>NZ_CP150279.1:4800000-7011903 GCF_045040715.1 Paenibacillus sp. FSL H7-0942 | reverse complement strand
AGACTGTCACTCCTTTTACATGTTCCAAGTGTGGCTTAAGCCATGATGCAGTGTCGAAATACGAGATATATTGTTGAATTTATCCCCAAACCCCCGCAGGTCGAAAACAAAAAAAGTATGAACAACGGAAAATTGTTCACAACTTTATCCACAGGCTGTTGATAATATTATGGGTCAGATCACATATTCACATCCAAAAGTAATACAATCATAGCAAAAGAAACCCCGCATTTCAACGTATCGCGTGATTTTATCCACAAATTCAATAACTTGTGTATAATTTTTAGTCACAACACAATATATTGTTTATAAACTGTTTAATTTTCGACAGAATGACCCAAAAACCAAAAATGTCTTATACACAGGTTATCCGTCAAATGATGCCAAATTGTGTGTAAAAGTATTCTTCGTTTGTGAATAACCTGTCTGTGGATAACCGTGAAGTGAAAACAAAGCATGATTGAGATCAGAAAAAGAGTGACCTCTCACCCTCGCGTTTTTCTTGCCAATGGGGCGATGATGAAAGCGACGAATTCAGTGTCTGGATGGATATGGAGAGGGGAGTAAACTCATGCTTTTAATTGAACAAGATCAGTGGTGTATTTTCTGAGCAGATGGTAATTCTGTGATGGCAATGTATAAGAATAATGGACATAGATGACTTCATTTTGAGACATATGTAATGAGAATTATGAGGATCAAGGGGTAAGCTGATGATCGAATATGGAGGTTGAAGTGTATGAATGTATAATATGAAATCAAAGGATAGATTATGCGTGTATAGCAAAAGAGGGTGTCCTCTAAAACCGATTTTTGGTTTTAGAGGACACCCTCTTTTTTAATGCAGAGACGAAGTATGGATTGATGATTTAGAGACGGGGAAGGGACATCTTACGCTGGAATTCAGCGATATCTGCGTATTCCTCTTCCAGTTTGCGAGAGATCCGAATAAAGATGGGCAGCAGCTCTTGGTAGAGTACAGCATTCTCTTTGATAGGGGTATGCCGATGCGTTGTACCGACCATGGAAGAAACGGCATGAAGCGATTGGATCCGCCCTGTAGCGTACAAACCAAGCACGACGGCACCCAGACAGGAACTTTCGAAGCTCTCGGGTACAACCACTTCCTGATTGAAGATATCAGACATCATCTGGCGCCAGAGAGGAGAGCGTGCAAACCCACCAGTGGCTTGAATGGAGGTTGGTTGCCCAATCTGTTCTTCCATGGCGAGCAGTACCGTATATAGGTTGAAAATAACCCCTTCCAGGACAGCACGAATCATATGCTCTTTCTGGTGATGGAGTGTTAAGCCAAAAAAGGAGCCACGGGCATCCGGATTCCATAAAGGGGCACGTTCGCCCGAAAGGTACGGATGGAACAGAAGCCCTTCCGATCCCGGCCGGACACGTTCGGCAATTTTGGTCAGTACATCATAGGAATTGATGCCAAGTCGTTTCGCTGTCTCCACTTCAGACGCGGCGAATTCATCCCGCACCCAACGAAACAGCATGCCACCGTTATTCACAGGTCCACCAATGACCCAAAGATTCTCTGTGAGGGCATAACAGAAGGTTCGACCTTTGGGATCGGTAACCGGACGGTCCACGACAGTGCGAATGGCCCCGCTGGTTCCGATGGTTGCTGCGACAACACCAGGTTCAATGGCGTTTACGCCGAGATTGGATAAAACCCCATCACTTGCGCCAATAACAAAGGGCGTAGAGGGGGAGAGAGCCATTTTTTCAGCCAATTCGAGATTCATTCCTTCTAATATATGTGTTGTAGGTACAAGCTTCGAGAGATGGTCGGGTGTAATGCCTGCAACCTCAAGGGCCTCTGCGTCCCAGTCCAGTTGTTCCAGATTGAGCAAACCTGTGCAGGAAGCGATGGAATGGTCGACGACATATTGTCCGAATAGACGGAAGAACAGATATTCTTTAATCGAAATAAATTTGGCGGTACTCTCAAAAAGTTCAGGTTCATCGTGGCGCAGCCACATTAATTTGGTCAGCGGTGACATGGGATGGATCGGTGTACCTGTGCGCAGATAAATGCGATGGCCCAATCCATTCTCTTGCAGCTTGGCAGACCAAGCTGCACTTCGATTATCCGCCCAGGTGATGCAACGGGTTAAGGGTTTATTATCCTGTCCCATGGCAATGACACTATGCATAGCCGAGCTACAGGATACAAACAGGATCTGCTCGGCAGCAACACCACTCTGATCCATAACTCCTCGCACAGAACGGAGGGCTGCTTGCACAATCTCTTCAGGGTCCTGCTCGGCAACATCGGGTGCCGGGGTATACAAAGGGTATTCCTGCGTTGAGGTACTGACGACAGAGCCTTGCTCGGTAAATAATACGGATTTGGTACTGGTGGTACCAATATCGATCCCAATCATATAGTTGTTCATGTATTTAATCCTTCTTTCTCCAGAAAGCGATGAGATTTTAATTTCTTTCTACTATAGATACTCCATTTATACCACTGTACTCAGGAGCAAAATAAAGATCAGTCCCACTACAGATAATAGTGTTTCCATAACGGTCCACGTTTTCAATGTCTGGGAAACGCTCATATTAAAGAATTCTTTGATCATCCAGAATCCCGCATCGTTTACATGAGACAAGATGAGTGACCCCGCACCTGTGGCGAGTACAACCAGCTCAATATTGGCCCCTGGTGTGAGTGCAAGCACTGGAGCGACAATACCGGCGGCTGTTGTCATGGCTACGGTTGCTGAACCGGTAGCTACACGAATGAGACCAGCGACAAGCCAGGCAAACAGGATCACGTTGATGTTGGCATGGGTAGCGACTTCAGCAATCGCGTTACCCACACCACTATTGATCAATACCTGTTTGAAGGCACCGCCTCCACCAATAATGAGAATGATGGTCGCCGTAGGCGCCAGACATTCACTGGTGAAACGGGAAATATCGTGTTTGGTGAATCCACGTGCAAAGCCGAGTGAAAAGAGGGCAAATACAACTGAAATGAGCAAAGCAATGATCTCATGACCGATAAATTCACTGAAAACGGTGAAACCGCTCGTGGCATTTGGGTCAATGATGCTTGCTATGGAACCAATCAGCATCAAAATAACCGGCAGCAATATGGTAAACAGGGTAATACCAAACCCAGGCATGTTGCTGTTTGTTTTGGTTGCGAATTGTTCAGCCAGTTCTGCTGGCGGTTCGGTGTGTATTCTTTTACCAATAAACTTACCAAACAAAGGACCCGCAATAATCGCTGTAGGAATACCAACAATAAGGGAGTACAAAATGGTTTTACCCAGATCCGCGCTGAAGGCTTCAATTGCAATCATTGGCGCTGGATGGGGTGGAACCAAACCGTGTACAGTCGACAGACCCGCCAAAATGGGAATACCAATCTGAAGCAAAGACATGTTGGTTTTGCGTGCAACGGTAAAAATGATGGGGATCATCAAAATCACGCCAACTTCGAAGAAAACGGGAATACCAACGATAAATCCAACAATCATCATGGCCCAGTGCACACGTTTCACACCAAACCGATCAACTAATGTAGTTGCAATGCGCTCGGCACCGCCAGATTCGGCCATCATCTTACCAAGCATCGTACCGAGAGCAATAACAATTGCGATGGTTCCAAGTGTGCCGCCAAGTCCCCCGGTAATGGAAGAGATCACATCGGCAGGTTTCATGCCTGTAAGCAAACCGAGCATTAATGCGGACAACAGTAGGGTGATAAAGGGATTCCATTTATACTTGGAGATCAAAACGATCAGAAAAACGATCGCAATTAACGTCCAAACCAATAATGTTGCGTTGTGGGATAGTCCAAAAAGAGTGCTCATGATGTTGTGTGCTCCTTTATTTCTGATATAGAACGCTTACAAGTGAAATTATCGTCAACAAATAAATGTGTACCAGTATCGCAGAAGGTGTTGGCGAAAAATGTAGTTTTATCATGCCCAAATTTGAAACAAAATCGCATTTTGTATACTTGTCGACAAGTTAAGCCGCAATCATTCACGACGGATATGATTGCAAACGCCTTGCACCTATTAAGAATCAAAGCTTTCGTGCAGGGTTTTGCCAGAATCTTGGAAATACGTGCGGACTCCAGCCTGAATGAGCACCTTGTCACCTGATTCAAGTGCTTCAACGAGCAAAAGGTGTTTCTCAATTACAGCGCTTACTTTCTGCTCACCTTGAACAAATACTCTGCGCGTTGTGAGCAGCATAACGGTCATCACAACATATCGAATACTCTTCCATAGATGTGAAATACGGGAATGCTGAGCAGCTTCAATGATGGTCTCGTGGAAAACGAGATCCTGATAGGCGAATTCGACAGCGTCCTGATGCCGTCCAGCAAGTTGCATTTTGTCGATCACGTTACGCAGCTGGGTGATTAATGATTCTGGGACATCACCAGCAAGTCGCTGCTGCACAAAACTTTCAATCAGGAAACGGACATCATACAATTCTTCGACATCCTTGATTCGTAGTCCAATGACAACGACACCCATACGTTCAAGTCGAATAAGTCCTTCATTGGACAATGTTCGCAACGCTTCACGGACAGGTGAACGACTGCTGTCAAAATCAGCCGCAATTCGGTTTTCCGACAAAATCTCTCCAGGTCGAAGGGTACCGCTGATGATCCGCAGCCTTAATTCGCAGGCAATGGCTTCACCACGGGAAGCCCCTTGAAGCCAGGAAGAAGGAAATAACATATGGCTAACGCTCCTATTAATAAGTAATCAGTTCATTACTGATCATAGCATAACTATTTTGCGGACTGGACATTCAGTTCAATCCATAGTCTGTAGCTACAAGCTAACGGTTAATGTTTTTTTCAAAGGACTACTTGTATACAAGATGTGATTTTTATCCTACACCTTTCTCAAAAGCTTGTAAACCTTAATTGAAGCGGATACAACGGGATTAGAATTTGACGATATTAATAGCCTATAATCATTATCCACATGTGAATAACTTTAAACAGGATGTAATGAAGGAGATAACAGGTATTGGAGGGTGTGGATAACTATAAACGATGAAATAGGGTGATCTGATCAGGGTCTGGGGATAACTTTCAGGACTCTCTTCGGGGCTTGGTAATGGTATTGAAGTGAACGGACTGTGGTCATTACTATGGGTGGGATGGAGAGTGTCTATAAAAGAGGGAGAAGCCTTACGCCATGCAGTTGACTTTTCCAGGTGATCATGGTTAAATATATAAAGGTGTTTTCTGTGAAGATGAAAGTGATTCATCACATAAGTATTTCCTTGTGAGGAGGTGCAATACATTGAGACCTACATTCAAACCGAACGTTAGCAAACGTAAAAAAGTTCATGGTTTCCGGAAAAGAATGAGCACGAGCAACGGCCGTAAAATTTTGGCCGCACGTCGCCTTAAAGGCCGTAAAAACCTGAGTGCTTAATGCATTGAAGACCACCGAGGTGGTCTTTTTTTTCTTAATTAGCTCAAATCAGACTGGATGCTGCTACAGATCAGGTCTGAATGGTCTGCGAAAAAGTGCTGAACACACACGAATGTATGTTGAGTGAGTTTTCCATTTTTCGAAAACTTACCTTATATAATGATGAATCGTTGATAGGTTGAAATGGCCAATCAACATTCATCCCGGATGAATGCGGATCAGTTCAAGTAGCTGATTAACAATCATCCCAAATGAAGTTGTCGCCAAGGCGGTTTACCGTCATTCAAGAAAGCCTATACTAAATCAGTAATGAGGCCTCCGTCAATAACATTGGTGGAGAAGAGCAAGGAGAAGCGCCGTGTATAAAAGACTGCGTCTACGAAACCGGGCGGACTTTAGTCGCGTATACCGGTATGGGAAATCGTTTGCCAATCATCAATTCGTGGTGTATGGCTGTCGCCGTAAAGATACGGAACAATTTCGGGTCGGCGTATCATGCAGCAAGAAAATCGGAAACGCTGTCGTACGCAACCGGATGAGACGCATGATCAAGGAAATTGTTCGTCATCATGAGCATGAAATCGTCACGCAGATGGATCTGATTTTTATCGTCAGAAAAGGTGCACTGGACATGCCCTATAAGGAAATGGAAAAAAGCCTGCTACATGCGATGCGAAAGGGCTCTCTTTTGAAGTCGAGCAAGCGGTAAGCTTCGGTTTATTTGTCCTCCTAATTATGGTATGATTTTACGATGGAATGGATTGGTTAAGAGAGGGGTTATGAAGTGTCGCGATTGAAGACATCAAAGGGGAAGTGGATTCTCCTCATTGCAGTCATTGCAATGGTCACTGTGCTCGCCGGATGTACTCCACAAGGAGCCGGGGTTACTACGGAAGATCTAAAGAATAGTGATTCTTTTTGGCAAGCCAATGTTGTGTACTGGTTCTCACTGGCGCTGGATACATTCGCCAACTGGTTCAAAGGTGAATATGGACTGGCCGTCCTCGTGATGGTGCTTATTGTACGGACATTGATTTTACCACTAACAATGAAACAAGTCCGTAGCTCCAAAGCTATGCAGGCCATTCAGCCGCAGCTGAAGGAGATTCAAGCCAAGTTTAAAGATACACCTGAGAAAGTTCAGCAAGAAACGATGAAGTTGTTCCAGGAGAACAAAGTTAATCCGATGGCCGGTTGTCTGCCACTTATCATTCAGATGCCGATTTACATCGCACTTTATAACTCAATTTACGGAAACTCCAGTCTGAGAACGCATGATTTCTTGTGGCTCCAGCTCGGATCACCCGATCACCTGTTTATTTTGCCAGTGCTGGCTGCCATCACAACATTCATTCAAACATGGATGATGATGCGTATGAACCCTGCACAGCAAGTGGGTCCGATGCAGTTTATGCTGTGGGTGTACCCGATTTTGATCTTCGTGATGTCTTATCAGTTCCCGTCAGCACTTCCGCTGTACTGGTTCTACAGTAACATCTACACGATCGTGCAAAACTATTTCCTTTACCGGAATAATGATAAAATCGTGGCTGAGGTCAACGTGAAGCAGAATAGCTCTTCCAAAAATGGAGCTAAACGCAAAAACGGTGGCAAAGCGACCGTATCTGGAAAAGGGTCGAAAGGGGCCAAAAAATCGAAATGACCAAAGTCATTACGTCAGGAAAAACCGTTGAAGATGCTGTAAACCAAGGATTGACCGAGCTTGGCGTAAGTCGGGACAAGGTCGAGATACAAGTGTTAGAGCAGCCGTCAAAAGGATTCCTGGGTTTGTTCGGGGTGAGGGCGGCCAAAGTTGAAGTGAAATTATTGCCTGTACCGGAAGTTGTTCCACAGCCGATCAAACCAGCTGCATACAAATCTGAAGTAGATGCATTACTCGAGGATGTTGCAGCTAAAAATCCCTATGAAGAAGCGGCTGCTTTCTTGAAAGAGGTCGCAGCAGGTATGGGACTGGATGTTGAAGTGCATATCAAAAAACAGCGGGATGGACATATCTTCAATATTGCCGGCGAAGATCTGGGCATGATTATTGGCAGACGTGGACAGACGCTGGATGCGCTTCAGTATCTAACGAACATTGTAGCGAACCGATATTCGGAAAGCTTCGTTCGAATTGTGCTCGACGCGGAGAATTTCCGTCAACGTCGGCGGAAGACGCTGGAGGATCTGGCTGAACGGTTGGCTGGACAAGCAATCCGTACCGGTAAGGAAGTTGTACTGGAACCAATGCCTCCGCTCGAACGAAAAGTCATCCATGCAAAACTGCAAAATCACCCGCAGATTAAGACGTTAAGTAAGGGCGAGGAGCCTAATCGGCGTGTGGTTATTACGACGAAATAACACGAAATTGAAGACGCAATGGCTTCCTGCCCGGTGCAGAAGCCATTGCTTTTTTCGTACAGAAGCAATTTGATAAGGTGCGTAGAACAAGTAAAGAGTGGACTTAATATAATAAACAACATGTCATATGATATATCATTAATAGATTTGAAAATGGATATGGCGTCCCCAGAGGGACGGCAATTTAAAATAGAGCAAGGAGAGATAACTATGATCAGTGATACGATCACAGCGATATCAACGGCTGTCGGAGAGGCGGGTATCGCCGTGATCCGGGTCAGCGGCCCGGAAGCAGTGTCGGAGACGGAAAAGATTTTTCGCAGCAAAACCCCTTTAACTCAGGCAGCATCTCACACGGTTCATTATGGTCATATCATAGATCCCGTTAATGGGGAAAAGATTGAGGAAGTATTGGTTACGGTCATGCGAGCACCACGCTCGTTCACAACAGAAGATGTGGTGGAGATCAGTGCGCATGGCGGTGTAGTGTCTGTTAAACGGGTCATGGACCTGTTGTTGCAGCTTGATATTCGTCTGGCTGAACCCGGTGAGTTCACGAAGCGTGCTTTCCTTAATGGGCGGATTGACCTGTCTCAGGCGGAAGGAGTCATGGATCTTATTCGTTCCAAGTCGGACCGAGCTTTCTCGGTTGCATTGAAACAGGTTGAAGGCAAGTTGTCCTCCAAATTGCGTGATCTACGATATACATTGGTGGAAACACTGGCTCATATTGAAGTGAATATCGATTATCCCGAGCATGATGTGGAGTCGTTAACGTCTGATTTTATTAAAGAAAAGTCCAGTCAGGTTATGACTGAAATTGATAAATTGCTGACTACAGCAGAGCAAGGTAAGATCCTGCGAGAAGGTATCACGACGGCTATCGTTGGACGACCTAACGTAGGTAAATCCTCATTGATGAATACACTTGCGCAAGACAACCGGGCTATCGTCACGGACATTCCAGGAACAACTCGTGATGTGATCGAGGAGTTCATTACGATCAATAATATCCCGCTCAAGTTGCTTGATACGGCAGGAATACGGGAAACGATGGACGTTGTTGAGAAGATCGGGGTAGAACGCTCTCGTTCTGCAGTAAGTGAAGCCGATCTGATCTTGATGGTTGTGAATGCTGCGGAGCCACTTCATCCCGATGAGATTGAATTATTGGAACAAATCCGCGGTAGACAATCGATAATCATTATGAATAAAATGGACTTAACGCCACAGGTAGAACGTGACGTGTTGCTTCGTTACATTCCGGAAGAACGGCTTGTACCGATGTCGGTGAAAGATGATCTGGGTGTGGATCGACTGGAAGATGCCATCTCTACACTATTCTTCAGTGGTAAACTGGAGTCAGCAGATCTGACCTATGTCAGTAATGTGCGTCATATTGCTTTGCTCAAAAAAGCGAAGCAGTCCCTGGTGGATGCCTATGAAGCAGCAGAGCAGTTCATTCCGATCGATATGATACAGATTGATGTTCGTTTGGCGTGGGAGCATTTGGGCGAGATTGTTGGAGATACAGCACATGATGCATTAATTGATCAGATTTTCTCCCAGTTCTGTCTAGGAAAGTAAAAATAATATACTGCTGATTGAGTTAAATCGTAGTGTATGATGGAGAGGTACAATTTCTGCCTGTTGTCAAAGGATAGAATGATATTGTAGCCATTACGTGTTGGTTTCATATAGATAGGGATGCAAGTTCCGATGAACGGTTAGAAGTAGTTTCATTATTGTAGAACATGATCCGTCTGCGTGAGTTACACCAAATGCAGCGGAATAAGGAGGTAAACGGGAATGACTTTTGATGGCGGCAGTTATGATGTAATCGTCGTTGGTGCAGGGCATGCTGGTGTGGAATCCGCGCTGGCCGCAGCTCGTATGGGGTCCAAAACACTAATGATTACGATCAATCTGGACATGGTGGCTTTTATGCCTTGTAACCCATCTATTGGGGGACCGGCTAAAGGACATGTTGTCCGTGAGATTGATGCACTTGGTGGAGAAATGGGACGGAATATCGATAAAACCTTTATTCAGATGCGGATGCTTAACACGGGGAAAGGGCCTGCTGTTCACGCGCTTCGTGCTCAGGCAGATAAATTCTCCTACCAGCATAAAATGAAGGAAACGATGGAGAATGAACGTAATCTGACAATGCGTCAGGGTATGGTTGATTCACTGATCGTTGAAGACGGAAAATGTGTAGGCGTTGTGACTCAGACCGGAACAGAGTATCGGGCTAAAGCGGTCGTTCTGACAACAGGCACATACTTGCGCGGTAAAGTAATTATGGGCGAGTTGATGTATGAGAGTGGACCGAACAATCAACAACCCTCTCTTAAATTGTCAGAGAATCTGCGTGAACTGGGCTTTGATCTGGTTCGTTTCAAAACGGGTACACCACCACGTGTGCATAAGGATACGATTGATTTTAGCAAAACCGAAATTCAGCCTGGCGATGACAAGCCTAAGTTCTTTTCCTATGAAACAGAATCTTCCGATAATGAGCAGTTGCCTTGCTGGTTGACGTATACATCTGTGGATACACATCAGATTATTAATGATAATCTGCATCGTGCTCCGATGTTCTCGGGGCTTATTGAAGGAACCGGACCACGTTATTGCCCTTCCATTGAAGATAAAATTGTTCGTTTCAGCGACAAGCCGAAACATCAGATATTCCTTGAGCCGGAAGGCAAGAACACATCCGAGTATTACGTACAGGGGTTGTCTACGAGTATGCCAGAAGACGTTCAACTGGCTATGCTGCGTTCCATTCCAGGTATGGAAAAAGTGGAAATGATGCGTAATGGTTATGCGATTGAATACGATGCGATGGTGCCTACACAATTGTGGCCATCACTGGAAACTAAACGTCTACCAGGTCTGTTTACGGCGGGTCAGATTAATGGTACCTCCGGCTATGAAGAAGCAGCAGGACAAGGTGTTATGGCTGGAATCAACGCTGCACTCAAAGTACAGGGGAAAGAGCCGGTAATACTTGATCGTTCCCAAGGTTATATTGGCGTGCTGATTGATGATCTGGTGACAAAGGGTACAAATGAACCGTATCGTCTGTTGACTTCACGCGCTGAGTATCGTCTGTTGCTTCGCCATGATAATGCAGATATGCGTTTGACGGAAATCGGACATGACATTGGCCTGATCCCTGAAGAGCGTTATGCGAAATTCCTGGATAAAAAGGCGAAAGTCGAGCAGGAAGTCGCACGTCTGAAAGTGGCTAAAGCTCGCCCGGTTGAAGTGAATGCCAAGCTGGAAGAGTACGGATCTACACCTATTCAGGATGGCAGTACGTTGCTTACCTTGCTGCGTCGCCCGGAGCTGGGGTATGAACTGATTGAACAGCTCTCACCATCTGAGGTAGAACTGACAGCAGATATGAAAGAACAAGTGGAAATACAAATTAAATATGCGGGTTATATTGAGAAACAATTGATCCACGTGGAACGTTTGCAAAAGATGGAGAAAAAGAAAATTCCGGACACCATCGTATATGATGAGATTCATGGTCTTGCTATGGAAGCCAAACAGAAGCTCGCTACGATTCGTCCAATCTCGATTGGTCAGGCTTCTCGTATTGCTGGAGTTACTCCTGCCGACATCTCCATTCTGCTGGTCTACCTGGAGCATTATAACCGTGTAACCGCAGCAAGGGGACAATAATGGACGATATTCAACAGCAACTGCAGCGGCGCTTAAAGAAACATGGATTAGAGCTGGGCGAACTCCAGTTGGAGCAATTCGAATTGTATTATCAGGAACTGGTATCCTGGAATGAAAAGATGAATCTGACTGGAATTACGGATCGGGAGCAAGTGTATACAAAACATTTCTATGATTCGGTATCGCTGGCTTTTTATACTGACATGACCAAAGTGAATAAGCTTGCTGACATTGGATCAGGAGCGGGTTTTCCGGGATTGCCACTGAAGATCTGTTTCCCACATATTAAGCTTACGATCATTGATTCATTAAATAAACGTATTGGCTTTCTACAGCATGTGGTAGATATCCTTGGTCTGACTGATGTGGAATTGGTCCATGGACGTGCTGAAGAGATTGGACGCAAAGAAGGGTATCGTGACAGCTACGATCTCGTTACGGCGCGTGCAGTAGCCAAGCTGGCTGTGCTGAATGAATTCTGCCTTCCGTTTGTTCGTAAAAGTGGAATATTCGCTGCCATGAAGGGCGGAGACCCGCGTGAAGAAATGAAGGAAGCGGAGTTCAGCTTCAATCAGCTGAAAGGACGGGTTAAGGTTGTTCATCCTTTCCAGCTGCCGGTTGAAGAATCAGAGCGTCACATCATTCTGATTCAGAAATTTGATAAGACACCATATAAGTATCCGCGCAAACCAGGTACTCCAATGAAGACTCCGCTGATATAGTTGCGTGATGGTTTTGAAGTAAGTCAAAACAAAATAGAATTTTAGACATGGATGAAGAGGATGTTTCACGTGAAACATTCTCTTTTTTTTGTTTTCTAAAATGGAGGACTGGATCAACATTACAGATACTTCGTATTACATATCTTTTAAAGAACCTGTATTGATGAATTTTACGCACAGTAATTCATGAACAATTTCATTAATTGAATGTGTGCAAGTCGTCATATTTCCAATATTCACAAAGAAAAAGCAGGATAATTAGTAGAGTTTAAAGAATAGGTAAGCATAGGATTATGATAGAAAAGATGATAGAATAGAAGTATCCGATCCTGGGTCACAACGATCATAGATTATATGTATAGATAGATGGATATGCGTTCGATGTTGCATGACAGAAAGCGTTATGAAAGGCAAAACTTATTCCAAGAACGATGCATGTGAAAGGTCGCTTATTGAATAAGAAGCACCTGCAAAGACTGTGGGAGCTATTACGAAACTAGGTGGTAATCTGCGGAATGAAAGAACAATTTTCGAAGTTGTTTGGTTTGGCGGAGCGCAATAACGGAGATGAGATCAAACAGATTCCGGTTAATGAAATTGTGAGCAGCCCATATCAACCCCGTACTATTTTTGATGATGATAAAATTGATGAGTTGTTGCAGACGATCAAAACACATGGTGTAATTCAGCCTATTGTCGTTCGCGTGCGAAATGGATCATATGAGATTATTGCCGGGGAACGTCGCTGGCGTGCAGTTCGAAAATTGGGTTTGGATACGATTCCGGCTATTGTGCGTGAATTCAACGACTCTCAGGCCGCATCCATTGCACTGATTGAGAACTTGCAGCGTGAAGGATTGACTTCCATTGAGGAAGCTGTCGCTTATCAGAAGCTGATCGACTTGCATCAATTGACACAGGAAAGTCTGGCACAACGACTCGGCAAAAGCCAGTCAACCATCGCGAACAAAATTCGGTTGTTACAGCTTCCGGACGGCATTAAGGCCGCATTGATGGAACGCAAAATTTCTGAACGGCATGCGAGAGCATTACTTTCTCTGGATACGGAAGAACTGCAGATGAAGTTGCTCGGTGAGATTATCGAAAAAGAATTGAATGTGAAACAGACAGAGGCACGTGTTGCCTTCTACAAGGAATCTTCCAAGATTAAAAAATCTAGACGTGTTTCCTTTACCAAGGATGTAAGACTTGCACTTAATACAATTCGCCAATCCATTGATATGGTAACTGGCTCTGGTCTGGACATCAAAACAAAAGAAGCAGACCATGAGGATCATTATGAGATCGTTATCCATATTCCAAAACGCAAATAATTGAAGCTTATGGCGGCAATGGGCCGCTTTTTATGTCTATAAAGCAAGTTAGGTCTGACATGTTTAAAGAACGGTCGGTATATTGATGGAACGGTAGTTGTTGTTTGTGTGGACGATAGCCGCCTGCTTTTTGTTAACAATATCTCACAACCTACAGAAAAGACTCCTATTTTATTTGAGGTGAAGTAATTGTCTAAGATTATGGCCGTAGCAAATCAAAAGGGCGGTGTGGGGAAAACGACGACATCTGTTAACTTGGGTGCAGGACTGGCTTCACTCGGGAAAAGAGTATTGCTTGTCGATATTGACCCTCAGGGGAATACAACCAGCGGAGTCGGAATCAATAAAGCAGATGTGGCTAATTGTATATATGATGTCATTATTAATGAGGTTCCTCCTCAAGAAGCAATTTTGGAGACTCAGATTGAAGGCCTTCATATCATACCTGCAACGATTCAGCTTGCCGGAGCCGAGATCGAATTGGTGTCCACGATATCACGGGAAGTTCGTTTGAAAAAATCACTCGCCATGGTGAAAAAAAACTATGATTACATACTGATCGATTGTCCACCCTCTCTTGGTATGTTAACGATCAATTCGTTGACTGCTTCCGATTCGGTGATCATTCCGATTCAGTGTGAGTATTATGCACTTGAAGGATTAAGTCAGTTGCTCAATACGGTTCGTCTGGTACAGAAACATCTGAATACATCCCTGCAGATTGAAGGGGTATTGCTGACGATGTTTGATGCACGGACCAATCTGGGGATTCAGGTTATTGAAGAAGTGAAAAAGTATTTTCAACAAAAAGTATATCAAACGATTATTCCGCGTAACGTACGGCTTAGTGAAGCACCATCTCATGGTCAATCCATTATTACGTATGACCCTCGTTCAAGAGGGGCGGAAGTGTATTTAGAGCTCGCAAAGGAAGTGATTTCTTATGAGTAAGCGGCTTGGAAAAGGTCTTGATGCCCTCATTCCTTCGCTTTCAATTAATGACGATGATAAAGTCGTAGAAATCCCGATTAGTCAACTGCGGGCTAACCCCTATCAACCACGTAAAGTATTTGATGAGGGCGCAATACATGAACTTGCTGAGTCCATTCGTCAGCATGGTGTCATACAACCCATTATTGTTCGTCCTGTATTACGAGGTTATGAGATTATTGCCGGAGAACGACGGTTCAGAGCTTCGCAATATTGTGGTAATGCCACGGTACCGGCTGTAGTCCGCAACTTCAGTGATCAGCAGGTAATGGAGATTGCGTTGATCGAGAACCTGCAACGGGAGAATCTGAACGCCATGGAAGTTGCAGTTGCTTATCAGGGGTTAATGGATCAATTCGCGTTGACTCAGGAAGAGTTGTCTGTAAAAGTAGGTAAATCACGTTCTCACATTGCTAACTTCTTGCGTCTGTTATCATTGCCCGAAGAAGTAAAAGACCATGTTTCACGTGGAACATTATCTATGGGACATGCACGTGCGATCGTGGGTGTTAAAGACGAGGTTATAGTGAAGCAACTTGCCAAACAGACCATTGATCAGCAATGGAGTGTACGTGAGTTGGAGGAAGCTGTTCAACAACTGGATCGCTCCAAAACAGGTGAGGCTAAAGCCAAATCGAAGTTAAAAAAGAAAGATCCATTCATTGATACATTGGAAGAATCTCTTCGTGAACGTTTCAAAACCACAGTGAAAATCAAGCATAATAAAGATAAAGGTAAAATTGAGCTCAACTACTACAGTCAACAGGATCTGGAACGGCTATTGGAATTGTTACAATAACAGTCGGGTCTATGATTCATTAACAACATGCGGGGCTTACTCATGTCATGACATATCGCCTCTGTACCATGGAGAAACGATATGTCATTCTTTGTTTATAGGGTTATATGTGCAATATGTGCAGGCGAATTATTAATTTATAGGACAGAGGTGGTTGTGAGGTGGAGGGAGTTATCTATCTAGATCATGCAGCAACATCTTGGCCCAAACCACCTACTGTCGGTGATGCGATGTTGAGTGCATTGGAGATTGCCGGAGCCAATCCTGGCAGAGGAAGTCACCGTATGGCTGTTCAGGCAAGTCGTGTATTGTTCGAGGCGAGAAAATCCATATCCAATATCTTTGGAATCAAAAATGCGAATGATATTGCATTCGGATCAAATACGACAGAAGCACTGAATCTGGCGATTCAAGGCTCGCTCAGAGAGGGCGACCATGTGATTGCCACCATGGCTGAACATAACTCAGTCAGACGACCACTAGAGTATATGCGCAGACTCCGAAATGTGGAGATTGATTATGTACCTGTTAATGCTGCGGGAGCCATTGATCTGATGCAAATGGAACGTATGTTTCGTTCCAATACCAGATTGGTGGTATGTACACATAGTTCGAATCTGCTTGGCAGTATTCTTCCTATAGGAGAAATTTCGCTCCTATGTCGTAAACATCAGGCGATCTTATTGGTAGATGCAGCTCAGAGTGCTGGGGTTATGCCTGTGAATGTACAACAATTGGGCATTGATATGTTGGCTTTTCCAGGGCATAAGGGACTGCTTGGTCCTCAGGGTACAGGGGGCTTGTACATTGCTCCAGAGCTCGATATAGAGCCTTTACTTCATGGAGGAACCGGAAGTCAGTCAGAAGCTCTGGAGCAGCCAAAGGTGCGTCCTGATCGGTATGAAGCGGGGACGCCGAATACAGTCGGGATCGCAGGGCTGAATGCGGGTGTGAAACATGTACTTGAGATGACACCCACGTTCATCTACCAACATGAGTGGGAACTGACCCAACATATAATGGATGGGCTATCATCCGTTAAGGGTATACGAATGCTTGGTCCAGAGATTGGACAGCCACGCACTGGATTAGTATCTTTTACTGTAGATGGGTATGATTCAGCACAACTCGCCTTCCGTTTAGATCGGAATTATGGGATTGCGGTTCGCTCCGGTTTTCATTGCACACCCCTTGCACACGAATCTGCTGGTACAACCGCTACCGGAGCAGTAAGGGCCAGTGTGGGATACAATTCAACTAGAGAACATGTGGAAGCACTCGTTAAGGCAGTATTGGAATTGACTGGGGCAGACTAGATTAGAGTTGAAATGATGAACTCATTTGATATCGGGTTGATTTATAATAAATGATAATATTACAGGACAGACGTTAATCTGATCAAAAATATAGAGGGGTAGTTGCAATTACATGGCTGAATTAAACGAGCTGATTCTGGAACAGCTGTTATGGATTATTGGCGGAATGGCATTACTTACGGTGATCTTGCTGATTGTGAGTATTGTTCAAGGGGCAAAGTTACGAAAGTTTAAACGTAAATATGAAGCCATGATGGCTGGCAGTGGAGTAGAGGACCTGGAATCATTGCTGATTAATCTGAAACTTCAGATGGACAGCATTGAGGATGAACACAAACTGCAAACGAATCAGCTGCAAGTTGTCATGCAAAAGCTGACCCGCATTCAAGGTAAAGTTGGCGTGAAAAGGTACAATGCTTATGGAGAGCGTGGCAGTGATCTGAGCTTCTCAATGGCCATGATTAACGATAGCCAGGATGGCATGATTCTTACGGGGATATATAACCGTGACGGTTCTTATGTATATGCCAAACCTCTTAAAGGGGGAGAGTCCACGTATACTCTGTCCCCAGAGGAAAAGGAAGCTATTACTCTGGCACAGCAAGCAGAGTAGAACGTGTATGCCATTCCCGAATGGCCGAGTATAGACTGCTGGAAATAATCTCGGACATGCGCATAACAAGACTGAGCCGTGTGTTCTGTAGAACAAAGTATTCCATAAAGCCGCCGACGTTAACGATACCTGTCAGATGGATATCGCCGACCGGCGGTAATTCTTTATTTACCCCCGCACCCGGCTTGAGTGGACCATTCACAACTTGAATGCATCCCACACTGGATGATTGACCGAGACAGGCGTCAATGCCAATCACATAAGGGTTATGGTGTGTTTTCTGTATGTTGTGGAGTGTATCTTGCAGGTTCATCGCATGGACTGGTTCATCCAAGGTACCATATAGATGGAATAAAGGGCTGTCCCACTTGGAAAGGGCTGATCCGACCAGAGGACCAAGGCAGTCGCCTGTTGAGCGATCTGTGCCGATGCAGACAATCACTACATTTTGCAGAGAATGGGCTTTATAGAGGTGAAACATTAAACGATGGGTAATGGCCGAATGAATACCTGGATCGGTATGGGGGATTTTCAAACTGGTCATGTCTTGTGATGAAAAGGAACGCGAAGTAGGATTCATAGGATCTATCCTTTCCCTTGGAATAGTAGTAACAGTATATGGAAAGGTAGAGCGTTTTATACTTCGAGAGGACAAGCTTTTTCTCTAGGGTTGGACGTATGGTGAAAGGAGCCGAACATGGACGAATGGATTAACGATTGGATGCTGATTGCATTTGATTCAACCCAGCAGGCACTGCGTGCTGAAATGCTGCTGGAGTTTGCTGAGATAGAGATTGATTTGTTCCCTACACCAAAAGAAATTACAGCAGGGTGTGCGTTATGTATTCAGTTTCCAAAAGAGGATCTGGAGCGAGTGCAGAAGATCATTCGTAATGAGTTCGTAGAGATCCGAGGCCTCTATTTCAAAACAGAAGACAGCTATGATAACATACCGATGTAGAGGAGGGATGATGAATGTTGTCATTTCAGTTTGCTCAAGGGACTACAACTAGTGGTGCCGCAACCGCCGTTGGTGAAGCCCTTCGTTGGACGGATAAAGTCTGGAACAAAATTGCTGATCCCGATATGTGGCTTAACATCATGTTCAGCTCAATCCGGATTATCATTATTTTTATCATCACCCGTATTGTCATTAAAGTAGTCTATCGAATTATAGATCGTTCCATGGAACGCAAGCAGGAAGGCAAGATTCGCGTGAATCCGCGCAGGTTCGTAACCGTAGGGGAACTGTTGAAAAATGCGACCTCCATAACATGTAATTTTATTATGATTCTGCTACTGTTATCTGAGATCAATATCCAAGTTGGACCGCTACTCGCGAGTGCCGGTGTGCTCGGGCTTGCCATTGGTTTTGGTGCACAGGGTCTGGTCAAGGATGTTATTACCGGTTTCTTCATTATATTGGAGGACCAGTTCGCTGTGGGGGATGTTATTCAGACAGGAACCTACAAGGGAACGGTTGAAGTGATCGGACTTAGAACTACCAAACTGGTCAGCTGGCAAGGTGAAGTGCACATTATCCCAAACGGGGCGATTGCAAGTGTAACGAACTACTCCATGTCGAATTCGTTGGCTGTAGTGGATATTCCGATGAAGGCGGACTTGAGCCTTGATGAGTCGGTACACCTG
The DNA here is from genome assembly GCF_045040715.1 of Paenibacillus sp. FSL H7-0942. Taxonomy (NCBI): domain Bacteria; kingdom Bacillati; phylum Bacillota; class Bacilli; order Caryophanales; family Paenibacillaceae; genus Paenibacillus; species Paenibacillus sp. FSL H7-0942. The sequence continues at coordinate 6,992,978 of NZ_CP150279.1, read as the reverse complement.
GTGAAAAAGTCTTTGGTTGGGATTGAAGAGCGTGACCTAAATATTGTGAAGGTGCCGGATGTGCTCGGTATACAGTCGATGTCTACATCTGAGTATGTGGTGCGAATTGTGGCTGAATGTATGCCTAACTCTCGTGCTTCGGTGGAACGTCAGATTCAGGGCGATGTGAAAAAAACGCTGGAGTATCATGAGATGAGCAATCAAGCCGTATTGGAACAGGCAGTAGCTTTGGAGAAAGATGAGGGGGATGGCACAGGTGGAGCGTAAAAGTTTCCAGCTTGGGGATATCGTGCAGATGAAGAAGCAACATCCCTGTGGCAGCAATGAGATGGAGATCATTCGTATGGGTATGGATATTCGGATTAAGTGTGTCGGATGTAAACACAGCGTGTTGATTCCAAGAGCGAAATTCGAGAAAAACATGAAGAAGGTACTGCGTTCAGCCGAGAATTCCACTGAATCCTGAGCTTGCAATAATTCGGTATGCAGTATGCGTAATAACGTTTACATGCAGGCTCCGTAGGAGTGTTGCGTTCTGTAAATGATCATGCTATAATCAATATTGCTGCGGAAAGGTACCCAAGAGGCCCAAGGGGGCTGACTCGAAATCAGTTAGGCGTGTCACAGCGTGCGTGGGTTCGAATCCCACCCTTTCCGCCACTTCAAATGTAACTTACTCAATACACATTGAGTTTAATAAAAAGATCGATAAGAAGACTTTCCATTAGGAAAGTCTTTTTTGGTATAACGTTTTATTGAATATGTATTGAAATGTATCTATATCAGATGCATCATTGATGACTCAAACGAAAAATAAAGAGCCCCGAAGGGCTCTTTATCCGGCGGTGCATTTGTTTGTTAGGAAACAATCGGTCGTAACAATCAGAAACTTGGTGTACTGCACGTAGCAATACGCGTGCTTCAGACGAAGGGCCTTACTACACATAACCACTTGCTTCTTAAATTACGTGATGAATCTCCAACAGCGAATGATCGGCTTCGTTGTCCAACGGAACCACACCTCTCTCGTGCACCGCCTGATTGTATTATGTGCTTTATTCCGTTTTATATACATGGATCGTAAAAAAGTATTGCGATTAATGGACGCGGGCTTTGGTCAGCTTCTTCCACTTACGATTATGATTGCTTGTTTCGGGAAAAGCTTCACCTTTTTGCAGCGTTACCCGCTTTGGGTTCTGAATTTCCGTGACAAAGCTTTTTTCCCCAACTTCCGTGTACTCTCCATCGTTTGGGGCTTTGTCTCCTGGTTCAAACTCGGTTTTTTCACCCATGATAAAACCTCCTCTGCAGATTATGTTACTTTGTTGCTTCTGTAGTGTGCTCCATAGCCGGGCTGATCATGTGCCAATATGTACAGGGAACGTTTGCTTGCACTTTGACTCGGTATTTGTTATATTAATATAGTTCGAGTTTGTGCTCGTTCCTTGCTCTCAACCTAGATTGAGGGCCAGAGTCCATAAGGAGGTGAAAATTATGCGCAAATATGAAGTGATGTACATTATTCGTCCTGACATTGAGCAAGAAGTTGTTCAAGCTACAGTCGATAAATTCCAAGGCATCATCTCCAACGGCGGTGGTGAAGTTACAGCTCACGACGTTATGGGTAAACGCCGTCTTGCGTATGAGATCAAGAAATTCCGTGATGGTTTTTATGTTCTGGTACATTTCACTGCTGAACCAGCAGTTGTAACTGAACTTGAGCGTCTCATGAAGATTTCTGACGAAGTAATTCGTTATCTCATTACCAACGACGTTAAGTCTGCTTAAGACTACTCGTGATTAACGCACCAATACGCTCTGAAGGAGGGGATTACATTGTTGAACCGTGTCATTCTGATCGGACGGTTAACCCGGGATCCTGAGTTGCGTTACACTCCAGCAGGAGTAGCAGTTACGCAATTTACTTTGGCAGTGGACAGACCGTTTACAAGCCAAGGGGGAGAAAAGGAAGCCGATTTCATTCCGGTCGTAACCTGGAGACAGCTTGCCGAGACCTGTGCGAACTACTTGCGCAAAGGACGCCTGGCTGCAGTCGAAGGACGCATTCAAGTACGGAACTACGAGAATAACGAAGGAAAACGTGTATACGTGACCGAAGTCATTGCCGATAATGTCCGTTTCTTGGAGTCAGCTAACCGTGATAATAGCGGTGGCGGCGGTGGGCAACCAATGCGTGAAGAGCCTTCTTATGGAGGCGGCGGACGCGCGAACAATAACAATAATTCGCGTAGCAACAATCAGGATCCTTTTTCCGATGACGGAAAACCGATTGATATATCGGATGATGATTTGCCATTTTAACATGAACTGATACTCTTAGGAGATATGGGTTACATGATAGGAAAGGACTGAAAAGCATGGGCTTCAAGCAAAGAGAAGGCGGAGACAACGATAAAAGACCGGCACGTCGTGGCGGCCGTAATAAACGTCGTAAAGTGTGCTTCTTCACAGCTAACAAAATTACTCACATCGATTATAAAGATACGGACTTGCTTCGTAAATTTATCAGCGAACGTGGAAAAATTTTGCCACGCCGTGTAACAGGTACTAGCGCTAAATATCAACGCATGCTGACGATTGCAATCAAACGCTCCCGTCAAATCGCATTATTGCCATACACAACTGAGTAGTTTTTACTCAGCTTGCATACGAAGCAGTCGGCTTATAGCCGGCTGCTTTTTTGTATATATCATATAGAAGTAATAGAAGTAACAGATCCACTCTAACAAATGGAAGAATTCAATACTGTGGTGATAGAAGCATTCAAGGCTCAAATGATTTATAATAGAGTCTAATCTACTGAAAAGGTTCAGACAGCAAGAATAGCCGTTTATTTCAGAATAAACATCAGGAGTGGATATGAATACATCAAAACGTAAAGGCAAACAGAGAAAAAAGAGAAGTCTAAAAACCTGGATTATAGCTACTCTTTTACTTTCCATTATATATGTGTGGTTACAGCAAAAAGGTGATATAGATAATATGTGGCCCGGGACAACAATCCAAGAAGCTATGCCAATCACCGGCCTACATCCTGTGATAGCAGAGAATGAGAAATTATTGGTACGTAAGGCAGCGAGACGTGGAATAGAGATTGTTATCACCCACGGTTACCGAAGTTCCGAGGAGCAAGATGCACTATTCAACCAAGGACGCTCAAGTGCAGGCAATATCGTTACTAATGCACGTGGTGGTGAGTCATATCATAACTACGGATTAGCAATTGATTTTGCATTGAGGACGCCTGAGGGTGATGTGGTGTGGGATATGGAACGTGATGATAACGGGAATGGCAATGCAGACTGGATGGAAGTAGTGGACCTCGCCAAAGAGTTAGGTTTCACTTGGGGTGGAGACTGGCCAAACTTTCCGGACTATCCTCACTTGCAGATGGATTTTGGCTTGAGTATCAATGAGTTAAAACGTGGTAAAAGACCACCTGATTCTCAGTAAAGCGTGTTATATATACATTTAAATGAATAAATATTAGACAAGCTCTGCATTTTGCAGGGCTTTTTTCTTTCTTTTGTAAAATAAATGATAAAAGATGACAATTTGGTCTTTACATTAGCAAATAAATAAAACTATACTAGATTAACTAGATTTTTTACTTTGATCGCACATATTATTTCAATTGTAAGCATAACGGCTCCGGTTCAATAAAATTCAGCTATAGGTCGAGATATAATCATCACTCATATATGTAACATTTACCTCACGTAAAATTAAGATTGTCTACTTAAATTAAAGCATACACATACACTAGATGTAACTATTATGTTATGTATATGTTATTTTGACCAATTGCCTATGTTCACCTCACAGCCAAAAACAAGATAACACCTCTCAAATTCCCTGCTATAAGCCTTTATAGTATTACTAATATCCAAATCTGTAGTATAAAAAACATTTATACCAAAAATCTCAAAATAAGCATTGACGTTAGCTAAAATTACACGTATGATTACATTAATTATTTTGATATATAATTCCGCTAGGAATTATCAACATTAATTGACCAATGGTCTAAATATGAGTCTCTTAAACTTGTTTCTCCTAACAATTTGGTATTTTGTATAAGCTATTGTTCGTTATCTTCAAGAACTTGGAAATATACAGTGGATGCATTTCTCTACACACGAATACAATCTACGGAAATTATGGGGTTAGGGTGATTGATTTGAATACAGAGCTATTGGAAGTCAGAAATCTAACAACATCATTCAGAATTGAAGATGACTATTATGCAGCAGTGGATCACGTTAACCTTACGGTGAAGAAAAATGAAGTGTTGGCGATTGTAGGTGAATCCGGGTCAGGTAAAAGTGCTTTTGCATTCTCTCTTATGGGTTTGCATAACAAAGCAAAAATTGAAGGCCAGATTCTCTATAAAGGACAAGATATTGCCAACATCTCCCCAAGCAAGTTAAACAAGCTACGCGGCAAAGAAATGGGCATGATTTTTCAGGACCCATTGTCCGCACTAAATCCTCTAATGATTATTGGTGAACAGATTGAAGAGATTCTCACACTTCATCAGTCCAAGCTGTCTTCCAGAGAGAAGAGAGAAAAGGTAATTCACTTATTGAATCAGGTAGGGATTCCACGTCCCGAACAAATATACAAGCAGTATCCCCACGAACTATCTGGTGGTATGAGACAGAGAATTGTTATTGCCATTGCGATTGCCAACAAACCGGAATTACTCATAGCCGATGAACCAACGACGGCGCTTGACGTTACGATTCAACTACAGATTCTGGAGCTGATCCGTGATCTGAAGAGTGAAATTAACGCAGGCATTATTCTGATTACACATGATCTGGGTGTCGTTGCTGAGATGGCTGATCGCGTAGCAGTTATGTATGCAGGTGAAATTGTTGAAATCGCAGATATCTTCACATTGATGAACGATGCGAAGCATCCATATACCCGCTCATTGTTGAACTCTATTCCCACCCTGTCTGAAGAAAGATCCAAATTACATGTCATCCAAGGCATCGTACCATCACTCAAAAATCTTCCTCGCAAAGGGTGCAGATTCAAAGCCCGAATTCCATGGATTAGTGAATCGGCTCATGAAGAGAACCCACAGATGCATGAAATTGCACCAGGTCACTTTGTACGGTGTACCTGTTACCAGCACTTTCATTTCCCTGACCAAAGCTGAGGAGGAATAACATAATGGCATTACTCGAAGTAGAAGGGCTTAAGATACACTTTCCGATTCGCGGTGGATTGCTTAAACGGGAAATTGGCAGTGTAAAGGCTGTTGATGATGTTAGCTTCTCCATTGAAGAAGGACAGACCTATGGTCTGGTTGGCGAATCAGGTTCAGGAAAAACAACAACAGGCAGAGCCATTATTGGGCTAAACCATGTCACTGACGGAAAGATCCTGTTTAACGGCAAAAATCTGGCTACAGAGCGACGTAAGAACAGGCAGCTCCAGCGGGATGTACAAATGATTTTTCAAGACCCATATTCATCACTGAATCCAAAGAAGCGGGTTATCGATATTATCGCTGAGCCGTTCCGTAACTATGAGCGTCTGACAGCTACCGAGGAAAAAAGACAAGTAAGAGAATTACTTGAAAAGGTTGGCCTGAGTCCGGAATCAATCTACAAATATCCGCATGAATTCTCCGGCGGACAGCGTCAACGGATCGGCATTGCACGGGCTATTGCACTGAAGCCGAAGCTAATTATCGCGGATGAACCTGTATCTGCACTCGATGTGTCGGTACAGGCTCAGGTACTCAACTTCATGCAGGAGATTCAAAAAGAACTAAATCTGACCTATCTGTTCATCAGTCACGATCTCGGCATCATCCGTCATATGTGTGATCAGATTGGAATTATGTATAAAGGTCGATATGTGGAACAGGGCACAACAAATGATATTTTTGAGAATCCGCAACACATCTATACCAAACGTCTCATTGCAGCCATTCCGGATATGGACCCAACCAAACGAGAGGAAATGGTAGCCTTCCGTCAACAGGTCAAATCCGAGTATGAACATTCATACCGAAATTTCTTTGATGAGGAAGGGCTTGCATACTCGCTCAAATCCATTTCCGATACTCACCGAGTAGCTCTACCTCAGAAAGGTTGAAGGCCATATGTGGAAAACGATAGTACGCAGAATTATCATAATGATCCCTCAGATCTTTTTACTTAGTCTTTTGGTCTTTCTGATGGCCAAGGCCATGCCGGGCGATGCACTAACGGGATTGCTTGATCCAAGCGTTGATCCCAAAGCATTGGAAGCCCAGCGAGAGAGATTGGGATTGAATAATCCTTGGTATGTGCAATATTGGGACTGGATCAAAAACGCCATCCAAGGTGATTTTGGGCAATCCTTCCGTTTCAAAATGCCGGTTACCGACTTGATCGGTCAGCGTGTAGCAAATACATTCTGGCTCGCACTGGCGACACTTGTACTGACTTACCTGATCGCTATTCCACTGGGTATCATCAGCGGTCGTTACAACGATACCTGGTCTGATCGGTTGATCACGGGATACACCTATCTGGGGTTTGCCGCACCATTGTTCATCTTCGCACTGGTGATGGTATGGATCTTCGGATTCCACTTCGGCTGGTTCCCGACAGGAGGTAGCGTTGCGCCAGGACTTACACCAGGCACATTCAGCTACGTAATGAGTAAGTTCTATCATCTATTATTGCCGGCACTATCCATGGCACTGATTACAACGGTATCTACGGTTCAATATTTACGTAGTGAAATCATTGATATCAAGCATAAGGAATTCGTTATTACTGCCAGAGCCAAAGGTGCCTCGGAATCTCGGATCTACAACAGGCATATCTTGAGGAATTCACTATTACCTATCGCCGCGTTCTTTGGATATGAGATCACAGGACTTATCGGAGGCACGGTATTTATCGAAAGTATATTCAGTTATCCAGGTATGGGGCAGTTGTTCCTGAGTTCCATCTCATTGCGTGACTTCAGCGTTGTGACTGCACTCGTATTGTTGTATGGCGTAGCTTCCATTCTCGGGGCATTGCTGTCTGACATAATTCTGGGAATTGTAGATCCACGTATACGGATCAAGTAAGAACTTGAAGATTTCGGGGTGAAAACAAGATGAGCAAGGCCAACGAGGTAGTTGTAACTTCACAAAAGGTTGATAAAAGCCCCTCCAGCTTGAGTATTTTATGGAGGGAGCTTGTCAGAGATAAGGTGGCACTAATCTCGCTCATTTTCTTGGGCTTGGTCATGTTGCTGGTATATGGCACGTCTCTCATTCTGAATCAGGATGATATCGTACGCGTGGATCTGTTTGCCTTATATGAACCACCATCCGCGAAATATTGGCTTGGAACGGACTATGGAGGTCGTGATGTATTTGGCCAACTGGTCATCGGTACACGTAACTCCCTGACCATTGGAATTATCGTAACGTTAATGACTGGCTTCATAGGTATCTTAATTGGCCTTTTATCCGGTTATTTCGGTGGAATGATAGACAACCTGTTTATGCGTGTTGTTGATTTCTTCATGATCCTTCCGATGTTGATGATTGTTATCGCGTTTGTTACGGCAGTACCGAAATACAATATCATCTCGTTCTCTCTAATCATGACGGCATTTCTCTGGATGGGTATCGCCAGGTTGATTCGCTCCAAAGCATTACAGGAACGGGAACTGGATTATGTAAAAGCTTCAAAAACATTGGGCTCTTCTCATCTGAAGATTATGCTCTCACAGGTTCTTCCGAATCTGAGCTCCATTATCATCGTAACGATGACATTGAATCTCGCTGCCAACATTGGCCTCGAATCCGGGCTGTCTTTCCTTGGGTTTGGTTTTCCCGAAAGTACGCCTAGTCTTGGAACACTCGTAAGTTATGCACGTAATCCGCAAACCCTGGAATCCAGATGGTGGATATGGCTACCCGCATCGGTACTGATTCTGGTATTGATGTTGAGTATAAATAATGTCGGTCAAGCCCTAAAGCGTGCGACTGATGCAAGACAAAGAAGAGGTTAAAAAAAGGGAGGAAAGGTTCATGAAAAAGGGATTATTTTCACGGGGACTATTTTTCACGATGATGTTGGTCTTTGTATTGGTGCTCGCAGCGTGCTCTGAGAAAGAAGCGGCTACTCCAGCTCCAGCTTCCAACACAGAAGAGGGAAAAACGGAGGAAAAACCTGCTAATGAAGAGGGCGTTTACTCCATTGATGACTTCAACAATGTCAAAACGAATGAGGGTACTGCGATCGAGGGTGGATCGATTACATTCGGACTTGTATCGGATACTGCTTTTGAAGGTACACTGAACTTTAACTTCTATTCCGGTAACCCGGATGCACAGGTTCTTCAATGGTTTGATGAAGGCTTGCTGACTTGGGATAAAGACTATGTGTACACCAATGATGGTGCTGCAACATATGAGACTTCCGAAGATGGCAAAACGTTCACACTAACCATTCGCGACAATGTAAACTGGCATGATGGCAAGCCGGTAACGGCTGAAGATCTGCAGTTTGCTTATGAAGTTATTGGTAACAAAGCGTATGATGGTCCACGTTACGACTCCAACTTCACTAGTGTAGTAGGTATGGACGAGTATCATGCTGGAAAAGCAAAAACAATTTCTGGTATTAAAGTGCTGAGCGACAAACAAATCAGCATTACGTATAAAGAATCCACTCCGTCCCTGCTGACAGGTGGCGTATGGACGTATCCTCTGGCTAAACATATCTTCGGTGATATGGATGTAGCAAAAATGTCTTCTTCCAAAGAAGTACGTGAAAAACCAATTGGTTTTGGTCCATTTAAAGTGGATGTGATCACTCCAGGTGAGTCTGTAACTTTTGTTAAAAACGATGACTACTGGCGTGGAGCTCCAAAACTGGATGGTGTAACTCTGAAAGTTATCAACCCGACAACGGTTGTTCAAGAACTGAAATCTGGCGGGGTAGATCTCGTGGATGCATTCCCGACAGATCAATACAAAGACAATGCTAACCTGTCCAACGTAGAATTCCTGGGCACAATCGATCGTGCTTATACGTACATCGGTTTCAAACTGGGTACGTGGGATGAAGAGAACGGAAAAGTTGTAAGCAATGCCGAAGCAAAAATGGGCGACAAAAACTTGCGTAAAGCCATGTGGATGGCTGTAGATAACGATCAAGTTGGTAAACGTTTCTATAATGGTCTGCGTTGGAATGCAACAACCCTGATTCCACCGTCTCACCCAGAATTCCATGATTCCAACAATCCGGGTGTAGCATATGATCCAGAAGCAGCGAAAGCATTGCTCGACGAAGCTGGTTACAAACTGGATGGTGAATTCCGTACAAATCCGGATGGAACACCACTCGAAATCAACTTTGTATCCATGACTGGTGGCGACACAGCTGAACCTTTGGCTCGTTATTATGTTCAATCATGGGCAGCTATTGGTTTGAAAGTAAACCTGGAAATGGTTGAGTTCAACAGCTTCTATGACCGTGTAGGTAACACAGGTAAAGATGATCCAAACATTGATGTGTATCAAGCAGCATGGGGCGTTGGTATTGACGTAGATCCATCTGGTCTGTATGGCCGCGATGCACTCTACAACTTCTCCAGATTCTCCAGCGAAGAGAATGACAAATTGCTGGCACAAGGTATCTCTGCTGAAGCATTTGATGTAGACAAGCGTAAAGAGATCTACAATCAATGGCAACAATACATGGTAGATGAAGTTCCTGTATTCCCTACACTGTATCGTGCAGTTGTAGCACCCGTTAACAAACGTGTAATGAACTATGCGATTGGTGATGGAACAGGCGTTTACCTGAGCGACCTGCAAGTTAATGCAGACAAAGCAGTTGTAGCTCAGTAAAACATTCTTAAATTAGCAGCTGTAAGGATTGGGGTCCTTTAAGAAGCCGGTTGCTAGTTATTAATGAAGAATTCTCCTGGGAAAATGAATAAAAAGTGTCTTTAAAACATGGATTCTGTACACTCTGGCATGGGTGTATGGGTTCATGTTTTTTTTGTAACCAAAAAATAAAAAAAATTTAACTTTTTTTCAAAAAAGTGCAGACAAAATGCCTCTTTACTTCGTCTATATAGGTAAGAGGTGATCATCTTATGAAAAAATGGTGGAAACGGGCAGGTATGCTGCTAGCTCTCTTGCTTATTATATATTTGGGTGTGAAACCGGACATGCTGGTAGGCAAACCGGGAATTAAAGCTGAATCTGCGGTATTAATGGATATGAACTCTGAACAGATCTTAATGGATTTTAACGGCTCCGAAGAGATTGCTCCGGCAGGCGTCAGTAAGTTGATGACAGAACTGTTAGTAATGGAGGCCGTGATCAATGGTGATATAGGCTGGAATGATCTTGTTAATGTGAGTCTGTATGCCAGCTCCGTGGGGGGCAGTCAACTGACCCTGAAACAGGGAGAGCAATTCACCGTTCAGGAGTTGTTCGAGATCATAGCTGTCTATTCAGCCAATGATGCAGCGGTTGCTCTGGCTGAACATATCAGTGGTACAGAGCAGAAGTTTGTGCAACAGATGAATCAGAAAGCAACTCAGATTGGACTTTCTGAGGATACACAATTCACGAATTCAACGGGCCTCAGTGAAAAGTTGCTTGGTCCTAACCGTCCGATGGAAATACAAGGGCAGACCTTAATGACGGCTATAGATGCATGCAAGCTAGCGCGATATCTGCTGAATAACCATCCCGAGATTTTAAGAATCTCCAGTCAAATGCAAGTATCAATGCACCAAAAAGGGATGTACATGAGCAACACGAACTGGATGTTGTCCTCCATTGGTGGGCCGTATGCTTACGATGGGAATGACGGATTGAAGACCGGGTATGATGAAGATTCCGGATATCATTTTGTGGGGACAGCTGAACGTGATGGCAAAAGACTGATATCAGTTGTATTTGGAACAGATACTCGTGAAGGGCGTTTTGTGGAGACTCGGAAGTTATTCAACTATGGGTTTTCGGGAAACCGAGTCAGACCAGATTATTGAAGCATTACGCAAGCGTTAGTACGTTAGATAAGATATGAGGGCTGTCCGCAGGTTCGACTGAACATGTGGTAGCTCTATGTTATCGAATCGGAGGTAAATTGATCCATATAACCATATTATTAAATTGACATATGGTTTTCTTTTGTTTTAAAATGACCAGTGAGTCATTATTATTCAACTCGGTTTAATATATATGTACCAAACCAACTGTACGATACTGAATTTACGATCTGATCGGGAGGTAATTTGTGATGCAAAAACAAATGAAATGGCCGCTAATCCTGTTCGCCATAGGGGTATTTATGGCTGCGCTGGATAACGGGATCATCACCTCTTCACTGACCACCTTAAATGCATCATTTGGTGTGTCGCCAACATGGGGAGCATGGACGATTACGCTTTACACGCTTGGGCTTGCGGTGAGTGTACCTATTGCGGGCAAACTGTCGGACCGTTATGGTCGCAAGAAGCTATTTTTGATTGAAGTGGCGTTGTTTGGGATCGGGTCTCTGCTCGTTGCGCTGAGCACATCATTTACCTTTTTCCTGATTGCTCGTGTCATTCAAGCTTTGGGCGGTGGTGGGATTTTTATCATTGCCAGCTCATACGTATTAAGCAAGTTCCCGGCGGAGCGACAAGGTACAGCCTTGGGTCTGCTGGGAGGGATGAATGGTGTTGCCGCTATCTTGGGACCCAATGTCGGTGCTTTTATACTGGACCTTACGGGCAACTGGCATTGGTTATTCCTGATCAACGTGCCTATCGCCATACTGCTGTTCATTGCAGGTATTCGATTCATTCAGGAAGAGCAGGAACTGAACCGTGCAGCAGTGGACTGGAGCGGTATTGCTGTCCTAACGTTGGGTGTACTCAGTTTAATGTATAGCTTCAGCAATCTGGACGGTGTGAACATGCTTCAAAGCCTGGGATCACCGATGTTCTACGGTTTCTTCTTGGCAGGTGTAATCATTCTGGTGCTCTTTTACTTCATGGAAAAAAGGCTGGAAGGATCTGAACGTGAACCTGTTGTATCGACACAGCTTCTGGGCATTGCGTCCTTTCGCTGGACGTTGCTAATTGCCTTTTTCTCGGGAGCCATTCTGGCCTCAGTGATCTTTATTCCCGGATTTGTTGAGCAATATCTCGGCGTATCCAATACAGCTTCCGGGTACTGGTTTACTCCACTCGCGCTGGCATCCGGCATCGGGGCAGGTGGAGGTGGATACCTCGTTGACCGCAAAGGGCCGATCTGGACGTTATCGGTTGCGGGGCTGTTATCTGCCATTGGATTCCTGTTGTTCCCGCTATGGGTGGAGCATATCTGGCAATTTGTCATCGCGAGTACACTCGTAGGTATCGGTTTCGGCATGATGCTTGGTGCGCCAGTTAACGTACTTGTCACGGAACAGGCGGGGGAGAACAACAAAGGCATCGCGGTAGCGACCAGTTCGTTATTCCGCCAGATGGCGATGGCTATTGCACCTACGATTTTCGCTGGATTCCTGGCACGTTCTTTCATTAATCTGGGGTCCAACATTCAGGCAGGATTCGCTGACAAAGGAATTCAGGTGCCGCCTGAAATGCTGGAGCAATATGCCTCGGGTGGAGCAGCAGGGAGTGATGTATCCAGTCTGACAGAGGGCCTGTCCCAGATTCCTGATGCAGGTATCCGTGATGTGTTGCTCCAGGCAGTGCATCAAACGACAGGGCAGGGTTATAATGGCCTTTTCTGGTCTGCGGTGGTATTCAGTGTGCTTACGCTGGTAGCTGCGCTTATAACGGGACGTCTGCGTCAAAAAGAGAAGAGCCAACACGTGGAAAGTATATCCACGAACTGATTCGATAACGTTAGAAATGAAGAGAACAGTGTACCTTTTGTAGCTAAAAAGGAGTCGCTGTTCTTTTCAATTTAACCGGATTGTAACTTTTCTTGCTCTCGCAATGATTACAATAGAACGAGCGTAAGCGGTGTCTTGACTCCAGAGAGAGAAAACTTCAGAGAACACCGAGTCACAAGGCATCCCAGACGTTTAATTGGTATTATGGATTATCATTTTGACAGTGAAGAAGGAATCAATGGATGAAAAGCAGAACTAAAGATAAGAAGAAGAAAAGAAGAAAAGGCCTATATATAACGCTCGTTTCACTTGTTGTTTTGTTAATCGGAGGTTATTTGTTCCGTCAGCAACTGGCTGTAGCGGCATTTGATCTGTTTCTCGCCGGTTCGGTAGAAGATCAGCTATCCCGTTCTTATGTACCGCAAGAAGGCAACAACACGCCTGATCCAACGGTATACCGTAAGGAACCTTTCTCCGTATTACTGCTCGGTTCGGACAAACGCGCCTATGAAAAAACGCGTGGACGTTCGGATACCGTCATCTATGCTGTAGTACGTCCGAAGGAATCCCGTGTGCTGTTGGTATCGATCCCACGTGATACGTATGTGCAGATTGTAGGACGGGATGCCAACAAGGACGGCGAAGATGATTATGATAAGCTGGCGCATGCCTATGCTTTTGGTGGGGAGAATATGTCCATCAATACGGTGGAGAAATTCCTTGATGCTGATGTGGGTTATTATGCAACAATCAACTTCGACGGAATCAAAAAAGTGGTTGATGCGCTCGGTGGTGTAAAACTGCCAATTGATGAGGACATTGTGAACAAGAATCCGGATCATGTGCAATTCACGATTGAAGGCGGTAAGCCGATCTATGACGGGCAGGAAGCACTGTATTATGTAAGATACCGTGAGGATAGCGATTTTAATCGTACCAAGCGACAGCAGATTTTCCTGAACGCGATGGCGAATGAGATGCTGAATTTGAATCAAATTGCCAAAATTCCGGAATTGATTCAGATCATGGGAGACAGCTTCCAGACGGATATGCGAGCTTCTTTCATTATTGATCTGGCTAAACAAGTGCTTACTCAGGAGAAACCGCAGATTTCAAGCTTCACCATCCTGGGTGAGGGGATGAAAAAAGACGGTATCTATTATGGTCAGGCTGACGAGAAAGATGTCCAATATGCCAAAGAGCTGATTAACAACTGGATGGATCAATCGACCCCAGCCGGTGAAGTAATGATCCCTGACCGGCAAAAGATTGAATAACCAATTCCATACCAATGATGTGTTGTAGACCACAATCAGCAGTACGTTTATTCGCGGGCTGCTGTTTTTTTTCTTTGTATTGAGAACTATTATCCTTTTGGAACATCCTGCGTTCTGATCCGTATAATATAAGTTGAGCGAGATAAGTTGAACGAAGAAATTCACAAGGAGGATACACAAGGGTATGAACATCGCATTTTTTTTGCTACCCAAACAAGAGGTTACGTGCGTGACGTCGGATTCTACGCTACGGCAAACGTTGGAACGGATGGAATATCATCGTTTTACGGCGGTACCCATTTTGAATAAAGAGGGCAAATATATTGGTACGGTTACCGAAGGCGACTTACTGTGGTATATGAAGAATGCCGAGGGAAAGATTTCATTTGAAAACGCTTCAAAGTTCTTGCTCAAGGATGTTCCACTTCGCTTGGATATTAAACCCGTATCCATTAATGCCAACATGGAGGACCTGATTAATCTGGCTAAAGTTCAGAACTTTGTCCCTGTGGTCGATGATATGGATCGGTTTATTGGTATTGTCAGACGGAGTCAGATTATTGAGTACTGCGAGGGCATTGTAGCCAAAGAATCGATCAAGGCTAAGTAAGGCTGTTACGAATTTAAACATTATTGTGTCATGAGGGATAATCACAGCCGTCCGGTATCATGTTAAACTTAAGAAGTCCTGAACCAGGGGCGCATTCGAAGTTTTTTACAAATATATAGGTCGATAGGATGTACGGAGGACTCCGCATAAGTACCTGACATCAGTTTCGGAGAACTTCTCCGCTTTTTGGGGTAATTTTGCGGGCCCTCTTTTTATGCTATAATCGAGAATAAAGCTTTTTCGGGGGAGAGTGACTTTCGCCAATATGCCTAAAGAACTGGATGTAGCCAAACGCGCTAAAGTGATTGAATGGCTGAAAACCGAAGTGCTTGATCAGGTATCCCGATTATTCAAGGCGTTATGGGAAGGCAGTACAACTCGAATCGGGGACAGTCTTGCCAGTTTGATTATGAGTAGTTACATATTGGGCCGCAGGCTCGGTATTCCTTTCAAGGATCTGGATGCACTGCTAGTTGAGAAGTTGAAAAAGCATAAACAGGAAGGTCACCAGCTTGAAGACTGGTACCAGGATATTTCCTCGCTAGAAGATCATATGCGTAAGAGGTGAATTTGTTGAAATTTAGCTTTAAATCAGCTGTTTGGAGCGCAGTTTATCTGCTCTTGCTACTTTCGCTGTTAACTCCTTTATCGGTACTTGCCATATTTTTTATGATGATTCCGGGAGTTATTTTGTATGCTTCATTATCTTTAAAATCATTTATATGGCATCTCGTGCCCGTAGCCGTTATTTTGGTCGTATTCCACCCCATCTATCTGTTACTATTGCTCATCTTTACCCTGCCTGCGATCGTTATGGGTCACGCGTATAAAACACGCAAATCGGCCCTGTTCGCGCTGATGGCGGGAAGTGGCATGATGTTGGCAGAATACTTGTTGTTGCTCTTGGTCGGCAGTGTCATTTTCCAATTCGACCTGTCCAGTTATATTGAAGATGTAGTCAAATTGACCATTGAACCGTTAACCAATACATCGAATCAGATGATCAACGGGTTTGCATGGACACCTGAGATGACCGAGGATGTTGCCAAACAAACACAGCTTATGATTCCGTTTGCTCTCGTTGTCACATCGATGGTAATGGCCTTTATTACACACGCCATTGCTCGTCCGATTCTGAACGTGATGGGTGTGGTGGTATCGAAGCTTCCACCAGCGAGAGAATGGCGTATGCCACGTGCATTGATCTGGTATTATTTCCTTGCTCTGTTGATCGAAGTGATCTCCAGACAAAGTGATGGCACATACTGGACCATGATTGCCATGAATCTGTCCCCGTTAATTAATCTGGGCTTCATGATTCAAGCGATCGGTTTCTTCTTCTTTCTCTCACATACAAAGAAATGGAATCCGGTTATACCATATTTCCTGGCGGCAGCGGTCTTCTTCATTGGTCCGCTTCGGATTATCGGAATTATCGATCTGGCGTTCCCGCTTCGTGAGGCAATATCGAAATCAAAACGATAGGGTGATGAGTCATGCCTAAATTTCTGAAGAAACGCTGGCACGGCTACTATACCGTATGGGCGTTCATACTGCTGCTGTTGCTCGTTATGTTCGTTACCATTTATAACTGGACGCTTGGTTTGATTAGTCTGATACTGGCTTCGGCGCTGGGAATCGTCATGATTAAGGCGGAGCTCGCGTTCCGCCGTGAGCTTAACGACTACATTAATGGCCTATCTATTCGGATCAAACGGATGGAGGGGGAAGCGGTCAGCATGCTTCCATTCGGAATTGTGCTGTACAGCGAAGATCGTACGGTAGAGTGGCATAACCGCTTTGTCGCGGAGATGTTCCAGGAGAAGACAATGGTGGGTAATCCGCTACTTAATATGTTTCCCAAACTTCCTCAGCCTAAAGAGAAGAAGGATGGGACGAAGGAACATTCATCCAAGGAGTTGCATGATGAATTCCAGTTGGATGATCGGCATTATGGAGTTATTCATAACCCGCAGGAGCGGTATGTATATGTATACGAGATTACGGAGTTAGCCATTCTTCGTGATAAATATGAAAATGAACGCCTTGCATTGGGAATTCTCGTTCTGGATAACCTGGACGAGGCTGCCCAAGGCATGGACGATCAACAGCGTACAGCGCTGATTGCTCGAGTGACCAGCGAAATTACGTCTTGGGCCAAGCGGTACGAAGTGTACCTGCGCCGTCTGTCTTCTGATCGTTATCTGTTGATGCTGAATCATAAGTCTTTGCAGGAACTGGAGCAGAGCCGATTTGTCATTTTGGATGAGGTTCGGGAGATGACTGCTGACCTCAAAGTGCCAATGACACTCAGTGTTGGACTGGCGTTTGGATCGGATAGCATCAGCGAGATGGGAGAACTGGCACAGTCCAGTCTGGACATGGCACTTGGACGTGGTGGTGATCAGGCTGCCGTGAAATCCGGACAACGCCTGTCTTTCTATGGCGGCAAGTCTAACGCAGTGGAGAAACGGACACGGGTAAGAGCCCGCGTTATTGCGCACGCGCTGCGTGATCTCATGCAGGAGAGCGATCGGGTGCTCATCATGGGGCACAAAATTCCGGATATGGACGCGATCGGTGCATCCATCGGAGTGTGGAAAGCGGCCAGTCTGTACAATGTGGAAGCACGAATTGTTCTGGATGGAATTAATCCATCGATTGAACGCATGATGGAGCAAGTGAACAAGGACGAGAAGTTGTCCAAAGCATTTGTATCACCGGAACAGGCAACCCAGATGATGACCGAGCACACGTTGCTGGTGGTGGTGGATACTCATAAGGCCTCCATGACCATGGAACCGAAACTGGTACAGTCTGCTACCCGTGTCGTAGTTGTGGATCACCATCGGCGGGGTGAAGAGTTCATCAATGATGCAGTGTTGATCTATCTGGAACCTTATGCGTCTTCTGCTGCCGAATTGGTAACCGAACTCTTGCAATACATTCATGATAAGGTACAATTCACTCCGCTAGAAGCTACGGCTCTACTTGCCGGGATTACGGTGGATACGAAGCATTTTGCACTGCACACGGGGTCCAGAACGTTCGAAGCGGCAGGCTTCTTGCGCCGTAGCGGTGCGGACACCATTATGATCCAGCGGTTGATGAAAGAGGATCTGTCAGAATATATTGCTAAGGCAGAAATCATAAAGCATGCTAAAATGGTATATGGAAACATTGCGCTGGCGGTCACAGACCCTGGTAGCAAGATTTCACAGATGATGATCGCCCAGGTGGCGGATACATTGCTGAATATGACTGACGTGGTCGCTTCATTTGTGATTAGTGAGCGTCCGGATGGACTGATTGGCATCAGCGCGAGATCGCTGGGGCGCATGAATGTTCAAGTTGTCATGGAACGACTGGGCGGTGGCGGACATTTGACGAATGCTGCCGTGCAGCTTGAAGGAACGCTTGGAGAGGCAGAAAAACGGCTGACGAACGTACTGGCTGAAATCGAAAAGGAAGAGGGGCTGTTCGAATGAAAGTCATTTTTATAAAAGATATGAAGGGTCAAGGCAAGAAAGGGCAAGTGAAAGAAGTATCTGAGGGTTACGCACAGAACTTCTTACTGCCACGGGGAATCGCACGTCTGGCAACAGACGGCAACATGAAGACACTGGACAACCAGAAGGCGGCTGAGGAAAGACTCAAACAGGAAGAGAAAGCTGAAGCGGAAGCACTTGCGAAGAAGCTGGAAGCAGAAGTGACTGAACTGAAAGCCAAGTCCGGCGAAGGCGGTCGTCTGTTTGGCGCCATTACCAGCAAACAGATCGCAGAAGCTTTGTCTAAAAAGGGTCTGAAAGTAGACAAACGTAAAATTGAGCTGGACGAGCCTATTCGTACACTCGGCGTAACACAAGTAACTGTCAAGGTTCACCCTGAAGTGAAGGCAACCTTGAAGGTACAGGTAACGGAAGAGTAAGATGGGCGGAGAAATGTTATTCGACCGGATTCCCCCGCAGAACCTGGAAGCCGAACAGGCTGTGCTGGGTGCAATCCTGTTGCAGGGCGAGGCCCTGATTACAGCGATGGAACGGGTGCAAACCGAGGATTTCTATGATAAGCCCCATCAATTAATCTTTGAAGCGATGATCCAGCTTGGTGAGGGAAATCAACCGATTGACCTCGTGACACTGACTTCGCTTCTGAAGGATAAAGGTGAGCTGGAGGACATCGGGGGCGTTAGTTATCTGGCGAAGCTAGCCCATGGTGTACCTACAGCCGCGAACGTAGACTATTACGCTCAGATTATCGAAGAGAAATCGATGCTGCGTCGCCTGATTCGTACGGCAACACAGATCGTGAGCGAAGGATATACAGGCGGCGAAGATGTTGCAGCGATGCTCGGAGAAGCTGAACGTCGCATTCTGGAGATCTCCAACCGTCGCTCCAGTAGTGGTTTTATAGCCATTCAGGACGTATTGATGGAAGTATTCGATCGTGTGGAAACACTTCATCAGAATAAGGGTACAACAACAGGTATTCCGTCCGGGTTTATCGATCTGGACAAGATGACTGCCGGATTCCAGCGCAGTGACTTGATCATTGTAGCGGCCCGTCCTTCCGTAGGTAAGACGGCCTTTGCCCTGAATATCGCTCAGAACGTTGCCATTCGGGCACAGGAGACGGTAGCCATCTTCAGTCTGGAGATGTCAGCCGCCCAGCTGGTGCAACGTATGATCTGTGCGGAAGCCAACCTGGATGCCAGCGTAATGCGTATGGGTGACTTCAAGGGTGATGAAGACTGGCAGAAGCTGACGATGGGTATTGCAGCTTTGTCAGAAGCCAACATCTTCATAGATGATACGCCAGGGATTACCGTAGCGGATATTCGTGCCAAATGCCGTCGTCTGAAGAAAGAGAAAGGCCTTGGCATGATCCTGATCGACTATCTTCAACTGATTAGTGGACGTGGTAAAGCAGGGGAGAACCGTCAACAAGAGGTATCCGAGATCTCACGTACACTGAAACAGATTGGCCGGGAACTGGAAGTTCCGGTTATTGCCTTGTCCCAGCTGAGCCGGGGTGTAGAGCAACGTCAGGACAAACGTCCGATGATGAGTGACTTGCGGGAATCGGGTTCGATCGAGCAAGATGCCGACATCGTAGCGTTCCTGTACCGGGATGACTACTATAACCAGGAGACCGAGAAGAAAAATATTATCGAGATCATTATCGCTAAACAGCGTAACGGACCGGTAGGTACGGTGGAACTGGTCTTCCTGAAAAACTTTAATAAATTCGTCAATTACGAGAGGGCGCACAATGACGCCTTCGCGATGTAACGGGCAGGTGCTGACGACTTCGATCAAGAAGCGAGAATCGTCTGTCCCGAAGATCAACCATTAGAGCAACTGAACGCAAACATGTGTTATAAATACCAGATATAGATTCACATTGAAATGGGTATCCTTGAACCGGTGATAGCAGTCAAGCAAGCTTGGACTGAAGTCTCCGGTTTTTTGTGTTGAAATAAGGGGTAAATCCCGAACATTATGGTTGTACTATATCTAATTGTTCGCCATTTGATTTGACTTTGAAAAAGGGTACTGGTACACTAATACTGCTGCGTTAAAGCAGCGCAAACCTTCCCTTGAATGTAACGGAAGGACATTTTTACTGTCCGTTAGCACGCTTCTCAGTCGGTTTATTGCGTAACATGCCTGCCGGGATAGAGGACGGACAGACCAATACAAAGGTGCGCAAGGCACCCACGGAGGAATGTTAACTATGTCAACGGTAGTTGTAGTGGGAACGCAATGGGGAGACGAAGGAAAAGGTAAAATCACGGATTATCTGGCGGAGAGCGCTGATGTGGTGGCTCGTTATCAAGGTGGTAACAATGCGGGTCATACAATTCTGATTGATAACAAAAAATATAAACTGACGATGATTCCATCAGGGATTTTCTACACGGATAAAGCGTGTGTTATTGGTAACGGAATGGTTATCAACCCGAAGGCACTCATCGAAGAAATTAACTATATTCATGACAATGATTTTACAACGAAGAACCTGTCCATCAGTGAGCGCGCACATATCATCCTGCCATATCACATGGTACTGGATGCACTCGAAGAAGAGAGCAAAGGCCCGAACAAAATCGGTACGACTGGCAAAGGAATTGGCCCATGTTACATGGACAAATCAGCTCGTATTGGTATTCGGATGGTTGACCTGCTGGATGCTGAAGATTTCGAACTGAAACTGCGTCATCTGGTCAAGGAAAAGAACCGTGTCATCGAGCAAGTCTACGGCGGCCAGCCTGTTGATGTGGAAGAGATTCTGCAAGATTACCTGGGATATGCTGAAATTCTGCGTCCTTACGTACGTGATACATCGGTTGTTCTGAACGAATATATTGATGAGGACAAAAAAGTATTGTTTGAAGGCGCACAAGGCGTTATGTTGGACCTTGATCAAGGAACTTATCCTTTTGTTACATCATCCAATCCGTCCGCAGGTGGCGTATGTATCGGTTCTGGCGTAGGCCCGGCTCGTATTCAGCAAGTCATTGGGGTAGCGAAAGCTTACACAACCCGTGTAGGAGATGGCCCATTCCCTACGGAATTGCATGATGCAATCGGTGACCAAATCCGTGAGACTGGACATGAGTACGGTACGGTAACTGGACGTCCACGTCGTGTAGGTTGGTTCGATAGTGTTGTTGTTCGCCACGCGCGTCGTGTCAGTGGAATCACAGGTCTGTCCCTGAACTCTCTGGATGTAATGACAGGTCTGGAAACCGTAAAAATCTGCACAGGATACAAATTCCGCGGCGAGGTCATCACACACTATCCGGCAAGCCTCAAAATGCTGGCAGAATGTGAAGCGGTATACGAAGAGATGCCAGGCTGGAGCGAAGATATCACTGGAGCTAAGAAACTTGAAGACCTGCCAGTGAACACACAGAATTATGTAAAACGTGTTTCCGAACTGACAGGCATTCCAATTGCCATCTTCTCTGTTGGTCGTAACCGTGAGCAAACAAATCAAGTTCTTCCAATCTACGAGTAATCGAAGAAATAGAGAGATTGTTTCTTGAATTATAAAATAGACTCCTCTGCCGACTTAGGCATGTTAAGCCTCCAGTTGTTGCTTTTATAGCGATGACTGGAGGTTTTTTGTATGTTTATCGGATATAATCCCGAGATTTCCGTCAATACTGGTTAACAGTAGAGTCACAGACCCCGACATGCGCATGTTAGACGGGTGGGATAATCGGAGGGAGAGAACGGAATGAAGTTGCTTGTGTGGTTTGTCAAAATCGTGCTAACCGTGTTGCTGGTCAGTTCACTGACACTGCTCACGACTGGATTAATTGTACAGTCATATGCGAAGTCGCTACTCGCGAGTTTCAATATTCAGTGGGAAGGTCAACCCATGGGGTTAACCGCCATGTTCCAAGGTGCTTTGGGCGGTAAAACCAGCGAGGGGAATAAATCGGGAAATGGGACGACAGATCAGCCGACAGGAGCGGACGAAGAGAAGGTTCCGGAAGATGCTGTTTCAGTTATGGGGAATGGGACGGAGAGCGGTCAATCTGGCGTAGATGCAGGCAATAATGCGTCCCAAGGGAGCGGCTCAGGCGAGGGCGCAGGTGTAGGCTCAGGTACAGATACGACTGGCGGATCAAATTCAGGCACAAGTGCAGGCAATGGGACGGATACGGGCACGGGTAATGACTCAGGAACAGATCAGGGTAATGGTACAGCTTCAGGTAATGGAACCGGAGCGGCCAGCGGAGGTGCTTCTTCAGGCAATGATGCTATTGTCGTATCACCGGATGACATTACAGGAGCGAAGGACAAGCTGCCAGCAGAGGAGAAAGAAAAAATCTTCAGTCTGCTCATGAACAAGCTGCCGCAGAAAGAGATGCAGCAGATCTCAGGTGCCATGGAAGGTGGCCTAACGGAACAGGAATTACGTGAGATTGAACAGGTGATCTCGAAGTACCTGACCAGTGAAGAGTACGACAACCTGATGGAAGTACTGCAGACAGAATAGGATGATAGGCAGGCAGGGAAGACAGGTGTGCTCATAGACGTATCGCCTGATTCATAATGTAATGGACTTGTCGAGGATGATTGAATATAATTTATTTAGATAAATTCTGGAAATGCCTGTAGGAGGGAAAAGTGTATGAAATATAAAGGTAAAGAACACAACATATAAAAACGTTCAGACAACATTGCAGAAACCTCCAGTCCAATTCGTGGACCTCCGTTCATAGGTGCTTTCAAGAGAAGCGATGGACTTGTGTTTACGAATACACTAATTGGAGGTTGTATTGACCATGAACTTATATCATTCTAATTCAGAACCATCAGTAAAAGAGTTTGCCGAGGCGGCGAAAGAGCGATACGAGCAAGGGCTGCAAGAGGCGGACCAGCCGTTTAGTGGCTGGGATTTTAGCTATGTAACAGGGAGTGGGAGACTCCAGAGCGGAATATTGCCTTGGTCATATGGAACGATGGCGCGCCGATTATTGAATCAAACAGAACGAATGCTCGACATGGGGACTGGTGGAGGAGAGATGCTGTCCAGACTCCGTCCCCTTCCTCCATACACATGTGCGACCGAGGGCTATCTCCCCAATATACCTATTGCAGAGGAACGTTTACAGCCGCTCGGTGTGAAGTTGCTTCCAGTGACTGATGATTTGCAACTTCCTTTCGCAGATGGGGAATTTGATCTGATTCTTAATCGGCATGAGTCGTATGATGAGCGGGAAGTTAGGCGGATTCTATCGGTAGGGGGAATGTTTCTAACTCAACAGGTAGGTTGGTCAGATTGCCGGGAGATCAATGATCGGCTCGGCATTCCTATGCCAGCGGATTACGCTGGATGGGAACTGGATCGTGCTGTTCTTCAGCTGGAACAGTCTGGATTCCGTATTCTGGAGCAACGGGAAGCAACCCCTGCACAACGTTTCTATGATATAGGCGCACTGGTATATTATCTAAAGACTATCCCGTGGCAAGTACCTGATTTCAAAGTGGAACATTTCCGTCAGCCGTTAATGGATATTCATATGGAGATGGAGCACAATGGATTCTGGGAAGTACAGCAAAAGCGATTTGTAATTCTTGCAGTCAATGAATAGAGACATAAAAGTTAATTTCTATTGTGGCATGAGATGAAATCCAGTTTAAGATAAACCACAAACAGGTTGTTTACGTAATCCCTTATCAGAGTTGATCTGGTGAGGGATTTTATATGTATTTTTATGAAAAATAAAGTATATTTCACTGGGTCTTAGAACCTAGTCTTAATTTGCGAACAAAAGTACATAGTACAGCGGATGTTGAGGCATAATGGGTGATGGAACAGTCACACTATCTTATGGATAATTCAGGGAAACCAAGCGGGGCGTGGCTTTGCGGTGTGACGTGTAGAGTTGAAATGAGTGTAAAACCTGTGTTAAAGTATACGGGTGTGATAAAAGGTTAAAATTTTGACACTTTTGAGAGCGCAGCTAAAGTCCGATTTTGCGGACAACCAATACAAGTATCAACGAGCATGGGACAGACACGATGGGTGATGTCTTGACAGAAATGCGAACTGAGAAGTGCTGAAAAGGAGAGAATCATGAAAGGTTTCAGAGGCATACGCCAACCGGGCAAAGACCGGGTACACGAACAATCCGGGGAACACCGGACGGCCGAAGACAAAAACAACATGAGCATGTCCACCTTCAGTGTGAATAAGAAGCGCGTTCTGGCCTCGCGCAAATGGATCATTACAGCAGCATGTGGTGTATTCATCGCAGCATCGCTTGGGGTCGCAGGCAAACAATATGTTACTGCAAACACCGTACCGTACTATAAAGTAATGGTTAAAGGTAGCGAGATTGGTACCATTGCAGATGAGGCACAATTACAACAACTATTTACAGACAAAACTGAGGAATATCAACATAAATATCCGGATGCAGAGATGGTGCTGAACACGGATGGCATCACAACCGAAACGGTAAGAGCGTACAAACCTGAAGTGAACAGTGACGAGACGCTGGACAAACTGGGTGACATGCTGACAGCCTACGCCAAAGGTGTGGAGCTTAAGGTAGATGGTGAAGTCATTGGTATTGTGAAGGATCAGGCAACAGCTGATGCAATCCTGGAACAAGTGCAGAGCAAATACATATCGGCATCGGCTGTGCGAAGTTCGCTGAAGACGAAGTCGGTATCGGCTAACTCCCCGAAGAAAGACGAGGGACCAAGCACAACCCTGAAGTCGGTAGGCATCAAGGAAGATGTAGCGACAGATGTGGTGAAGGCTGATCCAAACAAAATATGGGATGTGTCCGAGGCGGTTAAAGCTTTAACCGTTGGTAAAGACGCGCCTGTAACTTATGTGGTTCGTGAAGGAGATACAATCTCTTCGATCGCTGCAAAGTATGAAATAACACAAAGCGAGATTCGCCAGCATAATCCGGGCATCAAGGAAACGTCGCTTCAAATCGGAGACGAACTGACCTTGACCGTTCCGAAACCGGCGGTAACCGTTAAATCGGTTGAGCAGGTTGTTGAACAGATTGAGATCAAACCGCAAGTGGAAGTGCGCAAAAGTGACGAGTTGAAAGCAGGTACAACAAAAGTCGTGCGCCCAGGACAAAGCGGCTTGAAAAGCATGCAGTACCGTATAACCAAAGAAAATGGTGAAGTGGTTCAGGAAGAGTGGCTTGGTCAGGAAGTGATTAAAGCAGCTGTAACTGAAGTAGTCCTTAGCGGAACAAAAGTTGTTGGTGAGGGCACAGGTGAATTTGCTTGGCCGGTATCAAATGCAACGATGAGTAGCAGCTTTGGACAACGTTGGGGTCGCCAGCACAAAGGTGTCGATCTGGTAGGTAACCGCGATGTGAAAGCGTCTGATGAGGGTGTAATTACGTTTGCAGGACAGAAAAGCGGTTATGGTAATGTCATCATTATTAACCACCGTAACGGATACGAAACACTGTATGGACATTTGAACAGCATTGGCGTTAAGGTTGGACAAGTGGTTGAAAAAGGCGAGAGTATCGGCGTTATGGGCAACACGGGTCGTTCGACTGGAACACATCTGCATTTTGAGATTATTAAGAATGGAACGGTAGAAAATCCGTTAACGTATTTGAACTAATATAGAGCTTAAGTGGAGCAAGGTTGGCTATAATGCTGGCCTTGTTTTTTGCTGCTGTAAAAAATTTTCAGATGAAAGACCTTCCAAGCCCCTGATCGGGATGTGACGGTGCTTCAGGTATGTTAAACTAGAGAGTATAAACAACAAACTAGAGAAACAAATCAAGTAGGCTTGGTACAAGCTAAACATAGAAGAGAGATATAAACGCTAATGCGGATTAAGCAGGATATAGGGGTGAACTTAGCCGATGCAGGGGAAGATTTTGGTAGTGGACGATGAACAGCCCATCGCGGACATTCTGAAGTTTAATTTGGAAAAAGAGGGGTACGAGGTCATCTGTGCATTTGATGGCATTCGTGCGGTTGAATTGGCGTTATCCGAGAAACCGGATCTGATGCTGCTGGATCTGATGCTCCCGGGTAAGGACGGTATGGACGTCTGTCGTGAGGTGCGTGCTCATCTGGAGATGCCGATCATTATGCTTACGGCCAAGGATGGCGAGATTGACAAGGTGCTTGGGCTGGAATTGGGTGCGGATGATTACGTGACGAAGCCATTCAGTACGCGTGAGTTGCTTGCACGGGTGAAGGCACAGATGCGCAGACGGCAAAAGCTTGCGATTACGGCAGAAGCGCACGAAGACGAAGAGAAGCAGGTCATGCGGCTATTTGATCTGGCGTTTGATATGGACATGTATACGGCTTATAAAGGCGGAGAACCGCTTGATCTGACCCACCGTGAATACGAACTTCTCTATTATATGGCGAAGCATTCCGGCAAGGTTATGACACGGGAACATCTGCTGCAAGCGGTGTGGGGATATGAATATTTCGGTGATGTACGTACCGTGGATGTCACGATCCGTCGTTTGCGTGAGAAGATTGAGGAGAATCCGAGCAAACCGGAAACGATTCTGACTCGCCGCGGGCTCGGTTATCTCGTGCGCAGTGCCAAAAGCGTGGGGATATAATGGGCCGATTCGCGCGATTTTCGTTCTTTCGAACGATTCAGGCGAAATTGATCATTATCTATGTACTGCTGATTCTGATTGCGATGCAATTGATCGGGGTTTATTTTGTGAGCGCGATGAAGAACTCACTAACGAGCAACTTTACGGAAGACTTGCAGGCGCGTGCGGAGATGCTGTCGGTTCTCGTGGGGGAGACGATGGCTGGTGGAGAAGCAGAGGCTGGCGAGGACAAAACGGAAAATCTGCGTGTGCTGGTGAACAACCTGTTCAACATTAACGGTGCCGAGATTCAGGTGCTGGATGCCAGCGGCAAGGTACTCACGACCTCGCTAAGTTCACATTCGGACTATGTGGGTCGCAAAAACACCCAGACCGTCGTCAGCCGTGCGCTGCAAGGCATTCGGGACAATGAGGAATATATCGTGGACGAGGATAATGTTCGCAAAAAGGTCGTCGCCAAGCCGGTGCTGTCCGGCGGCAAGATCATTGGTGCGGTCTACATCGCGGCATCCATGAACGAGCTGTATTCCACGATGGAGGGAATCAACAAAATCTTTATCTCCGGCATTTTGATTGCCTTGGTGTTAACGGCGGTGCTTGGCGTGATCTTGTCCCATACGATTACGCAGCCGATTAAGGAAGTGACTCGGAGAGCGACAGCGGTCGCAGAAGGTAACTTTGATCAGCAGACACCTGTATTTGGCACGGATGAGATTGGTCAGCTCAGTCGGGCTTTTAACTATATGACCAGCCGGCTTCGGGATGCACTTTCACTGAATGAAGAGGAGAAGGAGAAGTTGACCTCGATTCTGACGAATATGAGTGATGGTGTGGTTGCTACGGATGAGTACGGTAAAGTTATTCTCGTAAACCGTCGTGCCAGCAGCATTCTGGGGATGCATCCTGCTGATATTGAAGGAAGGCACTTCGCTATATTACTCGGCATTGATCCGGAGGATGCGGAAGCTCTCGCAAGTGGTTTCACAGGTTCAACGTTGCTGCAGATTGCACCGGCAGGACAAGAAGAACCTGTGGTCATTCGGATGACGTTTACACCAGTTCATCGACGTGAACGGGGGATCACGGGAACGATTGCCGTACTTCAGGATGTTACGGAGCAGGAAGAGCTTGAGGCATCCCGGCGTGAATTCGTAGCCAATGTATCCCATGAACTGCGTACACCACTGACCACGATCAAGAGTTACGCGGAAGCACTGGATGACGGTGCACTGGAAGATCCGCAGCTTGCCGGTCGTTTCGTTGGTGTTATTCAGAACGAGACGGAGCGAATGATACGACTGGTTACGGATCTGCTGCATCTATCTCGGCTGGATTCCAAAGAGGCTTTGCTACGTAAACAGCCAACCGATATCCTGGAAATGTTGGAGGAAGTGACGGATCGATTCTCGTTTCAGATGCATCAGAAGGATATTCAGCCTGTGTTATCTGTGGAGAATGATATTCCGGCTGTTCCGCTGGATCGTGATCAGATTGATCAGGTGCTGGATAATGTCGTGTCCAATGCGCTGAAATATACATTGGAAGGCGGCACCATTACGATTGCGGCTAGACGAAGTGATGAACATGCACTTGCCATCTCGGTATCGGATACCGGAATGGGTATCCCACAGCGCGATCTGGATCGCATTTTTGAGCGATTTTATCGGGTGGACAAGGCTCGTTCCCGCAGTATGGGAGGCACAGGGTTAGGACTGTCCATTGCCCGGGAAATTGTGAAGGCACATGATGGAAGCATCTCTCTGGAGTCTGAAGTAGATGTGGGAACGACAGTAACGTTCACACTGCCGATGCGTGAGAAAGGGGGTGAGCACCGTGAAGGAACGGATTAAATCCTTGGTGCTTGCTGCCCTTGTTGTAGCCAGTTTGGTTCAGAGTTATTTTCTGATCTACCGTTTGCCCGGAGGCGGGGATTCCATTGTGACGTCAGAAACGAACTATGTGAAGACGGAAAATATGGGTCAGGAACGCAATATTGAAGAATTGATCTTCCCCGATCAGATGATTATTCATCTCGGTGAGGATAAACATACGGTGTTTTACCCTGGCAATACGTTCTATCAGTTAATCTATTCGCGGTTACAGGGGCGGGCGTTCGATGATTTTCAGCGCCGCAGTGTGCAATCGGTGAACTGGGATCAGATTCGCAAGGAGAACCCTGGGTTTGAGCTATCGTTCAAAGAAGGTATTCCCGTAGCATTGTTACAGCGGGTGATGAGGCTTGGGACGGATTCCTTGTTCCAAGGGGAGACCATTAACCGAATCTCGATCTATACGTCCAAAAATGAAACGAAGGCCCATGCGCTGTTCTTCAGCGCCAAGGGAGACGTGGTATACGAAGCAACGCAGGCGGACCTGACAGTACAAGACGTGCAGCAGCATGTTGACTTCGGTACGAACTGGACGCCATATACGCTGATGGATGGCGGGTATTATATCCCGGCCGAAGCTCTGGAGACGATTGAGGCAGATGTGCCGACAGGGCAGTTCACGGTTGAGCAGATGCAGCGTAGTCTGTTTTTCGATCCAAGCATGACCCGGAATATTCGGGAAAAAGACGGATCTGAGATATACACGGACAGTAAACGTAGTTTGCAGGTAAAACAGGAGCAACGCTGGATCAGCTACACCGATCCGGCGGCACCGCCTGCGGGACAGATTGATCCTGCGAAGGATGCGTTGTCTGCAGTTGATTTTGTGAATCAGCATGGTGGCTGGAAAGGCCGTTCGCGCATGATGCTGGAGACAGCTGACAGCAAGACGCAGCTTGAATTCCAGCAGTATTATGGCAGCTATCCGATTATGGATTCCATGCAGTTCCGCTTTGGCACGATCAGCATGGAGATGCAGCAGGAGACGGTATCCAGCTATGAACGATCACTGGAATACCTGAACGAAGGTGCAGAGACGAAGAAATCGGTAAAGTTGCCTGGCGGAGACAAGCTGAAGGCTCTTATTAAAAAGGTAGCAGGTGAGAATCGCCAGGTCGTGGACGTGTACCCGGCGTATCGTCCTTCTTCGATTGAGGACGGACTTAAGCTGATTCCGGTATGGGTGATCCGCTTTGGAAATGGTGAGGAAACTACCGTATCTTGATAGGTTATAGTCTTTGAACCAAAGAGTAGCTGTACTTTATCACTACGCGTGCAGAATAACCTTCCGATCGCTGTTACCCCCAGATTTCTTGAATTCCCTTTTAACACGGGAGAAATCTGGTGGTAGCGTATGCTTTCGAAGTAGCTTTCTTTCAGAAAGCTTTTAGGCGAACGCTCCGCTTCTTCAGGTTATTTCTGCCCTCTCCGTTATCGTATAGCTTTAAGTTCAAAGGCTATAAACGGCCAGTTCCGGTGGAAGGTGTAGGCAACTTGAGAAAGTATTGCAAGCAGCTAAGTTAGGGGGGGATGTTTTGGATTGGGGACGGGCAAAAAATGTGTTGATCTATGCCTTTCTGTTGCTCAATCTGGTGCTGGGATACCAGATCTGGATGGATGCACGAGAGACGGCCGGAGCCAATCTGGACTTCACCTCACTGGCAGATAATACACAGCAGGCGATGGAAGAGAAGGGCATTCAGGTGCTGGCTCCGATTCCAAATGAAACGCCAAAGCTGCCGAAGTTGTCCTATGAGTTCATTGAAGAGGACAAGGCTGGCGTGGATATGGAACTGGAACAGCCTGTAGATAGCAAGTTAATCTTCTCTCAAAGTGAGCTGGAAGATGCATTAGAGCGTGAGATTCCACAGATCGGGACATACCGGCTGGATCAGTTGATGGCCGAGGATGGGGCTTTTGTGCTTCACCCACTGGTCGATGGCAAATGGCCGCTCTTCAATGTGAGTCTGGAGCTATTCTACAGCGACCAGAAAATAACGGGTTACCGTCAGACTCCAGTGCGGATTACAACCGCAGAGGAGAGCGATCAGCAGGTGCTTCCGGCGTCGAAGGCGCTGGGAACGCTGATCGAGAACTTTTTGCCAAATGATGCAATTGTCAAAGATATTCAGCTGGGCTATTACGGCCAGTTGTTCAATTCAGATATACAGGTAGCGATGCCGGCATGGCGGTTCGTGCTGGAAAGTGGCGAAGTGTTGTACGTGCAGGGCATCAGTGGGGATGTATTCAGTCCCAAGACAGACAAACCAGGGGAGTAATGCGTTATGGGGATATATTTTACCGTGTTATCCAGCGGTTCGACAGGTAATGCCACAGTCATACAACATGGGGGTACCTCTCTCATGATTGACGCGGGTCTTAGTGCGAAGCGATTGGATGCACTGTTTCAGGAAAGGGAGATTTCTGGGGCAGAATTGGACGGGATTCTGGTTACACATGAACATTCCGATCACATTAAAGGACTAGGCGCGATGTCTCGGAAATATAATTTACCAATCTACGCGAATCTGAATACGTGGGCGGCACTGGAGAAGTCGGTTGGGGCGATTCCAGAGGAAAACCGGAGGGTATTTGAGACGGGTGAAAAGCATGATTTTGGGTCACTGCGCGTGGAATCCTTCGGGATCTCGCATGATGCGGCTGAGCCGGTAGGGTACACATTCGATGATGGTACGGAGAAGCTGTCTGTTGCAACCGATCTTGGGTACATGAGCGACAAGGTTCGCGATGCGATCTCTGATTCTGACGTGCTGGTGCTGGAGGCGAATCATGATGTCGAATTGCTGCGTATGGGGCGTTATCCATGGAACACCAAGCGCCGGATTTTGAGCGACATTGGGCATTTGTCGAACGAAGCGGCAGGGGCAGCGCTTAGTGAACTGATGAACGGACGCATCAAGCGCACGTATTTGGCACATCTTAGCCGAGATCATAATATGATGGACTTGGCAAAAATGTCGGTGCGCGACGCGATGGAGAGCCGTGGATGCTTTTATCGGGACCATGAGTTCAAACTCTGTGATACGTATTACGACCGTCCTACGCCATGGGATAGGGTGGGTGAGCCATAAAGCTGTCCAGTTCGGCGGCTTTGCGCTCGACTTCCTCGCGGGTTAGGATGCCTTTATCGATAAGCAGTTCAATGATGGTGCTGAGTGCAAGGGTATTGCGATAGTGTTCTTCCTTGAGATCGGCCAGCTTGGCCGCCATATGAACTTCATCCATGGCTGTAAGTGTACGCGTGCGATCCATATATATCCTCCTCTATGAAGCTTCGAATTGTCTTTTACTATTATTGTAGTCAGGCTTGATGGAAAACATTCCTCTTTTTGCCGCTAACATTTGTGTGATGAGACGTGTATGCTGAACCTGTGACTATGCAGGGGTGAAAAAGTTCTTCAAATTTGCCAAAATGGCGCTTAGCGGACCGGATTTTGTGGTGATAGATACTATGGACCTTTATTGTTAAGCGCGTTATAGCGGAAATTTGCTTTAATTTTCGTAAATATGCAACTTTTTGTGATTTGACGTGTTTAGTATATGAGGAGCATTGTGATTTTGGCTGTTTTGCGTGTGAAATGGCATGTCATAGAATGCGAGAGCATGATTGATAGAGTCACTGACAGAATGGCGTGTCCGTTCTGTTGTACATAGACGCTGTATCTTGATTTGATGCCGGGATGCGGCGATATGCAAGACCATTTTTTAAAATTGCAAAAAAGCATGGGAAAACGAGAGGTTATTTACGGTACGCACGTAACGAAAGACACAGAACGAGGCTGAAGAAGCGTAGCGTTCGCCTTTATGAACAAATTTTACCTAGGAAAAAGAAATAAAAAAATTTGTGAGTAACAGCGATCGGAAGCTCGGCTGTGGCTGGAGTGGGGTAACGTAAGAACACCATCGTTGAACCATGCGACAACTTAGGCGGCAGTCAGGGTCTTGATGCGTGACAACGAAGGGGAGAGGATCACGATGGGATTGTTTGGAGACGATTTTTATTCAACCAAAGTATCAAGACGCGCCGAACCTGAACAGAAAGGCAAACTTCAGATCATCCGCCCTGGAGGCAGAGCACGTGGACGTGACCGCTGGAGCAATCCGCGCAGATCGCGTACGGGAATCAGTTCCACAGTGAAGGTAGCTGTGATTAGCTCAGTGATCAGCTCCATCGTGACCGTCATGCTGTTTAGCTTCATCACACAGCCCGCTTCGTTACCGCTGGCTAATGCTACAGGTAACGGTGGTGGAGGCGGTGCACAGACAGCGCAGGCAGCTGATCCATACGACCGGATTATCCAAGCAGCAGCCCATGTTCGTCCTTCCGTGGTAAGCATTGTGAACCATAAAACGGGTAGCAGTCTATCGATGGAAGATTCGGCACTGGGCTCAGGGGTCATTTTCAAGAAGGAAGATGGCAAGGCCTACATCATGACCAACCACCACGTCGTGGAGGGTGCGAGTGATCTGGAGATTGTGACCGTAGATGGGGAGACACACAAAGCGAAGCTGGTCGGTAAAGACCGTGTAAGTGACATTGCTGTATTATCTGCAGAAGATAAAGGGCTGGGTGCAGTCGCGGAAATTGGCGATTCCAGCAAACTTCAGCGCGGTCAAACGGTGCTGGCGATCGGGAATCCGCTCGGTCTGGGCGGTACGCTGACATCCGGTATTGTCAGTTACACGGATCGCATTCTACCGGTATCGATTAATCAGGACGGGGTGTACGACTGGGAGCAAAACGTGATCCAGACGGATGCGGCGATTAATGAAGGTAATAGCGGCGGTGCATTGGTCGATTTGAACGGCAAAGTGGTCGGCATCAACACGATGAAAATCTCGGATACGGGCGTTGAAGGTCTCGGTTTTGCTATTCCGATGAACGAAGTGATGAAAACGGTAGATTCCCTGCTACTGAACGGCAAAGTATCTCGTCCATACCTGGGCGTGTACACGGTCGATCTGAGCAACCCTTATGCACCACTGGATGACGAGCAGCGTAAGGATCTGAAGCTGCCATCTCATGTGGACAGCGGTGTGGTTGTGCTGGAAGCATCCGGTCCGGCATCTGAAGCAGGTATGAAGCTGAATGATGTCATTACTGAATTTGACGGGCAAAAAATTACCTCCACGCTGGATCTGCGGAAATATCTGTACGATTCGAAGAAGATTGGGGACACGATTGAAGTGACCTTCTACCGGGATGGCAAAGTGGAGAAAGTATCGGTGAAGCTGACGGATAAACCGGAGTAAGGGAAGATCAACGAGCGAGCCCACACTGTTGCGTGGATTGAAATAGGGAATGCTAGAAGAGTGATCAGATCAACTGACCACTCTTTTTTAGTTATTATGGGTGGATGTGCTCGTTCGACAGTAAATGAGTAGATTAACCATTTTTATATTCTCATGATCAGTTAGACCCGGAGCCAAAGGAGCAGATACATAAGACTAGGGCTGTGGTAAACTGTTGTCAATATGTTGGAGACGGTCGCTGATGCAATAACATCTGTTTGTCGATCATATTTTTATTTCAGAATGGAAGGGGTATTTTTGATGAAACATTTGAAGAAAAAGATGCTTGGGGGAACGAGTTTGGCGCTGTCACTGTTTGTGCTGTCGGCCTGTGGGTCTGAGGTTGCTACGACAGGAGCATCTGTAGATACAAGTGCTCTGCAAGAGAAGATTGCAGGGCTTGAGAAGAAACTGGTGGAGCAGGGAGCCAAGAGCGTTGAGCAGGAGCAAAAGATCGCAGCACTTGAGACCAAGTTGAATGAGTTGAGTACAAGTGTGATTGCGGTAGGTGAGGCTGGTGGTCAAACGCCTGTAACATCGGGAAATAACGGATCGGCCGGGAAAGGCGATGGGGTCCTGATTACGTTTGCCCAGTATGAGAAGCTTGAGGTTGGCATGTCGGTGGAAGATGTCATCGAGATCCTTGGCGGTGAAGGTGAAGCGCTGAGTGAAGCGGAGAATATGGTGGTTTACAACTATAAAGGCACAGCCGGCAATGGTGCCAATGCGGTTATTGCTTTCCAAGGCGGGAAGCTGTTGACGAAGGCGCAGTCGGGATTGAAGTAAATAGTATTGGACATGAAGAGTCTGAATCTTTGGAATAAAGCGTATTACAGGGTTAGGGGAAGTTAAATGGGGGACCAATCAGAAAATTCTGGTTGGTTTTTTGTTGTTTTTATAAAGTTTGTGAGTAGCGGAAAAGTTATTAGAAGTAGATTTTTTGAATAAATAACTTGACATTCGCAGTTAGTTGTAACTATAATCATTACATTATATAAGTTGTAACTATAGTAGTTACATATAATGATTTGAAGGGGGATTTAGTCGAAGCAATTGTAGAACCAGACTATAGGATGGTTTAAAAAATCAACGAAATTGGCTGCTAGATGCATTGATATGGATGAATGGCAGCGACATAAAGAGAGGGAGATCAATTAAATGTTTATTAAAAAATCATCAATGGGCGTTATGCTCGTTCTATGTTTCATGTTAATTCTGAGTGCTTGTGCGGGTACAGCAAGTAAAACCGAAAATGCGGAAGACTCTTCATCCAATGCTACTAGTGCTGGAAATACAAAGAGCGAGGAAACAAACACACCAGCGGTGGAGCTGAAAGTGACTACCTATAATCCTGGGGAAAACAGCATTTTTGGCGTTTCATCAAATCTGATTGAAGGTCCAACTGAAGTCGTGCTCGTTGATGCGCAGTTCCAAAAGAATGATGCCGAGCAATTGGTCAAAATGATTAAAGATTCGGGTAAAAAACTGACCACCGTATATATCAGCCACAAGGACCCGGACTATTACTTCGGTCTATCGGTAATCCGTGAGGAATTCCCTGATGCAAAAATTGTTGCGACTCCAGCAACGGTGGAAGGAATCAAGGAAACAATTCAAGTGAAGAATGAATATTGGAATCCGATTTTGAAAGAAAATGCACCAACTGCACAGATTGTTCCGAACGTCCTTGAGGGTGCTCAATTGACCGTAGATGGAGAAACCGTAGAGATTATCGGTCTAGATGGTTCCGATCCGTCCCATACGTTCCTGTGGATTCCTTCCATTAAAACTGTTCTGGGTGGCGTTCCTGTCTACGAAAATTCGCATGTCTGGATTGCAGATAACCAAACGCCAGAGAGCCGTGATTACTGGCGCCAACTGCTAGACCAAATTATTGCATTGAATCCAGAGCGAGTGATTCCAGGTCATTACCTGGGTACCAGTGCCGGGGATATATCGAGTGTTACATTCACTCGTGATTATATTGCTAAATTTGAAGCAGAGGCAGAGACAGCCAAAGATTCTAAAGAAATGATTGCAGCCATGGAAAAAGCATATCCGGACTTTACGAATACAGGCGATCTGGAGACGAGCGCTCAGGTAATTAAAGGCGAAATTTCTTGGCCTTAAGTATAACGATGGAATTCTAGAAACGGTATAAGTAAAAGGCAAACATCCTTATCCTGTTAACTGGGAGGGATGTTTTTGCTGTCATTAGGCGTGTAGGGGTTTCTTTTCGGCGGCAGGTGTGATAGAACTGAGAAGTGGCTATCCTGTAATGGGATACGCGGTTGTGAATCGGGAACATAGCTGGTTACAGAAAGGATGCTTAACGGATGTACGTTGTATGCAAAGAACACGTGGACATTGCCATCGACATGTTTGTCGATGAGTATGAGGACGCTCCAGATATCGTTGATCTGAAGGAGACGGAATTTGCCGACTGGGACCCGCCTGCGAAATGCGCTGAGTGCGAGCAGCACGCGGAATTCCTCGTCGTTTAGCGTACTGTAGGACTTAGATGGCCGGAGGCGTGACTTAAGGTGGCGCTTCGGTCTGACTTTCCATCCGGTATGAACATCACAGCAAGAAGCCAAGGAGAGCGTGATGAGCGCTCTTTTTGTCTTTGTGTGGGGAATTGGTGGTGGTTGTTAGGCAGCGTGGAGCTGGGTGGGGACGTAGGGGTTAACGTGGGAGTAGGCCGAGAGTAAGAGAAGATTAAGGTAGGTAGGTTCCGAGTTGGGAGTGGGCTAGGTTGTAGTAAAGGTGCAAGTTGTAGGTAATAGAAATGGAAGCCGCTGAGGCATGGGGGAAAGTGCCGTTGGGTAACAGCGATGTGGGTAGTGACGTGGGTGTAGACTGGCCGAGTAGCTCTAACGAACTCGAGACGCCTTATATGAGGCAAACACCGCCTGGTTGAAATCTAACGAATCGTAGACACGTTATATTGCTGAAATGGCCTCGAAAGTGGTGGGGAGTGCTCGTTTGATGCGAAATAGTGTGTTTCAGATTCGTTAGATTTTAAAAGAGCCGAAATGGGGCTGATTAAGGTGTGTGGAGTTCGTTAGAATTTGGAGAAATGTGTAGTATAGGTATAATACAGTTGGAACGAACGATGCGATGAAGCATCTTACCTATAGAATATCTCGCAAGACAATTTAGGAGGAATGAATTTCATGTTTATTCAGATTATTGGCGTAGGCAAATTGAAGGAAAAATATCTCACGCTGGGCATACAGGAATATGCCAAGCGGCTCGCCCCGTACATCAAGTTTCAGATGATCGAGGTCGCAGACGAAAAGGCGCCCGATACCCTGAGC
Organism: Paenibacillus sp. FSL H7-0942; assembly: GCF_045040715.1. Classification (NCBI taxonomy): domain Bacteria; kingdom Bacillati; phylum Bacillota; class Bacilli; order Caryophanales; family Paenibacillaceae; genus Paenibacillus; species Paenibacillus sp. FSL H7-0942. Next base: position 6,955,585 of record NZ_CP150279.1, on the reverse strand, counting down.
GAAGCTGAGGTTCGGGCGGTAAAAGAGCGCGAGGGCGAACGCATCCTCGCGCATGTGAGGAGCGAGGCGCACGTTGTCGCGCTCGCTTTGGATGGCCAGCTCTGGAGTTCCGAGGAGCTGGCATTGGAGATCGACAAGCTCGGCACGTATGGGACGAGCCATGTCGTGTTTGTCATCGGAGGAAGCCACGGGCTCTCCGATGAGGTGTTGCGCCGCGCAAAGCAGCGCTTGAGCTTCGGGCGCATGACCCTGCCGCATCAGCTTATGCGGCTGGTATTGGTGGAGCAGATTTATCGCGCTGTGAAAATCAATCGGGGGGAACCGTACCATAAATAGGGCGAAAAGTTGAGTTGAAGGTTGAAGCTTTAATGCTAAATATATCAGGAATAATTCTCCATCATTTGATATAAATAATTTCGAAAGTCTTCAACATAGGACTTGGGCTCTACAACTTTTAGATGAGTGCCGAAGCTTGCTAACAATTGAAATCCCATATGATTTTGTGGGACATAAATAGTTGCTAATAAAGATCCACCATTATGGTCTTCAATACTTCTTCGACCATACCTTTCGATGATTTGATCTTTTATGCTAGGCGATATCCATGCCTTAATCGTGACGAATTGCGGTAGATAACTTGCAACGCGACCTTGCTCTGACCAATCGTCTCTAGGATGAAACCTACGTTCATCCATCGTAATATGATCGATCCGCGATAACTTGAATGTTCGATATCCCTGTCGATGTAAACAGAATCCTTTCAAGTACCAACTCGATTCGTTGAAATGCAGCTCATAGGGCTCGACCATTCTATTCGTTACAGCCCCGTCTTTATCTGTATAATCAAACGAAACCAGCCTTTTTTTAGAAATGGATTCTTGACATATCTTTAAGGTTTCAAGAATCTCGGACCGACCTTCCCAAACATAAAACGACAGTTGAATGGAACGATTCAGAGACAATGGACTAACCATTGCCTCTATTTTTTTTATCGTTCTTTCCACTTCTTCAGTAAGGAGGAGTTGTTCCAATCCGCCGAGCGCAGCCAATATATTCTGTAAATCGGAGCTGCTTAGAAGGCGTTTATCGACCTTGTATTCGTCCATTATGCCGTAGCCGCCTTTGACGCCATTGACAGAGTAGATTGGGATGTTCGATAAGCTCAATGTTTCCATATCGCGAAGGATCGTTCTTTTGGAGACATTGAATAGTTGTGAGAATTCCGTTGTAGAAACAATCTCTTTCCTCAGCAATATCATGATAATCGAAATGAGTCTCTCCACTTTGTCCATAATTGCCCTCTTTTTTTACATGATTTTATAAAGGTGACACTAAGGTGTCACCTTTTATCCATTATACTATATGTATCAAAAGAAGGAGGTTTTAATTCAATGTTTAATCCAACCGATTTTCCCAAGCCCACCCTTATTTCAGTCAACAGTGTGGAACTCGAAGTGTTTGAAGCAGGCCGAGAAAACGCTGGAAAACCTATTGTACTCTGCCACGGCTGGCCAGAGCATGCCTATTCTTGGCGCCATCAGATGGACGCACTTGCCGCAGCAGGCTACCATATCATCGTCCCCAACCAGAGGGGTTACGGCAACTCATCCCGTCCAACCGAAGTAACAGACTATGACATTGAACACTTGTCGGGTGATCTCATCGCGCTTCTCGATCACTATGGATACGAGGATGCTACCTTTGTCGGTCATGACTGGGGTGCATTCGTCGTTTGGGGACTGACCTTGTTGCATCCAAACCGCGTCAATAAAGTGATAAATCTGAGCTTGCCTTATCAAGAGCGCGGAGAAAAACCCTGGATCGAGTTCATGGAAGAAATACTTGGCGGCGATTTCTATTTCGTCCACTTCAATCGACAGCCAGGCGTCGCGGACGCCGTATTCGAAGACAATACATACAGGTTCCTTCGCAACCTGTACCGGAAGAACGAGCCTCTCAGAGCACCTGAGCCAGGTATGGCGTTGATCAATCTCGCCAGAGCAGAAACACCGCTCGGTGAGCCCGTATTGAGCGAAAGCGAGCTGGCCGTTTACGTCTCCGCTTTTGAAACATCAGGGTTCACGGGCAGCATAAATTGGTACAGGAACCTTGACCGCAACTGGCGCTTATTGGCGAAAGTGAACCCAATCATCCAGCAGCCGACCCTCATGATCTACGGCGACCGGGATGTGGTTGCGAAGTCTGAAAACCTGACAAAGTTCGTGCCCAATGTGGAAGTGGTTAATCTGGATTGCGGTCATTGGATCCAGGAAGAAAAGCCGGAAGAAACAAACCAAGCGATATTAAAATGGCTGGAATAATGGGAGATGTAGTTTTTTTCAAAAACCAAGAAGAGTTTAAAGATTGGTTAGAAGAACATCATGCTGAAGCTATTGAAATTTGGGTGGGCTATTTTGGGATAAGTACAGGGCGTGCAAGCCTTACTTGGTCTGCATCAGTAGATGCCGCTCTTTGTTTTGGGTGGATTGACGGTATACGAAAAACCATTGATAAACAAAGCTATAAGATTCGCTTTACTCCGCGCAAAGTAAATAGTGTATGGAGTGCTGTGAACGTAAAGAAGGTAAAAGCACTAATACAGCTTGGAAAGATGAGACCAGAAGGAATGCACGTCTTTAACAACAGAACCGATGCACAAGGCTATTCCTCTGAACAAAGAAACGTGGAACTTGCCAAAGAATATGAAGAACAAATCAAGGCAAATCAAACAGCCTGGTTATTCTTCACTAATTTATCACCATCCTATAAAAGAGATTCTATCTGGTGGGTAATGAGCGCCAAGAAAGAAGAAACACGATTAAGAAGGCTTGGAATGTTGATCGCTTCATCTGAAGAAGGGTTAAAATTTCAACATTGCAAAAAATATTACAGAATAAGGAAATATAAATAACGAAAGAATCGTTAAAAGGGATTTTTGGTACTACATACATCTGGGTCTATTGTTTCCCAGATCTTTAGGAGAGAGGAGCTACTGTATTTCTCAAACAATTAGGGCGAAGGTCTTTCCTACGAAAGTATTGAAGAATCATACACTCAAGAAACATATCTTCATTTGTAAGTCACATCGAGTTTTCCGATGTGACTTTTTGTGTAAAAGTTGATTCTAATCAAATTCTGCATATATCTCATTTGGTACCTCTTGTTACCATAGAAGTAAAGGGGAGAAATTATATGGATAAAAAGATTAAACTACTATTCACAAAAGATATATTGAAAGAGTCCGCACAATGTTTTGGAATACGTGAGAACTCCATTATCGAATTAAATGGGTTTCAAAATTTCGTTTATTCCGGCGTCGTTGAAAATAGAGAAGTCATTTTAAGAATTACGCATGTCACCCATCGAAATGAATTATTAACAAGAGCGGAACTAGATTTCATCATGTTTCTGGCTGATCGCGGAATGAAAGTAGCAAGGCCTATTCAATCTTCATCAGGGGATCTTATTCATATCATTGACGGGTCCTTTATTGTGACAGCTTTTGAGAAAGCACCAGGCAGAAATGCAGTAATCGCTGAGGAGAGCAATACGTTTTATGAAAATATTGGACAAATGGTCGGGAAAATACATAAGTTATCGCTTAATTACTCGACCCAAAACCCACGCCATGAATGGAGTGGTAATACTCTATTAGAATCTTTTAAGAAGTATTGTCCGTTAGAATTACACAGTAACTATGATCGTTTAATTAATGAAATTAGTGCCCTGCCCAAGGAAAAAAATACATATGGTCTTATTCATGGGGATATCAGCCCTGGCAATTATCTTAATGATGGGGATAAAGCCTTTATTATTGACTATGATGAGGTGGAATATAGCTGGTTTGTTTCTGATATTGCTACACCATTATTTTATGAAATCCCAATTCCTTGGGTTGTGTCTGGAGATGTGAGGAAGGAGATTGCAAAACACTACTATTGCAACTTCTTAAATGGCTATTGCAAGGAATACACTGTAAGCCAAAGCCAGTTAAACAAAGTTCCACTATTTATAAATTTAAGGCAAGCTAGAGTTTTAGCTGCGCTCTATAGAAGCAGAGACTTTAACGCTCCTGATTGGACTGAATGGTATGAGCAAGCCCGACGCTTTTACTATGAAAATTTATTAAATAACACACCTTATATTGATATGGACTTTTTGAGTTAACAGGTGAACCCTGCCACAATTAGGGCGAAAGGCTTTTGATGAAAATATGGCTTTATCCCGATTAGCGGAATAGAGGCTTTACACATGATAAAGATCCAATCACCTGAAATGACTGGACCCTCAATCATAAACTTAAATTTCAAAATCAAGAGTACCCGTTTCGGTTAATTCAAACGGACCAGGTGTTACATCTGCATCGGGTCTCTTTGTTCCGAAGAAATCGGAGTCAAAATGATATGGACTACTGTCCGGCTCCTCATACTTCATGTTGGCGTGATAAGTCTTTCCAAGCAGATCCGTGGTAACTAACATTGCAGAGGTTCCCCGAAGAAGTTCGGGCTCATTGATCTGAATGTGCACCTTACCTAGCGCAGGATCAATCTCAACGTTCATACCCTTTTGTGTATATATCTTCGCTTGGGATTCGTGACGGCTTGAAACCGCATCGTTAAGAAATACATTGCCACCCATAGCTACCGGAAGTACGGCATTGCCTATAAAGAAATCCTTTGCGGCATCGCCAAGCTCCATAAGCTCCTCTTTGGTGTATTCCCACCATTTCTTATCTTTCACATCCGGATGTTGATCGTAGCCGCCAAGTCCCACAGCATGCAGATAACATCTGGAGTTGTCCGGGATACCATCCATGACCGTCTTCCCGTCCTCTCCAACTTCATCCCTTGGTTTAAGGGGAATATGCTCAAAGAAGGTGATGGGCACAGGCTCCTTATTAGGATCATTGTCACCTATAAAGATATTGTTGTAGTACCTGTCATCGCCCCCAGTGATATTGGAGTATCCCGCCATGGCCGTCTCGTGAGGGAAATGATATGGCGTAATACGAGTAATTTCGGAACGAACTACAAATCGGCCTGCAAACAAATTATGAGCAAATGCCCCGCCCTGGGCCATATTCCTGAAATTCATCGGAGAGAGAAATAGGTTATGATCGACCATATATGGACCATGGCAAACCTCAACGAAGAGGTCCTCCGAAAGATTGTCAAAAAATACATTACGGCTGATGCGAGTGCCCTGTGCCTGCCAGTCCAACCAAAGCGCACGGTAACAGCTATACATTATATTTTCGCTAATTTGAGTATCCAGGGAAGCATGCAGTTTAATTCCCGCTACTTCGGCACCATGTCTGAGTCGTTTGTGGTGAATATTATAAATACGGTTCTGATAAATGTGGCTGAAGGCTGCTCCCATATGACCCACAATACCTGCCTGTTCACAATCATGAATCACATTACCTCGAACTGTGTGACTGCCGATGTTATCTTTATGCCAGCCGGAGCGTAATGCTTGTAAAATAACCTCCTGCTCGCGTTGAGTACCACCTTTACTATGCTTCTCCAAAGACTTGGTGTGCCCTGTACCGATTTCGGTACCCAGGCTAATACCAACGCATTTGGATTCACTGATTATATTGTTTTCAATAATCCAGCCCTTGCTCCAGTGAGGTCCAATCAAACCTTCCTGGTAGTCTGTAGGCGGTGCCCATTGGGGGGAGGCTTGACGCAGAGTGAAGCCGCTTACAGTGATGTAGTTAATTCCCGGATTCACAGGCCAGAAGCAATAAGGACGTACATTAATTTCTACATTTTCCGTACGAGGATCTTTTCCACCAAAGTTGGCCCAGATTTTTGTTGTTGTAGAACCAGCCTCGGCATACCATTTTAACAATGAATCCTTGGGATACTTGGCTTCGGGCCAAATTTCAGGATTGTGAACGCTTTCAATACTATCGCATTCATACAATGATTTGCCATCCAAATAGACATCGCCGAGATGAATTGGGAAGGGCCCGTCAAACAACCAGTCTCCACTGAGCTCTACCTCATAGGGATTGCGAACGGAAAAGAGGGAATTGGGCACTTCTGTGCTCCAGACATGGTTTCCTTCAGACTTCCAGTTGGTAATCCGCTCAGCTCCTGTAATCACTACTTCTCCGTCTCCTGCGGATCGATATACGATTCTATGCTCCGCTGTTCCCCCATTAGCCGGGTTAACCCACTCTCTGTATACTCCCGCATGAACAATAACTGTATCACCAGCCATGGCATGAGCCGCAGCGCGTGATATGGTACGAAGAGGTTGATCCGCTGTTCCTTTTCCTTGATCATTCCCATGTATGGATACATGATATTCCATAACAACTCTCCTTCTATTTTAAAATGTTTGTTGTATCCCGTTATTATACTAGAAAATAATTATAATGGCAGAGATAGGAAGGCAGTTGTTAGGTTAAATTGATACTGATATAATGTAAACCACATCCACTACCCTATGAGGTTGTGGATTTTTGCGTATTAAAGTCTTGTAGCTATTGTTAAAAGCTATGACTAGCCATGCTTTTTTCATATAACAAGCATTCCTTTCCATCATGCTATACTCATTAGACTAAAAAGTTAGAAGGAGAAATAGTTATGATACCATTTCGTAATGATCATGTAGGTAGCTTTCTACGTCCTGCAGATTTAAGTCAGGCACGTGAACAATATAAATCAAGCAACATCACATATGAGGAATTAAGAGCTGTGGAAGATAAAGAGATTATTCGAATTATTGAAAAGCAAAAGGAAAATGGCGTATTGGCAGTTACGGATGGTGAATTCCGTAGAAGCTGGTGGCATTTTGATTTTCTGGGCGGCTTGGATGGCGTAGAGTTGTATGAGCAAATAGACGGACCGAAATTCCATAACATGCAAACTCGCAAGGGTGGGATTCGTGTTGTTGGTAAAGTTGATTTCTCGAGTCATCCCTTTGTTCAGGATTTTGAGTTTTTGAAAAAGCATGCAGGTGACGCTGTCGCGAAACAGACCATTCCAAGTCCTAACATGCTTCTATATCGATTGGAAAATGACGCTAATATCTATACGGACCGAGAGCAATTCCTTCAGGATACGATTGCGGCGTATCAAAAAGCAATTCAAGCCTTCTATGATGCGGGATGTCGATATCTGCAATTAGATGATACAGCTTGGGCAGACCTATTCTCAGACGCTGGTCACGATAAGCTACGTGCTAAAGGTCTGGAACCGGCGGAAGAGTTGAAAACGATGCAGCGCATGATTAATGAATCCTTGTCTCATAAACCAGCAGATTTAGTTGTGACGATGCATATATGTCGTGGTAACTATAAATCGAACTATTTCTCAACGGGTGGTTATGATTACGCTTCTGAAGTTATCTTTGGAGGCTTAAACGTAGATGGATTATTTTTAGAATTTGATGATGAGCGTTCAGGTGGTTTCGAGCCATTAAAATATGTGAATCGAAAAGATTTGAAAATCGTGCTTGGTTTACTCACATCAAAAACAGGCGAGTTAGAGGATAAAGAACAAATTAAAGCTCGGATTGCAGAGGCGGCAACCTATGTACCACTTGAGCAACTTTGTTTGAGCCCACAATGTGGCTTTTCGTCTACAGAAGAAGGCAATATTTTAACGGAAGAACAACAATGGCGTAAACTTCGTTATGTGAAGGAAATTGCAGAAGAAGTTTGGAATTAATCTATTTAAATAACGGAGGGGATGTAAAATGACAATACAAGCAGACCAAGAGACAATTATAGTTGAAGCATTCATTAATGGTCAAAATGTAAAATCCCTTTCGCAGTTAGCAAAAGAGAATCCGACAAACCCAACTGAGATCGTAGGCTATTTCCCTGTCACTACGAAAGAACAAGCGGTTGAAGCGATTGAAGTGGCGGCAGGGGCTTTTAAAACATGGAAGCAGACCACCATTGATGAACGCATTATTATGATGCGCAAGGCGATCGAGAAGATTAGAGCAGCTGAGAATGAAATTGTGCATTTGCTGTCTAGAGAGCACGGAAAGCCCCTGTATGATGCACATGGTGAAATTTATGTTTCGTTAATGTGGATGGAGTTTGCTTGTAATGAAGCCAAGTCGGCTCTACAGGAAGAGATCAAAGAGCATGAGAATGGTAAAACGATTCTTTCCTATGATCCAATTGGTGTGGTGGCAGCGATTAGTCCATGGAACTATCCCATTGCTTTATCTACGATTAAGATCGCTCCTGCCTTACTTGCGGGCAACACCATTGTGCTTAAACCAAGCCCATTTGCGCCACTGGCGGCAGCGAAGGTGGCAGAGATTATTGCGAGTGAGTTCCCGGCTGGGGTAATCAATGTCGTTCATGGTGATGCGGATGTAGGCGTTGAACTTACTAGTAATCCTCTTGTTACTAAAATCGCCTTTACAGGTGGAACCGCAACAGCTAAGCATATTATTAAAGCGGCTTCGGAAACGATTAAGGATATGACGCTTGAGCTTGGTGGTAATGATGCGGCTATCTTCTTGGAAAGCTTTGATGTTCATGATGAGCGAGCAATGCGCCGGATTGTCATTTCTAATTTCTTGACAGCAGGACAGATCTGTATGATCGCCAAACGTGTGTATGTACACCGTTCTATTTATGATGAGTTTGTGGAAAAATATATAGAGGCGGCTAATCGCTGGATTCGAATTGGTGATCCATTTGATTCGAATACGACAGTAGGTCCGGTTAATAACCTGAAGCAGAAAAATGTCGTGCTTGGTTTGGTTAAAGATGCGCAAAAGCGCGGAGCTAAGGTCATCCCTCTCGGTCAAATTCTGGATCAGAAGCTGTTTGAACAAGGTTACTACCTACAACCTACGCTTGTCTTAGGTTGCGATGTTCATGATCCGATTGTAGTGGAGGAACAGTTTGGTCCTACGGTTCCGATTCTTCCATTTGACGATGAAGAGCAGGTTATTCATCTACACAATGAAAGTATATATGGATTGACGAGTTCTGTGTGGGGGAAAGAAGAGGATGCCATCTCCGTTGCACGTCAACTCGAAGCTGGAACGACTATGATCAACACAGCTGCTGTGCAGGGGCTCGACGTTCGGTTCCCTTTCGGTGGGGTTAAGCAATCCGGTATTGGCCGTGAATACGGCGTGGAAGGTATCCGCACGTATACAGAAAAGCATGTCATCAACGTTCCAAAGACACTGGATCTTCCTTATATACCCGAATAAATCTTATAGAGGTTGTACAAAAAGGCTCTAACTTTGCGCTTTGTTTACTGATCTTTAAGAATCAGTAGACAGGGCGTTTTTTTGTCAGATCAGTTTGACAGTGGTGGCTTTTTTAGAGAAAAAATAACCCCACATCTGATGGAGGTGACGCTGAAGAAATAAAGAAGCCACTCCATTGATGGAGTGGCTTTATATTCAGCTATTTTACGGTGAACGGCGGCTATCTTCTACCTAGTGTCTCCCAAATTCCATGGAGCCAGGCGTCGAACTCAGCATCTTTGTCGCCCTCGTAAGTATCATAAATATCCAGACGTGTCTTTTGCAGTTTTTCCTTGAATTGCTCGAATGTGTGACCTTCAGGAAGGCTTTTTTTAATCCGCAGCAAAATTTTGTTAGTACCTTTAAACAGCTCACCTTTGTTTTTGGCAGGCATTTGTACATCTTCATCCAACTGCTTGAGCTTTTGATATGCGGCTTCGCGCACTTGAAACACTTGATCATTTTTCAAAACATGCTGAAGCAACTTAATGGTAGGGGCTGTATTCCAGTTCCCCAATTCGTTCACCGCATTCAGTCTTTCTCTCCAGCTCGACGTCCGGTTAGCCGCTCGTTTGAGCTCTTCAAAGTTCTCCGGTAGTTCGTTAACTGCTCCAATATCATGGTTGTTCGTCAAAATTCAATCTCCTTAATCATCGCCATCTCGGCAGAATGATGAATGTTATTTATGTGATCACTATTATAGCACGAACCTGACTAAACTACTCCTATGAAGCCGATTGGTTAGCCTTTTCCTTAATGAAGTCCACCATATACACCCAACCAATTAGTCCACATAAGACAAAACCAAACGCATGTAGAGATCCATAAATGGGAATAAAATCGAGTATGGTTAAGGAGTACATATTTTTCAGTAACGGATAGAAAATAGAAAGGACAACAACCGCGTAAAAGGCTAGACAAGATAGGCCTAAAAAGATGGTTGCCTTATTATCCAAAGAGTTCTTCCTCAAGTAAGAAAGGAGATAAGCGGTGTAAACCACAATATTACAGGCGAACAAAGTGACACCGACGTATTCAATTGGCTTGGAGAAAATCATACCAATAGCAATCAAGATTGGTCCGATGATATCGATGGCAACGATCCAAGGATACCAGCTTTTCTTCGTCATGATGCGTCCCAGTGCACCAATAAAAATCGGAACGATCGCAGATGAGAAATGGAAGTGGAGCGAGCTTAACGCGTGCGTTGAAGGATTAGCTTGAAAGAGGGTTAATTGATATTGATATAAGGTAAACCAAATGCCCCCGATAAAAAAATAAACGAGCCCCGCACCAATCGCTATTTCAGCTGCTTTTCCTTTAGAGATTACAATAGTGGTTAAGCCATAGATGCCAAGCAGCAGTGTGAACAGTAGCCATCCAAGAGACAGAATCCCTGGGATTTCCGTACTTTCTAACCCCCACATCTTACTACTCATTACCGAGGCCAGGGTAAGAAGCGCAGCGGGAAATTGAAGCCATTTCATAGCGGCATAAATCATTCGTTGATGTTTATTCTTTTCGTCATGGTTTAAAAGTAAAATCACAAGAGGTACAATGACAAAAGCCGCAAAAAGTAGAAATTTATCAACAAGTTCGAATTGGAAGTAATCAAGGGAAAATATCAGAATGGTTATGATTCCACCGGGAAACACTGGTGCTAATAATGATTTCATTCGTTGCTTCAAGGAACTATTCATGGGGTTTCCTTTCTAACTACGTTTATCGTAATAACTACCCGTATCCAGTTGTGTAGCATTCTTTAGTATAGATCGGCAATTCTTCTTTTAGTAGTCTAACACATTTATTTGTCAATATATGAAAATAAGCTTATCTTACTGCGGTTGATGGAGTCATGGGAAATAGTCCTTCCGCTCTTCAAAGATTTTCACCATAAAGGAGCTGTGGTATCAAATGAATAAGGATAAAAGTATAGAAATGAAATACTCTTCAAAAGCAGGGGACATTCTACAGCAGATCAATAGTAAAACTAAGCTAGGCGAATTACGAAAAATCGCAAAGGATATTAAAAAAGATCACGAACTAGCTATGGAACTTTGGTCGACCGAAGCGTTTTTGCCCAGACTATTAGCTATTTTAATTATGGATAAAAAACTTCTCTCACAAGAATTGCTTAATAAGTTTGATAATGATATGCAGACTCACACTTTTGATGAGCGAAATAACTTAATGGATTGGTTAATGGCTAATCAGCTCACCAAAGACAAGAAGACCATTGTATTGATGGAGTCATGGGAAAAAAGCCCTTCTGCTCTTCAAAGGCGAGCTTTTTGGTATTATCAAGCGCGATTGAGATGGACCGGACAAACGCCTCCTGATAACACCGAGGACTTACTATCTGCAATCGAAGCTAATATTACGCAGGAAGAGTCGGAAGTTCAGTGGGCTATGAATTTCATTGCAGGCTGGATAGGCATTTATGATCAAAAGTATCGTGCACGTTGTATTAAACTTGGTGAGAATACAGGTCTTTATAAAGATGAAATGGTATCAAAGGGTTGTACTCCTAATTATTTGCCAGAGTTCATTGCAATTGAAGTTAACAAACGAAATAAGAATTAGTTATCCCTGAAAAGTTCAATTAAGATGAATTAATTTTGGCGGATCAACCGCTTGGACTTTGAGATAAGTGGTAGTAAAGGGGATTGTGTAGAGAGATTATCGGAGTCTAACAGTTTATGTTGAGCGCATGATTGTCCTCCAGGACGGCGTAAATAGGAATCGATACGTACTATACAATAATTAACAGCACGAACAACATCTCAACGTTTTATGGCATTCGCTGATTTAGCGTCTTCTGCAAAAAAAACGAATAAGAGGTCAATCCACTCTCCTAAATATGATGGTGATCGATCTTTTTTGAATGCATACTTCTATCATCTAAACCAACATGAATTGGTGAGTAAGATAAAAAGGCAGAGAGACTTATAATTAGTCTCCCTGCTTTTCAGTTTGTATTTATTTTGATACTGGGGTGTATTCATTTACTTCAAATGTAATGATTTTATCGAAGATGATATAGTCTTTCCTACTATTGAATTGTCCAATGTTATTTTGAAGTTTATTGATTGCAAACATGATAGGTCCGGTACCAGATGCTTTTTCTTCATACCACTTAATGAAGGCATTTACATCCGTCATAGAGAGATCGTACTCTTTTTCTAAGCCAGTATTAAAGGTGATTTTAAAGATTGCTCTTTCTATCGCTATTTGAGCTTGTGGCGTAGCAGAAACTTGGTTAGAAGGTGCGCTATCCCCATCTTCATTAGCGGCTGTAATCTCGTAATAGTATGTAGTTCCATTGATAACATCAATATCTGTGTACGTAGTTGAAGTTACAGTTGCAATCGTTTCAAATGGGCCACCAGAAGTGAGTGAGCGTTTGACGTTATATGTAACTGCATTACTGACTGAAGTCCACTTAAGATCAACCTTAGCGACCTGAGCTTGTGCACTCAGAGTTGGAGAAGCGATACCTTGATTAATCAAATAACCGGTTTGATCAATATCAATAGCATCTAAAACCCAACGTTTTGTATCAGTGGATTTTATTTGAACAGTATGTTTACCAGATTTTAAATTTTCCACACCGAACACGAGAGCCTTATTAACTGGTGTTGCTGTTCCAGAAGAATTAGCTGGAGAATAATCGACTCCATCAATTGTAACAATCAATTTCGTTGTGTAATCCTGATACATTGTACCAATAATTCTTAATTGAGTACCATAAAATGTGAATGTTACAGATTGAGAAGAATCCGTAGGGTTATTTGGGATGAAATGCAACGTATTACCAAAAAAATTAGGGCCGGTTTCTTCCTTCCACTGACCGCCATTATACGAAATTTTTTTGTCAGCATCGTCTATTCTTTGCCATCCCGACTCAGCAACCGATAATTGCTGACCAACTGTTGCGGCCGATACACTTGAAACGAAAAGTGACGAAACTAAAATAAATAGCGCTATGAAACCTAATGTAACCTTTATTTCCTTAAACATTGAGATACCTCCAAAACTAGTGATTTATTAATAGATGTATAATATCTTGTGTAGAAAATATTGTCTAAACATAACATGGAATATTATGTAAATTTTGATTGTTGTGATTTAAAAGCATAATTTATAAATGAAATTACTCTGCTAGCTACGATAGACTGACCGGCCGTTAACGGAAATTTTCTATTTATTTTGCTGCCTTGATATGTCCCAGTATTAATCAATTTGCGATTCACGTCTGTATATGACAAACAAAAAGAACCTCACCATGGCGAGGTTCTTGAATATTAAAGTGACACTACTAATCACTATAATTGGTGTGAAACCAATTTTTTAACTCTTCACTCATTATCTCATACTCCTTCTCAGTAGCCTTCGGATGCAATTCGATTCCTCCAGAAGGTCCGAAAATAACGATGTCTAGGCTCGTTTCGTCTGTAAATGTAATTTTTCCATCATTGTTCGATCCAAACACATCACCTGCATCAAAAGGTCTAAGTTCTGCATCTTGTATCATTTGGATAACCGTATTTTTTTCTTCCTCGCTTAATATGGTGGGATTAATCATGCCTGAGATCCGTCCAGCACTTAGTGCTAAATCACTTGGCTCCGCATCTTTAAACTTCCATCCCAGTCGTATATACCAAGCAAAGTAAGGCCAAATTGCCATAATTAATCCTATTATTAAGACAAAAACACCTATGATACCTGTCAAACAATCAGATCCTCTATATGTTAAGTATTAGTCTAATATAAAAAACAGTAAGAACACCACTCTAAAAACTAGTCCCCAATTTTATCTAGGAACTATACATAATGCGATTAATTTAATGTATCGAATTCACTGTAATCGAACTGAGTATCAGTCTATTACGTTCTTGTTCAGTTTTTGTTTAGAGTTAATGATTATACTAAAATTCGCAACAAATCTGGAGACGGGAAGAAGGTAATAAATGTTGCTATAGTTCTTTTTGAACAGGGTAGGTTATAGACGAATAAACACAAGAAGTTTGCTGTATTAGGGATATTTACATTTCAATTTTGTACGGAGGACTAGATATGAACAACAATGGCTTTAGAAAATTTATTTCAATTGCGCTTACGGTCTGTCTAATATTTGGGCTTAGTGGTCTTACTCCTTTAGACGGCTCAGTGGCCAATGCGGCAATCGCTCCGACTATGGCGGAGACGAACTACGACCAGTACCAAGTCAAGTTAACTGCCGACCCGGTGACAGATGCGCCACCTAGTGGTTTTGGCACAGCGGCATCAGACGGACGTATTTGGACTGACAAGAGCGTTACAGCAGAGGGTGATGGCAGTTTTAATGTCAAATTGTCAGCGTTAGCACAAGAATATATGACGGCAAATTCGACCAATCCAGGTGTCGGGGGGAGCGGCAATGCTGACGGTCCTGCGGCGGACGTAACCTTTATTTTGGACATGAGTTCGTCTATGGGAAATCTAAATGGGAGAGAAATAGCAGAAACAGCAGGTGGACCTGGTGTGTACTATCGTGTCGAAGCGATGGCCAAGGCAGCCAATGATGCAATCCGCACAGTCATGGATGCGAATCCCAATAACCGCGTTGCGGTTTATTGGTTTGGAGGATCGGCTAGCTCCAACCACCTTGGCACTTTTATGGAACTAGGACACTACGTATTTAGTTCAGGACATGGAACGGAAGATTATTTGAAATATGCAACATCGAACCAAAACATCACATTGAACAGCAATCTAGTCAAGGATGGTACGGCCGTTGGAACGAAGTCGGCAGTCTCGCTAGGGGCAGGTACGCCAACGCAGGACGGTATCATGTATGGTGTCTCCAAGACGATGAGCAGTGTGGGAACTAAGGGCACGGGACCTAAGCGCCAGCCTTACTTGTTCCTTCTATCAGATGGGGCGGCAATTCATGCCAAGAAGGCATGGTATACTTCGCCCAAAGGCAAATCGTTTGAAACTGATTTTCAGAATGCGGTAACCGAAGCTACAACGATTGCAAACTACAATCAGAGTGGCACTGATGGTACCAAATACGTACCAGCTACTGCCGGTACCAGTCTGGCCAATACAGGTGATCCGGAAATTGCTGCGCTGACTATACTCACGGGCGCATATATGAAGGGTCTTTTAGATAATCAGTACACTGCATACAATGGAGGAGAATCCACTAAAGCCAAAGTGTATACAGTGGGACTGGGTTCCACAACGGCAATTAACGGACCGTATAATGGTAACCAGCCAGTCTACGCATGGGCAGGTCTTGACCCGAAAAGAGTCAACGATCATAAGGAAGACAGTAGTTATAACTATGGTACGGCAAAGAATACCTATGACAAGTTGAAAACGTATGCTGCTCAGGGGCCAAATGGTTTTAACTACGCAGACTCTTTTGTTTACAGTAATTATTACACATTCGCTCCAACCTATGACATTGTGAGTTCAGCTTTTGCTGGGTTGGCCAATGATGTAGAAGCTACTACGACCATACTTCCGCTTCTCAATATACCGGAGACTACCGATCTTGGCTCAGAGACAGCCGATATAGCAAGTGCAATTGTTGTTGCAGACGAAATCAGCGAGGACTTTAATGTTGATCTGTCCACGTTGAAAATCGTTGACGCTGTCGCAACGGTGGATGCAACTACAACGATAAATGGCGGTACAGCGTATCAATTCGCTGGATACGGAAGTAAAGCCGTCATTAAGACAGTCGCAGGTGTTACCAGTCTCACTTGGTATATCGACGCAGAAGATATGCAACGGCATATTTATCGCTTCAAGAACCGGACAAGCCCAAAGTCGGGAGAATATAGTGCACCAACAGACGGTTCATTTGCACTCAACTATAAAGTAAAACCTACTTTTCGGGTATCTCCCAATAATGTAGGAAACATATCTCGCTACCTGAATTCAGGTAATGCCATGGATGGGGCCAAAACAGCGGCTTATTTCTTCCCGCCTACGGACAGCCCTTACTATCTTGCTTTAACGAGTAAGCAGACGATCTCCAAATCAGATGGAATTGGTGCAACCTATGTAACCGAGGAGTCACTGAATAATGGAAGAGCGACGATGAAACTTGGAAACAACGGTAAGCTTGATCTGAAGATGGGGATTGACAAGACAGGTCCCGCAACGATTCAGACCAACGGATCTATAAACTACACAGTCACAATCTATAACTATACGAATACAACAAAAACAGGTTTTAGTGTCACCAGTGAGGGCCAAACACAAACGGGAATTGATGTACCCGCGAATAGCAGTAAGGTGCTGAGCTTCACGAAAACGGCTCCAGGTACACCGCAAACTGTGATCAGCGACAATGCTGTAATTTCGGCGATTAATCTTGGCTCTAATACAGTAACTACCAATGTAACGGATGTGACAACAGCTGTAGTCACCACGCATGTCATCGAAGCCATTGGAGGCACGACTGAAGGGGATAACACCTACAATATTGGTGACTCAGCAACAATTAAGGCAAGCGCAGATCAAGGATATGCATTCGTGGGATGGTACGACAACCAAGCAGGCACTGGTACTCCAGTAAGTACAAGTGCAGCATATACGTTTACCGTTCAGACGGATGTAGGCTATTATGCTAAATATGTTGTGCTGCCAGTCGCGGAGAATGACACGTATAGTGTCTTAAGAGGAGATAAGCTCACCGTTTCGGCACTAGAGGGCATCTTGATGAACGATACGGATGCGGAGGGACGCCCACTTACGGCGGGGGCTATCAGCTCTGTCAGCGACCCGAGCAAGGGCACTCTGAATGTAAGTCCTGACGGATCATTCACATTCGTGGCAGATGAGGAAGCGTCCGGTAATGTGACGTTTACCTACCAAGCAGACAATGGCATCGCCCAGTCAAACGTAGCTACGGTGACGATTGCGATTACTCTACCAGTTTCTACGCATGAGCCTATTGCGGAGAATGACACCTATCGCATTAAGAGTGGAGATACACTCACTGTTCCAGTTGAGGCAGGTATACTCACGAACGATACCGATGATGAGAATCATCCGCTTACGGCGATGAATGTCAGCTCAATCAGTGATCCAAGCATGGGCACGCTGAATGTGAGCCCTGACGGATCGTTCACGTTCATTGCGGAGGAGAATGCTTCCGGTAATGTTACGTTTACCTATCAAGCCTTTGACGGAACCGTTTATTCGAGTGTAGCTACGGTGACGATCACAATTACGTTGCCAATCAATACACATGTCATTGGAAATGTCGGGGGCACGACTAATGGTGACGATGCTTATGGGCTTGGCGAATCGGCAACAATTGCGTCTAACCCAAGTCTGGGCTATTCATTCGTGGGATGGTATGAGAACGAAGAAGGCACAGGTATTCCAGTAAGCACGGATGCGTCATACACCTTTACTGTTCAGACAGCCGGAGACTATTATGCAAAATTCAGAGCGGTGCCAGTTGCCGAGAATGACAGCTATCAGGTTGCAAGAGGGGGTAAACTTACCGTCCCGGCAGAAAAAGGAATTTTACTCAACGACACTAGCGTAGGGAATGATACGCTCACAGCAGTGAATATTAGTTCAGTTAGCGAAGCAAGCAAGGGTACGCTGACGGCCAGCTCGGATGGCTCATTCACGTTTGAGGCAAAAGAGGAAGCATCAGGAAGTGTGACGTTCACATATCAAGCTTCTGACGGAACAGGTCAGTCCAACATTGCTACGGTGACGATCACAATTACCAACCCGAGCATTGTTGGAACGGTGACGGATAAGAAAACCGGAGATCCGGTATCCGGGGCGACAGTCATTTTACGTGACCTTGCAGGTAAAGAGAAGGAGCGGTTCACGACAGGTTCAAATGGTAAATACAATTTTGAGAATGTCGTGATCAATAAATATATTCTAGAAGTGGTTAGCGATGAGTACAGCTTTGCTCATCGAGAAATCTCAGTATCCACGATCAACGTTAATACGAATGGAGTTGTCATCCAAGACTTTGAGCTTGTCGAGTTTGAAATGACATTGACGGCCAACCCATCGTCCATACTTGGTAACGGCGCGTCAACATCCGTCTTTAAGGTGGTGGTGACTGATAAAGAGGGTCATCCTCAGGCAGGGGTTCAAGTCGTATTTAAAGTGCCGGATACAACATACGGCCATTTTGCTGGGAACTTGAATATGATAAGCGTCTTGACGGACGCACACGGAATCGCAACTACAACCTTCACGGCGGCTATACTTGGCGGTACGGAATCTACATCTATTCCATTAACGGCAACGGTTGCTGATAGCCCAAGAGATCTCTACGTGAGTGATACGATTCATATTACGATCACCCCTGGTGTTATTACGGGTATCGTCACAGACCAAGCGGGTCACCCCGTAGCAGGCGCTTTGATTAAAGTGAGCAAAGATTTTGATGGTGATGGTATTACTGATTTTCATGCTGTTGCAGTTACAGCGGGCGATGGAGCATACACCCTAGCTATACCGCAGGGTAATGTGACATACGATGTATCCATTACAAAGCAAGTAGAGATTGGTGGACAGAAAAAACCCGTCACGTTTAATCAGAGTGTTCCAGTAAATGCTAGTGTGGATGGTCGATCCTTTGAGGGAAATAAAACAGTCTCTGGTGTTGTCTTGGTAGAAACATCGCAGGGTGGCTCCCTGGCACTCAACGGAACTGTGGGCGGCGGTTACACGGTGTTGATCAATGACGGCAATGGGACTCATACAGGCCAAATTGATTCTAATGGAATATTTAATATCGACAGTGTACTTAAGGGCATCTACACTGCCGATGTCATCTATAACATTCCGCTCCCGGGCGGTGGAACACAACCTGTTGTTGTTGGTCATGCTGATATTGAGATTAGTTCAGAAGGACAAATCAGCATTAGTGAGGTGCTCATTGACCCCTACGGTACAATTACCGATTCCGTGACGGGTCATCCAATATCCGGTGCAATCGTTACGCTTCATTACAGCAACGGAACGGTGGTCAACTTGCCACCGGTGGGCAACTTCCCGCCAGCGGATAACGCGAACCCGCAGACGAGTGATGCGACTGGGCAGTATGCGTTCATGGTATTTCCTCATACGGACTACTACTTAACCGCGACCAAGGCAGGATATAAGGATTTCGACAGCAGAGTTGTCGATACGAAGCAGCCACTAATTCATGTAGGTACGGAGATCGTACTGTATGACTTTAGCATGACGCCACTGCCGTCATCCAACGGAGGGGGATCTCCAGTTGTAACGACTGATCCTGTAGCGCCACCAGTCACAACGACTGAGCCTGCACCACCGAAGACCATAACGACCAAGCCCATTGACTTTGCCACAGCTATCCTTGTGGACAAAATGAAGGGCAGAGAAGATGATATTCTAACCTTCACGGTGATTTACGCCAATAAAACGTTGACTGAGGCTGATGGCTTGTATGTTAAAGCTACGATCCCGGCCGGAATGAGTTTAGTTGATGCTAACGGCGGCGTCGTTACCGGCCAAGAAATAAAATGGAATGTTGGGAAGCTGGCAGGAGACACACGAGGCCAACTGACGTTTAAACTAAAGGTTAACGAAATGACCGAGGGCGAGAACTATGCTTCTGTTACGGCTGTGATCGGCTCAGATCATAAGCTTACGCTTGTGAATACGCAGGACGATACGTCCTTGATTAAAGTGATGTTGTACTCTAACCGTTATGAGCACAAACATGATCGATATATTATGGGGTACCCAGACGGTAATGTGAAACCTGAAAAGCTCATCACTCGTGCAGAGATTGCAGCTATTTTTGCCCGTACACTTCATTTGCAAGATGAGGTTCGACAAATCAAGCTGTACAGCGATGTCGCTACGGATTACTGGGGTGCCAATTATATCGAAGCTGTTGCAAATAAAGGGATATTCAAAGGCTATGCGGATCATACATTCAGACCGGATCAGCCCATTACAAGAGCAGAGCTGGCGACAGCCATTGCGCGTTATCTCGGCGTTGCCAAAGAGCTGAAGATGGACCCTATCTTGAGAATTAGCTCGTTTACAGATATTGAGGGGAACTGGGCAGAGCAGTCTATCGATGAAGTTTTCCGTTTTGGTATCGTATCAGGGTATAAGGATGCTTCTTTCCAACCTGGAAGTCAGATTACCCGAGAGGAAGCCGTTAAGATGATTAATGGGATGCTGTATAGAGGTCCTCTGACTGGAGCAGAACCTTCATATCCGGACAACCGTTTGGACAAATGGTCATATGGACATGTCGAGGAAGCCACAAGAACCCATACGTATAAGATCAATGAAGATGGCTCCGAAACGATGATCAAGTACATCCCGGAAGATCTGTGGTAATCTCGCTCTATCAATACACTCAAGCTTAAAAGTATAAGCAATTTATCTCAAACTAACCTGAGGGACCTAACTAGGTCCCTCAGGTTTTTTTAAAGCTGATGTGAAACGTACTAGGTCTGTCTGGTGAATTCTACAAGGGCTCGCTTTGACCGTTGTTTTTTTGCTCATAAATTTTCTTCCTGCAAGCAGCCAAAAAAGGTATGAAGAATTATAAACCTTTCACGCTTGGTATTGCTTCCGGCCCTGCCGCTAAGGACGGAAAGTCAACAGGGAACGTGTATGTTAATGAGATATTTGCGATTCCAGCAGACGCATCTCATGTTGATGCAGCTTGGGATTTCATCAAATATTTCAATGGAGATGACTACGCTAATGAATACTATAAACCCAAGAACTCGAACAATAGTATCGGTGCGCCTCTATCTCGCATGATTAAGGAGTACTTAGGGTACAAGTTGGATGCATTCTATAAATTAAAACCTAATCTGGATTCATCGATAACAAGTTATGTTCTTATGAACAAGTCACCAAATTTTGAATTGAGATTTCGATCAATTGTATTGAAAGGATTGACATAGGTAGTAAACGGGAAGAAAACATTAGACAAAGCAACTGCAGCTATTCAATCCAACACTCAAGCCGTTGCTGATAAATTGAAGAAGGCTCAGACGGCAAAGTAATAGACTCTCTAGAGATATTTTATTTCCCCGAAATATAGAGAGCGGAATAGTCCATACGATATTTATGTATAGAGGTCAGCCATTTTTACTGGTTGACCTCTTTTTGTTAAGTGGTGAGTCTATCAGCACACCTTGCAGTATGTAAAATTAAAGCTGAACCTTATCACAAATATAGCGAGTTGGTTCCATCATCCTACTTTCTTTCATTATTCTTTCATAGCGCTCTGTTAATATCCATAGAAGGTGATGACTTTCGGATCTGATCAAAAAGTATGCTCTGGCGTTGCCTGAATCAAAGGGATGAAGGAGAGAATACATATTGTTATCGTTTAATTGGAGAAAGATGGATTATCTTGTTATATGCTTCGTATTGTTGTTCAGCACAATCGTTCCATTTGATGTTCGATCGGCTTATGCTGCAGGTCCTGCTTCACCTGTTAAAGTAGAGAAAATAGACGCAGGCGGTCTTGCTTCAATGGCGTTAAAGTCAGATGGGACGTTGGTGGCCTGGGGGAGAAACGACTTTGGTCAACTAAACGTTCCCTTAGGTTTAAGTGAAGTTGTAGCAATCGATGTTGGGTATTTCCATACACTTGCATTGAAATCGGACGGTACTGTTGTCGGCTGGGGTAACAATAGCGTTGGTCAACTAAACGTGCCAGCGGGCTTGAATGATGTGGTGGCTATCGCCACAGGAAGCAACCATTCACTTGCACTGAAGTCAGACAACACGTTGATCGGCTGGGGGAACAATGCCAACGGTCAAACCAATGTACCCGTGGTTGTAGACGGAGTAGTGGCGATTGCTGCTGGTAACCTCCATTCGCTTGCACTGAAGTCAGATGGCACGGTGGTCGCCTTGGGAGGCGATAATGTTGGTCAAACTAATGTGCCTGTAGGCCTAGACGGAGTAGTGGCGGTTGCTGCAGGAGCATCTCACTCACTAGCGCTAAAGTCAGATGGCACGGTGGTTGCCTGGGGAGGTAATAATGGTGGTCAAACCAATGTGCCCGTAGGCTTAGAAGGAGTAGTGGCGATCGCTGCAGGAGAAGCTCATTCACTAGCGCTAAAGTCAGATGGCACGGTGGTCGCCTGGGGGGAAAATATTAGTGGTGAAACCGATGTACCAACCGACTTAGAAGGAGTAGTGGCGGTCGCTGCAGGTCATTTACATTCGCTTGCCTTAAAGTCAGATGGTACCCTAGTTACTTGGGGATATAATCAGGATGGACAAATGAATGTACCTGGGAATGCCAATCTGAGAGATCTTAAGCTAGAGGAAGGGAATTTCACGGAATCCTTTGATCCTGCAGTCATGGACTACACGTATTATTACGACGGTCAATCGCTGTCCAGTGTAGATGTAACGCCGACAATGGCAAGCACGGACCAGACAGTTATGTACGTAAACAATGAGCTGCTGCCGGACGGCAACACCAAGACGATAGATATCTCGGGAGCAACCACGGATACGGTCATTCCTGTTCACGTGAAGCCCTATTTGCTTCCGGGTCAAACGTATACCATTACTGTAGCAATCGATTCAACGTCTCCAGAAGTGCAGTTCGGTACGAATGGTCGTGTTGCCGCGGCGAAAACCGCAGTAAGCCAAGTGAAGGTCAGCGACATACAAAGCGGAATAGATACTGCTTCACTGCAATATGTGTGGACGCAAAGTACCGTCGTTCCGACAGGTGGCTGGTTGCCCTTCAGCAACAGTGATAACTTGAGTCAGACTAGCGGAAATGGCAACTGGTACTTACACATTCGCGCAACAGACAACGTAGGGAATGTTAAGGATGCGATTTCCAATCCTTTTCTACTGGATAACACAATGCCGGTACCAGCACCGAATCCAATAGATCAAGGGGGTAATTCGTCTGCTCCGCCTGCAGTAACCTCATCTCCATCTAACCAGGCAGCTTTAGCTAAAATAAATGTTTATAATTCCGGAAAGGCTTTGGAATTATCTCCTAATTTTACATCCAGGACTATGGATTATACAGTAGAGACAGATGCTGAGCAGGTGGAGTTGGAAGTAACTTCAGTCCATTCCAAGGCGGTTGTTAAGCTAAGGGGAGAACGCATAAGTGAGATGGCGACCGTTCCTTTGGCGATGGGTGCCAATGTGCTGACACTTACGGTTCAAGCCGAGGATGGAACGATCAACACGTATACCGTAACGGTTACCCGTATTACCGATGATGAGGATAATGCGTCATCAGCTCCGGTATGCCGGCTCACGGATATCGAGAATCACTGGGCAACATCCGAAATTTGCGAGGCAGCAGAATTGGGTATTGTGGAGGGGATAGATGCCTACACCTTTGTACCAAGAGGCAACGTAACAAGAACGGAGTTCGCCGTTATGCTGATGCGGACAATTCAGATCCCGATACGTAACGAATCAAGTGAGGTGTCTTTCAGCGATGCAGAGAGCATCCCGGCATGGGCACACCTGACGATCCAGACAGCCGTAGCCGAGGGAATTATGCAAGGATATCCCGATGGAACATTACGGCCGAAGAAAACGGTAAGCCGTGCAGAGATGGCTACGATGGTCTCCAAGGCCATGAAGTGGAATGCTGATCGTACGGCTAACTCTTATTTCTCTGATAATACAAGCATTCCAACATGGGCCAAGGCATATGTCGAAGCTGCTCAGGAGCACGGACTTCTGAAAGGGCAAGCGGGTAATCGATTTGTTCCGGAGGGACGAACAACAAGAGCTGAAGCAGCAGTTGTACTCTTGCGACTTTGGAAATCTATACATTAAGCAATAAAGGACTGACCCCTGATGTCATTAGATGACAACAGGGGTCAGTTTTTGTTGAAGCCTGATAGGAGATATGCTTGTAATCCATAATTCCCTCTACTATTATGGATAGAAAAGGCATAAGGTGTCTATTTTCTTAATTTAAATATAAAGGGACCTGATGTATGAATTCCACTGTAGAACTTATCCTGATGATTGTTTCATTGATCATGACGGGTATCATCTTACTCACTGTGTACGGGTTTAGACGAGAGCGCGGAGTAATCTACCTCGTAGGTTTGATCGTATGCCGAATGATGTACTCAAGCAGTATCATTCTGGAGAGACATAGCGATGTATTTATGACTAAATTAATTTTTCGCAATATTCAGAATACGACCCAAAATGTAATGGTCCCTTTCTTGATCTTATTCGTTTATCACTTAGTCGGTCGAGACAAGCTGCTGAAGACCCGATGGAAGGTCCTATTGTTTGCCGTATTTGTATCGTGGTCGTTGCTTATGTGGCTTGACCCAAACCTTCATATTATATATCTAACGATTGAGCTTTATAATGGCCACCTAGTCACAACAAAAACCCTCTATTCCAGAGCATTCAGCCTCATTTGCTATAGTGCAGTGGTTATATGCCTCTACTATTTATTTCAGTATGTAAGGAATATTAGGAGTGATTATCGTAAGCCGGGAATGTGGGTTCTCCTTCTGGCTACATTACCGTTTGTCCTGGAGATTATCAAATTTGTGAAGCCCGAGTGGTCATCATGGTTACTTCCATTAACAGTTTACTGCGGATCTACAGGGACAATTATGCTGGTGATTATTCTGAGGATTAAGTTCTTCTCTACCGTTCCGATTGCCAGGAATATTGTGCTTGATACGTTGCAGGAGAGTATTGTGATTGTGAATGGTTCGGGAAAGGTCATCGATAGCAACAATCGAGCTTCACAATGGTTCTCAGAGTTGGGCTATACCCATATTTCGGGTCGGAATATATCGGAAATCCTAGCGTCCTGGCCAGAATGGTATAAGCTGAGCAAGTCTATGCAACCGGGCAGGGTAGAGATTGATAAGTGGCTGGATGGAGAAAGAAAAATATACAGTGTAAACGTATATCCATTATATACACTGGGCAAGGCACAGGGTAATATTTCTCTTATTTTTGATATTACAGAGAAACAACGGCATCTGGAGCAGATGGCACAGTTGAACCAGTTGAAGGATCAACTGTTTACAATTATATCGCATGATATTCGCAGTCCGCTAGCGCTGCAGTTTCAACTCGTGGAGTTACTGGAGGCGGACAGGCAATCCTTCGCTGCGGATCATCAGGAGATCATTGAGCAGCTGGGTGACCAGATTCGTAATACACTTGGAATGGCTAATAACTTGTTGGAGTGGTTTCGCAGTCAGGTTGAAGACATGACACTTCGTCCAGAGTTACTGGAGCTTTCGGAGGTTGTTGAGGACTGTTGTCATATGTTACACATTAAAAGTGAGAGTAAACATATCAGCGTGATGAATAAGATTGCTATAGGCACCCATGTATATGCAGACCGGGAAACAGTTGGTTTAATTATTCGTAACTTATTAACCAACGCCATCAAATTTTCCGAATTGGGTGGTTTAATCGAAGTGTACGCTCAGTTGTCAGGAGACATGGTGATCGTGTCCGTTCGTGATAACGGAGTAGGTATGGAAGAGGGGCGAGTTCGTCAGCTATTTAACGAGAAGCAACTCAACTCCATGGCGGGTACATTAGGTGAAAAAGGGGCAGGGCTTGGACTGCTCGTAAGTCGACAGTTCGTACAACTAAGTGGTGGAGATATGTGGGCAGAAAGCACGGTGCAACAAGGAAGCGTATTTCACTTCACTTTGAGAGGCGGAACAGAGAGATGAAAGTACTCATCGTTGATGATGAGCCTGCCATGCTGTTGGCAATGAAGCGGATGCTGTCGAGTATGCAAGATGTGGAGATTGTCGGAAGCTTTCAGAATGCGGCAGAGGCACTCGATTTCGTTAAGAACAGGGAAGTGGATCTCGCATTCCTGGACATCCAGATTGCTACGGACAATGGATTAGAGCTTGCACGCAGCTTGATCTCAGTTTGTAATGATCTTGACATTGTGTTTACCACTTCGCATGCAGAATATGCGATTCACGCTTACGATGTTTATCCGTTGGACTACATGGTTAAGCCGATTTCCAGAATGCGACTGGCTCAGACGCTCACTAGGGCGGCCAGCAGACGCAGATCTTCTTCTAATCTTGCTGACGACATTGCGCCTAATCGGCTGACGGTTTATGGACTGAGTTGCTTCGAGGCTAGCAGCAAACAAGCGGGTGCAGTAAAATGGAAATCCAAAAAAAGCATGGAGCTATTTGCCTATCTGCTTGTTCATCAGGGTCGAAGTGTAGCCAAATCCCGAATCCTGGAGGATCTCTTCCCAGGGAGGCCTCTCAAGCAGGCGGAAGTGTACTTGAATACGATTGTCTATCAGCTTAGAAAGGTGTTATCCGAGCATGGGTTCAAGGAGATGATCCTATCAGCGCAAGAGCAATATCGGGTAGATTTAGATCAAGCCGATGTTGATTTTATTCGATTCGAACAGACCATGTTGGAGTTATTCGAATTCAATATAACTAATGAAAAAGCGGCCATAGCGTTAGAGAAACAGTTCTTAGGCGAGTTGTTTGAGGGTAAATCTTTTGATTGGGCGACAGGGGAACGTGAGAGATTGTTAACTTTGTACGTTTCCTATGCCAAGCGTCTTGCAAGCTGGTTGCTGGAACGGAATCAATATAATGAAGCAGCCCGCATTGCCAGAAGAATTGTATCCCGCAATGAGTTTGAGGAAGAGTCAACATTGCTGTTATTAAGTATATTGGGAGCCATGGGAGATCGAAAATCACTACATAACCACTATGAGCAATATACGCAATTACTGCTTCATGAACTTGGATTACAGCCTTCGCTGTCTATTCAACAGCAATATGAACAATATCAATGATATCTTCCTGATAAACAAAAAAAGAGCCACACAGCATGCGGCTCTCCATCTAATTTTAATGCCCGCCCGTATTGGAAGCCCAGACAGGAATCCAACTGTTCGGATAATTGCTATTGGTCAGGGTTGTGTTATAGAGAACTAAATTCCCATCACTTTGCATGACCAGTGTATCACCTGTTGTGTTAGCCGGTAAGCTGCTCCCGTGATGACCTGGAATCCATGAGGTGGTATTGGGAGACCAAGCAGCTACCTGTACAGAAGTATCGATCATCAAAACTTTATCCCATCCCCAACCGGTGTAATATTCGAATTTACCTGTAGCCGGGTTGAAACCATAACGATAACCATATTGGTAAACGTCTTGATATTTCATGCCATATTTATACATGACAGGTTTCCCGTACTGTGATTCAAAATTGAACGAAAGAGCCCCACTGTTACTAGTTCCGCTACTCCAGAGAGAAGAACCGTTTTGATAGATAACAAAGTTCCCGTCATTTTGCCAGATGGCTGAGAACCTGCCATCTTGGGAGGTGAGATAGTCACCCTTTGCCATGCTTTGGCCGATCGTGAGTTTATCTCCAAGATAGCCAGCAGAAGCTGTTGCTGGTACGGCAAATGCAAGAATCAACAAGCAAGCCATAAGAACTCGAAAAGATCTGGGAAAAAGTCGTTTGTTCATTGGACACGCTCCTATTTTTCTTATAATGGTTAAAGTTAAATGCATAGAACAACAAATCCTTACAGCTATTGCATGTTTCTGCGTTGTATTCAGTCAGGAGCGGTGAGGTAACACGTCCCCATCTGGTGTAAAACGGGAACTAAGATCTAAAATGCTCCCAACGGTCACCTCCTTTAATAGAAGTGTGAAAATCTTTGATACATATTATGTAATGGGATGTGTGTGTTTTAGGAGATGGAAGCTAAGTGTTTTTTAGTAGAGGAGTTATATCATCAAGTGAAAATACATACTTTATTTTCCATTATAGCAACAAAAAATATAAAAGCCATATTTTTCTATATGAAATTTTGAATCTATTACTTACAACCAATGCGTTATAACTTCTCGTCTCCTGAGCTAGAAAAAAACCTATTATTCGCTTGAATAAATTGAAGCTAAACACTAATTTTGGTGCAGCTCGAGACATAGGTATTCATCTCCTCTATCAATCTCCCAACTTTTTTACATCCATTTTATATATTTAATGATTTTTATGAATTGAACTATGGTAAAATATCTCAGGATCTAAAATTGGAGAGGGGTTTTTTCATTCATGTTTTGGAAAAAAGTTTTGGGTAAAAGCACACTGCGTGTAGCTACCGCTGCACTATTACTCACGCAACTATTGGGCGCAGCAGGTGCTGTCTCTGCCGCAGGTAACGATGTAGAAGTACACTTGATTGGAATCAATGATTTCCACGGTCAGTTAGATACCACATCAATCGTGGGTGATAAGAAGGCAGGAACGGCTCCAATTCTAGCAACCTATCTCAAAGAAGCTCAAGCCAAATATGAACACTCCCTACTCTTCCATAATGGAGACTCTGTTGGTGCATCTGCTCCAGCCTCATCTTTGGATCGTGACGAGCCTACCATGGAATGGATGAATATGATGGGCTTCGATGTAGGGTCCTTAGGGAATCACGAATTCGACCAAGGTGTCGCTGCTTTAAAGGCACAGATCTTTGGTGGCCTTGATCCAAAAGAAGGTAAGGTAACGCATGCCGGTGCAAAATTTGATTACGTCAATGCAAACGTGATTGAAACTGCCACAGGAAAAACATTGATTAAGCCGTATGTGATTAAAGAAGTGGGCGGAGTCAAAATTGGATTTATCGGACTAGTGACGAAATCAACACCTGCCAAAGTATCTCCATCTGGGACAGCTGGCGTACGTTTCTTAAGCGCAGAAGAAGAAGTGGAAGCCGTTAATAAATATGCTAAAGAATTGCAAGAACAAGGTGTAGAAACGATCATTGTTTTGGCACATGATCCAGCAACAACCAAAGAAGGCGTAACCACTGGAGAAGCAGCTGATCTGGCAAAAGCTTTACCAGCGAACTCCCCTGTTGACGTTATCGTTGCAGGTGACAATCATGCTTTGGCTAACGGTGAAGTGAATGGAAAGTTGATCGTTCAAGCTTATTCCTATGGTACGGCGTTTGAAGATATCAAGCTGATGATTGACCCTGCTACCGGGGATGTAACTGAAAAATCAGCGACTGTTACAACGACTTTCCAAGAGGGTGTAAAAGAAGACCCTGATTCTTTAGCTATTATTAAAAAATCATTAGACAAGCATCCTGAGCTGACGAAGCCAGTAGGTACAACGGACGGTTCTGTTACCCGTACAGATGCTTATAATAACGAAGCCCCTCTAGGCAACCTCATTGCAGATTCAATGCGTGAAGCAGACTTTGGGGATGAGGCAAGTGCTGCTGACTTTGCATTTATGAATCCAGGCGGTATTCGTGCGGATCTGCCACAAGGCGATGTGACCTTTGCTGATCTTGCCAAAATCCAACCGTTTGGTAATACTCTAGTAAAACTTGAGCTGACTGGCGAACAGGTTAAAACCTTGTTGCAGCAGCAATGGGGTACCAATGCTGACGGTACACCTAATACCAAAACACTCCAAATCTCTGGTTTGAAATACACTGCAGATTTCAATAAGCCGGTCGCAGAACGCGTTACAGGTCTCAGTCTGGAAGATGGAACAACGATTGATCCTGCAAAAACATATACGGCTGTAGTTAACAACTTTATGGCTGCAGGTGGAGATAACTATAAAGTGCTATTGGATGCTAAATCATCCCTGGCAGGTCCTATCGATCTGGATGTATTCTACCAATACATCGTAGACACGTATAAAGGTGGTAGCATCGTAGCTAAAAATGAAGGACGTATCACAAACCTGGCTGCATCTACCGAGCCAACAGAAACACCTGTAACAACAGAAGTCATTTCTCGTGCTGAATTTGTAAGTGCTCTGGTCGACATGTTGAAACTTAACGAAGTAGCTACAGCACCTGCATTCAAGGATGTTGCGGCTAATACTGCATATGCAGATGCGATTGCTGAAGCTATGCATGCTGGATTCATTCAAGGTTATGGTGGAAACTTCTATCCTGATCGGGATATCACGCGTGAAGAAGCTGCTACCATTCTTGCTAAATTGGTAAAAGATCAAGCGACTGATAAAGACGCTGCTACAATTATTGCTAGTTTCGAAGATGGTAAATCCGTGTCTGCCTATGCAATTAAACCTATGGCAAAACTGATTGACAAAGGTATTTTTGCTGGAACAGATCAAAAATCACTTCAACCTAAACATGGTCTTACAACTAACGATGCAAAAGCATTGATTGAAAAGGTTGTTGCAGCAAAAGCTTCATAATGTAGAACTTATTCAAACTTTATATTAAAACAGAGAAACACATCCTATCGGGCGAATGAGCATTCCTCTACGGATAAACCCTCTCATCAAGTAGTTCTTTAATTGGTGAAAAGGGTTTATCCAGGAGAATGCCATACCCCAATTTAGGATGTTTTTTTTATGCTTAAAATCCACGATTCTATGGAGAAATCTATGTCTGAATTGGCTCTATGGTTTGGTTACCGTTTAGTGTTCAGAATTTGGTAAGGGCTCTAAAGTAAAATGGTAAGGCAAGCCATATGAACTTGATGAATTTTATCAGTTTCTGTTGTAAGGATGGAATGGCCAAAGGAAAGGGAAAAAGTTTCTGGTTGCTGCAAAAATTTTAGAAGTGGAGGAGATTTTCGTTTGAAACAAAAACGCAATATAGGTAAACCGTTATTGTCTTTATTTCTGGCAATGTTGCTCGTCTTGCAGACAGTGATATACTCCACCGCCGCATATGCGGAGAGTGTGCCAACCGATTCCGGAATGGAAGCCGTCATTGAATCTGACTCACCGAGTGCCGACGAACCACTTTCGGTACCTGAGGCAGTGAACGACGAACCACTTTCGGTACCTGAGGCAGTGAACGACGAACCGCTTTCGGAACCTGAGGCAGTGAACGACAAACCGAATAATTTCGTAGCGATGGCGGCAGTCCCAATGGACAAAACAGCGGTATTTATGGAATCTAATTCAACCTTTCCGCTGGAAGTGACACAGGGGAATGCTGTTATTAATCCAAACGGTATTATTCAGGGTAGACAGCCCTTTACGCTCAAATCGGAAGGTCTCAAGGTACCAGTGAATGGTGATGACCCAAATCCCACTAATGCAGATCCTGAGAAATACATCCAAAAGGGTGACTGGATCGAGCTGAAAAGAGAAGATTACTTCAAGGAAGTGGTGCTGCCAACAGCTACTAAAACCTTGAATGCACAGACGGAATCAGGTACAAAACAGCTGGGTACCGCCTATTTCACTCCAAATAGCATCAAGATTGTATTTAACGGTGAAGATAATTTTTTCAATGGTGTTGGACGAGGTATTGCCTTCAGCTTTGAATCTACTGCCAATGCAGATATAACGGGACTAGCGTATGGCGATAAAAAGCCGATCAACATCTTTGGTGGTGCATATCAGCTAGAGAACCCAGATGTTACAGCAGAGTATAACATTACTTTAAGCTCGCCTGGAATGATCAGGTGGGATCAGTATGGTTACCGCGGGATTCAGCCAGCGCAATTGGTTGAAGGTGCAATTACTTGGGAGTCAAACGTCTCTGCATTCGATCAGTTTGATAAAACAGTCAAATTGCCGTTAGACGGGAAGACATTCTATACGAATCCAGCCACTTATAATACGGGTTTTGGAAATGTCCGTGGTATCTATAAGGAGGGTTCATTCAAAGTAAACGGCCAAAATGTAACGCCAGTCATTGGGGGCGACGGATCGCTGACTTACATATTTCCGCAGGGAACAGGTCTAGATCCAAAGGTTGAATATAAAACATGGATTCCAAAGGAAGCTTATTATTACGAACATCGGAATCCGCCAAACAATCTTGGTCGCAGCTACCGGGACATGAATGGCAAAGTGGAACTGAGACAGGACAACAACATGTTGGTACAGGCAGGTCAGGAGATTTCTTTTGCTCCCGACTGGATTCAAGCCAGCGCTTCGTATGACCATGCGAATGAAACCATTACATGGAAGATCGCGGTTAACCAATATAATAAAAAAGAGTTAAAGGACTTTACCATCACAAATGTATTACCGGCTGGGCTGGAATTTGAATCGGCTGCATGGCAGACATGGGTAGATGGCGCTGTATCTGAAGAAACGCCAATTACACCAGATTCAAACGGCGTGTATTCCTTCGGGGATATTAACGGAAAAGTCGAATTGTTGATTAAAAGCAAGGCGATAAGTGGTTCCAGCTTCCAAATTGACCCTCGTGCCAACTGGAATTTGGATACACCAGGGGTTATACAGAACAACGATGTAATGACGGGTAAAAGACCTATTGCGGTGACAGATGAGGCAGTCGTCAGCATTGGCGCACACACGTTTACAAAAACAGGCGCAGTATCAACCGAGGATTATAACCTGGGCAGTATCACGTGGACCGTTAATCTAGCACCACAGTATGCCTTACCTAACGCGGTAGTATACGATGTCCTTGTGCATGGCGGTGACTTGAACGTCTTGGACAACGCTGTAGATGAAACCAGCGAGGTGAGTGCGGAGACAATTGCGAAAATTAAAGCAAATATCACTTCTGCGCAGCTTTGGAAGCAGTACAAAGCGGGAACTCTGAAGTCGAATGCAACCGGATTGACGATGAAAGCTATTCCATTAACCGTGGACGGTAAAGTGGTGGCGGATTTGATCAAGGTGACCGGATACACCGAAGAAGCGGCATCCTTCAGCTTCCGTGCACTTGAGACCAACCCGAACATTCTCTTCAGACAGGATATTAACGCAGGGAAAACTGTTTCGAATCGGGCTTTGCTCATTGATGGCGAAACCGTAAAAAAAGCAGATAACAGCGCCAACCTACACCTGCATATGTTGAACAAGGATATGCTCTTTGCTTCGAGGCCATTAAAAGTAGATGGTACTTTTGACAATGTGACGCCGAATAACGTTAGCAGTTACATTAGAAATGATAACAATGAAGCATGGACAATTTCTGGCTATGACAGGACAACCAAAACGGTCACATTCCGTTTAGGGGTAAATATGCCTGGATATAACACAGAAGAAATGGCTAAGGATGGCGGTAATCGAGTCATTAGTAATATTAAGTTAGTGGATACACTTCCCGAAGGCTGGGAATTCGTTCCTTTCTCTGAAACTAAGGACTTTGAGCTTTGGAAAGGATTTTCGGACAATGGTGCAGGAACAGAATATGGTGTTAGAAACGATGCTAGAACTCTAATTGAACCAGGTACCAGTTCTCATGTAGTCCATTTTTCACACATTGGAAACGAGGGTACTTTCACCTTCTCCAAGTTGGAAAGTCCTTATATCATTCTGGTGAAGGCAAGACCTTCCAATGATGCTCTGCAGAAGTATTTAGAGGAATACACCATCAACGGCACGGACAAACAGGTGCTGTATAACAAAGCCGACCTTCATATGACATGGGGTGGAGTGGAGAAGGTTGTCACCGAACAGCGCAAAGTTATTGTACCTATTCAGACCCTTGGAAAGTCGGTAACTAAGCCAGTTCCAGGAGTGCTGGAATGGACGGTGAACTATACCCCGCCATTTAACATGAAGCAGGGTGTTTATTTGCAGGATACCCTGGGTGCAGGCATGAATTTGCGTTATGAAGAAAACGGAAAGCTTGTGCTGACATCACCTAGTATGGCAGTCTATCCTGCTAAATTGACCGCAAGCGGCACTCTTGAACGAGAGGGCGCAGCACTGGACCTCAGCGACCCGAATGCTGAAGTTCAAGTAGAAGCTACACCAGGCACGGGTGGCGCTACGGTTCTAACATTTAAATTGGACGACCCTAATCAGTTTTACCAGTTTGTGTACCAAACAGAAGTTGATCCATCTAAAGCGAAAGCTGGAGACACAATGGGCAACGAGGTAAAACTGGAGGGCGATGACAATCTGAAATCTGTCAGTGCCAGAAGCGAAAGTACGCTGGACAGTTCGGACGTGGCTGGCAGTTCAAGTTCCAATGCTCTGTTGCCTCTGAAAAAGGTAGATCCCAATGGCAATCCGCTAAAAGACGTAGAGTTTACACTCTATAAGAAAGACGGCGGAACTATAATCACCAAAGGAAAAACCGATAGCGGAGGGAAACTTAATCTGCTATTCCCTGATCCAGGGTATTATGAGCTGAAAGAAACTTATATTGACACCAATACTTGGCTGCCAACTACAAGAGTATACCAAGTATATGTAGGGAATACGCCAGGGAAGCCCATTTGGGTTGACGGGGTGAAATTAACCTCTGATAATCCACTGATCGTGCCTACACCGGCCCAAGGCAAGCTGACCATTACCAATAAGGTGGAAGGCAACGGCAGTGATCCGGACAAAGAGTTCGAGTACACCGTGACCATCACCGGCGAAGGTAAGGACAGAGAGTATACCTATAAGAAGTCGGATGATACGTTCGGCACGATCAAGAGCGGAGGCAAGATTACCCTTAAGCACGGGGAATCTGTGACGTTCCCAGCCTTGCCTGCGGATCTGGTCTATACCGTAAACGAGGCTGATTATACATCCGTTGACGGTTATACGACGACACCGGGTACGAGGGAGCTGTCTGGCTCAATCGTGAATAAAGGTGATCACAAGGCGGACTTCATCAATGAACGGACCGTTAACAAGCTGACCATCAGCAATACGGTCATGGGCAACGGCGGCGATAAAACGAAGGAGTTCGAGTACACCGTCAACTTTGAGGATACAGGCAAAGAGGAAAGTTACTCTTACTTGAAGACGGACGGCAGCACAGGTTCGATCAAGTCCGGCGGTACTTTCCGCCTCAAGGATGGAGAGACACTGGATATTTTAGCCCTGCCTAAGAATCTGAAATATACAGTTACCCAACAAGATTACACAACCGATGAATACATGACTACTCCTGAGGAACGGTACTATACCGGAGTCATGAAAGGCATTGATGAAGATGCCCCGTTCACGAACGTGCGAGTCTTGAAGGGCGGCCTATTAATCAGCAACACAGTTAAAGGCAAAGATGAAGACAAGAAGAAGCTGTTTAAGTACACGGTTGCCTTCACCGGCGAGGGATCGGACGAATCCTACGTCTATGAGAAATCAGACGGCAGTAAGGGTATGATCAAGAGCGGTGAGAGCTTTGAGCTTACAGATGGACAGACGCTCATTGTCCAAGGGCTTCCAACCAATCTTCAGTATAAAGTGACCCAAGATGATTATACGGAAGATGGCTATGTGACTGATCCAGAGAGTCTCATTCACATGGGCACTATTCCAGAGAAAAAATTATCTGAAGCACATTTTGCCAATACCCGACCGTATCTGGAAGGCGTGTTGCGTAACAATAACACAGGAGAAGTCATTCCGAATGCACCGATTACGGTAACTGATCTGAAGACAGGCGAAGAGATTCAGACGCAGACGAACGAGAAGGGTGAATATTCAATTCCAGCCGTAGCGGATACCGATTATACGATCAGATATACGAAATTGTATCGGGTAGGCGGTAAGGATGTACCTGTTGAATTTACGCAGAAAGCAAAAGTGAACAGCAGTGTAACGGACGAGACTGTTCCAGCGGACATTACGGCCGTGGGGATCATTCTGTTCAAACAACTGGATGGAACAACAGTGCTATTCAATGATTTGTTGACTAGCCAGATGCATATCTATTTGAAAGACAAGGATGGCAATTATGTTAAGGAAAACGGCCAACCTAAAGCATTCCCTATGGCTACGAATGGAACTTTCTCTGTGGAAGGGCTAAGCGAGCAGAAGTACACAATGGAAGTTCGCTATCAAGCTGAGACAGGCGAGGAATTGCTCCTCAAAGTAGCGCAACTTGACGTTAAAGCTAACGGAGAGCTGAATATTTCAGAGGAGTTAGTCGACCCTTACGGTACGGTCTATGATGAAACGACAGGAGATGCCGTCACTGGCAAGAAAATTGATGGAGCCAAAGTTACACTGTATTATGCGGATACGCAGCGGAATAGAGATAACGGCCGCATTCCGGGTACGAAAGTAACGCTTCCAAAGGTTCCAAATTTCCCACCGTACGACAATGAGAGCCCGGAGCAGAATAGTGATGCAGATGGCTTCTATGCGTACATGGTGTTTCCTGAAGCGGATTACTATCTGATCGTAACGAAGGACGGATACGAAACGCACACAAGTGGTACGATTTCAGTCGATTTTGATATTGTCAGGTACGATGTGCCAATGAAGCCGATTAGTTCTGGTGGCGGCACCGGCGGCAATGGTAACAACGGAGGCGGCACCGTAACACCTGGTCCAGGTACCGTAACACCTGGTCCAGGTACCGTAACGCCAGGTCCAGGCACGGTAACGCCAGATCCGGGCACCGTAACGCCAGATCCGGGCACCATAACGCCAGATCCGGGCACGGTAACGCCAGATCCGGGCACCGTAACGCCAGATCCGGGCACGGTAACGCCTGAACCGGGCACGGTAACGCCTGAACCGGGCACGGTAACGCCTGAACCGGGCACGGTAACGCCTGAACCGGGCACTGTAACGCCTGACCCAGGCATCGTAACGCCTGAACCAAGCAATGGTAACGATCAGCTTAAGAACGATAGCAACGAGTTGGACGATGCTCCGAAAACTGGAGATAACAGCGTATCGCCATTCTTGTATATGGTTTTGGCGCTGATGTCCTTAATGACGATCGGGTTCTGTCTGCTCGGGTACAAGAAGAAAAAGCACATCCAGTAATGGAAGGGAAGGCGGTAAGAAAATGAGCAAAACTAAAAAAATTCTTATCGCTGTTTCCTTGCTTGTGTTGGTATTTTCACTTGTCAGTCTTGCGAGGACTTTCTTGCGAGATTATGCCGAGAAGCAGAAAATCGAAGAGTTAACAAAGGTTTGGAAAGAAGGATCAGAACAAGGTGGAGGGGATGCAATCCCCTCCCTTTTGTTCAATAAAGGCAATGAGCCGGTTATGCTTCCCGAATTTCGAGATCTTTACGAGAGGAACTCAGACATCGTCGGCTGGCTGAAGATTGACGGTACCCGAATTGAGTACCCAGTCATGC
The DNA here is from genome assembly GCF_045040715.1 of Paenibacillus sp. FSL H7-0942. Taxonomy (NCBI): domain Bacteria; kingdom Bacillati; phylum Bacillota; class Bacilli; order Caryophanales; family Paenibacillaceae; genus Paenibacillus; species Paenibacillus sp. FSL H7-0942. The sequence continues at coordinate 6,918,326 of NZ_CP150279.1, read as the reverse complement.
AGAGCCCACAGGATTCGGAGTACTATCTCAATCATGATTTTGATAAAAATGAAAACCAAGGCGGTCTTCCTTTTTTGGACGAGTCTAGTACGACCAACCATTCGGACATTTTGCTGATTCATGGTCATCACATGAAAAGTGGTTGGATGTTTAAAGATTTAATGAAGTACAAGAACGAAAGCTTTTATCAAGAACATGCGACGTTCCAGTTCAGCACGCTTTATGAAAAGGAAGAGTATGAAATTGTTGCCGTTATTCTGTCAAAAGTTTATCGCAAATCGGACGACGTGTTTAAATACTACCAGATTGAGAATGTAAATACGCCCGCCGAGTTCGATTCATATGTTCAGAATATCAAACAACGCTCTCTTTATGACACAGGCGTAACAGCACAGTATGGTGACAAGCTTATTGTGCTGTCCACATGCGAGTATTCGACCGAAAACGGTAGGTTAGCGGTGGTGGCCCGAAAGCTTTAATTGACGATGCTGAAACACAAAATTAATCTGCTTTATTTCGCGTTCTCTCCTTAGAGGACGCGATTTTTCTTGTCCCCGAAATAAGGTGCTCATGGACATGTGGCTTGAGGAATTACGCAGATCGATAAATTCTGACGAATCCAACGAGTATCGAGGATGTATACATTTGAGATGAGGACATGAAGGCCACTCCATCGTTGGGGTGGTCTCTATGCTGATCAACGACGCGGACTGGAAGGAGACGCTTTTGATCATATTATGGGGTTAAATCGACAAATCTATGTTTCTATGATAGGGTTGAAGCATCCCATAGGCATTCTACTCTTCGGAGTAGAGTGCCTTCATGTATATTATGGGTGCTTACATTAAATGTATTTTAAAATTAATTGGATCGTATATGGAGGTGGTGATGCTATGTTTCTCTCTTTAGCCCCAACAGGGGATGGTTGGATGAGTATGAAAAATGTGAAAATATCATTTAATAAAGAGGAGCGAACATAGCATGACTACTAGTTTTCAAGCGGAGAACCGCATTCCATTAAATACATCCCGACTTAGGGATTTACGTAAATCCGGGCGTTTGCCAGGTATTGTTTTTGGCAAAAATACGGAGAATGAAATGATTCATATTCCAACAATACAATTTCAAAAATGGTTGAAGCAGGGTACGTCTGGTTTTATCGAACTGCAGTTTGAAGAGAAAGGCTCATTGACTGTATTGTTGGAAGATCTCCAGCGTGATCCAGTTACACGGGATTTACTTCATGTGGATTTTCAGCAGGTGCAGACCAATGAGATCCTGCGTACTAAAATTCCTGTGAAGTTCAACGGCACACCGATTGGCACAAAGCAGGGCGGAGTCGTGCAAGTTCAATTATCTTCTATTGAAGTGGAGGCATTGCCGAGACACTTGCCAACGTCGATTGAATTCGACATTAGTGCTATGGACCTTGGTGAAACGTTACATGTAAGTGATGCTACGTTTGCACCAGATGTGACGGTGATCTCTGAGGGGAATGAGTCTCTTCTCTCTGTAGTTAAACCTTAACAATTTCAAATTCGCAAAGCTGAATAAGTCAAAATTAGCCGTACGGGTGATATTCCGTACGGCTAATTTGTGCTGATTACGAGATGTTGGCGTGCTCCCATCCTTACAAGGCGGGTAGTCTGGAATTCACCTCACGTATGTCTTTTGCTCGCATACAGGCGCAATGATCCTGATATTTCGCTACCTTTTCAAAGTTCATTCGCAAAATTCAAGTGTAAAGTAGGTAGACTCAGGAAAGGTAATCACTATAATGGAAATAAGATACATATATATTGAACCCGAACTGCTAAGGTCATTGGCATAACATTTCTAAACAGGGCGGTGAGCGAAAAGAAATGGACAAATTAAAGAATAGCGGATTCTATAAACTGAGATTCTTCATCACTCCTGAAGAGTTTAAAAGCCTTTTGCAGCTTTTGGAGCATCGGCAAGCGCAATTCCATCGTACCAATGCTGCCCGAACAGAGCATGACTATAATCAGGTGTACGAGGAGTATCAGACGTTCTATCAGTATTTTGTGGCAGGAGAAAAGAGAGATGACATCCATCCCTTCTTTGTTTACTCTATTTCTATTGCATCAGATCAAGAAAGTTCAGGATTTTTTGTAAGAAATGAAGGAGTTTCTTTTCCATACCACGGACAATGGGCAGAGGATGAACTGCCGTGTATCTTGCTTTCATTTCCGAAAGGTTTTCAAGTTAATTTGGAAGATGAAAAAGGAAAGTACTATATATATGAGGATATCCGGGACCATAAGCCGCTAACCTATGCGCTTTTCGATGAAATAAGAGACTCTATCAAAAAAATGACAAAACCCCTTCGCTTCTCAGCCCTTGATGCAGATGCGATGAAGGAGCAAAAGCCCTCTGTGCGTATAAGCCATGATGCAATGCACGACTTGAGCCAATCGTGGATATTCAGTAAATATGGACTTGTGATTCATGGCAAATAGGAGGGGGACGAAATGATGTTCGCCCTAAAGCTTATCTGTACCTGGGTACTGCTAGTCGCCTCATGTTCCGCAGTATGGTGGAGTTTCAGAACAGAAAAGCTTATAACCATCTCATGGCTGGCATTTTTGCTACCGGCTGTCTTCCAGCTTGTTACGGCTTTCCGGATTGGTCCAGGCCAAGCAAAGTCACTCATCGTGTTTGGCTGCATCAATCTAGTGTTTGCTGCCCTTGTGGGTGCAGGTGTCTGGTATCTAGTCCAAATAGCCAATTCATATCGAAGGGGCAAATGATCAACGAATGGAAAGGGGAACTCTATTCATGAAGCCAATGCAAGAAATAGAGACACTGGCCATAGAGATCGCTGCTGCCGCCAGAACGTCTTTTTGTACTCTTTTTGAAAATGGTGAACGTTACTATTATTGTACGTTATACACTACTGGCGAAGGACATGCGCCAAGCATCTCTGCATGGTCGTGGGAAGCTTTGGCGTTGGAATCGGCTAGGCAAGCAGAGGAAAGTGATACACCTGTATCCACGATTGCGGATCTCATCAAATGGTCGTATGCGGATTCGCCCTATTGTTGTTTTGGGGATGATCACTTTGACGATGTCAAACAACGATATAACGAGCGTCCTTTCATTGCGGAACTGGAGAATGATGATTGGAATCGCGAGTTGGATTTGAGGCTGAACGCCATGGAGCTGGCGATGAAAATGCTCGATGATGAAGGCGTGTTTGCCTTAAATCAACCACGAGAGTCCGTATGTGTCCTTGTTGAAGTCATGCCGCCGGATAAGATCAATACCGAAATTGCCTTACGTTTGAATCGGGCAGAATCTACGGCTATGCAAGCATGGTTGGCGGAGGCGGCAGAATAGAAGCATCAGGAGCGTTACTACGATGCTCGCAAGGCATACATACGACTTAATCTCGACAATCTTACTGAATCGGAAAATAGTAGACGATCAAATTTCCCGAACTACCTTTGTACATTAAAGGGTGGTTCTTTTTCGTGTTTGAGCTACGACATCAGAAGCTACCAGTTCCCCCTCTACCACTGTACAAACACACTTTTTCTGCCTTGTCCACATTTATACCTCACCAAAACTATTTAATTGCATCTAATAGATTATCAATAAAAAGGAGGTTTTGAGAATGGGAAATAGAAGACCTGGAGCACCTAGTGGTTATGACCCTGTTCAGATCTATAACTCGACTTCGTTTAATGCGAGTGGAGTAGTGGAGTATGCATCGATTTTTTGTAGCAACGATAGATATAGTGTTCAGCGTGACGAGACTTGGAGATCTTCCGACCGTGGTGTGTGCCTGGTAACTAGAATCACCGCGACGGTTAGAACACCGAGTGGAAATATTGAGGCTGAACCGTATACCTCTTCTGGTACTTCGTACAGCCAGTTCGCCATTATACAGGTAGGGGTAAATCAGTTCCGAGTGACACGTGTTACAAGTGCGATTAGAAAATGCCGGAAATAACCGAAGAGGGTTAATATCGAGATTAGGTACGAAACATGAAGAGACGACTTGCCCGGGCTAGCAGGCAGGTCGTCTTCTTTTGCTTTAATGTTCTTTGTACCATAATATTCTGCGGTGCATCGAGGAATCTTTCAAAAGTCGGAAAGGCCGTAAGGCTGGTTGATAATTGCCTTCTATAATCCAAATTCGCCGTTTCTTGTCGATGGCTATATCGAACCCGACTTGTCTAAGCATAGGGTAATGCTCTCCCAATCGTTTGGCAGCTAATCGTGCAACTTGTTCCGCTCTGACAAGTAAGCGCCGATCTCCAATTCGAGCCAGTCTCAGTGCTTTAAAAACGGGAATGGGGCGGTTATTCACATTGGTGACTTGGTATCCTTGTGCAGCGACTTTAGCATAGGAACCTGTCACGTTCCAAGTGGACGAGGAACTCTTTTTGCGCTGAACCATGATCCGAATGTCGAACGGCCTGTGTTTAATTTGAGCAAGCTGCAGACGCTTTTGGACAATATATTCATCACTTTTGATTGTTTGTTCGAACCATTCCAGTAACTGCTCGTTGTCTCTCATGGTGACTGTGTTATTTTCATTTTGAATACGATAAGCATTTGCACCGCTTCGTTTAATGAACAGGATACCCCTTCCGTAACTGCCATTACGAGGTTTCAGTACAACGCTGGGATACTGAAGAAGCATCTTCGTTAACGTATCCTTCTCAAGCAACTGTGTTTCTGGCAACCGTTCAGCGAGAGAGGGCTCATCGCGCAGAATGCCATACTGCAACCATTTGTCTCTTTCGAATAACATTGGAATCACAGCCTTTTTTTAATCGTCTATGGTAATTCTAATTCAAATTCGTGATTCGCATAAGTGACCATTCGTCCAGATTTGTAAGTCGATGCATGTCCAATCGGTCGATGGAGACAGAAGATGAACTTTTGCGGAAATTACTGCATTCTGGGAAGGCGCTCATTCACGCTTTGAGTGCTTCTGGATACGCAGGCTCACTTCTATCACCACCGTGGATAACGGCATGCCGTGCTGGTACATGTACTGAAACAAGAGCCAAATGTGAAATGGTTTGAGTAGTACTAGACTGACCTTCCACTAGTACTTTTTACCTATAAATTAGCTTATAAAAAAGTGCGACTTTTTTACCAATATATATACAAATTATTCGTTTACTGTATGACTTTTCGATGTTATACTCACAATATTCAAAAAAATTTGTTGAAATATGTCGAATTGAGGCTTATCAGGATGATTATAGGTAAACAAAACGGCGAAGCGATCATCCTCATTCCATCACTTGAACCGGATGAGAGACTTCCAACCTATGTACGGCAATTGCGAGAGTATGGATTGACCAATATTGTTATTGTGGACGACGGATCGGGTGAGGCCTACCAGTCGATTTTCGAGGAGCTTCGTGAGAATGGTTGTGCTCTGCTAACACATGCGGAAAATCAGGGGAAGGGTGCGGCACTCAAGACCGGATTTGAGTATATTGGGAAGCAATTCGACGCATCTTCCTTCGTCGTAACCGCTGATTCAGACGGACAACACGCAGCTGAGGATGTATACCTCATAGCCCAAGAAGCAAGGATTTATCCGGACTCATTGGTGCTCGGGGTAAGAAACTTCAGCGAGGGGAATATACCCCCAAAGTCCCTGTTAGGCAATCGAATGACCTCCTTTATTTTTGCCATGCTCTATGGTAAAAAACTGTCAGATACCCAGACTGGGCTTCGTGCCTTCGGTCCAGGGTTACTTGCGTTTATGCAGGATGTTCGCGGCACTCGATTTGAATATGAGCTGCAGATGCTCATCTCGTGCATTCAGTCTGGCATACCGATTCATACGATGCCAATCCAAGTCATTTATGAAAATGGCAATGCGGGAACTCATTTTAAAGCAATCCAGGATAGTGCCCGAGTAATGGGTGTGTTGTTCTCCAATTTTCTGCGGTTCATTTCATCATCTGTGGCCAGTTCTGTTGTTGATTTGGGTATCGCCTGGTTTTTGATCGACGCGTTGCGGCCCATGTTGGGTGAGCAGCACTATTTAAGAATTCTGCTTGCAACTGTGATTGCGAGAGTGATTTCAATTGTAGTCAACTATGTACTGAACAGACACTTTGTATTTCGCAAAGAGGATAGCCAGGGAAGTCTATGGCGCTATCTAACGTTATGCGGAGTAGTGATCTTGCTGTCCAGTACCGGTGTATATATATTCCATACCGTTCTCTTCGTAGATGAGAAATTGGCGAAATTCGTCTGTGATGCCTTGCTGTTCCTGCTCAGTTTCCAATTGCAGCGAAGATGGGTATTTGCAGCAAGGAGGAAGCAGTTGTAGTGCAAAACGAAAAAAGGCAGAATATCTTTTTTGTCATCACGATGATCCTGATGTCGATTTATTTGGTATGGCGCACGTTCTTTACGTTGCCATGGGGTGAGGGCGTACTGAACGTCATTTTTGGTATGCTGCTGATTGTGGCTGAAACGGTCACCGTACTGACAACCTTTGAATTATTCTTTCAAAAGATGCAAAAAGAACGTACACAGCTCGATTTTCCAATCGTTCCGCCGGAGTATTATCCGGATGTGGATGTATTTATTGCTACGCATAATGAGCCCGTTGATCTGTTATATAAAACCGTTAATGCCTGTACGTTCATGGATTACCCGGACAAGCAGAAGGTTCATATCTATCTCTGTGACGATGGAGCGAGACCAGAGGTGGAGGAGCTTGCCAAACAGTTTGGCGTGGGGTATCTGGGGTTCCCCGGAAACAAGGATGCCAAGTCTGGTAATCTGAACAATGCACTGAGCAAAAGCTCTTCCCCGCTCATTGCAACGTTTGATGCGGATATGATTCCACAGCACACCTTTTTGATGAAAACGGTACCCTATTTCATGCTCTCCACGTTTATTAAGGAGAATGAGGTATGGCGTCCTCGCCGAGAGGACGAGATGGACCCTAAGTTCAAGCTTGGTCTGGTACAGACCCCGCAAAGCTTCTACAATCCGGATCTATTCCAGTTTAACCTGTATGCAGAGCAAGGTATTCCGAATGAACAGGATTTCTTCTCCAGAGAAGTGAACATCCTGCGTAATGCCTCCAATGCGGTAGCCTATACAGGAAGTAATACGATTATTTCCCGCCAAGGTATGGAAGACATCGGAGGTTTTCCGCTCAATACAATCACCGAGGACTTTGAGACAAGCATCCGCTTGCAGCAGGAAGGTTATATTACCTATGCGACTCAAGAGGTTCAAGCTGCCGGGCAGACAACAACAACAGTGAAGAGCATGATTAAACAACGGATTCGTTGGGCACGGGGTATCATTCAGAGCCTGCAGAATACGCGTGCACCCTTATCTGGCAAGCTTCCTTTCTGGACGAGAGTGACCTATTTAAGCAGTTTCTTATACTGGTGGTCCTTCTTTAATCGGTTGATTTTCATTTTGGCACCTATTTTGTTTGCGTTGTTCGACTTCCAGATTGTGAACACAACTTTCTGGCAAATCTTAATATTCTGGCTTCCATCTTATTTCTTCTATAGTGTATCCATGCGATATCTGTCCAGCAATATTCGGAATCAGCGATGGAGTCAGGTTATCGATACCATATTCATGCCTTATCTGATCTGGCCGGTTCTACTGGAGACGCTGGGTATTCGTGAGAAAAAATTCAAAGTCACCAACAAAAGCAGAGCAAGCGGTCGGCAATGGATGTCTGCTCTGTTATATGCACTTCCGCATATCTTCTTGCTGTTGCTTTCCATTGCAGCCGTGATTCGGTATGTGAATGGCAAGTACGGCATTGCGCTGTTCTTCAGCAGTATTATTATTTTCTGGCTGATTCATAACATGATTGCGCTGTGTTACGCCCTGTTCTTCATGGTTGGCCGCCGTGCGTACCGGGAGACAGAACGGATTCGGGCGCAGGAAGATGTCACGATTCACGACCAAGCCAACAATCTGCGTTATCAGGCCAAGACGGTGGATGTATCTGAGCAAGGTATTGCCTTCTATGTCCCATATCCCATTTATTTGGCTGAGCAGAAGATCATCTCTTTGGTTGTCAAAACCGACCGGTATAAGGCCAATCTCGATGCAGTCATCGTTTATGTGAAACAGGATGGAGAGGGCTGGCGTTACTCCGCAACGGTTCAGCCGATTGATGAGAATGATAACCGCCAATACATGCAAATCATCTACGACCGTAAACACTCGTTGCCAGAGCAGATGAATCTGTGGGATACGGCTTATGACGATATGTTACGTAATGTGAAAAAACGGATTGTTCAACCCAGATCGGATCAGCGAAAAATGCCGCGGCTTTCCCTTCAGCTTCCAGTTCATTTCACCAATGATGCTAGCTGTACGCTGCGTAGCTTCAATTATCGTTTCTTCTCCGCGACGGGTTTCCATGGTGATATTGCGGCAGGAGCGGTCGTTACTTTTTATACGAAGAGTAATATTGAAGTCATTTTGCAACATACGGGAAAAACGACAGCTCGTGAGCGCGAAGTGCTTCTCTCGGTGGAGAATATCGATGATATTGTGGAGAAGGGCCTGATCGACCAATTGTTGACTGATTTGATTGAGCCACATTCCGATCGTTCCACCAGAGAGGGTTAGGAGAGATAAAGATGCTCATTGTGCTTCATTTTGTGATGGGAGTTTTATTGATAATCTCCTTTGTTGGTTATATGCAGTTTGTTCGGAAGACATTTGCACTACGGTGGGAGTTTATCCCTGTATTTGTGTTTTCCTCGATTGCCTGCATCGTATATTTTGCTGGCTTGGCAGGTCAGCTCTTTATAGGAAGTATTATCGTGATGATACTCGGCTTGTTTCTTTTTAGAGATACGCTGGTTCGAGCTGTCCGACGAGGGACCAAGCCGAATGTATTGTTCTCGTTATTTCAGTTTTCTTTTCTGGGCGGAACGTTCATCTTTTTGCTGATTCTGTTCCAAAATCAATTGACACACTACGATAATTTCTCGCACTGGGCTATTGTATTGAAGCAGATGTTGAGTACAAATGCCTTTCCGACGCCAGACTCCAATCTGATTGATTTTAAAAACTATCCGCTCGGGACTTCGTCATTTATTTATTATGTCTGTCGCTTCATGGGGCATTCCCAGTCCGTGATGCTTTTGGCACAGGGTCTGCTTATCTTTTCCTGTTTTTATGCCATGTTTGGCATTATTTCGGAGAAGAAACGTTTTCTTCTGTACGCTTTTCTCGGACTCGGGTTATCGACGCTTTCTTTTTTCAATCTGACGATTCGGATCACCAATCTACTCGTGGATTTCTTGCTTCCGATCTACGCACTCGCGATCCTGGCGGTTATTTACCAATATCGGAATGAGATCATGAAGGCATGTATTGTTGTTCTTCCGCTTGCCGGATTGCTGACCATCATCAAAAGCACGGGTATTATTTTCGCCGCGATCGGCCTGATCTTCCTGGTGTATACATGGTTGAGAAATGGGCAACGCTCGAACTGGAAAGTCGGACTGGCTGTGCTTGGTACCATTGGTGGTTCACTACTTCCGTATTTCGGCTGGAGCTGGCGAATGGCGACGGTGTTCCAAGGCATTAATAACAAGTTCGAGGGAACAGCCTCGGTGATCAAAGCGGGCAAGACGGGAGAACAGAAATGGGAGATTCTGACGCTCTTCTTGAAATCAAGCATAGATATCACGTCCAGGCCTGTGCTCGGCATTGTACTTTTTCAACTTATCGCGATCGGAGCTTCGGTATTTGCTATCGTTGTGCTCAAGAAGAAGTGGAACTTATGGAAAGCATTAATTGCTTTGGACGTTGTTCTGTTACTGTACTATGCGGGTATTCTGGCGTTGTATCTCTTCTCCATGCCATTAGATGAAGCCATTGTCCTGGCAGGCTTTGAGCGTTATGCATCGAGTATCGTGGTGCTGTTCGCCGGTGGGCTGGTGTTGTGCGCTGCGATCGACCTGGAGCGATCATTCCACTATCGGATCGGTGAGGTGCCTGATTATCAATCCTTTAAGACGGTCAAGACGAAAGGTCATTATCAAAAAGGCATTATCGGCTGTATGGCGGTTGCGGCGACCATCCTTTTATCGGAATACAACGGGATCGTCTCGATTGCCAAAACCTACGATACAACGCTCCCTTACAAGATTCATGCGGTTACCGGTGATCGGTGGTACCCAGGTGGGCAGGTGGATAATAATAGATATCTCTTCTACGCCTCAGACAGGGACCAGCAGGTCACGAATTATTACATGCAATATGTAGGAAAGTATTTCTTGTATGCTCCACATGTGGACGGGATCGTGTTGTTCTATGAGGATAATATGGATAACCTTCTGAGCGGCTACGATTATCTGGTGGTCGTCGAGACGGATCTCAACGCCAAGTGGTTGCTGAAAAAGCATTATGGCATCGACATGCAAGAGGGGATTTATAAAATCACCCGTTCCGGGGATCAGATCGTTCTTACGTTGACTTGAGATCATAGATGTTGAGATCCTGTTCCGGGTATCCGGTCAGGTTAGATGGAATACATGATTGTATATAGAGTGTCCTTAAATATAGCCCGCTATAGCTAATACCTATAGCGGGCTATAACTCTTTCGTAGAACGGCTATTCCGATCGGATATGTTATATTTAATTCTATAATGATAAACGGGGAGATTAAACTATGAGCATACAAACAGAACCTAAACAACGAACAGTCACTCCATTTCGATATGATATTGTTGGCAGTTTCCTGCGCCCGAGTGCGTTGAAGGATGCCCGATTAAAATACCAGAACGGCGAAATTACCACGGAACAGTTGAATGAAGTGGAGAATGCCGAGATTGTGAAACTTGTACAGAAGCAAAAAGAGGTTGGCCTTCAGGCTGTAACGGACGGCGAATTCCGCCGCTCTTGGTGGCATCTGGACTTCTTCTGGGGACTGGATGGTGTAGAGCGGACAATCATTGAGGAAGGCTACCGATTCAACGGTGCGACATCCAGACCGGAAACAGCTCGTCTGAGTGGAAAAATCAGCTATAGCAGTCATCCATTTGTAGCGCATTATGCCTTCTTGAAAGAAGCGGCTGGGGAAGACGTTGTTGCCCGTCAGTCCATCCCAGCAGCTGCACAGTTCCTATTCGAATTGGACCGGGCAGATAATAAGGAAAGCACACAGGCCATCTATCCGAACCGCCAAGAGCTTCTCTCGGACATTGCCGGGGCGTACAAAGCATCCATCTTGGCCTTTTATGAAGCCGGCTGCCGTAGCATCCAGATTGATGATTGCACGTGGGGTGCACTGTGTGACCAACAGTTCATCACAGTGATGGAGCAGATTGGCGTTAATGTGGAAGAGTACGCAAACGAACTCGCAAAACTGAACGAAGATGTGGTATCTGGCCTGCCGGAAGACCTCGTGGTAACCACTCATGTCTGCCGCGGTAATTATGTTTCGACATTTGCAGGAGTCGGTGGCGGTTATGAGCCGATTGCGCAGACACTTCTGAGCATCGATAACTACTCTGGTTTCTATCTGGAGTTTGATACGGAACGAGCTGGTGACTTCAAGCCGCTTCGTTTCCTGAAGGACAATCAGCAGGTTGTACTTGGCCTCTTCTCTTCCAAATTCGGAGAGTTGGAGAACAAGGAAGATATCCTGAAACGGATTGAGGAAGCTACACAATATGTTGATCTGGATCGAATCTGCCTGAGCCCGCAATGCGGCTTCGCTTCCACGGAAGAAGGCAACCATCTGACCGAGGAACAGCAATGGCGCAAGCTTGCCTTCATTAAGGAAATTGCTGAAGAGCTCTGGAAGTAACTTTTTCAACGTCATTCATCATTCACGCATGTGTTATGTATAAGAAAAAATCGCTAAAAAGCCGTACGGACCATCTTCCGTATGGCTTTTTAGTGTATCCTCACTTTTGAGTGGATGTTTGATCAGAACCCATATCAGCCAAGAGAGTGAAGCCATAGGTAGAGATGAGAATAACGGATCAGGGAAGCGGCATGACTGAGGAAGAGGTGTGGTGGACAAAATAAAATAGCGACAGTTAGGACAAAGGGATCTTTGTCGCGACTGCCGCTATTTGTCTATCTCGCATGAAATCGCCCTTTAGGCACCACCATCGGTGATCCCGAAACGGGGTCTTCTATGACCGTACATTCCAATCCGAAAATGTCTTTGACCTGTGGGGCGGTTATCACCTCTGCGGGCTTACCCTCAGCCACAAGTTTCCCGGTATGAAGCGCAGAGGGTTACATTCCTTGATGAAGTAGTCCATTATCCGTTCTTAACGGAACAGTTATAGGATGAGAGCAGGAGGGGTTCTATTAAATTAGGATGAAAATAATATCCATGTATTACATTCCAGATCATGGTATATTTGTATTATTAAAATAATGTAAGGAGATTCTACATGCATAATCAATTCATCAAAAAGTTGATCGTACTTTGTTTGGTTTTTGTATTATTACCAGCAACGAGCGTTTTGGCTGCGTCGTCACTTATTAAGGACCCGGTCTTGGCCAAAGTTATTCGAGCAGATCTGAAGATGTCGGCTAAGAAGGAAATAAAGGCTGCCGATTTGAAAAAATTAAAATCTCTATATGCTATGGAATTAAAAAGTAAGATTTCTAACCTGCAAGGTCTTGAACATGCCGTTAATATGACGGATTTATTCTTGCCTGGTCAAAATATAAAAAATATTAAGCCACTCTACAAGTTAAAGAAATTGACGTTCTTAGCTGTTGAAGGCAATCAGATTGCAGATATCTCGCCACTTTTAGGTCTGACTAATCTGCAAAATCTGGTTATGGACGATAACAAAATCAAAAGCCTGGCTCCATTAAAAAATATGCATAAGCTGACCAGTTTACTCGCCAGTGGGAATCAGGTGACCGATCTAAGTCCGCTTCAGAAATTAAAGTTGGAATGGGTCATTATGAATGATAATAAAATTCAAGATCTGACACCTTTCAAGAACCATCCAACCTTGGAGTATCTATATGTAGAAGATAATCTCATTGAGGATATTGCAGTGCTCGAAACCATCCCACATCTAACAGAAGTATATTTGGCTAACAATCCGCTGAATGATCGAGCAGAACAGGTTGTGAAAAAGTTGGAGAAGAAAGGCGTCCTTGTAAGTCTGGTAAGCGAAGAAGAAGAAGAAGCGGATCAGGCGAAGTAGTTTTGATTAGAGAAGATGTATATGTATATGTATAGTAAGAAGAAGTAATCCCTCGTCAATAGTGAACAAAAACAAAGAAGGCCGCAGATATTCTGACGGCCTTCTTTAATTATGTTGGACAGAAACGCTCGGTAACAACTTAACGCCCGTCCCACAACAATATTATTCCACTACGATCTCCTTCACCGTCTCTCCCTCAACCAGCACCGGCTGATAGTAGGTGTTTGTTGGCAGATCCTTTTTGCCTTGCAGATTCTTGATCACCCAGTCGGCAGCATCACGGCCCATTTGCTCTTGGGGATGGGTTAGCGTTGTAAGCCTGATGTTGGCGTTCTTGGCGATGTACGAATTGTCCTGCCCAATGATGGATAACTCATCCGGGATCGAGATGCCGAGTTGCCTGCAGGCGTTCACGACCTCCAGTCCCACCTCATCGTTGTAACAGACGATTGCGGTGAGCGAATCCCTGTTTTCGTCCAGATACGTTGCTACATTAGAGGATAAACTCGGTTTCGATGCGGTATCAAAGGAAAGCACTTGCTCAGGATGGAACCTTAACTTCGCTTCACCCAGCGCCTTGATGTACCCCTTCATCCGGTACTTGCCTTGTAGATCATCCATTTTGGCAATAATGCCGATCTGGGTATGGCCTTTGGCGATCAATTCTCGTGTGGCAAGATAGCTGGATTGCACGTCATCCAGGCAGAAGAACGGAACCTCCAGCTCTTCATAGAACGCATTAATCATCGTAAACGGCACATCCTGCTCTTTGAAGGACAGGTAGTATGCAATGTTTGGGTTGTACAGATTACTTTTGGTCGGCTCGACAATCAGGCCATCCACACCATAGGAGAGCATCATTTCGAGGGCTTTTTTCTCCTGCGCTACATCATTATTAGTACTGGCCAGCAGTAACGAGTAGTTGTCCTCATTCAGACGACTCTCAATACCGCGAATGATGGACGGAAAGATGTAATCCGAGATGTATGTCGTGATCACACCAATCGTTTTCTTCGATGTGTTGCCGCCTGATCGAGAGCGATACTGATTGCTAACGTAGGTCCCTGAACCTTTTTCGCTTCGTAAAAATCCTTCATTAGATAACTCCAAAATAGCCTTCCGCACCGTCTGGCGACTTACGTTGTAGCTTTCCTGTAATGCCAACTCGGTGGGGATCTGTTCGCCTATGCTATATGTCCCCGAAAGGATATGACTCTTTATATCATCAATGATGACCTGATATTTTGGCTTCACGTAGTCCACTTCTTTCATCGTTACTCATCTATATCAACGTTGTTGTTCAAATAGTTGTACGTACATATTTTAGCATGATTCAGATAGGATGAAAATAAAACCGAACATTTTTCAAAATAAACCGTACATATCCAGCCTTTTTGAATGGAGGTGTACCTTACAGCATAGACAATTTACAGCCATTTAAGTCCTTTTATTGATCAAATAGAGCACGATATGTGCTCTTTGTAAGTATAACTATTATATATTATTGACAAATGTACGTACAAAAAATATACTAAGGCTGTCAGAAAAGGAAAGCGCATTCTTTGAAAACACAACAGGAGTATTTATACAAAATTCATTATTAGCTACTGCCATAAGTAAAAGCTTCACCTTATATATGCATCCTTTGGGATGTGAAATCGCGACCGGAGAGGGGATACACGTGATTATGAGTCAATTGGACTTGAAAGAAGCCATTACCAAGGGCGCTACTTCGCTCGGAATTGAATTTGGATCAACGCGGATTAAGGCGGTATTGATTGATGATCGTTTTGAGACCATCGCGTCAGGCAGTTATGAATGGGAGAACCTCCTGAAAGATGGATATTGGACGTACAACCAGGAGGATATCATCACAGGTCTGCAAACGGCTTATCGTGAGATGAAGCAAGATGTGGAACAGAAATACGGAATCACGCTGCGCACGGTCGGGTCTATCGGATTCTCGGCCATGATGCACGGATATATCGCGTTGGATAGCGCGGGTGAACTGTTGGTACCTTTCCGCACCTGGCGTAACGCTACGACGGGAGCAGCTGCAAGGGAGCTGACAGAGCTTCTGCAATTCAATATTCCGGAACGCTGGAGCATTGCCCACTTGTATCAAGCGATTTTGAACGAAGAGGTGCATGTACCACAGATCGATTACCTGACAACCTTGGCTGGATACATCCACTGGTTGCTGACGGGCAATAAGGCGATTGGGATCGGCGATGCTTCAGGCATTTTCCCAATTGACGAGTCTACACATAACTATCACCCATCCATGATCCAACAGTTCGACGAACAGATCGCAGGCAAAGGTTATCCGTGGAAAGTTGAGGACCTTCTGCCCAAGGTATATCTCGCGGGTGAGAATGCAGGTGAGCTAACGGAAGCGGGAGCCAAGTTACTCGACCCTTCGCAAGATCTGCAAGCAGGCATTCCGCTCTGCCCGCCAGAAGGCGATGCCGGAACGGGTATGGTGGCAACAAATAGCGTGAGAAAACGTACGGGCAACATCTCCGTTGGCACATCCGTATTTGCGATGATCGTACTGGAGAAGGAATTGTCCAAAGTGTATCCCGAGATCGATATGGTCACCACGCCGGATGGCAGTCCAGTAGGGATGGTGCATGCCAACAACTGTTCCAGTGATATCAACGCATGGGTTGGACTGTTCCGTGAATTCTCTCAAGCAATGGGATATGAAGTGGATAACGCCAAGTTGTTTAGCGTGTTGTTTAACAAGGCTTTGGAGGCAGACCCTGATGGTGGTGGCTTGCTCAGCTACGGTTACTACTCAGGTGAGAACATTACGGGACTTGAGAAAGGCCGTCCATTGTTCGTCCGCTCCCCGGAAAGCAACTTCAATCTGGCAAACTTCATGCGGACACATCTGTTCAGTGCCTTCGGTGCACTCAAGTTGGGTATGGACATTTTGACGGAGGAAGAGAATGTAGCCATTGACAGTATTTTGGCGCATGGTGGCCTGTTCAAGACTCCTGTCGTCGGGCAACGGATTGTAGCTGCTGCGATGAACGTACCGGTGTCGGTAATGTCTACTGCTGGTGAAGGAGGCGCATGGGGTATGGCACTTCTGGCCTCGTACATGATCAACAAGGATCAAGAGGAGAGCCTGGATGTGTTCCTGGAGCAGAAAGTCTTTAACGATGTTGAGGGAGTCGAAGTGGCGCCGGATGCATCGGATGTGAAAGGGTTTGAAGCATTTATCAAACGCTACCGGAGTGGACTTGCGATTGAGCAATCAGCTGTAGATCATCTGGTAGAGAACGGGAGGGAATAACATGTTAGAACAACTGAAAGAAGAGGTATTCCAGGCGAATCTGGAACTGCCAAAGCACGGACTTGTAAAATTCACTTGGGGTAACGTCAGTGCAATTGATCGGGAAAGCGGTCTGTTCGTCATCAAACCAAGTGGCGTCAGCTACGATGTGATGAAAGCAAGCGACATGGTTGTAGTTGATCTGGACGGTAATGTGGTGGAGGGTGAGATGCGACCTTCCTCGGACACCGCAACACATGCAGTACTATATAAGCATTACTCGGAGATTGGTGGCATCGTGCACACACACTCCACATGGGCGACCATCTGGGCGCAAGCCGGACTGGACGTACCCGTTATGGGAACAACACATGCGGACACGTTCTATGGGGCGGTGCCTTGCGCACGTTTCCTGAACCAGGACGAGGTTGATCGCGGATACGAAGCGGAGACAGGACGCGTCATTATTGAAACGTTTGAACAGCGTGGGATTGATGTTATGGCGGTTCCGGCAGTGTTGCTCCATGGTCACGCGCCGTTTACGTGGGGGAAAGATGCCAAGTCTGCGGTGGTGAACAGTGTCGTGCTGGAAGAGGTATGCAAAATGAACCTGTACGCGCGGCAATTGAATAACTTCGCAAAGGAACTGCCACAAGGCATTTTGGATAAACACTATCTGCGAAAACACGGAAAAGACGCGTATTACGGACAGAAGTAATTAGTTTGTGTATCGATAGGATGACACTAATCCAATCGAATAGGTCTTGTGCTACTACTGCCAACGAAGTTGTATAAAACTTTTACACGATAACGGAGAAGACAGAAGAAAGCTGGAGAAGCGGAGCGTTCACCTTTATCCCCGGATTTTCCCTTTAGAAAAGGGAATCAAAAAAATCTGGGGATAACAGTGATCGGAAGATTATTCTGGCTGCGCAGTGGTCCAGTGTAACCCATTTATTCAACTATAAAATAATGAAATGAGGATGATTATATGTCAGCAGCAAAAGAATTCTGGTTTGTGGTCGGTTCACAGCACTTGTACGGAGAAGAAGCACTGGGTGAAGTAAAAGCCAATGCACAGAAAATTACGGATGCCCTTAATGCAAGCGGCGTACTGCCGTACCCGCTCGTATTGCAGGATCTGGCGGTAAGCGCAGATAAAATCACGAGCACGATGAAAGAAGTCAATTACCGCGACGAAGTAGCGGGTGTGATCACATGGATGCATACATTCTCCCCGGCGAAAATGTGGATTCGTGGTACAAAATTGCTGCAAAAACCTTTGCTGCACTTGGCAACCCAATTCAACGAAAGCATTCCTTGGGCAACCATCGATATGGACTTCATGAACTTGAACCAAGCGGCACACGGTGACCGCGAATATGGCTTCATTAATGCCCGTCTGAGAAAACAAAATAAAATCGTTGTTGGTTACTGGGAGCGCCCAGAAGTGCAACAACAGGTTGCTGACTGGATGGACGTAGCGGTAGCTTATAATGAAAGCTTTAACATCAAAGTAGCTCGCTTCGGTGATAACATGCGTAACGTGGGCGTAACCGAAGGTGATAAAGTGGAAGCACAGATCCAATTCGGATGGACGGTTGATTACTTCGGCATTGGCGACCTCGTGCAATACGTGAACGCTGTAACAGAGCAGGAAATCGATGATTTGATTGCTCAGTATGGAGACCTCTACGAATTCGATTATGGCACGAACAGCAAGGAAGCTTGGGAAGCCAGCGTACGTGTGCAAGCGAGTTATGAGATTGCGATCAAACGTTTCCTGGACGAAGGTGGCTACAGCGCCTTTACTACAAACTTCGAAGATCTGCATGGCATGAAGCAGCTTCCGGGTCTTGCAGTACAACGCCTGATGGCTCAAGGGTACGGGTTTGCCGGTGAGGGTGACTGGAAAACAGCTGCGCTGGATCGCTTGCTGAAAATCATGGCTCATAACGAGAACACAGGCTTCATGGAAGACTACACATACGAGATGGCTGCTGGACAAGAAGCGATCCTGCAATCTCACATGCTTGAAGTAGATCCGACGCTTGCCAGCACCAAACCGAGAATCATCGTGTCCCCACTGGGCATTGGCGATCGTGAAGATCCGGCACGTCTTGTATTCGATGGTAAAGCAGGCGAAGGTGTCGTGGTATCCATGGCAGACTTCGGTACACATTACAAACTGCTGATCAATGAAGTATCTGCATTTGAGCCAACCGTTCCAGCACCTAACCTGCCGGTAGCACGTGTTCTGTGGAGCGTGAAGCCTAACTTCCAAGATGGAGTGAAAGCATGGATCGAAAATGGTGGTGGTCACCATACGGTTGTATCCTTGAACCTGACTACAGACCAGATCGTGACTTATGCGAAGCTAGTGAATCTGGAGTACGTTATTATTAAGTAAAAGTTGAGTGGCAGCTACTGCCTGAACTCAACCAATTTTTTTCTCTGTGGCCGGGGGTTAACCCTCGGCCCTTTGTTTGTTATGCTGAGAAGCATGATGTGAAGCTGAGCAAGGATTTGCTTTTTCATCGAAAAGGGATAAGAAATGAAGGAGGAAGGACATGTATACAAAAGAAAGCTTGATGCAGCAACTAGAACAGCTTGGTGTGGATAGGCAAGGCACGTTGCTCATTCACTCTTCCATGAAAAGTATAGGCGAGGTTGAAGGTGGAGCAGACACAGTGTTGGATGCCTTTAGCGATTATATGAAAGAGGGATTGTTGGTGCTTCCCACTCATACGTGGTCTACCATTAATGCGGATAACCCAGTGTTCCACGTGGAAAATTCTACCTGTTGCGTGGGTATTCTGCCTGAACTGTTTCGTCAACGTCCGGGCGTAGTTCGTTCATGGCACCCAACGCACTCGGTAGCAGCACTGGGACGGGATGCAGAGGCGTTTACGAAGGATGATCATCTCTTCGACACACCGTGTGCGAGAGGTTCAGCATGGGGGAAACTGTTAGATCGGAAAGCGACGATCTTGTTAGTAGGCGTTGACTTGAAGCGGAATACATTTATCCACGGGGTCGAAGAGTGGGTGGACATCCCTGGCAGAATGACGGACGAGCATGAAATGCTGTATACAGTTTTACCAGATGGAAGCCAGATTTCAGTACCATCCCGCAGACATTGTGGGTTGCCATGGTCAGAGCATTTCTGGAAAGTAGACGAGGTATTGGTTCGCGAAGGAGCGATGCGTACAGGAAAGCTCGGTGATGCGGTCGTAAGAGTGTGTGATGCGGCTAAGACAGCAGAGGTAATTACGGAGATGCTCAAGCATAACCCCGATCTATTCACGGACAATCTCCCTCTACATGCAGTAACCGAATGATACAAGGGCCGTCCGATAGCCGGATGGCTCAATATCGATCACTTGATGATATCCGAATATCTCCCGAGCAGATGATCTCCTCCCCTGTTTGTACTCTAAACCTTCAAAAGCATTCAAAAATAATCAGAAATAGATCAGCATTTCGATCAGAGGTTGGTCGGACTTCCAGTGTATGGGCTACTCACCCTTATGGTGGTGTGATAAGATATGGTTAAATTAACCAATAAGTTTGGCGTAGCAGAATTGTATAGGTGTTTATTGAAGTTATATATAAGTATCACATAGAATCATGAACAACCACGTTGTCATTGTAGCATCTAAGAAGGAGAAGATTCGTGAACCCTTTAGTATGGTATGATCTCTTTTTATTTGTCCTTTTGTTTGGTGTAGGTGTATATGTGTTTGCTACGGTTAGAATTACGAACTTACATAAAGTGTACTTTTTATTTCACGGGTTGATGATGCTCTGGCCTTTCTGTCAATTTGCGAGTACGCTCACGGACGATTCCGGTCTGCAATTGTTCTACGTTACCTTATCTTTCGTTGCTGTCTCTTTGCTCGGGAGCGGGTGGCTTCTACTGACGATCTTTATTACCGGTTATTCAGAGCGTCTGAGTGCAAAAGGAACCTTCTTGCTATTTGTCCCTGCGGTGATCGGGGCTATAGGTGTGGTCGCTAATCCATGGAACGAGTTCGTCATCCCACTGGAGGGCGGGTACATCGAGCGGGATTACGGCCTTTGGTTCTGGGTTGTGATGACTATTCTGGTGAGCTATTTCTTGACTTCTCTCGTGGTTCTATTCCGGGCGGTGTATTCTTCGCAGACTTCTGCCATGATCAAAAAACAGGTGAGAATCACCCTGTGGGGCATCTTGGTGTTGGCTGTTTTTGCAACGATTGATGCGATTCTGAATGTCGTTCTAGCCCGCTGGTTGCCGATCATTCCTGGCATGACTTCGCTGGGGATCTTTTTGTCGGACCTGTTCTTTGTCTATGTAATCAAAAGATACAATGTGTTCGATCTGGTCTCCATCGCCCATGAGGATGTAATCAATACCATTCCATATGGCATCCTGGTACTGGATGAGAATGAAGTCATTGTTGAAGCGAACAAAGCCTCACGATCCTTTATGGATCTGCATGTGGGGGATTCTTTTGATATGGAAGCCTTTCTGGAGTCTGTTCATGTCGTGGGCAGCTGCCGGGAGTTCGTCAATCATTATAAGAAAAAAGAAAATATCCTCTCTCACATTGAAGTGATCGTGGAGCGGGACAACAATATCCGGCACTATATCCTGCAATCTTCTCCGATTGTGGATTCGGCTCTTGTGCCGATCGGTCATATTCTCACGTTTCAGGATGTCTCACAGGAGCGTTTCTACGTGAAAGAGATGAATCGCCAGAACGTAACGCTTCAGGAGCGAAACCAGGCGCTAGACTTGATCCGTCAGGAGTTGTCCGAGGCCAATCGCAAACTGGAGGAACTCGCCCTGACGGACAGTTTAACCAACTGTTACAACCGTCGTTATCTGACCCAACATCTGAATCACGAGGTTATTACCAATATTCAATACAAAACACCATTCTCACTCCTGCTGCTCGATATCGACTACTTCAAAGCGATTAATGATCGCTATGGGCATGTCATCGGGGATGAAGTGCTCGTTCGCACGGCGGAGGCCGTCAAACAATCCATTCGCAGTACGGATATCCTGACGCGTTATGGCGGGGAAGAGTTCATGATCTACCTTCCGCACACGGAGCATGATCTGGCAAATCAAATCGCGGAGCGCGTAAGAACAGCTGTGGAGTCCAACCACATCATGGTGGATCACGAGAGTACGCAGGTGTCGATTACGATTAGTATTGGAATTCTGGCCTTTGAGGACTTTGAAGTTGTGCATGTGCCGGACAATCCGGAGGGGTATTTGACTCAGCTGTTCGCTGCGGTGGATAAGGCATTGTATCAGGCGAAGCAGAACGGGCGTAACAGAGTGGAGTTTGCGGAGTTTGAGCGGGGGGTTGTATGAAAAGGTTTATTAAAGTGGAAATGTGAAATGAAAGCATAATGAGGTTAATGTGAGTACAGTTATTATTCAGAATTGGACAGGCTTTTTAAAATAAATGTAGTCAAAACCTCTGTGATACTGGGAATAATATACACTGAAATTAGGAAAACACAATAAATAATTATATCCCATTATGCTGCCCTATATTGAATTCTATAAGGCAGCGATGGGATAGAGTATCAAAGAATTCTGAATGATCTTAATTTTAGATGGAAGATCTAAGTTTAATTGTCATAAAAAAGATATTTATCAGTTTTGAAATTAAAAGGAAATCAATAACTAAAGCTAAAAGGAAAACTATAGAAATTATAAAAACAACTCTTCTTTTTAAAATAAGGCGACAACAAAAGTAGAAAAAACTCATGGTAGATATTGAAAATAGATTAAAAAATACTATAAAGGTCATAGTTGTCATAATTTGAATAAACAATACTATCAGGTTCAAGTGCATATTCATAGGAATATAACTGATTTGATTTATAATTAGAAAAACAGAAAATGATGAGATGTTATATATCAAATTGTTAGTGATATTATATTGAAAAGCTATACTTTTTAATATAAGTGGTACTTTTGATAATTCTTTAATAAAAAAGAAAATATATTCTTTAATTTGATCAATAATTCTAATTACCTTTTCTCTTATCTTGTTAAATATTCTTTCCTTAAGACTAGTACGTAATGCTATATCGGCGAACAAGAATGACTTTAGTTCAGAAAACTCTTGTTTGCTCATTATTAGCAACTCATATTGCTCACCACCATAAAAAACTGCCTTTTTAAAGTGCTTAACGGCGACTTTGATTTGTGAATTGTTAAGGTGTTGTAAAGCTTTTATATAATTATCTTTTGCTTCTTTGAGCAGCTTTCTCTCTCTGAATTCTAAAAATATTAATCCAGCAAAGGAACCTATTATATATGGAATCAAGCTAACATTAATGAATTTATCAAATACCTCTTTAGGAGTGCTCCCTCTAGCTATTTTTGAAAATTCTTGATAGTCTTCCATATTAAGGTTTTTTATCAAGACATCAAGAGTAATAGATATATCTTGTGACATAAACAGCAGGAGTAAAATTAATGCGTTAAATATGTAATTTATAAAAGTTAGAGAACTCTTTAATCTGTAAAAAAAGTAAGGCGGAATAATGAAAATTATGAGAACCTGAATTAAAGAGGATAACAACAAATTTGAAATGAAGTACATCTTATCTGATGCTATATAAATTAGTCCTAATCCAAGTTTGATAAAGTTTTCTACAAAAATTTGATAGAAGCCATTAGCTTGAAATTCTAGCCCATTTTCTATAGTGTTTGCAATTAATGATACTGAAAATATGAGTAACATGAGTAATGTAAGTAATAAGGTAACTATAATTATAAAACCAAACACAGTTGAAGAAAGTATTAAGAGTAATGGACTAATCTTGGAGTAACATATTTTTACAATATAAGAAATGAATAAGCCAAAATAAAATAAATAAAGTAATCCTAAGTTTTCATCGCTTAGGATTACATTCAAGGTAAAGGACTCAGTAATTGTTAACATGACAAGTAACATGACAAAGAAACCAAAGGAGAGTTTTAGTAGGTCATTTATAACTAAATTTCTTTGTTTCAAATCATAAGAATAAGTGTTGATATAGAAATCCTGTAACAATTTTAATTTTTTAAAATCAAAATAAAGGTTTTTAGACAAAATAAACATTACATAAATTGAATAGATTAAGATAGCTAATGAAATGAATTTTATAATACCAGATTCATAAGACAACGAAGATAAAATCAAATTGATGCAATTAAGAATAATGATTCCACATATATTAGGTTTCTCTATAAACGTTTTTAGAAAAATGAAATTCCCTCCAATTTCCCCGCAAATTTTTCCCGAAATTCTTCAAATTGTTTAAAGAATTATCGAAACTTAGTAAAGTAAGATTATAGAATTGTATTTTATTTAATGTTTATGGAATAACTTAATAAGTTCCTTAGCTATTTTATCAATAATCTCAATCTGATTAACATCAAATTGATGTAATGAAGTTGTTACCTTATCAATTATAAATTGACGATCATCTTCTTTTTGATTGTTGATGGCAAAGAAATTTGCTAAGGGCATACCTAATGCATGAACTATTTTTTCCAAAGTATCAATTGAAAAATTTCTTTCGCCACGCTCTACTGATCCAATGTACGCATCATCCAGTCCTGAAAGTTCAGCAAGTTGCTGTTGTGTTAAACCTTTCGCCTTACGAATTGCTCTAATCCGTTCTCCTACCGAATTTCGTAATGTTGTCATATTAACCACCTCTCCTAAAGGTTAGGAGAGTATTGAAGTAATTAGCAGGGTTATAAAGGCAGTAAAACATATTGAAAAAACTGCGATTAAGTACTATATTAGATTTATTGTACTACTTCTTTGTAGTTTCTAAAAGAAAATAAATAGGATACTTTATGCAAGGCATAAATGACTTGGTTTAATAGCCTAACGTAACCTATATAGAGGGAGGGCTTCTCTTTGCGTAAATCTATCCTAAAATCACTCAAACCGGACATCATTGTTGAAATGTTGGACATGGCTGTGGCTTTTGAAAATTGGAATAAGGTGATGGAGAGGGCGGACATGTTATATCAATGTGTGCAGTCGATCTATGAAGAGCGGCAGGAGTATCAGTCAAAGGGAATGCTTGCACCACATATACATACCGATCGTCCATTGATCTATTATTATGGTTTCAGTCACTTAATGCGGGGTATGGCTCATCAGAGGATGGGGGAAGCCGATCAGGCGCGGGCATGTATCGATCAATATGCAGAACTGGGATGGATGGAGGATCTGGATGAGGTAGGCATGCAGGCGGTGCAGGAGTTCAGACATAAGGCACAGGTGAATCGGTATGGTCTTGAGATTGAAGCGGGGCAGGTGCAACTGCTGGAGGAGTTTGTGAACTTTTTGCTTGAGCATCCGGAGGAATGGCTGGCAGGTCTGAAGGTGATTACGGAAGCAGCAGTGCGGCATAGGTGGCAGATTGATCGGGTTTTACATGTGTTTGAGGATCAGATACAGGGTATTGGCAGAGAAGTGGATTCTTCAAACAACGATAATATGTACCATTACTGTTATCAGCGGGCTTTGTATGAACAGTGGATGGGAAGACCACAGGAGGCATTGGAGTTCATTTTGCAGGCGATTCGGTTAGCAGATAAGCTTGGGATGGATCGGTATTTTATAAGGTGCACGGCATTGTTGGAATCATTGCGGGAAGAGGCGACAGCGGAGCAGATTGGAAGGTATCGGGTGATGTTGGAGGAAATGAAGTAGGAAAGGTATTTACTGAAACTGGTAGGATATGCCTTGAAGTGGGTATATGCATATAGGACCATAGCACCGATGAGGAGCACAACTTGTGTTTTTACCATGGTGAAATCAGGATGTTAGCCGGATAGTTTACATATTACACTTCTGCTAACATAGGATAATCCTGTTTCGAATGAGCGGAGAAACGTATGAGTACAATCAAAGTTACCCCTGAACAACTACATCACGTATCGAATCAGGTGGATCAAGCCAGACAACAGTTGGAGAGTATACGAAGTGATCTGACGAGACAGATCATGTTCGTTCAGATGATGTGGATGGGGGCAACGCAGGAGCGATTTTACTATGAGTTCGAGCAGTCACGACCTATACTGGATAAAGCGCTGGAGAGTATGGTGAATACATCCAAGGAATTGAAGGATATCGCCACGCGGTTCCAAGATGCAGATGCTCAGAAGGTAAGTCTGGGTGGTGCGTTTGGAGCAGTCGGTGCCGCAGCTATGATGACCAAGTCATCAGGTGGTTCAAGTTCGGATGATAAGGGCTATCGGATGGCGCAAATCAATATGTTCGGTAAGTGGGTATGGATGCCTGTCAACGAGAATGGTGTTGCGGATCAGGCTGCTCTTCAGGCTTATCAGAGGGATCAGGGAAATCTGGACTTTAATCGTATGCAAGCTGTGAACGTTGAACCGCCTGGGGAAGATATTTTTGCGTTACAGATCAAGGCATTTGAGATGGGCATTCATCCTACGACAGGAGAGCCTGTATCAGATAAGTATGCTCAGATGATGGTGACCTCTCTGAAGTTTAGTCAGATATTCATGGCCATACAGATGGTTCGTGGGAGTATGCCGGGACGTTCAGGACCATTTAAAACGTCGTCATCTGGTTTGGCATCTAAGATTCAGAATAATATAAAGAAGGCTGAACAAAATTTAGGAGCTACACATGGAAAAGTGAATTCTAGTTCAACTATTAGTAATAAATTTCCGAATGAAGACTTTCCACATGACGGCAAAGTACTCACATATCATTTAGAAAGTGGAAGAATAAAAGGAATTGATGGTAGAACTGAAGTTGATTTCGTTATCAATAAAAATGGAGAATTAATCATTGGGAAGCGACATCATACATTAGGAGGACGGGAAGAGGTCCTTGCTGCTGGGCAATTAAAGATTAATGGTCAAGGAGAAGTAAGAAAGATTACTAATCAGTCAGGGCATTACCGTCCTTCTCCGGAAGAATCAAGTATGTACGCCGATTTGCTAAAGAACGCAGGTGTAAAGGTGAAGAGCTCTTGGCTTGAACTTTATAAGTTTGAAACGGACAAAGATGGTTATGTTGTAGACTCCAAACCAGTAATAATAAAGAAATTAAAGGAGTGATCATGTTGATCAAATATATGGACTTAGATTCTTTTAAGGAATACTTACTAAAAACTGTAGATGAATTATCCACCTATCATAACGAAGTACTGGGTGAAAACAGTAAATTCATAATTACTCCGATTGAGGAGCGGGGTAAATCTTTAAATTCTACAGACGAATATCTTTACCGGGGAATGTTAAATTCGAATAATTTAGATGGACGCGAGTTCGATATTGATTCTGTAATAAAGATGTTGGGTTGTAGAGTACCCTTGTGCCCCCTTTGGATAAAAGTTTTGCTTAAAGAAGTCAGGGCTGAAGCACCTGTAATTGAACTGCAGACGAGTTTAAGATTTCGTAAACCAAGTTTGTTACAAAACCAAGAAACGGGACATCCTCCGTTCATAGCAGTTCTACAGTCCTTAAATTAAAGCCCTTGTGATTTAATGAATGGAAACTTTACTTAAATGGACATGGAAGGGTTGCCTATTATTTAACTATTGGCATTTAAGCGTTGGAGAGTTGAGCTATGATAGAAGATAAAGTTAATGACTTTTATTATGTTGGTTACGAGGGGCAACCGGAAATATTAATTGTATTTGAAAACTCTGCGGAGAAAAATATCCTAAAGATGTGGAATGGATATTTTGAGACATTATTGGATCTTATGTGCCAGTATGAGTCTACTGACAATGGTATTCTACAAGAATACTATGCCCATGAAGGTTGGTATGAGGAAAGTCCATGGGAAATACAGGACCTTGAGTCAGCTATTCATTTATTTAAGTCCTTCAATGTGAGTAAAGTAACTGGTGAGCAAATAGAGAATGTTAAAAATATTGTTCCTACTCTCCCAGAAGTAGCACATCAGATATCAACATTTTTAGAACTAGGCAAAACGAACGGTTGCAGCGTGTATATTGAATACGACTGATTGAGATTAAAGAACATACTTTAAAACGATAACGCAGTTGCCAGGGCTGCGTTATTTAGTCGTTACCTTGTACGTAACTCTAAATAGGTTTAATAGTTAATCGAGAGGAGAGCAACACATGGGGCAGCTACTAACCAAAGCTATTGAACGTTTATCGTCTATTTCATTTGAGGATACAGAAGATAGCTCACTAGAATCTTCTTCTCATGGTTTGATTAAAGAATACCTTAGACGCGTTAATCAATTATTAAATGAGATGGATGCTTCAATAGATCAATATCCCCTATTTAGTTTTGCTAAAATTCTTGGAAAAGCTATAGATGAAAAGGTATATCGGGCTTGTTCAAAACTGGACACGCTAGGAAAACCTTATGTAAAGGTAATTTGCTACGGTTATTTAGAAGTTTCCGAATTAGCAGATCAAGGAGTGGGTGAAGCAATTCAATACATCGACCTCTACGAACCGATGATAAAACTCTTTGAACGAGGCGAGAGTTTTACCATAAGACAAGGCGAAATGGTTGTAGGTGATTCAGCTTATCCTCTTAAGTATTGGAGACATTTAAATATTTCAGTACAAGATATTAGCGACATCGAATAGGATCATGTAGATCAAACTTGGGGGGATAGTAATGTCCGTAGGCCTATACAGATATAACGGGGATATAGAAGATCGGAACTGTGAACTTACACTCAGTGAGAATATTGCTACTCAGGAATTTTACGATGAGTACTGGGAGGCAGCAATACATGAATTAGGAATAGCCCTGATTCGGGATGGATCTAAAATATATTTTCACCAATTAGAAGCTGCTGAAGTTGAATTAAAACGATTAAGGGAGTGGGCAAAGCAACATTTAAACGGGAGTGAGTTAGATTATATAACGAGTAGAATTGAAAATGTACAAGATATATTACCTAGCGCATTTATTAGTGCAAGTAAAATCCTGTATATATTCTGAGGTTAGTAACGACTATAGAAGATAAATAGTTTTGAAGCACTGTCTACATAGTTTACGGATAAAGGAGCTGTAAAAGGTAATGTACGAATATCATGGCTGGGCAACCATTAGAGAGTGTGCGTCGTTTGAAGAAAATGAGTATCAATATGGTTTAGTTATTCAACATCTTCGGGAATATGTAGAGGAGCTAAATTGGCCTACAGGTGTTTTGGACGTGAGAGCAGTTAATGGTGACTTTCAACTATGGATAGCGGGCCTAGATAATCACAAACCTGTATCAAAGTATGATCCCACCGAAGTGTTTAGAAAAGTAGGTGAAATAGCTCCAGGCTCCTATGGAATTCTTTATGTAAGAGATAGTGATGATACGGAAACCTTCAATCAGTTTAAGGTCTACACTTTAGTCCGAGGTAAAGTAATGGAGAATAATGATCCCTTTCTCTCCCCATTCATACCTAAACTAGAAGATGATTACGAAGGATAATTTCAAATCGAACTTTTCAGCATGTAGTCATTTTGAATACAGGCCACATGAACACTCTTATTCTATGGCATCATAAAGTTCCGACATTCGGTCAGCTAATTCCAACTGCGGCTCTATTGGCTGATGATTCATATCGGTAGGTGTCATGTACAGCACTTCTTTTCCCTGCTCAAACATCGTGACATGGTACAAAACCCCTGTTGAATCTTCTTGATACGGATCAAGTACGATTTCTAAATCGCGTACCTTTTCAATCCATTCCTGAATCAGCACTTGATTTGTGGTTATTTTTTTAGTACCATCACCACTCATTATTTCAATAGAATCAACCTGTGTAATATCGCCAGGATAGAAGGTGTGTAACTCCTTCGGTACTTTACTTACTCCGACTTGATCGGGCTGATTAGAACTTTGGCAGCCGCTAAGAATCAAGGCCATAACAGTAGCAAACATTAAGGCGATAAGTGAATATCTTCTCATCGTACTCCCCCTCTTTAGTCCCTAAACGAATTTTGCATTTGAAATGTTCCGCATAAACTCTATTTTGTTTAATCCTTAAAGTACATCGAGGTTACTGGTCACATTTGCTGGAAGACTACGAAACTGGATTTAACTCTTCTAGAAATTTTTGGATGGTTCTACATCTAAACAATCCCGGATCGTAAAGAAAATACCTACTAATCAAGCCCTCATATGTAACAAAAAACATGAAGAATCCGCTCTCATCCGAGAGTCGGATTTTTTCTCGTTCTAACACCAATATAACTCTTGTCAAAACGTAATCATTACGATATGATAATACTCATTGTTTAGATCATAATGATTACGATTAAGAGAGAGGGGCATTACCTTGAATAAAAAGACGCCACTGCTAGCGCTGGTCTCCTTGGCCTTAAGCGCTGGACTGTTGAGCGCCTGCGGATCATCTGAGTCCAGTCCCGCTGCGCAACCATCCACTGATAATAAAAATGTTCACTTCCTATATAACTTCTCCACCAGTTCCCTAGATCCACATGTGGATTCTAGCTATGTGCCGCTGCGCGCGGGCATTACGGAAACGCTGGTTCGTCTCGATGAAGATAACCTTACGGTTGCTCCATGGCTCGCGGAGAGCTGGGAGAGCGAAGATGGGCAGCATTGGACGATCGACCTGCGAGATGATGTGACCTTCCAGAACGGCAAGCCGATGACGGGTGAGTCCGTTAAGGCATCCCTTGAGCGGGCACTGGAAGAGAATGTAGCCATCCAGAACGCGCTCAAGATCGATACGATTGAAGCCGAGGGCGACAAGCTGGAGATCACCACAACTCAACCGTTCCCGGAGTTCGCTTCGGAACTGGTGAACCCCAACACGGCGATTATCGACGTGAGTGAGCCGGACATTGTGAACAAGCCCATTGGTACGGGCCCGTTCAAGCTGACCTCTTTTACCCCAGGCAGCAAGCTGGAATTGGATCGCTATGATGAATATTGGGACGGAGCATCGCCTCTGGATTCCATCACGTTCTCATTCAATGAAGATGCCAACGCTCGTACACTAGCGCTCAAATCTGGGCAGGTAGATATCGTATACCGTCCGGAAGTCGAAAGCCTCGAATCGCTCAAAGCGCTGGACGGCATGAAGGTTGAGTCCACATCGACATTCCGCGTGCATCAGCTAACGATGAACATGCAGCGGGAGAGTATGAAGGACCTCAATGTTCGTCGTGCGCTGGACGCGCTGATTGACCGTCAGGGTATCGTGGACACGATCCTGCTCGGCTATGGCGAAGCAGCCATTGGGCCGTTCCTGCCATCGCTACCATTCGCACCAACCTATACGGATACAGCAACGGAATCCGGAGCTGATGTCGCTTTAAAATATCTCAACGAAGCAGGGTACACGCAGCAAAACGGCGTGATGACCAAGGATGGCAAACCATTGCAGCTGACGCTGCTGACATATTCAGCCCGTGCTGATCTTCCACTGATTGCTCAAGTGTTCCAATCTGATGCGAAGAAAATTGGTATCGACGTGCAGATTCGCCAGATTGACACGCCGGAAGATTATATGGCATCCAACCGTGACTGGGATATTGCAACGTACAGTAATTTGACAGCTCCTCGTGGGGATGCAGGCTATTACCTGAATGCGACGTACCATCCAAAGGGTGCTCTTAACTTCAGCGGATCGGAAGATCTGGAGTTGACCAAGATCATCGACGAACTGAATCTCACAGTTGCACCGGAGAAGCGCGCAGAGCTTGCCGAGAAGGCAGCCAACTATGTGCATGACAACGTGTTGAATTCATTCGTGCTGCATCCAGGTACGATCGTTGCCTATAACGGCAAGAAGATCAAGAACTGGGTTACCACTCGCAGTGAATATTACATGATTACCAATAAGCTGGATGTGATGTAATGTTTCGCATTTTGCTTCGGAAGTTTCTTGAGGTATTTATCTTTCTATTGTTCATTATGTTTGTGAGCTTCCTGTTCATTCGTCTGGCTCCGGGTGATCCCGTGCTGACGATCCTGAATGTGGACGAACTTTCCGTCAGTCAGGAGCAGGTCGAAGCTGTACGTGAGGAGATGGGTTTCAATGATTCGCTTCCTGTCCAGTTCGGCAACTGGTTGCTCGATTTTGTTCGACTCGACTTCGGTGTATCGTATTCGACAGGCCAGCCCGTCATGCAGACCCTGATGCGTGCGCTGCCGGCTACGGCTGAACTGACGATTGGCGCACTGCTGGTCATGCTCGTCATAGCGATCCCGCTAGGCTCGCTATCAGCGCTCCATCGTGGAAGTTGGATTGACCGCGGCAGCCGGATGCTCTCCATTGTAGGTGCGGCGGTGCCAAGTTTCTGGCTGGGTCTGATCCTGATCGACATGTTCGGCGTACGCTTCGGTAATTTGCCAACCATGGGCCGGGATGGATTTACATCACTTATTCTGCCATCTCTGACGCTGGGACTTGCCATCTCCAGCGTTTATGTGCGTCTTTTGCGTTCCAGCCTGTTAGATTCACTCAGTCAGGAGTTCGTTCGGTCCGCCCGGGCAAGAGGGTTATCCGAAGTCCGGATCTTCATGCTTCACGCATTTCGGCACAGTCTGCCGCCTGTCATTACGGTATTCGGCGTAAGCCTCGGCAGCCTGATTGGTGGAGTTGTTGTGATTGAAGTGTTGTTCGCTTATCCGGGCATCGGCAAGCTTGTCGTTGATGCTATCCGCCAGCGTGATTATCCACTGATCCAGGGTTACATCCTGATCATGGCTATTGTGGTATTCCTCGTGAATACGGCGGTTGATCTGTCGTACCGTTATTTGAATCCCGAAATGAAACTCAAGGAAAAGGAGGCCCACCGATGAAAACCATACCCCTGCCCATTCCAACTACAAAATCTAAAAAACATAGCTGGCAGGCGATCATTGGTCTGCTGTTTGCACTGCTGGTCATCGCGGCCTCCTTGTATGCCTTTTTAGTTCTGAAGCATGATCATACCTTAACCGATCTGCGCGGACGATTGCAGGGCGCAAGTGCTCTTCATCCGTTTGGCACCGATCATCTGGGTCGCGATGTACTGACACGTCTGCTGCTTGGTGGCGGCCAAACGCTGGGTTATAGCTTGCTGGCACTTGGTGCTGCATTGCTGATAGGTATTCCGTTTGGCTTGATTGCGGGTTACAAACGTGGCTGGGTTGATAAGCTGTTCATGCGGATTGCTGATGCCTTTCTTGCTTTCCCTGATACCATCGTGGCGATTGTGCTAAGTGGCTTGCTTGGCGCGGGAATCGGTAATCTGGTATTGGCGATCGTGATCGTAAAGTGGGTCAGCTATGCGCGTCTTGTTCGAAGTACGGTTTTATCGGAGTCCCAAAAGGATTACATTCGCATCGCCCGGACCAACGGACTTTCGGACGGTCGTATCATGAGAAAACATCTGCTTCCGCATATCGCAGGCCATGTGCTTGTGCTGGCCAGTCTTGATCTGGGTAAAATCATTCTACTCATCTCATCATTGTCTTACATTGGCCTTGGCGCACAGCCGCCAACACCTGAATGGGGTGCGATGCTGAATGACTCACGGCCTTATTTCCAGTCTCGGCCAGAGCTGATGATCTATCCGGGTCTTGCCATTGTCTCGGTAGTGCTGCTTGCCAACATGCTGGGCGACTATCTAAGAGACCGGTTTGACGTGAAGAAAGAGGTGCAGCCATGATTCTCTCCATTGAGGAACTGAGCATCTCCAGTCGGGATCGTACGATTGTAGATCAAGTCTCTCTGGCTGTTCGCGAAGGTGAATTCATGGCATTGGTTGGTCAGAGCGGTAGTGGCAAAAGCTTGCTCTCGCAAGCGATTGGTCGTCTGCTGCCGCCCAACCTGCATGCGTCGGGGCGAGTCATGTTCGAAGGCAGTAACCTGCTCGAACGGAAGTCAAAGGAGATGCGCGCCCTGAGGGGAAGCCGCATCTCATATATTTTTCAAGACTATCAGGGAGCATTTACGCCCTTTCGCAGCATTGGTGGGCACTTTGATGAATACCAGAAGGTACATGGAGAAAAGTCTTCTGCCATCCGCAAGAAACGAGCGGAGGAAGCGCTGGAATCGGTTGGCCTTGGCGCTGAATTGCTGCGCCGCTATCCGTTCCAGTTGAGCGGTGGACAGCTTCAGCGGGCCTCGATTGCCACCTCGCTGATGCTGTCTCCTCGTCTGCTAATTGCAGACGAGGCAACGACGGCACTCGATAGTGTATCCGGGCATCGCGTGTTGGAACTGCTGGCACGCAAACAAGTGGAGACGGGATGTGCCATTCTGTTTATCACGCATGATTGGCGCCATGTACGTCGCTATGCCAACCGCTTGGCTGTGATGAAGGAAGGCCAGATCGTCGAATCTGGCGGGAAACATCGCATTCTCGATCATCCCCAGCATGAATATACGCGCCAGCTGATTGATGCGGCTCCCGTTCTGAGTCGTTCGCTGAAGTCGGGATTGAAGGAGGCAGGAACCGAATGAAGACGACCGCAAATGATGAACGCCGTGGACTCGTGCAGTCCGAAGAAGAATCTGGTGTGCGAAGCCACGATTTTGCTAGAGACTTAAACCATGTAGACACAGACAATGTAATCATAGATACTGCGGGTACAGATCATACGGATATAGATGCGGATATAGATATTGCCGGTTCAGACAATGCTTCATCGCTCAGCATCCCTGGCAATCCTATGCTTCACGTGGAACATCTCAGCCGAACGTATGCAGGTGCAGACCGACCGGCTGTGAACGATATTTCCTTCACCCTGAACCACGGCGAATGCCTTGGCCTGGTTGGTGAGAGCGGGTGCGGCAAGAGTACACTCGCCCGCTGTCTGTTGAGGATCGAAGATGCAGATACAGGCTCGATTACACTGGGCGGACAGGATATTGCACGGCTGAGCGGTCGACGGTTGCGACCTCATCGCCGGAAGATTCAGATTGTTTTCCAGAATCCAATGGCAGCACTGAATCCCAAGCTCAAGATTGCCGATTCACTAATCGATCCGTACGAACAACTTGGACGGAACGCCGAGCTGTCCCACTTTACCTACACGTCGAAGGAGGCATACGTCCAAAAGCTGCTTGAAGCGGTCGAGCTTCCAAGCGATTTGGCTGGACGATACCCCCATGAGCTAAGTGGTGGCCAGCGTCAGCGGGTCACGATCGCACGTGCTATTGGCATTGAGCCGGACGTTGTTGTTCTGGATGAACCGACGGCCAGCCTGGACGTGATCTCGCAAGGAGCAGTTTTGCAGTTGCTCACCGATCTCCGCACATCACTTGGTCTTTCATACGTGTTCATCTCTCATGATCTGGCTGCGGTACATCGCATGAGCCAGCGTATCATCGTTATGCGGGAAGGTCAGATCGTTGACCGCTTTGGCGCAGAAGCGTTGTTCGCTGAAGAACGCCATCCGTATACAAAGGAACTGATTTCAATTTTCTGAGTACTCCCGGAGACGCCGGGGGTGGTAATCGTTAATTTATATATGAAGCCGCCTTACGAAGAGATTCGAGAGCGGCTTTTAGTGCATCCATTTGATCACCAAAGTCCCCCTAAAACCGGGTTCCTTTCTTTGTTTTGAACAAATATATCTTTCAGGCCTATAACCGGGCTAACGTTCCGATGTAAACTAGCGTATACTGATGGAATAGCAAATATCTTGAAATTGCATATTTAAATTGCTCTATATTATTGATACACTAGATCAAGGTTATAATCATTCAGAGAAGGTGCGATCCCGTTCAAGAATGGGCTTGCTGCAAATGCCAAATCGATAACGCTTACATCCTTTTGGCAAATATAGGATATAAGGACGGTAGACATGAGCCAGGGACAAACGAGTACAGATGTTATCTTGATTGGTGCCGGAATTATGAGTGCAACTTTGGGAACTTTGCTAAAAGAATTGGCACCAGACTGGAATATTAAGGTTTTCGAAAAGCTAGCCACTGCAGGAGAGGAAAGCTCCAACGAATGGAATAATGCCGGAACCGGGCATGCTGCATTGTGCGAACTTAACTATACCGTTGAACGACCAGACGGAACCGTAGATATTAGCAAAGCGATTAAAGTGAATGAACAATTTCAGATCTCAAAGCAATTTTGGTCCTATCTCGTCAATAGCCGTCTGATTCGTAATCCGCGGGACTTCATTATGCCGATTCCTCATTTGAGTTATGTACATGGAGAGAGCAATGTCCAGTTTTTGAAAAGACGGTATGACTCTTTATCGAATCACCCGCTATTCGCAGGCATGGAATTCTCGGATGACAAGAAAGAGCTGGCAAAATGGATGCCGCTGATGATGAAAGATCGTACCAGTAATGAACCTGTTGCAGCGACCAAAATTGACTCCGGTACGGACGTTAACTTTGGTGCTTTAACGCGTATGCTAATCAAACATTTAAAGGAACAACACGTGGGCATCCACTACCAACATAGCGTGAAGAATATGAAACGCACCAGCGATGGACAATGGGAATTATCCGTGAAAAACCTGAAGAGTGGTGCAGTCGAACGCCATAAGGCAAAATTCGTCTTCATCGGCGCGGGCGGCGGAAGTCTGCATTTGCTCCAGAAGACCGGCATTCCGGAAGGTAAACATATCGGCGGATTCCCGGTCAGTGGGATCTTTATGGTGTGTAAAAATCAAAAAGTCGTGGAACAGCATCACGCCAAAGTATATGGCAAGGCTTCGGTAGGGGCTCCGCCGATGTCGGTTCCACATCTGGATACCCGTTTTATCGACAATAAGAAGTCGCTGTTATTCGGACCGTTTGCCGGGTTCTCGCCGAAGTTCCTGAAGACGGGTTCCAATGCTGATTTAATCACGTCGGTTAAGATGCATAATCTGCTTACGATGCTCGCAGCAGGTGTCAAAGAAATCTCTTTGACCAAATATCTGATCCAACAACTAATGTTATCCAAAGAACAACGTATGGCAGAATTGCGTGACTTTGTTCCGGGTGCGAAGAGCGAGGATTGGGATATGGTTCTGGCGGGCCAGCGTGTGCAGGTGATCAAGGATACCGTTCAAGGTGGCAAGGGTACGCTCCAATTCGGTACAGAAGTGGTCACGTCTGCAGATGGAACGATTGCGGCTCTGCTAGGTGCATCACCGGGTGCATCCACCGCGGTTCAGGTCATGCTTGAGATTCTTCAGCGGTGCTTTCCGCAGCATATGGAGGCATGGGAGCCAAAGATCAAGGAAATGATTCCTTCTTACGGCATATCCCTTGTGGAGAATCTGGATCTCCTCAAAGAGGTTCATTCTTCAACAGCCAAGGCGCTGGGGTTATCGGATGAAAAACATGTCATGCACGTATAACGTTTAGCTTATCGTGTTAGATCATAATGAAGTCATAGAAAAGAGAGCTAAGCCGGGACGAAACCCGTGCTTAGCTCTCTTTTGGTTTATTTGGTATATCAGAACCTGAACTTGAACTCGAGCCTGGGCTTGAACTTGAACTTGAACATGTAAGCTAATATCGTTTTCCCTGTTGACCGTGCACTTCAGCGGACGGATACGGATATGGATCGTACAATATGCCGCTGTAGAGTTATAGAACGATCTTATCGCTCAGGCTCTCAACTGCGGTCCAAAGGGATGACAAAGGAAACTTTCGTACCTTGGCCCGGCGAGCTGACGATGGTCAAACCTTGTCCGTACATCTGGGTCAACCGGCGATGTGTATTAGTTAATCCAATGCCTCCGGTTCCGCCGGGTCCTTTCTTGGGCCACGCGAGTGCCCGTTCGATCTGCTCGGGCTGCATCCCCACACCGTCATCCTCGATCTCAATCAAGGTGGACGCTGTTTGGTTGATGATTCGGATATGCACGGTTCCACCCTCAACTTTGCTGAGAATACCATGTCGAACAGCATTCTCAATGAGCGGTTGAATGGTGAGTGGCGGCAGGGATAGATCAAGATCATCGGGAATATCCCAGATGACGTTCAACCGATTCATGAATCGTTCTTTCTCAATGTAGAGATAGGCGCGGGAGAGATCCAACTCATGAGTGACCTCAACCATTTTCTCCGAATTGACAAAATGAAAGCTGGTCTGAAGGTACTCGATAAAAGCATCGCCCAGTTTCTGCATTCGCTCCGTGTCCATCTCACTAAGAACCATGATTGAATTGAGCGTATTAAAAAGAAAATGGGGCTGAATCTGTGCTTGTAAGTAAGCAGCCTCCATGCGCAGTCGCTCATCAATAGATTGTTTCAGTACGATCAGAGACCCGATGCGATGCCTTAATTCAACGGCATCCACGGGTTTGGTGACATAGTCCGTCGCACCGGCCATGAATCCGGCGTATACATCCGCTGGCTCGTTACGGGCCGTCAGCAACAGGATGGGAAGCTCGGAGACCGAATAACGCTTGCGTACATTCTCGGTCAGTTCATAACCGGACATATGAGGCATCATGACATCGGCAATCAGTAAGTCCCAAGGCTCCTTATCCAATAATTCAAGTGCCTCAAGCGCCGAGGCCGCGGGTTGAATATGATACGGTTCATTCGCAAGCATGGAGATCAGTACTCGCAGGTTTACAGGATCATCATCGACGGCAAGAATTCTTGCGGCAGTCTTATCTTGAGAGACGGTCTGCTGCTGCGGCTCTGCAATCGCAATTTCATCGAAGCTGTGAGCGTCCCATTGCTGTTCAGTCTGGTCCGATAGCGATGCGGTGTCTTCCCGTGGAAGTGAGATCTGGAAGGTCGATCCTTGCCCAGGTACGGATTGCACGGTGAGTTGGCCGCCATGGAGTTCTGTGAGCTGCCTGCTGATATTGAGACCGAGGCCGATTCCTCCGCTTAAACGGGCCTCTGGGGTCCCTTGTTCATACGCCTCGAATATTCGCTGTTGTATCTCCTCACTCATACCAACACCTGTATCTGAAACTTGAATCAAGACGTACTCTCCATGTTCCCGAACGGACACGGTAATGGTACCCTCATCGGTAAATTTGAGCGCATTATGCAACAGGTTGTAGAGCACCTGAACAAGTCTTCTCTCATCGGCTTGAATCAACGGCAGTGATTCTGGAATATCCACCTGCATATGGATGGGCTTGCCCTCTGCCATGAATCGGAACATACCGATCACGCCTGGAATGACCGATGCAAGAGATAAAGGTTTCTTCTGAAGCGTAACACGTTTTTCCTTCAAACGAATGACATCAAGGAGGTCATCCACCAGTTGGGACATGCGTCGGCCGATGGTAACTAACAGCTTCATGTCTTCTGCCTGCTGCCCACCTGATTTACGCCGTTCACGAACCGCGATGCTCTCGGCGATATTGATGATCCCGTGCAGCGGTGTACGCAATTCATGAGCCGTATTCACAAGAAACTGATCCTTCTGGCGATCCTCTTCTTTGAGCTGTTCGTACAACTTCTCGATCTCACTTGAATTGCGGAAGTATTTTCTGAACCAATAGGCGGAGAAGCCAAACATGGCCGCAATCACATCGATCGGATAATACACGTTGGTAATTTCGCTATGTGAGTTCACAATTCCCCATAACACGCTTGATAGGCTGCTAGTAGCCGCAAAGAGCAAAAAGCTTGCGTCCCTTCGTTTCTCGGCTGCCATTCGGAAGAATAGGTACACAGACCAGCCGATGGCAAACAGATAAAGGAAATCAGAGAGCCCAATCTCAAGTACATGATAGATCAGGGTCACTGGTGCGACTAGCAAAAATAAACAGTAAACGCCAAGCACGCTGGCATAGATGCGGAACAGTTTACGCCATTGTAGACTATGGGAGAAACTTTTAGCCATTTGTAAAAGAAAGAATGCGAACAACGGATAGGATAACGCTTTGGCCTTAACGATCCAAGTGAAGTTGAGTGGAATCCAACTCAATAACAGATTGTCATGGTCGGAAGCGACCGTTAGGGCAGCTACCAGCGTTAGCATCGAGAACGTCAGAAGAGCTCGTTCCTTTCGGATAAATAGAAACATGACAAAAGCGTATAGGCTGTGCAAAAGCAGTATAGCGAATGTAATCTTTTGCAAGTCAATGGATAGTCCTCGTTCACTTCCAATGGCTTCTGGAGAACCAAAATAGAGAGAGCGTGTGATCCCTCCGCTATAAGGATCGTCAAAATTGGCTGTCTGCACCAAAAGATTGAGTTCGGTAGAACCGTCAAGCACATAGGAAGTTGTAAATGCAGTCCTTTCTGGTCGATAGGCTTCGGCATGAGTGGCAGGTTGGCCGAATTCGGCAACAATGGTCCCGTTCATCTCGATAATCGATGATGTCTGGATTTTCTGAGCCCAGAGAGAGACTTCCTCCACAGATGGATCTAAAAGTATGCGAAGATGGTATGTCCCATATCCAAACGACGATGAGGATTGTGGTAATGCATCACGCCAGTCACCGGGAACTTGAATCGGTGTGGATGGGTTATCCGCTATTTTCGCGTCACGATTAGAGATTAACGTCTGGGGATAAAACTCCCATTCTCCATCCAGGGATATGGGTGAAGTGTTGGCGAGGTCCCAGCCTCGAAGGTCTAACAAGCCTTCAATGGGTTCAGGATGTGCGGGTATAGTGAAAGTCTCGGACCATATCCAGCGAAAGCCAAGCAAAATAGTCAGGAATAGAATCGACAGCACTACATATCGGGGTATCTTTTTATAGGTTATTGGTTTCATGGCAGACTTTAGTTTTCGACAGTTTACTTCAAATTCCTGCATGCCCTCTGCCAAAGATGAACATTTTTTTGAATACCGGAACATAGATTCTATATTTAAATGATAGCGGTCCCACGTCAGAATTTATGGTAAAATTATAGATTAAAGGGTGATCAGTGAGCCAGAGGAGTTGTGCATATGAGAGTGATTTTGGTAGATGATGAATATCTCGCTCTGAGCAGGTTAAACAAACTGTTGCAAGAGAGAGAGGGTTGCGAAGTTATCGGCTCTTTTCTGACGGCACAGGAAGCCATAGATCAGATCGAAATTCATCTGCCGGAAATCGTCTTCATGGACGTTCAAATGCCGGGGATGAACGGGATCGAGGCGACCGAACGTATCCATGAGGTTTCTCCTGGAACAGAAGTTATTTTCACAACCGCATATAACGAACATGCACTGACAGCCTATGGGCTTGAAGTGCTGGACTATATTATGAAGCCTGTAACGCGTGACCGTTTGGAAAAAACGATGAAGATGTATCAACGCCGAACGGTGTCAGCAAGTCTGAATATAACAGAAGGGCCATCCATGATGATCCGTTGTCTGGGGATGCTCCAAGTCCAAGTGCACCCAAATGAGCCGCCAAAACATATGAAATTCAGAACAACCAAGATTAGAGAGTTATTCGCCTATTTGCTCCACCATCGGAACAAACCGATTAAGCGGGATACGCTACTTGAACTGTTGTGGCCAGAGTTGGATGAGCGGAGAGGTATATCCAATCTGCACAGTGGGATCCATCGCTTACGCAGCATGATGAACGAATTCATGGGTGAGGACAAGATGGTCATTCGTTATCAACAGTTTGGATATCTATTAGAAACGGGTGAATTCAAGATTGACGCGGAAGAATGGGAGAGCCGTCTTACCCGATTACCTCTATTATCTTCGTCTACAATAGCTGAACATCGGCAGACCTCAGATCAATATGAAGGCAAATATTATGGCGAGGACGATTATGTATGGGCTGAGTTGGAGCGCCAGCGATTGCATGCACTCTGGCGTAACCATGCCATGCAACTCGCACAATATTACATCGAACTGGGACAGAATACGGAAGCACTCACGTTATATTACCGGGTACAGCAATTCGAGCCATCATTGGAGGAAGTCGGACTGGCCTTAATGAAGACCTACGATCGATTGGGTAATAAAGATCCTGTGGTCGCTCAATATAATCAGTTGGTTATCGCTTTAGAACAAGAGGCAGGTATACGTCCTGGCCTGGAAGTTGAGTTATGGTACCAACAATGGAAAAATTCGAATAGTTAATTGGAAATATACAGCCTTGCAGCTTCATTTGCAAGGCTGTTTTTTTGTTGTATTTGCTAGTGAAAGGTTTGGTAAGAGTTTGGTAAGAGGCCATGTGTAGAATAAGCAAGATGAGGGTAGATATGATGTTTTGAGTCAGTAAGCAGTCCAAAAATAACATATTAAGTAGGAGGAAACTATGTACACAGCAAAAATCCGGAAGAAACCATGGCAAAGAATTTCCATGCTGGTTCTTTCCTTTATTCTGGCGATTGGAACGTTGCCCATGAGTTTGGCTCAAGCGGAGACGACTAACCAGACTCCTGTTGGTCCGGGCGGAGTTGGATCCCCTTCACTATGGCTACGACCAGAGCGGGTAAACGGAGTTGCCAGCGGCGAAAAGGTGAGTATCTGGGAAGATCAAGGCAGTAAAATAAACAATGCAACCCAAAGTACGGAAGCTAATCAACCGTCCTATTGGGATGATAAAAATCATAATATCAATTTCAATCCGGTATTGGAATATAACGGCACGAGTAGTTTTATGAATCTGGATGTAAGTAAGCTTCCTCAAGGGAAGAGCCCCAGATCGATCATTACCGTTAGTAAAACCAATAAAACTGATGGCATCAATTATATTATTTCATGGGGAGTACAAACGGGTGGTTATACGGGTATGGGGATGCTTCAAGTTGACGCAAGAGGCGGCTTGACAACATTTAACAGTGACAGTAATCAGACTTTATACACTCCCAACAAGTTTATGGAAATTACATTCCCGACCGAGCTATTTGTTACTTGGACAGGTGGGGACACTGGAACGAATATAGCTAGATTGTACAGTAAAATGAAGCAGGTACAGGAACTGGGTGGTTGGGGAAAAGAACTTAATAAGGCGTGGAATACTGGTAACTCGGACGGAGCCGTAGTTGGTAAGCTAATTCCGGCAACTGCGTCCAATAGTGGATATTGGCAGGGTACGATTGAAGAAATCATCGTATTTGACCATGCTCTTACGGACGCAGAACGCCAAAAAGTCAGCACATATCTGGCGATCAAATATGGCTATACGCTTGATCAGACGAAAGCCAATTCATATGTCGATTCAAACATGGCTACGATCTGGGATGCCCAGGAGAACGCAGTCTATACCCATCGCGTTACAAGCATCGGTCGAGATGATCAGAGCGGATTGATGCAGAAACAAGCCAAAGCGCAGGAACAGGGATCTGCGTTGACGATTGCATTGGGCAACAGTGTTGAGGATACCAATTCTGCAAATAAAAATGAATTCTCAAAGGATTCTTCTTTCTTTACGTTTGGTGACAATGGAGCAAGTACTGAATTCAAAACACCGATTACGAAAGATGAGAAAAAAATGCTTGGGATGGAGCGTATCTACAAGGTACAGAAAGCAAACTGGACTGAATCACAGATTACACTTCAGGTAGACGAAACGGGAGCTAACCCGGCGTTGCCTCAATATGTTGTGATCAGCGATGATGCTCAATTTGGTAATCCAAACTCATTACATTTAATTGAGAACGGTCAAGTAACCCTTAATACATCTAGTTTTGGTCCGAACTCGTACTTTACTATTGCAACTGCTGCCAGTCCTTTAGCGGTACCAGACGTTACACTGACCGACGATGAGTTGAAATGGGAAGCAGTTG
Source organism: Paenibacillus sp. FSL H7-0942 (assembly GCF_045040715.1). NCBI lineage: Bacteria > Bacillati > Bacillota > Bacilli > Caryophanales > Paenibacillaceae > Paenibacillus > Paenibacillus sp. FSL H7-0942. The sequence goes on along the minus strand of NZ_CP150279.1, from coordinate 6,875,215 downwards.
CACATGCAGATAAATATGAAGTAACAATTGAACTGGAAGACGGCACGAAGCGGACGGTGGAAGTAACCGGAACGGCGCTTAACCTGTCGCAATTGGAACCGCCGTTGGAAGCTGGAACTTACATGGTGACAGTAACAGCGAAGACGAACAATCCAGCCTACTCAGATTCAGAAGCATCAAATACGAAAAGTTATGTTGTTATTGATAAGGCGAAGTTGAAAGCCAAAATCGATGAGATTAAAGATAAGATCGAAACAGGCGAACTGGACGAAGAGGAGTACACACCAGCGAGCTGGACAGTACTTGAAGAGGCAAGGAACGAAGCAAATCGAGTGCTTAATGATCTGACAGCGACTCAAGCGCAGGTAGATAAGGCACTTCAGGATCTGACAGATGCAAGAACGGACCTAATCCCTACAACATCTGTACCAGATGTAGATAAATCAGCTTTGCAAGCGAAAGTAACTGAAATTACAGGTGAAAGCCTGGAAGAGTCAGCGTACACACCAGCGAGTTGGGAAGCACTCAAAGTTGCGATGAATGAAGCAGAGCGAGTGTTGAATGATTTGACAGCGAATCAAGCACAGGTAGACAAGGCACTTTTGGATCTGACTGATGCAAGAACGGGACTTACCAAAGTAATTGGTACAGATGCATCTACGTTGCAGACGCTGGTCCCTTCCGTGGGAAGCTTGTCCCCGGCCTTTGATCCGGCTAAAGAGACGTACACCATCTCTGTGCCGAATAGCGTATATCAATTCCAGCTCACGCCAACGGCACTTGATCCACTTGCGAAGATTGAAATAGCTGTTGGAGATGGAGAATGGAACGAGGTTTCAAGTAGTACTGTAAGTGAGAATCTACCGCTTCAAGTCGGTGGGAATAAGATCGTTGTTAGAGTAACCGATTCACTTGGAAATGTTACGGCGTATAAAATCAACGTGACTAGAGCATCCAGTGACAATGGTAACAATGGTGGAGGCAACAATGGCGGCGGTGGAAATACGGGAGGTAACGGTGGAAGCACACCAGCACCTACACCTGCGCCAGTACCAACGCCAACTCCGGCACCTGTGAAGGATAATTTGGAAACAACACGGGATGGTAGCCATCAACCATTTGCTACATCCAAACCATCTAATAACAAAGAAACATTGGTTCAAGTTGATCCAGCCAAGCTGAATGTTGCCATGTCACAAGGCACAGGCCAGCAGTTCGCCATTCATTCACCGAATGATGGGGATATGAAGGTGGACGGTTTAACCCTGGAAACACTGAAACAATTGGTGGATCAAGGTTCCAAACTAAACATTAGCAATCCGCTGGCAATCTATCCGGTACCTGGCGGTAAAATGGACGTGAATGGTGTGTCCAGACAGCTTGGTAATGCAGCGTTGAATGATATTGATGTCCATGTTGATATCGCACGTTCCTCGGATGCCTTGATTGACAGCGCCGAGACAAGAGCCGCATCCCAAGGATACGAGCTACTTGTCACACCGGTTGATCTGGATCTGACGTTTACGAAAGATGGACAGACCGTGCGATCCGGCCAGCTGAACGGTTATGCACCGAAGTATATTGCACTTCCGGAAGGTATCGATCCGAACCGGATTACTACAGGTGTAATCATTAATCCGGACGGTAGCATCTTCCATGTACCAACGGTTGTCACGAAGATCAGTAGTCGTTACTACGCACTCATTAATGACTTGCGTAGCAGCGGAAGTTACTCGGTTATCTGGAACCCGCAGGATTTTGAAGATGCCAGATCCCATTGGGGCAAAACTGATGTGAACAACATCGCTGCGAGATTAGATCTGCAAGGTAACGGAGATAACACATTCTCACCGAACCGTCAGGTTACTCGTTCTGAGTTTGCCGAGATTGTTGTGCTTGGACTGGGCTTAATGCGTCAGGATGCACCACAGAATCTATTCCCTGACGTTAACGATTCCGCATGGTTCCGCTCTGCGGTAGCCCTTGCAAATGAATTCGGTATCGTTCGCGGTTACGATAATGGGAACTTCAACGGTAATCAGGAGATCACACGTGAGCAAGGATTTGCTATGGTTGCTCGTGCCTACCGTCTGATTGAGCCGGAAGCGGCAATTAGCCCGGATCAGATGAACTCTGAACTGGAACGTTACAGTGATGCAGCGGATGTATCGAATTGGGCCAAAGAAGATGTAGCCCAGTTGATTGCAGCCGGAATCATCCAAGGTAATGGGCCGCAGGTGCTGAGTCCAAAGACCACGATGACTCGTGCCGAGGTTACTGCATTGATTGCAAGAATGTTGAAAGTAACAAACTTGATTGATCAATAAACACAATCTAAAATGAAAAGCCTTTGCTGACATTGGGGGTCGGCAAAGGCTTTTTTCTATTTTCATTAAATTCTTAAATTCATGTCGTAATACTTTCGCCCTGTTGGCAGATCGTGGAATCTGAGATGATGTGTTCACCAGAGGTTCGGGTGACAAACTTTGAACTGCTGGCCTTCAGGCTATTGCGATCCTTCCTTCTACAATCATTGGAGATCATAGGGTCGCAGCTCTCCTGAAGATTTTATTTCAGAGAGGAGGCGTCCAGGCTATCACATTCCTTCCTTCTAACCCTAACCTTTCACGTTATATAGGGGTGTGGCTTTCCTGGACTCTTTTATCATGAACAATACAATCTATTTGCGCAGAGCGAACAAACTCATTATCGAATCAAACGAAGGGGAACAACAGTTGCCGAAGACACATCTGGCGACTGCCCTCAAAAATATTGAAGCACTCGGATACACCTTCTCGGATGAGCTAATGCAGGCGATGCGGCAGCTGTCCAAGGAACAATTTGAAGCAGTATATATTCAACTTGTGGCTGATCTAAGAGTCATGGTCGGCGCACATGTGATGTACACACCGATGTATGCAGGATTCCCAATGCAGGTGATGCAAGCGGATGAGGCCGAGTTATATCTCAATGCGATTATTCATTATCTGACTAACCTGACTGTGGTCTATCCCGATCAACAATCTGTGGAGAGAATGCCTTTGCTGGAGAAGGCGGACTTGAAAGTCATTGGTTTGGGCAACAAACAAGCATTCCAGACGCTTATCCGCCAGATCATTGAAGCCAAGGGTTCCATCTCGGAAACAGACAAGGCAGATATCGATACGGTATTGGAGTATGCAGACCCGGAAGACGTGGATGCGCTATTACCCGGTGAGATTCCGTTCAAAGAAAATGTGGGCTTTGTGGTTGCCTCGCTATTGAAGCATGAAAAAGCGAACATCGACCGGATCGGTCCGTATTTCAAAACGGCAAGTGATGTCCTGCGTCTGGCTGTTGCCTGGTCCAATGGTGATGTCAGCCTGGCTGCGGCTTCTCCCTTCCGAAAATTCAAACGCCGCGAGAGACGCCTTTTGCTCGGATTATTGGAGCAATGTGGCTCCATCACGGAGGATATGCTCCGCTATAAGGATCGCTGGATTCGCCTTGGCGAAATTCTGCATCCTTCGGAATATAAGCTTCGGTATCCGCGATGCGAAGAAGCCTTTGATATTTTGCGTAATAATAAACCTTATTCGACCTTCAACGGAAGTGTGGAGCTTGCCTTCCAATATCGGAATGTATGGAGTCTGATCGATCTGTTGTCACAGCGTCCAGGTGAATTCGCGAGAAGACTGGATCACTTGCTGCGGATGACCGAAGATGAAGCGTATGTACTGCTGGCATTTGGTGAGGTACTGGAGCAAGTATCTACCCCGGTGTTATTGCAGGTAAGACAGCATTATGCCCACCGTAATGAACCGCAGGATTTGCGTGTCTTTTTCCCGAAAGGCAATGTAGCCAAAGCTTTTGCTGTTCCGAATGAGCTGCCAGAGATCGATGAAGCCACGTGTCAGAATGTCGTGCAATTGTGCGAACAGGCATTGGTAGAGCGCTTCGCTGCCCTTGCCCCGCTTGGAAAGACTTATGTCGATCCGCAGCTTCATGATTATCTGGTACCCTTTTCCCAGAGATCGGCGAGCAAGGCTCTGCGTACCATCGTTCGTGGAAGCCGTGTGCCGATGGCAGAGGGTGATACCATTCGTTTCTTCAACTGGTGGAAAGAGGGGGACGTGGATGGAAAGTCTACAGGGCGCGTGGACATTGACTTGTCTGCGGTGATGTACGATAAGGACTGGAACTATGTGGAGCATATTTCTTATACGAATCTGCGATCCTCTAACTATAAGGCTGTCCATAGCGGAGATATCGTGACTGCACCTAATGGAGCAAGTGAGTTTATTGATCTGCATATTCCATCCATCGTGGCTTATGGTGGACGATATGTGGTGGCAACACTGCTTTCGTTCACCAGTCATCCGTATTGTGATCTGCCGGAATGTTTTGTAGGGTGGATGATGCGGAAGAAGCCGGGGTCTGGCGAGATTTTCGAACCGTCTACCGTAGCGAACAAAATCGATATTACCGCGGATACGCAGATTGCGATCCCCGTCATTATGGATCTGGTTGAACGCACCGTCATCTGGACAGACCTGGCGCTGACCAGATATCCGGACTACTACAATAATGTGGAAGGCAATCAAAAAGGTATTGTCCTGATGGGCAAAGCACTAACCAATTTACGCAAACCCGATCTGCATGACTTGTTCATGCTCCATGCCAAAGCTAGAGGAGAACTGGTGGATACAATAGATCAGGCGGATACAATCTATTCGGTGAATCAAGGCGTTACGCCGTATGATATCGAGCAGATTATGGCGGAGTATCTGGTTTGAATTGTTTGACTTGACTACTGGTGATATGTGAATATCAAGGTTAGAAAAGAGTAGCTGATGCTGCTCTTTTTTCTGTTTAGATGCAAAGAGCCTACAGAATGGTGCAGGTAATGTCGGATGCAAAGAGAATGACTTTGCTAAGCTTAAATTAACGTGGGAGGGATGATATGGATACGCTGAGGCGGTTAAATGAAGCCTTGAATTATATTGAGGAGCATCTGATGGATGTCGTGGACATGAAGGAGATTTCCCGAATTGCCTGCTGCTCGGAGTATCACTTTACACGCATGTTCTCTTTTCTTAGTGGTGTAACACTCTCGGAATATATTCGGCGTCGCCGCATGACACTTGCGGCCATGGAGCTAAGCCACAGTGACAGCAAAATCATTGATATTGCGCTGAAATACGGGTATACATCGCCGGATTCTTTCACTAGGGCATTTCAAAGCATGCATGGCACTACGCCCTCCGAAGCGCGAAACCATGGCCCATCCCTTAAAGCCTTTCCACGGATGACATTTCAACTGACCATTCAAGGAGGAAGCGAAATGAACTACCGCATTGAAGATAAAGAGGCGTTTCGAATCGTGGGTATTCGTAAAAGGGTGCCGATTGTATTCAACGGGGTTAATCCGGAGATCGCTGCAATGTACCAGAGTCTTACACCGGAATTGATTGATTCGATCAAGGGGGCATCGAACGTCCAACCTCTGGGCTTAATCAGTGCTTCAGCCCATTTCAGTGAGGGACGTATGGCGGAACAGGGAGAACTGGATCATTACATTGGTGCAGCTACGACAAAAGAGACGCCTGAAGGATTGGAACAGCTGGAGGTTCCTGCTTCGACGTGGGCAGTATTTACCGTCGTGGGCCCGTTTCCAGGCACGCTTCAGGAGGTGTGGGGCCGGATCTACGCGGAGTGGTTTCCTTCATCGGACTATGAGCTGAGTGAGGGTCCGGAAATGTTATGGAATGAGCACAAGGATGTTACTGTAGAGCAATATAGAAGTGAGATATGGATACCTATTCGGAAGAGATGATACTGTCTCTAGCTTGGTATCTGCGGGCGCAGCTTTTTGAAGCTGCGTTTTTTGTTTTCAGAATTTGCTATCGGATATTCGAGCCGTTTTCATTGCAAATTTATGTAATATAATGGTATTATTTTATTGGAATTGTAAGAATACTTGTATGTAGAAGAGTGATTTAAGAAGGGGGTGGCGAGATCAGGTTTACATGAAGTGATGACTCTATTCTATACGCACGCAGACATAACATTTCAGTGATTATGGACAGGCTCACATAGCAGACATATCGATATGAGACGGAAGTGTCAGTTATTATACATTATTATGTAAGCGCTTTATTAAATGAGTTCCAAGGAGGGAATTACTCATGACCAAAAGTATAGTGAGAAAGGCGCTTGGTTTGTTTTTAATCATCGTTATGATCGCAACAGCTGTTGTATACCCTGCATCTACCGGACACGCGGCAACCATTAATGTTACGGATAACGGCTCCAGAATTGAAGTAAACACCGGATCAGGATTAGTCTATGTGGTGAACAAAACCAATGGGGATATTATATCGGCCAAAATGAACGGTACGGAGCTGAACAGCAACAGAGGATCGCATATCGGCTCAGGTTTGGGTTCCTCCGCCAATGTGACGTGGAATACCTCTCCTTCAGGATCAACCGTGTTAATCACGGTATCCACAAGCACACTGACTCACTATTATGCTTCACGTGGTGGGGAGAATATCATATACATGGCCACGCATATCACGGCTCAACCTTCGATCGGGGAGCTGCGATACATTTTCCGTGGTAATGGTAGTGTGTTGACAGGTGTTCCGGCGAATTCAAACAACAGGGGTAACACCGGAGCGATTGAAAGTCAGGATGTGTTCGGGTTTGCAAATGGACAGTCGGCCTCCAAATATTATGGTAATGATCAGGCCAAAGATTTATCCGTTCGTGGAGTTACGGGGAATGGCGTCGGTGTATTTATGGCCTACGGCAATCGGGAAAAAAGCTCTGGTGGTCCATTCTTCCGCGACATCCAGTTCCAAAGTGGAACAGAGACGGAAGTATATAACTATATGAACTCGGGACATGCACAGACGGAGAATTGGCGCCTGGGTCTACATGGGCCGTACGCTTTGATCTTTACAACGGGAGGTACGCCAAGTGTACCCGATTTCAGCTGGATGTCTGGTCTGAATCTGCAGGGTTGGGTATCCAGTCGGGGGAACGTAGTGCTTAATGGCCTCTCCGGGATGGATACAGGATATGCTTACACAATTGGGTTCGCTAATAGCAATGCCCAGTATTGGGTGGGGACGTCTTCAAGTGGGGCGGCCGCCAAATACAGCATGATCCCGGGCACGTACACTATGACAGCTTATAAGGGAGAACTGGCCGTATATACGGAAACGGTTAATGTCACGGCAGGGCAAACGACGACACTGAATACACGTACGATCAACAATGACCCGAGTAAAGCCTCTAACATCTGGCGAATTGGTAATTGGGATGGTACACCACGGGAGCTCCTGAATGGACAGACGATTCCGATCCGTCACCCTTCCGATAGTCGCAACCCAAGCTGGGGACCTGTCACCTATGCTACCGGTAGTGCGACCAATCGATTCCCGGCAATCCAGTTCCGTGGTCAGAATTCTCCAACCACAATAACGTTTAATTTGAATGCATCTCAAGCGGCATCTTCTCATACGCTCAACATCGGTATTACCGCAGCTTACAATAATGGTAGACCGAGTGTAACGGTTAATGGACATGCTTTAACAAATCCTGCTGCCTCTTCACAGCCCAATTCTCGTAGCTTCACCATTGGTACGTATCGTGGGAACAACACAACCTTTAGCTGGAATGTTCCAGCATCCTACTTCGTGAATGGTTCCAATACCATCACGATTACGCCAATCAGCGGTTCAAGTGACTTGGGTAACTGGTTAAGTGCAGGTTGGGTCTACGATTGTGTTGAGTTGCTGAATTGAATGAAGAATTCAATATAGTGGAAGGAATAGAGGAGGTAGCCTGCCTGGTTTTCTTAACCGGGTTCAGGTTACCTCTTTTAGCTTTGTCATCCGAAATGAAAAGATATCGATTCATGATATCCCTAAGGATCTTGCTTTGCTGGAGATGGTGATCCGGATAGTGGTATAATTTTCAATACGTAATCATGAGTGAATGAACGGGGAGGAAAAGAGAATGAGAGACGATCTGTTGGTTCAATTGCAAGAGTGGCATGAAGAAGATGAATTTCAGGAAATTGTAGATGCAATTCAGGCAATTCCTGTGGAAGAAAGAGATTATGAGCTGGTTAACCATTTGGGGCGAGCGCTGAATAACTTGGAACAGTATGAAGAAGCGGTTGAACAATTCCTGACGGTTGCTAAAGAGGGCACAGGTGACCCACTCTGGCATTATCGGATTGGACTGGCTTATTATTATCTGGAGCAATATGCGCATGCGCTGCAGGCGTTTGAAAGAGCGGATGAATTGGACCCTGAAGATGAAGATACGCTGGAGTTTCTGGGATGGATTCGAAGCAAAATGGAGGAGCCGTCCGAATCTGAACCTGAAGTTGAAACGGATCCAGAGGCTGTTGGAGAATTCCATGTACCCGTTGACGTTGTAGCGACCTTTGAAGCGATTCCCAGACCGGAATCCGGCGAATTCTGGAACGATAGTGAGCAGGCACTGGAGCACTATGTGTCCAATCCGCCGAGTGATGGTCTCATTGAGTCTGTGGAGGAGCAATTGGTGTTCCGACTCCCTGCCTCCTACATTGAGATGATGAAGCTGCATAACGGTGGTATTCCGTACAATCGTTATTTCCCTGTAGCCAACACAGATACGGGAGCTACGGATTATGTTGAAATAGAAGGCATACTGGGCATTGGCCGTGAGAAGCCTCGCACACTAGCGGGTATTCAAGGTAGCTGGAATTTGATTGAACGTGAAGGGTATCCGGAGATTGGTGTGGTCATCGCGGTATCTCCTTCGGAGTCGGGGGTTGTCATGCTCGATTATCGTTCATTCGGTAATGATGGAGAACCTGAGGTCGTTTATGTGAAGAGGGAAAATCCCAAAGAGATCATTCCGCTGGCACCGAACTTTGAGACGTTTATCCAAGGGCTGATGACTCCAGAAGTCTAGTATGAATAATATCATTGTGTTGAAGCGCCTCTATACTAGTGCTAACTAAACAATGTAGAGTATGGTAAAAACAATACAAGCCGCGAGGGAGATACATTCCCTTGCGGCTTGCTTTCGTTCTATCGGAATCTTTCCGGTTTACGCCGGATATCCGCCACCTGGAGGCGGCCATGCGCCGTAGAAGCGACGCAGTAGAACAATCTCCCCTAGATGATACGAGTTATGGGATGCGATATTGCGCAGAAGTCCTGCCTTGGTTTCACCCGGGAAATAGAGCAGTGGATCATCTAATTGTGCAGTTTCTGCAATGGCTACGGCTTGATCAACTCCATCCAAGAATGCCTGAATCTCTGCCTTCCACGTCGCTTCGTCCTGTGGACCCTTCTCTTCAGGCCAGCTTTCACTCACGTTAGCAGGGAGCTGTGGCTTGCGTCCTTCCAAGTGTTCGAGCATGAATTGCTGCCAATAATGCATATGCTTCACCAACTGATAGATCGTATATGGCATGGCATCGTGCGTACGAGTAGCAAGTGTGACATCGATATCGGGTAGAGCACGGGCGATGCGGATATGACCGCGTTCCCCCACTAATGATTTGACAAGGGCTTGCCCAAAGCTTTGATTAACATCTGACATATGGTACCTTCCTCTCTTCCAAGACCGGATCTGATAACCTGTCTTCTATTTAGTATTATACAATTAAATTGCTAAAAATTAAAAATGGGTAACGAAGAACGCTAAATACTTAAAATGCCTATGATATAATAGTGAAAATAAATCTCAAGACCTCAGGGTCGAGGAGGAAGCTCCTGTGAAAGTGATATTGGTTGACGACGAACGTCTAGCGTTGATAGGCCTTCAAAAATCACTAGAAAAAGAAGTAAGCGGCATTGAAATTATCGCTACATATATGAATCCAACAGAGGCTGTGGCGGGTATTGTGGAGCACCGTCCTGATGTTGTATTTCTGGATATTCATATGCCGGAGATGGATGGTATGGATCTGGGAAGACAGATTCAGGCGGCAACACCGGGCACCGAAATTATATTTGTGACCAGTTACGATCAATATGCGGTGCATGCTTTCGAATTACAGGCTTTGGACTATGTGATGAAGCCCATCCAAAAGGATCGATTGAAGCAGACGGTGAGCCGCGTAAGAGAGAAACTGAGCGTAAAACGCGAGCAGCGGTCAAAGGATACAAACGTACCTTTAATTTGCTGTTTTAATCAGATTCAGTTTAAGCTTCCAGGCAAGGATGTTCAGGTGGCCAAATGGCGTACAAGCAAGGCGCAGGAGCTGTTTGCATACTTGCTTCACCACCGGAACCAGGTCATCCATCGCAGTGTTCTGCTGGAGCTTCTGTGGCCGGGAATGGAAGAGGAGAAGACGACACATCAACTCTACACTGCAATGTATCATGTCCGCCAAACCCTGAAAACTTGCAATATGGATATGATCACGATTCAGAGCGGGCACCTGGAGGCAGGCTATCGACTCGAATTGGGTGAGGCTCAGTTGGATAGTGAGCAGTGGGAACGGGAAATCAGGCAATGGAAAGTCGTAGACGCAAGTACCGTTCATGCCTATGAGCAAGCGCTTCATCTATATAAGGGTATCTATCTTGGCAATTATGAATACATGTGGGCTGAACCTGAGCGAGAAAGATTACGCTATCTGTGGCTGTATCATATGAGACAACTAAGTCTGTATTACCAGCAGCATGGGCTGGCGGAGAAAGTGGTCGAGAGTACACAACGTATCCAGCATATGCTTCCGGATGAAGAAGAAAGTTATTTTATGCTAATGAAGTTATATGATGAAATGCACAACGATCTCGGTGTGGAGGAGCAGTATCGTCTCTTAACCACCAGAATGGAGCAAGATTTGGAGATACCGATCAGTGAGGACATTACCGAATGGTATCAGGACTGGAAGCTCGGTTTAACCAAAGTCATGAAAAAATAATTAATGAAATTACTTCAAACGAAACGTATGGACCGTTACAGATATTTGTTCATCATGCTAATCATTTTTGGAGTGTTAATTGGCATGCGCTCGGTATGGTCTGAGCTATTCCACACAGTAGATGAGCATCGCGCCGTTAACGGGGTGCTTGATTTGAGAGATGTGGATCTGGATCATTCCCCTGTCATGTACTTGAATGGGGAATGGGAAATTTACCCGGATGAGTTGCTGACCCAACAAGATATTGCGAAGAGGAATGGCGGTGCGAAGAGTGTTCAGGTCCCAGGAGACTGGGGGAGTGGACAGAGTCAGGAACAAGAGGGTTCGTACGGTTACGGAACATATCGCTTGCGTATTTTGACAGATCCACTTCAGACGCCTGTTACCTTTTGGTTCAAGGGGATTCGAAGTTCCTCCGAGATCGAGATGAATGGAGACGCGGACGGGGGCATGGGTGAGATCTCCGTGGATAGCAGTACATATATACCCCGAAGTACTTCGTATACAGCGACCTATGATCAGGAAGGAACAACATCCATTGAGTTATTGATACGCGTGGCCAATTACGACAGCCCTTATATGGGCGGAATTAGCAAACCTGTTCGCTTTGGTTCACAGGCAGCCGTTGATTTTTCGCGTTGGTATTCCATTGGTTTTCAGATGCTCACCTTTCTGGTTCTGCTCCTCCACGGCATGTATGCCTGTATTCTTTACGCATTTAATCGACAGGAACGTTCCTTGTTGGTTGGAGCCGTATTAACTTTATCTGTTGGCATCACGGTTACGATGGGTCATGACAATATATTGATGTTATGGCTTCCTATTAATTATACCTGGGGCATTAAAATTCGATTGATCTCATTGTTGCTGCAAAATGCTTGTATCCTTCTGTTATTCCAGAGATTAACGATGGTTCATGTACGAAAGGCATGGCTACAGTGGCATGTTGTCATGACCTTGATCTATACGGCCGTGATTGTGGTGGTGCCCATTCATATTACCTATGCCATGATCCATTACAACGTTATTAACCTGTTCTTTCTTGTATCCATGATCTGGTTTCTATACATCGTCGGAACGATGATCTTCAGGAAACAGGCGGACCGGGATATTGTTTTTCTGCTGCTTACTGCAGGAGGTATTACATCCAACCTGATATGGAGTGTGGCCGAGACAGCCAAAGATGTGACAACTGTCTATTATCCTATCGACATCATCTTTGCGATTACGGGCTTCTCTGCCTATTGGTTCAAGAAATACTTCAGGAATGTCAGGGAGAATATGAAGCTGAATACAGAGCTGCAGAAGGGCGACAAAATTAAAGATCAATTCTTGGCGAATACATCACATGAACTGCGGACCCCGCTGCACGGGATCATTAACATCGCTCACAACGTGGTCACCCGAGAGAAAAACCGGTTGGATGAACGGAGCCTGGAGGATATGGAGTTGCTGATTACGATCGGTCGACGGATGTCACATCTCCTTGGTGATCTACTGGATGTAGTCCGGCTGAAGGAGCACCGCATTGAGTTACGTCAGGGGCCTCTTTCCATACAGTCGGTTGTGCCCGGCGTTATCGCCATGCTGCAGTTCATGGCAGAACGAAAACCAGTCCGCCTTCATATGGAGATTCCGGAATCGTTCCCTCAGGTCATGGCTGATGAAGAAAGGCTTGTTCAGATTTTGTATAATCTACTGCATAATGCGCTTAAACATACAGAGGAAGGAACGATATCCGTAAGTGCCGAAATTCGTGAAGGACATGCTCTGATTCATGTGACGGATACAGGCATTGGCATGGATGAAGATACACGGATGCGCATTTTCCTCCCGTATGAACAAGGGTCGTATGGAATCAGTGATGGACAAGGCATCGGGCTTGGACTGAACATCTGCAAAGAGCTCGTAGAACTGCACGGTGGGGCACTTACGGTTCGCTCGGAACTCGGAAAGGGCTCGGCATTCAGCTTCGATCTACCACTCGCAGATGAAGCCGCCGATCAGGCTCAGTCACAACTTCCCCTGATATGGGAACAGGCCGCCGAGATGATGGAAGATGCACCTAGCGGATTCCTGTTACCCCGCCAAGGTATGGGGGACGCGGAAGCCTTGGCGACAGCAGAGATGGCTCCGTTGTTAAAAGAGGGGAGAGCTACCATTCTGGCTGTCGATGATGATCCGGTGAATCTGGATGTGTTGGTCAGCATTCTTTCGACGGAACCATATGATATAACTACAGCAGGTTCGGGTCAGGAAGCGATGGAATTGCTCGGCACACGTCAGTGGGATCTGCTCATTACAGATGTGATGATGCCCAATATGTCCGGATATGAGTTAACCCAGAAGGTGAGGGAACAATTCTCGATGTCTGAGCTTCCTGTGCTGCTGTTGACGGCACGAAGTCAGCCGCCAGATATCTACACGGGGTTTGCATCGGGGGCCAATGATTATGTCACGAAGCCTGTAGATGCGGTGGAACTCAAATATCGGATACGTGCATTGACCATGCTAAATCAGTCTATCCAAGAGCGCCTGCGCATGGAGGCCGCTTATTTACAGGCTCAGATTCAGCCTCACTTCCTGTTTAATACGTTGAATTCACTTATGGTTTTAAGTGATATTGATACAGAGCATATGCGGAAGCTTGGCGATGCTTTTTCATCCTATTTACGGATCAGCTTCAACTATCTCAACACAGGGGAACTGGTGAAATTATCATATGAGCTGGAACTCGTTGAAGCCTATCTTTTTATTGAAAAAACACGATTTGAAGATCGATTGTCGGTGGTATTAAACGTAGAGCCGGACCTTCCGTTGCTTCTCCCGCCGCTATCAATTCAGCCTTTGATTGAAAATGCCGTCAGACACGGACTATTAAGCCGCAATGTAGGCGGTACGTTATGCCTATCGATCACTCGTCATGAGGGTTATACCCGTATTGAGGTGAAGGATAATGGCAAAGGCATCGAACCGGAGAAGGTTGCAGAGCTGCTACATGCTACGCCAGGTGGAAAAGGCGGAATAGGCATTGTGAATACAAACCGCAGATTGCTACAACGTTATGGTCAGGGATTATCGATCGTAAGTGAGCCGGGTGAGGGCACGATGGTATCATTTGATATTCCGGATGAGATATAAGGAAAAGGCCGCAGAAGCGAAAACTTCCGGCCTTTTTGTTTTAATTGCGTGTTCATTCCCTAATTTTAATTATTTCTAATGCTTCTTTCATATGTTAGTATATTTAACATTAGAAGCGCGGGTTCCGGCATTGGGCGCTAAACGTTGTTATAGTGGGTGAAGAGATCGATGCGCAATTGGGTCAAAAATGAGAATGTGCAGATGACGGCCATTGCCTTTACCACTGCGGTAGGGGCGCAATTCAAGATAAATCCATTCCGGGAAGATTACTTCCGAATCGGGCTGGGGGTTAGCATCCTTTTATTTCTGCTGATGATCATGCCACACTTGTCTTATGTGAAGACAGGAATCCTGACAGGCATCGCGAATTTGCTGTTCCAGTCGGTAGATCTCATCAATCATGTACAGACGGTGTCTATACTGGAAAGCATGCGGGACAATCTGGGGGCAGGTGTGTATTATGTGGTCTTTGCCTATGGGCTTAGCAAATTCAAGCATCGATTCCATGAGATGCAGCCTCTTCTGCTCGGCGGGTTAATCACATGTATCGATTTCTCCTCTAATCTTGTTGAACTGCTTTTTCGCGGAATGTTAAGCGGGACCAATATCTTTTATATGAAGGAATGGTTGTATTTGCTTGTGGTGGGCGGTCTGCGAAGTTACTTTGTGATTGGGCTATATAACAGCATTGCGGTGAGGCAGATGCGGCTCTTACATGCAGAGCAGGAGAAGCGGATGGAGCAGATGCTGAGTGTGAACTCGGGTCTGTATGGCGAGGTCTTTTACCTGAAGAAAGCGATGAATACGATCGAAGGCATTACAGCAGACAGCTATGATCTATATCGCGATCTCCGGGAGCAGGACTTGAACCAATATAGTCAGCGCACGCTGGGCATCGCTCAGCAGATTCATGAAGTAAAGAAGGATTCACAACGTATTCTAGCGGGTCTGCTGAAGCTGTATGATAATGAAAAAGCGGTCAACATGAGCCTATCTGAAGTACTGAACTTTGCCAGCAAAGCAAACCGAAAATATAGCGAAATGCTTCATAAGCAGGTCGAGATCGATATTGAACAACAGTATGATTGTGAGTCTCCGTATTACATTCCTCTTCTCACGGTAATGAATAACTTGATTGCCAATGCGGTAGAGGCGATTGAGCATGTCGGGACGGTCCGAATTCATGTATATGAGCAAGAAGATGACGTGCATTTCGTCGTGATGGACACTGGAAAAGGCGTACCTGAAGCCAAACGGGATGTTATTTTTGAACCAGGCTATACAACAAAGTTCAATGAAGTTGGCATTGCTGCGACGGGCATTGGCTTGTCCCATGTACGTGATATCGTTCAGTCGTTGGCGGGACAAATTAAGGTAGAGTCGGCGCCTCCGGGAGAGACAGGGACAACATTTGTTATAGCTATTCCCAAAATAAATCTGATCAAGGGGGCCGATGTCGATGACACTTTCTATCATGATCGTGGATGATGATGTGGTAAGTCGGAGCATGCTGCATGATATCATTGAATCCTGTGGTATCGGCGAGCTTGCGGGCATGGCTGAGGGCGGCATAGAAGGAGCACGCATGATCATGGATCTGCGTCCAGATGTGGTGCTGATTGATCTGCTGATGCCGGATCAGGACGGAATTGAGACGGTGGCGAAGCTGAAGCACGGGGGTTATACCGGGAAATTCATCATGATCTCTCAGGTGGAGAACAAAGAGATGGTAGGAGCGGCCTACCAGAACGGCATTGAATTCTTTATTCATAAACCGATTAATCGGGTGGAAGTGGAGCATGTGCTCAGCAAAGTGAATGACCAGTGGAAGTATGAACGATACGTGCTGGAGATCAAGCAGTCGATGGCTCGATTGAATCTGGTGGAAGCGCCGGCCCCTGCCCAAGGTCGTACGGTGCGAGATGCGGCAAGAAGCATTTTAATGGATCTGGGGATCATCGGAGAAAGTGGTAGCAAGGACATCATTGCGCTCATGGAGTATGCGATTGATCAGAAGCAGGTCGCGGAGTGGCCGCCACTGAAGGAGTCCTATGAAGCGGTGGCCCAGACGTACAAGTCCACGCCCAAAGACGTCGAGAAAGAGAGCAAGGCGATGGAACAGCGCATTCGCAGAACGGTAATTGCCGCGTTAACGAACATGGCCTCGATTGGACTCAACGATTATAGCAACCACAAGTTTGAGCATTATGCTCCCCTGTACTTCGACTTCCAGGATGTTCGAATGAAGATGAGAGCCATGGAAGAAGATCAGGCAGGCGACAAAGGCAAGGTTAATATCAAAAAGTTCCTGCATGTGTTCTATATGGAGACGCTTGAAAAGATGAATAATTGAACAACTGAATAACTGAGATATGTTATCTCTTAACCAAAAGCCGATGTCCATAGGAGGAGAAAGTGAAATGAACATAACTATTGATCAACAAGGCAATTCCAAGGTCGCCATTATTGAAAGTGATGGCATCGTCATCAACAATGCTCAAGATGCACTGGATTTGATGGCTTCGGTAAGGTATAGCGATGATGCCGATAAGCTCATTATCGACAAATCGAACATCACGGAAGAGTTCTTCGAACTGAAAACCAAGCTTGCAGGCGAGATTTTGCAGAAATACGTGAACTATCATGTTAAGCTTGCTATTGTGGGAGATTTCGAAGGACATAACAGCAAGAGCCTGAGAGATTTCATCTATGAGTGCAACAATGGCAAGCATGTTTTCTTTTTGAAAAACAAAGAGGAAGCGCTTCAAAAGTTGCATAATATCAGTTAAGCGTACATCCGAGGCATGTAGAGAGCCTGCTTATAATCTGAGCCAAACGTAGGAGGTTTGCACCGTGATATCTAATGAGAATTTAAAGGTATATGCTCTGCCTGAGATCGGAAATCTTAAAGTGCATGGCAGAACAACTGGAGAGCGATCGCCGTTGACGTTATTTTGGACGGGGAGTGCAGTTGAACTCAATGTACAGGGCTCCGAACTATGGGTTGAAGTAGAGTCGCAGTATGACATGTATGAGTCATGGATCAGCATTCTGATCAATGGTGTTTCGGTGAGCAGACAGATGTTAACGGCGGGAAGGTACTGGGTCTGTGTATTCCGAGGTATGAACGCAGATGTGGTGAAGAATGTACGGATCGTCAAAGATGTTCAAGCGATGAGTGGTGACCCGGGTTGTGCCTTGCAGATTCATGCGGTGAAATCGGATGGAGCGTTCCTGCCTGTGCAGGAAAAACCGTACAAGATCGAGTTCATTGGTGACAGTATTACATCTGGCGAAGGTGCGATTGGAGCGAAAGCGGAGGAAGATTGGATTCCGATGTGGTTCAGCGCCATACATAATTATACGTTTATGACAGCAGAGGCATTGAATGCGGAGTATCGGGTCATCTCGCAAAGTGGCTGGGGTGTGCTGACAAGTTGGGATAATAATCCAAAGGGGAATATCCCCAAGTATTACGAACAGGTCTGTGGCTTGCTTACTGGTGAGCGTAACGAAGCGCTAGGCGCAGGAGATCAGCATGATTTTAGTTCCTGGCAGCCGGATGTGGTAGTCGTGAACCTGGGCAGCAATGATGGGGGTGCATTTCAGTCACCGGAGTGGAAAGACCCCGACACGGGCAAGGTGTACAAGCAGCGTTTGAACGAAGATGGTACGTATCATGAAGAGGATCTGACCGCTTTTGAGAAAGCAGTGGAGCAGTTCCTGTTCAAACTTCGGAAAAACAATCCGGATGCACAACTCGTATGGGCTTATGGCATGCTTGGTTTTCCCATGATGCCTGCCATCTACCGCGCGGTTGATGCGTATACAAAGGGGACAGGAGATCGTAAGGTCTCAATCATCCAGCTTCCTGATACAACCGAAGAGACGGTAGGTGCGCGCACCCATCCAGGCGAGTTATCTCACCGTAGGACGGCAGAGGTGTTAGCGGAATATATACGAGGAATGATAGGATAACTTGATACTTGATACTTGATACTTGATACATGGTAATGGAAAGACCACTCTTTCATGAACGGGTAGCCCAATGGTTAGATGGTGTCTAACTTTATGGTGTCCATTTATCACAAGAATGGTCTTTCCCCTTTTCTACTCATCTAGATATTCGAGGGTGTATCCGCTGTGCCGGTGTTCTGTACCTCATAACGAATCGAAATGATCTGTCCGAGCGTCTGGGTTCGGAGCATTTTAAATTGACTTGGCACAGTGCCTGTCGGGAATAAGGGGATGCCTTCACCAAGAATTTTGGGAATGATGGCGATTTCAATCTCATCCAGTAATTTTTTTGCTAACACAGCTTGAACCAATATGCCGCCACCCACAATCCACACGTCTCCATCAGAAGTTTGTTTTAACCGGGGAATGAGCGTATCTACCTCCTCGGTTGTAAACTGTACATGCGGAGCGGGCGGCTGTTCCGAGCGGGAAAGCACATACGTTGGGCGATCCGCATAGGGAAATTCTTCGGAAAGTGTGAGCACCTCTTCATACGTATAACGTCCCATAACAACGCTACCGATTGTTTCATAAAAGGCAGCATACCCGTTGTCTCCACCATCACCCTCCACATCAAATAACCAATCGACCGAACCGTCCAGTCTTGCGATATATCCATCCAAACTCATAGCAATGTACAAAATTGTTTTGTTATCAGACATGTTCATCGCTCCCTTCTAAAATGTATGATACACTTTAACTATGACAAAAGTTGACGTAGTTAGGATGTTGAATTCATGAATCATCGAAAACTGGCTATTATGCGCCTGATGGATTCCAGACAAAAGTTCACCGCCCGGGAACTGGCAGAACGGTTCGACGTTTCGGTTCGTACGATCCAGCGCGATCTGGATGCATTGCAGGCGCTGGGTTTTCCCTTGTACACAGAAGTTGGCGTGAACGGAGGATATCGGGTGTTGCCCAATCGGATTTTGCCACCTCTTCAACTGACACAGCAGGAGGCATTAGGGCTGTTTATGATGCTGGAATATCTACAGCAAGTACCGGATTTTCCGTATGGATCAATGCGTGAACATCTGGCTGAGCAGTATTTTTCTACTTTGCCCGAAGATGTACAGGATCTGATTATGCGAATGAGGGAACACATTGCTTTTGTCCAACATCCAGGTGAGCATGCCGAGCCTTTAACAACAGCGATATTGGGTGCAGCGGTAGAAAAGAGAGAAATCGAATTTATGTATCATGCCCGCAGTGGTCCTAAAAAAGTCCAGGTCTTTCCCTATGGCATCTACTATGAGCAGGGACATTGGTACATGCCAGCCCGGAATAAGGACCGCGTATTATTGTATCGGGTGGATCGCATGCAGCAGTTGACGGTTATGGAATCAGTGGATAAATCTGTTCCAAGTCTAAAGGCATGGTTAGCTGCCAAAGAAGATAGAGCAAGCGTAGAAGTGGTGCTGCATTTCACGGAATTTGGAGCGAGGATTGCTGCGTCAGATGTATTGTTCAAGTCAGTTGAAGGCCATGAGTGGCGCGGACTGATTCCGCCTGAAGAGTTCTCTTTTACAGCACGAAAGTTACTCTCCTATGGGCCGGAAGTGAAGGTGGTGTCTCCGCTCGAACTACAGCAGCAGGTTAGAGGGATGCTGGAACGGAGTTTAAGCCAGTATGGTGGGGGATAAGAGCTTTCAAACGCTGGATATTAGGGTATCAAGGAAGAGATAAGAAAGGTGTGTAGACAAATGAGCAAAGTTTGGACTAAAGATATCATCCCGACTGTATCCGATAAAGTAGTGATTGTGACAGGTTCGAACGGCGGGTTAGGGTATGAAACGGCATTAGCGTTAGCTGAAAAAGGCGCAAAAGTTATCCTTGCAGTTCGTAATCTGGAAAAAGGTGAAAAGGCAGCTAATAAAATAAAGTCGTCTGTGCATGTAGCTGGAGAGGTAATCGTTATGCAGCTCGACCTTAGCGATTTAGCTAGTATTCGTAAGTTCGCAGCCGCTTTTCTTGAGCAATACGATTCTTTGTCCATTCTCGTTAATAATGCAGGAATTATGAACCCTCCATTCCAGTTGACGAAAGATGGCTTTGAATTGCAGTTTGGTAGTAATCATCTAGGCCATTTTGCGCTTACGGGTCTACTATTGCCTCGATTGATCTCTACTCCGAAATCGAGAGTAGTCACTGTAAGTAGTATGGCAGCTCATAATGGTGCGATTGATTTTAATAATTTAGATGGCTCCAAAGGATATAATCCTATGAAGTTCTACAGTCAAAGCAAGCTAGCCAATCTGATGTTTGCGAGAGAGCTGCAGAATAAATTTAATTCCGCCCATATTGATTCCATGAGTATCGCCGCTCATCCAGGAATTTCGCATACCAACCTATTTTCCTTCGGTTCGGGGAAACAGACCAATATATTCATGCGCAGTCTTTTGAAAATCATTAGTCAACCGGCACGTATGGGGGCATTACCTACCTTATATGCTGCAGCAGATCCGACGATCACGGGAGGGGAGTATATTGCTCCCAGCGGTATGGGCGGCACTAAGGGCTATCCCAAGAGCGCTAAGATCATCGAAAAATTATATGACGCTAACATTTCAAACAAGCTATGGAGCGTATCAGAAGAATTAACAGGGGTATATTACAGATTCGACGTGTAGATTTTGCCATTAGGGAAAGTAAACCTTATTATGGTATAGACAGTTAAAAGTTCTTCAGCACGAATAAGATTAACTGAATGGGGGGCTACCATGATTCGTTTCATAAGAAGTTTCACGATCCGCTCTATGCAGAGTCCATGTGATGAACAACGGCGGTTGTTTGCATAGAGCTTGAAATTCTTTTCCGCCATATCATTGTAGTGCATATCCAATGTGTTCATTGTACGACTCTGCTGCCTTAAAGATTTTAACTTTTAAGGAGTGGAGCAACGTGAAATATATTAATGCGGATACAATCTTCCCGGAAGAATTACTCAAAGAAATACAGCGTCATATCTCTGGTGGCTTGATCTATATTCCGAGGCCCAAGGATGCCCACAAGAAGTGGGGCGAGAATTCGGGTGGCAGAAGGATTGTCCGGGAGCGGAACGACGAGATCCGCCAGCTTTTTGCTGCCGGAACAACCATCGATCAGCTTGCGGACCAATACTGTTTATCCATCGATAGCATCAAGAAAATTGTGTATTGCAAAAAGGGATGAAACTATAGAGGCCATGTTCGAGCAATCGAATGTGGCTTTTTCCTGTAAGAATAAAGAATAGTTATTAAAGGTTTTTTACATATTCGAGGTTGTTAACTACGCGTACAATTCATTTGACGGTACAAGGATTTGCGGTAAGAGTTCTTGAATTAACTCCTTAAATCATCTGGTAAGGTTGGTGAATATGAATATAGAAGTGAAATTAACGAATAAAGACGAGGCGTATGTGATTAAAAATATGTACCCGCTATACCTTCATGATCTATCCGGACATTATGGTCTGGGTGGAGAGCATACCCCGAACGAACATGGCATTTTTGAGCCAAGTCCTGATTATATAACTTTGCAGGATCAGTATAACGTCCAGGACATATGGTGGGAAAAACCGGAGTGTCTTTATCCGTTCCTCATGATTGTGGATGGCATACCGGCAGGGTTTGCGTTCATAGCTACTCCGCCATATTGTTCACAAGGCACGAATTTCTTTGTACATGACTTCTTTCTGATGCAGCCGTTTCGAGGTGTAGGCGTTGCTGAATACGCGGCATCGACGATCTTCGGCATGTTTATAGGAAACTGGGAGTTGTTCACCAATCCATCGGAGAAAAATAAGATTGGCCAATCTTTCTGGCGAAAAACAGTGGATAATTATACTAAAGGTAACTATCGGGAGATTTACGGGCAAACGTTCGATGGTTATAAATTGATTTTTCAATTCTCCAATATATAAAAAGAGAGACCGTCTCCCTTTGCGGAAAATGATCTCTCTCTACTGCCTTTTATAAACTACCGTTGAAATAGTGATACTCAGAAATCACTTCAAAACCAACACTGCGGTACAGATTCAAAGCACGTTTGTTCTCGGTAACAACGGATAAGCGGATATCTGTGTAACTTTGTTTCCTTAGGAGATCAACCAGGATGCTAAGCGCAGTGCGCCCCAGTTTCTGTCCCTGATAAGCAGGCAAGATACAGAAGTTATGAATAAATGCGGTTGTTGCATTAATGGAGTTGACCCGTACCAGCCCAACAGGCAGTTGATTCTGCCACGCAATATAGGTGACTCGGCTGGGTTCATTTGTTTGCATAAAGTACTCGCGTGTCCAGTCCTCCGAATCTCCAAAGGCTTGGGAGGAGCAAGTGACCATAAATTCCATATCCTCGGCTTCTGCCACGGACAACGTTAGTTCAGGTGGCTCCACAACCGAAAGGACCTCATTCACAAGTTGCATCGAGTACTCCGCACGATCATAAATGGCTCCGAGGGATTGGGCAGTATGAACACCCGGAGATAAGCCCTGAGGAACGCGATAACTGAGTTGGTTGATTCCCTGTGGTTTCATATCCAGGATGGCCTTGTTCAGTAGGCTGCTGAATACACCTTGGCGGTGAAAATCTGGGTGTACGATGGCATTAATATTCCCGGTTACGGTGTCGGAAGGATACCAACTGAGGAGTCCTACCAAATCACCGTGGCGATAACAGAGGAGTGCATGGTCTCCGTCTTTTTTGCTAATATGGTCAAGGTCTGCTTTCAGATGAATGGAATCAAGCTGTTTACATTGTTGTTCGAGTAAAATAATAGCATCAATCTGTTCCTTGGAATCATAGATCATAGGAACGACTTGATAAGTTGACATAGCTTTCACACCTTCATTGTTGAAGGAAACACGCAGTTATTGGACCCGCAGGCGCTGTCCTTCGAGAGTTGGTCCAGTTGTAATTTTGATCATCATCATTATCTCCTCCAAATCACTTCCCGATGACTATAACACAATCTATGATGAAGATGACACCCAATGGATGTAATTCACTGGGTGTCTGTTCAGATGTTCCTAATAACTGGACATTATATCCTATTGAAGGGATAATTGAGAGTAATACTGACGAGAAAGGAGTTGATCACCTCGCGTAAGTTAGCTTATGTGATGAGTACGTTGTTTCTTTCATCTGTCATGATAATGGGGTGCACCCCATCTGAGTCAGCCGAGAACGTTAAAGAGACCATTCCACCAGCGACGAATCAGCCGAGTATTGTGAGCAATCAGAAGGCGTCAGCCATAGATGAGCAGCAGGCCCTCGAAATGTCGCTGGATTATAAAACAACCGAACTGACTGTTGATTATAAGGACTATGAAGATACGTTAACTGTGGAGGGTCTGCTGGCTAGAGCAGAAGTAATCAGACCATTTTTGACAGAAAGGAATTTCGAATCCAATATAGATGCGCGATTTAACAAGATTCCTTTACGTGTAGCAGACAAAGAGAAGGCTCTGCTGCATCCTGAAAATATACAAACCAAGATCAAAGATAGCAAGAGTGACTGGATTCTTGTGGAATACACGCTCGATTTGAAATTTACGGATAAGGATGGCAAAGAGTTCAAGTCCATTCCGTTATCGGGTGATATCACCTTTTTGCAGGATCAGGGAGAATGGCGCATTCAGGATGACACGTACAACATGAAGCCCTTCACAGAAATCATCAATAATTCACTATAATGCATGAGTCATCTGTGAATCTGGCACATACAGATTGTGCTCGAATTATTCATTGCGAATAAGATCCTTCATATCAGTATGCACTTCAAAGTGTGTACTTTTTTTGTGGCGGCGCACCCAGCTAAGCGCGCGTCGTCAAAAGGGTATCATCGCGATGTTAGCTATCGACACCTGCTAGAAATTTGCAGGGTACATTCTCCTGTATTGATGATATTATTTGGATGATCAACTTACTTATTGCGCTCTTGTAGAATGGGGTTGGGTTCATCATGAGGGAGATTCTCCGAGTCGGTTCTCGTAAGGTTTGGTTGTATATCATTGCTGCTGTTATTGGTTTGGTTACAGGCTATGTCGTCCTCTCTTCGCCGGACTCTCCTAGGCTCCAAAGTGAAGAAGGTATTCTGGATTTAACGCAGGCTCAACTTAGTACGAATCCGCAAAAATTAACAGGGAAGTGGGCGTTCTATTGGCAAGAACTGCTGTCGCCTGAGGATATGCGGGTTCGTTCGGCAAGGGAAGGAAATCAGGACCACTGGATTAACATCCCAAGCTCCTGGCTGGGCTACCCGTTAGAAGGTCAGCGGCTGAGCGGTACAGGCTATGCAACCTTTGGACTGGTCGTTCATCTAAGCGACCAGGATCGCGATGAGATGCTTGCTCTGCGGCTGTCTAGCATTTTTAATGCGTACAAATTATGGGTCAATGGCGAGCTGCTGGAAGAAGTTGGTGAGGTTGGTCAGGACAAGCACAGCATGACCCCGCAATTGGAAACAAAGCTGGTGTATTTTCAGCCTGAAAGCGACACGTTAGAGCTGGTCATGCAAGTATCCAACTTCCAACATCATCGGGGCGGCATTACCAAGGATATCGAGCTGGGTGGCAGTGACGTACTAACGACCAAGACCAATCTGAATCTTGCCAGGGATATGTTCATCACGGCAAGTTTGCTAGTGATCGGTTTGTATAATCTGCTGTTGTTTATGTTGCGACGTAAGGATAAAGCTCCGTTATATTTTGGCCTGTTTACTGTACTGCTTGGTATTCGATCCTTGTTCAACGGCGAGCTTATCTTTACACAATGGTTGCCTCATTTTCCTTGGGAATTGCAGTTCAAGATCGAATATCTGATTCTTTGCCTCAGCGGTTATATCATCACCATGTATTTTGATTGTATTTTTCCGAATTATGTGTCGCGATGGTTTCGCCTTGGCACCCGGATCGTAACTGGGGCATTCTGTATCCTTGTAGTGGTAACCCCTGCAATTATATATACAAAATTTTTGCTGGTAATCGGTGTGATGGTAGTTCTACATATGATTTATCTGATGATCGGGCTGGTTCAGGCGGCTGTGCGACGTATGGAGGGAGCGCTGATCTTCCTGCTGGTGTCGGTGGTTACTTTGGTCACGGTTGTCAACGATTTTTTGTATTTTAACGGATGGTCGCTAGTTGGAAATACATCTCCGCTTGGCTTATTGATATTTACGATCGCGCAGCTGATTCTGCTGTCTTCGCGATCTACGAGGACGGCATCGAACGAAGAGAGAATTACACGTGAATTACAGTACGTTAATGACAAGCTGATTGAAATGAATATGAATCTGGAACAGACCGTTCAGGAGCGAACACAGGCCTTATCTACAGTGCATGATGATCTCCAAACCTCGTATGACCGACTGCTTCACTCCGAGCAAGGGAGGAAGAAGCTACTTGCTTATATTACGCATGATCTGCGTATGCCGTTGTCCAGTATGCTTGGATATGTAGAAGCTATACAGGACAGGGTCAAGCCGGAACGCAATGAACAATATCTGAAGTACATCCGGGAGAACACGATAAGGATTAACCGTATGATCGAGGAGTTGTCCTTCTTGTCTCATTTGGAGACTGGACAAGTCTCGTACCGAATGGAGCCGATTCAGATGATTCCTTTCTTGCATGGTTTTTTTGAACAATATGAGTTGGTAGTGCGCGACGCAGGATTAGACTTCATACTGGATATCGGAGATGCCGAGGATAGACGATCTATTTTGCCAGTTGTCGAGATGGATGCGAAAAGAATAGAGCAGGCTTTATTTAATCTAGTGTCAAATGCCATGAAGTTCACCTCCAGCGGGGGGCTGGTGCGTATTGCACTAGTTGTGGAAGTGGTGAATCATGCTCCCCATGCAGTCATTAGCATACAGGATTCTGGAATGGGGATTCCTCCGGATCAGCTTGAGCAAATCTTCGAACGTAATTACAGATATGATCGGCCGGGAATGGGCATAGAGGGCAGTGGACTGGGGCTGGCAATTTGCAGGGAAATCGTACAAGCGCACGGAGGAATGGTTCGAGCGGAGAGCGACGGCAAGATGGGGGCGACATTCTATGTAACGTTTCCTTGTACGGTGATTGAAGGAAAGGGGTGATGAGATGGACACGCACAAAATCATGATCGTTGATGATGATCCTCATATATGCGAGATTGTGCAGGTGTATTGTGATAGGGAGGGATTTGTCTCCACCTGCAGTCATAGCGGGTCAGAAGCGATGGAGCTGCTTGCATCGTTTGAGCCGGATTTAATTATACTGGATATATTGCTGGCTAATGAAAACGGTATTGACTGGTGCAGGAATGCGCGTAATCTCACCAGTGCGCCGATTGTGTTTCTGAGCAGTCAAGAGGAAGACGAAATAAAAATTAGCGCATTATCCTATGGCGGGGACGATTATGTGACCAAGCCGTTCAGTCCGGGAGTGCTCATGGCCAAGATCAAGGCTCACCTTCGCAGAGTGTCGACGGGTAGAAGGGAACAACTGCTGGAGTTACCGGGTTTGACACTGGATTTCTACACGCAGTCCGTCAACATGGGAAGTACATCTATCTCTTTATCGAAAAAAGAATTCAGTCTGCTGTCCTATATGGCACAAAACGTGAATCGTGTCGTCAGTGTCGATACGTTGTTTCAAATCATCTGGGGAATGGAAAGTCTGGAGGATACGAGAACGGTTGCTGTACATATCAGTAATTTACGCAAAAAAATTGAGTCTGACCCTGCCGACCCCGAGCGAATCATTACGGTTCGGGGGAGTGGATATATGCTGGTTTCTAACAGTACGTCACAAGCATGAATATAGCAGTAAGGGTAGTCTATTATAAATGGGAAAATGGCGTTGGAGCAGTATCTGACGCTATTGGCCCATTTTTTGTTCTTTCCACTAGCTTCGTAATCGACTCAAGATATTGAATCCCTCAACACCAGTCTGCGCTTTTCCATCCTCGTCAAAATGATGTGCCATCTCTCCGAAAAATTAAACGATCCAATACGCACGGATTTAAAGTTTTCTTTAGATTTCTCAAGTAGGATAATCCATCATGATAAAATCACTGTGGTCGATATAACGACATATTTCATCAAATTGCAACTGATTATTAGCTACGAGGACGTTACATTCAAGCCGGATCAAACGATAATACGTGAAGAAATGGTTGTCTTGCTGTCCCGCATTAGTACTTGAAGAGAAGGAAGTGGCTCCGATGGCACGAGTTATATGTATCACATCAGGGAAAGGCGGAGTTGGCAAGACAACGGTCACGGCTAATCTCGGGACTGCCCTTGCCTTATCGGGGAGCAGCGTTTGCCTGATCGACGCTGATTTTGGATTGAGAAATCTGGATATTCCGCTTGGTTTGAGTAATAGGGTAAGGTATCATATTTCTGATTTTCTGACGGGTCGATGTGCTTTACATCAAGTGATCGTCAAAGATAAGCGAATCAGTACCTTGTCCTTTATCTCCTGTAGTAACGACACGGTGCATC
This sequence comes from Paenibacillus sp. FSL H7-0942, assembly GCF_045040715.1. Classification (NCBI taxonomy): domain Bacteria; kingdom Bacillati; phylum Bacillota; class Bacilli; order Caryophanales; family Paenibacillaceae; genus Paenibacillus; species Paenibacillus sp. FSL H7-0942. The sequence goes on along the minus strand of NZ_CP150279.1, from coordinate 6,847,652 downwards.
ATGATGATCCGCAAGTTTTTGGCAAGGTTGTACAGCAAATAGCCCAGGGCTATGATTATGTGCTGATCGATTCGCCGGCAGGCATTGAAAATGGATTCTGGAATGCGGCTTTGGCAGCAGATGAGGCTATTGTCGTTACTACACCTCATCGTACATCGCTTCAGGACGCGGATCGCGTAATCGGATTATTAGAAGATATGATTCCGGCTCCGCCACAGCTCATCATTAATATGGCCGACGGACAGGAAGCCCGTTCGGCAACGGTAAAGATGCAGGATATGATCGATATTCTCAATATCGGTGTGATTGGCGTGATCCATGCCGATGTAGAAATTATACGTTCCGTACATAAGGGCATCCCGATTGCGCTTAATCCCGAGTTTGAAAGCGGGCTGCGCTTCAGGCATATCGCCCACAATGTGGCGAAGAATCAGCAGGAGCCTTTTATCTCATTGAAACCCAAGAGGCATATTAGTGTTTTTTCACTTCCTCAAAGACTGCGTTGGGGGAAGAGCAGTTCGTTATAGTCGCTTCTGGTAGATGAATCGTTGAGAAGAGAATCATCTGGAATGGACTGCAGACGAGCTAAAGAATTCATGAAAGAGTGGTGTGGGAGTTACCTTCCCTACGCCGCTATTTTTTGATGTCATTGATGTTCTCACTTGCGAGTAGTTGCTTACTTAAAGTTTTCTTTATAATTCACAAGCGCCCCTATCTCGCGTGATAAAATACGGAAGAAAAAACGACATAATTTGCTGTGTCGGTGTCACAATTCGACTGCGACTGATCAGAAAGATAGGTGAACGAATTCAATCTGTAAAGTTGACATTATCGTACCTTAAAGCAGTCGGATCTCTTCAGTCGGATGTTTGAGCTGACGTTGATGTGCTGAATGTGCTGAACGCCGCAGCTAGACAATGTCATTTCTGTATGTAAAGTTTTTCCTCGCTTGATCTCGACGTGCCGAGCGAACTGACTCGCAGGAGACCAATGATCCCGATCTGGGTCAGTGGTATCCGCTATTAGTCTGGCTTTGTTGATTAGCTTGATTAGAAACCAATTTTGGAAGGTCTTTTTTAGTTTGATCTATACATAGAAGGGATGAATGAAAGTGAAGAAAGTAAGACAGGGATGGAAGGTAAGCCGGCGGATCCTGATGTGGATGCTGGTGATCAGCTTAATAGTTTCTGCCGTGCCCCTATTATCAGCGCAATCGGCAGTAGCGGCTGAACTGCCGATGCAGATGACAAAAGTAACTACATCCAGTGGATTCCAGGATGTGAGTCCCACCGACTGGTTCTATGATGCAGTCGTCCATGTGCAGGAGAAGGGCATATTCAGCGGAACAAACGCGAGTAGCTTCTCTCCTAAGGGGACAATGACACGTGCCATGTATGTAACGGCACTTGGACGGATGGCCGGAGTCGATGTGGGGGCGTACTCCACTTCGAGCCTTGCCGATGTACAGGCGGGCAGCTGGTATGCGCCATATGTCGAATGGGCGGTTAAGAAGGGAATTACCGATGGCACGGGGGATCGGAAATATTCGCCGGATGCTACCGTATCTCGGGAGCAAATGGCGACGATGACGTTGCGGTATTTCGAAAGCGAACAGATCCCTTATCAGACCGAGAATTCGGTCACGACAGAACCGGGCGATTTCGGGGATGTATCGCCTTGGGCGGCTGATGCGGTCATCAAGCTGTGGCAAGCCGGTGTGTTCACCGGGGACGAAAAGGGGAACTTCAATCCGCGTGCGCAAGCGACTCGCGCGGAAGCAGCGGTTCTCTTCATGCGCAACAACGCGGTTGTAGAGGCGTGGAAAAATCAGAATCAAAAGCCGGTGACACCGACATCGCCAGTGACACCAACACCGACATCGCCGGTGACATCAACGCCAACACAGTCACCCGGCAGTAATAGCGGTGGCGGAACGCCTGGAGACAACGGAAGCAGCCCTGGCGCCGGTTCCACTGTGTATACGCTCACGTTTGAGAGCAACGGAGGCACGGCAGTTGCTGCGCAGACGGTACGAAAAGGCCAGGTCCTAAATAACCTACCTGCTCCAACAAAAGAAGGATATATATTTCAAGGGTGGTTTGTGGATAGTGATCTTTCACTCATCTTCGCAAGTGGCACTACCTTGACTGCGGATACGAAGTTGTATGCGAAGTATACTGATAGCATAGATCGTGCCGTACAGAGCGTACCAAGCTATTCGGTACTGGATGTCGCGCCGAACTTCACCATTAAGGTGCAGGATTCATCGGGCAGTCTAACGGAATCCCAGGTCAAAGAGGGGATGACCTTCGTGGATACGGCGAATCCCGAATTCGAAGGGGTTACCGTCTCTGGCGGGAACGGAGTTTTCACGGTATCGTCAGCAGCCGAAAATGGCAAGTTCGTTGAAGGTAACACATATCAACTTACGTTGACGGATGACAGCTTGTCCTTCCAAGGCCAAGACGCGACGACAAGTATTTATGTATTTAGCGTTGCTAAAAAAGAAGTCATGAATGTTCCACTTAATGCGAGCATGATCTACCTGCCCTTCGCGGATGTCACGGATATGATGCTAGACGGCACGGAGGTGGGTTCACCAGCGTTTTCCGTAGTCGCCACGACAGTGGGTGGCAGCGGAAATGCGTTGGCTGAAGCGAATGCGAGCAGCGGAACGTTCGTATATAGCGGAGACACGGTGATTCAAGTAGGCGATACCGTCGCCATTTATCAAGGGATTAGTCCCAACCTACGCACGTTAGAAACAACCGGTGAGAACGATGGTGATATTGCCTATGTTCAGATTACGGGGGGGAACGGCACGACCTACACCTATGGTCGTGCGGACGCGAATCAGGTGTTGTTCAAGCCGGATGTTCTACCGGTGAGCGTAGAAGCAGACACGGATGGAGATTCCAATAACCACTCTATCACGGTTGAGCATACCGCGATGAACTACAGCGATAGCATGTATGAGCCACTCGGCTTGGATGAGCTGACGACGGTTGATGTGGGCGACTTTATCGGGTTCTATGAGGGTGGATTTGCCCAATCCGATTTTAAGTCCGTCGGTTACGGACGCATCACGTCGATTACGCCTGCGGCGGAGAAGGATATCATCACGTATACCGATGCGGCTATCGAAGATGTCACCAGCGCGTTCGACCTCTATCAGAAGCAAGCGATTGCCGGGGAAGAGTTATTGTCAAAAGAGCAGATCGCGCAGCTCGAAGAACAAATTGAGCAGCAAGCAAGAGACAGCGGATTCGTCAATGAAGCCGCGGATTATCTGTCTGACATCGCCATGGAGACGAAGGAAATTCAGGAGATCAAGGCTCAGTCCTCCCTAGCATCCGGTAAAGGCAGCCGGGTAAGTGTGGAGAAACTGACCGTTGTTGCTTCAATCGGCACGAGGCTGAAGAATATTGACGGCCGGACCTCAGGCGTAAGTGCTACATTACAAGTGGGTGCCGATATTGTTGTCAATATCAATGAAGACAGCGATCTTGTCATCCATATGACCGGTACATTCGTTCAAGAGATAAGCTTGGATCTTGGCGTTAATTCGGATACGAAATGGCATTGGTACAAAATATCGACCTTTTTTGGCGATGTTCCTATTTTCCCAGTCATTGATGATTATGTAATTACGGCGAATCTGGATGCTTATAGCTATACCGGGATGAACATCACGGCAGAGATAGCTCTCGTCGAACACGATAAGCTAAATGATGCACTGAATGACTGGGTGGGCGAGAAGAACGCTGGCAGGTTGGGAAAGGTTCAGGACATTGCGACACAGATTAAAGCGGTAATGGCGGGTGTGCAGGATACTGCCGTAGATGCGGAATCGTTGAAGGAAAAGTATCAAGAGATGTTGGAGCAAGACACGGAGTGGGTTCCGTTAATCAAGAAAGAGCTCTTTGAAAAGAGCGTACGCGTGGCTTTAGGTATTGTGGAAGTCAAATTTGAAGCGGAGTTTGTGGTCAGCGCCCAGGTGAACCTGACGGTGGGGGCAGATTTCTACTATAAGATGGCGAAGCGCTACTCGGTTACCTTACGCGTGATGAGTTTTAGTGGTACGAGCAATACGGTTAGTTTGCCAGGAGACGGAGATTACCAATTCACCTTCTATGTGATGGGTACGATCGGGTTGCGAGCCGGTATTCACATGGAGGTCAAAGCGGGGATTGGCAGCGTCGAGTTGAACAGTATCGGGCTTGCTGTAGAACCCGGTGTGTATGTGAATCTGTGGGGCTACTTCTATTATCAATTAAAAAATACTAGCGGGGTGAAGACCACGAAGTCTTTAGGTGCCCTGTTCGTCGAGATTGGCATCTATTTGGAGGTCGAACTCGGCGCTCAATTAGGTGATGGCGGGCTTTCCGGCGGCGTAGAGCTGGTCGATGAAGAGTGGCCACTGTATACGATAGGGGAAGAAAAGAACGTCTACGACTTCGCCTATCCACAGGATGATGAGCTCGGGTTGCTCTTCAGGGGAGATGCTGACTCTCGCAATTTACCAGAGTCATTTTTCAAGATGGATACTTTAGATTTGAAAACAGGTATAACTACGCAAGAAACATATGATAGTTCACAATTTGATATTCAATTAAGCGGTGATAACTTCAGATTTTTGCTTGATAAAAAAGGGGTACAAGTTAGAAATAAGACGATTCCATCGAGTGCGGCTAAATTAGTTATTACTTGGAAGGGAGCGCCGATGTCATTCACGTCAGCTCCGATTCAGCGTACGATCCCACTGAACTGGATTAAAAGTGCGGATGGTGATCTTACGATCGAATTCGATCCAAGCAATGGAGAACCATCTGAGATTGTAACTGCTGCCTTTAATGCAGCAATTCAAGTGAAAAACAAAGTCCCAGTAAATCCGGGATATACTTTCGATGGCTGGTATACTTCTGCCTATGGTGGTACAAAAGTGGAAATTCCCAATCGGATGCCTACAGGTATTCCAAAACTGTATGCACATTGGATTGTGGGCACAGACACACCGTACAAAGTCAATCATTATTTGATAGATGCAAACTCACAGAAATTATCTGTGCTTACGGATTCCGAAACGCAGACGGGAACAACAAATACAGAGATTCGTATAACCTCTAACAAATATAGGGATCGTGGCTATAATGAAGTTGTAGTAAAAGGTATCTATATTAAGGGCGATGGTTCGACAGTTGTTAATATTTATTACAAACCAATAAGTCGGACATTAACTTTTAATTTAGGTTATGAGGGAGCACCAGAAGGTAAACTAACGGATCTAATTTATAAAAATATCGTTAATCGAATTCCAGTTCCGACAAGAACGGGATATACGTTTGCAGGTTGGTCACCGAATGTCCCAAATGCGATGCCAACAGATAACGCCACCTATACCGCAAACTGGACAGTCAGGGATGATACGCCTTACAAAGTCGTATACTTGCAGCAAAATATAGGGCATCCAACCTATACGGTTGTAGATGAAGAAACGCATCGGGGTATAACCAATACGAGGGCAATCCTGCCTAAAGAATCACTCAGGTCTTATGAAGGATTCACGGTAGATACAGCTCTTCCGGGAACTGTGTTAGATGCCGATATTGCGAGCGATGGTACAACGGTTCTAAGGGTGTACTATACGCGTAATATGTATAAGTTGACCATAGATTACAATGACCTGAATACACCTGCAAAGGAGATCGATGTACAATACGGATCAACGACTTCATTACATTTCGGTGATCCAACTTGGGCAGGTCATGAATTCAAGGGGTGGTCATCTGTCCCAGCGGTAACCATGCCTGCACAAGATATCGAGTATATCGCTCAGTGGGACATAGACCAGCATACTGTCAAATTTAACAGTAATGGTGGAGTGGAAGAAGTTCCTGATCAAACTTTAGCTTATGGAAAAACTGCCATCGAACCAGCAACACCAACGAAGAAAGATCATGCGTTCGGAGGTTGGTACAGCGACAGTGATCTTACAAAAACCTACAATTTTGCAACGTCAGTGACGAGTAACATTACGTTGTATGCGAAGTGGATGCGTGGTTATACGATGAGCATCAACAGTAATGGTGGGACAGAGATATCCGACCAGGCGGTCTACGAAGGAACAAAACCTGCGGCACCTCAACCACCAACGCGTGAGGGATATGTGTTCGGAGGTTGGTTTAGCGACAAAGATTTGACAAAGGCATATAATTTCACAACCGAAATTGTGAAGGGTGATATCACCTTGTATGTGAAATGGGTAGTTGCTCAAAAAACGCAGTATAGAGTTCGCTTCTTTGATGAACAAAAGACTGAGCCAATCGATCAGATGGTAACTGAAGGTGGTGTGGCAGTGGCACCTGAGCCACTAACAAAACCAAATCATACGTTCTTGTTCTGGAGAGATAAAGAGAAGCGGAATGAAGCATTTGATTTCACAACACCAATAATGAGGAATTATGAGATACACACGGCATGGATACTGAATAACTATGAGGTAAGCTTCATAAGCGACGGCAAGAAGTTGAGTGGTCAGTCCGTTAACCATCAAGAATCGGCTAAAGAGCCTTCAAGGCCAACGCGCGCAGGTTATGTGTTTAAAGGATGGTACAGTGACAGTGATCTGACGATACTCTACGATTTCAGGACTCAGGTGACGAGTGAGATTTCGTTGTATGCGAAGTGGATGCCTGAGTTCACCGTGAGATTTGATAGTAAAGGCGGCTCAGCAGTAAACGCCGGGACAGTGGAGTATAATACTAAAATTGCGGTGCCTGCATCTCCGAAGCGGACAGGTTATAAATTCGGCAATTGGTATAGTGATGAAGGTTTGACCAGTGTCTATAATTTTGAGACACCGGTAACGACAAATTTCACGTTGTATGCGAAATGGACACCCGTCTTCACAGTAATCTTCGACCATAAGGATGGTTCAGCGGTGACAGATCAGCAGCCGGTGCTGGAAGGGGAAGTGGTTTCTGCACCTGCCGCACCACAGCGAGAAGGTTATACCTTCATCGGTTGGTATAGCGATGAAGATTTGACCAATGCTTATCATTTTGAAACACCGGTGACGACGAACATCACGCTGTATGCAAAATGGAAGGTCTTATATACAGTATCTTTAAGTTCATCACAGGAATTGATCCGACAGACAGTGGCAGAGGGCGATATGGTTACTAGACCTGAGGCCTTTCCTCCACGAAGTGATGGATGGATAGTCTACTGGTGGTACGTAAAGGGTAAGCCTTGGGCAGATGCTTACAATTTCGAGACGCCAGTGACAGGAAACTTTGAGTTAGACGCATATTATGGACGTCCCTATACGGTGAACTTCGAGTCTAATGGTGGTTCAGCGGTGGCTTCCCAGATCCTTGGAGGTATAGATAAAGTCAAAGTACCTGAACCTCCAGTGAAACCAGGGTTTGTGTTCGAAGGTTGGTATAGAAATAAAATATTTACTACAGCATATGATTTTGAATTGAAGATTTCAGATTTGGGAATCAGTTCTACTACTTTGCCGTTGTATGCAAAGTGGCTGCCTCTCGACAATAATGAGACCATCAATAGTGACATGAATTTTTTAACAGATGATAAGACGGTGGCGGAAGACAGCGTTGTTTCGCTAGCTTTTAAATCAGTAATGGATTCCTATATATATGATGGTTGGTATGCAGACCAAAAGAGAACGATTCCCATGAACTTTATGAAATACCAGTGATGTCAAAGCCCACGATATGCGAGTTTTGGGGTCATACATGATATATCCCGATAGACAAATCAAATCATTCGTCATTAGATCGTATGTTCGAAATTTGTAGAAAATTTTGGTAGCACAGAATGTGAAACAAGACTGTCTTATATGGCAATAAAGAGCAGGTGAAGAAAAACAAATTGTTTTTCTATACCTGCTTTTTTTATTAATAACTCAACCTTTGGTGCGACCAAGCTTAGGTTGCGAAGTCTAGCAGGTGGAAATCCTGCTTGGGAAGCATTGTTCTGGATGAATCCTTCTCAGAAATCATTCATAATTCACTGTAATTCATGCAACGTTTGTGTCTCTGGGACGTTATGCACACCCCATTTGCAGATTTCCTCCAGAATGGGCATTAGACTCTTGCCTCGCGGGGTTAACGAATACTCCACCTTCGGCGGGGTCTGATCGTACTCAACTCGTTTTATCACACCTTCACGTTCCAAATCGTTCAGTTGAGAGGTTAATACCTTGTACGTGATCCCGGGTACACGCCTCTTGAGTTCTCCGTAGCGTGTGACCCCATGAAAGGCGAGTTGGTACATGATCTTCATCTTCCACTTCCCGCCGATAATGGATAGGGTGTAGTTGAATGGAGTTAGTGTTTCCACTAGGATTGTGCTCGGATTATCCATCACAAATAAGCTCCTTATACAGGTACGCACTTCAAAGTGCGTACTTTTTTTGTAGTGAACAAGTGTATATTCTTATACCAATATATGTTTCCCGTGGGGCTTTGTAAACCGAAGGAGCTGCTCAGGGACAGGGTAGAAAGGAGCGAGTGTAATTGGCAAAAGACAATGTATTTGAGTTTGCAAGAGATGATATCACCATCGATGAAATGTATAAATTGATGATCGGTTCCGTGGTACCACAGCCTATTGCCTGGGTTTCTACGCGAAGTATGGAGGGTGTGCTTAACCTCGCTCCATTTAGTTTTTTTACCGTTGCTTCACGCAATCCGGCGACGCTGCTCCTATCCATTGGGCCTGGTGTAGGTGAGAGAGAAGGAACAGTGAAGGATACACTCGTAAATATTCGAGAGACGGGAGAGTTTGTGATCAATGTAGTTCCCGCTGTACTTGCAGCGTCCATGCAGCGTTCGTCAGCAGATGTAGCGTCGGAAGAAGATGAGTTTGAACTGACAGGCGTTACACCCAGAGCGGGCATACGTGTAAATGTACCTTCCGTGCTGGAATCTCCGATTGCTTTTGAACTTACGCTGGATCAGGTCATTCCAGTGGGTACAGATCATCTGGTCCTTGGAAAAGTAGAGCATGTACGAGTGGATGCAGAGGCGTATGCTGGCCGTTATAAAATAGTAATTGAGAGCTGGCAGCCACTAGCCAGTCTGGCTGGAGATTACGCCCTAATGAAACCTGCATTTTCAGTATGAGAGGGAGGTACGAAATGTATATCTGAAAAGGTGTAAAACAGAAAGAGCCGTTTTTTCAGTTAATACTCCTGAAAAAACGGCCTTCTCCAAAATGTACCCGAGATGTAGATGCTAATCTTATCTCCAATTATTTTGCTTAGAAATTGGTTCGCCCAAACGTGGCATCACTCTTCACAGTTGCGCTGCTGGTTGCATTTACAGCATCCAACTGCAAAACATAGTCATAATGCCGGATGTAATATCCGGGCTGACTGTACGATTGAAGGGATACTTTGGTGCTGTCAGCCCAACCAGGGCTGCTTAGGAACGTAGCATCTCCCTTATAGGCAGCGGTGTCGGCGTAGGCTTCAAGTACAATTTTGTTGCTGGCATTACGCTTCAGAAAGTAGCCTGGGAAGTTGATGGACTCCAGTGATATTCCCGTGGAGCTGGCAAGACCCGGTACGACGCGGAACTGTGAATCCAGAATAGGAGAGACGTTGGCATCCACGCGAGCGGTGTAATTGGCATGACGGATGTATCGATCCGGATAGTTGTGTGAACTGAACCGGCTGTAACCTGTGGCTTCAGGTGTTGCAGGGCCCAACATTTTGACCTCGTGCAGAGTTGGGGTATACCAGTTCCCCGGATTATTCCACAAGACGGCGTTCACCATATTAATCCGTACATAACGAGCTGTGAAATGCACAGCATCGGTCGTAAAGCCATAGGTCAGATTGTTGGTGCGATCCAAGGTGGAGTAATTGACTCCATCGTTGCTAATTTCAATTTTGTATTTGTAGTACCCTTCGGAACCTTTATACATAAACCAGGACGTGTCGATCTCGGTGATCGTCTTCGGTGCGCCGAAGTCCACCTGCCACCAGGCAGGCCAGCTATTGGAGGAAGCCACCCATGAAGTCTGGTAGTTGCCATCATTGACGTTGGATGCAGACGAACCGGAGGCTGTGGAGCTGGCGGTAGCTGTTTTGCCTTGTGCATGATTGACGAGAGCAGGCGGTGTTACTACACCTGTTACTGCATCAATATTCCATGTGGTATACCATTCCAGTGATGCTGTTCCGTTCGAATCATTCAAGGTTAGTGGCAGCCAGATATGTTTGTGCTCTCCGAGGTTCATCGGATTCCAGCGATCCGCCATGTAGATGAAGGATGTGGTGTTGCTGCCTGTAATCGTGGCAATATCGTGAATCTGCGAACCAAAGGCAGATGGATTGCCATATGGCGTAAGCGCAGCCCATGGACCCGTCATGGAAGTTGCTGTAGCATAAGCGCCCTGATTCGGATACCAGCCAGCGGCTTGAGAGGTGAAGAGGTAGTAACGGTTTCCTTTTTTCACAACAGTAGGTGCTTCACGGTAGGCGTTCTCGAACAGCCAGCCCTCGAAGGACTGTATTCCGGTGTAACTTGCATTCATTTTAAAAATAGCCATCGTATCATTGGCACCGCCATTTTTGCGTGAAGCAGTAACCAGATAACCTGTGCCATCTGTATCAACAAAGACGGTCATGTCACGGGATTCATAATTCAGCGGGCGGAAGCTGCCCTCATAGGTGAATTTGCCATTCGGGGTATTGCTTGTTGCGACCGCTACACGCCCGAGGTTGTAGTCTGTACCGTTCTCATAGTGTGCCCAGAGCACATACTGATTGGTGGAGGCGTTATAGATGACTTTGGGGCGTTCGATCTTACTGGAGGCCAGCTCGGTTGCGGAATCTTTCGTCAGGATGGCGTTGCTGAAAGTCCAGTTCTTCAGATCGGTGGAGGTGTAGACGTTCACTCTGTCGAACCTGCCACCCACTGCATGTTCACCGTACAGATAATACGTCGAGCCTACCTGCAGAATGTTGCCGCTGTTCGCATGGATGGGGTTGCCTGCGGTATCGAGCCAGTCGGTACCGTTGGTTATCGTGACACTTGCTGCGCTTGTTCGTTCAGGATGAAGTCCAAACAGGGTGAACGTGAGTGCGAAGACCAGAAACCAGAGAGCTTTCCTGTTACCCATTACATACACCTCCCGAAAGATATTAAATTAAATGAAGCGCTCTCATTTATATTTTAGTTGGGTCAGACTCTTTTTCAAGTGAACAATCCATCCATTGCTGAACAAACCGGCATTTCATCGTGGCTGAGCGGTGAGAGCGGAGGAAATGTTCCTAAATATCAAGTACGATGATGTGGAGAGGATCAGGTACACACGTTAAAATAAAGCTAGACTGAATTCACATCATGGTTGGAGGGTGGACCGTCATGAACAAGTTTATTGTAGATGAAGACCTTCAGGTGATATTGCATAATGACGAGGATGGAACGAACACTCCGATTAAGGGAGGCATTACTGCTCAGGATTTTGAAGTCATCTCTACGTATCAAAAGGGATGGTTGACCTTCGCCTATCTGCGTGATCGTCAGGGAATATGGTGGTTCAATGCCCGCAAGAATAAGGCGAGTTTGTTCAGTCGGGATACGGAAGCTTTTCGTGTGATCGATGAAGATTACTGCTGCGACTCTCAGTATGTCTATCTGGAAGATCAGGCCGTGCCTGACTCCAATCCGAGTAGCTTTCGGCTGTTGCCGGATACGCCCTACTTTGCTCAGGACCAACGTTATTTATATGTAAAGAGCAGCGCGCATTTTCATCTGTTTGAGGATATCGATACGAACTCTGTGATTGCTCATCACGACTATTGCACCGACAAGGACCATCTGTTCCATCTGTCCAGTTCTCTTCGCTATGCGAATGGGGAAAAGGATGAGGTGAGGGCATGGCTGCAAGAACATCATCCCGACGTACATGGCTGGTGGCATGCGAATTATGCCCACAGTGCAGAGGGCGCTACACAGATCACAGGTAATTGGGTTGAGACCGCGTCGTCTATTTTTTATAAAACAGAATGGGGCGGTACGTATCGTCGAGAAGCAAAAGCGGTATTTAACCTTGTCCGTGGAGCGGACAGATCTACCTTTGAACCGCTGGATGAGCAGTTTGCACGGGACCGGGAACGGGTTTATTTTCAGTGGCGTACTGTAAAAGGAGCAGACCCGGATACGTTCCAGTCACTAGGTGGACCTTTTGGACGTGATGGCAATCATGTGTATTACAACGGATACCGTGTCGACGAGGCAGATGCTCGGCAATTTGTAGCGTTTGCCGGGACGGAGCATCTTGGACTTTCCAAAGATCAGCAACATGTGTATCGTGCGGAGGTTGTTCGGACAATTCAGCCCTTCGGTCATCCTGACGATGTGCTTCAGATCATTAAGGGGGCTGACGCAGCGACGTTTGAGTTAATAACGCCTTCCAGCAGTTGGGCGGTGGATGCCAATCGTGTGTATCTATGGGGTAAACCGAATAAACATATCGATCGAGCCAGTTTTACACATCTATTTGATGCCGATCCCCAGAGCTTCGCGAAAGACAAGAATGGTCTGTATAATGCCAATGGAAACTGCACAGTGAAGGGCGTTAACGGCAGTACATTTGTCATGCTGAATCAATATTGGGGTAAAGATGAGCGTGTGGTGTTCAGCTTTGTGACGGGTGGGGTTTATAAGTCGGGAGATGCAGCGACGTTTATGGTTACGGATGATATCGGGGGCGCCGAAGATACGCTATTTCGGTATACGGTGGAAGGCGGTACAGTGCGGAAAAAGAAGAGGTAATGAAAAAAGGGATGGTAGACTTAGAAAAGAGTCCACTATCCCTGTTTGAATTTCTAGTTATTTGACCGTGTTTACCAAACTATTTATGACCTTTGCGAACCTTGAGCTGCATCTTTTTGATCGTTGTATTCTGCATAAGCTCCAGTACTAGAGGGCCTTTACCGTTCAGGATCTCTACATCCGTCACATTATCCAGAATCGTAATGATCCCGATGTCGTCTGCGGTTACCCCTTCAAGCTTGGCGATGGTACCTACAAAGTCTACGGCGCGAAGTTTCTTCTTCTTGCCTCCGTTGAAGTTCAGCTTCATGATCTGTTGGTTCAGCTGTTCACGCTTGTCTTTTTTACGTTCAGGAACGATCTTCAATCGTTTCTCAAAATCTTCTCTGCGGCGATCCACAGCTTCTTCAGAAGGTGCTTTCACGACAGGGATTTCGAATCCAATATAGGATTCAATCTCAGCCAGACGTCTGCCATCTTTCGGTGTGATCAACGTAATGGCTTTACCTGTTTTGCCTGCGCGACCCGTACGGCCTGTGCGGTGAACATAGCCCTCTTTTTCCAAAGGAATATCGTAGTTGATGACATGAGTAATATTCGTGATATCGATACCACGTGCGGCCACATCCGTCGCGATCAGATAACGGAATTGTCCCCGTCGGAATGCGTTCATTACTTCGATCCGCTCATCTTGCTCCATACCACCATGGATACGATCTGCTGGGTAGTCAAGGTCAGCCATAACCCGGAACAGTTTATCCACATTCTCCTGCGTACGGCAGAACACGATGCAGCTATCCGGATTTTCTACAATGAACAAGTCTTGAAGCAGTGCCGTTTTGTTCACCTCGGGTACGTTAATCACAGCATGTTCAATCGTGGCTGTTGTCAGTCCACTTGCCTTGATCTCGATCTCTACCGGTTTGTTCATGTATTTGCGTGACAGCTTGGCTACATCTTCAGGGAACGTAGCGGAGAACAACATCGTTACTCGCTCCTGCGGCAGTTTCTGAATGATCGCTTGTACTGTCTCAATAAAGCCCATATTCAACATCTCATCCGCCTCGTCAATAACGAGATAGGCGATCCGTTCGAGTGGCAGCGTGCCACGTTCGATATGATCCAGTACCCGACCTGGTGTACCAACAGCCACGTGGGTTCTTTGTTTTAACTCCGCTTTTTGGATATGAAAAGGGGACTGTCCGTATAGTGCGGTTGCTTTAATACGCTTAAAGCGGCCGATATTCGTAATATCTTCGTTAACCTGCAAAGCCAGTTCCCGGGTTGGGGTAAGAATCAAAGCCTGTGGCTTATTCTCATTCCAATCCACCAGCTCGCAGAGCGGAATGCCGTAGGCAGCTGTTTTACCACTACCGGTCTGTGATTTGACCACAAGATCCTGATTCTCCAGTGCTACCGGAATAACTTTGGTCTGTACCTCGGTTGGTGTCTCATAGCCCAGACTGTCCAGTGCTTTTACGATCTCTTCACCAAGTCCATAATCTTTAAATTGTTGCTTGCTCATCGTTTACCTCTTTTGCGTTAGTTTTTGTACAATTATTGCACCGTACATTTATCGTATACCTCTTCATTATACTCTATATGCAGGCAGGCTAACGGAGTAAATGCTTCAAGTGTGTAAATTGTTTTCATCATTTCCGATTTTAGTAGCAACCACCCGTTGCTATTCGTATGTGTATCATAACGTTCCACGTGAAACGAAATGTATCGGCGTATTTTGCTCGGTGTTAATGAATGACCATTTTTACAGCCTTGGTTTGGGGAGGGTAAGATTGAGCAATAAATCCATTGATCCACACTTCTGCACTTCGACCAACGAGTGTCTCATCCAAAGAGACGGTGACAATCTCTTCTTCGATGATGAGTTCCGCGTCCTTGCTGAGCGAGACCCAAATCGGTCCAGAATCAACACTGTGATCCTCTTTATTCTCGATGAGTACCTGACCTCTTTCTTCCTCAAAATCCGTAATAATTCCTCGCACATGTGGCTTCTCTTTCCCTTGTTCCTCGGACTTCTCTGCGCATCCGAGCGTTAGCAGAAGCAAGATGACTGGTAATAAGGATAATCTTCGTACAATGGACATTGGGTTACTCACCTCTCATCCTTTTTAATACATTTATAACTATGGACGTTACCTGAGGCGACGAAGTTCCTGTATATCAATAAAAAGAACCAAAATCATTCGATTCAGTCTGGAACTGGAATTTGGAATATGTTAGCATATGGGTAACTTACTGAACGGAGGGATACGTGTGCAAAATTTTTCCCGATTGAGATAGTGTGGCGAAAAACGTCTGTTTACGCTTGCTGTTTTCTGCCTGTGTGCAGTTCATCGGGATCGGTTTGCCATTTTACACGTATGCCACTAGTCGTCATGAAAGGATCACTCACTCTTTGAAGTGGTTCTTTGATGTACTACTATTTTTTGCGAGCATTCAGGTATACCAACATCCGAAATGAACTGCACAGCCGAACATGTCTGTGTTTTTTATTTTATCCAGGAAAAGGGGAGTACCTGATATGACAAAACCAAACTTGAATGAAAATTTGGAAATTCATAAGGAACTATTATCTTTAGCAAAACAGAACGGACTTCTTATCGTTGAGGAATCCTTAGAGATCAACGAGTCGGGTATGGATTTTCGTGTAGCATTCGCCACGGATGAAGAAGGCCGCAGATGGGTTCTGCGCCAGCCGCGACGCGAAGACGTATGGGAGCGAGCCGAGAATGAGCACAAGGTGCTGGATGTGGTCCGAGGAAATATACCCGCACAAGTACCGGATTGGAGGATCTTCACGCCAGAGTTGATATCTTATCCTTTACTTGATGGTGATCCGATCGCAGTTGTGGATCCCGCAGGGGGAGGGTATGTATGGCGATTCCCTCAGGAGAGTTTATCGGATACATTCCTGGATTCACTGGCTACGACTCTCGCCACGCTGCATAACATCGATCCCGACAAGGCGAAGAAAGGTGGAGTGCGGATCAAGACACCTATGGAAGCTCGCAAAGAATTTGCAGCCAATATAGAGGAGGTTAAGCAGAATTTTACGGTGCCAACCGAGTTAGTTGAACGCTGGACGGTATGGCTTTCTGTAGGTAGTTATTGGCCTCAGCACTCGGCGTTCATCCATGGTGATCTGCATCCGCCGCATATTATTGTCGATGATGCCCAGCGAGTAACTGGACTTATTGATTGGACGGAAGCGGAGATTGCAGATCCGGGTAAGGACTTTGTCATCTACTACGCACTCTTTCAGGAGGATGGGCTGCGTGAGCTTTTGAGTCGTTATGAGAAGGCAGGGGGAAGAACATGGCCCCAGATGCTGGAGCATATTCGGGAGCAGTGGGCAGCCTATCCTGCGATTGTTGCCAAGTTTGCACTGATTACAGGAAAGGAGTCCGACATGGAGATGGCGAGAGGCATGCTTGCGAACTGGGATGTGAAGAGAGGTTGAGTATCGAAGGTATATATAATTCGTTCACCCGTTATGGCATGTACTCTCGCAAAGCAGTTGCAGCAATACTCATAACGGTTCGTTAACATAACAAAGGGCGATCCCGACCATGAGTTCCATGGGAGAATCGCCCTTTTTCTTTTTCGTTAAGCGTAGTGCGTAACGATTTTACTTATTTCAAAATACTCACGTATTTTCCGTATACAAATGCTACACGTCCATCCAGCTTCACTTTTACCCAGCCATACTTGTCTGTACTGATCACCTCAAGCAGGGTGCCTTTCGGTACGGCAGCAACGACCTTCGCTTTGGATGAAGCGCCAGTGCGTACGTTCAGGTAAGCCGCAGTAACCTTGGCTTGTTTGCCTTTGTTGGCGGTATCCGGTTTACCCGTGCTTGGTGTTGATGGTTTACCAGGTTTCGACGTGCCTGGAGTCGGTGTTGGTTTTGGTTTCGTTGGCGTTGTCGGCTTCTCAGGTGTAGGAGTAGTTGCTCCCTCGCCATTGCCTGCCGCTTTGCGAGCTTTGTTCAGCTGTTGATAGAACGCTCCCTTGGTTTTCACGCCTGCGAATTGTGCCGCACTCACATCTGCTTTGGCAGATAGCGTATCAATCTCTTCCTGAGTCACCGTATCCAAAATGTTAATGGAGGCAATGTTGGTGTACTTGCCATCTTCTGTTGTTGGCACAGACATAATGCCATCGTTAATTAACTCCACTATATCTGCACGCTCCGGTGCAGTCAGGTCTACGCCAGTGATTTTCCAGTTGTGTTGAATCTTCGGTTCGTAGACGCCTTTCATGACATCTTTCAGATAGGCGATGGACAGGTTGCGAATCGTGCCTTGAATCTCACCAAATGCCGAGGCGTCCTTGGAGGACCAGAGTTGCTTGAACTTACGCCCTTCCATGGCGCCACCTTTGGCAATCAGGGCTTCCATTCGATAGGCGTTCATGCCAAGTTTTAACGTATCGTCTTCTTTTACTGTCGTACCGTTGCTGTACTTGAGATTTGTAATCCGACTGCCGTATGGTTTGGTCAGGTCAATCTCATACGTTACGCCGCCGAAGAAATCATCGGTGCTGTATTTGGAAGCACGTCGTTTCGGATCAAAGCTGACGGTCACATCACCCGGGCGTGTGGAGTTGAAGTACCCCGCAGACCACTCCATATAATCCATCAGATCACGTCCGGTTACTTCATATACGGTCACTTCACCAAAGGTGTATTGGTAGTTGAATGCAATATCCTTTTTCTTAATCGGGCCTACATCCAGCTTGGCTTTGTCGTTATCAATCTGATGCGCGACCACATCGGCATCACTGTAATGCAACATCACTTCGGTGAAAAAATCAGACAAAGGTGTTTCCTGGATCTGCACCGCAGGTATACCCTTAATCTCATCAGCAGGGACCAGGTTCGTTCCTTTCAGTTCAGCCACTTCAATGTTGGCATCGGCACGAGCGAACTCGTGGAATGGGTGCAAAGTCTCTTCCAGCGCAGGATCGGAGACTTCATACGTTCCGTCTGCTGCTTTTACAGCGAGTGCTTGAGCTTCTTTGCTTTTCAGCACAACTTTGTCGCCGTCTTTTTCAAATGTCAGATCGATTCGTGAAATATGTGAGCCATATTTATTCGGTTCGGAGATCAATACGCCGTTAACCGTTTGGGATTCAATCAAGGTATGCATGTGTCCGGCAAAAATGGCAGCCAGCTCCGGGTTGGCGTTAGCGATATCCGTCACTCCGGTGCCCGGATTTCCGTTCTCGTTATCCAATCCCATATGCATGAGTCCAACCATGACATCGACTTTGCCTTTCAGCTCAGCAATGGCCTTTTTGGTCTCTTCCACAGGATCTTTGACGAGGATGCCGTCCAGGTGATCGGTCCCTTTTTCAAACTCGGTAATCATAGGTGTGTTCATTCCGATAACACCCACTTTGATTCCGTCTTTCTCGATAATCGTATAGGCAGGCATGTAGCGGTCGCCGTTTTCTTTGAAAATGTTACCTACGAGAGGCTGTCCATTGAATTGGGAAGAGATCTTCTCCAGTACGTCCAGTCCAAAGTTAAACTCATGATTACCCATAACCCATGCGTCATATTTCATCTCGTTCATTGCAACCATCATGGGAGATTGAGGTTGATCATTGAACAACTCAGCCGAGTTATCCTGAATCATGTCTCCTGCATCGAGCAGAATCGTATTGGGATTCTCCGCACGGACTTTTTTCACAATGGTGTAGAGCTGTGTCATGCTCCCGGTTGGGTTTGGACCGTCCAGAGCATAGTCCCACGGCATGAATCGACCATGAATATCCGATGTGCCGAGCAACGTGATCTTGGTTTCCTTGTCTGCCTCAGCAGCCTGAACCGGAGTGGAAGCAAACGGGGCGAACAAAATGGAGGCACATAAGAGGAAAGATAAAGGCCATCCGGCGAAACGTTTCGTTGAAATTTTGCGCATGTTGTAATCTCCCTTGTTATCTAGTGTGTGTAAAGATATGTATCATTTCATACTAGATAAACATCTGGTGAATGTAAACTCCAATGTAAGAGTTATGTTGGATTTAAGAGAGTGAATCTATGAATAACTTCAGAAAAAGCATTTAAATCTATTTTTTTGCAATAAAATACTATAATTTGACAGGTGTTAAAAACCAAAATTATCCAGTAAAATGATGTTTGTAAGCGCTTTACAAAAAACAATACTAAGGAGGAAAATCATTGATTAAGTCTAAGTGGTTCAAAACAGTCGGCTCACTGGCATTGGTAGGGATTCTCGCTGCTTCTGTTGCGGTTGGTAGTGTGAGTGCTGGTTTGGCGAAAGGTAGCAAATTTCTGGGCAATATTATTGCCAACCAGGTTCCTTCGAATTTTAGCCCATATTGGAATCAGGTAACTCCGGAGAACTCAACCAAGTGGGATGCTATTGAAGGCACACGCAACGTAATGAATTGGGGCCAGGCGGACATGGCCTACAACTATGCTAACAACAACGGATTTCCGTTCAAATTCCATACGCTCGTATGGGGAAATCAACAGCCAAATTGGATTAACAGTCTCTCAGCCGCAGATCAGAAGGCTGAAGTGACACAATGGATTAAAGCTGCAGGACAGCGGTATTCGAAGTCTGCCTTCGTTGATGTGGTGAATGAACCTCTGCATGCGAAACCATCCTATCGCAATGCCATTGGTGGAGATGGGGCAACGGGTTGGGATTGGGTTATCTGGTCATTCCAACAGGCGAGACAAGCCTTCCCTAACTCCAAATTGTTAATTAATGAATATGGTATTATCGGTGATCCTGCCAAAGCGGACCAATATATCCAGATTATCAACCTTTTGAAAAACAGAGGTCTAGTTGATGGTATTGGAATCCAGGCGCATTATTTCAATATGGACAACGTTTCTGTGAACACAATGAACACGGTACTGAACAAGCTTGCGGCTACAGGGCTACCAATCTATGTATCCGAGCTGGATATGACAGGTGACGATAATACACAATTGCAGCGTTATCAGCAAAAATTCCCTGTGCTGTGGAAACACTCTGCTGTTAAAGGTGTGACGCTGTGGGGTTACAACCAAAATCAAACTTGGCAGGCAGGCTCCCACTTGGTCAATAGCAACGGTACAGAACGTCCGGCTATGCAATGGCTGAGAAACTACCTGGCGAACAATCCTTAAGCGTGCGTTTTGACGAGTCGGAGCATCCTTTGTAAATCCGGTAATCATATAACACCAAATAGCGCCTGTTCTACATGTTAAGCATGGGAATATGGCGCTATTTGTGTTAGTGCTTTCTCTCAACAGTGTTCGGCAATTTATGGTGCAGGGAAACATTTAATTTTAATCCAAACCAAGACAAAAGCGATCAGTGCAAATATCATTCCACTCCAGATCAATTGATGTATTCCCAGGTTCGCGATGAACCATCCGCCGATGGCTGTACCCAGGGTAATACCGAGATTGGAAAAGGATACATACAAGCTGTTGCCGAATTCAGGCGCGTCCTGCGCTTCAGCGGTTAACCAGGTTTGGCTTACAATTAATCCTCCTGAATGCACGGATGCCCAGAGGATGACTACAATAACCATCCACATGAAGTGGGGACCGGCCCAATAGACGAGTGCGTAAGCTGCTACATACAGCAGGGGGAACATGAGGACAGTGCGGACCACGCTCTTACGCAGAAACTGTCCAAACCCCAAATTTCCGATGATCATGACGACACCAAAGACGGTCAGCATGACACTGATCCATGATCCGCTCATGTGGGTGACCTGTCCAAGATACTCGGCGAAATAGCTGTACACGGAGAACATGGCGGCGAATATAAAAATGACTGCGGCAACATTCAGCCATAATCCAGGTTTGCGCAGAATACCGAGCTGCTTGCCATAGGACATCTTTTCCTTCACGGGCATCGAGGGTAGCCAGATCCATATGCCGATCAAAGCGACCACACTGACCATCGCTCCAAACAGGAAGGCGATTTCGAGGGATAGGCGTTCAGCAAGATACGATGTCAGTGGCACGCCAAAGGCAAAGCCCGCGGTAACTCCGGTGAATACTTTGGCGACGGCCTGACTGCTTTTCTCTGCCGGAACAAGTTGGGCACTGGTGACCAGGGCTACGGAAAAGAAGACGGGATGGAATAACGCGGGAATGATACGGAAGATCAGCATGGTATCAAATGTTGTGGCGTAGGCATAGACCACGTTTGAAATGGCAAACATCAGCACAGCGGCTAAAAGGATAATTTTGCGATTCATCCCGGATGCCAGTAAGGTGAGAAAAGGGCCTGCTATGGCTACAACCAGCGCAAATATACTGACCAGCCAACCTGCCTGTGCAGCCGAGATGCCGAATTTATGCGCAACCTGAGGAAGTACCCCCACAATTCCCATTTCTGTTGTAATAATCCCGAATACCCCGAGTGCCAGCATCAAGATAAGCAGTGGATTGACCTGTTGTGATTTCATGTAAAGCGTACCTCCAATAAATTTAAATATACAGATAAGTAGATATGTTATGCTGAAATGAGCCTGCCTTGCCTCCTATAATATAATGGACATGAGAGTAAGTTCTCTGGATTACATTATATCTAGATTTATAGATTTGTAAATATAAAAGGTGAAACGTCATATCTTTAAGTCGTCTTCTGCTTGTGTTCTACAGGAGTAATTATGCTGACAATAAGCATGGTCTGGCCCATAAAAAAATAGCGCCGGCCCGGGGAATCCTTGGGGGGCTGACGCTATTGATGTCCGCGTTTTTAACGATGTGTTGGATTAGTTATTTCGGTTGAATAACCATGCTGTTGAATGAATCGGCTTCCAACTCCATGTGTAGGGTCTGTCCTTCTTCAAGGGTTAGATACAGGTCACGACGGTCCTGGAATGGATTGTTGATGACAATCACGAGACTGTTATCCGGGTTGCGAAAGGCAACGGATTTCCCGCTCCATGCGCCAGACAGGCCGACTCTTCGAGCACCATGAACAATATGATGCGCGAAGTGTTTCATCACATAATACTCGGGGTTCCGAGTAACCTTCTTATTGTCCGGATCTACAGTGATCATGGAGTTCTGCTCCCAGCCCCATGTGCTGCGGCCTTTGGGTTCCAGAACCATGTTCCAGTAGATGTACGCGTTCACTCCGTTGCTGAAGTAGTGCTGGTAGAGGTTATATACATATTTGGCGTAGTTCCATGAGTTGTTGCCATCGCCGCATTCGTTCTCGGTTTGCATATAACGCAGCTCCGGATAACTCGCTGAGGTACGTTGAATCGCATTTTTACCAGCCCATTGATACCCTACACCTTTGATATAGGAATAGGCTTTTGGATCACTCAGGACAAGGCCGGCGTACTCATCGAAGTCATTTGTTTTTTTCTTGATTAATTCCTCCCATGGATCAGGGGCATTGATCGTCCCCAGCCAGATTTCTGTATCCAGACCGTGTTGGTCAAAAGCGGGGCCCAGATAATCAGCGATAAACTCACGAAGCTGCTCGCCTGTCCACATGCAAGAAGGGAATTTCTGATCTGCAATCACTTCGTTCTGCACATGCACCTGATGGATCGTAATGCCTGCGTCACGGTAAGCCTGTACAAATTTTACGAAATACAGGGCGTAGGCCTCCAGAATATCTTTCTCCCAACGAAGCGTGCCATAGTTATAGGCTTTGGGCGACTTCATCCACGTTGGCGGACTCCATGGGGAGGCGAAGAATTGCAGGTTCGGGTTATAACTTAGAGCTTCCTTGATGTAAGGAATCAGATATTTGAAATCACGATTGATTGAAAAATGTTCCATGACCACGTCGCCATCCACTTCATTGTGGCTGTACCACTGTTCTGCATAATCACTTGCGCCGATCGGCAGGCGACATATGTTAAACTTGTGCTCACCCTCCGGATGGAAGAGAGAGTGAAGTACCTCATGGCGCTGCTCCTCATTTAAGTGGGACAAAGCAATATAACCAAGCTCGTTAAAACATCCGCCAAACCCTTCCACAAGTTGGTGCTGTTCACCCGTTAGTTTTAGGTTAGCGCTTTCATTAGTTGGCACAAAAGATAGCTCTCTCCACGGGCTGTCTTGGGTTGTGGAATAACCAGTGAGTGTGAATGTCATGTGAATTTCCTCCTCGCTTGAACCTCAGTTGTCATATATATTACGTTCAGTATAACAACTCCCACGGCAAAAGAAGATATGCTAAACCGTGTGAAATTTACCCTAATCGAAGATGGAGTATCACGAGTTCGTATTCGCATAGACAGATCGTATGCTGTATTTGCTTGTGATCGGCGATGTCCATATACCATTATCCAATGTCATAATACAACTGTCATGGCACAACAAAATCCCCGCTGATCGTTCAGACGGGGACTTTGGCTATACTTCTCATATTCTCTTATGGCTGAAAATGAACGTGAGACACAACTTAAGGCTGTACACTCTCACCAAGTTGTTTATTTTCAAAAATCAGAATCGTTTTGCTGCTTCCGATGTAACCAACAGAGGTATTGAATTGCTCCGAGATGAAGCGAACCGGTACAAAAGCTTTACCATCTTTCATCAGAAGAGGAGCATCATTGATCGCAAATGTTTCATTCACGACAACTTGTTTGTTACCCACGCTCCAGCGGATAGTCTTGTCATTCTGTGTGATCACAGCTTCGCGCGTACCGCTGTTCCAGTTCACACGGGCATTTAACTGCTCCGAGACAAAACGCAGAGGCACATAGGTCCGGCCTTCATCGATAAAAGGTGCAGCATCCAGTGCGTAAGCACGATCCCCGACATAGGCAGTGGTGGACCCTTCAATCAGACGCTGGAAGCTACCCTGCGGCGTTCGTTTCTGCTCACGCACATTCATCCGATTTAGTAGCTGCATCGTATGACTGCCACTCACAACATCCAGATAATTGTTCTGCACCGTGAGTCCGGCAGGCTCAACCTCTGAGACAGACGTCTGAATACCGGAGGATAACGAGGTAGACGCCGAGATATCCTGTATAACATTTGTCGCTGACTGATCACGGGTAAACGTAAAACCTGCGATCGGTGTCAGATCCCACACCCGGTTGTTGGATAATTTCAACACGTCCAGGCTGGAAAGCTGCCGTAAAGGTTCCAGATCATAGATCTGATTGGACTCTGCATTCAGCTCTGTCAGCCCAGTCAGTTCCTCAAGCCCCTTGAGATGCTGTACTTGGTTACCAGAGATATCAAGTGTCCGAAGGCGTGTCATATGCTCCAGTGGTGTCAGATCCGTGATTTGATTACCTGCCACATTCAGATTCCGCAGTGTATTTGGCAATTCAGCCAGTACGTCCAGCGTCTGAACCTGGTTGTTTGCTACATTGAGTTGTTGGAGCCGGGTTTTACCCATGAGCGGTGTCAGATCGTTAATCGTATTGTTCGAGATCTCAAGCCACTTCAGTGCATCCGCATCCGAGAGGGCCGCAAGACTGGCAATCTGGTTACCGCTGGCGTGGAACGTATGTAATCGGTTGAACCCACGTACAACCTCTATGGAAGAAATGGAATTGTTGCTGATATACAGCCGTCCCAAGTCTTTTAATTCAGTAAGTGCGTCTATGGATGTAATGTAATTATTGCGAACATCGATCTCGCGAAGCTGGGTTAGGTGCGCCAGCGGTGTGAGATCCTCAATCTCATTCCCATATAATCGGAGGTGAGTCAGATTGGTTGCATATTCGAGACCGGACAGGCTGTGAATACCTGCATTGCTCAGATCTACCACCTCAAGCTGCTCCAGATCCGTTGAAGTTAATGGCATATCCAGAGGTTTGTTCAGGATTAACTTCAGTCCGTCCTCCAAAGCGGGATCTTCAATGATTCCCTCGCCCAAGTCCGTAGTTGTGTAAGCCAAGGCTTGCCCCGATGCCCCGAGACTCAGGATGAATACTAGAAATAATAGCGTCATTCTTCTCATTGCATGCATTCCCTCCGATTTTTAGAATTATAAAATAATCCGAACAGATTGAGTTAGTTAAGTATAGTATCTACACGATAACAGCGACCGGAAGGTTGTTCTGCCCAAGGGAGTGTTCAGTGTGAATTGAAGAGTTTAACATATGCAGGTTCGGCTCAAAGCACATCTATAGTTATTAACCCGTCAACGGGAAAAAGGAACAAGGAATTTCGTAATGGGTATTTCTCTACTTCTATTCTATATGAAACAAACCCTGCTCTGCACTCTTCAGAGGCATGTTTATCAAAAAAAATAGAACATCTCCCGCAGACCCTATTCAACCCACCCTTGAAACGGGTAAAGATGAAGTAAAGATGCCATTTTGGAGGGGAAGATGTGAGTATGCGCCAAGCCATGATCATTAGTAATCCATCGTCAGGTAAGGAAGAGGCCGAGCAGTATGTGTCCCAAGTCAGAGAAATTCTGGAGTCACAGCAGTATGAGGTGGCGGTTAATGAGACGGCCGGGGAAGGTGATGCCACCAACTACTGTCTGAGCGCCTGCAAAGACGGCTGTGATCTGGTCATCTCCATCGGAGGCGACGGTACGCTGCATGAGACGATTAACGGCATGATGGATCAGGATCATCGTCCCCGATTAGGCGTTATACCGCTAGGTACGGTGAATGATTTTGCACGTGCGCTGAATATCTCGCTTGACCCGGAAGAAGCCATTAGGCAGTTACGTTCGAATCAGACCCATATCGTGGATCTGGGGAAAATCAATGATCGCCTGTTTGCCAACGTTGTGGCTGCGGGTTCTTTGGCAGAAGCTTTGTTCTCCGTATCCTCGGAAGAAAAGTCGAAGTTGGGATCATTCGCATATCTCAAAGAAGGCTTGAAAGACCTGGTGAATACACCAGCCAATCATCTAACCATCGAATATGACGGACAGCTCTGGGAGGGGGAATCGCCACTTTTTCTGGCGGCGCTGACCAATTCGGTCGGAGGATTCGAGAAGTTATCCCCGGATGCAGAGGTGGACGATGGTCTGATACATTGTTTTGTTGTTCGTAATATCAGTGTGTTCAACAGTCTGACCCTGGGCACTTCCCTGTTATTTGGTAGTCTGAAAGACCATAAGGACGTGGACTATTTTACAGCCAAAGAAGTTCATGTTCGCTCAGACGAAGCCATTCGCACCAATGTAGATGGGGAAGAAGGTCCTGCCCTGCCGATTCATATCCGTGTCCTGCCAAGGCATATTGAGGTTATCATACCGGAAGAAGTATAACTTATTCTTTTGGATCTATAGGCTGGAATGAAGAACCTATCATTTCTCCATATGAAAGTAGGATAAAGCTATTGAAACCGATTGCAGATATATGTCACAATCAAAGGTAAGATACACGATAATATTCGAATATGGAGGGAAAACATCTTGAGAACCATTAAATTGGGCAGCAGTGCACTAGAAGTACCTGTAGTCGCGGTGGGCTGCATGCGGATTAATTCACTAGACGGTAAGGAAGCCGAACATTTTGTTCGTTCTGCAATGGAGGTTGGCGCAAATTTCTTTGACCATGCCGACATTTATGGTACAGGAACATGTGAGGAGATCTTCGCCGAAGCGGTACAGATGAATCCCCAAGTTCGTGAAAATATGATTCTTCAATCCAAATGCGGTATCCGCAAAGGCATGTTTGATTTCTCCAAAGAGCACATCCTGAATTCGGTGGATGGTATCCTTCAACGTCTGAAAACGGAATATCTTGACGTTCTGCTGCTGCACCGTCCTGATGCATTGGTTGAGCCGGAGGAAGTTGCTGAAGCCTTTGATCAACTGGAGCGCGAAGGTAAAGTGCGTCACTTCGGGGTATCCAACCAGAATCCGAACCAGATCGAATTGTTGAAAAAATACGTGAAACAGCCACTGGTAGCCAACCAGTTGCAGATGAGTATTACCAATACCACGATGATTGACAGTGGCATTAATGTGAACATGGAGAACGATGCCGCGGTTAACCGTGACGGTAGCATTCTTGATTACTGTCGTCTGCATGATATCACCATTCAGCCGTGGTCCCCGTTCCAGTACGGATTCTTCGAAGGTGTATTCCTGGGTAGCGACAAGTTCCCGGAGTTGAATGCAAAGATCGACGAGATTGCTGCGAAGTATGACGTGAGCAATACAACGATTGCAATCGCCTGGTTGCTTCGTCACCCTGCACAGATGCAACCTGTGACAGGCACGATGAATATTGAACGTCTGCAAGACTGTGTAAAAGCGGGAGATGTTCATCTCACGCGTCCAGAGTGGTATGAAATTTACCGTGCGGCAGGTAATATACTGCCTTAAATTCAAGTTATAGTGAGCATGATGACTGCTGAGTCAGTTGAGAACACGAGCCCGTAGATGGCTCGTGTTTTTTGTCTATTTTCAGGTTTGATGCCAGACGTGTTTCCGATATAAAATAAGGATAGGATTGTCCGCTTTAAAAAAAGGATTAAAATGGTTTTAATACAAATTAGTTGAAAATATTATATTGACCGATACTTTCTAATTACATATAATTACTTTTGCATACCGATAATCCCGTTTATGTTTTTTATTTTGGAGGGTGGTGTTCGTTTGGAGTCGACAACCACGATACGCGATCACTTGGAAAGTTATCTGAAGCGTGAACAGATGTCCATTAGTCATTTTTCGGAAACGTCAGGGATTAATTCGGGTACGCTCAGCAATATTTTGAATAAAAATCGGCCTATTGCCATGCAGCAGTTGGATCGCATTACTTCCGCCATGAGACTGGAAGAAGGTTACTTCTATGAGTTATACATAGATGAGTGTTTTGTACACGCGACCCCGGACTGGCGAAGACTGGGACCCTTCCTTCATCGCTGTGCCGAGTTGGACAAGTTGGACTGTATTGAAGAGGTTATTCGTCTGATGATGGATAATCTATCCTATATTCCTTTATTATTTGATGTGGCTGAAGAATTCTTCCAAGCGGGTAAATTCAAACCGGCCATTCTTCTATATGAAAATATCGCTGAAAGCGAGAAAATGCAACATTCCGAGCGGCTTGCACTCTGTCAGTATCGACTGTTCCGGTTGGGACTGACTAATGATCAGCACCGGAATCTGATTATTGCATCTCGGTTCGAATATTATGTGGATCGGCTAGATGAACGCTACCAGTTGGATGCGCTTAACGAACTAATTAATGCTTTTGGAGCATTGCATAGATGGGACAAGGTTCAGGAGTTATCTGAAAAATTGAAAATAAAAGCGTCCATCCATTATGAGATGAATGGCCGACGGAAACAAGAAGAGACCAAAAGACCAATTGTTTTCTATATTCTATACTCCGATCTAGCTGCAGGAAGTGCCTGTTATCAATTGAAGGACTACACTGGGGCACTTAAATATGTTTCTTTATATTCGGATAATCGCTGGGTGAGGAACCCGGATAAAGATGAAATCGTAGTTATGAATCAGTTTCAAGAATGGGCTGAAGCTAATCGATATATATATCATTTAATGGGTGGACAGTTTGAGGTATTACCAGATTACCTGGCGTATATCTCGACGAAGGAAAATGAGATATTCCCAGCGCTGTGTGATATTGTAACGGCGGCTAATCGCTATGATAAGGATATTGATCATGTACTCAAACAGTATGAATCCTACTTCACTTATCAGGAACAGAGTAACCGAATTGGTAAAGTAAGCAGACAAGTTACGGATGATCGATATTTACGACTTTTAGCAGATTTGGGTGCATATTATTTAAAGAAAGACGAGTATCATTTAGGTATAGAATTTGTGCTAGATAGTTTAAAATTTTCTATTGAAATTAGCAGTGGACGAGGTATGCTTAGAGGTGTCGGACTGTTCGAGCAATATCGGGAATTTGCATCTGAGACGGCGAAACAGCAATACAAAATGATAATTAGTGAGGTGCAGAAACTCAATGAAGAGAAAGTTGGCTTTGCTGATAGCTACCTGTAGTATCGTTGTATTCATCGTAGCCCCTGCTACGGAACCTGTCCCAGGCAAGGAAATCCCGAACCCCGAAATTATGAGACCCGCTGATCATGGATTTGGAACTTAATGAAAGTAAAGAACGCTTCTGATTTATTCAGAAGCGTTCTTTTTTTTGTGTATCAAGTGGAAGAATAAGTATGTCGTATCTCACATGCGCTTATGATTGGCATAATACACTAAAATATGACAAAAAGGAGGGGTACTATGGATCGCCTGGATTTGATATCACGGATCGAAGATGCCAGACAGTTGTTATATCGCATGCATATGGAATACGGCAGTCTGCTTCATCCTGAAGTGATCCAGCAATCCGTAGTCCTGGACGGTCTTATTAATCAATACAACAGAGCCAAGGTAGGAAAGGCGATGAATTAAGTTCGCCTATTTACATTTGCGTCTTTGTATACTATAGTTAGTTACATGAGTAACTAACCGACTAACTGACTAATGAATACGTATGAAAGTTGGAAGCACATGAAATCGACTTTGGATGAATCTCAGCCTATTTTTCATCAGATTGCTACGATGATTATGGACGATATTGTGGAGGGCAGATTGAAGGTGGAAGAACAGGTTCCCTCAACCAATGAACTGTCACGCTTCTACAATATCAATCCGGCTACAGCCCGCAAAGGACTGCAGGAACTCGTGGACAAGGGGATTATATACAAACAGCGAGGTGTTGGAATGTTTGTTGCAAAGGGAGCAAGAGAAGCATTGCTCGTTGAACGGAAGCAAGATTTTTATGAAGAATACATCAAGCCTTTACTTGAAGAAGCTAGACGGATTCACATGAATGAAGACATGATCATTGATCTGATTCGCGGCAAGAAGGATAAGGAGAGTGAGTTATGATTCATATGGAGCAGGTCAACTACAGCTACCAGAAGACGCCCGTTCTGAACCAGGTTACGCTACATGAGAGTGAGCCAATCATTAGTGCAATTTGGGGAAGAAATGGAGCGGGTAAAACAACCATGATGAGTTTACTTGCAGGGCATAACCGCCCGGACAGTGGAACCGTTCAGATCATGGGTCAAGACCCCTATAATAATCTGGTTGCCCAAGAGCATCTGTGCTACATCCAGGAGAATCATCCCCTGGGGAAAAACTGGACAGTTAGTGATATGGTTCAAATGGGACAATATTTTCATCCGCAGTGGAATCAGGATTTGGCGGAACGTTTAATCGATGTGTTCGAACTACCGGCGAAGAAAAAGATCATTAAATTTTCGAAAGGCATGAAGACTGCTGCCCAGATTATATTGGGTCTTGCCAGTAATGCAAAGATAACCATTCTGGATGAACCTACCAATGGACTCGATGCTGAGAAGCGTAAATTCTTCTATAATGCGCTACTGGAAAGTTATGAAGATAACCCGCGTCTGATTCTCATATCCAGTCATCATATTGAGGAGATTCAGCCTTTATGTGAGTCCCTTATTGTTTTGCAAGCCGGAGAGGTGTTGTTAAATCAATCGATGGAAGAGATGCGCGAAAAAGGAGTTCTTCTAACAGGGGGAATAGATGATATCAACCGAGTCACAGCAGGTGTTAAAGTTATAGAGTCTTCCCAGATGGGATCGACTGTGAAAGTCATGATTGATGAGCCCTACTCGAAAATGTGGAAGGATATCGCTCATTCACAGGGGCTATCCATTGAGAAAGCGACATTACAAGATTATTTGGTTAACAGGACCCGTAATCAAGAGGGGGTTAAACCATGAACGCAGTAAAAGGTACGAACCGACTGATTCGCGATGATATGCGTTTGTTTCTGAGCATATTTTCATCCATCGCTCTAATGCTCGCCGTTGTATATTTGGCCATTGGCTTCATATTTGATGTCTCGTATGCTACGCAACTGTTTGGTCCCATGTACGGAGGGATATGTGCGTTTGCCATCGGGGGAATGATTACACTGTTTCCGGTTGCGATTGGTATGGGCAGTACACGAATTCAATTCATGAAATCCTTCTATATGAACTCGGTATGGATGGTTGCAGGCACCATGGTCATTCTGCATGTGGCGTATTTCCTCATACACCTGCTTCAGGAAAAAGGAATTGTTGACGTAACCCTTTATCAACCAGGCATGTTGTATTCAAACAAATATCATTTTTTATCCTACCTGTGGATCGATCTGATGAGCGGCTTTCTCGTACTGGGAATCTCTGTCTTCCCAACGGTTTGTTGGATGCGCTTGGGGATGCGTAACTTCTTCATTATGTTCTTTGGGGTAGGCCTAATGATCACTCTGATCGTTGTCTTCGCAGATCTTGGGGAGTGGATGAAGTGGTTTGCGAATGTGAATATGATGACACTGTTCACCGTTCTGGGATGTATTGGTGGTGCGCTACTTCTATCTACGTACCCGATGATGAAGAATGCGCCGCTTACCATGAAAACCAAAAAAGACTGACAGGAAACAGTTATAAAGGAACTGGGCAAGGAATCTAAGTGAAATCATTCCGAAATCAGAAAACACGAGTGCGAACACGCCTCGTGTTTTTTGTATCATATTAAATCACTGAATATACCTATTCAACAATCTTTGTGCGGAATTCCAAATGAAGGTGCACCCTTAAGCCTGAGCCTGTGGTTTGAATCCTTCGTCTTTGAGATACTCGCCAGCTTCGCTACGCGTTTCAAAAGCCATATCCAGGTTATCACCGGAATACACATACCACATGTCATCTTCGTATTTTAAAGTCAGCGTATGTCCATCTTCATCGATCCACGTTCCGCCACCCGTAGAGATTGTAGACAATGCAGGAGCAGCAACTTTTACTTGTTCTGGCTCTTGGAATTCAACTGCGTTGGGATTGTGAGACATCGCTTGGATCGTTTCATCTAACAAGGTGCGCAGATCTGCTTCGGAGTAATCACGAATATTGACGAATCCTTTAGCATCGGTCTCATAGTTAGGCAGTAGCCCTGCATAGATATAACCGTTTCCGTTAGGATGAATATGGAGAGCAACAATTTTTTTATCATACGCACTATCCTCGTAGTGGAAATTAACTCGACCGAGAGAAACATCTTTGCGTTGCAGTTGGGGATACGATTGTAGCACTTCTAGCTTTTGTTCCACGTTAAGCATAATTGCCTCCTGTAAATGTTCAATAGAGGTGATTATAACATGCCCTCCTGTTAATTTCCCGATAAAATGTTTCTCCCCAGTTCTTTTAGGTGTTCCATAACTTGCAGATAGGGATATGGCCCGTAACTTACACGTGCTACACCCAGTGTGGCAAGCTGTTTTGGTGAAGGCTCAGGAGACGTAACCATAACGTTAATTGGCAGCGGTGAACGCTCACACAATTCCTGAATCAGTTGGTGATCCTGCAAACCGGGTACAAACAGACCACTGGCTCCTGCATCTGCATAATGGCTCGAACGTATAAGTGCTTCCTCCAGGAGAGAGTGGTTATGGTGTTCAGGTGCATGTTGCAGAAAAATATCTGTGCGGGCGTTAATGAACAACGGGATGCCTGCCTGCTGCGCAGCTTCCCGGGCGGCGGACAATCTCGGGCATTGCTCCTCCACAGTGTACAATCCCAAGCCAGCGGGAAGTTGATCTTCAATGTTGATTCCTACAGCACCATGATCGATGACTTGCAGGATATTTTGCTTCACTTCTGACACAGACCTCCCATACCCTCCCTCTATATCGATCGTTACAGGCAGATCCACGCTCGCTGTAATCCGTGCGAGATTGGCAAGCACCAGATGGAATGACATGGCTTCACCGTCGTGTTCACCGTGGGCCGCAGCAACGGACCAGCTTCCGGTAGCAATGGCCGTTGCTCCAGCGGATTGGATGGCTTGTGCGCTTCCGGCATCCCATACATTGACCAGAACAAGTGGTTTTCCTTTCACATGGTATTGTTGGAACAACGCTGCTTTTTCTTCTAAGGTACTCATATTATGTTGACTCTCCTTTGTTATATCATGCATTCCTTTGGACATTTGATTCTTACTTCATTACTTCATTCTGTTTTTCAGCTACCCTGTTTTTGTTTCTCATGAGTCAAAAGCCAGTTTTTGCGAGTTAATCCCCCGCCATATCCACCCAGTTCACCACTGGCATTGATTACACGGTGACATGGAATCACAATCGCAAGCTGATTGGCTCCATTCGCCTGTGCCACAGCTCGGCAAGCAGTCGGTTTTCCCAGTGCATTTGCAATCTCCTGATATGACCTCGTTTCCCCAGCCGGAATGGCCAGCAACTCGTCCCACACACGCTTTTGGAATAGTGTTCCTAAACAGAACAACGGTGTGTCGAATGCTGTCCGAATACCTTGAAAGTACTCGTTTAGTTCACGCTCAATGGACTGGATGGGAGCTGTAGTGCCGGGTACAATCGCTGATTTGGTTCGTTTGCGCAGACGCTCAACTTCGCGTTCCAGACCTCTGCGGTCCACAAATTCCAGTAAATATAGCGACTCCTCATCTGCAATGGCCATCATCGGGCCGAGGCGGGTGTCAATCCAGGACGCTTTTAGGATATGTCCTTCATCGACTTGTGTAGGGGCGGCACCCATGATCCGTGAAAAGGCATCGCGGAAGCCGCTGCTTGATTCATATCCAGTAGATAATTGGCTATCAATCACGGTGCGGCCGGAGCGAATATTTTTCAGGGCAAGACCCATGCGTCGGGCGCGAGCATATTCGACAAAGGTCATGCCGAACCGCTTCTTGAACTGACGGCGCGCCGTGGATTCATCGATGGAGAGGGCCTTGAAATCCTGTCCTTTCCAGCGTTTCTCCGGATTTTTCTCCACAGCTTCCACTAATATGCGAACGACATCGGATACTTGGTTAGGGTGAGAAAGTGGACGACAGCGCTGGCAAGGGCGATAAGAGGCCAGAAGTGCCTGTTGAGCCGTCTCATAGAATTCGCAGTTTTCGAATTTTGGCTTTCGCGCAGGGCATGTGGGACGACAGAACACACCTGTGGTTCGGACTCCAACATAGAATAAACCCTCGTATTCCGAATCCTTGGCCACAAGCGCCTCGTAATATTGTTCCTTCAGATCAGCAGAAATCATGGGGGCACGTCCTTACTCATTAGAATCTTTATCTATACCTATTATAGAAAAACGTTGCAGCAAGCATCGCCGAAAATCAGGCATGAATATTGGATAGATTAAATCGGATATAACATTGAAATTTGGTTGTTCAGAATTTGTTTAGAGTGAACTGGTAGTATAGACCTATCAGGGTAGGGTGACTTAGGCAAAGATACCTATATAGTGAAAAAGTGAGTTATTGATCATTCATTGTTATAGGAAAAATACATAGGTAAACATGAAATTAAAGATTAGCGGAATGAAAGTCTGGAGGTCGAATAGAATGAGATATTCTACGTACAAAAGTATTTATGAATCCGTTTATACCAAAACGTCCGAGTCTCGCACCATGTATGTTAAAGGTCAATTCATGCAGCGTGTGAAGACGCCAACCTGGCTAATGAAGATCGTCACTATAACTCTAATTATAATCATAGGGTGTAGTGCTGTATTCACTGCATTTGCCGGAGATGAGCAATTGTTGTCAGGGGACCAGATTGTTGTATCTCAGGGAGATACACTGTGGGGCATTTCATTGGTACATAAACCTCAGCAGATGGACACTCGTGTGTATGTAGAAGCTATCAAGAAAGTGAACAAAATTGAGCATAACGCCATTCAGATTGGACAAGTGTTGGTCTTACCTGGGTTCGATCGATAAATTAAACAGTGCATGACGTCATGAACAGAGTTCTTTTTTTACTCATCGAGGTGCAGTTACATACTGAATTTATTAATCATTTACATATAATGGAGCTTCATGTGGGACGATATGGTGTAGTGATTAGTAAGTGGTGTGCTATATAAGTTGAACTAAAGAATATTTACACTGACACTACGATGACAGAATAACCTTCCAATCGCTGTTATCCCCAGATTTTTTGATTCCCTTTTCTTAAAGGGAAAATCCGGGGATAAAGGCGAACGCTTCGCTTTTTCAGGTTTTTTCTGTCCTCTCCGTTATCGTGTAAATGATTAGTTCAACTGATATAGATATATGTGCTGTAGATGAATGAAGGGAGAATTAGATGATGAAAATAAATATAAAGAAATCTGCACTTTGCATGTCTGTGCTCTGTATTTCTCTATTTGTCAGTGCCTGTGGCACTAGTGGTGAATCGGTTCAGGAACATGCCTATCCGGAATCGAAGCAACCCGTAGAGGAAGCTGGAGAAAACTCTGTACCGAATGCGGATGCGAAGAATAACAATAGCCAAGGCAGTGCCAGTGGTGATGAGGGTAAGCCTACGGCTCAATCGGAATCCACTGAACCGTCTGAGCAGATTGATATCGTCATTGACCAGTCGGAGAAACCGAGCGAGGGTAACAGTTTTGATTTTGGAATTAAACAGGTTCCGAAGGGCTATACACTAACGGAGATGCGGTGGACGTCTAACACGGTGACGATTGTGAATTCACTACAGGAAGCCATTGAACATGGTGGAAATGGAGAAGATGGCTTTTACTTTAGCGGTAATGGACAATTCTCCGGCTTTATCTATTCGGATGAGATGAAGGGCGAGCGGGGCAAAGCCACATTTGTCTTCACAAATGATGAGGGGAACGAAATCATGTCCGAAAAAGAAATTACGTTGAAGTAGCGTAGGCATATCATGAAGGCTCCATCTAGAGCCTGTTGAACAGGAAAAGCAGCCACTTGGGCTGCTTTTTTTGACATACATAATTACAAGATCGCCGATCTATCTGTTGCTACATAAAGTCAAAGAAATAACGGACCACGTGGAACATAACCGGCGAGGTATAAGTCAGGCTATCAACCCGGCTCAGGTAGCTTTTTTTGAGCGAATCGAACTTGTTGTCATCCCCGATTAACAGGTCGCGCTTCAGAACAGACACCGTCAGACTGCCAAAGAATCCAGCCAGACTGATCAACACCCCGATGAACAGCGAGAATTTCCAATCAAATGGCGTCAGGTAGGGATGGATGAAATAAGACGTAGCTGTCGTTACAATAAATGCACACGCGAACCCTTCCCAGGTGACAAATGGATTGGCAGTAGGCACCACTTTTCGTTTGCCCAGATAGAGAGAGACCAGATAGTGCACCACATCATTAAGCTGTGTTA
This sequence comes from Paenibacillus sp. FSL H7-0942, assembly GCF_045040715.1. Lineage (NCBI taxonomy): Bacteria > Bacillati > Bacillota > Bacilli > Caryophanales > Paenibacillaceae > Paenibacillus > Paenibacillus sp. FSL H7-0942. The sequence continues at coordinate 6,811,692 of NZ_CP150279.1, read as the reverse complement.
ACACGACGAGAAACAGCACCAGCTTGGACCCGTACTCCGGTGAGGCAAATGGAAAATAGGCCAGGTGGCTCAGCCCAAACACCATCAGCATTAGTCCCCATTGTGTGGAGCTGACACTGCGCAGGAAACCGACCGTACCTTTGTTAATCAGGCGTGGCAAGGGGAGCACCAGGAACACATATAGTGGAATAAACACGATAAACATGCCATACCATCCAATGTAGATCCAGTAGAACTGAACCGGAATCGCCAGATACGCCCATAGGAACAGCCTACGGTCGGCTTTGCGTGTGCTGCGAATCATGGAGAAGTATTCTTTGAGTGAGAAGAATGCAAGCACCATGAGGGAGATGAGGGACACGATGGGGTTAAAAAGGGTGGCGAGGCAGAAGATCACAAACATACCCCACCAGGTTTTGATTTTTTGGCCGATGCCTGAATAGTCTTTGCTTGGCTGAAGCTTTGCAATAATTTTGTACACGATATGTATCACAAGTAAAGCTGTGAAGATTAACGTTAGTGTAAAGAGTGAACTGCTCACGTACCGATCACCTGCTTATTCAAAGTAAGATTCCATTATAGGGTACCTATGTTATTATGAAGGAATAGTGCCAACTTGATAAGGGGAAATTTTGCTATGACAGATGAACGCTCCATCTATATCCTGCTTACGAATACAGGAACGCTGTTTACCAAGGTTATTCAGAGCTATACCCGAGCGCCATATAATCACGCATCGATCTCATTTGACCGGGAGTTAACCGAGCTGTACAGCTTCGGCCGCAAGCATCCGAGCAATCCGTTGAATGGCGGGTTTGTGAAGGAAAATATTCAGACAGGTACATACAGCAAGTATCCCAATACCACATGTGTCATATACAAGCTTCAGGTGACGGATCGTGAAGTGGAAAAGATGAAACGTGTGCTGCACATCTTCATCCGAAGCCGCCAGAAATATATGTACAATCTGCTCGGCGTGATCGGCATTACACTCAAGGAACCGGTGGAGTTCAGCAACTCCTACTTCTGCTCCCAATTTGTAGCTGAGATTCTGCAGCGTTCGGGAATCAAACTGTGGAACAAGCTGCCTGCGCTGGTGACACCGGATGATTTTCGCCAGAGTGAACGATTGCAACTGGTTTATGAAGGGAAACTAAGTGAGTATACGCTGGGGAATGCAGAGCAAGAGTAGGGTAGGTGTGTGTGCTGGTGCTTGCCAAGCAAATCCAATCATGAAATAGCCTGCTGCCACGGATAACGAGGCAACAGGCTGTTTGTGTACTTCATGTAGATGATGGTGAGGATCGGTCGAAATTAACCTCTTCAAGGAATTCGATCACTTCACCATTCGGACTGTGGACGAGCGCATTTCTAACCCGAAGTGCAGGTTCGCCAAGCGATATCCAATCCGGTTCAACGTAGGCCTTGGCTCCATAGGCGAGCGCTCGCTGATAGATGACTTCTACATCATGCACGTAAAAGGCAAAATGTAATAGTGCGCCGTGCCGGACCGCTTCAGGAGAGGTGGCAGGTTCACCCTCCGCAGGAATGACTGCTTTTGGATCAAATACCTCAATACAGGTGCGCTGATCCGGAGAGATCAGCATACATGCCTCGGTAATGTGGAAGGAAGGCAAACTCCAGGAGTGACCGACCTTGAATCCCAATACTTTTGTATAAAACGCCAGAGTATCTTCGTAATTACGAGCCTGAATGGCTACATGTGCAAGTCCAATAACACTCACATTACATCGCTCCTTCTTCAGATTGTATTCTAAAGTATAGGGTTAATATCGCATTGGAACCATACAATATCAAAGGATATAATGAGATAGAATCTAACTATTTTTAGCTAATTTATTAGAAAAACCTTATTAAATAAGCCGACGACTCGGAGGTCTTACAAATGGAACACATAATAGATGAAATCGATCAGCAGATTATGCGCTTGCTGCAACATCATGCACGTATCCCCGTTGCACAGATAAGCAAAGAAATTAACATGTCCCAACCTTCGGTTAAGGAAAGAATTCTGAAACTGGAGGAGAGAGGTGTAATAATGGGATATTCAACCAGCTATAATCTGGCCCAGTTAAATCGTGGAACCACGACGTTTATTTTGCTCAAAACAGAGCATTGCGACGAGTTGGTTCAGTTCTGTGAACAGGCTATCGAAGTCACGGATGTCTATCGTATTAGCGGTGAGTATAACTACCTGATCAAGGTACAGACGGCGTCCATTGAAGAACTTGCCGAATTTCAGGATTCACTGGTGAAGCTGGGACCCTCCAAATCCCATATCAGCATGAAAAATATTATGGAAAACCGTGTTCTCCTTTAAGATATGAGAGAGACTAGAGAGAAGACATTTGTTCTGGCACCGGATTCGTTCAAAGAAAGCATGACAGCAAAAGAAGTATGTATCGCGATGGAAAAAGGGTTGCGTAAAATATATCCGACGGCACGCTATATTCATGTACCTATGGCAGATGGTGGGGAAGGTACGGTGCAGTCCCTTGTGGACGCTTCCGGCGGCGTCCTTCACCAGCACGAGGTGAGCGGACCATTGGGCCAGACAGTCACTGCGCAGTATGGCATTCTGGGTGGCGGAACAACGGCGGCCATCGAAATGGCGTCGGCCAGCGGCATCCACTTGGTTACCAAGGACACCCGGGACCCGCTCCGGACGACAACCTATGGAACAGGCGAGTTGATTCGCGCATGTCTGGACCTTGGCATACGCAAGATCATCATTGGCATTGGTGGTAGCGCGACCAACGACGGTGGGGCTGGCATGGCTGAAGCACTTGGTGCGAAGTTTCTGGATGCACAGGGTCAGCCGCTTGCGCGTGGGGGCGGGGCTTTGGATCAACTGGCTCAGATTGATGTATCTGGTCTGGATGAGCGTTTGCAGGAAGTGGAGTTCATTGTGGCCTGTGATGTGACCAATCCCCTATGTGGGGAGCATGGCGCATCAAGGGTGTTTGGACCACAAAAAGGGGCTACTCCAGAGATGGTTGAACAGCTGGACGCGAATCTGTCCCATTATGCAGATGTGGTGAAACAGCAACTTCATAAAGATATCCGAGATGAACAAGGAGCCGGAGCGGCTGGTGGATTGGGCGCGGGACTCTTGATTTTTACACAGGCTGTATTACGTAAAGGGATTGAGATTGTCATTGAATATACTGAGTTGCGTAAAAAGTTGATTGCTGCGGATGTGGTATTTACGGGTGAAGGCGGTATCGACTTCCAAACGAAATTTGGCAAGAGCCCCTATGGTGTTGCTCGGGCAGCCAAGGAAGCGGGTAAACCTGTGATTGCCCTTGCAGGCTATGTGGGCGAAGGGATCGACACCCTCTACGCGGAAGGCATCGATGCCATATTTGGTATTGTGCCTGGGGCAGCAGATCTGGATCGACTATTACGAGAAGGCCCGGAGAATGTGGAACGTACCACCGAGAATATTGCCAGGGTGCTGAAGCTGGGGTTACTTTCTTAGGTCAGTGCCCATCCGGATCGTATAGGGTCGGATTGGAATGTGATGTGACAAAGACGAGATGCGGATATGCCTGATATCAGGTGATCTGTTTCTCGTTTTTTTTTTTTTGCTGTGAAGTTCCATTGTATAGTTGTCGTTCAGGTCGCTTCGTTGCGTTATTTTTACCCTTGATGGCACAATGAAGAAATTGCACATACAGTTACGTATCTGATGGCCAATATGTTCACGACGGGCAGCACATTGTATGTGGATGGCGGGTACACCTTGATTTAAGAGCCGGAGTTATATAGGTCCCAAAGAATACTGTTTTAAAATAAAATGATGAATTTTGGCGAAAAAAATTGAGATCCATCCTATTTTTGTACTACAGGATGGATCTTTTTCCTTTTATTTACTCTTTTTGTTTAGATTCTGTTTATCGCAGTGCACTACAATAGGCCTTACGTATCAGATGGATTGAATTTATATGTAAAAAACATGAGATAGGGAGGATCAAGTACATGAATTATAGGAAAATAATTAGTTTGGTGCTCATTATGGTGTTAATAGCTCCGTGGTTGGCACCAGCAGGGAAGGTTAGTGCAGGTGGCTCATATCCTGTACCAGGAAATGATGGGAAAATCACAGTCAAGCTTACTGATGATAATAACATAGAGGTGCGTTGGGGCGCTGGTTTCTCTGACACCACTGAAACTCGTAACCTAAAATATCAGGTCTTTGTTTCTAATACTCCTAATCTGAACAACATGACAGAGATCAGGGACAATCTAGAGTATGGAGATGAGGATTGGGTGTTGGGTTCAACATCTAATGACGATACGTTCTCCAAAATATTTCAAGGTTTAGATACCAGCGAAACGCTCTATTATAATGTGATGGTTGTAGATCAAGATGATATGGAAGCCTCCTATCAGATGAAATCATTCAATCCGAATACACAGCTGAGTCCGTTGGAGCAATTCAACGATGTTAAAGAGAGAAAAGTTTTGGATAATTACACCGATTTTATACCAGAAGTAATGGAGCTGTTTAGTAACAAAGACTTCTTAGCTGATCCCGATTTTGAATCGTTGTCTGAGGATGAGCAATATGAGATTGCAGAGTACATGTTAAAGGAGTCAAGCCCACCAGCATCTAGTAGATATGAGAGTAAGGAACAAGTCCAATATGTAGTGCAATTAGCCTTGCAAGCTCGGAATCTTCCTCGAGAAATTGGTGGACTTGACTCCAGAGAAGTCCTTGATGCATTTTTTAATAAACAAGCAGAGCGACTACAGCTACAATTTCATAACCAGGAAGAAGATAATGAGTACTATGAACGTATCCACTATTATCTTGATTCCTCTGAAATTGAAAGACGTATGGCAGCTTTCAGATATGAGGGTAAACTCACCAGAAATCTTGATATTTCACAAATACTCGATTATACAAAATCTGCATTGGAAGACACCCCTTTTATTAACAAGGTAACAACAGTAGAAGAGATGGTGAACAAGTTAATAAATATGTTAGAAATTCAAGAAGATATTGAATCGTATAATTCCAAAGAAGAAAACCAAGAAAAACCACTTGGAAAATTCCCTTTGGATGTTAGCAAATTGAATGATCTTACTTCCGAAGAACAAGAAGAATTGGCAGAATATATGCTTAGTGAAAGACCACTTGGTGGATATGCAAGTTTTGAAGAAATTCAGACTGCATTTAATAAATTTTTCCCGGATGATAACGAAAGCGATCCATTGACTGTCTTAAATACTGCAAAAACTAATGGTAATATAGCGGCTATGCGTTTAGCTATGGAAGATCCAGATCTGGGTATCACTCTGCCTAACGGATACGGTGCTTTGTCTTTGCAAGTTAGAGATTTCATTGCGGGATTCTTGATTGAATATGTAAATAAAGATTACAAAAATAAAGAACAGGTCCAATATATGATGGAACTTGCTGTTCTGGCCCAATCCGTTTGGGAGCAGAGGGAACTCAGTGTTCTTAGGAATAAGCTGGATCTGCTCGCTCAGCAATTAGTAAATGGACCTAATCACTTTAATGACCAACAGACCTATGTGTTACGTAGCATTGGACAACAACATTTGGAACGTAGCAAAGTAGATAAAGGTGTACTGGCATATAATTACTTGCATCTAGTTGCATTCGAAAGGTTGGAAGGAGTGTCTAAAGGGGATATTGTTGATCCTGAGATTGTCCTGAATCTCCTCTCTATGCCTATCGATTCATTTGAGCAAGCTACTTCTATACCACGAATGGATCAATGGCTTGATAAAGCAATGAAAGATCAGATTAAAGGTGAAGCGTTCTTCAGCAAGTACAAATTTAATCTTAGAGGCGCTCTTGATTTATCCAAAAGAGCAGAACTTAGTCCTGAAGGCCAGAAGGAATTGGCTGAATGGGTCCTAAATGAACAAGACAGGTATGAGGATGTTGGGAATCTACAAAATGTATTTAACCGATTCTTTACGGCTCCTAATGTGAAGGGGAATGACATCAATAACACCCTAACGGGCTTGGACAGCACGATGGAGATATCCTTTGACAATAAGCTGCACTGGATTGATGTTGCCTTCATTCAAAAAATGGACCTTAGCGGTAACAAAACGGTATGGGTTCGTTACAAAGCAATCAGCGATGAACTGCCAGGCCGCGCCGTGAAGTTTGTCTTTACACAGAATGGTGATAGCAGCACAGATAATGGCAATACGCCAACGCCTAACCCGGGTGGTAACACAGGTGGTGGTGGCGGATCATCTACGACTACGCCAGTAACGTCTACACCTGCACCAACAACGAAACAAGAGCAGATCGTGGTTGATGTTAATGGAACAAACGGCACCAACCTGACCAAAACACCAATTACCCGTACAACCGAAACCAACGGCACGATCAAAGATCTGGTGAAAATGACCGAAGCCATTGCCAAGGAATCGGTGGAAAAAGCGAAACAATTGAATATGAACACCGCACGCATTGTTATTCCAGACACTAAAGATTCCGTGTCCGAGACACGTATTGAACTTCCTAAAGCAGCGGTAAAAGAACTAAATGATGGTTCGCTCAAACTTGAAATCTCTACAGAGAATGTAGTGATTTCCGTTCCGACGAATTCCATCGCTGGATTCGATCAAGACTTGTACTTCCGCGTTGTACCTTTGAAAAAGGAATCGGAGCGCAAAGAAGTTGAAGAACGTGCGAAGAAAGAGCAGTTGATTCAACAAGTTGCTCCGAATACGAATGTTCGTGTACTGGCTCGTCCGGTAGAGATCGACACGAATATGCAGAGCCGCGAAGTGACACTCACATTGCCACTGCGTGACAGTCTGCCAACCGATCCGGCTGCTCGTCAGCAAGCATTGGACAACCTGGCGATCTATATCGAACACAGTGACGGCACAAAAGAATTGATCCAAGGCAAATTGGTGAAACTCACGAATAATAGCGAAGGCATCGAATTTACCGTAACAAAATTCAGTACGTTCACCCTCGTTGTTGTGGATGGACTGAAAGCTTCACAAAGTACACATCAACCGTACATCCAAGGTTTTGGTGCAGATTTCCGCCCGGATGCATTCGTAACACGTGCACAGATGGCAGCCATGCTGGCTCGCAATCTTCCAACTGAAGCGGCAGCAGGTTCCGTGAGTAGCTTGAGCTACAAGGATGTATCTGCGACACACTGGGCAACAAGTGAGATTCAAAAAGCGCAATCCGCTGGCATCATGAACGGCATGAGCAACACTCAATTTGCACCGAAAGGTTCGATCACCCGTGCACAGATGGCTACCATTGCTTATCGCTGGATGCAGCAACAAGCGAGTAATACAACAGTGAATGGTACAGCAGTGTCCTTCACAGACGTATCCGCAGACCTGTGGGCAGCAGATGCGATTGCATACGTGCAATCTGCTGGCCTGATGGTTGGTTACAACGATGGTACATTCAAACCGGACAGTAAGCTGACCCGTGCTGAAGCGGTGAAAGTGCTGAATGTATTATTCAACCGCACACCTCTAACTGGTGCAGTTACGCCAACGTTCAGTGATGTACCAGATACACACTGGGCATATGCAGATATTGAAGCTGCAGCGCAGTAATAATATCTTTGCAAGATTAAGAGGCTTACAGCAGGCAGTTTAGTTATGAGCAAGCTAATAAAGTAGAACAAAGAAGGCCACCCCAAATAGGGTGGTCTTCTTTGTTCTACTGAAATTCAGGGAAGTATATTCTAAGATTTGATTAAACTCGCGGTATATATTTTTATAGGTCTTAGATAATATATCTCAAAATAAAAATGTTGAATAATGACGAAAAAAATGAGTATTTTTACTAATTATATCTAAATAAATGGTTTTAAACCCTTTTATTTGCTCTGTTGTTCAGAATCCGTTCAGAGTTGTGTACTACAATAGGCCTATCTTAGAGAAGCGAGATTAGGGAGGAAAGAAAAGATGCAATACAGAAAAATAATGAGCATGTTGCTCATTTTGGTGTTGGTAGCTCCATGGCTGGCACCAGCAGGAAAGGTAAGTGCAGGAGGATATACCAATCCAGGGAACAATGGCCTAATTACAGTGAAAGGTGTAGATGACAACTCGGTTGAAATTAGTTGGACATACGCCTATTCCGATTCTACTTCCCCGCCTGATTTATATTATCGGGTTTTCTTATCTGACGAACCGAATCTAATAGACGCTGCTACAATTAACGGTCACACAACCGATTATTCCTATAACCGTTGGATTCAGGGTTCGGAATCTACAGATGGTACTTTTCACCAACAAATTACGGGTTTAAGCGATGGTGAGACCTATTATTTCAATGTAATTGTTCAGGATAGATACAGTATGGAAACTGCTTATCAGATGCAATCCATTAAATTTACTACACCGCTGAATGGATTCAATAACTCTATTGGTCAAAACTTTGATGCAGCTAAAATAACTGAACTGTTCGAAAATGAAAATTTTATCACTACGACGCCGGATTTTGAATCTCTTCCCCTGGAAGAACAGAATGCACTGGTAACATTAGCGGGACATATGAATGAGCCTGTTAATGCGTATCAGAGTAACAGTGAGGTTCAATTTTTGGTAGATTATATTCAACAAGGCATTTCAGTATCGAAAGTAAATGAATTGTCCGATGTCCAAGAAAGACTGACTGCTTATTACGACAAATCTCTTATTTTTGCAGCGGCGGTTAGTCCTGAATATCTGAATATGATGAAACCGATGCTAGATCGATATCTTCTAGCTTCTGATCTGGAACAGAATGTATTGGCATTCAAAATTAAACTACAACGAATTGCTAATAATTCATCCCTTGAAGAATCAGTTATGAATCTTTCTATGGCATCGAGCCAAATTATCAATTTCACGAATGCCTCAACACAAAGTGAAATGATTAATGCGCTAATGGATTTATATCAGCTACAAGAACAAGCAGAGGCGTTTAAAGGCACAGATAAAGAGACCCTCGTTGGTACATTCCCGCTTGATTTTAGTAAAATGAAAAGCATTTCCTCCAACATGACTGAAATGGAAAAGCTTACTGACTGGATGCTGTTGAAAAAGCCGGGTAATGGCTATTTAACATATAAATCCGCGCAAGAAGCATTTGATGAGTTCTTTGGCACTCCTGAGAAGCAATCGCTGAAGCAGCTGAACGCAGCGATAGTTCTCAAGGATAAAGTTACAGTGTTATCCATATTAAAAAATACAGATCTGCTCAATCATCCTGGAGCGTTTAGTGAGCTAACAGATCAAGAACAAAAGACAGTTGCTGCTACGTTAGTGCAGTTGACTCCGAGATCGGGATCTTACAATGGAGATCAGGTTCAATTTATTGTAGATATAAGTATCAATATCCTTTTGGGGTATCGGTTAGATTACCGAGATATGGCTTCTGCATTAAATAACATTTACGATCAGGTCATTGCAAAGGGTGCTAATCTGTTTTCTGAAGAAGAGTTTGAACAGTTCAAGAGAGCAGCAGATTTTTATCTGAAAGCTAACCAGGCGGATCAGCAGTTAATTGCTTATATTGCGAAGTTCACTTCTGTTGCAATGGACACTGAATCGTCTGTAGGTCTAATGTTTACGCTATCTGAAGAGTTCCCTTCAATTAACCAAGCAGAGACAGCGAGTGAGATATTAAATAACTTGAATTTGTACCAAATGCTTCAAATGCAGTACCAAATACTTTTAGCCAACAATCCAGAATTAAGTCTTCAGGAATCCCCTCTGAAGTTTGACCAGATAGTAACATTATCAACGAATGCGGAACAGCAACAACTCGCAGAGTGGATGCTTAGTGAACGACCTGATGGAGGATATGAAAAAATTAAAGATATTCAAAGAGCATTTGACTTGTTCTTTGCTCCCCCAGCGCCTAAAGTGACTGCTGATGATACAGCCAATGTGGTTATCGGTGCAGATGAAACGATGGAATATTCCAAAGATAATGGGGAGACTTGGAATAAATTTACCAATACAGATCGATTTGAGGGCAACCAAATAATTGTGGTTCGTGTAAGAGCCAAAGGCAACACACCGGCATGGAAATGGACAACACTTACGTTTACATCCAATACTCCAACACCTAATCCTGGCGGAAACACTGGTGGTGGCGGCGGATCTACGGCGCCTGTAACAACTACACCAGTAACCTCTACACCTGCTCCAACAACGAAACAAGAGCAGATCGTGGTTGACGTTAATGGAACAAACGGTACCAACCTGACCAAAACGCCAATTACCCGTACAACCGAAACCAACGGCACGATCAAAGACCTGGTGAAAATGACCGAAGCGATTGCCAAGGAATCTGTTGAAAAAGCGAAGCAATTGAACATGAACACCGCACGCATTGTCATCCCAGACACCAAAGATGCCGTGTCCGAGACACGTATTGAACTGCCTAAGGCAGCGGTGAAAGAACTGAATGATGGTTCACTGAAACTTGAAATCTCCACTGAAAATGTAGTGATCTCCGTTCCGACGAATTCCATCGCAGGATTCGATCAAGATTTGTACTTCCGCGTCGTTCCACTGAAACAGGAATCGGAACGTAAAGAAGTCGAAGAACGTGCGAAGAAAGAACAGTTGATTCAACAAGTTGCTCCGAATACGAATGTTCGTGTATTGGCTCGTCCTGTAGAGATCGACACGAATATGCAGAGCCGCGAAGTGACACTCACGTTGCCACTGCGTGACAGTCTGCCAACCGATCCGGCTGCTCGTCAGCAAGCATTGGACAACCTGGCGATCTATATCGAACACAGTGACGGCACAAAAGAATTGATTCAAGGCAAACTGGTGCAACTCGCGGATAATAGCGAAGGCATCGAATTTACCGTAACAAAATTCAGTACGTTCACCCTCGTTGTTGTGGATGGACTGAAAGCTTCACAAAGTACACATCAACCGTACATCCAAGGATTTGGTGCGGATTTCCGCCCGGATGCATTCGTAACACGTGCACAGATGGCAGCCATGCTAGCTCGCAATCTTCCAACTGAAGCGGCAGCAGGTTCCGTGAATAGCGTGAGCTACAAGGATGTATCTGCAACACACTGGGCAACAAGTGAGATTCAAAAAGCGCAATCCGCTGGCATCATGAACGGCATGAGTAACACCCAATTTGCACCGGAAGGCTCGATCACCCGTGCACAGATGGCAACGATTGCGTATCGCTGGACGCAGCAACAAGCGAGTGCAACAACCGTGAATGGTCCAGCAGTTTCCTTCACAGATGTATCCGCAGACCTGTGGGCAGCAGATGCGATTGCATACGTGCAATCCGCCGGTCTAATGGTGGGATACAACGATGGTACATTCAAACCGGATAGCAAGCTGACACGTGCGGAAGCCGTGAAAGTGTTGAATGTATTGTTCAACCGCACACCACTAACTGGCGAAGTTACGCCAACGTTCAGTGATGTACCTTCATCCCACTGGGCATATGCAGATATCGAAGCTGCAGCGCAAAAGTAATATTTTAAAAAGAAAAAAAGGGGTCATTAATGCAGTAGTATATGGAAAAGAAAACCCCTAAAAACGGATAGGATATGACAATACAATAGATAGAATAAAAAAAGAGCTGTTCCAAAAGCCATACATTGGCTAGGAACAGCTCCTTTTTGCGCTTTAGTGTGACTTAACATTGGTCTAGGTTGGTTAGCGCTTGATCACCCATTAGTTATTCTGTTTACGCAGTTGTACTACTCTTTATCGGGCGTGTGTGAAGCATTCTCGTAAAACTTACCATCCCGCAACTGATCCACGAATCCTTGTAACCAGACGTAGTATTGCTCCGCATGTTGGAGTTTGTGCAGATCACGCAGTGCATCATCTCGATCTTCAGAAGAGGTATGTTCCGAAAGGATCATTGCCGACAGGTCAGGAATGACCTCGCGAATGCCTTCTAACATGACATCTACTTCCCGTTGGAGCTTGGCCCCGAAGAAATTCTGGAACGTACGATAGAAGTCGGTCTCAGCCAGATATTGATCCTGGCGCTCCTTCTTTTCCTCCAGTTTATAGATCATCTGTGATTCTGTAAGCGAACGAACCGCATAGCTCATGTTGCTCTTGCTCATATTCATCGAGTTTTTCATCTCTTCAAGTGTCATCGGTCGATCCTCAAAATACATGATGCCGTACAATTTGCCAAACGTATGATTAACCCCATATAGATCCATCGTATTGGCGATGGCCTCAATGACTCTCTCCCTCAGCGCATGCCGATCAGGTAACGAAGAATGATTCGGGTTCCCGGCGGTTTCTTTTCCCACAATGTCACCTCTGGTTTATGATAGCGTTCCCACTAGCTGCCTCATATTTTACATGACTTGCTCCAATTTTAACATAAGCCGGAATTAGAATTTTCAATACGAGTGTACAATCAATTTTGTACAGAATAAATATAAAGCTGATTATACTCAAAAATTCCCAATCATTAAAGAAAAATTGGACAGTAAGGAGTGGGGGATTTGCGTTTAAAACTATGGAGGGAGTCTGAGGCGGTACTATTCACGCTGCCAGCTCTAATCCCATTGCTGATCTTCTGGCTGGGACCTCTGGGATATATCGTTTATCTCAGTTTCACCGATTGGGACTTCATGAGCCCGGACAAGTTGTTTGTTGGTTTGGACAATTACAGTTATCTGCTGACAAACTCTGAATTCTATCGATCACTGAAAGTAACCTTGTTATTCGGACTGGGGAGTGTAATCCCAACTATTGTGGGCGGATTGGCGCTTGCGATGCTCATGATTAGCAAGATCAAATCATCCGGCATCTTCCGGACATTACTCTTCTCACCTTGGGTCACCCCGACAGTTGCGGTGTCCATTGCGTGGTCCTGGATCTTCGAGCCCGAAGTGGGACTCGCTAATCTGATGCTGGGCTGGGTAGGCGTATCTCCGATCGGCTGGTTGCGTGACGCGGACTGGGCATTGGTTGCTGTTCTGATCGTCACGCTCTGGAAGTCGATTGGGTGGGCGATGGTATTTTATCTCGTTGCACTACGAAATCTACCTTCCGATCTGCTCGAAGCAGCTTCAATCGATGGTGCAAACGGTTGGGATAAGTTCAGAAGTATCACATTGCCGCTGATCTCACCAACGACGTTTTTTCTCTCAATTATTCTTACCATCCAGTCCTTGCAAGCCTATGACCAGATCAATGTCATGACGCAGGGTGGACCGGCGGGATCAACGAGAACGTTGCTGTACATGTATTACCAGTCTGCATTCGAATCCTTTAACGTAGGTGAAGCTTCGTCCATCGCCGTTGTGATCATTCTGATCTGCGTGTTGCTCTCGGGAGTATCCTTCCTGCTTGGCAGACGTCTGGTGCACTACTAATGACAATGACATTGCCCAACAAAAAGTCTAAACGGATGAAGCGCAAGGAGTTGCAGAACGTGTCACAACCGAATTTTAAAATAAGTAAATTAATCCGCTACCTTCTGTTAGCCATTATCGCGCTGGGTACAGCCTTTCCCTTCTATTGGATGGTCATTAGCGGGTTCAAAACCAATGATGAGATCTGGCAGTTCCCGCCGACCTTCTGGCCGGAGACGTTCCTATGGAGCAACTATGTGGATGCCTGGAACGCGGCACCATTTGCCCGTTACATCCTGAACAGTACCGGGGTAGCCTTAGCCATCTGTTTATTTCAGATCGTCAACTCCAGTATGATGGCGTACGCCCTGACACATATGAAATTCCGTATCAAAGGTGCACTGACATCCCTGATTCTGGTGGGTTATATGATACCGAGTACGGCCGTGTATCTGCCTAGTTACCTGGTACTTAGCGAACTTAACCTGCTGGATTCCTACACAGGCTTGATTGTATCCAACTGTGTCAGCGTGTTCTCGATCTTCCTGATCCGGCAGGCGTTCATGCAGGTATCTCATGAATTGGTGGAAGCCGGACAACTGGACGGTGCATCCCACTTCCGGATTCTCTGGACGATTATTACGCCGCTTGTTCGCTCAAGCTTCGCCGTGATGGTGCTGATTACGTTTATTGAACAGTACAACAACTATTTCTGGCCTATGCTCATCACCAAAGACCCTGACTTACAGCTGGTATCGGCGGGTCTGCGCAGCTTCTTTGTAGAAGGTGGGGCATATGGACTTGCTTGGCCACAGATTATGGCTGCGAGTGCCTTCACCATCGCACCCCTACTTATTCTCTTCCTGTTCACCCAGAAGACCATCATGCAGAGCGTGAATATCACGGCTGGTGTGAACAAGAACTGATATGCACTACCATTCACCTAAAACGGGAGGAACAACAATGAATTGGAGTCAGGCAAGCATGACATGGAAAAAGAGATTGAGGTTGAACTGGAAGAGTGGCATGTCGCTGGTACTCGCGACCAGCTTTGCTCTACTGACCGCTTGTGGAACACAAGCACCCGCAGAATCAGGCACGACGGCTGCCGCCAGTGGAACCGAAGCTCAGGCGAAAGATCCGGTGGAGATTGAGTTCTGGTATGGTCTGGGTGGTAATCTGGGCGATAACATGAAAAAGACGATTGATGCGTTCAACGCCTCCCAGAACGAAGTCGTTGTAAAAGGGATTGTACAAGCAGATTACACGGAAACGGAACAGAAGCTGCAAGCAGCAATTGCTTCCAAGAAGGTTCCAGCCGCTGTACTCAGCTCCAATATAGACTGGGCACGCAAAGGATATTATGCACCCATGGATGAGATGATTGCCGCTGATCCGAATTTTAAGAAAGACGATTTCATTCAGACATTCCTGAACCAGGGACAGGTGGATGGAAAGCAATACTTTTTGCCAATGTACGGTACGACTCAAATCATGTATTACCGTATGGATACGTTCAAGGAGAACGGAATCGACCCAGCGAGTCTGACGACTTGGGAGAAGCTGGCTGAGGCGGCAGCGAAGATGAGCAAGCAAGAAAATGGCAAGACCACCTTCTACGGTTGGGAACCAATGTGGGGTAGAGACAATATGATTGATGCCGTGCTGGGTAAGGGCGGACAGATTCTTAGCGACGATGGCAAAACCGTTATGATCGACTCTCCGGAATGGATCGAGACATGGGACCTGTTCCGTAAATGGATCAACGAAGACAAGATTATGGGCATTCATTATGGAGGTCAGGGCTGGGAGTACTGGTACAAAACGATTGATGATGTGATGAAAAATAAAGCAGCAGGTTACACCGGATCTAGTGGTGACCAAGGTGACTTGGATTTTAGCGTAGTCGCTGCAATGCAACAACCAGGCTGGGAAGGTATTGGTGAAGGAAAACCGGTAGCAAGTGCCATTTCGGCAGGTATTCCGTCAGCTGCAACGCCTGAACAACAACAGGCAGCATACAAATGGCTTACGTATTTCTCTGAGACTTCAAACACAGCTTCATGGTCCATGAACACCGGATATATCGCAGTACGTCAATCTGCTCAACAAGATCCAGAGTTCATGAAGTTCAGTGAGGAAAATCCGCAGATCACCGTACCACTGCAACAGGCAGCTCACGCTTCGGCTCCCTTCCAGGATCCAACGGGTGGCAAGATCAATGATGCTTTAAAAGATGCAGCTGATCAGGTACAGATCAATAATATGCCAGCGGAACAAGCGCTGAAGGAAGCGAAAGAGAAAGCACAGAAGGAACTGGATCGTGTAACGAAATAACGATATCGACAAGAACTGTTTCCAAGAGACTCGGTCGTGAACCTGACCAGATTGTAAACATAACGTATCACTAATCACTATAAGTAACTCACGCGGAAAGGGCGGTACATGTTGTACCGTCCTTTCCGTTCATAAAGATTGTAGACAAGGAGTTTGACCAATGCAAGATGAAACGTATGTAGACGGATTACCAAATCCGATTGAAGCCGTTTTGTTCGACAAGGACGGGACATTACTTGATTTTACGGGCATGTGGGGGTTCTGGACTGATTGTGTGTTGAACGATTTCAGAGAACAGTTAGCGACCAGAGGACTCCGTATCGACACAGATGAATTCCCACAGATCTGGGGTACATTCCACGATGACCAAGGCCGAATGAATGGGTATGATGTGCGGGGGCCACTTGCGATGGGCACGATGGATGAAGTGTATGCTGTGCTGACGTGGCATGGATATCGTGCGGGTCTCAGCTGGGCGGAAGCCAAGATTATGGTCCGGGAGTGTTTGGCGCGAGCGGAGGAAGAGATGGAGCAGCATCGTCCGGCACGTCCGTTACCGGGAGTTCAAGAATTCCTTGAACAGTGCCGTAGCGAAGGTGTCGCTATGGGTGTCGTGACGGCAGATGATACACCCAGTGCAATTAAACATTTACAGTGGATGGGACTGGATTCCTTTTTTGACGTGGTGATTGGTACAGATCTGGTGGAGCGGGGCAAACCTTTTCCCGATATGCTACTGCTTGCCTGTGAACGGTTGGGTGTATCCGTGCAGCATACCGTGGTCATTGGAGATACGGACGGAGACATGGAGATGGCACGAACCGCTGGTGCGGGGTACAGGATGGGCATTGGAGAACCGGGAAAAATCCGCTTGGCGGATAGAACGATTCAATCCTTCCATGAATTGCTGAATGGTGGGCTGAATCGATGACAAACAGTCACGCCTACTTGGGCTGGGTACTACTGGCACTGGCCATCGGGCTGGAGCTGAGCGCTACCATTTTGCTGAAAGTATCGGATGGATTCTCGCGGTTATGGCCTTCGGTGTTGATGTTTGTCTGTTATGGCGCAAGTTTTACGTTTCTCAACTTTGCAGTGAAGTATATGCCGCTGGCTGTGGCCTATGCGATCTGGTCTGGCGTGGGCATTACGCTCATTGGTGTCGTAGGGCATTATTTTTTTGGTGAACGTCTGCGGCTCACGTCGATGGTCTGGATCTTTTTTATTCTGATTGGCATTATTGGACTGAAATGGAGTGATTCTTGATGGGAAATGAACATACACCGGAGCAACCTATTGTTAGCTTCCAGGTCATTACGGACACACATGTGCGAGATGAGGCAGACCATATTCATAACCGGCATCTGGACCAAGCATTAGCCGACATAGCTACATTTAGTCAGGGGAGCAGCGGGATTATGCATGTGGGCGATGTGACGGATCGGGGGCTGCCGAGCGAATATCGTGAGTTGCAACGCATATGGAAGCAGCATGCGGAGAGTTTGCCGGACATCCGGTACACGGTAGGTAACCATGATATTGGAGCCGTGGTATGGCAAGATCCGCCGATCGTTTTGCTTGAGATGAAAGAAGGTGAAGTAGCCGAGTTGTTGGAGCAGGAAGCAGATATAGAGCTGGTCACAAAACAAACCGCTGCTGAATCAGCTGCACTAATTGAGAAACTATCCGTCGGGACCTATACGTTGTCTGCTGTAACTTCGGAGCAGGAGGGCCAAGACGGGGGACCGATCTCTTCAGGAGTGAACCCCATTACAGTCGCAGGGTTATGGCAGCGCCGATTAAGTGATTTTGAAGAGACAACAGGCATGAAGGGCTCTTACCACGATCACTGGATTGATGGGTATCATTATATTTTCCTGGGCACCGAGCAACCTCATCCGAAGGATTGCGATATGTCGTTCGAACAATTGGAGTGGCTGGATGCGAAATTGTCTGAGCATGCAACGCCAGATCATCCCATTTTCCTGTTCTTACACCAGCCGCTTATGGATACGGTAGCAGGATCGTCGAAGGAACAGGGATGGTATGGTGTGAATCAGGATGCTGAACTCAAGGCCGTTCTGGCCAATTACCCGCAAGTGATTCTCTTCTCCGGTCATACCCATTGGCAACTGGAAGCACAGCATACGATGTACGATGGTGCAGGCCACATGCCAACCATGTTCAATGCGTCGTCTGTAGGGTATCTATGGACGGATCAGGATGAACATCTGGAGGGCAGTGAAGGGCTTCATGTGGAGGTTTATAAGGATCGAGTGGTTGTAAAGGGGCGGAACTTTGTTACGAGCGAATGGATTGAGGGTGCTGAGTTTACGGTAAGTTATCCTGTAGAAGGGTAGTTATTTGGATGGTAAAAAGGAAAGGGTTACTCTAAGGGTCAATGCCATTAAGACAAGTTAAACTTGATGACATTGCTTAATGGGTGGCCTTTTTGGTGTTCATCTTAAAGATATGTATCAGATCATCCACCCCATAAAGTTCCACGTGAAACGTAGCAGGGGAGGCTAGAGTTGGGTAAAGTTGTAAATGCGTATGATTACAAACTATACTCAAATAAGTACACATGATATGCACATACTCATTAATTCAACCTATTTACGGAGAGGAAGTAGAAGTGGCATGAGAGAACTTCAGGTTCAAACGACATATGGTACCGTTCAAGGCGAACTTTTGCACGACGCAAGTGTATGGAAAGGCATTCCCTATGCGAAACCTCCGGTAGGTGAGCTGCGTTTCAAGGCTCCGGTACAGCCCGAGTCATGGGATGGAATCAGACAGGCCACTCAATTTGGACCTGAGAATATACAACCACGAAATCATCAACCAGAAGGCCAGACAGAAATTCCGAATGAGTCAGAAGATAGTTTATATCTGAACATCTGGGCACCTAAGGGAAAAAGAGCAACACCACTGCCGGTCATGGTATGGATTCACGGCGGTTCCTTCGTGTCAGGTTCGGGTAGCCAGCCGATGTATGATGGTACACAGTTGGCGGTTCGGGGGGACGTCATCGTTGTGACGATCAACTACCGATTAGGACCTTTGGGATTCCTGCATATGGCTCCATTAGGTGATTCATATGTATCCAATGCAGGTCTGCTGGATCAGGTTGCGGCATTACAGTGGGTGAAGGATAATATCTCTGCTTTTGGTGGTAACCCGGATCAAGTTACGGTGTTCGGCGAATCAGCAGGCAGCATGAGTATTGCAGCACTGATGGCGATGCCAGCGGCCAAAGGACTGTTCCAACGTGCCATTATGGAGAGCGGTGCATCCCAGTTCATGCCGGCAGAGCAAGCTTCAGCGTTGCGGGAAGGGATGTTAAAGATTCTTGGGGTGGACCGGGACAACCTGCAGAAGTTAAATACAATTCCTGTAGAGCAGATTATTGCAGCGGGTGAAACGGTCAAACAGCAGAGCGGAGCAGGTATGGCAATGTTGTTCCAACCTGTGTTGGATGGGAATACACTACCACAGATGCCACTTCAGGCAGTGAGTGAAGGCTCAGCGCAGGATATTCCGGTGCTGATTGGTACGACATTACACGAGGGTGCACTGTTCATCCAGCCACATGTGCCTTATTCAAAAGAGATCGATATGGTTCAGGGCGTAGACTTTATGACGCCAGATCTGGAGAACCGGGTAGCCATCGCGGATAGTTATCCAAAAACGGCAGATGGACAAGCCCAAGTCATGACCGATATGTTCTTCTGGCGGTCAGCGTTGCAATATGCTGCGGCACAGCAGAAGTATGCTCCGGTGTGGATGTATCGATTTGATTGGGTGATGCCGAAACATCCCTTGTTAAAAAGAGCGATTCACAGCATCGAAATGTTCTTTGTGTTTAATACACTGCATGTCCTCAAATTCATGAATGCGGAGCCGGATGAAGCCGCGGCGGCACTTGCCCTCAAGGTACAGGATGCCTGGATTTCCTTTGCCAAGAATGGCCAACCTGAAGTTCCAGGTGTGAACTGGCCTGAATATGAGCAGGATCGTGCGACACTAATCTTTAACCATGAGATTGAGGTTGTACATGATCCGGATGCAGCCAAGCGAGAGCTGTTAGGGTTATAATCCAGGCTGATTATTTGAATGGATACTCTGAATAACTGCTATGCGCCCGATCAAAAGAGGACGTTCATCTCATAATGAACGTCCTCTTTTTGTAATCCGGCTGAATAATAAGCAGAACGTAAGCACTGAAGAGGTACATTGTGCCGTTATACTCCAAACATTATTTACGAGAGGCACGTGTGCGGGACACCTCATCGAAGTAGAAGGAACGTTTTCCACGGGAGAAGAGCACGATCAAGACATGAACAAAGAGCACGGCGTAGACTAACATATAGATGCCGAATGTCCCCAGTGAGATCCACATTTGATAAGGCTGAAGCATAACATCCTGATGACCTGAAAAAGCATAAACGTTGACCAAGCGAATGATCGTAACGAGCAGCCATGGAACATAGAGTGCGGCAAATCTTTTGAATAACGATTCACTGGTAGGTGTGCCAGTCTGACGATTCACATAGCGGAATCGCAAGATGGCCGAGCCTGGAGTTACCCCATTTCGCACCCAAGGTATGAAGAACAGTACAATGACCATAGCAATGGATGTACTTAGCGCATCACTGATCACATCAGATGCTGTGAAGATTGATATCAGATTCGAAAGGAAGACAACAACGACTCCATCAATAATTAACGCGAGCAATTGAGGCATAGTATACACTCGGTTTTGCTCCACGATCTGTTCACTCTTCGCCTGAATGCTTGCACGTGATGGGAATAAAGCAAGCAGGATGGGCGCTGTGAAGAATCCAATGACTGCTCCCGAAGTATTCAATAACAGATCATCTACATCGAAGAGGCGGTAAGGACAATTATAATACCCGTAGAATCCGGTGATTTGAGTGATCTCGAAGAATAAGGAGAGCCCGAATCCACCAAGCAGGGCGTACTTCCAGAATGATCTCTTTTGAAAAAAATAACGGATATATACACCCAGCGGCATGAGAAGCAGGACGTTAAACAATACTTGCAGAAAGGCTCTTCCTTGAATCATGCTGAGATAGCTGGAAGGCTGGGTCCATACAATGGGTGTTTCCTTCATGATGTCTTTGACAAAAGTGAATGGAACCAGATTGTAGTAGATCGTGTCAGCGGCTTGCTGCGTACAGGTATCTCGCGTAGTCGGAAACGGGAGAATGACGAGGCAATAGGCGGCCAGAATATAAAAGATAAACGAAAAGCTGATGCCAAACCGTGACCAGCTGAAGAAACCGTCTTTACGATACCCGTAGATCAACCACGGCACCAGCAAAAACATGGCCGCAACAACAAAGATCAAAAAAGCCATTTGCACAGGGAAAACATATGAGGACATGAGTAGTAACTCCTTTGGTTTTAAGTATAATAACATTCATAGAGACATTAAAATTCATGTATGTGTAGTGCGTATCTAATAGTTACATCATAAGTAGTTACCCTTAAAGTGAGGGATGCATGAACCTTAAATTTGGTTTAAATCCATCCATGCAGTGACCAAGCGTATGGAATATACCGTCGAAATCCCGTATACTTGCGGGAATGCCAATCGTAGAATGGAGAGTTTAATACATATGTCTAATTTGCCTAACTGCCCCAAATGTAATTCAGAGTACACGTACGAGGATGGTAACCTGTTGGTTTGCCCAGAGTGCGCGCATGAATGGTCTTTGGAAGCAGACAATGATAACGCAGAGGATACAAAAGTAATCCGCGATGCCAACGGAAATGTACTAAGTGATGGCGATACCGTTACCGTCATTAAAGATCTGAAGGTAAAAGGTAGCTCGCTTGTAGTCAAACAGGGCACGAAGGTGAAGAATATCCGCCTGATTGATGGGGATCATGATATTGATTGCAAGATTGACAGCTTGGGTGCGATGAAGCTGAAGTCTGAGTTTGTGAAAAAGATATAAGATCGAGAAACGTTCAGTTCCGCATTCAATGGGAATTGAACGTTTTTTGTTTGACAGGAAATATTTAGTAGATATATACTGGTTGGAATTTAATTTTTTTGAACATGGATGAGTAGTCTACATATAAGAAAAGGGCAGGTGTCAGAGCGATGAAGAGAGATCACATTATTGAATATTATTCCGGGTTTGATGAGTGGGGCAGACTGGAGCGGGAACCAATTGAATTCATCATTAACATGCATTACATCAGGGAACATCTCCCCGCTACTGGTTGTATTCTGGATAATGGCGCAGGACCAGGGAAGTATGCCATTGAGCTTGCGAAGCTGGGGTACAAGGTCACTTTATCGGATCTGACACCTTCCTCCGTGGATACTGCGAGGCAAAAGGCTCAGGAGTTTGGTTTGACACAGCAATTCGATGGGTTCCATGTTCTCGATGCCACTTCGCTCTCTGGTATGGCTGACGAGACGTACAATGCGTCCCTCATGCTGGGGCCGTTATACCATCTGCAGACAGACGAAGAGCGCACGGCTGCTGTACAGGAGCTGTACCGTGTGACCAAGCGAGGGGGCGTGGTGTTTGTAGCCATGCAGAGCCGAATGCGCATGAGTATCAATTCGCTGCAATCCCCGCAGCATTGGAAGCCGAATGATAACATGGCAGCCATCCGTTCTTTTGTGGAAAATGGTATATTCGATCATCAGGATCAAGGACGATTTACGGGAGCATACTATTTTAATATTCAGGACGTTACACCCTTCATGGAGCAACATGGATTTGAAACCGTTGATTTGATTGGTTCATCCAGCCTTAGAGCGATGTTTACGGACGAGCAGCAGCAATACTGGAAAGAGCGTGGCGAGTATGATGAACTTATGCAATATATGATTGAAGCCGCCAAAGACCCTTCCATATTGGGAATCTCGTCTCATCTGCTGTACATCGGGAGGAAGAAATAATAGACTTACAGGCAATTCTCTAAAAATCTATGTATTTTAGAATTTCAGCCCGTGGAATACTGTTTCCACATGATATAATATTTCTATCTAATGGTCTGGAGATGTCACTATGCAATGGAAGGAAGTTCAGGAGCGATTCCCTAATGAGTGGGTCGTTTTTGAGGCAACCAAGGCGTACTCTAGAGAAGGCCAGCGTTACATTGAAGAGATGGCAGTGATTGATTCATTTGATGATTCTACAAAGGCACTAAAACGTTATGGTGAATTGCATCAGGAAGATCCCAGACGGGAATACTGCTTTTTTCACACTTCACGTCCAGAAGTTGTGGCAAGAGAACGATATGTTGGCATGAGAGGTCCTCGATGAAAATTTCAGAAGGAACAACGATTAATGATTTTCAAGTTGAAATAGGAAATATGGATTATGGTTTGGAGATTGACGGAATTCTGGGATTTAATTTTATGAAACAGACCGGTGTTGTAATTAATGCCAACCTGATGGAACTAAGTATAGATAAGCTGTAATCTATAGAAAATAAACATAAATGTGCCCTCTGGAAACAGGGGGTACTTGTGTTTTTCATTAAAATAGTTCAATATTAAGATACATAACAAAAGGTGATCTACTTACAATAGGTAAGATGAACAACGGATCGCTTCATAACAGGGAGGAACAGACAATGGAAATCGGAATTAGTACATTTGTGGAGACGAATCCGGATGTAAAAACAGGAGAACTTATCAGTCATGCGCAGCGTATTCGGGATGTTGTTGAAGAGATTGTTTTGGCAGATCAGGTGGGTCTGGATGTATATGGCGTGGGAGAACATCATCGTGCTGACTACGCCGCTTCATCACCAGCTGTCATTCTGGCGGCCGCAGCTTCACAGACCAAGAATATTCGCTTGACGAGTGCGGTAACCGTGCTGTCATCGCATGATCCGGTACGGGTATATCAAGATTTCGCGACACTGGACGGCATTTCGAACGGACGTGCAGAGATTATGGCAGGGCGGGGATCATTTATCGAATCGTTCCCATTGTTTGGCTATGATCTGAACGACTACGATGAGTTATTCGATGAGAAACTGGACTTGCTGCTCAAACTGCGTGATTCGGAAAAAGTAACCTGGGAAGGCAAACACCGTCCTTCCTTTAACAATCTGGGCATCTACCCACGCCCGGTACAGGAAAAGCTTCCGGTATGGATTGGCAGTGGCGGTAATCAGGAATCCGTGGTTCGTGCAGGATTGCTCGGTTTGCCACTGGTGCTTGCCATTATCGGTGGCCGTCCGGTGCAATTTGCACCACTGGTGGAACTGTACAAGAAAGCAGCTGCACATGCGGGACATGATGCTTCCAAACTGACCGTTGCTTCTCACTCTCACGGCTTCATTGCCGATACAACAGACGAAGCCGTGGAGAAATTCTTCCCGCCAGCGCAAGCGGTCATGAACATACTGGGTCGTGAACGTGGCTGGGGACACTACAGCCGTGCTACATTTGATGCGGCGCGCAGCCTGGAAGGTGCATTGTATGTAGGTGATGTGGATACCGTAGCTCAGAAAATTATTTACCTACGCAAAGAAGTTGGGATTACACGCTTCATGTTACACACCCCACTCGGAACCATGCCGCACAACGAGGTCATGAGAGCGATCGAACTGCTTGGTAAAGAAGTCGCTCCTATCGTGCGTAAAGAAATTGCACGTTGGGAAGCTGAGAACGAAGAGGCACGTTAATCGACTGAAACCGTTACGGAACTAGATGAGTCAACCAAATAAAGGAGCATGCCCTAGGCGTATTATGCCAATGGGGCTGCTCCTTTTTCGTTTATCTTCTGAAAGTATCTAAAACACCACAGATTTAATGCTTATCCATTCACAGATGTACTCACAAGGGAGTGTATAACCATCGACAACGTATGATCATAAAGGGTTTTGGCAGCTTCTTCGCTCTCAATATGGCCTCCCAAATACAGATGAATAACACCGTGTAAGGGAGCCCAGATCATCCGAACCGCAAGCAGGGGATCTTGCACCTGAAGCATTCCCTGTTCAATCGCTACCTCAACCAAGGCAGACACTTGTTTCAGTGCAGTTGCTGTTCCCTGTAAGGTCTCTCCATCTGGTTTGAATTCGGAAAAAGATCCTCCAAACATCAGCTGATAAAAGCTGGATTGAGAAATGCCGAAGTCCCAGTAGACGTAGGCCAGATCACGGAAATATTGTTCGAACGATGCCTGCCGGGGCATAGCTTCAAAACGCTGGGCCATGAGGGAGCATCCCTCTAGATACAGATGTTTGGCTAACCCTTCTTTTTTTCCGAAGAGGTTATATATGATTTTGGTGGAGCACTCCATGCGTTCAGCTACACGGCGTACCGTGACGGCTTCTGGTCCATGCTCTTGCAGTAAAGCAGCAGCAGCATGCACAATATTTTGCCGCAGATTATCCGAGTGCTGCAGTCTGGCTTCCTGAAAGGTTGTTACCGTATGTGCAGATTCCGTGGAACCCGAATTAAGATCCTTCATTGATTTCATCCTCGTAACCGTATTGTTGTTGAACAGAAACTACGTTTCCTTTTCTTAAGGTCATTCTACTGTTTTACGCCAGATAACGTCAATTTAATCCGAGTTTAGTAAGTAAGCACCCCGTTCTAGATTCAAATTTAACAAATGCATTTGACAGCGTCATGGGTTTTGGTTACGATGATTCTATAAAGAAACAGTGTTTCCTGATGAAAACAAGTGTTCAAATCATATACAGAGGATGGATGAGAGATGATAAAGGAACAGCATCAATGGGTACTTATTACAGGTGCTTCTTCAGGTATTGGGGAAATTTTTGCACTCGAGATGGCTTCTAAGGGTAAAAATATCGTGCTGGTGGCTAGAACAGAGTCCAAACTGAATCAATTGGCAGAACGTATAGAACGTACATATCAAGTAAGGGCTGAGGTAATCGTATCGGATCTTTCCGAAGTAGAGGCACCTCAGAACGTATACGAGGAATGTCAGAATCGGGGAATACACATCGATATGCTGATCAACAATGCGGGATTTGCTACCCATGGATGTTTTGAACAACTGGATGGTTCCCGGCAACAGGAGGAGATTATGTTGAACGTGCTCGCCTTGACGAACATGACGCATCTTTTCTTGCCAGGCATGTTACAGAAGAAAAATGGTGCTGTCATTAATGTATCGTCGACGGCTGCCTTTCAACCTGATCCGTATATGGCTGTGTATGGAGCGACGAAGGCATTTGTACTTTCTTTTACAGAGGCATTATACGAAGAAAACAGGAAGCGTGGCGTTCAGTTTTTGGCACTATGCCCAGGCTCAACCGAGACCTCGTTCTTTGATGTAGTGGGTGCTGATGAAGCCTCGGTGGGCAAACGTGATACACCTGAGCATGTCGTGGCCGTAGCCATGAGGGCACTGGAGTCAGGCAAACCTTATGCTGTGCCAGGGGCCAGGAATTATTGGACAGCACAGTTCACCCGCCTCATACCACGCAAGTCCATGTTGCGAATCGTAGGAAGTATGCTCCGTCCACGTTCCGAGGGTGTTAAACCAGAAAAAGTACAAGCCTGATTAGGGGTATAGGGTAAAAGCTTTAGGCCAAAATGCCTTTGGCCCGAGCTTCCTTTATCCAACCTGGAAATTCAGTGAGGAGACGATCGTACAATTCTTCATCGCTGATCTTGGAAATGTCGTCGAGAGCAAAAAAGTCAGCATTATCGATGAAACGTCCAGTCATGTCATCGAGTTTCTCCAGAATACCGTAATTGGCTTGTCCTAGGCCAACGAATTGCCAGAACAGGTTTTTGGTTGAACTTTCGGTAATAAGCCGCATGATTTTCCCTTTTTGACTGACTCCGCCATCGCTAAAAAAGATAATATACGTTGGAATATTCACATCGGGTTCCTCGATCGTGTATTTGCGAATGACATCCTGCATCACAGGAGGTTCGTTATTGGTACCGCCTTTGCTTCCCAGCGTATATGTGCGTTCAATATAATTCTCGAAATCCCTGGCGGTGACGCTAGGTGCACGCAAGAAGTCTTTGGCGAAGAACCAGACGTCCAACTCACCGTTATCATCAAACGCTGATGCAATTGCCAGGATACGCTCGAAGGCTTCTTGCACGATGCCTTTGCGATACAGATGGTACATGGAGCCTGACGCATCAAATACGACAGCAACACGTGCCTGTATAGGTTCGATCTTTTTCTTTTGCAGAGACAGGGTTACTTTACGCTTGAGGAGATCGATCTTGGTCAGGTTAAGCGGCGGATGATTCGTATTTGGTGCGGCAACAGGTGCCAAGACTTCTGGAGAGGCCGCTGCTACTTCAGCTTGTGCCGTGAGAAGAACTTGTTCGGCTTCCGAGGTGTCGTTACTCTCAATTTCAACACCGAATGACTCTGCCAGCGGCTGCAATCCACCAAAGAAACCTCGTCCAATCGCACGAACTTTGAACCCGTCACGATACTTATAGATTTCAATGAGAATAAGTGCTGTTTCCGCAGTGACCTTTGTGATCTCATAGGTGATCTGCTGGGAACCAGCTTGTACAATCGCCTGACATGCCTGAACATCGGCGAAAGTACCTCCCGCATCCAGAGTAGCCGTAAACACACATTTTTCCACAGGGGCCTGCCGTAATTGATTCGTATCCAGTACAAAAGAGGATTTCAGTTCCTCTGCCTGTTGCAAAAGTACACTTTGATGGGGATCGGCCGTCTGATTATAAAATACAAAGTAGTCGTCAGATGGGACCTTTCCCTCTTCGTTCACTATAAAGCAGCTAACATCCAAGGGAGAAGGAGATGATGTACATTGAATGGTTACCTGAAGTTGGGTGGATTCGTTGATACTGATATTCTGGCCTGTGTTTAAGTGGATGAACGAATCTGTCATAATCGGATGCGCCTCTCTTCTCCAATTTAATGGTTGAAA
Source organism: Paenibacillus sp. FSL H7-0942 (assembly GCF_045040715.1). Classification (NCBI taxonomy): domain Bacteria; kingdom Bacillati; phylum Bacillota; class Bacilli; order Caryophanales; family Paenibacillaceae; genus Paenibacillus; species Paenibacillus sp. FSL H7-0942. Next base: position 6,784,078 of record NZ_CP150279.1, on the reverse strand, counting down.
ATGTACAGTAACAAGATCGATTCTGAGACAAATGTTTCCATAAGTCAATCTTTTCACCGTTGATCCTACGCTTCATCAGACTCGTACTTTTCCCGATGCTCCTTCTTCATTTTTACATAGTCTGGATCGGTCTTCGCAATCTCCCATTGTGCTTTGAATATAGCCGCGGCTTCTGCCTTCACCTTATCATTCTGATAGGGCAAGATTGAGCCATCCTCCTTTGAGTATTTGCGTCCTCCTTTGTGATTTGTATACCGTCTGGCCCGTGTATAACCCATCTGGAGAAATTTGCGAGCCATATCCATACCGACGAAATCTCCCTTTTTCTTATACTCCAAAAATAGCTCATAGATCTTCTCCGATGACTCCGTCGCAATCTCGGGTGTTTTGAATCGCCAGTGTGGCAGAATCTCGCCTTTGTACGGCTCTACCATCAGAACACCCTGCTCGCCCCGGCCTACGGTGTACAACTCAGGATGTTTGCGCAGATCCAACTCATCATAATTGAGACTGTAATCAAATTTTTTCATGTATACGCCCTCCTTGATAGGGATTACCCCGATTCTGAACCAACAAGCACGGTTAATGGGGAACAATAGAAGGAATTACACAGGAGGGGTAGCGGTATGGGAATGTCCGGCAGATATCTTGTGGTAACGAAGGAGCTAGTTGAATCCATCAAGTCAGGCGAGGTTAGTGTGCATGATTGTGGAGTGGATCTGGATATTGATAAAACGTGGCAGATGCTTCAATTCACACTGAACGGTAACTTAATAGAAGGGGAGCCGCCCCTGGGATATGTGGTGCCTCTCGCAGGTGAGCAGTACTTGGGAAACTATTCGGACATGGATCTGTTTTTGCTTAGTAACGAGCAGGTGCTGGAAGCCTACATGGCATTGGAGCAACTCACACCGGAAGAATTAAAGCAGCGGTATAGTCTGGACCAGATGATCGCTGAAGGTGTCTATCCTGTCATGGAAGATTGGGACGCGGAAGAGACATTTCAGGAGATCGTTCAGACTGTGGATGATGTCCAGGCCTTGTTTCAGGCCACGGCTGCAAGTGGGAACGGCATCATCTTTTATGTTTTCTAAATGAGCACTAAAATTATGATGGAAAATGTCAGGCCGACACTGAGGCAGGTTTGAACTACGCCTATTCGGGTTATTGATAGACACAAGGCTCAGGCCTTGATGACATGACAATCCGGTAGAAGAGAGGGAATGCGATATGACACAGGATCAGAACGAAGAGAATAAAGCGATTCAAGAGGACGAGCCGGATCAATTCGAGACTCCCGCAACTGCGGAAGATGAAGAAACGGATGAGAAACTTGCAGAAGATCAGGAGCAAGAATAACTCCCAGCATTGCACAATGAAGCAGGATGTTTTATCGAAACATACGATATGCTGAAATATAGATAGACCAGAGGTCGGACATGCTCCGGCCTTTTGGTTTATTTTTTTGCGTATCCGTTTACAAGAATTACCTATACCTTCATAATGGAAATGAACCATATTTTTCTAAGGAGGAGTTCATATTACGAATCGGAAGTTAGTCCAATGGATGGCAGTGCCACTAGTACTTTTAATGGTTGTTCTTACAGGATGTCAGGCTGTGGGTGGAGTAGACGTTGGCAAAGCAATGGCCAATGGCGCGAGTATCAAGTCCGGTGAATCCAGACAATCCATGAATATAAACATAGAACCGGCTAAGGAATTTGCTACAGAAAAAGACCTTGAAATGATCGAACTTATTAACTCCATATCCCTGGATATTGATCAAGCCAAAATGAAAGATGCGAAGACAGCATCGATCAAAGGTACACTGAGCATGGAGGGAACAAAGTTACCTTTCCACGTGTCCATGAATGAGTCCCAATTGGTCATTGATCTGGACGGAGCCCAGAAACCGCTGTACATGTCTCTGGATACGTTCCAGGATGCACAGGCGCTTCCGATGGTAGATACGAAGGCTCTGGAGAAACAACTCGAGGAAATTTCCCCGAGACTGTTCTCTTTTGTCCTGAAGCATCTGTCCAATCCGAAGAACATCTCCGTAACACCGGTACAGGAATCCGTGAATGGCGAAGCACTTAGCCTCTCCAAGCTGCATCTGGAAGTTAGTGGTGAAGAGATGCTTGCCATGGTTAAACCGTTCCTGACGAGTATTTCGAAGGATGAGCAAGGACTGAAAGATCTGATTGGCGATCTGTACGATGTGTTCTACCCTGTACTGGAAGCAGTGAATGAGGTAGAAGGTGGGGGAGACGACACGCTGAATTCGATCGTTCCTGAATCGAAAGATGAAGCCGTTGCGTCTCTGTATGCCATCATCAAAGTAGGACTGGACAGTATGCTGGTCAATTATGATCAGGAGCTGAACAACCTGTTGAATGAGACCCCTGAATTCAAAACGGTCTTTGGCACAGAAACCAAACTGAAATTGGACTTCTATCTCGACAGCAAACTGGATATTCGCAAGCAAAACTTTGAACTGAAAGTAGCGCTGCCTGCTTCTGAGGATCTGCCGGTAAAATCTGTAACCGTAAGTGGAGACAGTGAACAGTGGAATATCGGTGGCACAGTTGCAGTTGATGAAGTGGATGTATCGGGTGGCGTTATGGATCTGATGAAGGATGATATTACGCCTGGACAGATGCTGCGCAATTTTGATTCCAATTCACTCGCATACCAATTGCTGAAAGATGAGGCTGGGATCACGAGTAAAAGTGTAGTGCTCTTCCCGGATGATGAATACGCTGGGGCGATCACTGTGAAGAACACAACATTTGTACCGCTTCGCTACGTGTCTGAAGAATTGGATGCTGAAGTGAAATGGACCAAAGGCTCGAACCAAATCGTTGTCATTGACGACATCACTGGTGATGAGATTGTCCTGACCGTAGGTTCCAAGAAGGCAACCGTTGCTGGTAAAGAAGTAACCATGGTGGAATCCGCTTATGTAGGCAAAGACGGCAAGACGTATGTGCCGCTGCGCTTTATGGCTGAATCCCTTGGAGCTACTGTAGATAAGGAACAAGAAACAGGCTGGATTTACATTGACCGTCCTTAAGTGAGACGTTATAAGTAATCCTTAGTATGAGAGGGGATTTCAGAGTATGCCAGATTTCTCGTAATGATCGTGAAAAGAACACCGCAAAAATTCCGTTAGACCATGAACGGGATACGTGTGTCCTTTTGACCCATTACGAGGAGCTTCGGCGTTTCTGAAATGATGAAACGGATCGGGGAGTGCCTCTATTGGAGGTGCTCCTCTTTGTCGTTTCATCCTAAATAAATCCCCAGAGGTGTTGTATATGAAAAGTCAATTATTCACCCATTCAAACTCCGTTACGTTGCGTCCATTTACGCTTGAAGATCAGGCTGCCGTGTATGCATTAACCCAACAACCTGAAATCACAGATGTCCTGCCAGATTGGAAGATGACCGAGGAGCAGTTGCGCGAATTCTTACAATTTGTCGTTGGCAGTTACGAACAGTTCAACCCGGAAGATGTACGCATCCTGCTTGCTGTTGTACACAATAAAGATCAGCGTATCATTGGTTGGTGTGGCGTATTTCCAAATGAACTGCTGGATCGTGATGACCGTGAAGTGGCCTACGCCATCTCCCGGGATTACCGGAATAAAGGATATATCTCAGAGGCGGTGCATGCCCTAACAGCATATTTATTTGAGCATACCTTGCTGGATCGAATTGTGGGCATTGTGAAGCCCTTCAATCAGCCGTCACGCAAAGTTCTGGAGCATGCGGGTTTTCGTTATATCTCTCGCAGGAAACTTGTGGATCAGGAGAACTACGATTATTTTGAACTGCTCAAAGTAAAGACCGAACCAGTGCAACCGAAGCAGATACATTCTGAAATTCGCTTACGACGAGCACAGCAGGAAGATGCTGTTGTACTTACAGAGATTTGCACTCGTGCTTTTGATCATGTCATAAAAGTCTGGGCGGATAATGAGAAGGATATCGATAACAATCTATGCCCGCCTGATTATTCGTCAGTTCGCATGCATCGTTACGTGATCCGTGAATGGGATTATTATGTTGTAGAATCAGATGGATGCGCTATTGGCGGAGTGAGTGTTAACGTGCTTGGACGAAAACATGCCAGGATCGATAAGATCTATATTGAACCCGTATGCCAGGGCCGTGGCGTGGGAACTCAAGTCATGAGGCTTATTGAGGCTGAATTTCCGCAGATTGAAACCTGGAAGCTGGAGACCTCAGGTCGGCAACTGGATAATCATCATTTTTACGAAAAAATGGGATATGTTTGTATCTATGCATCTGAGGATGAGTTTGTATATGAGAAGAATATGTCCGTTGATTCTTTTGATCCAACATGTGATGAGACATTAGCCAAGGACTCGGGTGAGTCGGTGGTTGAATATGTTCAAGCTAATCTGGACTCAGTCCGATACAGCACCAGTAATCTGACCAATAGTCGGATTACCGACTGCAACCTGAGTGGAAGCAAATTTACCAATTTAAATATGACCAATATATTGCTAGCTGATTTACGCCTAACTGATAGCAAGATTGAATTTTGTGCTTTGAATGGCGTTCAATTCCAGGACACACATCTTGGATCTGACCGTGTACCCATGCAGTGGGCGCATTGTGATCTTGGGGGAAGTCGTTTTATCGATTGCGATCTATCTGGAGTACAGTTGGAACAGTGTCAAGTGAACGGGATGAAGATCAACGGAGTAGAAGTAAGGGAATTACTTGCAGCCTATGAGGCTATGAAGTCCTGAGGACGAATGTCAGGGCCAATACGGAAGCATACTAATCCGGTTGAGATGATGGCTGTAACTGATCCCCGTTAGATTAGAGCAAATGAAGAAATGGGTATTTACGTATGGAGGATGTCAAAACAGCAAAGGGAGGTCTATGGATTATGACTGAACGATTTGCGGGTAAAGTGGTACTGATTACAGGCGGTGGCTCCGGTCTCGGACGGTCGGCTGCTGTGGAAGTTGCACGTGAAGGGGCCAAACTTGCCCTAGTGGATGTGAACATGAAGGCGCTGGAAGAGACCAAGCGTGTGATCTCGGAAGAGGTACAGCATGCCGAATTTCTGTTAATTGAAGGTGACGTATCGGACGAAGAAGCTGTGAAGAAGTATGTTAGTGATACGGTCAATGAATTTGGGCGTATCGATGCATTTTTCAACAATGCAGGCATTGAAGGCAAGCAAAACCTGATCGAGAACTACGAGACGGAGATGTTTAATAAAGTTATCGACATCAATCTGAAGGGTGTATTTTTCGGGTTGAAGCATGTTCTACCTGTGATGAAAAAACAGGGCGAAGGCTACATCGTGAACGCGTCCTCTGTTGGAGGGATTCGCGCCGTGCCAAACCTGGTTGCCTACGGAGCGAGCAAACATGCCGTAGCCGGCATGACCAAAGATGCAGCGATTGAATACGCCGAGCATGGGATCAGCGTTAATGCAATTGCACCCGGAGCCATTCTGACAGATATGGTCATCGGTTCGTTCAAACAGATCAATCCGAATGACTGGGAGTCAGCATCCAAAGAGTTCGTGAAGGACAACCCGGCGAAGCGCTTGGGTGAACCGAAGGAAGTAGGGCGTCTCGTTGCCTTCCTGCTGTCCGGCGAAGCACCGTTTATCAATGGAGCCATTATTCCGATTGATGGTGCGCAGTCAGCCAAATATTGATCCCTTAATCATCAAAAAGTATATCAATGCGGCATAGATATATACCGAAGAACGCCCTTTTTCGCCAATGTGCGGAGTGGGGCGTTCTTTTTGGTGTGAAATTTGAGATAACATATCATCCGGCAGGTTAAGTATGCTGTAGAATCTGCGGCTTTTTGCTAAACCCGGTACTCCCGGCTATAAAGCCCATCTGGCGATAGAATTCATGTGCAGCTTCACGTTCTGGGCGATTGCCACTGTTCAGAGACAAGGAATCCACGTTATGCGTGGCTGCCCATTGCTCAGCTTCAAGAATGAGCTGACGGCCGATGCCTGAGCCCCTGAACTGGTCGTGTACAACCAATGCCAAGATGCGGCAGTGTCTTCCGTTTTTTTCATACATATAAGAAGTCTGTAATCCGATCAGTCCAACTACGCGGCCTCGTGCTTCAGCAACCAGTGTAGTAAAGTTTGCGTCCGCAGAGATATGGGTATAGCGCTCTTCCATCTCGGCGTACGTGGTGGGATAACCAAGTTGGTCCATCAGAATGACCATATCTTGCAGATCGGTAGTGGAGCTATGTCTAATCGTCACATCCAGGCTCATAATGTTGTATCCTCCTTGGGTCTTTCCTTCAACGAAAGTTCAATAATGGTATCCAGCAGCTCTGCAAAAGAAATGCCTGCAGCAGCTGCACTTTTGGGCAGCAGACTGTTACGGGTAAGACCCGGCAGCGTGTTCACTTCAAGCACATACGGCATACCCTCCCGAATCATCATATCCACGCGAGCGTAGACGCTACATTTGAGCACCTGATAACAGGCCAAGGCCGCAGCTTCGACGCGATGGTGAAGGTCCATAGGTAATTGCACAACCTGCTCATCGGCCCCGTGGTCATCATATTTGGAGGCATAATCGAAAAACTCGGCGCTCGAACGAATGGAGATCACCGGCAGCATCTTACCATCCAGAATGGCACAGGTAATCTCCTCACCTTCGATATACTGTTCAATCATGACCGTATCATCCCAGGCGAGGGCAGCCTCTACAGCAGTTGGCAGGGCGGAAGCTTCCTTCACCACTTGGGTACCGATGCTGGAACCGCCTGAATTGGGTTTGACCACCACGGGGTACGTTAATTGTTGAACAGCAGTTGAGGACAGTTCCTCAATATGACTCACTCGTAGCCACTCTCCTGTAAGTACACCTGCATGCTGCATGAGCTGTTTGGACATGTCTTTATCCATACATACACTACTTGCCAGCACACCACAGCCTGTGTAGGGAATACCCAGAGATTCTAATGTGCCTTGGACCGTACCGTCTTCGCCGTATTTGCCATGCAGGGCAAGCAGTGCCACATCGATCCCCGCTGACTTGTCGATTAGATCGCGCTTGGTATTCAGCTCGATGGGTACAACCTCGTATTTGTCTTTATTCAGGTTTGCAATCATCTCCTGTCCGGTGAGCAGGGAAATATCCCGCTCTGAAGATGTACCGCCCATAATCACGCCAACTTTCATGTGAAATCCTCCTTATCTCATTTGAGCTGCTGTCTCGCCAATGATGCGAATGCCTTTACGTATATTCTCATCGCTGACTCTGGAGAAACCCAGACGCATCGTGTTTACACCCTGACCGGGTTCCAGATAAAAGGTATCCCCAGGTGTGAACGTTACACCTTTCACTTTACAGGCTTCCAGCAGTTCACGGGTTCTGTATTCGGACGGGAACTGCACGAACAGATGCAGACCACCCGCACCGGAAATTCGGCACATTGGCAGATACTGTTTCAGGCAACGAACAACCAATTCATATTTTCGCTTATATTCGGTGCGTGCTCGCTTCAAATATTTCTCGAAATTACCGTTGCTCAGATATTGATACAATAACGATTGGTCCAGCGTGGAGGTATGGATGCTGCGTGCCCGTTTCATACTCTCCAGATAATCAATCAGCGCCGCATCCGCAATAATCCAACCTACCCGCAGACCTGGGAACAGGACTTTGGAGAAGCTGCCCAGATACACCAGTCCATTGCCTTTGCCCATGCTGGCGATCAGGGGAGATACGTGGGAACCTGAATATCGCAATTCTTCGTTAAAACCGTCCTCAATGATGGGTACCTGATACTTGTTCATCAACCGGATGATCTCTACCCGTTTCGCAGGGGACGTCACAATCCCGGTTGGATTGTGATAGGATGGCACGAGATACGCCAGATCATATGGACTTGCCTCAAGTTCATGTTCCAGTTGCTTCAAGTCCAAGCCATCCGGCTCCATGTTCACACCGGTCAGGTGGAACTGGTGCAATTTTAGATTTTTGATTGCCGTGTGGTGCGTTGGATTCTCGCAGAGCGCTTTTCCGCTTTTTTTGCGTAACGCTCCAAGCACCAGATCGAAACCTTCCGTGAATCCGTTGGTGATCAGAATGTCCTTGCCACGGAGGTCGACCCCTTTGTTCTCCATATAACGTAGTAAATAATTCATCAGCGGTCTGTATCCTTGCGCATATCCGTAATTCAGCAGTACTTCGCCTTCAAGTGACATGCGATCCAAAAAAGCCCGCTTCACGTTGTGCAGATCAAACAGCTTTTCATCCGGCGCTATGCTAGTAAACGATATCTCACCTCGCTCTGCTCCGGAGCCATGCTTCATCAGATCGTACTGCTCTGCCTGAATTGCGTACTCGCTTACCTCTGTCGTCCAGTCCAGTTCCCAGTTCGCTGCTGCCTCAGGTGTTTCGATGGAGGCACTGACGTAATTGCCCTTGCCTTTGACTGCATAGATCAGACCTTCATCTTCAAGCTCGGCATAAGCGAGCAGGACCGTGCTGCGACTAACCTTCATGAGTGTACTGAGTTCACGGGTCGAGGGCAGCTTTTGTTTGGCTTGCAGGCCGCCTTTGAGCATCAATCGCTTCATATAATCTTTGACTTGTATATATACAGGGCGGTCCTCCGTCAGTTGCAGATCGGAATACATCCCATCACTCCCTCTACTGGTATCTTGCCATATTATAAACCCCGCAGAAAGAACCACGATACCTCTGTTTCCCTGAGCGTGTGGTTGGTTGTTCGCACAAACGCAAAAAAGCCCTGGCAGTATGCCGGGGCCTGGTGGTGAAACTTGATCCATTTTCTATAGTACTGCTGCTATAATTTCTACAGTTGTATTGCATGACTAGTCTCTCTAGGATCGATAGCTATCTGACCTTCTACGTGTGTCTATTAACTTCAGTACGACTATAATTGCAGGCTTTCTAGGTGATACTTAAAATCTACAGTGAATCATGAATCTAGGTCTTTCTAGGTTTGCTTGCTGCAAGGTTCGATTAGATGATGAATCTACAATCTATAAGCTAGGGTTCTTGCTAACTGTACTCTTGTCGTGATCACATAACAGAATTCAGCATGAAAAAGAGTTTCAATCATAGGGTACAATAGACGGAGGTAGATATAAAGACGTATGTCTCAGTGCCCAATTTCTTCCTCATACCCCTATAGTACCACTTTGAATCAGGGAAGTTAACCTTTTTTTTGAAATATTTGTCGTAATAGCGAAAATTGCGTGAATTGTACTTCATATAGATTGAAATGGTGTCCCTTTATAATATGTGATAGGATGTAAACCTATAGATAATGAGGAAGTGAGCCTATTGATTAATATTACCGTGCCAACACCGGATGTAACCATCACAAAGCAGGCTGATCCACAGCTTAGCCACATTTATGGATTTACTGATTTTCACCTGATTACCCGGGAACTAGGCGGGATTTTCATGTTTTACAATGCCGCTGGAGAGTTGTTATTTGTCGGGAAAGCGCGAAAATTAAGACCACGTATCAAAAAGCATTTTGAAGACACAGTATCACCAATTAAGAATCACCGCGAAGAAGTAACAAAGATTGAAGTATGCCTGGTTGAAGATCCGGTAGATCGTGAAATTTACGAGACGTATATCATCAACACGATGCGTGCGAAATACAATGTAGATAAAGTCTTGTACAAATAAGACGCTTAAAAAGCACATGAACATGCAATGTCTGGGACATATGTCCTAAGTGTTGCGCCAGTGGGTAAGGATGTGATCGAAGGATTGCATCCGATTCCTTCTGGTGCTATCCCGATCTTTTTGAGGGAGTAGCTTGTAGAATTTGAAACGTAGTAAACCCAAGCTTAGTATCATAGATATACCAAATACATATGAAGAGGTGATTGTGTTGATCGGTCGTAGCGGTAACCCTACACTTAAAGACAGCACGTTTGAAAACAGAGGATATGGAGAAGATCGGTATCAGAATTACATGACAATCAACGGCACGGTGAACAAAGCGTTTATTACGCTTGTGATTCTGCTGGGCAGTGCGTTTGCAACATGGATGATGTTCTTTAACGGACAACAAGTGATGCCGCTCGCTTATGGTGGATTAATTGTTGGTTTCATTCTGGCACTTGTGATTTCGTTCAAACCAGTAGCGGCACCGTATCTCGTACCGGTCTATGCCGTGGCAGAAGGCCTGTTCCTGGGAGCACTCTCCGCAACCTATGAGTCACTGTATAACGGAATTACATTGCAGGCGGCTCTGTTGACCATGGCTGTATTCATCGCTCTGCTGGTGGCATACAAAACCAGATTGATCAAAGCTACGGAGAACTTCAAGTTGGGCGTTGTTGCTGCAACTGGCGGTATCATGATCATGTATCTGTTGAGCTTTGTACTGGGTTTCTTCGGCATTTCGATTCCTTATCTGCATGATAACAGCTTGATCGGCATTGGTATTTCGGTCGTTATCGTGATTGTGGCTGCCCTCAATCTGGTCCTGGATTTCGACTTCATCGAGGGTGGTGCTGAACGTGGTGCGCCCAAGTATATGGAGTGGTACGGTGCATTTGGATTGATGGTGACATTGGTATGGTTGTACATTGAGATCATCCGTCTGCTGGGCAAATTGCGTAGCCGGGACTAGTTTCATAAAATCCTTCTTCCTCTGACTCAGAATCGCATTCCCCAAAAAGTTGATGGGTGTAGAAATACGCCGTTGGCTTTTTGTTGTTGTCTATGAATGAGTCTAATACCAGATCGAAAGGAGTAGCCTCATGTTACTGGAAAATGAAGTGCACAGAAAATGCCTTCATTCCGATCGAGGCATCCACCACACTCATCTCGATTTTAGAAGAGAGTGAAACGTATGGGGTTGGCAAACTATGTTTAGAAGAGGAATTTGGCGGGGATAACGCTTCACAAGAGTCGTTCTTTGGTCATTTTAAGGATGTAATCTGCAGCATGCTGGACTAAGTCAAAGTATACATGACTTAGAACAACTACAGACACCGGTGGAACTTAAAAATGAATGATCTTTGTTAAATACGGAGATCATCTTCTAGAAGCCGTATAGATATTTTGTAAGAAATGTCCTTTACATAAGGTGTAGTTTATTTTCAAATTTATTATCTATCTTTAATAATTACCCAGCACTTAACCAAATAAAATAGTTCATTATCAAACTGCCAAATCCATTCAGATTCCTTCAGAATATTGCTTTGAGGTATATGATGTAAAATAGACTCAGATGTTACTCGTCCATTAATGACCAATCCCCCTTTTATTAATTCAATTTGACTTTGAATGTTTTCATCCATCATTAAAGCTGGATCGTTTATAACTTTGGTAAGAGGTAGAGGGGAGTTATCTATAGAACCCCACGCATATTGTTCTGAAGATATTATTCCTATACCACCTCGTTTAAGTAAATCCCAAACTTGCTTTACATGTCTGTCAGCGATTATATCTCCTAATTCTTTTGTCATAACTATCACTTCGTCGTTTGAAGAATGATCAGTTATCTTAGATATAGGAAGGATTAACTGACTAGAAACAGTCGAAGAAATAGCTAACGAATATTGAGTTTGAAATATTTTGATTGGACATAATTCAGCACTAAAAAGTTGTTGTAACAATTCCTTAACTGCAACAGAATTTTTGTCTAAGTCCTGAAGATCTAAAATGGAAATTTGCTCAGGATAACCTACTATATCCCTAGTAATTAAATTAACTTTACTTTGCAACTCCGTATCTACTCTATCCTTAGCCTTAATTAAGGTTGCAGAATCTACATCTAGTAAATCAGTTTGTTCATAGTTTTCAACGATTTCATTGAATGGAAGATCGTATAAATTTCCTGCACCAATTATTACGCTGTTATCAAAGTTTTCACCAAAAAACTCGGAAATGCCAATAATCTTTTTTAACTCATTTCGATGTGAGTCCCAAGTTGATGGAAGTTCGAATTGATTAATCTTATTAAAGAACTCTTGAATTATTGCAACATCTTTATTCATAATCAGTTTTGTCATCTCCAATATGTTTATTAACTGTTTACTGAACTTTGTGAAAAGCGATATAATACAATGATTCTTTTTGCAATTTGGAGATTGATTTTGATCATTATAGATAATATTTCTAAAATAAAATCTAACAACCTGCCTCCATATCATTAAAGTGGGCTGGTTGTTAGATTTTTTATATTTTTTGAATTCACCGAAAACATAAAACTATTTAAGTAAAGTAAATTAAAAAATATTAACCTCATTTATATCTTTATCAGATTTCTTACATATTAAACATGTCTAAAATCTCATTCTTAATTCGTTCATGTTCAAAAAGTTCTTCGTTCTTTCCTTCAACTGAAATTATATCAGATGTATTATTCTGTTCAGCGGAGAATGAATTTGGTGTTGAAATCTTATCATTTAAATCAAACACTCCATTTTCCCTATTAATAATACTATAATCTCCAAAAGTGTTTTTCTTTAACGCAATAATGTAAGTGTGCCCTTTCTGCATTTCAACGTAGCCATCACGTGTGATTTTTTGTTTGCCATCCAAACTTTGGACATAAGAGACGGGTTCAATAACTGTTAAAAACTCTTCGTTCCAGTCCCCCTTTAGAATATTCTCCACTCTCAGCTCTGTTTTAGTAGAAAAATCTTGAACTGCTCCGGTTAAATAAGTAGTAACATCATGTTCACGATCATCAAAATCTGCAACAGGACTCGCGATGACAACCAGTTCTGCTGAACTGACCAAACTATCTGCGTTATCATATGATATGTAGGTTGAATCTACATCCACTATTCCACTTTTATAGCTGTTAAATATGAAAAAGTAATAAGCAGCAAAAAGTCCAAGGACTATAGCAAAGCCTGTAATCCACTTTTTCTTATGATTTATCAACATTCTCAAAACCTCCAATTAAATTAGATGATTATTAAAATAAAGGTAATACTGATTTAATTTCCCCATTTACTCTTTAATTCAGCTTTATCATACGTTTGTGGTCCAAAAATAGTCTCTTGAGAATTAGACTTTGGTTTCATTATTGATTTAGAGGCATTGCTACCTGTTGTATGGGCCAAGCCAAGTGCGTGTCCGAATTCGTGCGATACAATTGACTTACGAAGGTCACTAGTATTCATTTTGCCGGCAGATATAGTGTTATGATAAAGCGATATTACAGAGTAATCCCAGTTAAATAGGTCAGGTGGTGCAATAATATTAGCAGGCCAAGATATCATATATGGCATTGCTTGACCCAGAGTCTCAGCGTCTGTAGTAGTTCCAACATAAACTTCATCCGTGCTATTCCCGGTTTTAACAGTAGTTTTACCTATATTAACCTTTGAGGATATCCCGTTCCAGCTTTGTCTACCTGCATCAACAGAGCCCGTATAACCGTATGAACTTACGGAAGAGTCATACCAGGCCGAGTACTTGCCCTCAAGCCTTTTTTTTGAGAAAACATCCGCCGATACAAAACTTGAAAACAATACTACTGAACTTAAAACAGTAAGGGCAACAGCAATTTTTTTTCTTTTCATAATTTTCTTCCTCTCAGTATATTCTATAATTCAAAAAAATCCCTAATTGCTCATGTCTTCAAAAGATAATGAGTATCTTTATTTCTTTGTTAAGAGAATTATTTGGCAGGCACGAATTGAAAATATAAACCACTCATATCTATATTAAAAAAAGAGAGCCTAATGTTACATATCAAAATCCCCTTTCAAAAAGATTAAATCAAAAATTCTAATTATATTTTTAATAACATACCCTGACTATTTCTTTAAAAATTCGGATACTTGAGATAACATATTTTGATTACAATAAATTAATATATCCCATTTAAGTTATAAAAATATATATTTTGATTTTATATTCTTTATAATACATATTTAACCAATGAATATCAATACTCTTTTATTTATTAATTTTAATAAGTTATAAATTAAGTCTAAAAAATAACCAGTGAATTAATATTTTAGCTTATATCATTAAGTTGATTAGTAGAGCGAAATCTAAGATATCTTTCAAATTAAATTGATAGAAATTGAAACACAGGCGCAGTTTCGGTGTGAATATACGAATAAACGTCCTAAGGTAATGTAAAAGGAGATGGTTTTTACTATTCTCACCAAGTCAACTTCAAGATTTGGTATGTTCGTCTAAATAACAGCATAATTTTTTCATAAGAACATTTTTTAGCATTTTTTTTCGCTTGGTTTGCTCTTTACTTTTTTCTTGCCTGCACAAAAAAAACAAACGGCACAGGGTTTTTCCCATGCCGTTATACTTCAATTTTTTTATCCTGGTCTTATCTTTGAGCTTAAATTAATAACATTGGTTTATACCCTGCCTTCATAATAAAACTTGATACATTTCTTCAGTTGTGATGAAATCCGGCTGAGCAGGCAAATCTTCTCCTGCGGAACAAGCTGCCAACATATGTCCGTGATCAAGCCGTAGACTTAGGAATTGATAAGAAGTCGCTTCTGGCGAGTGCCAGTCTCCGTCCACATTACAAATTAGGGCGAAGGAGTCCAATGGTATGGACAACCCCATACCGACTGCCTTGATATAACTTTCCTTCAGCGTCCATAGACGGTAGAAGGTTTCCAGCCGACGATCGTCAGGCTCGGCAGCCAAGAACTGGCTTTCCTTAGGAGAGAAGAAACGCTCTGCAATCTGCATGTCAATTGGAGCTATCTTTTCCACATCCACGCCTAGTTCATCTGTACTGCCGGAGATCAGAGCAATCCAATCACCAGAATGGGAGACGTTGAATTGTACATCCGAATGGTGACTGAGCGAAGGTTTGCCGTAGGAATTACGGGTAAAAGAAAGCTCAGCAGGTCTCAGTCCAGTTAACTTGCTCAAAGTCACACGAGTCAATATCTCTCCCAGCACGGAGCGATACGCGTCAGCCTGACGTACAAAACGCGAAGCCTGAGCACGTCGCTCCGCAGAAACTTGCGATAGCAATTGGTTCCAGTTCGCCTCGGGCAATACTTCTGGAACTTGGAGTACACGAATAGTTATCATCATTAATCACCTGAATACGTATTCGGCGCAGTTCAGTAACTTTCCTTTATATGGAACGTCCCCTCAACTCTTCCTCCCAAATCATCACTATACGGATGCCCCTAACAAGCAAGCCGATTGTCTCGCTTTTCATGTTAAGGCCTCAGGTTTTGCATCTTCCTCTTCATGCTTCCTGTACTCGTTTCCATTCTGTATGCGCAGCCTGTATTCGCTCCCACATATCTTGGCATTCCAGTTCGCTGTAATTCACCAAGGGTTCATAGAATATTTCAGTTAATACGTTACGCCACTCGGTATAATTCCGGATCTCCTTTTTCCGGATTCCTTCCATATCATGTGTTCGAAGCATACATCCACGTAGTTCATGACTGCGGATCTCATTCCGCTGACGAAGCAAAAATACGTTATGCCAAGGTGATTCGACTGCCCGACTGTAGAATTCATGTTTGGGAATGAACTCTTCCAGGCTGGTAATTGCTTCAGGAGCATAGTCCACACCTTCACTTGGCCCATTCGGCTCGTACTCAAGCCGCCATCCCCCAGCCACAACAGATGATGGCATCAATTGGTACGTGAACGGAGCTGAACCATAGGTTCCATAACGAAGTGGCAGAGGTTCAAAGGGCATTCCGCCGAGACCTACATCTACAATCCAGCGTTCAACTGTCGGGTCAGCATCTGGCAGAAGCACAGATAGACCGAGATGGAATGAGTTCACACGGGGTTGTTCCCCATGAGGCTGTACTCCCCCGCGATGCCAATCAACCGTATAACCCAGCGAGCGGAGAAGAACACTAAATGCACCATTTAGATGAAAGCAGTAGCCGCTACGTCCCTGTAATATAAGCTGAATTGAATCTTGAAGACTGATTTCCGCAGGAAGACCTGCAAAAATATCGAGCGTTTGCCAGGATAAATATTGCACATGTGCTCGCTGGAGTTCAAATAAGAATTCCAGTGTAGGTTCCTTTATATCATCTATGCCGATCCGTTTCAGATAGGCCTGTATTTCAGCTGTATTCAATAGTTCAGTCATTCAGATCACCTCACGTCATATAGTGGGCTGCATGTGGTAGTCATAAAACGTCTGCTGCCCTGAGTTCATTGTAAAAGTCAACGGGTGAAAACAACATCATTAGTTGAGAAGATTGTATCGGTACAATTATTGAACAAAGCCTTGAAATTTATCTCAAGAGATGGACATGATTTTGATGTCATTGAAATACAATATATGGATGAGCTATTTCTTTTTCCGGGGTATGCTAACCCTTTGGAGTGGATATAGGTTAGAATATAGATAGATAGCAGGATTAGGAGATGGAAAAATGGCTAATGATGAAGTGATTTTGACACAGGAAGGCTTGGAAAAGCTGGAGGACGAACTGAAGGATTTGAAGACGGTGAAGCGTAAGGAATTGGCAGCTCGTCTGAAACTCGCGATCAGTTACGGTGACCTGAAGGAAAATAGTGAGTATCATTCAGCCAAAGATGATCAGGCCTTTATGGAGACCCGGATTTTGATTCTGGAGAAGATGCTGACAAAAGCAAGAGTCATCTCTTCAGACAATATAGACTCCAACAAAGTGAGCATTGGATCCACGGTGTTGCTTAATGACATTGAGTTCGCCGAGAAGATTGAATATAAAGTGGTTGGCCCTGCCGAGGCCGATGTTGCGGATAATAAAATTTCGTACGAGAGCCCGCTGGGCAAGGAGATAATGGGCAAAGAAGTGGGCAGCGTCATTCATGTCAATGCTCCGATGGGCGTTATCAAGTACGAGTTACTTCAAATTAAAGTGTAATTCAAAAAGAGAGGTGCTCCGCAGTCATCCAAATGGCTGAGGGGACACCTCTTTTTGATTCTATTGGGCTTTGAACAGTTGGGAATACGGATTTGTTGAAATTTCATACGGTTGGACTAACGGACTTTATCACATACTGTGTTTAAGGAACTTATGAGATGAAGATTTCCGTGCGTTTTATATGTAAAAAAATAACATTTCGACAAATTTCGAATTTCGAATGACCTGACAAGGTGAGTAGTATATAATTACGGGAAAACTTTAAAGTGATGGAGTAGATACGATGAATTTTAGTAAGCCTAATCTAGATCAAGACAACGCTGGCAAAGGAGAACGTTTCTCCCAAGCTGGATTTATCCTGGCGGCCATTGGTAGTTCGGTTGGTCTGGGCAACATGTGGAAATTCCCGTACATTACGGGTGAGAACGGAGGGGCTGCGTTTTTCCTGCTCTTCATCGTTTGTTTGCTGCTGATTGGTCTGCCAGTGCTCCTGGCTGAACTTGCAATTGGTCGCAGTGGCAGAGGTAGTGCAGCTACGGCTTTTATCAAAGCAGGTGGACATAAAGGTTGGCTCGCAGCCGGTTTGCTGCAAGTACTGACTCCTTTTATCATCCTCTCTTTTTATGTCATTATTGCAGGGTGGACCTTGCAATATGCAATTACGTCATTCAGTGGAACATTGTTTAACAATCCGGATTATGCCGGACAGTTCGACTCCTTCATAGGTGGTTATATGCCGATTGTATGGCAACTGGTCGCGGTCCTAATTACAGGCTGGATTGTAGCCAAAGGGGTATCTAACGGAATCGAGAAGTTTAACAAGGTACTGATTCCGGCGATGTTGGTACTGCTCATTATCCTGATGATTCGTGCAGTTACATTGCCGGGTGCGGGAGCTGGGGTATCCTTCTTCCTGAATCCGGACTTCTCACAGCTTACAACGGAATCCGCACTGGTAGCGCTTGGACATGCCTTCTTCTCCCTGTCACTGGGGATGGGTATTCTTGTAACCTACGGTTCTTATGTGGATAAAAATCAATCTCTCGGTGCGGCAACCGTCGCCGTTGGTGCAGGTGACCTGATCTATGCATTCATTGCGGGTCTAATCATCTTCCCAACAACATTCTCGTTTGGTATTGCACCGGACCAAGGACCGTCACTGATCTTTGTGGCACTTCCGGCGGCCTTCTCGGCGATGCCACTTGGTTTCTTGTTTGGTGGCCTGTTCTTCATCCTGTTGGCTATTGCGGCATTAACGTCAGCAGTATCCTTGCTGGAAGTTCCAGTGAAATATTTCATGGAACGTTTGTCCTGGAGCCGCAGTCGTGCGGTATGGGTTATATCACTCGCGGTCTTCATCGTGGGACTTCCTTCGGTATTGTCGCTCGGCTTGCTGCCTGAATGGACGATTGGATCGAAGAGTGTGTTCGACTGGATGGACTTTGTAGCATCCAACATCCTGCTGCCTGTAGGTGGACTGCTTGTAACGATTTTTGCCGGATACTTCTGGAAAACGGCTGCGGAAGCTTCCGGCCTGCGTTCCGGATGGTTCCGGGTGTGGCTGTTCATGCTGCGTTACGTGGCTCCGATCCTGGTTCTGCTGGTTCTACTGCACACATCCGGTATCATTCACTTCTAATGGTGAAGACCCGATAGGGTGAAATATGGTCTGTTGTGCAGATTTACCATGGATAAAACCTCTTGGAAGAAATGCAAAAGCCCTTGTTTTCCCTCGTCAATTTTGGGACAATACGGAGTAGAGGTTTTTTGGGTAGGACCGATAAGCCATATGCTTTTTTGCGAAAAGAGGATTATACAATGAACAAATCATCCATATATGGATTAACATTAGAGCAATTACGTTCCTGGCTACCGGAGCATGGGCAGAAAAAATCCCGTGCATCCCGGATCTGGGAATGGTTATATCAAGAGCGTGTACACGATTTCCCCGCGATGTCCGATGTCCGTCAGGAATGTCTGGATGTTCTTTCAGAGCACTTCACAATGAACTCGCTGAGCGAACATGTGAAGCAGGAATCGGCAGATGGTACCGTGAAGTTTCTGCTTCGGATGCAGGACGGCAACCTGATTGAGACCGTATTGATGCGACAGAAATACGGACTTACCGTCTGTGTAACCACACAAGTGGGCTGTAATATTGGCTGTAGCTTCTGTGCGAGCGGTCTGATCAAGAAGAGCCGTGACCTGACCGCTGGAGAGATTGTGGAACAGATTATGCATGTGCAGCGACATCTGGATGCAGCGGGTCAAGACGAACGGGTAACCAACGTGGTTGTGATGGGGATTGGCGAACCATTCGACAACTTCCAGCACATGAGTGATTTCATCGAAGTCATCAAGGATCGCAAAGGACTGGCACTTGCCGCCAAACGGATTACTGTATCCACGAGTGGCCTTCCGGACAAAATCAAGGAATTTGCAGACAGTAGTCTGCAGGTTAACCTGGCGATCTCTCTGCATGCACCGAACAATGAACTGCGTACACACATCATGAAGATCAACCGGGCTTTCCCGATCGAGCAATTGATGGATGCGGTGGATTATTATCTGGCTACAACGAACAAACGCATCATGTTTGAGTACATCCTGCTACGTGATGTTAACGATCAACGTGAGCATGCCGCGGAGCTCGCTGAACTGTTGTCCAGTCGCAGAAGTATGGTCAGTGTGAATCTGATTCCATACAACCCGGTGGATGAGCACAGTCAGTATCAACGGAGTACAGAAGAATCGATTCTGGGCTTCTATGATACGCTCAAAAAGAACAACATCAACTCCACTGTACGTATGGAACATGGTACGGATATCGATGCTGCTTGCGGACAGTTGCGCAGTAAACAAATGAAGAACAACGCTGCCGAATCCGAGCCAGACCGTCTGGCACTGGGATAAGATACAACGCGGAGCTGGCAGGTAAGTTAGGATACTTAGTTTCTCTTATCGGTGCCTCTACGTGCCATCTACCGTTGTTGAGTTCGCGAATGCGTTGCCTTAATGCAAAACGCCTCTGTAATCACTGAGAAGTGATAACGGAGGCGTTTTTTGGAATGTCATGATTTTAGTTTTTTGGTCATCAGCAGATGGGGAATGCCGTCTTCCATAAATACTTCCGAAGCGGGTGCATATCCGAGACGTTCGTAGAACCCGGAAGCTTGTACCTGGGCGTGCAGCTTGGCTTTCTCAAGACCATCAGCAACAGCCATCTGCTCCAGCTTGTCGATCAGCACACGGCCTAGGCCGTGTTTGCGGTAATCAAGCATGACACAGATCCGTTCCAATTTGGCGACCTGTTCCACAATGCGCAGTCTGGAGGAAGCAGCAGGTACACCGTCTACGTAGAGCAGAATGTGGCGTGCCTCCGCGTCTAATGTATCATAAGCATCGAATTCATCCGCTGCGGGCACGCCTTGTTCTTCGACGAAAATAGCAGTACGAATGGCGAAGCAGGCATCGAGCAATTCCTGATTAGTAACTTCAATAATCGTTGTATTCATGAATGTTTCTCCTTTGGACGATAGTAATCATATCCGGGCATGATAAACTGGTATATAGCATAATCATTGCAGCCGTTCCATGTGAGTATCATGGTTAAAATTTAATCCAATTTAACTGTAGTTATATCACTATTTATGTTGTGAATGCAACAATTTTATAAAAGGGCGTGAGCGCATTGTCTGATAAAAAAGAAGTGTTGCGTGAAATTGGCATGATTGCCCGCTGTCTGGATTCGATCAGCAATGTCGAATTTCAACATCTGAACTTGTCCCGAGGCCAATATCTGTATCTTTATCGCATATGTGAGAATCCGGGCATTATTCCTAACCAGCTGGCTGAACTGATCAAAGTAGATCGAACGACAGCGGCCAGAGCGATTAGCAAACTCGAATCCGATGGATTTATTGTCAAACAGTCGGCAATAGACAATAAGAAGAACAAGTTGTTATATCCGACAGAAGCTGGCCTGAAAGCATGGGAATTCATTCGTAAAGAGGGCGAGCATTCAGACCAGGTGACGCTGGACGGCTTTACGGATGAAGAGATAGAGACAACGGTTAAGCTTCTCCGCCGAATGCGCCACAACATCGAGGTAGACTGGAAATTTGTCAAAAAGGGTGGACGGCGACCCTACATGGATACCTCAGAATGAACAATACCTCTATCCTTGACCCCTACAGCCCAGACCCTAGCCGAACCGATCTCAAGGAGCAGAGTCATTATCTCACAACAGCAAAAGTACAGGAGGGAATCATGAAGAGAATGAACCGGAAAACAGTAACGTGGTTGGTCATATTGGTGGTCAGTATTGCAGCAGCGTTCATTATTTTCATGAAGGAGCGGTTCGTGATGAATGAATTATCCCCTACAGTATCCTTTGTCCAAGATCATATGACCAATCCCAATGGTTTACTTGCATCCTATTTGCAGGATGCCACATCCGAAAAAGCGGATATCGTAGCAGGCAGAGAGGTTTTATCTGAATCAATTGGTCTTTGGATGCAATATGCTGTAGCCAAGAACGATCAGGCGTTATTTGAGCAAAGCTATGAGCTGCTGACGACCTATTTCCTCATGCCGCAAAAATATATTGCCTGGAAGCTGGATGCTGAGGGAAAATCTCACGTGACCACCAACGCGCTCGGTGATGATTTCCGAATTGTCGGTGCCTTATTAAAGGCAGCAGATCAATGGCAACAGGGAAGAGAAGCCAAACTGGCAACGGCCTCGGATATTTCCCGTACACTGACGCAGTCGGTTCAGAATAAAGGATATTATGTTGATTTTCACGATTTTGGCAATGGTTACTCCGCGGATATGTTAAGCCTGGTTTATGTGGATCTACCGTCTCTCCAATTAATGGAGAAGCATGAATTGCTGGAGCCGGGCACATATGCCAAATACGAATCCATGTTGAAGAGTATGCCGGATGACGGGATATTTTATCCAAAAACATTCAATGTGGGGACGAAAGAGTATACATATGATGACACAGTGAATCTGATTGATCAGCTGATCGTAGCGAACCATCTAACTGCGACCAGCCGCAAACCGGACAAGCTCATTGCTTTTTTGAAAAAAGAATTCAATACCCGTCATCAGCTGCCGGGACAATATAAGCGTAGTACTCGCACACCTGCGGTATCTTACCAATCTCCATCCGTATATGGACTCGCGATGCTGCTTGCGGTTCAGTCAGGTGATCCAAAATGGGCGAAACAGCTGTATAAGCATATGATCAGCATGCGTAGTCTGGACGCCAGTTATCCAGGCGGATATGTATTTAGTGGAAACACACATATGTTTGATAACCTGTTTCCTTTGCTTGGGGAGACTGAATTACAAAAGTTACTTAAAAAGTAATAAAAATGTCATTTAATATATTCAACAATGTGTTAACATGATGTTTGTCTATTCATGTCATATATTGTTTACTCGAAATATCACTAACCAATCTACTGGAGAGAAGAAACCTATGAGGAATAAAGCACCCATCCTTCGTATTGCATGGGGATATGCGAGTTTGATTGGATTAGCCGTAATCCAGCAGCTCGTTGTCTATCTTAAGATTTATATGAATCAGAGTTATACTACACTGGATGTGGTGTTTAGCATTGTGTCGCTTGGAGCGCTGATCCTGGGTTTTGTGATACCTGTCGGGGTATCTGTCGTCGCCGGATTTATCTATCTGGTCTCTTATTTTGTATGGCTTGTTACCTACGCGGATGTAAGTGTACTTACGTTCTCTTGGTGGCTGCTCATTCCAGCCAATGTGGCTGTGGCTGCTTTTATCAAGGCAAGTCTTGTGCGCAATGCGCGTGTCATGGAGCGTCTGCAGGAGCTTCAGGAGCGTAATCCGGAGATTGATCTGGATACCTCCCTGGGCAATAAGGATGCACTTGCGGATACGCTTGTTAAGCAAAGTAATCTAGCTAGACGTTATTCGGAGCAATATGGATTCAGCATGGCGATGTTCAAGATCGAGTTTTTGCCGTTGGTACTGGAATCACTCGGTTCCGTACGTTATGCACAGTTCCTTCTTGAACTATCCACTACCATACAGAAGCAGATTCGGTTTGAGGATTATAAATTTTTTGTGGATCGAGGACGCTTTGTGATTATCTGTCCAATGACCAATGTGGAGTACTTGCCCATCCTGACACAACGGATCAAAAAAGCCATGATGGATCTGCAAATCATCGATAAAAAGGGAAATGAGTTGCAGACGGTTATTCGATCGGGTGCACTGGTATTCCAGAAGGAACAATTCAGTAAGTATGAGGATATCGATGCTGTTATTGCGGCACTGGAACGGAACACAGAGACAGATCTCATTGGTGAATACATCTAGATGCTATGGGGGAGGAGTATTTCTGTGAATTATTTAACATGGTTTGTTCCATTATGTATTGTAGTTAGCAGTTTCTTTGCCATTACGATTCTTATATTAACCTTTGCGACTCTTCGTTTTCGAGGGAAAATTAACAGGAAATATGATCGGAGGAAATTGAATGGCTGATTTCCTGCTGTTGATGTCCATCCTCAGTATTTGGATATCCGTCACCGAGTCGATTGTCATTATGGCTGGAGCTATTCGTTTCATTAACAAACAAGAAAAAAAGGGAATTCAAATTCCTGAAAGTATGGATGATTACCCCACTGTGACTGTCATGGTGCCTGCGCATAATGAAGGGGTAGTTATCGTGTCTACCGTTGAGCATATATTGCGTCTGAACTACCCTGAGCATAAAGTTCAAGTTATTGTTATTGCAGATAATTGTACAGATAATACAGCAGAGCGCCTGAAGGAACTCAAGGCCAAGACGAGTTATGCAGATCGTGACTTTACCATTCTGGAGCGTACCGGTACAGGTGGGAAGTCGGGAGCTTTGAATGATGGCCTTGAACTGGCGTGGGGAGAATGGATATGTATCTATGACGCAGATGCGGCGCCTGAGCGGAATGCATTGATGTTTTTGACACAAAAAGCATTGGAAAACCCGGAGAAGTATGGTGCTGTATTTGGTCGAAACAAAGCTCGTAATCGGGGTCAGAATTTTCTCTCCCGTTGCATTAATCTGGAACTTGTAACGGTCCAACGTGTTCACCATACGGGGCTATGGGAGTTATTCAAACTGGGCACGATTCCTGGTACGAACTATATTATCAAGGCAGCACTGATCCGTGAGATTGGTGGATGGGACCCTGATGCGATCACGGAAGATACGGCCGTGTCGTTTGATATTCTTACTCGGGGACAGCTTATTGCATTAGCGCCACAAGCAGAGGCTTACCAGCAGGAACCTGAGCAATTATCGGTATATATGAAACAGCGCCAGCGCTGGTCCAAGGGAAATTACCAGGTTGTTATCGACAATGTGAAGCATTTATTTGACCGTACTAGCTGGAGAATTAAACTGCATGTTCTGTACTATGCTGCAAGTTATTTCTGGTTTATGATCGCTATTATTGTATCGGATATTATTTTTGTCTCGAATCTAGTGTATCAGGTTATTGCATTATTTAATCCGAATGTCATTTCTCCCTTCCAGTTCTCAGGGGATGTTTACGTGTATCTCGTAATAGCATGGGCATTAATGTACTACATTTATGTACTACAAATTAATCTCGCACTCTCAGCAGATATTGGGCAAAGCAATACGCAGAATTTTATTGTGGCCTGCCTCTCCTATTTCACATATGCCCAGTTATTTCTGGTCATATCCGTCAAAGCATTTATCTCGCTTATTGGAGATAAGCTATTCCGGAGAGAAACCAAATGGTACAAAACGCAGCGTTTTGGCTGAGAAACATCAACTTATAAATGAAGGGCTGTTTTCTGGATTCGTTCAGAAGGCAGTCTTTTTTACTATGGAAAGATTGGTTGGCATTATGTATACTCTTTCAGGCTGTACATATTGAACGTTGCATAAAGGAAACGGAGGCGTGTGGAATGAGCGACAGGGGACCTGAGTTTTACGATAATGAGGAAAACTTTGAGAAGTATATGGAACGTCGCAAGTGGCAGGAGAATGCCAATGATACGTTAGAGAAACCCGTTATGCTAGAGCTGATCGGAGACGTTGCGGGCAAGAGCATACTGGATCTTGGCTGCGGGGATGCGAGGTTTGGCGTAGAATTGCTCCGTTCTGGTCAAGAGGGTACAACTTACACGGGAGTTGAAGGTTCACTGAATATGGTGCGGGCAGCTAACGAATCGGTTAAAGGCACGAATGCACAGATTGAACAGGCATTCATGGAAGACTGGACCTATCCGGCAGGTACATACGATCTGGTTATATCCCGACTGGCTATTCACTATATTGAGGATGTGGAGAGCCTATTCCACAAGATATATAACACGTTAAATGAAAATGGCACATTCATATTTTCGGTAGAACATCCTGTTATTACATCCACCCTGCAGCCCTCGGGAACCCGAACCAATTGGGTAGTTGATCAGTATTTTGTGGAAGGATTCCGTGAGCAGCAGTGGCTGGGCGGTTCTGTGAAAAAGATGCATCGTTTCATTGAATCCTACTTTATGGCATTGCAGCGGGCAGGGTTCCGTGTAGAACATTTACGTGAGTCAGCACCACAACGTGCTTATTTTGTAAACGAGGAAACCTATCTGCGCAGGCAACGCATTCCGCTATTTCTGTTTTTAGGTGTGCGAAAATAGGTTAGTGGTGAAACGTATAGATAAATAGATGAAACCGTAAAGTTATACTCATAAATTAGAAAGTTCTACACAGAAAACGGTGGATAACACTAGATATAGCAGTTAAAAGCCCAAAATCTATCCACATGTGGATAAGATATTGGGCTTTTACTGTTAAGTTTCTTCACCTATGTTACGTTTGCTGTGTATAACCCCGCAATTATGAATCCGTCGCAGCTCTGACATAGACACGTTCTCCGTGTCGATCCACTTCCACAGGTGCCTCGAAAAAGTTGCTCAGCACTTCCGTGTTCATCAGATCGCCGGTTACTCCGCTATGGACTATTTCACCCCGGCGAAGCAGGAGGCTGTGACTAAAGACAGGCAATATTTCTTCGGTATGATGGGTGACATAGATGAGTGACGGGGTATCTGGACGCTGTGATAATTCACGGATGCTCTCCAGAAGTCGCTCTCTTGAGAACAGATCCAGTCCATTGCAAGGCTCGTCCAGAATAAGTACGCGCGGATTGGCCATCAGTGCTCGGGCAATAAGAAGTTTCTGTTTCTCCCCTTGAGAACAGGTACGATATTCGCGATCCCATAGGTGCTGACAGCCCAGCGTTTGCATCAATTCCTGTGCCTGACCCAGATCATCATCTGACAGCTTGTCATACAGGCCAATGGTGGCGTGTTTGCCGCTGATCACGACATACTGCGTGCGGTCTGTGCCATGCAATTCCTCTTGCAGAGATGAACTGACCCAGCCAATGGATTTGCGAAGCTGTCTCAGATCCACATCCCCATATTCATGGCCTAACACGGATATCTTGCCTTCGGTCGGCCAGAGATATCCGGTGATCATGTTCAGGAGTGTTGTTTTGCCGGAGCCATTCAGGCCAAGTAACGCCCAGTGTTCACCGTCATTAACTTGCCAGCTTACATCGTTCAGCAGGGTCAGTGGTCCCCTTTTCCAAGTGACATGCTGCACATCAATAATCATGCGTTATTCCTTCCTTCTGTTATCCTCAATTCTCCTAGGTGTATTGTAGTCACAAAATCAGTGAGGTTTCAACGGTTATCACGCTGTTCTTGGTTGGTCCTTGCGCAGAAATACAGCACACACACCAAGCAGTGGCAAAAACGAACATAACTTGATAACAAACGAAATGCTGGTCACGTCAATTAAGGAACCTAACACAACCGAGCCAAGTCCAGCCATGCCAAACGACAGGCCAAAAAACAATCCGGATACCGTTCCAATATGACGAGGAAGCAATTCCTGTGCATAAACAATGATGACGCTGAAGCCGGACATCAGGATGAGTCCAATCATTCCGCATAATACCATGGACAAGACGGGTCCTGCATAAGGTAGCAACAGGGAAAACGGTGCAGTGCCTGCAATGGAGAACCAGATCATCGGTTTGCGTCCGTAGCGGTCAGCGAGTGGGCCGCCGAGCAAGGTTCCGACCATACCTGCAAATTGCAAAATAAACAGACAGATCTGTGCCTGGGAGAGAGGTAAGTCATATGCATCGGCGTAATAGAAGGCGTAATACCCGGTCATGCCAGCAATATATACGAATTTGGAGAATAACAGCAGGATGAGAATTCCCATTGTAAAAGCGATGAATCCCCTGCTCACAGGCTGTGTCACTGGCTCTGCGCCGCTTGATTTTAGAGGGCGTTGCTGACGAGTGCGAGTCTCGGCAAGCTTGTCTCTGTACCAACGACTGACCATAGACTGAATGAAGATGCCGATCAGGGCAAAGCCCATCAGCCATAGAAAACTACGCTGCCCATGTGGCAGCAGGATGAAGGCGACCAGTAATGGAGCAATAGCCTGTCCTGTGTTGCCTCCCACCTGGAAGATTGACTGCGCCATTCCGCGTCCACGGCCGGCTGCCATATGAGCCACGCGTGAGGATTCGGGGTGGAGGATGGATGAGCCTATGCCAATCAATGCTGCCGCAACAAGCAACATCCATAACTCGGAAGACAAGGCTAAGCCGAGAACACCGATCAGGGAGAATAGCATACCTCCGGGAAGCAGGATCGGCATGGGCTTGCGGTCTGACATATAACCGACCAGTGGCTGAAGGACGGATGCGGTAATATTCAGGGTGAAGGCAATCCAGCCCATCTGGGCGAAACTTAGCTGCATGGTCTGCTGGAATAACGGGAAAGCAGACGGAACCACTGTCTGCATCGCATCATTCAGCAGATGGGCGAAGCTGACTCCGGCAAGTGCCCAATTGGCGGAGGAGTTGATTTGCATTTTGCTTAAAGTGGCCTGAGCCATGGGAGATCACCTCGAATTATTTTTTTCAATGATAAAAGATGGGGGCAGATCATGTCTTTGTGAAAAGTGCTTGGAAAGTGAGCACGATTTGCTATAATGTCAGCAGGTGAGCAAACGATGGAATTAAACATGACACTAAATGGGTTGGAATTATGGAAAGCTACCGGAGGGTTCGCGAATGAGCCGCATGTACATGACGACTGGTATCAGCTAACGTTGCCAGTCAGAGGCCAATGTCATCTGGTACAGGAACGGCATGCATACCCGCTAAAAGCAGGGATAGGGATTATTGCTCATCCCCAGACTGAGCATTATTTTGAGATAGGGTCGGATTCGGCTGTCATTGTGATCAAGTTCCGTAAACCGCCATTAGGCAGTTTCGAAGGTGCGGAGTTAAGTGGGGGGCGAGCTGAGTTTCGACCTACCCAGACATTTGATCCTGCTGAGATCAGCAGTCTGTTTCGAGGCTGGAATTCCATTTTGTTAGATGATGTGCCCGAAATGCTGCAAGTGCAGGAAACAGAAATGGCGATCGAGACGTATCTAAGACGTATGTTGACGGGGCAGGAAAATGGAAAAAGGACTGTAAATCCCGGTACATTCATGGACCCTCATCTCCAACGAGTGCTGGATTACATTCACAGTGCCTATACAGGCCCAATGGATATTGATTCGATGGCGATGGTCGCACATCAGAGCCGGTATCATTTTATGCGTTCTTTCAAGGCTCTTACGGGAACAACACCGTATCAATATCTGCTGAATTTGCGCGTAGAAGAAGCGTCCAAGAGGCTTCGTCATACAACGGATTCAGTAACCACAATCAGTTATGAACTGGGATTTTCCAGCGTCAGTCAGTTTTACAGAGCCTTTCAGCGAGTGTATGTTATGACACCGATGGAATATCGGAATCATGTGTAGATTTTAACGGGCAGTCTCGCATATGCGAGACTGTAATTTAGTACGTTACAGCATGCCACTGATTTTTTTGTTGCCAAACATTGAAGACTTTGCTAAGATGGGAAAAAGTTTATGTAAGCGTATACATTTAGATTAAAATTACAACGTTGTAATTATGGTTATGGCAAGTATTGAAAAGAAATAAATACGGTGTAAGGAGGATTATTTCTAATTAATTATCTCATTAGTACGAAGAATGATATAGGTTGTTACAAAATGTGAATGAGATGAATAACAAATGTGTCAGTGGAATGACAGTTCCTTTTTATTCAAAAATTCAAACGTTGTAATTATGTAGCGAAGGGGAGTGTTTCACGTTGAAAAAACGCATGTCCACGCTGTTCATCCTGATCAGACGGGATAAATATTTGCTACTGATGTTTTCGCCTATCTTTCTGTATTACCTCATCTTCATGTACCTTCCGATGCCTGGCGTGCTGTTGGCATTTCGTAATTTCTTGCCGGGGCAGGGCATGCTCAGCGGGGAATGGGTGGGACTGCGCTGGTTCGAACAGTTCGTGAATTCTATTTACTTCTGGCGACTGTTGCGTAACACATTTTTGCTCGCCTTCCTGCCACTCTTGTTTGGTTTCTCCATTCCGATTCTATTCGCTGTCTGCATCGTGGAGATCAAGAACCGGACATTCAAGCGATTTGCCCAGACCGTTACGTATCTTCCCCACTTCATCTCCACCGTCGTTGTAGCCGGCATGATAATCAACTTCCTGTCACCAACAGACGGTATCGTGAACACGCTAATCGCCAAGCTCGGCATGGAAAAAGTGAACTTCATGATGGATGCGAGCTGGTTCCGTACCATCTTCACAAGTTCCGACATCTGGCAAAGTTTTGGCTTCAGCTCCATCATCTACATTGCAGCCATTATGGGGATCGACCCCGAGATGTATGATTCCGGCAAAATTGACGGCGTCAACAAATTCCAGGAGTTATGGCACCTGACCCTTCCCAGTATCAAACCAACCATTGTCATTCTTCTGCTTCTGTCGCTTGGCGGCATTATGAGTGTAGGTTTCGAGAAAGTATATCTGCTCTACAACGGAGCCACCTACGAAACGGCTGATGTCTTGTCCACCTATGTATACCGGATGGGGATTGAGGGCCAGAATTACGGCTTCGCCACAGCGGTCGGCCTGTTCAACTCCATCATCACCTTTATCCTTGTTTTTGCTGCCAATTCCATGACCCGCCGCCTGACCAAGATGTCACTCTGGTAAGACTATAACCCGGACCAAAGGAGACCTGTATGCAAAAATCGAGAAGTGACCGTTTGTTCTACGGATGTGTCTACCTGCTGACCATACTGGCGGTTGTTGTCACGTTGTATCCCTTTCTGTACGTCATTAGTATTTCATTCAGCTCGGTGGATGCCATCGACAAACAAAAAGTTGTATTGTGGCCTGTTGGGTTTACCCTGTCAGGTTACCAAATGGTACTGCAATACAAGGAGTTGTGGGTTTCGTTCTACAACACCCTCTGGTACACCGTGGTAGGCACACTGCTGAACATCGTGGCAACATGTCTTGCGGCGTTTCCATTGTCCAGACAGCAGTTTTTCTTACGTCGCAAGCTGAATTTCTTCATCGCCTTCACCATGTATTTCTCGGGTGGACTCATTCCGGTCTACATGCTGATTACCTCGCTTGGGCTGTACAACACCCGCTGGGTTATGGTGCTGCCTGTGCTGGTGATTACGTTTAACGTCATGATCTGCCGCTCAGCTTTCGAAGGTATTCCGAATGAAATTTTCGAAAGTGCCAGTATAGACGGGGCCAACGAGATGACGATGCTTTATCGTTTGGCGGTTCCGATCATTAAGCCAACACTGGCTGTGCTCACGCTGTACTATGCGGTATTCCACTGGAACAACTTTTTCACGGCCCTATTATATCTGGGCAAACAGGATATGCAGCCCTTACAGATGTTCCTGCGAAGAGTGCTGATCATGGCTTCGCCGGAAGTGATGCAGAAGATGGGCGGTACGATGACATCCGGTGCGCTGGCGGTCTCCTCCCTTCAGGTTCGTTATGTATCCATTGTGGTCAGCATTCTGCCTATTGTTACGATCTACCCGTTTATCCAACGGTACTTCGTTAAGGGGATCACCCTCGGAGCCGTGAAAGGATAGCTTTACTTACTTAAGTGTTATGTCATTCAAGGGAGTTCAAAATGGTTCATACCAAGGAGGAATGATGGATGAGATTTAAAGGGGCAGGAAGAAAAAGTGTAATCGCAGCGATACTGGCAATCAGCCTGGCGGGATGTAGCGGCGGAACAGGGGCGGGAACCGATGCGGGGAGCACCCCGTCCAGTTCGGAGCCAGCCTTCAATTATACCGGAGCAGGGCCGGTGACGGATCAACCGGATGCCAAGTTGTCTATTCTCGGCACCAACGCTTGGACGACCAATGTGGACTTGTCCACCGCAGCCATCGTGAAGAAAATTGAGAGCAACGCTGGTGTGACGGTGGATTGGGATCTGATTCCGCCGCAGAACTATGCGGATGCCGTCAATCCGAGGCTGGCTGCTGGTACCGGCTTGCCCGATATCGTGTACCTGCCGGATCAGGATCAGCTGATGAAGTACATTAACAGCGGTCTATTCATTCCGATTAATGAACTGGTAGAGAAATACGGCGTGAATCTCAAAAAAATATATGAAAAGTCACCTTCGGTTAAAGCCAGTTTAACAACGCCAGATGGTAAAATGTATTATATCCCACAGCAGACGTTAACCCGCAACTACATGCCGGTATTTATGGTCAATGTGCGCTGGCTTGATAAACTGGGATTAAGCGAGCCGACCACGCTGGATGAATTCACGGCGATGCTGCGCAAATTCAAGACAGATGACCCGAACGGCAACGGAAAAGCCGATGAGATTCCGCTGTCCATGGAAGCAAAATTTGTGTCAATGGCCTTTGGCCCGGCATTTGGACTTGATCTGTCCAACCAGTTCTACGCAGACGATCAGGGCAAAGTACATTTCAGCTATTATGAGCCTGCCTACAAGGAGTACTTGACCTATCTGAACGGACTGTACAAGGAAGGTCTGCTTGGGGTGGATTATGCGAGTACTACGAGTGATCAGGTCACGTCGCGCATCTCTCAGGATGTGACGGGAGCAACGTTTAATTTTAGCTGGTATATGTCGATGGTCTACAGTCCGTTATTCAAGGATTACAATCCGGAAGAGCCGATCATCAAAGGCATTTTACCACTGAAAGGACCGCATGGGGATCAGTTCTATGTAGGACGTACACCAGTGAGTGGCATCTTTGGCATTACACGTGATAGTAAAAATCCCGAACTTGCTCTCCGTTTCCTGGACTATGCCGTAAGTGAGGAAGCACAGACGTATTATACGTGGGGCATCAAGGATGACACGTATACGGAAGAGAATGGCGTGAAGACATTTACGGATAAAGGCAAGGACAATGAATACATCCAGAAGCTTGGCATTGGTCCGGTGAATCTGCCGAACATCCAATCCACCGATTCTGCTGATTCCGTCGTAGCCCCTTGGCATGCGAAGATGGATAAAGAACTGGAGCCGTATGTGCGCGAACCGTTCCCGTTTGTCTATGCCCTGCCGGATGAAGCGAGTGTGGAAAGCATGGCGATGCCTGACATCACGACATATGTGGAAGAGATGAACTTTAAGTTTATTAGCGGGGACGCCAGTCTGGACCAGTTTGACAGTTATATTGAGACGTTGAAGAAGATGAATATAGAGCAGGTTATTGCGGGCAGACAGGCACAATATGATCGTTATAAATCTGCACAGAAATAAGAAATAGGGCTTCGGGCGTATGAGAGGTGTTGATTGATTTTGATAACCATTAAAGACATTGCCAAACTGGCGGGGGTGAGCTATAGCACGGTATCAAAGGCGCTGAATGATGATCCCCGAATCAAACCGGCAACAAAGCAGAAGGTGCTTGCAGTCGCAGAGAAACATCAATATCGGAAAAACATGCTGGCCCGGCAGCTCTCCACAGGCAGAAGCAACATCATCGGTTTTGTGCTGGATGAGCTGAGCAATCCGTTATTCTCGAACATCTCCGGCCGTCTGCACACCGAGCTGAAGAAGCGGGGATATCAGATGATCTTGGTTGTGGCGGATGATGGAGTGGATGTCTTCAGCCAGCTGCGCGTGGACGGATGTATTCTGTGGGACTATGCACTGGACAATCGGGAGATGTTCTGGAAAAAGTTTGCAACACTCAACATGCCATGTTTTGTGCTGGGTACAGATGAAGCGCCGAACTCTCCTTACATCAAGATCGATCGCAAAGAAGGGCTGTTCAAAGCAGTGGAGCATCTGAAATCGCTGGGCCACAGCCGAATCGGATTCATCGGCAACTCCCAGCACGTCAAGCTGGAGGGATACCGGGAAGCGTTACAGCGTACGGGTCTGGATTTTAACGAAGACCATGTGCTGCCAGCGTATTCCTCCTGGGAAGACGGGTATTTTGCCATACGTAATCATGCGTTTGGGGCGGATTCGCCAACAGCTTTTATTGGACTGAACAACCTGGTCACCCGAGGTGCGCTCCGGGCTTTGCTTGAGGCAGGTTACAGCGTTCCAAGCGATATCTCGTTAATCGGGTATGATGATCTGCCGGATATGCAATATGCCGAAGTGGCCTTGACTACAATTGGCCCGCCTCTGGATGAACTGGCCGTGCAGGCAGCAGAGTTGATTGTCTCGTTGATCCGTGATGAACAGGTCGATGTTCCGGTAGTTATTCAGCCCAAGCTGAACCTTCGCAATTCAACGGCAATGTGCCGGCAATAAGGACAGCAACCTATGAAGAGTGAAGCGGTTATCCTTTAATCATACATGTATTAGGTGAGTACAACATTCAAGGAGGAATTGCTTATGCAGGTACAGACACAGTTATCCTGGTCTGAGCGAATTGCAGCAACGATCATCCAGCAATGTGACGGGGACGGTTATCATGCGTTCCCTTCGGGACGATGGGCATACGTGGAAGGCATGACCTTGATGGCAATGGCACGAACCGGGCAGTATTATGGCAAACAAGAGTATGTTGATTTTATGAAAAAACATATGGACCTGTATATCCAGCCGGACGGCTCTATTGGCACCTATACTTTGGAAGAATATAATCTGGATCAGATTAATCAGGGGAAAAACCTGTTTGCCTTACTGGATGGTGCTGAAGATCAGCGTTACGCAGAAGCGGCTCATCTCTTGGCAGCACAGCTCGCAGGGCAACCCCGCACGTCGGAGGGCGGCTTCTGGCACAAAAAAATCTATCCATTCCAGATGTGGCTGGACGGCCTGTATATGTCCTCTCCCTTTTTGTCCGAGTATGCGAAGACATTTCATCGTCCCGAGTTATGGGATGAAGTTGCACATCAGATTCTGCTGATCGAGCGCCAGACCCGTGATCCGCGGACCGGGCTGCTCTATCATGGCTGGGATGAATCGAAGGAGCAGGTCTGGGCAGATTCATCGACAGGGTGCTCACCACACTTCTGGAGCCGGGCGATGGGCTGGTATGCCATGGCGATTGTAGACAGCGTGGAGCATTTCCCCGTGAATCATCCAAAGCGCGGAACCATCATCGGCATCTTCGAACGGATGTGTCATGCTCTGGTACGCGTGCAGGAGCAGGAGAGCGGGTTATGGTTCCAGGTGCTGGATCAGGGTTTCCGCAAAGGCAACTATCTGGAAGCATCCGGGTCAAGCATGTTTGTATATGCACTTGCGAAGGGTGTGCGACTAATGTATCTGGAGCCGCATTTCAGAGCTGCAGCGGAGAAGGGATGGCAGGGACTGTCCTCCAGATTGGTGGAGGAGACGGCTGACGGCGTTCGGTTAAACGGGATCTGTCATGGCGCAGGACTAAGCCTGGATCGGGATGGCTCGTACAACTACTATGTAACCGAAGCGGTTGTAAGCGATTCCTTTATGGGTGTGGCTCCGCTTCTGCTGGCAGCGCTGGAAATGGAGCGATTGCCATGACGCAGCAGAGATTGCCAAATACAGCATTGGAATCATCAGCTCCCTGTCTGACTGTTGCTTCAGATGGGACAGGGGATTATGTGACGATTCAGGCCGCAGTTGATGCGCTGCCGGAGAATGGCAGCGGAATCGTTCCAATTCGAGTGAAGGCTGGTGTCTATCATGAGAAGCTGCATATGGAGAAGCCGGGCATCCACCTGATTGGTGAGGGGGCGGAGCAGACGATCATTACGTATGATGATCATGCACTCAAGAAGTTCCCGGACGGGTCGCCATATCATACGTTTCATTCCTATACGGCTTTCATTGGTGCTGATGATTTCACGGCAGAGGGAATTTCCTTCGTAAATGCTGCCGGGCCGGGCAAGCAGGTTGGTCAGGCGCTGGCCGTTTATGTGGATGGAGACCGGGCGGTCTTTCGCCGCTGTCGTTTGATCGGTCACCAGGATACGATCTTCACCGGCCCGCTGCCGGAGCAGCCCATGGATCGCAGTTATTTTGGCGGGCCACGCGATGGTGCCGAGCGGCGCAAACTGCGGCAGTATTTCGAGGACTGTTACATCGAAGGTGATATCGATTTTATTTTTGGTTCGGCTACGGTGGTGTTTAAGGGCTGCGAGATCTTTACGAAGAATCGTCTGACTGAAGCGGAGGCTGCGGATGGACAAGTGAACGGTTGGATTACCGCAGCCTCTACGCCGGAGGATGTGCGTTACGGCTATGTATTTCTGGACTGTGATCTGACCAGCAATGCTCCGCCGCAGTCGGTGTATCTGGGTAGACCGTGGCGTCATCATGCCAAAGTCTGTTTTCTGAACTGCTGGATCGGCGCTCATGTGAAGCGGGAGGGATGGCACAACTGGAACAAGACAGATGCAGAGCAGACCGTTCAGTATGCGGAATACAACAGCGCCGGACCTGGTGCCGGATATGCTGCTGATCGTGTGCCTTGGGCCAAAATACTGACCGAACAGGAAACGGCCGAGTACACTGTACCTCTGATTCTGTCCGGCGTGGATGGATGGCAGCCTTTGGAAGGGAGAGGGGAGTAGCGGCGGTAAGATACGCCCTCTTCTCTGCGCAATATCTAACACAGGTTTTCTTTCAAGTCTCCTAAGGAGTTGAAAGAAAACCTTTTTTGTGCGCTATATTACATTTTTCGCCCCCAATAGAACTATTTTATCCCTTATCTCTTTTGCATTTTACTGATTAAATACAGGGTGAGGATCTGTAAATTCCCTGTAAAATTTGGATGGTGCCTGCAAAAAAAGAACACGAGAGGGAAGGTCCATTTTGGCAAGGGAAAGGAGTGAAGTGACACGCAACATCAGATGGCTGAATGAGGCTGGCTCTAATCGATCACAGATCAGATGCAGGTGGACAATTGAAGTTTTGTTTGCAAGGTGAACGTATCCTTAGTACAGGAGGGATTTTGCTTGAATCAAGCTGTTCGATTCCGCCCGGTCATTACATTTGCTTTGACATTTCTTCTACTTATTTCGTGGTTTGCACCGAGAGCCGATGCCGCCGCCCAGTGGCAGGCAGGCACTGCATACAAGAAAGGAGACCTCGTAACATATCAAAATAAAGATTATGAGTGTATTCAGGCCCACACAGCGTTGACCGGATGGGAGCCCTCTGTTGTGCCCGCGTTGTGGAAATACGTCGGGGAAGGTTCAGGAGGGGAAACGCCAACGCCAGATACGGCACCACCTTCTGTTCCTGCGGGTCTGACTTCATCCTCCATCACGGACACCTCCATTAGTCTTTCCTGGAATGCATCCACGGATAATGTGGGCGTAGCGGGGTATGAGGTGTACCGGAACGGCGTTCTTGTGACAAGTACTTCAACTACAACGGCTGTAGTCACGGGACTGACAGCCAGCACGACTTATGCTTTTACGGTAAAAGCCAAAGATGCCGCAGGCAATATATCCGCTGCGAGCACCTCCCTCAGTGTGACAACTTCCAATGGATCATCCAATCCGGGGCCAACCGGCAGCAAATGGCTGATTGGCTACTGGCACAACTTCGATAATGGTTCAACGAATATCAGACTTCGTAACGTATCAACAGCCTATGACGTTATTAATGTCTCCTTTGCCGAACCGATTTCACATGGCAGCGGAACGCTTGCTTTTACTCCATACAATGCGACGGTAGCCGAATTCAAATCCGATATTGCCTATCTGCAAAGCCAGGGGAAAAAAGTACTTCTTTCCATGGGGGGAGCCAACGGTACCATTGAGCTCACCGATGCGACCAAGAGACAGCAGTTCGAAGATTCGTTAAAATCAATCATTTCCACGTATGGTTTCAATGGTCTGGATATCGATCTGGAAGGAAGTTCCCTGTCTCTGAATGCAGGGGATACCGATTTCCGTAGTCCAACTACATCGAAAATTGTTAACCTCATCCAAGGTGTGAAAGCGGTTAAGTCACACTTCGGCGCCAATTTCATCCTGACGGCTGCGCCGGAGACGGCCTATGTACAGGGTGGATATCTGAGCTACGGCGGCCCTTGGGGAGCTTACCTGCCAGTCATCCATGCATTGCGTAATGACCTGACCCTGCTTCATGTGCAACACTATAACACGGGCTCCATGGTGGGGCTGGATGGGCGCTCTTACGTCCAAGGAACAGCTGATTTCCATGTGGCCATGGCGGAGATGTTGCTTCAAGGCTTTCATGTAGGCGGCAGCACAGGCCCTTTCTTTAGTCCCTTACGACCGGATCAGATTGCCATCGGTGTACCGGCTTCCCAGCAGGCTGCTGGAGGTGGTTATACAACGCCAGCCGAGCTGCAAAAGGCACTGAATTACCTAATCAAAGGTGTGTCATACGGCGGTTCCTATACCTTGCTCCAGCCTGCGGGCTATGCGGGGATAAAAGGGATTATGACCTGGTCAATCAACTGGGATGTATATACGAATAACCAGTTTTCGAGCGCACATCGTCCGTTCCTGACCAGGCTGAGTACGCAAACGACAAAGGAGGTTGTATATTAGATGATACATTTAAATAAACACACTGCTGTCAAGAAAACCGCGAAGTTTCTCCTGGGTCTATCCCTGCTCTTATCCGTCATTATTCCTTCTTTTGTGCTCCAACCCGCTACGGCAGCAGCTGCAGATTCTTATAAAATTGTTGGTTACTACCCGTCCTGGGCTGCGTATGGGAGAAACTATAATGTAACGGACATCGACCCAACCAAAGTCACGCATATCAACTATGCGTTTGCCGATATTTGCTGGAACGGTATTCATGGAAATCCGGACCCTTCGGGCCCTAACCCGGTGACCTGGTCGTGTCAGAATGAGAAGAGCCAGACAATCAATGTACCCAATGGAACGATCGTGCTTGGCGATCCATGGATTGATACCGGCAAGACATTTGCAGGGGATACGTGGAATCAGCCCATTGCAGGCAATATCAATCAGCTTAACAAGCTGAAACAGATCAATTCTAATCTGAAGACAATCATCTCCGTGGGAGGATGGACATGGTCCAACCGCTTCTCCGATGTAGCTGCGACTGCTGCAACGAGAGAGGTATTTGCAAACTCTGCCGTCGACTTCCTGCGGAAATACAATTTTGACGGGGTAGATCTGGACTGGGAGTACCCGGTATCAGGCGGACTTGATGGTAACAGCAAACGTCCTGAGGATAAGCAAAATTACACACTGCTTCTGAGCAAAATTCGTGAGAAGCTGGATGCTGCCGGAGCTGTGGACGGCAAGAAGTATCTGCTTACGATTGCAAGCGGTGCATCGACGACCTATGCTGCGAATACTGAGCTTGCCAATATAGCTGCCATCGTCGACTGGATTAATATTATGACATACGATTTTAACGGGGCTTGGCAAAAAGTCAGCGCGCATAACGCGCCGTTGAACTATGACCCTGCGGCTTCGGCTGCTGGGGTGCCGGATGCCAATACATTTAATGTGGCTGCCGGAGCACAAGGGCATTTGAATGCAGGCGTACCAGCCGCTAAACTTGTGCTTGGTGTTCCGTTCTATGGCCGCGGCTGGGATGGATGCGCACAGGCGGGCAATGGTCAGTATCAGACCTGTGCGGGAGGTTCTTCCGTTGGAACATGGGAAGCAGGCTCCTTTGATTTGTATGATCTGGAGACCAACTACATTAACAAAAACGGGTACACGCGTTACTGGAATGACACAGCCAAGGTGCCATATCTCTATAATGCGACCAACAAGCGATTTATTAGCTATGACGATGCGGAGTCTATTGGATATAAAACCGCTTATATCAAAAGCAAAGGACTCGGCGGAGCGATGTTCTGGGAACTTAGCGGTGACCGGAACAAAACACTTCAAAATAAACTGAAAGCCGATCTGCCTATCGGAGGTACAGTGCCTCCAGCAGATACGACGGCGCCAAGCGTACCCGGTAATGCCCGTTTGACAGGCGTGACGGCCAACTCGGTTACGCTAGCTTGGAATGCTTCAACAGATAATGTGGGTGTTACCGGTTATAACGTCTACAATGGTGCCAATCTTGTGACCTCCGTCAACGGGACGACCGCAACAATCAGCGGACTGTCAGCGGGTACATCCTATAGCTTTACGGTAAAAGCAAAGGATGCGGCAGGTAATCTGTCTGCAGCCAGTAATGCTGTAACTGTAAGCACGACAGCTCAGCCGGGTGGAGATACGCAGGCGCCAACTGCGCCAACGAACCTGGCATCAACCGCGCAAACAACATCCAGTATAACGCTGAGCTGGGCGGCATCCACGGATAACGTGGGTGTAACGGGTTATGATGTGTACAATGGAGCGGCTCTGGCGACATCCGTGACCGGAACGACAGCAACGATCAGCGGGCTTGCAGCGGATACCTCGTATACATTTACGGTAAAAGCAAAGGATGCGGCGGGGAATGGTTCTGCTGCGAGCAATGCGGTGACTGTGAAAACGGCAGCAGGAACGACAAATCCGGGCGTTTCCGCCTGGCAGGCGAATACAGCCTATACTGTAGGACAGCTGGTCACCTATAGCGGTAAGACGTATAAATGTTTGCAATCCCACACATCCTTGTCTGGGTGGGAACCATCCAATGTCCCTGCATTGTGGCAGGTTCAATAGTTAAAAAATGGATTACCACATTTTGAATTGAAACATGTAGTTTTAGCGAGGCTTGGTTATAGGGAAGAGAACATAACGAAAAAACACCGGTTTCTGGTTGAACTGCACCCCAATTGTTAGACACAACTACCAATTGGAGGTGCAGTTTTTTTATGACTAAATTCAGTTCAGATGAAAAAATACAAGCCGTTATGCGTTATGAAAAGGGATCAGAAAGCTTGAAAAGCATTGCAAAATCGAGCGGGCTTCACGATTCTGTCTTTTTAAACTGGATTAGACAATATGAGCATCATAGGGAAAAAGCTTTTTATAAAGGGCTATACATCATATCCTACACAGATTAAACTAGACGCCCTTCAACCAAAGAAAAAGGGGCGCCCATACATGAAAAAAGGATATAAAGCACAGAAGGATCTGTAGAGGCTTTACAAGCAGAGGTAGAGCGTTTGAAAATGGAGAATGCTTATTTAAAAAAAAGTTGAATGCCTTAGTTCGAAACAAGGAAAACTCACCAAATAAGACAAAGCGCAAGTAGTCTATGAACTAAGGAACGAATTTTCGGTGAAAGCACTTCTACAACTAGCAGATATTCCTCGTAGCACGTATTATTACGTGGTAAAAGCATTTGGTACGGTAGACAAGAATTAGAGCTAAAAGACATGATACAAGCGATTTATGAGGAGCATAAGGGACGCTATTGTTATCGTCGTAATCGCGATGAGTTAATCAATCGTGGACACCATGTGAATCATAAAAAGGTACAGCGTTTGATGAAAGTATTGGGATTAAAGTATTTGGTACATATGAAGAAATATCGTTCGTATAAAGATTCGATTGGTAAGATTGCACCGAACCTATTAGAACGCAATTTCCGCGCTGAAAGGCCAAACGAGAAGTGGGTTAACGGACATTACAGAGTTTAAATTGTTCGGAGAAAAACTATATTTATCTCCCATACTTGATCTGTATAACGTAGAAATCATTACATATACGATTGGTTCAAGACCGGTCTACTCGCTTGTTTCCACGATGTTAGACCGACCATTTTGCAGTTTAACAAATGAAGATAAACTCCTTATTCATTCGGACCAAGCTGGCACTACTAGATGAGAACATATCGTCATACCCTTAAAGAAGTTGGCATCACGCAAGTATGTCCCGGAAAGGTAACTGTTACGATAACGCCGTCATGGAGAACTTCTTTGGCATCATTAATCCGAGTTCTTGTTTTTAAAGAAATTTGAAAATATCTCACATATTAAACAAGAGCTATCCAAATACATCGATTATTACATCAACAAACGCATCAAGGCAAAACTAAAAGGCATTAGTCCGGTACGGTACCGGACTAATGCCCAACAAGTTGTTTAACGTTATAATCTGTCTAACTTTACGGGGTCACTTCACCTGGTTCGGTGGTTTTTCGTTATGCTATGTCAAACAAAGCAGGCTCCAAAAAGGCTATTCATTAAAAATCGAAGTTGTCCGGATCAGGTCCAATGCATACATCTTCGTTCAGTGCGGCGCAAACTTCGGTAGTATTTCGAGGACTGTTACATCGAAGGTGATATCGATTTTATTCTTGGCTCGGCTACGGTGGTGTTTAAGGGCTACGAGATCGTTACGAAGCATCGCCTGACTGAAGCGGAGGATGCGGATGGACAAGTGAACTGCTGGATCGGCGCTCATGTGAAGCGGGAGGGATGGCACAACTGGAACAAGACAGATGCAGAGCAGACCGTTCAGTATGCGGAATATAACAGTGTCGGGCCTGGGGCGGGAAAAGCGACAACGAGAGTTTCATGGGCAAAAGTGCTGAGCGAACAGGAAGCCGCCGAATATGCGTTGCCGCTTATTTTGTCTGGTGAGGACGGGTGGCAGCCTTTTGGGGAGAGAGGGATTAATCGGCATTAAGCCAAGTATATTTACTTTGCGATATTTATAATGAAAGGTTGTCTTTCGAATCTCTTATGGACTTGGTGGATGGCCTTTTTTGTGGGCTTACATTAACAAAAACTGATACACGGGGTACTGGAACGATACTTGCCAAGGGGCCTTATCGCTGTAACGCCTCCAACGCGATTGTTCTACAGGCGTAACAGTAGACTCGTGACGCTGGCCTGGATTGCTTCAACGTATAATGTAGGCGTTACAGTTATAACGTCTTACATTGGCGCTAAGGTAACACTAGTTGTATTAATCGTAAAAATTTTTGTGGGGGAATTTGAATGTGGAACTGCTTAAAAGTAGTGCCGAAAATGGCATTTTCATATTGAGCATTGATTATACTACCGATCTATTTCTAGAGAGGGGATTCAAGAACGATTCATATAATAATGATTCCAAAATGGAAGTTAGATTTATAGAAGTGTATCTTTCACATCATGGTTTTGTTAAATTGGGGAAATTTGATGTTTAAGGCGTACAGATTTTTAAAGCGTGGCGAAAGTATCTTCCGCCAGATCCATTAGAAACGGTAGCGGAGGTATACCAGTACGTCCAAACTCATTAAGAGCAATATCCGGAAGTTCGCATTATTGCCGATCATGATGATTATAATGTTGTTCAAGCGCTATACGGCATTATTGTTTTTCGAAAAATAATGGCTAGTAGAGGGATAAAAAGAAGGCGCTGAAATTAATCCAGTCAGTGCCTTCTTTCGAGTATTTACTGTTGTTCTAACTTCAACAAATTGTTCATTTCAATTTTGATTTGGTTTTTTTCATTCCCTTTAATCGTACCATCATCTTCTACCGTGTATGAACCTTGAACTGGATTTAACAGTGATGCCGGTGAATTTTCAAACGTCGCTAGGAACATAACGTAGTTTTCATTCGTTTTGAGTTCTTCAGAATCTTCTACCTTAAATGTATGTTCTTGATCCTCTCCCCCTACTTGTTTGACTTGAATGATTTCTTTTTCGGCTGCTTCCCCTTTATAGTTTTTTTGTACTTCAACATCATAGATCGTATATGGAATAGCGGGGCTGTCTGATATATCCCCACCTGGGTTTAATTTTTCATCATTAGGATCAGCAGGTTCTTCTGCGATATTTATAAGTTTAAAAGATGATTTTAAAATCTTTCCTTCAATAATTAAATCCGCCTGGTTAGCCAACTCATCAATGTTGTTGTAAGTTGGAAAAGAGGCATCCATCAGCACCACTTCTTTTTTTGCTGTTTCTGTTGCAGCGGATCCTTCTTTTGATGGCTCTGCTGTTCCACATCCGGCGAGTAACATTGCAGTGATACAAAATGCTGAAGCTACAGATGTAAAATTCTTCATGCTATCTTCCTCCCAATCCTTTTAAATTAGTAAGCAGTATTTACATCGTCAATATCATACTGCCTAGGGGTAGTGACTGTGTTAAAATCATTGCTATATTTCATAATAGACGCCTTAGTTGTATTCGGGTTATCTTTCAAGAAGAAGGAATGCCCAAATTCATGAACGGTCGCTCCTTTAACAAAATTGGAGAAATTAGTGGCGTCTCTGACAATTGTTCTTGAGTTTAATTGAATTGTGTATCTATACTTTGGGGAAAACCACTGTGAATTTAGGCCATACCAGGTATCTGGATAAGAAGCCGCTGTAATTGTGTTGGTTGATGAACTCAAGTATCCAATTGTAACTGGAGTAGGAGTACCGTTCCAAGCAATAATTCCTTCATTGATTGGTGTCTTCCAGGTATCATTCAGGTTATCTGGAGACTTTACGCTAATTCCTGCGTCTGGACTACCGGAGTTAGTAAGTTCTGCGCTTGTTGTAAGGTTAAAACTGAACATAAGTGGTACAGCGAGAGCTAATGTGATAATACCATTTTTTACGTAATTAACCTTCATTCATTATCACCTCATAGTTTTTTTATTCTTGCTTTTGTTTTCTGAGTGGTTTGGAAAATGCTTCCACATATACTTAACGTCATACTTCAACAAAAGGTTGCGATCTACTAGAAAAAAAGGAATAATTTTGAAAATTTTAAACTAAACGAAAAAGTAGATGCTATTTTACTCTTTTAAATACACTAGCAGTCAAACAAAAACATCTTTCGGTTAAAGTGCAAGGAAAAGAATACAACTTCAATTATGAATTTGATCCAGTTCCGGATTATCACGAGCAAGATAGCCTTGGGTTTGGTGGTGTATACATTTATTTTTTTTGGAAAAAATTGAACCTCAGGGGATCTGTTAGCCG
This sequence comes from Paenibacillus sp. FSL H7-0942, assembly GCF_045040715.1. Lineage (NCBI taxonomy): Bacteria > Bacillati > Bacillota > Bacilli > Caryophanales > Paenibacillaceae > Paenibacillus > Paenibacillus sp. FSL H7-0942. Next base: position 6,739,940 of record NZ_CP150279.1, on the reverse strand, counting down.
GTCTACCACCACATATGTGTGTGAATTCAATGTCACTTATAAATTTGACAATGCGAGAATGAATTTGTTGCGGATCAAATTGAAAGTTAAGCTGATTGATTATAGAGATTGAGGTTTCAGAATTTTAGAAGTGACAATGTCATCTGTTGAGAAACAAAAAACAGTGAAAAACCTCCAACTCTCGTACGTAACGAGAAGTCTGGAGGCTTTTCACTGTTTTATTTTACCTGCAAATCAGCACAGAATAACAGCAATTCGATTCAATTTAGAAATCGAAGTTGTCCGGATCAGGTCCAACGCGTACATCTTCGTTCAGAGCACTGATCTGATCCATCTCTTCATTTGAAAGTTCAAAGTCGAAGATGGAGGAGTTCTCGATAATCCGGTTTTCCTTGGTGGACTTCGGAATGGTAATGACTCCATTTTGCAGATCCCAACGCAGGATTACTTGTGCAACCGATTTGCCTTTGTCTGAAGCAATGGCTGTGAGCACTGGGTTGTCCAACAGCTGACCTTGCATTAGAGGCGACCAAGCTTCAAGCTGGATACCATTTTTCTCACAGAAAGCCTTAAGCTCAACCTGAGTCAGGCGAGGGTGGTATTCCACCTGATTGATCATCGGTTTCACTTTGGCATCCTGCATCAGGTCTTCGAGATGATGAATCTGGAAGTTGCTTACGCCAATAGCTTTAATGCGGCCAGCTGCGTACAGTTCCTCGATTGCTTTCCAGGCTGCTTTGTATTTGCCTGCCTTAGGCCAGTGAATCAGATACAGGTCAAGGTATTCCAGTCCCAGTTTGTTCAAGGTTGTATCAAAAGCCGCAAGTGTCTCTTCATATCCGAGGTCTGCATTCCATACTTTAGATGTAACAAACAGTTCTTCGCGTTTCAGGTTGTTTTCTTGCAAAGCTTCTGCAATCGCTTGACCAACACCGGCTTCATTGCCGTATATTGCAGCAGTATCAATGCTGCGGTATCCATGTTTAATCGCATTTTTCACGGCTTCAATCAGTTCAGATCCTTCTTCTACCTTAAATACACCAAGTCCGAACCAAGGCATAGAAACACCGTTATGCAGAGTTACTGTAGATTGTAAATGTTGTGCGGTTTGAGCAGTTGTCATGAGATTTCCTCCTTAAAGTGTGTAAAAACCAGTCATATTAAGCTGAATTTTTGTTGTTTTATCATACAAAATTAAATCATAGTAGATCAAATTGGGTTCAACGTATTATAGTATAATAAAATACCATATGAAACCGGTTCCCCTCGAAGGCTGGAACTGATATATATAAGAGTGAGACCCATGGGCGGAATGGAAATTAGAACGAAGCTTTCTCCATTTCGACTGATGCATGTTGATCCTTGCTTTCCAGCATTTTAGCCCAAGCGGTCAGGATTACAGCTACGAGAACCATCAAGGCACCGACCCATGTCGTGTGAATCAAACCGATGGAATCATTAATCACTCCACCCAAATAGGCACCTATAGCGATCCCTGCATTAAATGCGGCGATGTTAAAGGCTGAGGCTACATCCTTGGCCTGTGGTGCATATCGTTCAGCCAAGGTTACAACGTACATCTGAAGACCAGGCACATTCATGAAGGCGAGCAGGCCCATACCCATAATGGTGAGCAGTGCTGCCAACTTAAACGGGACGGTGAAGTACATCACGCCGAGAATGATGGTCTGAATGATGAACATGTAGAAGAGCGCCTTGAGCGGGTTGCGATTGGCTGCTCTGCCACCGATGATGTTGCCAATAGCGATGGCTATTCCGTACAACAACAGAATGAACGCTACTGTTTTCTCGGAAAATCCGCTAATATCATGCAACAACGGGGACAGATACGTAAAGACTACAAATGTTCCTCCGTACCCAACAGCAGTGATGGCAAAAGCAAGCAGCAAGCGTCCACCTGTAACGAGCTTCAGCTGATCCCGAAATGCCGTCCGTGTTCCTCGCTTCAACGTGGATGGCACGAGTATCAGGTTCCCGATCATTGCAACGATGCCAACCACAACAATCAGGATAAAGGCAGCGCGCCAGCCCCAATGTTGGCCTATGAGTGTACCGAGAGGTACACCGGTTACTGTGGCAATGGTAAGACCAGAGAACATGATGGCAATAGCACTCGCCCTACGGTTGGCAGGCACCAGATCGGCTGCAATCGTGGAGCCAATGGACATGAACACCCCGTGTGCCAGAGCGGATACTACTCGTGCAATGAGTAACATGGTGATGCCCGTCGATAGTGCAGCCATCGTGTTACCCGCAATGAAGACAATCATAATGGCAAGCAATAGCGTTTTGCGTGATATGGTAGACGTCAGTGAGGTCAGGACAGGAGCCCCAAAGGTAACGCCTAATGCATATAAAGTAACGGTCAGTCCCGCTGTAGTTACGGAAATGCCCAGGTTATCTGCAATGAGGGGCAGTAGCCCAACGCTGATAAATTCTGTGGTACCGATTGCGAATGCACTAATGGCCAGTGCTAGCAGTGCCCACGTGCTGCGTTTTGAATCTTGTAACATTTCTTGCTCCACTCCCCAGAATGTAGATTTACGTACCGGCAAATGCTATTATGAGTTATTCGGTATAGATTGAATAGTACGTACTTTTTAGTACCCTACGTACTTTTTGGTGCCTATACAGCATGCGACGGATGTAATTCAATTCATCAGGGAGGAAGCAAGTTATGGTTAGAAAAAAATATAACATCTCGGTTGAAGCTACCTTAGAGGTGATCGGTGGCAAGTGGAAATGCGTCATTCTCTGTCATCTGACACATGGGAAAAGACGAACCAGTGATCTCAAGCGTATTATGCCCGCAATTACACAAAAAATGTTAACACAGCAACTGAGAGAGCTTGAAAACGACGGAATCGTAAACCGAATCGTATATAATCAGGTTCCTCCCAAAGTAGAATACGAATTGAGTGATTACGGGAGAAGTCTTGAACCGATTCTCAATGCGCTCTGCAATTGGGGAGATCAACATATTGTGAAGGAATACGGAGACAAATCAGCAGTTCTGGAAGATAATGGACTCAATGATTTTAACTCTGACAATAGGGAGCTGGTGCAACCGTGAACTATGAGATTTTATATGATGGTGCTTTTGCGATGCTCAAGGTACATTTGCAGCGGGGAGAGCGGTTCAAGGCCGAGAGTGGTGCGATGGTATCTATGACTCCTACGGTTGAACTGAAGGGTTCAGCAGAAGGTGGGATGTTTGCCGGGTTCGGTCGGATGTTGAGCGGGGAGAAGTTTTTCTTTCAGGAACTGACGGCTGCGGGCGGATCGGCAGAGATTCTGCTCTCACCTTCAAGCATGGGCGATGTAGAAGCTGTTGAATTGGACGGTTCCTATTCACTTTATGTGCAGAAAGACGGATTTCTGGCAGGAACCGAGGGCATTCAGGTGAATACCAAAATGCAAAACCTGAAAAAAGGTCTCTTTTCGGGAGAAGGTTTCTTCATTATTGAGATCAGCGGACGTGGGACTGTATTTCTGTCTTCCTATGGTGCCATCCATGCGATTAATCTGGCAGCAGGTGAGGAAATGATCGTGGATAACGCCCATTTGGTGGCATGGCCTCATTATGTAGATTACCGTATTGAGAAAGCTTCACAGGGCTGGTTATCCAGTGTTACAAGTGGAGAAGGACTGGTATGTAGGTTCCGGGGAGAAGGAACCATTCTTATACAGAGCCGCAATCCGCAAGGATTCGGACAATGGGTGAAGCAGTTTATCCCTGCGCGCTAATTATTTTTTTGAGAAAGAACACACAGAGTTGCAACGGATATGTTTCCATCATCGTTATATGAATAATGGATTTACTTCATTGACTGACGGGTATATATTCTGTTGCATAAGGTCGCACATCATGGAGGTATGAGATGACAAGCTCACGGTATAAAAACGCACAAGAAAGTCCGGGATATCTGTTATGGCAGGTTACAGCCATGTGGCAAAAGGAAGTACGCAGGGTGCTGGAGCCCCTCGAACTGACACAACCTCAATTTGTATTATTGCACGCCTGTTTATGGCTCAATGAACACGATGAGGAAGGCAAGGGAGTGACTCAGGTTCAAATTGCTCAGTTTGCCAAGGTGGATGTTAACGTGACTTCTCAGGTTCTACGTGCGCTTGAAAAAAGGGGATTAATTACCCGCGCTCGTCATCAGACAGATACGCGTGCCAATATTATCACAACAACGGAAGAAGGAACCCGATTGGCTGTGGAGGGAATCCATCTGGTCGAGGAATCGGACAAGGCATTTTTCGAAACTTTGGATGAACGTAAGGGAGAGTATTTGGAGATCATGCAGGAGTTTCTTCGCCAAAAAACGGAGAGTTGATCCGTAATATATCTTTTTTTAATGTATTAAACTACAGAATGTAGTGGAACTGGAAAATTTTATGATTATTAATAATTATTGCACCTTTGTAAAATATAAATAGACCTCCTGACTTCATCTTGTCGGGAGGTCTATTTTGGTTGCTTAATCGATTCGATAGGACGCAAACGGCTCGCGGCGACGGAAAGAGTCACTAATCTGGTCCAGATCGGCCAACAGCTCATCGGGCAGTGACATGTCCATACTAGCCAGATTATGTTCCAGCTGTTCGGTGCGTGTAGCCCCGACAATCACTGTGGATACAGCTGGACGTGTCAGTAGCCATGCGAGCGAGAGCACACTCGGGGAGCAACCATATGAGGCAGCTTTAGCACTCACTTGTTCACTCAGTTGGATATTATGCTCCAGCAGGAAACGGTTGAAGGACGGATCGGTGTCTGCTCTGGAACCAGAAGGCACACGGGTCTGTCCGTTATATTTACCTGTCAGAATACCACCTGCCAGCGGGAAATATGGGATAATGCCTACACCCTGATCGAGACACATCGGCACCAGTTCCAACTCAGGCGTACGGTCTGCCAGGGAGTAGCTGGTTTGGGTGGAGATGAAGCGCACATAACCTTTCTGTTCACTGATGCCCAGAGCTTTCATCAGCTCCCAGGCTGCGTAGTTGGAGGCTCCGATGTAACGGACTTTGCCGGAAGTAACCATATCGTCCAGTGTGCGCAGTGTCTCATCCAGCGGTGTATGCGGATCAAAAGTATGGATCTGGTACAGATCCACATAATCCGTTTGCAGGCGCCGCAGGCTATGTTCCAGCTCTTGTTGCAGATGGTAGCGGGAGGAACCCCGCCCATGAGGACCATCATGCCGGGGTAATCCGGCTTTGGTAGCAAGCACCGCGTTTTCCCGTCGACCTGTGAGGGCCTGTCCAATGATGCGTTCCGATTCCGTGCCTGCGTAGATATTGGCGGTATCGATAAAGTTGATGCCCTGATCCATCGCTACATGAATAATGCGGGTAGAAGCTGCTTCATCCGCGCGTTTGCCAAACGCATTGGTGCCGAGCCCCAGTGCCGACACACGCAAACCACTATGGCCCAAACGTCGATATTCCATCATTCATCGCTCCCTTTATGTACATCTTATAGAGGTAGTTCAAAAAGTCCACTTTTGATTACGAATGATGCCTGGTGGCATCATCAGCATCGAATATGAAATTCAGCCGAATAAGCATATGCTTACGAAGTATGTTTCCTTCGGAAACATTTTAGTTGCTCACGTAGTTTTCCCTACGCTCCGCTACTCCATTTCTAGCTTCATTCCATCTTCTCGGTACTGAAAATCAGACTTTTTGAACATGCATTTGTATAGCAGATTATAACGTAATCTATTGAAAACGTGTTATTAATATAGTTAAATGATTCTAAGAACCCGTTATTAAAGGAGATATGATGGAAAACAGTGCCGCACATTTAACAAGACGGAAGCCGAAGAAACCGAAGAAGAAATGGAAGAAGCCATTAATCATCACCCTAAGTGTGCTGCTTGTGTTGGGAGGACTCGGATTTATTTATCAAAAGCAACTCGTCGTGTTTGCCTTTAATTTGTTTGCTTCAGCTACAGTGAAGGATGCCTTGGATGACTCCTTTGTACCAGCTGGCGATAAGGATGCCCCTGTTGTGGAACATACCGACCCGTTCTCGCTCTTGCTGCTGGGTATTGACCAACGAGATAACGAACCAAGCCGTTCGGATACCATCATCTATTCCGTCGTGCGTCCAGAAGACAATAAAGTACTGCTGCTGTCCATTCCACGTGATTCCTATACCGAGATTGTCGGCCGGGATGTGAAGTCGAAGATTAACTCGGCGTATGCCCACGGTGAAGCCAGGATGGCGATGGATACGGTTGAGAATTTGCTGGGAAACAAAGTGGATTTCTATGCCGCGATTAATTTTAACGGGCTCAAGGATATTGTTGATGCGGTGGGTGGTGTTGAACTGCCAATCAAGAAAAATATTGAGAACAAGCTCAAAATTCATGAGAAGCTGTTTGTTGAAGCGAATAAACCGATCTATAGCGGTGAAGAAGCGCTTGGTTATGTGCGTTACCGGGAAGATTCCGATTTCAATCGGACGATGCGTCACCGGATTTTCCTAAGTGCCTTCATGAATCGTGCACTGGAAGTCAAAAATCTGACCAAGATCCCGGACGTAATCCAGATTGCCGGATCGAATTTTACAACCAATATGACCTCGGACTTTATCGTAAAATTTGCCGAGTCCTTATATATGAAAGATAGCATACCAACGATCAGCAATTACATGTTGAAGGGTGAGGGTGCAACGCGCAGTGGCACATGGTACTACGATCTGTCGGAGGACGATCTGCAATATGTGCGTGGCATGATCGCCAGTTGGCTGGACCCGGATGCGACCGAGATTATTGAACCGGAGTCAACCGAACAATCGGAGACGAGTGATGCGGCATAAGCATCCATTCTTGTGCAAATGCTCATATGAATATAAGTCCGGCGAAGCAGTTGCTTCCCGGCTTTTTTGCGTTTGAGATCCTACGGATGAAATATTGCACAGATATATCTAATGTTTAAACCTCTTTTTATGGCATACATATAGTAAAATATAGGGAAAAGATTAAACATCAACCAACGGAGGAAGCTCATGAAGGAGTTTAAGGATCGGCTTCAACAGGTTCAGGAGCAGCAAAAGCAACTGGCGAAGGAGTATCACGCCCTGCTCCAGGAGTACCAGTCCGATGACCTGATCGTTCAGAATGAACAGTTACAGGAACAGTATGAAGCCCACAAGCTCAAGCTGCAACAGCTTGTACTTCGCTCGCGCAAGATGGAAGAAGAGAATGCACGTCTTCGTATGGCGTTATCTGAACAGATGCTGGATGAGAAGCTGAATCTGATCCGGGTATCCCGGGAGAAGATGGAGACCTATTTTCAAGGGAAAACAGCAGTACATAATGATCGAATTGCATTCCATGAGCATCGAACCAAATCCAATCTAAACGCGCTGTACAACCAGGCAGCACAGGAGTTGCAAGAGGACTCCCACGAGGTGAAGGAGAGGATTGCTTACCTTGCGGCAGAGGTGAATGAGCGCATTGAATCGCACAGACGAGCTGTACGGGATAGAGAAGAGGCTCTGCGTGGGCACATGGAACGTGGATATGAGCATATGGCGGAGGAAGGGTTGAGCGAAGAGACTATTCAACGTCGGATCAAGCAGAATCGCATGGAGATGAAGATTGGACTCAGCTGGATCAACAAGGTAGCCATCCTGCTCCTCATTCTGGGGGTTGGAGCAGCGTTCCAATACTCGTACTCGACCTGGTTCAATGACGAGATGAAGAGTGGAGCCTTTTTCCTGCTCGGTGCACTGATGCTTGCTGGAGGAGAGTGGCTGTTCCGCCGCAAAAGGCAGACGTTTGCGATGGGGCTGCTCGGCGGTGGGATATCCGTGTTGTTCGGCTCCGTCTTCTATAGTTACTTTTTACTGCATATTATCGGGTTATATACGGGACTTGCCCTGTCTGTATTGGTATCGGCAATCTCCGTATTGTTGTCCTTGAGATACCAGTCGAAGACCATCTGTTCACTAGGTTTGGTAGGCGGATATCTTCCGTTATTCTCCTACATGTTCTCGTTCGGGCTTGAGGGCCCTGCTGTCTATGTAGCCATGATCTATCTGCTGCTCTTAAACGGCATTATTGTGTTCATTTCGTTTGGCAAACGGTGGCCGGTGGTGCACTATATCAGTTTCCTGTTCAACACACCATCCATGCTCATCCTCTTATGGCTGTCGCCAAGTGAGAAAATTGGCATGTTGTATTCCATTGTGACGTTTGCATTATATCTGGGCATTACGCTGGCATATCCATTCAAACACCGAATGAAGTTAACCTGGTGGGATTTCGCTCTACTCGCCATGAATACGAGCATCAGCTGTCTGATGTTATACGTATTATTTGATGTTGCGAATTGGAATGATGCTCAGGGTTTGCTGGCGTTAATCTTCTGCTTGGTGTATCTGGGCCTCGCACGATTCGTTCAGCGCCATATGGCTCAGGAGAAACAGACGATTCTGCTCTTTTATGTCACATCCCTGACGTTCGCCATTCTGATTATTCCGTTCCAGTTCGGGGCCAAGTGGTTATCGATGGGCTGGTTGATCGAAGGAGTTTTGTTGGTTACGCTTGGACATCTGAAACGGCTCAAGTCGGTGGAACGTGCCGGATGGGGCATTGTTCTTCTATGTCTAATCACTTTTGTGTACTATGATCTGCTGGCGCTATTCTTCATCGGGGAACGTTCTTACTTCATGTTAAAATACTCCAGTATCACGCTGGGAACCTTGCTTATTACACTGTATTATGCCTGGGCTGTTCACAGCAACTCATCTTCCAGAGAGAGATTCAATTACAGCCCGCTGGAGCTGGGTTTTCTGAACGGATTCAAGTATGTGACACTTGCGAATCTGTGGTTATATGTGCTGTATGAGTCGAATGAATTGTATACCAGAGCTGTCGATGGGACGTTCCTGTTATACATGTTCTACAAGTTGCTCATGTTCGCAGCGCTCACCATTGCATTGGCCTATGGACTGAACAAGGTGAAGCTGCTGCGTGATCGATACGTGCAGGTGTATACCACTTTCTTGCATGCTATTGGCTGCTGTATTGCACTGGCCGTAACCTTAACCATGCCAGCGCTTCAGCCGGAAGTTCAACAGCATACAGCGGCAGAGATTGTTGGTTTGCTGGTGTTAATTATCTTTAACGTAGGGGTATTCTTTGCAGGAAGGGATCTGCTGATTGCAGGCATCCGCGGGCAGTTCAAGAGCATTGAATGGTACCCGGTTATCGCAGGGGTGTATCTGCTCGGTGTCATCACCGTATTCCTGACGATTCAGTTCCAGTGGGGTGATGTGGGGCTGATGTTCAGCCTGATCTATCTGCTGCTCGCGATTCTCTATATTGCCTATGGATTCCGTAGAAAATATGTCATGATTCGGCGTCTCGGCCTTGGCCTAACGTTGTTCGCTACGGGGAAGATGGTGTTCTATGATGTGGGGATGCTTACCTCAGGCAGCAAAATCTTTGCCTATTTCAGCTTCGGCGTACTATTGCTGGGGATCTCTTACCTATATCAGAAGGTGTCCAGCCGGATGGAGGAAGTACAGTCCAGAGAGACAGTGAAGCCTGACGACGAGCCGACTGTGCCGGAGGAAGACCAAGATTGATTTGGGTTTTGAACGACTGTAGTGACCTTTGGGATCATATGGGGAGGGATTCTTAAGATGGGATTCGACCTGAAAGTTATGCTTTGGCAACTGTTATGGCTTGCTGGCCCTGTAGCTCTTGTCGTGCATGGCTGGAGGAAATTCGGCGCGAGAAAGAAGCGGCAATGACGTGAGTGTGGGTGAGATGGCGGGAATGTCCGCTGTCCACTTCACTTCGCTTTGGGAAATAAGTCGTGTAATATAGATTTTTTCAATCCAAAATGAGGCTCCGGGCTGCTGTTACCAGCAATCTGGGGCCTTATTGATGTGAGTCTATGGCTTAGCCTAATATGACATTCGTGAAACGTTTTGCGCAGAGATCACGTTATAATAGAGTAGACTCAGGGCTGGATCTTCATTTGTAACCATGAGGTTTCGGCAGCCGAGGTGCCTTTCAGTGATTCTCCGCCATCATCATTCATACGGGAGAGCACGGTTAATGTCATGGACAGGGCAAAGGCGAGTAGCACGTATATGAAAATGTTTTTTTTGTTCATTAGAAGGTACCTCTCTTGTTGAATGAGCTAAAGTAGACATCCGGCCGTCATGAGAAAAAAAGCACAACGTCTGGTATAGTAGAGTGAGTAGAACCGAACATAAATCGTTCCTGTGTACCACTATATTGAACTATAGCGGTGCAAACAATGGAACAAATCTGATGATCTTATCATTATTGTTGAAGATATGTTTATAGAGATCGAGTGAGTGATCATTGAAGGTGGGAGAATAACATGCGGGAGACGGCAAAAATCGTCATTCGTACGCCAGGACAGGAAAGTGACGGCTCATTTGCTTATGTAAGCCAGGGTCGCTCCATTACGGTGGGACGTTACACAGGTGGCAGTGAATTGGACTTGTCTGTTTATAATCAGATGATATCGAAGCGGCATTGCCGCATTCATTATGATGTACAGCAACAGTTATGGATCGAGGATCTGGATAGCAAAAATGGAACGGAACTGAACGGGCAGCGCCTCATTCCCTATGAGAAATATCCGTTTGGCGAGGGAGACAGCCTGACGTTGGTCAACGGCCTGATCCAGCTTCGCGCTGAAGGGGATCTTGGAGAGACAAGGGAATATCGGGTGTCGGACTTGCTGGGTGAGGGCGTACGTTTACTGGATCACCTGCAAACCGTACAGATCGGCGAAGTGGAGATTCCGCTGTCCAAGAAGGAGTATCAGCTGTTCAAGCTGCTGTATAGTCAACTGGACCACTTTGTGACAAGGGAACAAATTGTGGCTCAGGTGTGGCCGGAGCGTAGTATGCTGGAGAGTGAAGCGGTAGGGATCGACGAGATTAACTCGCTAATCTATCGGACGAATCGCAAGCTGGGTGTACACTTTACCATCAAGTCCGTTTACAAAAAGGGTGTATATATGAAGTCTCATGTGCCGGAATAATGAGTCATAACAAAGGGATGAGTTCATGTTCATCATTTACCTGATTCCATGGCTGATTGCCGTGGTGACATTGATAGGTGTCATATCCATCGTACTTGTCAGTTGGAAAAACGGTATTTCCCCGATGCCCACATCCAGTCGTGTCAGACAGGTGGTCATTCAGGAAGTGAACCGTATTCCAGGGTACGGGGATGTGCTCGAAGCGGGCTCTGGATGGGGCACACTGGGGCTGGATGTTGTAAGGCATTGTCCTGGTAAAAGGCTAACGGGTATTGAGAATTCTATCATACCCTTATGGTCTTCCCAAATAATTGCCTATCTCAGTGTTCGCTTACGTGGAGCCAAGGGAAACAAACACTCTCTCAAGGGCAGGCTGCGCTTCATGCGCGGGGATATCTACACCAGTTCCTATGAACATGCGGATTGTGTGATCTGTTATCTATTCCCGGGAGCCATGACTAAGCTTTTGGACAAGTTCAGTCGAGAGCTTCCGCCGGGTGCCAAGGTGATTAGCGTCTGTTTTGCCCTGCCAGGAAAAGAACCGCTACGCACCATAACATGCCGGGATGCCCTGCGTACCAAGGTGTATGTGTATTCCTTTTAAAGAAAAGAACAGGAAAGTGATCACCAGGTTTGCTCGGCTGGAGTGCTGCAAACCTTCTGCCATAACGTGAATGGATGAAAGAGTGTGCTCCATATCATAGTAATGCAGATACCACGTAAGAACGAGGATGCGAAAAAGGCCCCGAACTCACTATGAAGTGATTCGGGGCCTTTTTGTCTCGGCTTTGAGTTAGGGCAAGAGATTGCTTGATTATTACTTACCGCACGTATTATTTTGCAGAATCGGTAGTGTCTGTGCTGTCGGATGTTGTACCGGATTGCGATCTGTTTCTGCCGCCTCCGAATCCGCCTTGTCCACCGCCGCCACCAGGACCGCCCATACCTGTATTGGCAGTGGTTACACCAGATTCATTCACCCAAGTTACATTACTGGTCGATTGGAATGCAACCACTTGAGTTCCGCCACTATAGGTACCACCTGTGTAGAGTCCATCCACGGCTTTACCTGTAGACGTACCACCAGAGTAGATTACATAGGAGCCATCTTTCGCAAGATCTGGTGAGCTGACAACCACGGTTTGATAATCTTTTGCTGGTGCAAACGTCAGAATGTTGTTGCCTTCGCTGTCTTGTACATGTACAAGTGTTCCAGCTTTTTGCGTTGCAGGGAATGTCATCACAATGGTATTTTGCGTAGACGCATCGGATGTTCCTTGTGCCATACCAGAGCTTCCGGCAGCCACGAGGTATCCACCGCTGATTTCAAATGTACCGTCATAATCCAATGCTCCGTTGCCGCTATCCGTCGGTCCGTTCACAATAACCGTTCCGCCAGTCATGTTAATGGAACCATTGGAATCCAGTCCGTCACCACCTGCGTTCACAGTGAGGGAGCCGCCGTTAATGTGGAACTCGTTATTGCTCGCTGCTGCACCGCCCATACCACCCGGTCCGCGTCCTTGCTGATTAGCAGCTGTACCTTGGGATGCCTGATCGGTAGTCGATGTTGTGCCTGTCGTTTCGGTCACAGAGATGTTGGATGTCGTTGCTGCATCGGTTGTAGTAGTAGTGCTATCTGTACTGGCCGCTGTATTCGCAGCTGTTTCCGTCTCGCCACCTGCAGCGTTTACGCCATCATCGGATGCCGTTACATCTACATCCCCATCGTTCAGGGTGATGATTGCACCTTCAAGTCCTTCATAGCTCTTCGCAATCGTGATGGTTCCGCCGTTAATCGTCAGGGCCTGATCGGCATGGATGCCGTCATCACCGGATTCGATGTTGAATGTTCCGTCGTTGACTGTCACGTTATTGTTGCTGTGCAGGGAATCATCCATGGAATCAATGGTATACGTACCGCCATTAACCGTAAGGTCTGTGCCTGCTTTGAGCGCTTTGGCACTTGTGGACTCCGTTGCTGTTGTAGCTGTGTCCGCATCGGCATTGTTATCCGTTGTTGTTGTTGTTGTTGTTGTTGTGTTGGCAGAGTTGGATGCTGCTGCGCCGTTTGTATTAGCACCTGCATTCGTACCGCTGTTAGTAGGCATCTCCGGCATATCTGCAGGAGGTTCGCCATCCGGTGGTGTGCCGCCACCCCATCCACCGCCACCGCCGCCGCCAAATGGACCTTCTTCTACTTTGGCTGGTGCATTGGCGCTACCGCCACCCGTTACAATGTTGTATGTGCCGCCATCCGCCACGAGTGCGGTTTCGGCTTGAATACCGTCGTTACCACTTTGAATATCAAAGGTACCTCCTGCAATAGCAACGTAGCCCCTGGTGGTATCTGTGTCATTGGTTGATTTAATACCGTCGCCTTCGGCTTCAATGGTAATCGTACCCGCTTGGATAGCGACCATATCTTTACCTTTGATGCCGTCATCGGCCGCTTTGACACGGATGTTACCGCTGATAATCTTCAGATCATCCTTGCTCGTAATACCTTCATTATAGTTACCTGTGACGGTCAATTGACCTGCACCATTGAATGTAAGATCTGCTTTGCTGAAGATTGCAGCATCGGGCTCGTCTGTCGTAGCATCGGCGTACACATATGTTTTACCATCGGATACGGTATTCTTGGTTCCTTTTTCGAGTGTAATCACCGCTTTACCAGCCTTCTGAATGTAGATTGCGGCGCTGTCGTTATCATGAATTGTTGCTCCGTTTAATACGAGATGTACAGTACCCTTATCGGCAACGTTAACCACGATCTGTCCATCCGTTAGCTCACCGCTAAGTACATAAGTACCTGCTTCAGAGATGGTTACCGAACCATTCGCTGCTTTGGCGCCCGAACCGGTTACCGTTGCAGTTGTTCCGTTCAGCTTAATCGCTGTGGAATCTGCCTCACTCCAGCTAATATTGGTATCGTCAGCATCCAGAGAGACCAGATCGGCGTATTTTACAGAAGTTTGCTCGCTGACAGATACCGTTTTGGTTGTTCCTGTCGTTGAAGTTGCGGCATTGGCCGTTGTGCTTGTGGTTGCTGGTGAACTGCATGCTGCGAGTAGGCTGGTAATCATGGCGATGGACCAAAGTTTGCTACCTGTTATCATGTTTTTCTTCATATCAGATCGTTCCCTTCGAATTATAAATTAATATTCCGTTGTTGGACTCATGGTTAATGAGATATCCAGGTTGCCGTTCCGTGTGCGGATCGCATCGAGGAATTCCTTTTGGCTAACACTTTCGTGAATGGTTACACTGTAGACCAGTTCATATAGACTGCCGAGTTCAGTCGTTCTGATTTTTTTCAAATCAAAAGGTACGTTGAATGTATGGAACACTTCATTAAGTGCTTCTTCATAACTCAAGTTCTCGGGAATGGTGACTTTCAGCGTTTTCAGCTGACTTTTCTTGCCGCCGAAGTTGAAGCGACTCAGGACAAACATCAGTACACACAGGATAATGGTGAACAGCACCGCGTATCCAAAAGCACCTACACCGCAGGCAAGACCGGAAGCCATCGTGAACAATACGTAAGCAATGTCTTTTGGATCACCAGGGGCACTTCGGAATCGGATGATCGAGAAGGCACCTGCCAAGCTGAATGCTCGTGCGATGTTGCTGCCGATGAGCAGGATGATGATGGCGACAATGACGGGCAGAACAACCATCGTTAAGGTGAAGCTCTGAGAGTATGTGTTTTGGTTAGTTTTCATGTAGGTAAGGCTGATGACCAATCCCAGAATGATGGCAAGACCAATGGTGATGACTGCGTTGTTAAACGTCAGGTTGGTATCGGTTAGGGCTGAACTGAATAGTGAATCAAGCATATAGGACACGCTCTCTTTCTATAATCGTTTTATCTTGTTCTATGGATGGGTTGAAATCGGTACCTGGCACAAGAATGCGCTCTGTCTGGTAATTCAGGTTGGTTGTTCTCGCGAGATGTCTGAACTCGTTGCCGTATTTAGAGAATCCGGTACGGTACAGTCCATGTTCGGACAGCAGTTGTGACAGCCACATCGGAACGGTTTTCTCGGCTTTCACTTCCATCAGCCATCGACCGTCCTTCACCAGCGGTTCACCGTAATCTCCCTGTTCCAGCTTCAGATCGTATCTGCGGCTGCGGATGTTGGTGTCAAAGGTAATGCGGAGATCGCGGCTGTTCTTGTCGAAAAGCGCTTTGCGTTCATACGCCAGATATACTTTCGGTTCCAGATCGTATACCCGAAGGAAATATTTGATCTCTTCGACAACCTGTTTATTCATGTAATCCGCCAGCTCCGGCGCCTGTCCCGAACGGACGAATTCGTAAGCTTCATCCAGCTTCAAGGCTGTTCTGCGTTTGTTCACCAGGCCAAAGACTTTCTTTTTGATCTCCAGATACACTCTGGCATTCTCTTCAGGGATTCCATAAGCTCGCAGTCTCAGCTTCTCCTTGTATTTTGGTTTGGAGAGACTGGCGCGGATCAGCGAATCTTGTGGAGTGTCGAAGTACAGGTTACTGATGGAGTAATACTCATGTTTCTTGTTGTAGGCATCCAGCTCCATGTATTTCAGCAGGTCATTGTAGAAATGTGCGTACTGCTCATCCGTCAGAAGATATTTGCTCTCATATCGGTTGAATACTTCAATCGCCATGTGGGACTCAGTCCTTTCGTCGGTGGGTTGTATGTTTTGTTGCATCGTGTATTGCTTCCATGTCTGTATCTTAGAGCCCCAACCTTGAATGAATCTTAAATGGTTTTACATTGCCTTAACATTTTTTTACCTTCCTATAATAGTGCGCATACACAAAATGAATTAAGATTGATTCAAGGTTTAATTGATAGAATAAGAACATATAAAACAAGCCCATTGAGAGAAATAATTCAAGCAGAGGAATGAATAGATGATGAGAATATTAATTGCGGAAGATGAGGTTCATTTGGCAGAGGCTGTATCGCAGATTTTGAAAAAGAACAACTACTCCGTGGACATGGTCCACGACGGCAGATCAGGATTGGATTATGCGCAGAGCGGCATCTACGACCTGTTACTACTCGACATCATGATGCCGGAGATGGACGGGATCACCGTCCTGAAGAAACTCCGCAGTGAAGGGAATCATACGCCTGTCATTCTGCTTACTGCCAAGGGTGAACTATCGGACAAAGTCACAGGCCTCGATTATGGTGCCGATGATTATATCGCCAAGCCTTTTGCCACAGAGGAATTGCTGGCCCGGATTCGAGCAGCTTTACGGCGGAAGGGTGAAGTGGTTCCCGAGGATGGACTGAAGTTTGGTGACATTGAGCTGAATACAACTCAACTGAAGCTGAGCGTACAGGGTAAGGAGATTAAGCTGAATCTGAAGGAGAATGAACTGCTGGAGCTGTTGATTGCCCGCAAACAGGCGATTACCTCCAAAGAGCAGATTATTGAGAAGTTATGGGGATTTGATTCGGAAGTGGAGTATAACAATGTGGAAGTATATATCTCTTTTTTACGCAAAAAATTAACCTTCCTGAACTCTGCCGTCCGCATTAACACGATTCGGGGTGTGGGGTATGTACTTGAGGTGACGTCCTGATGTTCAAGAAACTTCGAAATCGATTCTTGATCGTGAATCTGGTGTCCATCTCCATTATGATGCTGGTGGCATTTGCGACGATCTATACAATTACTTATCAGAATGTGCAGCGTGAGACAAATATGGAGTTGTACAAGGTGTCTGATTTCTATCACAGTCCTTATAATTCATCCAAGATGCCGCGCGGGGAAGGGCAGGGTTCCGGTACAGGGGGTAGTACAGGCTCTGGTTCAAGTTCTGGTTCAGATTCGTTTCCTTCCGATACCATGGGTGGTGATAATGGAGGAACGGGAGGTGATCCCAACTCACCTCCGGCACGTTCCGTTTCGTTCATGATTAAGACGGATGATAAGTGGAAGATTACGGATACACATTCCCGATTTGATATGGAAGATACGTTCTACACCGAGGCGTTACAAAAGGTTGACCAGAATAAAGTTGGTGATTCGGAACGGCAGACGGGGCAATTTGCGCTGGATGGAACGGACTGGGCCTATGTGGTTGATCCGAGCGGTGCCGGGCACATGATCGTATTCATTGATGTGACGGCGCAACAAGGTATTCTTACGAATTTGATTTATACCTTTGCTGTTGTCGGACTGGTCATGTTGATTGTGATCTACTTCCTGAGCCGTTATTTTGCCAATCGTTCTATTGCACCGGTCAGGGAAGCGTTTGAGAAGCAAAAACAATTCATCGGGGATGCTTCACATGAGTTGAAGACACCTCTGGCGATTATCAATACCAATGCCGACGTACTGCTTGCGAATCAGGAGGATACTATAGCAAATCAGGCGAAGTGGCTGCACTATATCAAGTCGGAAACAGAGCGCATGACTGGACTTACGAATGATCTGCTCTATCTGACACAGATGGATGACTCACGCTCCACGATGATTCATGCGAAGTTTAATATAAGCGATGCGGTAGAGAGTATTATTTTGCCGATGGAGGCCGTTATTTTTGAGAAAAACATTTCCCTCGACTACAACATTGAGCCGAATCTTACGGTTCATGGGAACAGTGAGCAGATCAAACAGGTCATTCTGATCCTGCTCGATAATGCGGTGAAGTATTCCGGTCCAAAAGGCGCCGTAAACGTCACCCTCCAGAAACAGAATAATGATGTCGTGCTGGCCGTATCCAATACAGGTGAAGGCATTGCACCCGAACATCTGGATCGGATCTTCGATCGATTCTATCGTACGGATTCGTCAAGAGCCCGCAAACATGGTGGGCATGGTCTGGGGCTGGCGATTGCTCGTTCCATTGTGGATCAGCACAAAGGAGAGGTGTATGCTCGAAGTGTAGTCGGAGAGGGTGCTACATTTTACGTGCGGTTGTCGTAAGTGGAGTGATGAGCGGGCTCTACACTAATCCTTCGCTCCCGCTCTATAATTGTTCTTCAGGCATAAGTTCTGCCTGTAATGGGTTAACCTATGCTACAATTGCAACAGTATGTATGAATCAAGGAGATGACTGAACGTGGCAGAAGCAAATGCAATTAATGAACAAGAAATGATGCAGTATATTGCAGATAAAACGAAGGCAAGCCAGGCGAACATCGCTCTTGTGTTGAAGCATGAGCAAGCGTACATCAACAAGGCGCATGAGAATTCCAAAGGTAACGATGTGGATATTGACGGCGATGATCTGGCTGACTACATCCTTAGTCGTAAAGATGTGAAGCTGGATGAGTTGACCGTGGAAAGCATCCTGGATGCGGAGATGGACTACTTGATGGACAAGGGTCACGCGGGATACGTCGATTAAGTTAAGTGTAGGCAAAATCTAACGAATCTCACACGCGCTATTCGGGTATTTCTCGCTCGATTGGGAATGTAACGAATCTCAGACACGTTATTCTATGGATTTTAGGACTTTCCCATGCTGTTAAAGCATTTCCGCGGAATTAGCGTGTCTGAGATTCGTTAGTTCGGGAAATAAGCGCTTTTTGCCGAAATAAGGTGCCCTAGGTTCGTTAGAGTAACTTAGAGTGATCACATGGTGCAACGAGGCGTTAAATGGCTGTTTCAAAAGTGAAATCTCACAGATGCAGCCTAATGCATGGCAAGTGTTGTACTGTCAAAAAGACCTCAACTCCACAATACTGTGGTGTTGAGGCCTTTTTTAGATTGTAGTGACCAGGCATCCCTTCGGGAACACCTGTCGGTATAACTTTTCTAAGAATGGACTTTAAGTTCTATCGGACCTGACCACTATATCGGATCATTTGTCGAGTCTCGCTATGAGTAAAGTTCGATGAGTGTTGACCTATCGGACAACCTTACCGCATCACTCATCTGTTTGCCCTACAGTCGTCCCTATTGGACATCGCTGTAAGGTGAGATTTTTAGGCAATCCCTATCAATCCCACCGTTTATAGCTTCTTATTGACCCACCATACCGCCATCTACGGTGTAAAGGGAAGCTGTTACATAAGATGCTTCTTCGGACAACAGGAAGTTCATTACCGCAGCGACTTCTTCCGGTTCACCGTAACGGCCCATTGGAATGCTGGACACGGTTGCTGATTGATAGTCTTCCACGTTACCGGAATTAGCTTCGATCTGACGCATCATGCGTGTATTGATTGTACCTGGCAATACAGCGTTAACCCGGATATTATAAGGTGCCAGTTCATTTGCAGCGGTACGCGTGAGACCAACTACGGCATGTTTGGACATAATATATGGAGATACAGCAGGTGCACCCATCAGACCCGCGAGGGAAGAGGTATTAAGAATCGCACCGGATTTTTGTTTTTTCATCACTGGAATGACATTTTGCAGACCCAGGAATACTCCACGAATGTTGACGTTATATACGGTGTCGAGTGCTTCAACACTCAGGTCTTCGATCAGCCCTGTTGGACCTTCAATTCCGGCATTATTGGCAAAATAATCGATTCGGCCAAAAGCATCCAATGCTTTTTGCACATAGTTTTTCACGTCTGCTTCTTGGGATACGTTCGCTTTTACGGCGATTACGTGCTCTTTGTCGAGGTTCAGATCAGTAATCGTCTGCTGGATGGCTTCTTCATTCAGGTCCACCAGAACCAAATTGATTTTGCGCTCAGCCAGGCGGCGTGCTAATTCTTTACCAATGCCTCCAGCTGCTCCTGTAATAACGGCTGTATGTGTATAAGATGTACTCATGAACTATCCGCTCCTTATTCATTATTGGCAGGTATTTCTCAAAAAAAGTTTCAACCTGTCGTCTATCTTTCCTGCCTCAATGTTAAGATATACATAGCAATGTGACAATAATCATTGACATCGCATATGTCAGCTATCGGACAGAGGTGTAAGCGGTGTTCATTTATATTACAATAATGAACAAAGGAGGCGAAAATGTTGATTATTGAACATCCACAGGACCGGAGAGCACGAAGAACGCAGGATGCGATCATCGCTGCGGCGGTTTCTTTGATATTAGAGAAGGGAGCGGATGCCCTCACAATCCGGGATATTACGGAACGGGCGGATTACAACCGTGGAACCTTCTATTTACATTTTCCCGGCAAACCGGAGTTGTTGCAGTTCATTCTGGATGATTTCATGCAGGGAGTGGGGCGAGCTTATGCAGAACCATACGTACAGCTTACAGAAGTGGACATGACTGCATTGCTACCATCCACGATGCCTGTATTCGAATATATTGAAGCCCATCAGGATATCTTTCGTGCGTTAATAACAATGCATTCAGATATGAGCTCTCGGCTATGCAATATGTTTAGAACGTATCTAACCGAAGATTTTGTATTGGTGACCGAGGATAGTGAGTGGACGATTAATTACGACATCATGTTAAGTTATCTGGTATCTGCAACGGTAGGTGTAATCATGCATTGGGCGGAGATTGGATTCAAATATTCTGCGCATTATATGGGAGAGCAGCTTACGGCGCTGATTAACATCAAACCGACCCGTCTGCTGATTGAACCAGGGCAGAAGGGTCGGACTATTCACGAGCGTATGCTGTTAGATTAAAGTACCGAATTATCCGGTCATGGAGGCATTAGCGGCCTGTTGCATCTGAAGCAGTTGTTCGCGGATCAGGACGGACTCGCCGATCATGATTAATGCCGGATTATTCACTTGATGCGACTTGGCGAGGGAATGGAGTTCGGCAAGTGTGCCGGTAATAATCCGTTCCTCCGAGGTGGTTCCCCGTTCGATTAAAGCCGCAGGGGTGTGTCCACTTTTGCCATGGTGAAGCAATTCATGTTGAATCTGGGGCAGTTGGCTAATGCCCATGTAGATGACCAGTGTATCCACACTATGGGCAAGCAGATCCCAGCGGACCGAAGATACACTTCCATCACTGCCGGTTCCGGTGACACATGCGAAGGATGAAGCAATCCCGCGATGAGTTAACGGAATAAGGGATGAAGCGGATGTACCTACAGCTGAAGTGATGCCAGGAATGATCTCAAATGCAATCCCTGCTTCCGCCAGCACAAGCGCTTCTTCACCACCACGGCCAAAGATGAACGGATCGCCACCCTTGAGTCTTACGACTTGTTTGCCTTCCGCCGCATGTGCAGCAAGTATCCGTCCAATCATCTCCTGACTCATGGAATGAAGGCCTGGAGCCTTGCCGCAGTAGATGCGGAGTGCTCCTTCGCGAGCCTCAGCGAGCAATTGATCATTCACAAGCCGATCATACATAATGACATCTGCGGACTGAATACGTTTCAGGGCTTTTACCGTAATCAGATCCGGATCTCCAGGACCAGCGCCAACAATACTAACCAGGCCCCGACTCATGATCGTGTCCCCAATTTCGGTGCAGCATCAGAACTTGCCAATCCTGAACGACCACCCTGAATGGATGCCAGTTTGGACGAGAGCTTTACTGGATTTCCCCAGTGGTGGGCGGCATATAGACCGAGGCCTGTAAATACAGCTCCGCCAATGAGATTGCCCAGCAATACCGGAATCTGATTCCACAGCCACCAGTCAGCCATACTGACCTGTGCACCGAGCATCATGCCTGCCGGGATGACAAACATATTTACCACAGCATGCTCAAATCCCTGAGCGAAAAATATGGTAATGGGCAGCCACATCGCTACGATTTTGCCCAGTGTAGAAGTGGACGTCATTGCCATCACTGCCCCGAGTGTGACCATCCAGTTACATAGAATGGCTTTGATGGTGACCAGTACAATGCCAGCCCCACCCAAGTGCTGATATCCCAATGTTTTGGTTTCACTGGTCTGGATCAGCGTTTGAATTAGAGGGTTGCTCAAATCCGTACCCATCTTGGTAATGGTCAGTCCGTATAAGAGAGCATAGAATGCACATCCGAGCAGATGTCCTGTGATCACCCAAAAATAATTTCGGAGCATATCCATCCATGTAATTCTACGTTTCAACACCGCGAGTGGAAGCATCGCAAAGTTTCCTGTCACCAATTCGAGACCCAGCAGAATAATGATGACAAATCCCGCCGGGAATATCAGTGCACCTGCCAAACCAACGGAAGTTTGAGATATAGCGGTATATGCCAGTGTGGTTGCAAAGGCAAGGATAGCCCCCGCCAGAAAACCGCGGATCAGCATCTGTACCCGATTCATTCTGGCTTTGCTCTCACCAGCTTCGATCATCGATTGCAGCACTTCTGCAGGTTTAACAAAATCCATAGCGCACGCCTCCTTGATGTCAGGGTATCTCTAGCCTTTAACCCGCAATTGTGATGAAGATTTCTCCGCTGTTGCCGTCTACTTCTGTTTTGTAGGTATTCAAGCAGCCTTCATCCGGCTCGTGTACCTTACCGTTACGCAGATCAATCTTCCAATCATGCAAAGGACAATGAACTGCTGTCCCGCACACCATGCCTTCCGACAGCTTGCCGCCCTTGTGAGGGCAACGATTCTCGACGGCGTGCAGACTTCCGTCGCTCAGTTTGAAGACTGCAATTTCGGTATCCTGTATCAGGAAGGTCCGTGCTCCCTTTTCATCAATATCTGCAAGGTGTCCAATCCGGAATTTGTTCATCGCTGTTCCTCCTCTTCTAGTGGGTTACCGGCTCGGCACCGGACAGTGGGGTGAAGTTTTTACGTAATTTCTCGTCTTGTATGATTTCTTTCCAAGGATCAACCGTGTGACCCAGTGTAACTTCCAGACGTTCAACCAGAGCGAGACGTACATCCCGATCCGCCAATGCTTCCTTCACATGATCCAGACCAACCCGTTCAATCCAAGCCGCTGTTCTCTCATTCCATTTTGCGTTCTCTCTATAATATTGCAGGTAAGAGTAAGTCCACTCTTCCACTTCCGCATCGGTCTTCACCGTACACAGCAACTCGGCTGCACGAACCTTGACTCCCGCGTTACCGCCAACATGAATCTCCCAAGCGCCATCAATGGCGACAACACCCAGATCCTTGATGGTCGCTTCAGCACAGTTCCGCGGACATCCGGAGACAGCGAGTTTCACTTTGGCCGGAGCCACCATCTTGTCGAGTTTTTTCTCCAGACGAATACCCATCTCAATGGAATCCTGTGTGCCGAATCGGCAGAACGTATTACCTACACAAGTCTTCACCGTACGAAGCGCCTTGCCATAACCAAAACCGGAAGGCATATCGAGTTCCTCCCAGATCTTCGGCAGGTTCTCTTTCTGTACACCGAGCAGATCGAGTCGTTGCCCACCCGTGAATTTCACCAACGGCACATCGTATTTCTCTGCGACAGTTGCAATCTTGATCAATTCCGCCGGGGAAGTGACACCACCATAGATCCGTGGAATAACGGAGTAGGTACCGTCTTTCTGGATATTGGCGTGATAACGTTCATTGGTGAATTTGGATACACGCTCATCTGTGTATTCAGCCGGCCAGATCATCCCGAGATAATAGTTGAGGGAAGGGCGGCACTTGGAGCAACCTTCCGGTTCATTCCAACCGAGAACATTCATGACTTCTTTAACGCTTTTGAGACCCATTTCCTTGATCTGTGCAACAATCTCATCCCGATCATAGGATGTGCAGCCACAGATGCCTTCTTTGGTTTGTTCGCCTACATTATCACCAGCATAATATGTGAGCAGGTTTTCGATAATAGGTTTGCACCCACCGCAAGAAGCGGAAGCTTTGGTACAGGATTTGATTGCA
This sequence comes from Paenibacillus sp. FSL H7-0942, assembly GCF_045040715.1. Taxonomy (NCBI): domain Bacteria; kingdom Bacillati; phylum Bacillota; class Bacilli; order Caryophanales; family Paenibacillaceae; genus Paenibacillus; species Paenibacillus sp. FSL H7-0942. The sequence goes on along the minus strand of NZ_CP150279.1, from coordinate 6,716,154 downwards.
CCGAGTGTATTACAGCCTTTATTCAGAACGGCGTCTCCAATGGAAGATTTGGTCACACCGTTACAACCACAGACGATCTCGTCATCCGGCATACTCGCCATTCGTTCTGCGACAGATGGACCCGAGCCTGAACCACCGGAAGGTACACCGAGTAAAATTTCTTTCTCCCGACCACTGATGTTCTCACCACTCTTAATGAGGGAAAACAGCGATGCGCCATCCGTGGTATCACCGAACAATACAGCTCCGATCAGCTGTCCGTCTTTGATCACCATCTTTTTGTACACGCCATCAACGTCATCCTGAATACGAATGCTGCGTGTGTCCGCAGCGTCTTTGAATTGTCCGGCAGAGAATACGTCCACACCGGATACTTTCAGTTTGGTAGAAGTGACTGAACCTTCGTATCCTTCGGTTGCCGCGCCAGCCAGGCGTTTTGCGAGCACCATACCTTGTTCATATAATGGAGCAACCAGTCCGTAGGCAATACCGCGGTGTTCTGCACATTCGCCGACGGCAGATATACTAGGGATGCTGGTATGCATATAATCATCTACAATGACTCCACGATTCACATCGAGGCCGGTATTGCGAGCCAGTTCAATCTGAGGGCGAATCCCGACAGCCATGACAACCAGATCCGCTTCAAGCACCGTTTGATCAGTAAAACGAATGGCTTTTACTCGTTGTTTGCCTGTGATTTCTTCGGTATGTTTGTTCAAAAGGAACTTCATGCCCTGTTCTTCAAGCTCACGCTGGAGCATCAGACCTGCCGGCAAATCTAGGTTCCGGTCCATCAGATGACCGTTAATATGGATGACTGTGACGTCCATGCCCAGATTGAGCAGCCCCCGCGCTGCTTCCAGTCCTAGCAATCCACCTCCAATGACGGCAGCTTTGCGATACTTTTGTGATGCTGCCATCATGGTCTCGCAGTCTTTAATATCGCGGAAACCGATCACGCCTTCCTTGTTAGCTCCGGGAAGAGGGAGGATGAACGCTTGTGAACCGGTTGCCATAATCAGCTCATCATAGGCTGCGCGTACACCATTTTGAGATACAACTTCCTTGTGCTTGGTATCGATCTGAACGACCGGGTCACCCGGGTACACCCGAATGCCGTTATCTTCGTACCAGCTCCACTCATTGATTACGATATCTTCGATGGATGTTCCGCCAGCCAGTACGGAAGATAACATGATCCGGTTGTAGTTGGGATGCGGCTCTGCGCCGAAGACTGTAATTTCATAAGCGTGTGGAGCAAGCTTAAGGATATGTTCGATTGTGCGGATTCCCGCCATGCCATTGCCGACCAGCACCAGTTTTTTCGTTGTACTCATTATGATTAGCCCCCTTAGGTCCATTCTGCAAACTGCCTCAAAACCTTGTCTCTAAAATCGAAAAAGCCTGTTATGCCTCGGAGGACTGCGCATATACATACGCATCCCTTGCTCCGAGATTGCAAAACAGGCTTCATTGCCGTTTCAACCAGCTACGCCGTTGTAACTGTGATCGATTCAAATATGGAGTTGTTATGGCTTAACTATAAAAGATCGATCCAACCATGTCAAGATAGTTAACATAAAAAAGTATTTGAAATTTAAAGTTAATTATGTTTACATGAGTTTATTGGAATATCGAATGGACGACGAAGTTTTACGAGTATATCTTCTTAGTTTAAAGGCTTCTAGATAACGTTAGCACGCTGGATACGATAAATACTGTAGAAAAGGTGCCATGTATAGTGTTTCACCCTTTTTTATTGCAACATGATGAGGCATGAAAAGATCATTCTAATGTTAAAAATAAGACGCATAATCGTCACTACTTAATTTTTGTTAGGTAATGTAACATGTTTATTGCTTTCATGTATTAACGTCTTAAATGATGTGGACTCTGATTATAGCAATAGGGGAGGGATTGATCCATCATGCGATCTTTATTGGTCATCCGTGTTCAACCAACGATAGCTACCTCATCCGATGCAATCCCTCTGACACCGGAGAGGCTACTGGGAGCAAACGGGTACCATGTACAGGTGGCGGGCAGTGAAGCGGAAGCGGTGAAGCTAGCTCGTGCGGCCGAAGCGTCCATTTTGCATCTGTCGCTGGCTGATGTGGAGTATTGGGTGAACTGCCTGGGAAAGGGGAAGTCGGATTCACCGCTGCTTTGGTGGTGCGCGCCAGATACAGCCTCTTCCTCCGCAGAATCTTGCGAGGTCGAAACCTCATTTGATGGAATACTTACACCGTCCATGACTGGGCCCGAGATTCACTGGACTCTTCACTTTGCAGCCCGGCGCTACATGGAACGCAAACAGTGGGAGCAGGAACGGAAGCAGCTGCAATCCAGGCTGGAAGATCGGAAGTGGATTGATATGGCGAAGGCTATCCTTAGTGATCTGAAGCAGATCTCGGAGGCCGAAGCCTATGACCTGTTACGCAAGAAAGCGATGGATGAACGCAAACGGATGGTCGATGTAGCTACAGCGATTGTGAAGGCCCATCAACTGCTCCAGTCTTAATTGGAAGGAGGATTCTCCATGGATATGTCTCAGATACTCCGAGAGGTCGGACGTGGGAAACGAGGCTCGCGTGATCTGAATTATACAGAAGCACTGACTGTAGCAGAGAAAATCCTGAAACAGGAGGTTTCCCCTGCCCAGACGGCTGCGTTTCTAATGGCTGAACGTATGAAAATGGAAAACGTCGAGGAACTGGAAGCTTTTGTTCATGCATGTCGTAACAGTGCGGAACGTTTCTCCATATTTCAGGATGGATTGGACTGTGCGGGTCCCTATGATGGACGAACAAAGTCGTTCATGGCCACGTTTCCGGTTGCGTTTGTACTCGCGGCGGCCGGGTTGCCGGTGACTTTGCATGGGAGTGACCCTTTACCACCCAAATGGGGAGTTACGCTGTCGGTTCTGTTAAAGGAAGCAGGAATTGATACACGTAAAATGGATCGGGAAGATGCACGGAGCGCTGCATTGCGTTCGGGTGTCATGTACGTATCCTCCGAGGATTGGTGCGAACCTCTTCGTAAGCTTCGTCCGTTACGGGAAGAGTTGGGTTTTCGAACGGTGTTTAACACAGCGGAGAAACTGATTGATTATAACCATTCACCGTATTTGGTGTTTGGTGTGTTTCATAATACCTTTCTGGATCGGATTGCGAAGTTGCTCACCCGGTTTAACTATCGGCGTGCTTATGTTGTACAGGGGATGGAAGGTTCTGAGGATCTGTATATTGATCGGCCAACCCGCGTATACGCCGTGGAAGACGGTGATATGAAGCTGGAACTGGTTGATCCTGCAGCCTATGAACTGGATATGCCCGTGCCGGAACTGGTCTGGACGGCTGCGAAGCAGCTTGAAGTGGCGGAAAGTGTGTTAAGTGGTGAGGGTCATATTGCTTTCGTGAATCAGGTTTTGTTAAATGGAGGTTTCCGCTTGTACGCGGCGGGGCGTGTCAATTCCATTGAAGAGGGCATATACACTTGTCAGGGATTACTGGAGAGTGGTGCAGCATATCGTCTCTACCAACAGTGGTGTGTCTCCATGGGTGGCGAACTGCCGGATAGCAGAGCGGTGTCCATCTATCCGGCATCGTCCAGATAATGTAATGCTGGTGTTCAATCTTGTTATTGTTTAGCGTTATTTTATTCCCAAGGATAAGTAACAGTCAGGAAGTCAGCGAATTTCTTGCTCTCTTCCCGCCGTTGTTTCCGCATGGCCGCCCGATCCGGAGCGGTCTCGTATAATTTCTTCTCTTCTTCCGTCTCCGGGATAATGCGGGGTACGATCAGTTTGCGATTATTTTCGTCCAAGGCCACAAAGGTCAGAAATGCAGTCGCTGCAATTTTCTTCTCTCCGGTCTTCAGATCCTCTCGAATCACCTTCACAAAAATCTCCATGGAACTTCGTCCTGTCCAGGACGCGAACGATTCAAGCGTAACCGAATCCGTTGGATTAATCGGGTACAGGAAATCGACAGAGTCGGTTGAAGCCGTTACGGTATTGACCCGGCATAGCTTGGAAGCGGCAATGGATGCAATATCATCGATGTAGGACATCAGCTTGCCGCCGAATAACGTATTATGATTGTTGACATCGGTTGGGAACACCCGTGCCGTCTTGAAACAACGTGTTTCGCGTACATATTTTTTCTCCACCTGATCCATCTCCGTTGGTTTCGGTATCTCTCTCATGCTTTTTTCCTCCTTACAGTATGGCTGCTGTGACATTTTATTTCATGTGTTGTAGGGTCTATTTTTGATCTGTTATCCCTAGGTTACTCCTCTAACGGTAAAGAGGGGAATAATTAAAGCCTGGTTTTGAGAGGGTGGTTTACTGTTAGATAATCATATACTGTTTCGGGTAAAGTGGCTATCCTTGAAGAAATTGAGCGAGGTGACATCGAATATAATTCTGTATGCAGAAAGCACGGAGTGGTACAAGTGATCTTATGGATATAGAAGCATGTAATAAAGTGTTTGTAGAGGGTCTGGAAACCCGTAAGCCTAATAAAAGTTAGAGTGCTCGAACTAAAGCTCAAAATGTTCAGATTTTCTTAAACGGTATAATCAACCAAGTAGCTTGAAAAGCTTATGTGGGGGGAGTAACGGTTGTGATGAAGTAGTATTTTTAATATACTGATACGTTTAAACTACACTTCATTTAAACTAAAAGACCGTTTCCCATTAGAGTGTTGGGAAACGGTCGGAATTATTCGAGAGTCTTTAAACTAATTATGACAAAGAGGGTGAATAAATTTAGGAATGGATAAGTGATGAAAACTATTTGATCAATTACAGGCAAGTTTCACGATTTTTATTTCTAGTATTTGAATGCTCCAGAGTAAATATCATATGCTCTACTTGATAATTTACTAGACGTCCACTGGCTTGGACTAGTAGTTACATGTCCATTTGATTTTGCTGCTGCAAACGCTTCGTAATTGTCTTTATATCCCTTGCTTTCATAAGCCCGGCCAGCTTCATTGTTATTGAAATCCATAAAATTTGAGTTAACAAATAAAGATTTGAATTTACTTGCTGTATTGGTTTCGCCTTTTACTTTATTTGTATAGTAGATCCCCTGTGCGAGTTTTGTAGCTGCAGTAGCAGTAGGAAAATTGTTTTCTGCATATCTAACACCAAAAGCAGAGAATTCATGATTATCAGCTATAAAGGTAGCAGCACCTCTAGTAATCGTAATTGTATCCGTTAAATGATAGTTCCATGAGAAGTGTCTAAAGGCGTCAACTTCATTTTCCTGTGTAGTTGTAAAGCCATATCTGTTTTTGTATACTTGTTGTTCCTCGTTAGCTCGGTCAGTTGCAACATATACTCCAGCAAGGACTACTGCACCATACTTGCTAGTCACAATTGCTCCCTCAATATCTCTCTGTAAATTTGGGTATGTATTATTTACTGCTGCATTAAGAGATGCAGTCGAAGCAGTTTGAGCAGGTGCAATTGAAGATTGAATGGCTTGAAAGTTGGAAGATAGAATTTCCCATTTCTCTACTTCTTCAGGAGTAAAGTACTGGTACTCTTTCACCAGAACAACATTGTTTAGAAATGAAGACAATTCGCTTTCAAATTCATTAATTGTAACATAGTTATTAAAATCTGTTTGAGCTAATTGCTCCACTCTACTTTCTAGCATTTCGGCACTAATATTAGCATCGGAGATTGATGATGCTCCAACAGCAGAAGCAAAAATTGAATAAGCTGTAAAGCTAGAAAGAAGGGCTAGTGAAACTTTTTTCATAATAGATAATCCTCCAGATATTGTAATAGAAACAAGATTATAATATCATTACTATACAGTTTAAACAATGAATTTTTGTAAAAAGGAGGAATATTATGAATAAGCATACTCTTTTCGCTATAATAACCGTTTTATTTTTGTTAGTTGGGTTTCAAATTGGTAGTTTTGCACTCATTTTAATTTCGGGAAATTTGTTTGGACCTTCAATATTCACCCAAACATTTGGCGTGTTGCTTGTTTGGGCAATTATACTTCTATATTTTTATTTAATACCATATCGTATTAATAGATTAAGCTGGAGACTTATTTTACTTTGCCTAATAATCTTTACAATCTTCTCCTATGTATATGACTTTCCTGTGATTGTTCTGGAAGACTAGTGAGACAACAACGTGGTGTTATCCTCTCAAGGTAGATAGTGAAAAAAGAGTTCATATTAATATGAACTTAACACTGGAAATCGGAGAGGATTTTTTGATGCAATCAAATAAACGTAGTAAGAGGGAATCGTCTGTGGGTGGAAGAAGGTTTGACATTTCATTAGTTTGTCAATAGTTTGGGATCAATAAAGGTGGATATATTGTAAAATTTGTAAATTAAAGACTAAATGTAGGTAATTGAGGATCGTTGGGGAAGCTGGATATAGGAGCATTATATGAGTTCCAAAGAAGAAAAAGGAGCCAATCCTGCTGCATGAATCCGGTACCGTACCGGACTCATGTCTTTTAGTTTTGTCTTAATGCGTTTGTTGTTGTAATAATCGATGTATTTGGATAGTTCATGTTTAAAATGTGAGATATTTTCAAATTCCTTTAAATACAAAAACTCGGACTTCATGTTGCCAAAGAAGTTCTCCATGACGGCGTTATCGTAACAGTTACCTTTACGGGACATACTTTGCGAGATGCCACGTTCTTCAAGGGCATGACGATACGATCTCATCTGGTAGTGCCAGCCTTGATCCAAATGAATAAGGAGTTTATCTTTATTTGTTAAACTGCAAAATGCTCGATCTAACATCGTTGAAACAAGGGAGTAGATTGGTCTTGAACCAATCGTATATGTAATGATTTCTACGTTATACAGATCAAGTATGGGAGATAAATATAGTTTTTCTCCGAACAATTTAAACTCTGTAATGTCCGTAAACCTACTTCTCGTTTGGCCTTTCAGCGTGGGAATTGCGTTCTAATAGGTTCGATGCAATCTTGCCAATCGTCCCTTTATACGAACGATATTTCTTCATACGTACCAAACACTTTAATCCCAATACTTTCATCAAACGCTGTACCTTTTTATGATTCACATGGTGTCCATGATTGATTAACTCGTCACGAATACGACGATAACCATAGCATCCCTCATGCTCCTTATAAATCGCTTGTATCATGTCTTTTAGCTCTAATCCTTGTCTAGCGTACCAAACGCTTTTACCACGTAATAATACGCGCTACGAGGGATATCTGCTAGCTGTAGAAGTGCTTTTACCGAAAATTCGTTCCTTAGTTCATAGACTACTTGAGCTTTGTCTTGTTTGGTGATTTTTCCTTGCTTCGAACCGAGGCATTCAACTTTTTAAATCAGGATTCTCCATTTTCAAACGCTCTACCTCTGCTTGTAAAGCCTCTACAGATCCTTCTACTAGCGTTTTATCCTTCTGTGCTTTAGTTCCTTTTTTCATGGATGAGCGCCCCTTTTTCTTTGGTTGAAGGGCGCCTAACCCTTTTCATAACGCATAACAGCTGTACTTTTACATTTGTGCTAAATTTGGTCATAAAAAAAACTGCACCTCCAATTGGTAGTTGTGTCTAACAATTGGGGTGCAGTTCAGCGCGGACCGGCGCGCTGGCGGTTTACTGCTGTATATTAAGCCTTGGGTTTGAAAATGCCGGACGGTTTGCCGATCGGCAAGAACGCATAACCGAAGTGAGCGTTCAGTACCGAAGCACCTGTACCATACAGGGACACAATTCCGATCGCCAGTTCAGCGTATGCTGCAATGGTGTGGAAAATGTGAGGAGCTACGCCGAAAGCGTCAAAGGTCAAGCCAAGGAACAGGAAGTCAATCAGAATGAAGATGATAAGCAATACTTTATTCGCTTCAATAGCACCAATCGTCATGAACAGGGTGAATACGAGGTATCCGGCAAAAGCAAATCCGAGCTGCTTACCATCGGCCTGTTCAGCGAGAGTGGAGCCAAATACGCCCATTTTGATCATCCAGTTGGCAGCCATGGCAAACCAGAAGAATGCGTACGCGCCAAAAGCTGTTGTGCCAAAGGTATTGTTGCGTTTGGAATCTTGAATACATGCGAATAACTGGGCAAAGGCACCCAGGAAGATCGCCCAAGGAATAGCGTAGCTAAGTCCTTCTGTAATGCCAAGCTTTTGGGAAGAAGCGACCAGGGTTACGATAGCCAACCCAAATAATCCCATTGCGCTGGGATCGGCGTTAACAATTTTGACTTTAGTCTGTGAATCGGTCTGCATGGTGATGATAAGCCTCCAATAATATCAAATCAGGATCAATGGCCGTCGTTGGCCGTCCTCTACATTACATCATTTGTATCCGCCGGGTCCGGACACACACATCGCCCTATTGTACCTGAATGACCCCATTATGGAAAGGGATTTTATTACCTTTTGAACCAATAGACTTTTTGTTTTTTCAATATACACATTTACGACACAATCCGTTCTGGCCGTGAATGATGAGGCCAGACGTTAGAATCCAACCCTCGGTGTTACCACTAAAATTGCGTCATATCAGCCATTTTCGGATAAGCTCTAGTGTGATAAAATAATCTTTATCAAAATTTGGAGAAGAATACAAAACATCCTTGTCTCCTATGCCATATGTTAATCCAACTATAGATTGACAGGAAAAACTAAAATGGTTCACAGAATAAGGAGGTATCAGGGGTCATGGTTATGAGTTTGGATTTGAAAAATAAAATAGAGAAGGCCAGACATAACCTTCATATGCTGGTAGAGCATAACAAGGGTGGTCTTGGGCATCCCGATGTGATTCGGCAGTCTATGGCATTGGACGAATTGATTAATGAGTATAACCGAATTAGCCGAAACCATTCACGGGCCTAAACCCAAAGCGATTTTAATTTTATACACGGAACAAATCACATAGATTGTAAAGCTTGATCGTACAGACGGGCATGAATATAGCCGGTATGGACAGCCTCAGTTGAAGAGGCGGTATCCTACCGGTGTAATATTCATGCCCGTTTGTTTTTGCATCTTATCCATTATGCATCTGTTTAATGCAGTAATCGTTTGGCTTCCAAATAAAGGACCTGTACGAATTTTTTCGTATTAATGCGTGTCTGGGACAAGGAAGGCTCCACATTGTTTTGCAGCTCCAGCATTTTCTTGCGAATTTCGGTAAAATCGAAAAATTTGGATGCATAGTTCTCGAACTTGGGATGTGTATAATCTGTTAATCCCAGAGAAACCACATGGCTCAGAGTCTGGAAGATGGCCCTGCGAACACGTTGTTCTGATGCCTTGATCTCCTTGTTCACCTCTGCGAGAGAGGCGTCTTCTCCCAGTTTACGTAACGCTACATTCTGGAAGATGTCTTTGAGGGATGGGAACGTATAGGGGGACAGCTTATGTTCATCTGTCTCTACCTGTTCCAGATATTCCAGCATGTCCAGCAGATCCCTGCTGCCCGCTTCGCCGATCATGCCCATCTCGGACAGCAGGAAATGTCCTGCAGTCGTGATTGTTTTGTCCGGAACCGGAGCCCCAGCACGTTCGGTAGAATTCAAACCGGACAATCCCTGCAATGTCCGTTGGATATCTGCGATGGATTGCTGCATCCGAAGCCTTTCGCTCACCAGCCGCAGAACAGATAGAATCTCCAACCGGTTAATCGGCTTCGTAATATAATATTCAATGCCTAGTGAATAGGCTTCTCCGATCATATTTTTCGACTCGATCTGGGAGATCATGACGATCTTGCCCTCGAACCTTCCTTCAAGCGCTCGCACAGTCTGAATCCCGTCTCGTTGGGGCATCAGCAGATCAATCAGCAGTACATCCACCTTATGCAGTTCCAATAGTTCCGCGTGAATATGTGCTCCGTCCTCAGCTTCCCCGGCAATATCGCCCAGCCCTTCATCCTCAATAATATCCATCAACATGGAACGAACGCCAGGATCATCATCCACGATAAAATAACGCATGTCAGTCATTCCCTTTCTCTGCGAATGGTGTGATTGATAAATCTATGGTAAAGGCGGTTAACGCCGCGATGAACTCTCGTTCCAGTGTAATCGTTCCTTTCCTTCTTGCATAGAACCTGACATGTCAGGTTAAATGACAATGATTGGGCGGTCAAAGCCCATTTTTAAAATAAATGTAGGAATTGCATGTAGGTATTTGTCGTTTTTCGTAGATGTTCTTGTAGTATAAGTAACATCCCGAAGTCCGGGGCTAGTGTTGTGCAGAATGGTACAAACTTATCGCGTAACCATCTCTGTGCTTGAAATACACCATAAAAAGGGGCATACCGATGGAGCAAACAATACAAGATATTGTCGTCATTTTCAATGATTTTCTATGGTCCAAAGTGTTAATTATATTATTGGTAGTATGTGGTATATACTTCACCACCAAGACCCGATTCATGCAATTCCGTATGATTGGAGATATGGTAAAGGTGCTTCGAGAGCCAAAAAGCAAGGAACCAGGCAAAATTTCACCTTTTCAGGCGTTCTGTATTAGTATGGCGGCCCGTGTAGGCACAGGGAATATTACCGGTATTGCACTGGCGATCGCACTGGGGGGACCTGGGGCTATATTCTGGATGTGGATCATTGCAATTATCGGATCAGCCTCCAGTTTTGTGGAGAGTACGCTGGCTCAGATCTATAAAGTGAAGGATAAGGGCGGATTCCGCGGCGGTCCTGCATATTATATGGAACGTGGGTTGGGCAAACGCTGGATGGGGATTTTATTTGCCATTCTCATTACGCTTTCATTTGGTTTGGTCTTTAATGCGGTGCAGTCTAACACGATTACCGTTGCATTTGAGAACTCATTTGGCACGGATCGGTTAACGGTGGGTATCATTATGGCTGTGATATTTGCAGGAATTATCATGGGCGGTGTCAAACGAATTGCAAAAGCATCGGAATACATCGTTGTTGTACTGGCTGTATTGTACATTGGGGTAGCGGCTTTTGTTGTACTGGCGAATATTACCCAGCTTCCGGCCATGATTGCGTTGATCGTCAAAAATGCCTTCGGCATCGAACAGGTTGCTGGCGGAACGTTGGGCGCTGCACTGATGAACGGTGTGAAACGCGGATTGTTCTCCAATGAGGCGGGCATGGGTAGCGCCCCGAATGCTGCTGCAACGGCGGATACAACACATCCGGTGAAACAGGGACTTATTCAGGCGTTTGGCGTGCTGACAGATACGTTAGTGATATGTACAAGCACAGCCATGATTATTTTGCTATCCGGGGTATACAAAGGTTCCAATCTGGGTGGCATTGAATTAACTCAGGCTGCATTAAGTGTACATATTGGTTCATGGGCATCGGGATTCCTGGCGGTTATGGTGTTCCTGTTTGCCTTCAGTACACTAATCGGAAATTATTACTATGGAGAAACTAACATTGAGTTTATCAAATCCAACAAAGTTTGGCTGTGGGTATACCGCATTTGCGTTATCGCGATGGTGGTGTTTGGAGCGGTAGCCAAAGTACAGCTGGTATGGGATTTGGCTGACCTGTTCATGGGGCTCATGGTGGTGGTGAACCTGATTGCAATTCTGATGCTTTCCAAGGTGACTTTCGAAGCGTTGAAGGACTACAAGAAACAGAAGGCTGAAGGCCGTGATCCCGTCTTTACCCGGGACCGGATTCATATTCCGGGTGAAGTGGAATGCTGGGAGTCGGAAGAAGAAGTTATTGGAGATAAATCAATACATGTAGCCAATTAAGGTTTTATCTGAACGTAGTTGGTTATATAAAATGGGCACAACAAAAAACAGGACTTGGATTATCCATCATGGGCAACCCGAGTCCTGTTTGTTGCATATAAAATGTATCTTTGCACTAGCCAAAGTTCATCAAAGATATATTTTGATTAATTTTTAACGGAATAGCTGATCAGTTGTTCAGACAGAGCTTTCATTCGCTCCCCTGTTTCATTAAGCTGCTCAATTACATCCGTAAAGGAGGATACAAGCGTAGCTTGTTCCTGTGAAGAGGCTGCAATCTGGGAGACTTCAACTTCCATCTGTTTGATGACCTGTTGTACATCTCTCAGACTGGTATCGATGTCACTTGTAGCTTGTTTGGCATCCACAGAGAGTTTGCGTACTTCGGAAGCAACCACACCGAAGCCGGCACCAGCTTCACCAACACGAGCGGCTTCAATAGCGGCATTCAGGCCAAGCAAGTTGGTTTGCTCTGAGATTTCACGAATGAACCCGGCTACTTTGTTGATTTGGGAAGAGTTCTGAACAGCAAGTCTGGTATTCTGCAAGATCTGCTCACTGGTTGCTTGCAATTCTTCGGCATGAGCGGCGACATGTTGCACCATATCAACGAGGTTACCATTGATGGTTTGATTTTCTTGTATAATGTCTTCAAGTTGGTTCTGGTTAGATTGGTCGTAAGATACACAGAAAACAGCAACAACTTTCTGGTGATCATCAAAGATCGGAATGTTCAGAATATCCAGTTCGATACCATAAACTTCCTTGGAGAGAGTAGCAAGGGTCGCTTCTCTTCCATTTTTTAAGATGGCAAAGTTTTGATACGATTCCAAGAGTGACATTCCTTTTTCAAAACCAAGATCAAATTTATCTGTCATAATGACATCTAATACTTTTTCGTGATCGTAAAGAGTTAAACTAGCTGGTTCTCTGAGGATCAGGCTGATATAAGGCATTACTTTAAGCAGGGCATCTACAACGTTCATGGAAGAGGACCATCCTTTCAATATTTGAATGTATTATTTTTAACGATCTATGGAATGCTCTATCTTTCATCGGACGGAAATGACTTTTCGTGAACGGCATTTTGCATGAAAGAATGAACATTTTATGATTAAATTTTAAAATATTTCCCATCTAAAATGATTTATTGGATATAAGTGTTAGTTGTAACTATTTTTATATCAAGATATTTGTACGGATGTATATCAAATATAGGACATGTGTCCTTTTGTGTACATTATATAGGGCAACGGAGGGAAGTCGGAATGAAAGAAATTATGGACTTTGGACTTGTGCGGCAACTCGCCCGTGAGAACGGGTTGGATCAGGTGCTGGACGAGCCTGCGCTCGCTGAGTTGCGACTACTTGAGGCTGCGAAGGGCGAGATGATATGTACCAAAGGTGAACGACCCGAGCGGTTGTATTTTCTCGTGCAGGGCAAGCTCAAGATCTATACCACCCTGCCTAACGGCAAGTCTCTGTTGCTTCGTTTCAGTACACCCCTTGCGCTTGTGGGAGATTTGGAACTGGTGAATGGCAAGGAGGCTATGAATACGGTAGAGTCTGTGAGCAAAAGCCTGCTGCTGGGTATCGGCTATCGCGCTCTCCAGAATACGTATGCAGAGAACCCTAAGTTTCTCCACTTTATGCTGAGTCAAGTTACGCACAAATTGTATACCTTTTCCAACCTGTCGAGTCTGAATATGTTATATCCGGTCGAGAGCCGATTTGCCAGCTATCTGTTGTCCACAATGGGCCAGGACGAGTCTTCTTCGGAAGAGATCCAGACCTCCAAGCTCACCGAACTGGCCGATATGCTGGGCACCAGCTATAGACATCTTAATAGAGTTGTTCAAGATCTGTGTAATCGAGATATTATTCGCAAAGTGCAGCGAAAGCTAGTGATCTGTGATCTGGAACAGTTGCGTGTCATCGCAGGAGGCAATATATATGAGTGATGGCATTATAAAGTAAAGACCAAGCCTGCATATCTATGCGACATGACGCGGCACAATAAATTACAATACGGCACAACAAAAAGCACCCTCCCGAATATACCAAGGGGTGCTCTTTTTGCTCTGCACTTCAAGTGGATTAGATATCTCCGTGTTGCTCAAACAATTGAGCGATCTCTACAATGACACGGGTTGCTTTCACCATATTGTCTACCGATACATACTCGAATTTGCCGTGGTAGTTCTCACCACCAGTGAAGATATTTGGTGTTGGCATGCCCATATAGGATAGCTGGGAACCATCTGTTCCTCCCCGGATGGGACGAATAACAGGTTCGATGTCCAGTCGGGTCATGGCTTCATGGGCAATATCGACGATCTGGCGTACGGGTTCAATTTTCTCGCGCATGTTATAGTACTGGTCATTCAATTCAACCGTGATGCTTTTCTCTCCATACTTGGTCTTCAGTTCGTTTGCGATATGGAGCAGATTTGTTTTGCGCTCTTCAAACTTCTCCCGGTCGAAATCACGGATGATGTAACTCATCTTTGTCAGCTCAACGTCACCCTCCAAAGACAATAGATGATAGAAACCATCATAACCGTCCGTGAATTCAGGAGCTTCCTCCACAGGCAGGCGTCGATTCAATTCCATCGCAATTTTCAGAGAGTTCACCATCTTATCCTTCGCTGTTCCGGGATGCACATTGGTGCCTCGTACGGTAATTTTGGCGGCAGCTGCGTTAAAGCTCTCGTATTCCAGCTCACCAAGCGGTCCGCCATCAACTGTGTAAGCATATTTGGCTCCAAAAGCAGCTACGTCAAACTTGTGCGGTCCACGGCCAATCTCTTCATCCGGGGTAAAAGCAACCCGAATCTTACCGTGTTTCACTTCCGGGTGTTCAATCAGATAGGCCATCGCCGTCATGATCTCGGCAATGCCTGCCTTATTGTCTGCACCAAGCAATGTTGTACCGTCGGTTGTGATCAGCGTGTGGCCCTTATACTCGTGCAGTTCTGGGAAATCCTTGTTGGACAGTACGACATCCAGTTCCGAGTTCAACACAATGTCAGCACCATCATAGTTATCGATAACCTGTGGTTTTACATTTTTGCCAGTAAAGTCGGTCGCTGTATCGAGGTGAGCCAGGAAACCAATTACGGGAACATCCTTATCGGTATTGGATGGCAGTGTAGCCATGACATAACCGTTCTCATCCATCGTTACATCTTGCAGACCAATGGATGTACATTCTTCAACGAGCAGTTTGCCCAAGGCCAGTTGGCCGGGTGTGGAAGGGCATGTCTCGCTATTTTCATCGGATTGGGTATCCATCTGAACATAAGTACTCAGTCTTTGAATTAATATATCTTTCATATATAACCTCTCCCTAGCTTGAGTAGTATATAAGTTGAACTACTTGTTTTACACTGATCCACTACGAGGCCAGAATAACCTTCTGATCGCTGTTATCCCCAGATTTTTTTTGATCCACTTTTACAAAGGTGAAAATCTGAGGATAGCGTATGCTTTCGATGCAGCTTTCTTGCAGAAAGCTTTTAGCTCCGCTTCTACAGGTTATTTCTGCCCTCTCCGTTATCGTGTAACCGTTAGTCACAACTTATGTAAATTGGGTATAGTAATTATTGTGGTTCTCTACGGTTATCATATCATGTTTTGCAGTCATTTCCAGAATGGGGCAGATCCGAAATATGAGGATTTCTAGGTATCAAAAAGGGTACTAGGTCACAAAAATGTACGTACTTATATTTCTATAACTGAGGTTCATAATAAATGATGAAGAAAGGATGTGTTCAAGACATGCCGTTTATCACGGTTAAGGTACTGGAAGGCAAGTCGGTCGAGCAGAAACGTCAGTTGATTGAACGTATGACTCAGGTGGCTTGTGAGACATTGGATGTTGATCCGAGCAAAGTCTTTATCTTCATTGAGGATTTGGAGAAGGACAATTACGGCAAGAACGGAAAACTGTTTTCGGATTTAGACAAATAAGTAAGGCTTCATATATATCATGATCATGGAACAGGAGATGCAACATTAATGACTGAACAATTATTTTCCCCTTATCAATTCAAGAGTCTGCAATTAAATAACCGTGTCGTCATGGCACCCATGTGCCAATATTCTGTCACTGCGAAGGACGGCATTCCGAACGATTGGCATCAGGTTCACTATGTGAGCCGTGCGGTTGGAGGAACAGGACTAATTGTAATCGAGATGACCGATGTAGATCCGGATGGACGTATTACTGATAATGACTTGGGGATATGGTCAGATGAGCATGTGCCTGCCTTCACCAAACTTGTAGACGGAATTCATGCCTACGGCTCCAAAGTAGCTATTCAGATCGCACATGCGGGACGAAAAGCAGAGGATGCTCCACAGCCGGTTGCCCCATCGGTAGTTACATTCCCGGGAGAAAAGTACAAGGAACCACGTGCGTTAAGTACGGTAGAAGTAGAAGCTATGGTGCAAAAGTTCGCAGACGGTGTTCGCCGCGCAGTGCAGGCTGGAGTAGATACCATTGAGCTGCACGGTGCACATGGATACCTGATCCACCAGTTCCATTCCCCGCTGATGAACCATCGTGAGGATGTATATGGGCAGGATCTGTCCCGTTTTGGCGTAGAAGTCATTCGTGCAGTGAAAAAAGAAATGCCTGCAGATATGCCGCTGATTTTGCGGATTTCGGCTGTAGAATACGCGGATGGTGGATACGATATCGACCACACCATCAATATCGCTCGTGCCTACCAAGATGCAGGCGTGGACATGTTCCATATCAGTTCAGGTGGCGAAGGACCTTCGGGACAGCGGAAACCGGGGAACTATCCGGGGTATCAGGTACCGTTTGCCCGTCGTTTCCGTGAAGAACTGAACGTTCCTGTAATCGCAGTGGGTATGCTGGAGGATGCAGCATTGGCTCAGGCGGTGATTGGCAACGGCGATGCGGATCTGGTCGCGGTTGGTAGAGGCATGTTGCGTGATCCGTACTGGGCGAACCATGCGGCTCTGGAACTGGGTGTCAGCAAGGATCAAGCAGCCATTGCGGAACAATATTCTCGTGGATACTAACTTGCACTAACATTTACACTTGCCACTCCGATGACAGAATAACCTTCCGATCGCTGTTATCCCCAGATTTTTTGATTCACTTTTTCAAAGGTGAAAATCTGATGATAAAGGCGAAGTGTATGCTTTCGATGTAGCTTTCTTGCAGAAAGCTTGTAGCTTCGCTTCTTCAAGTTATTTCTGTCCTCTTCGTTTTCGTGTAAATGTTAGTGCAAATTTTATATAGTAAAATAGGCCACAGCATGGGTTAAACCTCATGCTGTGGCCTGATTTTGGATATTGAGAATCATATCCATCCGATTACGGATGACTACGCTCTTCGAGTCGCTTCATAGACGAATTTTTGATTGGACTGCGTGGGTGGTTGATCCGGGTTAAAGTCGGCGTATACTTTAATGTCAGAGAAACCAATGTGTTCGAGAATTAGGCGTAACTCTTCTATGCCGTACCAACGTAGGGTAAGTTGTTGCAGCTCCGTAGCAACAAGAGCACCCTGCTGCCATTGTTCGTAGCGAATCAGACTTACTTTATATTGGTGTAGAAGGTTCACTTCAATGGTTTTCACTTCTACCGTGATCGTATCACCATCGGGTAATGAAACGGTTGATGTTTCTACAGAAGAGGGTTGTGTCACATCGGGCAGAAACAGATCAAACACGAGCCTGCCGCCGGGTTCTAAATGCTGAAATAGATTACGTAATGCGTTAATCGACGCCTGTCTGTCTTGGATGAGGAGCAGAGAACCTCCGGGAATGATAATTGCCTCGTATCGATATGGAAGGTCAAGCTTCTCCAGATCGGCAACGAACAGCTCAGGCATGGGTAATGCCCGCTCCATACAACGAGAACGGCAAGAGTCAATCATATCCATTGAATAATCAATTCCATCCACCTTCAAGCCTGCTTCAAGCAAAGGAATGAGCACTCGGCCTGATCCTGACATGGCTTCAAGGATACGTCCATTGCAGCGCTGAAGATAATGGCGATAGAATTCAATGTCTCCTCCCAAGGAGTGTCCCACAGGTTTCGTTAGATCATAAACGGCGGTACATAATGGACCGTAATAACTGAATGACATAGTATAGATGTCCCCCACATTCAAATGTATTAAAATGAAAAAGTGGAAGGGAAGTCAGCAGGATTATCCCTTCCGGCAACGGTTGGAATTGGATTTTTCAGAGCAGACTATCATAGGATTCACGCACCTTTTATGGAATATGTTCCAATTATAGGGTGGGGATAAAGCGGAGGTCAACTTCTATTCGGGTAGTTATACGAAATGAAATGTATAAGGAGGTGATTCGAATGGATTCATCATCAAGTTCATCAAGTGCACTGCCAGATATCCGGCAGGAACTGGTGCTCCATGCACCTGTAGAGAAGGTGTGGGAGATGGTCTCGACCGAGCAGGGACTGAAAACCTGGTTCATGCCAGGCAATCTGGAACCCGTGGAAGGTCACGAGTTTATATTGGAAGCAGGCCCCTTCGGCCAGTCACCATGTCAGGTGACGGAAGTTCTTCCGCTACACAAGCTTTCATTTCGCTGGGGTAAGGACTGGACGTTGACGTTCCAACTGAATGAACAGCCCGAAGGTACGGATTTCACATTGATTCACAGCGGTTGGGATGCGGATAAACTAACCGAGTTTGGACAGGCTCATGCTATCGTACGCGAACGTATGGAACAAGGATGGGCCGGAATCGTTCAGAAGCTTACCCAAGTTGTTAAATAAATCTTCATTCAATCAACCCCAGGCCATTTCGCCCGTTCATTCCGGTGAAATTCGGCTTGGGGTTCCTTGGTGTACCAAGAGCTGGCGGAAAAGATAGAAATCTTTCAAATTATAACGAATTTGACCGATTATGATACGGAAACTATTTCCGTGAGCACCAGAAACGTGTAACATGAATTATAGTAATAAATCGACAAAATTAGACGTCTCTCGCCATTGTGGATGGAAGGAATACATAGATGAGAAAACACTGGATTATGCTGACCATAAGCTTCATATGTATTGTCATTGTTCCACTGGGTTGGATCGCCCAGACGTTAATTAGCGAGCGGATTAACCCCCAGGCTACAGATGGAAAAATTGACCTGACCCAATGGGACTTTGATCACAAGGGTGCAGCGTCTCTAAAGGGTGTCTGGGATTTCTACCCTGGGCAGTTGCTGAGCCCGGCAGATATTGAAGCAAGTGTATCCGGTCGCAAGCCTTTGCCGGATTCGTCGGGCACTCAAGTTCCTGCCCGATGGAACAAATCTTTGGGGCAGGCCCATGGGTATGGAACCTATCATTTGCAAGTCCAGCTTACACCCCGGACGATGAAAAATGATTATGGTATACGCACACAGAATATACGCATGGCCCACCGGGTATTTATCGATGGGAAAGAGATTGGCGGCAAAGGCTTGCCAGGAAAGACCAAGGCAGCAGATATACAATTAAATCTACCCTTTACAGGATTCACGTCCATTGAGGGCAATACGGCTGACATTATCATTCAAGTATCAAATTATAGTTACTCGTCTGGGGGCATTGTAGCGCCCATTTTGTTTGGAGACGAGCATAGTATTCTGAAAAGCCAGCAACAAGGTTGGCTCAAGGATCTGATGGCCTTATTTGGTTTTATCTTGCCAGCCGCCTTTTTTCTACTTCTGTTCAGATTACGACGTACGGAGAAGGAGCTTCGTTTTCTCGGATTATTCAGCCTTTCTGGTGCGGTGTACGCTCTGACACATGGGGAGAAGTTACTGGGTACGTTTGTACCGTTCCTGACCAATAATGAGATACTTCGGATTCAGCTCCTTAGTTCAGCCTTTGCCTATTATTTTTTGCTTCGGTATATGGATGCCCGTGTACCAGGAGCAGTTCATCAGTGGTTTGTTCGTCTGGCTGTAGTGCTAATCGTTACCCAGACTATTGTGGGTCTTACGCTTCCTCCAACGCTTTTCTCGTCTCTTGAGCTTCCCATGTTGCTGATCTCACTTGTTGTCATGTTCTATACGCTGCGAGCCATTTTCTATTGGTTGAAAGGACGGCCGAATGACAGCCACTTTGCACTGGTGAGTATGATGAGCATACTCATGGTTGTTGTGTTATATACGCTTGGTGCGTTCACTACCCTAGACACAGCGTTCTTTGCGCTGATTGAACTTTTATTATTTGTATTTGCCCAGATGATTGTGACCGCAATCCGCTTTGCACAATCATTCCGAGACGTGGAAGCTCTGTCGGAGCGTTTGCTGGCCATCGACAGCCTGAAGGACGAGTTCATGGCGAATACGTCTCATGAGCTACGAACTCCCCTGCATGGCATCATTAATATTGCGCAATCCATGCTGGAAGGGGCGGCTGGAGCAGTCACGCCCAAGCAAGCGAAAAATCTCTCCATGATTACTTCAACCGGCAAGCGCCTTTCACTACTGGTTAACGATATTTTGGATTTTGCCAAATTAAAAAATAGTGAAATCGAGTTAAAACGGGTAGCTGTTGATCTGGAATCCGTTGCTCGTACTGTGGTTGAAGTCTCGGGTTTCACGTTTGAGGACAAGCCGGTTATATTGATTCAACAATGGCCCCAGTCCTTGCCTCTTGTTGAGGCAGACGAAGATCGCCTAAGACAAGTTCTATATAACTTGCTGGGTAACGCCTATAAGTACACTGAGCAGGGTGAGATTCGTTTGTACGCCAGTGTTGAAGGGGATTGGGTGAAGGTATCGGTCGCTGATACAGGGGTAGGCATTGCCTTGGACAAACAGGAGGATATCTTCCAGGCGTATGAGCAGAGTAACGGCACGATTGAGCGATTGAATAATGGAACCGGACTGGGTCTGAGTATCACGCGAAAACTCGTTGAGCTTGGCGGTGGTGAGATCTGGGTTGAATCGGAGCCGGGCCAAGGTTCGACCTTTCATTTCACCCTGCCTGTTATGAAGATGCCACTTTTGCAAACTCATTCGAAACCAGCTGCCGCCCGATATGTTGCTGCACAGGGGGCAGGGGCGAAGGAGCTTGTGACAAGAGAGTCAGATGAGCAGGATGATCTTACGGAAGCGGAGTATACGATTCTGATTGTAGACGATGACCCCGTCAATCGACAGGTATTGCTTAACCTATTGTCGACGGAGCGGTATCGCGTGATTGCAGCGGACAGCGGGTCCACTGCATTGAAACTCCGTGAGGAGTTCCCGTCTATTGATCTTGTTATTACGGACTGGATGATGCCTAAGATGTCCGGGCTTGAGTTATGTCGCAAACTGCGCGAGCACAGTTCCTTGTCGGAGTTACCGATTCTGATGCTGACCGCCCGTGGGTTGCCTGAGGATATCAAACACGGATTCCAAGCGGGAGCCAATGACTTCCTGAGCAAACCGGTGGATGCCGGTGAATTGCGCGCCAGAGTTCGGACGTTAATTGAGATGCGGAGTTCTGTGCAGGAGGCTATTCGGACCGAAATGGCCTTTTTGCAGGCCCAGATCAAGCCACACTTTCTATATAATGCACTCAATGTGATTATCGCAACCTGTGCAGTGAATCCGGACAAAGCAACCGATCTGCTGATTGAATTGAGTCATTACCTGCGCGGAAGTTTTGACTTCCAGAACAGGGAGCAGCTTGTTCCTTTGACCAAAGAGCTGGAATTGGTGGAGTCTTATGTGCATCTGGAACAGGCGAGATTTGAGGAAAGACTGGTGGTTGAGTATGAGGTGGAATCGGACGTACATCTGTATCTGCCACCTCTCAGTATTCAGCCTCTTGTGGAGAACGCCATTCGCCACGGCGTGATGGAGCGGGCAGCCGGCGGGACAGTTCATCTTAGGATTTTCCAAGAGAGCGAGCATGTAGTCGTACAGGTCCAAGATGATGGTGTAGGTATCCCTCCTGAGCGTATGGCTCAGGTCAAGTCTGGGCGTACGGAAGGTCCGGGAGGTGTGGGGCTGCAAAATATAAACCGTCGCCTGATGTCTCTCTATGGTCAGGGGCTGGAGATTCATAGCCATGTGGGTAAAGGCACGCAGATCCGATTCCGTATCCCCGTGCAAAAGATGGATTATTCCAATTAGTGTGCCAAGTGAAGCAATTATGGTTAACAGACTAGGGGGTGCCGATAAAATCGGTATTCCTATTGAATCTTTCATGGCAGGAGGCTGAAAGAACGGTGAGAGCCATTGTGATCGATGATGAGAAGCCAGCGCAGCTTCATCTGGAGCGACTACTACGAACGGACGGACGAATTACACCCGTGCAATGTTTTTCAACAGCTCGTGATGGTCTGCATTTTCTGGCAAAGGAACGTGTAGATGTTGTATTTTTGGACATTGGAATGCCGGAGATGAATGGCCTGGAAGCGGCTGAATATATACAGCAATTGGATCAGAGTATTCGTATCATCTTTGTTACGGCTTATGCGGACCATGCAGTGGAAGCATTCGAGCTGCATGCACTGGATTATGTACTGAAACCGGTAAGTTCCACTCGATTGGCCAAAACCGTTGATCGAATCGCGGGTATAATGTCGCATAATTCTCAAGTTGCAGCCACCGCCGAGGTACAGGAATCGGAACCTGTATCTGTGGAGTTGGATACTGAAGTTCCGGGGCTGCTAACGTTCAAACATCTGGATATCTACAGAAGTTTGGATCAGGGTGCCAAGAAACATAAGTGGCGCACAACCAAATCACAGGAATTGTTTGCTTTTTTGTTTCATCACAGGGAAGAATGGGTAAGCAAGGAGATTCTGCTGGATAAGCTATGGGGTGATGTTTCCCAGGAAAAGGGATTAACCCATCTACATACTTCCGTGTACCAGATTCGAAAGCTACTTAAGGAATGGAACATGACAGGCAAGCTGGAGTACAATATGAACCGTTATCGTCTGTTATCAGGCAATCTGGTAAGTGATGTGGATCAATTTGAAAAATCCATGGTTTACCACGTCATCACATCCGACAATGTCGATGACTTGAGGCATATGATACCGCTCTATCGTGGCGATTATCTGGAAGAGCATGATTATCATTGGGCACAGGCCAAAGCAAGGGAACTCAGACGTAAGTATACAGCGCTGGTTATGGATATCGCAGGATGGGACATGGAGCATGGTCGTGGCAAGGAAGCGATTGAGCAATTAACGATATTACAGGAACGGGAGCCTTATTCGGAAGAGATCTGCCGACTCATGATGGAAGTGTATGCATCCATGGATGATCAGCAAGGCATACTTCGTTTGTATCATTCATTTACATTGACATTAAATGAGGATCTGGGGTATCAGCCCGAGCCCGAAACAAGCAGGTTATATAAGAACCTGACGGACCAATAAACGCATGTAATGTAAGTTCAGACAGGAGGGTGAGCATGAAGCTATTCATACACCGCAAAGATTTGCGTACGGATGATCTGGCCGCATTCGATTATTTGCGGGAACACCAAGAAGAGAGTGTGCATGTTCTCATCTATGATTCATTCCTCCTGCGGCAAGGCCGAGAGAAGGAACACAGCGGTGTGAATTTCAGGCAGCACGCAGCGGAATTAGGCAGACAGTATCTTGAAGCCAAACGAAAACTGCATGTCGCTTACGGCAAACCGGCTGAAGTGGTTGAATTCATCCTGAACGAATTCAAAGGTGAGATTAACGAGATTGTGGTCCATCGGGACATGACGCCATATGCAATCGAGCGGGATAGGGCCATACGCAAAGTCAGTGAGGCGCACGAGGTTACGTTCACACAACTGACGGATCATCTGCTGATGGATCTGAATGGATTTGCCAATTTTACAGGCAAGTCGGAGCCATATAAGGTATTTGCGGCTTTCCATCGGCGGTGGGTGGAATTCATGAATGAACATCCCAACCCTCCTTCGGCAACAACGGTTGCAGCGTTGAAGGTGAGTGATCGTCAGATTGAATGGCCGGATGCAATGCAGGTACCTCCGGAGTTGCTGGAGGGCAGTGGTTCGAATGACGAGGACCCGCATCTGCTGTTGGATCAATTTTTGTCGGATCGAATTGCTGAATACGGGGATCATCGGGATGAATATGAGGCGTACGAGCCGAGTCATCTCAGTTCTTACGTAGCTGTGGGAGCTGTATCCATTCGCAAAATGTATGATGCGGCGAGTCGCACGGCTGAGGCTGGGGAATGGATCAGGCAGTTGTGCTTCCGCGACTTCTATCTGTATCGGGCGGTCTATGAGAGTCACTATTTTACATATGAAAAGGTGTACGATCTCTCGGCTCTTCATGATGATCACTTTGAACGGTGGTGCAAGGCGGAGACAGGCATTCCGATTATTGATGCAGCGATGACGGAACTGAATGAAACCGGACATATGCCAAACCGGCTGCGGATTCTCACGGCGATGTTTCTCACCAAAAACCTGCAATGCCCATTCATCTTGGGCGAAGCTTATTTCAGGCGCAAGCTGCGTGACTATGATAACATTCAAAACCGTGGTAACTGGTTATGGTGTGCCTCGCTTGGTGAGAATGCGGCTCCGTATTTTCGCGTGAACAATCCGGTAACACAATCCGAGAAATATGATCCGCAAGGTGATTATATTCGCAAGTGGTTGCCTGAATTGAAGGATCTGCATAGCAAGGACATCCATCAGCCACGCAAAGATGCCATTGTTGATCTGAAGGCATCGAGACAGGTAGCTATTGACGTGTATAAACAGATTCTGGCGAGTCGTGCGAAGTAGACTCAGTCAGGGCGGGATGCATGCCCAAACCCAAATTTACCATTCTCATCCGGTTGATCCAATATTCATTTGGTTGAGAGCAGGATGTTCCACAGACCGCGTACTCGCGGTCTTTTTTACATATATAGACATGAAAATAGTGTGAAATGTGTTGAAAATTTAGGAATTATTAAGAAATTGGACTACCCATCTTAAGCAATATGGCTTTTAATAGATAGAGAGCTTTATTGTATTAAGTCATATCTGACATATTGACGAACACATTAAGGAGAAACTTTAAAATGAGTGAAACACTGAAAAGAGAGCGAATTCCAGAGCTGAACCTGGTTCGTGCCTTGGCAATTATCGGCGTACTCAGCGTGCATTCTACGTCCTACGCGACGGTGGACATGACGGGCTCAGGCTACTACTGGCTGTACAACTTTATTAATATCTTTATGAAATATGGTACGCCAACCTTTATTTTTATGAGCAGTTTCGTACTGTTCTATAACTATTATTCTCGTCCGCTGGATAAGAAACTTGTGAGTAACTTTTACAAGAAAAGATTTGTGTATATTTTGCTTCCGTACTTCCTGTTTTCATTGATGTATTTTGTTTTGCTACATTTCACGCATTATCAGGGTCGACCTTTCGGCGAATCGGCAGTAAGTTTTATCACGAAATTGTTTACAGGTAAGGCCTATACACATCTGTACTTTGTGTTTATTAACATGCAATTTTATCTGTTATTCCCATTGGTGTTATGGTTGCTTAAGAAATATCCTTCTGTGGTGAAATGGTCTGTTCCGATTGGACTATTGATTCAATGGGCATTCATCGTAAGTAATAAATATGGATTCCAGGTGCCCAACAAGGGAAGCTGGGCGTTTTCGTACTTCTCCTATTTCATGCTAGGTGCTTTTATCGGAGTGTACTTCCCTAAAATCAAGCAATGGTTTGTTATCAGTCGAGCCAATGCAACCAAAGGACGCGTAGCTTCATGGATTCTGCTCTGGGCGGTATGGATCATTGCTGGGCTTGGCCATGTGTATATCTATTACCTGCTGCGTCTGAAGATCGCAACGTATAACACACTGTGGTATGAATTCTTCTGGAATGTGCATACCTTTGCTTGTGCACTGGTGCTTATCCAGATTGCCTATCTGCTCTATCGCAAAGGGCCTTCACTCATCGTCAAGCCGCTGAATCGGCTTGGGGCATTGTCCTTTGGCATCTATCTGATCCATCCCTTCTTCCTGCTGGTGTATCGTGAATTTCCACCGCAAACAGGTGTTTCTTGGTTAGTGCATCTGTGGTATGCCGGAGGATTCGGTGTAGCTCTGATCGCTTCGTGGATCGTCGTTGGATTGACGGCAAGGTTTGTTCCATATGCATGGGTCATCTTTGGCAATCTGCCAAAACCCAAACCACGTCTCGTCCCACAACAGAACTCGGGGCAATTGGACGTTCGTTAAGATGTATTTCCAACACAGGAATAATAAACCGTTTCTTGGTCGACCTTAGGGGAGAGCAGGAAGCGGTTTTTTTGATGTATGCAGATATGTGTAATATGGGGAACGAGTGTTTCTTTTTCATGTAAGAGGGGTAATCATAAGGCGGAACGATAATACATTATGGATAACAGGATTAAGGTGAATATAATGACAACATGCGAAAAATGCGGGAGACCGATGCAGGATATATTGGAATATGTGGAACACATTCTTCACGAATGCAGTGAACAGACACAGGAGTACAACTCGAAAGATTATCAGGCCTATGGCCATGAGGGTGTTCACGAGCAGATGTGATACAATAGAAAGAAACCGGATTCATACGGAACCGAGGTGACAACATGGAGACGGGTCCAGCCCCTTTCCGGCAAGGAAAGACGGAACAAGAAGCGCGACTGAGCAAAACGTGTATGTATTGCGGACAACAGCGGCCGATGTCCGAATTCCGGCGCAGAACCGGAAAGCGGGCAGGTCCCGGAGCCAGGCGTGGAGCCTGCCGCAGCTGTCGCCAACTTGGTGGACAGGCTGACCACGAGTCAGGTTCAAGCGTGAGCGGACGAACGAATGAACGGATCGAGCATCAACGGGATGGCTTGGAGACACGTGCTGTTACTGCCAGACGCTCTGCATCTGCGAGAGATGAGGTA
This sequence comes from Paenibacillus sp. FSL H7-0942, assembly GCF_045040715.1. Classification (NCBI taxonomy): domain Bacteria; kingdom Bacillati; phylum Bacillota; class Bacilli; order Caryophanales; family Paenibacillaceae; genus Paenibacillus; species Paenibacillus sp. FSL H7-0942. The sequence continues at coordinate 6,689,502 of NZ_CP150279.1, read as the reverse complement.
GGTCGTACCTCCCATGGTATGGAGCAAGGATCTGCTACGTTGGCTGAGTCTGACAGAATTCTGGTGTCTCAACCATCAGTAGACTCAAGTTCTTCGAATGACGATGAACGCGCTGAGTTGGTGGCTTCTCCACCCTCTTCTTCGGGTATACGGAAGAAGAGGAGAAGACGGAGGAAGAGCAAGCGATCAGAGAGCATGACGGGCAATGAGCTGAGAGAGACAAGTCTGGAGCATGATGGTTTGGCGGGTGAGGTAGGAGATAAGCCACAGCTAGGTGAGCATTGGCGTGGGGAAGAAGGGCATTCGCAGGGGCATGCTGTTGCGAATGAGAAAGGCAGTGCACAGCGGGCTGGCGCGCGAGCAGCCGCTGCAGTGCAGGCCGCCGAGCAGACTGCGGCGGCAGAGCCCATGGCTGCGGATCAACCGATCGCAGCCAAACGCAAGCGCAAGCGGCGCCGCAAGCGTGCTGCCGCGCTCGCGCCCGGCGCAGGGCAGGCCCGCAGCGTAGCTGCTGAGGCCCATGCGCCGGCCCTGAGCGACCGTGGCGATGCCACCACGGTCGCTGCACCTACGGCGGCGGAGGCACAGCCTGCCGCCACCGGGCGCGAGCCCGTGCAAGCGCCGGGGGCTGCTGCGGAGGCAGGGCCTCCTGCGCCCGTGCGCCAGCCTGGCTCGCCAGGGTCCAAGCCGCGCCAGGCTCGCAAAGAGCGTGCGCCCAAGGCGAGCGGCGAAGACGCTGCCCGCGGTGCATCTGGGCAGCGACCCGCGCATGCCAGCCGCAGCCACGGGGCTGGCACGGATGGCCGTCCCCGCCGCCAGACCCCGTCGGCCCCGGTAGCTATCGACCCGGAAGATCCGGCTTCGCTCCGGACCAACCGTCAAGGCATGGTACGGATGAGGGGGAAGACGGACAAGGGCAGACGCTGGCATCAGGAAGTGGACATGGAGCTTGCGGTCACGCTGGTGAAGGAAAAAGCCGCTGTGGTGGTCAATCGGTACACGATTCGCCGATTGTTTAGCAACAAGGATTTCAAACGGTATATTCTGACCCGGGATCACTACACCTGTTACTTCTGTGGATCGTACGGAGATACGATTGACCATCTGCTGCCGCGTGCCAAAGGTGGACATACCACTCCGCTCAACTGTGTCTGCGCCTGTAATCTGTGCAACCAGTCCAAAGCAGCGATGGATGCCGAAGAGTTCATGCGTTCCGGTATTCCCGAATGGAATGCTGCCCATCAGGCAGAATTGATTGAACTGGCCATGCAGGAAGCGCAGCTGGAAGAAGGATAATATGCCCCTGAAGATGGATCGGGGTTTCGATATGAAGAGCACACCAAGACCACAGAGGTCGAGGTGTGCTTTTTTGATTTAATTTTGATTGGGGTGGGAAGTCAGTTCGCTGTGCAATAATTTCTTCAAATTGACAACGGTGTTCATCGAAGATGTACGTTATACTGGGAGGGAGTTACTAAAGAAGCTTCATCATCCATAGGAATGATGAAATGTATAGTGAACATCAAGCCTAAGAACTTAGACTGTATAGATTGGATGGATGCAGATGACCCCGGCAGCATTGGACATTATGTCATATATTACGGAAGAAAATATTCGTTTCTGGCTGGAGAAGTTTCGCTCCCTGGGCCCGTTACCGGGAATTTTGCTTACGTTTATGAAATCATTTGTACCGCCACTTCCAACGCTGTTGATTGTGGGCGTGAACGGTGCGGTATACGGTCTGTGGGCAGGATTTATATATTCATGGATCGGCATGGTGCTCGGTTGTACCGTTACATTCCTGATCGTACGGGAGATTGGGAAATCCGCTTTTGTAGAGCGATGGGCACGCAAACCTCGTGTGCAACGCAGCATGGTATGGATTCGAAGGAATGCATTCAGTTATGTTTTTCTACTGAGTATCTTCCCGGTAGGTCCGTTTGTCATTATCAACGTGGCGGCAGGTATCGCGCGAATGCGATTATTATCTTTCCTGCTTGCGGTGGGCTGTGGTAAAGCGATCATGATCTTCTCTGTTACGTATATCGGTTCCAATGTGGAACAATTTCTGGAGCACCCAATACGCTGGGTAGGTGTATTGCTGTTCATTGCGGTATCCCTGTGGGCAAGCCGCAAACTGGAGCGACATTTTACCCGTTCATCGTCAGATGGTGAAGATCTACATGATCTGAATCAACCCGCTGGAAAATCGATTTCTTCATGAATAAAAGAATGATCAGTGCGAAGATATAGGATTTCAGTAATCTCGTTAGCTCGAAGGAGGACCCAGCATGAATGATAATATCTATGCATTCAGCCGAACGATAAATCGTATGAGTGAAGATGAACTTCGTTCAGTATTGCGTGTGCTCTATATGAAATCAGCACAAGTGGTCAAGCGGCAGGAAGAGCAAGGCGAAAAGGTGGATTTTGCGGAAGCGGTACAGTCACTGTTTCGGAATATGGATATCCCTTTTGATCTGGGGCGTCTGGAACAACAAGCTCTCTCCGAGGTCGAGAAGCCAAATGAAATTCATATCACGTTTGGAGACTCACCTCTAGGTAGTCTGAAAATGGGGATGAGTACATTACCTGATCAGGAAAAACGGAGTTTTTTTTCTATAGATGATAATTATGCGGTAGGGCCGTTAGGTGATCTGACCCGGCGTGCAGACTTGCAACGCAGGCATCTCTGGCTGACCGAACGAATGTGTCTCAATGACCGTGAGGCATATGGCATGCATGAACTGGAATCATTATTTGAGCTCAACGCCACAATACAGTCCTTTGATTCCAAGACGTCGATCATTATCTGGTATGCGAATAATGCACGGGAGAAGACGGGACTACTCTATGCCATGTATCTATTGCGGAACACCGAGAGTCCCATATATCTTATCGAAACGAGTGGCTTATATAAGCAATTATTTGATAGACCTGACGTTCAATACGATGTGCTCCACACAGGCGAGATTCTTTCGGAAAAGCTTCTGGCGATGTGGCACGTCTGCTCTGAGCAAGAGCCGCTGTCCAAGGGAGAACGCCGCCAACTGGAACAGGATTGGCTGGAACTTTCGGTACAGCCTGGGCTATTACGTATGATGGAGAATGGCGTGATTCGGAGCTTAACTGAAGATGCGTTGGACGAGTACATTATGCAGAAGGTGAGGGAACTGACACCGAACTGGGAGCCAGGCAAGTATATCCGAGCAGCCCGTATTGTGGGTGAAGTGATTGGTACAAGTAGCCAGCATATAAGTGATGCGTTCGTGGAGTACCGTCTACGACAACTGGTGCTGCAAGGCCAACTTGAAATGGATGGAAAGCCACTTGCAATGAGGTATTACAGTATTCGGCTTGCCGAGCGCTGAAAGGGACTAAGGCTGAAACGCACGGATAGAAAAACAAGCGACGAGATAGCGAAGTTTGAAATAAGACGGAAGATTTGAGTAGTTCCTTGCCCATATAGTAAGATGATCACGAAGAGTTCCCGATACCAGCTGTTCAGACTTAACACTTAAATAGACTGTTCCATCGGTGAGTAACTCCTACTTTTCCGGGGAACAGTCTATTTTTTCTCGTTAAGTACCGAACCAGCTTCTCCTGTGCATTGTCCAATAAGATGCTTCTTGATTATCTCCATATCTGTTATAATTTCTTCCCATTCCAGATTTCTAGTAGCGGTCCGTGCTGTCCATAGACCGGATCGGTAACCGGGATCGGAACCTTTCGAATTTCCTGAAGAGCCTTGGCACGGTCGCCTTCCTCACCTGTGCGTGTGTTGTAACTCATGCCGCCCGGATAAGCTCCGGCAATACGAAAATCAGTGCTGGACTCCAGACGTTTATGCCCTGTTCCAGCGGGAAGCACGACAACGTCGCCTGTTTGAAGGTAAACTTTCTGACCGTTTTCTCCGCCTAAAATCAGTTTCACGAATCCACTCACCACAGCAAGAGCCTCATGAGCATTACTATGATAATGATGATAGTTGAACACACCATTCAACCAGCTATTTCCCCATCCGTTACGGTTCAGCAACGATTCTGCGTGAAGGGCCTCTTCAGCCCATACATTCTTATACAAAAGCACAGGCAGGGTCGGATGATTGGGAATTACACCGTCATCCTGAAGGAATAACGTCTCTATGTCCTTTTTCCGTTCATTCATCTCACATCACCTCACTATAAATTACCCGATAAACTCAAGGACGAACAAAAAACAATTGTAAAATGATACAAAATGTATCATTTTAAGGTTATACTCAGTACATATACTCTCTTCATTGCACTCGTTGTATAAATCGCAAGGGGAATCGTGTGTGAACATTGTTATTACAGGGGCTTCTGGATTTGTGGGATTTAATCTTTCACAGTATTTGGCGCAAAAGGGGCATCGAATTACCCTTCTGGATCGGGATGATTATTGTCAGAGGCTTGTTCATATCTCTCCTCTGCATGAGATGCCGTTCATCTGTTGTGACCTTGCATCGGACCGGATTCATCTACCTCCAGGAACAGATTACATTATCCATCTGGCGGCCATGCCACACGTGGATTATTCGTATCATCAGCCAGGGGAAGTCTTCCGCAATAATACACTCAGCACACAGTCTGTCCTGCAATATGCTACGGAACATCATATTCCAGTCTTGCTGGCTTCATCCGTTGAAGTCTATGGCGGCGATTGGGGCAGAGTCTATCACGAATCAGATCCGTATGCACCCGTCTCTCCTTATTCCGCGTCCAAAGTCGCGTGTGAAATGCTGGCTCACTCCTATGCTCAATGTTACCAGCTTCCAGTCAAACTCTTTCGTTTGACCAACCCTATGGTCCATGGCAGTTGCCAGACCGTATTATTCCCCGAAATTTTGGTCGTATGTTGGACGGACTGCCTCTGGATATTCAGGGATCGGCAGTGCGTGATTTCTTGTATGTAGATGATGCCCTCCGGGCCATTGAACAGATCATGCTGAAAGGCAAAGACGGACAGGTCTACAACATATCAACAGGGATTGGAACAACCATGCAGGAGATAGGGGAGATATTGAAACCAATGGATCGATCCGTAGCTGCTGTAGAGATCCGGGAGCAAGAACCAACCCAGTCCAGAGGGTCGAGTCTGGTCGTACATTCAGGCAGATTGCGAGCGGAATTGGGTTGGTTACCGCAAACCACGTTGGAAAAGGGATTGGAAAAAACCTTCCGTTGGTATCAGGAACATCCCGAATGGGTCAGACAGTTCAGCCGTGAATACCATACAACAAGGGAAACGCGCAGTTTCATTATCGATATGGCAAGATACGCAGTTCCAGCAGTATAAAATGAACAAAAAAAGCCAGGGAAGGGTGTATTGAGTAACACCTTCCTTGGCTTTTTTGTGCCTCCGTCTCGTTTTCGGATAGCTTCCGAACACGGACAGTCAGGCTATTTTAAAATAATCTATTGCACGAAATCTTCGTGCTGTTGGACCTCACATTAAAAGGATCTAGTGATGATCTTTTTTAATGTCGGCAATTTTATCCTGTACAGCACCTTTGGCTTTGTCTTTTTTACCCTCAGCCTGAAGGGATCTGTTATTGGTTGCATTACCGATCTGATCCTTCACTTCGCCTTTGGCCTTGTTTACGCCTGCTTTGATTTTATCGCCAGTTGAATTACTCATATCGAACATCTCCTTCGTTTCTGGTGTAGTCCTTATTAACCGGGATGTCCGCATTCTAAACGCAATGGCTTTGTTCCAAGTTTTGCATTCGTGACGCAAGAGGTTCATACTTGAAATAGAAAAGATGTCTCAATGATGGAATAAGGCCGGGCCCAACGCTGCATAATAACGACAGTGACCAATTTCGTTGCATGAAAATTGTGATATTGGAAAACAATTCCTGAACATTTGGATAAACAAATCCTTCCTTGTGTACATATCGCACATCTGGTCATATGTGATCTTGTCTTAATACCACATGTGGTAGGAATACGGATCTTGGACAGGAGGATCGGCGGCGTTAGCTTGCCTGAATGGGTTGACAAAAAAATCGATTTTGTTACAATGTTCACAATATCTTCACAAGTGTAAAAAATTTCTTTTTCATGTTCATGTGTAAGAGGTGTAATATAAGGGTATAGAGTTCGGTTTCGGCCTGCTTGTCGTTTTGTGCGTCAACACATGTTGTCCGCAATAGATCCAAGATACAATGCATGATATGGGAGTGGCCATGAGCTACGCTCATCCTATTGTGTGAAATTTGGTACATTTAAATGTATTCGATGTATTTTGTGGTTCGGCTCTGCTTGACAGGCATCATGAAAGTCGCGGACTTCTATCCCAAAGTAAAGGAGGACTTTCTCTTATGTCACAATCGCCTACTCAACAAGAGGTGCCAGTTACAGAAGGTGCCAACGTTTCCGAGCGCCAGTCCTTGGACGTTCTGGATCAACTGATGAAGCCTGAGGTACAGGAGTCTTTAACCGTTCTGGTGGAGAACCTGCCTAAATTGGCTGAAATGGTTACTGCTATGACAAAAGCTTATGACTTTGCACAAAGTGTAGCAACAGACAAAGTTCTGATCAGCGACACAATGAGCGCAATGGGCGAGTTCGCTAAGCCTGTTGTAGACAAAGCTAAAGGTGTAGCTTCTGCTGCCATCGAAGCCAATGACCGTGCGCAAACAGAGCAAACTTCAGTTGGCTTGTTCGCTATGCTGAAAATGCTTAAAGATCCAAACGTACAACAATCGCTTCGTTTTGCTCAATCTTTCTTGAGCATCTTGAACGAGCGTCAACAACCGAAACGTTAAGACTTAGAAGAACGGAGGATGGATATGTCGAAGCAAATTTTGATCTTGGGTGGAGGATACGGCGGTCTGTTGACTGCATTGACTGCGCGTCAATACTTGTCTCCGGAAGAAGCGACAATTACTGTCGTGAACCGTTACCCTACACACCAAATTATCACGGAACTGCACCGTCTTGCAGCGGGAAGCATTGCTGAACAAGCAGTTGCTCTTCCACTTGAAAAATTGCTGCGTGGCAAAAACGTGAACTTGAAAATCGATACGGTGGATACAATCAAGCCGGATGAGAAAAAAGTTCTGATGACCAGCGGCTCCACATACTCTTACGATGCACTTGTCGTTGCCTTGGGCAGCGAAACGGCATTCTTCGGAATTCCGGGATTGCAAGAGTACAGCTTCACGCTCAAATCGGTTAGCGATGCAAACCGTATTCGTGCTCACGTTGAAGCACGTCTTGATGCTTACAAACAGTCCGGCAACAAAGCAGACGCTACGTTTGTTATTGGTGGCGGCGGCTTGACAGGTATTGAGCTTGTTGGCGAATTCGCTGACCTGCTTCCTGCTGTATGTCAAGAAAAAGGCATCGACTTCAAAGAAGTATCCCTGTACACAGTTGAAGCAGGTCCTTCCATCCTTGCAGGATTCCCGCCAGAGCTGGTTGAACGTGCTAAATCAAGTCTTGAGAAACGTGGCGTTAACTTCATCGTTGGCGTAGCGATTACCGAGATGAAAGAAAACGAAGTTCTGCTGAAAGACGGCAGCTCCATCCCTACGAACACACTCGTATGGACAGGTGGCGTACAAGGCAACGCTGTTGTTGCTAACAGCGGAATTGAAGTGGATCGTGGCCGTGCGAAAGTTACGGAAGTTCTGCAATCTACTTCTCACAAAGACGTGTTTGTTGCTGGTGACAGCGCAGTAGTCTTCCCTAGCGAAGGCGCTCGCCCTTACCCTCCAACAGCACAATTGGCTTGGCAAATGGGTGAGACTATTGGTCACAACTTGGGCGTTATGTTCAAAGGTGGCGCAATGGAATCCTTCACACCAGTATTCTCCGGTACGCTGGGAAGTCTGGGTCGTAAAGATGCTGTCGGCATGATCGGTGGCAACCAGACTCGTCTGAAAGGTCTGCCTGCAACCATGATGAAAGAAGCAAGTAACATCCGTTACCTGGCTCATATTCACGGTTTGTTCGCACTGGCTTACTAATCTTAATGCCATTCAAGGGCGCCCTTTTGGGCGTCCTTTTTGGTTGTCACGATTACAAAGGATAACAGATATTCAGAATGAAAAAAGGTGCGGCAGAAGTGGTCAAATGTGAGGTCGCGTATAAAGTACCTAGGGGATATGGCATATTAATGGGACAACGGAAGACTTCACATTTCTTAGAGGTACTGAACAGGCATGGACATGAAGCCGGCGCTTAGAAGCGCCGGCTTTCGTTTAAATTATAGGATGAGCATCTTTAAATAAAAGGAACGGGGGGCAACAACAAGCCATCCGTTCAACTGAGAGGAGAATGACGTATGAACGTTTTAGTTATAGGAGCAAATGGACAAATCGGAAAGTTTGTGGTGGAGCAGCTGGCACAGGAAGGCAAACATAAAGTAACGGCTATGATCCGCAAACCGGAGCAGGCGGATGCACTGAAGGAACTCGGTGCAGATGTGGTAATTGGTGACCTGGAGGGTAGTGTGGAGGACTTGGCTGAGGCAATGAAGGATCATAATGCCATTGTGTTTACGGCGGGTTCTGGCGGATCTACCGGTCAGGACAAAACACTGCTTATTGATCTTGACGGTGCGGTGAAAACGATGGAAGCCGCAGAGCAGCAAGGAATCTCCAGATATATTCTGGTCAGTGCGTATGGCGCAGATCAACGGGAGAAATGGTCAGAGTCCATCAAGCCTTATTACGTGGCGAAACATTATGCGGATCGTGCATTGTTTGCAAGTGATCTCAATTACACGATTATACGTCCAGGCGGTCTCAAGAATGAACCAGGCACAGGCAAGATTGCAGTTGGAACCGATCTGGAGCCGGGGAGCATCCCACGTGAAGATGTAGCCCGTGTAATCGTGGCTTCTTTGCAGGAAGAGAAGACGTACCGGATGGCCTTTGATCTGGTTGCCGGGGAGCATCCCGTTGAAGATGCCTTGGGCAAATTGTAGATGTTATTGTAAGATAACGGGAGAATGAAATGATGGGGATGAGGGGGAGCGCTGCATGAACGAAGCCGTGCTGGTCATAGAGGATGAGCCCAAAATAGCACGTCTGCTGGAACTGGAACTACAGTATGAGGGATATCAGGTGGGCAAGGCTGGTAGTGGAACAGAAGGACTGGAGAAGTATGCTGAAGGACAGTGGGATCTGATTCTGCTGGATGTGATGTTGCCTGGTCTGAGTGGAATTGAAGTGTTGCGTCGAGTGCGGGCCAAAGATGCTACAGTTCCGATCATTATGCTCACTGCCAAAGATTCTGTAGAAGACAAAGTATCCGGCCTGGATTTAGGAGCCAATGACTACATCACCAAGCCCTTCCAGATTGAAGAGCTGCTTGCCCGTTCGGGCTGCATTGCGGCTTAGTGCAGTGGCGTCTGTTGTTTCTTCCGCTTCTTCTTCTACACCTGCTGATATGGGGAATGACTCTTCTGGGCATCAGGATGAAGTTGAGGCGGGCTGGTTGACGGCTGCCGGGTTGAAACTAAATGAAGGAACGCGAGAGGTATCCCGAGATGGTGTGGCCATTGAGCTTACTCCACGTGAGTTCGACCTGCTCGTGTATCTGCTTCAGAATCAACGTCAGGTGCTCAGTCGTGACCAGATTGTGCAGGCCGTGTGGGGATACGATTATTATGGAGATACCAATGTGGTGGATGTGTACATCCGTTATGTGCGCAAAAAGGTGGATAACGGATTCACACCGCCCTTAATACATACCGTACGGGGCGTAGGATACGTTCTGAAGGAACAGTTATGAGCCTGCGCAGTAAAATCTACGGATATTCGTCTGTATTATTTGCTGTGCTGTTAATCGCGGTGAACCTGTCGGTCTACATCGTGTTTGAACGGATGTCGATTGATAACGAGGTTAATCGGGTGGAAGCGGAAGCGGAGTCTATTGTCAAAGGAGTGCGTCAGTCTGCCGGCTCCATTCCGCCGGATGACTTGTTACGGGCCTACGCGCCTGTGAACGGCATGCTCCGGATTGTTAATGAAGACGGCACCAGTTCCCCGGTGACAACAACAGCAGCTTCCGAGCAGCTGAGCAAGCTGCCTTATAAGTACGAAAGTGAGAAGAAATCGGAGTATACCCAAGTTGAACAGATTGGTTATGTGTGGGTATCAGTCCCGGTCATCTGGCCTGATGGCGAGGTGGTGAATGTACAAGTCACCGAGAGCATTGCAGAGACGGAGAATCGTCTGTCTGTACTGCGAACTGTGCTTGTGGCGGTCACGATTATTGCTCTCATTCCAGCCATTATCTCCAGCCGGATTCTGGCGAATCGAATGACCAGACCGATTCAGCAGATGACACGCACGATGACTGATATCCAGTCCAGGGCCAATTCAAGCGTCTTCCACTGGAGGAAGGGTCTAAGGATGAACTGAAAACGATGGGACAGACGTTCAACCGGATGATGGATCTGCTCGAATCCAACTTTGAGCGACAGGAACGGTTTGTATCCGATGCATCTCATGAGCTCAAAACACCGCTGACCATTATTGAGAGCTACGCCAGTCTGCTACAGCGGCGAGGAAAAGAGCGGCCCGAGGTATTTGATGAAGCGGTAGAAGCGATTCTGTCCGAATCGGTTCGCATGCGAGAGATGACCGAGCAACTGTTACTGCTCGCGAAGCAGCCAGAGCAGTGGAATGTACAGTTGGAGCGTGTGGATATCACGAGACTGGCTACAGACTCCACACGTGCGTTTCGCGAAGCCTATCACCGTGAAGTCCGGTGTGAAGATCCAGGTCCAATCTGGGCGATCAGCGATGAGAGTAAGCTGAAGCAACTGTTGTTTATTTTGCTGGATAATGCCCGGAAGTATAGTGAGGATGCAATTGAAGTCAGGCTGGAAGCCAAGGGACAAGAGTGCCGTATTCGAATCGTGGATACCGGGATTGGTATGCGGGAGGACGAGCTGGAGAAGGTATTTGACCGATTCTACCGGGTTGATCCGGCCAGGACACGCAGCTTAGGCGCAAGCGGTTCAGGTCTGGGATTGTCGCTTGCCAAAGAGCTTGCAGGAGCAGTTGGAGCACGGATCGAACTGACCAGCACCGAGGGTGAAGGCACCGAGGCTTCGATTATTTTGCCTTTATCGGTTCAGAACGGGCCGCTCTCATGAAATTCTCATTCTTCTCTTATATACTGATAAGCATCAGATCAACTGGGGATGATAAGAGAGTGCATAGGGGGAAACGTGATGACAGAGCATGAGCAGCGACCACCGGAGATGAAACGGCATGAACAAGGGAACATTGGATGGGCGAAATCGCGAAGGTCACTCTGGTGGGGTGCTGGGCTTCTCGTTGTGCTGATTGTGGCAGTTGTGGTGTGGTGGAAGCCTTGGCAATCGACTGGTGCGGTACTTACGGCAGATGCGGCAGCACAATCGGTGCTTGATCAATATCCAGGTGAGATTGTGAATTCCACGTTGAAGGACGGGACGTATATCATGCAGCTCCGTTCGGAGACCGGCCTATATGATGTGCAAGTGGATGCCGTTACAGCTGCTGTGAATTCCATTAAACGGCTGGAGTCGAACCCACAAGCGGAAGAGAAGGCGTTATGGAGCCGCGAGCAGATCAAGACGGCGTTGTTAAAACAACAAACAGATAACCAATTGGTCTCGCTTGAACTTGTGGAGCAGCAAGGCAGTCCGGTATACACCGCGGTCGTGAAGGCGAAGGATAACAGCCGTGAAGAACTTACGATCGATCCCTATACGGGAGAGACGATATCTTCCAAAACAATAAAAGCCCCGACAACTGAACCAACCAAGGATGATCCCAAACCTCAGTTTCTGAGCGAGAAACAAGCCAAGCAGAAGGCACTTGCGGAGGTTTCGGGGGAAGTGGACGACATCGAACTGCGTGGAACCAACAGCGGGAATCCATATTATCTGGTTGAAATTGATTTGGCGGATGGCCGGGAGGCTATTGTGCAAGTGAATGCCATCTCAGGAGCAATTCGTTCGGTAACTTGGGATGAGGACGATGATTAACATTTGTACAGGAATCCATTGAATATAGAGTTACACCTTGTTGGATAGATGATTCCTAATTTAGGGGTCATCTTTTTCAATTAGATGGACAATGAATACCTGTTAAATGAGCATTCTCTTCATTTTCTCATCAAATTCTAATCTAACTCTCGCTGATCTCTCATTCCTGCAGGTTATTCTATAAATGTAGACGAGAACGAAACAACAACAACGAGGAGATGAATGATGATGATGAACAAACATAAACTTTGGATTGGTAGCTTGTCAGCAGCAGTATTACTTGGTGGATCGGCCGTAGCGGCTAGCGGGAATGTGAACGGACAATCGGTGCAAACTACACCAACGTCAACAACACAATCTGCAACACAGAATCAGAACAGCACAGGTAAAATGCTGAATGCATCACAAGCGAAAGCGTTGGCGTTAAAAGCAGCCGATGGTAAAGTGGATGACGTGGATCTGGAGCGTAGAAACGGCCAAACGTTCTATGAAGTTGAGATCGACAGAAAAGGAACCAATGATGTTGTTGTTCGTCTGGATGCTTATACAGGCAAAATCCTTGCGGTTGTGAATGATGATGACTACGATGATGACGACGATTATAAAGGTACTGCAACAGGCAACACGTCTAATAACTCTGCTTCCAAGCAGGTCAAATTGACGGCATCCCAAGCTTCAAACATTGCGTTGAAACAAGTTACGGGTGGTAAAGTAACCAAAGTCGAGCTGGATCATGATGATGGTCGCTATGTGTATGAGATCGAGCTGAGAACCGCTCAAGGTGAAGCAGATGTAGATATCGATGCCAACACAGGTAAAGTGTTATCGTTTGACCAGGATTTTGACGACCAAGATTAAGCAATAAGGGCGAGTATATACGCCGAAAAGACACCATATAAAAACCTGCCTATGAACAGCCGCACACAGCTAGAGATCGTTACATCATGGAGGGGCAGGGCAGGTATAGCAGAGGACGCTTCGGGGGAAGCGTCTTTTTGTTGTTGATCGAGAGAGCGGAGTATAAAATTGTACATCTTCCGCCGGATTGTTCACTATTCGAGCAGGAACGTGGCGGATACAATCGGAATCAGGGAGGTGAACGCCCAGCCAGTATTGCCAGGAATTCTAATGCTGAAATGCATCATCGATCGGAGGCAGATGAGACATATCGATTTTAATTTTATGTAAGCGCTTCATAAAAAACATGGAGGTGCATTACGATATGGCTATGAACGATGGATGGTTGAAAAAGAATATACATTCACGTCGCTTTACCCGTCGCCTGAGTTATCTGCTTGCTTTGGTTTTGGCGCTGCAATCCATAGGTATGCTGCTTGCACCCGGACCGAATGCTTCAGCTGCTCCACTTAGTGTAACGAACGGGATACAGTTCAAGGATACCAATGGCAATGTCGTTCATGCTCATGGGGGCGGGATGATTAAGGCAAATGGGTATTATTACTGGTTTGGAGAGAATCGTAATACGAATGGAACGTTCAAGGCAGTGTCCGTGTATCGTTCATCGGATCTGAAGAACTGGGAGTATCGTAATGATGTGCTGACCAGCAGCTCGGCAGCCGAGCTAAATATCTCTAACATTGAACGCCCAAAGGTCATCTACAACAGTGCTACCGGCAAATATGTGCTGTGGATGCACAAGGAGAATGGTCTGGATTATGGCGAGGCCCGAGTGGCGGTAGCTACTTCGAATACGGTGGATGGCAATTACACATATGTGGGCAGTTATCGTCCACTTGGGTATGATTCCAGAGACATGACGGTATACAACGATAACGGAACCGCTTATCTGATCTCTGCGACCCGAGTGAATGCTGATCTGAATATATATAAGCTGACCCCGGATTTTCTGGGTGTGGAATCCCTAGTCACAACGCTGTGGCCTGGACAATATCGTGAAGCACCAGCCCTATTCAAAAAAGACGGCGTCTACTTCCTGATCACATCGGGTGCGACCGGCTGGAATCCAAATCAGGCCAAATATGCGACAGCCTCCAGCATTACAGGCACATGGAGCGGCCTAAGCAATTTTGGAGACAGCACAACGTATGGTTCTCAATCCACCTATGTTGTTCCAGTAGAAGGTTCACAGACCACATCCTATCTCTACATGGGTGATCGCTGGGCTGGTGCATGGAGCGGACCTGTGCAGGATTCCAAGTATGTTTGGCTGCCCCTATCGTTCCCTAGCGCAACTAGTCTGGCGATGAACTGGGCCCAGTATTACGATTGATACAGCAACAGGGACTGTGACCGGAGTGAGTACACCGGATGTCTGGGACCCGAATGTTTCATATCAGCTGATTAGTCGTAAGAGTAACAAATTGCTAAATGTCATTGGGGGTTCTTCCGCCAACGGTGCGGACCTGGAGCAGCGAGCAGATGGGGGGATGACAAGTCAACAGTGGCAGATTACCGATGCGGGTGGCGGTTATGTCAAAATCATCAACCGTTCCAGTGGCAAGCTGATCGGTGTGGAGAATGGTGCCACGACGGATGGGGCTGTCATTGAACAGTGGAATGATGGTGGCTGGGCCAGCCAGCAATGGCAGCTTGTCCATGTAGGTGGTGGTTATTATAAACTGAAGAACCGCAGTACAGGCAAAGTATTGGATATCTCTAGTCAATCCCTGGCAGATGGGGCTGCGGCCATCCAGTGGACGGATAATGGCGGAACGAATCAGCATTTTCAGATTGTTAAGGTGCAGTAAGACTTTTTAGATATTATAAAATAAGTTTCAACATAAAGTGGAAGCCCTTGTCTCTTACCATAAGGTGGGATAGGGGCTTTGTGATGTATTCACGCATGTTACGTGATGCTTTTACTCGAAGGGGATATCCAGTTGATGGCTCATATCGTGACCTATTTCCGATCATTACCATCCCAATCTGTGGTAAACTAGTAGAATTGTAGAAAAAGATAGAGACAGGAGCTGGATAACGAAGTGAGTGAACAACAAGTGCTATCAATTGAAAGCTTGCGTATGAGATACAACGGACGTTATGTGCTGAACGGCATCGATCTGGAAGTAAATCGCGGTGAGATGATTGGATATATTGGTCCAAACGGGGCTGGCAAAAGTACGACGGTTAAGATTTTACTCGGGCTGGTTGAAGGATATGTAGGCACGGTGCGAATCTTTGGTAAAGATATTGCGGATGGCGATGTAGAGTATAAACGCAGAATCGGCTATGTTCCGGAGGTGGCGGAATTGTACGAACAATTAACGCCTGCGGAGTATCTGACTTTTACGGGAGAGTTATACGGTATGTCCTATGAGGATGCGGATTACAAAGCCAAGCTATTGATGGATTGTTTTGGAATGGAAAAAATATCATTCCCGCATTGCCTCTTTTTCCAAAGGTATGCGTCAGAAAGTGCTGTTGATCTCTGCGCTGCTGCATGACCCGGATCTGTTGTTCCTGGATGAACCACTCAGCGGATTGGATGCCAATAGTGTGATGGTGGTCAAAGAGATTTTGTCACAATTGTCAGCCAAAGGCACAACCATCTTCTATTCGTCACACATCATGGATGTGGTGGAGAAGATCAGCAGTCGAATTGTACTGATTGCTGAAGGGCGCGTAGTGGCAGACGGTACATTCAAGCAGCTCCAACAGCAATCCATGGAAGGCACGCTGGAAGAAGTGTTCAATCAATTGACGGGCTTTAATGAACATAAAGCCATTGCGGAGCGTTTTGTATCCATTGTGCAGGAGGTGTACTGATATGGAGGAATCCTCCGACTTCCGCACACTCAAGATTCTGGATCGCTTTCGTCCGCTCATCGCCAGAACAGGGGCGGATTATGATGTGCTGCGCCTGATCTTGCGAGTGAAGTTCCAGATGGATCAACGCAGAGTACCTACTATTTTATCCAACAATTCAGGGAAAAAGGAGCGCAAGGAAGGTAATCAGTTTCTTCGATCCCTGTGGTTGTATGGATTAATGGGACTGATGATGGTTCCCTTCATCGTCTGGGATACGGGGCATTTCATGCTTCAGATGGGACTTGTGTTTGGCATCTTAATGTTTATGATCATGACGTCCATGATCTCGGATTTTTCCTCTGTGCTGCTGGACATCCGGGATCGTAATATTATTATGACCAAGCCCGTTAATGGAAGAACGGTGGGGATGGCCCGAGCCATCCATGCGGGCGTATACCTGCTATTACTGACAGGTTCATTAACCGGTATACCGCTAATTGCCGCGTTAGTAACGCATGGAATCGGATTCTTTCTGATCTTCCTTGTGGAACTGCTTCTGATCAATATGCTGATTCTGGTGACAACGTCTCTGATCTATCTGTTCATGATGAAGTTTCTGGATGGTGAGAAGCTGAAGGATATGATCAATATGGTGCAAATTCTGCTTTCCGTGGGGATTGCGATCGGTTATCAGCTGGTCATTCGTTCGTTCAGTATTATTGACTTTGGTATGGTATTTACCCCGGCTTGGTGGCAGTTGCTGTTACCTCCATTATGGTATGCGGCTGCATATGAATGGTTATTTGCAGGGGGCGGGAATGTGTGGATCTATACGTTCACAGCACTGGCAGTCTTGGTTCCTGTGGTGAGTATGATCGTATATGTGAAGCTTATGCCTTCCTTTGAATTGTATTTGGAGAAAATGGCACATTCGGGCCAGTCCTCCGGACGCAGACGTGGAAGATGGGATCGGTTGATCTCCAAGGTGGTCAGTCGTTCCAGAGAGGAACAGGCTTGCTTCCGTCTGTCAGCCAGCATGATGCGTAATGAACGGGAATTCAAGCTGAAGGTGTATCCATCGCTTGGTTTATCATTTGTTTTACCTTATGTATTTTGGTTTACCGAATTGCAGTCTTCTACCTGGGCGGAGTTTAGGCAAAGTTCGTTTGTATACACTTTTTATATCGTACTAATGCTGGTTGTAACGGTTGTAGTCATGCTGAAATTTTCAGGACAATATAAGGCATTCTGGACTTTTCGCGCTGCACCGATGGCGAATGATAGCGCGTTGTATAAAGGCGCTCTAAAGGCATTCTTATGCAACATGTTCCTGCCTATATTTCTGGCAAATGCCATTTTGTTTACCTGGACATTTGGATCACGGATACTGCCGGATATTGCAATTATTATGCTGACAGCTACGGCGCTTGTCCCACTGGCAGGCAAATTGTTGTTGCGTAAGCCGCCGTTCTCCCAATCCTTCAGTATGGCACAGCAAAGTGATGGCTGGTATGTATTCGCCGCCCTTCCTGTGCTTGCTATGTTATGGGGAGTCCATGTCTTTTTCCGATCAGTGTCGGGGGGCGTGTGGATCTATGGTGCGCTACTGATCGTAGCGAATGTGTTGCTGTGGACGCTGCTGTTTCGAGAGAAGAAGACAGCGAAGAAGAGGTCGGTTGCCGTTTAAGGAGTAGTAGAGTAAGAGAGAGTAAGAGCGCTAAACGATAAGAGAGGGTAAAAGAGCTAACCTGGACACGGATGTCGGGGTTAGCTCTTTTTGATAGGTGATACTCCCCCATAGATACTACCCCAAAGAAACCTTCGCCGCAGCGCTAGCTATGATGAACGTAACCGCAAAAAATAGCCCTCCATATTGCTGCACATCGTAGGTTAAAATGGACAGTAAGAAGACCACCATTTCAGAGCTACACAGCAAAGGAGAGCTATCCCTATGAAGTCTACCACAAAATTCATTGGTTTAGATGTATCCAAAGAAAAAATTTCTGTCGCTATTG
Organism: Paenibacillus sp. FSL H7-0942; assembly: GCF_045040715.1. NCBI lineage: Bacteria > Bacillati > Bacillota > Bacilli > Caryophanales > Paenibacillaceae > Paenibacillus > Paenibacillus sp. FSL H7-0942. The sequence goes on along the minus strand of NZ_CP150279.1, from coordinate 6,671,737 downwards.
CTGACGAGGGTAAAGACAAGCCGCGGTATTACGGTACCATTGCTCATGCGCCTGCTGCCTTACGCAAACTCATCAAAGAGTTGGGTCCGGCAAGCTCCCTCTCGTTTTGTTATGAGCCGGTCCTACAGGATACGAAACCTACCGCTGGATCGAATCCATGGGGGCCCATTGTGTCGTCATTGCTCCTTCACTCATCCCCAAACGCTCCGGCGATCACGTGAAAACCGATCGACGGGATGCCGAGCAACTGGCACGTCTGTTCCGTGCAGGCGAGCTTACGCCGATTTACGTTCCAGCACGTGAAGATGAGGCGCTTCGTGAATTGGTTCGGGCACGCGAATCGGCAAAAGAAGATGCTCACCGGGCTCGTCAACGCGTGCTCAAATTTTTATTGCGTCACCAGATCCATCCGCCTGAACAAATCAAACGTCGCTGGACGAAAAAATATCGCGTATGGCTTGGACAACTGACCTTCCCGAATGCGCCTATGCAGATTGCGTTTACGGAGTACCTTCATGCCATGGACGAGATCGAGCAACGCATCGGTCGACTGGAAAAAGCCTTGATTGAAGAGGCAGCGACCAGTTCCAAAGCCGATTTGATTCAGATTTTACAGTCTCTGCGTGGCATTGGATTTCTCACGGCCGTCACGCTTGCTGCGGAGATCGGTTCCTTTGCCCGGTTCCGTTCTCCTGCTCAGCTCATGGCTTACTTAGGCCTAGTTCCGCGTGAGCATTCGTCTGGAGTCCGTACCCAACGAGGCTCGCTCACCAAAGCGGGAAATGGACGATTGCGTCGCACCTTGATTGAATCGGCATGGAGTTACCGCCATCAGCCTGCGATTAAAGGGGATTTGGCCCGCCGTTTGGAAGGTCTGCCTGCGGACATACAGCTCATTTCCTGGAAAGCCCAGGAACGGCTGCACCGAAAATTCCGTCGTTTAGTTTATGGATTAAACAAACACAAAAATGTCGCGGTCACCGCGGTGGCCAGGGAACTGACCGGGTTCATTTGGGCGATCGCCCGAACGTTGGAGCTACCGAACGCTCAGTAATCTGTTATTCATCTTGAAGAGACGGATGGTTTAAACGGAAAAAGGGGAAAACCCCGGAGCCCTAAGCCCGGGAGTTCATGGAAGGTTCAGGAGAGAATGTGCGAGGTTCGTTTGCACTAGGCTTTTAATGGGCTGAACGTGCGTGGCTAGCTTGTAACAGCTCTCCTTGACGAAGGCATACCATGTGGTAACCAACCCACGGATAGCAGCGTGCCAACCGTCGCTCGCATATGGACTCCCGCGCTTAGGGCTTCGGCGAAAAGCAGCATTTTGTGATGGGCTTGACAAAAACGTTCATAGCAACGAACCTGAGACAACCTATTCAGGGTCAAAATCTGAAATATAAATTCTAACGAACCTCAGGAACGCTATCCTTCGGAAAAGTAGTTATTTAGCTTGAAAAAGGACCAAACTAGGCACAATAACGTGTCTGAGATTCGTTAGATATTAGATCCATGCTAAAAGGGACTAATAACGTGTATCAGGTTCGTTAGAATGAAGTAAAGCAGTGGAGGTTCCCCAGAAGGGAGAACCCTATTTCTTATGGTCTGATCGGAGGATGGATTCCGCTAGCCGATCGGCTGCATCGGCTGTGGAGATCGCAGATTGCGCAGCTTCTGCGTATACTTTGCTTAGCGTGCCTGCAATCCCCGCCACCTTTTGGCGGATCAGGTCAGGCCCGGCTCCTTCCAGCTCGTAGGCGGTGGAGATGATTCCGCCTGCGTTGAGCACATAATCAGGCGCGTACAGGATGCCGCGCGCCTGCATGCGGCCTGCAACCAGCTGTCGTTCACTCAGCTGGTTGTTGGCCGCCCCGGCAACGATGGAGCAGCGCAGCTCCTCCACCGTTGCCGGGGTCAGTACGCCCCCTAGGGCACAGGGGGCGAAGACCTTGCAGTCAGCGGCGTGGATATGGGCCGGATCGGCCGAGATGGCGCCGCTGAACTGCACAAGGGCACGTTGTACACGCTCCGGTACAACGTCTGCCACAATGAGCCGTGCCCCGGCTGCATGCAGGTAACGGCACAGGGCATGCCCGACCTTGCCCAGTCCCTGGACGGCAACGGGAATGCCCTGCAAAGATGCAATGCCTTGCTGGCGCAGCGAGGTCACAATGCCGATGTGTACACCGTAGGCGGTCATCTCGGCAGTGAAGTCATCCTGCGCCCCAAGTGAACCCGTGGTGTCCGTCACATGTACGGTCTCCAGTCGGATCTGGTCCATGTCTGTCGCCGTGGTACCCAGATCAAGACCAGTCACGTACCGTCCGTTAAGCCGCTCCAGACAACGACCCAGTGCGCGAAAGCGCTGCGCCCGCTTGGATACGTCCGTATCCAGGCTCTTATCTATACGATCAGCACCCTCATCGGCGACGACTTTCCGTTCAGCGGCAGCGCCCTTTTGCTGCTCTACCCCTAGATCTCCAGCGACCTGCTCACCACTTTGAGATCCACAACCATCCTCATCCGGTTTTGTATTCTTCACTAAAGGCACATTCCATATGACTACTTTCCCGCCGCCATATGGCAATCCGGAGATTGCATTTTTGTACGTCATGCCTTTGGCAAGCTTTACAGCATCCCGAACAGCTTCTTCCTCGGATGCATACGTCCAGTAGCGGCATCCGCCGAGCGCAGGTCCAAGGACCGTGTTATGAATGGCAATGACCGCCCTCAATCCACTATTTGCATCATGGCAAAAAATGAGTTCCTCCATGCCTTCCCGCTCCATCTCCTGCCATAACTGCATGACGGTACCCCCTTTTTGTTTTGACCCATCCATCCTGGTTCTGACCTGATATCCTGTGCGAGCGTGCTTGGCTTTATGATGATACAGCATATTCAAAGACTCCCATTTTCGCCCCTGGGACCTCCGCCGGGTTGATAATCGGTACAAACGGTTCTATAATTGCAGTTCCGGCATGCCAGAGAGCAGAAAGTGCCTACGGATTTACATTCAACCGTTTAGAATGAGGGCATAACGTCCAATGATGGAGATAGAGCGAACATACAGGAAGCATAGATGAAACGAAATCGTCGAGTATATGCAGCAAAGGGCCAATTCCGTTGCGAAGGCCAGGAAAGAGGGATTGTGATTGTTTAAAATATTGGTATTTATCTTTTTGATCCAGATTGTGTACGTATCCGCTTATACACTCCGGATGATTCTGACACTCAAAGGACAGAAATACATCGCCGCACTGATCAGCATGGGTGAGATTGTGATCTACGTACTCGGTCTGAATCTTGTGCTCCAATACCTGACTCAGCCTTCGGCCCTGATTGTGTACGCGGTGGGTTATGGACTTGGGGTGTTGCTTGGTGCGTGGATTGAAGAGAAGATCGCGCTCGGTTATGTTACCGTTAAAGTCATCTGTAACCAGATGGGCAACAACGTCGCGAATGCTCTGCGAGATAAAGGATATGGTGTTACTGCATGGGTGGGCAGTGGACGTGATGGGGATCGGCTTGTGATGGAGATTCTGGCAAAACGAAAAAACCAGAAACTGCTCTACCAGACAATTCTCGATCTGGACCCCAAAGCATTTGTTATTACCGTGGAGCCCAAACAGTTCCATGGCGGCTTCTGGACACGTTCCATCAAAAAGTAAAATCGAGCAGGTCTGCGGCAGATGCAGTCCTGCTTTTTTAATTTCATCCCATCTGGAATGTTCTTATTACCACGATATATTCCTGAAACCTTACTCCCCAAGTTAACTCTGTACGATTCAAGGTTGCTTACAGTACAAACCCTTACCTTACCAGCCTTTCCTAACTACATGTGAGATAGGGATTATTGTTGTAATCGCTTTCAAAATGTACATTGAGAACATGTCCTTCGTAACACGTCATGGCAGCGATGGGCGAATGTCATCATCATATATTGGGAGGAATGGAATCGATGAAATCTAAATTTCGAAGTTTATGCAGCACAGCCCTGGCTCTAACGTTGGGGTTAACTTTATTGTCCGGCCCGGCAAGTGTGCAGGCAGCGGGTAACGCAGACTACAATCTTACAGGCTTCTCCCAAGGGAACGCGGGCGGCGGCATCATTAGCGAATCAAACACAGCCACGTATAAGAAAGTGTATAATGCGACCGATCTGGCACTGGCTCTGAAAAAGAACTCCGGTGTCAAAGTTGTTGAGATCATGAACGATCTGAATCTGGGATGGAATGAAATTCCGAGCGCAGCGCAGACTGCTCCTTTTGCCAAGCATAATGATGCGTTGACGCATCCCGTATTAAAACAGACCGGTGTCAGCAAGCTCACGATTGACGGTTTCAATGGACTCACGATTTTCTCCGCTAACGGCTCCAAAATCAAACACGCTGCGATCAGCGTGAAACGAAGCTCAAATGTCATTATCCGCAACCTGGAATTTGATGAGTTATGGGAATGGGATGAATCCACCAAAGGTGATTACGACAAGAACGATTGGGATTACATCACCCTGGAGGAGAACAGCAACGTATGGATTGATCACTGCACATTTAATAAAGCCTACGACGGACTCGTCGATTCGAAAAAAGGAACCAGCGGCGTGACCATCTCCTGGTCCCTCTTCAAAGGGGATGACGGCAGCTCGAACAGCTGGGTTACCCAGCAGATTAACGAATTGGAAGCAAACAAGGCTTCCTATCCCATGTATAACTACCTGCGCAGCAGTGCGGTAGGTCTTAGCAAAGCCGATATTATCGCCATCTCAGGACCACAAAAGAAAGGACATCTGGTCGGTTCGACCAGCCTGGAATCGGCTAATGCCAACCTGTCCATGACGCTGCACCATAACTTATACAAGGATATTCAGGACCGGATGCCACGTCTCCGCGGCGGCAACGCACATGCATACAACATCGTGATGGATTCGACAGGGGCACGTGCCGCTAAAGCCAAAATTACAACGGCGATGGCAACAGCGATCGCGTCCAAAGGTTATAAGTTCGATATCATTGGCAATGGGGCAATCTCCACAGAGAGCGGAGCCGTATTGGTCGAGAAATCAGTCATCAAGGACGTTCTGTATCCTGTTCGCAACAATCAGACCGATCCGGCAGATCCAACCTATACCGGCAAAATCAGAGTGACCGATACCATGTATTCTTTGGATGGAAGCTCATTCCGTGGCAACAGTGATACGTCTGGCAGTCCACTGGCGCCAATCCCGGCCGTGGTGAAATCGTTCTCCTGGAACGGCTTCTCGTCACTGCCTTACAGCTATACCACGGATGATCCATCTACGTTGAATGCACGCCTCACGGCTTCCAATGGCGCGGGTTCCGGTAAATTGACCTGGTCCAAGGACAATTGGTTGAAGACAAGTTATTGATATCAAAGTAACCTGTTGCTTTTACGTTCTTCAAATAAGGAAAAGAGTGCTCCTGCAGCTACGATAGCCGGGAGTGCTCTTTTTATATGAATCGGCTCCATAAACAGTTTGGCGGGCCGCTTGAAAAGTGACTCCTTGTTAGGGTGGATCATCTCCAGCTGCAGCATGTGTTAGTCTCGCCGGTGATCGATGTGAATCTTTATTTATCTTCATTACCTTTGTGAGTAATTTATGACAAATTAACCATTTATACAAGTACGCCTTGTAATTTTACTTACCGGTAAATATAATTTATTAGAATTAACCAATAAGGATGGTGAAGCAGCTTGGATGTATGGATATACTCCGTACTTACTCTTGTTTATTTGATACTTGTTGTTTGGATGGCCGTCGATTTAACCCAGAGGAAGCAATGGCTCGCGTATTCCAGTTTTCAGCTATTTGTAGCGTTCAGCTTGGCATATGACAATGGAATTATTGCTATAGGTAATTTGATAGGGGATGGGGAAGTGTTAATGGTCCTCAGTAGCCTTCGATTTTGGCTACATGCCTTTGCTACCCCTACCCTTATTCTTGTTGGCTACCATATCTTGCGCAGCTCAGGTGCCAAGTTTGCCAATAGAAGTATAACGAGTGTGGTGGCATGGCTGATAACTTTAGGTTTGGTTATCTACCAGATTGTAGGTTTTACTTTATCCGAGGTTAAAAATCTCAAGGTGATAGAAGAGTATGGAGTACTGAGATATATGGCAGAAGGTCATGGAGGTCCGCCGATGATGGTGATCATCGTGGGGATTGTTCTGTTATTTGTTAGCCTGGTCGTTCTTTTCAAACATAAATGGGTTTGGCTGTTTGTTGGAACTGCCTTGTTGTTTGTAGGGCAGTTAATCTCCCTGCCAGTGGAAACCGGTACTTTAACCAATGTGTATGAGTTGATCCTCATCCTCTCGATTTGGAGAACGACTACATTTTTGATGGATTCAACAGATCATCGCCGTCGTTAAGCTCCAATGCATCAGAAAAGACTGGCCAGTAAGATAAAGGCCAGTCATCTGTGTTCGTTGATTTCATTTTTTAATTCAGATATCCATAGTATCTGATGAGGCAGACACAGCACTTACCGATTCACGATAGATGATATTGCCTTTAACATGAACACGGCCGAAGCTGCGGTTTGGGTTGTCGATCTTTTTGAGCATCGACTGAACTGCGGTACGCGCCATCTGTTCTACGTCCACTTCGACGGTTGTCAGCTTGGGATCGGAGAGCGTGGCATAGATATCATTATCAAAACCAACAACAGAGCATTGGCCAGGTACCTGAATATCCATGGAAGTCAGTTTCTGAACGAGCAGATGAGCGACCTGATCACAGTTGCATACAAAAGCGGTTGGCAGCTGTTCCGGCAGATCAATCTCAATAAACGTACCCCGTTCATCCCGATCATTCAGAACCAGATCCGGATTCATCGGCAAGCGATGTTCCAGCAAGGATTTGTAGTACCCAAGGAATCGATCCTGGATGCTGCTCGTGGAATACAGGTTCCCTACATAAGCAATGTTACGGTGGCCCTGCTGAACCAGATAGTTCGTCAGCTCATAGGCAGCGTAGAAGTTATCGGTAACAACGGAATCGATGTCCGAATGTTCATCGTAGAAGTCGAGAAACATTTTGGGAACCTCCATCGATCGCACCAGTTCAATATACTCTTTGCTAATCTGTCCGAGCACGATGAAACCATCGACCTTGTTATCGCTGTACAGCTTGGGCAGTGTTAATTCCTCCTCATCCTCCACATTCAGAATGTGCAGAATGCCGTAGTAGCCCTGTTCCTCCAGATGTTTGGTGATGCGCTGGAACACGCGTACATAGAACGACTGCGTAGGCCCGGTAAAACGCTCCGGGATAATTACGCCAATATTATGGGTTAAGCCTTCCTTCATGGAACGGGCAGCAGCATTATACCGATAGCCCATTTCAACAGCAAGCACTTTAATTTTTTCCTTTAATTCGCCACTCACGCCATCTTTATCATTCAATGCTTTCGAGACGGTCACACTGCTGACCCCGAGCCTGTCGGCGATATCCCGCATGGTGATATTGTTCTTCAGTATGGTCGCCTCCTTCAAGCCGGTATAGGCACAATGTGCTGTCATTATGATGAACACTTTCTTCCAACATAATAACAATCCATATCAGTATACATCGTTACCCACTTGGAATAAAGCCATTCTGGCTGTTGTTTCGCTAATTTTCAGCACATTGCAGGTTTCCCTGAGAGGACGCTCTACCGATGTTACGTTAATTGTTTCTGTAAAAGCTTCTCATTCTGTTCAATCAGCTGACCCCGCTGGCTGGCACAGTCCAGGGAACGATACGGATCAGCCGGTGTATTGAACGTATAATCGACCAGTTTCTCCAGAGTCGTTGTTGCCACATGACAGCGGGTATCGCTGGAAGCGTAATAGATAAAGACTTCTTCCTGCTCATTGACCACAGCACCGTTGCAGAAAATAACATTGGACACATCGCCTGCCCGCTCATCGTCATAAGGAGCAATGAAGTGGCCGCCCGGCTTGGCAATAATACGCGCCGGATCATTCAGATCCGTAGCGAAGGTGTATAACACGTAACGCAGGCCTGCTGCGGTGTTCCGAACTCCATGAGCAATGTGAATCCAGCCACGATCCGTCTTGAGCGGAGCAGGGCCTTGACCGTTTTTGACCTCATATACCGTATGATATTGCCGTTCGTCGATAATTGTCTCTTCATGAATGACAGGGTTCAAGATATCCTCACACAGACCAAAGGCGATTCCGCCGCCACTGCCTGTTGAGATGAATCCATCCTGTGGACGGGTGTAGAAGGCATATTTTCCATCCACGAATTCCGGGTGCAATACGACATTGCGTTGTTGAGGGGAATTCGTTGTGATGTTGGGCAACCGTTCCCAGCTTGTGAGATCTCGTGTCCGAACCAGTCCTGCCTGTGCAACTGCGCTGGATGTATCAAATGCAGGAGCCTCAGGGTCTTTGCGTTCCGAGCAATAGATGCCATAGATCCAGCCATCTTCATGTTGAACGAGGCGCATATCATACTGATTGGTTTCATCCGCATCGATATCATCCCAGACCAATGGTTTACCCGTGAAACGGAACCCGTCAATTCCATTGTCGCTCTCGGCGAGCGCAAAGATTGATTTGCGATCCAATCCTTCCGTACGGATGACCATGACGTATTTGCCATTGAAATAGATGGCTCCTGGGTTCAGTGTAGCGTTAATGCCCAGGCGTTCCATGAAATGCGGGTTTGTCGTCTCATCCAGATCGAATCTCCAATGCAGCGGTACATGATGGCGAGTGATTACTGGATATTGGTACCGATCATATATGCCGTTGTAAAAGGAAGAATTGATCTCATTAGGGCGAGTAAGCAGCTGTTCCTGTTTCTCCAGTAACTCCTTGTATTTCGGGTGTATCATTCTGATCCCATCCTCTCCATTAGTTCAATACAGAATCTGCTATTGTGATACGGGCATTTCCACGGTCCAGCAATTTCGCTCTGATCCGGTGTACCGTTGCCGTCAACCGACCAGTACCATTCCCCACCAGCCCGCTGATCAATGATGTTTTCTTTGGTATAGGTCCACAAGCGTTCCACTCTCTCCAGAAACAATGGATCACCTGTACGCTGATATGCATTATAGAAACCGACCATCGCCTCGGCCTGAACCCACCAGATTCGCTTCTCATCGATATGTTCACCTTCTTGTTCATTGAGCAGGGAACCATCCGCATTCACGGCTACATTGGAGATGTTATAGGCGATATCTGTTACCATCGCCGCATACTCCAGATGTTGCTCCATCCCCAGAACTTTCAGTGCTTCGTCGATTAGCCAGCTGGCTTCGATGTCATGTCCGAACGAGCGCAGATCGATGATGGATTCCCACTGTTTGTTGAAAAATACCCCGAGAAACTTGGTGTCTTGGTCATACACCCGTTCATATAGAATTCCGAGCAGGCGTTCCAGCGCCGCCTTCACTTGTTGATCCGGCCACACGCGATAGAGCGTGGTGTAGGCCTCCAGTACATGGATATGCGTATTCATTGTGTAATCCGCAATCACTCCATTTTCGCTCAGCATTTCATTGGGCTGTTCCTTCCATGTGCGATCAAATTGTTCCTTGTAAGCAGGTAGTCCGGCGTCCAGACCTTTGTCCTCGATAAGAGCAAAAAGCGTTTTCGCAAGTTCCAATGCAGAAGCATCCCCGGTAGCACGATAGTACTCACTGAGTGAATACACACCGAATGATTGCGTATACACATGTTTGCTCGTGTCCAGCGCTTCCCCTGTGTAATCTACCATCCAGTACATACCGCTATATTCGGTATCCATCACATGGTCAGCGAGAAAACGATAGGCGTGCTCCGCGTGATCGCGCCATCTTTCGTTTCCGGTAACCCGATAGGCTGCTGCAAAAGACCAGAGTTGTCGTGCCGTGGCGATCCCGCCTTTGGGTGCCTGTGGATTCACCTGAAGATCATTGCCAACCCAACCGTAGAATCCACCGTGGGTTGTATCTTTAAGGTTGGACCAGAAGGGTAAAATCTGCTTCTCCCAATGCGCCTTAATCTCAGATTGAAGTTCGATTGTTTTTGTATTCATAAGTGAGCGCTCCTTCAACGTGTTACATAAATCTTAATATATAAATTGAACTAAAGAATATTTACACTGGCCACTCCGATGACAGAATAACCTTCCGATCGCTGTTATCCCCAGATTTTTTTGATTCCCTTTTTCAAAGGTGAAATTCCGGTGATAGCGTATGCTTCCGATGTAGCTTTCTTTCAGAAAGCTTTTAGGCGAACGCTCCGCTTCTTCAGGTTCTTTCTGTCCTCTACGTTTCGTGTAAATGTTTAATCAATATATATAGTTAAGTTAACGATAACTTTATTAATCAATATTAGTGCTCTGAAAAATAGATGTCAACGAAATGCATCGCAATTTTTATTGTTAAGTTATAAATAATTTAATTGACAGGTAAGCGTTACCATAATAGAATTCATTTTGTAACCTTAACGATAACTTAATTAACTTAAGAGAGGGGTCGAAACAATTGAGAAAAAACAAAGGTTGGATGATGTTGCTGACGATGCTACTCATCACTTCACTACTTGCTGCATGTTCATCCAGAGGTGGATCTTCGCAGGCAGGGGAGGAGATCAGTACAGATCCGGCAGATATCAAAGGTGAAATAACCGTTCTGACGCAACGGACAGATATTGTTGATACCGTATTCAAAGATTACGCAGCAGAATTCAACAAGGAATATCCTGATGTAAAAGTAAACTTTCAGGCGCTGGCCGACTACGAAGGACAAGTGAAAATCCGTATGAGCACCAAAGATTATGGTGACGTACTGATGATCCCGACCAGTGTTCCGATCGCAGATATCCCGGACTTTTTCGAGCCACTCGGCACGTACGATGAATTGAAAGACAAATACACCGCTATTGAAGAACGCATGGTGGATGGTCAGGTCTACGGTATCCCTACCGTGATCACTTTCTCCGGAATCATTTATAACAAACAGGTCTTCAAAGACGCAGGCGTTACCGAATTGCCAAAAACACCGGAGCAATTCCAGGTTGCGCTCCAATTGGTCAAAGACAATACAGATGCGGTTCCGCTCTACACCAACTATGCATCTGGCTGGGCTCTCACCCAATGGGAATCGGATCTGCCAACCGTTGCAGGCAGTGTGGATTACGTTAACGTGGACCAACCGAATACAGATGAGAACTTTGTGCCTGGTCAGCCGCACTATGAACTATATAAAGTGCTCTATGATGCAGCCAAGAACGGTCTAATCGAGAAAGATCCAACAACAACCGACTGGGAAAGCTCCAAAGCGGATCTCGCCAAAGGCAAAATTGCCACGATGGCACTGGGCTCTTGGGCCATCACGCAGATTCAAGGGATGACGGATACACCGGACGACATTGGATTCCTTCCTTTCCCTACGAATGCAAGTGAGGTTGTGGTTCCGCTCTCCGCGGACTATAACATCGGCATGAACGTGAACAGTGAGAACAAACCTGCTGCCAAAGCTTGGATTGACTGGTTCCTGGCGAAATCAAACTACGCGGTTGAACAGGGTGGCGGTATGGATGCAGACAAGAATGCTGAATTACCACCCATTTTGGATCAATATAAAGACGTTAAATTCTCCACGCTTACACCTGCCAAAGAAGGTCAGGAAGGTCTGGTCGACAAGATTGATAACGAAGGCGAAATCGGTCTCTGGCAGCCTGATTTCAAGAAACGCATTATCGAAGCAGGTATTGGGAACCGCAAGGAATCGTATGACGACATCATGAAAGATCTGAACGACAAGTGGGTCAAAGCAAGAGCAGAACTCACAAAATAATTGGATTAACGTAAGTGGATCAGGTGATGAATGGACTGCGGGGATATAGGAAGCCATTTATGAATGGAGTATGGAATATGTGGTATTTGAAAGCATGGTACCCATGCTCTTCCCCGGCAGTTATTCCGCAGGAATTCCATTGGACGGGAGTCTTTCGATATATAGGCGGGAGAACCGCTTGGAGGTGTGGAGAGCATGAAGTACTTAAAACTTTCGAATTGGGGCTACTCAGCGCAACGCATATTTATCATCTGTGCCTTCTCAATTATTCCGCTGGCGTTGCTGTTCACGTTTGCATACTTACCTGTCATCAACATGTTCAAATACAGTTTCACCGATTGGAACGGATACAGTAAAAGGTTTGATTATGTTGGGTTTGAGAACTACACGCGCATATTCAGTGATCCCGAATACTTCAAAGTATTTATTGTCAGCTTGTATTACTTCGTGGCTACGTTCTTACAGATGGGCTTGGCGCTTTACTTTGCCACCATTCTGAGTTTCAAGGTTCGAGGCAAAAACTTTTTCAAAGGCATACTGTTTTTCCCTTATTTGCTGAATGGGGTAGCCATCGGTTTTATCTTCCTCTTTTTCTTCAAACCGGACGGTACACTCGATATGCTCATGCATGCTGTAGGGCTGGGACAATACACGCAGCTCTGGCTCGGTAATCCGAATATTATCAACGTGTCACTCGCAGGTGCATCGGTATGGAGATACATGGGCTTCAACTTTATCATTTTCCTGGGTGCAATCTCCTCCATTCCGAAGGATGTGTATGAAGCATCCGATATTGATGGCGCCAATCGCTGGCAGCAATTCCGCCACATCATCCTGCCAAGCATTACACGTATCCTGCAGCTCAACCTGATCTTGGCGATTAGCGGCGCAATTAGTGCGTTCGATATACCATATATCATGACCGATGGTTCCAACGGCAGTATGACATTTGTAATCCAGACGGTTCATTTGGCGTTTAAATATGGCAAGCTGGGACTGGCATCCGCCATGGCTGTGGTGCTGCTCTTGATCGTTATTCTCGTTACGCTTGTGCAACGCGTCACCATGAAAGGGGAGGAATAAACGTGACACAACTCAAATACACCCTTGCGAGCGTGGTTAAATATGCTTCCCTGGTTATTGCGGCGTTTATCGCGCTTTTGCCCATCGTGGTCATCCTATTTGCATCTCTCAAAACGAATGCGGAATACGCTACCAGCAGCCCGCTTGCTCCACCAGCCAACTGGCTGAACTTTGCGAACTATACGAAGGCTTTTGTGGATGGTAACATGCTGGTCGGTTTCAAAAATACAATTATTATCCTGATCATCTCCATTATAGGAGCGACTTTAACCGGTTCCATGATCGCGTATGTACTGGATCGTTTCAAATTCAAAGGTAAGAAGATTATGGTCGCGGCATTCCTGCTCGCTACCCTGATTCCAAGTGTTACAACGCAGGTCGCCACATTCCAGATCATCAACGCGCTCGACCTGTTCAACACGCGCTGGGCGGCCATCGTGATGTACCTGGGTACAGATATCATCGCGGTTTATATCTTCCTGCAATTCCTGGGCTCCATCTCAAGTGCACTGGATGAATCCGCCATGCTGGACGGCGCGTCGTACTTCACGATCTACTGGAAAATCATTCTGCCACTGCTGAAACCGGCCATTGTAACGGTCATTATCGTGAAGGGTGTGAACATCTATAATGACTTCTACACACCGTTCCTCTACATGCCAAAGACCGATCTACAGGTCATATCCACCGCCTTGTTCAAATTCAAGGGACCGTTCGGATCGCAGTGGGAGGTCATCAGCGCCGGCATCATGATCGCCATTATTCCAACGATGATCATCTTCCTGCTGTTACAGAAGTACATCTACAATGGCTTCGCGCAAGGCTCAGTTAAATAAAAAAACGAAAGGCTATATGAAATGCATATGAGAATACACAGGAACGAAGAGGACAGAAAAAAGCTGGAGAAACGGAGGGGACGCTAAAAGCTTTCTGAAAGAAAGCTCGCTCCGTAAGCATACGCTATAACCGGATTTTCCCTTTTATAAGGGGATCAAAAAAATCTGGGGATAACGGCGATCGGAAGGTTGTTCTGTCATCAAAGTGGTCTAGTGCAATTTTAAGTATTCATTTCATAAAGCCTAACCGAAGGGAGAATGAAAAATGTCAGTTGCTGAAACGAAAAACGTACACATTGTTGGGGATGCTTTGCCGAATATGCCTTGGGAGAACAAACCGGAGGGAACGGAAGGCCCGGTATGGAGACATTCGGCCAACCCGGTGGTTCCGCGTAACCCGGTCAAAGGTGTTGCCCGCATTTTTAACAGTGCCGTTGTACCGTATGAAGGAAAATTCATTGGGGTATTCCGCGCCGAAACCGTTAATGGACGTCCACACCTTCACATGGGCGCAAGCGAAGATGGTCTGGAGTGGACAATTGAAGAGGAACGCATTGCATTTGTAGATGAAAATGGCGATCCGTTTATGCCGAACTATGCGTACGATCCACGTTTGGTCAAAGTCGAGGACACGTATTACATCATCTGGTGTACAGACTTCTACGGCGCAGCACTGGGTCTGGCCAAAACGGATGACTTCAAAACATTTGTCCGCCTCGAAAATCCAATGCTGCCGTTCAACCGGAATGGCGTGTTGTTCCCGCGCAAAATCAACGACAACTATGTGATGTTGTCCAGACCAAGTGACAGTGGACATACGCCATTCGGAGACATTTTCCTGAGCGAAAGCCCGGATCTTGTGTACTGGGGCAAGCACCGTCATGTGATGAGCAAAGGTGGCCAAGGCTGGTGGCAATCGGTCAAAATTGGCGGCGGGCCTGCTCCGATCGAAACGTCCGAAGGCTGGCTGATGTTCTACCATGGCGTCACTGGGACCTGTAACGGATTGGTATATAGCATGGGTGCGGTAATTCTGGATCTGGATGAACCGTCCAAAGTGAAATATCGTTCCTCCAACTTTGTACTGACACCGGAAAAATGGTACGAAGAACAAGGCTTCGTTGATAACGTCATTTTCCCGTGTGCAACACTGCATGATGCCGATACCGGACGTATCGCCATCTATTATGGCGCTGCCGATACGTATGTGGGCGTGGCGTACACGACCATCGAAGAGATCGTGAACTATGTGATCGAGACGGATGAAGTCATCGCCGGAGATCATGAAGAGGGCAAGCTGTAATGCATATGGATTATATCAAGGGATTTACATTTGGCTGGATGAGTGGCAAGGGTGACTTCCGTAAGCCGGAAGCCAAAGAATCCTTGCGCCTGATGGCAGAACGTACAGGCAGTTCTCATGTTATTTTTGCACTGGCGGCACATCAGGATCATCCGCAGGCGGTAGAGGTCAAGTATCGAGGTACACATCTGGTAGAGGATGATGAACTGGTGGACATGATTCGTTATGCCCGTACACTCGGGCTGCGTGTCATTCTGAAACCAACCGTTAACTGTACCGATGGCACATGGCGTGCACACATTAACTTTTTTGATATCGATGTGCCTTGTGAGCCGAAGTGGAAGGATTGGTTCCGCAGTTACACAGCATTTCAGAAGCATTATGCAGCGATTGCAGAGCAGGAAAAGTGTGAGATGTTCATTGTAGGTTGTGAGATGGTGCAATCCGAGCGTCGGGATGAAGAGTGGCGCGAGGTGATCGCCGGTGTGCGTGAAGAGTACACAGGACTGGTGTCATACAACACGGATAAATATCAGGAAGATCATGTGAAATGGTGGGATGCGGTGGATGTCATCTCTTCCAGTGGGTATTATCCCATCGGAGACTGGGAGGCACAACTGGATCGAATCCAGCAGGCGATTGCTCCTTATGGCAAACCCTTTTTCTTCGCAGAAGCAGGCTGTCCCAGCCGCAGTGGATTAGCCCACGTACCAAACGATTGGGGGCTGGAAGGCGAAGTCAGCGCGGAGGAACAGGAGCGTTTCTATGAAGCGATGTTCCGGCATGTCAGTCAGCGTGACTGGGTGCGCGGATTCGGTCTATGGGATTGGAGCGCACATCTGCATGCGGAGAAGGATGCGCTGACCGATGACGGATACGGGGTGTATGGTAAGCCCGCGGAGAAGGTTATTCGTCGGTTCTATGAGGGCATCGCTGTAGAAGTTTAAATGAGAAACAAGAAGGCGTATGAAGATGGATTTCAGTGATATATCTGCATATGTACTTTCGTGATTTCCATGCTGTGAGCAAGGAATAACAGATTATGATGGAGCTTATTTTTGCAGTTGTGATTCATATGCAGGTCGAGAGGCTCTTCCTCCCACAGGAAGGGCTTTTTTTGGCTATTTTAGTAACAACACATACCATGTCGAATTTTGTTGACAAAAGGTGGGCTCCTGCCTATTCTTAATGGATGAATATGATAATCATTATCATAAAATAGAGAAAAGGGGTTCAACATTCATGTCTGTACAACATCGCAAATCTTCGGCCCTCACGTTGGCAACTATGCTCTTGTTGTTATTCGTTATTGTGGGTTGCAGCAATACAGGAAGTGGAGATGAATCCTCATCTGCTGCTTCGGATCAAACATCTACGAAGTCGATTACGATGTCATGGCCACGTGATATCGGTACAATGAATCCGCATACGTACAATCCTTCGCAATTATTTGCCCAATCGATGCTCTATGAGCCACTGATCAGTTACCAGAAGGACGGAAAACTGGAACCTGCTCTGGCAGAATCATGGACCATCTCCGATGACGGCAAAGTATATACATTTAAGCTTCGCCAAGGTGTGAAATTCTCAGATGGTACACCGTTTAATGCTGAGATTGTGAAAAAGAATTTTGATGCTGTAATGAAAAATAAAGATACACATAGCTGGCTGGGCATTGTAGGTGTGCTCGACAAGACGGAGG
The DNA here is from genome assembly GCF_045040715.1 of Paenibacillus sp. FSL H7-0942. Lineage (NCBI taxonomy): Bacteria > Bacillati > Bacillota > Bacilli > Caryophanales > Paenibacillaceae > Paenibacillus > Paenibacillus sp. FSL H7-0942. The sequence goes on along the minus strand of NZ_CP150279.1, from coordinate 6,654,997 downwards.
TTGTGGACGACCATACGTTCCGTATGACACTCACAGAGCCGTACTATCCTGTTCTTCAGGATTTGTCTGTGGTTCGTCCTTTCCGCTTCCTGGGTGAAGCCGGATTCCCGGATGACGGAGATACATCCCAAGGCATCAAAGAGCCAGTTGGAACGGGCCCGTGGATGCTGGCTGATTACAAGCAGGACGAATATGCTGTTTTCAAACGCAACCCGAATTATTGGGGAACCGCACCGAAGGTGGATCAGATTACGGTTAAGATCATCCCTGATGCAGAAACCCGCGTGCTTGCTTTTGAAAAAGGTGATCTCGACCTGATCTATGGTGAAGGTATGATCAGTCTGGATGCGTTCCAACAGCTTCGTGACAACGATAAATATGTGAGTCAGCTGTCTGATCCGGTAGGTACGCGAGATCTGCTGCTGAATTCCTCCAATCCGAAGCTGTCTGATCTCAGAGTACGGATGGCGCTCCAGCAAGGATTTAACAAAAAAGCGATGGTGGAAGGCATCACTCTGGGTCTGGAAGAACCGGCAGATACGGCACTATCCAAAAACTACCCATACACCAATGTTGACCTGAAACCGATCGAATATAACGTGGAACAATCCAAAGCTTTATTGGATGAAGCGGGTTGGAAGATGCCTGCGAATGGTAGCGTTCGTGAGAAAGACGGACAACAGCTTGAATTCGAAATGATTTTTGACAAGACGGACCCGATTCAGAAAGCGATGGCTGAGACCATTCAGGCGGAATGGAGCGAGCTTGGGGTTAAGGTAAACCTCACTGGGCTAGAACTGACGGTACAGATCAAACGTTTGAAAGCCAATGATTTTGACCTGTATTTCTGGTACAACTATGGTGCTCCGTATGATCCACATTCCTTCATTAACGTTGTAGCGAGCCCTGGATTTGGTATCTCTGAGACGCTCAGTGCCTTGCCGATGAAAAAGGAACTGGACGAGCAGGTACATGCCGCACTATCATCAACAGATGAGACGAAACGTCAGGAGCTGTATGGCTCTATCCTGACAACACTTCAGGAACAATCGGCGATTGTCCCCATCTCGTATGTTAAGAAAACGGCGGTATATCAGAAGAAAATTTCCAACTTTATTTTCCCGGCGAACCGTGATGAGAATCCGTTTGTAGGCATTGAATTGGGCAACCAATAAGTTGTATTTACTTTAATTTCGGAGTGGTAAAGCCTTGGCAAGGTCATGTAGCTTGATAAAAGGGAGGAAGTTTGTTGATCAGTTATATCGGGAAACGAATGATCGCGATAATTCCTATCGTTTTTATCGCTACACTCGTTACCTTTGCGCTTATTCATATTTCACCAGTTGATCCGGCCGAGGCTTATCTGACAGCCGCTCATATCTATCCAACACCGGAGCTGCTTGCGCAAAAACGGCATGAGTTCGGTCTGGATCAGCCTTTATTAACCCAGTATGTGCATACGATTCAGAAGATTGCCAAGCTCGACTTTGGCACCTCATATCTCACCAACAAACCCGTATGGGATGAAGTGAAACTAAGGATTCCCGCTACGGCTGAACTAGCCTTCTGGAGTATATTGTTATCGGCTTTGGTGAGTATTCCCTTGGGAATACTGGCGGCGGTGTATAAGAATAGCTGGATTGACATGGTCAGTCGTGCGATTTCCTATTTAGGAGCATCTATTCCGCAATTCTGGCTCGGTTACCTGCTGATCTTCTTTTTCTCAGTGAAATTGGACTGGCTGCCTGTGGAGGGGCGTGGATCGTGGGAGAATCTGGTTCTGCCTACGATTACACTTTCCTTGATTCTTATTGCGGTCTACACCCGATTGTTACGTTCCAGTGTACTGGAGCAATTGCAGGAGACATATGTACAGTATGCGAGAACACGCGGGATTCGCGAAAGAGTGATTATGCTCAAGCATGTCCTGAAAATCGCCATATCGCCCCTTATTACAGGAATGGGGATGAGTATGGGCAAGCTGCTCACAGGCACCATTATTGTAGAGCAGGTGTTTTCCTGGCCTGGGTTCGGACGTTATTTTGTCGATGCGATATTTAATCGGGATATTCCCGTTATTCAATGTTATGTCTTCCTGGCGGCCTGCCTGTTCATCGTATGCAATCTGCTCGTTGATCTGGTGCAGCTCGTTATGGACCCACGGATTTCAGCGAAAGGACGGGCAGAACATTGATAAACAAATGGCGTGCGGTATTTAAAGGGCAGAGAGCCATCCAGATCTGCTCGGTGATCATATTGCTTTTCTTCGTGATCGCGTTATTAGCCCCATGGATTGCTCCTCATGACCCGGTGAAGGTGAATCTGTTGCAGAAGCTGGCGAGTCCATCGCTTGAGCATTGGCTCGGAACGGATCATCTGGGACGCGACAATCTCACTAGGCTGATGTATGGAGCGAGAGTGTCGCTTGGATTTGCTACCCTGATCTTCCTGTCATCTTTGCTCATAGGTGTCATTGTAGGTTCAATCTCCGGTTACCTTGGTGGTTGGGTGGACAGTCTGTTGATGCGCTTGTGTGAAGGCATTATGGCGTTTCCGAATCTGGTGCTGGTGCTCGGTATTGTAGGGATCTTTGGTCCAGGTCTGATGCAGGTGCTTCTAGCACTCATGATGGTACAGTGGGTGTATTATGCACGTATCTGCCGGAACATGGTCGTTAGTCTGAAAGAACGGAACTTCATCGCAGCGGCGCGGATTAGCGGCTCCTCTTCGTGGACGATTATTCGGAAACATATCATCCCCAACGTGCAGCGTCCGATCGTTGTGATGGGTACGCTGGAGATGGGGTGGGCGATTATGGATATATCTGCTCTGTCTTTCCTGGGACTTGGTATTCAACCACCAAATGCAGAATGGGGCGCTATGATTCATGAGGGGACAGGTTATATTCGTAGTCATCCGGAGTTGATGATCTACCCGGGGGCATTGATTCTGCTCGTAGTCATTACGTTCAACATTTTGGGAGAAGCGTTATCCGAGCGTTATGGCATTGCAAAAAGGTAGTGGTTCGGAATCGAAGGCATATGAGGGGTGAACGTAACGATGGATGATGCAGCGAAGGTACTCGAAGTTCGTGGTCTGCAAGTGAATCTAAGAACAGCGGAGGGTTCAGTCCCGTTACTGGATCCCATTGATTTTGAATTAAAAAAAGGTCGTGTCTTCGGTCTCGTCGGTGAGAGTGGCAGTGGTAAGACCGTTACATGTAACGCATTGCTCCATCTGCTTGATCCGCGCAGGATGGAAGTGTCGGGCAGCATCCACCTGAATGGACGGGAGCTTGGCTCGTTGTCAGGTGAGGAGATGCGGCGCATCCGCGGCAAGGAAATCGGATTTATTATGCAGAATCCGATGAATGCTTTTACACCCGTATATACGATTGGATCTCAATTCATTGAAACCTTGCGTACGCATACGGGAATGTCCAAAGCAGCTGCCAGGGAGCGGGCCATTGCTGCCTTGGCAGATATGAACTTACCCGAACCAGCTAAACTGATGAAGCGATATCCCTTCCAACTGAGTGGCGGTATGTTGCAGCGTGTGATGATCGCCATATCGATGTGCCTGCGACCGGCTTTGGTTATTGCTGATGAACCAACGACGGCACTGGATGTCGTGAATCAGTTCAAGGTGCTTCAGGAATTGGATCGGCTACGTACGGAGTATGGCACATCCATCTTGCTCATCTCCCACGATCTGGGTGTGATCTCGCAAATGGCCGATGAAGTCGCGGTTATGCAGAAGGGTCGAATTGTGGAGCAGGCGGATGTGTACCAACTGTTCGATCACCCGCAGCATGAGTATACCCAGATGTTGTTAAATGCGAGACCCAGCATGTCTTTGGGACGATAGCGAATTACAGACGAGTCGAATCGTTCAGTGGAGTGTATGTGTAGAGCGGATATGAACTGTATTTTGAGTGGGTAGTCGTAGGGGTGGAATGGGCATGGTGATGTGTAATTTCAGCCTCTTCAGAGATTACTTCTGCCAATTACAAAAGAGGAGGATGACCTGATGCTTCAGGTACGTGAAGTAAGCCATAGCTATGGCAAACGGAATTGGCTGGATCGTTCGGGAGCGCGTCCTCCTGTGCTGGCGGATATCTCACTTACGATCGAGAAGGGTGTTTGTCTGGGACTGCTGGGTACGAGTGGGGCAGGTAAAAGTACCTTGGGCAAAATCATACTTGGTCTGGAGAAGCCCAGCCAGGGTCAGGTTTCATTTCAAGGTCAGGATATCTACCGATCTAGCAAACCCGTACTTAAGGGATTACGGCGTGATCTGCAGGTCGTGTTCCAGGACTGTTATTCGGCTGTGAATCCGCTTATGACTGCCGCGCAGATCATTGGGGAGCCGCTGGATAATTACGAGCGTTTATCGGCCAAAGAACAACTTCGTGTGGTTGGGCAACTGCTTGAGCAGGTTGGACTTACACCTGAGGATGGGAGCAAGCTTCCGCACCAGTTCAGCGGTGGCCAATTACAGAGGGTCAACATCGCACGAGCTATCGCGCTCAAACCGAAGTTAATCGTACTGGACGAATCAATCAGCAGCCTGGATATGGTGCACCAGACGCAAATATTATCTTTGCTGGCGGAGTTAAGAGCGTCCTACGGGTTATCGTATCTCTTTATCACGCATGATATTCGGGCCGCCATGACGATCTGTGACCGCATTGCGGTAATGGATCAGGGAAAGCTGGTATATAGCGGTGATGCCGGGGATTCGGTGATGCAGTCGGATCATCCAGCTGTGCAGCAGTTGGTATCGTCCATTTTACCTGAGCATCCATCAGGTCGTATTTCGTTTGGGTAATGCGTTGCTTGTATGGTTGTAGATGGCTGTTCTTTGGGGTTGCTTGCCATGGTTGTTTCCATTTCATTACCGTTGGTTGCGAAGTCGACTTTCCAAAGGCGGGCGATTGGCGTATCAAGCTGACCTGTAGTGTGGACTTGTCTCTCTAAGTGCAGGTCGCTAACGAACCGAGTGAGTGTTAAATGGCGATTTAGCGTGGAATGCAAAATGTAACGAACCTCAGTGAAGTTATTCCGGTGCAAACTAGTTTAAAACCTCCAAATGATACACAGATCGAGGAAATAATGCGTCTACGATTCGTTAAACCTCAGACTTATCGGAAATGGCGCTAATAGCGTGTTTACGGTTCGTTAGACCATAATGAATGCTAAAAGGGTTGTCCCCTACGTCTTGTTCAAGACGTAGGGGACAACCCTTTTTTGTAACTGGGAATAGGCACATTTCTGCTCTCTGATATAAGTTAAACTAAGATTACAATTGAGCCACTTGCGGATTACAGGACTATCTTCGAATTGCGCGTATCCCCAGAATTTTGATTTAACTTAAAACGTGAAAATCTGGAGAGAAGCATATACTTCCCATGAGGCTTTTTTGCAGAAATCTTTTACCCCATCTTCCGCCCAAGCTGCTCAATCTTATCAAGCCAATTCTTTCTCTGTTCATCTGACTTTTTACCAACTTGATCTACAGGTGTTATCCGCACAGGTTTGATGCCAGTCAGTGCAAATGTGGAGATCTTCATCATTTTATGTGCGGGCTCACCCTGGAACCATTTGAAATACCAGCTTGGGCCATCCATGGTAGTGATCATGCGAGCGGTGCGGCCTTTGAGCAACTGATCTGGAAAAGGTTTACCTTTTTGATACTTGAAGGCGTAACCTGGCATAAAGATTCGGTCAACGAAACCTTTCAGCAGGGCAGGTGGTCCTCCCCACCAGATTGGGAATACCCATACAAGATGCTCGGCCCACTTGATTGCTTCTTGGGCCTCCAGCAAATCTGGTTCAAGTGGAAGTTTATTACGATATCCTCCCTCCAGATTCATGTTGAATGCCAACTCGTTAAGGGTGATCATGCGGACGTCGGCACCAGCCTGCACCGCACCTTTTCGGTAAGCCTCGGCGATTGCACCGTTGTAACTGGGAGAGACGGGATTGCCTTGAATAATTAATATTTTTTTCATGGAAGATGACACGTCCTGACTATTTTAGTTAATGAACACTAACCTCATGTGCAAAAAGAAAAGGTCACGTATGACCCGGTAATCCATCTGTATATCCTGATGGTATGTTGACGATTCTCTTTTAGAAGTTATTCAACAAGTCCGCCTTTGATTACGAATCATGCCTAGCGGCATAATCCGCATCGAATATGGGATTCAGCCGAAATAAGAGGGGTGCTTACGAAGGTTGTTTCCTTCGGAAACAATGTAGTTGCTCACGTCGTTTTCCCTACACTCCGCTACTCCATTTCTAGCTTCATCCCATCTCCATCGTTACTTCTGAGATAAGTGCCCCAACATTGATGCAAGCCGGTGAACCGTTTCCCCCGTATAAGGTACCAACAGCTCCGGTAGCTCACCTTGCATACTGGAGACCGCCATGCGTGTAATTGCACCGATCACCAGAACGGCTGTGAGCCGTGAATCCTGCTGAGGCAGTTCGCCCCGCATCATTCCCTGATCGATCAGATCCATCAACGCATCCAACGGCTGACGGTAATCCTCGCTGCTTCCGGCTTCAATGAATATTTCATGATTCTGTGAAATCAGTAGCAGTCCGTAGGGATCTTCATCATGCAGATGGAGAACCTCGGTAACCAGTTGCTTGAAGCGTTCCAACACCGGACCTTCCTGTCGAACATACCCGTCAATCAGTGCAGTATAGTCGACACAGTATTGGGTGAAGGCTTCCAGGGCAACGGCATCTTTGTTTTTAAAATGTTTGTAGATCGCCGCATCGGTTACTCCGGCGGCGTCACCGATCTCTTTGACGGATATGCCGTCAACGCCTTTGGTTGCGAACAAGCGCATCGCCGCTTGTAGGATATCTTTCTTTTTGCTATCCACATGAGATTTGTTCTTCATGATTGTATAGTAAGTGATTACTAACCAAAATGCAATAAGCAATTTTGAAACTCTGAATTGAGACACTGAATAAGCTCTTACGACCAAAGCTTGCAGGCTTGTGAGCGGCAACGTATGATGAATAGAAATCAACATCGGAGTAGCAGGGAGAACGAAATGGATGGTGGGTAGCGTGAACGAAGAGTTGGATGCATACAGCTGGGTGACGCCCGAAGGAATGCTGAATGATCACTATATAACAAGCCGCGAGCAGTTGTATAAAGGAATAAACGGACGATATGTGGAGCGATTCACGATTCCTACCGGGGGCAGTTATATTTTCAAACCACTGACGAATCCTGCGCAGCATGGACGGGAACGATGGATGTACGAGCATGTGATGTCTGGCTTACCACCAATCTATCCGCAACTCATTGCAGCGTCGGATCTTACCATTGCTCCAGCACAGAGCTGGATGATCTACGAGGATTTGGGGCAACTGGTGCATGATTCGCAAGAAGCGACGATGCTCGGCGCAGCGGCACATATGGCAGTATGGCATGCGTTGTCTGTCACGGATTGGAGCGAACTGCCTCGCGTGGGCCAGAAACCGCCCATTCACACAATGCTGGATGAGTTACAAATGCACAGACAATCTACGGATGAATTTTTATCCAGGCTGGATATGCAGCTGTCCGAATCCGATTGGGACAAGATCTCCAGGTTGATCCTCATGGCAGAGGAAGAACTTCCAACCGTTTTGTGTCACGGAGACCTGCATCCAGGTAACATGGCGGAGGTGGACGGCAGACTGGTCATCTTGGACTGGGAGCATGCCCATCTGAATGCGCCATTGTGGGATATATTTCACCTAGTTGATCTCTCGCATCCGCTGTTTCCCAGAACGGTTACGCCTGCATTGCGAGAGCGGGTTATGGATGTTTATTTGGACAAACTGGGGAGCCTGGGCATGCAGATTGAACGGGTTTCTTTTGCAGAATGGTACCACGCCTATGCTATTGTATTCTCGCTCTGGATGCTGCGTTTAATTGACGGTGATCTGAGAAGTGAGGAATGTGTGTGGCCGAAGGAACAGCTGCGAAGCCAATGGAATGAGACGGCAGCGACGCTGGAGCAGTGCATGAAGCATATGGGTGAGGAATAGAAATGAGGGGTGAGAAGCTTGCGTAAAGTCGGACTTGTTATGCGTAAAATTCAATTCACGGAAGCTCAGGGGCCGCGCGTATTTGCGGATAGGCTGAAGCAGATTGGTCTGGAGTTGGGCGTGGATATCGTGTTCATCTCGCCGGAGCGTCATGTCAGTGGATACGACTGGTTGCCTGGTTATGAGCATGAGAAAGGTGACCTGGTGAACTACGATATCGTGCTGGACCAGATTCATAGCCATAATATAGAGCATGTTATCTACACCGTATCCGGGTTTACATTTTTGAAGATGTTCTTACCGAAAAGTGTATTGTTCCCGCACAGTTTCCCCGATCCCGCGCTAACGGGATATGAGATGATGAAGCCATTTTATACGATGGTGGATAAAGCAATTGTACAGACGGAGTTTTTAAAAACAGAACTGGGTCGCAATTTCGGTGTACATGACGTGAACGTTATTCCGATTGGCTTTAGCGAAGAGCTGGCGAACCGGCACTATGATCCGAGCCAGGTTGTGCATAATCGGGTGCTCTGGATCGGTCGGGATGAGGCGAACCGTCGCCCGGATCTAGTTTTGGAATACGCTCGGCAGAACCCGGACAAGGAAGTATATATGGTGTTTGGCGGTGTACGCTATAAGGAAACCATGAAGAAGTACGACATTCCTGCCAACGTGAAGCTGAAGTTTGCGCTCACGCAGGATGAGATATTTACGTTGATGAACTCATCCAAGGTGTATTGGAACTGTTCGGCCTTTGATACCTTTGCGATGCCGCTGACGGAAGCGATGGCCATGGGCAAAATGGTCGTGAAACCGGAGCATGCTTGCTACGGTCACATTCGATCCACGCATGCCTTTGCAGGCAACGAGGATAACTGGTTTGAACTGGTGAACATGGCTGCGGCTGCGCCGCGCAGTGTGTCAGAAGACAACCGGAAGTATGCCTTTGGTGCTTTTTCGCGCACGAAAATGAAAGAAGGGTACCGGAACTTTTTCTCAGATTGGTTGAAGTAACGTAAGGTCTGTAACAAAGGGCTTAATCCATCCAGCAACAGGAGGGGAACCTTATGGAAGTACTGATCTTGTGGACATTGGGAATGTGGGCGGTGCTGCTGCTGATTGAATGGCTTATTTACCGATTGCAAGGACGGCGAATGACGTGGGTTCAATATATATTGCCATGTGTGGCCTTGCTCGGCGGTGCCGTTGTAATCATGATCAGCATCGATATTGGCGGGTGGAATGGCATCGGATATGCCCTGCTTGGCGCATCACTGGGTACCTCGGGAATGTTAACACTTATTACGGTGGCGATCAGGGATGTAATGCTTCGGCGACGGGGCAGGAATTAAGCGTAAGAATGAAACTACTGTACAGTATGATTGAATTGGGCGAAGGGATGGTTGCGGAAACGCATTCGTCTGTGATATATTGACATTAATTATGACAAGGGAGGTGAAGACAGGTGAATCACGAGATGCTTAACAACCGTATTAGCCAGCTGCCGATTGCTATGGCTGGCATTGTTCATACTTTTCTGACCAACGGGAGAAGTCTGTCCAATTTTGAATATACGGAAGTTAACATTTGCGAGAAGATGCCTGCCTTGACCTCATTCGGACTATAAGCGATATTGCTTGAATTCTGAAGGGCCGCGGAGCTAACCTCCTGCGGCTCTTTTTGTGTTGCGGTCAGGATCTTCCATACCATAGGAGGAACCTTATTATGATAATGATTAGCGCGCAACAACTGACTCAATACCACGGAGCACATCTGGTGCTGGACGGCATTACGTTTGAAATTATGGAAGGTGACAAGGTCGCCCTGATTGGCCGCAACGGAAGCGGCAAGACCACACTTATGCGCCTGATGGCAAGACTGAACAAGCCGGATGAAGGGCAATTGATGATCAAGAAAGATACACGAATGGGATATGTGGCTCAGGTTCCAGAAGGATTGGATGACCATACCGTACTGGATGTACTGAGTCTTGGATTCAAGGAGCTTATGATATGTCGCACGCAAATGAAGGAAATGGAGCAGCAGATGTCCGATCCGGCATGTGCAGCAGACCCTAATCAATTGGAGCGCCTGCTGAAACGCTACGCGGCACTGCAAGACCAGTTCGAGCGTGAGGGTGGATATGAAATGGATGCCCGGATCGATCAGGTGGCGGACGGTTTGGATATCGCCAAGGCACACTATGGTTGGCGCTTTGGTTCCCTGTCTGGTGGGGAGCAGACTCGGGTGGTGCTGGCTTCACAGCTAATCGTAAGACCCGACCTGTTATTGCTGGATGAGCCGACAAACCATCTTGATCTGGAGCGGGTTGAGTGGCTGGAAGGATTTTTACGAGAATATCCCGGCACCATTGTCCTGATCTCGCATGATCGCTATTTTCTGGATCGGGTCGTGAATCGAACACTGGAGCTGGAGGATGGAGAAGCGGAAACATCTGCTGGCGGTTATACGGAATATATGAAAGTGAAGGAACAACGGCTGTTGCAGCAATTCGAGGAGTTCAAGGAGCAGCAGAAGGTTATCAAAAAAATGAAGGAAACGATCCGCCAGTTAGAGGAGTGGGGTCGTGTGGGTGGCAATGAAAAGTTCTTCCGGCGGGCGGCTTCGATGCGTAAAGCCATCGAGCGGATGGAGCAGGTGAAGCGTCCTGTACTGGAGCGCCGCAATGCCGAGTTCGATGTGCGTCCTACGGATCGAACGGGTAAACGGGTAGCGGTATTGGAACAGGTCGAGAAGAGCTATGGCGAGCGTGAAATCCTGCGCGGAATCTCGGGTCTGTTGGAATATGGGGATAAAATTGCACTCATTGGACGCAATGGCTCCGGCAAGACGACCCTGTTCAAGCTGTTGCTTGGTGACGAGCAGCCCAATGCGGGCAAGCTGGAGTGGGGAGCACGCGTGGATGTAGGGTATCTGGCTCAACAGGAGGAACCCACGAATCCAAAGCTGAACGTACTCGAATACTTCCGTCTGGAAGCAGGCGTGGAAGAGGGAGAGGCTCGCGGAATTCTGGCCCGATACCTGTTCTATGGAGCGGATGTATTCCGCTCTGTCGGGCAATTATCTGGTGGGGAATGGACGCGTCTGCGGCTAGCTCTGCTGGTGCAGCGCAAACCCAATGTACTGTTGCTCGATGAGCCAACCAACCATCTGGATATCGCATCGAGAGAAGCGCTGGAAGAGTCACTGGTTGATTTTGAAGGAACCGTACTTGCCATCTCGCATGATCGGTACTTCGTCAATCGCCTCGCTTCCCGTGTGTGGGAACTGGAGGACGGTCAGATGACCGCTTACCTGGGAGACTATGAGGCGTATCGTGAGAAGAAGCTTGATTTGCAAGCTCGTGCGGCGGCGACAACTCAGGCTACAGCAGGCGTGGGCGTTTCTTCTCGTGGGAACACCAAGTCAGAGATGAAGTCAGGTTTAACGTCCGCGCCCGGCGGGACTGCCAGATCAGGGAAGAAGCCAGGAGCAACCTCGACAATGAACGGATCCACTGTTGTAGCTGCCGGTGGAAGTCATGACCATAAAGCTTCTACTGAATCAGGTAAGGCGTTGACTCCTTCGGCAGCAACTGCATCGAAACATAGAAGTGGCAGTGGCAACCAACAATCTGCGGAGAAGCTGGAACAGACGTTGGCTCGTCTTGAGGCAGAGATTCAGGTGCTGGATCAACAGTTGGAAATGGTGCAGAACAATCCGCTTGAACTGGAACAAATCTGGAATGATCGCGAGCAATTGTCCGCTGAATATAATGATGTATTGGCACAGTGGGCTGAGTTATAAGTCAGAATGGCATGAGCATAAGATTAAAAAAAGTGCGGTCGGAGAGTCTTCTCCGGCCTTTTTGAACTGGATTACATACCAAAAGTAGAAAACAGTATGTTATTTCCTGCTTCGTTAATCGGAGAACGAAGGTAGCCAACATGTTCTTTATTACATGTCATGGTGAATAGAATCAATTTCATAAATCACTAAAAATGGAGTTTTGTAACTAGACATAGACAAATTAAACCATTTTGATCTATGTCTAGCCTTGATTTGAAGCAGCTAAAGGTACTATGAAATTGATTCACTAGTGTAACTTTTTTCCTTCTGATGCGTTAAATACGTTTGTATGAATTGAAACGGCTCACCTAAGAGCTCGCAAAAAGGGAGGTTATCGGTATCTATTATTCATTGACGTATCGGAGTTGGTCGGATGATCGACAGGCGGAGACGGGAGTGCTGGAACAGGCTTCAGTCACACGAGATGAACTGTTCATGCGCAAACTGGTGGATGCCACCTTGGTGAAAAACAAACTCTGGGCGCATCTGTCCAATGAATGCCAGGATGGGCGGGAACATGCAGTATATGTAACGCCATATGACCAACAGATGCCGGACGAGTACGGTGCAGCCATTGCGGATGCTGCGCTGGCGATGTGCAAAATGTCTTCCATGTACAGCCCAGAGTATATGTTGTGGAATGGAAGTTCGTTTCAGGAGTTGGAGCTCATAGCTTCATCCACCTATACAATGGAGCTTGCCGAGCAACTGCTGGACCATTACATGGTTCGCGGTGGCAAGACGTATGAGTTCCTGTATTCCGTGCTGGATGCGGATCGCAAGAAAGTGTTGTTTTATATGAAAGAGGTGGATCTGTAATGAGTGACCAAGAGCGGGGGCAAGCATCGAAACCCGGATCAAAAGCAAAGCTGGTTGCTTTCTCCCTGATGCTGGCGGTTCCTGCCGTGTTATCCGGTTGTGCTAGCAACAATGATGAATGTGACCCGGAGTATGATACCGGATGTGAATATGATTCCAGCAGTGGGCACTATTACTACGGTGGGTCGTCGTATCGAAGCAATAAGGACAGTAACAGCTCCTATAGCAAATCCAAGTCCAAATCAAGCGGCTTCGGTAGCTTCTTCCGCAGCTCGGGAGGATAACCGGATGAGGCAAGTGGTTCAACTGCCGTTAAGTCACGAAGAGGTATTTCAGGGTGAAACGGAACAACAGATTCCATATCATCGAATGTACGGGAAGCAATATTGTGTGCCAGCATTAACGGTCTACTCTCCCTCGGAGGTGCTGGAACTGCATACCGCAGCCGAGGCGGTAGACGGCATTTACTGTAAAGTGATGCGATTTATCCAGCAATATATGCCGGATTCTTTTTTGAAGCATCAGCTCGGTATCCATCCCGGGCTTATCCCGGCGGCACGTATGGAGTTGGTAACTGGAGGCATTACCCGTCAGGACTGGATTATCGGAGAAGCTGGGCCCAAGTGTATTGAAAATAATACGGACACCCCAACGGGTATACCGGAGGCTGCTGCATTGGAAGGTATTCTGGTCGATATTGCTGAGGATGCTACGCTAACTGCACCATCTGCCGAGATGGATACACGTATTCGGGAGTGTTTCAGGATATGGCTCGAATTCTATGCAGAGCAGGGATTAAAGGGTCCGGTGACATTCACTTCTTTTGGCGAACATGTCGAAGATCGAACAAATACGGAATACCTGATGAAACGTTGTCAGGAAGCCGGATATGAAGTCTTCTATGCTCCACTGGAGGAACTGGAGATTGTTCCGGGGGAGGCGCTTTACCATCGGGGGCGGGAGATTAACCTATTGTATCGCCTTTATCCACTGGAGTATCTGATCGATGATCGGGATGAGACGACAGGGGTGGACATTGGTGCTGCACTGCTTGAACTTGTACGTGAAGGACGACTGGGCCTGATGAATCCTGTTCAGCATGTACTGATGCAGAGTAAAGGCTTCATGGCGGCGATCTGGTCGCTCTATGAGCGGAACGAGCAAACCCCGGAGTATTGCGGGTTTACCCTCTTTGATGAAGCAGAGATGGACGTGATTTCCCGATATCTGCTGCCCACCTATTTTTCATCTGAGCCCTTCGAGCTGAACGCCATATCATATGTAGCCAAGAGTTATTGGGGGCGCGAAGGCAGAGGAACTCTTTTGCTGGATGGAGGAACGGACAATGCCTTTGGAAAGCAGGAGATGGAGCATCCTCTTAACGAGGCGCTGGAATCCAATCTTGCATCTGGAGCGACAGAAGAGGATGAAGAGATTACAGCTTATTACGAAAATCAGCCCAAGATCTATCAGCAGCTGGTTCCGATGGAACAGGCCGTGATTGAGACGGAAGATGGAGTGTACAGCGGCTATCTGCTTACAGGGGTGTTTGTTATCGGTGGGCGTTTGGCTGGGATACTACCACGGGTCGGGGAGAAAGTAACCGGAGATATGGCCTATTATTGCGCGGCTACGGTTCGTGAACGGATGAATGATGAGGAGGAGAAGAAGGAATGGAAAACTTGGGATTAAACCTTGTGAATGTGGCGGTGGGTGTAGGCATTCTGCTGGTGGTATTGGTATGTGGATATTTTGCTTTTAGCAAATTGACCCGGTATAACGATAGTGAGGAAATCGCCAAAGGTAACGAGGCGGCAGGCATGTACATGGGCAGCAAATTGCTGGGACTGTGTATTATTGTGGGCATGGTATCTTTCTCGACGCATTCGTGGTTGGATATGCTGCTGTGGTCGGCGTTTGGAATTATTGTGCTGTGCCTGGTCTATATTATATTTGATTTCCTGATTCCAAAAATGCGGGTGTGTGACGAAATCGCACGAGGCAATATGGCGGTAGCACAACTGCTGCGTTCGATTATCATCGGCGTTTCCATCGTCATCGGTACATTTTTGATGTAAAATAAGACATAGTGTTTTATAGAATGTACTATATAAACGGAAGAAGGAGCGCGGCATCATGAGAAGAGTCATCATCGATACAGATACAGCAGGAGACGATACGATTGCGATCCTGACGGCATTGCATCACTTTCAGGTGGAAGGCATCACCATTACGGGCGGTAACGTACAATTCGACCAAGAGGTTGAAAATGCCCTGTACACGGTACAGGTTGCTGGACATGGCGGCAAGGTACCTGTGTATAAAGGTTGCGAACGTCCGCTAATGGCCTACGGTAAAGCTCAGCACCGGACAGTGGAAGATGTGCATGGCGATGATGGTATGGGCGGCGCGCATTTCCCGAAGGCAGATCAGCGTCCCGAGAGCAGGCATGCGGTTGATTTTATCATTGAGAAGGTGCATGCACATCCAGGTGAAATTGAACTTCTGGCGATTGCCCCGCTGACCAATATTGCGATGGCGATCCAGAAAGACCCAACGATTATTCCGAAGATTGCTCACCTGTACATCATGGGCGGAACGAATAATGCACTGGGCAATATTACACCGGCGGCGGAGTATAACTTCTACGTGGACCCGGAAGCAGCGAAAATTGTACTGCATGCAGGCATTCCAATCACGATGGTTGGTTGGGAGATGTGCACGCAATATTCAGTGATGGACGATGACGATCATGCAGAGATTGCGGCTCTGGGTACATCGGGTGCCGATTTCTTCACTGCAATCAACAAAGTGGTTATGCAGTTCAACAAGTCGGTACATAAACTCAATGGCACCACTCATCCCGATACGTTGTTGATGGCTGTAGCCGCGGATGAATCCATCATGACCAAGTCGGGTCAATATTATGTGGACGTGGAAGCGGCAGGAGAACTGACACGTGGATATAGCGTGGTCGATATCAACGGACGTTTTGGCAAAGAGCCGAATGTACGTGTCTGTGAAGCCATCGATCGGCCCAAATTCAAATCTATGCTGCTGGACGTTCTCTCGGCGATCCAATAAACGCAGGAATTTAACTACAGGAAAAAGAAGAAAATCCGTGCCTATCCCAGGTACGGATTTTTTATTGCCCATTTTAATCTAATCTTGCTGCAACAAAAACGAGCGAATGCCTGTCGTGACCAGATCATGGTCTTCCTCATCAGGCAGACCTGATACCGTAATGGTGCCGACTTGTCCCTCATTTTTCAGAATCAGCGGGAAAGCGCCACCGGCTAGGACATAGTCCGATGAAGGCAGATTGAAGTCTTGTTCAAGTGTCTGGTTTTCACTTCTCAACCGCAGAGCCGTGTGCCAAGAGCTGGATGAGAAATGATTCACTACGTTGTTCTTGCGGCGAATCCAGTCTTCGTTGTCGGGATGAGTGCCTTCCATCGCATGCAAAAAGAGGCGATGCCCCTCCAGGGTGATGTCGATGGTCACGGCTTGGGAGCGACGCTTCGCTTCTTCGACCAGATGCTGGCCAAGTTGGAGTGCTGTTTCAGAATCAAATGTGTCAAATACCAAGTCCTTTTCTTCCTGTTGCATTTCCTTTAATTTCTCTGTCGTGGTCAGGTTCAAATTACAGGCATCCCCTTTACGTATATGATTGATGTCTACATTCGACATGGATTGGTGTAGTCCCTTCTGGATGCAGTCTGAACGATGTTAGTGAACGTTATTTGCGTGGTTAAAGACCGTTCATTTGGAGACCGTACATCGGCTGTGTTAAAGTGAAGGGAACCTAATATACATAACTCTTAAAGTTAAAATAAGTTATTGCTACGTAGGCAGGAGGAGAAGCACGATGCTGTTTTATTTTGTAGCACTGCTGGTGACTTTGGTGGACCAGGGAACCAAGATTGCAGTGAGGATGTATATGGAAGTTGGCGACGTCATGAGACTGGGTAACTCGGGCATGCAGTTACAGCATTACGAGAACAGTGGAATGGCTGGCAGCATGTTTCAGGGAAATGCGCGTCTGTTCGGTGTGATTGCTGTTCTGTTCATAGCGGGCATGCTGTATTACCGGAGTAAAGGTGAGATTCGCGGTTTCTGGATGCAAGCTGGCGCGGGTTTTATGGTCGGCGGGGCTTTAGGAAATGCGATCGATCGATTTATCTATGCCCGGGTAACGGATTTCCTCGTATTTCCGTCAGGACGCGGGATTTTGAATCTCGCTGATGTTGCAATTAACATCGGTGTGGTCATGATTATCATCGGCATGTTGATTCGTGCATATCAGAGTTATCGGGCCAAGCGTTTACGTAATGCTTTGCCGAAAGCAGAACGTTCGTAATAGGTTGGATAAAAGCGTTACAGTGGCTGAATATAAGCTTATTAAATGAGGGACATTGGATATTATCCAGTGTCCTTTTTGTTATGCCCAATTCGGGTCATGGGAAGAACTGCCGTGATTCATTTTTACCGAAACCGTTTTAGAAATAATAAAGACCTATATCATCCATTCAGATTGAAGTTAGTTTGGAAGGATTAACCAAATGGTTATTTCACTATTTTTATGGGTAAATCTTTACGTATATAAAGTGAAACTAAGATATACACGAACACGGAGAGTGCAGAACCAAACTGAAGAAGCGCAGCGTGCGTGTTTATCACCGGATTTTCCCTTTGAGGAAGGGAATCAAAAAAATCTGGGGATAACAACGATCGGAAGATGGTACTGCAATCGGAGTGACACTGTGTAAATCACATTAGTTCAATTTATTAAGCTGAGGGAGGTACAACATGAGAACAACGCTTACCAAGGCTCTCGGGACAATGTTGCTGTGTGGAATGATGGCTGTACTTTTATCTTCCTGTACCAGTGGAGATAGCGCGAATGGCAAAGTGCAGATTGAATTTTTCCAGAACAAGCCTGAAGCCAAAACAACCTTTGATGAATTAATTAAAACGTTTAATGCGGAGCATGACGATATCCAAGTGACACAGGTGAATCCGCCCGATGCGGAGACAGTACTGAAGACGCGTGTCGTCAAAAATGATATTCCGGATATTATGGCCATGGGGGCAACCGACACCTATTCCATTCTGGCTCAGAGTGATATTTTCACCGATCTGACGGATAGCACATTACTCCAGACGATTGATCCGAACTACATACAAATGCTGAATGATCTCACAGGCATGGACGAAGTGACAGGTATTCCTTACGCGACTAATGCAGACGGCATCATGTACAACAAAACGTTGTTTAAGGAAATGGGATTGGACGTGCCCAAGACGTGGGATGAACTCATTGCGACCGCCCAAAAGATTAAGGATGCAGGTGAGATTCCATTTTATTTCACATACAAGGATGACTGGCAGACGAGCCTGCCGTTCAATGCACTAGCCTCCAATCTGGTCGGTATTGATTTCTACCAAGAGCGGCGCGATAACAAAATGACGTTCAAGGAGAAGTACCGCGAGGTAGCTGAGAAGCAACTGGAACTCATGAAATACGGTCACGGCGATAACTTTGGTAAAGCTTATTCGGACGGTAACCGTGCCTTCGCTAACGGTGAAGCCTTCATGTACATCCAGGGAACCTGGGCCATCTCGGAGATTCGCAAAGCGAACCCAAATGTTGACATCGGTTTCTTCCCATTCCCTACGGGCAACGATGCAAGCGAGATCAAGCTGGTGAACGGGATCGACTCCCTGTTTACCATTGCGGAGGACACGCCTAATCGCGAGCAGGCAGAGACGTTTATTGCGTTTCTATTAGAGCCTGAAAATATCGGAAGATACATTGACGAACAGACGCTGTTCTCTGCGGTAAAAGGCGTGAAGCAGGATGATCCTGCCGTACAGGAATTGATGCCTTATATCGAGAAGGGCAAGGTTATTGACTTTCCCGATCACTATATTCCGGCTGCCGTGCAGCTGAATTCCATCGTACAGTCCTTTTTGCAGAACCAAAACATCGACAACTATCTAGATACACTCGACAAAGAATGGGACAAGGTTGCTAATCGGCGCTAAGCCTTGTCAGAAGGAGGATGGAGTATGAACAAGCGTATCGCACCCTATTACTGGATGACGGTTCCGGCAGTCGTATTGTTCTTTGTGTTTATGACGCTGCCGGCCCTCCAGGGCATCTATTATTCATTTACGAATTATAACGGTTTCGGGAAAGAATATGATTTTGTTGGTTTTAAAAACTATTTCAACTTGTTCCAAGATGACAATGTAGGCAATGCCTACTGGTTTACGTTCAAATTTGCGATCGTGGTGACGATCCTGACCAATATTCTGAGCTTACTCATTGCACTCGGGCTGAATGCCAAGATCAAGTTCCGTAACTTTTTCCGCGGCATCTACTTCCTGCCCAATATTCTGAGTGTACTGATCGTAGGTTACATATTTAACTACCTGTTCTCCAACGTATTCCCGATCTGGGGACAAAATCTGGGCATCAACGCGCTATCCACGAACATACTTGGTAGCGAGAGCCTGGCTTGGATCGGTATTGTCATTGTTGCAGTATGGCAATCGGTGGCCCTGAATACGATTCTGTATTTGGCTGGTCTGCAAACGATACCAACGACACTATACGAGGCATCCAACCTCGACGGCGCAGGCAAATGGCGTGAATTCTGGAGCATTACTTTCCCGCTTATTGCCCCGTTCTTCACCATTAATATGGTGCTGGCGATGAAAAATTCACTTATGGTCTTCGACCAAATCGTAGCCTTGACCAACGGTGGTCCCGGACGGGCGACGCAGTCCATCTCCCATCTGATCTACACCGGCGGATTTGAAGGCGGCGAATATGCTTATCAATCTGCGAACTCGGTTATTTACTTCATCGTTATTGCGGTGATTTCAATTCTGCAAATCCGGTTCCTGCAAAGAAGGGAGATGGATCTGTAATGAGAAGCCGTACACGAATCAATTGGCTCGTTATGCTGCTTGTTGTGCTGGGTACCCTGTTTATCCTGTTCCCATTGTATATGACCGTTACAATAGCTTTGAAAAATCCGGAACAGATGGCCCAATCGGTCTTTGCCATTCCGACAACACTTCACTGGGAGAATTTCGCGAGAGCCATCGACATGACAAACTTCTTCCAATCGTTCCGTAACAGTGCAATCGTTACCGCATCCACCGTGCTTTTGACGTTGCTCAGTAACTCGATGGTAGCCTATGCGATTGCGCGGAATATGGAGAAACGCAAGTTTTTCAAAGGATTGTATTATTACTTTGTCAGCGCGATGTTCATTCCATTTCCAATCATCATGCTGCCGATTGTTAAGCTGACCGCATCGCTGGAGATGACAAATCTGGTAGGTCTGATCCTGCTTCACACGGTTTATGGCTTGGCATTCAACGTATTTGTATACGTTGGCTACATCCGGTCCATTCCGGTAGCGCTTGAGGAAGCGGCGTTTGTAGATGGGGCGACAACTTGGGGCACGTTCTGGAAAATCATTTTCCCGCTCATGGCACCCATCAGTGCCACGGTTGGTATTCTGACATGCCTATCCACGTACAACGATTTCTTGCTACCACTCATTATTATCAGTGATCCGGGACAGTACACGCTGCCGCTGGTACAGTATGTATTCCAAGGACAGTTTAATACTGAATTTAACCTTGCGTTTGCATCCTACCTGCTCGCGTTGCTACCGATGATTATCATCTACCTGTTTGCACAGAAGTGGATCATCAACGGGGTTACCCAAGGGTCTGTGAAATAACTGAAGATGTGTCACAGAGAAGGATATGTGTGAAGGGATATGAACAAAGAGAGGTGGACTTTAAAAGTCCCCTCTCTTTTTTTGATCCTTGTCATTTAACGTTTGGGAACTATTCGGGAGGATTGATTAACCTGTAAAACTATGCTATTTTTTAGTCGTTAGTTTAATCGGTAAACAAAGACTAAGAGAGAAGAAGAGTAAGGTTCATTTCTGCAAGCGCTTTAACTATATAAATGAACTAAACATTTACACGAGAACGGAGAGGGCAGAAATAACCTGAAAAAGCGGAGCTAAAGGCTTTCTGAAAGAAAGCTGCATCGGAAGCATATGCTTCGCCTTTATCACCGGATTTTCCCCTTTAAAAAGGGAATCAAAAAATCTGGGGATAACAGCGATTGGAAGGTTATTCTGTCATCGTAGTGGCTAGTGTAAATATTCTTTTGTTCATTTTATATAGAAGAACTGAATACGTAGATAATCCGGCATCGTTTGTACCCAGTCTTCAAGAGCACGGGCGTAAGGTGGTGGGTTCTTTTACATGCCAAAAAGAGAGGAGAATGGGGAAGTTGCACGGGAAAAAAGGACATTTTAACTCACTTCGGAATCAGATTTTCATTGGTTTCGTTATGGTGATGCTTGTTGTTCTGCTGCTCGCAGGCATATCGGCTTATGATCGGGTAGCTGCTTTGCTGAAAAGCAATGCGGAGAAACATATTCACCAAACCGCCGTCCAAGCCAGTGGCAGATTGGATGCAATCATTGCACAAGTGAATTCGCTGACCGCCCAGGTGGCGGATGATGCATATGTGCAACGTCTGCTCAGCGATGAGAAGCAGGGCAACCCGGCTACCTTTAATCAGCGGCAAGCTCTCTTGCAGATTGCAGGCAGTTATCAGTCTTTCATCAACGGCGCGCAAAGTATGGAGATATACACTACGGGTTATAACCGCATCTTTCCGATGGATGACCGATCCCTCGATCTCAGAGTGGAGCGCAACTGGATCAACCTGGCGGATGAAGGAAAAGGCAGACTGGTATGGGCAGGTGCTGACCCTGAAGATCCGGGTGTGCTTCTGGCTATTCGACGGATTAACCTGCTGGATCATTCTTTCGAACATGGAGGTTATGTGGTGGTGCGGATGCAGCGCAGTTTTTTTCAACTCAATGATTCGAATGGGGCAGATGGTTCGCAGGACTCTATCATGCTCTTGGATGGGGTGGGCGAAGTGGTGACTTCCGATCTGGAGATCAATCTCGATCCCAAAGCCATATTGGACAGTGGATCAGTCGTGCAGAACGGGGAGGAATCCTATATCGTCGTCCGGCAAAAATCGGAGTTAACGGGATGGACACTTGCTGTCCTGACCCCGCTGCGGGAGACAACGGAAGGTGTATCCATCTTGAGAACGGCGCTGCTCGTTTCGGGAATGATTGGTGTTGTTCTGTTCCTTATCATGTCCTTCTTTCTGTCCACAATGATTACACGTCCGCTCATACGTCTGATGAGGGCCATGCGCAGTGCACAGCCGGGAGCAATGAGACCTAATCTAATGGTTAGCTCTACGATGGAGATCAATGAACTCAACGACGTATATAACCAGATGGTCTACAGGCAGAATGAATTGACCCGTGTGGTTCATGAGAAGGAGGTCATGCAGTCCCGGGCCGAGTTGAAGGCGTTGCAATCTCAGATTAATCCCCATTTTCTATTCAACACGCTGGAAGCGTTCTATTGGTCCCTTGAGGAGAAGGGAGACGAGGAGATGGCACGTATGGTGGTGGCGATGTCCCGATTATTTCGCTACATCATCTCCAGTTCGCAGCAGGATGAATGGGTTACGATTGCCGACGAGCTGGAACACGCCGAGCGTTATCTTCAAATTATGCAGATGCGGTTGGGAGAGAGAATGCAATGGGAGATTCAGCTGAGTGATGCGGTGCGTAAGGTCGCAATACCGAAACTTCTTATACAGCCCTTAGTTGAAAATGCGATTCTTCATGGGGTTGAAAGTAAACTGGGCCCGGGAAAGATAAGCGTCCATGTGGATGCTTCGACCGAGAAAAATCTGGTTCGCATTGAGGTTCGGGATGATGGTCCCGGTATGGATGAATTACGGCTTCAATCTGTCATTCATGCTTTACATGGCGGGCCCGCTGTATCTAACAAGGGTACAGGCGTAGGTCTAATCAACGTACATCGGCGACTGAAGCTTTACTTTGGCAGCCAACTTGGCGAACGTTGCAAGCTTTCTATAACAAGTAAGGTTGGGGAAGGAACTGTCATTTGCTTTGAGATTCCCATGGGAACGGAGGGGTGCATATGATTCATGACAAAACGATTCTTATCGTGGATGATGAGCCGCGTACAAGAGAGGGTATTCGCAAAACACTGGAAGGATGGTCGGCAGGACGAAATCACATTCAGACTGCAGAAAGTGGCGTCGAGGCTGTGGAATGGCTCAAGAAAAAGCCGGCAGATCTGTTAATAACGGATATTCGCATGCCGGAATTCTCTGGCTTGTCTCTGATTGAAGCCATTCAACATTTTTCGAACAAGCCTGTTGTCCTGATTATGTCGGGGCATGCCGATTTTCAATACGCCCAGCAGGCCATTAAGCTGGGTGTTGTGGAGTATATGTTGAAACCGATTGATAAGGAACAATTGCTGCAGACCGTCGAAAAAGCCCTAAAGTTCAGCGAACAACAGAGACGTATTCAAACGATGCAGGAAATGGTTGACCCCAAGCTGCTGGATGTTAAGGAGCGAGGGGAACAGAGGCTCAATAGCCAGATCAGTGAAGCTTTGACCTATGTGGATGCTCATCTGGGTGAACATGTGACCATGCGTGAAATCGCTGATTTACTCCATCTCAACTCCAGTTACTTCAGCGTATTGTTTAAGGAACAGATCGGCATCAATTTTAGTGAATACCTTACCCGCAAACGCATTCAGCGCGCGAAGGAGTTGCTTGTGCAGACAACGATGCCAATCTCGGAGATTGCGGAACAGGTGGGTTATCAGACGGATAAGTATTTTATCACAGTATTTAAAAGTCTTGAGGGGCTTAGTCCAAGCAAATATCGGCATTCCCTATCTGAATGAAATAACAAATAACCTCAAAAAAGTGGAGTTTTTCCAAATTACTCTGGTCTTATAGGTGTGATAGGCCCGTGCTACAATTTGGTTAAAGCGGTTACATTAACCGAAAAAACCAAGGGGGTTGGAATAATGAGCAAAAAGACGATGGCCATTCTTCTGTCATGGACGCTGGTTCTCGCCGTAATTTTATCCGGATGTAACAGTTCAAGTTCGGATGAAGAGGGTGAAACAGGCAGCAACGGCACAGATGGGAAAGTAACCCTCAAATTCATGCACCTCTGGCCAGCAGGCAGTTCCGCACAGCAAAACAAACTGGTCAACGATATCATCAAGCAGTATCAGACGGATCATCCGAATGTAACCATTAAGCAGGAAGTGCTGGAGAATGAACAATATAAGAACAAATTGAAAATTCTGTCGGCATCCAATGAACTTCCCGATGTTGGTGTAACTTGGGCTGCCGGATTTCTGGAGCCTTATGTGAAGGGGAACCTGTTCGCACCGGTCGATGATCTGCTGAGTGACTCTCTGGGCGAGAAATTCATAGCCGGAACAACAGAAGCTTATGCGATAGACGGTAAAACATATGCGCTACCAATTGAGTTGAATATCTCCCCCATTTATTATAACAAAGCCATTTTTGCAAAATATAACTTGCAGCCGCCAGCAACGTACGATGAATTCCTGAGTATGCTGAAGACACTGACAGAGAACGGTGAGGTGCCGATCGCACTGGGCAATAAAGACCGCTGGACTGGCTCACTCTGGTATATGTATCTGGCGAATCGGTTAGGTGGAGATGCACTGGAAAAGGCCATCAATGGCTCTGGCAAGTTTGACGATCCTGCGCTGACTCAAGCTGCTGCCGAGGTACAAAAACTGGTGGATATGAATGCTTTCAACAAAGGCTTCAACGGGTTGTCTAACGATGAGGGCAAATCCGAATTCATGAACGAAAAAGCTGCCATGTATCTGATGGGTACCTGGGAACTGCCAAACTTTACGACCAACCCGGACATCCCGCAGGAATTCAAGGACAAGATCGGATTTTTCAAATTCCCAACAATGGAAGATGGCAAGAGCGATATTAACAGCTGGGTAGGTGGTCCAGGTGTAGGACTGTTCGTGGCCCAGAACTCCAAAGTGAAGGAAGAAGCGCAGAAGTTTGTGCAATACTTTGTGGAAAAATGGGGTGAAAGTTCGGTAACTGAAGCAGGCGTCATCCCGGCAACCAAAGTGGATACAGCTGCAGTACAGCTACCACAGCTTTACATTGACCTTCTCAACGAATTGAATCAGGCCAGCAGCCTTACACTCTTTGCAGACGTACAGATGAAACCGGCAGCCGCTCAGGCACATCTGGACATGATTCAGGCGTTGTTTGGCAAAGCGGTAACACCGGAGGACTTTGTGAAGAATCATCAGGCTGCAATTGATAAAGGCAATTGACGTACACACGTTTGAACGCTTGAAGGGAGGATAATGTGATGGACAAAGTCATGTCCAACCGTCTCGTTGCTGCGTTGTACGTGCTTCCTGCACTGCTTCTGCTGCTGGTCTTGGTCTACATCCCGATCGTGCTCACCGGGTATTATGGGTTGATGCAATGGGACGGGATCGGTGCAATGACCTTTATTGGATTGGATAATTACGCCAGACTTCTTCAAGACGGAACATTCTGGCAGAGTGCGAACCATACTTTTTTGCTTGCTTTGTTCTCTGCGCTGAGTCTGATCGGTTATCTGATGATCGCTTTGGTGCTGTCAGGCAAGATCAAGGGGGCCAATCTGTTCCGCAAAATATATTTGATCCCGATGCTGCTGTCTTCGGTCGCGATCGCCCAGTTATGGCTGAAGATCTATCATCCCAGCAATGGTGTGCTGAACACCTTTCTGGAAGCGATCGGCTTCAGCAATCCGCCAGCCTGGCTGGCGGAGCCATCACTGGTGCTGTATGCACTGTTCGTACCGATTCTATGGCAGTATGCAGGCTTCTATATTTTGATCTATTATGCGGCCCTCAAAAATATTCCGGAATCTCTGGTGGAAGCAGCCCGGATTGATGGGGCAAGTCCTTGGCAGATCGCTTTTCGAATCAAGCTGCCCCTTATTACAGAAGTCATCAAGGTGACTGTGGTACTGGCTGTGGTGGGCTCACTCAAGTATTTTGACCTCATTTACGTGATGACCGATGGCGGACCAAATGGCTCCAGCGAAGTGATGGCCTCCTATATGTATCGTCAGGCGTTCCGTAGCTTCGACTTTGGTTACGGCAGTGCTGTAGGGTTCTTCCTGCTCTTGATCTGTCTGCTTGTTACCTGGCTGCTTCGTAAAGCGACAGCATCCAAAGATACGATCCAGTATTCCTGACGCTAGTTCGTGTCTGAAAACTCGCTGAAGTGCATCCTTTTACCGCCTTTTCGCCCCCTGCTGCGTCACTTTCCCTTGACGTGCCCCGGCACGCCTGCGGAAAATTTCCTTGCTTGGAACGAAAATTCGGCAAAATCTGCCACCTTCGGAGTTTCCAGACACGCCCTAGTGAAATGAAAGGAGGTCCATCCCGGTGAAGACGGATACGGCCGTTAGATTGTCAACTTACCCGGGGACAAGCCGAGGTTCGGCATGGTTAAGGAGATTTGGATATATTCTGCTGTATTTCCTATTGTCCCTGGTAGCTTTACTGCAAATTTTACCTTTGGTATGGCTGCTGTTATTCTCGCTTAAAAATAATCAGGAAGTATTCGACATGGCGCCTTTTTCCCTTCCTGCTACTCCGCGTTGGGAAAACTATGTCAAGGTATGGACAGAGGGAAATATCAGCTTGTACTTCTTCAACAGTGTATGGATTACGGTGGTCTCGGTGGTGATCACCGTGCTGTTCGCCAGTCTGGTGACCTTTGCCATTACACGTATGCGCTGGAAGGGTCGTTCGCTGGTGCTGGGGCTGTTCATGGTGGGTCTGATGATCCCTGTACACTCCACGTTGATCCCGCTGTTCAGCTTGTTCCTGAAGCTTCATCTCACAGATCATCCTTTGTCAGTCATCCTGTCTTATATTGCCTTTAATATGCCAATTACCATTATGATTCTACTTGGATTCTACTACGCTCTCCCCCGGGAAGTGGAAGAAGCCGCAGTGATGGATGGTTGCTCCGTGCATCGGATTTTCTTTCGGATTGTGCTGCCGATGACGTCTTCGGTCATTTCCACAACGGCGATCATTAACATGATCTATAACTGGAATGAATTCATCTTTGTTAATACGTTCATCAGTACAGATTCGTACAAAACCCTGACTGTTGGGGTACAGAACTTTATTGGTCAATACACAACGGATTGGGGAGCCATTGGTGCAACGCTGATGATTAGCATTATGCCAATCCTGATTGCTTTTCTCATCTTGAGTAATCGAATTGTGGAGGGCATTGCTGCGGGTTCTGTTAAAGGTTAAAAGGTTGAGGGTCCAAGGTCCTTCCATTACTTGCTTAAAAGCGAGTTGGGAGGGGCCTTTTTTGTCTTCTGAAACATCTGATAAGCTTACGGAAATGGGGCTTTATGAAAGTGGTGAAAATACCTATTTATGGAATTACAAAAAACTTTCAACTATTTTCGCAAAACTACTGCATTTTCAAACCACCTGTGCTAACATACCCTAAGAATTAAAGCCCACATGGGAAAGGTGAGAAAATGACAGCAATATCCTCAACCAAAGAGTCCCTTCGTTCTGATGCCAAGGATCTGAATCTGATTCGACTTACATGGCCTATTTTCTTGGAACTCTTCTTATTTATGTTGATGGGGAGCGTGGATACGCTCATGCTCAGCTCGGTATCCGATAATGCGGTCTCCGGCGTTGGAGCAGCCAATCAGATTATTTCTATCGCTATCCTTGTATTGGAAGTCATTGGACATGGTGCTGCGATTGTAGTCGCACAATATATCGGATCCAAAAAGTTAAGTGAAGCAGCACAAGTTACGGGTAATGCGATCACACTGAATCTTATCGTAGGTCTGGTCCTGAGCGGAATCTTCCTTCTGTTCGGAGGACATTTGTTATCACTCCTGAACATTCAAGGCGAAATTTATGATTTTGCCCGTTCGTATATAAATATAGTCGGTGGCGGTATCTTCCTTCAGGCGCTCATTAATGCGCTGGCTGCGACGATTCGTACACATGGTTACACCAAAGAAACGATGTATGTTGCTGTATTCATGAACGTGATTCACGTTGTTGGTAACTATGCATTGATCTTTGGCCATTTCGGCCTGCCGAAGCTTGGGGTGGAAGGGGCAGCGATCTCCACGGTGGGAAGCCGTTTTATCTGCCTGCTGATCTTCTTCTGGTTGTTGTATCGTGTGAGCGAGGTGCGGGTGGATTTTGAATACTACATTAAGTTATCCAAGAAATTCATTGGCAAAATTCTGCGGATTGGCATTCCGTCTGCGATGGAATCGATGGTATATCATTCCTGCCAGCTCGTGTTCACGCTGTATGTGACCTATCTGGGCGCAGAAGCTATGGCAACCAAGCAGTATGCGGGTAACATCTCCAGCTATATCTACTTGTTCAGCATGGCAATTGGTATGGGGACATCGATCATTGTAGGTCGGCTTGTGGGTGCGCGGCGTAAAGACGATGCGTACAAACGTGTTTTTGACAGTGTAAAATGGGCCCTTCTGGCCACGGTTATCATTGATGTAATCATCATTTTTTTCCGTGTGCCACTGATGAGCATCTTTACGGATAATCCGGAAATTATCAAGCTGGGGGCTCAAGTGATTCTGCTCAGTCTTTTGCTCGAAACCGGACGTACCTGCAATATAGTGATCATTGGTTCCTTGCGTGCGGCAGGGGATGCAAAATTCCCGGTATACATGGGTTTGATCTCCATGGTCTGCATGAGTCTGCCACTGGGATATCTGCTCATATTCAAGCTTCATCTGGGACTCGCTGGTGTGTGGCTTGCCATTGCGGCGGATGAGTGGACCCGCGCGGTCATTATGTACTTCCGCTGGAAGAGTAGAGCTTGGGAGAAACATGAACTGGTGGAACATGATGACGAAGAGGTTGGTGCACAGCCGGTACCGGCTGTCTGACGAAGAATGATGTGCGGATAAACAAAGCAAAGATATAAATGAACCTGCTGTAGATCAATGAAGTGGCTCTACAGTAGCCACAGGGCAGCAGTTTCCCAGAAGAGTCAATTACGGACAGGATTCCATCCGTGATTGGCTCTTTTTTTCGTTATTGATAGAGGACAACCGAAGTGAAGATAGCAAAAATGATCAAAACGGCGGTTACACCATTCACGTATAGTAAGGATATGGAAGGGGGCTTTACCTCAGTTGAGCCGTTACCGTGCAATGATTCAGCAAAGTTTGTTCTATATTGAGACTCATCTGCATGAGCAGATTGGGCTGGAAGAAGTGGCGTCCGAGGCGTTGTTGTCGCCATATCACTACCATCGGATTTTCCGTAATGAGGTGGGCATGACCGTGGTGGATTATATCCGAAACCGTCGGATGAGTCTGGCGTCCACCACCCTCCGATCGACGGATGCGGGCATTTTGGACATCGCCCTGGCATGTGGTTTTGAGAGTCAGGAAGCCTTCACCCGTGCATTCCGCAAATTATATGGCATGCCACCAGGACGTTTTCGCAAATTGTTTGATCTGAAATTATTCGAAGGAAGAACCAGAGGAGGAGAATTACAGATGAATCAGACGTCAACAATTACAGGTTGGATGTTAACCGGAAGTCACCCGCAGAATTATGAGATGGGTATTGATCCTGCTGAAGTGCATCAGGGGAAAGCTTCAGGATATTTGAAGGCCGTTACGCCGATGGAGCCTAACGAGTTCGCAACAATGATGCAACAGTTCAGAGCGGACAAGTATGTGGGCAAGCGGATGAAGTTATCGGGATTTGTGAAGACCGAGCATGTGGATGCATTCTGCGGATTATGGATGCGTGTGGATAATAACGTGCATGATGTACTTCAATTTGATAACATGCATGATCGGCCAATTACGGGTACGCAGCCATGGAATCAGTATAGTATTGTGCTTGATGTACCGGAGGGCAGTGCGGTCATTTCGTTTGGGGTTATTTTGAACGGCAAAGGAAAAGTGTGGGTCGACAGCTTCCGCTTCGAGGAGGTTGATCTGAACACACCACTGACACATATGGAGACAGAGTACGAGATGTCGGACGAGCCGCTGAATCTGTCATTTGAGGAGTAAATGCAATTTAAGTGCAGATCCATTATCAAGCTGAGGCTATATGGGAATTATGATATAATGCTGGTGAGAATGGAGCTGATGCTGAGTGACGGAATTACTCGATCCACGAGTAGATTTTGTGTTCAAACGCATTTTTGGAAGTGAGCAAAACAAAGATGTTTTGTTAGCTTTTCTGAACAGCACGTTTATAGAGACCGGCGAATCTCCTCTTACGGAGATCACTGTGGTTAACACGTATACAGATAAGGATAGTCCAGAGGATAAACAATCCATTCTGGATATTAAAGCCAAGACGTTAGAAGGCAAACTAATTAACATTGAAATGCAGCTGTTTAACCCGTATAACATGGAGAAAAGGACGTTGTTTTATTGGAGTGAGATGTACTTTCATCAGATAAAAAAGGGTGAAAACTATAGTCTACTCAAAAAATGCGTGACTATTAATATACTCAACTACTCCTGTCTGGATAATGAGCGATATCACAATGTTTTTCATTTACGAGAAGATCATACAGGTATTGGTTTGACGGATGATATCGAAATACATGTGATGGAACTAACCAAATTGGATGAGTATTCTGTTCCGATGGAAAAAGGCGGACTCGTGAATTGGTTATTATTCCTTAAAGGAATAGATACATCAAACTGGGAGGTGCTGGCCATGAATGAACCGATGTTGAAAAAGGCGATGGATACGCTGGAATTTCTGAGTCAGGATGCGTCCACCAGAATGGCCTACGATGCTCGAATGAAAGCATTGAGTGACGAAAAATCAATGATTGAAGGCGCACGAGCTGAAGGAGCGGCTGAAGGCAAGAGAGAAATGGCTCGTGAGTTACTCACACTTGGCGTAGATCTCTCAGCTATAGTTAAAGCATCTGGACTCTCTGAAGATGAAATTAAGAAGTTATTGCCTAAACAGTAACATGAAACGGGAATCTATAGATTAAGGGCTGATCCAATCACGGGTTGGCTCTTTTTGTCGTCATTGGGGTATAAAGAAAGTAGAGCCAAGTCCAAGCTGAGAGGATGAAAGCTTCTCATACAAATTGCAAACTCATCCATAGCTAAATCGCAAAGACCTTGCTAACATAGACCCATAAACTAACTCATGACATAGATAAAGAGGATGAATCCCATGAATAAAAAAGTGCTCGTGGTAGATGACGAATCAAGCATCGTCAGTGCCATTGCTTACGCGCTGCGGCGCGAAGGATATGAAGTAGATACTGCGAGTGACGGCGAAGAGGCCTTGGTCAAGGTCGCATCGTTTCATCCGCAGGTCATGATTTTGGACGTCATGATGCCAAGGCTTGATGGATATGGCGTATGCCGCAGGCTGGAGGACCGCGAGGATATCGGCATTATTTTGCTGACCGTCAAAAATGATATCGTGGACAAAATCGTTGGCCTGGAAATGGGCGCCGATGATTACATGACCAAACCATTCGAGATCCGTGAACTGCTTGCAAGGGTGAAAGCGCTCATGCGCCGTGTCGAGAAAAGCAGTCCACCACCTGACGATTCGAAGAATCAGGCCATCGTGAATGGCACACTGCGTATTCATGTTGCTCACCGCACGGTGACCGTGAATGAGGAGAAGCTGGATCTGACACCAAAAGAGTTCGACCTGCTGACCATTCTCATGTCCAATCCCGAGCGGGTGTATACACGAGACGATCTACTAGATCGAGTGTGGGGCATGGAGTATGCGGGTGGTACACGAACCGTAGACATTCACATCCAGCGTTTGCGTAAAAAAATTGGAGATACGGATCAGCAAAAATTACAGACTGTATACGGGATTGGCTACAAAGCATCTGCACCTGAAACAGGCGGGGCCATATGAGAGTCAGCATCAAGCTGAAGTTCAGTGTTTTTCTGGCTGCATTGCTTATCCTTACCGTGGTGGTGCTTAGTTCACTGGTTCTGCGCGGTATTGAGCGCAATCAGCAGTCACAGATTGAGGGTATTCTGTCCCAACAGACACGGCTGGTCAACTTGAACGTGAGACAAGCCTACTATACGGAGTCCGTTCATCTCGAACAGGACGTTTTTTTACAGCAAAACGGCCGCAGGCTTGCACAGGAACTAGCCAATTCTACCGGATTGCCCATTGCTCTCTATGATATGAAGGGCCAGCAAGTCGGTTCATCGATCAGCTCTGGGGAGAGTGCGATTGTTCAGGATACGCTCAACTATGCACTGCAAAATAAAATTGCCTATCATGAACAAGGGGATACCTTGCTCTACGCCGCACCACTGGACGGTCCGGATGGACAGATGGGTGCTGTATGGATGCAATATCCGGTCCAGAGCTACCATGAATTCTATACTCGCATCCTTCAATTGTTCATATGGGCGGGCATTGTCGTTGTTGCGCTGAGCTTCATATTAGGTTATCTGTTCTACAATCGGTTTGCCGTTGCAATTACCCGACTGAAGAGGTCCGCAGATTCCATTCGCGAAGGGAATTACATTACGGAGTCTCCTTTAAAGCGCAAGGATGAGTTGGGGGAGCTGGGGCAGGGCATTTATTATATGAGTACATCCATTCAGCAAAATATCACAGCCATGCATGCGGAGCAGCAGAAGCTGCAACTGGCGATTGAGAAACTTCAAGCGCTGGAACAGCAGCAGAAACAATATATCGGTAACATCAGCCATGAATTCAAGACACCACTGACATCGATCAAAGCTTATGTGGAGCTGCTCGACATGTATAAGGATGATCCGCAACTGCTTGATGATGCCACGAGTAACATTGGCAAAGAAACGGAGCGGCTGTACGAGATGGTCGAGAAAGTCTTACATTTATCTGCTCTGGAGAAGTATGACTTCGAGAACCAGGCCGAAGATGTAGAGGTCAGCGCTCTACTGAAGGATGCCTGTGGCCGGATGCGTGGGAAAGCGGAGAAGTTTGCGCTGAACATGGAACTGGATCTTGAACCGGCGGTGATCCGCAGCGATCGGGAGAGTCTTATGCATATTTTCATCAACATGCTGGATAATGCCATCAAATATAACGTTCCGGATGGTGTGATCCGGGTGAAGAGTGAACTGCGGATGCAGGAGCGTCAAGCGATCATTCGCATCTATAACTCGGGTACGCCAATTCCGGCAGAGGCGCGGGAGAAGATTTTTGAACCCTTTTACACCGTGAACAAAGACAGAGCCAGAAAA
The DNA here is from genome assembly GCF_045040715.1 of Paenibacillus sp. FSL H7-0942. Classification (NCBI taxonomy): domain Bacteria; kingdom Bacillati; phylum Bacillota; class Bacilli; order Caryophanales; family Paenibacillaceae; genus Paenibacillus; species Paenibacillus sp. FSL H7-0942. The sequence continues at coordinate 6,621,975 of NZ_CP150279.1, read as the reverse complement.
ACCGGTGGAACCGGACTGGGGCTATCTCTCGTGAAGCAGTTTGTTGAAAAACAGGGCGGTACAATCACCCTGCTGTCGAGTGATCCAGAAGATGGGGAAGGTGTGACGTTCCAGCTCATGTTCCCTTTGGCTGATTCAAGTTTACAAGTTCGAAACAAGTCTGAATAACTTTGGAAGTATGCGATGTATATGCTTGGTCTATAGCAAGAGAAACCAGGGGGGACCATCATGAATTGGAAACAAGCAGCTTTGGGCACGTTCGGAGCCATTGCCCTGTTAACGACAGCGGCATGTGGGGGAATAACGGAGCCGGGGGGCAACGCACAAGGTGGGAAAACGGGCACGGATATTACGGTAAAAGATAATACCAACACGTCCGTGTACCAGAGCTTCAAGCTGGAGAAGATTGATAAATTGCCGAATATGCGCGGAATTGCATGGCTTAGTGATGATTGGATTGTATCCGACAAGGAGAACAAGTCCTTGAAACCCGTCATGGTTGAAGGCCAGGAAAGATACCCGCACAACTTATATATGTATGATCTGACGAAAGGCACCGACACGCCGCTCAAGGAAAGTGAAGCCAGTCTGGGTGCACCGCTGGTGTCACCGGATGGTCAGTATCTGTTTTACCGGGAACCGGAGGAAAATACGGGTAAAGGCTACTTCCTGAATCTGCATAACGGGGAGACAACCCCTGCTGGCAAGGAGGATGGATTTATCCAAGAGGGCGCGTGGCTGGATAATGAACATGTCGTTTTCCCAAATATGAAGGGTGATCTGATCTCGGCAAGTGTGGACGGTACAACAAAGATACTGGTGGAAACAGGTAATTTCAATGTACGGAGTATCAAGGTGTCAGGCGATATGCTCTATTATATTACGGGCGAGGACGGCCAGTTGAATGCATACGATGCGAAGACGGGTGACGTAAAACAGGTGCTGAAGAGTGTGGAGTGGGTCATCCCATCTAATGATGGAACAAGGCTTGCGATTGTGAAAAGAACGGCGGATACCAAACGGGCGCTGGTGCTCACCGATCTGGAAGGCAATGAGAAGGCCACGCTTGCCAGAGGTACACAGATTTTCGGCACAAGCTGGTCGGGTGATGATTCCAAGATTGCGTATACGATCAATTCCGAGAATGATAATGAGAAAGGGCTGTTTGTCTCCAACACGGAGTCAGCAGAACAGTTCCAGATCTCGGCGGATATGGACAACGCTTCTGACCCACTCGCCTGGAGCCCGAAAGGAAATAAAATCCTGTTATCGCAGGCGGTATTGGAGAATGAATCGTATCACTTTGTAACCTCGGTCATTACGATCTCGGAATAGGGTGAATGGTGCAGAAAGATATGTTCCATATCTTTCATGCCTTTCTATACATTTATATTGACTAAGCTGTTCCGCTTCCGATAAACTAGAATGCAGGAATAAAAGTCGAATGTCAGGCAGCAGTTCGAGACGATGTTTCGGGCGGCTGTTTATTTTCTTTTTAACAGTAAGGGTGCAACGTAGTCGTCTTGCCGGATGATCCGGCTAATAACAACATGGAATAGGAACAGGTGATATACATGTGTAACAGCGCGTACCGCGTGCTTTTATATTATAAGTTCGTGAAGATTGAAGACCCAGAGACGTTTACACAAGAGCATCTGCAATACTGTAAGGACCTGGGTGTGAAAGGCCGTATTCTGATCGCATCCGAAGGCATTAACGGTACGGTATCCGGAACGCCAGAACAGACGGAACAGTACATGAAAGATATGCTGGCTAATCCGCTGTTCAGCGACATGGTGTTCAAGATTGATGATGTCGAGGAGCATGCGTTCAAAAAAATCTTTGTTCGTCACAAAGCAGAGCTGGTAACCTTCCGTGTGGAAGATGAACTTGACCCAAATGTGACTAGCGGCAAACGCCTTTCGCCGAAAGAGTTCCATGAACATCTACAACGTGATGACGTTATCGTTATCGATGGTCGCAATGATTATGAATACGAAATTGGTCACTTCCGTGGGGCCATTCGTCCAGATGTTGAGTCGTTCCGTGAGTTTCCGGAGTGGATCCGTGAGAACCTGGGCGACATGAAGGACAAAACGATTATTACCTATTGCACTGGCGGCATTCGCTGCGAGAAGCTGACTGGGTTCATGATCAATGAAGGATTCCAGGATGTGGCTCAATTGGACGGCGGTATTGTCACGTACGGTAAAGATCCGGAAGTACAAGGCCATCTGTTCGATGGCAAGTGTTACGTGTTTGACGAGCGCATCTCTGTACCGATTAACCGGACAGAAGAGGATATTGTCATTGCTAGCTGTTATCACTGTGGAACGACACATGACCGATATATTAATTGTCCAACCTGCAACCTGCAGCATGTAAGCTGTGAGGATTGCGAAGAGACGCATAACCGCTTTTGCTCGGATGCCTGCCGGGAGGCAGCACCGGTACACGCATAAGCAGGAGAGCAGGTGCTGATCGTGAAGCGCGAAGAGGAACGAACGACGCGTGAACGGATTTTGTTCATGCTGAAGCAGCAAGGTACATTGACCGCAAGGGAAATGACAGCTGATCTGGGTCTGACTGGCATGGCCATTCGTCGTCATCTGACGGCACTGGAGCAGGACGGATGGATCGAGGTTCGGGAGGCCCGGGCTACGGCCGGACGTCCGTCCTCGGTGTACCAGCTGACGGTACGCGGGGACAGCTTTTTTCCAAAATCATATTCGTCCCTTACGCTGGAATTGCTTGAAGAATTGTCTGACTCTGCCGGTAGCGGTGTGGTGGATGCATTGTTCGAGAGTCGCCGGGACAAACTGCTTCGTAGCGGATTGCCACAGATGGAGGGCCAGGATCTGGCCGGACGGGTGGAGGAACTCGCGCGAATCCAGAATGCCAACGGATATATGGCGGATGCGTCCAGAGAAGACGATGGAACCTACGTCATTACGGAAATGAACTGCCCGATTGTGCAAGTCGCGAGTGTCTACAAACAGGCTTGCCGCTGTGAACTGGAACTGTTTCGCTCGCTACTTCAAGCTGAGGTGGAGCGTACCGAATGTTACGCCGATGGCGGCAAAAGGTGCAAGTATGAGATTCGCGAAGCGTCGGGAAATTAACTGGGTGAGAGTTTGAAAAAAAGATAATAAAAGATATTCAAAGTGTAAAGAAGAAGAGATGGTATCGAGTTTCGTCGAGGCCATCTCTTTTTTTATATCCTGCGTTACGTGAAACTGTATGAAAGAAATTTCTCTAACGAACCCTGTAGACGCTATTTTCCTCTCCAAAGATCTTTTCAAAATTTAACGAATCGTAAAGGCGCTATTTTGCTTAATTTGGCCGATTCTCGGTATCGAATTCTAATATTAGAATGAATAACGAGTATGAGGTTCGTTAGGATTTGCATATCGTGATTATTACCCCAATAAGATGTCTCGGGTTCGTTAGCATTGGAGAAAGGACAATTTTATTGTTTGGCGCTAACACGTTGGCTTGGTGCAGCTGGTCAACGTGAAGCGCTAAGCACATTACAGCTTCTTGACGAGCCATTCGCATAACTTGCGGGTTGCTTTTTTTATTTATGTAATGTTTTCTATCACAACCATACGATGAAAGTAAATTGGAAGCGGTTCAACCATTGACGGATATCAGGACGCCCCTTAATATTAGGGGAACAATAAAACACCAACACGGGTCATGGACTTCAGTCGCATGAGAAAAGTCTATATTTGTCTGCTTTTGTCGATCAAAGCAACAATGCGTTGAAGCGTTTGTTTTGTCCCGCCCTATCGTGTCAATGGAATCTCGATAAGGGTAACCACATTTTATAAGATGGAGAGGGGTTCTTACACATGAAAAAGAAATTTTGGATGTCACTGATGATGGTTGCTTCAATGATCGTTGCGGCAGGTTGCGGAAATAACAGCGGTACAGGTACGGAATCCGAAGGATCAGGGACTACAACAGGTGGAGGCAGCGAGGAAAAATCATACCAGATTGCCATCTCGCAGATTGTTGAACATCCATCTCTGGATGCTACACGTGAAGGATTCATCGCAGCCCTGAAGGAAGCGGGCATTGAAGAGAACAAGAACCTCAAAATCGATTACAATAACGCGCAAGGTGATTCGACGAACAACTTGTCCATTGCACAGAAAATCTCGGGTGATTCCAAAAATGATCTCGTACTCGGAATCGCAACACCATCTGCGCTGGCGCTGGCTCAACAAGTGAAGGACAAGCCATTGTTGTTCGCAGCGGTAACAGACCCGTTGGGTGCCAAACTGGTGACCGATATGGATAAGCCGGGCGGCAATGTTACAGGTGCATCCGATACGAATCCGGAGGCTATTGTACAATTGGCTGACTTTATCGCCAAAAATCTGCCGGATGTGAAAACGGTGGGCTTGGTCATTAACGAAGGTGAACCAAATGCGGTGGTTATGGCAGATAACGCTGAAAAAGCGCTCGCAACACATAATATCAAGCTGGTGAAAGCACCAGTTACGAATACATCAGAAGTAAAACAGGCTACGGATTCCCTCGTTGGCAAAGTAGATGCCTTCTACATTACACTGGATAATTCTGTCGTGAGTGCGGTTGATACGATCATCCAAACGGCAAACAGTAATAAAATTCCGTTCTTCTCCAGTGATCGGGATACTGTTGAAAAAGGAGCTTTTGCAACCGTTGGCTTCAAATATTATGACCATGGATATCAGGTTGGTGAGATGGCCGCGGACATTCTGAAAAATGGTACAAAACCTGGTGATATGAAAGTCACCGTTCCGGACAAACTGGATCTGATCCTGAACCTGAAAGCGGCTGAAGCCCAAGGTATCACGGTTACGGATGAGATGAAAGCGGAAGTTAAAGACCAGGAAAACAACATTATTCAATAATCTGACCGGAATGCAATCCGGCAGTATGGATGCGAGGCGGACATGCAACGGGTTCGCCTCATTCTTTTCGATAGACAGGGAGGAAGTAGTGTGAGTATAAGCTGGAATTCAATTGAAGGGGCGATCGAGCTGGGGCTTTTATACGCACTGATGGCACTTGGTGTGTATATTACGTTCCGCATACTCGATTTTCCTGACCTTACCGTAGACGGAAGTTTTACAACAGGAGGCGCAATCGCGGCGGTTATGATCTCCAATGACTTCTCTCCTTGGCTAGCCTGTTTGGCGGCAATGGCTGGCGGCATGGTGGCTGGGGCTTGTACAGGTCTGCTTCATACCAAAGGCAAAATCAACGGATTATTATCCGGGATTTTGATGATGATCGCGCTCTACTCCATTAATATGCGTATTCTTGGCGCACCGAATAAATCCATTATGGGTATGGATAATCCATTCTCAGGTGAGCATGTCATGGTGTTAATTATCATCGTGGTGCTGGTGTTTAAAATCATGCTTGATCTGTTCATGAAAACAGATGTTGGACTGGCACTCCGCGCGACAGGTGATAACAAACGTATGATTCGCAGCTTTGGTGCAAATACGGATGTGACTACCATTGTAGGTGTCAGCTTATCCAATGGATTGGTTGCCCTGTCTGGTGCATTCATTGCACAGCAATCAGGTTTTGCAGACATCACGATGGGCATCGGTATGATCGTTATTGGACTGGCTTCCGTCATTATCGGTGAGGCCATTCTTGGAGCAAGAACGGTATTCTGGGCTACACTTGCAGCGATCGTTGGTTCAATCATTTACCGGATTGTGGTCGCGCTTGCGCTTCAAGTGGAATGGTTTGATACATCTGATCTGAAGTTGATCACCGCGGTGATCGTTATTATTGCTCTTGTATTCCCAACGATGCAACGCTCCATGAAGCAGCGTAGTCTGGCTCGCAAACGAACGGAAGAGTTGATGCGATCCGGGGGTCATCAGGCGAAGGGAGGTATGTGATCATGCTGGAGATTACGCAAGTAACCAAGCTGTTCAACCCAGGTACAACGGATGAGAAGACCGCGCTGGTTGGTGTGAATCTGACAATGAATCCGGGAGACTTTGTGACGGTGATTGGCAGTAACGGAGCGGGTAAATCCACGCTGATGAACATCATTTCGGGTGTGATGAAGCCGGACATGGGTGATGTGCTGATCAATGACCGCTCCATTAAAAACCTGCCGGAGCATAAACGTAGCAGCTGGATTGGCAGAGTATTTCAGGACCCGATGGCAGGAACAGCACCACATATGTCCATTGAAGAGAATATGGCGATGGCATACAAACGTGGCAAAGGACGCGGACTGGGCTTCGGAGTTACCCGTGCCAGACGGGAGATTTTCAACACGCAACTGGAGAAGCTGGGAATTGGACTGGAAAAGCGGCCGAATGCAAAAGTGGGTCTCTTGTCTGGCGGAGAGCGCCAGGCACTTAGCCTGTTAATGGCTACGTTTACCCAGCCGCAAATTTTGCTATTGGATGAGCATACGGCAGCCCTTGACCCATCACGTGCCGAACTGATAACGGAACTAACGGAGACACTTGTGCGTGAGATGAGACTGACTACATTGATGGTGACGCACAATATGGAGCAGGCCATTCGTCTGGGTAACCGTCTGATCATGATGGACAAAGGCCGAATAATTCTGGATGTCAGCGAAGAGCGCAAGCGTACGTTGACTGTCCCTGAGTTGCTTGGTGAATTCGAACGGATTAGCGGCAAAAAAATGGCAGATGATCGTGTCGTGCTGGGTTAAGACAAGGGAACACTTGTTGGAAGAACAGATATACGTACCGTAACCCACAATCTAAGCCATCTATAAGATAGACGATAAAAACCTTTTGCGTTCTCGCAAAGGGTTTTTGTGGTATGTTGAACACGTTGAAAAAATGGAATGAATCTATACGATTTCGGATCAGCGAATTATACATAGTAGGAGGAACCAGGCATGTCTTTGCAATTGGATGAAGGGACATATACGGTAACACGGCGAACGGAATCCATTTGTCTACTCGCCAAGGAATTTGCACTGCTGCATTTCCTGTATGAAAACAAGGAGAAAGCCTTCACCCGCAGTCAACTGCTGGATCGGGTATGGCCGCTTGAATATCCGGTTGAACGCACTGTGGACGATCATATCTATCGCCTGCGCAAGAAATTGAAACGCTGGGATGAGATCCGTCTGGATACAGTAAGGGGCTATGGATATCGGCTTGCTGTGCATGAGAACAAGTCCGCTCTAACCGCTAGCCCCTCTGCTCAGGACCCAGAAATGCAGGAGGTCATTCACGGATTACTTCGTAAATATCACTTGTTTGGGCAGGGAAACGCCATACAGACCTTGGTCCAACAGCAGGAAACACTCGGTATTCAGATTGTCCCGTATTATCAGTTGTATATCCGTTTTATACAGGGAGATCTGGAATGGCTGATTACAACAAAGGAAATTCCCTTTGAGGAGCGTCTATACTGGCTACTGATTTTCGTGCACCCCCTGATCGAGCCAGCGGATAGTATACAGCTGTATGAGAAAGCTTTGAGTTCAGCTGCATTGTCTGCCGATCAGCTTCGCGAACTCCGCATTCTGAACATCGTTGAAGTTTATGTAGAGGTGGGCCAATATCAACGTGCCAAAGAGCAGCTGGAAGAAACATATCGTGTAATAGAGACTGACGAGCTCAAGAATTTCAGACTGCCTGTAGCACTTGCAGCGTTGTATGTGGAACTGTGGGGTGGCAGCGGCGAAGCTGTTGAGGCTCAGATGGCAGTCCTGCGAGCGGGATTGAAGGATGCACCCTATCTGCGAGAGATCGGACGTTTTCAGGTGATGGAAGGATTATGGTTACTTCGGCAGGGACGGATTCGTGAGGCAGAGTTAAGAATGGATGACGGTCTGGATGTATTGAAGATGTCGCTGAACGCACCGGTATATCTGAATGCTGCATATCAGATTCTCCTATTCCTGGGTCATCATCGAATCGAAGGCAGAATTCGCAGTAAGTATCGTCAAGTGTATGCAGAGATCGGCAAAAGTTACGTTGTACCCGCATATGGACAACAAATTGTAGATGAAATACGTAACTTTTTATCTCCTACCTCCCCATCCTCTGATCTTCCTCTGATATAACACCCTTATGATTACAGCCAAGGAACATACAGACCGCTAACGGCTGTAATCAAGGGAGGAAGTACATGTATGACCGTCATTTCAAATGAACCCACATCCAATGAATCCACCGAATCACCCGCCTCATCTGCGGAATCTTCCAAAAGCTTATGGACTAACCTCCAGTTTGTCCGCATGTTTATCGCATACTCACTGGCTACGTTTGGAGATTGGTTCGATGCACTTGCCATCCAGGTGATGGTGGCCTACCGCTGGGGCGCCGATCCGCTGATCATTGCCCTTATTCCTGTATGTATGGCTGTCCCAGGCATACTGCTGGGCTCCTTTGCAGGTGCTCTGGCTGATCGACTGCACAAAGTAAAGATCATGATCTTGTGTGACGTGATCACCGTGGGATTAACAGTTGCTATTTTATTCGCACCAAGCCCGGCTTGGCTGCTTCCACTTCTTGCCCTGCGGGCCATGATGGGAGTGTTCCACGTTCCAGCTCAGCAGGCGTTAACCCGCCAGGTGGTGGCAGAGGAGCATCTGTTTCAGGCATCGTCCCTAAACGGTTTTGTGAGCCAGTGTTCGAAAGTGGCGGGACCACTTCTAGGTGCAGTCATTTTGGCCTTCTTTTCACCACAAATCTGTATTGTCATTAATGCTTGTACCCGATTATTGTCAGGTGCGGTATTATGGCCCTTGCGGCGTTTGATGGAGAAGTCGGAGTCCGTTGAATCAGATGGAAGTGCTGCTAGTGAAAAAGATGGATCGGAATCTTTGTTCTCCCAGTGGAAGCAAGGCTGGCGTTTTATACAGAGCAGTCGCACCGTGCTGAGTACGATTTTGTTCGGCTGTTTTGGACTCATGGCCATTCTGATGATTGATTATCAGTTTACGACTCTGTTTCGGGAGATCAAGCCAGGTAATGAATCACTGCTCGGATGGTTGGGGTCTTCGGCAGGAGCCGGGGCAGTTTTCATCATTTTGTTGTTAAATCGCTTGCCTAGAATTGGGTATGGGTGGGGACTGGGTGGAGGATATCTGTTCGTGGGTGCTGGAATCGCTGCGCTGGGGTGGATCGGCCCACAAACACCCGAAATTTGGGTCATTATCTGGGGCCTCTGCATTGGGCTGGGTAATGGACTCTTTATGGTAACACTGAATTATTTGTTGCAAAAAGAGACCCCTTCTGCCTATGTAGGGCGCGTCTTTGGCATTCAAAACTCGTTATCCAGTGTTGTACTGGTTGTAGCTCCACTTGCAGGTGGAGCGCTCATTCGAGTTGCGGGGCCGAGCCCCACCTTTCAATATATCGGTCTCGCTACGCTGGTAATTGGTCTTGCCGGCATACTGCTACAACGTATCTTATGGGAGAGGAAACAGCCTCTCATAACGGAAGCCAAAGAGAACATTCCGCAGGAATCGGCCTGACAGCTTTGACCCGATTCCTAACATCATTGTATCCACAGTCAGACAACTAGCCGTATTAAAACTTGGGGCTCTCTTAATAGCTAGCTGTTCCTACCATAAAAGAGTGAGGAGATAATCATGGTTTTACCAAAGCCGAGAGAAGCGAACTTACATGTAAATAAGATACGACAAGCGTATCTTCAATATTTTAGGAATTGATGATGCATTACTTGATCCTGATATAGTTCCTTATCCTGAACATGAATAAGAGGAAAGAATCCGTGAATTATAGGTTACTAAACCCTGGAGCAGTGAGGCTCAACTATTTTCTTATAAAATGATTGTAAATTCTAAGGAAGAAAAAGTGAGAGATCAATTCCCAAAACTATTCTTAGATGAAGAGTACGTGTTGTTCTGATTGAGCTTGAATATTCAAAGAAACGGTGATCCTCATCGGTATTTTTTTAGTGATTATATCTTGGATCTGGTGTGGAAACCTATAAATATGGATGTTATTTTCTCATATGGATAATAAATTATTATTTTTTTATAAAATTCCATAACTTTACACTGAGATAAGGTGTTCTTATTATAATCAGATACATTTAATACATTAATTGTATTTGGTTGTACGTAAATAAACCTAAGAGAGGGGAAAGTGAAAAATGAAGTTGAAGTTGAAGTTTCCTGTAATTCTGTCTTTAGTAGTAGCACTGGTAGGAGGTACCAGCTCAGCTGCTTTTGCTGAAACTGAAAATACAGTCTCGGCCGAGTCTAATGTATCAAGAGCATTTATCGTTGAAGATGGGGTGAAAAAAGAGCTTAATACTGAGCAGTATGATCTTTTAATAAAGGAAAATGAGGAAAAACAACAACTTTTAGAGGCACAGAAAAGTATTATGACTAATAGAATTAATATTGGGGATTTAAAGAGTCGTTCTAATGATGATGATTTGATTACACCATTTGCTTTGATTGATCGAAGTAGATACGTTCAGGCTGGCTTCGTACCTACAGTGTATCGGCAAAATTTAGCTCGCAGAATTTCCGTTCCGGTTTATAATTCTGGGACACAAACTGCCACTAGAACTATCTCCTTTGCGGCTTCACAATCCTTTACGAGTAACGTTAGTTTATCCGCTTCTCATACAAAAAAAGCATTTACTGCAGGGGTATCAGTAGGGGCATCGTGGAGCAACTCATACTCTAACACTGATTCAATTGCTCAACCAATACCTCCAAAAAAATACTCATGGATGCAATATACTCCCAACATGAGTAATTCTTTTGGTACAATGTATGAAGAACTATGGAACTTCGATGGTAAGACCAATGTGAAAATAACTGATGAGACATATTTTCTAGACGTTTATATCGCGAAAAAAGGAAATGCAGGATTGCCTGATGGGCTCTATGTAATAATGGAAACTGATACAGTTCCGAATTAAAACAAATCTATTGATACCAAGGAGGAATGATTATATGAATAAACGGGCAGCTGGTATTACCCTCCTTGTCATCTCTGCCATATTGTTTATTTCGAGAAATAGTACACATTTTATTGTTGCGGCAATTATGGGCCGCAAAGATAATGTTTTAGGTGAGGGTATGTTTGAGTACGCTTTGTCAGTTACTAGATCCTTTTCTTTTGTCCCAGAAATAATTGCACTATGTCTAGGAATTATTTATCTAGTATGGGCTGAAATGGACAAAAAGAAAGAAGTGCATTGAATAATAAATCATCGTTTTACTCATTCTTAGAGAGCATCCATACGGGTGCTCTTTTTGATCTTAAATGAATCGATTTTATGTCCGTGAGAATATAACACACTGCAAGCATGAATTTTTACGTGTCGCCGCCACATTAGGTGGCCATTACATTCTCGTAACTACTTAGAAGGTATAAGTGTAGATAACTTATTAAAACCGGAGTGGGAGCAATTCATTATGCTCTGTGCTGAACAATCGGTAGAGGTAACGGATTATGATAGAGTGCTTTTTTGATGGTTCGATCTTCGAAGTACAAATCCATATGCTTTTAGGGAAATAAGAAAGATAGACACTAAAGAGATTAAAACATGGCGAGAACTGGCATATGCCGGTTCTTTTTAATGTCTGTCGGCCGTTTGCTATCCTAGAATGTTATATATTGAACGAATCATACTTCCCACCAAGCAAAATAAGCAGTGGAGGCCATCAGCCCACCAACCGAAAGTGATCCGCTGACAGAGAGGTTAATCGCTTGACCCGGAGGAACCACGTAACGGCCAAATTCATTGGACAGAAACGGCCCTGCTTGAAGGGGCATAGCCATCAATGGCGTCGCTCCTGAAGGTGTAGCAGCAGAGAAGCGTACCGTGGCTACGCTGGTATTGCTGCTGGAAAGATTGCTGTTTACTGGCGTGAGTGTGGTAGGCGATGTCAGTGTTCCATTAGCGCTCAGACTCATGGAACCACTGAAGGAAGATAACAGATTGAGTGATACCGTGATTCCGCCGGAGAGTCGTGATACGTATAGGGTTTTCCCACTCCCTGCTGGATTGGCCAATTGTACGGTGGCGATCACCGTTCCTCCCAGCAACCCCAGTGTTGTGGAGTTGGTGGAACCTGCATTGTACAGATTGCCTGTACTGCCAGCATTATTCTCCGGAGGTGCAACAATGCCGGGAGAAATATACGTGTTGGTGTTGGACGTATAGACGGGCTGGCTTAACGGGTTGAATACATTATTATTTGGCACAGTGTGCACCTCCTTTTATCAGGATCAAACTCAGAATTCCCACCAGAACAGATTAATGGCTGCAGTCTGATTCCCCGTGCCTACGCTAATGGATAATGTTTGTCCCGGTGGAACAATAATTGAGCCATTCAGACCCAGTGAATACATTCCTGCAGTGAGCGGAATACTTGCAATGCTCGTGAAGGTTCCCCCCAGGGTACCGGTATTTTGTCTTGTGGTAACTACACTGGCATTGGTATTTCCAAGTAACGTATTGACGGGCACTGGCGTGCTACCAGCAGTCACGGTTCCTCCTGAATAGATAACAAGAGTAGCTGCCGCTGTTGTGCCTCCTGTGAGGCTGGATATACGTATTGTTCGGCCGCTGCCGGCCGCATTCAGGATCTGTAGAAGAAGACTCTGGTTGGAAGGAATTAAGGTATTGTTGGTCGTCAGGGCAAAAAAACTGCCTGCAGCAGCTGCACCGCTGTCTGGTGACGCTTCAATGCCCGGGGCTGAGAAGGTATTGGTCAGTTGAGTAAACAGGGGACGATTAGATTGGTTGAATACATTATAGTTGGTCATCTCATCCACCTCCCATAGACCAGATTAACTTATAGAGGTTGTTCAAAAAGTCCGCTTTTGATTACGAAGGGTGCCTCTTGATTCGCATTTCATTGTACTTGCAGTGTATGTGAAAAGAAGCAAATGGATTGGGGACTGAGCCGTATATCTGGAAATAACGGCGGTTGCCGTGCCCGTATATCCAATCCGGGCATACGATGCGTAAGCACATTTTTTAAGGGGAAATCGAGATGAGTCGAACAGCGAAGCAAAGCAAGAAGAGAACGAAGCAACCAACTAAATATGTCAGTCGCCGTCGCTCCCGTCATTCCTGCCGCGCTAAATTGCTGAAACCCCCTTGTTCCCGGATTACTCGTCCCCGGTTCAAGCAGGGTGCTTCCTCACGTACGAAACTCCCTGGTGCTATTCATTGTTTTACAGAGCATACGTATGTCGGAGCCGAAACCAGTAGCAGCATGGATTCACTCCCGGCACAAGACACCTCATCACTCAGCATGTGTACCTATGGCGTTGTGAATCGGGGCAAACATCCGGCTATTGTACAGATCCAGATCAGCCCCAATGCCGTGGATTATGCTGTGGACAGCCAGGAGGTGGTCGCGGGAGGCCAGACCAAAGCGCTGGTACCATTGCGATTTTTGCACTATACCCGGCTTGCAATTCGATCCGTTGAACCGGATCAGCCGACCCGGCTCGATGTTTACTTTCAGGCGCAGCGTATGCCATAAGGGAGTATGATCTCACAGATTTGACCAGGGAGGAGGACGAGACACATGCCTAACTTTACAACGTTTAATACGAATCCGGATAATCTGAGAACGTTGATTTTTGGTCAGGATAGTACAGGCACAGCCCAGCCTGTCAGAACGGATACAAGCGGGAACGTGGTTGGTATTATTTTGGACGGAACGATCAGTAACATCTCAGGTCTGACCACGGTTACAATTAACGCCGGAACCATTACCAACATTCTGAACGGAACGATCACGAGTGTACTTGGAGCGACGATCACAGCAGGTACGATTACCAGTGTGCTTGGAGCCACAGTAACAGCAGGTACATTGACGAATTTGCTGAATGGTACGATCACAAGTGTATTAGGAGCAACGATCACGGCGGGAACGATTACAAGTGTACTCGGGGCAACCGTAACAGCAGGAACGCTGACAAACTTGTTGAACGGTACAATCACGAGTGTGCTCGGAGCCACGGTGACCGCCGGAACGCTGACGAACTTGCTGAATGGTACGATTACAAGTGTATTGGGAGCAACGATTACCGCCGGAACGATCACGAGTGTGCTCGGGGCCACGGTGACCGCCGGAACACTGACAAACTTGCTGAATGGTACGATTACAAGTGTATTGGGAGCAACGATTACCGCCGGAACGATCACGAGTGTGCTCGGAGCCACGGTGACCGCAGGAACATTGACAAACTTGCTGAATGGTACGATTACAAGTGTATTGGGAGCGACGATTACGGCGGGAACGATTACGAGTGTGCTCGGAGCCACGATTACAGCAGGTACCATCACAGGTATACTCGGAGCGACAATAACCGCAGGAACACTGACGAACCTGTTGAACGGAACCATTACCAGTGTACTTGGTGCAACGGTAACAGCGGGGACGTTGACGAACTTGCTGAATGGTACGATCACGAGTGTATTGGGAGCAACGATTACCGCCGGAACACTGACAAACTTATTGAACGGAACCATTACAAGCGTACTTGGCGCAACGGTAACTGCGGGGACGTTGACAAACCTGCTAAATGGTACAATCACCAGCGTGCTGGGTGCTACAATTACCGCGGGAACACTTAGCAGTGTGACGTCCATTTCACAGAAGAGTTTTCAGGAGTCCCAACTCATAAGCACCCCGACCGCCAACACCTTCACAGCGCTCCCGGCGGTTACGACCAGTGTATTTGGCACGTATTCTTTCTTTGTATATAACCGGGGGCCGGGTGTAAACCGGGTAGATGCTCTTGTTGAGATTAGCGCCAACGGAACGAACTGGTACACGGATGTAACGACGGTAACGGGCATTTTGTCAGGGTCAGTCGATGTATTGGTACCGCAGCGTTTTCTCAAATACACGCGTCTTTCCTACCGCTCCAGCCTAATCGGCGCACCAAGCACGATTGATGTGTTCTTCAATGGACAAGGCACATAACCCATTTATTTGTCATATAGGTACATGGAGTTCCTTTGGTGGACTTCATGTACTTTTTTGTATTGGAGGTGGTTGCATTTGAAGAACCGTTTACTTGGAATTCATATGATTGTGCAAAATGAAGAACATCACCTGCCCCGCTGTTTCGACAGCTTGAAGTATATCAGCACGGAATGTTTTATCACTGATACCGGCTCATCTGACCGTACACCCGAGATCGCCAGAACGTACGGAGCAACGGTGTTGCACGCCTGCTGGCAAGATGACTTTGCCCATGCACGAAATATCAGTCTGCCTCTGGCGAGCACGGAATGGGTCCTGTGTTTGGATGCGGATGAGTACGTTACGCAGGGATTGGAAGAACTGCTGAATTATTTACCTAAAGTCCATAAAAGCATTTCAAGATTACGTATTACCATAGAGAATCGATACGGTGAAGGGGTGGAAGAGAGGGTAATCTCCCAGCCGGTGAGATTATTCCGTGCTCATCAAGGATATCGATACAAGGGGCGTATTCATGAGCAATTGGTTCGTAGTGGCCCAAGCCAAGAAGTGGCTGGTGATATGGATAAGAGCGAGACCTGTACAGGAGAACAAAGCCAATTGATCGAAACTGAACCGCTTGCTCCACTATGTCTGGTTCATGATGGATATCTGGCTTCAACGATTGCGCAAGAGCATAAGCCAAGACGTAATTTGAAACTGATTGAGCGGGAACTCGCAGATGAGCCTGCACAGCCTTTTCACCTGTACAATCTGGGAGTAACGTATTGCCAGCTTGGTGAGGTCGAAAAGGCAATTGAAGCGTTCAGTGAATCATTACACCTGACAGAGTTGCTCGCACCATATCGACCTACACTGGTTAGAGATTATGCAAAGACCCTTGTGGGATCGGAACGTTACAACGAGGCGCATGCAATTCTGGCTGTGGAAAGACAGCGTTATCCATCTTATGCTGATCTGCACCTGTTGTATGGAGAGACGTTGGAGCTGCAAGGTTTGGAGGAGCGTGCATATCAATCGTATGCTCGAGCAACGGATTGCCGGGAGAGAACGGACCGTGTTGGACAGAGTAATGGCGGTAGCATGTTAGACGCGTCATATGTAACGGAAGCGGGTTCTAACAGTTACAGAGCCTATACTGCGATGGCAAGACTTGCTCAGAAACGGAGATTCTATAAAGAGTCTGCACATCTGTACGGGTTGGCTCTGGACAGCATGTTCACATATGCTCCGGCATGGGCCGGGTTGGCAGATGTGCTGCAACACTCCGGTGAAACGGATGAGAACATAGCAGAAACATTGCTCGCCAGATGCAGAGGAATCGAGAAATCGGGTCACGGTGATTCGATTTGTGGTGAAATGCCCCATTCATATGCAGTGACAAATGAGGATCATCTGGTGAAGGTGATTTATGTTCTAACAGGCTGTGGAGCATATGAACAGGCATTGAAAATACTGGATACAGATGCGTGTACTGCTCGTATCCATGTAGCGGATCAAATACATTGGATGTTGTGTGCGAATAGGGTTTCCGAAGCACTGCAACTGGCAGAAGAACACTGGAGCGTGGGGTGTGTGTATGAAGTCAATCTGCTGGCTGAGCACAGAATGGATTGGGGACTGGCTTGTTGGGCCAACGGATTAAGATTATCCGAGGCGTTCCTCGCAACTACGCTTCCACAAGAAAAGAACGTTTGGAAGGTCATGGATCGACTGCTGGATCAGCTATCGAAAGAGCCGCGAAGCATGGAACCTGCGTCACAAGAACAGAAGCTTATTCAATGGGGTCCGCAGGCAGAAATGGTAGCAGAGAAGGTTGTGCAGCAAGCCGTAAAGACAGGACAGCTCACACTTGCTGAGCAACTGCATGAGTTGCGAGCCATGATGATGTGTGATCATTGGGGAACGACTTTAACTCGAAGGCGAAAGTTTGCAAGTCTGCTGTATCGTCACGGGTATACCATGGTAGCCGCGAACATCCTGATTCAGTACATGACCGAGAGTGAGCTGGATGCCGAAGGGTTATTCTGGCTGGGTGAAACGCTGTATGCCAAAGGCCACAACGATCAAGCGCTGTCTCTGTTCGAGCAGGCTCTGGAGCGGGAGCCTGATATGTGGCAGGCCCGAGTTGGAGCAGCTGTATGTTACATGCGATTGGCAATGGAGGCGATTCGGCAGGAATTGGTTCGATCTCCTTCTTCAGGTGTACTCGCTGCACAACATAATGCACTGGAACAAAGGCTGCGAACGACAGAGGGTATGCCCTGGCGTACGCTTTTCCATGCAAAGGAAAGGAGGAATCAGCTTGCGAGCGGAACGAATTTCCCTATGCATGATCGTGAAGGATGAGGAAGAGTTGCTGCCTCATTGCCTTGCCAGTGTCCAGGGAGCGGTGGACGAAATTATTGTAGTGGACACCGGTTCATCGGATCGCAGCGCGGAGATTGCGCAGCAATATGGCGCGTTGGTTGTGCGATTTGAGTGGTGCGAAGATTTTGCCGCAGCACGGAATGCTGGCCTGGAGCGCGCTTCCGGCGACTGGATTCTCTTTCTTGATGCGGACGAGGCGCTCGATAGGGCTGCGCGGGAGCAGATCAGGAGCTGGACGGCGGTCAGCGGATGTGACGGATTGTTTTTAAACATTCATAACTATACAGGTACGGGTCAGCAGGGGGTCACCGTGAATCCGGTTTTACGTCTCTTCCGTAATGCCCCGGAGCACCGGTTCGAAGGTCGAATTCATGAGCAGATTGCGGCGGCGATTTGCCGTAGTAATTCAGAGGCTGCTTTTCATGTGACGGACATGGTCATCCATCATTATGGGTATCAGACGGCGATTGTGGAGCGCAAAGATAAGGTGAACCGCAATGTTCGCCTGCTGCAACAGGCAGTGGAGGAAGAACCGGATCAGCCGTTCCATCACTATAATCTGGGTGTCGAGTATCTGCGTGTGGGGGAAGCGGAGCGGGCGTTGGAGACGTTTGGTGTGGCTCGGATGGGGATTGATCCTGCGGTGACCAGTTACGCGCATTTGCTGTTCAAATATGAAGTTCGTTGTCTCCAGCATCTGAATCGCTGGCAGGAGGCATTAGATCGCATCGATGCTGCGCTTGAACTCTTTCCAGAGTACACGGATCTGATGCACCATCGCGGGGTATGTGCAGACGCATTGGGTGATGCAGATCGGGCAGAATATTCGCTCCGTGAAGCTGTCCGTATGGGACCACCTCCACCCATATACCATACGGAAGAAGGAATAGGCACCTATCAGACGTGGTATACGTTAGGACGATTACTGGAAGGAAGGGCAGATCTGGAGGGTGCGGTAGATGCTTACGTGGAAGCGGTACGTGCCAAATCGAGTCTGTTACCGCCGCTCTATCGGATATTCCGAATTATGCGAGTCTCCGGGCAGGAACATCAGATTCCAGAGCTGGTGAGGGAGCGCTTTGCACTCAGTTCGGAAGAGGCCACACACAAAGTATTGGGTATTCTGGAGCAATCTCGTTGTTATGATGCGGCTCTGCAATTGTTATCGGGTATATCCTCACAACCCTCTGCAGAGATGAGGGAGCGTTTATCTGTGGCGGAGGCGATGCTCCAAATCCAACAGGGAAGATGGAATAAGGCGCGTCTGAAATTGGAACCTGTGCAGCGGAAAAAAGGGCTGCTCGCGATCTCGTCTGCACGATGGCTCGAACGTTTGGAGTGGATCGAGGGGAAGAAAGCCAACGGAGATGATCCATTGACCTTGTGGTTAAAGCGTAGTTCGCAGGTGGGTGAAGGAACGAATGAGGAATCTGCTGTGCAGACAGGGAGAACGGTTGGTCTGAGAGCGACAAAGAAGAAGGACATGGACTCCAGCATAGACGGAACGGTTGCAGGAACAGAGTATGATGGCTGGCAGGCGCTTGGACTGATGATGGAAGGATGTGTACAGTCAGGGAGATGGAAAGAGCTGCATAGCCTGATTCAGATGTGTCGACAGCAATTGGCTGGAGAAGGGTTATCGGTGGAACAGAGCGTTCGAGTGGGAGAGAAGGAGAAAGAGATGGAAGGGAAAAAGGAAAACGGGAAGGTGAGTGACATTGATTCGTTCCCTGGGGCTTCGGATACCCTGACGGGAACAAGCTGGCTGGTGAAAGGATTGGTCAGTGCTGCGGACCATCATCTGGAGGTGTTCGCTCAGCATACAGATGGACAGCGGCACCGTTGTTGGCCTGTCGTTCAGCATATTCGGCTGGAGTTGCCGGGAGCGGACGGGTTTGAGAGCTGAGAGGGATCAGGTAGCGGGAGTTCAACTTAATTCAGCGGGCTAATTGGTGCGGCTGAACTCCTTTGGTGAGGGGTGGTGATGAATATGGGCATAGGGATTAGCTTGTGTATGATCGTGAAGGATGAAGCCGGGTCACTCCAGCGGTGCTTGAATGCAGTCAGGGATGTTGTGGATGAGATCATCGTTGTGGACACAGGCTCGGTAGACGATACAACTGAAATTGCTCGTCTCCATGGGGCCGTTGTAATTCGTACGGAGTGGAACGGAAATTTCAGTGAAGCCCGTAATCTGTCACTGGCCGCTGCTACGAAACCGTGGATTCTGGTGCTTGATGCGGATGAGGTATGGGTACAGACCCCTCAGATGAAGACAGAACTCATGCGGTTGTTAGCGGCAAGTAGGGATGACGTGTGGGGATACTGGATACAGGTCACAAGTCTGCTGGGTGTGTCCGGTGAAGAGCATGTGACGGATGCGGTGTGTCGTTTGTTCCGAAATGATCCCCGAATTGCCTTTCAGGGCAGAATTCATGAAGAGATTGCTTCTTCCATCATGGCACTGGCTCCGCAAGGTGTGCTTCATTCTGGATTTGAAGTCATTCATTACGGATATCTGGAGCAGGTGATTACCGACAAAAATAAAGGCGCACGGAATATGCAGTTGATTCGTTTCGCGTTGAATCAGGAGGGTGATCAACCGGAGTTGTTATATGCTCTGGCCGCAGAATGGTTTCAGCAAGCGAAGTATGATGAAGCACTCCGTTTGTTACAGCCATTATTGGCACAGCTTAAGCCGGAGTGTGGATATCACTCGGATCTGGTGCTGAAAACGGCTTACGCCTGGCGAGAGATTGGCAGTCCAGAACGGGCGCTTGCTGTGGTGGAAGCATGGGCGCCCGTGTATGAGGATTTCCGGGATTTGTTGGAGCTTGGTGCTGTACTAGAACTGGATCAAGGGAGAGAGGATGTGGCCTTGAACTGGTTAAAACAGGCTAAATCAGCTGCTTCTACAGCCAGCAGGTATACATCAGTCTCTGGTGCTGGAACCTACCGCAGCCTGACACTGGAAGGCATGGCATATGAGCGGGCTAGCCGCTGGGCAGAGGCAGAAGCCGCATACACGGCGGCGTTGGTCCTGCAACCCGGCAGCATGGCTGCATGGCAACGGCTGTTGTTGTTGGCCGCAGCCACAGGGCGGCCGCATGCCATCGCCAGCGTTGCCGCTCGGGTAAGCTTGCCACCTGCGGCATGGCAAGCGTTGATCCCGACCGCGCTTGCCGCGCATCGGCCGGATTGGCTGCTACGCCATGCGGCGGCGCTTGCTGGCCCGCTGCGGGCACAGCCGCTGGCCGCCGGGCTTGCGCTGGCCCAGCTGGGCGAGGACGCCGCGGCTCGGGCGGCTTTGCAGCCCTGGGCGGCGCAGCGCAGCATGGGCCAGAGGCGACCCTGGCGCTGTGGGCGCTGGGCCACAAGCAGCCCGGCGGGCGCAACGCCCGAGCGGCGGCTCGCCAGCAGGCAGCGATGCCCGCCGCGGCCCACGCCGCCGAGGCGCTGCTGCTGCGCGGGGCCACGGCCCGCAGCAGCGGCCTGGCGTGCAGCCCGCCCCGCGGCGCAGCGCCAGGCGGCCCGACCGCGCCTGCGCCGGGCGGCGTGCTCGCGGCTGCGCAAGCGCTCGCCGGCGTAGGCGCCTGGGCCGCATGGCTGCGCCTGCTGCAAGCCCTGCCGCCTCGCGGTGCGCTGGCGTTGCTTGCAGCGCTTCCGCCTGCGGCACGCTGCGGGTTGCTGCGCGCACCCGCGAGCGTCCGCGAAGGGCTGCTTGCGCTATGCGGCACGCCTGACGGCACGCAGCAGCCCCACGCGGACGAAGTGCCCGCCTCGGAGCGCACCGCTCACGCAGTCCTCGCGGGCACGCTCGCGCTGCTCGCCGGGCGGCAGAGCCTGGCGCGTGAATGGGCGAAATCGGCCCAACTCACTGCGCGGCAACCTGCCGCCACAGGTCGCCCGGCGACGACAATCACGCCGGGCCTGCAAACCCTGCTGCGCCTGACAGCACCCAGCGCAGCCTATGCCAAAGAGTACACCAACCAGTGCAACATGTTACTGGTACACCTATAATTTCCTTTAATCTTTAATCTTTAATCTTTAATCTTTAATCTTTAATCTTTAATCTTTAATCTTTAATCTTTAATCACTAATCTCTAATCTCTTATTTCTAGTCTCTAGTCCCGAACCTCCAACCCCTCTACATCCCCATATATTCCCGCACTAGCCCATCCGATTGAAATTGCAAAAGCAACGGAGCTACCGGTAATCGGAGCATTGCCCGAACCGTGTATTGTTCCGTTGCTAATGGGTCGAGCCCTTAAGCCCTCAATTTTCCCCTCTGCATTTAACTCAACGCAACCCAATCAGTCTCAACCTTTGCATATCACCGCTCGAAAACAGCGGATCGGCGTGCCGTACATATCAGACCAGATGGCATCGTCTGGCTCTTTCACATTCAGCTTATCTTCAATGGTTAATCCGGTGACAGCCATGATTGTCTCCAGCAGATCAGGCCGCATCTCGGGCACATCAAAGGTAGCAATTAACTGTCCGTTTGGTTTCAGCACCCGAGCGAATTCACGAAACGCTCGCAGCATCGTGCCTGTATCCAGATGCTCCAGTACAGAGATACAGAACACCCGATCAAACTTACCCGACTCGTACGGAAGCTGGGCCAGATTGGCCTTTGCACGGTGCAATCGCGCGAGAGTTGATTCTGGCAGATTCTGAGCGGCTTGCTCCCCAAAATCAGAAACAATATCCAGTCTTATCGCCTCTTCAGACAAAATACGTTCATCCCAGTCACAAGCGTGAACCTCGCGGCAGTGTTCTGCAAGCCAGAATTTGAACGGATGGGAGATGCCGCAGGCTGCATCAAGGACGACGTCGTCTGGACGTGCAAACCGCCGGGCCCATTCATATTCGTAGGGACGGCTCCACCATGCCGGATGCAGCGGGAAGACCAGTGTGTCCGTTTTAGGGTCACTTTGCCGAATGTATCTTGATTCCATGAATTCCGTTGCCTTGGGCGTATCCATCATCCCCGAATTCCCTCCTTCAATCCTGTCTCTGCCAAAAAAGATTCCAACACCGTGCTCCACCGGCTCCGCCACCTGGCAAGATCATAGGACAGTGCAGTCTCGCGCGCATAGATTCCCAGTCGTTCTCGCTCGGCCCGATCCTGTACAAGTCGTACCAGTGCGGCGGTTAGTTCCTGCTCACCAGGAGGTAACAGGAGTCCATTAAAACCATCCTGAATCAGATCATTCAATCCGCCAACATTGGAGGCAATTACCGGAAGTCCACAGCTCATCGCTTCCAGACAGGCATAGGAGGTGCCTTCCGAGAACACAGTTGGAATCACAGCGATATCTGCCTGATGGTAGGCCTCCCGAATATCCCGGAAATCATACGTGCGCTGGTTAATTCGCTCCGCATGTGGATGAGTACGATGCCAGTAACGAAAGACTCTCCCGACTGTACTGCCTTCAACCAGTTCCCCGGCAAATTCAACCTCCAGATCTGGAAAGGCTCCAAGTAGTTTATCCGCCGCCAACATCATTGGAATAATACCCCGCTCCATGCTGATGCGGCGTGGATAGATAATGCGAATTGGTCGGGGAGAGGTCATACGGGCATCCACAGTTTTCTTTTCAACCTGTCCCTGAATCGGACCATTAACCTGATACTCAGCATCTGCTTCTACCAGAATCTCCGTAGCCCAATCCTTTGAATTCCGGTGATTATGAGCAAACCTATACGTTTCGCCATCTACCTCAGCTTCTTCCAGTTTTGATAACTGCAAATGGAGATCTACCGTTCCTTTCTCCTCTCGTTCTTGATCGCTATCTGTATCCCCACCTCCATCTCCGTTAGCCTTACCACTGTCTGCTTCATCACGACTCGTTCCACCCTTGCCTTCTACAGCTTGCACTCCTGATATAACTGCACCAATATTTTCTTCATGCCTCGCCAGATCATTCTTCCATGCCACAAGCCATTCGTCTTCCTGTTTCTGCTCGAAGGTTCGTGTCGGTGGGGCAGGTGTGAAATAGGACGTATCCACCGCATTGGGAATCAGGACAACCTGCCTTGGATCGGTATAGGTGCACGCAGCCCGGCAAAAGGTCTGGAAATGGGAATCCACGGATACAATGCGCACGAGTCCATCCAGAGCCAGTTGAATATGTTCCGCGACTTGTTGTTTGGTCTCCAGTGGCAGTCCGGGACGGTCCCAGTTAATGCCGTGACAGATGCCAAGACTGCCGGGTTTGTAGGTGATGGGTTGCCACAGACAGCTGGCATAGATCACGGGGCCGCGCGCTGCTGCTGCCATCCGGTCAAAGGCTTCCGGTACATTATCCATGTCGTACGAATAACCAAATACGTCAATCTGCTCCGTCCGAGTCTGGAATGCTTCAAAATAGGACAGTTGATGAATTTCGGGAATATGCCCGAGTCCTCGGATGACACTGCACAGATCCAGAATATATCGCTCCAGTCCACCACCAAATACACGACCGAATTCCCGGTTGTACCCGTCGGTGAAACTATGCGTCAGAATACTCACCACGCCCATCTCACGGTCCCTCCTTCCAGGGAATCAGCCGAGGTTCCGGATCGAGAATAGACTCGTAGTGTGCAAGATTGCCCCACTCACCGCTAGGATCAATGCGCTTGTAACGCAAATATTTACGAACCCGATCCTCCAGGCTGCCTGCCCATCCGAGATGTTGAACCTTCAATTCCGTGCTGACCCCAGGCAATACCGTGCAGGACAAGGGAAGGCGGGGAACATGATGATTCTGTTGTGGATAAAAATAAGGATATCCAGGCATATATCGTACAAGTGAAGCGGTATGCCGTTTGTGCAGAGACCAGAGATCATCTTCCCGGTAGTGGGTCCGGCCACCCCACATGTCGTAGAATCGGAATGCAAACCAGTCCGCATACTCCTGATTAATCAGAGTGCGTATGGCTTTCTTGGCCTCTGAGCTGTACAGCTCATCCGCATCAACCGAGAGCAACCAGTCGGGACATGTTCCCGCAGCCGCTTGCCACAAGGTGTTGCGAAGTCGCCATTCCTCGGCGAACAGTGGTTTCTCCAATACCTCCAGACAGACCACCTTTGGATAGGCTTTGCATATGTCCGGTGTTCCGTCTGTGCTGGCATCGTCCACAATGACGATCTCATCCACGAACTCACTCAGATCATGCAATACTTCTTCAAGGTATCGGCCACGTTCATTGCGAACCTGGAGCATGGCGGTCAGCTTGTTGCCTTTGCTTTTGCGAACCCGACGAATGGAGAAGGGTTCTTTGAATATACTTGTTTCCTCATGTGTTACAGCAGCATTCTGTTCTGCCTGACCTTGTGAATCATTCCAGTGATGCACTTGGCTTCGGATGTCCTGCGTTGGTTGTGTATGATCCGGGGTGTGATCTCCATTTTCCAATGCGTCTGTATGTGTTCGATCGACTGTTTCGGTTGGCGTGTAAGTGGTTTCGGTTCGGATATCCCTGTGCACCATTGGTCCATTCAACTGTTGTCTACGCTTCTTCGGGTCCAGCATCATGGCACCTCCCCAAGCAATTGCTGTACAGCATGATCCAACAGCTCCAGCTCGACAATCCGGGCCAGCGCATCTTCATCCTCCAGTGCTGTCTCAAGGAAATGTCGGACTGCCCCGTGTCGTTCCCCTCGCAGTGCCAGCGCACTGCCGGATAATTGCTGGTAATCCCGGCGACTGGCATCATCCTGAATATCGACTGCATGCACCAGAGCCAGTGCTTCTTCCACACGTCCAGTCTCCTGGTAGATGCGGAATTTCCAATGTCTCGCAGTTTCTCCGCCAAGTTCGTCCAGGATGCGCAGCGCGGTTCCGTAGTCATCGTTCATACGGAGTAGTTCCGCTCGTACAAGTTGATCTTCTCCTGCCTCAAGCCAGCGACATAACTGTTCATAATGATGCCGTTCTTGTTCATCTGCTGCACTAATTCCATACACCCGCAGGGCGTCCTCCAACTGTCCAGCCCGGGCATGGATGGCAGACAGGAATCGATAATGGGAGACCACACAATCACTGCGACCATTCATGACCGCATGGGTGAAGGCCTCTTGCAACGAATGGACGGCCCGCGGATCTTCAAGCAAGTACTCATAGGCTGCCAGCAAAAAGGATATCGTCTCATGTGCACCTGCTTTGGCACGGAGCTGACGGTAGAAGTCGGCACGTACACTGCATTGAAGCAGGGTGACGCTATCTGGAGTGCCTGACAGGATCTGCCGCAGCGCATGCAAGAAGAGCAGTTCGAAGTCCCGGAGAGGGACTTCGAGATCATCCTTTTGCATCGTACCCGCAGGTGCAGGGTCTTCTCCGCCCAGCCAGATAGCACGTACGCCTTGGAATAACAGCTTCATATAACGTGTTTCGGAGGATGTGCCTACCAGATCGGCGATGCCGACCAGTTTGGAAATACTGCTCTCCCATAGCGGAGATTCTGCTTCGTTTCCAGCAGGCTCAGGGAGCAGGGCAATACATAGCTCAGGCTCCAGCGAAGCCGTAGCTATTAGCCAGTAGGGATGGGCGACCACGGCTACGGTGCGAGGTTCCAGCAATAGCTGCTCAGCCTCAGGGAGGGAGATGGCGGTAATGACCGGAGGTACATCTTCTGTTTGCGTCAGGCTGCTGACATAGTAGACCTCTCCCTCGATCGACAGCAGTGCAGCAATATCGGGATAGGGAAAGGATGACCAGCCTCCTTTGCGAGGGAAGAGAACATACCGGACAGGGGGCTGTGTTGTACTGGCCTTATCCAGGCTGGCTTCGGCGTCTTCACCTGGTAGTGGTGCAGGTTTTTCCATGAATAGTTCACCTCACCTTGACTGTAATATGGAGCGTCTTCGCTCTGCATGTGCTTCATGCTTTCACTTCATATGTAAAGCCCTCACGGTACTTCGCATGATATGCCTGAGACTAACATATGGGCATTCCGTCCCAAACATGAGTATCTTCCATGAATAGATGCAGTTGGCATGCTGTGATAATAGGCTGAATTTTATCTTTTGTGTGACCAGGATCACTTTTTTTTGCTCTAGAGACGAAGATTGTGATAATTCTCACATGTATAAAATAGGTAATCTGGCACAATACGTTCATCAACGTATTTGGCGGACAGACAGCGAAGGTGCAGCTTCAATGCCAAATACGCATACTGCGAAGTGAACAGAAAGAAGGGGTAACGGTATGGATCCGATTATGTTATCGCGTATCCAATATGCACTTACAACGATTTTCCATTTCTTTTTTGTCCCGCTATCCATCGGTCTTGTACTGTTGGTTGCAATCATGGAGACGTTGTACGTTGTTAAGGGTAAGGAGATCTACAAAACGATGGCCAAGTTCTGGGGCAAGCTGTTCCTGATTAACTTTGCCGTCGGGGTAGTCACAGGTATTTTGCAAGAGTTCCAGTTTGGTATGAACTGGTCCGAGTACTCCCGATTTGTCGGGGACGTATTCGGTGCGCCACTGGCTATTGAAGCGCTACTGGCGTTTTTTATGGAGTCTACATTTATTGGATTGTGGATATTTGGATGGGATCGTTTGTCCAAAAAAGTGCATCTGGCCTGCATCTGGCTGGTGTTTGTCGGCACATTCCTGTCCGCGCTGTGGATTCTGGCAGCCAATTCATTTATGCAACATCCTGTTGGGTTTGAGATTAACAACGGTCGAGCCGAGATGAATGATTTTTTTGCACTCATCACAAATGGTCAGCTTCTCGTTGAGTTCCCACATACAGTCTTTGGGGCATTGATGACAGGGGCCTTCGTCGTAACCGGGATCAGTGCCTACAAATTGATGAAAAAGCAGGATGTGGAGATTTTCCGCAAATCGTTTAATATTGCGATCATTATCGCTCTTGTTTCTTCATTCGGCGTCGCATTCTCGGGTCACTTCCAGGCGCAATATCTGGTGGAGACACAGCCGATGAAGATGGCAGCAAGTGAGGGCACATGGACAACGACAGAAGATCCGGCGCCATGGACGGTGGTCGCTTTTATTGACCCGGATAAACAGGAGAGTACGGGTGAGATCAAAATCCCTGGATTGCTCAGTTATCTGTCCTACAGCAAGTTCTCCGGTAGTGTCAAAGGTATGAAGGAGCTTCAAGCTGAGTATGAACAGACGTATGGACCGGGGGACTACATCCCGCCGGTACGGACAACATTCTGGAGTTTCCGCATTATGATCGCAGCGGGTGGTTTAATGATTGCATTGGCGCTATACGGTACATTCCTAGCCATGCGTAAGAAGCTAGAGGTCGCTGGAAAGTGGTTTATGCGTCTGATGGTGTTCGCCATCTCCCTGCCGTTTATCGCCAATACGTCAGGTTGGATTATGACCGAGGTTGGAAGACAGCCATGGACAGTATTTGGCTATATGACAACCGAAGCCGGGGTCTCGCCGAACGTATCCGCAGGAATGATCCTGTTCTCGACCATCGCTTTTACCGCTGCGTATACGGTTCTCGGAATCGTGATGGTATACCTGTTCGTACGTGAGATCAAAGCAGGACCGTTTGCGGTCGAGAAGCCAGAAGATCACGATGAATCGGCCGATCCGTTCGGCGTGGATGGAGGTTATTCCGTTGTCACTAAGTGAGTTGTGGTTTTTGCTGATTGCCGTATTGTTTGTTGGTTTCTTCTTTTTGGAAGGTTTTGATTTTGGTGTGGGGATGTCTACAGGCATTATTGCCAAAACAGATCGTGAACGCCGGACCCTGATTAACTCAATCGGTCCGTTCTGGGATGGTAATGAAGTATGGCTGATTACGGCAGGGGGCGCGATGTTTGCTGCTTTCCCGCACTGGTATGCCACGTTGTTCAGTGGTTTTTACCTGCCACTTGTGGTGGTGTTACTCGCCTTGATTGGCCGCGGAGTTGCTTTCGAATTCCGCAGTAAAATGAAACAGCAGCGCTGGCGCAAAACATGGGACATCATCATTGTTGTCTCCAGCGCGCTGTTGCCTTTCCTGTTCGGCGTGGTCTTTGCCACATTGATGAAAGGTCTGCCCATTGATGGGGAGATGCAGTTGCGTGCAGGAGTCCTCGATATTGTTAATCCGTACACCGTGATTGGTGGCTTGAGCGTAACCCTGCTATGTCTGGTTCATGGATTGCTGTTTGCATCACTACGAACAGTAGGTGATCTCAGAGAGCGTGCCTTGAAGACAGCGCAAAAATTGATGCTGCCGCTGGCTGCACTGCTCGCTGTTTACGCGTTAATGACGTATTTCATGACCGATGTGTTCGCCGTACGCGGCTGGGCTCTTTGGATCATGGTTGTACTTGGCGCAGTTTCGCTTGCACTTGCGGCATACTTTGTTCGTCAGAAGCGTGAAGGCTGGGCTTTTGGTATGACAGGGGCAGTGATTGCAATTGCCTTTGCCTCGGTCTTTATCGGACTTTTCCCAAGAGTGATGGTGAGTTCCTTTGGGGCGGCATATGACCTGACTGTATACAATGCCGCATCGGGTGCGTATTCATTGAAAGTAATGACCATTGTAGCTTGCACATTGCTACCGTTTGTTCTTGGCTATCAGATCTGGAGTTATTATATCTTCCGCAAACGTCTGAACGAGCAGCACCACCTGGAGTACTGATATGGGACGGGGGCTGATGAAGCTGCCGGGCATCCGGCCGGTACTTGCGCTGGCCTCAGCGCTGGTACTGTTGCAGGCGATGACGATCATTATGCAAGCCAAATGGCTGGCACAGGCCATCACGGCATTGTTTGAAGGTTCATCCGTAACGGAGCAGTACCCGATACTGCTGCTGTTCCTGGCTGCTTTTGCCGCCCGCTACGCCCTATCCTTCTGGTTACAACTCGTGACTTCGCGATATGCGGAGAGGACAGGGACCGATCTGCGCAGAAAGATGGTGGAGCAGTGGTTCAGACTTGGACCGCGTTATGCGAAGACGGAGGGCACAGGCCATCTGGTCACGCTGGCACGTGAGGGGACAGCTCAATACAAGACGTATCTTGAACTATTCATTCCTCGCATGCTGGGCATAGGATTCACACCTATCGTCATTCTGCTGTATGTGTTCAAGCTGGATCTGATGTCCGGGGTTATTCTGATGCTGACACTCCCGATTCTGATCGTGTTCATGATTCTGATTGGTCTCGCTGCGCAGCGGAAGATAGACGGACAATTCAGATCCTACAAAGCACTCGCTAACCATTTTGTCGATACCCTGCGGGGGCTGGAAACGCTAAAAACATTGGGACAGAGCAAAACACATGAAGGGTCCATTCTGCGGGTCAGTCAGCGGTATCGGAAAGCAACGATGTCTACTCTGCGCATGGCTTTTCTTTCTTCGTTTGCACTCGATTTCTTTACGATGTTGTCCGTTGCTTCCGTAGCAGTTGGTCTGGGATTACGTCTGACAGAAGGGCATATGCTACTTGGCCCTGCGCTGACGGTACTGATCTTGGCACCCGAATATTTCCTGCCTGTACGTATGCTCGGCGCTGATTATCATGCCACATTGGACGGTAAGGAAGCTGGAGCGGCTATCAACCAAGTGATTGAACGGGGGAAAGCTGCTGAACAGAAACAAAAAGAAGCCTATGCAAATGTTGTTGCGCATGCGGACATGGCAGAGGATGGGACGGGATCCGCATCATCATTATCTTTGGGTAAAAGGAAAGTCGCTACTTCGACCATACGTGTCGTGTTGAATGATAAAACGGCTGCGGGGCATCTTGCTCCTGCTTCTGTTTCTGCTTCTGTTTCTACTACTCCTGAGCTTGTTTCTTCCTCAGTGTTCTCTTGGAATGAGCATAGCAGATTGGCTCTAACGGATGTACAGGTACGGCATGATGATGAAGGTCCTTATTCGCTAAAGGATGTCACATTTCAGATCACGGGTCTTGGCAAAATCGGTATTATTGGCACCAGCGGAGCAGGCAAGTCCACGTTGATTGATGTATTGGCTGGATTTCAGCTTCCTACTTCAGGCCAAGTATTAGCCAACGGACAGCCTGTGTCACAGGATATGCTTGAATCCTGGCGAAGACAGACAGCAGCTATCCCGCAGCATCCATATATCTTTAGTGGAAGCCTGGCCGATAACGTTCGTTTCTATATGCCGGAGGCATCGGATGCGGAAGTGGCGAAGGCCGTTAGCGCAGCTGGATTAACCAAGCTTCTGACCTCATTATCCAGTGGGTTGCATGAGCCTATTGGGGCTGGTGGTAGACAGCTCAGTGGTGGGCAGGAGCAACGGGTGGCGCTAGCAAGAGCTTTGCTTAGTAAACGAAACATCCTGCTGCTTGATGAACCGACAGCACATCTGGATGTGGAAACAGAGTATGAACTGAAACAGACGATGCTGCCGCTATTTGAAGGAAAACTTGTATTTTTGGCTACCCATCGTCTGCACTGGATGCCACATATGGATCGAATTATTGTCATGGATGGCGGCACAGTGGCAGAGACGGGAACACATCAGGAGTTACTGGCACGACAAGGCGTATATTATCAGATGATTCAGGCCCAGATGGAGGCGATATAAAATGAAGTCCGGATATGAGCATATGGAGACCGTCCGTAACGGAAAAGAGAAAAATAGCTGGATTGCTCCGTATGTGGCACAGTACCGCTGGAGATTCATCGCAGTTATTGCGCTGGGTACATGTGCTGCCTTGTGTGCGGTACTGCTGCTGTTCACCTCCGGATTTCTGATCTCCAAGTCTGCGCTGCGTCCTGAAAATATTTTGATGGTGTATGTACCTATTGTTGGTGTACGTGCATTTGGGATATTCCGCGCCGTGTTTCGATATATCGAGCGATTGGCAGGACATGATGCCGTACTGCGGGTATTGGCCGATCAGCGGGTGAAGTTATATCGTATTCTGGAGCCACAGGCTCTGTTCCTGCGTTCTCGTATGCAGACCGGGGATGTGCTTGGAGCACTCGCCGATGATGTGGAGCGGCTGCAGGATATCTATCTGCGTACTATTTTTCCCGCCGTTACCGCACTTGTGATGTACGGTGGGGCTGTGATTGCCTTTGGCAGTGTTGATCTGGGATTTGCGTTGTGGATGGGTTTGTATATGTTATTTCTCGTTGCCGTGTTACCTGCGATCTCCCTGAAAGTGACGTGGAAATGGCGTGTACGGCTGAAAAAGGAAAACAGCAGGTTGTATACCCGTCTGACCGACGGTGTACTTGGACTGGGAGATTGGCTTGCAAGTGGACGAGCGGCCGAATTTGTTCAGCAGCAGGAAGAAGCGGAGGAACAGGTCGACGCAGTTCGTCGCAAGTTGCGGCGTTGGACACGCTGGCGTGATCTGATGGCCCAGTCTGTCATTGGCCTGCTGGTGGTATCGGTTACGTTATGGGCCGGAAATGCCGCTTCTATCGGGCAATTGCCTGCCGTGATGATTGCTGCTTTTGTGCTGGTGTTATTTCCACTTACGGAATCACTTCTGCCTGTAGGGGATGCAGTGGAGCATCTTCCACAGTACCAGGAATCACTGGATCGCTTGAAACAGCTCGAAGGGAAAGGGTATCTTCCGTTGCAGAATGGAGTTGGTGATGCGGATGGAACGGGCGAATCGATCTCTGTAGTAAAAAACGGCAACGTGATGGCCGGACAGACATCGGAGTCCTTGCCAGCTGCGAATGTTATCCCAGACAGACGAATTCGTCTTCGCATTCCACCCAAACTCAGAGCAGACATCGAGATTAATCTCGTAAGTTACCGTTATGCAGCGGATGATTCCTACGCCGTACAGGACGTATCTCTTCATCTGCCACAAGGCAAACGATTAGCCATTCTTGGACGAAGCGGCGGCGGAAAATCAACCTTGTTGAAGCTGATTCAGGGGGCATTACTTCCGTCTGCGGGGAAAGTGCTGATCAATAATATGCCTGTGCAGACCTTGGGTGAGAGTGTCACGGATGTCATCGCAGTACTGAATCAGAGCCCACACCTGTTCGACACCACGGTAGCCAATAATTTGCGGATTGGTCGTCCACATGCAACGGATGAGGAGATTCGTCAGGTGGCCGCCCAAGTAGGGTTATCCGGTCTGATCGAATCCTTGCCGCAGGGATATGATACGCCGATGCTGGAGACGGGGCTGCGTTTCTCTGGTGGCGAAAGGCAACGGATTGCTCTGGCCCGGGTACTGCTCCGGGAGACACCCGTTATTATATTGGATGAACCAACCGTAGGGCTTGATCCGGTGACGGAACGAGAGTTGATGCGTACTATCCTGGGTAGCTTGCAAGGCAAAACGATGATCTGGGTGACCCATCACCTGATTGGTGCGGAACAGATGGATGAACTTATTTTTATGGAAAATGGAAAGATTGCCATGCAGGGTTCTCACGAACAATTGCTGGCTGGGGAAGAGCGATACCGCCGTCTCATTGAACTTGATCGGCCGGGGTGGTCTGACTTGCAGACAGTAGAGGGCAAGCTGCCTACTGCCGCTTCCAGATAGCAGGAACTTTCTCGGCAAATGGGAGCGGATAGCGTGTCTCAGGTACATTAAAACAAAATAACACAAACAAGGGATGTCACCTGTCATATTCATGACTTATGGGACATCCCCTTTTCGTTTCTTGATGTGGAGTTTTATGAAAAATCGCTATGTCTATGATGTGAATTGATCTGCAGCAGCCAGTCCCAAGGACTTAACGCTCAGATTTCCTGTGCCAGCAGCATGGCTGTGCCACAGGATTGACGCACAACCAGTTCCGGCTCTACTTTAATGCAACGATTATCCATTTGTTTGTTCATCAGATCAAACAGAATCATGGCAGCAAGGCGTCCGATTTTGTCGGTATCCTGCTTGACGGTTGTGAGCGGTGGATCGGTATAACGGCAGGCTTCGATGTCGTCACAACCTGCCACAGCTATATCTTCTGGAATGCGTAACCCCACTTCCTTAAAGGCGCGAATAGCTCCAAAGGCAAGTAGATCTGTGGCTGCAAACACGGCACGTGGCAGAGTCTTGAAGGCGAGCATTTTCTTGGCCGCTTCGTATCCATCCGCTGCGGCATAATCTTTGCTGTATACAACCCACTCGGGCTTTTCATCAAGACTAAACTGATTTAGTGAACGTTTGAAAGCCATCTCTCTCTGTTGCATCACAAGAGAGGCGCGCTCCAGCCCGATAAAACCAACATCTCGATAACCGTTCATATAAAATTGTTCTACAACTTTGGTTGAGATCTTATCGTTATCGGACATGATGTAACAGGAGCTTTGTCCTGTTAGCTCGATATCTATTCCGATACAAGGAATCGGGCTGGCATCCAGGTCGAATATGCTGCTCTCGACCTCATCCCCCGCAATAATAATACAGCCATCCACTTGAAAATACTTGGATCTCGCCAAGTAGTCCTCACCCTGATCCAGAAACTTCTCATTCGAGAAGAAGAGTAGATCGTATCCAAGCAAGCCAATTTGTTTCTTAAACGCATTGATAACCTGTACGAAGAAAGGGTGGCTGAAATCCACGTTCAGCTTCCCTGCAAACACAACGCCAACGAGGCTGGATTTTTTGGTTGCCAGTGTTTTGGCTGAAGAAGATGGACGATAGCCTGTCTCTTCCATAATTTTAAGCACTCGCTGGCGCGTTTCCTCGCTAATATCTGGATAGTTATTGATAATCTTGGACACCGTGGCTACAGACACGCCGGCTAAACTCGCTATCGTTTTGATATTCATAAACATCCCTCGGATTCCTAAACTGGTTTCGTAAACTGGGGCTGTATCGGTTTTTTCGCTTTCTTGCAAGTATTCTATGCTACATAGACCGGAGAGTCAACAGCAGAGAGAGGGTTTCACACTTGAAATGATATGCATCCATAGGTTTGAAGTGATCAAGGAGGTTTGTCGCGAAAATAAGGACGAATTTTAGCTCGTAATCTTAATTATTTTACAGATTTTGAGTCCATTTAAAGGAATGCCGGGTTGTCTGGGGCTTAAATGAAATTATGTCATGTGCTGTGTTTCGTAACTTTCGTGACTATCGTAAAGGGTACCTTGATTTCAACGTATACAGCAATAAATAAAGCTTTTATCAAGCGTGTTAAAGCATGGAAATCAAAAAAACAAAATGACTATTTACAAAATAAAGATCTGAAGTCATAATAAGGGTGGAATTAACGAAACTGATTTCGTAGATTTAATTCAAAAATTTGGGGGACAACGAAAATGAAGAAAATGACTTTAGCCATTGTACTTGTAACCGCTTTATTATGTGTGCTCGCCGCTTGTAGTAGCAGCTCTTCGGAATCAGAAGGAACTCAGGCTACAGACAGCAGCAAAAAAGTTACCTTGAAGATCATTCACTGGCAGCAAGAGAATATTAACAACTACATCAAAGAGTTTAATACGAAATTTGAAGCGAAATATCCGGACGTAAAGGTGGAGTATACTACCGTTCCGGCAGACGCGACTTACGATCAGTTGATGCAAACACGGATGAACGCCGGAAGTAATGGGGATGTGGATATCATTCCACTCAAATCAAGCTTTGTAGGCGCTCCGCAGGAATGGTCCAGTGGTGCTGCTGATCCGATGTGGAAGCAATGGATCGATGCCGGGTTAATCAGTGATCTGTCTGATCAATCTTTTATCAAAAACTACAATGAATCGGATGTACAGAACGCAATGACGTATAACGATAAGGTGTACGGTGTAAACATGGGCAAGGTGGCATTCACAGGACTGTTCTACAATAAGGAACTCTTCGCAAAATATAATCTGGAAATCCCTACAACCTGGGATGAATTGCAACATGTTATCAAAGTGTTCAAAGACAATGGTGTCGAAGCGCTGGGTCTGGCGGGTAAAGATGTATGGCCAATAGGTCTTGCGGTGCAAGGGCTTCAGGCCTCTATTCATGAAGATCAGCTTGCTTATATCAAAGGTCTATGGACTGGTGAAACCAAGCTGACTGATCCGGTTCAACTTGAAGTCTTGCAGAAATCTCAGGATCTGATGAACAATGCAATGCCTGGTTTCATGGGTATTGACTACGGAACATTGCCCAGTTTGTTCGCTACAGGCAAGGTGGCTATGATTGCTGACGGCACTTGGGATGCAACAACAATTCAAACGGCCAACCCTGATCTGAAGTTTGGATATTTCCCAATTCCAGGTAGCAATGATGCAGCCAAGAACAAAAATCTGGCGGGTAAATACGATATGACCTGGATGGTGGTGGATAACTCACCGAACAAGGATTACGCAATGAAATGGCTTGATATGTTATCGGAGAAAGAGAACTACACGGAATTTGTGAATGCAGCCGGCTTCCTGCCTACACAGCCTGATGTGGAGATGACAAGTGAGTTTATCCAAGGCATTCAGCCTTACCTGGAGGACTTTAAACTATCTTGGGATCAGTTGTTCATTAACCGTCAGAATGTAGGACAGTACATTTCTGAGGCCAGCGTTCACGCAGAGATGCTCAAGCCAGCCGGACCGATTGCAACACCGGAAGAGCTTGCAGGTAAATCCCAAGCGGACTGGGATGCTGCTGCTCCAAAGTAATTCATAATCATTCATATTCATGGCACAAGTTGGCCGCATGCGCCGGAATAGCGCTCGGGTCTGAGCCTTCAGGCCAGACAAGGCTGTTATTCCGGTTTTCTTATGTCTTAGTTTTACCCCATGAAAGGTGTGAGGACGATGTATCCGTTTGGGAAAGGTAAGGCAAG
This sequence comes from Paenibacillus sp. FSL H7-0942, assembly GCF_045040715.1. Classification (NCBI taxonomy): domain Bacteria; kingdom Bacillati; phylum Bacillota; class Bacilli; order Caryophanales; family Paenibacillaceae; genus Paenibacillus; species Paenibacillus sp. FSL H7-0942. The sequence goes on along the minus strand of NZ_CP150279.1, from coordinate 6,585,938 downwards.
ACTTATTCCTTATCTGTATTTGAGCATTCCGTTGTTACTTTATGTCGTGTTTGGCTTCGGTCCATCACTTGTGACGATACTGTTTTCGTTTACAGATGCTACTGGTGTTCGGGGCCAGGAATGGAGCTTTATCGGCTTTGAAAACTATAAAACATTTTTTGGTGCATCCAATGCTGGAGACCGAATGGATGCTATTGGGCGATCCTTATACTTTGCGTTTGCTGTTGTGATCGTACAAAATGCAGTGGGTTTGTTTATAGCGATTTTGATCAATAAAAAGCTTAGAGGCGATAAATTATATCGCGCGGTATTCTTTTTGCCAGTGGTGCTGGGGGTTACTGTGTCTGGACTCATTTGGCAACTCGTTGCAAATCCGCTGGGCGGACCAGCCCAGTCCTTTCTGAATTTCTTGGGTACCAGTTCCAACTTTTTTGGCGATTATAATATTGCCTTCGAATTGATTATTTTTGTTCAAATCTGGATGTACATGGGTTACTCCATGACGATTTTTCTTGCAGGTCTGCAGTCTATTCCGAGCGATCTGTATGAGGCGGGTTACATGGATGGTGCTTCGGGATGGAAAGCATTTACGAACATTACATTCCCCATGATTGCTCCTGCATTCACCGTTAACATGCTCTTGTCTATCATAGGGGCATTGCAAACCTTTGATATTATCTATGTACTTACAGGCGGCAAGTTCAATACAACGACGCTTGCGTTTGATGTTTATGCTACGGCATTTGGCACAGGAACGGCTGATTATGGTTTGGCTTCTGCTGTGGCGATGATTCAGTTCCTCTTTGTATTTACCATATCGATGGTCGCTTTATTTTACCTTCGCAGAAGAGAGGTGGAAGCGTAATGAAACAGAGCCAAACGTCCAGAATGGTCAGCTACGTTATCGTTCTGCTCATGCTTGCGTTGTACGTTTTCCCTCTATTCTATCTGTTCAATGTATCCATGAAGACACAGACAGAGTATCTGCTCGATCCTGTAGCTCTTACTGAAGGGATTCGGCTTGAGAACTTTTCCGAAGCATGGAACAAAGGGAACTTCTCTCAGTATATGTGGAACAGTGTGCTCTATACAGGGATGTCCACCCTGCTGACGTTGATTTTATCTATATTTGCTGCATTCCCGCTCGCACGCAGATATGTTAAATTCAGCACAATCATTTATATTTTCTTTCTAATTTCCATGTACCTTCCCAACCCGCTCATTCCGCAGTTTTCCCTGATCAATAATCTGGGTCTTTACAACACCCAAATCGGGTACATCTTATTGAAGACGACAGGTACGGGCATTGCCTTTCTCATGTTTGTGGGTTATATCAAATCAATATCGCGTGAACTGGATGAGGCGGCAGCCATGGACGGGAGTGGATATACACGTTATCTGTTCACTATCCTTGTTCCGTTAATGAAACCGATCCTGGCAACAGGTATTATTCTTACCGCGATTGGTGTATGGAACGATATTATCGGGCCGACCATTTATTTATCTGATCCGAATTATCAGCCGGTAACCAAAGGACTCTTTACATTTTATGGACAGTACATGAACAACTGGCCGTTGCTCGCCTGTGGCATTCTGATTGTTACCTTGCCACTGGTTGTCCTGTATGTTGCTTTGCAACGTTTCATTGTTGGAGGTGCTATGGCAGGGGCTGTTAAATCGTAAGTTAGAATCACTCCGCTTTAACTGAAACGAAAAAAAGGCAAGCGATCCAAAAAAACATCATAAGAAAGCCACCCTCAACGCAATGAAGGTGGCTTCTATTATTTTCATCGTTATTTTGGTTTTATAACTCCACTAACATCAGAATAATGGAGGATAGACACAGACATGTGCTGACTAGATACAGCACACCCACCACCTGATTTTGATTCAATCCGGCACGCAGCAACCGATAATGAGCTTGACTTGCATCGGCCTGATAGATCGCTTTACCTTGAATGAAACGTTTGATAACGACAAAGATGTTGTCGAAGATCGGTACACCCAGCGCCAGAATCGGAATGAAGATGGACAACATGGTCGCTTGTTTGAATGCACCATCCAGAGCGATAACCGCCAGAATGAAGCCAAGGAACGTAGCGCCTGCATCACCCATGAACACTTTGGCAGGAGCTTTGTTGTACTTCAGATAACCAATCGTTACACCGACCAGAATGATCGACATGAGTGCGGAATCACTTTGACCTTTGGCAAGCGCCACGATGAACAGGGTAATTGCCGAGATGGCCGATAATCCGCCAGCCAGTCCGTCCATGCCGTCCGAGAAGTTGATGACTGTTGTCACCCCGAAGATCCACAGGATCGTGAGAATGAATTGCAGCCAGATTGGAAGCATGACATATTCCGCGTTGAAGGGATTCACGAATCCGGTAAACGCAATGCCAGAAGCAAATACGAGTACTGCAGCAGAGACCTGTACGAGCATTTTGGGCAGGGCAGGAAAATCTTTGCCTTTTGTTTTGTACCAGTCGTCGACGGTACCAATCGTTAGCAGAAGCATACCACCAGCGACCAGAGCCGCTGTTTCCCATGTGATTTCTTTCGTCAGAGCAATGTATGTCAGGAAAAATCCAGTAAATATCGCGTAACTCGCCGTGAGCGGGATAGGTTGCCTGTGTAGCTTACGCTCCACATCTTCCCGAGGCTTGTCCACAAAATCGAGCCGGTGAGCCAATCGACCAAGCGGTGGAATAAGCAGAACCACGACAGCAAAAGACACTATAAAAGCCAGTATGTATACCATAAACTCGCTTGTTTCACTCCCATCTACCAATTTCCCCTTATTATACGAGTTAAACAGGAAATCTGTCGATGTCATTATTGTAACCAGACATACGCAAAGGTGAGCAAAAGTTCAGGTTTTATTGCATGTGAGGAAGATAGGAGCCGAAATAATGTTTTACGGCTTCTGTATGATATCCATCATCACCTTGCCAGGTTGCTGCAAAGACAAAATCACTGGAACCACCTTTGCGTTTTCTCGGTTTATCTCCAGGAGCCAGTATGCCGGCTGCCGCCCAGATTTCCAGCAGGGCATCTCGCTCCTGTTTGCTGGAAGGGAAGAGATCCTTCCACTTCTTCTCAAGTGAGCGAGCACTGTCTTTGGGGTCTTCCGTCTGAGCTGCTTCAAGCAGGTTGACCAGGATGGCTTGGTCTTCAGGAGTTACTTCATAGTTCGCATCGTTGTCCTGAAGCAGTAATTCCAGATCCATCAGGCAATAGATAAGCCAGCCATGACGCACGCCGCCCCACTTGATCCGTTCAAAGTTCAGGACGTTTAAGTCGACGTTGGAATATTCCTTGTCTGACTGCAAACGCAGGAAGTTACAATCTCCACAGGAACTGGTGTTAGGGTGAAGGGCAGGGCGCTCTGCATAGGTGTGTAAAGGCATGTTCGATGTTAAAGCCCAGCTGGATAATGCGCTGCGTAGATAGGCTTTTTTGGTGGACAGACTATGTAGAAATGCCGAAATCACCCGTTCCTTAAACGAGTCCTCCTGATGCATGTCGTACAGACGCTGGACAATCTCGTCATGCGTGATCGTGAGTGGATCGAACATAACACCTTTGCTTTTGGCATATTCAAATTCCTCCCCGGAGAAGGGTAGAGAGGTTGTTTTCCAGCCACCACCTCCCCAGAAGGTGCTCAGCAGTATCTTTGCTGCCTTTTTGTCCATATGGTTAGCCTCCTTTATGGGAATTGCAATTATGATGAATGTGATTCTTTATCTCAGACCTACTTAATGTGCGTATTCCTCGGTTGTATTCAGAATCATGTCGACGAGGCCTGGAAAACGTACGTTTAGTTCTTCCTTTCGTAGGGAATAAAAGTGCTGTTTACCTTCAATGCGTGGCTGGATCACGCCAGCTTCACGTAAAATTTTGATGTGATGGGACAACGTGGATTTGGAAATATGGTCAACTTCGAAGGCGGAGCAGTTTTTCTCGCCAGAACTGGCCAGACAGTGTGCAATTTTCATGCGGATCGGATCGCCCAATGCATTGCAGACCGTGGTCAGCTTCAGTTCCGAAGCCATAGGTATCGTTGGAGTTCTCATATCTATGACGTTAGCATATTCGGCTTTCTCTTTCAATGTTTGAAAAATTTCGAACTATCTCTTGCAGGCAGTATAAGAAGTATGTTACATTTCTTTTCAGTTAGTTCGAAAAAATTCGAATTGAAAGATTGGAAAACGGCTTTTTATTTCAGGAGGAATATAAATGAGTACCACTACACTGTTGAACAACTATTTCCGTTTATTTGATGCTTCACGCACAGATGAGCGCGCCATGCAGGACTTATTGTCCCTGTTTACACCGGACGCAGAGATTGTGCTTAACGGCACCAGCCGAACAGGATTCGATGGTTTTATGAAAGCTTTCTACGAATACAATAAGGATGTAAAACATATGTGGGACGCGTGGGTGCAACAGCCTGACGGCAGCTACCAAACGAACTGGGCGGTATGCGGACAAGCGGTGGACGGAACGGTATATGCCAAGGCAGGCATTGATATCGCGCGTGTGAATGATGCGGGGCAGATCGTGTACCTGGAGAACGTGCAGGCCGACCAGAGTGCGTTCAGCAAGTATAATCAGTAACAGCAGAGTATAAATAGGTAATAATGAAACGTTAGGAAACGAAGCTCTACAGTCTTTCAAGCTGTGGGGCTTTTTTGGTCGCATATTTAGGTGATTTGAACGGCGCTGAGGACGAGGGCTTCATCATTCTGGTAGCACAGTTTCTACAGGTAAATTGGTACACAAAAACTGTACATGAAGATATGTACATGAAAATCTGTTCATGAAAAAGACCCTCCCACATGTTTTAAACATGGCGGACGGTCATCATGAACGTGCATAAGACGTAGTCGCTAGAGCCTTAGGTTATTCTGAGCCAGACGCAGCTTAGGAGATGGTGTCTTGCTGCATGGAAACGATGTTCTTTCAATTCTAACGAATCTGAGACGTGCTATTGGAGGATATTTGGCAAGAGTAATTTTCTAACGAACCACAGACACGTTAGTAGGCTAGATATTAGGTTCTAGAGCAGTTTCGTGCCCCATGTAAGCCAATATAAGGTGGCTCAGGTTCGTTAGATTTCGAAAACATGCTATAAACCTCATATAAGACGTCTACGATTCGTTAGCTATTCCAGGTTCAACGTTTGATCCTCCAACGTGTAACATTCCAGACGTTTAACCCTCAAGTCTCCAACCCTCAAAACCTCGGAACCTAAACCGCCCCATCCTCCGGTTATCCTGCATGCGATCTAACGCCTTCCCTACCCCTGCATCGTCTTATTCTGAAAGGCAGCGATATCCGCATACTCTTCTTCGAATTTGCGGGAGATGCGGATGAAGATCGGCAGCAGTTCACGGTACACGCGGACACTGTCCGGGTCTGGTTGGTGCCGATGCGTTGATCCGATCATGCCGGAGACGGCACTCAGGGAATCGATTCGGCCAAGGGCGTACAAGCCCAGTACGGCTGCGCCGAGACAGGAGCTTTCAATACTTTCGGGGATGATGACATCCTGATCGAAAATATCGGCCATCATCTGGCGCCATAACTCAGAGCGGGCGAAGCCGCCTGTCGCCTGAATTTTTTTCGGACGGCCAATCTTTTCTTCGATAGCCAGCATGACCGTGTACAGGTTAAACAACACACCTTCGAGCGCAGCGCGAATCATATGTTCTTTCTTATGATGCAGCGTCAGGCCGAAAAACGAACCCCGTGCATTGGGATTCCAGAGCGGAGCCCGCTCACCTGTCATATACGGATGGAACAAGAGACCTTCCGAACCCGGAGGTACGTTTTCCGCAACACGAGTGAGCACCTCATACGGATCGATGCCAAGTCGTTTCGCAGTCTCCACCTCGGAAGCTGCAAACTCGTCCCGAATCCAGCGAAAAATAACACCGCCATTGTTCACCGGTCCGCCAATGACCCAGGCATCCTCCGTGAGCGCATAACAGAAGAAGCGTCCTTTGGGATCGGTCACCGGTTTATCTACGACTGTACGAATCGCTCCACTGGTACCAATGGTCACGGCCACGACGCCCGGATCAATGGCGTTCACGCCCAGATTGGAGAGCACACCATCACTTGCACCGATGACAAATGGTGTGGTGACCGCAATGCCCATCTCCTTGGCGTACTCCGGGTGCAACCCATGTTTCAGCACATGTGTGGTTGGGACCAATCGGGACAAGTGTTCCGGCGCAATGCCCGCTACATGCAGCGCTTCAGCATCCCAGTCGAGTTTCTCCAGATTCATGAGTCCGGTTGCGGAGGCCATGGAGTGATCAATGACGTATTCAGAAAATAATTTATAGAAAACATATTCTTTCATGGATATGAATTTGTGCGTCTGTCTGAACAATTCAGGCTGATCCCGGGTGAGCCACATGATCTTGGTGAGAGGGGACATCGGATGAATCGGCGTACCTGTTCTCAGATAGATTTTGTGACCATTCATCTCCGATTTGAGTACTTCCGTCCACTCTGCACTGCGATTATCTGCCCAAGTCATGGCCCGCATCAGCGGTGTGCCCTGTTGATCGACTGGCAGAATGCTGTGCATGGCCGAACTGAAGGATACAAACAGGATGTCCTCTGGCTTCACTCCCGCTTTGGAAGTGGCCTGTTTGACCGATTCGATGACTGCTTTGAAAATATCTTCCGCATCCTGCTCCGCAATCGCAGGTGTGGGGGTGTATAGCGGATAGTCGGCACTGCCTTGAGCCACAATGGTTCCGTTCTGTTCGAACAAGACGGCCTTGGTGGAGGTCGTGCCGATATCTACGCCGATCATATAGGGTGAAGAAGCCATTTTGTCATCCCTCTTTCTTAAATATATAAGGTGGTGCTATTCATCCAACTTATATGGCATCTGTTATTTCATCTATAGATAAGAATATCAGACTTAAGGGATGGATCAAAATGCCATAATCTTAGTCCTTCACTGCTCCTGCGGCAATATCCGAAATAAACTGACGGCTGATGAACAGGAACATAACGATGAGTGGAATGACGGCAAGCAACGTACCAGCGATAACCATGGCATAGTCTGTGTTATATAGTCCGTTTAATTGAGACAACGCAATCTGCAACGTGTATTTGCGTTCATCCGTCAGGACGATCAAAGGCCACAGATAATCATTCCATACGCCGATAAAGGTGAACGCGCCGAGGAAAGCAAAGGCAGGTCGCAGAATTGGCAGCGCTACGTTCCAATATAGTCGGAAGAAATTACAGCCATCGATGCGGCCCGCATCCAGCAGATCGTTCGGAATCGACTCTGTGGCATACTGGCGAATCCAGAAGATACCGAAGGCGTTCACCATGCCTGGAATAATGAGAGCTTTGAAGGAACCGACCCAGCCGAACGTAGCCATGAGCACGAAGGAAGGCACCAGCGACAGCTGGGAAGGTACCATCATGGTAGCAAGCAGCAAGATGAAGAGCCACTTTTTGCCGGGAAATTCAAACTTCGCAAACGCAAACCCCGCCAGTGAGTCAAAAAACAGTACAAGTATGGTCACGAGGCCCGACACAAACAACGTATTCAGAAAAGCTCCCCAGAAGTCAATCTGCTGCAACACCCGCGTGATATTATTCCACAGTTCGCCCCCGAACCAGAGCTGGGGTGGAAACTTGTAGATATCGGACGTTGTCCGGGTAGACATTACAATCAGCCAATAGAACGGGAACATGGATATGAGCATGCCCCCGATAAGACCGGTATACAACACCAGCGATTTGAGGTGTTTGGTCGCCATGTGCGCTCCCCCTTATCACATCAGGATGATTTGCCTTGAACAAGCTTCCAGTTCACAATCGAGAACAGGGCGATAATGAGGAACATGCCCCAACCAACGGCAGCGCCATATCCGAAGTAATTGTTAATGAAGGATTCACGGTAGAGGTACAATACAATCGTCATGCCTGCTGCACCTGCGCCACCATCATTGCCTACCAATACTTGTGGCTCGGTGAACAGTTGCATACCGCCAATCGTTGATGTAATGACCGTAAACAGGATCACAGGACGCAACATCGGAATTGTAATTCGGAAAAAGGACTGTATCGCTGATGCGCCATCAATCTTGGCCGCTTCGTATAATGTCTGCGGAATACTCTGAAGTCCGGCCAGATAGATGACGGCGTTATATCCGGTCCAGCGCCAGACCACCATGGAGGAGATTGCGACTTTAATGCCCCATGGTGCATTAAGCCACTCCACAACCGGTAGTCCGACCGACTGCAACAGATAATTGAGAAAGCCATAATTGTTGGCAAATAAAGCACCGAAGATAATGGCTACCGCCACGATGGATGTGACGTTTGGCAGAAAATAACCGACCCGAAACAGGGTACGAAACTTCACAAATGGTGCATGTAGCAAAAAGGCAATAATCAGGGCGAAAAAGAGCATCGGAATCGTCGAATAGATCCAGATCATGAACGTGTTGCCCACGGCTTGCCAGAACTCGGCATCGGTCAGCATGTATTTGAAATTGTTGAGTCCGTTAAACGTCATGACACCGATGCCATCCCATTTATGAAAAGCCAGATAGAGTGAGAACCCAATCGGGAACAGGCCAAATACCGCAAACAGAATATAAAACGGTGATATCGCGACATAAAGTGCACGATGCTCCCACATCCTGGACCACAGTGACTTCTGCCGATCCAGATCAGGTCTTGCATTTCCGGGATCGGGAGTAAGACGAGGTTCAGTTACAGCCATATGAATTCCTCCTTTGCGGATAACGAAACCACACGTTGTTCAGGTTAACGCTGCAATTCCCGCTCGACGCGGTGTACCGTATCCGTCCAGACCTGCTGTGGATCGGCATTTTGCTTCGCGACATCATTCAGCCGTCGAGTGATAATGTTGTGTACGGATGGGTATCTTTCGCCAAAGAAAGCATCCGGCACATCCTGTGCCGATTCGGCAAATACAGGCCCTGTCGCCTGTCCACCGAAGAAAGGTTCTTTTTCTTTCATGGCAGGATCATCAAACACACCTGGCGCAGAAGGGAACAGGTTCAGTGTCTGATATTGCTCCAGTTGATTTTCGGGACTTTGCAGCCAGCGAACCAGTTCAAAGGCTTCCTGAGGATGTTCACTCGACTTCAGGATGGACAGGAATGATCCCCCGTTGTTGCCATCTCCCCCTGGTGCCCGAGCGACCCGCCATTTCCCGGAGGTATCCGGAGCGGCTTCCTGAAGCACTTGTTTCATCCAGACGGCACCTACAAAAGAGGCGATTTCGCCATTATTCATCGCGGCGTTCCAGCTTGGAGTCCAGCCATCTGCATTGGCAAGCAGTCCCTTCTCTTTGAAAGCAACGGCCGTATCCCAGCTCTTGCCCACAATAGGGGAATCCATGCCGATAAAGGACCCGTCCGGCCGGAAATAACGCTCCGCAGACTGCGATATGACTTGATTGTAAACGGTTGCAATATTGTCGGTTAGAAAAACCTTGCCTCCGAATTTTTCCTTGAGCTGTTCTCCGGCAGCAGCATATGCATCCCAGCTGTTGATCTGGCGTGTAACGTCTTCGGGATCAGATGGCAATCCGGCTTCCTTGAACAGATCTTCTCGGTAGAAGAGGGCTGTTGGTCCGGTATCCATCGGGAATCCAATCATCTGTCCGCTTGGCGTAACGCCTTGCTTCCATTTCCACGGCAGATATTGGTCTTCAATATCTCCTGCACCGAGATCATACAGATTATAGAAACGGTCCTCACTGGGGAATAGCTCCATGATCCAGTCGTTCAATGCTACAATGTCTGGTTCACCTGAGCGTGCAGCGAGTGTTGTTTTGAGTTTTGCTTTGAAATCACCGCCGATTTTCTGAGCTGTCAGTTCGATATTGGGGAACTTTTCCTTAGCCCTGGCAATCAACTTATCGTCGATGGAACGATTCCAGTACCATAATGTAAGCGCTACCTTTTTATTGCTCGCTGAATCGTCCTGTCCGGGCCAGATGGAGCATCCGCTTATGAGCAGGACGCAGACCATCAGTATGGCTGTCCAGCATGTTCTTTTCCGGCGGATCATGTGTATTACCCCCTCATCATTAAGTTCGAGGCATGAAGTGCTTTGGACTACAACATTAGTGTATGAGCAGTTTATAAACTCATACCCAATATTCCTGAAATGAAACACATATTTGTGTCGATTGCGTAACATAAATTGGGTAGTTACTTTAAAAATAAAAGTTACTTGACACATTATAATTTTTATTCTAAACTAACTTACATAAAGTAACTAATGATGATGAGAATAATATAGATACGTACTATATAACATCCAAGTGATCCATTTTCGCTTTGGATGCGAATCAATCAACAGACAAGTTGGCCTAAACAGGAGGAACGACAATGATCAATTCACATATTATTCAACTGCTTGCCCCCAAAATTCAGACTTTTCCGAGTGGAAAAGAGTTCATATACCTGGTGGGGCCAATCAAACTCCCGGTAAACCTCGATGGGGAGACCAAGACATTCCAGTGGTATAGCTGGATGAAGTCAGACAAAGCGATGGAGAGCGGCGAGTTAATCGAATCTCTTGCTGAAGCTGAACTGGCAGAGCGTCAACAATCCAGTGTTCTGGTGTATGGTGACTTTGCCGACGCACAAGAAGCGCTGATTCGGATGCATAGCATCTGTCATACAGGCGACATCTTTGGCAGCAAACGCTGTGATTGCGGCTTCCAATTGGAGCAATCCATGAAAATGATCGCCGCTCACGGAGCGGGTGCACTGTTCTATCTTGCGAACCATGAGGGACGTGGCATTGGTCTGTTCAGCAAAGCCATGGCGTACATTTTGCAAGAAGAAGGTCTGGATACGGTAGATGCGAACTTACAGCTCGGATTCACGGACGATGCTCGTAATTATGACGATGCGATTGCTGTGCTGCGTGCACTTCGCTCCGCACCGGTTACATTGATCACCAACAATCCACGGAAGCTGGCTGCTTTGCAGGAAGCGGGATTGAATGTGGGTGGACGTGTGCCACTATGGGGAGATCGCTCTGCTTTCAACGAGAAGTATCTGCAAACGAAAGTGAATCGTTCCGGTCACTTGGCAGAAAGTGATGGATGGGCCGGGGCAGAGACGCTGCTTCCGCATGCGCAGGCTTAATCTTTATTTATAGACTTATACGATTAGCTGATTAAGCCGTTGTTGTACTCTCTGTTATGGAGAAGTACAACAGCGGCTTTTTACTATGGATGATAGGGTAGCGATCAGGTTTTCCTGATTCACGGAATGGCTTGCCGTTCCCGCAGTGCGGATTATACAATATAGTCATCTGATGAATGCGGGAGGAACCAAGGTGCCATTTGAGGGACAACGTATATTGCCGGCTGCAAAGAGCATGAAGCAGTTTGAAGCGATGATTGAAGGCCCTTATACCTATGGGGTGATGCTGGAAACGCATATTGCACAACTTCAGAGTGTAATGGACGAGGCTCGGCGGTACGACAAAAAGATACTTTTGCATGCAGATCTGGTCCAAGGATTGAAGAATGATGAGTATGCGGCAGAGTATCTGTGTCAGCACATTCGCCCTGCAGGACTGATCTCTACGCGAGCGAGTGTCATTCAGAAGGCAAAGCAGAAAGGCATTACAGCGATTCAACGTATTTTTCTGCTCGATACCCATGCACTGGAGAAAAGTTATCTGCTGCTGGCCAAAACCCAACCGGATTATATTGAAGTATTACCTGGCGTCATTCCGCATATTATTGCGGAAGTATCTGTGCGTACAGGGATACCCATTATTGCAGGGGGATTGATCCGTTCACCGGAAGAGGTTGAACTTGCGCTTGGCGTCGGGGCTACGGCAGTGACCACATCCAACACAGATCTGATCCGACACTTCGAGAAATCGCTTACACCTTAAAAAGAACCCACAACAGGAGGTTGGCTGTATGGAAAAATATATATTGGCTCTGGATCAGGGAACAACAAGCTCCCGAGCTATTCTATTTAACCGTGGCGGGGAGATTGTGCACATTGCACAGCAGGAATTCCCTCAATATTTTCCCAAACCGGGCTGGGTAGAGCAGAATGCCAATGAAATCTGGAGTTCCATTCTTGCCGTGATGGCTTCATGTCTGGCAGAGAGCGGAATTAAGCCTGTCCAGATTGCCGGAATTGGAATTACGAATCAACGTGAGACCGTTGTGGTATGGGACAAAGAAACAGGCAGACCCATCTATAATGCAGTGGTTTGGCAATCCAGACAGACCGCAGATATCTGTGAAGAATTGAAAATGCAGGGTCTCGGGGACCTTTTCCGACGTAAAACAGGATTACTAATCGATCCCTACTTCTCGGGAACAAAGGTGAAGTGGATTCTGGATCATGTCCCTGGTGCCCGGGAGCGCGCAGAGAAGGGTGAATTGCTATTTGGCACGATTGATAGCTGGCTGATCTGGAAACTGAGCGGGGGCACACATGTCACGGATATATCCAATGCCTCACGTACCTTGATCTATAACATCTATGATCTGCAATGGGATGACGAATTGTTGGATATCCTCGACATTCCTAAGGCCATGCTGCCAGAAGTACGAGGTTCATCCGAGGTGTATGCACACACAACAGACTATCATTTCTTCGGTCATCGGATTCCGATTGCGGGAGCGGCAGGTGATCAACAGGCAGCGATGTTTGGTCAGGGCTGTTACACCAAGGGCAGTATGAAAAATACATATGGTACCGGTTGTTTCATGCTTATGAATACGGGAGAGAACCCGGTACAATCCAATCACGGACTGATTACAACGATTGCCTGGGGGATGAATGGCAAGGTTGAATATGCGCTTGAAGGCAGCATTTTTGTTGCAGGTTCAGCGGTTCAGTGGCTGCGTGATGGATTAAGAATGCTTCGCTCTTCAAAAGATAGCGAGGATTACGCCTCACGTGTGCCTTCGACAGACGGCGTTTATATGGTACCTGCATTTGTGGGACTGGGCAGTCCGTATTGGGATAGTGAGGTTAAGGGTGCGGTGTTTGGCCTGACCCGAGGCACGACAAAGGAACACTTTATCCGTGCTACGCTTGAGGCGTTGGCGTATCAGACCAAAGATGTACTGGAGGCAATGGAATCCGACTCGGGTATTCCCGTGCATGCTCTGCGAGTGGATGGAGGAGCGGCGGCCAATGATTTTCTCATGCAGTTCCAGAGTGATATTCTGGGTATTCCTGTCGAACGCCCATCGGTGAATGAAACGACTGCATTGGGTGCGGCTTATCTGGCAGGGTTGGCGGTTGGATATTGGACGAGTGCGGATGAATTGACCGATCATGAAAATACGGAGCGTGTCTTCCAGCCTGTTATGGCTGAGCAACAACGAACAGAACTGTATGCAGGCTGGAAGCGTGCAGTGAACGCAGCAATGGCTTTTAAATAAAAGGAATGAAATGAATATTTCTTGGTGTGGGTATTTGTACTTTTTAACTAAACATATGTTATAAATGATATTTACTGGTGGAAAATGATGCATGATTTACAGGGTTATTCTTCCTGGAGAAGGCAAAATATATATCCACTATAAGGAAAAAAACAAGGTTAGTGGATTCATTTGAAATTCCATCCTTTGGCAGAACAACTTTTTGAATTTTTTTTGAATAATGTGTCATTTCAGGACTTCACGCCGTCAAAAATCTGTGATAGGATAAAGGCACAAGTTAAAAAATGATGTCTGGAGATCGGGAGGGACCACGTGCCGCTCAGCAATTGCTGAGCGAATGACGTGGTCCTTTTTTTGTTTTTTTACGGAAAAATTGAGAAAATCAATAGGAGGTTCAAGAATGACAGAAACGTTCTCGTCAGCACACCGGACCGAATATTTGCAAAGCATGGCGAATGCACATTTTGACGTATTAATTATTGGTGGTGGGATTACAGGCGCAGGGATTGCATTAGATGCGGCTTCGCGTGGGTTGAAGACGGCGCTTGTAGAAATGCAGGATTTTGCAGCAGGTACATCCAGTCGTTCGACCAAACTTGTCCATGGCGGATTACGTTATTTGAAGCAATATGAAGTGAAGATGGTTGCTGAGGTAGGACGGGAGCGGGCTGTAGTTTATGAGAATGGGCCACATGTCACAACACCGGAACCGATGTTGTTACCGATCTATACGGCTGGCACGTTTGGCCGCTTCAGCACATCCATTGGACTGATGGTGTATGACCGGCTCGCCGGGGTGAAGCGCAGTGAACGGCGCCAAATGTTGAATGCTGGAGCGGTGTCAGACAGTGAACCTTTATTACGCAAACAGGGATTGTTGGGTGGTGGACTCTATGTGGAGTACCGGACTGACGATGCCAGGCTCACCATTGAAGTTATGAAAGAAGCTGTCAAACGTGGGGCACAGGCAGTGAACTACGTTAAGGCGAAAGGTTTCCTGAAGGAGAATGGCAAGATTACAGGTATTGAAGCCGTGGATCAGATCGATGGGCAGATCTATACGCTAAAAGCAAGCAAGGTGATCAACGCTTCCGGTCCATGGGTGGACGGTCTGCGGGAATTGGACGGTTCACGCCAGGGGAAAACACTGCAGATGACCAAAGGCATTCATTTGGTCTTTGATGGTGAACGATTCCCATTAAGACAGGCCGTCTATTTTGATACACCAGATGGTCGAATGGTATTTGCTGTCCCACGTGATGGCAAAACCTATGTAGGTACAACCGACACTGTATATCAGGACGATCCTGCACACCCGCAAATTTCCGACGCGGATCGCGATTATGTGATTGATGCAGTTAATGGCATGTTTCCAGATGTACACATTGGTACCGAGGACGTGGAATCCGGATGGGCGGGTGTACGTCCACTAATTCATGAGGAAGGCAAGAATCCTTCCGAAATATCACGTAAAGATGAAGTCTGGGTATCCGAATCCAATCTGATTACGATTGCCGGGGGCAAGTTAACCGGGTACCGTAAAATGGCCGAGATGGTTGTTGATCTGGTCGCACGCCAGATGGAGCAGGAGAGTGGGCATTCCATAGGCCCTTGTGTAACGAAGAAGATGCCCATCTCCGGCGGTGATGTAGGGGGATCGGCTGGATTTGTATCGTATGCGGAGCGCAAGATCAAGGATGGTGTTGCCTTGGGGCTTGCCCGACCGGCTGCGGAGCGGCTGGTTCACACGTATGGTTCCAATGTGGAGGCACTATATGAGCGAATGCCCGATCCACGCACCAAGTCCGAGCTTCATGGCATGCCACAGGAGCTATTGCTGATGCTGCGTTACGCGATTGATGAAGAGATGGCTGTAACCCCATCTGACTTTTTGGTACGAAGAACAGGTGATTTATTCTTCCGTATTGATGAAGTTCGTCGCTATAAAGCAGCAGTTATCTCGTATATGGCAGGTCGTTTGGACTGGTCAGAAGAGGAAGTGGTTAAACATACACAGGAACTGGGTCAGCTGTTGCTGGAAGCATCCGGCAAAATCTAGGGCAGGATTTCAAGATCGAGAGTCGAATGGAACATGTAAGCGTGTAACATAGAGAGGGGATTACATCCATGACATTACAGATCGGAATCATTGGAACAGGCTGGTTCAGTAAGGTACACGCGGATATTCTCGCACGGATGGAAGGTGTTCGTGTTGCGAGTGTCTGTGGAACTTCGCTCGAAAAGGCAGAGGCTATGGCCTTCGTTTATGATGCTGTTGGTTACGGGGAACTTGAACATATGCTGGATGGTGAGAAGCTGGATGCGGTGTATATCTGTGTGCCTCCGATGTCTCACGGATCGATTGAATCCGAATTAATCCGCCGCGGTATTCCATTCCTGGTGGAGAAACCGTTGAGCACCGGAATGGATGTTCCGCGTCAGGTGTTGGATCAGGTGCAAAAGAGTGGATTGTTAACCTCTGTAGGATACCATTTCCGTTATCAGGAGGCTGCGCAGGTCCTGCGGCAATCGATGAAAGAACAGACGGTCGGCATGGCTCTTGGCCGCTGGATGGGCGGAATGCCAGGAGTCGCCTGGTGGCGGCGTCAGGACGGTTCAGGAGGACAATTCGTAGAGCAGACTACACATATTGTAGACTTGCTTCGGTATTGTGCAGGAGAAGTTACGGAGGTATATGCTGTAGCAGCTCAGCGAAGCATGCATGAGAAGCATGAGCATGTGACCGTAGCCGATGTGGCAAATGTGACGCTCAAGCTGGAAAGTGGAGCGATTGCCAGTATCGCCAATACATGTCTGTTGCCAGACGGAGAGGGCGGCGCAGGACTCCAGTTCTACACGGATGCAGGTGTATGGGATTGGACGCCAGAACGTTTGCTTCTGCCAAGTGCCGCAACACATGCGATGGCAGGTCTGGAGATTCCGGCAGGACATAACCCATACGAGCGTGAGAATGAAGCGTTCATTCACGCCCTGCGTACGGGAGACCGTTCACGAATTCTGTCCGATTATGCGGATGCCTGCCGTACACAGGAGATTACGACGGCGGCGCTGGCATCGGCAGATTCCGGTCTGCCGGTACAGCTTCAGCCTTCAAAACATCTCTCTCATTAAAAGGTTGAAGGTAATATAAATACGCCTGAATCAGGGAATGATCCGCAGATCAGCCTGATTCAGGCGTATTTGTGTTGAGTAGAGATTATTAAGTAGCAATTCAACTACTCGGATTTCTGCTGTTTCAACCAGTCGGATGACCAACTGTAGATCTGATCAATGACAGGTTCAATGGCTCTGCCTTTCGGTGTCAATTCATACTCTACACGGGGAGGTATCTCGGGAAACATGTGTCGGGTTACGATACCTTCCGTCTCCATTTCCTTCAATCTCTCCGATAAAAGTCGTCCACTGATCGCCATCTCTGCTTCAAGCTCCGTAAACCGCTTGGGTCCGGACAACAGTTGGTACATGATTAACAGTACCCACTTCTTGCCTATGATGTCTATGGCTTGAGTGATCATACAGGGACTTGGTGATTTTACTTTTTTCAGCTTCAACGTGTTCACCTCGATTCATAATGATTTTCTTCAAAGTTGTATATGAAAGGACATGATTTCTGCCGCTTTAAGAATATAGGACATCCAAGTAAATGAGGGTTACTACAAAATATACTGTAACATACCTTTTGTATGTATTATACATCATACAGTGAAAAATTACTTGAAGAAATTATATTATTATTATATACTAACTTCACAAAAGTAAGTTGGTGATAAATAATACGTATAATATGAACGCGTACTATTCTGAAAATTGAACGGGGCTGAACGCTTGAAAACAGAGTGACCTTTGGGAACTTTTACATAGATTCTTTTTTTTACAATGTGAAGCAAAATAATCATTACCTAGTAGGAACATATAATTTGTTACAGGAGGATATACATATGAACAAGATTTTGGGTTACGTTTTTCTGGTTGTGTTAGCAGGTGTCTTCGTCATGACGGGGTTTAACAAGATTAGTGGAGCAGACATGATGATTCAGACATTCGAAAGTTTCTCTTATCCGACATGGACCATGTATCTGCTGGGTGCCGCGGAGTTGCTTAGTGCAGTAGGTTTGCTGATTCCACGTACTCGCATCCTGGCTTCTGGCATACTGACATTCATTCTGATTGGGGCCGTGGGAAGTCATCTGATCTATGCACAATACGCTGCTGTTCCGTTCCCGGCTGTGTTGTTGGTAGCTAACATAATTGTTTTGGTTGTGGGCATGCGCAGATTGGAAGCGGAAGAAGAAGGCCAGATGGACGCGATTCAGGCGTAAGTTAAAGATAAGAGGGAACGTTATTGGGCTATTTACTGAGGAAAAGGTATTCCTGTCAAAAGGAATGTAAACGCGGATGCCTATGCAGAAGATGACCACTGCCAGTAAGCGGTGGTCATCTTTTTTTATGTAAGACTTCGCGTGGCACGTGTAACGATTCGCCGCGTATGTTTGGTATCCGACTGCTGAGTCCAAGTGGCACAGACCTGCCGCACCCACTCTGGATTGGTCTTGCTGGCGTCGTTCAGCCAGTTACTTACCGAATCCTGCACATACTTATGGGCATCGGATTTCACCGCGTCAAGCAAGGGAAGGGCCATGGCCGGATTTTCTTTTAACTCCTGAATATGCTTGGCCCAGACGCCACGAGGTCTGATTGATTCTATGGCAAAGCGACGGATCAGTGGATCAGGGTCAACGCTCCATGGGATTAACTGCTGCAAGGCTAAGGATAATTCGGCAGAGATGGACTCCCGTACAGCCATCCAGGCGATTTCTCTTACACCAAAGTGATGATCTGCTGCAAAGGGCCGAATATGCTCCAACTTTTCAGTCAGGTTCAGACCGGAATCTAGCCCAATGATATAAGCCGCCCAGCAGCGAACACTGTCTGAACGATGCTCTGCAATGGAACAAAAGAGATTCGTTTTTTCATTGACTGATGGACGTTTCAACA
Organism: Paenibacillus sp. FSL H7-0942; assembly: GCF_045040715.1. Taxonomy (NCBI): domain Bacteria; kingdom Bacillati; phylum Bacillota; class Bacilli; order Caryophanales; family Paenibacillaceae; genus Paenibacillus; species Paenibacillus sp. FSL H7-0942. Next base: position 6,567,457 of record NZ_CP150279.1, on the reverse strand, counting down.
GATCAAGCCATTGCATGGCTATGACCGGGATGATTTTCATGATCCGCTGCTCATCCATCTGTGTTAACTGCTCTGTAATTGCTCTGGTTTCGGCATCCATTCCCCATTCATGGGTAACCTTCTGAAAAAGAGAAACATGATCTACAGCCAGCCATTCGGTCAGATTGACCGATTCGATATGTCCTGCTTGTAGCCAATTGCGGATATGCTCAGGAATTTCCGTTGCTTTACGGGCACCTTTGCGAAGAAAAATGTCTTCAGGGATAAATAGATTTGGCTTAGCATCCAACGGTATACTCCTCCTTGGTTGTATAACATCATAAGTTATACAGTACAACTTGCTGGAGAACAGGGATGTAAGGCATCTTACAAGTGGTCAGTGATTTTCCGAAGGTTAGCGATTTCGTCACGATGAAGGGAGACTGATTTGAATCCGGTACGAATATGGCCAGATTTTGCCAAGTCTTGCATGACAATCGTAACCGATTCCCGTGTGGCTCCCGCCATCCAGGCAATCTCCTGATGGGTAAGCCCGAGTTGAATCCGGCAGTATTCATCTTCTTCGATCCATCCCATCTGTTCAGCCAGCCGGAAGAGATTATGTAACACCTTTTCATGCAGGTTTCCGAGTGCAAGCGTCTGTGTCAACTCGCTCATTCGTTTGATCCGCTCGCTTAGTACGTTCATCAGTCTCATCATAAATTCTGGATGTTCAATCAGAAACTGTTCAAAACGTTGTTTGTTCATCAGGCAAATATCACACTCCTCCATCGTTTCGATATAAACGGCGCGTGTTCCGAGTGAGATTCCGTTCATTTCTCCAAACACGTTACCTTCCGTCAAAATATCGAGAGTGAACTGCTTGCCCTCTGGATTTAATGTATATAAACGAACCTTTCCCCGTTTTACAAAATAGAAACCTTCTGTAAACGTATCGGGTGTCTGGATCTGTCTGTTTTTAGGTATGGTCGTAATAGAAGTCATCCCATCCATTTCAATCAGGTCTGCCTCGGATAAGGAGGACATGAGGTCGAATTGTGATAAATACAGAATTTTATCCATAGAACTCCTTTCCATTACAATATGAATATAAAAAAAAGAAGAACCCACGAAAAACAACGGGTTCTCTTGCAGCGGGACTTCCTGATCGGAGGGTCTTCTGACTATAAATGATCAAATGCCATTTTGATTATAGTAACTTTTTTAATTGAGAGACGCGTCCTTGGCTGATGCCAAGCTTTTCCGCAATTTGCTGTTGAGCCAAACCGGGATTCTGTTCAACAATTTCTTTCATCTGTTGCAGCATACGTGCCGTCTTTGGCCGCAGGTCCGGGTATTCTTGGTTGTCAGCTGTGGTCCCTTCTTCCCTAGCGGGAGATGAGACTGGGGCGGATTTGGAAGCAGGACGCTCCACGGGTGCAGGAGCCTGTTTGTTCTGAGGTACGAACCAGTTGGGAGAGTCATCCGGGTGTTTTAATTGAATTGCACAAGTCCGGCAGATGAATTGTTCTTTGAAATACATTTCCGTATCTACATCACCGCAAAAAATACATAATGTTGATTTGTACTTTCTTAAAATCAACTCTTTTCCTTCAATGAAAAACTCAAGCGGATCGCCGATATGGATTTCCATCGTATCCCGCATTTCTTTGGGAAGGACAATTCGTCCAAGACGGTCCAGAGATCTCTTCATTCCGGTTCTTTTCATCGCATCTCCCCCGCAATATTCACAATTAAAAACCTGTCCTTATTGTAAGGAAGAAAGGGCTTTAATACAACAATAATATTTCAAAAAAGTGGATAATTCCATCCATTATGGGAAAATAAGTTTAGAAAGCACGGGTGCAACCGCTAAAGTGAACAATGCAGCGAGCACCATGGAGATGCTGGAGATGGTACCGGTCAGGGAACTCAGTTCAAACGCCTTGGATGTCCCTGTGCCATGGGCACCGGTTCCAAACAGTGTGCCTCGTGCAATTTCCCCATCGATGCGCAGCATTTTGACGATGGAAGGGCCCATAATTACTCCGAGCAGACCAGTCATAATAACAAAAACAGCTGTCACTGCGGGTATACCACCGATAGTGGCGGATACGTTCATGGCAATTGGGGTGGTAATCGATCTTGGGATCAGACTATGAATGAGACCGGAATCCAGGCGCAACCATTTGGCGAGCAGGGCAGAAGAAAGTACGGCAACGACCGAACCGGTCATGACACTGAAGACAATCTCGGAAATATGTTTTTTGAGTACATGGAAAAAGGTATAGAGCGGTACGGCAAAAGCCACCGTGGCCGGTTGAAGAAGCAGACTCAGCCATTTGCCACCACTGCTATACGTGGCATAATCCGTTCCGGTTGCAAGCAATATGCCAACAACAAGAAGCGGTGTAATGAGCAACGGAGACAGATATACTTTAGGCAGATTGCGATACATTCGTTTGGTAACCCAATAGATACCGACGGTTAACAACAGGCAGAGGAATCCAATCATCCGGTGTGACGCTCCTTTCGTTTGGCAATTCGTGTAGCCACCAGGCCTGTGCAGGACATGACCAGGAATGTACTAAGCAGTACGATGAATAAAATCTGCAATCCGTCATGCTCCAGCATGGGCATATAGTTCATAATGCCAACGGCTGACGGGATAAAAAATAACAGTAGTTCACCGAGCAACCAGGCAGCTCCAACTTCAATCCAGCGCAACTTCACGACACGAGTCTGAAGCAGAATGAATAACACAACCATACCGAGTATTGAACCTGGTACAGGAAGATGGAGAGTACGGGCCAGCAGGTCCATGAGCAGTGAAAAAACCATTAAGAGCGCAACTTGTGCAATACCAAGGCCCCATTTTTTCACTTCAATCCCTCCTTATATAATCAACGTAATCGTTTAAGTTATTATTAAAATGAAAATGATTCATTTGATATCACAAATTTTACATGGCATTCTTTCATGAGTAAAATGCATATTAAGAATGTTTACTATTCCATTTGTCTATGAGAGGTGAGTATCAACCGATGGATATCCGCCATTTGCAATATTTTCTGGAAGTTGCCCGGCAGCAGAGCTTCACAAAAGCCGCCGAAGTCCTGTATATCACCCAGCCCACGATCAGCAAGACGGTCAAGAGTCTTGAAGAGGAATTGGGTATCACTTTACTGGACCGTTATGGGAAGAAAGTTGAACTAACCGATGCAGGCCATGTGTTTTTTCGGCAGGCACTTGAGATTGAAAAATCATTCCGCAGTCTGTCGTCCGAATTGGACGACCTGATGAACTTGAAGAAAGGCCATCTGCGGATTGGCTTGCCGCCAATGGTGGGGTCCAGCTTTTTCCCCATGATCATTGGTGAATTTCACAAAGCCTACCCGCAGGTGACCATTCAACTATTTGAGGATGGTGCCAAAAAAGTAGAGGCCGATGTGATCAGTGGTGCACTGGATATTGGCGTGGCCGTACTGCCAACCGTGGATGAGCTGTTGGATCATTTTGTGTTTGTCAAAGAGAAGTTGAACTTGCTTGTACACCCTTCACATCCGCTTGCAGGGAAAGAGTCAGTTGCGCTGCATGAACTGGAAAATGACGCCTTTGTATTGTTTCGGGAGGATTTTGCGTTGCATGACCGGATTATTGTGGCCTGTCAGCATGCGGGGTTTCAGCCCCGGGTGGTATATGAGAGCTCCCAGTGGGATCTGCTCAGCGCAATGGTTGCCGCCAATCTGGGTGTAGCTCTACTACCGGAAACGATCTGTCGTGAGGTAGACAACATGCGCGTGCGCATTATACCCGTGGTGGAACCGGTGATTCCATGGCAACTCGGCATGATCTGGCGAAAGGACCGTTATCTTTCATTTGCCACGAGAGAGTGGATCGGATTCACACAGTCGATGCTAGGTGAGTAAGGGAAGCGATCGGAAGGTTATTCTGTCATTGTAGTGCCCAGTGTAAATACTCTTTTGTTGACCCCGGATCGTTGTTACAATGGAAGCATAATCATGATGGAGGTGTACGAACATGAAACTGCGGGTATCCGCTGTACAATACCAATTGCACACAATCAGCTCGTTTGAGCAGTTCGCCGCTCAGGCTGAGCATTACATACGGACAGCGAGTGAATACGGAACTGAATTTGTGCTGTTCCCGGAATTTTTCACAACGCAATTAATGTCCATTGGGGACAAACAAGGCAATGCACTGACAATTGAGGATCTGCCGAACTTTACGGAGCAATATGAACAACTATTCACGTCTCTTGCTACCAAGTACGGCATGCACGTCATCGGGGGAACCCACGTCATTCGACGTGAAGGGAAGCTGTATAATACAGCCCACATGTTCTACCCGGATGGTCGCATCGCGCGGCAGGACAAGATTCACATTACACCAACCGAAGTCCAGGAATGGAACATGGCTCCCGGAGAGGGACTTGAGGTGTTCGACACGGACAAAGGCCGTATTGCGATGCTGACCTGTTACGATATTGAATTCCCGGAAATTGTACGGATGGCCAAAGCCAAAGGCGCAGACGTAATTTTCTGTCCTTCCTGTACGGACGATCGTCACGGATTCTACCGTGTGCGTTATACGAGTCATGCCCGCGCGGTAGAGAATCAGGTGTATGTTGTGTTAACCGGAACAGTGGGTAACCTGCCGACCGTTGATTTCATGCGTGCCAACTATGGACAGGCTGCAATTATTACGCCGAATGATATTCCGTTCCCGCCACGTGGCATTCTGGCCGAGGGTGAGATTAACAACGATATGATCGTGACCGCCGATCTGGATCTGGACTTGTTGTATGAGGTACGTGAACGTGGATCGGTAACGACCTGGCGTGACCGCCGTACTGATCTGTATACCGATTGGGAGTAGGCAACCTTATAGAGGTTGTTCAAAAAGCCCGCTTTTGATTACGAAGGATGCCTAGTGGCATCATCAGCATCGAATATGGAATTCAGCCGAAATGTCCGTTGCTCACGTAGTCTTCCCTACGCTCCGCTACTCCATTTCTAGCTTCATCCCATCTTCTCGGTACTGAAAACCGACCTTTTTGAACACATAATTAAAACCGAAGCGAAACAGAGTAGGGAATTCATTTTGTCAGTGGAAAGGGGTGAACCGGCAACATGTATACCAAAGAAATGCTGATTACCGACCCGGAGCGAAGTGGCAAAAGGGTAAAAGCAGTCGTTCGCAATTATGTTACTGCCGACTTTGAGGAACTCATTCGCATTCAGGCGGAGAGTTTCCCTCCTCCTTATCCGGAAGAACTGCTCTGGAGTCACGAGCAGCTCACCAGTCATGTACAGCATAACCCGGAGGGTGCCATCTGTATTGAAGTCGATGGAGAATTGGCTGGCTCAATGACCTCGCTACGGATGCAGTGGGACCCTGCACATCCAGCAAGTCATACCTGGGCCGAAGTAACGGATGACGGTTATATTCGTAACCACCAGCCGGATGGCAACACGCTGTATATTGTTGATCTCTGTGTTCGTCCAAAGTACCGCAAATGGGGACTGGCTCAGCTTATGATGCAGGCGATGTACCACCTTGTCATCGCTCAGGGGATGGATCGGTTACTTGGTGCTGGTAGAATGCCCGGTTATCATTTGGTTGCAGACCAACTGTCTGCGCAGGAATATCTGGATCAGGTAGCAGCGGGAGAGAGGCGTGACCCGGTGATATCGTTCCTGCTTCGCTGTGGCCGCATGCCTGTTGGTGTGACCGCAGACTATCTGGACGATGAGGAATCCTGCAACTATGCAGCCCTGATGGAGTGGCGGAATCCGTTCAGATAAAGAAATGTTAAATGAAATACATTATCAATCGAGGGGGTATTTATTCATGGAATTCATGCGCATTACATCCATTAAAGATCCATTGTTTGCCCAAATGCACAAGTTGATGCAGGAGATTTTCCCGCGGGAAGAAGTGCTGGACTTCTCCCTATGGGAAGAACCGCTGGAAGATCCGGGTATTCGGGTGTTCGTGGCTGTACATGAGGGACAGGTTGTTGGAGCGACGGAGTACCGTTATTACGAGGACTGGAACGTAGCCATGACGGACTTCACGATTATTGGGCGTGAAGGTCTGGGGATCGGCAGTTTCCTGGCGAATCACCGCAAGCGTGATCTGCAAAAGCTGGCTGCAGCAAACGGGAAAGAATTGTTCGGTATGTTTGCCGAAATCTACAACCCTTATCTGAGTCAGGATCACGAGTTTGGCGGCATCAAGCCGATGGACCCGTATGTGCGTCGCGAAGTTCTGTCCCATCTGGGATATCAGCGTCTGGACTTCCCATATGTTCATCCATCTTGGCAAGGTGACGGTGAAGCGGTTGGCGGATTGGATCTGTGTTTCATGCCAGGTGATGAGTCGCTTGGTGAACTGCGAGCAAGCCTGGTGGCTGATTTCCTGAATCGATATTATGCAGTGCTTCCTAACAAACCACAAGAATGGCTTGCCATGGTAGAGCAATTGACTGCTCGCAAGTCGGTTGCGCTACTGCCGTTGTAAACTGGACGGGATAGAACATTAAATCATAGTGGCGTTGCAAGTACCTTGAAGAATGATGACAGATGCAAAAAGCCCGTAGAACAGGCCATTATTGGACCTGCTTTCTACGGGTTTTTTCTATTTAGTTCGAGGTTGAGATTGAGCCAATGTAAGTTGGTTTTAAAATATTTTCTTTAAGAAGTGGTGAATGAGCTCATGGATCTCTGTCACATGTGTTTCGAGAGCAAAATGCCCAGTATCAAGTAAATGCACTTCTGCAGATGGGATATCACGCTTATAAGCTAAAGCTCCAGCAGGAAGAAAAGCAGGATCATTTTTACCCCATACAGCTAGAAGAGGAGGTTGATAATTGCGGAAATAAGCCTGAAATTCAGGATAAAGATCCACGTTTGTTCTATAATCGAGGATTAAATCCAGTTGGATTTCTTCAGCTTCCGGGCGTGACATGTAGGCAATATCCAGTGAATATCCGTCTGGTGAAACAAGGCTAGCATCAGTTCCATGAAGATACTGAAAGTTACGGATAGTTTCGGGGGTTAAGGAATCACGACATGCTTCACGATTTTCAGGTGTTGGAGAGTGCCAATACATCTCCCAAGGTCCCCATGCGTCACTAAACCCTTCGACATATGCGTTGCCATTCTGACTAATAATGGCTTGAACTTGTTCCGGGTGAGCCACTGCCAAGCGATAACCGACAGGTGCCCCATAATCAAACACATACATTACATATTTCTTAAGAGCTAATGCTTCAGTGAAACCTTCAATAACTCGAAACAGGCTGTCAAATGTGAAGTCAAACTGACTGCGCGGTGGAGTTGTTGTGCGACCAAACCCAGCAAGATCAGGGGCAATGACACGGTATTGTTCTGCCAGTTTGGGAATAAGGTCGCGAAACATATGACTAGAGGATGGAAACCCGTGTAATAGTAAAATAACTTGGCCATCCTTAGGCCCGGCTTCACGGTAAAAAACTTCGACATCTCCAACTTTCTGGTGCTGATAACTAATCTTCATTTTTTTACATCTCCTTCTGGATTCATTAAGAAGTCCAATATTATTTCTCTTACTTACTTGTACAACTGGTGATGACGTGTTTTTATTGTATAATTAAACTATTCATTTGAATAACGAATAAATTGAATACTAGCTATTTCAAATCAAAATACAAAAGGGTGAAAGATATGATAAATTCCTTAGAGGGTCGTTTTTTTCAGGCATTTATTGCTTTGCTTGAAGAGAAGAGTTTCAGCCGAGCTGGGGAGCGCTTAGGTTATGTCCAGTCCACAGTAACAACTCATATTCAACAGCTGGAGAAGATCTGCGGACAGAAGTTGTTTCATCGATTTCCACGAGGGGTGGAACCTACGGAAGCTGGAAAAGTATTTTCCAAATATGCTTATCAGTATGTCCACTTAAGTGAATCCCTTAAAGAAAGTATGAATGATATGAATGAGCCGTGCGGAACAATAAATATTAGACTACAGGAATCCTTTTTTCTTACACGCATGCTTCCATTTGTACAGGAATATACGAGAAACTTTCCAAGCGTAAATTTACGTGTTGAACAAGGGGCGCATCAAGATATTCTAAAAAGTGTGCTGGATTATGCCCTGGATTTTGGCATTGTTCCTCAAAACCCTGAGCGACATGACATTCTCTTTTATCCGATTATGGAAGAGACTATTGTTTTTGTTGCATCTGAGGATTTGGTTTGGAAAGTGGAAAGTGTAGGGGCGCAGATTCTAAATGACGAGGTGTTTATCAGTAACGGCACATCTTGTTTGTATCATACGACTGCTGTAGATGTTCTAAAGAATGAAGGGATTGTGGTTAAGGATGCGTTAGAGCTTTCAAGTCTTGAGATGATCAAGGAACTTGTATGCTGTGGTAAAGGTTTTGCCTTGGTCCCTAAAATAGCGATCAAAAACGAACTAAAGATGGGTAGATTAAAAATTCTTCCTTTTACTTCTAAAATAAGCTTTACGCATGGTCTGATTGTTCATAAAAATCGAGAGCGTAGTTTTACTGCTGAAAGTTTCCAATCGGAACTACTGAAATATTTTAAAGAATGTTGATCCATCAGCTCTTGTAGCCTTCTGAAATGGTAAAGGGTTGAATGCCGATTGTGTGTAATTCAAATAACGCACATGTTCATCCTTGCAGGATTGATCATGTGCGTTATAGATGTGTAATCTTGAAGAAACTTCAGTACTTGGTGATTCACTATGAAGCTCTTTTTAGAATATTAGAAAAATAAAATCAGTTCGCGTCCTTTCGATCCGGGAGCTGGCTCAAATAACTGTTGGACAAGTGTGCAAGATCCAATGCTCGATCATATTGTTCCTTGGTTATAAACCGCGAAGGAGACACCTCACTGTTATTGGGTGTGGCGATAGTTGGAGATTCCTCTTCTCCTGAATTCTTCGGCATCTCTTCCGAAGGAACATTCATCTGCTGTTGCCCTTCATCTTGTCTGCCCGCATCAGCTAGGGAATAATGTGTTCCGTCCCCGTATCCTTTCGCCGGAATGAAGAGAGAAGCATCGTTTAGCACTGACCCGGAGGGAAGGTAATAACGTTCGGGTAGCAGATTTCCACCTTCGTGTAACAAATCCTGTCCGAAGTGTAATTGGTCCTTCAGCGATACTCCGGTGAGTCCCGCAATCGTTGGCAGAATGTCTACCTGGCCTCCGATCTGTTCCAGTTGTACACCCGGGGTAACGCCTGGGGCCGAGATAATGAGTGGAATATTAATCATATCTGCTGATGTGTATTCCCGACCATACAACTCTTTCATAAGGACTTTGTCATCCCGATCCAGTGAGTAGATGGGAAGCCCCAGGTGATCCCCGTACAAGACAAACAAGCTATTTTCCCATAATCCCCGTTCTTTCAATCCAGCAATCAACTGTCCAACCGCCTGATCCGCATAATGCTGTGATATCAAATAATCACCGGGCAACGTATCCTTGTAACGCTCTGGCAGCGTCAGCTTCACCTTGTTTTTAGGCAAAGTGTACGGGTGGTGGGCTGACATGGAGATGATATGGGCATAGAAGGGCTTGCCCGAAGAATGCATGGATTCCAGCTTATCCAGTGTTTTGGAATACAGTACTTCATCCGAGGCCGAAAAGGCGATAGAGTCCTGTGTGCCGAAATAATTAATATCATAATACTGGTCGAATCCAAGTGCCTTGTATAACTGATCCCGATTCCAGAAACGAACATCATTTGTATGGAATGTAGCTGTCTGATATCCGTTTGCTGACATCAGCTTGGGTAGACTCGGCAGAGCTTTATCCGCATATACAGTTGTTGCTGCCCCGTTCGGCGGGGTGTAGAACGATGTGTTCACAACAAATTCTGCATCTGATGTATTTCCCTGTCCCACTTGCTGATAGAAGTTCGGAAAATACAGGCTCTGTCTAGCCAATTGATTCAGATTAGGCGTAATCTCCTGTCCATCTACCTCTAATCCAATCAGAAAGTTCTGAAACGATTCCAACTGGAGCATAATCACATTGCGTCCGCTCGCGGCACCCTGCTCCACAATTGCAGGAAGTTCGGTCGTTTGTTTCAGCTGGTCGATGTCAGTCTGATCAATGTGAGCGATGGGCACAGGTTTATCAGGTCGATCCAGGATGGTATACGCCTCGTAACCGAGGATGCCCATCTGTTCTGCTTGTGTAAGCTCACTCATGCTGGCCCGATTGGGATAGATGTTAAGCATGCACAGGATCATGGACAAGGTCAGAATGACCGAGGCAACCCTTCTTCTGGCACGTCGTTCAAGCGGAATGCGGTTCGGACGTTCTGTACTCCCGAGCTTGATCCGACGACGAATGAGTATCCCCCCGATAATCAGAACGTCTGCAAAAATAAACAAATAATAGGGGTCAAGCAAAGAAAACATGCTGCTCTTTACCGAGGTCACCTGATTCACCTGTGCCAACGCATGATAGTTAACGATTACGCCATAGTATTTGTAGTACATGATGGCTGCAAAGAAAATCCCTGAGAGCAGCAAATTCATGGCAAGGTATATCCACATTCGCCGCTTGGCAGCAAACCACTCGATTAGACAGAAGCCGATCCAGATGAGCGGCAATTCGGTCAGCAGTGGTTTCCAGACAGGGATGTCATCGAAGATAACAATCCAGGCCAGTGAACTTTTGATCATCATGATAATGGTAAAGAATATAAACGGTCCGCTTAGAAATCGGGTGAGTGAACTGCGTGACAAGGTACCGCCTTCCCTTCCGAAGTTTCATTTAACAAGTATTATCCTATCTCAGCATGGCTGTGTCAAAAATGAGAGCCTTCTACAATTGACGGCAAAAAACCTCTTCCATGCAGGAAGAGGTTTGAAAAAACATGGGCTACTGCGATAAAAGCCAGATGCGACCCAATTTCGTTATTCTATAGTGTACGTTGTGACGTAAGAAGGTCTGGGGAACATTGTAGGCTTCTGTGCGGTCAGGCCTTCGCTTGTACTGCGGTTACGGTGAGCGTGACTATAAGCTTGGGATTCCTGCCAGCCTTTGAAATGTTCCTCCGACTGCCAGAGTGTAAGTACGACATACGTGTCATCCTTCAGAGGACGAAGCACACGAATACCAACAAAGCCAGGCTCGTCTTCTACCTTGCGGGCACGGTTCTTAAACCGTTCTTCAAAATCGTTACGACCATCCTCTGTGACAGGGATATTGTTGAGAACAGCGTAACCACCGCCAGTCCAGGAGCCTGCGGCATCGAAAGCTTCATATGCGGCTACTTTATCATCAGACTCAATATTCATCAGGCGTTCTGCGGATTCAATAGCCAGACGCACGTGCTCTTCGCTTCGCAAAGTCAGATGCGGGTATGCAGCAAGTGCATCCGGAATCGGTGAAGGAACCAAATAGATATACATAGAAGCTGCCTCCTTATTAAGTACATTCTATCTCAACATAGCATATGGGATTGTGCGAGTCCAATCGGTTCACATGTATCGGACAGGTGGGCTAATTCCGAGCTGAGTAGTATAGGTTTGCCGCAATAGAAGATAAACAATGAATGACAAACACTGCAGTAATAATGAAAAAGGAAAGCGATATTCCGTCTAGCATAACTACGAGGATCCAGGCCAGAGCAAGACTGATAGTGGTCGCATTCCAGGAGAAGGCTTTTGCTCTCGTGATACAATAGAGGTACCGCTCATCCAGTCCGTTGTGCTTTTTTGCAATCAACCTTGTGAAAAAAATAATGAGTATTGCAAATAACAAACCAGCTACAATTCCACCGATCCCGATCATCCGATTCAGTAATTCAGAACTCAATATTCTCATCTCCTTCAAAAATAAATAATTCCTCGATCTGACAGCCAAATAATTGGGCAAGCTTGTGAGCAAGCACAAGAGAAGGTTTGTACTTTCCGGATTCCAACGATATGATGGTCTGCCTGGAGACCTTAAGCCGTTGAGACAGTTCTTCCTGTGTGATGTGCATATGTATTCGTTTGTCTCTGATTAGATTTTGCAAGTATATCCTCCCATAAGTAAAGTTCGCTTTACGTAAAGTTAACTTTACTTATGCGACGATGGGATGTCAATCTCTCTTTATAATATTTTCCACTTCTTCGAGGTGGTGCTGTGTCCAAAAGCATATTTCATGATAAAGTATAATCACTACAAACAGAACGGGTGATCGTATGACAACAACAATTCGGATATCGGTTAGACCTTTGGTGGAGTATGTGTACCGCAGCGGCAGCATACGTCCAGGGTTCCGGACCAATGCCTCGATGCAGGAGGGAACTCGAATTCATCAGCGGGTACAGAAGGAGTACACCGAAGAGGATCTGAAAGAGATTGTGCTCGAAGCTGAGATTCAACATGGGGATCTGACCTATGTGGTGGAGGGACGATGTGATGGCCTGATCCGGTTGGAGGGTCAGTTGACGGTGGATGAGATCAAATCAACTGCGGGCAATCTGGATGATCTGGGAGAAGGTCTTCCCGTACACTGGGCGCAGGCGATGATGTATGCCTACATGTACGCCGATCAGCAAGATGAACCACGCATGCAAGTGCAGCTGACGTACGTGCATTCGGTAACTCATGAAGAAAGACGATTCCGCCGAATGGCAGAACGAGAGGAACTGGAGCAGTTTGCGGCAGAAGTAATTGCCGGTTATGCGCCATATGCAGAGATGATCGCTGCATATGAAGAAAAGCGTGATATCAGTGTGAAAGAGCTGCCGTTTCCTTTTCGCAAATACCGGGAGGGACAGCGGAAGCTGGCAGGAGCCGTGTACAAGACCATTCGTGAAGGCCAGGGATTGATGGCCAAAGCACCAACAGGCATTGGTAAAACGATGTCCGTACTGTTCCCCACGGTCAAAGCGATTGGCGAAGGCGAAGCAAGCCGATTGTTCTATCTGACCGCGAGGACGACGACACGGGTGGCGGCAGAAGAAGCTTTTGCCCGGATGCAATCGGAAGGATTGAAGATGCATGTTATCAGTCTGACCGCGAAGGACAAGATATGTTTTAAAGAAGAAGAAGCTTGTGATACGGGGCAATGCGGCATGTGTGAAGGGTATTATGACCGTATTAACGGTGCTGTGCTGGACATGCTGGAACATGAGACGTTGATGACACGTCCGGTCATCGAGCGGTATGCGCGCAAACATCGGGTGTGTCCGTTTGAGTTTTCACTGGATGCGGCGTATGCAGCCGATGCGGTGATCTGCGATTATAACTATATTTTCGATCCAAGGATCTCTCTGAAAAGAATGTTGGAGGAGCAGAAACGCAAGACGGTGTTATTGGTGGACGAGGCTCATAATCTGGTCGATCGTGGCCGAATGATGTTTTCCGCTGAGCTGGAGAAGGCAGTATTTCTGGATGTGAAAAGAGAGTTCCAGTCGTTGGACAGCAGTGTGCCTGCTGCCAAAGCCATTGTTGACTACACCGGGGCCATTGATAAGTATCTGATTACCCTTCGGAAAAACGGTGGAGAAGAAGGAAAGATCATCCAGCAGGAAGCACCGGAGGAACTGATTGAACGACTGGAGCCTTTTGTCATGGTTGCGGAGCAATGTCTTGTTGAAGGTGGTTCAGGGAATGCCGAGACGGATCAGCTGCTGTTGGATGCCTACTTCACGGCACAGAATTTCCTGCGTATTGCCAAGCTGTATGATGAACGTTTTATTACGTATGCAGAGTGTGTTCGAAGTGAAGTGAGAGTGAAGTTATTTTGTCTCGATCCTTCGGTACTGCTTCGTCAGACGGCCAAAGGATTCCGCTCCCTCATTCATTTCTCGGCCACATTGTCACCCCTTCGCTATTATCGGGATATGCTGGGTGCAGAGGAAGAGGATTATACATTGCAGATTCCATCACCATTTCAGCGGGAACAATTGGATGTAAGGCTTCTGCCCTTATCTGTGCGATATAAGGACCGGGAGCAATCCCGGCGCCCCATTGCAGAGATGCTGCAACAGCTGGTAAGTGAATGGCCGCGCAGCAATCTGATGGTCTTCTTCCCTTCCTACCCTTATATGCGCGAGATATACGAAACCTATGCACAACTTCCGAATGAAGCGGATACGGTCATACAAAAGCAAGGCATGAACGAACTGGAACGGGAGCAGTTTCTGGATGGTTTTCAACCCAATCCTGAACGAACACGCTTGGTGTTTGCCGTCATGGGTGGCGTATTCTCGGAGGGTGTCGATCTGCCGGGAGACCGCTTGAATGGCGTCGTTGTGGTAGGTGCGGGGTTGCCGCAGATTGGTCTGGAGAACAACGTATTACGTGATTACTATGATCGGACAGGACGCAACGGATTCAATTATGCCTATATTTTCCCCGGTATGAACAAGGTGCTGCAGGCGGGTGGACGGCTGATTCGGACAGAGGAAGACAGGGGTGTGCTGGTGCTGGTCGACGATCGTTTTATCCAGGAACCGTATCGTTCCCTGCTGCCAGAGGAGTGGCGGGACTATAAACGAATTTGATGAACGAACTACGAATGAAATGATGCATGTATATAAGTTGAACTAATCATTTACACGATAACGGAGAGGACAGAAAAAACCTGAAAAAGCGAAGCGTTCGCCTAAAAGCTTTCTGAAAGAAAGCTGCATCGGAAGCATACGCTATCCTCGGATTTTCCCCTTCAAAAAAGGGAATCAAAAAATCTGGGGATAACAGCGATTGGAAGGTTATTCTGTCATCGTAGTGTCAGTGTAAATAATCTTTGTTAAGCTTATACAGCATATATTTTTCGATTTTCTTTCCTTTATATGATTGAAGGGTAGGGTGAAAGGGTTATAACTTGGTTAGCAACGAACGAACAACGGCGATTACCCTATCCGTTCCGCGGTCCGCTTCGATAGCAATCAAGGAGGTCGGTTATAATGAAGAGAAATCATACCATGATGCAGTTTTTTGAATGGCACCTGGCTGCAGACGGAGATCATTGGAAGCGACTGGCTGAAATGGCCCCGGAACTGAAAGCCAAAGGCATTGACTCGGTATGGGTGCCACCCGTAACCAAGGCAGTGTCAGCAGAAGATACAGGTTATGGTGTATATGATCTGTACGATCTGGGCGAATTTGATCAAAAGGGTACCGTACGGACCAAATATGGCACCAAGCAGGAACTGGTGGAGGCCATTGCCGAGTGTCAGAAGAACGGAATCGCCGTCTATGTGGATCTGGTCATGAATCACAAGGCCGGAGCAGATGAGACGGAAGTTTTTAAAGTGATTGAGGTTGATCCCAATGATCGAACGAAGGAAATTTCTGAGCCGTTTGAGATTGAGGGCTGGACCAAATTCACATTCCCGGGTCGCGGGGATCAATACTCCTCTTTTAAATGGAACTCTGAACACTTCAACGGCACGGACTTTGATGCCAAGGGAGAACGAACAGGTGTATTCCGCATCGCAGGAGAGAATAAAAAATGGAATGAGAATGTCGATGATGAGTTTGGTAACTATGACTATCTGATGTTCGCCAATATAGATTATAACCACCCGGATGTTCGGCGCGAGATGATCGATTGGGGGAAATGGTTGATCGATACCCTCCAGTGTGGTGGGTTCCGGCTGGATGCGATTAAGCATATCAACCATGAATTCATTAAGGAATTCGCAGCAGAGATGATCCGCAAACGCGGTCAGGATTTCTACATCGTAGGCGAGTTCTGGAATTCAAACCTGGATGCATGTCGTGAATTCCTCGATACGGTAGACTATCAGATCGACCTGTTTGACGTGTCTCTTCACTACAAGTTGCATGAGGCTTCGCTTGCAGGTAGAGACTTTGATCTCTCCAAAATTTTTGATGATACCTTGGTTCAGACACATCCTACCCATGCGGTAACTTTTGTAGATAACCATGACTCCCAACCTCATGAAGCGTTGGAATCATGGATTGGAGACTGGTTTAAGCCGAGCGCCTATGCGTTGACGCTATTACGTCGCGATGGTTATCCGGTTGTATTTTACGGGGATTATTATGGCATTGGTGGTCCTGAACCTGTGGATGGCAAAAAAGAAATTCTGGACATTCTGCTGTCTGCCCGTTGCAACAAAGCGTATGGAGAGCAGGAAGATTACTTCGATCACGCCAATACGATTGGCTGGGTACGTCGTGGCGTAGAGGAAATCGAAGGTTCCGGTTGTGCAGTGGTCATCTCCAACGGGGATGACGGTGAGAAGAGGATGTTCATCGGAGAGCATCGTGCTGGTGAAGTCTGGGTGGATCTGACGAAGAGCTGTGATGATCAGATTACCATTGAGGAAGACGGCTGGGCCACCTTCCATGTGTGCGGTGGAGGCGTCTCGGTATGGGCTCTTCCTGAACAGAATGAGGACTGCGCTGACGCTGAGTAACGGCATGTGCCAGGCAGGATAAGAAAAGGTACACCGACCGCATAAAAACAGTATATAGATAGATCGTTATCGTTAAACCATCTGAACAGGAGAGCGAGTATACCTGTGTCCAGGTGGTTTTTTGCATTTATCTAGGTACAACTAAAACTCCATCCTAACGAACCGAGGGCACCTTATTTGCACTGAATTAGCGTTATTGGAATTCTAACGAATCTCAGTAACCTTATTACTCTCAAAAACGATTGAAATAGCGCCAATTGGAGCAACATCACCAGATTAACGCGTTTGAGATTCGTTAGAATACTGGTAACTCGGATTTCAGCCGAATAAGGCCTCTCAGATTCGTTAGCTTAACGCGGGTTGAGGCTCGCCGCCATATGCAAACGAATCACTGCTATAAGTTATACATGAAATGAGAAAGAAACAGTTCAGTTCCACATCTTAATACATGGTACAATAATCCAAAAATGGAGTATTAGGAAACCAAATGAGAGAACGTACAAAGTGATATTCTTTACAGAGGATTGGAGAAGAGGAGGGATGGCATGAATTCCAAAAGAGAGCTGAACCGTTTCTTCCCGTTAGTCATGTATCTATTTGTAATAGCCGTGTGTCTAGGGGCTTGCAGTTTGGGACCAAACCAGGGGCCAGCGGGTGAACCGAAGCGAACCGATGAGTATACGTTGAATTCGGAGCGAAGAGATTTGAATGAGCGGGTTACGAAGAACCTTGAGTCTTTTCAGATGAACTCGCCAGATGATTATAATTTGACAGCAACGGTGGATATGAGTCATGAATCCGGAGTTGATCGGATTACTTATGAGATTTTGGTGAATGAGGCTCGGGTGCCCATGGTTAATGTCATTCAGTCCTTCACCCTCGATCCCAACATGATAAATCGAATAGATGCCGGAGAGTTATTTCATTCCAATGTGAGTAATACACACGAGATTAGTTTAGGGCCGGACAAGGAACCGCTTGGTTTGAGTCTGAGCAGAAGTTATGTCTTGAAACCAAAGGCGGAGATCGACAGCAATATCCTCCAGCGTTATGCAGATATGTATATCAAAATTTCCTATGGCCCAAATGATCAGCGAACGGAAGATTATTTTCATGTTCAGGCCGAGCCGTCTCCAAGGACGATTGAGTATATGAAGTCATTGGAGAGAGATTAGATTAATAGAAAGGCAGCATCCACCAGTTCCGTATGAGGAATCTGAGTAGACGCTGCCGGTTATCTATTTGAGATAGTAAGGTTATTACTTTTCAAAATACTGATTCATCGTATCCCACATTCGATTGAACTCACTTCGTTCCATTGAAAATGCTCCAGGCTTCTCAGGTTTGTGGTTTTACCTACTCCAGTTCAAATGATTCCAACGTGCCAACCATCCGCAGATTATGCTCGCGGTTGAACTGATCCCGTCTGTCCGCATCCGCGTACTCATCATGATAATGCATCAGTACGGTTTTCTGTCTCACTTCCGCGGGTAACTGCTCCAGATCTTTCAATGAAGTATGGGATTTGATGACCAGATCGTGCATATGGCATTCATGGAAAATCAGCTGCACATCAGCGGCAACTTGCTCCACACGTTCCTGGTCGAGTGTACTGTCAGCACTGTAATAGAAGTAAGGCTTGGCGAGTAGCCCATTGCTGACCATACCGGGAACATGCTGTGTCCGAAACGTCTCAAACGTCACGCCGCCCAGTTCGAATGTGCCTCCATCTGGCAGGGGAACGACATCGTAGTAATCGCTCATGGTACGTTCACCATCCGTTGTGTAGCGCATGCCGGGGGATAGAATGTTCCAGAGCGGATCTACCAATTGTTCGTGTATGAACAGACGGGGTTTGCGGTCGCCTACGATCTGTGCGTAATAACCCAGCATCTGTACACCATTAATATGATCTTCATGTAGATGCGTAATGAACACGTTGTGGATATCGGTCATGGCGAATCCATATTCCTTGAGTGCTTTAGCATTTGATTCTGGAAAATCAATGACAAGATGCGTGTCTCCGAATTCAGCCAACATACTATTGTGGTGCTGCTCCACGCTGAACATATCTCCAGTGCCGAGAAAAGTGATTTTCAATTCATTTCATCTCCTTGTGTGATCTTCAGATCAGCATCCTTGCGTTAAATCCAGTATACCTTGTTCCCGAATATATGCCTAAATCAACCTTTTTTGATAACGCTATCATTTTATATTGAACTTTGATGATAAACAGTGTAGCGTAAAGATGGGAAGTGAACCCATATGAACGTAAACTCACCTAAAGGGAGCGTGCGAGGCGAATGAAATCTTTTCTGGATGAACAATTTTTGCTGCACAATGAAACGGCGATCAAGTTATATGAGGATTATGCCAAAGACATGCCCATTATTGATTATCATTGCCACCTCAGTCCTCAGGAGATCTACGAGAACAAAACCTTTGGCAATCTTACAGAGGCTTGGTTATACGGTGATCACTATAAGTGGCGGCTCATGCGCGCAAACGGAATTGAAGAGCAATATGTGACCGGCGGCGAGGGAGTAACCGATTACGATCGTTTCATGGCTTATGCCAAAACGGTACCGATGATGATTGGTAATCCACTGTACGCCTGGTCTCATCTGGAATTACAGCGATATTTCGGCGTCTACGAAGTATTGAATGAGACAAGCGCACCGGCCATCTGGGAAAAAGTAAATGCCAAACTGAACAGTGACGGATTCGGTGCACGCGATCTGATTACCAAATCCAATGTCACTGTTGTGTGCACAACCGATGATCCAACGGATTCTCTGGAGTATCATCTGAAAATTCAGGAAATCGAAGGCTTTGATACGGCGGTATTACCTTCTTTCCGCCCGGATAAAGGCTTGGAATTGAACCGGGATACCTTCGTGGAATGGGTGGGCAAGCTGTCGCAGGCATCTGGCACTGCCATTTCAGATTATGAATCTTTCCTTGCTGCGCTGGAGTCACGTGTGGAATTTTTCCATTCCGTCGGCGGCAGAGTCTCTGACCATGCACTTGATTATGTTCCTTACGGCGTGGCTACACGCGAAGAAGCAGCTGCCATCTTTGCAAAGGTACTTGCGGGTCAGAAGGTAACTCGTGAGGAAGAGGACAAATACAAGACGGTAACGCTGACGTTCCTTGGCAAACTGTATGCAGATCGGGGCTGGGTGATGCAGTTCCACATTAATGCAGCCCGTAACAACAACACACGGATGTTTGCCAAACTTGGGCCGGATACTGGTTACGATGCCGTGAATGATACGCCGCTTTCCGCAGCGATGATTGGATTGCTCGACGCGTTGGAGCAGCAACAAGCACTGCCCAAAACGATTCTGTATTCTCTGAATCCAAGGGACAACGAAGTGCTCGCGGCGATCATCGGCAGCTTCCAGGGCGGGGGTATTCCGGGCAAAATCCAGCTTGGTGCCGCCTGGTGGTTCAATGATACGAAGGATGGCATGCTCGCTCAGATGAAAGCCCTGGCGAATGTTGGTCTGCTCAGCCGTTTTGTTGGCATGCTGACCGATTCACGCAGCTTCCTGTCCTACACCCGGCATGAGTATTTCCGTCGTCTCGTCTGCAACCTCATCGGTGAATGGGCCGAACAAGGGGAGGCACCGCAGGATATGGAGCTGCTTGGTCAGATCGTACAGGGCATCGCCTACAACAATGCAAAAGAGTATTTCCCGTTTGCCTCAGTGCCTAAAACAGTCTCTGCTTCACAGTCCTGATGAGTAACAAACGCACCTAATCATGCAATTTATACAATAAGAAGATTCTTTTGTGTCTACTTTTCAATCGTAATAAAATGCTCCCCTTCCTTACCTCCGGGCCATCATCCACCGGAGTTATGAACGGGAGTTTCTTTATAAGTTGAATTCATGGAATTGTACATACTAACTATAGTGGGCTCCAATGGAGGCCATATGACAAAACCCATAATCAAGCGCGTGTATGCTCTTGGTTATGGGTTTATGTTGGTTATTTTTAGATGTTTGACAATGGCTTCTTGCGATAATATACTTAGTAAACCTAATTAATTGTGCATCTATTTAATTGTATTACTATTTAATAGATGTCCTATGATGTTGGATGTCTATGGAATGATAAAGAAAGAAGGAGGGACCCATTATGACTGGTATAGATCCGGTCGCTCAGAAGCTTTTGTACTCCATTATGCAGTTTAATAAAGGCAAATGGAGGCAACATAAACCTCATGGGCGCAATCACAATGAAATTATGGTGCTGGGTTGTTTACTCCACGGGATGCATCCGGGAGAACAATTGAACTGGCAGGACAATCCGCCTGATTTCAATGACACGATCGAATCCAATCATCCCGGGATGAAAGTCTCGGAAATCAGCGCATTGCTACGAGTGAAGTCACCGACCATTACACCTGTTATTCGTGGCCTTGAAGATGAGGGGCTGGTCAAACGGACGATGGACCCGGAGGATCGCCGTGCTGTCCGCATCACGATTACTGAAGCAGGTCGTGAAATTATTCGGGCTGCTCACCAAGAACGCATGGAAATATTCAATAAGTTAGTTGAGCATTTGGGTGAGCAAGACAGTACTCAGCTAGCTGAGTTGTTGACAAAGGTATACACCTTTTTTGATACATTAACTTCCTTGCAAAAGGATGATTCGACAAGAGGAGATGATAAGCCATGATGAAACTGTTTCGCATGCTGAAGCCATACCAAATTCCGATTATTTTTATTCTGGTGTTGGTACTGTTTCAGTCGCTTGCTGAATTGTACCTGCCTACGTTAATGGCAGATATTGT
Source organism: Paenibacillus sp. FSL H7-0942 (assembly GCF_045040715.1). Taxonomy (NCBI): domain Bacteria; kingdom Bacillati; phylum Bacillota; class Bacilli; order Caryophanales; family Paenibacillaceae; genus Paenibacillus; species Paenibacillus sp. FSL H7-0942. The sequence goes on along the minus strand of NZ_CP150279.1, from coordinate 6,546,240 downwards.
GAATGACGGCATCATTAAAGGGGATATCCCGTATATCTGGCAGATTGGTGGATGGATGTTGGTCATCGCGATTGGCGGAACAGCGTGTTCGGTGATTGCCAGTTATCTCTCATCTCGAACAGCGGGTGGATTTGCCAAACAACTGCGTAGCAGAGTATTCCGCCATGTGGAGAACTTCTCTCTCCAAGAGTTCGATAAGATGGGTACTGCTTCGCTGATTACACGTACGACGAATGACATCACACAGGTACAGAATGTACTTACAATGATGCTGCGCATGATGATTATGGCTCCGCTCATGTGTATCGGGGGTATCTTCATGGCGGTATCTCAGGACGCCAAATTATCTACGATTTTCCTGGTCGTGCTTCCGGTACTCGGTGGAGCTATTGCGCTGATTGGTGCCAAGGGTTTACCTTTGTTCAAAACCATTCAGAAAAAGCTGGACCGACTCAACCTGGTGCTGCGTGAGCAGTTAACAGGGATTCGGGTTGTTCGTTCCTTTAACCGTGGGGAGCATGAGAAAGTGCGCTTTAACGGGGCCAACACAGAACTGAGAGATTCATCGATCAAAGTTAATGTGCTCATGGCGACCATCATGCCTGTGATGATGCTGGTTATGAACTTTTCGATGATTGCCATCCTTTATTTTGGTGGAATGCGGATCGACACTGGTAATATGAACATCGGTGCATTGATTGCCTTCATCCAGTATGCAATGCAGATCATGTTCTCACTGATTATGGTTTCGATGATCTTTGTTATGATTCCAAGGGCTTCAGCATCGGCAGAACGGATCAACGAAGTGCTTGATATGCAGCCGGATCTTAGCAATCCCGAGCAGCCTCGTGGTATGAAATCCATGCAGGGTATGATTGAGTTTGACAATGTAACTTTCCGTTATCCGGGCGCAGAGAATCCAGCTTTGTCCAATATCTCCTTCACAGCTCGCTCAGGTGAGACAACAGCCATTATCGGTGGTACGGGTTCTGGGAAATCGACATTGCTCAGCCTTATTCCACGATTTTATGATGTGACCGAAGGCAGTGTTCGGGTAAATGGTACGGATGTGCGTGAAATTCGGCAGGAAGATCTGCGTGCCAAAATTGGCTTTGTACCACAAAAGGCAGTCCTCTTTACGGGTACGATTACGGAGAATATTCGTCACGGGAAAGATGATGCCACAATGGATGAAGTTGTTCATGCGGCCCGCACGGCTCAGGCGGAGAACTTCATTACCGAGATGAAAGAGGGATATGACAGCCTTATCGCTCAAGGTGGTAACAACGTATCTGGTGGACAAAAGCAACGTCTGTCCATCGCTCGCGCACTTGTTCGCCGTCCGGAAGTTTATATCTTTGATGACAGTTTCTCTGCTCTCGATTTCAAAACGGATGCTAAACTTCGTGCTGCACTGAAGTCCGAAACGACAGAAGCAGCTGTGCTGATTGTTGCGCAACGCGTAAGTACAGTAATGGATGCCGATCGCATTCTGGTTATGGATGAGGGCCGAATTGTCGGTTCAGGAACACATAAAGAGCTGCTGGAGCACAATGAAGTGTATCGCGAGATTGTATCCTCCCAGCTGACAGAGGAGGAGATCGCATGAGTGAACGTACAGAACGTAAGTCGCCTCGTCCCCATGGTGGGCCGGGTCCAGGTCCCGGAATGGGCATGCGACCTCCCGCTGAGAAAGCAAAAGATTTTAAAGGCACACTACGGCGCTTGATTCGTTATCTCCAGCCCCATAGTTCTCGTCTGTTAGGTGTGCTGGTTGCAGCCATTTTGAGTACCGTATTCAGCATCATCAGTCCAAAAGTTATGGCCGAAGGAACGGATATTCTCAGTAAAGGCGCCATTGCCATCCTTCAGGGTGTACAGGGAGCCGGGATTGATTTTCCTGCATTGATGAAAGTGTTATACCTGCTTGGCGGACTCTATCTGTTCAGTGCTGCATTTATGTATGTTCAGCAATACCTGATGGCCGGTGTGGCCCAACGTGTTGTGTATGACATGCGTGAGCAGATCAGTGCGAAGGTTGGACGTCTTCCTTTGAAATATTTTGACTCCCGCACAACTGGGGAGACACTTAGCCGTGCCACGAATGACGTGGACAATATCAGTAATACACTTCAGCAAAGTTTGGCACAGTTCATTACGTCTATCGTCACAATTGTCGGTGTAATTATCATGATGCTGACGATTAGTCCATGGATGACGCTGATCACGATTTTGACGTTGCCACTCAGTGTAGTTGTTGTCATGCTGGTTGCATCTCGTTCGCAAAAACACTTTGCGGGTCAACAGAAATCCCTTGGGGAACTGAATGGTCATGTCGAAGAGATGTACACGGGACACAAGGTCGTCAAAGCATTTGGACGCGAAGAACAATCCGTACAGCAATTTGAGAAGGTCAATGAAGAACTGTATGAATCCGGCTGGAAAGCTCAGTTTATCTCCGGTATTATTATGCCGCTCATGAGTTTTGTGGGTAACTTGGGTTATGTACTGATCTGTGTGGTTGGTGGGATTTTCGTTACACGCGGAACTATCTCTATCGGGGATATTCTGGCCTTCACACAGTACTCCCGTCAATTCACACAACCGATTAACCAGATTGCAAATATCTCCAATATTATTCAATCAACGATTGCTTCGGCAGAACGGGTATTCGAGTTGCTGGATGAAGAGGAAGAAGTTCCGGAGTCCAAACAACCCGTGCAATTACAGCAGCCTAAAGGTGCGGTTGCATTCCAAGGTGTTAATTTTGGATATAAAGAAAATGAACTGCTCATTCATAACATGAATATTGATGTAAAACCGGGACAGACGGTAGCCATTGTTGGACCAACGGGAGCCGGTAAAACAACCCTGATCAACCTGTTAATGCGTTTCTACGAAATTCAGGATGGTCGGATTACGATTGACGGTGCAGACATTAAGGACATGGAGCGTGGTAAGCTGCGCAGTCTGTTCGGCATGGTGCTTCAGGATACCTGGTTGTTCAACGGAACGATTCGGGACAACATCGCCTATGGTCGAGAAGGTTCTACGGAAGACGATGTAATCAAGGCAGCCGTTGCGGCACATGCGGATCACTTTATCCGTACACTGCCTGATGGTTATGATACGGTGCTGAATGAAGAGGCGTCGAACATCTCTCAAGGGCAGAAACAGTTGCTGACCATTGCAAGAGCGATTCTGGCGAACCCCGCCATCCTCATTCTGGATGAAGCGACGAGTAGCGTGGATACACGGACCGAAGTATTTATCCAGAAAGCAATGAATGATCTGATGAAGGATCGCACGAGCTTTGTCATTGCACACCGTTTGTCTACCATTCGCGGCGCCGATCTGATCCTGGTTATGGATCATGGTAACGTGATTGAACAGGGCAATCATGATGAATTGATGGCAAGTCAGGGCTTCTACGCCGATCTGTACAATAGTCAGTTTGCGGAGCAACAACCGCAGGCGATCTGATTACACTGTAACTAACTAGAATAGCCGGGAGCACTCTTAGGGGTGCTCCCGGCTATTTGTCGTGTATCCAGAAGAGTGGATTCTAATGTGGAGCAGATTGGATTCGTTTGGATACGATGGATCTATAAGGTATGATGGAACGTTGTCATAGTAATTGGGTTGTGGTGCTCGTCAGCCTTTCAATTGTTTGCGTGAGGTGCAGACAGGATGAGGGTTCATCCTTGGTCCATGCTAACGAATCGTAGACACCTTATATGGAGGATTATCAAGCACTCCCAATTCTAACGAACTTGAGACATGTTATTTCTCTGATAAGCAACACAAAGCGGTAAAATAAACTGCAGAATGCGGAAATAAAGTGTCTATGATTCGTTAGAACGCCGGTATTGTGGAATTGTGCCTATTAGAGTGTGCTGAGTTCGTTAAAATATTCTAGTAAACCTTAGTCATAATTGTCTTACATATGCCATGCTGCAAAAATAAAAATGGGACGAAGCGGTGTAACTACACTGCTTTGTCCCGTTTGTTTATATTTTGAATTCATCGTACACCAATCGAGATACAACCACACGGGCATAAGATCACCGATTGGGACATCCAGATTGGTCATGAGATACTTTGTATGCCTCTGTTTGAACAGGGCATGACCCGCATTTTACTGATCCTTAGAATCGTTCGCAGGTTCATCAGTGTCATTGCTAGAGACTGACTTCACTTCTGCCTTCACGTCGTCGCTGTTAGCTTCCTCCAGCGCAGACGGAGCGGGTTCACCCGGGATTAATTCGCGCTGCTCAATCATGCGTTTGACGACCTCATAACAGTCATCCACATGTTTGTTACCCACATAGCGCATGGCTGTGAAGCTGAGTGCGGCAGCCAATCCCTGTCCTGCAAAGGGGACAAATTTGGCGACGGATTTGGTGGCTACGCGTACGCCGACTCTTTTCAGAACCTGTACCACCAATTCCTTGGTGATCATACGACCAATGACTTTGCTTCCGATGGACATCACGAATCCATAGATCATGGATTTGGTCTCGGGGTCCATGCCGTCCAGCTGTTTTTGTGATAATCCGAATTTATTGTTAATGGCAGGCAACAGCTGCATCAGCATCCCCACATCAGCCAGTACGTCTGTACCGGGTAGCGGAACGAGTGTTGTACCGGCAGATGCGGTAGCTCTTTTGCGAACCATGGTACGGCATTCCTTGCGAACTTGCTCCAATTGTTCCAACGTTGCCGGAATCATAGGGAATCCCTCCATTCGTATATGGTATAGATATAACCGTTTTGACTCAATTTGAATGGGTTCTCACCAGCAAAATTTGCAACCTTATGACATTAAGGTGCCGAGAAACCCTTTTTCTCATGCATACATCTGGTTAAAAAAGGAATTGGCTAGTTAGATAAAAGGGTTATCTATTTAAGTTTAACTATACATTTACACGAGAACGTAGAGGACAGAAATAACCTGAAGAAGCGAAGTGTTGGCCTAAAAGCTTTCTGAAAGAAAGCTACATCGGAAGCATACGCTTATCACCAGATTTTCACCTTTGTAAAAGTAAATCAGAAAAATCTGGGGATAACAGCGATCGGAAGGTTATTCTGGCATCGGAGTGGCATGTGTGAATATTCTTAAGTTGAACTTATATAGCTATTACGAATGAATGAGGATTAGGATGCATACCTGATTGGGAAACCTATTTGGAATCATGATGTGTACTTAGCGAAGGGCTTGTTTACGGCTTCGACCTTTGTGGGTAAAGGGTAACAAGCATTGGAATGGAGGAAGAGGGATGGAGTTTAACAAAGCGTTGTTAATTCATCATCATCATTCGGGCAAGGCCAATCGTGAGAATACAGTGGGCCTTGTGGCTGGTGTGCTGGCTCCCGCTGTCCATGAACTCGTCATTGTGCGTACGGATGAAGCTGGTGAAGGAGAGAAGCTGTGTCGTGAACGCGGGGAGCAATTCGATGTGGTGTTTATCCTGGGTGGGGATGGCACGGTGCATGAATGCGTGAATGGACTGGCCGATCTGCAACATCCTCCGTTGATTGGTATATTGCCTGGAGGCACCTGTAATGACTTTGCCCGTTCACTCGGGATTTCACCGGATGCAGAGATTGCGGCACAAGAAATGCTAGCAGGTCGGGTGGTATCCATTGATGTTGGACGAGCTAATGATCGGGTGTTCACGAACTTTTTTGGCATTGGCTTGATCAGTGATGCTTCGCAGAATATTAACGAGAATCTGAAAGGTGCGCTGGGTAAGCTCAGTTATTTTATCAGTACCTTACAGACAATTAGTCATACGGAACCGTTTCGTTACCAACTGGAGGCGGATGGGAAAGAGATGGAAGGCGAAGCGGTGATGATCTATGCAGCCAACGGTCGTTTTCTAGGAACGAATGCATTACCCTTTGCACCGGATGCGTTGCAGGATGGCGAACTGGACGTGCTCATTATTCATGAGACAGGCATTCCGCTGCTGCGAGAGATTCTGTCGCACAAGCCAGAGGGAGAATGGCAACCTCAGAGTGAGAGTATTTCATACTTCAAGGCATCTACGTTAAAAGTGAAGACCGATGCGCCGATGTCAGCTGACACGGACGGCGAATTGTATATGAAGACACCCGCCGAGCTGTCGGTGCTGACGGGTCATCTGAAGTTTCTAACCGGGGAGGGTTATTAAATCCCCCGGTTTTTTAGTTTGATTTTAGTTGATCGAAAACTTAAACATTCCCTGGCTGATCTCTCATATCACGTTGCCTGAACTCATCCTCAAGCATGCTCATCTGAATGGCATCATGGTATTGATGATTGTAGAACAAGACATCCCGCTTCACACCCTCGCGCTGGAATCCAAGCTTCTCATACGTGCGAATGGCTCGATCGTTGAAGGCGTACACCTCAAGCTCGATTCGATGCAAGTTACAGATGCCGAAGCCGTAGTCCAGCATAAGCAACAACGCCTCGCTACCGTAACCTTTTCCTTGATGCTCCGCCTGATCGATGGCAACCCGGATATGTGCACTGCGATTCTTGGCATGCATGTCCATCAGGACGACATCTCCGATGATCTGGTCATTTTCCTGTAAAGCAATAAGTAGCATGAGTCTGGTGTCATCTTGTGCAGCGCTCTCAACATAACGTTCAACCTGAGCACGTGTGAAACTGTTCTGTGTTCCCGTCAGCCTACGCATCTCGGCGTCAAACAGACCGGGGAAGTATGCATCCACATCTGTAATCTCGAAGGGGCGCAGATATATGCGCGACGTTTCCAGCAGACGTGGGATACGTGGGGAAGGTTTTGAATGTGACATTAGTTGTTCCTCCTATAGGTTCAAGGCGGGACTGATCGAGATGGCCCTGCCTCTTAAAGTTGGCGTTACACATTGATGATGACATGAGTATATCCCAATACTGTATACTTCCAAATATACAGTTTTAATTAATTTTGCAGGACAGATGAGGTGCATCATGATGATTACATTACCGAAGCTAGACGAGAACGATAGTGCGCCAATCTATGTACAGCTCTCGGATCATATCAAAAGGGAAATCATTCACGGGGATTGGGCTGAACATAGTCGATTGCCTTCGGTGCGAAAACTTGCCGAGATGCTTGGAATAAGCACTACTCCGGTGGAATGGGCCTATCAGCAATTGATCGCCGAAGGATATATATACAGTCAGCCGCGTCGTGGCTATCATGTTCGTGCCATGGTGGACAGCGATCATGTCATGCAGATTGGGCAAACAGATAAACAGACAGCCGGACAAGCTCCCGTGGCCCAAACGACGTGGTCAGACCATCAGGCAATACGCCCTGCCCGAGCAGTTCAATATGATTTTCATATGTCACGCAATGATTTCAGCCTGTTTCCAATTGCCAAGTGGCACCAATATGTTAATCGAATCTGGCGGGAAGAAGCGAAGGAGTTGTTGTTCTATGGAGACCCTCAGGGAGAATTGGGACTACGATGTGAGATTTCTGTCTATCTTGCGCAGTTCAGGGGAGTCAGCTGTTCTCCCGAGCAGATTGTTGTGGGTGCTGAACAGCATCTGCTAATGTCTCTATTAGCACAGACCCTTCTTCACAAAGGAGAATCAACGCATTCCATCGGTGTAGAGAATCCTGGATACCGACTGTTACCTGGTACATTCCGCAATTATGGTTATCGGGTTGTCCCGATCTCTCTGGATCCTGATGGCATAAACTTAACGGAGCTGGAACAGGCCGGGGTAAAATTGGCGGGTGTGTCACCCTCTCACCAATTTCCACTAGGTATGACCATGCCGATCACTCGCAGATTGGCGTTGCTCGAATGGGCGGAACGAACAAAGGCATACATTATCGAGGATGATTACGATGGAGAGTTCCGGTATCATGGAAGACCAATCCCATCAATGCAGGGGCTACGCGAGAGAAGTCGCGTAATCTATATGGGTGGTTTCTCGCAGGTGCTCGCACCTGCTCTTTGTATCCATTACATGGTGCTTCCGAGAGAATTAATGGATGATTTTCGCGAAATGTATAAGAATGTTCTATTCGAGCAATCAGCCTCCCGACTCCATCAGCGAACATTGGAGATGTTCATGCGTGAAGGAGAACTGGGCAAGCATGTCCGTAAAATGCGTAATGTCTACAAACGAAAGCATGACCTGATCGTTCAGGCCATTCAGATGCATTTTGGAGATCGGGTTGAAATAAGGGGTCAACATTCCGGATTCCATCTGGTATTGCGAATGGTAACCAAACAGTCAGCCACAGAATTGGTAACCGCAGCGATAGAGGCAGGGATACAGATCAGTTCAACGGAATATTTGTGGGCGAACGGGAGCAGACCAGCAGACGGCAAAAGAGAGTTCATTATCGGTTTTGCCGGAATAGAGCTGGAACGCATTGACCCGGGTATTGCCGCATTGGCTAGAATCTGGAGCTAGCATCAGTTCCGTTTAACCGCTCCATCCAGAAACAGCGCCACCAGTTCCTGCGCAAGTTCCTCGATGCTGCCGCCATTCATGTTGCGTACATCTTCGCGGTTCGCGAGCATGAGCAGTGACGTAAACGCATGGGCAAGCAGCATAGGGTTCCCGACCCGCAAATAACCATTGTCCATCTCCTTCTGAAAATGGGTGGCTAGCACTTCAAATATGCGAACCTCTGCTTCCCGAATCTGGGCGAGTTGCTCCGTGTCCAGATGTTTCTCGGCTTCTCGCATCATGGTCTCCGTTTCAATATGGGAATGCTGCATCTTGGCTTCGGCAACCTTAACCAGCCGTTCTTGCAACGTACCAGGTTCATCCAGACGGAGCGAAGTCTGCTGCATGCCCATCGCCATCATGCGGGTGATGGCAACGGTGAACAGATCAGCTTTGCTGGAGAAGTGATAATAGATTGATGCTTTGGTCACATTACATAACGAAGCGATCTGCTGGAGAGAGACGGGGTCATACCCGTATTCCATAAACAGACGTGACGCGGTCATCAATATGTTGGTTTGAACAGATGCTTGATCCACAGCTGTTTTGGGTCTACCCGGTGAACGGGGAATGTTTGTTTTTTTGCTCATAAGTACATACCTCTTTACGTATTTAATTGCTTGTTAGAAGTGTTCACAAAATTAGGCATTGCAAAATTAACCTTCCGGTATATATAATTAACTCGATTATACTATGACCCGTGGTTCATTACTACAACATCATATATATTAGGGCTTCATAGAAACAGAATAGGGAGATGAAGAGACAATGCAGGAAGGTTCGGGTTACGGCCGCTGGGTTGCCGGCAAACGAAGCAAATGGATTACGCTGTTGGTATGGATCATTATCGCCGTTGTGCTTGGCATGGTATGGCCTGCTGTAGGTGATCGTGAAACCAATAACGCACAGGATCTGAGTGAATCCAAACCATCGGTTCAGGCAGCTGCACTTGCCGAGAAGGAATTCCCTGGTGGTGAAGGATTGCCCGCGCTGATCGTATGGCGTCAAGCCGGCGGTCTGACGGATGAGCAGATTGAGAACATTCAGGCATTAACGGAGCGACTGGATCAAGATCCGGTAGAACAACAACAGTCCGTTGTGCCACTCTATCAATTGCCACCACAGGCATTGAAAGGCCAGCTTTCGGAAGACGGAAGTACTTTGGTTATGCCACTTTTCTTCAATGAAGGTGCCGATTCAGAACAATTGAAGGAAGCTATTGAAGCACTTGAGCAAAAAACACAAGACATCTTCGGGGCAAACCCGTTCGATGTAGCTATAGATGATACCAATACACTGATTGCCCGTGTGACAGGGCCAGTAGGGATATCCATTGATGCGAGCGGGCTATTCTCCTCCGCCGATGTATCCTTGCTGATCGCTACGGTTGTACTGGTATTAGTACTGTTGCTGTTGATCTACCGCTCGCCTGTACTGGCGATTATCCCAATCATTGCCGTTGGATTCGCGTATATGGTGACAAGCCCGATTTTGGGATTCATGGCAGATCAAGGCTGGATTACGGTGGATGCACAGTCCATCTCAATCATGACTGTGTTGTTATTCGGAGCGGGTACGGATTACTGCCTGTTCATGATCTCCAGATACCGCCAGATTCTCTATCATGAGCCGGACAAAAAGAAAGCCATTTTCCAGGCAATTACCGGATCATCTGGCGCTATTGCTATGAGTGGATTCACGGTTGTTGCAGCACTACTTGTGTTGTTGCTGGCTGAATACGGTGCATATCATCGCTTTGCCGTACCATTCAGTCTGTCCATCTTTATTATGTTTATTGCAAGTCTGACGCTGGTTCCGGCTCTCATGGCGATCTTCGGTCGGGGTTCATTCTATCCATTCGTACCACGTACACATGAGATGGAAGTGGAACGTGCGAAGAAAAAAGGCAAACCGGCTCCGGCCCCGCGCAAAATCAAGGAAAGCTGGATTGGCCGTGTTGTAGTAACAAAGCCATGGACCGTTCTTGCAATTACGTTGGTATTGCTGGGAGGACTGGCGGCATTCTCTACTCAGGTTAAATTCACGTATGATCTGTTGTCTTCCTTCCCGGAGGATGTGCCTTCCCGCGAAGGTTTCACCGTCATCGGCGAACAATTCTCCCAAGGTGAGCTGGCTCCAGTCAAAGTGATCGTTGATGCCGAAGGCAAAGAAACTGATCTGAAGCAACGTCTCGAATCGCTGGATTACATTAGTAAAGTAGGCGATGCTCAGCAGGGTGCCGAGAATGCCAACATTACCGCCTTTGATGTGGAATTTAATCTGAATCCATATTCCATGGAGGCAATGCAGCATATTCCAGATCTGCGGGCTACTGCGGAACAGGCGCTTCAAGATGCTGGTGTAGCTAATGTGGACAGTCAAGTCTGGATTGATGGTCAGACGGCTGAACAGTATGACATTGAAGTAACCGGAGAACGGGATGCCAAGATCATTATTCCGGTGGTCATCGGCATGATTACATTGTTACTACTGTTGTACTTGCGTTCAATCGTAGCCACAGCATACCTGATTGCAACTGTTGTTCTGTCGTATTTCTCTGCACTGGGTCTGGGTTGGATCATCATTCACTACGGACTTGGCGCAGATGCCATTCAGGGAGCGATTCCGCTGTATTCCTTTGTATTCCTCGTGGCACTGGGTGAAGACTACAACATCTTCATGATCTCTAGCATCTGGCAGAAACGCAAAACGATGCCGCTTCGTCAAGCGATCAGAGAAGGTGTTGGCGAGACAAGCTCTGTTATTACATCTGCAGGTCTGATCTTGGCAGGAACGTTTGCGGTACTTGCTACATTGCCAATTCAGGTGTTGGTGCAGTTTGGTATAATCACAGCCGTTGGTGTGATGCTGGATACCTTCCTGGTTCGCCCGTTCATGGTACCGGCGATCACCGCATTGCTGGGTAAATGGGCCTTCTGGCCAGGCAAGTATGTTCCGATTGCAGAGAAGAATGAAGAGAAACAGAACCAGTCCATGTAATGCATGGATTGGGTGAGATGGACGGCGGGGCTTCAAGCCTGCTGTCCATTTCTTTATTTTCCGAACGATGATGACCTCTACCAGTTGTCCTCCTGAGATGGAATGGTGGAACTGTAAAATATCCGCAGGATGAGGCGTGATCCTTGTTTTCTTTGCATGGGGAAGGTTTACGTAGCCAAGGGTTATGGGACATAATAGAGAGAGCGTCGGCCTTGAGCAGACGGATGATCAACATCAATGGGACAACCAGGGGAAGGATGAAAGCAAGCATGACGAACCAACTTAATGTGTATTTTAACCATGACGGCGGCGTGGATGACCTCGTATCGCTGTTCATGCTTCTGCAAATGGACAATGTACATGTAACCGGCGTATCGGTTATTCCGGCAGACGGATATCTGGAGCCAGCAACAGATGCCAGCCGTAAAATTATCGATCGTTTCGGTACATATTCCGTAGAGGTATCCAAATCCAACTCCAGAGGGAAAAATCCATTTCCTGCGGCGTGGAGACTGCATTCCTTCTATGTAGATGCACTTCCTGTACTGAACGAGTCCGGCAAAATGGAAGCACCACTCTCTGCCGTTCCGGCACACCAGCATCTGATCGAGAAAGTGCGCAATACCGAAGGCAAAACGTTGCTCCTGTTCACAGGCCCACTGACTGACCTTGCGCGTGCACTGGACGAAGCACCAGACATTGAAGAGAAAATCGACAAGCTGGTATGGATGGGTGGTACATTCGAGCGTGGTAACGTAGAAGAGCCTGAGCATGATGGCACAGCTGAATGGAACGTATTCTGGGACCCGGAAGCGGCTTATCGTGTGTGGCAGAGCGGCATCCAGATCGATCTGGTTGCACTGGAAAGCACGAACAAAGTACCTCTGACTCCAGCCGTTCGTAACCGCTGGGCAGCAGAGCGTCGCTTCGAAGGTGTTGATTTCCTGGGTAACTGTTACGCAGGTTGTCCGCCACTGGTGTACAGTGAGACAAATTCCACATACTATCTGTGGGATGTGCTGACAACGGCTTCCGTTGGACGCGAGGACATCGTGAAGAAAAAAACCGTAAATTGTATTGTTATCCCGGATGGTCCTAGCCAGGGCCGCACGGTGGAGCAAGCAGACGGACGTCCAGTACAACTGGTGTATGATACCGATCCGGAAGCGTTCTTTACGTATATGACGGATTTGGGTAAAAAAGCTGCTCCGCAGCGCTACTAATTCAGGCAGCTGTAAGGCTTGCCAACATTAAAGGACAACAAAAAATAAAGCCGCAGGCAGTGGTCTGGATATGGGGTTGAACCCCATAATCCCGTCCCTGCCGTGCGGCTTTTTGTTTTGGGCTGATTTATATAGATTGATAACAGCGATCGGAAGGTTGTTCTGTCATCGAAGTGGCAAGTGTGAATATTCTTTAGTTCAACTATATAATAATCTAGCTGCCCGCTATATTTTAAATCGACTAATCAATCCGTTTAACTCACTGGACAATACCCGCAGAGATTCGGCGGATGCACTCATCTCATCCATGGATTGCAGCTGGCTACCGGTAGCATGCGATACCTTCTGGATACTTGAAGAGGATTCGCGTGAGATATGTTCCATATCCTCCACAGAAGCGGATACTTCTTCTGCACTGGCAGACAGCTGCTCGGATGCTGCGGATACTTCGTGCAGACGTTCATTCATCGTCTCAATCCCGGTATGAATGGATGTGAATGAACGGCCCGCCTCCTGAACAACAGCGAGACCGGATTGGACTGCTGATGTGCTGGCAGACATATGTTCTGACAACAGGGCAGTCTGGCGTGTCATCTCGGCGATCAGTTCGGTTACATGCTGGGACGATTGCTCTGATTCCCCCGCAAGCTTGCGAACCTCTGAGGCAACCACGGCAAACCCGCTGCCATACTCTCCTGCACGAGCCGCTTCAATACTTGCATTAAGTGCGAGCAGATTGGTCTGTGAAGCGATGCCTTTCATCAGATGTGCTACCGACTCAATTTTACCTGAGTACTGCTCCAGCTGAGAGGTGGAGGCCACCATCTGCACATTTGCTTGATGAATTTTGTCCATGCTGTCCATCGCCGTGTTGATGTTGGCTTGACCTTGCACCGCATTATTGGTCGTTTCCTGTGATACATCGGCGACCATAGAAGAAGAATTCGCAATGTGCTGCATGCTGCGTGTGATCTCTTCCATGGCTACCGTAACTTCACCCGCACGAGCCACCTGTTCAGCAGCTCCACTGGCCGTATGATTGGTATGCTCGGCAATACGCTGGCTAGCTTCGGCAGTTGCCTGTGAATGTTTCGATACTCCTTCTGCAGCTTGTAGCAGAGAATCGGAGCTTTGACGAATGCCAGTCATGACATCACGGGTACCTGTAACCAGATGTTTGAACTCGGAAGCGAGCTGTCCCACCTCGTCCTTGCGACTAAGTTCAACGTTGACGGTCAGATCGCCTTTTCCTACCTGGGTAATTAACTTCTTCAACTTCACCAATGGTCGGGTCAAGTAATGGGCGAATCCATACACCAGCAAGACACTCAGCAGAACAATAGCCAAGGCTGTCCAGATCATGGTCATACGGTTGCGGGACATCAGTTCATAGACTGCAGTAGAGTCCAGATCCGCACCGACCAATCCTAGTACTTTCCCGTCAGCCCCATGGATCGGCACATATGCTGTAATGGTAGCGCCATATTCATCCTGTGTGAGTTCGCCCCGAATAGGCTCATTCTGTTCAAAAGCTTGCAGCATTCCTTCATAATGGGTCTCTTCTGCGGAACCGTAAGGGGAGAAGTCATCCTCTGCCACATCGGCAGCAGCCCCATCCACAACGTAGAAATATGTATTTGTTCCATTTTCTTCGCGTGTACCAAGGGTGTACAGATACTTGAGTCCATTGGCCTCGCGCAGCTGACTGAGCTGCTCACGCAATGTGCCGTAATACGCAGTCTCGGCCTGTCCGGTACTGAGTGGTGCATACAGAGAGGTGTCAATTAATGCAGCTGCCCGTTCACCCACAGCCTGTGCCTGCATCCCCATGGATTGCTCGACCAGTTGGGCCGATGAACGGTACATGGTAATGCCAAGAACCGCACCCGCGGCTAGCATCAGACAGGAAAAAAATAAAAAGATCCTCATAAACAAACTGTTCATTGGTAAAAGTGTTCCCCCTTGATCTGTTGAATCAATCGTCTCTTTGTCTCTTTACTTGGTGTTTGTCGTTCTTCTTTGGTTCGTATGTATTGTATATCAAATATACAGTTTTCTACTTGAAATATCGGCATCCGGTCCATAAAGAATTAGCTCCCGAGTCAATTTGATCCGGGAGCTGGTTTTGTTTCAATCCTATATTGACCATGCTCATCATTGGAACACATCTCATTGTCACTACATAGAGGGGCTTCACATGACTGAGTGATTACGTCATTACATCGTTCCGCCGCCCTGGCGAACAGAGGCAGGAATCTTTTCAGGTCCCTGATTAATATATTTATTGATAAAAGTACCTACTTTGGCATCGTCGAATTGGTCGAGCTTCATCGTTTTGGTCCATGCGGTCACCACGACTTCACTGCCTTCGGGAATATCCTTGTTGGGTACAGCCAGAATACCTGCTCCGGCTTCGCGGAATTTGGCTAGGTATTTCAGATGTTCCTTCAAATCCTCGCTTGCGTTCTCACGATAATAGATGATGATGTCCCCGTGCTCCAGATTGTGTACCAGATAATTATAGCCTGGGAAGTCGGTGTAAAATCCAAACTTGATATCATGCGGATTATGCGGTCCCGATGTTGGAATTGTCATCTCATACTGAATGGGGTCCTCCGTATGGTCTGCCCCGTAATATTTATCGTCCGTCACGTCGATTGTCGCGTTGGAATTCAGATCGGCTACATTATATGTTTTACCTGCCCCTTGCATGAAGAACAGGCCAAACGTAATAATCGATACAGCCATCATTACATGTGCAGCCAGCCGAAGGGATCGACTTTTTTTCTGGATTTCTGCCCGCTCTTTCTTTTTCATGTGGCCCAGAATTTCGGACTGTGTGCGTGATGCCCAGATATAGGTGGCGATGGAGAACAGCAATACAATTACACCTACGATGAGCCACAGGTAGGATGTACCTGCCTCGTGCTCCATTTGCATATGATTCATAAGAGTCATGTCCATAGAGAGTTCCTCTGCTTTCTTTGTAAAATGAGTGATTAATACACTACATAATGTAGTGTTGATGGCAACGAAGAATCCTCACATTACGTAACAGGAGTTTCTGGATTGGTTTATTACGTAAATAAGAACATACCTGTTGCACTACACATTATAGTGTATGATACATGCTCGGCGCAACGCTGCCATAGAAAACCTAAAAAAGGCCTTCCTGGCATGAGCAAGGAAGGCCTTAATATAAATCCAAAGAGTCAGTAAGATTTATATTTATTGAAATAACCATTTACACGAAACGTAGAGGACAGAAAGAACCTGAAGAAGCGGAAGCTAAAAGCTTTCTGCAAGAAAGCTGCTTCGGAAGCATATGCTTCGCCTTTATCTCCAGATTTTCACCTTTGTAAAAGTGAATAAAAAAATCTGGAGATAACAGCGATCGGGAGGTTGTTCTGTCATCGAAGTAACAAGTGTAAATAGCTTTATTCCAACTGAACTATTTTACAGACGACCAAACGGAGAAAGCATCAAGCGGATCAGCCCAATGATAATCTCACCCAACAATCGATACAGAATAAAGAACACGACCACATTGGCGATCAGCACGCTGTACATGCTGTCGATGGCTGCTTTGGTACGATTCAGTGGATATTGGAACAGCACCGAGTTCAGCGCAACAAAGATAATGATATACGAGACAGCAAGCAATGAAATCGCGATGGAATACGAGATGATAATAAACAGATTCGCCAGAACAAGGGATACGACAGCAGGAACAAGCAATGTACCAAACTGGGCAACCAGTGTTTTGGGACGGAAGGTTATTTTTTCAATCTTCAGAATAGCGTACATCAGTGCAATAGAGGCAATCAGGATAATGACGGTGAACAACAGCGGTCTTAAAAATCCACCAATGAACAAGCCGTCCATGCCTATGCGACTAAAGGTAATTAAGAAGTATGTAGAAGATAGAACTGCAATTAGCGCCATCGTTAGCCATCCGTTTAGGGAATGCTGGTCACCAACGGTTTTCATCGTCTGATAAGGACGGGCCAATACACTGAGGAAATAGGATAGATACTGTTTGCTTACTTCTTTGGCTTGCTGAACTTTCTCATTCTGCACAATATTATTCCACTGATTAGAGCTATTGTCTCCTGCAGAAGCATGGTCATTGGTACCTGTTGATTCTCTCGCCTGTTCCTTGTGAATGGAGACGGATGGTGTGTTGGATGGAACGGATGCCTGGGAAGAGGTAGCCTGCGTGCTGGACCAACGGGTATATTCGGGTTCGGAAGCAGCAGATTCCGAGTTCGGTACAGGAGTTGGTGATGAGGTTGTTTGCGTTAGATTAGAGCCGCACCTCTCGCAAAAATGGGCATCTCCATTTTCGTGATTACATACTGGACATTTCATGGTATAAGCCTCCAATTTCTAGAAAATAAAAACATGTCAATATTGTGTCTCATTTTAACGGTTAATGACGAAGTTTGTCTATGTTTCGCAGGAATTAGTACCCATTTAGGGAAAGTTGAAACAAAGGCCTCGAATCCTGTGTATGAAAACGGAGTATAGAAGCAACAATAGTATAGGAATGACATGCAGGCATATTAATGTAAATTCACTGTGGTTTAAGACGAATTGTTTTTGGCTGCTAATGCCTCATCGTTCGCTTTTATGTGTTATTCTCATGTTAACTATATCTTTTGGGTTGCCTATGATCGTATATTTATGTATAATCAATCGTGTTAACACGTCGAATGTACGGTAGTAAGAGATGTGGGTGAGTTCATGGAACTACTGGACAGCAATGAGAGCAAGAAGAAGATGTGCCAGTATTATAACGAAATTTCGAAGGAACTGTTCGGATTTGGCACCACTCTCCTGAGAGTGACCATTGACCAGAATATTGTGACCTTCTACGCGAAGCACCGACGTTCACCGCGCTCTGACGCCCTGGAAGGGGAGGCCCCCGGCTTAAAGCTGGAAGTGGACTTCCGCATGTCTGTCTTATATAAGAAGAAATTCCGGGAGAAGCTCGAGCAACACATGGGTTTGCCAATTGAAGCTATATTGCGGGATTATGATGCGTCCACTCAGTGGGCAATCACAAATGTGATTCTGGAACAGGCCTAAGGATGGATCGGCAGGATTAATTCTTGTTGATGTATACAGAGGTTATGGCCGGATTCATGATCAGGTTCCGTACAATTTCATATGATGGCGTCTGTCTTTGGATTGATTCTGAAGCAGAAACCGATGATGTACCGGCAGCGGGTGTCGCTTTCCTTTGTTTACGAAGAAAAGTGTTCTTGTTTATACAAGAGCACTTTTCTTTTTGTTTTTTCATACACATCACATATATCAGGGGGAATCAGGATCATGATGAAAAAGTGGATTAGCGGTTTGGCAGCAGTGGCAATGACATCGGTATTACTTGCAGGTTGTGGCAGCAGCACGGATGATGCAACAGGCGGATCAGGCAGTGGGGGAACCGCAGCGAACAAATTGGTTATCTCCACTTGGGGCTTCTCTGAAGATTTCTTCAATGAAGAAGTATTTGGTCCATTCGAAAAAGAACATAATGTAGACATCGTGCTCGAAGTCGGCAATAATGCTGAACGTCTGAACAAAATTCGTCAAGGTACATCCAATGTCGATGTTATCTACCTGTCTGATTACTATGCACAACAAGGTATCGATGAAGGTCTGTTTGAGAAAATCGACCGCTCCAAAATTCCAAATGTAAATGACATTTATGATATTGCCAAAGCACCACTTGGTGAAGATTATGGCCCAGCCTACACGGTTGGACAGCTCGGTATCGCTTATAACCCGGATCTCGTATCCAAAGAAGTGACTTCATGGAGTGACCTGTGGGACCCGGCGTTCGAAGGTAACCTGACCATCCCGAATATTACGGCAACAGCAGGCCCAATGGTTGTGGATGCAGCTTCCCGTGTAGCCGGTAACGATACGTTTAATGAAGATGCGGCATTTGCTGAACTGAAAAAACTGAGCGGCAATGTGGTGAAATTCTACAGTCAAACATCCGAATTCGTGAACATGTTCTCCCAAGAAGAGATTGCAGGCGGACCGATCATGGAAATGTATTTCAAAGATCTGAAAGCAGCCGTGCCTAATGCGAAGTTTGTTACACCTAGCGAAGGTGCATATGCCGTAATGAACACAATCAATGTCGTGAAGGGTAGCAAAAACAAAGAGCTGGCTGAAGAGTTCATCAACTGGCAGCTCAGCCAAGATGTACAAGCGAAATCTGCTAAAGCCAAAGTCGATTCCCCGGTTAACACAAAGGTTGAACTGACTGCTGAAGAAGCAGAAGGCGTAACATACGGCGCTGAAGTTGTTGAGAAGCTGAACAAGCTGGATATGGAATTTGTGAATCAACAGGTTAAAGGCTGGACAGATCGCTGGAACCGCGAGATTGCACAATAAAAAACCGAGTTTCTTAAAAGTTATCTCTGATCTATATAGGTTCAACTAAACTTTTTACACGAGAACGGAGAGGACAGAAATAATGTGAAGAAGCGAAGCGTTCGCCTTTATCCCCGGATTTTCCCCTTGAAGAAGGGATCAAAAAAAATCTGGGGATAACAGCGATCGGAAGGTTATTCTGTCATCGGAGTGGTAAGTGTAAATATTCTTTAGTTCAACTTATCATTTGCAGCAAGCAACCAATTACCGTATAGGAGTTGAGAACGGATGAGTGAAGCGCAAAATCGCATCATTCTGGACGTGGACACGGGGATTGACGATGCACTGGCGATTTTGCTGGCCGTCAAAAGTCGGAAGTTGGACATTCTCGGCATCACCACAGTCTGTGGGAACGTATCACTCCAGCAGGCAACAGAGAATACATGCAAAATTCTTGAACTCGCGGGTGCACCAACGATCCCGGTCTTTGCCGGAGCAGCTGGGCCGCTCACTCGCAAGTCTCATTATGAACACCGGGTACATGGACAGGACGGATTGGGCGGTGCGCTGCCTGATCCGGCCGTGTCTAAGAAAGCCGAGGAAGGTTTTGCGCCAGACTTTATCGTGGAGCAAGCCAAGTTGTATCCCGGCGAACTGACCCTGATCATGACCGCACCCTTAACTAACCTGGCACTCGCGCTGATGAAGTGTCCTGAATTGCCTTCTTTATTGAAGGAAGTCATCTTCATGGGTGGCGTAGTTCGTGGACATGGCAACATTACACCAACCGCCGAGTACAACACCTACGCTGATCCAGAGGCCGCACGCATCGTACTGCACGCAGGCATCGAGAAGCTTACTCAAGTCGGACTGGATGTGACGCGTCAAACATTGCTGAATGAAGCAACGATTGAGCGTCTCACTGATCCTGCACTGCGCGCATACGTTGCTCAAAGCACGGAGATTTACATCAACCGTTACGAACAAATGAACGGCGTCCGCGCTTGCGCTTTACATGATCCACTAGCCGTGGGCGTAGCCCTCGCTCCTGAACTGGTAGGACGTAAATCGTATTACGTCGATGTCGAAACCGCCAGCCGCTTGTGCGATGGCCATATGGTATGTGACTTCCAAAACCGTTTGGGCGAGCAGCCCAACACGCTCGTCTGCGAAACTGTAGACGCGGAAGCATTCCTTGAACTGTTTATCAACGCATTAAACGCATAGTTGCTCTGCCCCAATTAGATATTTATACGATTGCGGAGAGTGCAGAACCGATCTGGAGAAGCGAAGCGTTCCCCTTTATCCCCCGATTTTTACCTATGAAAGTGAATCAATAAATCGGGGGATAACAGGGATCGAAGGACGGTACTGCAATCGGAGTATTCAAGTATCAATCTCGAATTAAATTTACAAGTCAGGAGTATCGCGATGAAGAAATCAGTAATCTACTGGCTATTGCTGCCGGGATTCGTGTTTTTGGCGGCATTTATGATCATTCCGATTGTCCTGACGATCGGGTCGACGTTTTTCCAAGAAAACTCCTTCACGTTTGAAGGATACATGCATTTTTTCAGAGACCCATACTTTTTGAAAATATTGCTTACGACGCTGCAAGTCAGCGTGGTCACCACCATCGTCTGTGTGGTGCTCGGATTCCCGACAGCTTATTATATTTCGCAGAAAGCGCCGCGCCGCAAAGGCATTTTGCTGGCACTGGCGATCTTCCCACTGCTGACGAGCCCGGTCGTGCGCTCGTTTAGCTGGATGATTATACTTGGACGCAAAGGGCTGATCAATAACACCCTTGTTGGCCTGGGTATCGTGGACAAGCCGCTGGACATTCTGTACACGCCGGCAGCCATGATGATCGGTCTGACGCATCTGTTCCTGCCACTGATGATTATCTCTCTGGTCGGTGTGCTTGAGAACATTGACGGTGACCTGCTCAAAGCAGCACAAAGTCTGGGTGCATCGCGCATTACGGCATTCCGCCGGGTCGTGTTTCCACTTGCTGTGCCAGGGCTTGTGATCGGAGCCGTGCTTGTCTTTGTCGGAAGCCTGACGGCGTATACTACACCTGCCCTCCTTGGAGGCAAGCAGCGTGTAATTGCTACGTTCCTGTATCAAAACGCCATGACCCTCAACGACTGGTATCTGGCCTCGGTTGTTGCCGCGATTATGATTGTGATTACATTTGTCGTGGTCGGTGTCATGAACAAAATGGCCAAAACTTTAAATCCGAAGGGGTAGACATATGCGGGAGAAACATATCGGGCTGGGCCTGTTCAGTCTGCTGGTCTTTATCTTTCTGCTGGGCCCGCTTCTGATCATATCGGTCACTTCGTTTGAACCGGGAACGGTACTCAAATTTCCGCCGGAAGGGTTCTCCTTCCGCTGGTATGAGAATATTTTCAACACAGGCGGATTCCTCCGCACATTCCAGACGTCCATCATCATTTCCTTACTGGGGAACTTGTTGGCACTGGTGCTCGGAGTACCGGCTGCGTATGCACTTAGTCGTTACGATTTCAAAGGCAAGTCCGTGCTGAACGCACTGTTCCTGTCCCCGGTGTTGATCCCGGGAATCGTGCTTGGTTTTACATTGATGAAATACCTGATCGTAATTTACCATCTGCCGATGTATCTCGGATTGTTGATTGGTCATACGATTATCATGCTTCCATTCATTATTCGGGTTATCGCGTCGAGTCTGTCGAGCTTTGACTTTGCAGTGGAAGAAGCTGCGCTGAGTCTTGGTGCGGGACGGGTAAGAACGTTCTTCACGATCGTGCTGCCTAATATCCGCTCAGGAATTATCGCTGCCGTGCTGATTGCCTTCTTGGAGTCCTTCAACAACGTGGACATCTCGGTGTTCATGACCGGACCAGGGGTAAGCACATTACCGATCCAGATGCTGACGTATGTGGAGAATTATTTTGACCCAACGATTGCAGCGATTTCCGTGCTGTTGATGGTACTGACCGGACTATTAATGTTCGTGATCGAACGGATCATGGGCGGATTTTCATACTTTACTAAACGTTAATTGGAGGCGCAGAACGCTATGGCATTGCTGACATTAGACCACGTATCCGTGGCATACGATAAGCAGACAATCCTGAAGGATTTTCAGTTGGAGCTGGAAAAAGGTAAACTGCTCTCCCTGCTCGGACCGAGCGGTTGCGGCAAAACAACTACGCTGCGCCTCATCGCCGGATTTCTGGAAGCATCACAGGGCAAGTTTATGTTCGGCGGCAAGGATTATACGAAGGTTCCGGCGAACAAGCGGAACTTCGGATTTGTATTTCAGAGTTATGCGTTATTCCCGCATCTATCTGTCTATGACAACGTGGCCTTTGGCCTGCGGATGCGCAAGGTGAAAGACAAGGATATCTCTTCCCGTGTGATGCGAATCCTGGAAGTCGTTAACCTGAATGGATTTGAGAAACGTTTTCCACAAGAACTGTCCGGTGGACAGCGTCAGCGTGTAGCCATTGCTCGTGCATTGGTCATTGAACCTGACCTGCTCTTGTTCGACGAACCGCTCAGTAACCTGGATGCCAACCTGCGCCTCAACATGCGGGTGGAGATTCGCCGCATTCAGCAAGAGCTGGGCATCACAACGCTGTATGTCTCTCATGACCAGGAAGAGTGCTTCTCGATCTCGGATCAGGTAGCGATTATGAACAAAGGCGTGGTTGAGCAGCTCGACCGCCCGGAAACCATTTTCAAATATCCGGCAACGGAGTTTGTAGCACGATTCATCGGGTTCCATAATTTCATTGAATTCGCGGAGCGCAGTGATGCAGGCGAATTAATCACACTGAGCGCAGGTGGACGCACATTTACAGCAACCGCACATCCTGGAACAGCACGTCCTGGTGCACGTAAAGGCGCGATTCGCCCGGATGATTTGATTGTCAGTGGAGATACCTCTGCGGATGTGGTGAACGCCTTGCCGGGCATTATCAAGGTCAGCACGTATCTGGGACGCAGTTATCAATATGTAATCGAGACGGAACTTGGTGACTTTACAGCAAATCAAGAGATGGAAACACCATACCTTAGCGGGCAACGTGTTAGCCTGATCTTCCCACAAGACAAGCTTGTACTGGTGGAGTAGTCGTGAATGTAAGGAACAGTATTAAGAAATAAGAGCAACAAAGAAGGCATTTCATGCGAAGATTCCGGGCGAGGCAGTGGTACGCAATCAAGTGCAGTATAACTGATTAAAGTGCAGGTTCATTGTCCGGTTCGCATCGTGGTGAAATGCTTGTGAAGAAGGAGATTATGCCCCATGCGTGCAGATCAACTGATTGTGAATGTACATGTGTATAACAGTTATTATAAACGGTTTGAAATGAACAACGTCGCTGTATTGGACGGCAGATTTCTATATGTTGGACCCGGCGGACCTGAGATGATTCAGGCAGACGAAGTCATTGATGCGCGGGGAAGATACATGATTCCTGGCTTGATCGATATCCATCTGCATATCGAAAGTACGATGGTGACACCGGAAACCTTTTCTCATGGTCTGATTGGCTGCGGGGTAACATCGATTGTCGCAGAGCCGCATGAGATGGCAAATGTGTTCGGGCTGGAAGGTGTGCAGGAGATGATGGCTGTGAGTCGGGACACCACCGTGGATATGTTCTATGCGATCCCAAGTTCCGTTCCGGCAACCCCGATGGAGACAACAGGCGGTTCAATCGAGATTGAAGATATGGACGTGTTGCTCGCCACTGGCGAGATCATCTGTCTGGGTGAGATCATGAACTATGTCGATGTCATCCGTGATCCGGAGTGCAAGACAAACCAGATTTTACAGCATATTCGCAAAAACTATCCGGATCTTGTGATCGAAGGACATACACCGAAACTGCTTGGACTTGATCTGCATCGACTGATCTACGCAGGTATTGATTCCGATCATACTCATCAGAGCATTGAGGGATTACAGGCTCGGATTGCGGCAGGTATGTTTATTGAAATTCAAGAGAAATCAATGACCCCGGAAGTCATGGAGTACCTGATTCAACATGATGTGGCGCAGCATTTCTGCTTCGTAACAGATGATGTAATGCCGGATTCACTGGTGGAGCGTGGTCATCTGGATCATATCGTACGCAAGGCAATTCAGATGGGGATGCGTCCGGAAGACGCGATTTATGCAGCAACATCAACCCCTGCTTCCCGGATGAAAATGACCGATCGTGGCAGCGTTGCCCCAGGCAAAGTAGCCGATTATGTGTTGTTATCTAACCTGGAGGAGCTCGCTATTGATCAGGTGTACAAAAACGGCCGCAAAGTTTATGACGGTTACGAACCGTATAAGCAGGAACGCATAACCGGGCAGTTCCCACCTCATTTCTATAAGAGTGTACAGTTGGAGAAGCTGGGCGTAGCAGATTTTGCAATTCAGTTGTCAGACCCGAAAGTCAATGGATCAGGTATTGATCTCGCTGGTGAAGGTGAGCACCAGTGCCGTGTCATGATGGTGAAGGATGGTTCTACCTTTGTGGAAGAGCATATTGCACCGGTTCAGTCCTCGGATGGTGAATTACGCTGGGAAGAAAGCGGATATGCGCAGATCGCGACCTTTGAACGTTATGGTGTGAACGGCAATCGTGCACATGGTCTGATCGGTGGAGACACTATCAAACGTGGTGCTATTGCAACGACATATTCACACGACAATCACAACCTGCTGGTTGTAGGACGTAATCGTGAAGATATGATATTGGCAGCTAACACGGTAATTTCGAGCCAAGGTGGTTTCTGTGTGGTGGAAGATGGTAAGGTGCTATCCCATCTGGAACTTCCCGTAGGTGGAATATTGACGGAAGAACCACTCGCAGTAGTATCCCATCAAGTGAAGGAACTAAGAGCAGCGATGTTGTCTCTTGGATATGTGCATTACAACCCGATCATGTCGATTAGCACGCACTCTCTTGCAGTAAGTCCGGCGCTGAAGATTACGGACTATGGCCTGATTGATGTGAATGCAGGTAAGGTTGTATCGTTGATTGTTTAATCTGAGAAAACACCCCTGCTCACAAGTGTGAGCAGGGGTGTTTCTCAATGTATTAAAAATAATCGTCAGCATGTCTTCAATAAAGTGTGCTGCTCTTCATATCGTATATCGTTTGCTTATGATTATAATAATTTCTCTGGATTCTTTACTTTTATTGAAACAACCTCACCGCAATCTAAACAAACCGTAAATACTCTTTCCGAACCTAGTGCCATTTTCTTGTCCAATGGACGAAGATTGATGAAGTCCGAGGCTTGTACGAAAGACGTGCCTCCGCAATCCGTGCATTTCTTTTCAGAAGTATTCATCGCGTATTCCACCTTTTAGTAGTTAGTGTTTAATGTGTTATTAGATAATTGTATTCCATTAAATGGAATGAAGCAATCATCTATATGCCAGCTGAATAATGGGCTAATCCTCCCATGGAATTAATGTATCTCCATAGCATGATGTTTCATGGTTTGGACGAGGCATAGGAATACATATATAGTAAGAAGAGAATGTTTGGATGCAAAAGCAGGAGGATAGACAACCATTATGAATGAAATAAATAATGCTAAAACGATATTTTTCGACGTAGATGATACGTTATATGATCACTTGCAGCCACTTCGTGGCGCTTTGCAGGACGTTCTCGGCCTGCCGGATGATTTCCCTTATGCTGAGGCCTATCATCGTTTTCGTTATTATAGTGACTGGCTGTCTGCACAAGAAGATCTGTCCGCTGTACCAGAAACGGATGGAGTAGAGCGAATGCGCCGTCGGAGGTTTGAGTTGACGATGGAGGAATTTGGACTACCCCTACAATCGGGACAGGCTGAAAAACTGCAAGCACAGTATATGAGCAGACAGTTCGAGATTGTACCTTTTGAAGGAGCGTATGAGTTAATCAGAAGGCTTCAGGCAGAAGGCCATACCGTTGGTCTAATCACCAATGGAGAAGGAGAGCATCAGCGCCGCAAGCTTGAAGCACTGGATGTGCTCAGTCTCGTGGACGAGCATCTGGTCTTTATCTCCGGTACGACTGGTTATGCGAAGCCGGATCGCAGGTTGTTTGAATATGTGAGTAAGCAGTCCGGGACAGATGCCCGTTCCAGCTATTACATCGGAGACTCGTGGCGTAATGATGTGGTAGGTGCAGTGGATGCAGGTTGGACAGTCATCTGGTTTAACCATCGGGAGGCGCTGCCGGAGTCCGATCATCAACCTCATTTTGTAGCATCAAGCTATGAAGAGATCAGTCGTATCCTGACTTTTGAGTGTGTTCAAGCTTAAGGAGATTTATGTTTAAAGGAGCAGTCTTGGTACCGTCTTAGGTGCAGGTCTGCTTTTTTATATTATACCTTCTATAAAGGCATCATTAACGAGGTGTCTAACTCTTCGCTTTCAATTACAATTGCCATGAGTCCAGCTTCTGTTTTGGTTTCGTGCCATTCATGTTTATCCCAGAGAACCGCTTCGCCACAACGAACTTTGATGTATTCATTTGCTTCCCCTCTAACCCAACCCTCTCCACTTACGATTAAAAGGAGTTGAGGAACTACAGCTTGATGATAACCTATGACCCCACCCTCAGTTAAATGCATACATCCAATATGAGCTGCTTTGTTGGTCTGCGTTATACGTGACATTACGAAATTAGAATCGAATTTGGTAATCTTCTTCCCTGACTCTTGTTTAAATTGAAATATCCTCATGTGTACCTCCGCAATAGTGACTAAGTTAACTTCCTATAATGGTAACTATCTTTATGATGGGTATCATCCTATTTCACTAATTTATGGATAATCCGATCAGATGAGTCTATCATAACTCCAATAGGTTGGGGAGAGTTTGCTTAAAATCATCTTTTTTAATTAGCCTGTTCCAACGTTTCTATGAAGCTGTACTTCATGGAATCTTCATTTGAAAGAGTAGTTCAGAGCCTTCCCAAACAGGATATGCGGTGTTATAATTAAAACAAGATTTAGATTAAGTCTAAATTAAAAAGAAGCGAATCAAAGCAATCCATTATAAAATTCAAATTCTATTTTTATATTCGAGAGGGGATAAATTCCATGAGCACAATCCAAACTAGAAACAACACTTTTACTAACAACGCCACAGCACTTCAAGAGGTCCTGAACCGTCAGATCGCAGGTTGGTCCGTGTTGTACACGAAACTGCATAACTTCCACTGGTATGTTCAAGGACCTCATTTCTTCACACTGCATGCCAAATTCGAAGAACTGTACAACTTGGCTACGGCAAATATGGACGAAGTTGCAGAACGTTTGCTTGCTATTGGTGGACGTCCGGTGGCTACAATGGCTGAACAGCTGCGTCTGTCTCCAATTGAAGAGGCACAAGGACAGTTGTCTGCTGAGCGTATGGTAGAGTCGGTAGTTGCTGATCTGCGCACAATGGTGGAAGTGATTCGTCAAGGCATTCACGAAGCAGGAGAAGCGGAAGATAATGCAACAGAAGATATGCTGATTGGATTCACCGCTGCCCTGGATAAAGAGGTCTGGATGTTAACCGCATTTCTGAGCAAATAAGCAAAGTCACCCTACATCCTGACAACGATATGTAGAGTCCGTGAACAAAGTGTCCGTTCGCTTACAAATCCGGTGCGCTTGCCGTATAATGATGGCATTCAAGATGTACAGAATGGTGGAATGAACGATGCGGTCAGACCTGGAACAATTGCAGGAAGAAGCTGAACGGTTTATATATACATGTTATGAAGAGCTGGGCCATTCGCGTGAAGACGCAGAGGCCCGGCTTGTTGCCGTTATGGGAGAGATCGAAGTAACTGGTACTTATGTGCATACCACAGAGGAATTGGAGCAGGGTTGTAAAATGGCATGGCGGAACAGCAACCGCTGCATCGGGCGTCTGTTTTGGGATAAATTGCGGATCGTGGACGCCCGTCACGCTGATACGGCAGGAACGGCAGCGGAAGCTGTGCTGAATCATATCCATGTGGCATCCAACGGTGGCAAAGTAATCCCGATGATTACCATCCTTCCAGCGGATGGGCCGAATGGAACTCCGGTACGCCTCTGGAATCATCAGCTTATTCGTTATGCGGGATATGAGACAGAGCAAGGTATTATCGGAGATCCTGCTTCGGTGGAGCTGACCAAGGCGGCGATGTCACTTGGCTGGCAAGGGGCAGGTAGCCCCTATGATGTGTTACCGCTCATTATTCAGGCACAAGGACAAGCCCCAGAGTGGTATGTTGTGCCAGAAGAAGAGATTGTGGAAGTTCTTATTGAACATCCGGAGCAAGCGGAAATTGCCGAGCTGGGCATGCGCTGGTACGGTGTGCCGATGATTGCTGATATGCGACTGGAGATTGGCGGTATATCTTATCCAGCAGCACCATTCAATGGTTGGTATATGGGTACCGAGATCGGCGCCCGTAATCTGGCGGATACGTTCCGGTATAACAAGCTGCCTGCGGTGGCGGAAGCGTTTGGATTGAATACGTCGAGTGAAACGACGCTGTGGAAGGATCGTGCGTTAGTTGAGCTGAATGTGGCTGTGCTGCATTCGTTCAAAAAAGCAGGTGTGAGCATTGTGGATCACCACACGGCGGCAACGCAGTTCGATTTATTTGAACAGCGGGAAGAGAAGGCTGGGCGTGAACTGACCGGAGATTGGGTGTGGCTGATTCCGCCAGTATCCCCGGCGACAACACATATTTTCCACAGCTCCTATCGTAATGAGATCGTGAAGCCGAACTTTTTCCATCAGGATCAGGCGTATACCCTGAAAGATGGCGTGGCATCTGCCGCAGAACTGCGAAGCAGTGAGCAGCAGAATGCACAGGTAGAGAATCACCAGCCGCAGGCCGGAGATGCACCAATGAAATGCCCGTTTGCACACTAAATTGTGCAGACGGGTTATTTTTTGTGATCCTTTTTTATCAAACGAAGAACTACCCCTCTTTCAATCGATATCGACTGCGCATCACAGCCTGAACTACAATGGCAACAGCAATCAGCACCAGATTAAACACAAACACGGAGTACAGCGAGCCAACTTCCATAAGTAGCGCTGCAACCAGTGGAGACACGATGGAGCCGATCTCGGCAGCAGAGACAATTTTGCCTATGACAGAACTTCGACTCTCGTCCGGGATATGATCACCAATATGAGCAAAGAACGAATCCATGTAACATGCACCGCCAACCCCGCCAATCAACATGCCAACGTAGACCCATAGATGGGAGGACGTGCTTAGAAATACAACAACTTCGATTCCAATCAGGAACATGCCGAGCATGCAAAGCAACAGACGATCGCCTAACCGGTCAGAGAGATGACCAACAAAGGGAGCAGCGGCGAGCGTAGAGATCCCGGAGACGGTGAAGGCGAGACTGGTGGCAAACGGGTCCCAATGCATGATGTGAGCTGCATACAGTGCAAAATAGGTGAGAAATACGGCATAGGCGCTCATCTCCAGAAAATGTACCGTACCGTAGCCAACAAGCTGTTGCCGCCTGGTGAACCCTGTGTATGGGCCAGTTGTTGTTGATTCGGGAGCTTGGTTGGATTGGGAGGTTAAGGAGGTATCCGCAGCTTGCGTATGCAGTGCATCAGATGTTGTTGAAGGTAAAGGAGGGGTGTCATCCGTGTGGAGCACCGGGTGTGCTGAGTTGACCAGAGGTTCCTGCTTAACAACACCCGAAGGACCTTCTAATAGAGGATCACTTAGCGTATCCCCAGACTCATGACTAGCTCTAGCTTGCGCAGTCGTCTTCATCCCCATCGCAGCGACCACGGCCATCAGACAACATACGGTAACGAGTAAAAAAGGCACCGACAATGGCCAGTGCAGCGCGAGCCAGCCACTTATGACCGGTCCGAGCACCATGCCGCCGCCCTCACTACTGCTGATATATCCATTGTACAGGCCGCGGTTGTCTACATTACCCTCATCTCCGATGATGGAACGTACGACCACGGTAAGGCCCGTGGAAGCGAGCCCCTGTAGAAGTCGGAGCAGGCCGAATAACACCGCAGCAGTAGACAGCGCGAAGCCGCCCATACAGACAGCGAGCAGTATCAGCATGAGGATGAGAGCCTTTTTACCACCTAGTTTCTTATAAATTGCCGCTGCAGGAACGCCACCAATTACTTTCCCCACATAAAAAAGCGCAAAAATAACCCCCATCATCCAGCCGGACAGGCCGAATTCTTCAATAAACAAAGGAAATAGGGGCAGGATCATGAATCCGCCCATCTGACTTAAGAAACAAATGGTCATCAGCAAAGGCAGGTTACGACGAATATCCAAGAGCCAAGACTCCTCTCACACATAAAATGGAATCCTAAAATCCTTCATTTACTCCATATGGGTACGTATTATCGACATTACCCGTAATGTATGCAGAATTTTTGAAAATAAGAAGAAATGACACGCGGCGTTTACATCAAAACCATTGCGGATATACCTGAATCATATATAATAGATGGGTTATCTATAAGGATGCATGAACGAAAAGTGTACAGACTTAAGAGGTACCTCAAGTATAAGGGGGCGATGTGAAGCATGTCAGAACAACAACCGATTATCCGCTTCGAAGCGGTGACTCAGCAATACGATCAGGATGAAGCCGTATTGAAGGCGGTCAGCTTTGAGATTGAGCGGGGTAAATTTTATACGCTTCTCGGCCCATCGGGCTGCGGGAAAACAACGATATTGCGGCTGATTGCCGGTTTTGCGGAGCCGACACAGGGCAGTATTTATTTTAACGGTGCGCTCATCAACCGAGTGCCTGCCCACCAACGGCAGGTGAATACCGTATTTCAGGATTACGCGTTATTTCCACATTTGAATGTATTTGAGAACGTGGCTTTTGGTTTGCGGATCAAAAAGATGAAAACGGCTGAAATTCGCAGCAAAGTGTTGGAAGCCCTCAAATTCGTCAATCTATCCGGGTATGAAAACCGGGAAATTGGCGAAATGTCCGGCGGACAACGACAACGTGTCGCGATTGCACGCGCCATTGTGAACGAACCTGAAATTCTGCTGCTGGACGAGCCTTTGTCAGCACTCGATCTGAAGCTGCGGACCGAAATGCAGTATGAACTGCGGGAGCTGCAACAACGACTGGGTATCACGTTCATTTTTGTCACGCATGATCAGGAAGAAGCCTTGGCGATGTCCGACGAGATTTTTGTCCTGAATGGCGGCGTGATTCAACAGAGCGGTACACCGAATGATATCTATGATGAGCCGATTAACCGCTTTGTGGCAGACTTTATCGGGGAATCGAACATTGTATCGGGCAAAATGAAGCAGGACTTTGTGGTGGAATTCGCTGGCGCACAGCACGAGTGTGTTGATCAGGGTCTCCAGCGGGACGAGCCGGTAGAGATTGTCATTCGTCCAGAGGATCTGGAGATTACAACCGAAGACCAAGGCAAGCTGAAAGTCAATGTGGACTCCCAGTTATTCCGCGGGGTGCATTACGAGATATCCACGTACGACGATGCGGGCAATGAGTGGCTTGTTCATTCAACGAAGAAAGCCGTTGTAGGCGCACGGATTGGACTGTATTTTGACCCGGAAGCGGTACACGTCATGCGCTTTAACGAGACCGAAGAAGAGTTTGACAAACGACTCGAAGCCTACCAAGAGGCCGCTCATGCAGACTAAGGCCAGCACACGCAATGCGTATCTGATTCCATATGTATTATGGATGGTGTTGTTTGTTGTGGCGCCGGTTCTGCTGGTCATCTATTATTCATTTTTCGATGTGGAGGGTAACTTCACGTTTGGCAACTACGCCCGGTTCTTTACACCGGTGTACTTGCAGATGACGCTCAGTTCGTTCTGGTATGCATTTCTGATTACGGCGTTCTCACTGCTTATCTCCTACCCGACGGCGTATATGCTGACCCGGACGAAGCACAAGCAGCTATGGTTGCTGCTGATCATTCTGCCAAGCTGGATCAATCTCTTGTTAAAAGCGTATGCCTTTATCGGCCTGTTCGGAACGTACGGTCTGACCAACTCTCTACTTGAAGTAGTGGGTATTGGTACACAGCAGATTTTGTTCACCGATTTCAGCTTTATTTTTGTCTCGGTGTACATCTTCATTCCATTCATGATCCTGCCAATCTTCAATGCGCTGGAAGAGATGAATCCATCGTTGATCTATGCGGCGCGCGATCTGGGAGCCTCATCGTGGCTGACATTCCGCCGGGTTATCTTTCCACTGACGATTAGTGGAGTGAAATCAGGCTGTCAGGCTGTATTTATTCCTGCGCTGTCTCTGTTCATGATTACCCGCCTTATTGCGGGGAACCGTGTAATTACGCTGGGAACAGCGATCGAACAGCATTTTCTCGTCACCCAGGACTGGGGGATGGGTTCAACGATTGCCGTCTTTTTGATTATTGCGATGGCGATTATTATGTTCCTGACTGGATCAGGCAAGAAGGAGGTGCGTAATGGGAAGAAACGGAAAGCTGTCTAACGTCTATCTAGCCGTTGTATTCGCCATCCTGTACGCACCGATTGCGTATCTGATCTTCTACTCCTTCAACAGCGGCGGGCACATGCGCAGCTTCGAAGGATTCACACTCGAATGGTACAGAGAGGTGTTCGCCGATACTCGGCTGCTCATCATTGTGCTGAATACATTTATCATTGCGCTCCTGTCATCAGCAATCTCAACGATTCTTGGTGTAGCAGGGGCACTGGCGATCTACCATGTGCGTCGCAAACGGACCAAGAACACGCTGCTGTCACTCAATAACGTGCTGATCGTGAGTCCGGATGTCATCATTGGTGCGTCATTCCTGATCCTGTTCACCATGATTGGCATCAAACTGGGCTTCACCTCGGTTCTGCTGTCTCATATCGCATTCAGCGTGCCAATTGTTGTAATCATGGTACTGCCGAAGCTGCAGGAGATGAGTCCAACTCTGATGGACGCGGCACGCGATCTGGGTGCTGGTTCATGGCAGATTCTGACGCGTGTGGTGTTGCCATACGTGAAACCGGGTATTTTTGCCGGATTCTTCATGGCATTGACGTACTCGCTCGATGATTTTGCAGTAACATTCTTCGTCACGGGTAATGGATACTCCACACTCTCGGTAGAGATATACTCCAGAGCAAGGCAGGGCGTTTCGTTGTCCATCAATGCTCTGTCCACCCTATTGTTCCTGCTGACCGTGTTGCTAGTTGTTGGATATTACTTCATTAACCGCCGTGCAACACGGATACCACCCGGAGGAAAGGGGCTGCGTCCATGAAGCAACTGGTACGGACATTTGCGATTGTTTTTGTGGCCGCCTTTGCCCTGATGATCCTGGCTTCGTATCTGAATAAGAGTCAGGGGTATTCTGGCGGCAACACGCTGACCATCTATAACTGGGGCGATTATATCGACCCTGATCTGCTCAAGGAGTTTGAGGACGAGACAGGCATTAAGGTTATCTATCAGACGTTTGATTCCAATGAAGCGATGCTGACCAAGATTGAGCAAGGGGGAACCACGTTTGATGTGGCAATTCCTTCTGAATATGCGATTAGCAAAATGAAAGAGGAAGACCTACTCGTTCCACTCGATCATAGCAAATTGACCCACCTGGATAACATTGATCCGCGGTTCATGGACTTGTCCTTTGATGAAGGCAACAAGTACTCCATCCCTTATTTCTGGGGAACGGTGGGGGTTGTGTACAATCCCGAACTGGTGGATGGATTAACGTTTGATAGCTGGAATGACCTGTGGGACCCGCGTCTGAAAAATCAAATCCTGCTCCTTGATGGCGCACGCGAAGTCATTGGGATGGGATTGAACAGTCTCGGGTATTCCTTGAACGATACCAACGAAAATCATCTGCAAGAAGCGCTGAAGAAGCTGTCTACATTGACACCAAACGTCAGAGCAATTGTCGGAGACGAGATCAAAATGTTACTCGCCAATGAGGAAGCAGCAGTTGGACTTGTGTGGTCTGGAGATGCGTCCGAGATTATGGATGAGAACGACAAGCTGGATTACATGGTGCCGGAAGAAGGCTCAAACCTCTGGTTCGATAACATGGTTATTCCGAAGACAGCGAGTAATATTGAAGGGGCTCACCAGTTTATCAACTTCATGTTGGACCCGGATCATGCCGCTCGTAATGCGGAGTATGTCGGGTATTCCACACCGAACGCCGAGGCGCTTAAGCTGCTGCCAGAGGACATCTCGGAGGATGAACGTTTCTACCCGGACGAGACACTGACAGGAAAGCTGGAGGTCTACGATAATCTGGGCAAAAAAATGCTCTCACATTATAACGACCTATTCCTGGAGTTTAAAATGCATAGCAAATAAGAGGTAATAGCATCTGATAACGATTCACCGTGGCTTATTAAGTAGAGTCAATAGCGTGTGAACAGTTCGTTAGATTCTGAAAAAAAACAAAAAGGGTTGCTGCTCGTCATTTCATTTGAATGACAAGCAGCAACCCTTTTTTTACCTACTTCAGAGCAATAGCGCTTGAAGTGCCATATAAGATGAACATTTAAGATCAAACGTTAACGGAGGGGACAGAACAAACGAAGGAAGCGAAGCGGTCGCCTTTATCAACGGATTTTCCCATTGCTAGATGGGATTCAAAAAAATCCGGGGATAACAGCGATCCGAAGTTGTACTGTCACCGAAGTGGCTTAGTTGATCCCACTTATTCATCTTATATAGTTGCCACTACATGCGCTTTTTGCGACCCACCATGATCCATGCCCCACCCATAATCAGCACAATCGCCACGAACGGTTGGATAAAGCTCAAGCTGCTCAGCATCGTGCCAATCGACATCACAGCGAAGAACAGCAGCGATATAACTGTTAGAATGTTGATGGGGATCAGTAACCATTTGTTCCGACCACCGAACCAATACAATTCGAACAAACCAACAGCTACAGCCAGAATGAAGCCCGGCCACATTGTACTCCAGTTGTTGAACAACATGGCGATCTGACAGACGATACCGACGGTGAGCAGCAGTCCACCAGGAACCAGCAGTCCAACCCCTCTGCCAATCATGGAGAAGTACAGCCAGTGGAAGAACAGCCCGAGCGGAATCACGAACAACGTGGGCCAGAATGTAGCGAAGATTGTACCTGGACCGAGTGAACCTCCCTGGTTCAGAATCAGGTACACGCCCAGCAAAATGAGAACAGGCGCAAGGATCGTACGTTTAGCCATAATATCTCTCCTTCTTAATACAAGATCAATTTTCCGAACAGTTGTATGTAGAGCAATTACTTTCGTTATTCACAGCATACCATGAACTGGAAAACTCTATCCTCCGTCTTTGGAGTTAAAATGAACCTAGACCAAAGTCTAGGTTCGAAAGATACTCAGTCGTTTTTTCATGCAAACAATCTGTGCCAAACGGTGGTGAACAAGTTACACAGAAAAATGTGATTTAGGCTTGCATGTTGCAAGAGAGAATTATCATTGCTTTCGTAGCAGATGCTCCCAGTTTGTAGGGAATCCCAAAAGGGATATATCAACTATAGTGTAAGCTTCGATTAATGAGGATAGCTCAGTCACCCAACTATCCCAGATTGTTCTATCCTTTATCAGGTACTTCGCATTGTAGATAGCTCCAAAAAGAAAGGCTTTGTCTAAGCCTAATAATTCATCATTTCGTGTGTATCTTATGGTAACAGGGATTCTATAATTAAAAAGTCTGCTGTAGTGAGCACATCTATTCCTAAAAACAGTTAAGACGTGGAACCAGTTCTCAAGTTCCCTATAACTTATGTTTCGAGAAGGGTAGTATTCTCGATCAATAGATTTTTTGTCAGACGTTTTTAAATTTTTATAGAGTGAGGACATCATAGAAATTGTACTAACTTCAAAGGCCGCCCAGATAGGATATCTATCTTGGTAATTCTCTCTATGATGAGCAATAAGCACTTCTTTGTGCTGTTTTTGAATGCATTTTTGCAAATCCTCCATAAAGCGTTGGTGAAATTGAATTTTAGAAAAATTAGCGGCATTCGTATATCCAAGAGCACCATACTTGTGGGCGAGCTTGTATGAAATTTGTGATCTTAAGGCAATCTCGATGTACTCGACAATCTTCATAAAGTGATTTCTAAGGGCTGCATCAAACAAATAATGCTTATACACTTTGTTGAAAGTCGTTCCTTCAATGTAGTTGTCCGAGGTATCCTGTTTAAAAGTTAAGGCATATGCAGTAAACCTGTAATAGTGAATGCGTTTCAGGATTGTAATTGCTTCTACATCATTTTCAATTGTCATTTTTCGGTTTTTAAACTTTTCGAGCTGTTCTTCATATGTAGTAGGCGCTTTCATTTCACGTAGCTGAACATCATCTGGCAAGGAAAATACCCCCATAACGCAAAAATGTCTCGCCCTGTTCCACATGCATAAGCAGAGGTGCGGGCGAGATCTGTTATTAATAATATACGATTCGTTGACTGTTTAGTCAACAGTTAAACTTAAATTGAGCAACTACTGAATGGTAAAGCTGAGTCATCCAAAACGAAGCTTGTTATTTCACCACATCCGAATGTTTCTTGCCCCAGCTGTTCACACCGTCATCCTCAATAATGGAGATGGCAGCGTCGGCGATGTCGGGGTTTGTCATCAGTTTCTCCTGAATACGGAACTTGATGTCATCCGCATCGGCAAGACTGAGTCCTTTGGTCAACTCAATCAGACCTTCGACATGATAATAACGGCCTTCCTGAATGATACGCATCATCTGAATGTCAGCAACGTGTGTGTCTGCCAGAATGGTTTGGGACACTTTGTCCTCAATATCCTGCGGAGCTGCAACCCCGATCAATCCGATCATATTATCATAACCGACACGGAAGGCTACAGCGATCATCAGACATCCAATAATCGTTGTCACAATGCCATCGAGCAATGCAAAGTTGGTCAAGGCAATCACCACGACGGAAATCAGCGCAAGCAGGGCACCGAGTACAGCGACAACATCTTCGTAGAACACGAGACGGGTTGGCGGTGCAGCACGGCCTACATTTTTAATGGCAGCAGGGACCAAGGCAAATCCGGCGGCTTTGGGTGCGCGTGCTTCTTTTAGAATTTCCTTCATGGCTTTGATCAGAATGGCCCCGTCGATCAGAATGTTCAAGACGAGCACTCCGATGTTAATCCATAGACCACCGGTATGACCAACAGGATGCTGCAACAGATGGATACCTTCATGGATCGTTTCATACGCCATAATGGTAACAACAATCACGGCGATCATGCAGAAAATGTTAATGACCCGTCCGAATCCGGTTGGGAAGCGGCGTGTAGGTTTTTTCTCGGACAACACACTTCCGACAAATACAAATCCTTGGTTAATGGCATCAGCGAGTGAATGCATCGCCGAAGCGAACATGGCACCACTGCCACTGAATAGGAAGGCTCCCCCTTTGCACACAGCAAGTACGGCATTACCTGCCATCGCTACGGCGGAGGATGTGTTTCCTTTTTTGACGAGAGACATAAAGCTCTCAGACTTCGGTTGTTCAGCCACTTCGTATGTTCCTCCCAGATCAATGTATTAGGTGTAGAAAAGGCAGTCTTATCTATACAGCATGTGCATTTCCACTAAATGTTATTATAACCGCTTTGACATATCCCAGCATTATGCAAAAAAGGTCATATCATCATGCGCATTTCAGTACTCAATGGCTTCCAAGGCACGTAAATTGCGGTTGGATTGTTCCAATAGTTCCGTAAACGTCCCAGCGACATAATATACAAAATCCGGGTCATGCACGTACATAATAATCTGTCCAACCGTTCCTTGCTCTGTCGGATCAAAGTCGAACATCAGATACAGTGAGCCACCTCCAAGCATGCCAAACGTGATCCATTTCTTTTGAAAAAGGTAGGGTTTGATTCGGGGATCAAGCTCACGGATCTCTTCTTCGGTAAAATAATCATCCATGCGGTTCTCCACCAGCGTGGACTGCTCCTTTTGAATTTTTTCCAGGGATAACAGGTAAAATGGCTCGGATTCCCGTCCTTCCTCAAGGCTTGGATACAAGACGTGAAAGCCATAACCACTCCCATTTTTACGTTTATAAAATGCACGAAAATCAGCAGGTAATCGAATATCGTGTTCCTGCTCGAATGCGTCGAGCTGCTCATCCGTCACGCCTTCAAACTCGCGATAAGCCTCCAAGAGCTCCCGGTTTTCCTCATCTTGTACCTTCTCCTCCAGCAACATATCCAGTTCATCCATCAATTCATATATACGCTGTTCTGGCATCCAATTCCCTCCGTATGAGCTATTCAGATAATATGGTGAGTGATATGCGAGCAAACTGTGCCTGATTTCACCTCATATTATAGTTATAATCCGGAAAAGCACACAAGAAACCGAAGTCCTTGCTTACATACTACAATGGTCTCATTATTCAAGGACGGTTGTTGCATATCAGCACACTTAGCCCCATCCCAATCGATTACGTACAACCATCATGAAAGT
The DNA here is from genome assembly GCF_045040715.1 of Paenibacillus sp. FSL H7-0942. Lineage (NCBI taxonomy): Bacteria > Bacillati > Bacillota > Bacilli > Caryophanales > Paenibacillaceae > Paenibacillus > Paenibacillus sp. FSL H7-0942. The sequence continues at coordinate 6,507,632 of NZ_CP150279.1, read as the reverse complement.
CACTCCTAACAACAAATAAAGCGTGTGTTACAGGGGTAATCCCTGTAACACACGCTACATTTTTTATCTATATCATAAGTAGTACTAATCTTTTACACGAAAACGTAGAGGGCAGAAATAACCTGAAGAAGCGAAGTGTTCGCCTAAAAGCTTTCTGCAAGAAAGCTACATCGGAAGCATACGCTTATCACCAGATTTTCACCTTTATATAAAGTAAATAAAAAAATCTGGGGATAACAGCGATCGGAAGGTTGTTCTGTCATCGGAGTAGCGAGTGTAAATACTTTAGTTCGGTTTACATAGTCCTCTTTAATCAAACTTCCAACAGGACAAGCTCAAATTGCCATACTGATAGGCTTTAAACAGGAGCGATGCACGTTTGTTCTGATCTCCCGCACCCATGGCGAGTAACAGCGGTACAAAATGCTCCGGCGTAGGCACGGCGGCTTGAGCTGAAGGTGCCAGTTTATCATAGGAGAAGAGAGACTCCGTATCCCAACTCACCAGCTTGTCATGCAGCCAGTTGTCGAACTCTGATGCCCACGGGTCAACGCCGTTACTTTCCCAGTTCAATCGACGTAGATTGTGGACGGTTCCTCCGCTGCCAATGACAAGAATGTCTTGCTCACGCAAGGAAGCGAGCGCTTGTCCGACCTGATATTGCTGCTCACCTGTCAGATAGCGATTCACGGACAAGGCAATTACAGGAATATCCGCATCCGGGTAGAGCAGGCGTAGAACGACCCAGGCGCCGTGATCCAGGCCACGAACATCATCCGTTTGTACCGGGATCCCAGCTTCTGCGAATAGGCGCTCCACTTTCGAGGTGGTTTCTGCCTGTCCTTGAGCCGGGTACTTGATCTGATACAGCTCGGGCTGGAAACCGCCGAAATCATAAATGGTCTCATAGTTGGCTACCGAGGATACAAGCTGAGTTGTGGATTCCCAGTGAGCAGAGAATAACACGATTGCTTTGGGTTTCGGCAGTTCCTGTCCAAGTTTTTGCAAAAATTCGGTGTACACATTCTCCTCTAGTGCCAGTGATGGGGCACCGTGAGCAATAAAAAGAGATGGCATCATTATGAATTCAGTCCTTTCGGGTCTTCGGTAGTCAGATTTGCATCCGTCCGAAGCCAGTGTTGAAATTTTTGATATAGATCGGGGGTCACCTGGTGTCCACCGTTGTAAGGTACATATGTGACGTGATTGGTGTGTTGACGGAAGAAATTGGCGTTATCTTCGCCCAGTTGTAACGGGAATAGATGATCTTGATCTCCATGCGAGATGAACACAGACAGCTCCGAATCGGGTTGCAGCTTGTACTCGTCTTTCACAAATTGCGGGATATACCCACTCATCGCTACAATGCCTTTAATCGCATCTCCCATCACCAGCGATAAAGTCATCGCCATAATGGCGCCCTGGCTGAATCCGGCGATATAACGCCGTGTGGGATCAATAGCATATTTGGCGGACAGATCAACAATCAATTGTTGCAGTCCCTGAACGGAGGCATCATACAATTCACGGATGGGGTTGCCAATGCTTTTAATCTGAAAATAAGCATAACCACTACCCTGAACGATAGGTCCACGGATGGCGACGATAATAAAATCAGACTGCATAGGCTCCATCAAACGAAGCATATCTTGCTCATCTGATCCCATGCCATGTAAGGCGAAAATGACAGGATAACGTTGATCTGGATTGTAATGAGACGGTAATCGGACTTCATGTATATAAGGAGAATTCATTAAAAACACCACCTGAAGAGGAATGAGTTAAATATATCGTTCTGACAATAAAGTTCACCAATATGAAATAAATATTCTTATTTATGAACAAAATTTATCATGGTTTCATTGTAGGGTCAATACTTTTTTTGTATGATGAATATATGTTGTTTATAAAAAATCTTGAATGGTTCTACAATAAATGCCGCTGCGAATGGTTTATATCTTATTCCCGAGGACGTGATCAGGATGTTAAAAAGTATCGTGCCTATTTTGAGAATATTTGATGAAAATAAAGCGAGAGAGTTTTACCTTGAATACCTGGGTTTCCAATTGGATTGGGAACATCGATTTGAGCAAGATATGCCCTTATATATGCAGATTTCACTCGATTCCATCGTGATTCATCTCTCCGAACATCATGGAGATTGTACACCTGGAGCTGCCTTGCGCGTGGAGACGGATAACTTGGATACATTCCATGATGCACTTCGTCAGAAAGAGTACAAACATGCGAGACCCGGTATAGAGGAGACCCCTTGGCAATCAAGAGAAATGACCGTGACTGATCCGTTTGGCAACCGAATTATATTTGTTGAGGCAAGCGCCGAATAGATAACCTGAAGAAGCGAAGCGGACGTCTAGTGTTTAAAAATCAATAGAAGGGAGGGACGCGATATGGATATTGGCTTGGCTATTCGTACGATCCGTAAACAGAAACAGATTACGATCATGCAGATGTGTGAGGGAACGGGGTTGTCCAAAGGTTTTATCAGCAACGTAGAAAATAACAAAACGTCACCTTCCATTGCTACGCTGGAAAGTATTGCGGATTATCTGGAAGTGCCACTTCCCTATTTGCTGCTGACACCGGAGCAACGGATGAATGTGGTACGTAAGAACGAGCGCAAGGAAACAACGGCCGGAAGCGGACAGATCAAAGTGCAGCAGCTTACAGCCAAAGGTGCGATGCGTATGTCCATTGTGGAGTTGCCGCCAGGTGCATCGACCGGGGTAAGCAAACATGCGGGAGAAGAGAGCCATCTGGTGTTGCAGGGCAAGATTCGTGCGGAGCAATGCGAAGATGTGGAAGTTCTTGAAGTGGGTGATTCGTTTACCTGGAATGCGATCGTGCCCCATGAAGTGACCAATATCGGTGAGGAGCCTGCGGTGGTGCTCATTGCGGTGTCCAAAGAATTGGGTCTGGATCATTTGTAAAATACAAAAAGGACGGCTCCCAAGTCATGAACATGCGAACCTGCATACATGTACAATGGGAAACGTCCTTTTATATTTCTAACGAACTGAGCGAACCCTATTAGATGATTCTAAGCAGATATCGAGATGTAACGAATCTCAGACGCTTTATTTCACTGCTGTGTGTGTAATTTGGCTACATTCCACAGACTTCTGGCGAAATAACCTCGCAGTGATTCGTTACGTTTCTTATTTCCTGCAAAAGAGTACAATAAGGTGCGAGAGATTCCTTAGAAAGGTCAGAAGCACCTGTCTATTGTGGATTAGTCGTCCAGATGCCTGCTGTTTTAACGAAGACACGGTCGGACAGCTTGAGCGTTGCGAGTGCAAGTTCAGCTACATCTTCCGCTTGCATCATGCGATCTTCGTCGCCAATTTTCAGTCCGGCATTGGTCGCAAGCTCCGTATTAACGGTGCTTGGAGTCAGTGCCGTTACACGAATGTTGGACTTGCGCACTTCCTGCATCAGAGATTCAGTCATACCGAGCAATGCAAACTTGGATGCACAGTATGCCGAACCTGTAGCGAATCCGCGTTCACCTGCAGTGGAAGCAATATTGATAATGCTGCCGCTACTTTCCTTGATCATGCTCGGAAGGACAGCGCGTGTAACGTAATATGTACCCATAACGTTAACATGCAGGATGCGCTCCCACTCTTCCGGCTCCATCTCCATGAACGTCCCGAACTTTCCGATCCCCGCATTATTGATAAGGATATCCACCGCACCGAGTTCCATCTCGATGGCTGCTACAGCGGCTTCGGCCTGCGTGCGATCCGAGATATCTGCTACAGCACTGGTTACTTTCACACCGTATTCTTGACTCAGAGACTGTTGCAGAGCCTGAAGATCGGAAGCGGTACGTGCAATAAGGCCGAGGTGCACTCCTTCTTTGGCAAGAGCTTCAGCGATCGCACGGCCGATACCTTTTCCGGCACCTGTGATGATCGCTGTTTTATTTTTAAGTTCCATGTGAGTAATTCCTCCTTAGAAATGGACTAGCATTCAATTATACTATTATTACCCACAGTTCGGAAATTGGCTTCATCACTATTTGGTAATCTCGATGCTGCCAGAAGAAGTACGGGCCTTGATCACTTCCCGGCTCACCATTGGCGATTCAGGTACATCGACACTTCCGGAAGTAGCCTTAGCGTCGTAGATTCCGTCAAAATCAGGTGCAGCTTGAATGAAAATATCTCCTGATGTTCCAGACGCATTAATCGGGGCGGAATGGGACTGTTCAATATGAATGCTACCCGAAGTGAATTGAACATCAGCTGCGCCGTTTAATTCAGTAATCTCAATATCTCCTGATTTAATCTTACTGTTTACATGACCGGCAATCTGATCTGCCGTAAAACTTCCGGATGTCTGTTTCACGGTCATGTCTCCATTAATCATGGAAGCGTTAATGTCGCCAGAAGTTAGAACCAATTCAATATTGGGCGCCTTGATGTTTTCCAGACGTATGGAACCTGAAGTGTTGTTCAGCTCAAGCTGATTGGCATTTAGACCTGTCAGATCCCATTCACTTGAAGAGGAGTCCAGCTTAACCTCATTTAATTGGTGTCCTTCAGGCAGAGCAACGGTTATTGTGGAGTCTTGATCATTCCAGTACAAGGTGAAAAATTGCAATCGTTCACGTGCTGTCTGAGCCAGTTGGAATGTGCCTTTGGATAAGGTGGCTTGTTCGAAGCTTTTGACTATGGCAGGGTCCCATTTACCATCCACTTCGATATAACCATTCGAATCGGGGCTTATGACAAATTCAATATCTGCACTGAAATTAGCATTCATGATAATGTTCTGCAATTCATCTGCTTTGAAATCCCATCGTTTGGAATAATGCTCCCGTTCATCCCCGAACTGAACGCCATAGATGGATGTCCCGAGCAAACCTATTCCGATACATATCACGGCAAGCGCAAGCCATTTTTTGGTACTCATGCGGAAACATCTCCTTTCATCGTGTTTTTATTCCATCTAATATATTGAAGAGTGACGATTTTGAAGGCTCTAAAGACATACTTCGATGCGATGGCAAACAAAATACCGACCCCGAAAGCGCCAATCCCAACGAAAATTTCCGGTTTATCGAGTTGGCCCAGGAATACAAAGTCCACAACTGCTGCTACAGGAGCCACTACCAGCAAGGAAAGGCTGGCAATAACAAGCCATACCGACCACATCATGAGACCAAGGGGGATGCCAAGGATCAGATTCAGGAACAACAGGCCGATGGCGTTGAAAAATTTGCGAGTGGCGCTGGTGCTGTTTCTGGGTGACCGCATCTCGCGATACGTCGGTGCATAGAACGCATCTGAACCCGGCGTATGCATGTCATAACGATCACCGAGTGCTTCCTTGGCGATTTCTTCCGGCTGTCCGAGTTCCCGAGCGATCTCTTCTTCCAGCTTGCCTTCTCGTAGTCCAAGCTCGAAATGTTGATCATAGTCGGCGAGCAACTCAGCCCGTTCGAATGGGTCCATCGGCCGTAGATGAATTTCCATGGCTTTCATAAATTGTTGTCTATTCATTGGGGATTCCTTCCTCAATCAGATTTGCGACATTGCGCACAAATTCATTCCATTCTGTCGTCAGTGCCGTCATGTAGTCGCGACCTGTATCGGATAGCCGGTAATACTTGCGCGGCGGGCCTTCAGTTGATTCTTGAAGATAGGTGGTGCAGTAACCGTCATTCACAAGCCGGCGAAGCAAGGGATACAGTGCACCTTCAGCAACTTCGATATGTTTGGAGACCGCCTGAGCCAGTTCGTAGCCATACCGATCCTGGCGGTTAATTAATACCAGGACGCACAGCTCCAATACTCCTTTTTTGAACTGGATGTTCACATTCACACAGGTTCCTCCTTAGTAGCTTCATTTAATGCTAGTGTATATTGTTCAGTAGTGGTGAATTCATCATAGCATCCAGTACTGTTTAATGCAAGGTAGTGACTTTAAAATAGTTCCGTATCACGATTGATCGATAATAAGTTCGTTTAATACTGATGATCAGCTGAAGCTGTCTGTTTAGCTATAATTCAGCATACGCAAAAACCGGATCGGTTACTTCCGTCTGGAGGCGGATTCCGATCCGGTCTGTGAGATGAACTTTTGTTTCTTTGGTTACAGGTTAATCGCTAAATGTCGGTTATTCTTGTGCATCCAGGACTTTAAGGTCTTCCACAGCAGGGCCCTCAATGACATGGCCTGCATAATCAAAGCGGGAACCATGGCATGGGCAATCCCACGAACGTTCGCCCTCGTTCCATTCGACTTCGCAACCCAGATGGGTGCAGGTGGTATCCACCAGAAACAGCTTGCCACTGGTGTCCTTGTAGGCGCCAGCACGTTTGCCATTATGACGAACGACGGCTCCTTCGTCTTCACCAATATCGCTAACATTTTTATGCACAATGCCTACTTTACCGGAGATTAATTCCTTGGCTACATTCACATTTTCCACAATAAAGTGTTTCATACCAGGATCGGCCTTGAATCTTGCCGGATCGAATATGGCAGCATGAGGGTTGTCACGTCCAGTGATACGATCTGCAAGAAGGTGTCCTGCCATCGTGCCAGTTGTCATTCCCCATTTGGCAAACCCGGTCGCCACATAGACTCGTTCATGTCTTCCGGTAATCGGTCCGATGTAAGGCACCTTGTCGATGGAGATCAGATCCTGGGCTGACCAGCGAAAAGGGATGTTGCGGATGCCAAATGTCTCCGCTGCGAACTGCTCTAGGCGTTCATAATGACCAAAGGTACAGATGCCTTGTCCAGTTTTGTGGTTCTCACCGCCAAAGAGGATAAGTTCCTTACCATCATGTAAGACGGTACGCAAGGAGCGGTACGGTGTATCGTCCGAGATGTACATGCCACCCGCATAGGCTTTCTCCGGTTCGACTAATACAGCGTAGGATCGTTCGGCGTGTAATCGTGTGAAATAAAATCCGGGATCATAGACGGGAAAATGAGAAGCCACGACAATATGTTCCGCTGTTACGGATGGGCCATCTCCATAAGTTCTGACATGCAGGGAAGCATCCTCCTCCACATCGGTTACGGTGGTGTGCTCATAGATACGCACCCCTTGTTTCACAGCGGAATCGAGCAAGTAGTGCAGGTAGGCCAGCGGATCAAAACGTGCCTGACCCGGCATGCGAATACCTGCCCTTGCGGGAACTGGAATAGGGAGTGGATCTACCCACTCGCCAGGGATATTGAGTTTGCCATAGGCGGTCAGCTCAATCTCCAGTTTTTTAATGTTTTCCTCTGATTGAATGTAGACGTAGGCATCTTCCTCTGCCCACTGGCAATCAATCTGTTTTTCCTTCACCAGATTGCGCATCCACTTGGCGGCATCGGCATTGCCTTCATAGTACATCTGGGCCTGTTCTTGTCCGAAGTGATGCATAATTTCATCAAATATGACGCCGTGCTGTGCAGATACCTTGGCAGTGGTATGACCGGTCGTACCATCCAATACTTTTCCAGCTTCCAGCACGACCACACGCATACCCGTCTGTGCCAGCAAATAGGCTGTAGTGATCCCGGCAATACCGGCACCAATAATCGCTACATCAGCGGTGATATCTTCGGTCAGTTTTGGATAGGCATCGAATTGATGCGTAGCACGCCACAGTGATTCGGGGACCGGGGGCAGACCCGTCTTGGGCTGCTGATTGTCGCTCATTTTTTTTCCTCCTTGATTATCTTCATTCGGTTGAAGCGATTGTCGTTCAGCGCACATCGTTGTACTCTTATTCATGATTGCCAGACTATGCCATGAAAAAACGGTGTTGTTCAGATTTTGCAGAGGGGATGTTCACAATTTCCTGCGCAGAACCTCTGTTTTTTTTGTTAAACATGCTATATGATAAGATTACCGAAATCGTTTTAGGTGTTGAAAAGGAGATCAAGTTTCACACCTGTAAACGTTGATTATAAAAGGATTAATTGATCCATCGGAAGAAATATTTCATCCGAATTAACCCCCGTTTTTACTTGAGATATGTATTCGCTATCATTTTAATTAACTACCGATAACCAGAGGAGATTCTATATGACGACCAACCAAACGAAATATCCGTTTCAAGATACAGCACTAGAATTAGACACCCGGGTGAAGGACCTTGTATCCCGCTTGACGGAAGATGAAAAAATTGAATCCATGCTGCAATATCAGCCGGCAGTAGACCGCCTGGGTGTGCCTGCATACAAACATGGAACAGAAGCGGCACACGGCTTGGCCTGGCTTGGAGAAGCAACATCCTTCCCACAACCGGTGGGGCTTGCATGCACATGGGATGCGGATCTGATGAAAGAGATTGGCTCCGTGCTCGGAGACGAGGCGCGTGTATTTTATAAACGAAATCCGGCAGTGAACGGTCTTACGCTGTGGGCACCTACAGTAGATATGGAACGTGACCCGCGCTGGGGACGGAATGAAGAGGCGTATGGTGAAGATCCGGAACTGACAGCCGAGCTGACAACAGCATTGGTCAAAGGAATTCAGGGCGACCATCCAAAGTATTACAAAGCGGTCGCTACCTTGAAGCATTTCCTCGCCAATAATAACGAAGTGGATCGCGGAAGTGGTTCGTCCAGCATTGATCCACGTAACATGCGTGAATATTATCTGAAGGCGTTTGAGAAGCCATTTAAGGAAGGCGGCGCACAGTCCATGATGACGGCGTACAACTCCATTAATGGTACGCCAGCGTTGTTGCATCCTTTTGTGAACGAGATTGTCAAAGGCGAATGGGGCATGGATGGTTTCATTGTCAGTGATGCAGGCGACGTAATGGGCATCAAGAATGATCATAAATACTATGATTCCCACACACCAGGTACCGTAGAATCCGTGAAGGCCGGAATTGATAGCATCACCGATGATGCTGAGCTGTCCAAACAGGCACTGCGTGAAGGATTGGAACAAGGTACACTCACGATGGATGACATCGATAAGGCGTTGTTCAATACGTTCCGTGTGCGTTTCCGTCTAGGCGAGTTCGATCCGGAAGAAGACAACCCGTACGCTGCTATTGGTGAAGAGTCCATGATGACGGAGAAAGCAAAAGAACTGTCGCTCAGAGCCGCAAGAGAACAAGTGGTATTGCTCAAAAACGACAAAGGCACGCTCCCGCTGGACAAAACAAAAGCTGGTAAAGTGGCTGTGATCGGTCAATTGGGCGGAACCGTCTATCGTGACTGGTATGCAGGCACCATGCCGTATAACGTATCCCCACTTGAGGCGATCCGTGGCAAAGTAGGCAGCGACAAAGTATCGTTCAAGGATGGTAATGACCGTATTACGTTAACTTCCGTAGCCAATGGGAAGAAAATTGGACTGGCAGAAGGTGAGAAATCACCTGTGATTGCTTCGGGAGAAGCGGAGACGTTTATGGTTTCCGACTGGGGCTTCGGAAGTTATACCTTGCAGGCGGAAAGCAACGGCAAATATCTGACCACAGATGAAGAGACCGTAACGGCTTCCGCTGATGAAGTGTACGGCTGGTTCGTGAAGGAAGTATTCCACCTGTTGCCACAACAGGACGGCAGTGTAGGTCTGACCACTTGGAATGGCAAAACGGTGACTGCACCTAATGGTGGAAACGATGCATTAGTAGTGTCCGAAGAACTGAAAACCTTTGGTGCCACAGAGACGTTCAAGCAGGATGTGATTGTGAACGGACTTGAAGAAGCGGTAGCAGCGGCTAAGGCTGCGGAAACGGCGATTGTTTTTGTTGGTAATAATCCGCTTGTAAATGGTAAAGAAGAGATTGACCGTCCAAGTCTGGATCTCGCCGAATCCCAGCAACGTCTGGTTGAGGCGGTCTATGCCGCGAACCCGAACACGGTAGTTGTCATCGTGGGTAGTTATCCGTTCACATCCAACTGGGTTCAGGAGAACATCCCGGCGGTATTGTATACTTCACACGCAGGACAGGAACTGGGTAACGCAGTAGCTGACGTCTTGTATGGCGACTATGCACCAGCAGGCCGTCTGAATATGACATGGGTACAATCGGCAGATCAACTGACCGACATCAAGGATTACGATATCATTCAATCTGGTCGTACGTATCAATATTTTGAAGGTAATGTATTGTATCCGTTTGGACATGGTCTGACGTATGCAACGTTTAAATACAGCAATTTGGAACTTAGCCCAGCTCAAGTGGGTACAGAGGGCAGCGTTACGGTAACTGTAGATGTAACCAATACTGGTTCAATTGCCAGCGACGAGGTTGTACAGTTGTACGTTCGTGCAGGCAAATCCCGGGTGAAACGTCCACTCAAAACGTTAAAAGGATTCCGTCGTCTTCATATCGAAGCGGGAGCTACAGCGAAGGTCAGCTTTACTTTGCCTGTTCAGGAACTGGCGATCTGGGATGTAACTCGTGATCGGTATGTCGTGGAAAGTGGAACTTACTCTATTATGGTTGCCAAGTCATCCTCCGATGTTCAGCTGGTTGCAGACCTGACGGTAGAAGGAGAGACGATCCCTGCCCGTAATCTGGGTGTGGCTACTCGTGCCGAGAATTATGATGCTTACCTGGGTGTTGATCTGGATGAGAGCAAAGAGGGCGGAAGTGCTGTCCGTGTAGTTGGTGAGCAAGGATGGATTGCCTTTAAGGATGCCGATCTGGGTAGTGGGGCAGCAGCAATTGAAGCTCGTGTATCCGCGGAAAAAGCAGGCGCTGTGTTGGAAGTTCGACTCGGTTCACCAGACGGTACGCTCGCAGGACGTGTGGAACTGGCACAAGGTGAAGCCCAGCAGTGGTCTACCGTGAAGGCGGAACTCACAGGTGCATCAGGTGCGCAGGATGTATACATTGTGTTGTCTGCGGGTGTGCGCATCAGTCACTTTGAGATTCGTTAAGTCAAATAACTCATGAAAAAGCCTCCGAACTTATTCGGAGGCTTAGTTTGTTGTTTAATGACCATTTTGCATAAATCCCCTGAGCGGTAGGAAACGAATTATACAAATTTCTATGATATGAACCGTGCTTGTATTGTCCATTAAACGTATTTTTATTTTCCGTCAAACGTAATCATTTTTTGCACAAATTGCTTCAATTGTTTGTTGGTTTCATTCAGTTGCTCAATTGTGCTCATAAAATTGTTTACGAGTTCAGCCTGCTCTTGGGAGCTTGCAGTGATCTCACCAAGTTCATTCTCCATGCCTTGAATGGATTGCCGAACCGAGAGAAGAGAATCTTCAATACGGGCCGTTGCTTCTTTGGTATCGACAGACAGTTTGCGAATTTCTTTGGCAACAACGCCAAAACCTGCACCAGCTTCCCCTACACGGGCAGCTTCTATAGCTGCATTCAAGCCAAGCAGATTGGTTTGCTCGGAGATTTCACGAATGAAACTGGCGACCTGAGTGACATTGCCTGATTTCTGTACGGCTTGTTTGGAATTGTTCCGGATCTCTTCGGTTGTGGCACTGAGTTCCTCGGAGTGTGCAGCTACATGCTGTACACTGTCAATTAACTGGTTAGTCAGATTTTCGGTAGCATCCATGAGCTGTTGCAACTGGTCTTGGTCATCCATACTGTAGAGCAGATTAAACAGGGCGATGACTTCACCTTTTTCATTTTTAATGGGGATAAAAGCCACATCAAAAGGAACACCGAATAAATCTTTAGGGTAGTGATCGAATCGTTTGACTGTACCGCCGTTGAGATCAGCAAAATTTCGATTTCCATCCAATAGAGGGTCGCCGGGTTGATAATTCAGTTGTTTTAACGATTCCCCTGCTGAGAAATATAGGAATTTCTCATGATCAATCACGGAGAGGGTTACATCCTGACGAATCGTATCTCGAAAGAAAGGCATACATGTAATTAATGCTTGAACAATATCCATATAAAAGATGATTCCTCCCTGGTTACCTTATGTAAACGGTTAAATTTTAAATGCTAACTTAATAACTACCTATATTATATATCGTCATGCAATAGAGAAGAAAATAGAGAGAATGGATAAAACCTATTTCTTAAAGAAGACCGCTATACGCCAATAAGACACGAGTCCGCTGGGGATCCGTGCCTTGTTAGTTGGTGAGGGGAATAAAACCAATGTTTACAGCATACTGAGCTGCATTGTAACGATGGTTCGAGTGGCTAGTGTTGCACGGACATCAATCAAACGCTGATTCCGGCTGCCGCGGAAGGGCAAGGAGACATCACGCTCCGCTTCAACGTATCGACCGTCAATAATGACATCGCACAACCGGGCAAGCTCCGCTCTCGCAGAGTCGGTAATCAGTTCTTCATATTCGAATCCCGTGTAGGCCCATACCGTCAGATCAGGACGTGCAGCGCGGAGTTGCTGGACCCAAGACGTACATTCTGCTGCCGAGAAAAAGGGATCACCACCACACAACGTAACTCCATCCAGCAATGGATGGGTCGTCACTTCATGCAGAATCTGCTGCTGCCGCTCCTCTGTAAAGGGCTCACCCGCTCGAAAGCTCCATGAATCCGGACTGAAGCAGCCCGGACAGGCGTGACGACATCCGCTGATGAACAACACGGCACGCAGGCCGGTCCCTTCATTTACCGATTCCGGGATGTAACCATATAGATTCACCGGTGCTTCACCCGATCCCGCACTTCAGCTTGTTTCGCAGCATTGAAGCGTACTTTGTAATCCCCGGTCAGATAGCCAGTTACGCGGCGTAACCGCTGGAAGTGTACATGGTTCTCGTGGGCTTCACAGTTTGGGCATACATTCCCAATGACGCCTTCATAACCACATGCAGGGCAGCGATCAATTGGATGATTAATGGAGAAATAACCGATATCCTGCGCCAGTGCATACTGTACGATCCGCAGGAAAGCTGCGGTGTTGGCCCGAACGTTTCCGTCAAGCTCCACATAGGAGATTGCACCCGCGTTACATAACGTATGGAACGGTGCCTCCAGTTCAATCTTCCGATATGCTGGAAGCGTGTGGTAGACCGGGATATGGAATGAATTCGTATAATACTCCCGATCATTCACTCCGGGAATAATGCCATAACGCTCTCTGTCGATCTTCGTGAATTTGCCGGACAACCCTTCAGCAGGTGTGGCAAACAGTGTGATATTCAAGTTATGCTGCTCGCTCATCCGGTCACAGAACTCTCTCATGGTCCGAATAATGTTGAGCGCTTCGCGATGTACATGAGGGTCCTGTCCATGATGGCGCCCATAGAGAGCTGTCATACATTCCGCGAGTCCGATAAAACCAAGAGATAATGTTCCATGCTTTAAAAGCTCGGCAACCGGCTCGTTCGGGCCAAGCTGTTCTCCACCTTCCCATACACCCTCCCGCATCATGAAGTCCGATGCCTTGGCAGGTTGCAATGTCTGAATTCGGTAGCGGTGCAGCAGGCCGGAAGCGGCATTATGCATAACTGACTCCAAAGCAGTATAGAATCCGGTTCGGTCAGCGACAGCTCTTGCACCTTGGCAAATACCAAACCGGATGCCGAGCTTCACGAGGTTAATGGTGTTGAAGGACAGATTACCTTTACCACTTTGACGATTGCGACCAAACCGGTCAGCCAGTGTACGTGTGCGGCATCCCATGGTTGCGATGATCGTATCCGGATCTTCCGGATGATAGAAGGGCAGATTGAAAGAGGCATCCACATTGACAAAGTTAGGATACATCCGCCGGGATGAACAGGTGACTGCGAGCCGGAACAGATCATAGTTCGGCTCTCCTTGAGCCTGATTGATCCCCTGTTTACATTGGAAAATATGTTGAGGGAACACGGGAGTCTCCCCGTTGCCCAGGCCTCGAATGGTTGCTTCCAGCAACGAGCGTGATACCAACCGTCCTTCCGCAGAAGTACATAATCCATAGTTCAGTGAAGTAAATGGAATCTGACCACCCGCCCGGCTGCTCATCGTATTCAGGTTATGAATCAGTGATTCAGCAGCTTGTCCTGTCTCCAATTCAGTCTCTTCATAGGCGAAGGCATATGCCCGCGGACATTGATTCTTCGCTTCGATGCTATCCAGATGAAGCTGTTCATCCCCGATCAGAACATTTTCACCAAAGAGCCGTTGCCCTTTGCGGTAGTGTTTGCGGAACGATCGCTGTACATAAGGGGCCAGATCCCAGTCAATTTTATTGGCCGATACACCGCCATATTGACTGTTCTGCTGGGATTGGAAGATGATCGCAACCAGAGCCATGGCAGACATGATCGTCTGAGGTGTGCGAACCGATCCGTTACCTGTGTTGAAACCCGCAGCAAGGAGACGGTCAAACGGGATAAAGATACAGTTGGTCGTTCCAAGTGCATACTGATCCAGATCGTGTACATACAGATCCCCATTCTCTACAGCTTGGGCAAGCTCTTCCGGCAACACATGACGCAGAGCATGCCACTTGGCGGTCTCCGAACCGAGCCTGCTCATCTTACCACTGAAGGAATCCCCGTTCAGATTTGCATTTTCCCTCAGCGTATCGGCGTCTTCTGCGCCAATAATTCGTCTTCCCAGGTCGGATAATAGATCGGATGCCGGTGGGGTGGCATACTCAAGCATGTTCATGTAAGGTTCCTCCTAAAATGATTTTGGTTATCATTCAATTCACGTTAAATACTATATGTAGATTCGTCTTATCCATTTATAAACTATATGTGGTTTTTTGGGTGTGATCATGATCACACAGCTTACTGAACAAAATGGACTTTCCTTTAATTGCTGCGGATAAAGGTTCCCAAAGTCTGAGCGGAAGCGTATAATTTCTAGTTATTCTGCAAGTATAATATCCGAAGTCGGACAAGATGGACTTTAATCAAGCTGAAAAGGCGAGTTGCAATGAATTCGCGGTCGTTAAACCATCCGTTTAAGACCTGCTTTTGTCCGCAAATGGGCAATAGGCAGGGAGTATGATTCTCTTATACTTCTACGGTGTTAATCATATAAGTATAGATTGTGACAGCTATTCGGATTTTTGATGACCCCTGTACGTGATTAAACATTCTGAAATACAGATTTGAAAGTGCAGCTAAGATAAGAGGGGTGAATCATGGGGACGGCAGAAGGCATTACAAGAGGCTTCTATGAAGATATAAAGGAAGCTGCGGCCCATATCGTAGACGTATTAAGCGGTATATTGAAGGTCAATACCATCTTTGTTGCCACGAATGACGGGGTGACCAATGTCATTTTGGAGGCCTTTAATCGTACGGAAGAGTTAGTTGTTAAAGGCAGTGCACTTCCATTTACGGATTCATATTGCAGCCTGGTATTAAGAGACAACGGTAACGTGCTTACGATCCCGGATACATGTGAACATCCGATGACACGATCCATGGGCGTTACGAGCGGACTTGGCAATCGCTTCTTCGTGGGCGTGCCTATTATGAGAAGATCGGGCGAAACATTTGGTACCATCTGTCTGATGGATGATCCTGGTTATGTGATCAGCGAAACCGATATGAAGACACTGAAGGCGATGGCTGTATTCCTGGGTTATGTTGTTGATCTGGAAAGCACGTTGCATGTTCAGGAGCAGAAATTGAGTGATTCGGAACAAATGCAAGAACAGCTCCAGGCAGAGAAAGAACGTGCCGAATCTGAGGCTATGACCAAAACACAGATGTTGAAGCTAATGAGTCACGAGATTCGCAATCCTTTGAACGGTATTTTGGGACTGACAGATCTGATGCGCACACCGGATATGCCTGAGGAGCAGTCCGAATATGTGAACATGATTGAGACAAGCGGCAATATTCTGCTTTCCTTGCTGAATAATATGATGAATTTCAACATAAATGAAGCAGGTAAAACGGTTATACATGATGATCCGTTTGATCTGGTAGGTACCATTGAGAATACCGTGTATCTCTATGCCGGGATTGCGACGGGCAAGAACATTGAGCTGGGATTAAATCTTGAACTGAATGTATCTCAAGTGTTCGTTGGTGATGAAGTCAAGATTGGACAGTTGCTTGCACACGTCATTCAATATGCTCTCGATTCAACGCGTGAAGGTTCCGTTCTGATCACAGCAGTGGTGAACGGAGAAGAATTGGAGGAGACCGGTACACTTCAGCTCAAGGTGAAGTACACGGGTCAGATGTTATCGGACAAGAAGAAACCATCCTTTAACAGCCAAGATGAAAAATTGAATATCCAAAAACTGATTGGAAGCAATCTGGGTTTAGCTGTAAGCCAGAATCTTGCCATTCTCATGCATGGCCGTATTCAGGTGAGCAGTGTGAAGGAAAATGAGACGGAATTCAACATTTCACTTCCGTTACGCAGATACTGGGAGTTACCTCAGCTCGCAAGTGTTCAGCAGCGGTTAAAAGGGAAAAAGGTGTTACTTGCCAAGGACCCTGACATTTTGCAAGGTGTCTCTTCCCTGATGCGTAGGTGGGAGATGGATGTACACATGACCTCGGGTTTGACATTAGCGCATGATTGGATCAAGGAAGGATTCATGCCGGATGTAGCCGTTGTGGATATGGGATTAATGGAAGGTGGCGCGGTTGATTTTGTACATGAACTGAAACAGCGACTGGAGAATCTGCCCGTCATTGTTCTTGTT
The DNA here is from genome assembly GCF_045040715.1 of Paenibacillus sp. FSL H7-0942. Taxonomy (NCBI): domain Bacteria; kingdom Bacillati; phylum Bacillota; class Bacilli; order Caryophanales; family Paenibacillaceae; genus Paenibacillus; species Paenibacillus sp. FSL H7-0942. The sequence continues at coordinate 6,491,063 of NZ_CP150279.1, read as the reverse complement.
CCTTATGGTATGCACATTGAATTGCATGAAGCAGAGGCCTTTGATGCTGTTCTGACCAAGCCGGTCAGACAGGCTGATCTGTTGAATGCATTGAGCATTACTTTGCCTTAAATCATGATCATAGATCTTTAATCGGCGCACCTTATAGGTGCGCTTTTTTTCGTTTTCCATTTTCTGAGCCAAAGCCCTTTTATTCCGAGCTGGTTACGTTACAATAGAAAGTGAACTTCATCTTTATAACCAATAGAGGAGGATATGCAATCAATGGATTATCGCAGATTAGGTGGAAGCGGACTGAAAGTAAGCGAGATTAGCCTGGGAAGCTGGCTGACGTACGGAGGGTATGTGGAACGTGAGAATGCGGTGAAATCAATTGAAACTGCATTTGATGAAGGCATTAACTTTTTTGATACTGCCAATGTATACGAACGGGGCGCAGCAGAAGAACTGCTTGGGCAGACGCTCAAAGCATATTCCCGTGACTCTTATGTACTTGCAACCAAAGTATTTGGCAAAATGGGTGATGGTCCGAATGACCAGGGGTTATCTCGCAAACATATCAAGGAGCAATGTGAAGCCAGCTTGAAGCGCCTAGGCGTTGAATATGTGGATATCTATTATTGCCATCGTTATCATACCGAAACACCAATTGAAGAAACACTCCGTGCTCTCGATGATCTGGTACGCCAAGGCAAAGTGTTATATGTAGGCGTCAGCCAGTGGACAGCGGCTCAGATGGAAGCTGCGTTGGGTACAGCAGATCGTCTGCTTCTGGATCGTATCGTGGTCAATCAGCCGGTGTACAACATGTTTGACCGTTATATCGAAAATGAAATTATTCCGCTCGGTGAGCGTAAAGGCATCGGACAAGTTGTATACTCCCCGCTTGCTCAAGGTCTATTGACCGGGAAATATACGTCCGTTTCCGATATCCCAGAGAATAGCCGTGCTGCCAAGCTAGGATGGGACGAAGGAAAGATCAATGTGGATCGTATCGGGAAAGTTCGTCAACTGATTGAAGTGGCGGACAAGCTGGATCTGAAGGTTGGCCAACTGGCTCTTGCCTGGATTCTGCGCCAGAACAATGTATCCAGTGCACTTGTAGGGGCGAGTCGTCCCGAGCAGGTAAAAGAGAACGCGGCTGCATCTGGCGTGAAGCTGGATGCTGCCATTGTGGAGGAGATTGAGAGCATCCTTGCTTGATCTCCTGTCAGCAAACAAGCTGAGATGATATGCAATGATCTATAAAGAAAGGGATGTCCTGTGCGCCTGAATAGGCGAACGAGACATCCCTTTTTTGGAGCGTTGAAAGGTTAGATTAATGAAGGGTTAGATCTTACTTTAAAGCGTAAGAGGCAAGGAACGAAAAGTTAAGGCGCACACACGGTTACGCCCTGTATTCTTGGCTTCATATAAAGCACGATCGGCCTGTTCGAAGAAATCGTCATCGTCATGATCATCACAATGATCGGGGTACACGGCTACACCAATGGAGATGGTTAGACGTGTCGTGTGCCCGTCAGGCAGAGCAAAATGGTATTTCTCTACAGCCTGTCGTATAGATTCGGCGGTAGCCACGGCCTGACGGTGTCCACAGTCGAGCAAGAGAATGGCGAATTCTTCCCCACCGTTTCGTGACACGATATCAGCAGAACGTGCATGCTCAACAAGCAGTCGTCCAAGTTGCTTCAGGACCGCATCGCCAGCGGAATGACCATAGGTGTCATTTACCTTTTTGAATCGGTCAATATCAATGGCAAGCAAGGAAAGCTTCTGTTGGTAATCCCGCGCACGCTGAAGTTCCAGTTGAAGTGATTTTTCGAACTGTCGTCGATTGCTCAGGTTGGTAAGATGATCGGTAGAAGCTCTTTTTTCCAATAGAAATAACATTTCATTAGATTTATTAATGAATTCTGCAATGAAATAGATAAATATTCCACCGGCAAAAGAAATGGTCATTTGTAACGGATATATCTTCATTAATGAATTCATGCTGTCTGTATTCAACATAAGGATGATAAAGATTAATGTCATGCCAAGCAGATTCATTGTAATTATTTTGGTCAGTCTGGACCAAGGAGCATAGGCGAAGTATACACCGGACAGTCCGATCAGAGTCATGACAAAACCTGCATCTATGGCAGAGGATGATAAGCCGAACATCAGAATACGAATGACCGAGATCATGAGTCCCGTAACGACCGAAGCCAATCCTCCCATATATACCGCTGCGGTAACGATGGCCAGATGCCGTAGATCTACAATCGTAGTTTCGTTCAGAGGGAAAGAATAGTTCATGAGTACTGTGCCATATATACCGAATAATAAGCCGCCGATCAACTGAACACGTAACGAGGGAAAAGGCAATCGGATACTATAGAACTTTGCGATGATCCCGGACACATACATAAACGTAATCATGACACAGATATTAATGAAAAAAGTGCTAAACAACCGACATTCCCCCTTTTTACGCACATCCCTATATTTTATCTGAAAAGTGGTGCTGTAGCGAACCATAATATCCCAAATTTATGAGGGGATTGCTGGGAAAGATGTTTTATTTGCATATACAGGATGTTAGAGTGATATTGACTTCAATATGCAATGAGATTTATACTTAATCTAAATCAAAATATATTCCTTCTTTTTGGGAAGACCATCATAAGTAGAAGATCAGTGTCTGATTTCATATAAAATGGATCAATAATAAAGGAGAAATGGTTGTGAGAACTTTAAATCTGACGATACAACGACAAGCAGTATATGATGTGGTGCGCCATTCAGAGGATCACCCGACAGCTGCTGATGTCATGAATCGACTCGTGGAACAAGGATATAATCTGGCCTATGGTACGGTGTATAATTCTCTTCGTTATCTGACGGACAAAGAATTGATACGGGAACTTAAACTCGGAGAGACAGCAAGCCGGTACGATGCCCGTATGGATGATCATCAGCATATTATGTGTGAAGTGTGCGGCAAAGTGGACGAGGTGATGACAGAGGTTCCTCCACAATGGATGAAACAGGTAGCTGAAGAAACCGGATATGCAATCGATCATGCTCATGTGGTCTTTGGAGGTGTCTGCGGGGAATGCAGAAACAAACGGATCAAGTAAAAATAAAACTGCCTGGCCGCCGTTTACCCCTAAGGGTTAAACCAGCCTTGTCTGACTCAACACCCCTTGTGGACAATTGTCCGGTTACACGGCGTGTTATTCTGATCAGCCCGATGCCGGGGCAGGTTCATGAACTGGTAAAGGCCTTAACGGATAGCTGCTTTGATGTACTGGTCTTCCATCGCTGGGAACCGGATCTGCATGAGCGTCTTGTCTTTGATCTGTTGATCTATGATCTGTCTGTTGCTGGAACTATCGATGCATTTGCCGGCATTAGCAGCCGATTGAATCGTGAGGCTGAGCACACAACCCCTTGTCTGTATCTGGTCGGTGAGAAGATGATTGGTAGCGCGAGTGGACCGATGCTTCAGGAGGAGTTGCTGGTGTGGCCTGCACGCCCGCAGGAAGCACTTTACCGAGTGCAGCGCATGATTGGCAACAGCCCTGCTCTGCCCAACCGTGGTTTTTTGCCTGAGGAAGGGCACCGTATCGGATTCAAAGATCTGTGGCTCGATCGTGAACGGATGAGTGTACAGCGCGATAATAACCGGATTCATCTAACCAAGACCGAATATGATCTGTTACTCAAACTGATTGATGCTAAAGGTGCAGTCATTTCCCGTGAGGAAATGCTCAGCGATATCTGGGAGACGGACTTTACGGGTGGAAGTAATGTGGTCGATGTTCATATCAAAAGCTTGCGCAAAAAATTGGGCGATAATGCGTCTTCGCCGCAATATATTGTAACAGTAAGAGGAGTGGGCTACCGCCTGGCGGATTAGTCCGCTTTTTTTTGCCCAAATTTTATCTTTCACTTCATGCTTTTTCGGGTACTACCTAATAGAGAGGCAGATCAGAATCATTCCCTTAAAACATGTTCATAGTTCATTCATGAATGTTGAAGAACCTCATCTTAATCTCATGTGAACCTCATGCAAGAGTAGAGTGGGACATGTTAGAATCAATTTAACAGTTAGATCAAGTCTAAATGTATATTTAAACCGAAGCCGAATATGATTTTAATAGTAGATATATAACAGCCGTGAGACCCATTAGAGGAGGACGACATGATGACAGAACGTATGACTACAAATCAGGGAGCACCTGTAGGTGACAACCAGAATTCCCGCACAGCAGGCAGAAGAGGGCCGACACTGCTTGAAGACTACCATCTCATTGAGAAAATAGCCCACTTTGACCGTGAACGTATTCCCGAAAGAGTCGTACATGCGAGAGGTGCCGGAGCTCATGGTGTATTCACGCTGGAGCAGAGTATGAAGGCTTATACAACAGCTGACTTCCTACAAGATCCAGGTACGGAGACGGATGTGCTGGTTCGTTTTTCAACCGTTATTCATGGTACGGGATCACCAGAGACTGCACGAGATCCACGTGGATTTTCCGTCAAATTTTACACACGGGAAGGCAACTATGATATTGTCGGTAATCATCTGCCCGTTTTCTTCATTCGTGATGCGATGAAGTTCCCTGATATGGTGCATTCCTTGAAGCCGGCTCCGGATACAAACATTCAGGAACCTGCCCGATATTGGGACTTTATGACCCTCTCACCGGAATCAACACATATGATGACCTGGTTGTTCTCTGATCTGGGCACACCAGCAAGTTATCGGGAGATGGATGGTTTCAGCGTACATGCTTTCAAATGGATTAATGCACAGGGACAGGTCCACTATGTGAAATACAAATGGGAGTCTGCACAAGGCGTGCGAGGCTTCTCTCGTCAGGAAGCTGCCGAGGTACAGGGGCAAGACTTTAATCATGCTACCCGGGACCTGCATGAACATATCAAGAACGGGCAGTACCCACAGTGGAAGCTTCAGGTACAGCTCTTGAAGCCGGAGCAAATGGATGATTTTGCTTTTGATCCTCTCGATCCAACCAAAACATGGCCTGAAGATGTATTGCCGTTCCATACGGTAGGGACCATGACCCTGAATCGGAATCCACAAAACTTCTTTGCTGAAGTGGAGCAGGCGGCCTTTTCTCCTAGTGCGCTTGTACCCGGAATTGAGCCTTCCGAAGACAAATTGTTGCAAGGACGCCTATTCTCCTATCCAGATACACAGCGTCACCGGCTTGGACCGAACTATTTGCAAATTCCGGTGAATTGCCCGTACGCACCCGTTCGTAATCATCAGCGTGATGGACTCATGAATGTGAATCAGGACCCATCTCCGGTGAACTATGAACCCAACAGTTCAGGAAACAGCCCGCAAGAAGATCTGGCATACCGGGACAGTCAGGTTCCGTTGCAAGGGCATGTTACAAGAGAGAAAATCGAGAAGACGGATGATTATACGCAGTCAGGGGAGCTGTTCCGTTCATTTACTCCTGTAGAGCAGCAGCATTTGCTTGATAATCTGATCAATGACCTTAAGGGCGTATCTGTTGATATTCAAATGCGTGCCCTGTGCCACTTCTTCCGAGCGGATGGACAGCTTGGCGGACGTTTGGCTCATGGACTCGGCGTGGATATTTCTGCACATATGCCGTCACAGGATGGAAAATAAAGTACAGTTTGACCATGTTCTACAACATCATACGGACTAATATTCGTTGAAGACCGGGCAGAACCGCGAACGTGCGGAACTCCCGGTCTTTGGCCTTTTTTACTGAAATGGAAAACAAATTTACAAATCATTTACATAAAATAGCTGACATAGAGGTTGACTTCTCATTTGATGGCACTACAATGGGTAGTGTGAGGGGTGTCAGAAAATGAGAATACACAATTTCAAAGTGGGTGAGCGTGGGCTCAACCGATTTTTTGGTCCGCTGGAGGCCAAGATCATGGACATTTTATGGGCTCGTCCTGGCAGTAGCATCCGTGAAGTGCAGACCGCACTTGAACAAGACAAAGACGTCAATTTTAATACAGTCATGACCGTGATGAACCGGCTCGTAGACAAGGGACTTCTCGGAAAGTCACAAAAGGGCAGAACATCTTTGTACCAACCGGTACAGAGCAAGGAGGAGTTTATGAACGACCAATCCAAGGAACTGTCACATGAGTTGGTGGATGAATTCGGAGCTTTGGCATTGAATCATATGCTGGATGCGCTGGACGAAGCAGATGCGGGTCTGATTGAACGCTTGGAACAGAAGATCAAACAATGGAAAAAGGATAGCGATTAAGATGTGGAAGACCCGCTCGAAACTTTTGTTTACCGTCGGGTTTGGCATTCCGCTACTCGTGTTCATGCAGATGTTCATGTACGCGATGTACAAAATTTTTGGCTGGGATATCCCGTTTAACCTGCTCTGGCTCTGCAATCATTGGATGAGTCGACTGGGATGGTTATCCGTGGGACATTTCCTGCTGGCACTGGTATTGCTGACATTTGCGGGAACAGGTTGGTTGTTAATGGTGCGTATGATGAAAACCAGAGCAGCCGTACGTAAACTTCGCTCCATGGAAGTGCATGCATTGTCTCGTGAACTGGAGTCCAAGTATCACCATCTCGGACAGCCAGGATTCATTGTAGTGGACAAGCATTCTCCGGTTGCATTTACAATTGGTCTATGGAGACCTTGCATCGTACTTTCCACGGGGCTTCTGACGATGCTGGATGCAGAAGAGGAGACTGCAGTTGTGTACCACGAAGTCCATCATCTGTGGCACCGTGACCCACTGAAGACAACACTGTTATCGGTATTTGCAATCATGATGCCGTATATTCCTGTATTGAAGCATACTTCGAAACATTACAATATTGTTAGAGAAATTCTGGCAGACAATGAGGCCATTGAGCGTACAGGCAATGTGGCTGGCATTGGCAGTGCTTTGCTCAAGTTGCTCCGTGCTTGTCCTGAACCTTGGGGGGCCAAAGAACTGACCGTTCAATCCTCATTTGCGGATACGTCGGTGAATGTCCGAATTTCACGTCTGCTGGACCCGGAACAGGACGTGACGCTGAGGTTGCCACGTTATGCTGTTCTGATGTCGGCTACTGTTTTTCTATTGCTGTCTATCTTGTTTGTTTGGTCCATCGGATAGATTAATTGGGCTAAATGTGAAGTCAAATATAATGAGGAAGGAAGATGAACATGAATAATAAAAGTGTAGAGATTGGATTACTTTTCTCAAGGATTATGATCGGTTTGATCTTTGTATTGCACGGCTGGAGTAAATTTGAAGGTGGAATCAGCGGTACGGTAGGTTTTTTCGAAAGCATTGGTATTCCCGGATTTCTTGCATCCGTTGTAGCCATCATTGAGTTGGTAGGTGGTGCAGCGATGATTCTGGGTCTGGGAACACGTGTGTTTGCTGCCCTGTTTGCCATCGTGATGGTTGGCGTTCTGTTTACAGCCAAAGTGGGTGAGCCGTTCCTGAGTGGTACCGAGTTAGATTACCTGCTTCTTGCGGGTTCCCTGACACTGCTCTTCACAGGAAGCCGCCTCCTGGCCGTGGATTATCTGTTCTCCAGACAGGGGAACGCTCGCCAGAATGTGAGTGCTTGATTTGACTAACGATTGCTAAAAATAATGAAGTGCAGGATGAGTCCTGTAACGAGGTTCTTTATTGGCCAGGCCGGTTCGGGAATTGATTTGCGAACCGGGCTGATCAGTAGAGAACTTTTTTCGTTTGGACGACATGCCTGAGGTTTGTTACAATGAGAATAAGTATGCAACTAAGAAAAAATAAGGAGGATGCATTTTATGATTAACGTCATTCCATCCGATGCCCGCTCCAGCTTCGATCGAGGCTGGCTCCGTGGTAGTCACAGCTTTTCTTTCGGAGAATACCAAGACCCGGAGAATACGGCGTTTGGACCGATGCGGGTAGCGAACGACGATGTGATCGCGCCTGGTCGCGGTTTTGGAGCTCACCCGCATAGTGATATGGAGATTGTATCGATCGTACTGAACGGCAAGTTGCGACATGAAGATAATCTGGGCAATGTAGCCGTTACAGGCTTTGGTTGTATCCAGCGGATGTCAGCAGGCAGTGGCATGATTCATACCGAACATAATGCATCCGATACCGAAGAAGTACGTTTGCTTCAGCTCTGGTTCATGCCACAGACAAAAGGGTTGGAGCCCTCCTATGAGACGACATCATTTGATCCAGCGGCATTGGCAGGAGCACTCGTGCCGATTGTATCCCCAGATGGGGGACCAAGAGTTGCGACCATTCATCAGGATATGACGATCTACCTTGGCCGATTAGCCAAAGACGAAACGTTAACCTTCAATCAGGAGGCAGGCCGCCGAATGTACATTTTCTGCATCGAAGGCAAGCTGGGATTGGATGGAGAGTACCTGTTGAACGAAGGCGACACGGCTCGTGTGGGACAGCAGGATTCAATCGAACTGCAAGGAAACGAAGATACGTTCTATATGATTATTGATTTGCCGTAGATGGCTGATGAAATGAATGAACTCCAAGATGAAGGAGGATATACACGTATGGCGCAACAGGAATGGTTTATGGTTAAACATGCGGTGACCGGGCGAGGGTTAGCTAATAGCAAAACAGATTCGCTGTCCTATCGGTTCCAACAGGAGGGTACAAGTTTCATATTTACCGTTACGGGTCTGGACGAGCAGATTGTGGAACAGATTATGGAGCTTAGACAGGAACTGAATGTATTCCGTTTTGTCCAACGCAAGGATCAGCCCCTTTTGAAACACTGGTACTACGTAGATGGTGAACGGGTAGTATACGACAGGGAGAGTCACACGCTAAGCATCTATGCGAAGTCGGAGATTCGTTATGTGCCTGAAGATTATTTTGCGGATTAACTTATAAGTACCTATAGAACTTGGAACATCTCAGAGGTCTCTGTTAAATACAGAGGCCTTTTTGCTGTCTGAAAACTCAGAGAATTTAATCGTAATTTTGCAAAAAAGACCACATAATTCCCTGCTGTCTGGCACAAGCTACCTTGTATAAAAACAAGAACGGAGGGGCGGCATATGGCAGACAAAACATCTGGGAAAGACAAGTCCGGACAACCGGGACGAGCTTCAGAAGAAAAAAAACATATTCCTTTGGGACTGCCGTCCCCGCCTTTTCTTCGGCAGCCAATTAGTGCAGTACATGAAACTCAGATTAAGGCGGTAAAGGAGATATTCTCCGATTGTTCTGATGTGGTTTTTCGCAACGTCATGATTACGCCTGAAGTGAAAGGACTTCTCGTCTATATTGAAGGTATTGTCAATTCGGCTGATATCCAGGAACACATGCTGCGACCGATTATTCAAGGGCTGGTGCAGCAGCGAACAGATGAACCTGATGTTCCACTGGATGATACAACCGTTGAGCTAACACAGGTGAAGCGAGTGGATACCTGGGCTGCTGCGACAGAAGGGGTGCTGGCATCCTCTGCCCTTCTGGTGGTCGACGGAAGTAACAAAGCCTGGATGTTCAATGTCAAAGGTGGAGTCAGACGTGGTGTGGAGGAACCGCAGACAGAATCCGTGATTCGGGGACCGCGGGAGGGATTTACGGAAACGCTCCGTGTGAATACGGCCTTATTGCGGTTCAAGCTGAAAACACCTGCTCTCAAGATGGTGAGTATGACCCTTGGAACAGACACCAAGACAGATATTGTGCTGACCTACCTGGAAGGTATTGCCGATCCAAAAACGATTCAAGATGTTAAGAAACGTCTGGAAAAAATCAATATTGATGGCATCCTGGAGACGGGTTATATCGAGGAATTGATTGAAGATCATCCGTATTCCCCTTTTCCTCAGATGCACTACTCGGAGCGGCCGGATACCGTTGCAGGCAATCTGTTGGAAGGACGCTTTGCCATTATGGTAGATGGAACCCCATTCTCGCTGATTGCTCCAGTCACGATGTGGCAGATGCTGCAAGCCAGCGAGGATTATTACGAGCGATTCTTCATCAGTAATCTGGTGCGGTGGATTCGCTTCCTATTCGTAGCCATCGCTCTGTTCCTGCCAGCCTTGTATATTTCTATTACAACATTTCATCAGGACATGCTGCCAACTACGCTGATTCTAAGTATCGCAGGTGCACGGGAAGCCATTCCTTTTCCAGCTTTGGTTGAGGCGCTCATTATGGAGCTGTCGTTCGAAGCTCTCCGGGAAGCGGGGGTCAGGTTACCCAAAACAGTGGGTCAGGCTGTCAGTATCCTCGGTGCACTTGTGATCGGACAGGCCGCAGTTCAAGCGGGGATTGTATCCGCACCGATGGTTATTATCGTATCCATGACAGGAATAGCTTCCTTCACGATCCCGCGATTTAACTTCGCGATTACGGTGCGTCTACTCCGATTTCCGATCATGTTACTGGCAGGTATGCTTGGACTATATGGCATCGTCATCGGCTTGGTTCTGATCTCGGTACATCTGACACAGATGACTTCGTTCGGTGTCCCATATCTCTCCGGTCTTAGCCCGTACAGTAAAACAGATACCAAAGACATTCTCATTCGTGTGCCATGGTGGAAAATGATCAATCGTCCTTCTACGGTACATCGGGATCAGAAACGGATGACCGAAAAGATCAACGGTTCCCCTGAAGCTGAGGAAGGGTGGTGAACCCATGCAGTTCATATATAAGTACCGGGCAGTGATAGCGCTGTTGTTATGTACCACTTTTATTTCAGGTTGCTGGGATCGTAAGGAGATTAACGATGTTGCCTTTGTGATTGGTATTGCTGTCGATAAGGAGGGAGACAATTACAGATCCAGTCTTCAGATTGCTCTGCCGGGACAATCCGGTTCTTCCGGTAGTGAAGGAGGCGGAGGCGGCACGAGTGGAGATAAATCCTGGTTCATGTTATCCAATACAGCCAAATCATTGCATGGTACGTCTATTGAAGGTCAAAAGGAACTCTCACGAAGAATCTACTATGCGCATCGCCGTACGATGCTTATTGGTGAGGAGCTTGCCCGGGATGGCGTGGCCTCCATGCTTGATCTGTTTACGCGGTATCCGCTGAACCGATTCTCTGCATTGCCAGTGGTCACAAAAGGTGCAGCATATGAAGTCATGGATACGGATGCACCTATAGAGAAGTTTCCATCCGAGATGGTGCGGGAACTGTGTTTCCTCAATATGCGTAATCCACGTTCACTTAAAACATTTATAGATGCCATTCTTAGTGAAGGTGTGGATCCATTCCTGCCGGTCGCTTCGAAAGTGACCAATGTTCCAAAAGGGTGGAAGGACGCCAAAACAAACATCAAGCTGGATGGATTGGCCATCTTCAAGAAAGATAAGTTGGTTGGCATGATTGACAAAGCTCCAGCTGATGCGCTCATTCTTGCTATGGGCGAAGCCAATGCGCCGGAGATTATGGTTAAAGCTCCTGGCGGAGATGGAAATATGTTCATCAAGTTGAACGAGAACAACGCTTCACTACATCCCAGTATCAAGGCTGATAAGGTCACCGTGAATATTGAATTATATGCCAAGGGAGTTCTCGTAGATAACGAATCCAATTATGGTGACCGACGTGAGAATGAGATTCAGAAGATAAATGAAGCCATTCACGAGAAAATAAAATTGGATATCGAGGAAGGTGTCCGGTTGGTTCAGGGGAAATATCATGCGGACATTCTTGGAATCGGTCGATCCATTCATCAACATCTGCCGGCCAAGTGGGACACGATGAAGGATCGCTGGGATGACATATACCCTGAAGTCGAGGTGACGGTTACTCCCCATGTCATTATTGAAAACGTTGGGGTGAGCAATAAACCAATTGGCGTGGGAGAGGATGAAGTTGTACATGATTAAACCACTCTTATTTACCTTCCTGGCCATGGTAATCGTGGTCATTTTGATGGATTTCAGACATTTGAAACAGGCAGCTGCCATTAATCGCTGGCTATCCTATAGTTTGATAGCAGTGGCTACAGGCATTTGGTTCTATGTGACTAATCTAAGCAAAACCTTATTTGTGTCGGTATGGATAAGCCACGTTATCCAGCGCTTACTGCCACTGCCCTAGGTTGTGGACAGGATGCATTAAGTTTGCGAGATCGCGAGAGGGAAAGGAGGTATATCATGAATCAGAGAGTGACACACCGTCAGATGATCCTGCTCGTGCTGCTGCTCAGTATTTCAGGAACGTTAATTCAGCCTCACGCGCAAGCTATCTACTATGCGGAACAACACGCTTATCTCTCGTATATACCTGTAGTCGTAGTGATGCTTGTATCCATGTGGATGTTAAGTCGGGTCCAGCGGAGATTTCCGGATCAGGATCTATTTCAAGCCCTTGCTGGGCGATTCCCCTTTTTGGGAAGGCTCGCAGGATTGATGTACATTTTGTTTTTTTTCTTTGTGTTTGCGAGGGATATCCGGTTAACGGGGGATTATATCAGCATAACTTTGTTAGAGACCACGCCCATCTCCATCATTGTGTTATCTCTGATCGTTATGGGAGTTTTTATCGTCAGAGGTGGGCTCGGCTCCTTAATCGGTATGTCGGAGTTGTATGTGACATTGTTTCTCTTAAACTCCGTGATTGTGCCTTTCATGCTCATTCAACAGATCAATATGGATAATCTGATGCCGTATTTTCACGTTGATGTTACGGGAGTGGGCAAGGGGAGTTGGTACATATTTTCGTTTTACGGAGAGATGATTGCATTACCTTTTGTTATCAAAGGCAGTGATTTTCGATATAAATCGGTTGTGTCAGGTATTATCCTCTCTGCACTCCTGATGATGTTAATCCTTGTGGAGACCATTACCTCCATTGGAGTTCCTATCGCTTCAAGGTTGGTGTATCCCTCCTATGAACTGGCAAGACAATTGCAAATCAGTGATTTCTTGGATCGGTTTGACCTTGCGCTGGCAGCGGCAACCTTGCCTACCATGATCACGAAGATTGCATTTGACCTGTACTTTGTCTGCTGGGGATTGAAGCGAATCATTCCGAACGTATCGGGAAAGGTGTTGACAGGTCCGATTGCCCTCGTCGGATTTGTCTGTGCATTCTGGTTCTTCCGAAATGCCATTCAGCTCAATCGTTTTACTCGGGAATGGACATGGGTTGCCATTGTTTTTGAAGTACTGTTCCCTATTGTGCTGTTTCTTTTCCTTCGTCCTCGCAAAAAGGATAAAAAAGAATCTACCCAACAGAGATCGGGAGACCAGCCAAAGAAAGAGAAGCATGAGCCGGAACAAAAATCGGCTGATTCGGAGAAGGACGGAGAGAAAAGACGGAAAGATTCTCATGGAGGAGAACTCCAGCCTTCCTGATACATTCCATCAAAAATCCTTATAGATGAACGGGCAAAAAGAGGGAAAGTACAGTTTCCCTCCACAGAAGTACCCTGTATACTGTAGTCAGACTGATGAACATTCGGCTGAACTAACGGGGGGAACATGAATGGCTCAACATTTGGCAGGTGTGCGTGTAGCATTGACAGGACCACGAAAATCGAAAGAAATGTCCATACTGGTTGAAAAAATGGGTGGAATCCCGCTTGTGCGACCGGCACAGGGGACCGTATTCCTGGATGATCGGAGTATCAGGGATGGGCTGGTATCCTGGATCTCAGACCCGCCAGACTGGGCGGTGTTAACTACGGGTATGGGATTGGATGCATTATTTGAAATGGCTGAGGATATGGAAGTGGCAGGCCAATTGTTGGATGTGTTATCGGAATCCTCAATTGCGGCAAGGGGATACAAGACGGTGAATGTGCTCAAAAAGCGCAAGTTAACACCGCTGGTACGAGATGATGACGGTAGCACGGACGGGCTCATTCGAGAATTCGCCCCACATGATCTCGCAGGGAAAAAGGTTATGTTGCAGCTTCATGGGGAGACAGCTCCCAAACTCGTTGCATGGTTGGAAGAACAAGGTGCCATCGTCAGACAAGTGCTTCCTTACCGCCATGTACCGCCAGAAGAGGCAGAACTGGAACAGTTATTAAATGAAATTCTAAAGTACGAAGTAGATGCTGTTGCGTTCACAAGTGGACCGCAGGTTAGATTTCTGACGCAATATGCGGCCTCCCAGGACAAGCTTGAGCCGATGCTTGCAGCCTTCAGACAAGGTGTAATTCCTGCGTCTGTAGGTAAAGTTACCGCAAACTCCATGCGTGAAGAAGGCATTGAGGCACTGGTCATTCCGGAGGAAGAGAAGATGGGAGCACTCATCGTTGAGCTTGGACGTTACTTTGCAGCAGGGCGTGCGGCCAAGATTAGAGATTAGTGGCCTGCTTTTAGATCAGTTCGATAAAAAGCTTTTGGCGTCGCTTCATGAATAAAAAAGTGTGCATTAATCTTAACCGCATCGCTATATGATGCGGTTTTGTTTAGATTATAGAATTTATACGTTACAACTAAAATACGAATGTACATCCTTAATAGTGCTTCGATCAGAAGCTTTTCTTATCTCGAAGAAAAGGTGGAAATGACGATGACCATTGCAGATCCTAACGCCAGACCCCGACTGATCATTGCAGGCACCGGAAGTGGTGCAGGGAAAACGACAGTAACCTTGGGGCTGATGAGAGCACTCGCTCAGCGTGGTTTGAGTGTACAAGGGTTCAAATGCGGCCCAGACTATATTGATCCGACCTACCATACCGCTGTTACGGGCAGACCGTCACGCAATTTGGATGCATGGATGACATCGCCTGAGTATGTGAGAGATACGTTCGAGAAGGCATCGGCGGGACATGATATTTCCATTATCGAGGGCGTTATGGGCCTCTACGATGGCAAAGATCCGCTTAACAATACAGGCTCAACTGCAGAGATTGCTCTGGTCACGCAGACCCCTGTGATTCTGGTTGTGGACGTACGCAGCATGGCTCGCAGTGCGGCCGCGATTGTCTTGGGTTTTCAACAACTGGAGCCTGAATTAAATATTGCCGGAGTGATCGTCAACCGGTGTGGAAGTGCGGGTCATTATACCATTGTGCAAAAAGCCATTGAGCAGATGTGCGGCATTCCTGTGGTTGGCTGGCTGAAGCGGGACGAAGACATGTCCATCCCGGAGAGACATCTGGGGCTGGTACCTGCCATTGAGCGCGGTGAACTGGAGCCATTATTTCAGCGGGCTGCCGATGTGCTGATGGAAGGCACTGATCTGGATCTTCTGCTGGGACTGGCGGCAAGCGCCCCGCCGTTAAATGCACCACGACTGCCCACACGGATTCGGCTAATGCTGAATCAGGCTCCAATTACGATTCACAATTCGATTCAGTGATCCGCGTTAATAATCGACATGTATCATATGCGGTACAGCCTGTCATTGCCGTTGCGCGCGATGCCGCATTTAATTTCTATTATCCCGATAATCTGGAATTGCTCGAAGCAGCCGGGGCCCGATTACAATACTTCAGTCCTCTTGCTGGCGAAGGTATTCCAACGGATGTGGATAGCGTCTATTTGGGCGGCGGGTTTCCAGAGGAATTTGCAGCAGAGATTGCCGGTAACCAAGGGTTCTTGGAAGGACTTCGACAGGCAGTACAATCCAACATGCCTTTATTTGCCGAGTGTGGTGGTTACATGGTGCTTGGAGAAACGTTGACCGACCGAGAGGGAGTTACTTTCGACATGGCGGGCATTATCCCCGCACAGGTGCAGATGCAGAAGAAGCGCGCTGCGCTTGGCTACCGTGAAGCGAGTAGCGTTCAGGATTCCTTTTTACTGAAAAAGGGTGAAGTACTTCGAGGTCATGAATTTCATTATTCGACAATGACCTATCGTGATGAAGAAACGATTCCTTATGCGTATGAGACCAAGGGGATGCGTGGCTTGAAGCAAGAGGGATATGCCGCAGGCAACATCGTGGCGGGGTATACGCACGTTCATCTGGGCTCTTACCCGGCAGCCGCTCGAAGATGGGTGGAGCATTGTTTAGCCTATCGGCAGGAGCGAGATATGCAGAGATAATAACAGCTATTTATAGCTCAAATAGATAGCTGAATTCAATAAGCAAAATGGCTCTAATCTCGCTTTTACCTCCTGAGTCTTTGGTCGTGAAGTTGGCAATCCGATTCTGAATTAAAGGTTTTCAGATGAATATGTGGAATGAATAAAAGACAGAATCATTATGCGAGGGAGGGACATCATGATGAGAACCGTATGTGTAACGGGAGCTGCTCGTGGATTGGGATTGGCTTTGACGGCACAGATGCTGAAGAGAGGGTATCTCGTGTATGCGGCCGGTCTGGACGTGGAAGATTCCGAGGGAATTCGTATGCTTGCAGAAGGATATCCTGACCATCTGCGCGCCATCGAACTGGATATCGCGGACGACCTGTCGGTAGCTCTGTTCACGGAGACATTGAAGCTGGATACGAATCATTTGGATATGCTGATCAATAATGCGGCTATACTAGGAAGTATTACGGATCATATCCGCGGGCCGTTGAATATGGCGGAGATGGCTGAAGTATTTAATGTGAACACCTTAGGTACACTGCGTGTGACTCATTCCCTGTTACCCCTCCTTCTTCAAGGACAGGTCAAGCTGATTGTTGATATCTCTTCCGAGGCTGGAAGTATAGAACAATGCAGTCGGGATGGGTGGTATGCCTATTGTATGTCCAAAGCTGCTTTGAACATGCAGGCCCGTCTTGTGCACAATGGTCTGAAGGATGAAGGCGGACAAGTGATGCTTGTGCATCCCGGTTGGGTACAGAGTTATATGAGGGGCGAATTGGATGTTGCTGCGGATCTCACGCCCGAGCAATCTGCACAGCATATCGCAGTACTTATCGACCGCCATGAACAGTTTAAAGGAGATCAGCCCGCATATGTGGACTACAAGGGAGAGAAGCTCCCCTGGTAGTTGGTTTTATACAGTGAGGTGAACAAGAAAGGAGATTAATTGAATGGATCATCGTAAAAAAGCATTACTACTTGGCGATTATACACATCCGGATTGGCACCCGCTTCAGGGGGTGGATGCGGAGATAAGCCGAATTTTCCATGATACTATGACTGTGCAGTGCAGTGAGAATCGGAATATGCTGCTGCAAGAAAATATAACCGGGTTTGATGTATGTATCTCATACATGGACGATTGGAAGGGTAAAGTCTCTCCACAGCAGACAGCAGGTTTGTTGTCCTATGTAAGTAATGGGGGGGGACTGGTCATTATACATAACGGCATTTCGCTCCAAAATCGTTATGAGCTCAAACAGATGATCGGTGCCAAGTTCCTGCATCATCCGGCGTATACACCGCTTGAATTCACTGTAACGGCGGAAAGCCATCCCGTGACGGAGGGCATCTCGAATTTCACAATGGAAGAAGAGCCTTATCAGTTCGAATTTGGTTCTTTTGCCGAAACGAAAATATTGCTTGAATATCAATCCGAAGAAGGACCAAAGCCTGCGGTTTGGGCTCATCGATATGGTGTTGGGCGTATTGTTTATCTGATGCCGGGTCACCATGTGCCGTCTTTTGCACACGAAACGTACCGGAAGTTACTTCTGCAAGCAGGCAAATGGGCTGCGCGTTACGTCTGATCGGACTGACATTTTTGCATGCAGAGTATAAGGGGTATAATATAGAGATCAACGAAGAGGAGGATGACAAAAATGAGCGATTTGTTCAAAAAGGCGATCTCGTTAGGGCTTGGTCTTACTGTCGTAAGCAAAGAAAAAATTGAGAAAACCGTGGATGATTTGGTCAAGCGCGGGGAACTTGCGCCCGGTGAATCCAAAGCTTTGGTTGAACGTCTACTGGAACGGGGCGATGAAGAGCAAGGCCAGTTCAAGAGAGTGATTCAAGAACAGGTCAAGCGTGTGCTTCAGGAAGCTGGTGTGGCATCCGAAAGTGATGTAACCAGTCTGGAACAGCGCGTTGCTGTTCTGGAGAAAAAACTTGCCGAACTGGGCCACTCACCACAGCTTCAACCTGATGAATCCCCAGCTCCACTTGAAGTTCCTCCTCCTCTCAAAGGAAACGAGATCGAGTAGATGGCAGTGCGAATCAAACATGTCGGCAGATACCGTGAAATTGCCATGGCGCTAGTGCGTCATGGCTTCGGTTATATGGTCGAGGAGCTGGGTTTGTTCCAGTTGCTGGCTCTGCCCAGACGGTGGATGTCGCGTGAAGCACACACCACCAAAACGCTGAGTGAACGTATTAGGCTTGTGCTGCAGGAGCTGGGGCCAGCTTTCGTTAAGCTGGGGCAACTCGCAAGCACAAGGGCAGATCTGTTGCCTGAGTCTGTCATTCGTGAGCTGGTGAAGTTACAGGATCAGGTCCCGCCGTTCTCTTCCGAGACGGCACGGGGTATTTTGGAACAGGAATTGGATACACCGCTGGAGGAGATCTTTTCCCGGTTCGAGGATACCCCTGTAGCTGCGGCCAGCATTGGACAGGTGCATCTGGGCAAACTTCAAAGCGGTGAATTGGTAGCCATCAAGATTCAGCGGCCGGGCATATCGCGTATTGTGCAGCGTGACCTGGATATTTTGCGTGAACTGACAGCCATGGCCGAGAAGCGCTGGGACTGGGTGAAGCAATATCAGATTCCGCAAATGGTCGAAGAATATGCTCAGGCGTTGATGGCCGAGCTGGATTATACAGTCGAAGGCCGCAATACGGAAAAGATTGCACAGCAATACCAACAGGACAACAAGGTGAAAATCCCGACAATCTACTGGGATCAGACTTCGTCCCGTGTGCTCACTATGGAGTATATCGAAGGTATCAAGCTCAATGATCGTGAAGAACTGGTCAGACGCGGTCATGATCTGAATAACATTGCCGAGCGGTTGGTGGATTCATTATTAAATCAGATCTTTATTCAGGGATTCTTTCACGCTGACCCACATCCGGGCAATCTAATGGTATTGAAGGATGGACGTCTTGCTTTTATAGACTTCGGTATGGTGGGCAGTCTGAGTGATGAGATGAAACAACAGCTCGCTTCGCTTATTATTGGATTAATGCGCAAAGATACAGACAGTATGATCCGGGCGATTGAGAAGCTCGGCATGATGCCAGATGACATGGACCTGCGTGGTCTTCATGTGGATTTGGACAAGTTGCGTAGCAAATATTACGATATTCCCTTTTCCAAGATTAGTGTGGGTCAGGCATTGAATGATTTATTCGGCGTAGCCCAGAGGCACCGGGTTGTCATGCCTGCCGATATTCTGCTGCTCGGTAAGTCGTTGCTTACAATGGAAGGTGTAATTGAACATCTCGATCCTTCCCTGAGCATTGTAGATATGGCCGAGCCTTTTGGGCGGAAGCTGA
This sequence comes from Paenibacillus sp. FSL H7-0942, assembly GCF_045040715.1. NCBI lineage: Bacteria > Bacillati > Bacillota > Bacilli > Caryophanales > Paenibacillaceae > Paenibacillus > Paenibacillus sp. FSL H7-0942. Next base: position 6,471,746 of record NZ_CP150279.1, on the reverse strand, counting down.
TCAAGGAACGTTTTAGTGCCGGAAGAATCAAGAATCGGTTGTTCCGCAGTGCGGCCGATATGGCCGAGAGTGTCATTGGTCTGCCAGGGCAGTTAAGGCAATTATCATCCATTATTAGCAAAGGCAAGCTGAGACTGGAGATTAGTGTCCCTGAACTGGATGCACTCATGCGCAGAATGGACCAGATTAGTAATCGGCTGTCTTTCAGTATTGTGTTACTTGCCTTCTGTATCATTATGGTGGGCCTGATTATCGGTTCGTCGATCAGTCATCAGTCCACGATGCTGTGGGATATTCCGGTCATTGAGATTGGTTTCCTGGTGGCGATTTTGATGGTGGCTTTCCTGCTCTATTCGATATTCAAATCGGGAAGGTTCTAGCAACAGCATTACATCACAAGAATACCCGTAAAGAGACTTTCTTCAAAGGATCTTTGCGGGTTATTTTTTTGTGAATAGAGAATTGGTGAGTAAATTATAGAAAGATTAAGATAATAGAAGAAAAGGTTCTGTTTTTTCGCCTTAACTGTATTAGTACATATCCGGTCCTGTGACTATAATAATAGGTCAGTACATTAACGGACCCGGTTTTTCTGAGAGGGGAAAACCTATGGGCGTCAGGATCAGCTCCTGATGTCGCACGAGTAAGACAACTGAGGCAGTAATGGAACACCAGCGGTACACACTGGAACGGAAAAGACATGAGTGCATATTAACCCGTCAAGGCTATATGGATGGTAAATAATGATGCAACTCAGGGATGAGCATAGGTGAATGACGCGGAGAGGAATCCGTTGTTTTGTGCTGTCCTGGGTAGTTGGTTAGTGTGAACGGCTTCCGTTACTCATCAGCAGGATTGTCCATTATAAGGAATACACGTAGGAGGAACGGCAAGAACATATGAATACTTTAAAACAACAATGGTTTGGCAACATTCGCGGAGACGTGCTGGCAGGCATTACGGTAGCGCTGGCGTTAATTCCGGAAGCCATTGCGTTCTCCATCATTGCGGGTGTTGATCCGATGGTCGGATTATACGCTTCGATTACGATTGCGATTGTGATCTCGATTGCTGGTGGAAGACCAGGCATGATCTCGGCGGCAACCGGTGCCATGGCGGTACTGATGGTTGGACTCGTCAAGGATTATGGCGTGGAATATCTTTTTGCGGCGACGATTTTGACGGGCATTATCCAGTTTCTACTGGGCATATTTAAGGTTGGACGGTTTATTACGTTTGTGCCTCATTCGGTACTGACCGGATTCGTTAACGCACTGGCTATACTCATCTTTATGGCGCAGTTAACCCACTTCACGGGAGCGAACTGGATTATGTATGCGATGGTAGCGGGCACGCTGGCGATCGTTTATATTTTGCCACGGTTTTTCAAAGGCATTCCAGCTCCACTGATTGCAATCGTCGTGATGACGATTATTACCGTGGTGTTCCATCTGGACGTAAGAACGGTAGGCAATATGGGAAATATAACGAGCACTCTGCCGATGTTCCACTTGCCAAATATTGCGTGGACTTGGGACACGCTGATTATTCTGTTGCCTTATTCATTCACCATGGCACTGGTTGGTTTGCTGGAATCCCTGCTGACTGCAACCATCGTGGATGAGATGACCGAGACCAAGAGCAGCAAGAATCGTGAAGTGCGTGGTCAGGGTATTGCGAATTTTGTTAACGGTTTGTTTGGCGGCATGGGCGGCTGTGCGATGATTGGGCAGTCGGTCATTAATGTGAAATCTGGTGGACGTGGAAGATTATCCACGTTTACTGCGGGTGCGTTTCTCGCGATTCTGTTGCTGCTGTTTAGCGGTGTGGTGAAACAGGTACCGATGGGTGCGCTCGTTGGTGTGATGTTTATGGTGTGTATCGGAACATTCGACTGGAGTTCTATCAAAAATATAACTCGCGTGCCGCGCGCGGAAGCCTTTGTCATGATCGTGACGGTGGCAATTGTGGTCTATACCCACGATCTGTCGATCGGGGTTATGGTCGGCGTTGTGCTCAGTGTGCTGCATTTTGGCTGGAAACAGACCAAGATTCGCGTACAGGCGAGCCAGGAACAAGGGCAGAAAGTATATCGGGTTCACGGACCATTCTTCTTTGGCTCTTCGTCCCGCTTTGTAGATGAGTTCGATGCAGAGGCCGATCCGAAGGAAATCACGATTGATTTCGGAGGTTCACATATCTGGGATAACACTGCGGTTGTGGCTATCGGCAAATTGAAGTTCAAATACGCGAAGCTAGGCAAAACCGTGCACCTGCGCGGGTTAAACGAGGAAAGCTCCCGTATTCTTGAACGGAGTGGATTTGCTACAGCTGGAGGGCACGGTTCGTAACTTGGTTGCAACGAAGGTTGTTGTCCAAAGGTGCAATGTCTGACTATAGTTACGCGGACAAGGTGAAAAATGAACGGTTTAGTAAATCTGGAATTAAGGATCTAAACAAGTAATGAAGTTATGAGGGCTACTGTCCTAAAGTAGTGGTGAGCAGACATGTGACAGCCCTGTGTAGTAGATAACATAAAAAGATACTTTCTATCAACGGCGCACTTTTTCCTAAAATAAATTGGGGAGAGGGCGTCGTTGTTTTTATTAGAGTGTGTGGTGTGTACAGTGAAGAAGAGAACAGAAAAAGAACGAAGAAGAAGAAGAAATAGTTCTAATGGTGGTAGTGGTAGTTCTAGTAGAAGTTGTAGTAGTAGTTCTAGTAGAAGTATAGGTAGTGCTTGTTGTTGTTGTTGTTGTTGCTGTTCCTAGTTCTAGTATTTGTAGTTGGTGTTCTGGTTCTAGTATATGTTGTTATTGCTGTAGCTGATGTTACTGTGTTGATGCTTGTGTCCTCCCTATGTGTAAACTCTAACGAACCTGGCGCGTCTTATATGGAACTATTTCATGTTTTCGTTATTCTAACGAATCTTAGACATCTTATTTTGCTGATTTCACCTATACTGATGCCGTTTCCCCGGTATTTCCGAGTAATAAGGTGACTGGAGTTCGTTAAAAAATCCAAACGGCTTTAATTGGCGTAATAGGGTGTCCTGGATTCGTTAGAATTAGTGGTAAGTGGGGGGCGATCGTTGGAGCTATTTTCGAACCGCGAGAGATCTTGATCTCAATGTACGGAGTTATGTGAGGTACTCTTTCAATTCCTGAAACTTTTGCAAAATAGCTTCCTTTTGATCTGTTTCAGAATATCCTGTACAACAATTTATAGAATCATAGCAGCTATCTCAATCTCAACGAAATCTCTAAACTATCCAAGGATTATGAACATAACGATCCAATACATCTTTCTCAAGGAGCGCCATCAGACACTGTAGCCCGCATAACCTCCGCCTGACCATGTGCAGTTCAATCCTCAACCCCATTCTACAGAGTCAGGGTCATACTTCGAGCTAGCGCTTTAGCTTACTCCACTCATCATCATTCTCAGAGGGGCTCCTATAGTTACTCTCAAAACCAACCTCACACACTCTCTCATAACCGTCCTCAAACTCACTTGGTCGATACAAGTTACGCTGATCTTGGGGTTTTGTGCTACAAGTTGGGGGTGTAACGCTGTATCCCCTTTTGTTTTGCTTGACTAACGTGTAAACTACAGGGTATGGAGAAGAAGAGCAACGAGTGGATTGCTTTTTAAAAAATTCATTTCATAATCATGATTGATATAAGGAAAACTAGTCTTGATGGCAGATACTGATACTAAGGTCATTATGAAATGGACTTATCTAAATGAATATACAGAGGTGTAACGATTGGCAAACTTTGAACAACTGGGCATTCGCCCGGAATGGTGCGAGATCCTGAAACATCAGGGCATCGCCGTGCCGACTCCGGTACAGGAGCGTTCGATTCCGGTACTGTTGGGTGGACGCGATATTATCGCTGAGGCACAGACAGGGACAGGGAAAACGCTGGCATTTTTGCTGCCGATTATTCAGAAAATTAACGTATCCGACCGTTCTCCGCAAGCGCTGATTATCGCGCCTACGCGTGAGCTTGCGCTGCAAATTACGGAAGAAGCGAAGAAGCTCACGGCAAATGACGATAAACTGCACGTGCTTGCCGTATACGGTGGGCAGGATGTGGATAAACAACTGCGTAAATTGCAGAACGGTACCCAGATCGTTATTGGTACACCGGGTCGTCTGCTGGATCACCTGCGCCGTGGCACGTTGAAGCTGGATAATGTGAAAAAACTGGTGCTGGATGAAGCCGACCAAATGTTGCACATGGGCTTCCTGGACGATGTGGAGACGATTCTTAGTGAGCTGCCACACAAACGTCAGACCATGCTGTTCTCAGCAACGATGCCAAAGGGCATACGCAACCTGGCGAAGACCTACATGAAAGATCCGGAAGATGTGAAGGTATCTTCCCAATCTGTTATCCCGATCAAACAGATTCGCCAGCAGGTGCTGGAATGTACGGATCGCGGCAAGCTTGAAGCGCTTCGCGGCATGATTGATACGTATCGCCCATACTTGGCGATTATTTTCTGCCGGACCAAGCGTCGTGCATCCAAGCTGAACCAAGATCTGCGTGAAGCAGGTTATGCAAGTGATGAACTTCATGGAGATCTGTCCCAATCCAAGCGTGAGAACGTTATGAAAGCGTTCCGCGATGCCAAACTGCAAGTACTCGTTGCTACAGATGTAGCTGCACGTGGACTTGATGTTGAAGGCGTTACGCATGTATTTAACTACGATATGCCGCATGATGCGGAAAGTTATATTCACCGGATTGGTCGTACGGGCCGTGCAGGCGGTACAGGTCTTGCTGTAACGTTTGCAACAGAGCACGACAGACCGGAACTTGCACGTATTGAACAAGGGATCGACCAGAAGCTGTCCCGTATCCAGTGGACGAGCGAAGGTCCAATTGCTTCAACTGGAGCAGCTAGACGTTCAATCAACGGTCAAGGGGATGACGAACGTTCAGGTGGACGCTCTTCCGGAACTGGCAGTGCTCGTCGCGGTGCAGGCCGTAACGATCGCAGAGATGGCGGACGTGGTTCCCGCGGCGGCGAAGGTGGTCGTAGCGGTGGCCGCAGTGGTGACGAGCGCAGCGCAGGCCGTGGTTCCGCACGCACCAGCGACAGCAGTCGCGGTGCAGCAGGCCAAGGTGGACGCGGTGCGGGTCGCAGTGGCGACGAGCGTAGCGCAGGGCGTGGTTCCGCGCGCAGCAGCGACAGCAGTCGCGGTGCAGTGGGCCAAGGCGGACGCGGTGCAGCTAGCAGCGGCTGGGCTGGCCGTAGTGCCGACAAGCGCACCTCCGGGCGCAGCAGCGAAGGCTCTCGCCGTCCGGAATCCGCAGGACGCGGACCGGCGAAGGGCGACCGTCGCGATTCTCGTCGCGGACGGTAAAGCCTTGGCGCAAGCGGCGATGCAGCCGCACTTGCGCAGGCACCATGCCATGCCACAGGGTTTGGCATGGCACATATGAGAGGATTCGGGTACACATGTACCGAACCCTCAGATCAAGGGTCGCGACGGAACCACGTTGCGGCCCTTTTTCAACAGGACAGATGCTCATTTCCGCTTATTCTTTTTGTCATCTTCGAGTGCCTGTTTGCGCGTCTGCTTGATCCATGGAAGATGCCATTTAGGTATTCCCCATCTAGTTTTTCTTTTTGTCCGTGTACTGCGTATAGCACTTGGCAGACTACCATAAAATTCAAAACACCTCATCCTAGACCTAAGGATGGGGTGTTTTTGGATTAATTCTTATATCATTAGAATCATAACCTTCGATCAGTGGTGCTGACTTGCATGCAGGGGTGGATGAAATTGCATTCGTCTATATACACGGAGTGAATTTGCACTAAACTACGTTTTTCTTTCTCAATATATCATCCCTACAGCTGAACATCTGCGTATTGATTCCGATATTTCTCGTTATACACCCGACCTACCGACTCTGCCAATCCCCCTCGTGCCTTGCTCGGATAGCGTTCAATCGTGTGATAAAGTCTCATGAATCGATCCTTGGGCATAAAGCGGGCGTAGCGGGTAATAAGACTAGGGAATAACTCAATATATTTGCTCTTGCGCACGGCAGCAGCAGCTACGGCTGTAAGTATCTGAATTCCATTGTGGAGCTGTAAAATGTTCACTTCATAGGTCGCGATATAACGAATCGCATCTTCACGGATCAAATCCGGCTTAAGCCGTGCAATCTCACCGATATATTCAGCGAGCAGCCGCTCGAAGCTGCGTAAGAGCAAGGGCTTGAGCTGCAGATCCATATCACTGCGTAGGACAAAGGATTGTAACAGCGCAACCTGTTGCAGTCGAATCCGGTCATTGTAGACGAGTGAGCCGATCTCGCGGAGCATCTCATAGGCAAGTGCTTCATCCTGTTTTCGAGCTTCGGCGACCAGAGCCCAGTTGCGGTTAATACCCTGGCGGATGAGTTCCTCGTCCTGTTGCAACGTGCGCTTCAACTCGCGCTGCTGCTCTACCTCGAATGAACGTTTCTGCATGAAGATGAGTAAGGCCAGAAGCAGCAGGGAAACGCTGGCTGCCGCCATGGTCTGATCTATGGTCTCACCAAAATAGGTAGCAGCTGCACCGAACAATACCGTAATGAACAAGTCGCGTGCAATCCGACGTTTCACACGGGAAGTCGCCTTCGCCTGAACGGAATTCAGGGTACCCCGGCCACAGGCCGTGCACTCATCTTCCCAAAGGCAGGTGTACTGTCCACAACGTGAGCAGACTTGCAACTTTTCATAGGCATAGGTCGTTCGTTGAAATGGTCTTATGGATACAACTAGTTTAGTACTCATGCTCAATCACGCTCACCATTCAGAATAGTGTAGAGGGTACGATCCGTGTCTTCGCGGGAAACCGGTTTCCGCCGATGGAGCTGGAGTGCAAAACCCTTTATCATGACAAAAAGAAACAATATGGCGAGGCATCCGTATGTAACCATAATCCGTTCCCTTCTATGGCTTGGTGAACAAGCGCTGTTATATTGCAGTTTGCTGGCAATAACTATATCATATTTCCATAGTTGGTACTTTTGTGCCAGTTCAAGGCATGAAATCGTCGATTTTTGTCAGTCATTACAAAACTGTAACTCAAGATAGGGGTGCTTTTCAGAATTTGTTAGTAGACTGTTAAGATTTCCTTAAGGCTTGACGCCTATAATAAACTATTCCCATTTTAATCTCAAACGTGAAGGAGTACACCCAATGCTGCGGACACGCAAAATACGCTGGCTCAGCGGAACGATGGTTCTGCTGGCAATTCTAACGCTACTGTTACCTCAAGCGTTGCTGCCACAAGCTGCAGCGGCTCAGGCACAGACGAGCGGAATCGATGCGGTACTTGTAGCCGATGTAAGTAATTCGATGAATACAAGTGACCGTGACAAGATCAGTAATGAAGCCATGAAAATGTTTATTGATATGCTGCCCGTCCAGGGGGACAAGGTAGGGATTGTCGCTTATACCGATCAGGTGGAGCGGGAAAAGGCTATGCTGGAGATTCAGTCCGATGCGGACAAGAGCAGCCTGAAAGATTTTATTGATCAGCTCGGCCGGGGGCCATATACCGATGTCTCAGTTGGTGTCGCCGAAGCCGTCAACATACTGAATCATGGTGCAGACCCATCCCACTCGCCGATGATCGTGCTGCTGGCGGATGGCAACAATGACTTTAACAAAACCAAAGGCCGTACACAGGCACAATCCGACGCTGATCTGGCGAAATCCGTGAAGGAAGCACAGGATCAGGGTATCCCGGTATATACGATTGGACTTAACGCCGATGGCAAGCTGAACAAGGATGCACTCGCAGACCTGGCCAAGCAGACCGGAGGCAAGTCATTCATTACCGATACGCCGGATGATCTGCCACAGATTCTGAGTGAGATTTTCGCCGATCATGCCAAACTGAATGTCGTGAAGCTACCCTCTGTAACGGGAAACGGCAGTTATCAGGAAGTTACCGTGAACGTGCCAAACGACAGTGTATTGGAAGCAAACATTTCGATCATGTCTTCGAAGCCGGTGGAAGTGCAATTGACGGACCCTTCCGGACAAGCCGTGGATCTGAACTCGGATGCAGCCAAGCTCTCGACGTCGAAGAGTTATTCACTCGTGAAGCTGTTGAAACCCCAAGAAGGAGACTGGAAACTTCGGGTAAAAGGGGCTCCGAAAGACAGCATCGATATCAACCTGTTGTTCAACTATGATCTTCAGCTCGTTGTGGACCCAATTAAGACCAAGTCCTATACCAAAGGGGATAAGGTTGATCTTGCAGCCAAACTGGAGAATGGAGGTCAGCCGCTTCAGGATAATGACCTGTATAAGGATATGAAGGCGACGCTGGTTGTGAAAGATGTGGATACAGGTAAAAGCGAGGAACAACCGCTGGAAAACACAGGTTCTGGTTTTGCCGGAACGTTTGAAGTACCAGACAATCATAACTATGAATTAGTCATCCGTGCGGAAGAAGACAGCTTCTACCGTGAAAGTGAGCCAATCACGATCAACGCGAGTGGAGCAGCCGGAAGTGGATCTCAACCAACAACGTCAGTCGGTGAACAGGACAAGCCGTTTCCTTGGTTGCCTGTCATCCTGGGTGTTATAGCTCTGATTGTGGTTGGTGTTGGTGCCTGGTTCCTGATGGGCTGGCTGAAACGAAAAAATCGGGGATTTGTAGGTCAGATGGTCGTGGAGATTCGTGATGAGAACACGGGAGACAAGTCCTATCCACAATATAAAAAGTTGGTATCCTTCCGGGGCAGATTCCATCTGCATCAGTTGTTGCAACTGGACCCTGAGCTGAAGGAAACCGAAAAATATGTATTTACGCCCAGCAATGGGGATCGAATTATAATCCGTAACACCGCAGGCGGTACGCTGGAGAAATCCGGTCGTGCAGTCGATGCAAGCTCAGGCGTTGAACTGAAGAACGGTGACCGACTGAGCATCCCGCTGCAACAGGCGGACAAGACCATTTTAATTGAGTATCTGGTGTAAGATGATTGTTTGGTTTAAAAGGAATGAAAATTTGAGTTGGATATAATTGTTTACACGAGAACGGAGAGGACAGAAAAAAGCTGGAGAAGCGAAGCGTTCGCCTAAAAGCTTTCTGAAAGAAAGCTACATCGGAAGCATACGCTATACCCAGATGTTCACCTTTGGAAAATAGAATCAAAAAATCTGGGTATAACAGCGATCGGAAGGTTGTTCTGTCAACGGAGTGGCAAGTGTAAATATTCTTTAGTTTGAATTATATAGATTGAAGCATACGTGCGTTAATCTAAGGAGGACATGGAATGAAACCGATTGTTAGAGAACATATTCAGCAACTGGATGTATCACTTGGCGGAGGTATTGTCAGTGAGAAGATCAGAGTTGATACAATTGATAACCCCATTTTGATTATTGGTCTGGGAGGAACGGGAATTGATGCGTTGCTGCGCCTTAAATATCAGATCAACCGTCGTTTCAAGCTGCCACAGGACCCGGTATCCAAGAAAAAAATGGACAAGCCGGACAATGTGGAGTTTCTGGCTTTTGAGACAAACGAACAGGATCGTGCCAAAAAGTATAAAGGGATCGGACTTGATCCGATCAATGAATTCGTATTGCTGTCCAATGCCGAAATTGGCGGACTTCTACAGAACCGCAGCGTGCTTGAACCGTATATTACGGACTGGCTGTCTCCCGAACTGAGCATTACGGACGGCATGAACGGCGCCGCAGGGGTGCGTCAGGCTGGACGTCTGCTCCTGTTCACCAAGATTAATCAGGTCGTACAGGCTATCGACAAAAAGATCAAAACCTTATCCGTAGGCACCAACAAAAAACTGATGGTGTTCCTGCTGACAGGTCTGTCCGGCGGTACAGGCAGCGGCTGTTTCCTCGATATTTCCTATATCGTGCGCGGCATTATCGAACGTGATCACGGCTCTGCCGGGATTGACCGCGTGAATACGCTGGGATATCTGTTCACGCCAGATGTGAACCTGTCCAACAAAAGCTTGAGTGAACACACTCGTGAATACATTCGTAAAAACGGATATGCTGCGCTCAAAGAGCTGGATTACTGGATGAACGTGGATAGCCGCGGTGAGCGGTTTACACAGAAGTACGGCAATATTTTAACCGTCAACTCACCACTGCCTCCATTTAACCTGTGTCATCTAATCTCTGCGACGAACACCGAAGGCAAACTGCTAGAGAACGCCTACGATTACTGCATGAACGTCACGGCCGAGAACATTACCAACTTCATGGCAAGTGAGGAGAAGCAGTCAGGTGAGGAGTTTGCGATCCATGACTATATCAGCAACATTCGCACCAACATTGCACAGATGAACAAGGTGTACCCGGCTAACTATGATTACAACATCATCGGTGCATCTTCGGCTGTCCTGCCGATCGAAGAGATGACCACTTATCTGGCGTATCGCATGTTCGATAAAATGAACACCATGTTCTCCAAAGCACCAAACCAGGAGGATACCGAGAAGTTTGCCCGCAAGCTGGGCATTGATCTCGAAAGTGTGGTCAAGTCCTTTGAAGCGCGCGTACCAGAGCCACTGCCTGGGTATCAGAACAGCGAGCGTTTATCCTATGGCAATGTGGTGAAATCACAGGTCGTGAATATGGATACCGAGCTGGAGCAGAACTTTCTGGCTCGTGCTCGTGAAGAATATATCAAGGCGAAGAAACAACTGCCTGGTGAGATTGCGGGTCAGTTCACCGAACAGATCCGGCGTATGTTTTTGCATCCCGAACAAGGTCCGTTTTATGTCTCTCGTCTGATTTATACGGAAAAAGGTTTCTGTGTACTGAAGATGATTCAGTCGTACATCGAAACGCTGCGTGAAAATGCCTTCCGCATTCCGCGTGATATTGAAGCAGCTCAGGAGCAGTCCGAAGAGAAACTGGGCGATGCGAAGAGTGCTTTTGTCTCCAAAGAGAAGAAAAAGAATGCTTATATTGAAGCAAAAATTCATGAGTACTGGCTGCACGCCGACGTGGAACGCAACGATCAGATGATCGAGTTCTATGAAGATCTGTATGAGTTGCTGAACCAGGAGAACAGCCGCATTTATAACGTATTTACCGAAACGCTGAATGCCCTTAGCTCGATATTCACGAAGAACGGTGACCTGCTGACACGTGGCGAAGAACAAGCCGATCACAAAGGCAACAAAACATATTACTGGAACGTTGTAAGTGTACCGGATATCGTCAGTGTGGTGGACGGGCTGTTGGATAAGCGTGATACAGATGATCTGATCCGTGACTTCTCTCGTGAATTGCTGGAAAACTCCAGCCAATGGGTGAAAGAAAACGAGATTGATATCGTCAGCTCCATCTCCGACTTCCTGAGTGAGAAATTCGGTGATCTGATTACCCGTTCCATGGAAGATTTCCTGGTGATCAAATACGGTCAGGATGAGTCAGTCGAGAAATTCGTGGAACGTTTCATTGCTGGCAAGTTGGATGATGAGGCTGTTCCGGTGTTCAATCTGAGCAACAGCACAGGCAGTCTGCATTTCCCTTCATGGGGATTTGTATCGGTGCCGGCACAGGCGCCAGGCATTCTGAAAGGGATTCGCAATTATCAGAACAATGCGGTGGGCAAGTCTCATTTTACCGTTAAGGAAAGTGAAGTGCGTAACCGGATATTCTGGCTGAACACCCGCAACGGGGTACCACTCTTTGTGTATACTCCGCTCAAAGTATATGAGGAAAGTTATGAACGTACCATTTTGGACAAAGAAGGCATTGGTCGACACTTGGTACAAACGGAGAAAAACAACTGGACCTATCTGCCGTCTCCGATTCCGGAGAAATCATGGGGAGATGTGTACGAGAACGCCCGCGTGAAGCAGTATAACGCCCGTGTGCGTAACGAATTTGAGCAGGCGCTTGGATACAACATTGTGACAGCCAAATCCATTGATGAGAATACAAGCAATCGGTATGCGATTGTGACAACAGAAGCGTTTGATCTATCTGCCAAACTGGGTGCCTACGACATGCGTCTCACGTCCACAACGCCGAACCTCGGCGAAGTGAAGCGGGCGGTGATCGAGCTAAAACGTCTGCAATCCGAAGGGTTGCCACGTGTGGGAGTTAAGGATATTTTCGGCAGTATTAATGAAGATATGGCCAAAGAAAACATGGTACGCTCTCCGCAGCTGATCGCGCGCGTACGTGAGGAACTAGCAAAGATGAATGCCATCTCGGCAAAAGTCGCCGAACTCGAAGGCATTCTTGCCCAGTACCAGGACGAAGAGCAGTGGTATGACCGCTTCATCGAAGCGTTATATACTGACACCATCGTCAAAAAAGGTGCCCTCTACGTCTATGACCGTGACCCGGAAGAAGACGCATGGGAGCCGTTCGCAAACTTGATGAAGAGCCGTAACTTTGCCGAGTATGAAGTGTTTGGCAACTTCCGCGGTCTGGCAGAGAAGGATCGCAGTACATTGCTGCGCAAAGCCTCCCGCCGCGATAACGATCTTACAGCTTCTGAGGATATCACCCCACTGCTGACAAAGCTGGATGATCTGGCTGCGCTGTTCATGGAATCGCGCGATCGTCTCGAATACGAGCGGGTAGAACTGGCTAACGGAGAAGACATCTATCAGTTCTACAGAACGATGTCGTCCAAGCTGAACGACATTCGCAGAAGGCTGAAGTAAGATGGCGGCCGGGATGGAGTTCAATTCGAACAATACCCTGAAGCGTGATCTGGAGAAGTATGCAGCACAGTATGCAATAGAGCAGGAGCGTCAAGGCAGCCTGGGTGATGGACGCAGCAGTATCCATTACCCGGCTTTGTTCCTATTCGTGGGTGATCTGGTTGCACCTGCCGTGTCTGCCGTACAGGAGATTAATCGGCTGAAATGGGATAATGGAGACGGTGTGGTCTACGTTCAGATTGGTGCAGAAGATCAGAAAGAGCATCCGGTTGAAACGAGGAATGGTAGCTCGTCCGATGATGGGCAGGTGACTCTTCATCGCTTGCCTTTGACCACTGGGCAGACGGAGCGACCGTCCAAAACACGGCGTAAGGATGTACATCGCAGTTTCCACGAATCGGATCAGGCGCTCTTTGACCTGAATCGTACGCTTCGTCGGGTCAGTAACCGAATTGCCGAATATGGACGGTTATACTCGTCATTTGATCGGATTTACGTTACGGTGGTAACCAGGGCGGATGATCCGCTGAATGTATTGTTGCCAGAGCTCACCAAGCTGACGGAGACCATTTTGTCCCAAGCCTTCAAGTCGGTGCAGACGGATCTGCATGTATTGGTCAGCGAGATGGAACAGGTGGATTCTTTCGGGTATGCCAGCGCAGCAGGCCTCGCTTTTCTGCGGGAACTGGATTATATGCAGTCCTTGGACTACACGTTCAGCGGTAAACTGCTGGTGACGGAGGATGGGATCTCCATTCCGGTTACACATCCCGCGTCACCGTTGTTTGATCTGGTATATCTGTTGTCCGACAAAAATGAGCGTGGAACCGGCGTTCCCGGTGGCTGGATCGAAAATGCTGAGATCATCTGCCGGATCTGCCTGCTGAAGAACAGGAAGCAGGATGTAGATCACTCGGGTAGCGTTTCAAGCACGGGAGCGAACACCTACAACAATACATCCTTTAAAAACAATATTCGTACCACCTCTGATCAGCATGGTTATGCCAGCGCGGGTTTTGCCGAGATCAGGCGGCCAAACAAGCCGATTGCACTGGCGGTGTTATATCACCTGTATCGGTATCTGCTCGCACGCATGCGGCAGGAGCCGGATTGGAGCATTAAGGACAAGCTCGCTTTCTTTGGACTGGACGCAGCCTCAGTGGAACGCAAAGTCGAAGGCCTGCTGCCCAATGAAGATCTGGTTAGTGGCATGAGTGGCATCATGACGCATAACGTCAGTTTCTCTGATCTGAAGCCGCTCTCACTTCGTGAAGCGGAGAGAGCGTTGTTTGGACAAGGAGCTGAAGCGTACTTCCGCGATAACGTTGTCCGTCTTGTCGAAGAGCGTGTGCGTGAGCGCAGCTCTGGCGGCTCTCTGCGCCGTCAGGCCGAACAATCCCGCGCGGAGCATCCAGAGGTTGGCTACTTCCAGTGGGCGGCCTGGAGTGACAGTGAGCCTGGCAGTGTACGTGAAGCGCTGCTCGGACTGATTCGGGATAAATCGATGCAGCTTGAATCGGCACGTGCTCTGCTGGAGCAACGTCAGCAAGAGCGAGTGGAAGATCAGTCGTTCAAACGAGCGTTGTTCCGTGATAAACAGAATGTGCGCAATCTGATTGACTGCATGCTGGAGCGAGTGTATGTACCAAAGGTAGAATTACTGCGACTGGAAAATGAATTACATCTGTTGCGTATCTACGATACGGAGATGGAAGAACTTCACCGTTTTAGTCGCCACGTCACAGCAGCACTTGAAGCGCTGGAACGCACACTGCGAGAGACAGCTGCCCAAAGTATCGCTGCTGCCGATGAATACATCGGCCAGAACGTGATGGAGTACTACGGCAAAGTGACGGAAGAGCTAATCATCGACCTGGAAGCCAAACGCGGACGGGATGTATGGTTTGAGGACCGTTACATGGGAGACATGAACCGGCTTGCCACAGAAGGCGATGACCGTCTGTTGAAACGACTGATGGAGGTATGTCACTCGTTGCTGCTTACGGCCGAGCCATTGCGATTGCCATTTGAAGAAGAACTGTTGCAGCGGGCGAATGTCACGATTGCCTACGGAGATAAAGATGTATTAACCCGCGATGATCTGTTCCGCAGGTTGTACCACACGCTGGAGGATCAGGCGGTTGTTCGGGTCCGGGTATTCGATTATACGCAGGAACATCGATATGAAGAGAAGTATTTCTTTGGTGACCATCATAGTTCTTTCATGGACTACGCGGCACATGCCGAAGAGACGTCACGTATCTACAAGTTGGGTGTGGTGTACGAAGAACGAAGTAGTGGCGTGGAGAAGCTGAATCTGATGGGCGGTTTCCATCTGGAGGATCTCATGGTGTATCGGAACGGCAAGGTATATTATGACTCGTACACGGAGAATGGCTATGAACTTCACCCCGCTGGTCTAATGGAAAAGTTGTCACCCATTCGTTAAGACGCCGGCGGTGTCCTGACACCCAGCACCAATCTTGTATTAACTCAGCCTGTTTACGGCTGGTATGGAAAGGATGCATGTAGACATGCAGCGAAAAATCAATCTTCTCCTGATCCTGTTCAGCCTGATTGGCGGGGCAGTGGGCTTTGCGGCAGGAGAAATCATGCTGCGTCAATGGCTTGGGGAGATGCCACGTCTGTTGCTGATGGGATTATACTTTGGCGTACTGGCGCTGAGCGTTGGATTGTTCTGTTTGATCGCAGAGATGATCTCACCCAAGCTGAATGGCGCTTCATGGAAGCTCCGGTATCTGGGACTGTCGTGGAAATTGCTTGTTCCGGCAACACTGGCTCTGTTATTTGTTGTTGGACTCGCCCTGCAATTGTTGTATCAGATCAATCCGGGCGGTGTGAAGCAAGTGAAGGACATCGTACTGATGATCGATAACTCGGGCAGCATGAGCGAGACAGATCCGGATAACGGACGTTTTGAAGCAGCCAAGACACTAATCAGCCAGATGGAGAGTGACAAACAGGTAGCTGTCATTACGTTTGATGACCAACCGCAGTTGTTACAGCCGTTTATTGCGCTGGATAGTGAAGCGGCCAAGAATGAGGTTTATAGCAAAATCGATGGCATTGTCACAACTTCGGGCGGCACCAATTTTGATGCCGTGCTGCGGGAAGGCATGGAGCAGATTCAGGGCAAACAGGACCCGAAACGCGGTACCGTTGTCATCTTGTTATCCGATGGCTTCAGTGAAGCGGACACGACCGATATTTTGTCCCAATATAACAACGAACAGATCTCTATTAATACAGTCGGACTAAGCCTGGTGGACCCATCAGGTACGGATCTGCTACGTAATATTGCTCAGCAAACGGGCGGCATGTACTATGATGTACCAGATTCCGGTGGTCTGAATCTGGCATTCCAGCAGATCTACGATACGATTGATGAACGGACGCTGGTAACGGAGCGTACAGGCATGATGGAGCACAGCGTTTATCTGGCGATTTTCCGTGTAGCAGCAGTGTTACTGATTGGCGTGGCGCTGGGTGTGTCACTCGGACTCGTGTTTGATAACCGTCATCTCGCGCTCAGCTTTGGTATAGGCGGTGCGGTGTCGGGTCTACTGGCAGGGCTTCTGCTGGAGTGGGGACTCGACGGTTCGAACGTGGGGGATACATTCGTACGTCTTGGTGCGATGCTCATTTTGTCTGGCGTATTGACCCTCTTCTCCTGGATTGTTCCGATTAAGGAGAACACGCCGCGGAAGAGCAGGGGTCGTCGTGAAGCTGGTGGCGGAACTTCTTCAGCTGAAGGATTCGGTCAGAGACCAAGAGATACACGCAGCAAAGGATTCTAACGTCGGGAGGTCAATGGAAATGCGGTTTACGGATGCAGACCCTTCGACACCCTTGATTCGAAAACTGACACTTGCGGTGGACGAAGGGCGTTGTACACTTCGCTGGCTCTGGCCGGAACGGGTAGAAGCTGTGTATGTGGAACGGCTGGAGCTGGATATGATGAGCGATGATCGTACCGGGGAAGAGCCTGCACAGGGCAAGCTGAAGCTGTACACGAGAGAGGAATATAAGGCGAGCAATGGTTACACGGATCGGATCACAGGTTTTGGTGCCATCAAGTACACCGTGTATGTGTGTCAGATGGAGGAAGAGGGACCTGTACTAATCCGTCAACGAGACGAGGACAACATGGTGATTGCAAGCGCAGGGAAGGCGGATATCCGCTTTTCCATTCGCTACAAGAGCGGTTTTTTTCAGAAACGAAAAAGTGTATTGATCACCGTCACAGCGGAAGTACCTGTTCCGAAGGAAGCACTCTGTTATGTTCGCAAACAGGGCGGGGTTCCGCTGAATAAGGAAGATGGTACGGTGTATCCTTTTGTGAGTGATTTTGCTCCCGGAAGAAATGAGATGCCGCCCGTTGAAGTTGCCAAGGATGATTATGTACGATTATTCTTCACGGACGGACCAAAATATGGAGCCGCCTATCGGCTTATATCAGACTAGATAGTTGGACTAGCGATTGGAAGGTTACTCTGTCATCGTAGTGCAAGTGTATATCACCTTAGTCTGACTGATCAGGGGAGGGGAGTGGCTATGAGCTTTTTTAGTCGGTTTTTGAAGAGACAACAGCCGGAGGAACGTCCGCTGTTTTACGATATTGTATGCCCTTATTGTTTCAGCAAGTTTTCACCGGAAGAGGTGGTGTTCCGCGCCGCACATCACCGCGATGATGACGAGGACTACGCACTCGGGGAAGATGCGAAGTTGAATCGGTATCGCGAAAGGTTCGGACTCGACACGGTATTTGATATGGAGGCCGTATTGGCTCCGCATGATGTACCGGAGGAACATCGTATTTATTCCGATAACATCGTGATGGGGCTGAACGATCGGTATGGTGTCGTTACACGTCGCCGGTTGTGTCCGCAATGTCATAACGAGCTGCCTGTTACGGCAGGTAAAGCACCGAGCAATATCATTTCCATTATTGGTGCATCCCAGGTGGGGAAATCCGTCTACATGACTTCATTAATTCATACATTGCAGCATTATACGGCCGATCATTTTGACGCGGCTTGCATGCCATTGAATGCGGAGATCAGCCGCCGGTTCCGCGCGGATTATGAAGAACCGTTGTTCGAACGGGGCGACCTGCTGGATTCCACGCAGAAGGAAAAGTTGCAGGAGCCGTTTATCTTCCAGTTTGTGTTCAAGGACGAAGATAAAGCGCCGCTGACACTGGTGTTCTTTGACGTTGCGGGTGAAGGTATGGTGGAGCAGGACTATCTCGGACTTCATGGGCAGCACATCAAGAACTCGGCAGGTATCCTGTTTATGGTGGACCCGCTTCAAATTCGTTCGATTCGGGACAAAATCCGCATTAACCTGGGCAACGAGCCAGGAGAGTGGACACCACGATACGATGAACCGCGAGATGTGGTGCTGACGATGTTTGGAGATTTTATCGCGTACCAGGACAAAGCCAAGACCAATATTCCAACGGCTGTTGTGCTCACCAAAAGCGACATGCTGCATTCCCTCAAGGATGAAGAGGGGGATTATATCAAATCCAACAGCAATGTCTTCCGCAACATGGTGCACCGCGATTGGTTCGACTTAACCGAGTTCGAGAATATCGACGGGGAGATCCGGCGTTTTATAGAGAAGGTGGATCGCCCATTCAAGGGCACGATGGATGTGTACTTCAAGGATACAGCCTATTTCGCAGTCTCTGCGCTGGGTAGCAATCCGGTGGATATGAAATTGCAGGGTGTGGTTAGCCCGATCCGCGTGGATGAACCTTTCCTGTGGCTCCTGTACAAGCTGAAGTACATTGAGGGGAGAGTGGGATGATGCGTTCTTCCGTAACCCCGCCCATTGAACAACAGCTGTATACCCGGGAGCGGCGCGGGGTGTTTCGCACAACAGAGGGGTTTGATACGGTTGCGGCATCGCCGGGACTGGACCCTTCTTTTATTAAAAAAGTGCTTCACCCCTACTGTGTCTATGATGCTCCAGCGGAGCTAGCAGGCCGTAGCGAGAAGGACGAGACGAAGTTTCCGGCTGCCATTCACCTGCTTCATCTGGAGAGTGGGGAGACAATCCTTGGGCAAAATGTGTACCAGTCTGCGGATTTCACCGGGCTGCGCAGTGCCTTTTTTGCACATAATTACGTCTTGTCTCCCGAACGCTCGGAAGAGCAGATGAAACAAGGCGGCTGGCTGGATGCCGTGTTCGCCACGTCCTATGACATCGAACAAGGTACAGTTCTGCCAGCACTTGCTGAATTGCCTATATCACCTAGGAGCGGACAGGGTGGGGTGACCGATGCTGGCGTAGGATCACCCACCCAAGTGCTGAGCACCTTGAAGATGAACGAAGTGCTGTTCAAGCGCCTGCTCTATGCGGTAATGCAGTCTGTAGCGACACGCAGAAAAGTATACATTGCTCTGGACCTTCCCGCAGAGGAAGTGACCGCAGGGGCCAAAGGATTGTTACGTTTGCTGTACACGGCTTTACCATACGCATTCCGGCGGCAGCTGGGATTCATGACGTTTGCCAAGGAGCCACAGGCCAAGAAGGGCATCCACGTCCAGTTTGTTGAGCGAGGAACGTTACGTCCGAAAGACCGGAATACGGAGAAGGATTTCACCTTTGATCTCGTATCAGGCAGAGTGACACATGCGGATGCATCTGTGGCGAAGTTACCTTATGCAGAGTTCGCTTGGGCCTTATTGCAGGAACCTGCGGCGGCGGATGCGTTCTATACGTTTGCGGATGAAATGTTGTCCGGCATGGAACCTGGGCGGGAACTTTCCATTGAAGCCTATGGCGAACTTGCGGTGTTCTACGGTCTTGAACAAGGCATGGAAGACCTGTATCTGGATAACAAAAGTCATGTCCTGAGTGGCTTGCTGACCTATTTGAAGCCGGATGGTGGATTACAGCAACGTTCCCGTCTGAACGAGCTGTTCCTGACCTTGCTCAGCAGGGAACTGGACAGCGTGAAGCGTGAGAACGTACCCGAAGAAGACGTCGCAGCTCGCATTGGCGAATATTTCAGTGTTGCCGCGCCCGTGGTGCAATCCCGGATAGTGGACTATTTTATCTACGGTGTGAATAATGCCCGCGCCCAGAAGCGTATGCGTGCTGTGCAGGAATTGTATGCTGTGCTGGATCGGGATCCGCAGCTGAATCGGGCTTTCTTTGATAAAGTGCTGGCCAATGAATCGCTCACTAAGCTGTTGTTCGAGCCTTATCTGGACAATCAGCTGAAACGCACGGAATCGGCAGCGAACGTTGTGGAAGTGATCCGAAGATGGGTTACGTCCCATCCATCTGCGATCCACTACAGCTTCTTGCAGGAGCGGACAGCCAATGAGCTGCGTGAACGGTTATGTTCTGCGCCTAATCCGGTACAGTCTGCGAATGAAGCCCTCCAGCGTGTTAACATACTGGATCGGGTATCCGCTGATGTCACCTATGATACAGGCATTACGGCACGAATTGGTCAATCTGAAGCTACATCCCGTCCTAATCACAAAGGGGGATCTCCGTCTGCCAGTCAAGATCCGGCATATCAGGAGGAGTTAACCCGCCTTGCAGACAAGCTTGCTTATGTCATTAACCTGTTTATGATTCAGGATCTGGATCTGGAACGGGTTAACCGTGAACAGCTATTAAGCATTGATATTTTGCAGCATGGCAATGAGGTTCGGGATTGGGCGGCACGTCAGGGTTCTGATGTATCTGCTCGAACGAACATGATGCTGGCTGCGAGAGTGTGGCTTAGTGGCGAGGGGAATGAAGAAGAGGCATTGGAGGCACTTTCCCTGGCAGAACGCAATGAACTTCAACGCTGGACGCGTCGCTGGCTTGGAGGAGAGCTGCAGGCTCATCCGGGGATTGCGGCATATGAAGCTTTGCCGATGGCTTTTTATCGGGGAGGAAGCGGCAGTAACCGACTGGATTATCCTGGCCTGATTGAATTCATCCGCACCAATGCAAGTCGTGCTGAAGGGCTGTATCCATTCTTCGAATGGTCAGGAGATCATCGGATGTTTGTCCGGGGTTCCAATGCGCATAAAGGATATGCGGATGCCATCGTGGCGTATTTCAAAGCCCATGACCGTGAAGCTTTCAAGTCGAAGTCAGCTTTCAAACCGTATTACGTGAGAGCCAGCAAGACAATGAAGCCGGTCTATGACCGTGCGAAGACGGAATTGTCCTCTCCACTGGTGCGGATGCTAACGGGTAAAAGGAAAAATCTGTTTGGATTAATCCTCTTGATCCTGGTTCTTGGTATTGCTGGCGGTACATATGCATGGATGAAAGATTCTGTAGAGCCGCCAGCGGCATCCCCTCCATCTACCCAGGAGCCTGTCATACCGGCTGAACCTGAGGTACAGCTCGCGGAGCAGATTGCTTATATGATTCCTGCGAGTGACCAGGAGGGTACGCAATCACAGGCTCAACTGGTGATCCGTTTCAGGAATGATACGGGAAGCACTGAGTTTGAGCAAGGCAAACTTCAATTGACGCTGAAGGATGATAGCACTCAGGAGTTGGATGCTACAGGTAAGTGGGAGAGCTTTAATCGGAATGAGGAGCCAGATAACCAAGTTCCTTCCGATGGTGGTTCAGGAAGTACTTCCGAAGGAAGCACGGATGGTTCTTCAGCGGGAAACATAGAGCAGACGGAGGATGGCGATCAGCAGGCCGATCCTTCAACATCGGGTGATTCCACTTCAGATCCTGCTACTGATACAACAACGGATACAGGGACGAATGCACCGTCTAATGCTGGGAGTGGAGACACGGATCAAGGTACGGATGCCGATCAAGCTACTGGTTCCACATCGCCTGACACATCTGTATCCAATGAACAGGATGCGAACACTCCTGCACAGATGTCTATTGGAGAGGTAGATCGTCTCTATCCGTATGGATTGCAGATCGATCTTCCAGCTAATATGGATGCCGACAGCATTGTCAGTGTGAAGAGTACGCAGGGCAGTATGACGGTGATCCAATTGATGCCTCAGCCGAAGCTGTAAGTTATTTTATATGAGCATGTTGCATAGATTCATTAAGTGTCTTTTGATCCAATAATGAAAAAAGCTGACTTCATACCTTATTAAACGAGCGTATGTGAGATGACCTTGAACTTTAGATTTCAAGGTCATCTTTTTTTTATTTGATATGGCGGATATAGCAAACACATTAAAAAAACTCGCACATTCACAATTCAGACACAAAATTTGCGATTCAAGAGTTTGAAAGACAGTCAGAAGTGATAAAGTGCGCGGAATGAATGAGAAAAGATCTCATGTGTACTTGGGAAAAGAGCAGGATTTCTGCTACAGAAAGACCAAATAAAGCACGAAAAGAGAAGAAAATTTGGTTTTTTATGTTGACAAATGATAATGATTATCAGTATCTTTAGTGTAGAAGATATTTGCGTCGGAAATCACAGAATTACAATTTCGTTTTTGTTGTCATAGCCGGATTACATAACCGGGATAAATGAGAGAGGGATGATCGCATGTTTCGTCTGGAGACGACCAAGCTGGATATCGCTTATGAGGAAAGACTAATTGTAGAGGATCTGAATATTCAGATTCCCCAAGGAAAAATTACAGCACTTGTTGGAGCCAATGGTTCAGGGAAGTCAACCATCCTGAAAACGATGGCACGTATTATGGCTCCAAAAGCAGGTAATGTATTGCTCGACGGGAAGTCCATCCATAAACAGTCCACGCGTGAAGTTGCCAAGCAACTTGCGATTTTGCCACAGAATCCAACAGCCCCTGAAGGTCTTACCGTTACTGAATTGGTATCGTATGGTCGCTTTCCTTATCAAAAAGGATTTGGCTCCATGCGTGCGGAAGACAAACGTATGATTGAATGGGCTATCGAAGTGACAGCCATGACTGAATTCCATGATCGTCCGATTGATCAACTGTCCGGTGGACAGCGTCAACGTGCCTGGATTGCCATGGCACTTGCACAAGAAACAGATATCCTTTTCCTGGACGAGCCGACTACATTCCTGGATATGGCTCACCAGCTCGAAGTATTGCAATTACTGGAGCAACTGAATGCGACAGCCAACCGTACCATTGTTATGGTTGTGCATGACTTGAATCATGCTTCCCGCTACGCACATCACATGATTGGTATCAAAAAAGGTAAAGCCATCGCTCATGGTTCACCTGTGGAAGTTATGAACTCAGATGTACTTCGTGAAGTATTCAACATTGAAGCAGATATCGTGATTGATCCGCGTTCCGGTGTACCGCTCTGCTTGCCTTACGCTCTTGCAGGCGAACGCCAGCAATCGAAGACGCCAGAGCAGCTGGTCATGAACAGTGCGATGGTTCATGCTGGAGGACGGGCAGAACCACGTGTTCAAGCGACAGGAAGTTAACGAAATGGACCATATGTGGTCCTTACATTATAGAATGAAGCCGCTGTGCGCTATCGCACGCGGCTCTTTTGCATTCATGGGGGATTTGCAATGCATGGGAGCAAAGGGGACGGGTAGACCCTGGATTTGGTAATCGCATCGGATCAGGTCTATAATAATAAGACAGGCTGTGAGTTCATTGGTTATGCCAACATGCTCGCAACAGCCCAAACCAACATATGTCATGGGAGGAATCAGTCATGTCCGTATATTCATATCAGGCGGTAACCACCGCGAACCAAGAAGTCTCACTGGATCTGTATCAAGGTAAGGTATTGGTCATTGCCAATACAGCCAGCAAGTGTGGGCTGACCCCGCAATACGGTGAATTGCAAAAGCTTTATGATCGTTATCGTGATCAAGGCTTGGTTGTACTGGGTTTCCCTTGTAACCAGTTTGGAGGGCAGGAGCCAGGTACAAGTGAGGAAGCGGAATCATTTTGCCAGATTAACTATGGTGTGAATTTCCCGGTGTTTGCCAAGGTAGATGTGAATGGTGAGGGCACTCATCCCCTGTTCCAATACCTGAAGGAGCAACAACCAGGCATAGGCGAAACAAGCGACATCCAATGGAACTTCACCAAGTTCCTTGTTAACCGTGAAGGTGAAGTGGTAGGTCGTGTTGAACCGAAAGAATCTCCGGAGACAATGATTGCAGATATCGAGAAATTGCTCGGTTAATACAAGAACGTTTGAGAAGCCTGTCCTTGCATAAGCAAGGATGGGCTTCTTTGATTATTTTATATACGCAGATTTATTCTCTTCACAGGTAGGAGTTGGATCCATGAAATCAACTCTGTAATGAAAATTGAAGCCATTTATTCTTTGTATAAGTCAAACATGAAGGCAGGAGACGCCTCTACTTTATACGTCCACACTGCGTTCATACAGGGATCACGGAAGCCATTACATAGCATAAACCCGCCCAAATCCGGGGACAATGAAATCAATACAATGAAGGGAAGAAAGGCTTAAATACAGGGAAATGACCTCCTTCGACAAATTTTTTTTGCTCAACCTATTGCAATGTGAAAAATATCACATTATAATGAATGTATAAAGTGAAATAAATCACATACACAGTTTCGAACAAGAAGTGAAATGTTTCACAACCATAACAACCTTATATTCAAACTCATTTATATATTTCGAGGAGGAACTTTTAATGAAAATCGCAGTTATCGGATGTACACACGCAGGAACCGCAGCCATCGTAAATACCGCCAAATTGTACCCGGATGCTACCATCACGGTGTATGAGCGCAATGACAATATCTCCTTCCTATCTTGTGGCATTGCGCTCTACGTAGGTGGGGTTGTGAAAGACCCTGACGGTTTGTTCTATTCTTCGCCTAATCAACTGGCAGAGCTTGGTGTTGAAACCAAGATGCTTCATGAAGTAACAGCAGTAGATGCCAAGGGCCATACCCTTCAGGCTAAAAACCTGCAAACCGGGGAAGAATTTGAAGATACGTTTGACAAACTGATCGTGACAACGGGGTCATGGCCTGTCGTTCCGAAGCTTGAAGGCATCGAGATGGACAACATTTTACTTTGCAAAAACTACAATCATTCCAACACGATTATTGAAAAAGCCAAAGATGCCAAACGTGTTACCGTTGTAGGTGCAGGATATATCGGCGTAGAACTGGTTGAGGCTTTCCAGATGAACGGCAAGGAAGTTACCCTGATCGACAGTGTGGACCGTATTTTGAACAAATACTTGGACCCTGAATTCACGGATGCGATTGAAGATACGTTGACTGGACGCGGCATCAAGCTGGCTCTTGGTCAAACGGTACAGAAGTTTACTGGTGAAGATGGCAAAGTAACTAAGGTGATCACGTCCAAAGGAGAGTTCGAAACCGATCTGGTTATTCTGTGCATTGGTTTCCGTCCAAATACCGAACTGCTCAAAGGCCAAGTGGATATGCTGCCAAACGGCGCAATCATCGTGGATAAATATATGCAAACGAGTCAAAAAGACGTCTTTGCTGCGGGTGACAGCTGTGCTATTCATTACAACCCAACAGGCAAAGCATCTTACATTCCACTGGCAACCAACGCGGTGCGGATGGGTACACTTGTAGCCCGTAACCTGGTTCGTCCTACGACACCGTATATGGGTACACAAGGAACATCGGGTATCAAAATTTATGAGCAAAATATCGCGGGTACCGGGATGACGGAAACGTCTGCTGCTGACGAAGGTTTGATTGTTGAATCTGTCGTACTGGAAGACAGCTACCGTCCGGAGTTTATGCCAACGGCTGAGAAACTGTTGCTCAAAGTAGTATATGAGCAGGCTACTCGTCGGATCGTTGGAGCACAGGTGATGTCTCAGGTTGATCTGACTCAATCGATTAATACGATCTCGGTTTGCATCCAAAATAACATGACCGTAGATGAGCTGGCCTTCATCGACTTCTTCTTCCAGCCACATTACAACAAACCGTGGAACTTCCTGAACACGGCGGGTCTGCAAGCACTGCCTCCAATAGAAATAAAAGCACCAGCAATGGTGTAAGGAAGCAGAATAGATGGTTGAACAGAGGGCATGATAAACGCCATACAAATATAACATGCTTATCCGTAAATAAGAGGTGTACGATAACTGCCAAGATTACGAAACAAGGCGGACGATTATAAAGGAAAGAGAAGACTGGCGAGTATATCGTCAGTCTTCTTTTTTGTTGTTTTAGCTACAAAAGGCCTTACTACACTCTTGCTGACTTAACTATTCAAAGACGCTCTGAAAGTATCTTTTTAAATAACATTGTGATAATTTGCACAAAGTTTTGCGCAGTACCAAGATACAATTGAGATATGGTATTCAACGCATAAACAAAGGAATTCAGATGGTTTTATCCAACGATGAACAATGAAGGAGAGGATGAATGATATGGCAGCAAAAACACCTCTTGAGGTTGCACAATATACGGCGCAAACAGGAATGAAGAAGGCTCAATATCCGGTGTCTTCTGTACTGGTGCTTAGTTTTCTGGCAGGGGCTTTTATTGCGCTGGGGTTTCTACTGGATATTCGGGTGATTGCTTCTGCGCCAGCTGAGTGGGGAAGTCTGGTCAATCTGATTGGAGCAGCAGTGTTCCCGGTTGGATTAATCTTGGTACTCATCGGTGGTGGAGAGCTGCTGACAGGTAACATGATGGCAGTTCCACTTGCTACGATTGCAAGAAAATTATCCGTGGGTAGCATGTTGAAAAATCTAACCTTAGTGACGATTGGTAATTTTGTTGGAGCTTTGTTTGTCGCGTACGCGTTTGGACATGTGCTTGGTCTGACCGGAGAGGGTGTATATCTGGCGAAAGTGGTGGATATGGCCGGGCATAAGCTGCATGACGGCTTCCTGCAAGCTTTCATCTCTGGCATCGGCTGTAACTGGCTGGTCGCGCTGGCCGTGTGGTTATCTTATGCTTCGGATACGATGAGTGGCAAGGTACTGGGCATTTGGTTTCCAACGATGGCATTTGTGGCAATTGGATTCCAGCACGTTGTGGCCAATATGTTCCTCATCCCGGCGGCAATCTTTGAAGGACATTATTCGTGGGGTCAATATGTGATGAATTTCATTCCGGTATGGCTCGGGAATCTGACTGGTGGTGCTCTGTTTGTAGCTGCAGCCTATTGGGTGGTGTACCTGCGCCAAGCTGAGCCAAAAGTGAAGCCGGAGATAGCAACGTCGATCGAAGCTGTGGAGACGGAGGCTAGAGTGATGTTGAGCAAACAAGCATAGTGGGCACAGCGAGGTATGGATACACGTGTATTAGAAGTGAAGACGATTCTGATCTTGCTCGGTTCATGGCGAATATGCTGTGACGGAACAGGGCGGGATTGTTTTTTTGTATGGGGTCCTTGTTGGAATTCAACGCAAAATAAATTCGCCATGACAAGGTTCGGGGGAACGAAACCTGTTCATGGCGAATTTCGGGAGTGGTCCATGATATGGCATGAGGAGGAAGTGGGGAAACACTAGCCTAATGCCTTATTTTTAATTTACCCCTGAATTCTGAAGTTGAATCAAACTCAAAAACATTTTTTTTGAAAATATTTTGAAGCCGCTATAGCGGTGAATATGAAGCAAAAACATACTGTTCTCTTTACGCGATAACCTCGAAGAAGATATGATATAGGGATAGCTTTTAAAGAGGGGAGCCTTACGATGATCGATCAGGAGAATGGTGTATTTGCGGCGGTGTGCCCGCTCGACTGTCCGGACACTTGTGGTCTGTTATTACATAAAGAGAACGGTAAAATTGTGAAGGTGGCAGGCAATCCGGATCATCCGATAACCAAGGGTGCCATCTGTAATAAAGTCAGAAATATGACCGAGCGGGTGTATCACCCCGAGCGTCTACAATATCCGATGAAACGTGTAGGAGCCAAAGGTGAAGGCCAGTTTGAACGAATCAGTTGGGATGAAGCGATTCGTGAGATTACGACCAAATTCACTGCATTGTCCGAAACCTACGGCCCGGAGAGCATCCTGCCCTACAGCTTTTACGGTAACATGGGCATTCTCGGCGTAGACGGCATGGACCGACGTTTCTTCAATGCGCTTGGTGCGAGTGTACTGGAGCAGACGATCTGTAACTCCGCTGGAAATACCGGCTGGAAATACACGATGGGCGCCAACCGGGGAACGGTGCCAGAAGATACGGAGCATGCCGATCTCATCCTGGTGTGGGGCGGCAATATCGTCAGTACAAATATGCACCAGGTCGTTTTGGCGGAGAAAGCCCGCAAAAAAGGCGCCAAGATCGTCGTCATCGACGTTCATCGCAATCGCACGGCCCAGTGGGGCGACTGGTTTATTCCGCTGTATCCGGGCACGGACAGTGCACTGGCGCTAGGATTAATGCATGTGCTGTTTGAACGGGGACTAACGGATGAAGCGTTTATGCAAAAGTATACGATAGGTCATGAGGCACTACGTGATCATGTCCGTAGTTACAACCCTGAACGTGTGGCACGCATTACGGGCGTGCCGGAGGAAACCATTGTGGAGCTGGCCGAGCTATACGGCAACGCACAAGCAGCTCATATTCACATCGGCAATGGCCTCCAGCACCATGATAATGGGGGGATGAACGTGCGTAGCGTTGCATGTCTGCCTGCCATTACAGGGCAGTGGCTGAAGCAAGGCGGCGGTGCCGTTCGCACCAACAGCTACGCGAGCACAAATAGCGACGCACTCGAACGTCCGGAGCTGCGGCAGAATCCGGAGCCGCGGGTGGTGAACATGAACCGGATTGGTGAAGCGTTGCTGGAAGCAGAGCAGCCAATCCGGGCTATGATGGTTTACTGCAGCAATCCGCTGGTGGTGGCACCGGATACCGAGCGGGTGGAGCGAGGTTTTGCACGGGAAGATCTGTTCACGGTTGTGCATGATCTGTTCATGACGGATACAGCGAAGTATGCAGATATCGTATTGCCAGCCACATCTTCATTTGAAGCGACGGACCTGTACACCTCTTATTGGCATCAGTACGTTCATCTGCAAGAGCCTGTGATTGCACCGATTGGGGAGAGCAAGAGCAATGTGGAACTGTTCTCACTGCTTGGGCAGGCTATGGGGTACGATCCTGCAATCTTCGGAGAAACACCGGAACAGATGATTGAGGACGCACTTCAGGGCACAGGCAACCCCTACATGAATGGGGTCACGTTGGAAGGACTGAAGGAACATCGATTCGTGAAGCTGGATATGACGCCACATGCTACATATCTGGATCAGCTGCCCACACCTTCAGGCAAAATTGAATTGTATTCCGAGACGATGGAACAGAGAGGGCTTCCGCCGCTCCCTACCTATAGTGCTCTGGTTGAAGGATATGATGGGGAGCATCCGGCTGGACCTGCCGATACGTATCCGTTGATGTTCCTGTCGCCGCCAAACCATAATTTCCTGAACTCCACCTTTGGTAATTCAGCCAAACATCAGCGTTTGGAAAAGATGCCTTTATTGCAGATACACCCCGAGGATGCCATCCGTAGAAATGTGGAGGATGGCGATGCAGTAGTCGTATGGAATGATCGTGGGCGCATTGAACTTACCGCCAAAGTAAGTGAAGCCATGCTGCCGGGAACAGTGATTAGCCAAGGCTTATGGTGGGATGGTGACGGGAAGAAGCAGCGGGCGAATTCACTGACGTCCAATCGGTTGTCGGACATGGGGAACGGGGCTACCTTCTTCTCGGCCACTGTTGAAGTGAAGCGTCAATGAGTGTGCTTGCGGCGTAATTTTTTTGAGGTAAGATGAACAAAGGCTAGAATTTGAGCAGGATTAAAGAGCAATTGATGAAACACTTCATAAAACCTTCGCTCTGGCGGGTTATGGTTATGCCGTCAGGGCAAAGGTCTATTTTTCATGGCCATTTGTTTGTGCAGAGGTACTAAGGAGAATGAATTAACGATGATGAGATGGCTGGATAACTATCCAAAAGAAGTGAGAATATTTTTATTAGCAAGTCTGGTTAACGCAACCGGCAGTGCATTGATGTGGCCGCTGACCACCATGTATGTGTTTGATGAGCTTGGACGAACGATGGCCAACGCCGGTTTTGTGATCCTCATTCAGTCCCTGGGTGGCATCTTTGGACAATTGCTTGGTGGTTCGTTGTACCATCGGGTGGGCGTGAAGAAGCTGATCATTGGTTCACTGGCGCTTAATGCGTTAGGTTTGTTTGCGCTACCGTGGATTAGTGCGTATTGGGTCGTATTTATATGTGCTATGGGCTGGATTGGGCTGTTCAGTTCATTGTCGCTGCCAGCGATTCAGGCCTTTATTGGCTTCCGGTTTGCGGAGCGACGCGGTGAATTATTCAATATTATCTATGTGGCGAACAATATCGGGGTGGCGATTGGTACGGCGCTGAGTGGTTTTCTGGCTGACTTTTCCTATCACCTCAGCTTTGTTCTAAACGGGGTGACCTCAGCCGGGTTTGCAATTTTCTTCTGGTATTATCTGTCGCGGGTTGAACCGGATCAGGGGGAAGTACATCTGACCAAACGGAAAACCGTCCCCGATGGGCCGGGCGTCTGGGCATTGCTGGGTAATACCCGACTATATCTGTTTATGAGCTTGGGCGTACTCTTCCTGTTATTCGGCAACTCCATCTGGAACACAGGTGTTTCCCCGTATATCATCTCTGAGGGTATGGAAAAAAGAGTGTACGGTCTGCTCTGGACCCTGAACGGGGTGCTGATCTTTGTGGGCCAACCTTTTACCAGCTGGGTGAAACGGACCATGGCCCGTACCTCCACTGCCCAGATGACGGCGAGTGCGGTATTCTATGGCATGGCCTACATTGTGATGATTACCATGTACAGCTATCCAGGCATGGTGCTTGCAATGGTACTTGCCACGTTTGGAGAGATGTTGATCTCCCCTGCAACACCTGCGTTTATCTCGGAGCATGCGGGCAGGGCGGCGCCTTTTTACATCGGGATATCGGGTGGGATCGGTGCGGTTGGACGGGTTGTCGGCCCCTATGCGATGGGGGTCATGTATGACAAACAGGGACTTATTCCGGTAGCGTGGCTGGCAACAGGCACAGCAGCTATTGCGGTACTTGGTTTTGTGTTGCATGCGGTGTTGAACCGTAATCGTGAAGTGAAGGAGTATGGAATGGACGCCTAACAGATCTCATCGGGTTGGATAGGATGCGGAAGGAAGAACGAGTTGAAGTGGACGGTAAATCCACTGTAAACTGTCTGTTCATCCGTAAATTATGGTTGACAAAAAAATGTATTTATGCTATAATTTACATATAAAAATATTCCGTATATAATAAGATTCTCCTGGCCAGGGGAATCTTATTTTTGTTTGTACGGGAGGAATAAGTATGAAGCAAAATGAATCCAGTATCACATCATTGATTTCGACTTTTGGCCGAGCCTATCACAGCCAACATGACACACCCCTCATTTTCGATGATTTTATGGCGAAATTGCTGATCTCTCCTCAAGAGTTTTCAGATATCAGCAATAACATGGTTAGAGGCATTCATTTTTTCAACCCGGATATGGCTCACGAGCTCAAGGACGACCCGGAAAAGGTTCTAAAATGGATTACCCAGGTACAGTTATCTCCAATAACTCTGGCTCGGGACGCTTACTGTGAGCATGTACTTTTGCATGAAGTCGCGTTGGGATTGAAGCAGGTAGTCATTCTTGGCGCCGGGATGGATACGTTTGCTTTGAGGCATCCGGAATTGGAGGACACGCTGGATATCATTGAAGTGGATTATCCGGCTACACAGCAATTCAAAAAGGAGCGGCTGAATCAGGCCGAGCTGACTATCCCGGACAATCTTCACTTTGTACCCATGGATTTTACGCGTAAGCTTTCGAATGACAGCTTGACTCTTGAAGGGTTGAAGAAACGGAAGACGGTGGCTAGTCTCTTGGGTGTTTCGTATTATTTGCCCCAGAATGATCTGTTTAACGTGATTCGTCATGTGTTTGCGAACCTGCCAACCGGAAGCTCTATAGTTCTGGATTATGCAGATGAGCATCTTTTTGAGGAAAAAGGAATGTTTAATCGGGTTGAAAATATGGTTAAATTGGCTGCAATGGGTGGTGAGCCGATGCAATCCGGCTATGCATATGTGGAGATGGAGGCCTTGCTTGATGAAGTTGGGCTACTTATTTATGAGCATCTGACTCCCGAGGCGATTCAGGAACAGTTTTTCCAGGATCGAATCGATCATCTAAGGGCATTTGAAACGATACATTTCATTCACGCAGTAAAAAAATAAATCGATCCGGGCATGTAAGTCACCTATATAGCCCGCATTTGCATAGCAGCGGCAAACCTTCACCCTGTGGCAGGGTGAAGGTTGTTTGGTTTGATCAAAGGAACAGCACAAACCATGATTCTGTAGCCAATAACATCACACGTGATACAAATGTTCAACAATCAGACTTGTTAGGGTGCAATTCCATGTCATTCAATGTCCTCCCCTCTATTTGTGCATAATGCCCATATAATAGAATGGAACTGGTTAAAGGCAGGAGGATGCATACGATGTACAAGGTTTTGCTGGTTGATGATGAATTTATGATCTCGGACGGGATCTCCAGTGTGGTGAACTGGTCCAGATTAGGAACAGAACTGATCGGCATTGCTCAAGATGGATTGGAAGCGCTTGCTTCAATTGAGCGGCAACGCCCGGATATCATCATCTCGGACATCCGCATGCCGGGAATGGATGGGTTACAGCTGGTTGAAGCTGTGGCAGAGAAGTATCAGCATATCTCGTTTATCATGCTCACGGGTTTTACGGAGTTCGAATATGCGAAAACGGCCATGCAGTATGGGGTGAAGCACTATTTGCTTAAGCCCTGCAGCGAGGAGCATCTTGTACAGGCTATCAGTGAATTGGTCAGTGAGAAGCGAGAGTTAACCGATCAGGAGCGTTTTGTGCAGTCGATCCAATATAATCTGGAGCGTGTACTGCCGCATGCCAAGGAATATTTTCTGAAAGAGCTAGTCACGAACAGAACATACGGGGTCAAGGAATGGAAGTATTTCGAGGAATTATTCGATGTACAGTTTCAGGATCAGCGTGTGCGGTTGCTACTGGTAGAGATTGAGGGGGATCATGAGTATTTGCACTTGTTCGCGGTGAAGAACATTGCCGAAGATATTTTTCACAATCCAATATTAAGTGCCACGGTTGGAAGGCATGTGCTACTAATCATGGAGGACAAGTTGTCTGAAACGCAGTTGTTCCATAATATCGATGAGATTCGCGCCACATTTACCCGATATTATCATGATGATCTCACGATAGCACTAAGCGAGCCAGGAGACCTCTCGCAGGCACGCCATTTGTACATGCAGACGCTGGTTTATCTCAATTACCGCTTTTACCTCGGTGAGGGCAGTCTCATTATGGAACGGGATATTTACTCTCCCGGAGAACGCATTCTTCCTGAATTCGAATACGATCCGGAGCGGATGGTTACTGCAATCAAGGCGGGACACTGGCAGGAAGTGGGATCAGAGCTGAACCGGATGTTTCAGCTGCTTGCCAGCTTGCGATACGATATATCCCAAACGAAGTCCTATCTTATTCAGATGTTTATGGAGATGATTCGACTCAGTGGTTCTGCCGAGATGAAAAGGTATATGGACCAGTTGCCAGGCATGATTGAATCCAGCACCCTGCATTCTTTTCAACAGTTTCTGCTTGCCGTCGCCCAAGAAATCACCTTGCGCCGCTATGATCAACATCGCTCCAGACAATCGCAGATGGTAGGCAGTGTGAAACAGTTGGTAGAGAAACGCTACAAGGACGAGACATTAACACTCCAGTCCATCGCTGGGGAAATATACATGAATCCAGACTACATCGGCAAAATGTTCAAAAAAGAAACGGGTGAGAAATTTACGAACTATGTGTTAAGCTACCGCATCCGTAAAGCGTTGGAGCTTCTGGAGCAGGACGGGAACTGCACTGTATCCTCGCTTGCCGAACAGACAGGCTTTGGTGCCAACTGGCCGTATTTCAGCAAAATGTTCAAGAAATACACGGGTTTCTCCCCCTCCGAGTATAAAAAAGTACCCTAAGACAGCGTTGCTGTCGCTTCTACATAGCTAATCTTTATATCCGATCTACATCTAATCTGTGATCGGGCCCTGTACGCCATTCATCGGCAGCAGGGTCTTTTTTTGTCGGACGGAACTCGGTTTTGAACATCCATTTATCGGAAATGAGCATGGGAAGAAAAGGCGCTCGCTTCTATCATTAGAAGTGTCATGTTAGTGAATGAACATCGAGAGTGGAGGTTGAGTGGATGGAGCTGAATCGAAGCCGGGGGATTGAACCTGGGCGTTTGAAGCCAGCTGGCAAATGGAGTTCGGTGAAAAAGGAACTTGTCCGCAACAGATACGTTTATCTGATGCTCGTTCCTGTGGTAGCCTACTATCTGATTTTCAGCTATGGGCCAATGTACGGGCTACTGATGGCATTTCAGGAATCCTACAACCCGATCAAAGGAATCTTGGCAGGCGAATGGGTCGGATTTGACAATTTCACCATGTTTTTTGAAAGTTATTATTTCTGGCGACTGATTAAGAACACACTGATTTTGAGTTTTTACAGTATTGTGTTTGGTTTCCCGGCTCCGATTCTACTAGCACTGCTGCTGAATGAAGTCCGGAAGAAGTGGTTCAGAGGTGCAGTACAGACCATCAGTTATATGCCACATTTTATTTCGGTTGTCGTTGTGGTTGGAATGTTGAAAACGTTCTCATCTCTGGACGGTGGGTTATTTAACGTCATTCGTGACTTTTTCGATCTGCAGCCAATTATGTTTTTGGCGGAAAAAGATATGTTCCGTCCGATGTACATCCTGTCCAACATATGGCAGGGCGCAGGCTGGGCCTCGATTATCTTTTTGGCAGCGCTCAGTGGTATTGATCCTCAATTGTATGAGGCTTCCAAAATTGACGGTGCAGGCCGCTGGAGACAGCTGTTACATATTACACTGCCGGGCATCATGCCAACGATAGTAATCATGTTAATTCTGCGTATGGGTGCAGTCATGAACGCGGATTTTCAGAAAATATTGCTGATGCAAACGGCACCGACCTATGAGACATCGGATGTCATATCCACCTTTGTTTATCGATCCGGTATTTTGGAGGGGAACTATACGTATTCAACCGCCATCGGACTATTTAACGGCGTCATTAATTTCGCGCTGCTCATTATCGCAAACGCGATCAGCAGAAAGCTTAACTCAACCAGTCTATGGTAATCGGAAGGTGAAGCGATGAAACAGTCTATAGGGGAACGACTTTTTGATGTATTTAATACACTGCTGCTCTTGGTGATCATGGTTTTATGCTTGTACCCGATGCTGTACGTGTTCAATTCTTCAATCAGCGACCCGGACCAGATGTTGCGTTCCCGTTCACTGATGCTCATTCCTGAAGGTTTTCAGCTGGGAGCGTACAAGTCGGTATTTCAGGATACTCGCATCTATACGGGATATATGAACACCTTGTTCTATGTTGTGGTGGGTACCGCCATTAATCTGCTCATGACTTCACTGGCTGCATATGGGCTGTCACGCGGTGATCTGATGGGCAGAAAAACGCTGATGAAATTAATTACGTTCACGATGTTCTTCGGTGGGGGTATGATTCCGACTTTTCTGCTGATTCAGAATCTGGGCATGGTGGATACCCGTTTTGCGCTTATTATTCCGGGTGCCATCAGCACATTCTATTTCCTTATTATGAAAACAAACTTTGAGGGCATTCCGATCAGTCTGATCGAATCGGCGAAGCTTGATGGCGCCAATGACTTTCTGATTTTGTTCCGAATTGTACTGCCTTTGTCAAAGCCAATCCTGGCGGTCATGATGCTGTATTATGCGGTTGACCATTGGAATGATTATGTCGGACCGATGCTCTACCTGCGCAGTCAGGAGTTGTATCCGATCCAGATTATTATGCGTGATATTCTGATCAGCAGCAGTACAGAGGCCATGGGCGCTGGCGCCGATACCGGATTTGCCATTGGGGAGAACATCAAATATGCGACTATTATTATCTCCACGCTGCCGATTATGCTGGTATATCCGTTCATCCAACGTTATTTTGTTCAGGGCGCTCTAATCGGTGCTGTGAAACAATAAAAAATGTAATCTATGGAGGCGAATTACGTGAAAAAAAGAATGGGGTCCATCCTGTTGTCATCGCTACTTACCATATCTTTACTGGCGGGCTGTACGGGGGATAATGAACCAGGTACCGCAGAGCCAGCAGAAGGAACAGAACCTGCGGTTCAGGCGTTGACCGAGATTCCGCTACCGATTACAAGTGAGCCATTTACCATTGACTATTGGCGCGCCAATGATGCCAAACTGACAGCTTCCTTGAACAATTTTGGCGATATGGCGGCTTATAAGGAAAAGGAGAAGCTGACAGGCATCAAAGTGAAGTTTACACATCCTCCGCTTGGACAACAGCGTGACCAATTCAATCTGTTGATCTCCACGAAAGAGCTACCGGATGTCATTTATTATAACTGGGCGGATGCCGTTGGCGGACCGGAAAAAATGATCAAGGACGGCCGGATCATCCGGTTGAATGAATTGATCGACAGTTATGCACCAAACTTAAAGCGGATTATTGAATCCGATCCGGATGTGAAAAAGCAGATTGCGCTCGACGATGGAACGATCTATATGTTCCCGCTGCTGAAGCTGGATGCATTGAAGCTGAATGCCACTTCAGGTTTAATTATGCGCCAGGACTGGCTTGATAAATTAAATCTCAAAGTACCTACCAACATTGATGAGTGGTATACGGTGCTTAAGGCATTTAAGGAACAGGACCCTAACGGCAACGGCAAGCCAGATGAGCTACCATTCACCGGAAACTGGGGACCGGGTAACCTGACCAAGCTCCATGATTTTGCCGCGGCATTTGGTGTAATTGGTGGTTTCCAGATGAATGGAGACAAGGTGGAGTTTGGACCGATTCAGCCGGGCTACCGTGATTTCTTGGAGACCATGGCCAAGTGGTACAAAGAAGGGCTGATTGATCCCGAGATCATGACCAATGACGGTAAAGCTTTCGATTACAAGGTCACCAGCAATCTGGCAGGCGCATATCAGGGTGGTGTGTTCAGCGGCATGGGGAAATACTTCAATCTGATGAGAGATACGGATCCGAACTTTAACGTGACGGGTGTACCATGGCCTGTATCTCCGGATGGAACTTCGTATGCGACATTTAATCTGGACGCTAAAGTGTTGTCTTATGGTGAGGCTATTACGGCTTCCGCAGACGAAGACAAATTGAAATATATTGTTCAGTGGATGGACTACAACTATAGCGAAGAGGGTAGTGATCTGTTCAACTTTGGTATCGAAAATGACAGCTATGTTCGTGACGGGGAAGGTGTCAAATTCACAGATACCATCATTGATAATCCGAACGGTCTAACGTATGACCAGGCACTGGCTTCCTATGCCTTATCCATTATGGACGGTCCAATCAATCAGGATAGTCGTTATCTGGATGCATTATTATTTGACGATGGACAGCGTGCGGCAAATGCGGAATGGATGAAAGCAAGCTCAGCATTAACGCTTCCTCCAATTCGTTTGTCAACAGATGAGGTGACCACAAGTACATCCATCATGAGTCAGGTGAATACGTATTTGAATGAGACGATGACTGCCATTATTAGCGGACAGAAGCCGATCACCGAATTTGACAAGATGGCCGAAACAATCAAGAGCATGGATATTGACCGGGCGATTGAGGTTCATCAGGCTGCGTATGATCGATATCAGTCCAAATAATACGTGAGAAATCGAGCGCTAAAACTTTGGGGAAACCTTTCTGTATGTGATATACCTAGTAGTATCACGTGGTTCAAAGGAGCGCTTTGGTCATGACAGCCTACCGCAAACTCAGCATCAAAATGAAAATGTTTCTGATGATTATGTTCATGATGGCGTTTATCATCATCCTGGCGTTTGGGTCCTTGTACTATACGTACTCGGTGTATGACAAACAGCTGTTTGATAAGTCGTCCCGACTTCTGAACCTTTCTTCGTCTACAGTGGATGTTGAACTTCAGAAGTTGGAAGCGTTATCATTAAACATGATCTCCGATACGCAGATTCAAAGAGCTTTGAAGTCGTTGTTGGATGACAATAGCGCATATTCAAGTTTTATTGAACGAAAAAAGATCACGGATCGGTTATGGGAGCATATCAGTGGGGCTGCACGATATGTGCAGTCCGTTCATCTGATTGATTCCAGGGGAAGAGTGAATAAATATGGCGAGACACTAACCGTATCCCAGGAAAAATATGATCGGATGATTGCGGCTGCGGAGCAGGCCAATGGTGCAGTGCGCTGGTTATACCCGGATGACGATGACCCGATGCTGGTTATGGTCCGTCAGGTGCGAGCCTACGAACCGATGACTCTGGAACCGGTAGGCATACTGTTTCTGCGTATTAATATCGAGCGACTCGTTGAGGAGTATGCGGGCATCGATAGCCAGGACAGTGACATTATTTTAAAAGCAGGCAGTGATGTGGTGTATCCTTATCGCCAGCTTCCAGAAGCGGTGTCCGCCGGACTGAATCCACTTCCAGGCAGTGGGGGATATGAGATCAAGAATCTGGATGGGAGGGAGATATTTCTTTCCCAGAAGAAATCCGCATACACCGGCTGGGTTTACTACAATATGGCCTCTTATGATGAAATTTTTGAGCGTATTATATGGTTGAAAAATATACTGATCGTCGTTTATCTTATCGCCATTCTGGTTGTTCTCGCGCTTGGTATGGTGTTCGCACGCAGTCTGACAAGGCCGATTAGGCAGCTCATCAGTCAGATGAAGGAAGTGCAGTATGGGGATCTGGAGAACATAGACGCCAATCTGTCCATTCCAACGCACCAGCACATGGATGAACTGGGATTGTTACAACGTACGTACCGACTGATGATTACACATATTAATACATTGATCAAAGAAAATTATGCAAGCCAACTGGTCATTAAGGAAACAGAGTTCAAGGCATTACAGGCGCAGATCAATCCCCACTTTCTGTATAATGCGCTGGATTCGATCCATTGGCTCGCCAAAAAGAACAGGCAGGAGCAAATATCCAGTATGGTGTTATCACTCGGATATTTGCTGCGTTCCTCCATCAGCTTCAAACAAAATATCATTACCATTGCCGAAGAGCTGGAGATCGTCAATCATTACATCACCATTCAGACCTACCGTTTCCGGCAACGGCTGGATTTCCGTATGGATGTGCCCGCTCCTTATCTGGAGTGTGCCATTCCCAAGTTGACCCTACAGCCACTACTGGAGAATGCCATTCAATACGGTTTGGAACCACAGGTTGGATCATGTCTGATTCGAGTGTATGCCGAGATATCAGCTGGCAAGCTGGCTCTTATCGTGGAGGATCACGGTCCCGGCATGGAACCCGAATATGTGGAACAGGTGCTGCGCGGTGAAGTGAAAACCAGAGGCACAGGTATTGGTCTACTGAATATCAGGGAGCGGGTACGTCTGGCTTTTGGCGAAGAATATGATGTTCTGCTGGAGAGCAGGCCGGGGCTTGGAACGAGAGTAACGGTGCTGCTGCCACCCCCATCACCAGGTAAGGAGGAGAAGTTATGGGAAGATGGATGCGAATGATAGGCATGCTCTGCCTTATGCTGACTCTTCCTGGCTGCGTGAACCAGTTGGATCAAAGGCCAGGCATGATTGTGGAAGAAGAGCCGATAACGCTGCGAATCGCTTGGTGGGGTGGAGAGTTCCGCAACAATGCAACGATTGCCGTTATCGACCTGTATGAGAAGTTGAATCCACATGTGAACATTGAATACGAATATAGCAGTTTCAACGAATACTGGAGAAAACTTGCCCCACATGCAGCAGGCAATGCGTTGCCCGACATTATCCAGATGGACATCTCCTATCTGTCCCAGTACAGCTCGCTGCAACTGTTGGAGGATATGACGCCGTACATGCAGAGCGGACTGATTGACGCGACAGATATTGAGAAGGAACAGCTGGAGAGTGGTAGCCTGAATGGAAAAACCTATGGTCTCAGTTTGGGGGTTAACGCCATGCTCAGCATCTATGATCCGGAAGTGTTAAAGGCCAATGATATTGAATTGCCAACGGATACGTGGACATGGGCGGATTTTGACCGGATGGGCGAGCAATTGCTCGGGAAAGGCATCTATCTGGGAACCTATTTTACGCCGGAACAGTTTTTCGCGTATTACTTGAGACAGTATGGTTCCAAGCTATACGCCGAGGATGGCAAGAGATTGGGATATGAGGATGATGGGCTGTTTATTGAGTACTTTGGCAGGATGCAGCAGCTCGCAGAGAAGAAGCTTATTTTTGCACCGGATATCTGGACATCAGATATTGGTCAGCCTGATAACGACCCGTTTTATCTGGGAGAGGCTTTGTTTAGCTGGGGGTATTCCAACCAATTTATCAGCACCGCTCAGCGTTATGGCAAACCCTTAACCATCTCCCCAATGCCTGGGCCAAACAGCCAGGATGGATTGTTCTTGAAGCCAGGCATGTTTTTCTCCATGGCGGGTAATTCCAGACATAAGGAGGAAGCTGCCAAGTTCATCAGCTTTTTTGTGAATGATTTGGATGCCAATCTGCTGCTCAAAGGGGAGCGGGGTGTGCCCGTCTCATCCAGTGTCAAAGAGCGGATGAAGCTGGTGGTTGAACCGGAGCTGGCGCAGGTGTTTGATTATATCGATTGGGTTGCGGATAACAGCACTCAAATGGACTCGCCTGATCCTGTAGGTGCGCCAGAGGTCACTGCGGTATTACGTGAGTTGTATGATCTGCTGCTGTTTGGCAAAATTACGCCTGAGCAGGCGGCGAAGGATTTCCGTGAGCGGGCGAACGCCATTCTGGGTGGGAAGTTATAAGAATGGACTAGATCATATATGTATTTAATGGACTTGGGGCTGTTGTCGTTCACAAGCTCAACCTTCATTCTACTCGGGTGAGGGTTTTTGTTATGGAATGGTGTATATTTCCTCTAGTATAATGAAAATGGGTAGTTGTCCTATCTGTAGATTAGATAGATTCTATCCATATATTAATGGATGAGGAGTGTCAGGACATGTCCATACATCAGATAGGTCAGAAGGTGTCTTTTGCTGATATCAAAACGAAGTTGCCTCAGGAAAGTTGGATGTACACTCAGAATGAAGCGCACAACGGTGAATTTGAAGCCGAGGAAGTATGGTTACATTCTGGTGATCTTCATATCAGTGAACTGTTGTTGGATGAAGGACCCTTTTTGATCTTGGTTGAAGGAAATCTGACAGTGGATCGTTATATTGGAAATACAAGTTCCGACGCGGCCAGTTCAAATCTGGTTGTACTTGGGGATCTCATAACGCCCTATATGATCGTGGGTGGGCAGGAAATATATATTACAGGTAATCTCTATGTGGAGGATATGTTCTGGGGGGATTATAACCATGGAGAATTGACAGTGAGAGGGAATGTAGAAGGTGGATTGCTGGTAAGTACCGAGCAATATATGATTCAGGTTCAAGGACAGCGTAATGTGAAGCGTCAGCTTGAAGAATGGGAGGATCTCGGACCATGGCGGGGCTTTGACATGTTGGCGTTATTGGTTCCTGAATGTGTGATTGATGAAGATACAGAGCCGTTTCCTTGGCGAGAAGAAATGTTAAAGAGGCTGCAACAAGGACAACCTGTAATCAACCGAAAGTACATTCATGCTGATGAATCAGAGCCAGATGCGCCGGATTGGTTCGAAGATCATCGGATTACCGCTGAGAACATAGAGCGTCTTACTCATCCATCTTTGTTACCTGTAAGAGAGGAGGATGAGTTACTGAACAGCTATGAATTTTGGTTGGACGAGCAATTTTGCCGAGTATCGGTCTATGGAGATGAGCATACGGAGGGGTATTTCCGTAGTCTGTATTTTCAGGATGACCACAATTGTGCATTGTTGCTTAAGATGGAGCCATCAGATCAAGGTTCCAACTCTCCTGATAAACATATCGTACAACCGGGTGAACCTGTCTGGATGATCTCAGGAGCATATCGTTATCTAAACAATGAGAAGTCGGAATGGAACGTATTTTCGGAGAACTCACCTGCTGATATTCAGCAGTTAAGCGAGCAAGGATGGAGCACCTTGTTGCAGTCTGTATCGAATTATCAGTATGCCCGTTCCTTAATTTCGCACCAACTGATCCACGATTTATTAGCACTGCCTGTCGTGGAGCCATATGACGATTATTATGATGATGATCGGCACGGGCTGTGGATTGGAGAGTTATATTATGCATTTCGACAAGCAGGTCAGATGTCTGATGGTGTTCCCCAGCCAGCTATGCTACGTATTGGAAGAGAGTATGTGGATGCTCAAGGGGAGACGCAGGTGGAGAAATACTATTATACCCTGCATCAACATGCGGACGGCTCGGAAAGTGTGTTGATCGAATACTCGGCTCAGGATGACGAGGAAGAAGATCCATTGTTGCTTGAACTTCATTACATCGGCGGCTCTCAGTTACTGCATGCCGTTCACTTGCTGGAACATGGACGCAAAGTGCTCATTCAAGCGAATGAGGATTTACTGAATGGGGAGCTGCCTTACGCTGCTGAATCATTTGCAAAACGATTTTGGAAATCCAAAGGATACCTGAAATGAACAAAACAACCTTCACCTCTATTCAAGAGGGAGGGTTGTTCTGTCATTGCATTTAACCAAACTGGGCTTGATGCAGTCGGCTGTACGAGCCTTTACGCGCGAGCAGTTCTTCATGACTTCCTTGTTCAGCAACGCTGCCATTCTCCACCACCACGATGCGATCGGCGTGTCTAATGGTCGCCAGTCGATGGGCAATCACCAATGTCGTACGGCCCTGAGCCAGCTCGGACAAGGCCAGTTGAATGGCAGCTTCCGTCTCGGTATCGAGCGCGGAAGTGGCTTCATCCAAAATGAGAATAGGTGGGTTTTTCAGGATCATTCTGGCGATAGACAGACGTTGCTTCTGTCCGCCGGACAATTTCACGCCACGTTCACCGATCATGGTATCGAGTCCATCTGGCTGGGACTGTACCAGCTCTTCCAGTTGGGCCCGGCGAATGGCTTGCCAGATTTCCTCATCGGAAGCATTCAGTTTGCCGTATGCAATATTTTCTCGAATCGTTCCATCAAACAGGAAAATATCCTGCTGCACAATCCCGATATGGGAGCGCAGTGATTCCAGTGTCATGTCCTTCACGGGAATGCCATCAATGGAGATATGTCCTGCATCCACATCGTAGAAACGTGGGATCAGACTGCATAGCGTAGTTTTTCCCCCGCCGGAAGGTCCAACCAGAGCAACCGTCTGGCCTGCCTGGATATCCAGATTGACCTCAGACAGCGTAGGTTTGTGTTCTCCATAAGAGAAGGTAACGTTATGGAAAGCAATATCTCCTTTGACATCCGGAATCGGTTTCGCTTGTGGTGTATCTTCTACATCCGGTACAGCTTCAAGAAGCTCCAGGTAACGTCTGAATCCGGCGATGCCTTTGGGATACGTCTCGATGACAGAGTTAATCTTCTCGATCGGTCCGAGGAATACATTGGAGAGCATCACAAAAGCGATGAATTCCCCGTAGGTCATACTGCCTTGAATGACAAACCAGGTTCCACATACCAGTACAAACAGCGATACAAATTTCATCAGGATAAAACTAAGTGAAGAGTTCCAGGCCATAATACGGTAGGTGATTAGTTTTGTAAGCCGGAAACGTTCATTGTTCTCAACGAAACGTCCTACTTCATGTTTTTCATTGGCAAAA
Source organism: Paenibacillus sp. FSL H7-0942 (assembly GCF_045040715.1). Lineage (NCBI taxonomy): Bacteria > Bacillati > Bacillota > Bacilli > Caryophanales > Paenibacillaceae > Paenibacillus > Paenibacillus sp. FSL H7-0942. The sequence goes on along the minus strand of NZ_CP150279.1, from coordinate 6,428,197 downwards.
GCCTGTACCACACGGATGCCGCTCACATTGTTCTCTACTCGTGCGTTATAATCGGCGATATCCGCAAACATGCGCTTGAACGCCTTGGACATTTTGCGACTGAAATACAGCGACAGGTAGATCATCAGCGGCACAATGATGAACGTCATCACAGCCAACTGCCAGTTGATCCCCAGCATAATCCCGAAAGCTCCAGCGAGTGTCATGAGGGCAATGAATAGATCCTCGGGTCCATGATGCGCGATCTCACCAATATCCATCAGATCGTTGGTCATGCGGGAGACCAGATGCCCGGTCTTATTGTTATCGAAGAAGCGGAAGGACTGTTTCTGTACACGCTGGAACAGTTCACGCCGCATATCGGATTCGATGTTAATACCGAGCTTGTGGCCCCAATAGGTCACTGCATAATGGAAAAAGGAACTGAGCAGGTAGATACCGAGCAACCCGACACACGCCGCTAAGATCATGGACCAATTGCCAGCCGGAAGCAGTTGATCGACCACCCGGTTAACGGCGAGTGGAAAGGCCAACTCCAGCAGAGCGGCAGCGATGGCACAGGAGAAGTCCAATATAAAGAGCCTTTTGTAAGGACGATAATAAGACATAAAACGGCGAAGCATATGTAAGTCCTCCTCAAAATGACATAAATGCCCGAGCAGGCTCATTAGCCTGTCCGGACACCTGTATTCATGCTTATGTTATTTACGGTTTTGCTCGGCACGTTCTACGATCATATCGGCGAATTCCTCAGCCTGACCTTGAATCGCAATCGGGTCGAAGTACCAGTAACGGTCTTCCAGCAACTCATACACCTGATTGTTTTTCACAGCCGGCAGGGATTGCCAGATGGAATCGCCTTGGTAATTTTTATTGTTCTCTCCAACGGTTAAGAAGATATGATCCCCTGCATAATCACCAACAACTTCACGCGAAATTTCTTTCCATTGGGTATCACCCATCAGTTCTTTTTTGGTGATTTCGAGTGGGGCAAGTTGCAAAGCACTGTAGACCGCTTGTCCTCCTCGACCAAAATTGTCTCCATATCCATAATAACTTTTGTCGGATACTTCAAGGATGGAGAAGGTTTCCTCCGGTTTAATGACTGTTTTCACCTTAGCGCGAGCGGCTTCAATCCGTTCATCGTACGTTTTCAGCCAAGCTTCGGCTGCTTCGGATTTGTTCATCAGCTCTCCGAATCCCCGGATTTCGTCGTGTACATTGGTGAAAGTACCATACGGAATGACCACGGTCGGTGCGATTTTTTGATAACTCTCAATTTCGCTGGCCTGATCAGAGTAGGTAATGATCAGATCCGGGTTCAAGGCAACAACCTTCTCCATGGATACCGCCGCCCGATCACCAATACTCTCTATGCCCGCTACCTGATCTGCATAGAACGGGTTTTCCAAATAATATTGAACAGCACCAACGGGTTTCACACCCAGTGCGAGCAGATCACTTACGTACATATCGGTAACGATTCGTTTCGGTTCAGCCGGAATTTCAACATCTCCGCTTAATGACTTGTAGATCCGTGTAGCATTTGAATTGTCTGAACCGGACGACGTGTCTGTGTTCGTCTCGGAAGAGGCTGTTGTTGTTTCGGTTCCCGCTGCCGAAGTCTGTTCAGTGGCAGTCGAGCCTGTTCCGCTGCTACATGCAGCCAGAATCATAATGATGGCGAGCATAAGCAGCAAGCCGGAAAAGCGTTTTTTTGCAGCAAACATATTTTTGTTCCCCCTGTGCATAATCAATAATGATTATTATTCTCATTAATAACATAGAGGAAGATGTGATATTTGTACATGGACAACTATGATCACTACTGCATGGACAATTATGATGTGAGGTGACGCATGATATGCTGCAACTGCTCCATAACGGACAAGGGATCAAATCCATAGAACATGTCGGCATCAATCTCGTATACACGTCCTTCACGAACGGCGGATAGGGTGCCCCAGGATTCCTGATTCAGCAGGTTATCCAGCATTTCTCGTTCGGCAGGTTCCTCAGGGAAGGCGACAAACATGTGATCTGCGGCATACAAGTGAATCTCGGACAACGGAACATGAACGTACCCCGTAAGTAACTGCCCATCCTGCTCCATACGTGACGGCGGAGTGAAGCTCAGCGATTGATACAGCACATGAGAAGCTCTGCCCCAGCCATGACCATAGATATAAGCGCCGTCCTCTCCAATCATAAACATGCAAACGGCGGACCCTCGTGTTCCTTCCATCTGTTGGTCTAACGTATGATTGGCTTCTTGCTCAAGTTGATGATATTGATCTAACAACGCCTGTGCATTGGACTCAAGCCCGGTAATTCGGCCCAAAAGAAGAAGCTGCTCCTGCCAATCAATTTCCTCAAAGGGCATCAGAATGGTTGGTGCGATCAGACGTAGTTCATCAGAAGCGGGATGTGGTGCATACCCGATAATGACATCGGGCTGAGCGTTTGCAATCAGATCCGTATGTTTAACAAGCTCATATTCGGAATGCTGCTCAAATTGCTCATGACCATCATGAACATGTTCACCACGTTTTTCTTCCATCCAGCTGGCGACGGCACCCATGTGGGGAGTGTGACCCAATGCCAGAAGTGAAGCCGTATAGTTGTAAGTCAAAGAAACAATCTTTTTGGGCATTTTCCGGTAGTGTGTTGGTGCTGATCCAACCATCTGTTTGAATTTGCGGCTCAGATAAAAGGTGTCCCTGTAGCCTGTCAGTTGTGCAATCTCCTGTAGCGTAGGGTTCGCGAACAACAGATGTTCCTGAGCCATCCTGATTCTGAGACGAGTTACATATTCAACAAACGTAAGACCTGTATGTTTCTTGAACTCCCGTGAGAAATGCTCAGGACTCACATTTGCATCCCGTGCCAATTGTTCGCGGGTTAACGGATGGGTATACATCTGATGGATATGTCTGAGCACGGCATCGAGCCAGGAGTGATCTTCATGAGCAGAATGAGCCGCATGATCCCGCAAAATATCCAGTAACTCATAGAAAAGCATATGTGGCCTGAAGGGGCTGGAATCACGGCCTGCCGTACTGGCTTGAACCAGCTCTACTGCCCTGTCGGTGAGAGTGCGACTTCCAATGGGAACTGGTATCCCGAACGGCCAGAACAGCTGTTCATTTTCAGTGGAATCAAAAGCAATAGCAATGCCCTGTACTGGCGACAGGGAGCCGCGCTTGTTCTCGTGCTGAAGCAGGCTTCCAGCTTGCCGAACGAATGCACAGCCTGCATTTAATGTCAGTTTACCCTCTGTACTGATCAGCCTGGCCTGGCCAGCAGTAATGACGTATAACACATGAAGTGTGCTCCACATCTCATCTGTACGGGAGAACGCCTCACGGTCATGAAGTTGCACCAGATGGCGCAGCTTGAACAGGGCAGCGGGGATGGACTGAATCTTCTGCAAGGAAACGGAGCGGGACAGCGATTTTTTATGGTAAATAGGCTTGGAAATATTCATTTGATAACTGTCTCCTTACATAAGTCAGCAGGGACAGTATTCGTCTCATGCCCCTGGTGTACTGGCGTAATTCTCGGATCTCGACTATTATGCAGTATATACTATAAACGGAGTGACGTGGATGGACAGATTGAACAAATCAACTTTTTATTTGAAAAATAGATAAAGTGGTTGAAATCGCTATCAACACCGACTATAATGAAAATGTCGAAACGTTTCAATCTGGCGTTTACTGCCAGTTTCATTGTATTAGGCACGAACTGTTTATAGAGCGCCAGATTGAAAGACGTGTCATGACCATCACTAATGGTAGGGATTGGAACGGGAAGCATTCAACCGTGGCCCCATAAGGATGGGAACGAGGATTTTTTTGAGAACACCTCGAAACGTTTCGATTGACATCCATCCCTATGATATGTATAAAGATTAATAAACGATAATGAAGGATTTAGTGGTTGTTCTAACCATGTATCGTATAAAATGTAGATAACCTTGAATTTGTTTTAGTTTAGAAGGAGCGAACGTGGAATGGCAACGATTAAGGATGTGGCAAAGCTGGCAGGTGTAGCACTCTCGACTGCTTCCTATGCGCTGAGCGGGGATAGCAAGGTTAGTGCCAAGACCAAGGCTAAAGTGCTTGAGGCAGCACGAGAACTGAATTACCGCAAGAACGGCTTTGCCATGGACCTGAAACGGAGCCGGACAAACACGATCGCTTTGATCCTGACCGATCTGTCGGGCCCGTATTACTCGGAGTTGATCCGTAGTGTACAGGATGTAGCCCTCGCGAACGGGTATGACCTGATTGCTTGCAGCTCCATGGGTGGACGGGATTCAACGGCAGTGCGATTTTTGCGTGAAAAAAGAGTAGATGGAGCCATCATCCTGGCGCATAACATTCATGATGATATTCTGGTAGAATCTGCCGGTCATCGTTTTCCGATCATTGTGATGGATCGTCAGCTGTCGAGTGACCATCTGGTCAACGTGCTGGTGGATGGAGAGCAGGGTGGTTACCTTGCAACCCGCCACTTGATCCAGGCTGGACATCAGAAGATTGCTTATATCAGTGGCCCATCCAACTCGTATGACAACGCGCTCCGTTACCAAGGGTATCTGCGAGCGATGCGGGAAGCGGGACTTGAAGAAAAGTCCAAATGGCGTCTGAACGGTAATTTTGTACGTGAGGGCGGATACAGTGCAACCAAAATGATGATCATGCAGGGCGATCTTCCCTCAGCGGTATTTTACGGTAACGATGAGATGGCGATTGGTGGCCTGAAGGCATTGGAAGAGCGTGGTGTATCGGTGCCGGATGACATTTCCGTGATCGGTTTTGATGATATTCAGTTGTCCGAATATGTGCATCCACCGCTGACAACGATACGCCAGCCGAAGCATGAAGCCGGGTCGCTCGCCGGACATCTGTTATTCCAGATGCTCAATGGCGAAGCGGTTGACCCTTCATATACGCTAACGATTAATATGATCGAGCGCAGCTCTGTACGTTCGATTTAGACCAAGTCTGAACAATAAAGAACTGTCTGCATGCTGAAGTAAAAGTTTAATGATGGGGTTATCGTCCGGACGGGCTGTAAAAAGCCGGTTTGAAGAGGCCCCTATTCTTTTTCAGATTTATCGAAACGTTTCGATTTTAACTAATTCAAGGAGTGAACCTTATGACAACGATGATTAATGAACCGATCCGGTTAAGTGCCGGAGAGTTATCCTTTACCTTTTTGAACAGTGGCGACCTATACCAAGCTACATCCGGCACAACGATGTTAAACCAGTTGCTCAGCAACCAGATTGATGGATCTTTGAACAACCTGTACCTGCGTGTACACGAGGGAGAGAATATCAGCTCGTTCCCGTTGCTCGGTGTACGTTCGAACAGCAAGGTGATTACAAGCAAGGCACAATCCAGCAACCAGTTGATCTGGGAGGGCACAGTCCAGCTGGAAGGTAGCGAAAAAGGCATTGGCTATCAGGTCGTATTTACAGCTACACCTCAAGGTGTATGGTTCTGGGATGTGAAGCTCACAGGACAACAACATAACGTAGATGTGGTATACGGACAGGATGTTGGGCTTGCAGATCCAGGTGCGGTACGTAGTAATGAGGCTTATCTGTCACAATACATTGACCATACGGTGTTTGAAGATGAGGCGAAAGGCTATGTCGTTTGTTCCCGTCAAAACCAGCCTCAGGGCGGTGCATTTCCATATATGCAACAAGGTTCCCTGACGAAAGCAGTTGGTTACTCCACAGATGGATTCCAATTCTTCGGTCTGTCGTACAAGGAAACGAATCAACCAGAGAGCTTGAATCGCCCAACGCTGGCAAATGAGACATATCAGTATGAATTTGCCTATACGGCATTGCAATCTGAACTGCTGAATCTGAACGGAGAAGCTCAGGTGGTCTTTTATGGACTGGCGAAGCCTAATCATGCCGAAGGGATCTCTGCACTGGAATTCGGAGATGAAGTTACAGCAGCATGGAATGAAGTACAGGCTCTGACTGTGGAAAATGGTGACACGTTGGAACAGGTAAAACTGTCCTCCTTCCTTGGTGAACCACTGGTTACGCTTGACCTGACGCAAGATGAGATTCATGATCTGTTCCCTGATCGTCATCAGGAAGAGCACAGCGGTGAGGAACTGTTATCCTTCTTCACAGGCAGCTATGAGCATATCGTTCTGAAAGCAAAAGAATTGCTCGTAGAGCGTCCACACGGTCACATTCTGATGAGTGGTGGCAACGTGCAACTTGGAGCACAGGTTATTACGACAACATCGTATATGTACGGTATTTTCAACTCACAACTCGTTATTGGTAACACCAATTTTAATAAAATGATCAGTAATGCTCGCAATGCATTAAACGTGCCGAAAACGGCGGGACAACGCATTTATGTGGAAATGGACGGACAATATCGTCTGCTGACGATGCCTTCCCTGTTCGAGATTGGCTTCAACTATGTACGTTGGATCTACAAAACGGAATCCGATACGATCATCGTGACGAACTATACAGGGGCACATACTACCGAAGTGAGCATGAACGTACGCTCCACAAGTGGCACAGCATACCGTTACCTGGTAACAAACCAAATTACGATGAATGTGAATGAATACGAGTATCCGCTGCATATGACGCAGGATGGCGATACAATGATCTTCAAGGCTGATCCACAAGCGATTAGTGCAGGAACGTACCCAGATCTGCAATACCGCATGTCGGTGGATGGCGCAGCTGTGAATGTAGGGGACGAAACGTTGCTGGCAAGTGGTATCCGCAGTGGTTCCGCATCACTGGTTACACTTAGTCTGGAAGCAAGTGCTGAATGGACGCTGAAGGTACAAGGGGTATTGGAAGGCCAAGCGGACAGCGGAGTGGTAGCAGGTTCAAGCCTGACGTTTGAAGAGGAGGTGCAGGCATACCGCGAGTTCTTCGCAGGTGTGATGAACGGGTTCCGTTTGTCCCGTGGCGAAGGTCAGAGTGCTGAGGATCTGTTCAAAGTAAATGCGCTGGCTTGGTGGTACACCCACAATATGCTGGTTCACTACTCCGTGCCTCACGGTTTGGAGCAGTATGGCGGCGCGGCTTGGGGTACACGGGATGTGTGCCAAGGTCCGGTGGAGTACTTTATGGCAACGCAAAAATATGAGCAAGTTCGCGATATCATCAAAATGGTTTATACCCACCAATATGAAGATGATGGCAACTGGCCGCAATGGTTCATGTTTGATAAATACTTTGCGATTCAACAGGAAGAGAGTCATGGCGACATCATCGTATGGCCGTTGAAAGTGCTGGCCGACTACCTGACAGCGACTCGCGACTATGCAATCCTGGATGAGAAAGTACCTTATACCGTTAAACATAGCTTCGGGTTCACGGAAGAGACGGCAACGGTACTGGATCACGCGAAAAAAGAGATTGAATATATCCGTTCGCACTTCCTGCACGATACGTTCCTGTCTTCCTACGGAGATGGCGACTGGGATGATACGCTCCAACCAGCCAATGCACAGCTGAAGCAATACATGGTAAGCAGTTGGACGGTGGCATTGACGTATCAGTCCGTGAATGTGCTCTCGCAAGCGCTGAAATTCAAGGATGCGGACTTTGCACAGGAGCTTGACGTGCTGGCTCAAGGCATCCGTGAGGACTTTAACCGTTACATGCTGGGCACAGATGTGATTCCAGGCTTTGTATACATGGAAGAAGCGGACCAAGCGAAGCTGATGCTTCATCCAACAGACACAGAGACAGGCATTCAATATCGCCTGTTGCCGATGACGCGCAGCATGATTGGTGAGTTGCTGAATGCGGAGCAAGCAGAGTCTCATTACGCATTGATCCGTGAACAGTTCCTGTGCCCGGATGGCGTGCGTCTGATGAATCGTCCAGCTCAATATGCTGGTGGTGTAAGCACACACTTCAAGCGTGCAGAGCAAGCGTCTAACTTCGGACGTGAGATTGGTTTGCAATATGTGCACGCCCATATCCGTTACGTGGAAGCGATGGCGAAGCTGGGTAAGACAGATCAGGTGTGGAATGGTCTCGCGATGATCAACCCGGTTGGTATTGGCGAGGTTGTACCTAACGCGGAGATTCGCCAAGCGAACTCGTACTTCAGTAGTTCGGACGGCAAGTTTAATACGCGTTATGAGGCACAGGAGCATTTTGACCAGCTTCGTAAAGGCACTGTACAGGTGAAAGGCGGATGGAGAATCTACTCCAGCGGCCCTGGAATCTACATGAACCAACTGATCTCCAATGCACTTGGCATTCGTCAAGAGGGCGGCGATCTGGTCATTGACCCGGTATTGCCAGCTGAGCTGAACGGCATGCAATTCGAATTTGAGTATGCAGGTGAGCCAGTGACGTTCATTTATCACTTGAACGAAGGTGCTGTGAGCCGTGTAGCGGTGAATGGCAAAGACATTCGTACTGAGCGTACAGCGAACCGTTACCGTCAAGGCGGAGTAAGCATCTCACTGGATGAGTTCAGACAAGCACGCAGTGCAACTGAGCGTACGGTTGTTGATATCTATATGTAATTTCATAGCATGATGTACACCAAGGTCATCCTCCTTTAATCAAGGCGGGATGGCCTTTTTGGCATATGCTCATAATCCACTAGCGCAGCGGGACCGCCAGCAACGTGTACAACAGCTCATTATGCCGCACATGCTTGGTTACATAGCCCTGTTGTTCCAGCCAGCTGCATAGCTCACCCAGCCGAGGGAAGTGACGCTCGCGTAAGGCGCGCAGCTGTTCCTCGTGTCCTGTGGTTTCTGCCTGCCGAATATAGGAATCACGGTGAGTCGCATCAACAAACATCAGATCGGTTAGGCCGATACGTCCGCGCGAGGTTAATACCCGCTGCATCTCCTGTAAGGCCAATAGTTGCTGATCTGGACTCAGATGATGGAAAGCAAAGCTGGATACAACAAAGTCGAAGGAATGATCGGTAAAAGGCAACGCCATAAAATTACCAAGTTTCACATGCATCTCGGGATATTTGGTACGACATCTGCGTAGCATCTCCCGGGATTGGTCGATTGCAGTCATGTCTGCGCCGCGCTGTAGCAGTTTCCCAGCCAAATTACCTGTGCCGGTACCAATATCGAGTCCTTTCTCACCAAGGGCGGGAGAGATCCAATGAGCTGTCTGTTCGAGCGCTTCGTCATAGTTGTGATACAGATAAAAGGAAGACTGTACCGTATCATTGGAGTCGCTCTGCGTGGAATGATCTGCATCCTGGTGTGGATGTGCAACTTCATTCTCATCGCTTATAGGTGAGGCGTTGGCCGAATGATGCCTGCCCTCTGAATTGGAGTGTTCAGTACTGACTCTGCCTTCCGCCTGCACTCGCTGATCATGGATGGCTGCCTGCGTGTCATAATTCCACCGATCATGCCAGTTCTGCCGTGCTTCGCGCAGGCGACGGGCATTGTCCGCGAGATCGTGCAGATGGCTGACATCCAACGGACCATCCTGACGATTCAGATCAATCATGCGCTGGGTTGTATCCATCATACGTTTGAGCTCAATCCACTGGGCATACATGACGGCCTGTTGCAGTTCCAGATATTCTTCCAGCCGCTGCTGATTCCCTTGATCAATCTCTCCTAGCGCATGTGTAATATCCTGTAGCGACATGCCAATCTCACGCAGTGCAGCAATGGTCTGAAGCCGCCAGATATCATTCTCCGTATAGGTACGATACCCGTTACTGGACTGTTTGGCGGGGAGAATTAATCCTTTTTCCTCATAAAAACGAATGGCTCTCGCCGATATACCAAGCCTGCTTGCTGCCTCTTTGATGTTCATCATGCATCCCCCTCCTTATCGAATCAGTATAAACCATGACGTTACGGCAAGGTTAAGTGTTTATTTCATTTTGCGAAAAGGTTCAATACCGAGTGGAATTTTAGTCAAAGCTGAGGCTATGCTACAATATATAGAACAAAAAAACTTAAATAGTGGAGTAAACGAACAATGTCTTCCTATTCCTAAGTTTCTCAACGTTCTTAACTCTCTTAACTTTCCCGACGTTGTAGCGCACAGCGTTGTCGACTATAGCACGAAAGGTTGAATCATTATGCTTACCAGCCATACATTTACGATTCGTCCATCCGAGATTAAAGATGCAGCCCAGCTAATGGAGTTGGATACCCTGGTATGGGACAAATACACCTCTCCTGCACCGATGCAATGGCGTTCCAGGCAACAATATCTGCAACATTGCCCGCCAGGCAGTCAATTGATTGCGGTGCAGGGAGAGCGGGTATGTGGTTATGTGGGCTTTAATCCAGCCACAGGTATGCCCGTCAACCGTCATGTCTACGAGATTCATATTGCGGTTCATCCTCATGATCGGCGTTGTGGCATTGCCACAGCTTTGATGGATGCCATTAAGCAGCATGCGGCCCAACAAGGCGTTCGCAAGCTCAGGCTACGTGTACTTTCCAGCAATCCGGGAGCCATCACGTTTTATACACAGTGTGGATTTGTGACGGAAGGCAGGTTGGTTTCCGAGTTTTATATCGGAGGCAAATATGTGGACGATATTCTTATGGGTTATTTTATCCAGACCAAATAGAAACATAGCTGAGGAGGAGGAACAACGATGGACATGGGACTTCAAGGTAAAAAAGCACTGGTGCTGGCTTCCAGTCGAGGACTGGGCAAAGCGGTAGCCGCTCAATTGGCAGCAGAAGGTGCTGACGTCATGCTTGCCAGCCGGAGCGAAGAAAAGCTCGCAGCAGTGAAGCAGGAGCTTCTAGCGCTTGGTGGTGGCGGACGTGTGGAATATTGTGCAACCGATGTGACACGCAAGGAAGATATTGAGGCTCTTATTCACAAGACAGCGGAGCTGTTTGGACAGATTGATATTCTGGTGAACAATTCGGGTGGCCCGCCATCGGGTTCATTTGAGTCACTGACGGATGAAGATTGGGAACGTGCATTTGAATTAAATGTGCTCAGTTATGTAAGGCTGATTCGTGGCGCTCTTCCTTATATGAAAGAAAGCGGAGGACACATTGTCAATATCGCTTCAACTTCGGTGAAACAGCCCATTCCGGGTCTGGTGCTGTCCAACACGTTCCGTACTGGCGTGTTTGGATTGGCGAAGACGTTATCCCAGGAGCTGGCTCCATACGGAATTTTGATCAACACGGTGGCGCCAGGACGTATTGCAACAGACCGTATACGTGAGCTGGATGCAGCACGGGCTGAGCAGAACGGAATCAGTGAGGAGGAGGTATCTGACCAATTCCGTAAAGAGATTCCACTGGGCCGTTATGGTCAACCAGAGGAGTTTGCCAAAGCGGTGGTGTTCCTGTTATCCGGGGCCAATACGTACATTACCGGAACCTCATTGATTGTGGATGGTGGCATGGTCCGAGCACTCTAAAAGTCATGGATACAATAAAATAAATACCCTCTGTCCACCACATTCCGTGGAGATCGAGGGTATTCGTGTTGATCTATTATGTTGGGAGAGATTACTCCCGATTCATTATGTAGGCGAATTAGCGCAAGAGTTCCCATTCATGCTGAAGCATACCGTATACTGCATGGTTCACGTAACCTTTAGGCAGTTTCTCTGCCTGACGAATGACACCCTCGAGAACAAATCCGAGTCTTTCAGGGATAGCGCGACTCCGTTTGTTATTCGTTGCCGAGCGAATCTCGACGCGATTCAGATCCAGGGTCACCAGAGCATAATCAACCAGAACGCGACAAGCGCTTGTCATCAAGCCTTGACCCTCAAAGCCTTTTCCAAGCCAATATCCGATGCTTACCGAGCGGTTGGTCCAGTTAATCTCGTGGAATCCGATGACGCCGGCTAGATCTCCTTTTGACCATACCCCAGCGGTGAAGCCGCCATTCTCGGCACCTTGTTTTAACGCGTTGGTAATGAAGTTCGAGGTGTGTTCCACTTCTGTCACATGATCCACCCACGGCAACCAATGTCTCAATTGATCCCGCGAACGATCCGTCAGTTCGAACAGCGGTTTGGTATGTTCCATGGCCAGTGGCCGGAGTTCGGTATATTCATCCAATGAATAGGTAAACATGAATGCAACCTTCTTTCTTTGTATAGTGTTGTTCAAAAAAGTCCACTTTTGATTACGAATTATGCCTAGCGGCATGATCAGCATCGAATATTAAAACCAGATTTTTTGAACACGTATTTGTAGTGGATTAACGTGAGGTCTTGGGTAACTTTTGCTCCAGTGCAAACAGGTCTTCTTCCATTGAGGCCATGCGTTGATTGACTGTTGTGCGTGCGTCACGGAGTGCCTGATTATATATGTAGGGAGCGAGCTGTGTCATGAACAGGTCGAGGACACCCCAAGCGGCCAAATCGCCGAGTTCTTCGCCACGTTCCTCTTCGAAATAAGACTGGATGGTGCGAATGGCTTCATCCTGCTGTTCTTTGGTCAGTTTAAGCGAGTTCGATGGAATGGGAAACCCTCCCTTTAATTTGTTTTTACTATCATGCTACATGATTCGAGCCAACCCGTCAAAATGGTTTAGGGCCTATTTATGCACGGCTTATCCTGACTTTGGTGCCGTTCTTTATTGAACTCCTCCCCCGTTAAAGGTATATTTAAATGAAACGCGTACGAAACTTTCCAAGAAAATAGATTTTTTCAGGAAATGACTTCGTTATTAAGGAATTATAGCCGGAATTGCTGCAATTCCCTAAGGCTCCAATCCATTCATGAAAGGTTTGATACCTGTGGACAATCGTACAACCCCACCTAACTTTATCAAAAATATTATTACCGAAGATCTCCGGTCTGGGAAAGTCCAGGAAGTTATTACCCGTTTTCCTCCGGAACCGAACGGTTATCTGCATATCGGCCATGCCAAGGCGATCTGGATTAACTTTACGCTGGGCGGCGAATTTGGCGGCAAAACGAATCTGCGCTTTGATGACACAAACCCGGTCAAGGAAGATGTAGAGTACGTTCAATCGATTCAGGAAGACGTGAAATGGCTCGGATACGAGTGGAACGAGAAACGTTTTGCCTCCGATTATTTTGATGAGATGTACAACCGTGCTGTCTTGTTGATTAAAAAAGGAAAAGCCTACATCGACGACCAAAGCGCCGACGAAATCCGTGAAATGCGCGGAACGCTGACGGAGCCTGGTAAGAACAGCCCGTACCGTGATCGTTCGGTGGAAGAGAATCTCGACCTGTTCACACGTATGCGTGCAGGTGAATTCAAGAACGGGGAGAAAGTGCTGCGTGCCAAGATCGATATGTCTGCACCTAATATCAATCTGCGCGATCCTGTTATTTACCGGATCTCACATGCACACCATCATAACACGGGCGACAAATGGTGTATCTATCCAATGTACGCCTTTGCTCACCCGCTTGAAGATGCAATTGAAGGTATAACGCATTCCCTCTGCTCCTTGGAGTTCGAGGATCAGCGCCCGTTCTATGACTGGGTTATTGCCGAGTGTGAGATGGAGAACCAACCACGTCAATACGAATTTGGTCGCCTGAACCTGTCCCAGATGGTGACAAGCAAGCGGAAGCTGAAACTGCTCGTAGACGAAGGCCATGTGGATGGATGGGATGATCCGCGCATGCCAACGATTTCGGGTCTGCGCCGCCGGGGTTATACACCGGAAGCTATTCGTGATTTTGTATATGAGACAGGCATTTCCAAAAACTATGGAGTTATCGATCTGCAAACGCTGGAGCACTTTGTACGTGAAGACTTGAAACTGAAAGCTCCACGCACGATGGCTGTTCTGCACCCACTCAAAGTGGTCATCACCAACTATCCTGAAGGACAAGTGGAATGGCTTGAAGCAGAGAACAATGTGGAGAACCCAGAGATGGGTAATCGCCAAATTCCGTTCTCCCGTGAGATTTATATCGAACAAGACGATTTCATGGAAAATCCGCCGAACAAATATTTCCGTTTGTTCCCTGGCAACGAAGTTCGTCTGAAACATGCATACTTCATTAAATGTAACGATGTGATCAAAGATGCAGCAGGCAATGTGACCGAGATTCATTGTACCTATGATGTAGAGACGAAGAGCGGCAGTGGCTTCACTGGCCGTAAAGTCAAAGGAACAATCCACTGGGTAGAAGCGACTCAAGCGGTACCTGCTGAATTCCGTCTGTATGAGCCGTTGATCCTGGATGAAGCACCAGAAGCAGAGGTCGAAGTGACAGTAGCTGGGGCTGAAACTGAGGTTGTGGAAGAGCAACCGGAGAAAACGTTCCTGGATCAATTGAACCCGAACTCCCTTGAGATTGTTAATGGGTATGTGGAACAAGAGATGAAAGAAGCGAATGCTCAGGATAAATTCCAATTCTTCCGTCACGGTTACTTTAGTGTAGATCCGAAACATTCCGAGCCAGGACGTCCGGTATTTAACCGGGTCGTATCCCTGAAAAGCTCGTTCCAACTGCCGAAGGCGTAATGTGAACATAGGTAGGACGATAGGTTAGCAGTAAACTTAAATCTATGAACGTAAAAGGCGTCTCCAGGGCAATAAGCCAATGGAGACGCCTTTTTCTTGTGCGCCTGCAATTGATTAAAGAAGGTTGTACTAATACAAGTCCTGGTTCTGCGTGGATACACAAAAAATAATTATTAATACAACGGGATACTTAAATGAACATTTTTCCAACTTTCGACGTTTAAGTTAATGTGAACAATAATTTCAAGGAGGAATCAAGATGAAGCGATTTGTTTCTTTATTGTTGATGTTAACTTTAGCTGTCTGTGTAGGCTCTGTTGCCTCTGCTGCTTTGGACCAATCCCTAATGGATCTACCTTTTAAGGAACGTGCGGCGAATGTGTACAATTCATCACTAAAAAAAGTTGAACTAAGTGTCATAAAGGATGGAAAGGCAACAAAAACAACTTATAAATCCATTTATATCCCAGTGAAAGATGTTTTTAAACGATCTGGAGCAACGTTTAAATGGGATGGAAAGAAAAAAATCACCACGATTAAAAATGAAGGACAAGAACTGATTCTTAATTTCTCTGGCAAAGAAATCACAGCGGGTAACAATCAAGTTGTGCTCCCTCAAGAGTGGGTACAATTGAAAAACGGGGTCTCGAGTATGGATGCATTTGTCTTAGCATATATTTTTGAACTCTCGACTGATGACTCCGATCAAGAAAGAGTAGACTGGAAAGAGAAACTGAATTTCTTGGATATCAAAGGTACAACCGGTTTTCCAGGATTAGATAAGTATATGCATGTGTTTGTTCAGTTTAATGATTAGTTAAAATCTATAGAGAAACTAGCATCATATTCATATTATGATAGAACGAACTACAGCTCCGCTTTATCCCCGGATTTTACCCTTGAAGAAAGGGAATCAAGAAAATCAGGGGATAACAGCGATCGAAAGATTGTTCTGTCCTCGTAGTGCTCCAGTGGAAATCTTTCAACTTTTTCAAACAAAAGATTATCTGTCCTCATCCATATTACCCATCTCCGTCAATACAACCGGCTGATAGCCGTTACGTCGATTCGATAACCACATGATGCTGAATCCAACAGCGCCGATGAGCGAGAAGAATACGCCAATGCTATACATGATTTCTGCACCGAAGCTCTGGAACAACCAGCCGCCGAACAGACCGGCAATGACGCCGGAGAGACCGCCCCAGGCCATCGTGTAGACAGCTTGACCGGAAGAACGATAAGGTCTTGGGATAAACAGCATGGTCAGTTGCGTACCTACATAGAAGTACCCACCAAACGTAATGGAGTGCATCAACTGAATGAATACAATCTCCAGCGGGTTGTTAGCCAGTGCCATGAGCTGCCAGCGAAGTGCAAACAGCACACTGATCAGGATAAGGGATGCCAGGAGCATGCTCATTTTGCGTTTGAGCAAGCGATCTAGCAGCAGGAATACGCCGACTTCGAGAATGGATGAGGTGAAGATGGCCCAGCCGACCATCTGTTTGTCGCCACCCATTTCTACAATATATAGTGACATAAACGTACTGTTCATCGCATTAGGCACCGATACGAGTACACCCAGGCCGATAAATGCCATAAAATACGGATTGAACATGACTTTGCCAAACCGCCGAAAAGTAACCACAGGTGTATCCGAAGCGATCGGCTGTCTGGGCAGAAATACGGATAATATAAAGGCGGTGGCAATCATGCACGCAAATATAATGGATACACTGCCGATGCCAAAACGGTCAATGAGCGGTCCGGCAGCGACAGCAGTCAGCGCCCAACCGAGTGAACCCCAGAGCCGGAATGACCCAAATTTTTGGGTTGTCCCATCGATATATCCGAGAATCAGACTGTTCGTTTGGGCGAATAATGGACTTTGAAAAAAATAAAAGAAAATCATAGCTACATAGATCCATGTATAAGTGGGCGCATAGAATACACCCTGGGCGAGCACAAATGTGCCTCCCATCATAATCATCAGAATGATGCGAATGTTGCGAGATTTATCGCTCCAGAAACCCCAGAACGGGTTGGCAAACAAGGATACAAAGGGTCCAATCGCCATCAGACTGCCAATCTCCAGTTTGGTCATACCAATCTCTTGCAGATACAACTGCAGGAATCCGGCAAAGATCGAGATGGCTCCATATATGAAAAAGTTATATAGTTTCAGAGAAACCAATGAGGGATTGCCTCTTGAAGGTGCAGGTCTGTCCAATTAAGCCATTCCTTTCAAATGCATATTGTTCAATGTATCATTTGTTGAAAGGGGATTCAATGCATAGCGAACGTTTTGAAATTGATGTAGTCAAACACATATCGTTACCAGGAGGGAGGATAACAACATGAACACGCGTGAATGGACAGGCATCATATTGGCAGGAGGATTATCCAGTCGCATGGGGACCAACAAGGCCATGCTGGAACTGAATGGTTCCGTTGTACTGCAACATGTCACAAAGGCCATGAGACCCGCCGTATCCCGTATCATCGTGGCTGCCGGACCCAATGTGACAACCTACGGTACAATGGGCTACGAATGCGTTCAGGATCACTATCCGGGGAAGGGGCCACTCGCCGGTCTTCACGCGGCGCTGGAAGCTTCCGATACAGACTGGAATCTGGTATGCGCCTGCGATATGCCGCTCCTGCAAACGTCTTTCTTTGATGGGATAAAAAAGCTGGCCGAATCGCATGACTCTTATTCTGCTATCGTTCCACGCGTGGATGGACATGTCCACCCTCTTGCAGGGGCTTACCACATACGAGTGCTCCCTGATCTGGAGCAGCGTCTGATACAGGATCATCTTCGAGTTATGCGATGGCTTGAAGAGATCGGGTGCTGTTATGTCGAAGCGGAAGAGCTTGAGAGAGCTGGTGTCCATCAAGTAGCGATGCAAATGAGTAATATGAACACGCCGGAAGAGTACAAACGTATCCGTAATCAAGATTCTGGACTCGATTCCGATCTGTAGGATACAGGATCACCTGATGCATCTGCATGATGATTGCGATATTGAAGCGGGCTTTGGCCTGTCCAACGTTTGAATTGTCTGCTGAAATGGGACAGATGGGTGTAACCGAGCTTCCACGCAATTTCCCCGAGCGACAGCTCTGGCTGTTCGATCAGCACTTTGGCCTCCTGCAACTTCAAGCTGGACAGGTAAGCCCTGGGGGAACGCCCGTACACCTTGCGAAAGACCTGCAAACCATATCCCGGGCTGATGCCAAACGAGGATATAATCTGCTCTACTTTGACCGTGGTTACACTGCTTTCCTTGGTTCGAAGCTGGGCATGGAATGCCTGCTTGATCGCCTCCGCTATAGCTCCCGCATAATGCATGGCTGTTGGCGCTGGTGCATGTGAAGCAGCAACGGAAGTGGTGGACTCCGGTTCATTGTCAGCAGCTTGGGACAACAGGGCGAACAGTTCAAACATGCGTGCCTGCATGATCATTTTATCAGTGGACGTGTAGGCTTCAGATACGTTAATCATGTCCATCCAACTCTCCAGCACAACGCGAATCTTCTTATTATCTGCCGTACCTGCTGCGTAGATTCGGCTGTGCTGTGACATCAGCTTCAGGGTGAAGACGGGATCATCCACATTAAAGTGAGCGCTAAAATAAGTCATGCCTTCCGTGGATACACATTGATTTGTATGTTTGAACCCGGGAGGAATGAGAAGAATGGAACCTTCCTCCACGGTATAGGTATACCCGTGAATCACACTCTCCTGCGTACCTTCGATGATCAACATAATCTCAAAGCCCGGATGTGATTCCTCCGGCATCGCCCATCCATAGGGTACTTGTTGGCTGTGCGCACCATAGAATTTGATGTTACTGTCGATAATAGGCAGCCAGTGGGCCAGCGTATGGTGAGGCATTTCTCGGAGCTGTGATCGGATATCCATCATATTCACCTCGGAAAAGGGTAAAAACAACTTGCCTTATACAATCGGCACCCGTAGTATACTTCATTATAATCAGTTTAACGTGAGGATGGTTAATCCATTTAACATATCAGCGTTTGAAGTGGTTGCTGAACAATCCAAGTTCTTCAACCGACATTAATGTAAACGCTACCATTACGGATTGGAATATGTCAACTCTTGCACACGTCAAGATCATTATATTTTCCACCTAAAAAGGAGATTAAATCATGGACAAATTATTATATGGCGTAGCTTACTATGATGAATATATGCCCTACGAAAGATTGGACAAGGACATTCAGATGATGAAGGATGCAGGGATCAACGTGGTCCGTATTGCAGAATCAACCTGGAGTACCCATGAACCACAGAATGGCGTATTTGACTTCTCTTCCGTAGACCGTGTGCTCAATGCCATGCATGAGGCAGGGATTCAGGTTATCGTTGGCACACCAACGTATGCTGTTCCTACATGGATGGTCAAGGAACATCCGGACGTGCTGGCTACCACCTCACAGGGACCTGGCAAATACGGCGCAAGACAGATCATGGATATTACACACCCAACCTATCTATTCTATGCTGAACGGATCATCCGCAAGCTGATCTCTCGGGTAAGCACACATCCAGCGGTCATAGGTTATCAGACAGATAACGAGACGAAGCATTACAATACGGCCGGAGATAATGTACAACTGCAATTCGTCAAATACATGCGGAACAAGTTCAGTTCTCTGGATGAACTCAACAAGGAATTTGGCCTCGACTACTGGAGCAATCGAATCAATAGCTGGGAAGACTTCCCGTCTGTTGTAGGAACGATCAACGGTAGTCTTGGCGCTGAATTTGCCAAGTTCCAGCGGCAGCTGGTAACCAACTTTTTGGCTTGGCAAGTGGGGATCGTGAATGAATACAAACAGGAAGGACAGTTTGTTACCCAGAATTTTGACTTTGATTGGCGTGGATATTCCTACGGCATTCAAGGGGATGTGGACCATTTTGCCGCATCGAAACCTTTTGACATCACCAGTGTGGACATCTACCATCCTTCCCAGGATGATCTGACGGGCATTGAAATTTCATTCGGCGGGGATGTGGCACGTTCAACCAAACAATCGAACTATCTGGTGCTGGAGACCGAAGCGCAGGCGTTCTGGCATTGGGTTCCCTATCCGGGGCAGCTGCGCTTGCAGGCATTCAGTCATCTGGCATCAGGAGCGAACATGGTCGCCTACTGGCACTGGCATTCGTTGCACAATTCGTTTGAGACGTATTGGAAAGGATTGCTCAGTCATGATTTCGAACCGAATCCGGTGTACAACGAAGCAAAGACCATTGGCAGGGATTTTGCCCGTCTCAGTCCAAAGCTCGTGAATCTGAAGAAAACGAATCGGGTAGCCGTGCTGTTCAGTAATGAGGCACTGACATCCATCAAGTGGTTTGGTTTTAACTTCACCAGTGATAAGAACTACAATGATGTGGTGCGCTGGATGTACGATGAATTGTACAAGATGAACATTGGCTGTGACCTCATCGACCCATCGGTTGAGAGTTATGCGGAGTATGACGTACTCGTTGTACCTGCTCTGTATGCTGCTTCGGATGCACTGTTGGAAAAATTAAATCAATTCGTACAGGATGGCGGACATATCGTCTATTCGTTCAAAAGCGGATTTGCAAATGAGCATATCAAGGTACGTTCTACCCGCCAGCCCGGGCTAATTAGTGAGGCATGCGGGATCAGCTATAACCTTTTTGTAGAGCCAAAACATGTTTCGCTGCGCGATGATCCATTCAAGGTTGGTGAGGAGCAGAACCAGGTTCACACCTGGATGGAACTGATTACGCCGACAACGGCTGAAGTACTCGCTTGGTATGATCATCCACATTGGGGTGAATATGCGGCAATTACCCAGAATGCCTATGGAAAAGGGAAAGCAACCTATGTCGGCTGTTTCACCAGTTCTGCGGTGATCCGTAAGGTGTTGGAACGTGTCATGAAGGAAGCGGGCGTATGGGGAGCTGATCAGGAGCTGGCTTTTCCTATCATTGTGAAGACAGGTGTGAACGATCAGGGGAACACGATTCGCTACTATTTCAATTATGCAGATGAGGCAACATCCTTCGTGAATGCTTATGGGGAAGGGACGGAACTTTTGGCAGGAACCCCGATTGCTGCGGGAGAGAAGATCGAGTTGGAGCCTTGGGGCATACGGATTGTCGAACAATAATAGGAAATAATAAATATAGGTATATAAGTTGAATTCAACATGTACACGTTAACGGAGAGGGCAGAAGAAACCTGAGGAAGCGGAGCTAAAAGCTTTCTGAAAGAAAGCTGCATCGGAAGCATATACCTCGCCTTTATCAACGGATTTTCCCCTTAGAAAAGGGAATCAAAAAAATCCGGGGATAACAGCGATCAGAAGGTTGTTCTGACCTCGTAGTGATCTCGTGTAACCATTCATTCTATTGTATAACGTGATATTTTAACATTTCCAAACGAATATAAAGACCAAAGCGCCCTCAGCTTCCATGCTGGGGCGTTTGTCTATTTTAGCTCAGGAGTGGATGCGCTGTGTTTACCGAATGTTATCGGAAGCTGATAGATCCTTTCAAACGTAGCATTCGCAATAAATTGATTCTTACCATGACGCTGCTGGCCGTTCTGCCCGTCATTGCCATGACCGCTATGGCTGCTGAGAATACCCGCTCTTCCATGGAAGAGGAGATTATGGAGACCAACCGAGCCAATATGAACTGGGCCTCCATCTATCTGGGTGAACAGTTCGCGCGCATGAACAACATTATCTATTCGATTCAGATCAGTGACGAATTGCATCAATATCTGGCGTTGAACGAGGAAGCGCCGGCGGCCAGTCGATTCGATGAACAGAAGGCCATGTTCAATATGCTGAACAGTGTATACTATTCTGCTGGCAATTATGTATTTGGCGTTGAACTGTACCTGAAGGAATTGGACACCTTGTTCACCTTCAACTCGATGGATTCTCGCATCAAAGCGGTATCGGAAATACCGGAAGGATATCATGAGCTTTTTGCACAACATAAAGATTTTACGATTATCAATGATCCGGACGATCCGCAAAAGTTTCACATGACCCGTAGTATGAACCGCTTCGAGGATCAGGCACAGATCGGGGCCATCAGTCTGGAGGTCAAGTGGGCTGAGTTCAACCAGACCCTGGAGCTGCTGGATAGCCGGGGAGACTATGCGGTATACATTGCTGATAGCGCGGGTAGTCCGGTCTATCAACCAAACCAAGAGATTCAGCCGTCTGCGGAAGCAATGGAGAAATTGGCAAGCACGAAAGAAAGTTCGGGCTTCATACGGACAGCCAAAGAATATGTATTCTTTCACTCCATCGAGCCGTCAGGATTGCGTGTGATCAAGATTGTACCTGCCCATGTCGTTAACGAAAGTGCTTTGGACACGATGAAATACGGACTGGTTGTGGGTGGCCTGGCAACCGTCATATCTGTGGGACTGGCTGCGCTCGTGGCCTGGCGTACATCAAAGCCCATTGTCAGACTGGCAAATTCCATGAAGGGTATTCAGCTGATCAAGGACAGGGAAGTGGTACGAAGCGGCCGGGTAGATGAGATTGGTCTGCTGGAGAAAAATCTGCACGGCATGGCTAGTCGTATTCGGGAACATATTCGCGACAACTACCTAATGAATCTTGAGAAGCAGACGGCCGAGCTCAAAGCACTGCAATCCCAGATCCATCCGCATTTCCTGCAAAATACGTTGCAGATGATTGGCGGCATGGTCTACTCGCAAAAACCGGCAGACAGTTACAAAGTCATTCGAGCCTTAAGCGAGATGTTTCGTTATATTGTGCGCGCGCCGGATGGACTTGTCCCTCTACAGTCTGAACTCGATCAGTTGGAGCATTATATGCTGATTCAGAAGCAACGTTTTGCCGGCAGGCTTGAATATACCCTGGAGATTACCGGGGAACTTCGGGCATGTTATATTCCCAAGTTGTCTTTGCAACCCATTGTGGAGAACGCATTTTTACATGCATTGGAGAAGAAACCGGGCGAGTGGAAGCTGGGCATTGAAGTCGTCTGTGAACCTACAGATGTAACCATTCGAATTCGTGATAACGGCGTGGGTATGGATGCTGAGAAACTAACGGAGATGCAATCCAGACTGGAGCGGCTTACCTTGCAGGCAGATCGGGTGTGGAGTTCAGGTACAAGTATTGGACTGGTCAATGCTGCCTCACGAATTATAATGCATTTTGGACCTGAATATGGGATGAGCATGGAAAGTGAATACGGACAGGGGACGAGCGTTACGGTACGAATCCCCTGCAATACAGGAGGCGAAGCCTTGTGAACAAAGAACTGTACAGAGTGCTGCTAGTGG
Source organism: Paenibacillus sp. FSL H7-0942 (assembly GCF_045040715.1). Taxonomy (NCBI): domain Bacteria; kingdom Bacillati; phylum Bacillota; class Bacilli; order Caryophanales; family Paenibacillaceae; genus Paenibacillus; species Paenibacillus sp. FSL H7-0942. The sequence continues at coordinate 6,405,372 of NZ_CP150279.1, read as the reverse complement.
ACGATGAACCGTGGAACCGGGATATTTTGCGCAACCTGGGAGATTGGAATGAACTCGGCATGACCGTTGCAGGTGAGGCAGAGGATGGTGAGCAGGCCATTCAACTGGTCAAGCAGCATCAGCCTCACATTATCATTACGGACATGCGCATGCCCGGCACAGACGGTGTGGAGCTGTTGCAGACGCTTAGCGGACAATACCCACAGATCAAGGTGATCGTGGTGAGCGGATTTGATGACTTCAATTATGCAAAACATGCGATCCGGCATCGGGCTGCAGATTATCTGCTCAAACCGGTGAATCCGGATGAACTGAATGGTGTACTTGCTAAATGTGCAAAGGAGTTGGAAAAGGTTGAATCAGCACCTGAATCGTGGGAATCGTACCCATCTTCGTTCGCAGGTGAGTTCTCCCTGTTTCAGCAACAGGCCCGCCTGCGGTTTAATGACCTGAACGTTCAGAGTCTGCGGGAGTGGTTCCAGCAATTACAGCAGAAGCTGGAACGATGCGAGATTAACAGACCTCGGCAGCTTGGAAGGGTGGCTCATGAATTACAGGCTTTGCTGGACGAACTGTGCGTCTCCAATGGCTTGTACGAGCGGCCCGAAGCAACGGCGCTACCTCCTGCGGCTGCGCTGGCTTCCATCGAATCCACGATCACATGGATTTCGACTCCGTACTATCAGGCTTTGGAGCAGCTGATTGCGCAGCGTAAGTTCAAGAATAAGCTGAACCTGGACGAGGTGAAACAATACATTGAGCAACACTGTATGGAGATGATTACGCTGGAGCAGCTCGCCCAGATCTTTTTTGTTAGCAAGGAATATCTCAGCAAGGTATTCAAGAAAGAGTATGAGGTGAATGTGACCGACTATGTTGTCCAATTACGTATGACGAGAGCGAAAGAATGGGTGATGGATGAACAGATTCCGTTCAAGCATATTGCCGAGATGGCGGGTTATGAGGATGTGTCCTACTTCTATCGAGTGTTTAAGAAGCATTTCGGAATATCTCCAGGGGAGATGCGGAAGGGACAGGCTCGTATATCAGGTAAATCAGGCAGTAGTACGGAATGAGACGTTTGAGAGAGCATTTGCGGCAGGATTAAGGTTTAAAATAATCCAATACACAAGTCTAATTTTGTCCAATGAAGCGCTTTCATTTTCTGATATATAATGAGCCTATGAAAGACAAACCAGTTACACACCGGGAGGTCATAAGAGATGAAAGTATGGAAAAGCGTAGCAAGTGCGGTACTGGTCAGTGTTCTGCTCGCAGGTTGCGGTTCCAATGCAGGAACGGACAATGGGCAGGAGGAATCGGCATCAGGCAGCACGGTATCACTCAAAGTATTCGTTGCACAACCTCGGCTGAAAGAACACTACGACAAATATATAGAACAGTTCAAAGCTAAGGAGAAAGCAGAGAAAAACATTGAAGTGAACGTGCAACTGGAGATGCCGCCTGCGGATAATGCACCTCAGATTCTGAAGACACGACTCGCCTCCAATGATGCACCGGATGTGTTCGCCTTGCATGCGGTCAATGAGATTCCACCGTTCAGCAAAGCTGGATATCTGGAAGACCTGTCGGGCCAACCTTTTGTCGATAAGCTGCTGGATTCGGTTAAACCCTCCATAACGGATGCGGAGGGCAAAGTCGTAGCCGTTCCATTGGAAACAGTATCATGGGGCTATCTGTACAATAAAGATATTTTTGAAGAGCAAGGGCTGGAAGTGCCAACGACGTTAACAGAAATGAAAGCGGTCGTGGAGAAACTCAAAGCAGCCAACATTACACCGTTTGAACTGTCCTACAAAGAAGCCTGGATTCCGCAATTATTCCTGCCACTTACTGTGGGTGCATTAACTCAATCTGAGCACAAAGATTTCGTGGAGAAGATGAATCAGGATCAGGGCTCCTTCTCCGATATGAAAGCATTGTTTGATATCTTTGATCTCGTCAATGCCAATGGAACGGACAAAGCGCTGGAAGTGGGCGGAGATGATGGTTCAGCAGCCTTCGCATCAGGAAGCGCCGCGATGTGGATTCAGGGACCATGGTTTGCCGAAACCATTCTGAAGTCCAACCCGGACTTGAACTTTGGTGTAGCACCAATGCCGATCAATGACAACCCGAATGATACCAAAATCAATCTGAGCACCTCCACTTCACTGGCAGTATCGTCATCTAGCAAAAACAAAGAAGTGGCACTCGATTTCGTGAACTACATTCTCGATGACAAGGATTCAAGTGCATTCTTCGAAGCGCTCAAATTCAATCCGATTGCCAAGATCCATGACTTTAAGAGCTTCCCGTGGGTAGACGATGCCCAGAAATATGTGAGTGAAGGTAAAGCTTATGAGGACCCATCCCTCCCTCAAGCGGTGAAAGACGAGTCAGGCAAAGCGTTGCAAGGCTACTACTCTGGGCAATTAAATCAACAGCAGGTTATCGATGCGCTCGACAAGGCGTGGAAATCCTACAACAAAGTCAACAAGTAAGGAGTTGCGAGGAATGGAGTATCCGCTTTTGTTGGCAAATCTCAACGGTCTGAGAGTTTTGTCAACAAATGAGCGGTACTTTGTTTCGTCACAGTCTCCAAGCAGATGATACGGCAGGCAGAACGTTCTTTGTTCCCTCGTTTACAATCATCCGCTTCGAGTGAAAAGGGGGAGAACCAATGGCTACGAATGTGTTCAAGAAGTATCTGTCACTGCTCGCGTTCACTGCGCCTGCCTTTGTCATCTATGCGATTTTCCTGCTGTATCCCACGTTTAGTGGCATGTTCTATAGTCTGACGGATTGGAACGGACTTAATCAGGATTACAGCTTTATCGGTCTGGGCAATTTTGTGGAATTGTTCAAAGAAGATCCTGACTTTCTGAACTCTCTGTGGTTCACGATGAAATATGTAATATTTATGCTGATTCTGCAAAATGGAATTGCCTTGCTGCTCGCTGTGTTGATTGAGTCACGAACGCGCAGCAAAGGGCTTTTCCGGACGCTGTTCTTCATGCCTAACATGATCAGTACAATCATCAGTGCTTTCATGTGGACCTTCATCTTCTCTCAGGTGCTGCCACAGCTCGCAGAGAAACTGGCTTTTTCGTTCCTCGACCAGCAATGGCTGGGTGATCCGAAGTTTTCATTTTACTCCATTCTGATCGTATCGCTCTGGAACGGTGTAGGGTATATGATGATCATCTATCTGGCTGCTCTCCAGGGTGTGCCGAAAAGTCTCAAAGAAGCGGCTGTTATTGATGGGGCCAACGCATTCCAGGTACTGCGCAATGTGGTGTTGCCAATGATTACTCATGCCGTGACCATCTGTTTCTTCCTGACGCTGAACGGAGCATTCAAAGTGTTCGAAGTGGTGTATGGACTGACTGGTGGCGGACCGGGTCGGGCCACGCAGGTGATCACGATGAACATCTATGAAGAAGCATTCTCCAACAACTTCAGATACGGCTATGCGAGTGCCAAATCGGTTGTGCTGTTCATCATCGTACTCATCTTTACACTCATCCAGATCACCGTCATGAAGAAGAAAGAGGTGGAGGCATGAGGATGCAACGACTGAACAGTTATCTGATTCGACTGCTGCTGATTCTGGGTTCTCTCGTCGCCATGCTGCCGATCTACATGGCGGTTGTGAACTCTTTCAAAACACAGGGTGAGATGTTCCAATCTTTTCTCGCGCTGCCAACAACGTTGCACTGGGAGAATTATTCGGACGCGTTTAACAAAATCAATCTGTTGGGCAGTTCCATGAACTCGGCAATTGTATCCTTTCTGGGGATTGGGGGAATCGTCTTCTGTGCCTCACTTGCGGGATACAAGCTGTCACGTACCTCCGGACGTTTGAGCAACCTGATCTTCTTCCTGTTTGTTGCATCCATGCTGGTACCGTTCCACTCGATCATGATTCCGCTGACACGGGTAGCCAAAGGCATGGGGGTGCAAGGAAGCACGTACGGATTGGCCCTGATCTATATCGGACTTGGCGTGAACATGGCAATATTCCTCTATCACGGGTTTGTGAAGTCCATTCCGCGTGAATTGGAAGAATCAGCTCAGATGGACGGATGTAATGAGTTCCAGACATTCTTCCAGATTATCTTCCCACTCTTGCTGCCGATCACAGTCACCATCGCGATTCTGGACTTCCTGTGGATCTGGAATGACTTCTTGTTGCCACTGCTCATGCTGACCGATGTGAATCGTTATACGCTGATACTGTCCACGAACATGCTGTTTGGTGAATATAACAAGGAATGGCCGTTGATTCTGTCCTCCCTGGTACTGACTGCGATTCCGGTTATCCTGATCTATGCGTTCTTCCAGAAGTTCATCATGGAGGGTATTGCGGAGGGTGCGGTAAAAGGGTAAAACATTCGAGGCAATCTCGCAGCGAAGCTGGTATCTGCTCGTTTTTGGTATTCGACCAATCTTACAAAACTTACACTAACAGCCTTGATCTGAAGGACATGGTCCTTTCAGGTCAAGGCTGTTTTTTGGTTGTGAAATCAGGAACCAACATTCGAAGTCAGGAGCCAGAATCCATGAGCCTGTGGACAGCTTCTGCGAGGCATTTTAACCCATGTTCCATCTCATCAGGTGAAGCATACGCGTATGAGAGCCGAATGTGACTCGCATCTAACCGGTCATACAGATAGCCCGGGTGGATAAGTACATTTTGCTCCAGACAGGTATGGAACAATTGGCGGATAGAAAGAGGGGAGACAGTGAATTGCAACCAGATGTAAAACCCGCCAGCGGGTATCTTCCACTCCGCAATCCCATGGAAGTGACGTTGAAGCAGCTCCAGCATGAAGTCTCTGCGTTTGCGAAGTTCAGGACGAAGGCGTTCCATATGTCCAGCGTGATGTCCTTCTGCGAACCACAGGGCAGCAGCTTCTTGGGCGAGTGAACTGGTACCATAATCGGTCTGCATCTTGATATCTGCGAGACGACGAATGACCGGCTCTGGCCCAACCAGCCATCCGAGGCGCAGTCCAGGACTGACTGCCTTTGACAGGGTACCCATATGCAGCACCCGTCCTTCCTGGTCACGCGCCTTCAGCGATGACGGAGGAGGTGTATCCAGCCACAGATCACTATAGGCGGCATCCTCCAGTATGGAGATGCCTAGTGTTCGAGCGGTGGTCATCAGCTCTTCCCGACGGTGATCACTCATCACAGAGCCGGTGGGATTGTGAAAGCTCGGGATCGTATAGAGAAGCGAGATGTGATCTTGATCTTTGACATGCTGCGCCGCGTCCTCCAGACGTGCAATGTGTACGCCTTCGTTATCCATCGGGATACCACTCATTTTCAACCCTGCTGACTGAAAGGCGTGAATCGAATAGAGATACGACGGTTTTTCCAGCAGAACCGCTGATCCGCGAGGGAGCAGTCCGACCGAAATCAAATGCAGTGCCTGAAGAGAGCCGGATACGATTAGTATGGAATCTGGAGAGGCCTGAATGCCGGTAGTCTGCAAATGGACGGATAAAGCCTCGCGAAGCTCCAAGCTTCCTTGAGGTTCCAGATAGTTGAGTGTACGAGAACGATGGGACAGGGAGTACAGAATGTCGTTGAAAGCATCCTGAGGCATCAGCTCCGGGGCAAGCTCCCCTGTGCCAAGACGTATGATGCCGGGCCGAAATTCAGCCTGATTAATCTGCTGGATCTCGGGCAGGTTGGGATAATACCAGCCCTCCTCAATGGCTTCATTCCAGTTGGGCATCGCTTCGTGAGCCATACCATGCCAACCGGAGCCGGAAATATAGGTTCCCCCGCCATGTCTGCCTTCAAGTAGACCCGCGGCGGCCAGATTATCCAGGGCGGTGACCAATGTACTGCGGTTTACGCCCATGGACTTAGCCCATAATCGCTGTGAGGGGAGACGATATCCTGCGGACCATTCGCCCGTTGTGATTTTCTGCCGGATATAGGCTTCAATCTGGCGATATAAGGGCAAGTCGAGAGAAGGGTTCGGCTTCCACCCCATGCTTAGCCGAGAATCAGAACGTTCCATAACTGGCAGAATCACCTCCGGTTTTCTTTGTAACAAACAATATATCATTTGGTTGGGTCTGATGCCATCCAAGTGGTTGGTTACGTCAGCCATCATCTGCCCTACTATGGAATACAGAGATAAGGGGGAAGCGCGATGGAGGTTGTTATTCACGCAGTGGTTCTGGCGTTTGGCCTGATCTTGCCACTGGGTGTGCAGAATGTATTTATTTTTAACCAAGGCATGAGCCAGAGGCGTTATATACATGCCCTGCCTGCTGTAATAACGGCAGGGGTCAGTGATACGTTGTTGATCGGGGCAGCCGTTGGAGGGGTGTCGCTCATTTTGTTGCAATGGCCATTGCTAGCGAATGTGATGTATGCAGTAGGAAGCTTGTTTCTGCTATATATGGCATGGAGTATTTGGAGGTCGTCCGAATCTGTGGAAGGTTCGCAGACGGTAATGTCAGCAGGGAGACAGATTGCGTTCGCCGCATCCGTATCTTTACTCAATCCCCATGCTCTGCTGGACACGGTTGCCGTGATTGGCACCAGTTCACTTCAGTATGAAGGGGTGGAGCGCATTTATTTTGCCCTAACAGCCGCGGCTGTATCGTGGATATGGTTCTTGGGACTTGCAGGCGCAGGCAGGGTGATTGGCAGAACGGATCGAACTGGACGCATCAGTCTGGTGTTTAATCGGTTGTCCGCTGTGGTCATGGTTGGTTTGGCGGTTATGATGCTGTGGAAGCTCATCTATGCATAGAAGGACCGTGATGTAGCGGGCTCATTTTATTTAAAATAAAAAAACTCCCCGTGACGTCTATCGCGCAGGGAGTTCAATGTGGATGCTGAATGTGATTATCAGCATGCCTGGTGATCAAGTTATTGAGTTGGAACTGTAGTGCTCGATAACGCTTTGGTGTTGTGTCTCTTATATATGGTTGGTCATTTGAATTAGGGTAATCGTAATCGGATCTATTCCGCCTTCAGCAACATGGATTCAATAAACACTTTCAGATCACGGCTTACACTGTTCAACTGATCAATGACCTCGCTGAACTCGGTTACCAGCACCGCTTGTTGGTTGCTAGACTGTGAGATGGATGTGATCTCCTGCTCCATCTGCTGAATGGAATGCTGAACATCTTTCAAGGAACGTTCGATATTCACCGTAGCTTCTTTGGTACCTGTAGAAAGTTTACGCACTTCAGATGCAACGACGCTGAATCCTGCGCCTGCTTCACCTGCTCGGGCCGCTTCGATGGCTGCATTCAGGCCGAGCAGATTGGTCTGTTCTGAGATTTCACGGATGAATGCGGCGACTTTGTTCACTTCGCCTGAGTTCTGCACAGCCATGCGGGTATTATCCATAATCTGCGTGGAAGATGCCGTCAATTGCTCGGATTGGGCGGCTACCGTCTGCACCATATCTGTTAATTTTCCGCTGATACCGCCGATCAATTCAGTGAAGTACTCCAGTTTTTCCTCGTTCTGAAGAGAGAAACCAATGGCAAGTGTGCCCACGATATTTCCTTGTTCATCTCGAAGTGGGGTGGCCGCCGAGTTGATGGATGTACCATAGAATTTTGCATCAATACGGTTCGCTGAAGTTTCCCCATGTATAAGTGCCCGGCGGAGTGTAGGGTCATCGAGGGAAACGGGGTCTCCTGCCTTGATGCCCAGATCGAGTTCGTTGCTGGGAACATAATACCAGAACTTCTCCGTGTCGGTTACTGCAATCATGATATCGTGTTCTTTCAGCATAATTTTAAAATATGGACTTGCTGCAACGAGTGCTTCAACGATGTTCAATAAGGTTCAGCTCCTATAATGTATGTGTATCATCTAGATGTATTGTATACATCGTCAGAATGAGGTTGATCTTGAAGGCCTGATAAGGGCATAACGTATATTAATTAAATTTTCAACAAATGAAACAGGAGAATTGATAATTTTCAGGAATTTATGAAAATATAACGAAAAAGCAGACAAGAACATCATGTTCTTGTCTGCTTTGGCTATCCACCTATGCCTTATGACACGCTCCACTTCACGTTATGAAAGCTGATTTACGTAAGGGGTCACCGCGCCAGCGTTACCTCATCCGTTGTGTGAAGAGGTCATCCTGACGGTAAAGATATATATCCATATGCAGGAATACGCGGTTGAGTTATATTGCGTACTGTTGCTATCCGCCAATCTGGGACATGCGCCGTACCGTCGGCGTGTGAGATTGCATTTTTTGTTCCAAAGCCAGAGCCATCTCATGATTCTTTGGTTTCGTACCCAGCGCTTTGAGGAAAAGTGCCGCCATGGCATTCGGATCATCCACGAAGCGGCGAACATTATACTCATCTGACCAGTAGAGGCAAGCTTTGATATGTCCATCAGCGGTCAACCGAAGTCGGTTGCAATTGTCACAGAAATGATCGCTCACGGGATGAATCAATCCAAATGTGCCTTCGGAGCCCGCAATTTTCATATTGCGTGATGGGCCATTGCCCGCAGGGCCTGTTGTATTCTCTACCGTCCAGCCTGCTTCAGCACATACATCTGTCACGGCTTCCAGCGGCAAATAAGATTTGCGCCATGAATCCGAAGCCTGTCCAATCGGCATATATTCAATAAAACGCACATGAAGAGGTTGATCAATCGTCATAGCAATAAAATCCTTGATCTCATCATCGTTGATACCCTTCATCAGCACAACATTCAGCTTGATTGGAGCAAGGCCAGCGGCAGTTGCAGCTTCAATGCCTTTCAGCACCTTGTTCACATCTCCGCCGCGGGTAATCATGGAGAAGCGATCAGCGCGCAGGGAATCCAGACTGATGTTAATCCGGTTCAACCCAGCATCTTTCAACGCCTGGGCTTGTTTATCCAGCAGAAGAGCGTTGGTAGTCAGGGCAATATCGTCAATCCCGTCAATTGCCGAGATCATGCTGACGAGCTTATGCAGATCCTTGCGTACCAACGGTTCGCCCCCGGTGAGTCGGACTTTGCGCATGCCCATCGGGGCAAGTACCTTCAGCACCTGTGCTATTTCTTCGTAGCTCATAATCTCATCATGTGGAGCAAACTCCATACCCTCTGCGGGCATGCAATACACACAGCGTAAATTACAGCGGTCCGTAACAGAAATACGGATGTAGTCATGTATCCGGCCAAATGAATCCTGAAGCAGTTCCATGCAGACCACCCTTTCATCGGTTCAGATTGGAAATCTTCTATTATAAATGATACGACAATTTCAAAAGGAACAGTTGCATCAAATTTTAGCTATTTCTCCAATCCGCGTCAACGATGACGTCAGATGACAGCATTTTTGGCGGGGTGATTCAGATGGAATTGTCCCACGAGTTGTTGCAGGAAAACCGTAATGGCTTCCACGTTATGCGAAGAATGCTGAACCTGCAACATATCACGGATCAGCTCCATCATCTCTGCTTCTACCTCAGCAGAAGTCGCCCGATTTTGATGGCTGATTGCAGCAATATTCTCCATCAGCATGACCACTTGATCCACGACTTGTGTGCGCTCAGGTTCTTCGGCGGTAGCATTTTGCAGAAGTTGTGAAGCAGCCTGAACCAGTGTTGTTCCTTCAGCCAGCACCTGATCTCCCTCTGTGATTAATTGGGATGCAGCTCCTGCTGCCGTTGAGATTCGGTCCAGAATCTGATGAATATTTTCAGTGGAAGAGCGGGATAACTCGGCCAGCTTGCGAATTTCCCCTGCCACGACCGAGAACCCTTGGCCATGTTCGCCCACGCGAGCGGCTTCAATAGTAGCATTCAGAGCCAGCAGGTTCGTCTGAGCTGAAATTTCATCAATAACAGCCAGAGCACGGTAAATCTCTTTCATGGTATCCATGAAGGACAGGATGGTACGGTTGGTATCGGATACCGCTCCTGAGATTTGGGTCATTTTGTCGCCGATTCGTTCCACTTCCTGCTGGGCCACGCTGATCTGTTCGGTAGCAGAGGTCTCCAGTTGTTGTAGCGTTATGCGCATGTGATCAGCAGCGATCTTGGCCTGGTCGAGATCTTCCAGTTGGGTGCGAATGGCCTGAATCATCGAACCAAGCTTGTAGTTCACACGCTCAGTCGTACCTTGGGTTGTCTCTGTTGAAGTTCGCATCTGATACTGATTATCGATAACGTCTACCGTGGCAAGTTGTACCTTCAGCATAATGCCTTCCAGAGAATCAATCATGTTGTTCATCCACTTCGCCAGTTCACCTGATTCATCTTGGGCAAAAGCAGACGTGTCCAGGCGCTGGGTCAGATCACCCCTGCCTTCGGCGTTAATTCGAATAAATCGGCTGATGCGACGCAAGTCTTCATGAACTCGTTGATATTGGCTACGATGCAGCTGTAGTGCAGTGAAGAATCCAAATAACACGTTAAAAGCGGCCATTGCTACCGCGCTCCAACCACTACCAGTGAAGGCATAGACAAGGGCGGCTCCTGCAACGCCTGACAAAAGCGTGAAGAGACTGTGCTGCTTGAACTGGCGCCAGCCGATGCTTCGTATCCGATACACTTCCTCCAGATCTCCTTCACACATCATGCCCCAGCGATCAGGACAGTGTGGCAGCTGGAAGGTGATGCCTTTGCCAATCACAGAAATATGGCGATAATCCGAGTAGCCGGGAAAAGCTACAAACAGATTGGAACCATTCTGAATGGTGTTTGCTACTCCGGGGTGTAGTTCTCCGGTCGATGGATCAGTGAACATGAGTTCCAGTTCGGTATGCTCCTTAACGGAAACGATACCCCATTCGGTGGTGAGACCATCTTTGAGATTTTCCCCATGTGTAAAAGTACGATCCTCGAAGCGGCTTCGGGACAAGGCGGTGCCTGGTTGCAGATGGGGCCGTAATATCGACTCAGCCATAAAGAGGTAATTGTCACCGGAATCGGGATAGATATGACCTGATTCTCGTTGGATCAGGTCACCAAGTACATCCCCGGGAACACGGCTGCATAATGAACCGACATATCGACCTTCCTGCAGGATTGGGGAGATAAACAGCAAGGTGACATCATCGTGAAAAGCGGACGAGCGGGGACCAATATCCAACGTCAGTGGATCAGAATATGGACCATACAAGCATTTTTTGCCATGACGATCTGCTCTGGAGTATTTCAATCCTGGTCCAATTAAAGCTTCGTAATCTTCATAGATCTGTCCAATATGTTTCTTATATGTAGAGAATACCACCTGATTCTGTTCGTTCAGCATAAATAGCTCCGTACTGTCTACGGCTCGAATATAACTGGATTGAAACCATGTATCTAGTTTACTTCGTTGCTGTGAACCTTGTAATACATCTTGTAATCGGACCGACTGTATCTGTTGAAGCAAACGATCCAGGTGATTCCATTGTTCATCTGCCCAGTCCATCATAAGCTGCCGTCTCGTTTCGGCAATTCCCTCAAAAATCTGTTCCACATCTTCCTTCATATGTGCGTTCAACCGATACGATCGCCACAGCGGCAATCCTTTTCTCCATCCCAGCCAATCAAACATCATGACCACCCCGATTTCTGGATTCTCTATTCAATCTTTATACAAGAAAACGAGCAAGAATACGAGGGGATATGTCATATTTTCCGAATATTTAATCAATAAATACAAATGATCGTGCGCTTGTTGTTAGGTGAAATGTATGTTAGCTATCTACGAAGAAAACTCACATGTATGTATATGAGAATCCGTCTCATTTTACATTGTGTAACATGAACAGGCCCATACTCAAAACACACTGTATAATGTAATCCCCGCCCAAAGCGATATAGTATTATCTAACAAGCAAAACCTGTTACGTTTGTGTATATAAACCTCCCATTCAGCCTTGGTGTGTAATGAAAATAACTTCCCACAAAGGAGAATGCCCATGTCCTCCGCACCCTCAGCCACAGTCCCCGAAGCCTGCCATATTGATGTAGATCATGTGTCCGTTGTTTTTGGAACAGGTACACAACAAGTCACTGCCTTATCGGATGTTACATTCCAGATCCAGTCTAATGAGTTTGTCTCTCTGCTGGGCCCTTCCGGCTGTGGCAAGTCGACCTTGCTCCGGCTGGTGGGTGATTTACTTCAACCTACCTCAGGCACCGTACGCATTGCAGGCCAGGAGCCTGAGCGGGCTCGGCTACAGCGGCAGTTCGGCATTGTCTTCCAGACCCCCGCCTTGTTCGATTGGCGCACCGTTCGACACAATGTGGAATTGCCCTTGGAACTGCTGGGTACCCGCCGTAAGGAGTGCCGCCGCATTAGCAGTGAACTGCTTGAAATGGTAGGGTTAACTCGCTTCGCCGACCATTATCCATGGCAGCTTAGTGGCGGGATGCAGCAACGTGTATCCATTGCACGTGCACTTGCGCTTGATCCACCATTGCTGCTCATGGATGAACCCTTCTCTGCCTTGGACGAATTCACGAAAGAAAAACTTCAATTGGAGCTGCTTGAGATCAAGCGCTCAACAGGCAAGACCTTCCTCTTTGTCACACACAGCATCCCCGAAGCCGTATTTCTGTCCGACCGGATCATCGTGCTCTCGGCACATCCGGGGCAAGTACATTCCATTCATTCCGTAAATCTGCCTTCCGAACGTCATAGTGAACTGAGAGAAACGGAAGCCTTCTATCATATGATCGCAACCATTCGCAACTGCTTCTACGAGGAGCGTGATGAATCTCATGTCCCTGCGGTTCTTTAAAACGGGATATCGATCCTGGGTTGTCATCTGGATTATGGCCATATTGGTGCTATGGGAAGGAATCGCCTGGATGCTCCAACTGTTCCTGTCACCTCAGCAGGCGGCGTCTCGCCTTCCTTATCTGCACGAAGTCCTTGCAGCCTTGTTTCGTTACTCGAGTACGCTCGCAGAGCAGGGGGCTGTCACGTTTGGCAATGCAGCCATTGGTTTTGGAGGGGGAACGTTGCTTGGTCTGGGTCTGGCTCTACTCATGAGCGGGGCTGTCTGGCTAGAGCGCACGTTATCTCCATATGTTGTCTCCTCACAGATGGTTCCGGTTATTGGTCTCGCACCAATTGTGTACGGGATCATCCACAACGCGGAGTGGGCGCGGATTGTTATGGCTGCGTATGTCACTTTCTTCCCGATCATCATCCATACGTTGAAAGGATTGAAAAGTCCAGCACCAGAGCATCTGGAGCTTATGCGTTCCTATGGAGCTTCACTGACTGCACGATATATCAAATGTCTGCTGCCCTCAGCACTTCCGGGACTATTTTCTGGTATGAAAATAGCCGCTCCGCTGGCGGTGACCTCCTCCATCGTTGTGGAATTGATGGGCGCCCCCGACGGGCTCGGCGTCCTGATGGTCAGTTCGTTATACTACGGCCATGCCCAAGTTGGCATGTTCTGGGCCACCATCATGCTTAGCATTGGCATTGGCCTGATCTCGTATCTGGCCATCAGTCTGGCTGAACGTTGGCTGACACCCTGGCAGCCTGAATTCAGGGCCAAAGGAGGCGATGCCACATGAGTGAAGGTAGAGTTTTGCAACGGAAGCGTGATGAAGGTGTGGCTATTGCTGCTGTAACTGGCGCGGCTACGCCCCTCACGGGTTCACAGATAACATCTGCTCCAGGATCAGAAATTCACGGACAACAGGGACAAGCCGAAAAGGCCAGATTGGGTACCAGCGTTCGCAGGCGCTCCATTGTACTGAGCATGCTTCCTTGGGGTGCGGGTTTGTTGTTTCTCACCCTCTGGCAGCTCAGGTTGTTTCATTGGATATTCTCGCTGGAAAGCTACCAACTGCCTGTGCCTTCCGCGATTGCGGCATCCATTCAGGAAAATGCCAATATGCTCTTTCGATACGCGATGTATAGCGGAACCGAAATGCTGGGAGGTTTTTTGCTCGGTTCATTGTTGGGTGCTCTGGCAGCGGCAGGTGCATCATTCTTTCCAACAAGCGGCAGGGCGGCAGTTACGGTTTTGTCGGCACTGAACGCAGTTCCGATTGTGGCCCTTGCCCCGATTATGAACAATTGGTTCGGAGACGGGATCTGGTCGCGTATTGCTGTTGTCACGGTGATTACAATGGCCGCCATGGCCGTCAGCCTGTTCAAAGGCCTGACTTCCATTCAGCCGCAGTACAGTGATTTGCTGAGTGGCCTTGCCGCGAGCAGGATGCAGTTTTTTTGGAAACTGAGACTGCCTCACGCGCTGCCTTCCCTATTCGCCGGTCTGAAGATCAACATGTCGACCAGTATTATCGGGGCCATTGTGGGTGAATTTTTCATCGCCTCTCAGGGGCTCGGGTACTTGCTCTCGGATCAGATTCGACTGGCGAACATGCCTTTGGCTTGGTCCTGCATTGTCATCGCAGCCGCGCTCGGCATTGTGTTGTATGAAGCGGTTGTCCTGGCAGAAAAACGACTCATTCCGTGGAATCGTGCACGCACAGATCACTAACATACATCAGGGTATCAACCATCCATAGATCGTAATACCTGATAGAGGTTGTTCAAAAAGTCCACGGTACTGAAAAGCAGACTTTTTGAACACGGACTGATGCTTGATAAATCGTATATAAACAGGGGGGTTGTTCTGTACATGTACAAAACGTTGAAGCCGGGTTTGCTGGTATTGGTCCTGTTGGTTGTTACGATGTTGGGCGCATGTTCTACGAAGTCCGAGCCGGCGGCTGAGCCTGTTGCTGCGAGTTCAGGAGGGGCGGGCGAAGCAGATCAACCCTTAACCAAAGTGAAAATTCAACTGAAATGGGTGCCGCAGGCGCAATTTGCCGGGATTTATGCAGCGAAGGAGAAAGGTTTTTTTGCAGATGAAGGCATTGATGCCGAGATTATTCCAGGTGGGCCGGATATCGTGATTGAGCAGCAGGTGGTCAATGGCGCGGCCGATGTAGGGATCACCGGAGTGGACAGTTTACTGGTCAGCCGGGATAACGGTCTGCCGCTCGTCTCGCTCGCCCAGATCTCACAGAAGAGCAGTTATCGCTTGATTGCCAAGAAGTCCCTCGGTATTACCGATCCCGCTCAGATGAAAGGCAAAAAGGTCAGTACCTGGTTTGGCAGTCAGCAGTTTCAGGTGCTCGCGTTTATGGAGAAGAATGGACTCGATCCGAAGAAAGATATTGAACTGGTGAAGCAAGGGTTCACAATGGATCAGTTTTTCAACGATCAGGTGGATGTAGCTACGGCGACGATCTATAACGAATACCACGTTGTGCTGGAAAGTGGAACGAAAGAATCCGATCTGGATGTGTTCAACATTGAAGATGCCGGTGTTGGCATGTTGGAGGATACGCTAATTGCCAAGAAGGATTGGGTAGACAACAACCGTGAGCTTGCGGTCAAAGTGACCCGTGCCATTTTGAAAGGCTGGAACTACGCCATTGATCAACAGGATGAGACGGTGGATATCGTGATGAGCAATGTGACGGATGGCAGTACCACTCGTGAGCATCAGGTCACGATGCTGGAAGAGATCGCAAAGCTGATCCGCCCGGAAGGATTTACGGAGCAGCAAGTCGGCAGCTTTGTGGATGAGTCATTTACCCGAACTGCGGATATTGCACTGAACTATGGCTTGATCAAAAAAGCCGCCAACCTGGATGAAGCGCTGGAGAAGAGTATCTATGAAGAAGCTGTGAAATAAGCGTGAGGAGGATGACGAATGAGTTCTGTGGATCAGCAGCCGCAGCCGCTTGGCGGTACGAAGGAAGAATGGCTGGAGAAGGATCGCAAATACGTATGGCATCACATCTCGCCTCATAACGATCATCCAATGATTGCAGTAAGTGGGGAGGGCAGTTGGATCACCGATCAGGATGGTACGCGTTATCTGGATGCGATGTCGGGACTGTGGTGTGTGAATGTGGGGCATGGCCGTGAGGAGATTGCGAGAAGTGCCTACGAACAGATGAAAGCACTCGCTTATGTACCGATGACGCAGAGTCACGAACCGGCGATTTTGCTGGCGGAGAAGCTGAATGACTGGTTGGAGGGGGAGTATCGAATATTTTTCTCCAACTCAGGTTCAGATGCGAATGAGGTGGCTTTCAAAATAGCCCGTCAGTACCACCATCAGAATGGTGAGCCTACTCGTCACAAATTCATTTCCCGTCACCGTGCGTATCACGGTAACTCCATGGGCGCGCTGGGCGCCACCGGGCAAGCCGCCCGTAAGATCAAATACGAGCCGCTCGGCGTAGGTTTCTCTCATGTTCCACCACCGTATTGTTACCGCTGTCCGTTTGGACGAAACAAGGATGGATGCGGACTCGAATGCGCAACCATCTATGAAGAGGTGATTCGTTGGGAAGGTCCTGAGACGGTTGCCGCAGTCATTATGGAGCCGGTGATCACAGGGGGCGGCATGATTGTCCCGCCGCCAGATTATATGCGTACCGTGCAAGAGATCTGTCAGCGCTATGGCGTGCTGCTCATTGTCGATGAGGTCATCTGCGGTTTTGGCCGCTCTGGGCAGAAGTTTGGTCATCAGAATTATGGCGTACAGCCAGATATTGTGACGATGGCAAAAGGCATGACCAGTGCCTATTCGCCGCTATCGGCAACGGCTGTACGAGCCGATCTGTATGAGACGTTCCGGGAGCCCGGACCGGATGCCCATTTTCGCCATGTGAATACCTTTGGCGGAAATCCCGTATCCTGCCGGGTGGCACTGGCGAATCTGGAAATTCTGGAACGAGAGAATCTGGTCAGCCGTGCGGAGGAACTGGGATACCTGCTTCGTGAGAAGCTGGAACCTTTGCTGGAGCTGTCCATTGTGGGGGATATCCGTTCATTCGGATTCGCCTGTGGCATTGAATTGATTGAAGCAGACGGATCTCCTGCGGAGGCGGACAAAGTAATGAAGGTACTCGCCAGTTGTAAAAGGGACGGCATTCTGATTGGCAAGAACGGCGATACCGTGCCGGGGTTTGCAAACATTTTGACGATCTCTCCGCCGTTTGTTACCACCGAGGATGAGTTGGATCTGATCGCTGGAAGTTTGCTCGTTGCGCTACGTAGCCTGGACGCAGGTTAGTTGCCATACACAGGTACGACAGGCGTTTACGGTTTAGCAAGCGAGATGGAGATTTTCATATCATTACGCGATAAATAAGCGCAAGGAGGCGAGGAAGGATGCAGACCACAACAGGCAAACTCATTAATCAGCTTCGGCTGAATGAGCGAATTGAGCAGTTGTCACGCATTGGACGAATCGCAGAGACGGGTGTATGCCGACTTGCCCTGACCCCGGAAGATATGGATGGCATCATACAGGTTCGTCACTGGATGGAAAGTGCCGGTCTTACGACACGGCTCGATCCCTTCGGCAATCTGATTGGTCGTCTGGAAGGGGCGGATCAGGCCCTGCCGATCCTCATGATTGGTTCCCACATCGACTCTCAGCCGTATGGCGGTCGATATGATGGAGCGATTGGTGTGCTCGGTGCACTCGAAGCCGTGCAATGCCTGATCGAAAATGGCATTCAGCCCCTTATGCCGATTGAGGTGATTGCTTTTTGCGATGAAGAGGGTTCCCGTTTTAACAAAGGCCTGTTCGGCTCACGTGGTATAACCGGTCAGTTGGAAGAGGGCGAACTGGAGCGGCGGGATAAAAATGGAGTGACCCGCCGGGAGGCGCTGGAAGCCTTCGGCTGTTCTCCTTCGGATTTTGATGAGGCGATCTATCCGCCAGGTTCCATAGGCAGTTATCTGGAGTTGCACATTGAGCAGGGGCCGGTGCTGGAAGCGATGAATGCACCAGTAGGTCTGGTGACGGGCATCTCGGGCCCGTTGTGGCTTACGGTGACGATGAAAGGCATGGCGGGTCATACCGGCTCCGTTCCGATGGGAATGCGGCATGATGCTTTGGTAGGCAGCGCCAAAGTCATTGCGGCTTTTGACGATATGGTGAGAGAAGACCCGGAAGCACCAACCGTAGGTACGGTGGGAAGTCTAAGGGTGTTTCCAGACTCCCGGAACATCATTCCGGAGGAAGTCAGCTTCACCGTTGATTTACGAGACATGGAGATGGAGCGCAGGAACCGGCTTGAAGCCCGATTGATGAACATTTTGGATGACGTGAGTTTTCGATATGGTCTAACTTACTCGCTGACAGAGGATACGAATAGTGAGCCGCGGTATTGTGCAGAGCCAATCAAGTCGGTGATTCGTTCATCCGCGGAAGAGATTGGGGTTACTTTGCCAGAACTGATGAGTGGTCCGTTCCATGATGCGTTGGCCCTTTCGCTTGTGTGTGATTATGGCATGATCTTTGTCCGCAGCAAAGACGGCATCAGTCATCATCCCAGCGAATATTCCTCCCCGGAGGATATTGGACTCGGCACGGAAGTGTTATATCGCACCATTCGGAGGATGTGTAGTGGAGTGAACCAACCAATCATTTTACCTGAGGAGGCGTTGTGACGTTATGAGCAAAATCAGCATCGGATTAATCCAGGCTTCTCATGAAATTGAAGGTTCGGCTCCCGTTGAGGTACACAAAGAAGCTGCGGTTCAGAAACACATAACTCTGGTCCGTGAAGCTGCTGCAAGAGGCGCCAAGATCATCGGGTTGCAGGAAGTATTCTATGGACCGTACTTTTGCACAGAGCAGAATCCCAAATGGTATGCATCCGCTGAACCGGTGCCGGAAGGGCCAACGACCAGACGTTTTCAGGAGCTGGCAAAGGAGCTTGCGGTGGTGATTATTTTACCTGTGTATGAGGTGGAGGGCATTGCTTCGTATTACAATACGGCAGCCGTTATAGATGCGGATGGTACGTATCTGGGCAAATACCGCAAACATCATATCCCGCATGTGGAAGCAGGTGAGGGCACGAATGGTTTCTGGGAAAAGTATTATTTCAAACCAGGTAACCTCGGGTTTCCGGTATTTGATACGGCCTACGCCAGAGTCG
This sequence comes from Paenibacillus sp. FSL H7-0942, assembly GCF_045040715.1. Lineage (NCBI taxonomy): Bacteria > Bacillati > Bacillota > Bacilli > Caryophanales > Paenibacillaceae > Paenibacillus > Paenibacillus sp. FSL H7-0942. The sequence goes on along the minus strand of NZ_CP150279.1, from coordinate 6,386,416 downwards.
GCGTGTACATCTGTTATGATCGTCATTTTCCGGAAGGCGCACGATTGCTCGGGTTGGCGGGGGCAGAGATTGTTTTCAATCCGTCCGCTACGGTTGCGGGTACATCGGAATATCTGTGGAAACTGGAACAGCCTGCTCACGCGGTAGCTAACGGCTATTATGTAGCGGCCATCAACCGGGTTGGCGTGGAAGCACCATGGAATATGGGTGAATTTTATGGACAGTCGTACTTGGTGGACCCGCGAGGCAGAATGGTAGCGATCGGCAGCCGGGATCAGGATGAGGTCGTCATTGGCGAGATGGATACGGAGATGATTCGTGAGGTGCGTAATGTGTGGCAGTTCTACCGCGATCGCAGGCCGGAAACGTACGAACATCTGGTTAGTCTGTAGGAAGCAGCAACGAGTGATCGGTAAGTGATTCTGTCAGCGGGGTGGCATGTGTAATGCACGTAAGATTGTTTTAGATAGCGTAGATCATTCTCCAGGAGGTGCATGACATTGATGAACAGCTCAGGAACAACGTTATCCGATTATGGGTGGGAGAGTCGTTTTGCCGAGATGAAACCCGCCATGACAGGCAAGGAAGCGATGGAGGAATCAAACCGCTGTCTGTACTGTTACGATGCACCTTGTATCAAAGCCTGTCCAACCGACATCAATATCCCTTCTTTTATTGGCAAAATATCAACAGGGCACCTGAAAGGATCGGCCCGCACCATCATGGATGCAAATCCGGTTGGAGCCAGCTGCGCACGTGTCTGTCCCACAGAGGAATTGTGTGAAGGTGCATGTGTTCTGAACGAATCGTCGAAGCCGATTCGCATTGGTGACTTGCAGCGTTACGCCACCGACTGGGCGCGGGCGAAGAATGAGCCGTTATTCCAGGCAGCACCTGCCAATGGGAGAACCGTTGCTGTTGTGGGAGCGGGGCCAGCAGGACTGTCGGCAGCACGTGAACTGGGGCGTGCAGGATATGAGGTGACGATCTATGAAGCAAAACCCAAAGGCGGCGGGCTGAACACGTACGGCATCGTATCCTTCCGTTTGCCCGAATCGGTTGCGCTATGGGAAGTGGAGCAGGTGGAGGCACTTGGTGTACAGATCCGTTATGGGGTGCGTATCGGTGTGGATATCCCTGCTTCGGAGTTGCTGGAGCAGCATGAAGCGGTCATTCTGGCCTGTGGCATGGGTTCGGTTCCCATGCTGGGTATTGAAGGGGAGACACTGGAAGGTGTCTATGATGCGATTGAACTGGTGGAGTCTACCAAGCAGGGTGTTCCGCCCGCATTGAATGGTCTGAAGGTCGCCGTTATTGGCGCGGGCAATACGGCGGTAGATGCAGCAACCTGTTCGGTACGCCTTGGTGCCGAGCGGGTGCAGATGTTATATCGGCGTGGTGAAAGCCAGATGACGGCGTATGCGTTTGAATATACTTTTGCCAAGCAGGAGGGTGTGGAGTTCCGCTGGTTTACGTTGCCGCAGCGTATCATTGGAGACGAGAACGGTCGGGTTCAGGCTGTGGAATGTGTGAAAATGGAGTTAATTACCCCGCCTGGTGGTGGGCGTGCCTTGCCCGTACCTGTGGAAGGATCGGAGTTCATGATTGAATGTGATACGGTCATCCGGGCGATTGGACAGCATCGGTTATTACCATTAATCGAAGCGTTTGGGCTGCGTCACCAATGGGGCGTCGTTGAGATCGAACCGCATACGTACCGTACCTCGCATCCTCAGATTTATGCGGCAGGAGATGTCGTTTTTGGTCAGGGTCAGGGTGAGGCGATGGTTGTCTCGGCTGCACAGCAGGGTAAGCTGGCTGCCGCCGCAGTCATGAAGGCACTACCTGGGCAGGTGGAAGAGACGGCGTGAGTTGTGAGCGAGACAAGGAAAAGTGGAGAGTACACGGAAAGCGTGAAATGAAAGCATGCAAGGAGAGAGTATGGGGGGGAGGGCGTAAGGGACTGCTAGAGTGATAGAGGTGTAGATCAGATCTGAGCAAGAAGTGTGGTACATCAATTCTTCGTGTCCCTGACGCGCTAACGAACCCAGCACACCTTATAGTGGCAATTATGGAGGATTGGAAAATCTAACGAATCTCACACGTCTTATTTTGACGAATACCTGTTGAAATGAAGCCGAAATGAGCTATTACAGCAATATAAGCTTTCTACGATTCGTTAGATTTTGAAAGTGCCGCAAATGAGCCCAATAAGAGCTCTACGGTTCGTTAGGATTTAGGTACGTATTATCCAGAAACACCATTACTACGCAGAGGTCCTGAGCACGACCAAATATTCCAGTGTAACTAATATGTTCAAACAACACCAAGGAGGGATCGTTATGGCTGACTTATCCATTAATCTGGCAGGTATTCGATCACCCAATCCATTCTGGCTGGCTTCTGCACCACCGACCAATACGGGATATCAGGTTCAGCGTGCGTTCGAGGCGGGCTGGGGTGGTGCGGTGTGGAAGACGCTGGGTGAGCCAATTATCAATACATCCTCCCGTTTCGCGGCGGTCCATTTTGGTGGGCAGCGGGTGGCGGGGTTTAATAATATTGAATTGATATCCGATCGTCCGCTGGAAGTGAATCTGCGGGAGATCGCCGAGACCAAGAAACGCTTCCCGGACCGTGCGGTTATCGCTTCACTGATGGTGGAACCTACGCGGGAGAAGTGGCATGAGATTGTGAAAAAGGTGGAGGCTGTCGGCGTCGATGGCCTGGAGCTGAACTTTGGTTGCCCGCATGGCATGGCCGAACGTGGTATGGGAGCCGCCTCTGGTCAGCAACCTGACCTGGTCGAACTCCAGACGATGTGGGTGAAGGAAGTGGCGACCACACCGGTGATCGTGAAACTCACGCCGAATATCACGGATATTACGGCGACTGCCCGGGCAGCTGTCCGCGGTGGCGCAGATGCGATCTCCCTGATCAATACGATTAACTCCCTGGCAGGTGTGGATCTGGATTCGTGGAATACCGTGCCGCATGTGGGCGGCAAAGGAGCGCACGGTGGATATTGTGGCCCAGCTGTAAAGCCCATCGCACTGAACATGGTTGCGGAGTGTGCCCGTAATCCGGAGGTAGGTGTTCCAATCTCAGGGATTGGTGGCATATCTGATTGGCGGGATACGGCAGAGTTTTTGCTCATGGGCGCTACAGGGGTTCAGGTATGTACCGCAGCGATGCATCATGGATTCCGCATTGTGGAGGACATGATTGATGGGCTGAATGATTATTTGGATGAAAAGGGTCTAAGCAGTGTAGCAGAACTGGTAGGTCAGACGGTTCCGCGTTACTCCGATTGGGGCAATCTCGATCTGAACTACAAAGTGGTCGCCCGCATCAACCGCGATGTCTGCATCAATTGCAACAAATGCCATATTGCTTGTGAGGACACCTCGCATCAGTGTATTGATATGTTGACCGACCCGTCCGGCTCCTATCTGGAAGTGGTGGAAGAGGACTGTGTTGGCTGTAATCTGTGTTCGATCGTTTGCCCGGTGGATGGGGCGATTGAGATGGTTGAACTTGTACCTGAGCAGGAACCTGTAACCTGGAATGAACGGCAGTCTGCGATTGCGATGTTGCAATCCGTTAGAGATCAATCAACCAAGGAGGCGATATCATGAGTACCCGCAAATTGATTCGTAATGGTGTGTTGGTCACGGCGTCGGATACCTTTGAAGCAGATATTTTGATCGAAAAGGGTAAAATCACACAGATTGGCATCGGACTGGTGCCAGACGAACAAATGGAGGTTGTAGATGCAGCGGGCTGTTACGTCATTCCGGGCGGGATCGACCCGCATACGCATCTGGATATGCCCTTCGGTGGAACGGTAACGGCGGATGATTTTGCGACGGGAACGACAGCGGCAGCTTTTGGCGGTACAACAACGATCATTGATTTTTGTCTGACACAAAAAGGCCGTCCATTAATCGAATCTCTCCAGGAGTGGCATGCCAAGGCCGAGGGTAAAGCCGCCATCGACTACGGTTTCCATCTCATGATCGGCGAGATGAATGATCAGGTGCTAGAAGAGCTGCCGCAGATCATTGAAGAAGAGGGTGTATCATCTTTCAAGGTGTTCATGGCATATAAAAACCAGTTTCAGGCCGATGACGGGATTCTCTTCCAGACGTTGCAAAAGGCAAAAGAGTACGGCGCACTCGTCATGGTTCATGCCGAGAACGGGGATGTCATTGACCTGCTGGTTCGACAGGCGCTCGCCGAAGGGCGCACGGAGCCGATTCATCATGCGCTGACTCGTCCATCCATGCTGGAGGGAGAAGCAACAGGGCGTGCGGCGCGTCTGGCTGCACTTGCGGATTCACAGCTGTATGTGGTGCACGTGACCTGTGCGGAAGCAGTGGAGCAAATTGCGCGTATGCGTGAAATGGGCTACCGGATCTGGGGGGAGACCTGTCCTCAGTATTTGACACTGGATCAATCGATCATGGATCAGCCGGACTTTGAGGGTGCAAAGTATGTCTGGTCACCTCCGCTGCGGGAAGTAGCGCATCAGGAAGTGTTGTGGAATGCATTGAAAAGTGGTCAGTTGCAGACGATTGGCTCCGATCATTGCTCGTTTAATTTCAAGGGGCAGAAGGACTTGGGCAAGGATGATTTTAGCAAAATTCCTAACGGGGGGCCTGTCATCGAAGATCGTCTCAGCATTCTGTATTCCGAAGGTGTAGTCAAAGGAAGGATCACACTGAATCAGTGGGTTGATCTATGTTCGACAAGAGCGAGCAAGTTATTTGGACTATTTCCGCAGAAAGGGACTCTCGCTGTCGGGACAGACGCGGATATCGTTATTTTTGACCCCTCTGTAAACAGGGTGATCTCGGCAGATACGCATCATATGAACGTGGATTACAGTGCATTTGAAGGTATGCAGGTACAGGGATGTCCGGTGACGGTGTTGTGCCGCGGGGAGTATGTCATTCGAGATCGGCAGTATACCGGAACAGCAGGGGCAGGCCAATATGTGAAGCGCAACAAGTATGATGCAGGCGCGCCCATACCGATGAAACAGCCTGTGACGGCAGTGAATGGAGGGAGAAGTTGATGTCGGATCATGATGTGTTTGAGGCCGAGAGGATCGCCATAGAGCGAATGGTTGCACAGGGTTATCGGATCTATGCGGTACGGGAACATCTGGAGGGTGCTCACGTCATATGGGGGCACCCGGATCTTCCCGAAGAGAAACAAGAGCAATACGTAGGCACGGCGTCTGGACGGAAGTGGTTCAGTCACATTTTGATTCGCCAGCTTCAGGAACAACGGGGAGCCTAGACCATGCTGAAGCTCTTCATGCGATCGGGCCGTGTACGTACTCATAGGCGTAGATGGCAAGTTCGATCGCGACCCTTTTCTCGGGGAGGATGTAGTCTTCTCCCAAAAGGGCTTCGATTTTGTCCAAACGGTGATACAGTGTCTGTCTGACGATATATAGAGCGGTGGCCGTCTCTTGCTTGGAGCAGCACAGGATCAGATATTGCTTGAGCGTGCGGAGCAGCTGACCTCCTTTCTCTACATCGTAACGAATGAGCGGTCCCAAATATTCTTCGATGAAATCATCCAGATTACCACTCTGCTTCATACTGGCGATGATGCGGTAACAATGAAGATTACTGAAAAAGGGCTGCTGCATCACACCGATGTCCTTCTGAATTCGCAGTGTCTCCTTCGCGGATTCCAGACTATCCTTGAGACGGGAGAGGTCTGTGCAGTTATGACTGATACCGATCAAGCCTGAGAAGAGGCAGTGGGTCTGTTCCTGCTCGTGTTGCTGCAGCTGTTCGATGCAGCGCCAGAGACTGCTTTTGCGCTGAGATCCAGGTAGTGGGTCGAGAATGATAAGAATGATCTGGTGATTCAGAATGGTGCTGTAGAGGGTGAAATTCTCCCGAGCGAACATGGAACGGGCAACGATGTTGCGTTGGATCAACAACTTCTGAAGTCTGAGGCTATCTGTGTATGCGGGGTTACTGTCGAATAAGATTATGGTAGCTGTGCTCGTTGCGAGAGGGGGATTAACGGTAGATATATATTCATGGATTTCCTTCGTGGAGTGGTGTCCGTTAAGCCAATCAATGACCCACATATCTTCTTTGTAGCGGCGTTTCTCTTCCATGTATTTGGTTCGCATCCAGTCCTGGGCAATCGCGGCCGCGCATCGTTCCAGTGCCTGAATGACGAATTCATCCGAAGGTTTGATCGGTATGCTTGAATCTTGATCCGTCAGCTTTTGATGCATCAGCACAAGGTCGGCAAAGGTGTAGTCCAACGCCTGAACAGGCATGCTGATCACATCCAATGTGTTATCTGACAGCTGCATTAAATTCGGAATATCCTCCCCCGCCAAATGTTCCCGCTGCAAAAACCAATCCTGCCGACGAGTCTCCAGCTGCTCTGGAGGGCAGTAGGGAACGGCACTTGCTTCCCCTTCAAGTGGATATAACGCCACGGCACATCCGGTTGTTCGTGACAATAATCGAAGCAGAGGTTGTACGCCATCTCCATTCAGAAGAAGTTGGTTAAAGGAGGTGGTGAGACTATCGAGTTCAGCGATCATCCGCTGATGACTGCGAATCAGGGTGAAATGCAGGTCTTGCGTAATATCGATATAACGGACTTGTTCGTGAAACCAGATCAACGGAAAATCCGCTGCTACTGCAATTTCCTTCATAGCACCGAGCTGCGACTTGGTGTGATCCCCCAGTTCCATACAGAGTCCGGCAGCCCCGCGTGCAATTAACTGACGCAAAAAAGACAGACCATGCTGCTCACCGTCCTGCCAGCCAATGCCTGTCGTCAGCACCAATTCCCCGCCATTGAGCAAGTCCCCTACCTCGGGAACTTCCATGATATGAACCCAGCGAACATACCGCTCCAGCGCGCGATCACTGGCCAGAACTTCCGCCTTGCGAAATACGGGACGTTTTAGCATGTCTCTGATCTGAATATGAAGCGTTGTCTCCCCCACACAACCACTGTCCTTCCCCAATTACATGTGATCTATCTGGAGTCTGGAATCCGTCAACTTGCATAATTAATCCATATTATAAGTCTATTTACAGCCTATGAGCTGAAATCTAACGTTCATTTGTTTCAAATGACAAATGGAACTGTACTTTTTGTGATTTTGACTAAAATGAAGAATTTATATGTCAGTCTATGTCTCGTGTGAATTTTCATCAGCATTTTGCATAATTCGATTCCAATCGCTCACGGGTACAAGATATAGACGAATAGAATCATTTCGATCTATATCTTGCTGATTGGAAGACGCTCATGGGATTTATGCAAAATGCTTAAATAAAAAAAAGCCCCTTATCATCACATCGGAATTCAACCATTCCAATATGCGCTAAGGGGCGAGAAGCTAATGTTATAGTCTACATTTAAGTTGTACTCGAACCGTTACATGAGTACAATCAACGACTTCTTAATCTTCGATTCTTTTCTTTTTAAATTTCATCAGGAACTCATACACAATCGGTACGATAACCAGCGTGAGCAGCGTGGAGCTGATCAGACCACCGATTACGGTAATTCCTAATCCTTTCGAGATGATCCCCGCACTTTCTTCGAGGCCCGTAACCAGTGGCAACAGGGCACCGATAGTTGCGAGAGCGGTCATCAGGATTGGACGCAGACGAGTTGCACCGGCTTCCAGCAAGGCTTCACGGGTAGGCGTACCCTCTTTTTCCTTGTGAATAACACGGTCGATCAACACGATAGCGTTGGTGACCACGATACCGATGAGCATCAGTCCACCCATCATGGCGGAGACGTCGAGCGTACCACCAGCGATGAACAGACCTACCATAATACCAATGACCGTAAATGGCAGGGAGAACAGGATTGCGAATGGTGCCAATCCGCCGCCGAATGTAACAACGAGCACGAAGTATACAATGGCGATGGCCGCCAGCATGGCGAGACCCAGTTGAGTAAAGGTATCATTAATCTGTTCGGTTGTACCGCCGAACTTCACTTCAACGCCATCAGGCAGATCCAGTTTGTCGATCTCAGCCTGTAGGTTACTCGAAGCTTTCGTTACATCCGAAGCCAGGATGTTGGCTGTAACTTGTACAACAACTTTACCATCAATTTGCATAATGGAGTTCGGGGACGTACCTTCTTCCACTTTGGCAACATCTTTGATTGGTACTTCAATGCCAAGCGGTGAAGTGACGGTTTCATCCTCAATCTCTTTAATGCTGCTGAATGATTTGTTGTCTGTCTCTACATATACTTTGTACGTTTTGTTATCAATATCGACTTCCGTAAGCACAGGACGTTCCCGTGCCGGGCTCAGCGTCATCGCCAGTTGGCCTGCAGTCAGGCCCAGGGAACTTAATTTCTCCTGATCCGCCACGAGCGTATACTGCCCGTAGGTGTCAGCAAGTGTTGTATCTGCTTTTTCAAAATTATCCTTATCCGCTTCAACCAGTTTCAGAATTTCATCCGATACAGGTTTGAGTTGCTCTACATTATCGCCATAGATGGAGAGACTCAGGCCGCTACCACCCAGACCGCCGGACATGTCGAGCTCATTCCAGGTACCTACGGTAACTTCTTTCTTCAGACCTTCTACAAGCTGTTCCTTCACTTTGGTAAAGTCTTTCGTGTCTTCGTTATATTCAATATAGAATAGAGCCGAGTTGGAACCACCGCCACCCATGCTGCTCAGTGGATTACTTCCGCCGATGGAATATTGCATTTTCTCCAGACCTGGTTGTTCCAGCAACCACTTCTCGGCAACGAGTGCTTCTTTTTCGACATCTTCACGCAAAGCTCCGGTTTGTGGGCTGTACGTAATAGTCACGTATTTATCCTGTTGTTCTGGCAAGAAGCTTGCACCGATGAACGGGTACAGGAACAAACTGCCGACCAGCAAGATCACTGCAATACTGACTGTGATGAGTTTGTGTGACAGGGTCCAGTTCAGCAGGCGTTTGTAACCTTCCGCCATTTTGCCTGGTTTTTCTTCGTGATTCTGTTTGTTCTTCAACCCTCCACGGAACAGGGTGTGCGCAAGCATCGGCACAATGGTAATGGCAACGATCAGGGATGCCAGCAAAGCGAATACCATGGTCAGTGCAAATGGCGTGAATAACTCACCGACCATACCGCTTACCAATGCCAGTGGCAGGAATACCGCAATAGTTACGATCGTGGAAGAAAGGATTGGCACAAACATCTCGCGAGTTGCTTCGCGGACTAGTTCACGGCCTTTTAATCTCTCACCTTTGAGTGTTAATCTGCGGTAGATGTTCTCGATAACAACGATGGAGTCATCGACAACCCGTCCGATGGCAACCGTCATCGCACCCAGCGTCATCATGTTCAAAGTAATATCCATCATATTGAGAGCAGTCAATGCCATGAGCAAGGAGAGCGGGATCGAGATAATGGAGATAATGGTTGAACGAATATTACGCAGGAAGAGCAGGATGATCAGGATGGCAAACAAGGCGCCAAAAACGGCTTTGCCCAACATCGTGTTCACCGAGTCCTGAATCGGCTTACCTTGGTCAAGCAATACAGTCAAATCAGCATTTTTGAACTGCGATTGCAACTCTTCAGCTTTATCTTTGACTGCGTTAACGACATCAACCGTGTTGGCATCGTTGGATTTTACAATGGAAATACCAATCGATTCCTTGCCGTCTGTCCGGGAAATGGATTCCGCTTGACCGATGACTTCGATCTTGGCAATTTCACTTAATTTTACTGTCGGGATACCAGCTGCGTTGGCAGCAGCTGAAGGGCTACCTACACCGGCATTACCACCAGCGGCTTGGTCCGTTCCTTGTGAAGCACCTGGAGCGGTACCTTGACCAGCTTCACCAGTTGGTGCTCCAGAGCCTTGTGGGGCTGCGTTTGAACCATTGCCTGCGGAAGCACCGGCACCGCCGGGTACAACTGGAATGGCAAGGTTTTTCAGATCATCGATGTCGATGATGTTGCCATCTACAACAACGGCTTTCTGGGATTTATCCAGTTCAAACAGTCCAAGGGGCACACGAATGGATGAACCTTGAACAATGCCGTTTACCGTATCTTCCGTTAGGCCCAGCTCGGCCATTTTGGCTTGGTCAAACTTCAATTGAACTTCTTTTACATATTGACCGGACACCTGAACCTGAGCTACACCGTCAATGTCTTCGAGTGCAGGCTGAATATCCGATTCAACCAGTCGTGTCAATTGTTCCAGGTCACCGCCGTCCTTGTCGGACAGGCTCAGAGATACAACCGGGAAAGAGTTAATGCTGAACTTGGAAATGGTCGGCTTCTGCACACTGTCAGGCAGTTGAACTTCATTCAGTGCCTCACGAACGGTTGCAGTTGCGTTGGTCAGATCTGTTCCATAATCAAATTCGAGTGTGATCGATGCTGCGTTCTCCATAGAAGTGGAGGTCACCGTCTTCACGCCATCTACATTGCGTAGTTTTACTTCCAGCGGCTTCGTGACATCCTCAACAATTCCCTCCGGTGCAGCCCCCGGATCAATGGCAGTGACATTCAGAAACGGTACGTTGATGTTCGGGATTGTCTCTTGTTTCATCGTCAATCCGCTGTACAAACCTGCGAAAGAGATGATAATCGTCAGAATCCAAATCGCAAACTTGTTGTTCAGTGAAAAATTAATAATACCTTTCATACGATGGTTTCTTCTCCTCTCTGTTTCTCCTGTTTATGTGTGTGACGAGTCAGCTTGGATGAACCGGCTATACATGGCATCCAGAATATGCTGAAGCTCGGAGTGCAAAGATTGAATGGCAGTTACGTTCTCCAGATTGTGCATCATGCCCAGAATAATGGCACGCCGCGGTGTGAATTCCATCATCTCCTGCCGGAGAATGGCAATGGTCTCAAGTACATCATTCTTTGGTTGCCCAGCAGGCAATTCGGAGGCAGCAATATCCTGCATTTGCTTGATAATATGAATAGGATGCCGCATCACCGTGGAATCCGGATGGGGTTCGGTAATCCATGCAGGCCAGTCCTCCAAAGGAATCAAAGGCAAAGGTCGCTGCTTAAGGAATCCGTGCGCTGCATAGTCCATCATTTGCAGTAAATTTGTTGCCATCTTGGTAACAGTAAGGGAAGGCATCTCCGTAAACCAGATCTTGACGTAGGAGAGGAACAGTCCCTGTGTCAGCAAAATAAGGTCAATCGTATAAGGTTCAATCTCCGATCCGTACTGCTCCTCCAGCTTATCCTTAAACCAATGTAAGGTACGTACCTCCAGATCTCTTTGCAGCGGATGGCATTGTTCCTTGCGTTGCTGTTCATCATCCATCATCATGCTGCGCATCTGTACTCGCAAAAACTCCTTAAGTTCGGCAACATGGATGAGCAGTGTCTCAATCTGCTTGTGCAGACGTTCACGTGAGGTAAGGCTGGTTTCATGCTCGATCTGTGTCATCTCGTCCATGAGCGTGTACATGCAGTACTCCAGAGTACTGGCTTCTAATTCCTCTTTGGATTTGAACATGATGTAGAGGCTGCCTTTGGACATCCCGCATAATTCTGCAATCTCTTGCATGGATGTTGCAGCACTGCCTTTGGATGAGAATAACTTGAGTGCTGTAGTAATGATGAGCTTTTTCTTCTCATTCATCTCATGTATAGGGTTCATTAACGATGCATTCACCTCATCAGGGAACTTGTGAGTTCTTGAATTGACTTTAAGGTCAAAATAAGTATAAACGATCTGGTTAAAGGAATTCAAATGGGAGTAAATTGGGAAAATGTATATGGGGAAAAGTGGCTGATCAAAGGGAAGGAGAGACGGCAAGTAACAAGGTGCAGCTTGTATGTACGATAGGGATAAGGTATCAAGAACGTTTAAGTTAGTTTCCTCCAGTGAAGGCGTACAAGGCGAGTATAATAATAGCGATTAGAGCGATGAGATAGAAAATGGCCATGGCGATCAGAAGGGTATACCCGGTAAAAGAGCCCATGTGTGCCAATAATTTTCTCATGAATACGACATCCTTTCTTACGTGGCAAAGTATAAAGAGGTTCCCTATTTATATCATTCCCCAAAAAAGACGACTTCCTGATCGAAGTCGTCTTTTTTATATTACAGAATTTAATAGATATCATAATGGAAGCTAAGAATTACACGATAACGGAGATTGCAGAACCAACTTGAAGAGACGAAATGTTCGCCTTAAAGCTTTCTGTAAGAAAGCTTCTTCGGAAGCATATGCTATCACCGGAGATATAAAGTATAACTTCATTTCACTTTCGTTACGTGATCAGTTTCAGACCAACGGCTGCCACCAAAATCATCGCGATAAACAGGATACGCTTCGCTTCTTTCCGTTCACCGAACAGGAACATGCCTGTTAACGTACTGCCGACCGTCCCGATCCCCGTCCACACGGCATACGCTGTGCCCATGGGAATGGACGTCATGGCATAGGACAACAGCGAGAAGCTGAACACAAACGACACCAGCATAAGTACGATGTATGGCCATCCTTTCTTGGTGGAAGCACCATTAATACCGATTACGCCGAAAATTTCACATATCCCTGCACCTACAATTGCCATCCAAGCCATTATACTGCACCTCCTTTGGCTTCTTGCTGATCCGTAACCAGCTTCAGTCCAATTACGCCGCAGAGCAGCAGCCCGATGAGCAATACTTTGGCCAAGCGGAACGGTTCACCGAACAATACCATTTCCGTAAGGACGGTACCCGCCGTACCAATTCCCGTAAAGACGGCATACACCGTACCCACAGGCAATCTTTTAGAAGCGGCAATGATCAGTCCAAAGCTGATCACGATGGCAATCCCCGTTAAAGTCCACTCCCAGGCATTCGAGGCATGTTTCAGCCCGCTTACCCAGACAATCTCAATAACTCCACCGATAAATACATATAACCAGTTGCGGTTCATGTTGTTAAATCTCCTTCCGGCACAACGCTGTGTGCCTCGTCGTTCAGATGATGAATGCCATGCCAAAATACAGGCCAGGCTGCTTCCAACCGTCTCTTGTACCGACGGGAACTTCCATAGATAATTTCCACGGTAATACCGTCGAGAAACGTCATAAATGCAATGGCGGCTTGTTCCGCGGGAAGGGGCGGTATATCTTCATTACGCATTGCCCTTTGCAGCAGACGAGTCAGTGCACGTTCCATACCATCGATAAACGGATACACTTGATCCATCACTTCGCCATACAGAGAAAGTGGGGGGTAAAAACAATTACGCAACATCAAACGAGCCGAAGCATGGGCATTGTATTCTTGTTCGAACCAGATCAACAAGCCTTTCAGCCTCTGCTCCAATGGCAGATCCGCATGATCACGGAAATATTCCAGTGTGTGCCGTGTTACCTCGTGAAATGCAAAGTCCAGTGTGTGTAAAAACAAGTCATCCTTGCAGCTGAAATGCGCATATATGGACGGTTTTTTAATCCCGACTTCATCAGCAATAGCTCTTAGAGAAGCTCCCTCATATCCATCTCTGGCAAAATGGAACAGGGCTGCATCCCGAATGGATTGTGCAGTCATTCAATCACCTTCCTAACGGTCGTTAGGTAATTATATTTCCATACTTTACATCACCTGTCAAGATGAAAATATCCGCCTGCACAGTAGAGTACAGGCGGATATAACAGGTATGGATGTGGTTTCTGATCAAAAGGTCGTAAGACCCAGAATCAGTTGCAACTTATATAGGATACCTTTCAAAAACGTAGTCTTCTCCTGGAACTCATCCAGGTCTAACGTGAACTCGGCATCATTATTATTCCAAATACGCTCAAAATAATTCGCGATATCAAGCGTGAACTTATTGTCTGGAGGTGCAGCAACCCATAGATCATTCTCCAGATTGTAGTCATTCATGTTTCGTGGTGTAAAGTTGGTTGAACCCCCTAGGACAATATGATCTCCGGTTGCTTTGGCAAGATAGATCATCTTGGTATGGTATTGCTCCTTGGTGGTGTTATACCAGCGGATCTGTATTTTACCGTCGGATTTATCATGCAATTCAGCGGCGACAGGACGGTTCGGAATCCCGATCTTTTCCTGACCAAAAGCATTTTCATTTGGATCTAGTACAAGCCGGATCTCGGTTCCTCGTTTTGCCGCTTCCAGCAGGGCTTCCAATACTTTCGGAGAGGCCACATAGAACATGCCCATCCATAAGGTGTCACCTTTGCCAGCTTGATTGATCTCATGGAGTACAGCGTCATTCACTTTGCCTTCAGTTAAATAGCGTATTCGCAAATCTCCCGTGTTTGAATTGGAGGAAGGAGCTGTGTAGGCAGGAACCTTGCCTCCGCCTGAGATGTCGAGAACAGCTTGCTCGGACTGAAGAATATCGCCAATGATTGGACCTGTTACTTCAAATGCAATATTCGAGTGGTAGGCACTCGCATCATGGATATTGCCAGAAGAGACAATCGCTGTCTTCTCACTAACAACAACTTTACGATGATTGGCCTTCACATTGAGCAGCTTGAGATAGGAACGCACAGTGACATCCGGACCATCCGTGGCCATCAGGTTCTTGATCCAGCCATCTCCAGATTGGCCAAACCATTGGAAGAAGGTCCGCCAGACCGCAGAGTATACTGGAGTTGAATCACGCAAAGGGTCCACATCCGTGATGACCACATGAATGCCTGCTTGTTTCATTTGTTCCAGCAACGGATTGGGTGCTGAGTTATAGTTGGTATTTACTTCATCTGTAATGAACCAAATGTCCATGTCCGGGTGCTGATTTTTTTTGGCGACCAGCGCTTCGGTGAATTCAGTACTAACGGGAGGAAAGTTTTGTCCCTTGTGCTGATAATTATTGAACAGGAACATATCCACCAGGACAAACTGCTCTGCTTCCTCCACAATCTGCATCATGCGCTGGAAAATCTGCTGCTCGTGCTCCATCTGTCCGTCGGAGGAAGGATAAGTGAGGTCATGCAGGAACTCGACTTGATCCACACGATACTCCGGACTTTCGTAGGAAATGCCCGTTGGTAATGGTTTGTAGGTCTGATAGAGCATGACGGCGATGAGCCATAGGACCAATAGGACGAGTCCTGTTCGTATGTATGGAAATTTGCCGCGTGAAGACTTGCGGTCTGATGTATGGCGGCGTAATGAGGCCAACGGTGGACTCCCCCTTCTGTACTTGCTGACTTCTATTACCACACGGATGATAACGTTGACGCAGAAGAACCCGCTAGCATAACGAATGTAGTGGTAAAATGCATATGGCAAAATTGGCAGTATGCAATCGACAGGTGTCTGAGCGTTGTGTATAATGAGTGTATTATTTTTGTAGAATGTTAGGGTTTTCATATGCCTGACAAGGACGGGGAACCAATGATATAACCTTTGAAATCTGGACATTTAGGAAAGAAAGTGGGTAATAAGGTGTATTCCATCAAACAAGTCGCTGCCATGCTCGGTATCCCGACGGTGACGCTCCGGGCTTGGGAGAATCGATATAGTGCGGTCACCCCTGAGCGGACGGAATCGGGTTATCGAATGTATACCGAAGAGAATGTTGCGGATCTGCGCTGGTTGAAAGAACAGGTTGAGCTACATCAGACCAATATTTCGGAAGCGGTACGGATGTTGAAAGTAAACAAATTAAATCCGCCCGAGGCTGTGCCCACGCCGATCATGGCTCCGGTGCCTACGATGGAAGAAGCCTACGCACGCATGGCAGATCAGATCTATGACTCGCTCTACAACTTTCAGGGTGAACGTGCCAATGGTTTGATTGATTTTGGGTTCACCATGTATGGGTATGACTCGATGTTCTATCATGTGTTGGTGCCCATTCTGGTTCGGGTTGGAGATGCATGGGAGCAAGGCAGGGCTTCGGTGGCTCAGGAACACTTCATGACACAGCTGATATCACAGCGCTTTTATCAGTTTTTCCATCTGTTCCCGATCTATCC
Organism: Paenibacillus sp. FSL H7-0942; assembly: GCF_045040715.1. Lineage (NCBI taxonomy): Bacteria > Bacillati > Bacillota > Bacilli > Caryophanales > Paenibacillaceae > Paenibacillus > Paenibacillus sp. FSL H7-0942. The sequence goes on along the minus strand of NZ_CP150279.1, from coordinate 6,370,453 downwards.
GCATCTGCCCAAAGTTCTGGCGTTGTGTCCGGAAGGGGAGCACCATCAGGTCGGATTGCTGCTGTTCTCTCTTTTTATGCGCAAAAATGGAGCGGAAGTACTGTATCTCGGTGCGAACACGCCAGAAGAAGGTATCTTCCCGATTATCCGGGAGCAGAAGATCAAGTTGGTCTGCCTGTCGATCACAAGTCCAGGGCTTCTTGTTAAATGTGATCAACTCGTCGAGCGGATTAAAAACGAGTTCCCGCATATTCGCTTTGTACTTGGTGGAAAGGGCTATGAGCGTGCAGAGCATGCGCGTTATCCGCAATGGATTATGCCGGAGAGTTCTGCGGACTGGCAGTCGTGGATGGAGCGTGAATATCTCTCCGAGCGGTCACCTGGTGCACGGTTTGGACAGGCCAATAATTAAACATAATCTCAAATGATATGAATAGGTTAGTGTATAAAGGACATCCTTTGACGAAAGTGATCAAAGGGTGTTTTTTGTGTTTATAAATGGATTACCAGGTATTTTGACCGACGGGTCATTTTTTGGTTTACAAGCTCGTATAATATTTGTATTATATTTGTATAATGTTTTTGCTAGTTACCGCTTAAAGTGTTCTTGGGCGGTTTAATAATAGGTTAGGGGCTAGAGAACTATAGGAATTCCCTACATAGAAAGGTGAGTGGCATGATACCGAATCAACAACGCAAACGTGCAGCTGTCATTGGCGCAGGTCCGGGTGGACTTGCAGCAGCGATGTTATTGTCCGGTCAGGGGTACGAGGTAGATGTGTATGAGAAACAGCCAGTCATCGGGGGGCGTTCTGCCAGATTGGAACTGGGTGAATATCGATTCGACCGGGGTGCTACATTTTTGATGATGCCACAGCTGATCGAAGAGATGTTCGATGTGGTGGGACGCAAATTATCCGATTATGTGGATATGAAAGAGCTAACTCCGCTGTACGCACTGAACTTTGGTGATAAGGTGTTCACGCCTTCTCGTAATCGGGAAGATACAGCTGCACAGATTAAGGAATTGTTTCCGGGCAATGAAGACAATTACCTTCGGTTCATGCAAGAAGAAGAAGTGAAGTTTGGCAAAGTCATGCCTCTGCTCCGTCGTCCTTTTGGCAAGCTGACTGACTATCTACGCAAGGATGCGGTAACAGCTCTACCTAAGCTTGATGTCCACAATACAGTCTATGGAATCTTGTCCCGCTATTTTACAGACGAGCGTCTGCGCTGGGCATTTACATTTCAATCCAAATACCTTGGCATGTCTGCCTGGGATTGTCCGGGTACCTTTACCATATTATCGTTTATTGAGCATCACTACGGATTGTTCCACCCCATTGGCGGCGTGAATCGGATCTTCCAAGCCATGGCCGATGTCGTGGAAGAATACGGAGGACGCATACATACTTCCACCCCGGTGAAACAGGTCATCGTTCGCAATGGTCGTGCAGAAGGTGTGTTGCTTGAGAACGGTGAACGCATCGAAGCAGACCATGTGGTGGTGAACGCCGACTTTGCACATGCGGTTAACCATCTGTTTGAACCAGGCGTGCTTAAGAAGTATACCCCGGAGAAAATGAAACGCAAAAAGTATTCCTGCTCTACAGCAATGCTGTATCTGGGCGTGGATGGTGATGTGGACCTGCCGCATCACTCGATCTATTTTCCCGAGGACTACCGGTTAAACGTTGATGAGATTACAAAGCATAAAATGTTATCAGCCGATCCATCTCTATATATTCATAACCCTTCCAGACTTGATTCGACGCTGGCACCGGAAGGGAAATCCGCTTTGTATGTTCTTATGCCTACGCCTAACCTTACCGCAGACATTGATTGGGAGGCAGAACGGGAGAATGTGCAGGAGGCCATGATGAAACGCATGGAAGGCATTCCTGAGCTGGCAGACATACGCAGCCGTATTGAAGAATGTATGCTGTTCACTCCACTTGATTGGGAGACTGAACTGGATGTGTATCGCGGAGCAACGTTTAATATGGCACACAATCTGGGTCAGATGATGTATCTGCGTCCCCATAACCAGTTTGAAGAGTTGAAAAGTGTATGGCTGGTAGGCGGCGGAACACATCCGGGCAGCGGGTTGCCCACGATTTTCGAATCGGCACGGATCAGTGTCAGACTGATTCAGGAAGAGGACGCACGCACACGTTCCAAGCCATCCTCTTATGTGAAGACGGCAGAAGCCAGAGGGCATTCATGAAGCGGGCCGCTATTGTAGGCGCAGGGATTGGCGGACTCACTTCGGCACTGTTATTGAACCGTCAAGGCTGGGATGTCACCGTGTATGAACGGGGTTCCCGCGTTGGCGGACGCATTGGATATGAGCAGGAAGGCGAGTATCGGATCGATCAGGGGCCAACGATCGTACTGCTGCCGGAGATGTTACTTGGCATCATGGAGGAGGCAGGCGTAGATCGTTCGAAGATTGAGTTACTTCGCTGTGATCCGTTATACAGAGTGCATTACCACAGTGGTCGTGTCATGACCAAGATGACCTCACGTGAAGAGCAGACGGCGGAGATTGAACGTTTGTTCCCGGGAGAGAGCCGGGGATTCACACGATTCATGAAAGATATGGACACGTTGTTTCCGGCAGGCCGGGCAGCTTTTCTGGAAAGGGCTTTTCCACGCAAAAGGGATTTCTTCACCCCTTCGCTCATGTCCCTCATGGGCAGATTGCGTGCACACAAAAGTGTCCGGAAAGCGGTAGGCGATTATTTTGAGCATGAGGAACTGCTCGATGCATACTCACTGCAAAGTTTATACATTGGTGGATCACCGTTTGGGACGCCAGGTATCTATTCCCTTTTACCTTACGCAGAGCATGAATATGGCATCTGGATGGTCAAAGGTGGATATGCAGCATTGCCGGCCATTCTGGAACAGGAACTGATATCACGTGGTGGACGTGTCGTGCTGAATTCGGAAGTGACCGGACTCAAGATTAAAAATGGTGTGTGTGAAGGTATAGAAACGGCAGCAGGCGCAGAAAATGTGGATGCAGTTATCTACAATGGTGATTTCCCCCATCTATCAGGTTTGCTTGGGCAATCACCAGAGGTAGCACGTAAAAGAAAACCGTATCGTCCCTCTTCCGGATGTGTATTGCTCTATGTGGGCGTGGACAAAACCTGGGAAGATGCAACGACGCACCAGTTCTTCCTGCCACCGAGTCTTGAAGGCAGTTTGCAGGAAGTGTTCAATCAGCGACGCATTCCGGCAAAGTCCTCATTTTACGTATTTAATCCGGTCGCATTGGATGAAACTGCAGCGCCTCAAGGACAGAGTGTATTATATTTCCTCATTCCCGTACCAGATGCCGAAGGTGTCGACTGGGATCAGGAGAGTGAAGCATTGGCAGAACGGGTACTGGAAGAAGCGGAGCAACGTGGATTCCCGGGACTTCGTGCAGCGATCAAGTGGAAAAAGGTACGTACACCCGCTGACGCAGAGCGAGACGGGCTCTATGGGGGCGGAAGCTTTGGTATAGCACCTGTATTGTTCCAGTCCGGTGTATACCGACCGCAACCCAAACCATTCCCTAATATAAAGGGATTATATGCCGCAGGAGCATCTGTACATCCAGGTGGCGGAGTGCCGATTGTAATGCAGAGTGCACGGATGGCCGTCAATCAACTCATGAAGGAGATGGGAACATGAATGAAGCGATTTTGAGCAGGTGTGAAGAGTTGATGCAAAAGGGTTCTTCCTCTTTTTATCAGGCCTTTAGAGGGCTGCCAAGTCCACGTCGGGAAGCGGTATATGTCATTTATGCCTTCTGCCGCATGATTGATGACAGTGTAGACGAGCCGGAACATTCGCCCTATACGATTCACGAGATCCATGATTTGTTTGATCAGTTGGACGACGCGGAAGGACATTTTATCTGGCCAGCACTGAGATGGTTGTTCAACAGTTTTCCTCATCTGGATAAGGGGCCATTTTTCCGTCAGATGGAAGGGCAACTCACGGATCTTAAAGTAACACATTATACAACGATGCAGGAACTGGAGCATTATTGTTATCTGGTGGCCGGAACCGTAGGCGAGATGTTGTTGCCTGTATTGAGAGATGATAACGGCGCAGAAGTAGCGATGAACGGGATTGCTTTGGGTAAAGGGATGCAGATCGTTAATATTATTCGGGATGTTGGTGAAGATCGGGCCAGAGTGCGTCGGTATGTTCCGCTGGAAATCATGGAGAAGCATGGTTACACCGAGCAGGACTTTGAAGACGGGGTTGTGGACGAACGTTTTATTGCCATTGTTCATGAATTAAAAGCTGCAGCATTGAACTGGTTCCGTATTGGCATGGATCGTCTGGATACGTACCCAACGGAAAGTGCGTTTTCCATCGAGCTGGCAGCAGCCTTTTACTCCACCATTCTACACGCCGTTGAACGCAACGACTATGACGTATATACCAAGCGGGCATATGTTAGCGATGAATTGAAACTGGAGATGCTGGGTGCGATTGTGAAACGTTACCCGATGCTGGCCTATCAAGCCTCCCGAACGGCGGTATCCTGATGATCCAGTGGCTTTACTGGGCGTGGTATGTCATTGGAGCAACCTTGATGCTAACGATCGGTGTGCCTGACGTATTATCTTTTTCAAATGGTTTATTTCTAATCTTCTACGCATTGTATGTGCTGGATCTGATCTATCAAGGGCGTAATCGGACAGGCCTGTCCGACCAGTCAGTCATCTGGCTGAAACCCGGACTCTGGATATCCTCTGTGATTATCTGGCTTGGAGGTATGGGCGTAGAGTGGGTAGGCGTTCATACGCATTGGCCCTTTGGTGAGTATGCTTACTCAGACTTCTTCGGGATTCATCTGTTCAGTGTGCCAGTTACGCTGGGTTTCGCCTGGATCGCAGTGGTGGGTAACTCGGCGCTGTTAAGTGGCGGTGGTTCAACGTGGACTGGCAAATTTCTTCGAGCAGTGAAGACCGGGTTCTGGGCGATTGTACTTGATCTGGTGCTCGACCCTGTTGCGCATGCAAGAGGATTCTGGGAGTGGCAAGCCCCAGGTGGATTCTACGGTGTTCCGTGGACCAATTACATAAGCTGGTTTATCATGGGTGCATTCTTATCCCTTTTCCTTCCGGCCATGCCTAATGACCGTAGCTCATTGCTGCGTGCAAAATGGTTGTATCAGCTGTTTATTCTTCTGTTCGGCCTGCTTGCTCTAAAGGAAGGGATTACGGGCAGCTTTATCATCGCCATTGCTGGTGTGCTTCTTGCCGAAGGGAGCTGGCTCTATGATTCGCGCCGTAAAATCAAAACCGTTTAATCGTATTTTTGCCTTATACAATCACTATTATCTGCTACGTCGGCGCTTCCGCTCCTTCACGCTCACAGGGTCACTGGACCCACAGGTGGACATCAGGGACAACTCCCCGATTGAAGCGACTCGTCCGGTGATCTATTTCATGAATCACAGCTCATGGTGGGATGGTCTGCTGCTCTATCATGCGGCCAGGCAGACATCGCGGGGTGATCATTATGTGATGATGGAGGAGCAACAGCTTCAGCAATATGCTTTTTTTCGTAAATTGGGTGCGTATTCGATCAATAAGGAGAGTGCGTCCGGTATTCGGACCTCTCTACAGTACACCAGTGAATTATTGGATTCAGGTAAAAGGGTCTGGATTTTTCCCCAAGGAGAAATATTGCATCAGGAGGCCAGACCAATTCAGTTCCGTCCAGGCATCGGATTGTTGCTTCGTCGTTCTCCGAATGCCATCGCCGTACCGGTAACCTTGTGCCATGGGATGGTCCAGCATGATCTACCGGAAATATCGATGCAGGCGGGCCCAGCTGTGATGGAAGACTGGAAGGCGTTGAAGAGTGAAGAGATTGCCGCCAGACTCGGCCATGTGCTGGAACAGCAGTTAGACGATCATAGATCAGAGCTTATACGGATGGGGCAGGGAAGTTTGCCAGATGCGATTCCACTGATTCGTCATGTACGTTCGACAAGTGAAAAATACGATGCGGCACGAAAGCGGGTGAACCGTTAGCATGAATGCATCTGAAATCTTCTGGATTGTGCTTACCTGCATATTGGGCATACAGTTGCTGTTCGCTCTATGGAACGTCTCCTGTCTGCCCAAAGTGCGTTCATTCCGAGCAGATCGAATACAACCGCCAGATCTGCTGGTCTCGGTGCTGATTCCAGCCAGAAATGAAAGACTACATATCGAAGGATGTCTTGAAAGTGTACTCGCAAGCGATACGTCAGGATTCCGGATGGAAGTATTGGTGCTGGATGATCGCTCCGAAGATGAGACAGCGGCCATGGTACAAGCGATTGCGGATCGCGATGCACGTGTGCGTTTGCTGCATGGCGTTGATCTTCCCGAAGGCTGGATGGGGAAATCCCATGCGTGTCACAGGCTGGTTCAGGAGGCCAAGGGAGAATGGTATATGTTCGTGGATGCGGATGTGCGTCTGGAGCCAAGTGCCATTCGGCAGACGCTTGCGGCAGGGTGTGAGCAGAGCGGGGGGCTGGTAACCGGTTTTCCTTATCAGGTAACAAAGACGTGGATGGAAAAGCTTGTTGTGCCCATGATGGTCTTCACCATCATCAGTCATCTACCCATTTTTATGATACGCAGATCATCCAGTCCGATGTTTGTGGCCGCTACGGGGGCTTTTTTGCTGATTCATCGCTCCAGTTACGAGGCTTCCGGTGGTCATGCTGCCATTCAGGCACATCTGGTGGATGACATGAGTCTTGCCAAAGCAGTCAAGCGTGCAGGTCATCCGGTTATGCTGACAGACGTGCATGACGTAACAAATACCCGCATGTATCAGAACGGTGCAGAAGTATGGAACGGATATAAGAAAAACATGTACGAAGGTATGGGGCGCAAAGACGTGCTGCTGCTTGGCACGATGTTAATGTATACACTGATGTATATTGTGCCTCCACTAGGATTGATTATTGGACTCCTTATGGGCAGTTCGATGTTCATTCTGTATGGATTGATAGGAACTTTATTAGGTATGGCTGTGAAAAGAGTAGCGGATCATGCTGGCGGACAACCCTGGTGGCTTGCCCTTCTGCAACCGGTCAGCATGGCCTGTGTCATTGCCATCGGACTTGCTTCCTGGCAGGCAGGCCGCTCCGGCAAGGGGTATGTATGGAAAGGTAGGCGGTACAGTTGAGAGGTAACGTCATTATAATCGGTGCAGGATTTGGAGGTCTGTCGTGTGCAATACGACTGGCTTCACAAGGTGTGCAGGTGACCATTCTGGAACGGCAGAAGCACGTAGGTGGCAAGCTGCAGCAGATTGAGCGGGACGGGTATCATTTTGACCGGGGACCGAGCACAATCACGATGCCATCGACCTTTCGTTCAGTCTTCGACCATGCGGGTGTAGCAATGGAAGATTACGTACAGTTATATGAGTTAGAGCCGCGCACACGTAATATTTTCGCAGATGGCACAGTGGTAGATTTGTCAGGTAATCGTGGGTGGATGAAGGAGCAGATCGCAGCGTACAGTCCGGAGGATGCGGCTCGTTATGATGCATTTATGGATGAGTCTGCTGCGCTATATGCGGAAGCCAATCGTCATTTTCTCGGTAAGTTGCTGCTGTCTCCTTCTGACAAATACAATCTTCAGATGCTGCGCAGCCTGCTCCGCGTGCGGCCAACGGTGAAGCTGGATAAGTTGCTGCGTTCGTATTTTCAACATCCACATACGCTGGCTATGTTCGGACGGTACGCGACCTATGTGGGATCATCACCGTATCAATCGCCTTCCATTTTTGCCATGATGGGGCATGTGGAAGCAGAAGTCGGCATCTACGGGGTCAAAGGTGGAACCTATCAACTGATCGAAGGAATGACCCGGCTGGCTCGGGAAAAAGGTGTACAGATCATTACCGGCACAGAGGTCCGGCAGATTGTTGTTCGGAATGGTAAAGTGGCAGGTGTAGACACGGATCAAGGCTTTCGGGAAGCCGAACAGGTCGTTGCCAATGGAGATGTGCTTAGCGTGAATCGACTGCTGCTCGCACCGGAACATCGGAAAGAGATGAGCAATGCGCGCATACGGAAGTATGAGCCGTCCATTTCGGGATTTGTGACGCTAGCGGGTGTGCGAAGGCAATATGATGCGTTGTTACACCATACGGTCTTTTTCCCGGAACGGTATGAACCGGAGTTTGACCATATTTTCCGTGATCGTAAAATGCCTGTCGATCCCACGATCTACATCTGTTATTCCGGTTATTCGGAAGCAGGCATGGCCCCGGCGGGAGCCAGTAACCTATTCATTCTGGTCAATGCCCCCTACTTGTCGGATTCGTGGAATTGGGAGCAGCAGACGGAACGTTACGGTGCGTTTGTACTGGAACAATTGGCGGCGCGGGGAATTACCGGGTTGAACCAATCCGATGTGCTTATCCGGTACACACCGCAAGATATCGAACGGGATACCTTGGCGCATCAAGGGTCGATCTATGGCATCTCGTCCAACTCTGTGAAGCAGACCTTCATGCGACCGGGCAATCGAAGTAAAGATGTACAAGGACTCTGGTACGTCGGCGGAACGACACATCCAGGCGGTGGAACCCCGATTGTAACGTTGTCCGGACAGCTTGTTGGTGAGCAGTTGGCATCTGAAATCTTGAGATAGTTCGTTGTGCAGGATGATGGAGTGAAATGTGTTCTGTTGATCCATGTGCGTGTGCATCGTCCGTGCTAACCAGCTTTGAAGGTGCGACAGATGATCCGTGCTTTTGAGTAGGATGAGATAGTGGTGCTCCGGGATTTAAGTGAGACATTTGGTGTCGGGGCATCCTTTCAATAGCCGGTTTGGAACGTTATACTGGATAGAGTTAAACTGCTGAGCTGCAATGCTTATAGGATTAATGTTTTTGTCTTTTGCAAAAGACGTATATACATAGAAGTAAGGAACGGGCAGGTTATCCTGTCGATCCGCGCGATTCTCACATAGGAGGTCTCATCATGAATGAACAAGAGCGAGCCGGCGAACGGCTGCTTCCCGAAGTGGCTACGGGAGAACGGAAGCTAGAGCACGTGCGCCTCTGTCTTGAGGAGAATGTGGCAGGAGAAGGGGTAACCAGCGGTATGGAGCGGTTTGCGTTTCGCCATCACCCACTGCCGGAACTGGATTTTGAAGAGGTGCATCTGGAAACTTCGTTTATTGGCAAAAAAGTACGTACACCCTTGCTCATCAGTTCGATGACGGGTGGAAGCAAAACAACGGGCGCCATCAATGAGCGCCTCGCCCGAGTAGCAAACGCCAGAGGCTGGGCGCTCGGCGTAGGTTCGATCCGGGCTGCCGTGGAACAGCCGGAACTGGCGAGTACCTTCGATGTGCGGCGCTGGGCACCGGACATCCCGGTCATTGCCAACCTTGGCGCGGTGCAGCTGAACTATGGCTTTACCACGGCTGATTTCCAGCGCGCCGTAGATATTGCGGGTGCGGACATGCTCGTGCTTCACCTGAACACCTTGCAGGAAGTTTTCCAGCCGGAAGGTAACACCAACTTCAGTGGATTATTTCAACGGATTGAAAACTTGTGTCGTGAGCTAGACGTACCTGTTGGTGTGAAAGAAGTAGGTTTTGGCATCGATGGCGTGACGGCTCAACGCCTATATGAAGCGGGTGTCGCGTTCATTGATGTAGCCGGAGCAGGGGGCACAAGCTGGGTGCAGGTAGAGAAGTACCGCAACAATAACCCGGTACGCCGGGCAGCTGCTGAAGCTTTTGCCGACTGGGGCATTCCCACAGCGGAGTGTATACAGGAAGTACGAGCGCTGAATCCTACTGGTGCCCTGATTGGCAGCGGTGGACTGTACACTGGCGTGGATGCGGCCAAAGCCCTCGCGCTCGGTGCGGATCTGGCTGGTTTTGGTCGATCTCTTCTCGAATCCGCAGTAGCTTCCGATGATGCGCTGAATGAGCGGTTGGAACAGGTTGAGTTTGAACTTCGTACTGTCATGTTTGGCATTGGTGCAGGTCGGATTGAGGATCTGAAGCAGACATCACGTCTGGTGGAACGGCGTTAGATAAAACCAGAGGTGAAGTCTTGCTGAACAGTTTTGACTTGTGAGAGTATGCGCTGGGCCCGATGGAGCAACTTCCGCTAACGAACCTGCAACACCTTATTTGGCAATATAGGCGTTAGTTGGGAATCTAACGAATCTCACACACGCTAATGGGTTAGAAAACTGCGATTTGCAGCGGATGACGCCAAAGAAAGAGTAAATAACGAGTCTATAGTTCGTTAGATTTTCAAAACGCAGGAAAAATGCTGAATAGTGTCTCTCGGGTTCGTTAGAATGTGAGGGAAACGTGGAACGGTTCATGGACCGAACTTGGCACTTCAACTGTAGACTGCGACAAGTCAATTGATTAATATTGGTGTATTACTTTTAGCATGTCGATAATCAACGGCATGCTTTTTTGTAATGTATAACAAGATGAAGATTTAATTCAAAGTAAAATTTTTTATTGTTTGTTAATACATTACACTTTATGATTGATGAGTCTTAAGGAATGGTTTTTAATAATTTTATAGGCACGAAGACTCACTTGAAATTAAGGAAAGGATGGATTGATTCAAGACTAGAAGTTAAAATTTCGAAATTATAAGTATATATTTAAGTTTTAGATATCCAAAGTAATAATGCAGGTTTTTTAAGATCATACATATGAGGCATTAAACACAATTTCTAAGAGGTGATACATACATGAAGTTCAAGAACGTATTAATTTTCATGCTAGTTATTAATTTATTGTTGGTTAATCTACTGATTTCAGGAGCAGGGACAGAAGTAGCTCATGCAAATTATGAGCCTCGTACAGATAAAATAACTACGGAGTCTTCCAAGTCGAGTGATAACTTTATAGACTCGTATAATACCAACACGACTAATACGTCTGCATCAATTGAAACAATAAGTGACACTATTACTAAGTCATATTTGCCGAAACCTAACGTAACGGTAACGACAACGGAAAACTCCATAACGGTGTCTTGGGATGAAGTTCCCGGAGCAACTAAATATGCTGTTACTGTCAATCGAGAAGTTGCTATGGATAAAAATATAAGAACGTACACAATAACAAGAGTTGCACCAGATGAAACATATAGGATCGGAGTTCTCGCTTATGACGGGGAAAAATACGGAGAACAAGAGTTACTCTTCGTTAGATTGAAGGGACCTGCGCCAATCTACGATGATGCGGGTAGAATTGATTTTACGGGGAAAATTTCAGGTGAATTAGAGATTGTTAATGGTGGCTTCGCTTATGTAAACTGGGGGCTTGTGAATGGCAATGCGATCAGTCTGTTTTACAAGCAAGATGCCAATGTACTGGCTGAGGTGTACGTCAATGACGTGAAAAATACTGATCTGAACAGCCAATCCAGCTCAAGTGCTCTCATTAATGGTTTGAAACAAGGTGAGAAAAATGTGATCAAGTTAGCTTGGACGAATTCTACAGACTCCACTCAAGACTCAGTCGAGTTTATTATTACGCCTCCTGCAAAGGATGCTTATACTTTAGGAGTTTCCAAGGCGGGGTTTGGATCAGTCGTTGATCTTAAGCAATACGGTAAATGGTACCTCGTGGATAATCAAACCTTAATCTCTCAGAATACCGTTTCTAAATACATTGATACACAAGGTGATAGTGCTAGATGGAGAGTAGACCTGTATTCCAAGTTCGCAGATAGTGTGGGCTATGAACTAAATAAAATTAAAGAAGACAAGCAGTCTCCTTTTAACACGCTATGGTGGAATGTCAATGCGTTTGATACAGGGGAGTACGTTCATGGCTATTCATCTCCTGTAGGGATCGTTACCAAGGAGGATTTAGAGAAATATACAGGGGTTGTTCTAAATGATCCTAATCGTCCGAATCAGATGATATCCAGTCTGGCTTTGGCTAATCCTAATACATATGAAAATGCAAAACATGGTAATAAGGGGCCTGTTTTTACGGAGATAGCCACTGGATCTGATGCATTCCCAAATAATCATATAAACTCTGTTGCAGCAGGCAGCGCGGTACAAAACTTCAAATATAAAGCCTTCTTAAAAAATAATGTGGAATTTAAAGGACAGGGGACTCCTGAAGATCCTTACGTTATTCCGACGCTAGCTGATGGGGAACCTGTGATCACGAAACTAGATAGTCCTAGATACTCCCAGTCGAGTGCTGTGGGTAATAATGCGATTCGGTTGCAGTGGCATGCAGTGGAAGGTGCTGAACAATATATTCTCAAGAGTGGTTCTGAAATTCTATATGAGGGTCCGCTTTTAGAATATGTGCATGAAGGTGTGAATTTTAATTCGATCACTAAGTATACATTAGTAGCTCGCAAAGGCGATGTTTACAGTGAAGAAGCGAAATTTACAATCGGAATTAGAAATTTTATTACATATCCACCAGATTTCCGAGCTGAAGCGCTGGATTCCACCAAAGTTAGACTTACGTGGAGCAAGGTAGACCATGCAGTAGAGTATGTGATCACCCGTAATGATCAGCCTTTGGCGGTAACCAAGTCAACTTTATACGAGGATGTAAATGTAACACCTGACACCACATACATCTATAAAGTGTTTGGCAGGGACGGAGACAACGAAGGTTCAGCTGCAGTTAAAAGTGTGAAAATTCCTAAATTGACTGAGGACGAGGCACCGAAAGGCCAAATTAACATAAGAGTCAATCGAGTGTACGATAATAGAGTGGACCTACAATGGAATCTGGTGGAGGGAGCAACCCATTATGAGATTTACCAGGATCAAGTGAGTAAAGTATGGTCAGGTCATTCAAATACGATGATAGCGTACACGCTCCAGCCAGGAAGAACATATACCTATCGGGTTGTAGCGAGTAACAAATACGGAAAGGTTGAATCTAGTACAATCGAAGTGCAGACGGCGGGCATACCTCAACCAATGAATGTGGCTCCAATGAATGCCTCGAACGCAACGATTGCCTTTGAATATCAACCTATTGAAGGAGCAGTTCATTACGTTGAACGTAATCCACAAACGAAGTACGAACCTCTAGGAAACGGTGTTTATCGTAAGACGTATTTGAATACTGCCACTGGAGAAACACGTGATGAGGGTATGGTGACTGCTGTGAACGGTAAGTTGCAGTTTAGTGAAGTGGGCGTCGAACGAAATAAATATTATGAGTATAATGTCATCGCTGTTCGTGTCAGACCTGATGGATCAGAAGAGGTCATTGGCAAGCAGACGGTTGCTGTAACAACTCCAGCAGATGGAAGTGGTGCAACGGTATATGGATATAATTATCCTATTCCTCCTTACCATAATGTTAATAATATCCCTTTCCCTAGTGCGGTTACGGGGAAAAACGACAGCATTACAATTGATACTCAAGTTGTGGGTTCAAATGGAGAAGTGAAAAATCCAGCAAGTGTTACTTTTAGAGATATAGAAAAGAGTTATGCGAAGGAGGCTATTATTTACTTGGCACAGAAGGGAATTGTCAAAGGCTATTCCGATGGTTCGTTTGGTGGACATCAAAAAGTGACGAGAGCCGAATTTGCAATCTTCTTAAAACGAGCCCTTGGATATAATTCTGTGGTTCCTTATATTAATGAATTCAACGATGTTCAATCTAACTCTTGGTACTATTCGGAGATAACTCCTGCATTACAACAAGGTATACTTAAAGGATTCAGTGATGGTTCGCTTAGACCGAATGTGGACGTTACGAGAGAAGAAGCATCAAGTATGATTGAGAACGTAATGAAAAAACAAGGTTATGTATTATCATCATTCACACTTTACGATGACAACCAAATGATCTCCAATTGGGCTAGAAATAGTATCAGTCTTGTAACTCAAGAATCTGTTATGAAAGGATACCCCGATCGGAAGTTTATGCCTAAAAAGCAGCTAACCCGACAGGAGGCTGCAATGATAATCTATAACCTATTGCATAGCAAGAAGTAAAAGGCCCGTAAAGTTCTTTTTACTAACTTTTAACGGTGATAAACGATGTTGAAATAAAATAGGACCCTAACATGCAATCTTCCTAAAGGGAGATTGCATGTTTATTTGATGATTGACTGATCTACCTTTTACATACATTCTTCTTTCACGGTGACATTCTCATTGGTTACAGTGACGTAGGAATTGCCGGACAAGTATTCCGTATAACCGCAAACCGTTTTATTATAGGTTTTTCCGCGACTGTCCGTGAACGCCAAGAAGACGACCCCCTCCCCGGAAAGTTTCAGTTGCGGGGCGAATTTCACGTTTGCTCCGCTGGGAATATCTTTTTTGAATACGTAGATGGAGCCACTCTCATTGTTGTTAAATGAGTTGTCGCCTTGAACTAGGCTAGCCTGAAGATTGGTGAGGTCATAGTCGGACTGATTGTGGATCGTGATTCTTAAGTGGCGAAAGGGATCGATTGCATTCAGAAAGCTCTTAAAGGCGACGATGGCGATTCCGAGTATGATAACAGACAAGATAATCATTTTCTTTTTGGAGAATCGGCGACGTGTGTTCAATAAGATCCACTCCTTTCCTATGAGGTATAAACGATGGGATGAGATCAAAAGTTTTGATTAAAATGGATAAATATGAAAATTGAAAACCGAATCGTCAGAATAACTTTATGCGCTAAGCGGAAGAACAGGATACAATAAGATACTAGTAGTGCAAAAAGGACTGCACAGAGATGATACATAATTAAGATCACTCGAAATAAGGAGGTAAACAACATGGAACTTTCCCCAATGAATCAGGAAGATTATGCGAGTTTTCGCATTCGATCGATTAAGGATTTTGCACAGGAAAAAGTAGAAGCGGGTACCTGGGCTGAGGAAGAGGCGCAGCGACTGGCGGAGGAATCTTATGAACGTTATCTGCCAGAAGGCTTGAACACACCCGGAGCATATCTCTACAATCTGGTGCATCCTGTGGACGGAAATGTAGGGTATATCTGGTTTAATATCACGGATAATCGTCGTGGAAAAGATGCTTTTTTGCTGGATATCGTGGTTGAAGAAGCGCACCGTGGTAAGGGATACGGAACAGAGACAATGCAGGCGCTTGAACAGACGGCCTTGAGTCTTGGCGTGGATCGCATTGGTTTGCATGTGTTTGGACATAATGTGCGGGCGAGCAGCCTGTATCGCAAGATGGGATATGAGGTAACGGATCTAACCATGTACAAGGAAATCAAAGGGTAAACCTAATAGGGGATATTCTAGGCAAAACTTAAGATCTGCGCAAAACGAATTATCTGCATTAACCGGGGATTTCGGGAAGCGGATGGGACTCTGGTCGAATTGGCGAAGTTCCTTGATGCCTTGAGGTTTGTCATATATAATGTATAGGATTATCCATACCGAACAAGTAATCAATGAGGAGTTGTCATATACATGGCTTTGAAAGCAGGAATTGTAGGGCTTCCGAACGTCGGAAAATCTACGTTGTTTAACGCAATCACACAAGCAGGTGCCGAATCGGCAAACTATCCGTTCTGTACAATTGACCCTAACGTGGGGATCGTTGAAGTACCCGATGAGCGTTTGGACAAACTGACAGAACTCGTTGTACCTAAGAAAACAGTACCAACGGCGTTTGAGTTTGTAGATATCGCTGGTCTTGTTCGCGGTGCGAGCAAAGGCGAAGGTCTTGGTAACAAGTTCCTTGCCCACATCCGTGAAGTAGACGCGATTGTACACGTGGTACGTTGCTTTGTAGATGAGAACATTACACACGTCGATGGCAAAATTGACCCGGTAAGCGACATCCAGACAATCAATCTGGAGCTGATCCTGGCCGATATCGAGAGTGTTGAGAAGAAAATCGATCGCTCCAAGAAAAACATGAAGGGCGGCAACAAGACTGCCTCTCAAGAAGTAGAAGTATTGGAGAGAGTGAAGGCTGTTCTGTACGATGACAAGCCGGCACGCAGCATGGAACTTACGGATGATGAGCTTCTGATCGTGCGCGATCTGCACTTGCTTACCCTGAAGCCTGTTCTGTACGCAGCCAATGTAGCTGAGGACGAAATCGGCGACGTGGCGAACAATGCTTACGTGCAAAAAGTAAGAGAATTCGCAGCTGCTGAGAACGCAGAAGTGGTGCCGATCAGTGCGAAGGTTGAAGAAGAGATTTCTGAGCTGGAAGGCGAAGATAAACAAATGTTCCTGGAAGAACTCGGTATCGAGGATTCCGGTCTGAACCTGTTGATCAAAGCGGCTTACAAATTGCTCGGTCTGTACACATACTTCACAGCAGGTGTACAGGAAGTTCGTGCGTGGACAATCCGCAAAGGTACCAAAGCGCCTGGTGCAGCGGGTGTCATTCACACCGACTTCGAACGTGGATTCATCCGTGCAGAAGTGGTTTCCTACGACGATCTGGTTGCAGCGGGTTCCATGAACGGTGCCAAAGAGCGCGGACAACTTCGTCTTGAAGGTAAAGAGTACGTTGTAAATGACGGCGACGTTATGCACTTCCGTTTCAACGTATAAGTTGTTACTCGTTTATATTTAGATTCAATAACCAAAACCCTACGATCTTCTTGTGAAGATTGTAGGGTTTTTAGTATCGATGTAAGGGGCCACCTCAATCGTAATGTACTTATGTACGCTCAATTCATACGAGGTTTGCTTAGTTACCAACAATAGTCTTGAAAGAATAGTGTTCTTTATTTATATCAAACGAATCCGCAAGCATTCTTTCGCCATTTCTAGCTTGATTAAGAAGATCGGGGTCTAATTCAGCTATGAGCAACTCAACGTTGTCTTGCGAGGCATCAATTATATTATCACCTAGAGGGTTCCATACACCGCTATGTCCACACGTATCCCAGACTCCGGTTGTTCCAACGTGATTACACATCGCTGTAAATATCGTATTATCCAGAGCGCGGGCAGGAAACCATACTCGTGACTCTTTGTACCCCATTCCTTTACTAAAAAGAGAGCTACCCATATATAAATGACAGCCATTTTGTGCTAAAAGACGAGAATGTTCAGGGAAACCTGCGTCATAACAGATGGCCATCCCAATATTCCAGCCCTTTAATTTAATGATGACCTGCTCATTATTGGTTGAGAACATTTCTTTCTCCGTTTGAAATAAATGAGACTTGTCATAAACACCCACTTCATGTCCATTGGAATCTATTATAACTGAAGAGATGAACACATCCTCGCCTCTTATTACAGGGGTTCCGATGATTGACCAAATGCCGTACTTTTTGCATGCTTGACGCAACTTATCAATCCTCGCATCATTAATGGAGAGTGTATATTCAGTTACATTGGATTCTACGATTTCTGGCACATATCCCGTCAGATATTTTTCTGGAAACATGATAATATCGGCGTGCTCTTTTCCAGCTTCTTCAATCATCTCATAAGCCCTATTAACGTTCTCTTCAATATTTCCGTCGATCGAAGAACATTGTGCCAAAGCAATCTTTAATTTTTCTGTTGGAAAAACAGCTGGTGTTAAGTTCATAGCATCCATTCCCTCCTAAACTAAAATATCAAAACTATGAATTATAGAGCCCTTGTATATATTTTACAACATCAGAAATAAACTTGAATGATCTATTTGTTACAAACATTCTCGGTAGGCGAATCCATCAGCGGAATGACAACGAGTGAAAGTTGAGAAAATTGAATTATAAAAATTAGTTCATCCGCATGCGGAACAGTTACTATTCAGAACCATAAGAATATGCTATAATTAAGAGTCGTATACCACGTTAAAATTCGCGCTTGAACAGATGAGCTTAAGCGAGTTTCATACAGGGTACGCGATTTCTTGATTTCACTTTAAAAGTAAAGGATTTGATGACGTTGTAGCGATGTTATACGTCGATCATACAGGAATGT
Organism: Paenibacillus sp. FSL H7-0942; assembly: GCF_045040715.1. Classification (NCBI taxonomy): domain Bacteria; kingdom Bacillati; phylum Bacillota; class Bacilli; order Caryophanales; family Paenibacillaceae; genus Paenibacillus; species Paenibacillus sp. FSL H7-0942. The sequence goes on along the minus strand of NZ_CP150279.1, from coordinate 6,352,525 downwards.
GAATACATGCTGCGGTCAGGGGATTCGGTGTGAATCCTGTGCGTTGTGGAATATAGATTATAGATGTTATGAATAATGAAACCGAAATAATTATTAAAAACGATATTTGCATGGACAAAATAATGTGTGAGGTGACTATACATGTTGGATAAATTACAGGCGTTAGCCGACCGTTATGACAAGTTGAGCGAACTTTTGTGTGACCCGGATGTGGCAAGTGACAACAAAAAGTTGCGGGAATACTCCAAAGAACAATCCGATCTGCAACCAACTTATGAAGCGTACAATGAATACAAACAGGTAAGTCAGGATCTCGAAGCTGCAAAGGAAATGCAGGGTGAGAAACTGGATGATGAGATGCGCGAAATGGTCAAAATGGAAATTGACGAACTGAGCACTCGCCAGAAGGAACTGGACGAATTGATTCGTGTACTCATGCTGCCAAAAGATCCGAATGACGACAAAAACGTTATTGTTGAGATTCGCGGAGCAGCTGGTGGAGATGAAGCAGCGTTGTTTGCAGCAGATCTGTATCGGATGTACACACGTTATGCAGATGCACAAGGCTGGCGTGTAGAGCTGATGGACGTTAACACAAATGATCTCGGTGGATTCAAAGAGGTTGTTTTCCTGATCAACGGACGTGGCGCATACAGCAAAATGAAATACGAAAGCGGCGCACACCGTGTACAGCGTATTCCGACAACCGAATCCGGCGGACGAATTCATACGTCAACTTCAACGGTTGCGGTTATGCCTGAAGCCGAAGATTTTGATATCGAAATTCATGATAAAGACATCCGTGTTGATACGTTCTGTTCCAGTGGTGCAGGTGGACAATCGGTTAATACCACGAAATCCGCAGTACGGGTAACGCACGTTCCAACGGGAATTGTGGCGACATGTCAGGATGGAAAATCACAGAACTCCAACAAGGAAAAAGCGTTGCAGGTTCTGCGTACACGTATCTTCGATATGAAACGTATGGAAGAGGAAGCGAAGATCTCTGTTGAGCGGAAGAGCAAAGTGGGAACGGGCGACCGTAGTGAGCGTATTCGTACGTACAACTTCCCGCAAAGCCGTGTGACGGATCACCGTATCGGTCTGACGATGCACAAGCTGGATCAGATCATGAACGGGGAGATTGAAGATATCTTGTCTGCACTGACGATTGCTCAGCAGACCGAGTTGATGGATAGAGGAGAATAATCTGTGACCCGCGCGCAGTTTGTCATGACGCCGGAACAGAGCTGTCGGGAAGCCTTCGTGGAGGCTTCCTCTTTTTTGGAGAAGTGCGGCGTGTACGAGCCGCAAAACAATGCCCGGCTGCTGCTGGAACATGTACTCGGCGTTTATGGCGCCGCGTACTACATGATGCAGCCGGAGCCTTTTCCCAGCGAGCATCGCAGCCGCTGGGAGAACGCCGTCACGCGCAAGGCTGCGGGTGAGCCGGCGCAATACATTATCGGCAGCCAGGAATTCTATGGGCTGCCGTTCGAGGTCACGCCGGCCGTGCTGATTCCGCGGCCGGAGACTGAGCTGTTGGTCGAGGCTGTGCTGCGCGAAGCCGACCGCGTGTTTCCTGACGGCGCTCCGCTCGCCGTCGATATTGGCACGGGCAGTGGCGCCATCGCGGTGACGATGGCTTCACTGCGCCCGCGCTGGCAGGTCGGCGCCGGAGATCTCTCGGCGGCTGCCCTGCAAGTGGCCGCGCGGAATGCGGCCGCGAACGGGGTACAGATCGACTTCCGTGAAGGCGATCTGCTGGCCCCGTTCGCCGGGGCCCGGGTGGACATCCTGGTGTCCAACCCGCCATACATCCCGGCGGCTGATATCGCCGGGTTACAGCAAGAGGTGCGCGATCATGAGCCGCGCATGGCATTGGACGGCGGTCCGGACGGGCTTGCACCGTACCGTATCATGCTGGAGCAGTTGGCGCTGTTGCCTACGCCGCCGCAGATCATTGGTTTTGAGCTGGGCCAAGGGCAGGCTCGCGACATCGCAGCTTTGCTTGAAACGGCGGGACATTGGCCGGAAATTATCATTGTACCGGACCTTGCCGGAATCGAGCGGCATGTCCTGGGTGTTCGTACTTCGGAACAGGTGACGAAAATGTAAGGTTCCGCGGGTTTTCTTTTTGCCGTGAAATCCTCTACAATGAGATATACCGAAGATTTCTGAATGCTTGGGGGAACATAATTACATGCTGCACAAATTTAAAAAGATAGACTATTCTATTGTCTTTATACTCGTTATTCTGATGGGTATCAGTATTTTATCGATTTACAGTACAACGTTTGGTCGTCCGAGATGGGAATCCTACCCTCAAAAGGCAGGGATTTTCTATATTATAGGTTTCATCGTATTCTTCGGAATGTCCATGATTAACTATAAAGTGATCATCAAAAACTATTTATATATCTACGGTGTGGGCTTACTGCTACTCGTTATCGTTAACTTTTTCGGTGTTACGTATTATGGAGCCCAAGGCTGGTTATCTATATTTGGCCTGAGTTTGCAGCCTGCGGAATTATTTAAGCTGTGTTTAATCGTTTTCCTGTCTGCTCTGCTTGCGAGAAAGAAAAACAGACCCTTATTCTTCGGGCGTGATGTCATTCCGATCGCACTGTGCGTTTTGCCTCCTTTGTTGTTGGTTCTGCTTCAAAATGACTTGGGGAATGCTTTGAGTTATGTAGTCATTCTTGTCGGTCTGTTGTGGATTGGCAATGTGAAATTCAGCCATGCACTGATTGGTTTTGTGATTGCTGTTGCTGCCTTTATTGGTGGAACACAGGCCTATATTCATTATCATGATGAAGTTGCCAATTTCCTCAAAGATATTGGACGTGCTCACTGGGCTGAGCGGTTTGACCCTTGGCTCGTGCCAGAACAGACATCCAGAGATGTATTGTGGCAGACCTATAATGCCAAGTTAGCCATCGGTTCCGGAGGAATCAGTGGTAAGGGGTATCTCGAAGGTACGACAATCCAGTCCAATCGAGTACCGCTCGCATATGCGGATTCCATCTTTGTGCAGATTGGTGAAGAATTCGGTTTTGTTGGAGCATCGGTATTGTTACTGCTCTACTTTATTCTGATTCACAGGCTGGTGTTGATCGCACTGGAGTGCAAAGATCGGGCTGGGCCGTACCTGATTGTAGGTATTATTTCGATGCTTCTCTATCAGATTTTTGTTAATATTGGTCCATTTATCGGTCTGATGCCATTAACAGGGATCACACTTCCATTTATCAGTTTCGGCGGTACCTCTCTTGTGCTCAACATGCTTAGTATGGGTGTTGTCATGAGTATTAAAGTTCATACGGAAGAAAATGAAGATATCCTGGGTTCGTCAGAACAACTCAGTATCACTGAGATGGTCATGAAGTTGTTCAGACGGAAGCAGTCGCAGCAAGAGCAATAACTCTCGTGAACAGAACGTAAGATATATGTGTATAAGCGTAAATAACGATATAACTATTAAACCCTGGAACAGATCAGCCCAAGTTGGGATGGATGTTTTAGGGTTTTTTTATTGTTTTTATGGTGTAATTCAGGCCGTTGAATAGTTCGTTTTTTAACCTGAAACGACCCTGATTTCCATTTTATTATCCAATTATATACAATGGTAATATTGAGTTCAATTGGAAATGATAGAATGCTAGATTTCAGGGGGATGGACAGCGTCATGTTGAGAATGTTGAAAAAGATGGACGGTGTGATTCTTTTTGTAATGCTGTTGCTCATGATTATTAGTGTATTTGCGATTTATAGCGGAACGCAGACAGATGCCAAACTGGCGAATCATCATGTCAAAACGATTTATTTCTATGTGGCGGGGTTCATTGCGGTGCTTGTGATCGGGCTTGTGAATTACAAGTTATACGTGAAATATGCGTTTTATTTGTATGGCTTGGGAATTATATTGCTGATCCTGGCCAATGTCCTGGGAAGTTCAATCAATAACGCGAACGGTTGGCTGAAGCTGGGCGAAAACTTTTCTTTTCAACCGGCAGAGTTGTTCAAGATGATTCTGATTTTGTTCCTCGCCCATTTGGTCGTGAAGAGACAACGAGGCACGCTGAAATTTTGGAGAGATATTGTGCCGATTGGCTGCTGGGCGTTTATTCCGTTTGCCCTTGTTATGGCTCAGAATGATTTGGGGAATGCGCTGGGGTATGTAGTAATTTTGGCTGCGGTATTCTGGATCGGAAATATGAGGCTGAAGCACGCATTGATTGCACTGGCGATCATGGGGGTAGCGTTCTTTGGTTTTGTCAAAGCCTATACCTTCTATCATGATGAAGTATTCACTTTTCTTGAGAAGATAAAACGTGAGCATTGGGCGGAGCGGATTGATCCCTGGCTTGTACCGGAGAAGGCTACCTCCAAGGCTTCCTGGCATACGAAAAATGCAGGTTTAGCCATCGGTTCTGGGGGCATCATCGGCAAAGGTTATCTGCAAGGAACATCCGTTCAGAGTGGACGAGTCCCCTATACGTATTCTGATTCCATTTTTGTTGTGATCGCAGAGGAGTTTGGGTTTGTTGGTGCATCCGTACTGATTCTGTTGTACTTTATCCTGATCCACCGCATGGTGCTGATTGCTCTGGCATGCAGAGATCGCGCGGGACCCGTCATCATTGTAGGTATTATCGGAATGTTATTGTATCAGGTGTTTGAGAACGTGGGGGCGTTCCTCGGACTGATGCCACTCACAGGTATTACGTTACCGTTCATCAGTTACGGCGGCACCTCTTTGCTTATAAATATGGCTTGCATCGGTGTAGTCATGAGCATTAAGTTGTACGGGCAAGAAGAGGATGATGAACTTCTGATGGGGGAGCAGCAACCTCGGTTGTCGGAACGTTTATGGAATATGCTCAAGAAAGAGAAAAGTGCTGTGTAACTGTTGAGTCGGTGTAAGTGAAAAGTAAAGCGGTGGGATGTATAACGTGATCGTTTATAGGAATAAATAGGTTGATTTGCCCTGGGGGCGGATCAGCCTTTTTAACATGATGGGTGAGAAAGTGTGAATGAGAGATGAAAGAAGCAATGCATAGGTGTCTTCGAGCCTGCTGTAGGCTGAGGCGAACCTGAAAGAATCTGGAGCAGCGTATATGGGCATGATGTGAAGCTTCAAGTGCTAGCTGTTAGGGGTTAGGAGTTAAGAGTTAGGTGGTGCTAGGAGCTAACGAACCACACACGTCTTATTCGGGGATTTGAAGTGTCCGGAGAAAGCTAATGAATCTGAGACACGTTATATCAACATAAACAGCCTTTTGTAGCGTGTTGATTAGATGATTTTGGGAAATATCGTGCCTCATGTTCCTTACAATTTCAAAAGAAGACCTGAAGGGCAAATAAGACGTCCTCGGTTCCTTAGAGCATCGACTGGTCATTCGAGAGAGTCATTCGCCTAGGGTCAGCCAGTACAATCTTTAAGGCTTTTTGACGCTGACATTTGTCATCGTATAACTTGCCTAGGTTTAAACACACATTCTAGTAGTGCGTGTTCAAAAAGTTGGGTTTTCAGTACTGAGAAGATGGGATGAGGCTAGAAATGGAGTAGTGGAGCGTAGGATAAACTACGTGAGCAATCAAAATGGTTCCTTGGGAAACAACCTTCGTAAGCCTCTCGCTATTTCGGCTGAATTTCATATTCGACGTTGATGATGTAGCTAGGTATCCTTTGTAATTAATAGCGGATTTTTTGAACAACCTCTAGTAGATTTATTGCAAATGCTAGGTTTACTTCCGTCTCTACCGGGCATACTGATAGACATGAGAGAGTTGCAGGTAGCGTGATCAGAGAGCCGAGGGGGAGAACGGAATGAGCAGAAGAATTGTAAAGCAAATTGGACTTATTATTGTATGTCTTATGATGATTATCATGATGTGGGAAGGTCAGAAAACGGATGCAGCTGTGGCGGCCACAGCAATTCCGGAACAATCGATTCGCTTGCGTATTCTAGCAAACTCGGATGCACCGGGAGATCAATTGGTGAAACGCGAGATTCGGGATGCTGTCGTTGCTCAGATGGGCGAGTGGGTAGCCGAACTGGAGAATCCGCAAAGTCTGGATGAAGCGCGCAAGGTTATTCGTGAGCATTTGTCCGAGATTGAGAATAGAGTAGGAGAAGAGTTGGCCAGTCGCGGTTTAAATTATGAGTATCAGGTGGAGCTGGGTTCCGTTCCGTTCCCGACCAAACTATATGGTGGCACTGTGTATCCTGCCGGAGATTATGAAGCGGTTCGGATTACGCTGGGCGAAGGAAAAGGTCAGAACTGGTGGTGTGTGTTGTTCCCGCCGTTGTGTTTCATTGATGCAGGGACCGGGGATGCACTGGCGAAACCTTCAACGGTATCAGCCGCAGCGGCTGAACCAGGAGATGCAGAAGCATCTGTGCAGGGAGACACACCGGAAGCGAGATTCTTTCTGTGGGATATGGCTGTGAAACTATGGAGTTGGGTGACTAGTTTGTTCTCATAACAACGTATTTATAATACAGTAGAGGGCGACTTCGATTCAGGGAGCTGCCCTTTTAATATGAATTAGTGGTGAAATTCCGAGCGAAGTATGAAGGGCATCCGAGTTGGGACAGGTATGTTATAATTACTTATAGTGCGTGTTCAAAAAGTCTGGTTTTTCAGTACCAAGAAGATGGAATGGAGTAGCGGAGCGTAGGAAAATTACGTGAGCAACCAAAATGTTTTCTTCGGAAAAATACTTCGTAAGCCTACCGCTTATTTCGGCTGAATTTCATATTCGACGTTGATGATGCCGCTAGGCATCTATCGTAATCAAAAGCGTACTTTTTGAACAACCTCTTATATTGAATATGGATATGAACTAACCTACTTGAAGTTTAGGAATGATGATATATGAGCAGAGAAAACGAACCAGTGCAACACACCTCTGAGATGAGGGATGGTAGAGAAGAACGTGATATGAAAGCTCCGGGAGAGCTGGTCACTGAGATGTGGGATGTACGCGTCTTGGTGAGCGCTGAGAACGATCACGGATTGGGTAATATTGAAATGTTGGATGTGAAAAAGGGGAGCGCCGATCAACAGGCGCTCGCCGACTTGCAGGCTGCCGCAGCCTGCATTCGTCAAGGTCAGACGGTGGCCTTTCCGACCGAGACGGTCTATGGCTTGGGTGCTGATGCGCGTAGCACAGCAGCCGTGGAGGCTGTATTTGTCGCTAAAGGCCGACCTTCCGACAATCCACTGATTGTGCATATCGCGCACCGTGACCAGTTGGATACGCTGGTCACGGAAGTGAATGAAACGGCGGAAGCGCTGATGGCGGCCTTCTGGCCAGGACCACTGACGCTGGTGCTGCCGGTTAGGCCGGGTGCGGTATCCCCGCGTGTCACCGCCGGTCTGGACACGGTGGCCGTGCGCATGCCGGACCATCCGGTGGCCTTGCAGTTGATCGCGGCGGCGGCATGCCCTGTGGCTGCGCCAAGCGCCAACCGCTCCGGGCGGCCAAGCCCGACACTCGCGTCTCATGTACGCGAGGATCTGGATGGCCGCATCGGCGGCATTGTGGACGGCGGCCCCACCGGGGTGGGCGTCGAGTCCACGGTTGTGCAGGTCGGTGACGACGGTACCGTCACCATCCTGCGCCCTGGCGGCATTACGGCGGAACAACTGTCCGCCGTTGCCGCCCGTGTCGCCACGGACCCCGCGCTACTCGCAGAGGGGGCCGATGGCGTGGGCAGCCCGGCGCCGCGCTCGCCGGGCATGAAGTACACGCACTACGCACCCGCAGGGGCGCTGTGCGTGGTGGAGGGGCCGCCCGCAGCGGTGGCGGCCTGGATCAGCGCCGCCCTCGCAGAGGCGGCGCAGCGCGGGGAGCGCACCGCTGTGCTGGCGTTCGCCGAGCACGCGGAGCAGTACCGCGCCGATGCCGTGTTCTCGCTGGGAGACGCCAGCGAGCTGGAAGAAGCAGCGCGCCGGCTATACGCCGCGCTGCGCAGCTGCGATGAGCAAGGCGCCACATATATTGTGGCTGAAGCCTGCTCACGCGAAGGGCTGGGAGCAGCCGTCATGAATCGGCTGCTCAAGGCTGCGGGGAACCAACTCATACAAGTTGGCAACCAGCAACCCTCATAACCTCTCCTGATCATACAGTCAGGAGAGGTGCTCACTCTTTTTCCAAAACAAAATCAAGATTCTATAAAGCCGGCATCTGACCAGAGATCCGTCCCCGTTTGCCTTTCATCGGTCATGTTTAGGTCCTTGTCCGCATATCGTGTACAAGAACCTTTACGTGACTTGGGGGTATGGGGATGTGGGATGTGTCTGCCCATGTGGGGCAGTTGGTAACCATTTTGATCATGGCTATTGCGCTTGGCCTCGATGCGTTCTCACTCGGGATCGGAATTGGCATGAAGGGCATTCGGCTGCGGGATGTATTGCGAATCAGTATTGTAACGGCTCTATTTCATATCATCATGCCCCTCATCGGCATGTATATGGGCAAATACGTCAGCTCCCTGCTCGGTGACATTACGACGTATGCGGCAGGTGGATTGCTTGTTTTGCTGGGTGCTCATATGATTCTGAATGCATTCCGTGAAGGCGATACAAAGCTGGTGGACCACCGTTCCCTGCTCGGCGTTGTTTTGTTCTCTCTCAGCGTAAGTGTGGATTCATTCTCCGTTGGCGTATCCTTAGGGATGTTCAGCAGTGATCTGATCTTAACTGTACTTGCTTTCGGTGTGTGTGGCGGGGTGATGTCGGTTATGGGTCTGCTATTAGGCCGGCGGGTAAGCCAGAATCTCGGGGATTACGGCGAAGCAATTGGTGGCGCAATCTTGCTTGCGTTTGGACTTTTGTTTATATTTTAGAATAAAACTTGAGATATCATATCATTCGCATCATATGTAAAATGGGGAGGCTAACACAATGAAACATATTTTATTCGTATGTACAGGAAATACGTGCCGCAGCCCCATGGCAGAGGGGCTTTTGCGAAAACTGGCATCGGAGCGTGGCATTCAGGTAGAGGTTCGCTCCGCAGGTGTGGCAGCAACGTCGGGTATGCCGATCTCTCGTCATGCTGAAGCGGTTTTGAGAGATCATAACGTTGAAGGTCCACCTCATTCCACACAGCTTAGCTCTAACCTGGTAGGTTGGGCCGATCTGGTTCTTACATTAACACGGAGTCATAAGCAGCATGTCATGCAGGTTTTTCCCGATTCAGTCCACAAAACCTATACATTGAAAGAATATGTGGAGGATGATGAACAGGTATTAAGTGATGTTCAGGAGTTGGACAGCCTGTTTGCAACGCTGGAGATGAAACGTGCCCTTGGCCAAGAGATCCTGGCATCGGAGCGTGAGCGAGCCATTGAGATTAGACAACGAATTCCAAGTTTCGACATCTCCGATCCGTTTGGGGGAAGTCGTGATGATTACAATATGGCTGCAGCTGAGATTCGGACGGCATTGGACCGGCTTTTGGATAAGCTGGGATAATTCTGATCCTGCGAGGCAGGTTATAGAAATAGGACACGTGATGTAAATTAACCGTTGATTTTAGCCGCGGGTTGTTTTATGATGAAGGGGAAAACAGGGATCCGGTGTAACTGGCGACGAAGTGGGCATAACCACGATGGAGCACCGGAACAAACGGCCGGTCGCCTGGGCAAAAGAGCAATTCTGCGTTACCCGCAGACTGCTCTTTTTTTCGTCTTTCATCTGATTATTCGCTATAATAGTACCTGAGATGCCGTGCAAGAATACGAAGGACAACCAAGAGACAGCGGGCATGATTTTATCGGGAGGCGATGATAGGATGACTATAGAGTTAGATTCGGAACAACCCGGATTGCAGGAACAGACCGCGTCTATTCTGCATGAACTGGCGCTTGCCGGACAGCTTGGACCTGGACAGATCGTTGTGATCGGTACAAGCACAAGTGAAGTCGCAGGCGCTCGGATTGGTACGAGTGGTGCCATTGAAGTGGCGCAGCAGCTTCTTGCGGGTATACGCGAGGTGCAGGAGGAATTCGGTTTTGACACGGTATTCCAATGTTGTGAGCATCTGAATCGTGCGCTGGTAATGGAACGTTCTGTGCTTACTCGTCTTGGATTGACCGAGGTTGGTGCTATACCCGTGCCCAAGGCCGGAGGTTCAATGGCATCCGCAGCATATCGTTCGCTGACCGATCCATGCCTGGCTGAACATGTGCAGGCCCATGCTGGCCTGGACATTGGGGAGACGATGATTGGGATGCATCTCCGGCATGTAGCCGTACCTTATCGTACAGCGCTTCGCTATGTTGGAGATGCTCGTGTTACCACAGCGTTGACCCGTCCGAAGTTGATTGGCGGCGAACGCGCGGTGTATCGTATGGAAGAACAACCAGATTCAACATTTTGTGACTAACATATAAAGCGAGACTAATTGGGTTACACTCCTGACTTTGATTGCATCACTATCTTCCGATCGCTGTTATCCCCAGATTTTTTAATTCCCTATTTAAAGGGGAAGTCCGGTGATAAAGGCGACCACTTCGTTTCTTCAGATTGGTGTTGCACTCGCCGTTTTCGTGTAAACATTAGTTTCACTTTATAACTTCACTTATACCTGGGAGGAATTTAATCATGGAACAATTGCGCAAGAATGACCCGGCAGTACTGGAAGCGATGAATCTTGAACTGAAACGTCAACAGAACAATATCGAACTGATCGCATCCGAGAACATCGTAAGTGAAGCAGTAATCGAAGCAATGGGATCTGTTCTGACCAACAAGTACGCTGAAGGATATCCAGGTAAACGTTACTATGGCGGTTGTGAGCATGTGGACATCGTTGAAGACATCGCGCGTGATCGTGCAAAAGAATTGTTCGGAGCAGAACACGTGAATGTTCAACCTCACTCCGGTGCACAAGCGAACATGGCAGTTTATCTTGCAGCGTTGAAACCTGGTGATACTGTACTTGGTATGAACCTTGCCCATGGTGGACACCTCACACACGGTAGCCCGGTTAACGCATCTGGTTTGCTGTACAACTTTGTAGCATACGGCGTACAGGAAGATACATTCCTGATTGATTATGATGAAGTACGCAAAGCGGCTTTCAAACACCGCCCTCGTCTGATCGTTGCAGGTGCAAGTGCATATCCGCGTACCATTGATTTTGAAAAGCTGGCTTCCATCGCCAATGATGTAGGCGCTTTGTTCATGGTGGACATGGCTCACATCGCAGGACTGGTTGCTGCTGGTTTGCATCCAAACCCGGTTCCACATGCGCATTTCGTAACAACAACTACACACAAAACGCTGCGTGGACCTCGTGGTGGTATGATTCTGTGCCGCAAAGCGTGGGCAGCAGCGATTGATAAAGCCGTATTCCCAGGTTCCCAAGGTGGACCTTTGATGCACGTGATCGCTTCCAAAGCGGTAGCATTCGGTGAAGCTTTGCAACCATCGTTCAAAACGTATGCTGAGAATGTCGTGAAAAACGCACAGGTTCTGGCTGAAACACTGATCGCTGAAGGATTGAACATCGTATCTGGTGGTACAGATAACCACTTGATGCTGATCGACACACGCAGTGTGAACATCACAGGTAAGGAAGCTGAGCATGTGCTTGATTCCATCGGTATTACCGTGAACAAAAATGCCATTCCATTCGACCCTACAAGCCCGTTTGTAACGAGTGGTATTCGAATTGGTACACCTGCTGCAACTTCCCGTGGCATGAACGAAGAAGCGATGGTAGCGATCGGTAAGATCATTGCCAAAACGCTGAAAAATCCAAAAGATACAGCGAAGCTGGATGAAGCTCGTGCAGAAGTGACTGCACTGACAGACCAATTCCCGCTCTATACAGATCTTAAATACTAAAAAACTTTGCTCATGCTGTTTGTATTTGAGATGTTCTTAAAATGGGATACAAAAAAACGAAGCAGACAGAATGAGACCGCAGAAGCGAAGCGTTCGCCTTTATCCCCGGATTTTTCCCTTGTTAAAAGGAGAATAAAAAAAATCTGGGGATAACAGCGATCGAAGGATCATTCTGTAGGCGGAGTGCCATTGTATTCATCATTTTCATTTTCTTAACGACATAACAGCAGGAGCAAAACAGGACCGGATGGATCATTTTCCGGTCCTGTTTTTTATAGGATTCGGTAATCTGTAATGATTGGGTGCCCTTTGATGGTGTAATTCGTTGTTGGTGATGATATAATATACAGGATTTATCGAGCCCATGAATGGCGGCTAGGTATATTTGGAAATGCTGAACATGAAGAACTTACCGGAGGGACAAATTAGATGGGAAAATTAGTAATATGTGATCACCCTTTGATTCAACACAAACTGACGTTTATACGCGACATGCGTACGAATACGAAAGATTTTCGTGAATTGGTGGATGAAGTAGCAACGTTGATGGCTTATGAGATTACAAGAGATGTTGAACTGGAAACGATTGATGTACAGACACCTGTAGCTGCAACACAAGGTAAAGTCATCTCTGGACGTATGCTCGGACTGGTGCCGATTCTGCGCGCAGGACTCGGAATGCTGGATGGCGTTGTGAAATTGTTGCCAGCGGCAAAAGTTGGACATGTGGGTCTGTTCCGTGACCCGGAAACACTGCAACCGGTAGAATACTACACCAAACTGCCTACAGACGTAACAGAGCGTCAATTGATTGTAATTGATCCGATGCTGGCAACCGGTGGTTCGGCAATTGCAGCTATTGACGTGCTCAAAAAACGTGGCTGTACCCAAATCAAGATGATGAACCTGGTTGCGGCACCGGAAGGCGTAAAAGCTGTGCAAGATGCACATCCCGATGTGGACATCTATGTAGCAGCATTGGACGACCGTCTGGATGATCATGGTTATATCGTTCCAGGGCTTGGAGATGCAGGAGACCGTCTTTACGGCACTAAATAAGCATATCGCATGCTTTGTAAGAGGTTGTTCAAAAAGTCCAATTTTGATTACGAAGGATGCCCAAGGGCATCATCGGCATCGAATATGAAATTCAGCCGAAATGTCCGTGGCTCACGTAGTTTTCCCTACGCTCCGCTACTCCATTTCTACCTTCATTCCATATTCTTGGTACTGAAAACCGGACTTTTTGAACATGAACTTATAGAAAAGGGGCTTTGCTCGAATGTCCAACAAAATTAAAGTCATGACGATCTTCGGGGTGCGTCCGGAAGCCATCAAGATGGCTCCGCTTATTTTGGAATTGCAGAAACACCCCGAATCTATTGAATCTATTGTTTGCGTAACTGCGCAGCATCGCCAGATGTTGGATCAGGTACTTGAAGTTTTCGACATTCATCCCGATTATGATCTGGATGTGATGAAGGACCGTCAGACATTGAATGAAATCACAATTCGTGTGCTTGGCGGTCTGGAGCCGGTGTTAGCTGAAGCTAAGCCGGATATTGTACTGGTTCACGGGGATACATTAACTACCTTTGTAGCGAGCTATGCAGCATTCTTGCAACAGATTCAGGTAGGACATGTGGAAGCGGGGCTGCGGACGTGGAACAAGCTGTCTCCATATCCGGAAGAGATGAACCGTCAGCTGACGGGAGTACTGGCTGATCTACACTTTGCGCCTACGGATTGGTCTTCTTCCAATCTTGCCAAAGAAAATAAATCGGAGTCTAGTACGTACGTCACAGGCAACACGGTAACAGATGTGTTTCAATATACTGTACGGGAGGACTACACACACCCGGTACTTGATTGGGCCCAAGGCAAACGTCTTGTGCTGATGACAGCTCATCGCCGTGAATCTCAAGGCGAGCCTCACCGCAACATTTTCCAGGCCGTCAAACGGATTGCCGACGAATTCGAAGATATTGCCATCGTGTACCCGGTGCATCCAAGTCCTGCTGTGAAGGAGCCGGCTCACGCGATCTTGGGGAATCATCCCCGTATTCAATTAATTGATCCACTAGACGTGGTGGATTTGCATAACTTTTACCCGCACACTCACTTGATTTTGACCGATTCAGGCGGTTTGCAGGAAGAAGCACCTTCGTTTGGTGTGCCTGTGCTCGTATTGCGCGATACAACAGAACGCCCGGAAGGTATTGAAGCCGGAACGCTGGAATTGGTAGGTACCGAAGAGGAACGTGTGTATGAACGGACCAAAGCTCTGCTTACAGACAAAACCCTGTATGCAAGCATGAGCCAGGCTGCTAATCCATACGGTGATGGACATGCTTCGGAAAGAATTGTCAATGCGATTTTGCATCATTTCGGTGTAAATAGTGAGCGTCCGGAATCATTTCACAGAAAATTCAAAAAATAATACATTTTTTCTGACGGATTTATAAAGGGCAAGCATACAGTTAAACTGTACGGTTTACGCGGGTTTATGGGCTTTGAGGGTCTGTATTCCCGTCGTTTCCCCCTTTAAAACGCTAAAATCATTCAATTGACAAAGGCTCTCATCATTCAGTAAAATTAACTGGGATTGCAAGGGTGGCGTGGAAAATGGCCGATTCGAACAAACCAAATTCATCCCGTAACCATGACGATAATGTATGGAAAGCAATGGGACTCGTGACAGCTTTTGGGATCGAGATTGCCATTCTCGCTGTTGCCGGGTATTACGCTGGCTCCTGGTTGGACAAGACCATCGGAGGTAACGGAATATGGATCGCCGTAAGCGTTCTCTTTTTTCTTGCGGCAGGCGGTGTAAGCATCTACTTTATCGCGAAAAAAATCATGGGGGAAAGTGATGAGTGAACTAACCAGATACCGCAGATCGATGACTGTTTTCGTCATGTACTTTCTTATGATTTGTTTTCTCGCAGCGGCCTTTATGCCACGTGTGGAGACAATTGCTTTGGGACTGGCCCTGGGTACAGGAGTTAGCTGGATCAATGCATTTTACCTGGGCTACAAAGTAAGGAAAATGTCTGATGATGCGGCAGAAGGTAACTTGAAGCGTGTCAACTTGGGATTTTTGACAAGAGCGGCATTCGCTGTGCTCGGTATATTCATATCGATGCGCTTTCCGCAGTACTTCAATACATATGCGGTTGCAGGCGGTCTCGTCATTGCACAATATTCCTTATTGATTATAGGGATTGTCTATTCCCGCAGAGCAGAATGATGTTAAGGGCTGCAGCTTTCAAGTCGAGAAAGGGGTGAGAAAAATATGCATGAAGCTCCAATTATTATGCTTGGCGGATTTCGACTGGATCTATCGGTTCTGTTGATGCTGGTAGTTACAGGTGCAATTGTTTTTATTTTTGCTGTACTGGCAACACGGAGATTATCCGTTGAAAATCCCGGCAAGCTGCAAAATTTTATGGAGTGGGCAGTAGAATTCGTCCGCAATCTGATTTCCAGTACAATGGATATGAAGAAAGGTAAACATTTTATCTCTCTCGCTCTTTCCATGATTATGTTCATTTTTGTAGGGAACATGCTCGGCCTTCCGCTCGTGGCTGTATCTGAGGTAACAGATGTTAATCAGGCACAGGTATTCGGTAAGCCGATTGTTACAGCGGTGGAGGCGTTTGAAAAAGCGCATGCCAAGGACCCTGAAGCCCACCCACACGTTGAACTGGCCTGGTGGAAATCACCAACAGCCGACTTGTCTGTAACGATGGGACTTGCTCTCGTAGCGTTCCTTGTATCTCATGGACTTGGATTGTTCCGTAACACAAAAGGATATCTCCAGCATTACTTCAAGCCATTCGCCTTGTTCTTGCCAATCAACTTGATTGAGACGGCATCCAAGCTGTTGACACACGGTATGCGTCTATTCGCGAATATCTTCGCGGGTGAGGTACTGATCGCAACGATCCTGAAACTGACCACATTCAAAGTGTTTGGTGCTATTGCAGCGATTCCGCTACTTATGGTGTGGCAAGGCTTTAGTATCTTTATCGGCGCGATCCAGGCATTTGTGTTTGTTATCTTGATGATGGTGTACATTTCACAGAGCATCGAGACGCATGACGAGCATTAAGTTTCAAGCCCTACGAAGATTTCTTCACCAGGCTGAACAATAAAAAATTCGATTTATCATTTTAAGGAGGATATACAAATGGGAGCAATGGCATTAATCGCAGCAGCAATTGTTGCAGGACTGGGCGCGTTTGGCGCAGGTATTGGTAACGGTATGGTAATCAGCAAAACGGTGGAAGGTATTGCCCGTCAACCGGAAGCAAAATCCACTCTTCAAACAACAATGTTTATCGGTGTAGGTTTGATCGAGGTATTGCCGATCATCGGTGTGGTACTCGCGTTCATGTTCTACGGTATGGCTTAATCAAATTTTAAAGGTTTGGCGGGGAAGGCCATAGCCATCCGCGCCTTCTTTTTAGGTAATGTCCGTTCTAACGGATGACGTTTCAAGGATACCTCCAGGAAGGAGTGAACAGATTGAGTTTCATATGGGAAAATACGCTTCTTGCGATTGTTGCATTTGCAATTTTATATTGGCTGCTTAGCCGTTATGCCTTCGGGCCTTTGTTCTCCATTATGGAAAAACGTCGTGAACTCGTGATGACGCAGATGAATGAGGCTGCACAGACTCGGGAACAGGCCATTGCCTATGTGGAGGAACAAAAACAAGCTCTTGAACAAGCACGTCAAGATGCTTACGACATCATTGAACAGTCCAAACAAACAGGTGGCAAACAAGCTGAATCGATTTTGGCTGATGCAAAAGCTGAAGCTAATCGTCTGAAAGACGATGCAGTACGCGAAATCGAGAGCGAGAAGAACAAAGCAGTCGCAGCACTTCGCAGCGAACTGGGTACAGCTTCCGTTCAGATTGCATCCAAGTTGATCAAAAAAGAAGTTGAGAACGGTCCTGCACAAGAAGAGCTTGTGAACCAATACCTCAATGAGGTAGGAGGCCGACAATGAGCCGCGATACGATTGTTGCCAAGCGTTATGCGAAAGCATTGTTCGAAGTTGCTCTTCAGCAACAGCAGGTACTTGAGGTTGAACAGGAACTGGTTGCGGTAGTCAGTGCATTGACCGGAGATGCAGATATCGAGAAATTTATCGTATCTCCTAATATCTCTGATGAAGTCAAGCAGAACGTGCTTCACTCAAGTCTTGATGGTAAGGTATCCGAACCTGTCCTTCGTACAGTCTTGTTGTTAATTGAACGCGGACGCGTTGAATTGCTGGGAGACTTGTTGAATGATTATCGGAAGATCCAAGGTGAGTCGCTGGGCATCGCTGATGCACGTGTCTACTCCACTTATGCGTTGAATGATGAAGAAAAAGAAGCGGTAGCCCGTCAATTCGGTGGCCGTGTGAATAAAAAGATTCGTATCGAGAACATTGTTGATCCGACTCTGCTGGGCGGATTGAAAGTCGCCATTGGCGATACGATCTATGACGGCAGCTTGGCTGGCAAGCTCGAACGTCTTGAGCAGTCTTTTAACAGACGAGTACAGTAGATTGGGGTGAGGACACTTGAGTATCAAACCAGAAGAAATCAGTACATTAATTAAGAGCCAAATCGAACAATACAAGACCGATATCGATGTAGTCGAAGTTGGAACGGTTATCGAGGTTGGTGATGGTATCGCTCGTGTTTACGGACTTGAGAACGTCATGTCCAACGAGTTGGTTGAATTCCCAAGCGGTGTTATGGGACTCGCCATGAACGTCGAAGAAAGCAATGTCGGTGTCGTTATCCTGGGACCTTACTACGATATTCGTGAAGGTGACCAAGTGAAACGTACTGGTCAAATCATGCAAGTGCCTGTAGGCGAAGCATTGATTGGACGCGTTGTGAACCCGCTCGGTATTCCTGTAGATGGCAAAGGGCCAATCGCTACAACGGAATTCCGTCCGGTTGAAGGTAAAGCACCAGGCGTAATGGATCGTAAATCGGTTCATGAGCCGATGCAAACAGGGATCAAAGCCATTGATGCAATGGTTCCAATCGGTCGTGGACAACGTGAGTTGATCATCGGTGACCGTCAAACAGGTAAAACATCCATCGCAATTGATGCGATCCTGAACCAAAAAGGTAGCGGCATGAAGTGTATCTATGTGGCTATTGGTCAGAAACAGTCTACGGTTGCTCAAGTTGTGGAAACTCTTCGTCGTAAAGGCGCAATGGAGTACACAATCGTTGTAACTGCAGCAGCTTCCGATCCATCACCACTCTTGTACATCGCACCGTATTCCGGATGTTCGATGGGTGAGTACTTCATGTACAAAGGCGAGCACGTTCTGGTTATCTATGATGACTTGACCAAACAAGCCTCTGCATATCGTGAGCTTTCCTTGTTGCTTCGTCGTCCACCGGGCCGTGAGGCTTATCCGGGTGACGTCTTCTACCTGCACTCCCGTTTGCTGGAGCGTGCTGCGAAGCTGAATGATGAACTGGGTGGTGGTTCTTTAACCGCACTGCCGTTCATTGAAACACAAGCCTCCGACGTATCAGCATACATTCCAACGAACGTAATCTCCATCACGGACGGACAAATCTTCCTGGAAGCTGACTTGTTCAATGCTGGACAACGCCCGGCAATCAACGTAGGTATTTCCGTATCTCGTGTCGGTGGTTCTGCTCAGATCAAAGCGATGAAAAAGGTTGCAGGTTCCCTGCGTCTCGACCTCGCTCAATATCGTGAGCTTCAAGCGTTCTCCCAGTTTGGTTCCGATCTGGACAAAGCGACTCAGGCTCGCCTGAATCGTGGTGCACGTATGATGGAAATCCTGAAGCAAGGTGTAAACCAGCCTCTGGCCGTAGAACAACAGGTGGTCAGCTTGTACACAGCCGTTAAAGGATTCCTGGATGAAATTCCTACAGGTGATGTGACTCGTTTCGAAGGTGAGTTCCTTGCCTTCATGGAGAGCAGTCATCCGGAAATTCTTGCATCCATCCGTGATACTAAAGAATTGACTGCAGACAACGAAAACGCACTGAAAGGTGCAATTGAGAAGTTCAGAAAGAGCTTTGCTGTCTCTGTCTAAATAAATGACTGCAGGTGCGGAGTTGTCTAACCGATTCCGCATGTCTGCATGTAATACTTTGACTCTGTCAAAAAAGATGATGCTTACGAAGTAACTTTGGCTTTGCCAAAGTTTTGAGGTGGTGAAATCATGGCAAAAGGCATGCGCGAAATTAAGCGGCAAATTAAAAGCGTACAAAGCACCAAGCAGATCACCAAAGCAATGGAGATGGTAGCTGCTGCAAAACTGCGTAAAGCGCAGGAAAAAGCGGAAGCAGCCCGTCCTTATTCGGAGAAACTGAAAGAAGTTGTAGCTAGTATTGCATCAAGCACGCAAGGTATACAGCATCCGATGCTGGAGAGCCGTCCGGTCAAAAAGACAGCTTACCTGATCATTACATCGGACCGTGGGCTTGCAGGTGGATACAATGCGAACGTTTTGCGTCAGGTTAATCAGACGCTCAAAGAGCGCCACAACTCTCAGGATGACTACGAATTGTTCGTCATTGGACGTAAAGGACGCGATTACTTCAGACGTCGTGAAATGGCGATGGCATCCACAACAACGGATCTGTCGGATTCGCCTTCATTTGCAGATATCAAATCCATCGCACACGAGGCTGTTCATGGGTTTGAACTGGCTGAATTTGATGAATTGTACATTTGTTATAACCGCTTTGTGAATGCGTTGACCCAGATTCCTACGGTAGAAAAACTTCTTCCGATGGAAACACCTGAGGTAACTGCTGCGGAAGGACCAACGGCAAGCTACGAATACGAGCCGTCTGCTGAGGCTGTACTGGAGGTTTTGCTTCCGCGTTACGCGGAGACGCTGATCTATGGTGCGCTTTTGAACGGTAAGGCGAGTGAGCTAGGCGCGAAAATGACGGCGATGGGTAATGCAACCAAAAATGCATCCAAAATGATTAACGAATTGTCATTGACCTATAACCGTGCCCGTCAAGCGGCGATTACGCAGGAGATTACGGAAATTGTGGCAGGTGCCAACGCAGCACAAGGCTAACTGTTTTTATTAATGAAGGCTTGCAGAGCAAAGATAAAAGAACGGTACATTATTTTTGCAAAAGTAGCAGGCTTGTAGGAGGGGAACGTTAAGATGAACAAAGGACGCGTTGTGAGCATCATGGGTCCGGTTGTTGACGTCGAGTTTGATCGCGGCGGTCTGCCGGAAATCCTCAATGCCATTACGATCACTACAGTAAGTGAGAGCGGCGTAAGTGTGAACCTTACACTCGAAGCTTCGAGACATCTGGGTGACAACCGTGTACGTTGTATTGCGATGTCCTCCACGGATGGACTTGTACGTGGTATGGAAGCATTAGATACAGGAGCTCCAATCTCTGTACCTGTCGGAGAAGCGACACTGGGTCGGGTATTTAACGTACTCGGCGAAGCCATTGATACTGGCGGTGCTGTAGCTACTGAACGGAAGAACCCGATTCACCGTTCAGCGCCTGCATTTGATGAACTGACTACCCAAGCAGAAATGCTGGAGACAGGAATCAAAGTTATTGATTTGCTCGCTCCTTATGCCAAAGGTGGTAAAATCGGTCTCTTCGGTGGTGCCGGTGTAGGTAAAACGGTAACGATTCAGGAATTGATCAACAACATCGCACAAGAGCACGGCGGTATCTCCGTATTTGCGGGTGTTGGTGAGCGTACACGTGAAGGTAATGACTTGTATCACGAGATGAGTGATTCCGGCGTTATCAACAAAACAGCAATGGTCTTCGGACAAATGAACGAGCCTCCAGGCGCACGTCTTCGTGTAGCCCTCACAGGTCTGACGATGGCGGAATACTTCCGTGATGAAGAAGGCCGTGACGTGTTGCTCTTTATCGATAATATCTTCCGTTTCACCCAAGCGGGTTCAGAAGTATCTGCCTTGCTTGGACGTATGCCTTCCGCGGTAGGTTACCAACCTACGCTGGCAACAGAAATGGGTCAACTGCAAGAACGTATCACATCAACGAAAAAAGGTTCTGTAACATCCATCCAGGCCATCTACGTGCCTGCGGATGACTACACTGACCCGGCTCCTGCAACGACGTTTGCCCACTTGGATGCAACGACGAATCTGGAGCGTAAAATTTCCGAGATGGGTATCTACCCTGCGGTAGATCCGCTGGCATCCAGCTCCCGGATCTTGTCCCCTGAAGTTGTAGGTGAAGAACACTATAACGTAGCTCAAGGCGTTAAACGTATCTTGGCGCGTTACAATGAACTGCAAGATATCATTGCGATCCTGGGTATGGACGAGTTGAGTGAGGAAGACAGAGCGCTTGTATACCGTGCTCGTAAAATCCAACGTTTCTTGTCCCAGCCTTTCCACGTTGCTGAAGCATTTAACGGTATTCCAGGTAAATACGTTCCGGTTAAAGAAACGGTGCGTAGCTTTAAAGAGATTCTCGAAGGTAAGTATGATGATCTTCCGGAAGCAGCTTTCCTCTTTGTTGGTACAATTGAAGAGGCAGTGGAGAAAGCCAAAACACTGGTTTAGTCTGAATCCAGGATTGTCCTTATGAAGCGGGCTATCCTTCGGATATTTCAGGAGGGATGGAATTGAGCACCTTTTTGTTGGAAATCGTAACACCCGAGCGTTTGGTCTATTCAGAACAGGTGAATAGCATTACGGCTCGTGGTATTGAAGGGGAACTGGGCATTCTGCCAGGTCATATTCCTATGGTTACACCTTTGCAGATTGCACCAATCTATATCCATAACGGAAAAGAAAATAAACGAGTTGCTATCGGTGGCGGGTTTATCGAAGTTCGTAAAGATAAGGTTGTTGTACTCGCAGAGAGTGCTGAATTCCCGGAAAGCATTGATGTGGATCGTGCGCGTGCGGCGAAAGAGCGGGCAGAACGTCGGCTTGCAAGCCAAAGCAATCAGGACCACTTTGATCACCGTCGTGCAGAGATTGCGCTGCAAAAAGCGGTTAACCGGATTAATGTGTTCGGCAAATAAACGATTCTTTGAAGCCTGGCGGCTTAGTCTGCCGGGCTTTTTTGAGTTTGTTTGATAGAATTGTTTTATCGAATATATCAAAAGGGCTGACCATAAATCCATCCTCTCCCTTCAGTAAACAGAAGTATTTTAAGCAAAATATTCACCGATTATGATTATTTGAATAGAATGTAGGACTAAAGTAGTGGGCGCATTTACCACTAAGAGAACCATTTTTTTCATGAGTAAATTTAAATTATTTCCGAGGAAATGACAGAATCGATATCGAAATAGCGCTCTTTTATGTCGTTTTAGTCACAAAATCCCGGCATTTTAAAATTAAAATATTTTAGAAGTGGAAATCAATGTAATTGACAATGTATGATGAAAGAGCCTATATTCCATAGAGTCAGCAGAAGCAGGAAGCTGCGTAGTAGATTCCATAGTCATGCACAGCCGCATTGTTGCTGCTCGGTGATTGGGCATCAGGAGATTCCTGCCTGGCAGGAGTAAATCTGACAGTACGCTCAGTATGTTGTGCTTAAGACATTCCAGTATACTAACAAGTTATGGGTGCCGGGCATATGATATGCTGATCGCTGCAACAAATGTGGAGGTAAAGAATATATGGATACTGATCTGACGAATCAGGTGAACCAAGCATTAAGCACCAATGGCTTGGTCTCAATCATCGTCTCCCTGTTATGTATTGCGTTGTCTTGGTGGGCTTTGACAAATCTCAAACTGGATTTAATCATCAGGCAGCCACGAGGTGCTCAGGGAAGACTGTTGCATTTGTTGCTCGCCATCATTTTGGGGCATGCCGTTGCTGGCTTTGTCATTGACTACTTGTCCTGGACTCAAATGTTGCGTAATTTGTTTTAATGTTGAGATGGTTGGTTAATCATCTGTTAGGTTCTTCAAGCTGCTCATTGTCGAATAACATCGATTAATTGTGTTAACAATTAGAGTATGAGTTGTCGGTAAAGAAATTAAGAAAAAAATGTGACGTAAAATTGGATGAATTTGAGATGTTTTATGTAAAAATGCTTGTATCGTACAATTCAACAATGTTATGATGGAAGTTAGGGAATTCACAATTGTTCACTTATTTTGTAGTTATAAACGGGATATCCGGTTCATGCCGGCTAATAACCATCCCACTCTGTCTGTTCTGATGCTCTGCTGGCTTGTAAGACACTGATTTTTACATGCTGAATAGCAAGATGCACGGCACATGGTATCATTGATATGGATTATAAAAACCAATTCTTTTCTGAACAGACATCTGTGGCAATATGCCAGAATATGTCGAAATTCCACACACAGCAACAGTCCTTTCTAGCATAGTGGGGCTTACGTATTCCGGAATGAAGAAAAGGGAATAAAAGCGCGGAGGGAACCATGATGAGCAAATTTATCGTCCGCGGTGGCAAAAGGTTGACCGGAAGTGTCAAAGTTAGCGGCGCTAAAAATTCTGTTCTTCCGATCATCGCTGCCTCTCTCTTAGGGGAAGAAGGACAAAGCGTTATTATTGACGCGCCTCCTCTAGACGATGTGATGACGATTAACAAGGTGTTGGAATCGCTGGGAGCGGGAGTTACATACCGGGACGAAGTGATTACCGTAAATGCGGAGAAACTTACTTCCTGTGAAGCCCCGTATGAATGGGTAAGTAAAATGCGGGCGTCTTTCCTGGTCATGGGGCCTTTGTTGACTCGTATGGGTCATACAAGAATCTCACTTCCTGGTGGATGTGCCATCGGTACACGGCCTATTGATCAGCATTTGAAAGGTTTTGAAGCCATGGGCGCAGAGATCAGCTTGGGCCAAGGTTATATCGAAGCTCGTAGCCAAGGTCGGTTGCGTGGCGCGAAAATTTATCTGGATGTGGCTTCCGTAGGTGCCACTCAAAATATTATGATGGCTGCAACATTGGCCGAAGGTGTAACTGTTCTGGAGAACGCGGCAAAAGAACCTGAGATTGTGGATCTTGCCAACTTCCTGAATGGAATGGGTGCCATCGTACGTGGTGCTGGTACTGGAGTGATCCGCATCGAAGGTGTGGAGAAACTGACAGGCGTAACACACACCGTTATTCCGGATCGAGTAGAAGCTGGTACGTATATGGCTGCTGCTGCAATTTCGGGTGGTGACGTGTACATTGAAGGTGCAATCTCTGATCATTTAGGCTCCGTTATCGCGAAGCTTGAAGAGATGGGTGTTACAATCCAACCGGATGAGAATGGCGTGCGTGTAATCGCAGATCGCCCTCTTAAGGCTGTGGATGTGAAAACATTACCATACCCAGGATTCCCGACCGATATGCAATCCCAGATGATGGCACTTTTGCTTGCATCTGAAGGAACAAGTGTTGTGACAGAGACTGTTTTTGAAAACCGATTCATGCATGTGGATGAATTCCAATTGATGAATGCGGAGATCAAAGTTGAAGGACGTTCGTCCATCGTCACAGGTAATGCCAAACTGAAGGGTGCCAAAGTAACGGCTACCGATCTGCGTGCGGGTGCCGCACTCATTATTGCAGGTCTTGTTGCTGAAGGTACAACGGAAGTGGGCGGTGTTCATCACATCGACCGTGGCTATGTACATCTCGCTGAGAAGCTTAACGGACTTGGCGCTGACATCTATCGGATCTCGGTTGATGAGCCTAAGCTGGAAGCAACCAAAGCACCTAGTGAAAAAGTGGAGAAAGAAGTACCGATGTTTAAGGTACAACCAACTTTGGCTTAACACTGGATTGAATAGAAAAAATATGGCCCTCTATTATGAGTCACACGGTTGTGTGGATTATGAATGCGATGGAACGTATATTGTAAAAAATGATAAAGCTAAGCCATCTGGCTTGGCTTTTTTTGTGTTTACTTTTAAGAAGACAACGAGATATTTGATACCTGATTCTATTAATAGCTGGTCCTAACTTGTATAGCATAACATCGTATTCTGTATCGATTCTGAACCAAATGAAAGAGCATACTTTATATGGGTGTCGGATCCAGCTAAACACCGGTATACAGCGACAGATCAACGTTTCTATGATGTACATAGCAAAAGAAAACAAGAAATTGAACAGAACGAAAAGGGCCTCGTTTCTCTCAAATCAGGTTCTATCAGATCAAGCCAGCTCATAACCTAAACTATGGATTTGAACAACACGACCGGCACATGACCGGCCATAGATAACGGAGGGTTATATTCGAATGAAAGAAGCTCGTGTACAGGTAAAGGTACCCCTTGTCCCTCGTCCAGGTATGCAAGAGCCAGAGGGAAATACCGTTTCTGGAGTGGAAAAAGACAAGCCTGCCCCATTGAACCTGAGGACTGTTCCATCACAGCCTGCAAGATTATCCAATCCAGGACGGGTGTCGGCAGATGAACTGAACCGAAAGACAACCGAGCATATTCATATACCTGTTATTGAGCTGGACCAGTTCCGCCGAGTGAAGCGTCGCCGAATGCGGACATTTGGACGAAAACCCCGATGGGGACGTAATACGACGCGATGGCAACCTGCTGCCGCTGTATCTGCCTTATTGGCAATGGCGTTACTGATTCCGGTAATTCTGGTATGGCCGCGGACAAGCGAATCACCAAAACCGATCCCTGCTCCAACAGATTCAAGCAGTACAAGAACCCCAGCCCCTGCGCCAGCCGTTCCTGTTACGTACCCTGAACCTAAAGTGCGCGTATACCTGTCTGCAACGGGCACAACGATGAATCTGCCATTGGAAGACTATGTTACCGGGGTTGTGGCAGCTGAGATGCCAGCGGAATTCAGACTGGAGGCGTTAAAGGCGCAGGCAATAGCTGCTCGTACATTTATCGTGCGTAGGTTAGCTGCGAGTGATACAAGCGGTGTGCCATCAGGTGCGGCGGATGTGACGGATACGGTCAGCCATCAGGTGTTTATTCCGCCAGATCAGGTGAAAGCGGATTGGACGCGTCTAGGGAAGGCGAAGGAATGGGAGAAGCTGCAACAGGCTGTGCGCGAAAGTCGAGATACGGTGATGACATATCAGGGCAAGGCAATCACCGCATCCTTTTTTTCCACAAGTAATGGGTATACCGAGAATGCCGAGGATGTATGGGGGAACGCCGTGCCGTATCTGCAAAGTGTAGACAGTCCGTGGGACAAAAACCTGGCACCAGGATTCAAGCAGACCGTTACCATGAAGCGTAACGAGATTCTGCAGAAGTTAAACCTGGATGCCATTCCGGTTACCGCCCAGAAGGGTGGATCGTGGATGGAAGTATTGTCTACAACCAAAGGACATCGGATTAAGGAAATGCAGATCGCAGGTGAGACATTCAGCGGACCCGAGGTTCGTAAACTGCTTGGATTAAGATCCAGCCAGTTCAGTTGGAAGACCACAGGTGACGAAATCCAGATTACAACGTACGGTTACGGTCATGGGGTTGGCATGAGCCAATGGGGAGCAAACGGCATGGCGCAGGAGGGACACACGGCCACCCAAATTCTCAAACACTACTATACCGGCATTTCATTCGGACAGGCATCCAAGATGCTTGCATCGAAGTAGGAGAGATGAACACGGATGGATAAAGCGAAATAATTCGAATGAGTAGGAGTATGTGCGAATGTATACAAATGTATGTGAATGAGAGCAGTTTTGGTTTGGAACTCATCAGACTCTCCGTATATCATTGCGCGCTAACGAATCTGAGAGACCTTATTGGTTGTTATCACAACGAATGAAAATTCTAACGAATCTCAGACACGTTATATCACGACATACTACGATATTGATCCGATAATAGCGCCCAAAAGAGTGATTAGCGTGTCTACGGTTCGTTAGAATTCCTAAGCCACGATTTCCCCGCCAATAAGGCCGCCTGAGTTCGTTAGAAATATTTTATTATCTAATCATTAGGAAAATTGAGGGTGTTGTCAT
Organism: Paenibacillus sp. FSL H7-0942; assembly: GCF_045040715.1. NCBI lineage: Bacteria > Bacillati > Bacillota > Bacilli > Caryophanales > Paenibacillaceae > Paenibacillus > Paenibacillus sp. FSL H7-0942. Next base: position 6,325,680 of record NZ_CP150279.1, on the reverse strand, counting down.
TCACTACATGCTCATTCCGCAATAAGCAAGCCGAACCAGAATCAAAATGTTGAAATCAAGTTTCCAAGCCCTTGGGTTAAAAAATTGATTTATGTTCCCTGTTTACCAAGCAACTTCTAACTATACTGTAACCATTCATGATCCAGTTTCTTTTAAATCTAGATGTTGTATTGAACAGTTATTATTGATGTGGCATCGCCAAATCTCTAATCTCACATCTCACTTTAACGAACCTAGAGCACCTTACATCTGTATTATCCAGTCACATCCTATATCATTTCGCTCTCACCGATAAATGCACTTCATAGAAGGATTGGCCCCTACAGCCAATTCAGACCAGTCTACCAACACCCTTTCCGGAGCTTTCGAGATTTGGCTATATATGCGGAGAGTGCTAGCCGTATGGGGAGCGCAGGGGACAGAAAAGACCTGTAGAAACAAAGTGTCCGCCTTTACTACCGGATTTCACCTTTGAAGAAGGTGATAGAAGAAATCTGGTAGTAACCAGCGGTCGAAAGGTTTTCTGGCCCCGAAGCGGCGCACGCACTAACCACTCACCCCTCACATATATAGCACTCTCTGAAACCTCCGTGAAAATAATTAGAGTCGCGCGTGTATAAAAGAGTTGCACCCGGTAACACTTGTTACTGAGGTGATTAACATGAATGAACAAAACAAAAAAACAAACCAAGAAGAAACTCCTAAAACAACTCAAGGAGTACCGGCTAGTCAGCCCTCTTCATGGAAAAGAGCAATGTCCAAACGCTGGGTCTTCCCGGCAGCCTACATCGCAGCAGCAGGCATTATACTAACCTTAGTGTGGGTCTATCAGGGCACAGGCGACAAAACGCTAAACTCGGACCCTGCTAGCGGGGTAGTAGAAACAGGTGCATCGGCGGGTACAGAAGGAACAGCAGTAGGTGGAGAAGAAGAAAGTGTGGAAGTTGTTGCAAAGTCGGAGAATTTTGTATGGCCGGTAGCGGTACCGTCCGAAATTTCGGTAGTGAAACCTTTCTATGATAGCGAAGCTTCAACCGAGGAACATGAAGCGGCAATGGTGCAGTACAATGATACATTCATCCCGAACACGGGTGTGGATCTGGCACGTGGGGATAACAAAACGTTTGAAGTCAAAGCAGCACTCGCCGGTAAAGTTACCCGGGTGGAGCAAAATCCGCTCACAGGTCAGGTTGTGGAAATCACACATAGCGATAACCTGAAGACGGTGTACCAAAGCTTGGCAGACGTCAAAGTGAAACAGGACGACGAAGTGAAACAGGGAGATGCGATTGCATCCGCTGGCGTCAATGAATTGGGTAAAACGCTTGGCAACCATCTTCACTTTGAAGTGTACGAAGACGGACAGCCGGTTAACCCTCAAGGATATCTTCCGGAAAAATAAATGAATTTTACCGCAGCAACATGACGGGCAGGGGGGTTAAACCTCTGCTCTTTTTGTGCTTTTCAGAAAATAATGGGACCTTCGAAGCTTGTCACACCTCTAAACCGCGAATATATAGGCATGCTCCTCATATAATGTACCAAACTATCCACACAGTAGGGAGGCGGGAGCGTGCACGATTACATCAAGGAACGGACCATCAAAATTGGTCGCTGCATTGTTGAGACGAGGAATACGGTCCGTACCATAGCCAAAGAATTCGGCGTGTCAAAGAGTACTGTGCATAAGGATCTGACGGAGCGTCTGCCGGAAATCAACCCTGATCTTGCTGACCAGGTGAAACACATTTTGGAGTATCACAAGTCGATCCGCCATTTGCGGGGCGGTGAAGCGACCAAAATTAAATACAAAAAAACGAGTGGCAAGAAACGTGAGGTGTTGGCTTCCGCCAAATCGTAAGCATCTTCACAAAGACGTAGGCCAAAAAGCTCACACATGCATTGAATCCCTCCCCTGAAGTATGATATGTTAAATGCTGGTACAGGATCGAATTATGACATCTTATCAGCCCGATTTTTACATATATATGTTGCACTTTGTCGAACGAGCGGTGACGTGATAAGGGACTCTTTTTCACAGGATACGCTGACCAAATAATATCACTTTGGGGGCTCTTTTATGTTTAGCAAGGATATCGGTATTGATCTTGGCACGGCCAACGTGCTTATTCACGTGAAAGGAAGTGGGGTTGTCCTCGATGAACCTTCCGTCGTGACCATTGAAAGAGATACGAAGCGTGTCCTTGCTGTTGGGGAAGAAGCGCGTCGTATGGTGGGGCGTACTCCAGGTAACATTGTTGCCATTAGACCGCTGCGTGACGGCGTTATTGCGGACTTCGAGATTACAGAAGCGATGCTCAGACATTTCATTAATCGTGTGGGTGCAAGAAGCTGGTACAGCCACCCTCGGATTTTGATTTGTGCACCAACGAACATTACTTCCGTGGAGCAGAAGGCCATCCGTGAGGCGGCAGAACGCAGCGGTGCCAAAGAAGTGTTTCTGGAAGAAGAGCCGAAAGCGGCAGCGATCGGTGCGGGAATGGATATTTTTCAGCCGAGCGGCAATATGGTCGTGGATATCGGCGGCGGTACGACTGACGTTGCAGTCCTTTCTATGGGCGACGTGGTCACCGCCTCTTCTATTAAAGTCGCAGGGGACAAGTTCGACGAAGCCATTATCAAGTTTATCAAAGCCAAGTATAAGCTCATGATCGGTGAACGGACCGCTGAAGATATCAAAATTGCGATTGGTACCGTACATCCGGGTGGACATCAAACAGAGATGGACATTCGCGGACGCGATATGGTATCCGGCCTTCCTGTTACCGTAACGATATCGGGAAATGAAGTACAGGAAGCACTTTGGGATTCCGTGCAATCCATCATCGTGGCAGCCAAATCGGTATTGGAACGTACACCGCCTGAATTGTCAGCGGACATTATCGACCGTGGTGTTGTATTGACTGGTGGAGGTGCATTGCTGAACGGACTGGACGAGCTTTTGTCCAATGAATTGCATGTACCGGTATGGGTGGCGGAAGATCCAATGCACTGTGTCGTGAAGGGGACAGGCATAATGCTTAATAATTTGGATCAGGTGGTTAAGAAAAAGTTCTAATCTGCCGATATAAATAGCAAAGGTTCGCCATGCTCGGAAAGCAGAACGGACAAGCAGCCAACCTGTGATGCAGGTCAAGCGCTTGAGGAGAGGGGTTAATTCATGTTAAGAGGTCTGTACACCGCTACTGCGGGAATGATTACGCAACAACGCCGCCATGACACAGCAACACAGAATATCGTAAATATGAACACCACGGGATACAAACAGGTGAACAGCGTAAGCCGTTCCTTCCCGGAAATGCTCATTACTTTGGTAGGCGGAGATGCAAATCTTCCAACAAAGCGGCTGGGCAAGCTGAACACGGGGGTGTTCGCGGAAGAGAGTTTGTCCATGAATTTGCAGGGGACCATTATGGAGACTGGGCAGAAAAATGATTTTTCCATTTCATCCAATATGACGGTCAATGATCCGCAGACTGGACAACCTGTCCCGTTTGACGCATCAGGCAAGTTTGTACGGGCCGATGGCACGGTGACTTACCAGCCTCAGGCGTATTTTACAGTTCAGGATGCAGAAGGTAACACCGGATATACACGCGATGGTCACTTCGAGATCACTGGAACGGGACAATTGCTGAGTTCAACAGGTTCACAAGTGTTGGATAATAATGGACAACCTGTAGTGTTGACAGGTTCTGTGGAGCAATTTAAAGTGGATGAGCAAGGCCGTTTGGTAGATGCAGCAACGGGTACACCAACAGGGGTTACTCTTGGCATTAGTGTCATTGACCAGCCGAATCAACTGGTTCGTCAAGGTAATGGCAATTTCAGTCTCAGCGATGCAAACGGGGCAACGTCCCGGATGATGGCTGCTGGTGATAATGTGCAGATCCGTCAGGGATACCTGGAAGGTTCCAATGTGGATGCCTCACAGGCAACGGTTGATATGAACGCTGCATACCGTGCGTATGAAGCAAACCAGAAGATCGTACAATTCTACGACCGCAGTCTGGATAAAGCCGTCAATGAAGTCGGGCGTGTATAACGCCGACGTTTAAATATAACCGCGCAGCGGAGAGCCTATGCGAGGAATGCGTAGCAGTACCTGAGCGAAGCGACGGTCACGACAGCCCTTTGCGGAGCAAAGCAGGGAAGAGACCCCGCGGAGCTACACGCCGCATAAAGAGCGTGCCGTGCTATGATTCAGCCATGTGAAACGATGGCGGGAATCATAGTCGGGCAGTCGCGGCGCACATACACCACCGCCACTTAGCAAGATCGTACCCCACTTACCTAATCCGCCTGTTTCGGGAGTCCAGAGGGCAGCGCCATCTGGGGCCCTCCCTACTAGGGAGGGTTTGGGAGGGTGGACAGGACACAAGGGAGGGTATACCACCAATGAATAATTCCATGATTAGTGCCAAGGTGTCCATGACTGCGATACAGCAGCGTCTGGATGTCATTTCCGATAATATTGCCAACGTGAATACGGCAGGCTATAAGAGCAAGCAAGCGGCCTTCGAGGATGTGCTGACCCGGGTTCAACAACAACCGGACAAGTACAAACTGGATGGACGTTCCACACCGATGGGATATAACCTCGGTTTTGGTGCTCGTTTGGCAGATGTAACGAAGGATATGTCTCAAGGCCCCTTGAACGAGACTGGCCTTCCGACCGATCTGGCCATTGAAGGAAATGCGATGTTTGCAGTTGAAGCGAATGGGGAGAAAATGTGGACACGTCAGGGTGCATTTCATTTTGTACCTGATACAAGACCTAAGCCTACTCCGAATTCACCTGATATGATGGTGATGGTCAATGGCGAAGGCCACTTTGCCCTGGATCGTCAAGGCAATCGTATTACGGCACCAAATAATAGCAAAGTTGCTTTTGATGAAAATGGCAACCTGTTAATCCGACGCGGTAATGCGGCAAACGCAACCATTGGAGCACAGCTGCAAGTGGTAGACATTGAACGTCCTGAGGGGCTGGTGCAGTTTGCGGATAACCTGTTTGGTCTGGATGCGGGATTAACCGAAGATGATGTATTTGGCGCTAATGCAGCTACACGTCAAGCAGCGGCCTTGATCCGTCCAGGATTTCTGGAGCAATCCAATGTTGATCTGACACAGGAGATGTCTTTGCTTATGCAAGGACAGCGGACATATCAGCTGGCGGCAAAGGCGCTAACTTCAAGTGATTCCATGTTGGGTCTTGCCAACAATATGAGAGCGTAAAAGGTGAATGTGATGACAGAAACACAGCAGCAGAACAGTAAGCCGGAGAAAAAGGAAGTCAAGAAGAAGAAGAGTGGATGGCGCATCGCAAGATGGTTCCTGGTTCCGGTCCTGCTTGTTCTTGCCCTCGCTGGCGGAATGGTAGCTGGATATGTGGTACTGGGCAAACAAGATATCGGTTCCGTATGGCAATGGAGTACATGGGAACATGTATATAATCTGGTATTCGCTCCATAATGTAACGAGTTAAGCGAAAACTCCTGCGCAGGCAGGAGTTTTCTTTTTGACGTTGAAAACAGTATAATGATGGATGACGTTTGACGTCACAAAAGAGGCCTCCCCTGCGAAAGACATTCGTCATCGCGAAGAGAGACCCCTTATCTTAACCTTCACTACTGCAGTCATGAAGGATATAACTAGTGTTAACCGAAAATATGCTTTCCATACAAAATTTAAATTAAAAACCTTTTATATGAGCTTCGACTTGATCATGTGGGGGTTGACCTTGCAGCACCGAAGTAAGTGGAGGGAACGGAATCGTTCAGAAGAAGCGAAGCGCTCGCCTTTGTCACCGAATTTTGACCTCTCTGAGGTTGATCAAAAAAATTCGGAGACAACAGCGATCAGAGGGACGATCCGTAACCGTAACGACCACCGTAACGCTAAGAGTCAATCCATGATGAAGAACGCTCATATAAACATCCCGAGAGGAGATTACACTGTGCTCGATATCAAACAGATTCAAGAAATCATCCCGCACCGCCCCCCGTTTCTGCTGGTGGACAAGATTCTAGAGATTGAGGATGGCAAACGTGCCGTTGGTTTGAAAAACGTAACCATTAACGAACCTTTCTTCATTGGTCATTTCCCAGAGTATCCGGTAATGCCGGGTGTACTGATTACAGAAGCGCTGGCGCAAGTTGGTGCAGTAGCCATTCTGAATTTGGAAGGCAACAAAGGAAAAATCGGCTTTTTGGCGGGACTGGACAACTTCCGATTCCGTGGACAAGTTGTGCCCGGAGATACGTTGATTCTGGAAGTGGAGATTACACGTCTCAAGGGTTCTATTGGTAAAGGTAAAGCAACTGCCCGAGTGAACGACAAAGTGGTCGCTGAAGGCGAGATCATGTTTGCACTGTCTGACCCAAGCTGATTACATACGTGAGCATTGACATCATGCAGGAACGTAGACGGACCGAATGATGCAAGATGCTGAAGTAACTCAGCACACCTGAATTTATATAGACGGAAGGGGTTTATCGGAATGGAACAGTTAAGCACAGCAGCAGCAGAGACGTTGCAGCAATGGTTGGAGGATGCTTCGATTGATGAAGCAACGAAACAGGAGCTTCGTGACTTGCAGGATCAGCCGAAAGAGCTGGAGGAACGTTTTTACAGAAACCTGGAGTTTGGTACAGGGGGATTGCGCGGAGTCATTGGTGCCGGAAGCAACCGGATGAACCGTTACACCGTAGGTCGGGCAACGCAAGGATTTGCGCGTTATTTGCTTGAGCAACATGGTGACCAAGAAGGCAAACCTTCTGTTGTCATTGCTCATGATTCCCGTCATTTCTCACCTGAATTCACACTGGATGCTGCGCTTGTACTGGCTGGAAACGGCATTGTAGCCAAGCTGTTCCCATCCCTTCGTTCAACTCCTGAGTTGTCATTCGCAGTGCGTCACCAGAAGGCAACTGGAGGGATCGTTGTAACAGCGAGCCATAACCCACCGGAATATAACGGATATAAAGTCTACAATCATGAGGGCGGTCAATTGGTACCGAATGAAGCGGAAAAGGTCATTCAGTACATTCAGGAAGTGCCTTCCCTTGCTGACGTGAAGAAACTGACGCAGGAAGAAGCAGAAGCTCAGGGGCTCCTGATCTGGTTGGGTGAAGACCAAGATCAAGCGTTTGTGGATACCGTAGCGAGTCGCAGCTTGAGCCGCGAACTGATTCAATCCGGCATAGGCCGTGATTTCAAAATCGTTTACACACCACTTCACGGGACAGGTAACATTCCTGTACGTCGCGTGCTGGAGCAGATCGGATTCGAGCAAGTGCATATTGTAGCCGAACAAGAACAGCCGGATGCTGAGTTCTCTACAGTGAAATCCCCTAACCCGGAAGAACGCGAAGCGTTTACGCTTGCAATGAAGCTGGGAGAATCCGTGGGCGCTGATATTCTGATCGGAACAGATCCGGATGCAGACCGTATGGGTGCTGTGGTGAAAGACAACGATGGCAAATATTTCGTCTTGTCCGGTAACCAGTCTGGTGCCATTATGGTACATTACCTGCTCAGTCGCCTGCAAGAGACAGGTACACTGCCAAGCAATGGTGCGGTTGTCAAAACAATCGTAACAAGTGAGATGGGTGCTGTTATTGCTGAACATTACGGTGCAGAAGTGATGAACACACTGACGGGCTTCAAATATATTGGTGAAAAAATGAACCAGTTCGAAGCAACAGGCAGTCATACATTCTTGTTCGGATATGAAGAGAGTTACGGCTACCTTTCCGGTAACTATGCCCGTGACAAGGATGCTGTCCTTGCCTCGATGCTGATTGCTGAAGCAGCTGCGTATTATAAGAGCCAAGGCAAGACGTTGTATGATGTCTTGCAAGAGCTGTACAACCAATTCGGATATTTCCTGGAGAAGCTGGAGTCCCGTACGCTGAAAGGCAAAGACGGCGTGGCTCAGATTCAAGCCAAAATGACGGACTGGCGCTCCAATCCGCCACAAGAAGTAGCGGGAATTGCTGTACAAGATGTACTGGACTACTCCCTTGGTCTGGACGGTCTTCCGAAGGCGGACGTACTGAAGTTCATTTTGGCAGACGGTTCATGGTTCTGCTTGCGCCCTTCAGGAACAGAACCGAAGATCAAAGTATACTTCGCCGTTCGTGGAGAGAATTTGGAAGATGCGGAAAGCTGGATCGAGCGTCTGGTGACTACAGTGATGTCGCGTGTAGACGCACAATAATACGAATGCAACAATGAGCAAGAACATGAGAAGGCCTCTCCGCACCGTAAGGTTGGTTGGCGGAGGGGTTTTTCTTTGAAATAAAAGTGTAGATGGTTCTAGCATATAAGGGGGCTTGTTGACACAAGCTGTTTGTAACCTATTGTATGAATGTTAAATGAACGAATTACTTGAGCTGAACGTGCATTTGGTTCCAACACTTGAGGAGGTACATGTAGTGCGTCAAAAATGGCTTTATTGGAATAACGCTTCTCGGAAGTGGTTGTGGCTCGTCGTTATCATCGGTCTGGTTGCGTCCATCCCTGTAATCAGTGATCGGGTGCAGACAGAATCTTCTGCCAAAAAGGTGGAACTTGTTTTCAACTATCGAGGACTGCTGGATATCTCAGCGTATCAGGCACATCCGCAAGATTTCATGAATGAACAATTGACTCGTCTAAAAGACGCAGGCGTAACAACGATGGCTGTGTTCGAAAGTACATTGGACGAGCTGAGAAAGACACGCCGACTAATGGTATATAACGGCCAGGATCTCGCGAACCTGACCAAAGATGTGATCCCTTCTAATGCCAATTACACGTATGTGTTATTTACATCGGAGGAAAACGCACAGACGTATACCCCTATTATTGAACAAACGTTCGCTGATCGGCAGATTCCGGTAGTACCATGGGAATATGAAGGTCGTAGCGGCTTAATATTGCAGACTCCTCCGGAGAATGCCAACATGCAGCCTTTGCAGCCCGATCCGGTTGCCGTGAAGATGCTGCGTGATAAAGGTTTCTACATTTTGCCGCGGATCTCGGACAGTGTGCCATACAGCCAAGAATCGATGGAGCGCTTGCTTACCTTCTTCGAACAGAATGGCGTAACGCGCATCTTGTTTGATGGTGATGCTGTGAAAGGGTACAATGATAATGCAGAGATGAAAAGTCTCGACCAATTTGCACAGTTGCTGAACAAGCACAATATTGGTCTTGCAGCCATTGAGAACTTGAAGAAACCGCAGTCTGGATTCCAGACCCTTGCATATAAAACGGATTACAACGTTACGCGTCTGTACTCGCTTAGTGATGGAGATGCCAATCTGGACGTAGACACGATTGCTGACCGTTTTGTTCTCGCAACCAAGGATCGCAATATTCGTATGCTCTATATGAATGCATCGCCAAGCCGGAATACAGCAAAGGCCATGATTACAGATCCAATTGAGAATCTGATCAACAGCCTGGGTGAGCCGGGTCATGCCGTAGAACGCATGGCGAAGCATGGATTCGAGCTAGGACAAGCTGAAGCATTTACAGTTAAGGATTCTTCGATTCAGCGTTATGCCAAGCTGGTTGCTCTTGTTGGTGCAATTGCCATGATTGCACTTATGGTTTCTTATTTTATCCCCCTACTGACTTTGATCGCATTTGTGGTCGCTTTGGTGGGCAGTGCAGGATTGTTCCTCTTGAAACCAACGCTGCTGGAGCAAGGAATCGCCTTGCTTGTGGCAATCGCCGCGCCGACCATAGCGATGGTGCTGGCCGTTCGTACAGTGAACTATCAGCAACAGCGTCAACCCGACGCATCTGCGGGTCGTCGTTTGAAACAAACGTTGGTGTTATATGTAAGAACTTCGATTCTGTCATTCCTGGCGGTACCTTTTGTCATCGCATTGCTTAACAGTATTACGTACAGTCTGGTGATTAACCAGTTCCGCGGCGTGAGTCTGTTGCACTTTGCACCTATGGCACTGGTAGCGATATATATTGTGTTTTATCGTGGGTCGGGTTCATTCTCTATTAAGAAAATTAAAGAAATGCTTCGTATGCCAATTAATGTGTTAATGGTTGTTTTGGCGCTTGTTGCTGCCGTTGTTGGGTACTATTACTTGAGCCGTACAGGCAACTCGGGATCAGTAACACCATTTGAGATGTTCCTTCGTACCACGTTGGAAGATACGTTCGGTGTACGTCCGAGATTCAAAGAATTTATGCTGGGACACCCGCTATTTATCGTTGGCGTGTTCGCCGCTTTAAAATATCGTAAAGTCATCTTTGTGCTCATTATTGCAGCGATTGGACAGTTGTCCATGGTGGATACGTTCGCGCATATCCATACGCCGGCTGTATTGTCACTCATTCGTGGAGTGATGGGATTGGGACTTGGCTTAATCTTCGGTATCATTGCTGTGGGTGTGTGGCAAGTAGCGGAAGGATGTTGGAAAAAATGGTCACCACTTCTCAAAAGTTAGTCATCTCGGGGTATTACGGATTCCGCAATAGCGGAGACGAAGCGGTGCTAAAGTCGATTTTGACAGCGCTGGAAGAGGAAAGCCAAAGGTCGAACATAACCATTGAACCGATTGTTCTCTCGGGTGATCCCGAGTCGACAACCGCCATGTACGGTGTGCGCTCCGTGCATCGTATGAAATTGAAGGAAGTCCGTGAAGCACTCAAGGAGAGCGACGGGTTAATCAGTGGCGGAGGAAGTCTACTGCAGGATGCAACTGGACTGAAATCCATTCCTTATTATCTGGGTGTAATCAAGCTGGCCCAGTGGCTGAAAAAACCAACGTTTATCTATGCACAGGGGATTGGCCCTGTGAATCGTAAAATTTTTAATCCGATGATCAAATCGGTTTTTAAGGCCTGCACCTATGTATCCGTTCGGGATGAACAATCTGCAGACTACCTGCGTGGGCTCGGGTTACAGTGGAATCAGATCCATGTTGTACCTGACCCCGTAATGGGTTTGCCATTACCTGAAACAAAAGTTGAGAGGGGCGCAGGTGCTGTCTCAGCAAATGCTGCTACTCAAGCTAATCGAGTGGAACCTTCAACTGGAGGACATACCAAGCTTCCTGTGATCGGCGTATCGGTACGTTTCTGGGAGTCAGACCGGAAGGAACTTACGGCTATTGCCGCCGGATTGAAAAAGCTGTGCTCCAAAAGAGCGGTGCACTTGCGTTTTCTACCATTTCATCTGCCAGTGGATGAACAGGCATCACGATTCCTTATTGAAATGCTAGGTGATGTGACCAGCAAAGGCAGCGAGATTAGCATCACAGAAGATCTGACCGACCCTCAGCTTATGCTGGAGGAAGTCAGCAAGTGTGATCTCGTCATCGGTATGCGTCTGCACAGTCTGATCTATGCGGCTTCGCAATATGTGCCTCCGGTGGGTATCTCGTATGATCCGAAAATTGATCAATTCCTGCTTCGTCTGGACAGTGAACCAGCAGGCAATACGGATACACTCGATGGCGACAAACTCGCCAAGACTGTTGTTGGACTGCTGGATCAACGTTCACAGTGGTTGAAGGAACATGAAGAAGGCATCACCCAACTGAAGCAGGAAGCCAGAGTGCCTGCACAGCAGATTATTAACTATTTAGGCCGCAAAGGATGAGATAAAGATGAGTCAGACCGGATCAATACCTACCGTTTCAATCTACGGCATTCCTTTTTCCAAACTGACGATGAAAGAAACGGTAAAGGTTCTCCAGGAAGCTGTGCTGTCCAAGCAGACACCACATCAGGTCATCACAGCCAACCCCATTATGGTTATGGCCGCATTGGAAAATCCCGCAATCATGGAAGTCATGCAAGCTGCGGAATTGATTGTTCCTGATGGAACAGGTGTCGTATGGGCTGCAAACTATTGTGGAGATCCTGTAGCTGAGCGAGTGCCGGGTTTTGAGCTTTTACATGAATTGCTGCGTGTTGGAGAAAACTATCGATGGGGCGTATATCTGCTTGGTTCCACCCCTGAGGTGATTCAAGAAACGGCAGTTCGGTTACAACAGCAATATCCGGCGATTCGAATTGTGGGTTATCGCGACGGTTATTTTGGTCCGGCTGAGGATGAACAGGTCATCGCTTCTATTCGGGAAGCGGCACCTGATCTGTTGTTTGTAGCACGTGGGGCGGACACCCAAGAACCGTGGATTCACAAGCACAAAGATGCACTACAGGTTCCTGTAACCATGGGCGTTGGCGGCAGCTTTGATGTGATTTCGGGCAAAACCAAACGTGCGCCTATGCTGTTCCAAAAGTTAAGACTGGAGTGGTTCTATCGCTTATTGCGTGAACCAAGCCGGGCTGGACGGATGCTTGCGCTTCCGAAATTCGCTGTTAAGGTGATGCGTGACAAAGAAAACGTGACGAAAGTCCGTTAAAAACAGGTAATTGCGAGATAAATGCGTGTTTTTGCTAGAAATTGAGGATGGCTTTTCGGGTGTGATGAGCGTATAATTCATTCCGGATTACATGTGTGCCACTCCATGAAAACAGAAGCGTTACACTTGGCACTACGATTGCAAGGCAACCTGTCGATCGCCGTTATCCCCAGATTTCCTTTTATCCTTTTCCAAAGGATGAAATCCGGTGATAAATGCGAACGTTACACTTCTCTAGTTTTCCTTGCACTCTCCGTTATCGTGTAACAAAATTTTTCATCAAAAGTGACTAACAAATAATTTTTTATATATAAAAAGAGATCAGGGGATTTATAATTTCGTACAGGTATTATAATTGGGGGTCGAATGTTCAAATGGTAGCGATCTTTATCATTGGATTTATCGTGTCAATGGGACTGGCTCTTGCCCTGACACCACTTGTCAAAAAGTTCGCAGTCCGCATTGGCGCAATGGATACGCCGAATGCACGTAAAGTACACACACGGATCATGCCTCGTCTTGGTGGTCTGGGGATATTCCTGGCCTTTATTATTACAGTTGCTGCATTGCTTCCGTTTGTATCGGCATGGTTCACGACTCGGGATATGAGTTTTGTCAGCGCGTTTCTGATTGGCGGAACAATTATCGTGCTGATCGGCGCACTCGATGATCGGTTTGAACTGTCAGCCAAAGTGAAGTTGCTTGGTCAGATCGTTGCTGCTTCTGTCGTTGTATTTGGATTTAATATCCGGGTAGATTTCGTTAACATTCCGTTTCAGGATTCCTACTCTTCACTCGAAGCTTGGGTATCTATTCCGCTGACGATCTTCTGGATCGTTGGTGTAACCAATGCGATTAACCTGATTGATGGTCTGGATGGTCTGGCTGCCGGTGTATCTGGTATTGCAATTGGTACCATTGCCGTGATGTCCTTCCTGATGGGTAACATGATGATTGCCTTGATGTGTCTTGTATTGCTGGGTAGTATTATCGGATTCCTATTCTTCAACTTCCACCCGGCCAAGATCTTCATGGGGGATACCGGATCACTATTCCTTGGTTTCTCTCTGGCGATGCTGTCCATGCTGGGATTCAAACAAATTGCTATCGTGTCCTTTATTACACCGCTGATCATTATCGGTGTGCCGCTCTCGGATACCTTCTTCGCGATTATCCGTCGTGCGGTACAGCGGAAACCGATTTTCGCACCGGACAAAGGTCACCTGCATCACTGCTTGCGTGAACTTGGATTCAGTCACCGTCAGACGGTGCTGATCATATACGGAATTGCCGCGTTCTTCGGAGTTCTGGCGATTATCCAATCTTCCGCTGCCATGTTTGAAGCGAACTGGGTAACATTTGTGGTCATCTGTATCATGATGTTCTTCCTCCAGGTGGGAGCAGAAGTCATCGGGCTTGTTAGCAAAACGAGAAGACCGGTTATTAACTTCCTGATGCGCATGCGCGTCAAGCTGAATCCGGAGACCCGTTCGAAATCATAAATAGATAAATGTAATGGTTATAGCTATTCTTGAATATTATTCCAGACCCAACCTTATCCCTTGTGGATAAGGTTTTTTGTTTATTTTGAGATTTTTACTAAATAATTGGATCTTTTTGCCGATATATAAAGGTAACTGACTTAAAAGAGGAGAGATGATATTTAATGCTGCGTATGAAAAAGCCAATTGTTTGGCTAATGCTGATAGCGCTGGTAGTAACTCTGATTCCTGCTGGCTATGCACCAGTTGCATCGGCGGCGGGACAGACAAGTTACTTTACTCCTGACAATGCTGGGAATGTCCAATTGAAAGATACAGTAGGACTGAAGTTGAGCGGAAACAGTGCCAATGCGGATGTGTTGTCTCGTACATCAGCTTTTGTTGTTACAGGAAAGGAACAGGTTTTAACAGGAACATTCACGAATGTTACAGGTTCAACACTCGGTGTGAATGTTCAGCTGATGAATCTCAAAGGTGACACTTGGACTCCTGATAGTACACGTGTTGCACCAGGGGTAGTAACTGTTGATCCTAATCGACCGGATAATCGGTTTAGATCAACCATTACACTGTTCCCAGGGATGAATAAAATTACGTTTACAGGTTCCCAAGGACCAAGTGAACGCTCTGAGAGTTTTTATATTTTATACGATTCCGTCCCATACATTGAGAAGTTGCAAGTCCTTGGTGGAGCGGATAACCTCAACTTGAATGAGGGATCTCAGGTTGTGGTTAACACCGGCGAAGTTACAATTCAAGGTGTTGCGCAGAACTCATCCAAAGTAACGATATCGTTGAATGGTGGCTCGGAGCTGCCTACATCACTATTGCAGGATGGTACATTCTTCTCTCCGGTACTGACACTAAAATCAGGTGAGAATACCCTAAGAATGACGATTGAGAGTGGCGTCGATAAGAAAGTATTTAATTATTCTTTGTTATATTATGATGAAACAAAACCATTCACTCAGTTGGATTTAATTGAAGGTGCAAACGGGCTGCCGCAGAGTATGCTTTCATCAGCTAGACCAACCTATGGAGGCACTCCTGCTAGTGCCAATGTGAAAGCACAGTTATTGCTTCCGGGAGCTGATGTTACTGAAATTCCGGTCATTGATGTCGATGGAAATGGGAACACGGGTGTAAGTAATGTAAATGTGGAACATATCCCTAGCGTGGGACAAAACACACCGGCTTATGTCCTAATTTCCTTTGATATTAACCCGATCACATTCAACGGAGCTCCTGACCGATTACAGAATCATAGTCTATCGGTAGACTATGGGGCTAAAAAAGTTACAACAAGTATGAATTTTGAATATGTACAAGATGCAGTTGTAATTACAGGATTGAAGTATCTTAGAGACTACAATGGGTCTGGTACTGTTCCAGATGGAATACCTCTTGATGGTGCCAGTGTGAGTGGATCGAACTTTTATATTTTAGTGGAGACTAGCAGAGCACCGAGTGATCCAAAAACTTTGGTTGCGGACTATCTGCCTAGAGGAACAAGCACAATTATCGTGAACCATGTAGGTCCGCTTAGTGCAACAGATACTACAAAAAATATTTACGAGATTAAAGGGTTCAAAACGGGAAATCAAGTTGTTCAATTTAAGTATTCCGGATCGACCACAGGTCGGAATGCAACGATTTCATTCGCTTCAAAGAGCTTTATCTCTGTAGAAAATCTTACTGATGGTCAAACTCATGATTTGAAAGACAATGCCACAGGAGTTTCAATCCTGGGTCAGTACATTGGATTTGATACGCTTAGCAGTCCATATTTTGTAGCTGAAATTTTTGCCAACGGTACAAAAGCATATTCTACTGAGGGTAGCGGAAATACGGATTTCCCACGCAAGTTGAACCTGGGGGCAGATGGAACAATTAATAACGTGATCATTCCTATTGGAGAACCCGATGGCTTGTTATTTTTCGGTGAGAACCGAATTGTGCTGACAGGAACAACTAAGGATGAGAACGGACAACTTAAAGAGGTATCTAAGGAACTTCGAATCTATATTAATGATAATAATATTTCGAACATTCGAAACTTCCAACCTGCAATTACGAAAGGTCGACCAGAATTTATTGAACCATTAGACCAGGATGCACAATGGGTCAAAGATGCGTTCAATATGTCACCAGAGTTTGTGTATGCTGATAATAAAATCACCACCAGCTTGAAGAACTTTGATATTGTCATTCGCGGAGCAGGTGCGACACGGATGAGTTTGAGCATGGGGACTCAGAAGATATTCGATCAGGATATTCCAGATGGAAACACGGCAAGTTGGGACAATGCCAAGATTGATCCTCAGTATGCACTGGATAATGGTACTGTTACAGTTGACAGAGCAGGTCGCCAACAGGACTTTGTTATTCGTCTGCGTAATCTCAAAATGGATACACCAGGAACGTATATCTATACACTAGACCTCTTCAATCGGACGGGAGCGAAGACCAGTCAGAAACTTGAAATTGTTAAAGAAGTAACTGGATACCGTATTTTATCACCTAAACCGACTTCAGGTGATCGTGTAGTTGTAAATAAGAACTTTGTTCATTTTGACATCGAAGCAGAAGGTGCAACAGGGGTTATCATTGATAAAGAACCTGCACAGAAGCTGCAAGGTGTAGAGACAGATCGCTTTGTCCTGGATTATGTAGGGTTGAAGCCGGACAAATCTAATAAAATTAAACTAACCATTAACCGTGATGGTGTAACAACCACCGACACTATTGATGTATTCTACACAACAAGTCCAGGTATAGATTCCCAATACATGGCTCCGAAAGTAGCTAATAAGTATTCAGCCTTTAATAAAAAGCTGGAATTGAGTTTCCCGAAAGGTACAGTTATGGAAAGTACTGATATTCGCGGAATCAAGAAATTTTATCCAGACAATAAACTTCTCTTTGGTATCGCAGATCCCAATAATGGTATTGTAGAGCGTCGCAATGATTATGGTACTGTCATGGGCGTAGGTGCAGAGAGAGGTGAGGGTGACCCAGTCAACTTCGATGTACAAGAAGAATACTTCAGAAGATTTTCTGCCATTGTAGGAGATACATTGAACTTCAGTCCAATTTCTGATATTTATTGGGTCAGCGGTGGTCTGGGCGAATATGGTTCAAGAGATTCAACAACGTATAAAGCGCCGACGAATGGTATCGGACCGTATACACCTGACGCTCTATACGGAGATGTTAAGGTACCAGCGGAGCGTACAATCAAGCCTTCACAGCGTGGAACATTGACACTGACCTATGATTCAAATGTAGTAGATGATGCTGGAACGACTATTTCCGTCTTCTATTACACACCAGGACGCGAGTGGAAACGAATTGGTGGAGAAGTGGATTCCAAGAAACACACAGTTACTGTGCCATTTGATCAGTTCGGATATTATAAAGTCATGAAATTAAGAAGAAGTTACAACGACATCACGAATCATGGATGGGCTAGAAATATTCTGAATGCACTGTATGCCAAAGGTTTCATGCAACCGATTCGTTTCGAACAATTCGGAACAGATGATCGTGCATCCCGTGGCGAATTTGCTACCATTCTCGTGAAAGGATTGAACTTGCCGATTACTTCGGATAATAAACCTACATTTACAGATGTAGGCGCAGGGACAAGTTCATTTACGTGGGACTATGCAAGTATTGAAACGGCAGCCAGAGCAGGTATTGTATCAGGACTTACGGACGGAAACTTTGGTCCAGATCAACCTCTTACACGTGAGCAAGCAGCTGTAATGATCGCAAGAGCTCTTGAGTTAAAGTTAGCAAGCAATGATAGTAAGTTAACTAGTGCATTGGCCAAATCCTTTATTGACTCAGGAAGCATGGAAGCTTATTCAAGACCAGCGATACAAGCGGTTACGAAGGCTAAAATTATGGAGGGATCTCCAGTCACAGTAGCAGGTCAGAGCAAGCAACAGTTTGCATTCAACCCGAAAGGAAATCTGACACGTGCAGAAGCGGGTAAAATTGCAGTAGAATTGCTCAAGAAGAGCACAAAAGTATTCCCTAAAACCTTGAGTTAATTCATTTGATACATCGATGCAATTTAGGAAGGACCTGTCCCTTACTCTAAAGGGGCAGGTCCTTTTCATGGCTGTCAATGAATTGACATAGAGTACTTTTATAATAGAAGAAACAGAATTATTACCAATAACTATTTTTGTAATTTGCTAGAGTTTAAGATACAATAACGGTAAATACACAATGATCTAGAGGGTGAAGTTAGCTAATGAAACCGATTTATTCGAAAGCCCAGCTGGGCTACATGAAGGCAAAGACACAGTTTGAGAAGCAGGCAGTCATTCTGGAGAAAAAGTTGGAAGATACACGCAAGACTCAGGAGATCTCTCAGGAAGTTATGGAAGGGCTTGTACAGTCCACTGGCTTCCATGATGCGTATAACAATCTGGTTCTGGCTGAGAATGAGTTGATTGAATGGTCTCACACAACGATGAAGCATGAGAAAACGTACCGTGAGAACAGACAACCAATTGACGATATGTATCTGAGATTGAATAGTGATCCAAATATGCGTGCTCAAATCATTGAACTCGCGATGAAGATTAAATAACTTATATTTCCAGAAATGCAGGAAAAGCATCCCAATAGGGGTGCTTTTTTATTTTATTTTTTGTGAATTTTGTCGCTTCATGGGCTGAAGTTGCGGGTATAAATAAACGTTGGTAGCACAGGTAAACCAGAGATCACAATTCCAGATTCACTGCTGTATCAACGGTTTGAAAAGGTTTTGAATGGCTTCAATACCCGCACTGTACCTATACATAAAAAAAATCAAAACTTTTTTTGTGCAATCCGCAACTTTTTGAAATCTACTGCGTTTAAAGTGTAGAGTCGAAAACATTGGGCCTGTTACCAAGAATGACCTCGTGAAGAATCTTGTCTATTTTTTAGAAAAAATTGCTTTACGGCACGAGAGACCCATTGTATAATACGTAAGGTAGGATTAGGAAACTACTCTATTTACGTGTGATTCTGATTTACAAACTAGTTTACAAGTTTCTGTGATATGCTCACAGACATCATTTATATTAACTTGCTCACAACTCTGGAAAGGGGGTGCAACAATATATGAGGAATACGAGCGACCCTATTAAAAAAGAAAATTCAAATGTTATGAACGCCCAAGGAGGAGAAAAAAAGGTTATGAAGAAAATTTTATCCGTAGCATTGTCTACAGCAATGGCATTCTCAATGTTTGCATCTGTAGCATTCGGTGACACAGCAGTTTCCCCGCAACAACAGTTTGATGCATTGAAAGCAAAAGGTATCTTCAACGGTTATCCGGATGGTACAGCAGGTCTTGACAAAGACATGACTCGCGCTGAGTTTGCAAAAGTTATCACTAAATTGCTGGGTCTGAAAGAGATCACTGGAACTCTTTCTTACACTGACAAAAACTACACAGCTAAAAACTGGGCTGTACCTTACATCGAAGCAGTAACTGCTGCTGGTATCATGGAAGGTAAAAACGTTGAGAAGAAAATCTTCGACTTCAACGGTAAAGTGACTGTGTCCGAGATGGCTACAATCCTGACTCGTGCATTGGATCTTGAAATCCCAGCTGAAACAAACAACACTGCTCCAGCTTGGGCTAAAGGTTATGTGCAAGCAGCAATCAACGCTGGTTTGGTTGATGCAAACACTAACTTCACAGCTAACGCTTCCCGTGAATTGCTTGTAGGCGCTGCTTACTCAATTGACCAAGCGCAAAGCTTGAAAGTATCTTCTTACACAGTAACTGAAGGTGGAAAAGTTGTTGAATTCAAAATCAGCGACGGCGAAACTGTAAAAGTTACTTTGGATAAAGCTCTTGAAGCTAACAAAGAAACTGAAGTGAAATTTACTTACAAAGAAAAATCTTTCACTGAAAAAGTTACTTATGTTGTAGAAGCTGCAACTAAAGTACAATCCGCTTCTTCCACTAACCTGAAAGAAGTTGACGTTGCTTTCGACGGTAAAGTAGATAAAGCTACTGCAACTGACAAAGCTAACTACACTGTAGATGCTGGTTCCAGAGCGGTTAAATCAGTAACTCTGTTGGAAGATGGTAAAACAGTTCGTGTACTTTTGGATACAACTTCCAAAGGTCGTTTCTCCCAAGGTACTACTTATAAAGTACTTGTGAAAAACGTGAAATCTTCTACAGGTACAGTAGTGCCACAAGGTGAAGTTTCCTTCACATCTGCTGACAACACTTTGCCTACAGTAACAGAAGTTAAAGCTCTGGGAACTAAAGTTATCAAAGTAACTTTCTCTGAGCCAATCAAAACTCCAACAAGCAGCAACTTCCAATTGGATGACAAAGCTTATGTTGGATCTGTAACTCTGGGTGCTAACGAAAGAGAAGTAATTCTTCGTGACTACACAGGCACAATCGCTGAAGGAGCTCACAAGCTGACAACTTCTTTGGTTGAAGATTACGCTGGTCTGAAATCTTTGTCTGCAACTACTGATTTTACAGCAGCAGTTGATACTGAAGGTCCTAAAGTGACTGAAATCACTGCAACTTTGGAAAAAGTAACTGTAACATTTGACGAAGAAATCGATCCACAAGCTTTGACAAGTGAAAGCTTCTACTGGTTGTCTGGTACTACTAAGAAAACTGGTAAGGCAACACAAATCTCTGGTAACGTATACGAAGTGGACTTCACTGAAAACCGTCTGCCAGGATATGAAACTACACTTTATGTTGATGTTAAAGACTACTCAGGTAACGTTAACTCTACAAAAGAGCATAAAGTTACTGCAAGTGTAGACTTGGTTCAACCTAAATTAATTGATGTTTCTTACGGAACAGAAGTTGCTAACCAATTGACTGTACGTTTTGACAAATCAGTTGATGCTGCTGATATCAAACACTTCACAGTTAATAAAGGTAGCGATGTAATTCCAGTTAAAAACGTTACAGTAGCTCCTGGATCTGATAACAAAGTATTTAATTTGGAATTCTATTCTAACCTCAGCGGAACTTACACACTTAAAGTTTCTGGAGTTCAAGATAGAACTGCTTTGAAAAATACTATGGTTAACTACGAAGGTACTTTCGTAGCAAGTGATAGTGCTGCACCTGCGTTGAATACTACTTATGGAATTGATGTAAATAACGCAAACAGAACTGTTGCACTTACATTTGATAGAGAAATCGATCTTGCAACATTGAATAACAAAGCAAACTACTACATTGGCTTCAAGAAAACAGCTGCTGGAGTAGTACAAAATATTTCCCTTCCTTCTGATGTTGGTGTTAATGTATCCAACAATGGTAAAACTGTAGTTCTGGTATTCCCAGAAACAATTGAAGGTACAAACGTATCCTTCCCAACTTCTGTTGATTCTGTAAGTATCGCAGGTTTGAAATCTAAAACTGGTCAAGCAACAGGATGGGTTACAACTAACTCTATCGCTACTGCTGATCTAAATAACCTGAGTGTTAACTCTGGAACACGTAAAGATGCTAGAACAATTGAAGTTGTATTCAACAAAACAATTGCTAATGCATCTGCTAGTGACTTCAGTGTTGCAGGAACTTCAGTATCTTCAGTATCCATTGATGGTAACAAGGTTACATTGAAAACTAATTCTGATATTGCTGCTGGAAGTGCAGTGAATATCCTTGCTGGCAACGGAATTCAAACATTTGCTGGTAAGAGAATTGCTGCAACACCTGTAACTGCTGTTGGAAATGTTAGCCCGGCAGTTGATGAGAGCCTATTGCCTAGCAATAAAGTTCTGAATCAAGTTAACAGAAAAGTTGTAATTCCATTCACAACTACTTTGGATGATACTAACGAAGCAGACGTTGCAACTAACTTGCTCGTTAAGAGAGCTGATAAACCTAATTCTGGTGATGAGCTTAAACCAAAACAGGATTACACTACAGTAGTTGAAGATAATACTGTTGTTGTTACATTCCTCGATGATAATGATGATGATGTTGTTTATATCGTTAGCGTGAAAGATAATGCAACATTCATCCGTAATGCAGCTGATACTTCTAAAGTAGCAGGTAAATCTGCTGAGTACAGAACATCAGGTAACTCTGTTGCATCTGATACTGTAACTGGTACAGCAGCTGTAACAACTGCTCCTGTAGCTGCTATCAAAGCATCTAATACTGTAGGTGGTCTGAAATTGGAAGCTAAAACAGCTGGGGCAGCAGGTAACGCAATTGCTGTTGAAATTGATAATACTGGTTTAGTAGGTTCTCCAATTGTAGTAACAGCTAACAAGATTACTTTTGACGCTGCTGCTGCTGTAACAGTAGATGATATTATCGCTGCTGTTAATGCAAAAGCTACTGATGCTTCTATCCCTTACGCTGCGGCTACAAAAGTAAATGAAACTGTACCTACAGCAGACTTTGCACTTGCTAATGGTGCCAATGCAACTGAAGGTGAAGTTACAATCACATTGAACAAAGCTATCACTTCTATTACAGAAGTAAAAATTGGTGGAGCGCCTTACACAGCTAACTTCGCTGGTACTAGCAAATCAACAATTCTTGTTGATATTGATACTGATTCTGTAGCTGGTAAAACAGCAGTTGTTACTGGTACTGATGCTAACAACTTGCCAATTACTGTGAGTTCCATCGTTGCAGCAAACTAAGATTAAATTTTTAAAAACAAGCCAGAGACGAATCTCTGGCTTGTTTTTTGTTATAAATACCAACAACATCGTAACTTTCTCTCCATCCCAAACGTTTATACTATAAAGCAACAAGCAACTTATGGGAGGTTTGGAAGTGGATCATAAAAAGGTCATAACGACTTTGATAACTAGTATGTTATTCATCAGTTCAAGTGGAGGCTTAGTAGCTGCCGCAAGTACACCAGCTAACTCAGGTAAACCTGCTACCAATAACAGCACTACAACAAAGAAGCAACAGACAACAACCACGAACAAAGTCGTACATACCCTGGCTAAGGTACCTGCGGTCAAAGTAACTGCGCGGAGTACCGTGAAGCTAACCGACGTTAATATCTTGTCCCAAGACGACGGGAATACAGTGACGTATACACTGACGTATAAAAATAATGACAGTACACCGATGATGATGCTCGATTATTGGAGCAAAGTGAAAACAAAAGGTGGAACAAGCTTCTCTCCAAAGCTGATCGCTAAGGATCAAGAGAAGAAGACGGTATCACCGGGTTCCACGGTGGATCTCACATACGTTATGAAGGTTGGACGTGAAGTGAAATTAAGTGATCTGAACTTCCTGATTGTAAAATGGGATTTCAGTAAACCGAATTATGAAAGCACGCTGGGGAAATTCAATGTTCCCGCATCATATAGCATTACTACACCTGTAGGCAAAACGAAGACGGTTCGTCTGAGTGATTCAGCCGTCAAGGTTAAAGTCTCTGGTATTAAAGTGTATCCAGGGGAGAATAAAAAACAATACGTCAAAGTTGGCGTGAACCTGAATAATATCAGCTATAAGCTATTGGATAATCCAAACATCAAGTGGATTCTACGTACACCAGGTGGTACGAATTATCCATTGACCCCGGATAAAGATAGTGCAGGTGTCAGTATTCAGGCACAGGCCAACAAAATGTTAAATTTAATGGCTTCATTGCCTACAGCGTTGAAACTGGAAAAGTCAGAATTATTGCTAGTGGAAGAACAAGGTGAAGAGAAGACTGCTCTGCCAGTTGCAGCACTACAGCTTCCTGAAGCTAGCCAAACGAATGTAAACGTAGTAGCGAATCAACCGAACATTATCTCGATTGATGGACAACCTGTATCGACTCTTCTGGAATCTGCTCGTGTCCGTGGTGAGGATGAAGAGTTTGATCTAACGATGCAGTGGGTCATTAAGAACCAAGGGAAAAAAGAAGTTAAGGTTCCCAAATACGCATTAGAGATCCGTACAGAAGATGGTACTTCTTATCCGATCGAGACGAAGGCATTAGATGATCTGAAGTTGAAGCCAGGTGCGACTAAAACGATCAAACTGAACTCTACGATCCAAGGGAATGGGGATACCAGCAAAATCAAATTATATGCGATGACACCTACAACCAAAGATGAGAGCAAAGAAGGGGAAACGTCTGGTGGAGGTACAAGTGGCTTTGAGTTCTCCTATCCGGTTGGCATCTATGCTATTCCTGAATCCGTAACAAGTGGAGATGGACTTACGACAGAAACGGTAATTAAAAATAGTAAAGGTACATTCGGTGTATCTGTAGGCTCCTTGCAACGGCTCCCATGGACAGACAGTGATATTATTGCTGCCAAGGTCACCATCCGTAATGCATCGACCAAAACGGTTCAATTGCCTGAGCTGGAAGCGATGTTCACAATCGATTCTGCACGTATTGATGGAGATACGAAGCTGATTCGTGCAGAAGGTGGCAAGTTACTAGGTTCTGGTATGGTCACCGAAGCTTATCTCTTGACGAAGATTCCATCTGAACTCAATATGAGCCGTCTGGAATTAACTTTGCAGGAGAAAGTAAGTGAAGAAGAAAAGAACGATTGGATTACTCTTAGTACGTCCGGTTTAATTCAGCCCCTCTCTTATGTAGGCGAAGGGAAAACCTATACTCAAGGAACTGCAGATAAAGAAACAGAGCTGGGCATACGCAGAACATATGTATATCCGGGATCTTCGTCCGATATTGTATACACCGAATTCGAGATGACGAATAAGTCTCTGCGTCAGAGTGGCCTTGCGAAGTTGGTAGGATACTACAAAACAGCAGATGGTCAATATTACAAAGCAACAGCTAAGCAGGCAAACCGTGTACCGGGACCAGGTCAGAAGAGTATCGTTACGTTCTGGGCCAAAGTGCCGAAGAGTGTAAAAACATTATCTGATATGCGTCTGATTGTAGGTGAAGGAGTTGCTGATAACAAGTTTGTAACCGGTGAAGGTGATGCAACGGCTTATGTTAATGCCATGTCATTTGAAGTACAGCCGAAATCATTATCTGTTCTATCTTCTCTGAATGATATCGACTTGTATCCGTTCAAATTCTCGGGCAGCAATATTAAAGCTTACCTTACAGGTGGAACGGCAGTACAGATCGAGATGATCTACTCCTTAACACAGGAGGAAGCTGTGGATAGTGGAGAGTATGGACACAAGCTGATTCTATCTATAACTGATGGGTCAGGAAAAGTGTTTGATAAAGAGCTCACACCAGGAACTGATCTGAAGACAGGTATTAATCAGACGCTTAACTGGAGTATTGATGATACGGTATTTGATAAAATACGTGGTGGCTCATATCGTGTTGCCTTGTATGATGTTTTCGAAGGTCAACGAATTCGTCTTGCAGAACAAGGCTATAGTTACGATGTATCCAAACTGCCTAAAGAAGAACCGATCATCCCGGAGTTCCCGGAAGAGGGTTCTAATAATCCCAATAATAATCGGTAATTTGTACGAAAACTAAGATATTTTAAAGTTAAGACCTCGCTTCCACATCTACGGAAGTGAGGTTTTGCTTGTCGCATGTCTATTTATTCTCTATAGTTAAAGTTAATAGATTACCAGAGGAGGAAAATGATTCACATGAAACCTTATATGAAAGTATCCCTCGCTGCGCTCGCCATTGGTGTTGGCGTCTGGGTTGGGTCGGTATACAGTAATACAGCCATCGGTGCAGGTACAAGCCAGCCAGGAACAGCAGATGATCCGGTTGTAACAAAGAGTTATGTAGATCAGCAGATCCAACAGGCTTTGGGCGGTAAGATTCCGACTGGAAACGGTAGTACCAATACAGGAACAGACAGCAATGCAGGAAATGGTAACAACTCTGGCCCTACAGGGTCCGGGAACTCCGGTAGCACAGGTGGAGACACATCACTTCCTCCACTGGTCTCAGGCGCTTCTGATGCCGTTGAGATCGTAACGGTGAAGCCGGGTCAACAGCTGATCGGTAAGTCTGGTGCGGAGTTCATTGTACGTAGCGGCAAAGCTGTGATCGTCAGTGAAGGTACGAATGGCGTAGCTGATCTGACGGACGGGATTGACCTGACGAATGGACAGGCAGCGCCCACCAATCACCTGCTCTCTTTTCCAAGGGATGGACGGGGGATCACGGTATTGGAAGGAAACAAATACAGCTTAACTGTAATGGTTCGTGGTGGATATACTCTGAAATAGTTTTTGTAGCTGTAAAAGGAATTATTCATTAGTCTTACTTTTCATTTGCTCAGATTACCCATTTCTAACAAACATTAATACGGCTAGCCAGCCTTGTTCCTGCTCACTCTATAACTGTTGACAATCAATTAATGGAGGTGCAGGAATCATGGCTAGAAGCAATCGCAAAGTGGTACCCGAAAGTCGTCAAATGCTGGATCAGATGAAGTATGAGATTGCTGCAGAGTTTGGTCTCAATGTAGGTTATGGTGGCAGAGGTTTAGCTGGTGCGGATACAGAATTTGGATCTGAACTGGGTGAAGTGAGTGATCACTCCTATGGGCAATACAAAGGGTGGGGACATCTGACTTCCCGCGAGAATGGATCGGTTGGTGGAGAGATCACCAAAAGGCTAATTCGCCAGGCAGAACAGCACTTATAGGGCATTTTCCTTACCCCATTTCGTTTGACACGTCTTGACAAATACGTTAAGATGGCACTTGAGGTATGCAACCTTTTCCACTAGGGAAAGGTTGATTTTCGTTTGAGGCAATTACCTGAAAAATCCTTATCTTCGGTACTGCGGACTCTGCGTCCTTATTCCATTTTGGAAAGCTTCGAGGGTACAGTGAACGAATCGCTGTCATGTTTTGTTCGGGCAATCGCCATACTACTAGTTATGGGAGGTTGAAACTTCATGTCTGTTAAAGGCCGGCATCTATTTACATCGGAGTCTGTAACTGAAGGACATCCGGATAAAATCTGCGATCAGATCTCAGACGCCGTATTGGACGCGTTCCTGGCGAACGATCCCAATGCTCGCGTAGCTTGCGAAGTTTCCGTAGCCACAGGCTTAGTGCTGGTCATCGGTGAAATCAGTTCAGCTTCTGAATACGTGGACATTCCGTCCATCGTTCGTAATACAATTAAGGATATTGGCTACACACGTGCCAAGTTCGGTTTTGATTATAACACTTGTGCAGTTCTGACTTCTCTGAATGAGCAGTCCGCTGATATTGCCCAAGGCGTGAACGCAGCGCTTGAGAACCGTGACCCGGAACAAGTCGCTCGTGAAACAGAGAACATTGGTGCAGGTGACCAAGGTCTGATGTTCGGTTTTGCAACGAACGAAACACCAGAACTCATGCCTTTGCCAATCGCTCTGTCCCACCGTATCGCACGCCGTCTGGCGGAAGTGCGTAAGAACGGTACATTGGAATATCTTCGTCCGGATGGTAAAACGCAAGTAACGATTGAATACGACGGTGACAAACCGGTACGTGTGGATACAATCGTTGTGTCTACTCAGCACGCTGAGGAGACTACGCTGGAGCAGATCCAAAAAGACATCAAAGAACATGTAATCTTGCCTGTCGTTCCAGCTGGATTGCTGGATGAGCAGACTAAATATTTCATCAACCCAACAGGACGCTTCGTTATTGGCGGACCTCAGGGAGATGCAGGCCTTACTGGACGTAAAATCATCGTAGATACTTACGGCGGTTATGCACGTCATGGCGGTGGTGCGTTCTCTGGTAAAGATCCGACAAAAGTGGACCGCTCCGCAGCATATGCGGCACGTTACGTAGCGAAAAACCTTGTAGCTGCAGGTCTTGCAGACAAAGTTGAAATCCAGCTCGCTTACGCGATTGGTGTAGCCAACCCGGTATCGATCAACGTGGATACATACGGAACTGGCAAAGTCAGCGAAGAGAAATTGGTTGAGCTTGTGCGTAACAACTTTGATCTTCGTCCGGCTGGCATTATTCGTATGCTGGATCTGCGTCGCCCAATCTACAAACAAACGGCTGCTTATGGTCACTTCGGCCGTACAGATCTGGATGTACCTTGGGAACAAGTGGATAAAGTAGACCTTTTGAAAACTCAAGCAGGTCTGTAATTTAGGTGTAATAGTAATGAAGCCCTTGATTCCGTTAAGGAATTAAGGGCTTTTTTGTGCTTCCATCGATTTAACTGCCTTGTCATGGACAAAGGAAAAATTATGGAATAAATCCCCAAATAACTAAATGAAATCCCTTCTCTAACCGAAATACATAATGAGGTCTGTACATCAGACAGGAGAAGAAATGCAGATAAGGGGGAAGATCAGTGGAATTGAAGAGAATTGCAAGAAAAGGCATGCTCGGAATCTTAATTGTTATGCTGACGGCTCAAGGTTGGCTTACGGGTTGGAGTGGAGTCGAGCAGGGAGCATATGCGGCCAATGAATTAAGTGCAAATGGAATAACGAACACTGTTCCTGCCGTGAAAGGAACGAATGTGGATAGTTCAGTACCATTCGTTATTGATTTTGATAAATCTGTTCAGAAGGCACCGGGTACACAAAGTTCAATCTTGATTAAGCGTTTGGATGATAATACAACGATGGGTTCGGTGCTGGTATCCAGTGACCAAGTTGTAATTGATCCCACACCACCGATTACAGACCCAACGACACCGGATGCGGGAGACAATACGCCAGTACCAGCTATTGGCCTACGAGTGACGATTACACTGGGCAAGACTCTACCGGGAGCAACATACTACGTAGAGATAGATAATAAATCATTTGTTTACGCGGACAATACTCCATTTCCGGGACTGACTAACAAAGAGTGGACCTTCAGCACACTGGGGCTAGGCTCAACTTCCCTTGTGAGTAGAATTCCTGATAACGCAGCAATGGTATCCCCTTCAACTACGGTAGTGATGACATTTGATAAGCCGGTAACTGCAGGTAGAGGGAATCTCATTATTTATCAGGGAAGAGTTGGTGGTACTGTATTTGAGCAGATTCCAGTAAATGCAGGAACACCTCGAATTACAGGTTTTGGAACCAATACGATTACGATCGTTCCCACGAATAACTGGAACAACAACACTACATATTACATCGTAATGCCAGAAGGTTTTTTGAGGGATAGAAATGAGAATGATATCAGTGCAATTAGTGGGAATGTTTGGGGATTCAATGTCATATCCGATCCGACGTCCCTAATGGTATCTACTGTATCTCCCGCAAACGGTACAACCAATGCACCTTTAACGGGAAATTTAACAGTTACGTTCAACAAAGAACTTGATCCGAATTACATTCAGAATGTAACGCTCAAAAAAACAAATGGAGCAACTGTTTCATCTAAGACAGTCATTAATAGTGCAAACAATAGACAATTGCTTATTACACCTACGAACGCATTGGATAGCAACACAAATTACGTGGTAGACATTCCAGCCAATACGTTTCGTGATAAAGCAGGAAATACATTTACAGGTCTTAATGGGTCTACATCATGGGCCTTTAAAACATTAAGTGCAGATACAACTGCACCTGTGTTGAAAAATGCTAAGATGCATAGCAATAACACCATTCGCCTGACGTATGATGAGTGGCTGTACAGCACTAATTCGCTGAGTAGTACTTATGCTGTAACTGTAAATGGTGAAAAGAGGAATGTCAGCTCCACTTATATCTCAGGTGACAGTGTATATGTTGTCTTGGATACGGGTGTAGCGGTAGGACAAGTTGTGCGGATTTCATATACACCCGGTACTACAGGTAATCGTCTTACAGATCAATCTTCCAATGCTGCGGCTGCTTTTGGCGCAAGAGATGTGGAGAACGGTTTAGATTCTGTTATGTCCAAGCCGCGAGAAGGTAACGTGTATTACAGTACAATGACGTTGTACTATCCTGAGACGGTATATATCACTTCAAGTGATGCAGCAAGACAATTCAGTGTAACTGCGGATCAATATGCTGTAGGCATCAATAGCATATCGATCAATGGCAGCTCTGTGGTGACGTTGAATCTTAGTCGATCCATTACGGATGGTGAAGTCGTGCGGGTCGCATACACGCCAGGTTCATGGCCTGTAAAAGATACACGTGGACAGGCTCTTGCTGGATTCAGCGGCTTCTATGTCCGCAATTCAATTGATACCAAACCACCTGAGTTTAAGAGTGCTGAGGTGAGTGGTAACAAGTTATGGATGCGTTACAATGAACCACTGAACACGACGAATAAACCGCTCAACAGCCAATATTCTGTTCTGGTCGATGGTAAGCCAGTCTTCGTTAATGATTCTGAGATCGAAAATGATCTGGTTACGTTAACGCTGGCTTCAGCGGTGAAGGATACACAAAATATATCGTTATCATATGTACCTGGAGCATTGCGATTAACGGATCTGAACAATAACCCAGCAGGATATCTCAATCTGACTCCAGTAACGTACACATATGGAAATGGCAAAATCCTGTCGGCTACGCTTCAGGGAGACACGGTTCAGATTAATTTCCGTGATTCAATCCAGTCCCAGGCTGCACTAACAGCATCTCAGTTCAGTGTAGTGATTGGTAATTCAACCACAACTGTATTGTCTGCTTCAGCTTCTGGCTCTGTGGTGACGTTGAAAGTGGATACTTCAGCAGTAACATCGACAGCTACTCAGACGGGAACGGTGAGTTATGTACCTGGGGCAGTGCCGTTACGGGATGCGTCGAATGTCACGATAACAGCATTTGGTCCACTTACGTTACAACAGACGAATAATAGTTCGAACAATAATCAGTCGGGAAACCGTCCTTCCTGGTTGTCGGAATTGGATGCAACGAGCTATGGTCAGTCTTTACTTGTGATGAATAACACTACGGCTTCTGCTGTATCTGCGATGTCCCACTATAATCGCCCGACTCGTCAATTCAACGTGGATGCAACCAAGTTGATTCAGTCCTTTGAATACGCTGGAGCAAACGGGAAATTGACTCAGCCGGTGGTATTCGAGATTCCGGACAGTGAATCGGCTGCGTATGTTGGATTCCCATTCAATGCACTGACTCAGATTGCTGCAAGTTATCGAACAGGTACTATTGGTGTGAAATATGGCGATCTTCTCTGGACGATGCCACTGTCTAATTTAGATATGGCGGCTATGAGTCGGAGTGTAGGAACGTCAAACACAAGTACAACGACAGGAGCAGCAGTTCCATCCTTATACGTTCAGTTAGAGACGGTACCAGTGTCTTCATCGGGGACGATGGAAGGCTTGATTGCAGGTGCAGGAGCGCAGAAACTTGCGAATTATACGGATGTGTACCTGTTTGCAAGTAATGGTACGACCGATCAACGTGTGGAGCAGAAAGTGAAAAGTCAGTTATCCATGCAATTACCAGTAGGTACTTCTACAGTAACATCTGGATTCACTTATATTGATCCAGTTACCTTCATGTTATCAAACGTACCTAGCTCGTTTAAAAATACACCAGGAAGTGTAGTTGTCCAAGGACAACTGAATGGGAATCAATCGGTAGTTCCGGTCAACCATATTGTTAATTATCCGGACACCACATCACACTGGGCTAGTGCAGTTATTAAGGAACTCTCTGCCAAATGGATTATTAATGCACCAAATGGTTCTTACTATCGACCAAATGAGAATATATCACGTGCAGAATTCGCTGAATTGGTCGCCAGAGGTCTGGGTTTAAATGGAGAACCAACTGCAGCGAGTCGTTTCAGGGACGTTCGCAGTGGAAGTATGACAAGTGCCTATATCGGGGCTGCCGCTGAAGCGGGGATCATTACGGGGAATACCGATGGCACGTTTAAGCCGGATCGCCCCATTACGCGTGAGCAGATGGCGCTTATGATGGTACGTGCGATGAACTACGGTGGGAAAACAGTCTCTCTTCAATCTTCGGCTACTGCCACTCTATCCAAGTTCAAGGACAGCAACAAAATTCAGTCCAAGGATTCTGTTGCCAAAGCGGTGCAAGAGGGAATCATTCAAGGCATGACAGCCAGAACATTTGAACCTCAGGGAAATGCAACTCGTGCACAGGCAGCAGTCATGTTGAAACGTGTCCTGGATAAGTTAGGATATCTGTAATAGTAATTAGCTCTTTATCTTAGTGAAGCGAAATCGATCAGGGGAATAAGTTCAACTGGTTGGTTTCGCTTCTTTATATTATAAAGTCATAAATTTCATGGATAGAGGGTGTAAATTTGCTTAAAAAAATGCTAGTTTTTGTCCTCGTTCTGGGGTTAATATCTATACCATCACTGGCGTATGCTCAAGATAATAAAGAATCCATACAACTGTACGTAAATGAAAAGCCAACAAATATTAAACTGATGACAAAATCAGGAACGGTGTATGTTCCGTTTCGAGAGTTTATTCAACTAATGGGGTACCAAGCGGATTACTCAGTGGTAGATCGAGAGATTTCAGTTAAGATCGGGAAATCAAAATTTATCTTTCTACCGGACGATGGTTACATTAGTGGATCGGGAGATTACTACGAATTACAAAGGCCAGGTATTCAGATTGATGGAAAATTCTTTTTACCTATCCGTTATGCCGCCTGGTTAACCAAGCATGCGGTTAAGTATGATAAAAAGTCGAATACGGCGTGGATGGTGCAGTATGGGTATGGTCAAGAGAAAGAGATACTTGATTTGATAACAACATATGATAGAGCTTTCACTGTAAAGCTCCTTGCTTCAGATCATATGCAGAGATCCTATCTGACGGATAGTAAGATTGCACCCCAAGTGAGCGAAATCCCTGATCGAATCTACAATGTTGATATAACAAGCATTACATACGAATCTGCGAATCAGGCATTATTGTACGTTACTTATATTCATAATAGTCAGGTAATAAACGACCAACATGAAGTCGTGTTTCGAATTATAAAGGAGAACAATCAGTGGAAAATACTTCAGGATCGATATCTTTCCAGCAATACTACGCTTCCAGAAGATATCGATAAATCTGTACATACGATAAAAGAGAATTTTAATGAGAAGCAACAAAATGTCCTATCTGACCTCAGGCAATATTATAGAGCGTTTAATCAGAAAGACTTTGATTTAACGTATAAATATACTTCGCCATTTGATATTGAACGAATGAACGCAAATGCAGTTGATGAATGGAGAACATGGGAGCACATTACAAGAGCTTCCTTTGAGTATGGAGACACTACGTATCATATGTCTAATGAACGAGTCGTGTTTCTTGGGGAGAACCAAGCTGTTGTTCATGCAACCTTGGAATGGAGCTACATCTCAGAGAACATAGAGCAGAACCATTCTATATATGAAGCGCTGATCTACCTCGATTACGCCAATGGGCACTGGAATTATAGTTATGATCATGACATTAGTGAGAACGAAGAGGACCCCAATCGAATGTTACCCGAAATTCATTTCCCAGAGTTAAATTGAAAATATAACGAATATCAGTATACAGATAAATTCCCATGTATGAGTAGCTAATTGCATACATGGGTTTCTTTTTGCCAAGAATCCCCTCAAAGTTAGCTGGGGGCGTAACTTTTTCCACAAAAAGCAGTCTATTAATAGAAGAGTATACTAGAGATCTCGCTATCGGCTGCCTACTTGGCAGTGTTCGTGATGTCTAAGATTGATATACAAGATGGGAGAGACGTTTCAGACATGCTGGGGAAACATGAGAAACAGCTGGAAGACGTTAAGGGCAGTAAGGTGAAGAAATGGGCAATTGTGACGCTGGCGGGTGTAATCTGGATTGCACCGGTGATGAGCGCAGGCGGGCAGATGTGGTCAGGCACTTCGTGGAAATCGGTGGCCGCAGCAGCATCTACAAATACAAGCAAGTTGAGTGAAGAAATTCTGACTTCGGGTGCGAAGCTCATGAAATACAGATATACAACAACACGTTCCGGTTCCAAGGTCAACGTACTGGCGGATGTAGTCCAGGTGGATCTGCAGAACCCGTATGTGAAGCTGGATGTAATGACAGGCAAGGGCGGTAATCTGAACAGTAAACAGAGCACAGGTGCCATGGCCAAGGAAAACGGTGCAGTAGCTGCTGTAAATGGCGATTACTTCAATGTATCCGGCGAGCTCGCACCCATTGGTGGACAGGTCTCCGATGGCGTGCTGGTCTCCACACCTTCTGAGCTGTCAGGCATGTATGCCCTGACGGTGACCAAGGATGGTAAACCGATGATCGACGAGTATTCCTTTGACGGAACAGTGAAGGCACAGGATGGTTCAACTTTTGCTTTGCGTGGGATAAATAAAGAGGATTATACGGTAGAGTCGGGTGCGGTGAAGTATAGTCATGCCAACTCGATGTATATTTATACACCGGCATGGACATCGAGCAAACGACCAAATGATCCTTCCACAACGCCAACAGAGGTTCTCGTGCAGAACGGAGTAATTACCCAAATCTCGGATAAAAAAGCGTTAAACATGACGGTGCCGAAGGATGGGTACATTTTGCGTGCGCATGGAACAGCGGCGACATGGATCATGAGCCATCTATCCGTTGGGCAAACCTTGGATGCGGATTACAAGCTAAAAGCCAAAACAACCGGGCAATCGGTTGATCCTAGTAACCTGGAGATGATGATTGGCGGTCATACCATTTTGGTGAACGGTGGAAAGGCAGCTTCCTTTTCCCGTGATATCGCATCTTCCGGCATTGGTGGCATTCGTGCCAGAACGGCAGTAGGATACTCCCAGGATGGTCGGTATGTCTACATCATCGCAGCGGAGAAAAACAGTAACAGCAGCGGGATGTCGCTGACGGAACTGCAATCCTTTATGACCAGTGTGGGTGTCTGGAAAGGCATGAACCTGGATGGAGGCGGCTCCACAACCATGGTAACACGTCCGTTGGGTGAGCAAACCGCTGGTCTGACGTTCAACACAGAGTATGGCACCGAGCAACGTCAGGTTGTAAACACGCTAGGTGTGTTCTCTACGGCTCCTGTAGGTAAACTGAAGGGCTTTGCCGTGAGTGGTAGCCAAACGTTGCTGGTGGGTCAAGAGGGCAAGTACACAGCCAAAGGATATGACACCTACTACAACCCGATCGCAACAGGCGATATCAGCATGTCCTGGAAGTCCAGCAACAACAGCATCGTGAGTGTCAGCAACGGTACAATCAAAGGCGTGAAGCCAGGCACAGCAACGCTGACGGCAACGAGCAATGGAGCTTCATCCTCGATTAAAGTATCGGTATTGGGTGGAAGTGAATTGGCTTCCCTGACAGCAGGATCGGGTCTCGGTTCGCTCCAAGCAGGCACAACGATGTCCATTCCTGTAACGGCAACAACGAAGAGCGGACAAAGTGTGACGGTTCCGGCAGACTCGCTGACATGGGAATTTATCGGGTTCAAAGGTAAAGTTACTGCTGACCAATTAACGGTATCTTCCGTTAATTCTGGTGCACAAGTAGGATATGCGATTGGTCGTTATGATGGTTACAGCACAGTCGTAGTACTCTCGGCTTCTGCAAGTGAAACGATCTGGGAGAACTTCGAAAACGTGAATTATCCGATTAACTTCACAACGAACGCAGCGGGTGTAACTGGTACGGCAACAGTCACAGCAGGAACTGGTGAAAAAGCCGGCTCCAATGTACTGCAACTCGGTTATGATATGACTGCTGGAACAGGCAAAATGTACGCTTATGCACAACTGAATGGTTCTACTGGCAGAGAGGTATCTGCAGCGGCTACGTCGATGTCGATGGATGTTATGGGAGATAAGAGCCTGAACTGGTTACGTGCCGAATTCACAGATGCCAATGGCAAAACGGTATATGCCGATCTCGCCAAGGCGATTGACTGGAACGGGTGGAAGAAGCTGAGCGTGGACCTAAACGGACTGAACATCGCCTATCCGGCGAAGCTGAAGCGGGTCTATGTGGTGAACGTGGAAGAAGGTCAGGATGAGCGTGCGAAATCAGGTACGGTTGCTTTTGACAATATCGCATTCACGATGCCTTCCAAGTCCAGTGAAGTCGGATTGCCTACGGGTACAGCTTCGCTTGTGCTTGGACAGAAATCGATGACGGTGAACGGAACGAAAAAAGTGATTGATGCAGCACCGGTCCTGAAAAATGGTACAACGTATGTGCCAATCAAACATGTTTTGGACGCTTTTGGTGGTCAGGCAAGCTGGGATAGCAAAAATCAGCGGATCACGGTATTACGTGGTGGCAAGCTGATTGATCTGGTTGTAGGGCAGAAAGAATTCATTCTGAATGGTAAAAGACAGAGCGCAACTGTTGCACCATACGTAACGGGTGGTAGGACTTTAGTCCCGCTCAGACTCGTTTCCGAGCAACTTGGTCTCACTGTAAAATGGGAACAGAAAACGAAGACCGTTACCATCTCATCGTGATATGGTATGATATATACCGGAAACGATAGAAATGGAGTCGAACAAACGTGGATTTACAAGCCGATGCCATAGACCGCGTCATTAAAAACGCCATACAAGTCATGGAAAACAGCAAATATCAAATGTTCGAAATCATGGACTCGACTCGCGATGAGCTGAAAACACTCAACGAGGAGTTGAAGTCGGTGTTGAAGGAGACGGCGGAAACGATCGAGAAAGTAGATCAGTTGGAGCTGAACTACCGCCGTTCCCGGATCCGGCTGACTGAGGTTAGCCGCGACTTTGTCCGTTATTCCGAGCATGATATCAAGCAGGCATATGAGAAAGCAACACAGCTGCAGCTGGATCTGATGATTTATCGTGAGAAGGAAATGTATCTGAAGGCCCGTCGGGATGACCTACAGAAGCGTGCCAAAAATGTGGAAGCTTCTGTGGAGCGTGCCGAGACCATCGGTTCGCAGATGGGTGTTGTACTCGAATACCTGTCAGGTGAACTAGGTCAAGTGACCCGGATCATTGAAAATGCCAAAAATCGACAAATGATTGGTTTGAAAATAATTTTGGCCCAGGAAGAAGAGCGGAAACGTATTGCTCGTGAAATTCATGACGGGCCTGCCCAGATGCTCGCCAATCTAGTGCTTAGGACGGAAATTGTAGAAAGAATGCTCATTAAGCAGGATTTTAAGATGGTCCAGGCCGAAATAGTAGATTTGAAAGGCCAGGTTCGTTCCAGTCTTGAAGAAATGAGAAAAGTTATTTTCAATCTGCGTCCTATGGCACTGGATGATCTGGGACTGATTCCAACGCTTCGGAAGTATGTGCAGGATTTTGAGGTAAAAACGAAAATCCGGTCGCTTTTTGAAACAAGAGGTAAGGAACATCGTTTATCTTCAGCCATGGAGGCTGCAATCTACCGCCTCGTGCAGGAAGGTCTGTCGAATGCTGCAAAGCATGCTTATCCCACTTATGTTGTAGTGGAAATTACATACCAGGCTCAGCTCGTCAAAATTGTCGTTCAGGACAATGGGCTTGGGTTCAAACCGGAGCTTCTTGCCAAGAAAAGCAAGGATCATACCCACTTCGGTCTGATTGGGATGAGAGAACGGGTTGAACTGTTAGAAGGAAGAATAGAGATTGAATCCGCAGAAAATCAAGGAACCAAAATAGTGATTCATATCCCGACAAACGTGGATAAGGGAAAGGAGTAGCAGGATGATGGAAAACCGTGATACTGGTAAAGCATCGATTAAAGTTCTTTTGGCTGATGATCATCAGCTGTTCCGTGAGGGACTGAAACGCATTTTAAATATGGAGGACGACATTGAGGTCATCGGTGAATGCGGCGATGGTATTCAAGTGCTCGAATTCTGCAATCAGGATAAACCTGATATCGTATTGATGGATATCAACATGCCGATCGAAAACGGGGTTGAGGCAACGGAGAAATTACGTGAGCTGTTCCCTGATGTCAAAGTAATTATCTTGTCCATTCATGATGATGAAAGTTATGTATTTGAGACGCTTCGTAAAGGGGCTAACGGATACTTGCTGAAGGATATGGAGGCAGAGTCTCTGATCAATGCGATTCGTTCCGTGCATGAAGGACATGCGTTCATACATCCGAAAGTAACAGGCAAACTGATCATGCAGCTGCGTCGTATGACGTATCTTAATGAAACAGGGGCAATGAGTGAAGGAGCTTCGAAGGAAGCCGGTGTTAAATTTGTCGCTGGCGACAATAACCCGCTCACACGTCGTGAGGCTGAAGTGCTTCGCTTGATGGCAGAAGGTAAGAGCAATAAAATGATTGGTGAATTCCTGTTCATCAGTGAAAAAACAGTAAAAAACCATGTCAGCAGTATTCTGCAGAAGATGGAAGTGGACGACCGTACGCAAGCTGTTATCAATTCGATCAAATATGGTTGGGTTACGCTCTAATACCTTATGTTTTTCGTAAAGCAGTATTCTTACGGTAAGTCAGTCCATTGGTTGATTAAACCTTGACGAAGTATAGATTGGTGTTCACTCGCGCCCTTTCCAGAATGTTGGATTGGTCTGCGGGTTAATGGACTTTATCACTGCAAATGAGCAAAGCGTAAGGCTGTGCGGAACATATGTTCAAGCTTAGGCGTGAATGAATGACCTGGCCTGTCTTTCTTCGTCCGGTGTCGATCAGCGTGGAATATGAGTGATAGGAAATGCGAGTGTAACCCTTCAGGAAGTACAGCATATACTTGTTGTATACAGGGATGTTCGCCATGGGTGAGCATGACCTTCCGAGGAGGTGCAGTTGCCATGGTTGCTCATCTGACTATGATTCTGCTCATATACTTCCTGGCGGCAATGGCCGTTCATGCCATGCACCAGCGCCATCTTTCCCGTCCCGAATCTGAAGGTTTCGAGCAGATCCTGCTCATCCCTTCCAATCAGGCAGGGCGGATCGAAGGCATTGTAAGAGAACTTTGCCGGGAATTATTATACCGTGGTAAGAGCTTCAGATTAACCGTTGTTGCTGATCGTACAGAAGCGGAAACGATTACGATTATTGAAAAGCTTATGCAAAGGCAAGGCATGGAGACATCTTATCTGCCTGCTGTCCCTGCTGATATTGAACGGGTAGCACAGACCGATCACACGTTTCGCCTGATTGATTTGCGTGAGTCAGAGCAATAAATCATCATGTGAACGGAAATGGGATTAACATTGCACAGATCTACAGTGAAAAGATTACAGCAGAAGCTGTAGTCTTTTTTTGTAATTGTAGCCAAGTCTGCTTTTAAATTAAAAATGGGTTTTTATGCAATCTATGGTTATTGTCTGGGTTTTGACGAGTTCAAGAGTATTAAAATAAACTTTTCGAAGTCAGAACTCTTAATTTAAAAGTATAGACGATTCAGATTGGAAAAAGTTTCGCAATTTTAAAGAAAGATTCTGGTTATTAGCAGAATTGTATGATGGAATCATGTTGTGTAACTAACCTTGTGATGTAAAGGTTCAATTGGTATAGTGATAAGTAAGATTGATCATACGAAGATGGAATATGGACATGAAGCACATGCTCCGGCGAACAGCCGGATTGGCATGTGCTTTTTTTGCGTTCAGGAGAAAGTACGATGGGGGAGGAGAGTAAATGAAGGTTGCTTTGTATATGTGCCGTGTA
This sequence comes from Paenibacillus sp. FSL H7-0942, assembly GCF_045040715.1. NCBI lineage: Bacteria > Bacillati > Bacillota > Bacilli > Caryophanales > Paenibacillaceae > Paenibacillus > Paenibacillus sp. FSL H7-0942. Next base: position 6,286,261 of record NZ_CP150279.1, on the reverse strand, counting down.
GGGGAAGGGTGGAACATGATGTTATCACTCGATATTCGAGTGGATGTGGTTTGGTGGCTAGAGGAAGGAAGTGGGCGACATGTGCTGCGCTGGTTGCTGTTAGATACGGCGTTGCCGTTAAGTCAGGCATCCTGGTTGGTTGAACATTTTGAGATGGAGCGAGGTATGGATCAGTGGGGCCAGCACGAATGGCAGAGTTATCTTGCACGGAAGCTGGATGTGTATGAATTGGCCTCTGGGGAAACAGAGGCCAGAAAAGGTATAGCAGGCAAAGCGGGGAGTGCCGCTGCGCGTGGTGCGTTGGTAGGCGGGATGCCAGAGCCGTATCCCGCCGTGCAGTGGGCTCAGCTGGAGCGGGACGCGGCCCTGCTGGCTGAGCGGATCAGCGGCCGCCAATTACTGGCGGCCGAGGCGGAGGCGTTGCTGGCGGATACCGCCCAGCCGCCAGAGGATTGGCGCGCGGCTGCGCAGCTCGCGCGCTTGCACGGGCGGCTGAGTATCACAGCCGCCCTCGAAGGGCCTGCCACGCGCCGTCGGCACGCGTGGCTTGGACGCGCGCGAGCGCGCCCCGCTGCCACCGTTGTGGCAGCAAAGCCAGGCAGCGCGTGCCCTGCGCTGCCTGCGGATTGGCGGCGTGCGCCTACTGCGAGGCTTGCCTCGCGCTAGGGCGCAGCCGTGCTTGTGCGCTGCTGCTACGCAGTGCAGCGCAAGGGGCCGTGCCACGACGCGGCGAAGCACCGCGTCGTGGCACGGTTTTGGCCCCCACCGGCGGCGGGCTCGCCCGGTGGGGGCTAAGCGCAGCGCAGAGCGCGGCAGCAGCCGCGGCGCTTGCGTTTTTGGCCCGCCCACCCGCAGGGGATGGGCCGGGTCGGTTTTTGCTGTGGGCCGTGACCGGGGCCGGCAAGACCGAGATGATATTCCCACTGCTCCAACATACATTGGATCGTGGCGGACGAGCTTTGGTCGCTACGCCGCGCAGGGATGTGGTGCTGGAACTAGCTCCGCGTCTGGCCAAAGCTTTTCCGGACACCTCGCTCGCTACCCTTTACGGAGGCAGTGACGAACGCTGGAAAGACGCTCAGCTCACGCTTGCGACCACACACCAACTGATGCGTTTTTATCAGGGATTTGATCTCGTCATCATCGACGAACTAGATGCTTTCCCTTATCACAACGATCCCATGCTCGCTCACGCGGCGGCATCCTCCTGTAAACCAGACGGGAATTTCGTATATCTATCTGCTACACCGCCAGCTCGGCTGCAGAGGGAAGCAGCGCAGGGAAAACTCACTCATGCCAAAGTTCCAGTACGTTTCCACCGACATCCTTTGCCTGTCCCGCGCTTAGTCAAAATGGTTACCGTTGCTGAATGTATTAAGAAACGAAATCTTCCTTCTGCCTTGAGGACTAACATCCAAATCTCATTGGAGCGTGACGCCCAGGTATTTTTGTTTGTGACACGCATTGCCCAGATTGAGACGTTTGTTAACCTGATGCGTCGTACTTTTCCCGGAATCCATATTGAAGGAACTTCATCTCAAGACCCCGATCGCGCTAGCAAAGTTACAGCCTTTCGTGATCGCGACATTCGTCTGCTCGTAACGACAACGATTTTAGAGCGTGGCGTGACCATTCCGCGCAGTGATGTTTTTATATTGGATGCAGACAATAGTCTCTTTGATGAAGCTTCACTGGTCCAGATGGCGGGTAGAGCAGGGCGTTCCATGGATGACCCGGCGGGTAGAGTGGTTTTTGCATCATCTCGTCGGACACGTTCACAGGTGAAGGCCGTTGCCCAGATTCGGAAAATGAACACCATCGCTCGTCGCAAAGGCTACCTGCATCCATCATCCCAGACATAATTGTCATCTGCCCAGTTCGTATCCACATATCACAATACATTCCCGAGACTGGAGGTATGCCCCCTATGTTCAACTGGCTCAGCAACATAACCGATCACGCACAACACCTGACCCAGCGTCTCCATCACCTGCTCGCCCCACCGGGAGCGACTTGTCTGACATGCGGCACTCAAGCGATCCTGTCTCCAATCTATCCGGGTATATGCCCACGTTGTATGAAGCAGATTCCATGGATTCGTTCCATCCGTTGCCTGCGTTGTGGTCGGGGAGTCGGTTGCCCGGACTGTGCTCGTCCACACTTGCAAAACCGTTCTTTTATCCTCAACCGCAGTGCCGTACAATACAACACTTTAATGAAAGAATGGATCGGCATGTACAAATTCAGAGGCCATGAACGATACGCGCCGCTCTTAACCGCGCTGTTGATTCAAGCCTTTCAAGCGATGAGAGATGAACAGAATTCTACTTTGGCAAAAGAACCCCCAGCCCCCGTGGCTTATTCCGCCACACTTGCTCAACAAAAGAAGCCGCAATGGCGGCCTGACGCGGTCACCTATGTCCCGGTGAGCAGCGAGCGTCTGGCCGAGCGTGGCTTCAATCAGGCGGAGCGGTTGGCTGCTGGACTTGCCACCGCCTGCCGCCTACCCATCGTGGATCTGTTGCAGCGCCAGATTAACACCACCAAACAAAGCTTCAAATCACGCGGTGAGCGTATTGAAACGATGAAGGACGCTTTTTCCATCAACCCGGATGGCACGAAGTTAATTGAAGAGCTATACAAGGGATCTCATCTGCCAACACATATGGGCATATCGCGTGCCAAACCCATACAGTTACTGCTGATTGATGATATCTATACAACAGGCAGCACCTTGGACGCTTGTGGCCGGGTTATTCTTAATGCTGGCTTCCACATGGAGATTCCGGTCGATATTTACACACTGACATTGGCGAGATCGTGATCGGCAAATCAGTATACTGAGCTACTGTTTAATATTCTTCAAGTCTGCCTGTATACACAACCTACGCTTTACCTTCTAGTAGACAGGAAAATATGTTCCTTTATTAATCATTGGTACGTTAATGCGTGTCTCCATTCCATTTATTCCGTTTGAAATATAGTTGTTTGATGAAATTATTAATGAAAGCGTAATAAGAAATTTTTTACATGTAAAAAAGAGGAATTGGTTTTCTCGCGCAGAATAGATAGTTTTGCCGTTCACCACAGGTGACAGTATAGGGAGTGGCACAACATATCTGTTGAAGGGGAGAACAAAAGTGGTTGCAGGAAAAAGAAAAAATGGATTTTACTTATGGACCGTCCGTCTACTAGTATTCATGCTGGTATTCGGACAGTTTGGCGTGTATGGGGGGAATCGGGCACATGCAGCGGTAGGAAGTGGAGTAATTTCATCAAGCAATGATTATCAATATGTAATGACCAACGACAACGGCCAACTACAAGTGAACCAAAAATCAGTTAAACTGAGTTGGGCGAGATCCTACAATATTTCATCAACAGGTTATTCGTTCACCAGAATGCAGTCTATCCTGGGTTTCACAAGTGATATTACTAATATAAGTTTTGGATCGTATACTTCAAAATATTCTGGACAGATCGACAATGCTTTTCTTATCGATCTGAGCAAAATTCGTGAGATTGCTACTGAGATGACGTACAGACAACCGTATAACCAAGTTGGCGAGTGGACGATCACACACTATAATGTGCTAGGTCAACTAACGCCAATTGATGTACACGATTATGATGTTAGACAATTGAGTCTGGTTGTGAACGCAGATACGGGAGAAGTTGTAGACTTTTACTCTGAACTTAATCCGTATTATACACGTAAAGCTGAACCCGCTTCTTTTACCAAACAGGAGGTAAATCCGTTACCGATTAATAACGTACCATCTGTGCCTTCGAATATAACGGGTAACTCAAGTGAAAACACGACTCATATTCGCTGGGATCATGCACAGGAAGCTGTACAGTATGAAATTGAGCGTGATGGTATTTTAATGGGGCCTTATTATGGTACGAGCTTGGATGATGCCGTACTCATTCCTAACAAAAATTACTCTTACAAAATACGTGCTATGAATTCTATAGGGAAAAGTGATTGGAGTAGTGTCTTTAATATCAAAACACTGCTTAACGAACCTGTTATCTCCACGAGCTCTGAGCAAGGGAAAAATATAATAGAGTGGACTGCAATTAATCATGCCGATGGATATCAACTCCAGATTGATGGTGGAGCCCCAATTGATCTAGGTAAAGTAACTACTTATGAACACGTTGGTTTGGAGGCGAATTCCAGTCATACCTATGCATTAAAAGCAGTATCTTCAGATAATGAGAGCAACTGGAGTAGAACGGCTACACAACTTGTTGTACCTGACTCAGCAAGTGGTTTGAAAATTACAGAAAATACATTTAATAAAATCTCTTTAAGTTGGACTGCAATTAAAGGTTCTAGTGGATATGACATGGAGGTTGATGGAGTCGTCGTTCCGGTCTCTGGAACAACATACAGCAAGACAGCTCTTACGCCCAATACCGAGCACACATTTCGATTGAGATCTAAAAATGCAGGCGGTGTAGGTAAGTGGACTGACATGCTAACTGTTTCGACACTTCTAAGTACGCCTGTTATTAAAGCGATTTCTTCCCAAGAAGATATGATTTTGGCATGGCCTGTAATTGAGGGGGCTACCTCTTATGAGGTTGAAGCTGATGGAGTTAACGTAGGAATTGTTGTAGATCCGGCTTATACACACACTGACCTATCACCAGGGACACTTCATAAATATCGTGTACGAGCTTTGAATGATACGAATACAAGTGCATGGACTACAATGTTGTCCCAAAGTACACTCCCTGGTCCTGTTTCGAATCTCACTATAAACTCGGTCACTAATGCAGCTATTGGTCTGAAATGGACAGCAGTGACAGGAGCGACAGGATATGATTTGGAGATTGACGGTGCAATTGTACCTGTCACTGGCGTAGCCTACACAAAGAGTAGCCTTGCAGCGAATACAGAACACACCTTCCGTATTCGTTCGAAAAATGCTGCAGGTGTGGGTGAATGGAGTAATCCGCTCAGTACAACGACACTGTTGAATACACCTGTATTAAAGGCGGCATCAGAAGAAACGAATATCAACCTGACTTGGGCTGATGTAGCAGATGCGACTACATACGAGATTGAGGCGGACGGAGCAGTAGTGGCAACGGTAGAAGAGCCTAACTATAACCATATAGCGCTGCTGCCAGGAACTGCCCATAAGTATCGTATTCGTGCGTTGACGGATACGAATACTAGTGCATGGACAGCAATCCTGACGCAAAGTACGATACCTGCTTCAGTTACAGGATTAACAGTAAGCTCGGTTACGAATGTAGCCATTGCATTGAAATGGACAGCGGTAACTGGAGCAACAGGATACGATCTGGAGATCGATGGAACGGTTGTCCCAGTGACGGGGGTAGCCTATACGAAGAGTGGTCTTGTGGCCAATACAGATCATACCTTCCGAATCCGTTCCAAGAACGCCGCAGGTGTAGGGGCATGGAGTGAGTTGATCAGTGGAACAACACTTCTAAATACACCGGTATTAAAAGCAACATCAGAAGAAACTGCAATCAATTTGACATGGGCAGCCATTACTGATGCAACGAAGTATGAGATTGAAGCCGATGGAGCAGTAGTAGCAACAGTAAGGGAACCTAGCTTTATCCATACAACACTGCTTCCAGGAACAGCCCATAAATATCGCATTCGTGCGTTAGCTGAGACCAATACAAGTGCATGGACAGCAATTATGACGCAAAGCACGATTCCTGCTTCAGTGACAGGATTGACCATTAGTTCAATAACGAACGTGGCTATTGCATTGAAGTGGACAGCAGTTACAGGTGCAACGGGATATGATCTGGAGATCGACGGTACCGTTGTCCCAGTAACGGGAGTAGCGTATACGAAGAGCGGTCTTGCAACAAACACAGATCATATCTTCCGTATTCGCTCGAAAAATGCCGCCGGTGTAGGTACATGGAGTGATCTGATCAGTGGAACAACGCAGTTGAACACACCCGTTTTGAAAGTAGCATCGGAAGAGACTGCAATCAACCTCACATGGGCTGAGGTAGCAGACGCAACCACTTATGAAATTGAAGCAGATGGTGCAGTGATTGCCACAGTTAGTGATCCGGCATACTCACATAATGGATTGTTACCAGGAACTGCACACAAGTATCGTATACGTGCTCTAACGAATACCAATACGAGTGTATGGACTGCTATGCTGACTCAAAGTACGATACCAGCTTCAGTTGCAGGACTTAATATTAGTTCTGTTACGAATGTGGGTATCACTCTAAAGTGGACAGCAGTAACCGGAGCCACGGGATATGACCTAGAAATTGATGGTGCAGTTGTCCCGGTGACGGGAGTGGCATATACGAAGAGTGGTCTTGCTGCGAATACTGAGCACACCTTCCGTATTCGTTCAAAGAACGCCGCAGGAGTGGGAGCCTGGAGCGATCTGATCAGTGGTATGACGCTTTTAAACACACCTGTATTAAAGGCAACCTCGGACGAAACTACGATCAATCTATCATGGGCGGATGTAGCGGATATGACCGCGTATGAAGTTGAGGCTGATGGTACCATCGTTGGAATAGTTAGTGATCCAGTATACACACACGATGGTTTATTGCCTGGAACGGCTCACAAGTATAGAATTCGCGCGTTAAAGGGTGAAAACACAAGTGCATGGACAGCAGTGCTGACGCAAAGCACCTTACCTGCTACAGTTAATGGTTTCATGTTAAATACAGCTACACCTGTTGCTATTTCATTGAAATGGAGCCCAGTTACAGGCGCCACTGCTTACGATTTGGAAATTGACGGTGTTGTAATTTCTGTGAGTGGATCTGCTTATACGAAAAGTGGTCTTCTAGCCAATACAGATCATACCTTCCGCATTCGTGCCAAAAATGCTGCTGGCATGGGTAGCTGGAGTGAGATCGTAACCGCCTCGACCCAATTAAATGTACCAACGACGCTGAAAGCTGTACCTGAAGAAACCGCAGTTACGCTGACATGGAATGAAGTTGTTGGTGCAACAAAATATGAGATTGAAGCAGATGGCATAGTGATTGCTACAGTAAGTGATCTCTTGTATGTGCATAATGGAGTACTTGGTGGAACAATTCATAAATATCGTATTCGTGCCCTGACTGACACTAATGTGAGTGCATGGACAGCACTATTGTCCCAAACTACGTTACCTGCCAGTGTCTCAGGTGTAAGTATTAACTCAGCAACCACAGTGGCTATTGCGCTGAGATGGACTGCTGTAACTGGAGCTACCGGGTATGATCTGGAGATTGATGGTACGGTGGTTGCCGTGAGTGGAGTTGCTTATACGAAGAGCGGACTTGCACCAAATACGGAGCATACCTTCCGGATTCGTGCCAAAAATGCTTCTGGTGCGGGAGCTTGGAGTGAGATCATAACAGGAGTGACTCAATTAACTACACCTGTGCTGAAGGGAACTTCGGACAGAACAAACGTTATTCTGACTTGGGATGCGGCTATCGGTGCTTCGTCTTACGAAATTGAAGCCGATGGGCAAATTGTGGCGACTGTCAGTGATACAACGTTTATTCATTCTGACCTGTTACCGTTCAGTTCGCATAAATATCGTATTCGGGCATTCAATGATCAGAACACAAGCATATGGTCTTCTGTACTAAGTATTAGAACATTGAATTAGGGATATAAAATTTGGGAGCAGGGTTGCGTGTATGTGCATCCTGCTCCCTTCTTTTGTTTTGCAAATAGACTATGGCTTCATCAGAGAAAATAAGGTAATCTATAGTTATTATCTATTCGGAAATGGAAGTTTGAGAGGGGCGTTTTAGCGATGAATCTGGGTAATTGTCCTCGCTGTGGTAAATTATATGCGTTGAATTTTCGAGATGTATGCTCGAATTGTATTAAAGAAATGGAACAGGAATATCAGATATGTGTAGATTATTTGCGCGAAAACAAAGGCACTAATATCCAGGAACTATCTGATGCAACAGAAGTTTCGATCAAAACCATTACCAAGTTCATCCGTGAGGGACGGATTTCCATCGAAAATGCCCCGAATATGATGTATCCTTGTGAAGTATGCGGAACATTGATTCGTGAAGGTCATATGTGTGACTCTTGTCGTCATCGCTTGACGAAAGACTTGGCTAGTGCAGCTCGTGATGTAGGTCAGAAGGATAACGGCAATATAGGCGGACGAACCTACAATGCTGTCGACAAACTACGCGATTCATAGGAACGAGGTCTTAAATACAGATCTTGCTATAACAAATGTTTTGAAACGTACCGATAAACTTATTAAAGATTATCGGTTTTTTTTATTATCCTAATCATTTCGATAACATAAAGATAAAGTAAGAAAAACGCATATCAATGTAAAATTCTAACGTGGAAGGAAGTGTAGTTCATATGAAAATCAATGAACCGAGTAGAATTGGCGCCATCAATTCATATCAAAGGAACGTTGAATCCAATCAGCAGGCTGATGCCAAGAAGAGCCGCCGTAAGGACGAGGTATCCATTTCTCCGGAGGCGATGAAGATGCTTGAGGAACAAGGGCGTACACAAGATGCAGGACGCATACAGCGGATACAGGAACTGAAAGAACAGGTCAGTTCGGGAACGTATCAGGTAGACAGCAGCAAGCTTGCTGACAAATTGCTACCGTATTTTAAGTCTTTTGATAAGGAATAGGTGATCACGTAATGGCAGCACTGGATAGATTAATTGCAGTTTTGCAGCAAATGGAACAAAGTCACCGCGATATGCTGGCACTCAGCGAGGTCAAGAGACAGGTCATTGTCAAAAACGATGTGGATGAACTCATTGCCGTTCTGAACAAAGAATCCCGTTTCATGAAACAACAGGAGCCATTGGAGATTGAACGGCAGAGCGCAGTTCACGAATTGCTTCAGGAGCGTGGTATCAAGTCCATGCTGAACCTGAACATTACGGAGATCTCGAAGCTGATTTTTGATCCGGCTGACAAACTGCGATTGCTTGAAGTCCAGAAGAAGCTGGCGGGAACACTACAGGAGTTAAAGGAAATCAATCAACTGAATCAAAAGCTGATCGAGCAATCGTTGATGTTTATTGATCTTTCAATGGATATCTTTGCTTCTCGGCCAGAACAGGATGCCACATATCAGCATCCTGCTGATAAGAACGGCAATCCAGGGCGAATCGGTCTGTTTGACACGCGTGCCTGATTAATTAGGGGGAAACCAGGTGACATCTACATTTCATTCAATCGAAACGGCTAAACGCAGTTTGTTCACACAGACGACAGCTCTTAGCACAACAGGCCATAACGTAGCCAATGCCAACACAGAAGGGTACTCACGCCAAAAGGTAAACATGCAGGCATCCATTCCAATGGAGCCATTTGCATTTCTGCATAGCACAACACCAGGACAGCTCGGTACAGGGGTGGAGTTCGACTCCATTACCCGTGTGCGCGAGAAATTCTTGGACGACCAATATCGTAATGAAAATACCAACTTCGGGAGTTGGTCCATTCAACGAGACACACTTGAGAAACTCGAAGCTATTGTAAATGAACCATCGGACACCGGATTCCGAACCGTTATGGATAATTTCTACAAATCATGGTCAGATCTGAGTAAGAATCCTGAGGACGTTACGGCACGCCGGATTGTCAAAGAAACAACTCTAGCTCTTACGGATGCGATGAATCAGATTAGCCGCCAATTGGATGCGCTTAGTCAGGATTTGGATAGTAACATCGCTGTGAAAAGTAATGAGATCCAGGGTTACCTGGGTAACATTGCAAACCTCAATAGTGCCATTGTGAAAGTAGAGTCTCTTGGCGACAATGCCAACGATTTGCGTGACCAACGTGATCTGATGACGGATAAGCTCTCCAAAATCATGAATATTACGGTCACTGATTCTCAACAAGGCTACCAGATTCAGATGAACGGACAGGCACTCGTTACAGGCGGGGCAGTACAAGTGGCGGTAGATTCTGCTTTTCTGAATGATGCATATACTGCGGGCACACTCACCAATGGTGAAGTTCATGGCATGATTAAGTCCAGAGATACATTGGTAAGTGATTACCGGAAACAAATGGATGACTTAGCTAATACGCTTGCCAACGGTGATATTGAGATTACTCTTCCTGCGGGTTCTGTCTTGCCGGATAATACTATCCTGGATGGTGTTACATACACGGGTGCAGCACGGACACTAGCTACAGATCTCAAGGTTACGGTCAAAGGTCTGAACGGACTACATCAGCTTGGATACAGCATGGATGGAACTAATTCTGGGGGAGTCCCATTCTTTACAGCAGCGGGTGGTGGAACAGCCATTACAGCTGGCAATATTTCATTGAACGCAGAGATCCTGGCTGATCCTAATAAGATTGCGACTTCGCTCCGTACATCCGATGCTTCTGGTACAGAGACTGTAATCAAAGGTAACAATACACTTGCTATCTTGCTGGCGAATCTGAAAGATACACCGATGAAATCAGCGGACGGTTTACGTAATGCAACGATCGGTGCACAATTCAGTGCCATTGTGGGACAACTGGGGGTACAATCTCAGGAAGCTGCACGTCAGACATCCAACTCGGAGTTCCTGGTGGAGCAAGTGGACACCCGTCGTCAATCTGTAAGTGGTGTATCTTTGGATGAAGAAATGTCAAATATGATCAAGTTCCAGCATGCATATAACGCATCTGCGCGATTTATGACCACATATGATGAATTACTCGATAAGTTGATTAACTCTACTGGGACAGTAGGTAGATAATGGAAAGGAGTGACAGACCATGAGAATAACGAATAACATGCTCAGTTCACAGCTACTTTTGAATTTGAACCGGAACGCGCAGCAGATGAACAACACCCAGACCCAACTGGCAACAGGTCGCAAGATCAACAAACCTTCGGACGATCCGGTAGGGATCACTTACTCCCTTCGTTATCGTGCAGAACTTTCATCGAACGATCAATATCAGAAAAACGTAGATAGTGCTATATCATGGCTTGAGTTTAATGATACGGTTATGAATCAGGCGGGTAACGCCATACAGCGCCTGCGCGAGTTAACGGTACAAGCTTCGACAGGAACGAATCCGCAGTCAGCGCTGGACAGTATCAATGAAGAGGTCAAACAGTTGAAAGAGCAGCTGGTTGATATCTCAAACAGTAAACTTAACGGAAAATATATTTTTAATGGCGAGACGTATGATGTTAAACCGTATGATTTCCCGTCTAATCAAGACGGTACTTTAGATACAACGAATGCTACTTCTGTTGTGACGGATAAAGGGAAGATTAACTTCATCGTAGGTGAAAGTGTTCAGTTGCCTATTAATGTGAGTGGTAATGAAGTGTTTGGCACAGAGACGGAAGAAGATAACTTGTTCAACCTCGTGAACAACATCATGAAAGCTCTCACAGAGGGAAATCAAAAAGAGTTATCCAATCAGTTGGACAATATTGATAGCCGTACCGACAAGATGCTTGCGATCCGTTCTGAGATTGGTGCCAAAACGAACCGGGTTGATCTGATGATGGGACGTTTGGATGATCTCGGCATTAACCTGACAGATCTTCAATCCAAAGTCGAGGATGCGGATTATGCGGAACTGGCGATGCAATCCAAGATTCAGGAAAATATCTATAACGCTTCCTTGTCTGCAGGTGCCAAAATTATTTCGCCATCTTTGGTGGACTTCTTAAGATAAAAAGGAGGAGTTAACTTTTGAGTACTCTTCCCGTTCTTCAGATTAGGACAACGCCTACTCTATTAAGTATTGATGCTGATCCAGGACAGTTCTCCATTCGTCAACCCAAAGCTGAGGTTCAGTTGAATACCAGACCTGCCAAGCTAACGGTGGAGAGTCATCCGATGAGACTGAGTGTAGATCAGAGCAAAGCATTCTCTGCTTACACGGGCGGCAACATGATTGATATGAATGCACGGATCTATTCAGGCATTCAACAGATATTTCTGCAAAATATGGCTGAACGAGTTCAGCAGGGTAATGAATTGGCTGCAATTCATAAGCCAGGAAATACTATTGCAAATATTATTGGCTCAGACTGGCAGGCGAGGCCATTCCCGGAAACGCGGACACCCGCTTCTTCTGGGAATGTTGAGACTCGTGTCTATGCACAGGCGCCGGATATTAACTTTACTCCAGCCGTCTCGGAAATGAATGTTATTGTGAATAGACCGGAGATTGAGTATAATCGGGGCAAGCTTGATATCTATGTGAAGCAGTATGCATCGATTCAGTACACGCCACCTGCCATAGATATCGGATTCTAGTTATTATAAAGTTGAGCTATAGACGGTCTTGATCTTAGACATCTATGGCTCTTTTTGCATAAAACTTTCGCCAGGGAGGCGTTTATTATTCATATTCAGACAAGCATGTGGGGATCATTAGAGGTTAAAACAGAATATGTATATCAATTTCCTAAAGGTTTACCCGGATTTGAAGAGGAAACCGAGTTTGCCTTGGTTCCTTGGGAAGATACACCTTTCAGTTATTTGCAATCTACAAGAGAGCCGGGACTGGCGTTCCTCTTGGTAAGTCCGTTTACTTTTGTACCGGATTATAGTTTTGAATTGGGAGAGGTAGATAAGGAAGAATTGGAGATTGCAGAGCAAGTGTCCGTATATTCTATGGTCACCATTCATTCACAGGCGAATAAATCAACAATGAACCTGCTTGCACCCGTAGTTCTTAATCCCGAGCAACATTTAGGTAAACAAGTCGTGCTCCATCAGTCTTCTTACGATACACGCCATCTGATCTGGGCAGAAGAAGATGCCAAATCAGTGAAAGGTGGAGTGTAAATGCTGGTATTATCACGTAAAAAAGGCGAGTCTATTATCATTCAGGATCAGATTGAGGTGACTGTACTCGCTGTTGAGGGAGATACAGTACGTATTGGAATCTCCGCACCCAAGCATATTGATATATTCAGACAGGAAATATATGCATCCATTCAAGAGGCTAATCGGGAGTCTGCTACGCCTCTTGCAGCCAATATTGAAGCCTTTATGGAACGTCTGCGAAATACAGATATCAAAAAAGATTAAAAATATTCCAATTTGCTATAAACAGTTGCTCACCTTCCGTCGATATATAATTTAGACGCTGCTTCGGCAGGGCGGCCGACCTTAATGTCGCGGCGTTTACCACAAGGATGTGGAACTAATTTATCTTCAGGGAGGAAATATCAAATGATTATCAACCATAATATTACGGCGTTGAACACTCACCGCCAACTGTCCACTAACTCTGCTGCAACTAGCAAAAACATCGAGAAATTGTCTTCTGGTCTTCGTATCAACCGTGCTGGTGACGATGCTGCAGGCTTGGCAATCTCCGAAAAAATGCGCGGTCAAATCCGCGGTTTGGATATGGCTTCCAAAAATGCTCAAGATGGTATCTCTTTGATTCAAACAGCTGAGGGCGCATTGAGCGAAACTCACTCCATCCTGCAACGTGTACGTGAACTTTCCGTTCAATCCGCTAACGGTACGAACACTGAAGAAGATCGTAAAGCATTGCAAAGCGAAGTTTCCCAATTGAAATCAGAAATCGACCGTATCGGTGATACTACGGAGTTCAATACTAAGAAATTGTTGAACGGCGCTTTGAAAACGGATGGCGCAGTGGTAGGAACTGATTCTACTAACGGTGCTAAAGTTCTGAACCAAACTGCTGCTAAAGTTGTTGGTGCAACAAACTTTAACGCTGTTGATGGTAGTGGGTTGGATTTAACTGTAAAAGACAAAATTAAAGTTGATACAGTTGAAGTAGAAATTGATTGGGATAAAGGTTTGTCCGATGCCGAGAAAACCCTAATTAAGGGCAACTATGGCACAACAAATATGACAGATTCCCAAAAATCTGACATCAAATCAGCAATGGAACGCGTTATCAACCAAGCAATTACAGATCACAATGCTGCTAATGGAACAAATGTGGCTAACGTTAAATTGTTTGAAGCTGGTGGTAAATTGACAGCTGAAAGTGGTACTGCTGGACAAAAATCCGGTTTAGATATCTCTGGAGCTGCTGTTCTTGCTAATTTTGTTGACGCTGCGGCACCAGCGGATGCAAGCACAGGACAAGATCAACTTGCTAAAGCAGTTACTGCTGACACCCTTTCTTTCGAAATTGGCGGAGTTAAATTGCAAACTGCAGCTTTGGCTACAGCAACTGCTAACTCTGATGCAACTGTAGTTGCGACAGATATGCAAACAAAAATTAGAGCAGCTATTGACACATACAACACTAGTGCTGGACTTACAAAAGGACAAGATGGATTTATTGACAAAGATGCTGTATTTGTTGAAGCGAAAGATGGACGTTTCTCTATCACAAGTGCAAACGGACCGGTAACTTTCAAAGAAGCTGAAGGTAAATCTCTTGTTAAAGATTTGGGTCTGAGCCAAGCTCAAACTGATGCTTCAGGCAACGGTGGAATGACATTCCAAATTGGTGCCAACAAAGGTCAAAGCATCACTTTCGGTGTGAATGACATGCGTTCATCTGCACTGGGAATCTCTAGCGTAGATATTTCTACAACAGCTGGTGCTTCTGCTTCCATCACTTCTTTGGATAAAGCGATCAGCTCCGTTTCCAGCGAGCGCGCTAAATTGGGTGCGGTTCAAAACCGTTTGGAACACACAATCAACAACTTGAACACATCTTCCGAGAACCTGACTGCAGCTGAGTCCCGTGTACGTGACGTAGACATGGCTAAAGAAATGATGGAACAAACGAAGAATAATATCCTTGCACAAGCTGCACAAGCGATGTTGGCTCAAGCGAACCAACAACCACAAGGCGTTCTGCAATTGCTTCGTTAAGATTCACTTCAATACCGAAAGCTCCGGATTATTCCGGGGCTTTTTTTTGTTTTGCTAGGCATTCCCTAAAATAACGATGACCAATGACCGATATATATAATAAATCAAGCGTTCTTGGAGGATAGAGCACATGAATGTACAGTTTTCCTTCTCGGCATCCGGCGCATCTAACGGACAGCCCCGATCAGAAGTAGCTCCTGTTCAAAGTGCAAGTGAATCAATATCTTCAGCGTCAGCTATTAAAAATTATAAAGATTTAAGTACAAAAGAAATTCAAGGTGCCAAAATATCGATTGCCGACGAACACTTGATTAAAACAATTGAACGTGCAGTGCAATCTTTGCAGGGCCCCGAGACCACATTGGAAATCAGTGTACATGAGAAGACCCATGACATCATGGTGAAAGTGATGAACAAAGATACTGGAGAACTTATCCGTGAGATTCCACCAGAAAAAACGCTAGACTTAGTTGCCAAGATGATGGAGATTGCAGGTATATTGGTAGACGAGAAAATATAATTATAGGAGGGGTTTCATGGTAACTCGTATTAACGGCTTTTCCGGTATGGACGTAGATAGCATGGTTAAAAGTATGATGGTTGCAAAACGAATTCCGCTGGATAAACTAAATCAGGATAAGCAAATCCTAGAATGGAAACGGGACAGCTATAGAGAAATTAATAGTAAACTCGTAGACTTTCGTACGAATAAACTCATTGATAAGTACGGCAAGAGTGCAGCTTTAAATACACAAAAAGCTGTAGTGAGTGGTAACACAGATGCCCTTAAAGCAGAAGCTTCAGCTACTGCCAATGGGATCGATATGAAAGTTAGTGTCACTCAAGTAGCTACCAAAAAGACAGTAGAGACCTTCGGTCTTGCTGCACCTGTAGCTAGTAATAAAACCTTGGCTGATTTGCAGATTATGAGAGATGGTACAGATCCAGCTACATTGACAGAGGCAGATCGGACTGCCCTCAACGCTGAAGAGTTTAAATTTACTATTAATGGTGTTAGTTTTACAGATAGTAATGGTAAGTCGTTATTCACCGGATCTACGTCTATCGCTACGATGGTCGCTACGATTAATGGTAATACCAATGCTAATGTTACTGCAAAGTATGATGAGATAAGCGGGAAATTGATTATCAGCTCAAAAACAAGTGGTACGGATGGTAAGGCAGACCTTGTGGCAACTGATGATAATAGTTTGCTTGATCTTTTCAACCCTCAAAATAGTACTGATCAGTATAAAACCACTGATGCCAAAAATGCTTTTATATTCGTTAATGACAGAATGTATGAGAGTCAAAGTAACACGATTACAATAAATGGTATCCAGCTAACTGTCGAGAAAACAACGGTAAACCAGACAGACCCTAAAGTGAATCCTACCACTGGTGATACCCCGGTAACAATTAAGACATCGAGTGATACTGAAACTGCTTTGCAAACCATTAAGAGCTTCGTAGAGGACTATAACTCGTTAATAACGTTGTTAAATACGAAGTTAGACGAGAACAAATATCGTGACTTTAAACCTCTAACAGACGAGCAAAAGACTGCGATGAAAGATACGGATATCACGAATTGGACGGACAAAGCAAAAAGCGGTTTGTTAAAGAATGATGATTTATTAAGATCAGCTCTTTCTAATATGAGAGGCATTATATCGGGGCAAGTCGTCGCTTTGTCTGAGATGGGAATTACAATGGGGTCCTACAACTCAGGCGGCAAAATTGTTCTGGATGAAGTCGTCTTGAAAAAAGCTTTGACTGAGAATCCTCAAAAAGCAGTTGATCTGTTCCAGGGCACAGGTAGTGAGGCGAATAATGGTATTTTTGACAAGTTGGCAGACAAAATATCAGGTTCGTTGGATAGTCTCGTTACACGTGTCGGAACCAGTAAATTCTCAGCTGATCTCACAGTCAGTTACAAAGAAGAAAGTGCTATGGGTAGGAAACTCAAAGAGTACAATAATAGAATCACCAACATGCTTACAATTTTGGAAAACACAGAGACTCGTTATTATAAACAGTTCACTGCGATGGAAACAGCAATGAACAAACTCAGTTCACAGTCGTCCAGTCTATTCTCTACCACAAGCTAAGAGAAATTTTATAATAGAGGGTGACCTAATTGATTAAATCTCCTTATGAAAAATATCGTCAATCTTCTGTTCAGACTTCAACGCCAGCTCAATTGGTTATTATGCTGTATGATGGGGCAATCCGATTTGTAAAAGTTGGACTTGAGGGCCTGAATAACCAGGATATTGAGAAAGCAAATCTTAATCTGGGTAAAGCTCAGACTATTATTAGTGAACTTATGTCTACATTGGACCAATCATATGATGTATCCAAAAACTTATTTGCTCTGTATGAGTATACGAATTATCTTTTAATCGAAGCTAACATTCGTAAAAGTCCAGAAAAAGCGGAAGAAGCCATTGGATATTTGACTGACTTGCGTGAGACTTGGATGCAAGCCTCTAAACTAGCCTCTACGCAGACTGAAAGTGCTCATGGATAATCTTATTGAACGCTTGTCTACTATGACTCAGGTAGTTATTGAACGGATTGAGGAGACCTCCTATGAGGAACTGGAAACCTTCATAGAAGATCGACAACATATTGTTGATGCTATAATTAAAGAGAGTGAGAGTTTTCCTCTGGATGTAAAACAAAAAGGGGAAGTTCATCGGATTTTGGCCTATGATAAAACTTTACTTGATCGCATGAACACACTTCGGATTGAGGCTCAAGATTGGTTGCATAAGCGCAATCAAGCAAAAATGCAGCGGAATGTATATGAGACTACCTATGCGTCGGATAGTATGCTAATGGATAGAAGAAAATGATATATTAAAAACAGGGTAGATCTAAGATCTACCCTGTTTTATTTTAAGCTTAGTCTGTTAGCTCGTCTTATCTATGGAAATGAAGATTGTTTTACTAAATAATTTGATTGCTCATATAAATATGATTTAATAGATTTAAGCAGACAGTGCCATGTTTTTAGTGATCTACTACTTTTTAGTACAGGTCAATTTTCTGCTTGTCCTAAAATAACCTCATATACTAATTAACTTTAATAGTAAATTATGAAATGTTTAACTTTAATAGTAAATTATGAAATGTTTAACTTTCGTAAATTTTGTTATTCACTCGTTATCTGAACAGTAGACTCTCATCCAAGCTTCTATCATTAATACATCAAAAATAGACTTACCAACCCGCCAATTAACTGATATATTCAAGATATCCCACCTTTCAACACAAACCCCAATTAATCTACAAAAAATTCCAAGAAAACATTTACTTTTCCAATTGACAATGGATAACTTTGGATGGTATTATCTGAATTGTGGGCAGAGGTTAAGGCCGAAAGCTTCACTTCATTTGATGACGAAGGGAATGTTAGTGCATGCAAGGTAAAGTAAAATGGTTCAACGCAGAAAAAGGTTACGGTTTCATTGAGACTGAAGATGGCGGCGACGTATTCGTACATTTCTCCGCAATTCAAACCGAAGGATTCAAAACTTTGGAAGAAGGTCAATCCGTAGAATTCGACATCGTCGAAGGCGCGCGTGGACCGCAAGCAGCTAACGTAATCAAATTATAATCATCCGGACAATCCGACCTACATATATGGTTAGATGGTTACCAAATTGAATTATCGCTAGCATCAGACTCCGGCACTTTCCGGGGTCTTTTTTTGTTCTAATAGATTCGAGATTTGAGGATCATCCTAGACACATTATTTTATTGAATTTAATAGATTCAAGAGATAGATTGAAGTTCATTTTACATATTAGATTGAGGTAGCTCAAAAACGGTTAATTACATCATCAAGCGCCTAATAAGACATACCATGTAAATATACGATTAGGGCTGAATATGATGAAATATCGCGAAATATGGCGTTATGCCTACGTTGGCAGATGTGGCTTGAACAGATGTCATTATTCGGTCACCGGGAGTTTTTACATGGCGCTTACATTCGTGTTATAATGAAGTGGCAAAGGAAAAAGGAGGAGTGCCCTATGAATTTAAGTATTCGAGGTCAACAAATCGAGGTTACTGATGCTTTGAAGGATTATGTCGACAAAAAGTTGAGTAGACTCGAGAAGTATTTCGATGCACCCCTTAACTCTGACGGTGCTGTTACATTGAGCACGACGAGAGGTTTGCATACGGTAGAGGTGACGATCCCTTTGAAAGGCATTGTGCTCCGCGCTGAGGATGAGAGCGACGATATGTACGCATCTATTGACTCCGTGGTGGACAAGCTGGAACGTCAGATCCGCAAACACAAAACAAAAATTAACCGTAAGTTCCGCCAGGAAGGCAGCCTGAAAACACTCTTCGTTGAAGATCCAACAGGTACTGTAGCTACAGCTGAACTGGATGCGGACACGGATGACGATGATTTTGAAGTCGTACGGACGAAACGCTTTATGTTGAAACCAATGGACGTGGAAGAGGCCATCCTCCAAATGAACATGGTTGGTCACAATTTCTTCGTATTCTCCAACATTGACAGTGAGGAAGTTAGCGTTGTTTACAAACGTAACGATGGTAAGTACGGATTGATCGAACAAGGTTAATCTTAACTTACAGGATCATCGGATCGGATTTGCGTATGAATATCTAATAATAATGAAGACAGGGACTGTAGTTTCCTGGATTAGACTAACAAGAGCTTCCATCCCTTAGGGGATGGGGCTCTTTTGTGCGTACAGAAGCTGGGAAATCACCGTTGGAAATAAAATGGTGAAACTATTCCCTTTGCTGCTGCGTCTAATAGATAGTAAGAAGAAGCACAAACTGTAAAAGTTTACTGCCAGATTCCGATGCTTACGAAAATATTCGTACGCCTACATTCGAGAACTGGATATGAGATTTCCATCCAAATTTACCATCAAAATTCGTTGACAGAGCTGTCTAGCCTGCAAAACGAAACATGACAATCGGACGCTTCCGCTAACGACTATGATTTTTTGCACTTAAACTCCATTTGATATGTCTCAGAAGTTCAAAGAAGTGTGCCGTGGCGTGTTGCGGCGGCTCTTACAAACTGTTACAATTTATGCAAAGAGAATCATTGTCCTGATGAGGAATTGTCAACGAATGATCGCTAATCATAATCAATGACAGGCACAGCACCATGAACATGATTCGCAAGGCTCGGGCTTCGGCTACTTTTTAATAACCGAATCCGTTTGAATACCGAATCAGCTTCATGAGGAACCCTTGGCAAGCCTGGAGTTGATTCATCTATATTACTTTTTATATTGTTTGTCACCCCCGGGCAAGTGGATGCAACATCCATCCGATGGTGTCGCGTGGCGGCAACAGGGGGTCTATTCTGTTTTGCACGAAAGGGGTATACCATGCTAGGACTTGTCAAAAAGATCTTCGGCGACATGAATGAACGTGATGTTAAACGTCTGATGAAGACGGTCGATGTGATCAATAAACTGGAACCACAATTTCAGGCGTTGTCTGATGAACAACTGAAAGGTAAAACGGACGAATACCGTGCTCGTATTGAAAAGGGAGAAACAACAGATGAGCTTCTTCCAGAGGCATTTGCAACCGTACGTGAGGCATCACGTCGTGTACTGGGCAAACGTCACTACGATGTACAGATGCTGGGCGGTATCGCTCTGCATGAAGGCCGTATTTCCGAGATGAAAACGGGTGAAGGTAAAACGCTGGTAGGAACACTTCCGGTATATCTGAACGCGTTAATGTCCAAAGGTGTACACGTGGTCACGGTCAATGACTACTTGGCACAACGGGATAGCCAGGAAATGGGACAAATCTATGAGTTCATGGGCATGACGGTTGGGGTTAACCTCAGCGGTATGGACCATGCGTTGAAACAACATGCATATGCATGTGATATTACGTACGGAACGAACAATGAGTTTGGTTTTGACTATCTGCGTGACAACATGGTGCTTTACAAAGAGCAAATGGTACAACGTCCATTGTTCTTCTGTATCATTGATGAAGTAGACTCCATCTTGGTCGATGAGGCGCGTACGCCACTCATTATCTCTGGACAAGCTCAGAAGTCGACGGATATGTACTATGCAGCAGATCGTTTTGTGAAACGTTTGGTGCCGGAAGAAGACTTTACTGTAGACATTAAGGTGAAATCCGTAGCGTTGACTGAGGCGGGCGTGGCAAAAGCAGAGAAAGCATTTGGTATCGAGAACTTGTATGATCATGCCAATGTAACTCTCAACCATCACATTGTACAGGGCTTGAAAGCTAATGCAATCATGCGTCGTGACGTGGATTATGTTGTCAGTGATGAGGAAGTCATGATCGTTGATGAATTCACAGGTCGTCTGATGTCTGGACGTCGTTACAGTGATGGATTGCACCAAGCGATTGAAGCCAAAGAAGGCATTGAAGTACAAAATGAGAGCATGACGCTTGCTACGATTACCTTCCAGAACTATTTCCGGATGTACCGTAAACTTGCGGGTATGACGGGTACAGCGAAAACCGAGGAAGAAGAGTTTAAAAAAATCTACGGTCTCGAAGTACTGCAAATTCCAACCAACCGCCCAAACAAGCGGGATGACATGGCAGATGTCGTGTACAAGAGCATCGATGGCAAGTTCAATGCCGTTGTAGAAGAGATCGTGGCACGCCACAGTAAGAATCAACCGATTCTGGTAGGTACAGTGTCCATTGAGAACTCTGAACGCCTGTCTGACATGCTTAAACGCCGTGGTGTCAAACACCAGGTACTGAACGCCAAGTACCACGCGGAAGAAGCAGAGATCATCTCAGGAGCTGGTCAAGCGGGTGCAGTAACGATTGCAACCAACATGG
Organism: Paenibacillus sp. FSL H7-0942; assembly: GCF_045040715.1. NCBI lineage: Bacteria > Bacillati > Bacillota > Bacilli > Caryophanales > Paenibacillaceae > Paenibacillus > Paenibacillus sp. FSL H7-0942. The sequence continues at coordinate 6,264,558 of NZ_CP150279.1, read as the reverse complement.
CAGGACGGGGTACAGATATTATCTTGGGTGATGGTGTAGCTGAAGTAGGCGGCCTTCATATCATCGGTACAGAGCGTCACGAATCACGCCGGATTGATAATCAGCTACGTGGCCGTGCGGGACGTCAAGGTGACCCGGGTTCAACACAATTCTACCTGTCACTGGGTGATGAATTGATGAGACGTTTCGGTGCAGACAATGTATTGAACATGATGGAGCGTCTTGGTTTTGAAGAAGACCAACCGATCGAGAGCCGGATGATTACCCGTGCAGTAGAATCAGCGCAGAAGCGTGTTGAAGGTAACAACTTTGACGTGCGTAAAGTCGTTCTCCAATATGATGATGTAATGAACCAACAACGTGAAATTATATATAAACAGCGCCGCGAGGTACTGGAGTCCGAAAATATCAAACAAATCGTTATGGATATGATCAAGCCTTCCATTGAACGTATCGTTGAAGCACATTGTAGTGACGATATCCCGGAAAACTGGGAGCTTCAGGAAGTTGCTGATTACATGAACAGCAAATTGCTGGACGATGGTTCCATAACTAAAGATGATCTGTGGGGTAAGGAAGCAGAAGAGATCATCGAGTTCCTGTTCACGAAAGTTCAGAACAAGTACAATGCACGTGAAGAGCGAATTGGCGAAGAGATGGTTCGTGAGTTCGAGAAAGTGGTTGTGCTCCGTGCAGTAGACAGCAAGTGGATGGATCATATTGATGCAATGGATCAATTGCGTCAAGGTATCCACCTTCGTGCCTACGGCGGTACAGATCCACTACGTGAGTACCAGTTCGAAGGCTTCGAGATGTTCCATCAAATGATCGCTTCGATTCAAGAAGAAGTAGCGACTTATGTGATGAGAGCACAGATCGAGAGCAATCAGGAGCGTCAAGCGGTTGTTGAGGAAAGTCAGATCTCGACAAGCGGTGAACCTGCTGAGAAACGTCCAGTGAAGGTTTCTGACCAAATCGGACGTAACGATCCATGCCCATGCGGTAGTGGTAAGAAGTTCAAACACTGCCACGGTCAAGAGTAGTTGAAGGGTTCATTTATACACGAATGACATGAATGGCTCCTTGCAGCCGGGTATTCCATAGGATGAAGTGAAGGATGCAAAACCGATTAATGGTGCATAGTTATAATAATATGACCATGATCACGGGGAAGAGATATACTGATACAACAGTAGTCTCAACACCAGGGTAACGCATCGGATACTTGATCTGGAGGAATGCCCTGGATGCGGGGAGCTTATCTTAATGAAAAGAGGAATTGCACATGATCGATCCAAACGTGAAGCATGACCTGCGTGAAATAGGCAAGAAACTAACCAACCTTAGGGGGTCTCTTTGACTTAGATCTGAAGCAAGAGATGATCGGCAACTTCGAAGTGAAGATGTCTGCTCCGGATTTCTGGGATGATAGTGACAAGGCGCAATCCGTAATCGCTGAGCTAAATGCGGTGAAGGGATCTGTGGATCAATACACCAAACTCCAACAGGACTATGATGATGCGGTGATGATGGTAGAACTGGCTGACGAGGAAGGCGACGAAGACCTCGCTGCAGAGATCGGTAGAAGCGTCACAGCGATCGTGAGCAAGGTGGCAGAGTTCGAACTTCAGCTGCTCCTGAACCAGCCGTATGATAAGATGGATGCCATTCTAGAGCTTCATCCGGGGGCAGGTGGTACAGAGTCACAGGACTGGGGACAGATGTTACTCCGGATGTACACACGTTGGTCCGAGAAGCGTGGCTTCAAGGTTGAGGTGCTGGATTATCTGCCAGGAGATGAGGCGGGGATCAAGAGTGTCACGCTATCGATCAAGGGGCACAATGCTTATGGTTATCTGAAAGCCGAGAAGGGTGTACACCGACTGGTGCGGATCTCTCCTTTTGACTCATCGGGCCGTAGACATACGTCCTTCGTATCATGTGATGTGGTTCCTGAGATTGATGATACGATTGAATTGGACATTCGAACAGAGGATCTCAAGATTGATACCTACCGTGCGAGTGGCGCGGGTGGACAGCATATCAATACCACCGACTCAGCCGTGCGGATTACCCACCTTCCGACAGGTGTAGTTGTAACGTGTCAGAATGAACGTTCACAGATCAAGAACCGTGAGCGGGCGATGAAGATGCTTCGTTCGAAATTGTATGAGCGTAAAATTGAAGAGCAAAAACAACAGCTGGATGAAATCCGAGGAGATCAGTCGGATATTTCATGGGGTAGCCAGATTCGCTCCTATGTGTTCCATCCCTATAGTATGGTAAAGGATCACCGTACAAGCGTAGAGACTGGAAACACAGGGGCAGTAATGGACGGCGACCTCGATGCATTCATCGATGGTTATTTGCGTAGCCAGATTAAAGTAGAAACCGATTAATATAAGTTCCTGTATGGACCCATACGTGTAGGCGTATGCTGGTGTATACGGGAGCTTTTTTTTGAATAATTTTATAGGATAGAAAAAATGAGCGAACAACTGATCAGTCACATAAAAGGAGAGCACGAGAACATGCAACAACGATCACAACTTCACAATAATCGCAAAAAGAGGATAACTAGCCTCATTCCACTCAATGGTCCATGGAGAAACGTCGTGGATACGGTATCTATCATTTTAGGTTCGTTTTTAATTGCCGTGGCCTTTAATTTATTTTTATTACCGAATCAGATTGCTTCGGGTGGGGTGTCCGGGTTATCGATCCTGGGCAAGGAGTGGCTTAATTGGGAGCCGGCATATACCCAATGGGCAATTAATATCCCACTTTTGATCGCTGGTTTCCTGCTTATTGGTAAGCAGTATGGTGTTCGCTCCGTATTGGGCAGTATTGTCCTGCCACTGTTAGTTTATCTGACGAAGGATTGGGCCATTCCAACAACGAATCCACTACTTGGTTCACTGTATGGTGGGATTGGCGTTGGTTTAGGGATTGGAATTGTATATAGAGGTAGAGGGTCAACAGGTGGCATGAGCATTCTTGCCAGAATCGTACAGAAATACAGTGGACTGAGTTACTCATTGTGTGTAGTCATCATGGATGCTACGGTTATTATTATGGCTGCATTTGTGCTGTCATTGGAGCAGTCTCTCTATGCGCTGATTGGGTTGTATGTTACCGGTAAAGTGATCGATGCCGTTGAGATGGGCCTAGGCTTTTCCAAGGTGGCGTATATTATCTCCAACCAGACGGAAGCGATTAGCAAAGTGATTCTGGATGATCTGGATCGCGGATTAACGAAGTTGGAAGCCAAAGGCGGTTACACTGACGATCAACGAACAGTACTGATGGTAGTCGTTGGGCAAAATGAGGTGCCAAGACTCAAAGCGTTGATCCGGTCTGTGGACCCGGGAGCGTTTGTCATTATCAGTAACGCGCACGAAGTGCTTGGAGAAGGTTTTAAGCGGGGAGAACATGTGTGAACGGGTTGAAAACTAATGAGTGAGCCGCGTATGCTCATAAGTTTGGAAGTTCAAGACAAGAAAAAAACAGGTACATCTTTCTCCGAAATGACGGGAGAGGATGTGCCTGTTTTTTTACTATAAATATTGACGCTACAAAATCGGAGATAGCAGACGGGAAATGGCTTCTTTGAAGCGGATAATGAGACTACGTTTTTGGTATTCATCGAGCGTCATTTCTCGCGATACATGCAGGTCGTGCTCAAAGGTTTGTACAAGTGCTGTCGCAATCGCTTCATCGTACATAAAAGCATTAACCTCAAAGTTCAACCGGAAACTGCGGTAGTCAATATTGGCGGTTCCCACGGATGCAACCAAACTGTCAATGATAAGTGTTTTGGCATGAATGAAGCCATTATCATATATAAATACTTTGGCGCCCACTTTTAGCAACTCACCAATATAAGATAGCGTAGCCCAATATACAAAGGCGTGGTCGGGCTTATTTGGAATCATAATGCGAACATCTATGCCGGACAGACACGCGAGACGAATAGCTTCGAATACACTGGCATCCGGGATAAAATAAGGCGTTTGAATCAGAATCGATTGTTTGGCCCCGTTAATCATCTTAAGATAACTGTTCTTGATATGTTCAGTCTCTGCATCCGGTCCACTGGAGACAATCTGCATGGCAATCTTTCCTGTACCCTCAATATGAGGGAAATGCGCCGGAACATAAGGTGTGTCGTGTTGCTTGGACGCTTCATTCCAATCTAGGAGAAAACGGGTCTGCAGCGCATGAACGGCATTCCCCTGAATACGCAGATGTGTGTCACGCCAATAACCGAATTTGGAGTTCAAGCCAAGATACTCATCTCCAACGTTAAACCCGCCTGTGTACCCCAGGTTACCATCGATGATGACAATCTTACGGTGGTTCCGGTAGTTCATACGCAAGTTGATCAGACTGAATTTGGAGGGGAAAAAGACTTCAACCAAACCGCCTGCTTCGCGCAATTCTTTGAAAAAGCGTTTGGATACCCGCCGCGATCCGAGCGCGTCATACAGCAAACGAACTTTGATGCCTTCCCGCGCTTTGCGGATAAGTGCATCCCGAATTCTTTTGCCCAGACGGTCGCCTCTATAAATGTAGTATTGTACGTGCACGTGATCCTTGGCCGCTTCGATGTCATCCAAGAGCCGCTGGAATTTATCTGTTCCATCCGTAATGATCTCGACCGCATTATCTTCCGTCACCAGAGCACCGTTCTGCTTCAGGTTCATATAGATCATGTCCTGGCTAGTCTCGGTTGCTTGGTTGCGGAAAGGTGTGCGATTATCGTGCAACTGCGTGAGCTGGGCTTCAATACGTTCCTCTAGCCCGAGCTTCTTACGTTCTTTCCACTGGAAAAGCCGGTATCGGGTCAGGTTCTGACCGGTTAAAAGATAAAGTAAAAACCCAAACACCGGAATAAAGTTCAAGACGAGCAGCCAAGCCCAGGAAGCGCTGGCATCCTTCCGTTCGAAGAAAACGACTGCTGCGGCAAAAATAATATTCAGGCCAAGGAGTACAATAAGTAAAATGGATTCGATATGCACTATAGTCCCCCACGTCTCATAATGACCATCATGAATCTATTCATATGTCCTTGGTAGCAGGTTAGTTATGAATGAGACCCTGATTGTAATGTTTCCTACTAATACGTATTTTAACAGATGTATACCTATTCGTCCCGGATGAGAAAAAAAGATATGTTCGGATTGGATGAAAATCCATGTAAAATTGATGATAGAGTGTTGTATTTATATAACCAGAGTCGTATAATAATACACAAATATGCATATAAGCGACGGAATTGCTGTGTTCAAGTATCCTTCAGGCAAGGACATAGCACAAGTAGCGCATACATCGAGATTGGGGGAGCGAGAGTGAATAACAAATTAAAAGTAGCAATCGTCGGTTCCACCGGCTACGGCGGGGTGGAGCTGATTCGTTTTTTCCAGAACCATCCGCTGGTTGAAATCACATCGGTGATCTCATCATCGAGCAGTGGTGAGTCCATCGCAGATGGATTTCCGCATTTGACGGGCGTGATTCACAGGCCACTCGACGGTGTAGATCCGGCTGAAATTGCGAGTCGTGCGGATCTGGTATTCACAGCGACCCCGTCCGGCGTAAGTGCTAAGCTCGTACCAAGCCTGCTGGCAGCAGGACTTAAAGTGATTGACCTGTCTGGCGATTTCAGACTTAAGGATGGAACAGTGTACGAAGAGTGGTACAAACATCCGGCGCCTTCAGCTGATTTGCTGGAACAAGCGGTATACGGCATGGCTGAGGTGTATGGCGAAGAAGTGAAGGGACAGCATTTTATATCCAACCCAGGTTGTTATCCAACGGCTACACTTCTTGGACTGATCCCTGCTGTAGAGGCAGGCTGGATTGATCCTTCTACTATTATTATTGATGCCAAATCAGGCGTATCCGGAGCGGGACGTGGAACAAGTCTGACAAATCATTATGCAGAGATGAATGAGAATCTCAAAGCCTACAAACTGAATAAACATCAACATATTCCCGAGATCGAACAAGTGCTTGGCAGTATAACGGGAACGCCTGTTACGGTTACTTTCACAACACATCTGGTGCCAATGACACGTGGAATTATGAGTACGATGTATGCAAACCTCGTTGGGGAACACAGCGACCGGGAGATCGTGGATTTGTACCGCAAATATTATGAGAACCGACCTTTCGTACGTGTACGTGAACCGGGCATCTGGCCTTCTACCAAAGAAGTCTACGGATCCAACTATTGTGATATCGGATTTGCGGTAGATCCTCGCACAGGGCGTTTGACGATTATTTCGGTCATTGACAACCTGGTGAAGGGTGCTTCCGGGCAAGCGATTCAAAATATGAACCTGATGATGGGATGGGAGGAGAACCTCGGGCTGAACATGACACCGGTATATCCATAAGGGATTGGAATTCAGGAGGAGTGCTGGAACATTCGGTGTAAAGTGCTTTCTCGGAGTCAACTTAGGGAGAACGGATCAGGTTAAGCAGGCGATCATCAGCATATAGCTGAACGCATACGGGGGATATGATATGGGAACGAATGTGGAGCAACATACTTTTACCGTGGTTGAGAACGGAACAATTGTAACCCCTGGGGGATTCACTGCTGGTGGACTTCACTGCGGATTGAAAAAGACATCTCGTAATGACATCGGAGCGATCCGCTGTGATGTACCGGCTACATCTGCTGCTGTATACACAACGAACGTGTTTCAGGCGGCACCACTCAAAGTAACGCGCGAAAGCTTGAGCAACGGACGCCTTCAGGCTGTTATCGTTAACAGTGGTAATGCCAATGCATGTACAGGGCAACAAGGGGAAGAAGATGCTTATGCGATGCGTTCGGCGGCTGCGCGTGAGTTGGGTGTGGCAGAAGAAGACGTGGCTGTGGCATCCACAGGTGTCATTGGTGAATTGCTCAAGATGGATGCTGTACATTCAGGCATTACTGGTCTTCCAGCGCATATGGGCAAGGAGTCGAATGAGGCGGAGCAATTTTCACAAGCGATTCTGACAACGGATTTGGTAAAAAAGGAAGCTTGCGTCTCCGTTATAGTTAACGGTAAGACGGTTACGATTGCGGGAGCCGCCAAAGGCTCGGGAATGATCCATCCGAATATGGCGACAATGCTCGCTTTCATGACCTCTGACGCGGTCATTGGTGCAGAAGCGTTGCAGAGCCTGTTGCGCCAGGCAACCAATCATACATTTAACATGATTACCGTAGATGGAGATACGAGTACAAACGACATGCTGGTAGCTATGTCCAGTGGATATGCAGGCAATGAAGAGCTGACGATGGAGCACCCGGACTGGGATGCTTTTGCAGCTGGATTCACCTATGTATGCCAAGTGCTGGCCAAAGCCATTGCTCGCGATGGTGAAGGAGCAACCAAACTGGTCGAGGTAGAAGTTACAGGAGCAGTAAGTGATGAGTCCGCGCAAGCAATCGCGAAAACTGTCATCGGTTCGAGTCTTGTGAAATCCGCCATGTTTGGCGCAGACGCCAACTGGGGACGGATTATTGCAGCCGTAGGGCGTGCAGGACAGCCGGTGAACCCGGATACCGTAGATATCCGTTTGGGAGATATCTCTGTACTTGCGCAGTCCCGCCCAGTCGTGTTTGACGAAGAAGCGGCATTGGCCTATTTGCAGACTGATACAGTTCGCATCGTGGTGGATTTGCACCACGGCGAAGGAACAGCAACAGCCTGGGGCTGCGACCTGACGTATGACTATGTCCGAATTAACGCCGCATACCGCACGTAATAAACCTTTGGGGTAAAGGTTTTGCGAAACAGCTGTCTTCTATTGTGAAGCTGTTTCGTGAGATGTTTCAAAAATTATCAATGAAATTTAAACTTGTTGTTTGGTGTTGGACATATAGCGATAGTAATGGAGAAGACGGAATTGATTCTGCAGAAGCGGAGCGGTCGCCTTTGTCTCCGGGTGTTCCCCTATATAGGGATAATTCAAGAAACCTGGAGACAACAGCGATCAAAAGAACAATCCGAATTCGGAATGGACTCCTACCAGCCTTTGTGACCTTATAAAAGTGTTATATTTTTTTGAATATAATTTTTACTATGATAGGAGCTTGCCCTCATGAATTCAACAATGCCAAACGAGAGTACCGCAACGGAAGCGAGCACAGAGAAACAGATGTTTGTCATGAAATGTGGAGGCAGCACGTTGGCGGCATTGCCGGAGTCTTTCTTTGCGGATCTGCGTGATTTGCAGTCTCAGGGCACACAGCCGGTAATCGTGCATGGTGGAGGTCCTGCGATCTCAGATAACTTGGCGAAGCTTGGTATCGAAACCGAATTCGTTAATGGCCTGCGCAAAACAACTGAACCTGTGCTGGACGTAGTGGAGATGGTGCTCGCTGGAAGTATCAACAAACAAATCGTACGTTTGATTCAACGTGTGGGCGGTCGTGCACTAGGCTTGTCCGGCGTCGATGGAGGTCTGATTCAGGCGAAGCCCGTATCGAACCACGCAGAGATCGGTTGGGTAGGCGATGTCATTGGTGTGAACGCAGAGATTATCCAAGGCGTCGTGAACATGGGTTATATGCCAGTTATCGCACCAGTTGGTGTAGATGCAACTGGACAACGCTATAACATAAATGCAGATACAGCTGCCGGTGCAGTGGCGTCTCATCTCGGCGTGAGTCGGATGATTGTCGTGACCGACGTTCCAGGCATCATGAAAAACGTAGGCGGCGAGAAAAAAGTACTGCCATCCGTACCTGTACAAGAGATTGAGGACATGATCCAGACCGGAGAAATCTATGGCGGTATGATTCCCAAAGTACGTGCAGCAATTGCATGTATTCATGGCCAAGTACGTGAGGTCGTCATCGTAGACGGCAGCGAACCTCAGATCCTGAGCCGTGTGCTCAGCGGAGAAATCATCGGAACAAGAATCATCCGTATGCAATAATTTGCTCTCGATGCGCTGGGGTCTTAATAGCCTTATATTATATATAAAAATATGTGCACGATTTTTTTGTGAATCTGGGCATAACGCGATAACGGAAGAGTGCAGACCAATCTGAAGAAAAGACGCAAGAACGGAGAGGACAGAAATAACCTGAAGAAGCGAAGCGTGCGCCTTTATCCCCGGATTTCCACCTTTAAACAATTAATCAAAGAAATCCGGGGATAACAGCGATCGGAAGGTTGTTCTGTCATCGAAGTGGAAGTATGCATACGTTCGGAAGATGGACTGCAATCGAAGAGGTTTAGTGTTATGTGTTATTCACCTTAGGCGTGCACCAACCAATAAGGAGTGATAGGGTCATGGCAAAAGGCAACGAACAGCCAGGTTCTGGCACAGCGGTAGCGGGCGCAACAGCAACAGGTGCAGCCGCACAGACGGAAAGCTCGCTTTTCCAAACGTATGCGCGTTATCCAATCAGTCTGGTCAAAGGTAAAGGCAGCTGGTTGTGGGATGACCAGGGCAACCGTTATCTCGATTTTATGTGCGGACTCGCTGTAACTAGCCTGGGCCATGCACCGGAGAAAGTTGGAGCCAAGCTGAAAGCTCAGATTGATGAGTTGTGGCATGTGTCCAACCTGTTCCAGATTCCAGGCCAGGAGAAGGCAGCAGCATTGCTGACAGCCAATACGTGCGCTGATGCAGTGTTCTTCTGCAACAGTGGTGCCGAAGCGAATGAAGCAGCTATCAAAGTTGCACGTCGTTATCACCAAAAGGTGAAAGGTACAGATCGCTATGAAGTAATCACATTTGCCCAGTCCTTCCATGGACGGACACTCGCAACGCTGACAGCAACCGGACAGGATAAGGTGAAAGAAGGATTTTTACCATTGCCAGCCGGATTTGTAACTGTACCTTTGCATGATATCCCTGCCCTTGAAGCGGCAATTGGACCCAACACAGCAGCAATTATGCTGGAGATGGTTCAAGCCGAGGGTGGTGTATATCCGGTCGAACCGGAATTCGTCAAACATGTACGGAAATTGTGTGACGAGCATGGGTTACTGTTGATAGTTGATGAAGTTCAAACGGGAATGGGACGTACGGGTAAATTGTTTGCGCACGAACATTATGGCATTGAGCCAGACGTGTTCACCGTTGCCAAAGGTATCGGCAGTGGTTTCCCTGTAGGCGCGATGTTGGGTAAAGGTTTCCTGCGGGATGCGTTCACGCCAGGTAGCCATGCGACGACATTTGGTGGAACACCACTAGCTTCATCCGTTGTAATCGCAACAATTGAAACGATGCTGGAAGATCGTTTGCCAGAGCGTGCAGCGGAGATGGGCGAATACCTGATGAGCTCCCTACGGGATCGTTTGGCGGGTAATTCCTTTGTGAAGGAAGTTCGTGGTTTGGGATTGTTGGTCGGCATAGAATGTGCTGAGCCGGTAGGTGATATTGTACTTGCTGGGCAAAAGCGCGGTATCTTGTTTGTCTCTGCAGGACCAAATGTGATTCGTTTGCTTCCGAACCTGTATGTGAGCAAAGAAGAGATCGACGAGGCGGTATCCTTGGTAGCCACATTGATCGAAGAGCACGTAGCGGCGAAAGCCTAACATAAAAATGAGAACCTTTCTGTCTCGGGGCCATTACCGGCCTCGAAGCAGAGCGAGATGATGAATCCCTGTAGCCGCGCGGTGAACTTGCAGAAGGTGGAAATGAATAAACTTGAGAAGCACCAAGACAAAGTGTCAATGTTGCTCTCTCTTCTGCCCATGCGGGTGCAGGGAACCGGAAATAAGGAGGACATTATACATGACAGCACAACAGACGGAAAAGATTCAGAAGATTGATCTGAGAGGCCGAGATTTTATCGAATTCACGGACTACACGGCCGAGGAGATTCGTTATCTGCTTGATCTCGCGATTGAGATTAAAGGCAAGCAAAAAAGCGGTGTACCTTTTCAACCGTTGAAAGGTAAAACGATCGGACTTATTTTTGAAAAATCATCCACACGTACGCGTGTATCCTTTGAAGTGGGCATGTTTCAATTGGGCGGACACGCACTTTTCCTGAGCAAAAATGATATCCAGCTGGGTCGTGGGGAAACAACACATGATACAGCCAAAGTATTGTCCCGTTACCTGGACGGCATCATGATCCGTACCTTTGGACACCATAATGTAACTGAACTGGCAGAGCATGCGGATGTTCCAGTCATTAACGGCCTGAGCGATGCAGCGCATCCTTGTCAGGTACTGGCAGACTTCCAAACGGTGCTGGAGCACAAAGGCAAGCTGGCAGGTCTGAAAATGGCCTACATCGGAGATGGCAACAACATGGCGCACTCCCTGATGCTCGGTGCAGCGAAGATGGGAATGCATGTTGCTGTAGCAACGCCAGAAGGTTATGAGCCGGATAGTGCAGTTGTGGAGCAGGCGCGCATTATCGCACAGGAGAGCGGTTCTGAAGTGACTGTAACGTACAGTGCACAGGAAGCAGCCAAAGATGCAGATATCGTGTATACGGATGTATGGGCAAGCATGGGCTTTGAGGAAGAGCAGAAGATTCGTGAGCAGGCATTTGCCGCATATCAAGTGGACGAGGAACTGATGAAAGGCGCGAAGCCGGACTACATGTTCTTGCACTGTCTGCCAGCACACCGCGGCGAAGAAGTGAGTGCCGGTGTAATTGACGGACCGAACTCCCTGATCTTTGATCAGGCGGAGAATCGCTTGCATGCACAGAAAGCATTAATGGCTGCATTAATGAGAGAATAGCTGCTATTTCATTGAATGGGTTGATTTTAGGCGCAGATTTCGCGATGATAGATAAAAGTTTATAGCAACTGATCTTGGGGAGGACCATTGAACATGGCTAAGGAAAAAATTGTACTCGCGTATTCAGGCGGGTTGGACACATCTGTAATTTTGAAATGGTTGAAAGAAACATATGATGCAGAGATTATCGCTTTCACAGCGGATATTGGACAAAAGGATGAATTGGACGGTTTGGAGGAAAAAGCACTGGCAACAGGCGCTTCCAAAGTATACATCGACGATCTACGCGATGAATTCGCAAAAGATTTCATCTATCCGATGTTCCAGGCAGGTGCCCTCTATGAAGGACAATACCTGCTTGGCACAAGTATTGCTCGTCCACTGATCGCTAAACGTATGGTGGACATCGCTCGTGCAGAAGGTGCTACAGCCATCGCTCACGGCGCTACAGGTAAAGGAAATGACCAAGTTCGGTTTGAGTTGAACGCGGCTGCACTGACACCAGACATTAACGTAATTGCACCTTGGCGTCTGGAAGAATTCCGTAACCAATTCCCGGGACGTGCCGAGATGATCGCGTACGCTGAGAAACATGGTATTCCGGTAACCGCTTCTGCGGCTAAACCATACTCCACAGACCGTAACTTGCTGCATATCAGCTATGAGAGCGGTGTGCTCGAAGATCCTTGGTTCGATCCAAGCGTGGACGAGAACAAAGACATGTTCCTGCTGAGCAGTGCACCTGAAGATGCACCAGATCAAGCGGAATATGTTGAACTGGAATTCGAACAAGGTGACTGTGTTGCACTGAACGGTGAGCGCTTGAGCCCACTGCAAGTGATGGAGCAACTGAACGAGTTGGGTGGCAAACATGGTATTGGCCGTGTAGATATGGTTGAGAACCGTTTTGTTGGTATGAAGAGCCGTGGCGTATACGAAACACCAGGTGGAACAATCTTGTTCACCGCACATCGCAAAATGGAGTCCATCACGATGGACCGTGAAGTGATGAACCTGCGTGACAGCCTGATCACACGTTACAGCACACTCGTTTACAACGGCTTCTGGTTCGCACCGGAACGTCTGGCGCTGCAAGCGCTGGTGACTGAAAGCCAGAAGAACGTTACAGGTACAGTTCGTGTGAAACTGTACAAAGGCAACATCATCGGCGCAGGCGTGAAAAGTCCTGTCAGCCTCTACAATCCGGACATCGCAACGATGGAAGCTGATCCAACGCAAGCCTACGATCAAGGTGATGCAACAGGCTTTATCCGCCTGAATGCACTGCGTTTGAAAGTAAACTCCGGCGTGGAGCAAAACAAAAACTAATTTCAACCTGCATCTATAGAGCTATATCAATATAAATGACAAGGCAGGCCGTTCTTGCACATCTGGCAGGAGCGGCTTTGTCCATGAGCGAAAGGGGAGTACTCACTGTGAGCAAGTTGTGGGGAGGACGTTTTACAAAACAAACCAATCATTTGGTTGAGGAATATACGGCATCGATCAATTTTGACAAGGCTTTGGCTGAGGAAGATATTCAGGGCAGTCTGGCCCATGTGACGATGCTGGGCAAATGCGGCATTCTGCCGGCGGAAGATGTAGAGACGATCAAAGAAGGATTGATCACCGTTCTGCACAAAATCCGTGCGGGCGAAGTGGAATTCTCCGTATCGGACGAAGACATCCACATGAATATTGAGAAAAACCTGATCGAGACGATTGGTCCTGTAGGCGGTAAATTACATACAGGCCGTAGCCGGAACGATCAAGTTGCAACAGATATGCACCTATACCTGCGCGAACGCGTGGTTGGATTTGTAGGCATGCTGCATTCCTTGCAGGAAGCACTGATTGGACAAGCAAAAGATAACCTAGATACCATCGTACCGGGTTATACGCATCTTCAACGGGCACAGCCAATTCTGTTCGCACATCACCTGATGGCGTATGTATCCATGTTCCAACGGGATGCGGAGCGTCTGATGGACAGCTACAAACGCATTAACATCCTGCCACTGGGCGCAGGTGCGCTCGCGGGCACAACATTCCCGATTGACCGTCATTTTGTCGCGGAACAACTGGGCTTTGATGGCGTGTACGAGAACAGTCTGGACGCAGTAAGTGACCGTGACTTTATCGTTGAGTTCTTGGCGGCGGCTTCGCTGATCATGACTCACTTGTCCCGTCTGAGTGAAGAGCTGGTATTGTGGAGCAGCACGGAGTTTGGTTTTGTGGAATTGGACGACGCATTCTGCACAGGCAGCAGCATCATGCCACAGAAGAAAAACCCGGACGTTCCTGAACTCGTGCGTGGTAAAACAGGACGTGTGTACGGCAACCTGATCGGTTTGCTGACGGTACTGAAATCTCTTCCACTGGCATACAACAAAGACATGCAGGAAGACAAAGAAGGTATGTTTGACACAGTAGCGACGCTGGAGGGTGCACTGCAACTGTTTGCTCCAATGATCGCGACAATGACAGTGAACAAGGATCGGATGCGTCAAGCGGTCAACCAGGATTTCTCCAACGCTACGGATATTGCCGACTTCCTCGTGGGAGAAGGCTTGCCTTTCCGTCAGGCGCATGAAGTGATTGGTAAAACGGTGCTGTACTGCATCCAGAACAGCAAGTATTTGCTGGATCTGACGATTGATGAATTCCGTCAGTTCTCACCACTGTTTGATGACCGGATCTATGATGTGTTGCAACCGGAAGCGGTAGTGAACGCTCGTAATGTTTACGGCGGGACAGCTTCGGGTCAAGTTGCTGAAGCGATTGGACGCAGTGAGAAGGTACTGGAGATCACCGAGCAATGGATTACGAACCGCGGTTAATACCACCGCTACTATAAGGTACCCTTACAGATACAACAGTACAACAAAGAAGCAGGCCAGAGAACTTGTTCTCAACGGCCTGCTTCTTTGTGTTGTACAGCGATGTGCTCTAGATATATTGAACTCAACCGCGAACGGAAGGTAGGTTGTTCTACTATCGGAGTACCAGTTTAGTTACTCGCGGTAGCTCCATTGTAATTCTCCACTAATCGCGCTTTTGTAAAGGCAACCATTTCAATACATCCTGAATCTTGGTATCCCAGTAGCCCCACTCATGTTCACCAGGCCCTTCCTCGTATGTCAGTTCGAAGTTCGTCTGTTCACAGGCTTGACGGAAGGTTTGATTATCCTCATACAGGAAATCTTCCGTTCCGCAGCATTGGTAGAGCAAAGGCCGAGGACTTTCGCTAGATTGTCTTTCTTTTAACAGATGAATCAGATCATTCTCGGTGCCTGCCACCTCTGGTCCGAAAATACGTTGTAACTCCGTCTGTTGCAATGCTGAGGATGCGTTTCTATCCATATGTGCAGACATATCGAGTGCTCCAGACAAACTGGCAGCTGCAGCATATTGATCTGGTTTACGAAGGGCCAGCTTGAACGCCCCATAGCCACCCATGGATAATCCGGCAACGAAATTGTCCTCCCGTTGGTCTGAGAGTGGGAAGAAAGAACGAGCAAGTGCCGGCAGTTCTTCACTGATAAAGCTCCAATAACGTCCGCCTTCTACCATATCTGTATAGAAGCTGCGGTGAACCTGTGGCATAACAACGGCGATCCCGAGGTTGGCCACATAACGTTCGATGGAAGTCCGACGCAGCCAGATGGAATCATCATCAGACAGACCGTGCAGCAGGTACAGGGTTGGGTGCAGTCCTTTGCCAGTCACATTCTCCATACCGATCTGATTGTGGGTTTGTTGCGGCAGAATGACATGCATGCTGGTGCTAAGCCCGAGCGTATCCGAGTAAAAATCACATTTAATAAGTGCCATGAGTATAAGAAACCCCTTTCATAAGTTCGTTAACCACGTGTTCTGACATGAGACGATGGGATGGAAATTGGATGCCTAGGCCTCCAAAGTGTTTATATGTAACAGGTTATACGCATTACGCTTCCATTGCAATAACAAGATCTACAGTAGAAAACAAAGAATTTCACACCAGTGGTTAAAGTGGAAAACTGTAATCTGATCATCGATTTTTCAATCTGGTTTACAACGTAACAATGTTATGTTACACTCATTTCAATAAAAAGGGGGACCATATATGACGGATGATTTGATCTCCAAGAAAGAATTGTTGGACCTGACAGGAATCTCATACGGCCAGTTATACCGCTGGAAGCGGAAAAATCTCATTCCGGAAGAATGGTTCATTCGGAAGTCGTCCTACACCGGACAAGAGACCTTTTTTCCCAAACAACAGATTTTACTGCGCATTGACAAGATTCTCAATATGAAAGACGGATTATCGCTGGATGAGCTGGCAGACGTGTTCTCACCTACGTTGGGTGAAGTAGAGATGTCTGCACAGCAACTATTAGAGCGAAACATTGTTTCACAAATCTCGCTGGATCTGTTAAAAGAAGCAGGTCGAGAACAACCGCTGTATGCTTTGGAGCAGATTATGATGCTCTACGTCCTTGATAAGCTGTTAATGAGCGGAGATATTACTCGGCAAGAGGGTGCGTTGCTGATCGAAGTGATGTCCGAACATTATTATCGTTTTACAGGCAAACCCAGCGAACTCGTGCTTATTCGTAAGATGGGTGTTCCTTCATTCATGCTGGTAACAGCAGGAACGGAGTTTTATTTTGACAATGGTGTGAAAGTGGTTCTTAGGCAGCCGATGGGAACATTTATGGAAGAATTAAAACTCAAATTGGGATAAGGAGAGGATCATCTATGGAAGAGCGGAATAAGCGGAATGATCTGAATGTGGCAGGCATAAGTCAAACGGCAGGCGGGAATTTTCACCGTGTATCTATTGATGGCATGGCTAAGGTGAACGGCAACCTGGACTGCACCTCTATGGAAGTGAATGGAACATTGAAGATGCACGGCGCTTTGACCTCCGAGAGTGCAGCGATTAACGGCATGTGCACGTTGAATGGACCTCTGACCAGTTCTCGTGTTCGGGTGGATGGCATGACGACGATTAACGGAGATCTCCATAGCCCTGAACTTGAAGTGAACGGAAAGTGTACCGTACGTGGAAGAGTAGATGGGGAACGAATTGATATTGGCGGTGTGATCGATATTGAAGGGGATGTCCAATGTGAGTCCCTGAATGTACGGGGCAATATTAAGATCAGCGGTTTACTGAATGCGGGAACAGTGGAGATCAGGCTGCATACATCTTCTTCGGCTAAAGAGATTGGCGGAGAGCGTATCGATATTCGTCGCAAGGAACAACAGAATGGCTTTTGGAAAAGTATTGGTCTGGGCGGGACCCCTTCATTTAAGACATCCTTAATTGAGGGTGATGAGATTGTGCTGGAAGATACCGAAGCTGACGTTGTTCGGGGGAGTAACATTTTTATCGGTCGCGGCTGTAACATCAGACTGGTTGAGTATTCAGGTGAACTTGAGGTAGATCAGGATGCCAAGGTGGGCAGCAGTCAGCGAATTTAAAGTTTGGATATGGAGAGAAAGGGATGGGATCGACATGAATAACAATCCGGGGCGTTCATTGGACAAAAAAATGGATATCAGCATCGTTGGTGATGGCAGTTCTTCTGGTGGCGTGTACGGCAAGATCAAGGTCGTAGGGGACGCGTCCTTTAACGACAATCTATCTTGTGATCGATTCAAATGTACGGGTACATCGGTCATATACGGATCGCTTGAATCCACAGATATTAAAATTACCGGAACCCTGACTCTGACAGAGCGAGAGGCCAGCAACGGTGGTGAGGATGGAATCCAGGCATCTGGCCTGCATGCCAAAGCTGAGCATATAAAAGTGGTCGGTGAACTTCATCTGTCAGGGGATTGTCAGGCGGAAAATATCAAGCTGAACGGCCGTTTGACGATAGCGGGAATGCTCAGCGCTGAACACATCATACTCAAAATCATGGGTCCATCCGAGGTCAAGGAAATGGGTGGTTCCATCATCTCGGTGAAGAGTGGCCGTTTGAATGACTTGTTTACGGGGAATAAATCAATTCTCAAGGCACAGATTATCGAAGGTGATGACATTGAATTAGAGAATACGGAGGCCGAGATTGTCCGTGGCGATAAAATAAAAATCGGTCCTGGCTGCCGGATTGGTACAGTGGAATACCGTTCATCTCTGCAAATTCATCCGCAATCGGAAGTTTTGCTGCAAAGCAATCGGTCCTTGGACTGATTAACGCAGACTTCTTTTCGGATATACTAATGCAGTCATATGAATAGAGCGTGAATGGAGAGATTGAGTACAATGGCTGCACGTAAAAACAGTATTGGATTGGTGCTGGCAGGGTTACTGCTCAGCATACTAATGGCTTCGATGGATAATACCATCGTGGCAACAGCTATGGGGGATATTGTCGGGAAGCTGGGTGGGCTCGACAAGTTCGTCTGGGTTACCTCCGCGTACATGGTGGCTGAGATGGCAGGGATGCCGATCTTCGGTAAGTTATCCGATATGTATGGACGGAAGAAGTTTTTTGTATTTGGTATTATTGTGTTTATGCTTGGCTCAGCGCTGTGCGGAACGGCAACGTCTATTGTGGAATTGACGATGTACAGAGCGATTCAAGGTATTGGTGCGGGGGCCCTGGTGCCGATTGCCTTTACGATCATGTTTGATGTCGTTGCACCAGAATCTCGTGGTAAATTGGGTGGATTGTTTGGAGCCGTCTTTGGCCTCTCCAGCGTATTCGGACCTCTGCTCGGTGCTTACATTACCCAGTATGCGACATGGGAATGGGTATTCTATATCAACCTGCCGCTAGGCTTGATTGCATTTGTGTTCATTGCGTTCTTTTATAAAGAATCCCATCAGCATCAATCCCAACAGATCGACTGGCTGGGTGCTGTAACACTGATCGGTGCTGTTGTGTGCCTGATCTTTGGTCTGGAACTGGGCGGCAAAACATTTGCCTGGGGTTCGTGGCAGATTCTTGGCTTGTTTGCCGGATTTGTAGCATTAGCGCTGCTCTTCCTTTTTGCAGAAACCAAAGCCAAAGAACCAATCATCTCTTTCAGCATGTTCCGCAACCGGGTCTACTGGTCCAGTAACGTTATTGGTATGTTCAGTGGTGCGGCGTTCATTACAGCATCCGTGTACATTCCGATCTTCATACAGGGGGTACTCGGTGGTAAAGCGACCAACTCCGGTCTTGTGCTGCTGCCCATGATGCTTGGGTCTGTTGTGACGGCGTCCCTGGGCGGGGTGCTGATGACCAAAATCAAGTATCGCAATATCATGATCCCTACGTTAGCTTTACTTGTCATTGGACTTGGATTGCTGACCACACTGGATGAGAATTCTTCCCTTTGGACGATACGTATCTACATGGTGATGGTTGGTCTGGGTGTCGGTGCGTCGTTCTCTGTACTTAGCAATGCAGCCATGAACGCATTTGAACCGCAAAGGCGCGGAGCAGCAAGCTCCACACTTAACTTTTTGCGGTCCCTCGGCATGACGATGGGCATTACGATCTTTGGTATCGTACAGAGCCAGGTATTTACGCGTAAAATGAACGATGCTCTCGCTGGTTCGGCTGCGGAAGCAGGCGGTGCTTCAGCGGGTGGCATGCCGCAGGGAGTGGATCTGACAGATCCACATGCGTTGCTCTCACCAGAACTCAGACAGGCGATTCCGCCTCAGGTGCTGGATACCATCACACATGCCCTGTCCTCTTCCATCGTACAGTTATTTGCCTGGGCTGTAATTCCGGCTGCACTCGCGTTGGTCGCTTCCTTCTTCATGGGAAGAGAGAAGATGGTTGTAGGCGAAGAGCAAGGCGAATACACCGGCGGTCACTAAACCGTAATGCAGTAAACTGTAAGTTACGGTAGTAAAGCTGATTGTAGCTTGATAAAACTCGAATAACTTATCTTTGAAAATGTAGAGACACACTTCTCGCTTATCCCCAAAAGGGACGTGAAGTGTGTCTTTTTGTTTTCGTGTGATCAGCTTATGTTTATCCATGAATTACGGCAGGACCTTGTTTGTACCATTCCGTGGTCTGTAAGTTGTCGGTTGCTTTGAAAAAAATTAAGGTTGTTTCGTATCGCTAATCCCGTCCTCGACCACAGAAGGCCCTTGCGGGTCAGGCAGGCTGCTATGACCGGAGCGGGCAATCAGGCGATTCTGAGCTTTGTACGTATCCCTTGTAATCGTTTTGGATTCGACCACGTTGCCGTCCAGCCTCTTGGTTCTTACCGTCTCCACAATATATCCAGGCTGTCCGTCTTGCAGCACCTGCTGTGCACCATCAGGCAGTACCGTACTGGACACATACTTTACCGGAACACTTAATGTTTCAATGGTGCGAGATTCAAGTGCATAGCTGACATTCTCCGGGAATGTGCCGAAAAATTTCACCATCAATTGATGGTTCTTCACCTCTGCATGAATGAGTAAGGATTTTCCTGTATTGTTCTTGAAGCGAAAGTTGATGGCTCCCGAGGCAAAGGTGGCATCCAGTCCTTTGGGCAAATATTTGACCGGCAGGGAATGGTTGCGACGCTCAATAATATCAAGACCCGTCAACAGTGCTGCATTATACACCGTACTGGATACCTGGCAGATTCCCCCGCCAATTCCGGGGGTGAGTCTTCCATTAACAATGACCGGGGCCTCACGAAACCCATACTCCTTTTCAGCTTGACGGACGACCTTCTCATAATCGAATGTGGCATCCGGTGGTAAAATCATGCCGTTAATCGCTTCCGCCGCTGCGCTGACATTATGTATCCGGCCTTCACTACTATTGCCCAGACCCGTGGAGAACTGGATGATCTTTCGGTCAATGCCTTCCTGGCGCAGCGAATCAAGAGTTACTTCAGGTTTCAGTGTATAAAGTGGTACCTGGATCAGCAATGGGGCGGGTTTCTCATCCGGGTTGAGTACACTGAAATCTCGGTGCAGCTTCGTCTGAATGAGACTTGTGAGTGTATTCCAATCAATCCGGCGGACGCCCTTTTCCGGGATATACTGGACTTTGTCACTTGTGGTAATGCGGCGAACAGCGTCCGCAGGTGTACCGAAGGTTTCTTTTTCCCAGGCAGGGCTGAGATGTTCTTGGAGTGGTCTTGAGTTATAGGTCATATTGAGAGAGAACTCTTTCGGAAAATGATAACGTGCATAAGCGCGTTCCCACAGGTTACCTTCCTCCAGCTGCTGTATCGCGGACTCCAAGCTGTTAACGTTGTAACTCACCCCCACCTGAGCTGCGGTATACGACATCGTCTGGGGGTTGGGTTCAGTCACTTCAAAGGTGACAGGCCAGTCCTCCAGCTTTTGGATCTGTTCATCCAATTCATGCAATACGTTCTTGCGATTCTTCCCCTCCACCAGCATCTCGCCAACATGAACGTTTTTGGGCAGGGCAGGCTGATTCACGTACATATACAACAATCCATAGGACGCGGAGCTGATCAAGAGGATGGAGAATAGAACAATGACCGTCAAATGTATTTTTTTCATAACCGTACGCTCCTTTATACTTCGGTTGTTCCCGACTTTGTAACACTTTCTATATATATGATCCAATGCAGGAAAACTTTCGGGTACTCAATAGGTAACAAATTTGTTACAATAAACTTCATATGCATCCATGCTTCACCATTGAAACAGGAACGAAGTGGATTTTTTCCTGATGAAATTCAGGTCTTTTTAAAGGAAATGCCGGGATTGTGTCGAAATTATAATGGCTAACTATGCGAGCAGGAAGTGATGATGTGATAGAAATGCAGGACGTGTGGAAGACCTACGCCAATGGGACCCACGCATTACAAGGGGTGTCGGTGAAGATCGACCGCAATGAATTTGTCTATATCGTCGGTCCGTCCGGCGCAGGTAAATCAACATTTATGAAATTGATGTACAGAGAAGAAGTTCCGACCAAAGGACAAATATCCATTAACGGATTTAATATTGGTAAGTTAAAGCCAAGAAAGATTCCTTATGTGCGTCGTAACATCGGCGTTGTGTTCCAGGATTTTCGTCTGCTGCCACGGATGACAGCATTTGAGAATGTGGCATTTGCCATGGAAGTTATTGAAGCACCGAAGCGTCATATCAAAAAACGAGTGATGGAAGTGCTCGACTTGGTGGGACTGCGGAGCAAGGCAAATCGCGAACCTTCACAGCTCTCGGGTGGAGAACAGCAGCGTATTGCTATTGCACGGGCTATCGTCAATAACCCATCGGTTATTATCGCGGATGAGCCTACAGGTAACCTCGATCCGGAGACGTCGTGGGGCATTATGCAACTATTGGATGAGATTAATTTCCGGGGAACAACCATTGTTATGGCAACCCACAACAAAGATATCGTGAATACGATGCGTAAGCGGGTAATTGCGATTGAACGTGGACAGATTGTACGGGATCAGATGAGAGGGGAATACGGTTATGAATTTTAGTACTCTCTTGCGCCATCTGCGGGAGGGATTCAAAAACGTATTCCGCAACGGCTGGATGTCTGTGGCCTCCATCATGTCCATCATTGTGTCGCTATTGATTCTTGGTGTGTTTATGTTACTGGTCCTCAATGTGAACTCCATGGCGAATCAAGTTGATAGCCAGGTGGAGATCAGCACGTTCCTCGAACTGAATGTGGACGAGAACCTGCGTAACACACTGGAGCAAGAAATCAGTGCGATGCCTGAAGTAAGTGAGATTCGTTTTGTTTCCAAGGAAGAAGGACTCAAGGAGTTCCGTGAGCGTCTTGGAGAGAGCGCAGATAACGTGCTTAGCGGTTTCGATGTGGACAACAACCCACTGCCGGAGACCATTGAAGTTGAGGTCATTGAACCGGAAACCGTCACTTTTGTGGCGCAAAAAATCGAAGCTTTGAACGAAAAACACCCGGAGAAGCCGATCATGAAAGTGAACTACGGCAAGGAAACGGTGGAAGTGTTGTTCAAATTTACGAAGCTTGTTCGTAACATCGGATTTATTTTTGTCGGGGGACTGGGTCTCATGTCCATGTTCCTGATCTCGAATACGATTCGCGTAACGATTCTGGCACGTCGCCGGGAGATCGGAATTATGAAGCTGGTTGGTGCAACCAATACCTTTATTCGCTGGCCTTTCTTTATTGAAGGTGCACTCATTGGATTTATTGGCTCGGTCATTACGGTTGGTGTGCTGTTTGTTGGATACAGCCAGTTGATGAAGACGATTGGTCAGGATGTCTTCATGCAGATGCTTAACTTGATTCCGCTCGGCGAAATCTGGGGGCTGTTTGGAACACTGTTGATCGGACTTGGTGTGCTGGTAGGTATTTTGGGAAGTACACTGTCCATTCGGAAATCACTCAACGTTTAATTTTGTTTTCAACGATCGAATTGCAGAATATGTCGAAAAGAATGGTAAAGCAGGTTCATTAATGGACGCTGTTTGACGATATGTAGGAAAGACGGAGTCTTTTAAGATTGAAGAAAGCAAAGAACATGCTGTTCACCACCTGTGCAGGTTGCTTTCTTGTGAAATCATAGGATGGGGGATCATCATTTTGAAAAAAACCGCTTCGCTGCTGGCCTTTACGTTATTGGCCAGTTTGACGCTTCAACCTTCTGACGGATATGCCAAGAGTAGCATCAGCGATATTGACCAACAGATTCAGCAACTGGAGAGCAAGGCGGCTTCTGCCAAGCAGGAGCAAAAAAAAGCGGCTTCCAACAAAAAGGAAGCACAGCATTACAAGAACAAAACCAACGCTTATCTGAAGGTTGTCATGGAACAGATCAATGTCGTTAGTGATGAACTGGCCAGTGTATCCTTGCAGATCGAGAACACGGAGGAAGATCTCCGTACAACAAAAAAAGATCTGCAAGCGGCAGAAGAACGCATTGTTGCAAGGGAAAAATTGTTGGAGTCACGTGTACGCCTGATGTATACGGACGGTGCTGTATCCTATCTGGATGTATTGTTGTCCTCTACTAGCTTCACTGACTTCCTGACCCGTGCGGATTCACTCAAAACGATTGTGGATCAGGACCAGCATCTGCTGGATGAGCACAAAGCGGACAAGCAACTGGTTGTGGACAAAAAGGCAGAATTGGATGTGCAATATGCGGAAGCCAAGAGCCTGTATGCACAGAAGAAACAGCGCAAGTCCCAATTGAATGAAAAAGAAGCGGAAAAGCAAGTGCTTCTCGCTTCATATGATGCTAAAATTGAAGAGTCAGAAGAGCTGACACAAGAGCAGGAAGATGTATTAATGCAGATTGCCAGCAAACGTTCAGCGCTTCTTCAAGAGAAAAATAAATTGCGTGAACAGCAGGCAGCCGCCGCAGCCAAAGCAAAAGCCGCAGCAGCGGCTCGGGCGAAAGCTGCAGCCAAGGCGCCTACTAGAGTGAGTTCGGATAGTAGCAGTGAGGTCACGTATTCATCCGGTAATGGTATCTTCTCAAGACCGGTATCTGGAGGACGTATTTCTTCTGGATTCGGCCCCCGTACCCATCCAATTACGGGCGTAGTGGGTAAAATGCATGCCGGTGTCGATTTTGCTGTTCCTCAGGGAACTTCGGTTCACGCTGCTTCTGGCGGAATCGTGATCATGGCTGAATGGTATAGCGGTTATGGTTATACGGTTATTGTGGACCACGGCGGTGGACTATGGACGTTATATGGTCACTTGCGCGAAGGTGGATTCAAAGTCAGCAAGGGAGACACAGTAAGCAAAGGGGATACCATTGCTGAGTCAGGAAATACAGGGAACTCTACTGGACCTCACTTGCACTTTGAAGTGAGAGACAACGGTACCGCTGTAAATCCGATGAACTATTTGTAATTATTGCTCCATCGTTCGAATGGAAAAAACATATTCCGTACAAGCTAGACATATAATAAGCTGGCATGTTCAGGGAATGGATTCTGGCAACAATGGAATCGGACACGCTTCAAAACTAAAGGCGGTGACAAACGGATGATGAAGAAAAGATCGGCGCTACTGCTTGTCATTGTGGGTCTCCTGGGTGGTAGTTTGCTAACCCTGGTACTAATGACTTACCCGGGAATCGCAAACCAGACCACAGCGGGCGAAGGTTTGCTGGCTAGTGTAACCGGCAATACACAGCAGAAGAACGATTTGAAAAAGATTGAAACTGCGATGGACTTGATCTCCAGCAACTATTATAAAGATGTGGATCAGACCAAATTGATTGACGGTGCGATCAACGGCATGATGGAATCCCTTGGTGATCCGTACTCCAACTATATGGGGCAGGAAACAGCTGCTCAGTTTGAAGAGTCGATCGAAGGTTCATTTACCGGTATTGGCGCAGAGGTATCCTCACAGGATGGAAACGTTGTTGTTGTTTCCCCAATCAAAGGATCTCCTGCCGAGAAAGCGGGTATTCGTGCAAAAGACATGATTATGTCGGTCAACGGCGAATCCTTGCAAGGTTTGGAACTGAACAAGGCTGTTAACAAAATCAGAGGTCCCAAGGGCAGTGAAGCGAAGGTACAAGTTAAACGTGCTGGATCTTCCGAGCTGATTGAATTTGTCATTGTACGTGATGATATTGATCTGGAGACCGTATATGCTCACATGGAGGATGGCGGAATTGGCGTTATTGCCATTACTCAATTCTCTTTGAATACAGGCGATCGCTTTAAGGAAGAGTTGGCGAAGCTTGAGAAGCAGAACATGAAAGGTCTGGTCATCGACGTACGGAATGACCCAGGCGGTGTATTGCAAGTTGTTATTGATATTGCTGAACAGTTTGTTCCCAAAGGCAAGGTTATTGTGCAGGTTGAAGACAAGAACGGCAAAAAGGAACAAAGCAAGTCCAATGGATCAGCCAAAGCTTACCCAGTCACAGTCCTGATGAACAAAGGCAGTGCGAGTGCGTCGGAGATTTTGGCCGGTGCATTACAACAGTCAGCAGGTGCTAAGTTGATTGGTGAAAACTCCTTTGGTAAAGGAACCGTCCAGACGAGTTATGACAAGCAGATGGGTGATGGCAGCTTGCTGAAGATCACTATTGCCAAGTGGCTCACTCCGAACGGAGACTGGATTCATGAAAAAGGAATCAAACCGGATATTGCGGTAGACCAGCCGGATTATTTCTCGGTGGCACCGATTAACAAAGAGAAGTTACCACTGAAATATGACAGCAATAGCTCGGATGTGAAAAGTGCGCAGACGATGCTGAGAGGACTCGATTTCAAACCGGATCGTGTGGATGGATACTACGACCAGAAGACGGAAGAAGCGGTCAAGGCATTCCAGAAGCAAAAAGGCATTCAGGCTACAGGCCAGATTGACGAGAAAACCGCTGAATCACTGGAAGCGGCTCTGATTGAACGTATTGCTAATCCTCAATATGATGCACAGCTGAAACGCGCGATCGAAAATGTCTCGAAGGATATTTCGTCCGCTGTGTCGAAGCCATAAAGAAGGCTGATTTTCAGCCTTCTTTTTTTCTGAACCGGCTGAAAGAGAGGGGTGACCGACCACAATGGAATGGGTATGGCCGTGGTTAACTACATTAGGGGAAGCTTTGTTGCAGTTGTTTATTCAGCCGTTTTATTATATTGCGGTGATCCTGATTGCGCTGATCTATCATCGTCAATTACTGCAGGAGCGTAAATTGTTCCATGTTCGTTTGCAAAGCTCGATAACACAGACGATTCGGGCGGTGCTCGGAGGCATTCTCATTGGTACCATCGTCTCGATTGTGTCCCTATTCCTCGGTGCACATCTTACACTGGGAAGCCTGATATGCATATGGGCTGCAACATTAATTCTATCCTTATTCCGTATCCGGTATCTGTGCTTTGCTTATGCGGCCGGGTTACTGGGTGTGTTGCAATTTGGTTTGAATCTGGCTTCAGGTTGGCAACCATCGGGTTGGATGGGCACTATCACGGAAACGCTACGTACCCTGGATATGCCTGCACTGCTTGTCCTGGCTGCCCTTCTACATATGGGTGAAGCCTTGTTGGTACGCATGCAGGGGGTATCGATGGCATCACCACTTCTCTTCGAGGGAAAACGCGGGAAACTGGTTGGGGGATATCAACTGCAGCAGTTCTGGGCCATTCCTCTACTGATTCTTGTTCCAGTCACAGGAGGTGGCGCGGAGCTGGCATGGAATCCACTGATGAATGCAGGTCATAGTTACATGCTGGTTGCGTTGCCGATTATGCTCGGATTTGGTGAGATAACGCAGAGTATGCTTCCGGGACAAAAGGTACAGATCTCATCAAAGCGGTTGATGATATACGGGGCAACTTTGCTTGTGTTCAGTTTGCTTGCTGCATGGTGGTCTCCACTCATGGTGGTTGCTGCGCTGATTGCATTTATTGGACATGAATTTCTGGTATGGTACAGCGCGTTTGAAGAGCAAAACCGCAGTCCGGTATTTGTCCATCCGCAGCATGGGTTGAAGGTATTGGCTGTTATTCCGGAGAGTCCTGCTGCAGATTTGGGGATTGAAGCAGGTGAGACATTGTACAAGGTGAATGGTAAGTTGGTTCATTCACCAGAAGAGTTGCATCGTGCTCTGCGGATGAACCCGGCTTTTTGCAAACTTGAGGTTCGCAATCACCAGGGTGAAAGCAAGTTCATGCAACGAGCGATCTATGAAGGGGAGCATCATCAGCTTGGGGTCATTATGGCACCGGACAATCACGAGGTTTGGGCGATTCGGTTACGTCCACTGACGTTGTTCCATATCATCAACCTCAAATTGTTTGCCCGTCTGAAAAAACCACAAAGGGACGAAGCTCCCTTGGCGTTACCGCCAGCCCCGGTGGCCAGTGATAAAGGGTCCGTGGAGATGTAACTAGCATACGTGATGAAGTATGTTGCATAAATCGAGCAATGAAAAAGGTATTTCCGAACGCCGTCGCAGGCAAGGGAAATACCTTTTTGTTATTTTTTTAACATAAAGATAGCGATTTGAGTCCGATCACGCAAGCTCAGCTTGCCGAGAATATCCGTGACGTAGTTTTTGACTGTGCCTTCACTGAGGAACAATTTGGCGGCAATTTCCTTATTGGACAACCCCTCCGATATGGCCTCGGCAACCGCCAGCTCCATACGTGTCAGTCCATAGGCGTCGATTGGATTCTGTGTCAGGGGAATTGCAGCGGGACGAAGAAGGCCTGCCAATTTGCGGGCAATATCCGGATGAATTAACATATCACCGTTATGTACGGTCTTGATGCCTTGAATGATCCGCTCGGGTGGAACATTTTTGAGCAAATAACCGCTTGCTCCATTCTGTAATGCCTGAATAATATACTCATCGTCGTCAAACGTAGTTAGCATGAGCACCTGGATTTCAGGAAAACGTGCCTTGATGCGTCTGGTACCTTCAACTCCGTCACATTCCGGCATCCGAATATCCATCAACACCACGTCCGCAGGCGTCCCTGCTTCAAGCAATGCCAACGCTTCCTGTCCATTTGAGGCTGTGCCTGTAACGCGAATGCCGGAGCCGAGTCCGAGAAGCACTTTCAGGCTCTCACGAATGAAGTAATCATCGTCTGCGAGAATCAGCCGAATAAGCGGAGAGTGGGCTGAATCATTCTTGTTGTTTACATCATTCCGTTCGGACATGAGAACATTCACTTCCTTTTTCAGAGTATATCCATCTGGTTCGTTAATGGAATGCGTGTAATCACTGTATACGGATAAGCGGATTGAATCTCCAGGACTCCTCCCACCATTTGTGTGCGCAGAAGCATACCTTCCTGTCCTATGCCATTTCGCTTGGAAGAATGAGAATTGATTTTGCCATCATTACTTACACTCATACAGACTTCCTGATCCCCGAATACCAGCTCCACTGTGATAGAAGAAGCATTTCCATGTCGCAGGGCATTGGTCAGGGCTTCTTTGGCATTTTTGTATAAAACAATTTGTATGCTGGGATACAGCACATGGGATGGGCCATGAACTTCATAATGTGTCTTCACGCCGGTATCTCTGCCCACTTCCTCTAGGAGACGATCCAGGGCGTAGGCTTCGGATGCATAGGAATTAGGTTGCAGTTTGTGTAGTGTGCTGCGCATATCATCCATACTATCGGCCAATTGATCGCGAATCTGTCTCACCATTTCCGTTCCTTGTTCCATACTCAGGGGGAGGGTCAGCAGGGCGGCTTCCGACATCATTTTAGTGCGAATCAGTCGATGACCGATATCGTCATGAAGCTGTCTGGAGATACGGGTACGTTCCTCTGCCTGAGCCACTCCTTCAAGTTGCTTTGTAAATAACAGCAGCTGCGCACGAGTTTCTTGTAGCTCGTAATGTTTGCTGCGAAGTTCGTCATAGACTTGTTCCAGTTGTCCACGGCTGCTCGCCGTTCTTGATCCCTGCCAAGACAGAGCTGCTGTGATGAGCAGAAGCAGGTTGCCAAGAACCATCGCAGTTGTCTCTGCGGAGAGTAATGTAGGGGCGGTTGTATTTAGTGTGGTTAACCCTGGTTGAGGTGCCTGTGGGACAGAATAATGCCAATGCAAAGCGACATTGTTAGCGACAAGTTGAATTGCAAACATCAACCATCTCCGACTTCCCTCCAGTCTGTATATATACACGTAGAGCACGGATAGAGAGAGAAAAAACATAAATGGTCCATATATTGCAATCAGCCAGCAGCTCCAGAGTATTTCGGTCAGAAGCAACAGCCACTGCTGTGTACTTGAACGATTGAAATCTTTCCACACGGAGAGTCCAAGTGCAATGATGATATACAGGGTGTAGACAGCTTCATTTTCCAAGGGCAGCATCAACATGTACAGTACTGCTGGAACGATAATTAATCCATATTGCAGAAACCGCATTGGCATATGTAAATGACATCCTTTATATAAAAAGTGGAGTAGAAAATCTCTTGGTAATGCGCCCTTGATTATACCATAAGCAGCATTCGAATCAGGAGATGACTTAAGTCACCTTCGATTCATGACTTTTTGTACCTTCGCTACAGATTGCGATCCGTTACAATAAAATTATGAAATCCAGCGGCGAAGGCCGAAACGGAAAAGGGGCGTAAAAGGGATGGGCATACTTGAAGTAGATCATGTAGTAAAACGATATGGCAGCAAGCTGTCCGTGGATCATTTGAACCTTAGTATTGGCAAAGGCGAGATTTTTGGATTGCTTGGTCCCAATGGAGCAGGAAAAAGTACCACCATCAGCATGATTGCAGGGCTCCTGAATATGGATCAGGGTGAAATCAGATTAGATGGGATCTCGGTCAAGGAGCGACCGCTTGAAGTAAAGCGCAAGATTGGACTCGTTCCGCAGGATCTGGCTTTATACGAAACCATGTCTGCTGCGGAGAATGTGACCTTTTTTGCCAGACTGTATGGACTGCGTGGAAAATTGCTTAAGGAAAGAGTGCAGGAGTCGCTTGAATTTGTAGGGTTGCAGGATAAAGCAAAGGATGCCCCCTCGACCTTCTCTGGCGGTATGAAACGCAGGTTAAACATCGCATGTGCGATTACACATCGCCCGGATCTCATTATTATGGATGAACCTACAGTTGGCATTGATCCGCAATCTCGAAATCATATTCTTGAATCGGTACGCACACTCAACAAGATGGGTTCAACGATCATATATACAAGTCATTACATGGAGGAAGTGGCTGCGATTAGTCACCGGGTTGCGATTATGGATCAGGGGCGAATTATTGCCTGTGGGACTGAAGCAGAGCTGAGAGAACGGGTAGCATCGGAGGAAAAAGTAGTGCTTTCCACTTCCGGTATCGGTACCGACGTCGTGGAAGAACTGAAACTTCACCCCCGTGTACGGATGGTAGACGTTTCAGAGAATACACTGACCATTACGCTGCCTTCGGCACAGCAGGATCTCCAGGATCTGCTCTTCATTTGCAGCAAACATGAAGTATCCATTCAGTCGCTCAAGGTCGAAGAGCCGGATCTGGAAACGTTGTTCCTCAATCTGACCGGGCGTACGCTTCGGGACTAGGGGGAGCAAGAGATGAATATATGGCATATTTGCATCTTTGAATTAAGGCGTATTCTTAAGATTCGATCTGTAGTGTTAAACCTCTTTATTTTGCCGTTGTTACTGATTTTTATATTGGGCACGGCACTTTCCAGTAAGATGGGTACGGCGGATGATGTTATTCCGGATACTGTACGTGTGGGAATCATCCAATTGAGTACTGAATCTGGCGGAGGATCAAGTACGGTTAATCAAGCGCTGGATACATTCGTTCATTCCCCGGAAGTAGCTGAGATGGTCAAGGTGCAGAACTTTACGACTGAAGAAGAGGCCGTTCATTCGCTGCGTACCGGCAAGCTGGACTTTGCTGTAATGATTCCTTCAGATTTTGAGCAAAACGTGATGATGGGGAAAGAGGCCAGGTTACAGTGGATACGAGGAAAGAACAACACACTTAATACCTTGGGTGAAACTTTGTTCACACGTTTTACGGATGAATGGAACCGACAGATGGCGATTACCAAAGTGTTCGGTCCGGAAGTAATTGCTGCCATGGCCTCTGCTTCGGAGTCTGGTACGGCGAATTCCACCTCCATTGCTGTCACTAATCCCGGTAAGGCAGGTACGGCGTATAGTGCCTCCCAATACTATGCAGCTTCCATGCTGGCAATGTTCATGTTGTACTCAGGCATGACTACCAGTACCAGCCTTTTTGGAGAGCGTGATAACAAAACGTTAATTCGCCTTCAGGCTGCGCCGATAGGTAATGGAGTTATTTTCGCTGGCAAAATTGCAGGTAATAGTCTACTCGCTTTCTTACAAGCAACAACGATCATACTTATGACATACTGGCTCTACGGTGTGGATTGGGGAACCCATCCTTGGTATATTGTGCTGACTTGTGTATGTATAACATTGGCCTCCATGACTCTTGGCGTGATCGTCGCACTGGTATGCAAAAGCACAGCATCGGCCAGTGCAACCTTACAAGGTATCATCGTTGCCATGACATTCATCAGCGGTGGGTTCATGCCCATTCCGATTGATTTTGTACAACGGCTTAGCCAATTTACGGTTAACCACTGGGCGCTCCAAAGTTTTCTGAGAATGATGCTGGATGCACCTGTAGCTGAGATCCTGTATAACATTCTAATGTTAGGCGTAGTATGCGCTGTATTACTGCTCATCTCAGGATTGATCTATAGAAAGGCAGGATACCGATATGAATAGTCTACACATCGCCTGGTTGATGATTAGACGTACACTTGGCCGTAAAATGGGCTTCATTACGTTTCTGCTTCTGCCTTGCCTGGTGGTTACAGGAGCAGTTGCTCTTTTTGGAAGCGAGCAGATTACACGTACTGTTATTCCCTATGTGAATGAGGATGGAGGGGGGGCGGGGACATGGATGATTCATGAACTTGCTGACAAAGAGGAGTATCTGCTCAAGCCGATGACAAACGAAGCAGAAGTGAAGGAAGCTATCGCTCAGCAAAAAGGAAGTTCTGGCATTATCATTCCCGCACATTATACGGAGGATCTGTTACAAGGAAAGCCAACCGAAATTCAATTGGTGGAACTGCGTATAAGTGAAAGTTCCTATACCCTACGAGCAGCAGTTGAAGGTTTGACGAGCGGATTGTTACAATCTGCTTCAGCTGTTAAGGTGGCAGCAGGTCCTGTCTCAAGTGAGACTGATATACTATCGAGTATACAGAAGCCATTTGAACAGCTTTTACAGGAGATAGGAAAACATCAAGTCGCTGGTGAAGTCACCGATCTGCAGATCTATCCCAAGCCAGGCCTGAACAATGTGACTGGATTTACAATCATGTTTATGATGGGGCTGTTGACCAGTGCAGTGGCTGTGATAATGGAAGATCGCAGGAAACGTACGATGGCCAGAGTATATACGGCACCCGTCCGTGCATATGAGATTGCGCTTGGTAACTTCCTCGGTAGCTTTGTCATTGGCATGATTCAGATTGTTCTCGTTTTGGGAGTCAGCAGGTGGCTACTGCATTATGATGCCGGTATTCCTTTTGGCATTCATTTCATCATCTTGGCTGCATTCATGCTGGTCTCCATGGGGATCGCAAGTACCGTGGCAGGATTAATCCGTAATCCCAAAAATGCCAATATGCTGAATTCACTTGTCATTATGCCAACCTGTATGATAGGTGGTTGTTTCTGGCCGATCTCGTTGATGCCGGATTATATGCAAAAGCTCGCCAACTTTGTTCCACAGAAATGGGCGATTCAGGCGGTGGAGACGATCTCTGCTGGCGGTACATTGTCGGATATCACATTGCCACTATTGATTCTGTTTGGCATGGCTGCCATTTTACTGACTGTTGGCTCTGCGATTCTACGCCCTAGCCAGCCAGGAGTAGAGGCATAAGGTAATACGACATAAAAGAAAGCACGCTCTGCTGAATTGAATTCAGTTAGAGCGTGCTTTCTTTGCATAAGGAATGATGCATTATGTGAGATATTGATGATTAAGGTTGGAGTTGACGCAGGACCGTTATTTCAACCCGACGGTTCTTTTGTCTTCCGGCCGCTGTGGTGTTGTCACCCGTTGGGCGAGTATCAGCATATCCGGCATACTGGAATCCGTCCGGGTTAAGTTTCTCTGTATCCAAAAAGAATCGTAATACAGACAGTGCACGTTCTCCAGAAAGTTCCCAGTTGTCTTTGTACGTGGAGTTGGCCCCGACCGGAATATTGTCCGTATGTCCTTCGATGCTGACAACGGTATTCAGATCCCGAAACAGACTTGCCAGCTTGGTTAGTGTGGGTGCAGCATCCCCTTTGAGGGCAGCTTGCCCCTGATCAAACAGGAAGCGGTCACTAAGTGTAATGGATAGGCCCTGTGGCTTGTCCGCAACAAAAATCTGATTTTCCAGTTTATTATCCTCGATATATTGGGTAATCACATTGAACAGATTTTGCAATTCCTGCTCCTGTGATCTGAACTGTTCTTCCCGTTCTGTGAGGGGCTTGTTGTCATTATCTGGTGTTGCAGTCCCGGAATCGGAAGGGTTTCCTTCACCATCTGAAGGATCTTCACCCTGCACCTCGGATGGTGGAGTCTCTGTAATCGTTTGACCGGGTTTCTCACCGAGTCCCTCACCAAGCTCAAGGATTGAGTCGGACGCATTAAATGTATTTTGTAACGATTGAGTAACGACGTCATATTTACCGGAATCCAGATTGCTCATGGCATACATGATGACAAAAAAGATCAAAAGCAGAGTTATGAGATCGGCATAAGTAATCATCCAGCGATCCCGATGATCGATAGTTTCACGTTTTCCGCGCCGTTTACTGCGCCGACTCATCCAATCCCTCCTTTGCTAGGGGGCGTATATGCTGACGATGCGTGAGGGTGAAGGACTCCAGTCTTTTGCGTACAAGCTGGGGATTCTCACCGTTCTGAATGGCAAGTACACCTTCGAGAAGCATTTCCATGGTCTGTACTTCATCGGCACCTCTGGATTTGATCTTGGAGGCAATGGGCAAAAAGATAAGATTGGCACTGGCGACCCCATACAGGGTTGCGGTAAAGGCAACAGCAATGGCAGGTCCGAGTCCGGTTGGATCGGTCAAACTGCCAAGGACCTGAATGAGTCCCATCACGGTTCCGATGATGCCCATGGTTGGGGCGTAACCACCAGCGGATTCGAATATTTTGGCGTAACCCTCATGTTTTTGTTCAATAGAATCGATCTCCATCTCCAGGATCTGGCGAACCACATCCTGATCGGTACCATCAACAACCATCTGAATACCGTCTTGCAAAAATGGATGCGGATGATCCATAACCTTGCGTTCCAATGCAAGTACACCTGAGCGACGTGCGATTGAAGACATCTCCACCAGTTCTTCAACCCACAAGCCTGAATCATTATTGTTACGTCCAAAAGCCATACGCAGGGCAGCTGGAATCGTACGAAGGCGATGCGCCGGGAAACTGGCAACCACAGCAGCAATCGTTCCACCGAATACAATTAAAGCAGCCGTTTTTTGCAGGAGACCAGACAATTGGCCGCCTTCCCACAAAAAACCGCTAATGACTGCGGCAATTCCGGCAATAATACCGATAAGTGTCGCAATATCCATAAATTAACCCACTCCTATCTTCATTTCACGTTTGCATCACTAAAACGAACGAGGTATAATTAAACGGGAACAAATATTCCTATTACTATAAGTTTTCCCATATGAAAATTCGGGGAACTTCGACAATATATAGTGACTATTATTTTAGACGATAGGGTGAGATACGGCAATGAGCGATATTATAATGAGCGACAAAACGTTCGAAATCGAGTCAGAGTTTTCTCCCCAAGGTGATCAGCCTGCAGCCATC
Source organism: Paenibacillus sp. FSL H7-0942 (assembly GCF_045040715.1). NCBI lineage: Bacteria > Bacillati > Bacillota > Bacilli > Caryophanales > Paenibacillaceae > Paenibacillus > Paenibacillus sp. FSL H7-0942. Next base: position 6,229,521 of record NZ_CP150279.1, on the reverse strand, counting down.
ATAGAATTGGTGAAGGGTGTTCAGGAGGGGAAGAGGTACCAGACACTGCTGGGTGCAACGGGTACGGGTAAGACGTTTACGATAGCCCAGACGATAGCCCAACTGCAACGTCCGACGCTGATTATTGCACACAATAAAACGTTGGCAGCGCAGCTTGCAAGTGAGTTCAAAGATTTTTTTCCTAATAACATGGTTGAGTATTTCGTCAGTTATTACGATTATTTTCAGCCAGAAGCATATATCCCGTCCTCCGATACGTATATCGAGAAGGATTCAAGTATTAATGAAGAGATCGACAAACTGCGGCACGCAGCGACAAGTTCGTTGTTTGAGCGCAGGGACGTCATCATTGTAGCGAGTGTTTCCTGCATTTATGGTTTGGGTTCACCGCACTCGTATTCAAGCATGTTGCTCTCACTTCGGGTAGGCATGGAGAAACCGCGCAATCAGATTTTGTCCCGTCTGGTAGAGATCCAGTATCAACGTAACGATATTAACTTTGTGCGGGGTACGTTCCGTGTTCGTGGGGATGTTGTTGAGATTTTCCCTGCCTCCAAGGGTGAACATGCAATTCGGGTTGAATTGTTCGGTGATGAGATCGAGAAAATTACGGAGATTGATGTGTTAACCGGAGAACTGATTGGTGAACGTGAACATATTGCCATCTTCCCGGCGTCTCACTTCGTAACGCAAGAAGAGACGATGAAGGTTGCGCTGGTGAACATTGAGCGTGAACTGGAGGAGCGTCTTGAAGTGTTGCGTGAACAGGGGAAATTGCTGGAGGCTCAGCGACTGGAGCAGCGCACACGGTATGATATCGAGATGATGAAGGAAGTTGGATTCTGTTCGGGGATTGAGAACTATTCCGGTCCACTGACTTTCCGCGAACGCGGCGATACCCCATACACACTGATGGATTACTTCCCGGATGACTTGTTGATCGTGGTCGATGAGTCTCACGTGACTCTGCCACAGATCCGTGCGATGTACAATGGTGACCAGGCGCGGAAGACGGTATTGGTTGAGCATGGTTTCCGTCTGCCGTCAGCGCTGGATAATCGTCCACTCAAATTCGATGAGTTCGAAGGCAAGATGGATCAGATCATCTATGTATCGGCCACACCAGGCCCGTATGAGATCGAGCATACCGATACGATGGTGCAACAGATTATCCGTCCAACCGGTCTGCTTGATCCAATTATCGAACTGCGTCCAACGAAGGGACAGATCGATGACTTGATTGGTGAGATTAACGACCGGATTGCCAAAGACGAGCGTGTATTGATCACAACATTAACGAAGAAGATGTCCGAGGACCTGACGGATTATCTGAAGGAAGTTGGAATCAAAGTTCGTTATCTGCACTCCGAGATCAAGACGTTGGAACGGATGGCGATTTTACGTGATTTAAGGTTGGGCGTTTTCCATGTCCTAATCGGAATCAACTTGCTCCGGGAAGGTCTCGATCTGCCTGAAGTATCCTTGGTAGCCATTTTGGATGCCGATAAGGAAGGATTCCTGCGTTCCGAACGCTCATTAATCCAAACGATTGGTCGTGCCGCGCGGAACAGCGAGGGTCGTGTTATTCTATACGGTGACAAAGTAACGGATTCGATGGATAAAGCAATAAAAGAAACAGAGCGTCGTCGTGCAATCCAGATCGAGTACAACGAGAAACATGGAATTACACCACAGACGATTCGTAAAAAAGTGCGTGATGTAATAGAGGCAACCAAAGTTGCCGAATCCAAGAAAGATTATCTCACAGGCGCAGCCGAGAAGATGTCGAAGAAAGATCGCCAGGCGCTTATTCAGCGCCTAGAGGTAGAGATGAAAGATGCAGCCAAAAACCTGCAGTTTGAGCGTGCTGCCGAGCTTCGCGATGCGTTGCTGGAACTTCGCGCTGAATAAGATACAGCTCATTCATATGCTCCGGTAAAGATGGATCTGTAACAAGAGAACGGCCAATTGGCCGTTCTCTTGTTGAGTAAGGAAATCGTTGATATCTACCGATAATAAGAGATGTTGAAATCTTGAAATCAAGTCTATACTGATAGAAATGTTGAAATTGGTTAAAAGGTTTAATAGGAAAGCAATTGGGAGTCGAGAGTGCCCCAGTGTTGACCTTTGGAGCCGAGCCGAAGGCAATGGCGACCTGACGCGACCAGGGCGAAGCCGAGAGCGTCCGCTCTTGACCTTGGAGCCGAGCCAAAGGCAATGGCGACCCTGTCGCGACCAAGGCGAAGCCGAGAGCGTCCCGCTCTTGACCTTGGAGCCGAGCCAAAGGCAATGGCGACCTGACGCGACCAAGGCGAAGCCGAGAGCGTCACCTCGCAGTAGAGCGGTCGTATAAGGTTCCGGCAATGAGCCGGAACCTTATACGGAGCCGCGGGCACACGACAACCCTTCACATAGCAAGACCCGACCCCTCACCGTTGCACCGCTTGTTTCGGGTGTCCAGAGGGCTGCGCCCTCTGGGGCCCTCCCTTGGAAGGGAGGGTTTGGGAGGGATCGAAAAGCCTTTAAAGGTTTGGATTAACACACTGAGAGGATGAATACTATTGGCGAGCGATAACATTGTCATTAAAGGCGCACGAGCGCATAACCTGAAAAATATAGACATTACCATCCCACGTGACCGCTTTGTTGTATTGACCGGCCTGAGTGGCTCAGGCAAGTCCTCGCTGGCTTTTGACACGATCTATGCCGAAGGACAGCGGCGTTATGTAGAATCATTGTCAGCTTACGCACGGCAGTTTCTGGGACAGATGGAGAAACCGGATGTGGATTCCATCGAAGGATTATCTCCTGCCATTTCAATAGATCAGAAAACAACAAGCCGTAACCCACGTTCCACAGTAGGAACCGTGACCGAAATTTATGATTACCTGCGTCTGTTGTTTGCACGTGTGGGCCATCCACATTGTCCGGACCATGGCGTGGAGATCAGCTCCCAAACCGTAGAACAAATGGTTGACCGCATTATGCAATATCCAGAGCGTACCCGGTTGCAGATTTTGGCACCCATTATCTCGGGCCGTAAGGGTGAGCACAAAAGTGTATTTGCTGATGTATCCAAGCAGGGCTTTGTCCGTGTACGGGTGAACGGGGAACTGCGTGACCTGTCAGAAGATATTCAATTGGAGAAAAATAAAAAGCATACCATTGAAGTCGTTGTTGACCGGATTGTTGTTAAAGATGATGTACAGGCGCGTCTGGCCGACTCTATTGAAACAGCACTAAATCTGTCTGGTGGACAACTCCTTGTGGACATTATGGGCGAAGAAGAGCTGCGCTTCAGTTCCAACTTTGCCTGCCCGGTGTGCGGATTCAGTATTGAAGAGCTTGCACCACGGATGTTCTCATTTAACAGTCCTTTCGGGGCTTGCCCGGATTGTGATGGGTTAGGTGTCAAAATGATCGTTGACCCTGATCTGCTGGTACCAGATCGGACTAAGACCATCGAAGATGGAGCTTTTGATGCTTGGACAGGTGGTACATCCACCTATTATCCGCAGTTCCTGAAGTCGGTATGTGAGCACTTCAACATTCCGCAAAATGTACCTGTCGAAGATCTGCCAGCTGAGCAGATGAACAAGTTGTTGCAGGGTACAGGTACGGAGAAAATCCGTTTCCGCTATGAGAATGATTTTGGACAACGGAAGGAAGCACTGGTTACCTTTGAAGGTATCGTGAATAACCTGGAGCGTCGTTACCGTGATACAGCTTCTGAAGGTATTCGTGAATTCATCGAAGGTTACATGAGTGCGAAGCCTTGTGGTACATGTAAAGGTCAGCGTCTGAAACGGGAAAGTCTTGCGGTTACGATCAATGATCATAACATGGCGTATGTGACTAGTTTGTCCATTGGTGAAGCTGGCCGATTCTTTGATACATTGGAATTGTCGGAGAAAGAGCAGACGATTGCCAAGCTTATTCTGAAAGAAATCAACAGTCGTCTCGGCTTCTTGGTGAATGTTGGTCTGGATTACCTTACACTGAGTCGTGCTGCCGGTACATTGTCCGGTGGGGAAGCCCAGCGGATCAGACTGGCTACACAGATTGGTTCCAGTCTGATGGGTGTGCTGTATATTCTCGATGAGCCAAGTATTGGCTTGCATCAACGGGATAATGACCGTCTGATCTCAACACTTGCGCATATGCGAGACATTGGTAACACGTTGATCGTGGTTGAACATGATGAAGATACGATGATGGCTGCCGACTATATCATTGATATTGGTCCAGGTGCAGGTATCCACGGAGGTACCATCATGTCACAGGGTACACCGGAGGAGATCATGAACGATGAGAACTCCTTAACCGGTCAATATCTGAGTGGACGCAAATTCATTCCGATTCGTACTGAACGTAGAAGTGTAGGAGACCGTTGGTTGGAAGTACGTGGAGCCAAAGAAAATAACCTGAAGAATCTGAATGTGAAGATTCCAGTGGGTGTGTTTACTGCGGTAACGGGTGTGTCTGGCTCAGGTAAATCCACATTGATCAATGAGATTCTCTACAAAACGCTGGCACGTGATCTGAACCGTGCTCGGGTACGTCCGGGTCAGCATAAAGAGATTCGTGGTCTGGAGCATATCGATAAAGTTATCGATATTGACCAGTCGCCAATCGGGCGGACACCACGTTCCAACCCGGCAACGTATACAGGTGTCTTTGATGATATCCGGGATCTGTTTGCTCAGACGAATGAAGCCAAAGTCCGTGGATACAAGAAAGGCCGGTTCAGCTTTAATATCAAAGGTGGACGTTGTGAAGCCTGCCGTGGAGACGGCATTATCAAAATCGAGATGCACTTCTTGCCGGATGTCTATGTTCCTTGTGAAGTCTGCAAAGGCAAACGATACAACCGGGAAACGCTTGAAGTGAAATATAAAAACAGAAATATTTCCGATGTGCTGGAAATGACGGTTGAAGATGCAACCCAATTCTTCGAGAACATTCCGAAGATCCATCGTAAAATGCAGACACTGATGGATGTGGGTCTGGGCTATATTAACCTAGGACAACCTGCAACCACATTGTCTGGTGGTGAAGCCCAGCGTGTGAAGCTTGCTTCCGAGCTGTATCGCCGCAGTACAGGGAAAACCATCTACATCCTCGATGAGCCGACTACCGGTTTGCATGTCGATGATATCGATCGTTTGCTGAACGTGTTGCACCGTCTGGTTGATTCCGGGGAATCGGTGTTAGTGATCGAGCATAACCTGGATGTGATCAAAACGGCAGACTATGTTGTTGATCTGGGTCCAGAAGGCGGTAGCGGTGGAGGTACCATTGTTGCAACCGGAACACCTGAGGATATCGTTAAAGTGGAAGCTTCTTATACCGGCAAGTACTTGAAGCCGGTTCTGGAGAGGGATACCGAGCGGAGCAAGGCACTGCAGTTGGTGGACTAAGGTCCTCTAACCAGTAGTTATATCAATATGAAGTGGCAGTATTGGCCCTTCTTTTCGAAAAGGTAAAGACGTTGGATTACGATCTGATGTGCTCTGCTTCCGAGAAGAAGGGTTTTTCATTTTGAGTTATGCACAGTGTTTTCCTAGGACTAAGGCTATTTCGTGAAAGTGTTTACATATGCATTATGATGAGCGTTACAGGAATATTCAGCCAAATTGGATTTTTTTCATTTTTATGGATGATAGGGCTTGCATTACAAGCAGGGTACAGATAACATAGAGGAAGATATTAGGGTATGCGTTAGCTGTTCAACTATGGTAAGGAGGTCTGTCTATCCATGCTGTTTGCAGAAGCTGCCACGGCGAGTACATCGAATTTTAATGCATTTGATATTTTTGTCATCTTATTTACGATCCTGATTTTCATCGGAGTTGTTCGGCTTCTTCGGGCACCGAAGAAAAATCTGTTTGCGATCGGATTTGCAGTAGTCAGCCTACTGGTATTTCTGATGACAGACTATGCGATGATAACGGGTTGGTTTGCTCAGTAGGAATGCCGCAGAATTTAAATGTAATTTAAGCCAAAAGAGTTACAGATGAACACTTTCCACGAGAGACATGGAGGGTGTTTTTTTCATTTATACTGAAACGATTGAACAGGATTCTATCTTCTCTACTAAAATAGGACTTAAAACAATTGTATATCCAGATTCTGTATGATACATTGAGGGATACCGGAATTGCAGATGAGAGAAAGAGAGAATAGATTCAGCGATGAATCCGATGTCGAGTCGCGCAAGAAGGATGTATAGAGAGGGTCAGGTGAGAATATGAGCGTGTTGGGTAAAAAGGGGATAGCCATACTGATGGCTGCTGTACTCTCGATTAGTGTAGCGGCAACGGCCGGTGCAGCTGAATCCAAAGCGGCGATGCAAGCGAAAGTAGTAGACGGTCAAGTCTATGTGAACACCAAGGATCTGCTCAAGGCAGTTGGTGGAAGTGGACAATATGATGCCAAATCAGGAACGTACACGTACAAGGGAAGTGAAGCCATTCCCAAAGTGATCGAAACGGTATCTCCTTCGGTCGTAGGTATTATTGGGAAATCTACCGAAGTGCAGGACGGTGCAACATCAGACGACCGTTATAATCTTGCACATGGTACAGGTGTCATTATCCGGTCCAATGGATGGATTGTAACGAATGCACATGTGGTCGACGGATTAACGAATCCGGTTGTCGTAACGACGGATGGCAATACATACAAAATTACGAAAACATACAGTGATGCACTCAGTGATCTGGCGCTAATCAAAATCAATGCCAAATCACTCAAACCGGCGAGCTTTGCCAAAGCCTCACAAACCACTGTTGGAGAAACGGTGATTGCCTTGGGTACGCCGATTTCCTTTTCTTTGCGCAACTCGGCAACGGTAGGGGTAATTAGCGGCTTGAATCGTGGTGTTGAGGCGACCTACCGGTTGATTCAGACCGACACGGCCATTAACCCAGGAAATAGCGGAGGACCGCTGGTCAACCTGAAGGGTGAAGTGGTTGGTATCAATTCCATGAAATTTTCTGCGGTCGGCGTAGAGAGTTTGGGGTTTTCGATTCCAGTGGATACCGTTCAATATATCATCGATCAGTTTTTTAAATATGGAAAAATAAAACGTGCAAGTCTGGGGCTACAGCTGGAGGAAAGTTGGTCTGCGATTGTGGGCCTGCCTACAGATGATCCCTTAACGATTACGGGCGTATTGTCTCCAGAAGCCAAGAAAGCCAAAATCAAAGAGGGCGATGTCCTATACAGTGTCGCGGGCACACGTGTCTCTTCAGTAGTGGATATCAATGAGTTGCTCAAAAAGTATCTGCCTGGGCAAAAGGTAAAGCTGTTGATGCAATCGGATGGCGATATCGTCACCCGCACGTTGGTGCTTGCTGATCGCGCAGACATCGTAGACGAGGAAGATGAAGCGTTCCTTGCAGATGAAGAACAATAAAGCCCGGCGATCAGCCCGGATGGAGAGAGGACGAAAGAACGGAATGAAAAAGTCATGGATACGTGTGCTAAGCACAGGTGTATTAACCGGGATGCTGACCATTGGCGCGGCATTGCCTGTATGGGCATCTGATCTGACGACAAGTGAACTACGCGTCAAAGCGGGCAGCACGAGCGCCTACATTAACGGCGATAAGCAGGCCATAGCCAAACCGTACAAGGTCAAGGGCGTAACGATGGTACCTGTCGGTGTATTCAAGAAAGCATTTGGCAGTGAAATCCGGTTGGAGAAAAATGATGTTGTCAAAATCAAGGAAGGCCCGCACACCGTGACTCTAACGATTGGCAGTTCAATTGCTTGGGTGGATGGTGTAAAACATGAGATGGGTGCCGCTCCCAAGATGGTGAATGGTGTACTTATGGTTCCACTTCGTCCGGTTGCTGCCGGTATCGGAGCGACGCTAGCTCCAACCAGCTCCGGAGAAATGGTCATTCGTCTGTTGCAAACCGATGATTCGGTGAATGACGAGGATGGCCTTCATCCGGATGAAGGCAAAACCAGAATTGGCAACAGTTTTTATGGTTGGTCCATTAACTACCCGGCAGACCTTATAGTTTTCCAGACCGGTGAGCAGGAGCGCATGATGACTTTTGGCGCTGCGGACAACAGTTATTATCTTGAAGTGTATGTTAGCGATCAGGATGTGGCTCTGGATGCGGATGATTTGTTGCAGCAACTTGTCCAGGAGGCCAAACAATCGGGAGATACAGTGCTGGATCGTGAAGCGGTGTCGAAAGGCAAAACGCCTTATGCACGGATTATCGTGAAAGATGTAGACGGCATGTTATGGGAGATGCGTCAGTATCTGAGCGAAGGTCGTCAATATGATGTGTACCTCGCGGATTACGAAGCCCTGAATTATAAAGATCTGGGCAAACGTGCAGCGCTACTCAATTCATTCCAGCCAACCTATGCGGAATCGGATCGAACGATCAAGGATCTGTCCACCGTAGATAATGGCATGCGCTCCGCGTGGAACGATGATTATGGTATTGAATTGAAGATTCCTGCCGGCTGGTCTATGGATAACAATCAGATGATCTATGAAGCCAAGGATGGTGCATATCTGCAATGGCGTGTCACATCTGCGAAGGCAGGTACTACGGTAAAAGACTGGAGCGGCCAACTGGATAAGTGGATGCGTGAGACATTTACACCAGAGAGTTACGAGCCAATTGGTTCATATACGATGGATATCTCGGGAGAGACTGCCGAGGTGAATGAATTCCGTTATAACTTTGGCGGGGGCTGGCAGACCGAGTTCGATGTTCTTTTGCAGAAGAATGGGTATCGATATTATGCAGAGTATACGTTCCCTGAGGAGCAGGTTGCAGATCGGACATGGTTCGAACGAATTATGAAGAGTGTGGAGATTGATTTTGATACGGTTGCCGATAATTTCGGTCAGCTGGATGAAGATCCTTATTTGACAGACAAAACGAAGACACTTACACGTACGTCCAAACGTTATAAATACAGTGTAGATATTCCGCGTTACTGGACGCCGTATAGTGATCGATTCGAATATTCACCTGTGGTGTACACCTTTACTGGCGGAGAATTCTCCATTGCGGCGAGCGAAGACAAGTCGATCGAGATGACGGTCAGCCAATTGAGAGAAGCCTATGCCGAAGCCACCAAAACCCGTAAGAACTTCAAGTTGCTTGGCAGTGAAGAGCTGACGTTTGCGGGTGTGCCTGCATTTTCCTTTACGTATCATGAGCTGGACAAAGGCGTGCCATATGCGGGTCGTCAGATCGTGTTTGAAAAGGACGGAACAACCTATACGATCACAAGTGGGCTGAATGATGCCAACAAGACAGAAGTTCAGGCGGCAGCCTTGGAAAAAGCAGTGAACTCATTTACTTTTATTAAATAAATGTAGTGGAGCCGGAGGGTCAAAAGACCTTTCGGCTTATTCGTTTTCTGTATAAGATAAATTAAATATTTACACTGGGACGAAGAGTGCAGAACCGATCTGAAGAAGCGAAGCGTGCGCGTTTATCACCAGATTTTTCCCCTTTAGAAAAGGAAATAAAAAATCTGGGGGTAACAGCGATCGGAAGATGGTACTGCAATCGAAGTGTCTAGTGTAAATCTTAATGGAAATGAAAATGGTAAACGGTTTTTTCAGGAAAACGTAGAAGAGTCGGTGCAGAAGTGGTACACTATACTAGTTCAGGAGTTATGACTACTGATCTGATGAATAGGATGACTGTAAGCTTGGAGTTCAGGCAATACAGACATAATAGATAGATATTGTAATACCGTGACAATGCAGGTGTACCCGATAAGGTGCAGTCTTAGGCTTAGTATGTTCAGACGTTTAGGGATATAGGGATGAAATCCGGCGGATAGCCGGTTATGGGGAGGATCTACATGAAAACAGCAACAATACGAAGAGAAGACGTTGAACTTCTGGCACCGGCTGGTGACTGGGATTGTATGCGTTCGGCGGTAGCTAATGGCGCAGATGCAATTTTCTTCGGAGTCGAAAAGTTTAATGCACGGGCACGGGCGAACAATTTCCGTATGGACGAGCTGCCGGAGATAATGGCGTTTTTGCACAGTTATGGCGTAAAAGGTTTTTTGACCTTTAATATATTGATTTTTGAAAATGAATTGACGGATGCCAAAGAACTGATTGACGCTTGTGTCGATGCAGGTGTGGACGCTGTAATTGTTCAGGATTTGGGTTTGGTGAAGATGATCCGCGAGATCTCGCCGGATTTCCCGATTCACGGTTCAACACAGATGACAATTACGTCTCCGGAAGCGGTCGAGTTTACGAAGCCGTTTGATATGGAACGTGTCGTTCTGGGACGGGAGAACAACCTGAAGCAGATCCAGAAGATCGGGGAGCAGGCGAAACTTCCAATGGAAGTATTTGTTCATGGTGCGCTGTGTGTATCCTACTCGGGGCAGTGTCTTACTTCCGAAATGTGGGGAGGACGTTCGGCGAACCGCGGGGAGTGCGCACAAGCTTGTCGTCTTCCATATGACCTGATGGTGGATGGGGTGCACAAACCGATGGGTGATGTGGCTTATCTGTTGTCTCCGAAGGATCTGGCAGCGATTGATCTGATGCCTGAACTGATCGAAGCAGGAGTAACTTCTTTCAAAATTGAAGGACGTCTCAAAACGCCAGAATACGTAGCAAACGTAGTAAGCAAATATCGTAAAGCGATTGATCGTTATTTTGATGGAGATAACACACCGCCAAGCAAGGAAGAAGTTCGCGAATTGCAGCAAAGCTTCTCCCGTGGCTTCACGCATGGTTTCCTCAGTGGTACAAACAACAAAGAACTGGTGGATGGAACGTTCCCGAAAAGCCGTGGTGTCTACCTCGGTCGTGTGGATCAAGTGTTGCGCGATGGTGTGGTCCTGAAGCTGGATGCACCCGTGAAACGTGGAGACGGAATTGTATTTGACGCCGGAGACCCTACTCAGAAGGAAGAGGGCGGACGTGTATACGATGTACGTCGCAAAGGCGTAAAACTCGAAGGCGAAGCCGAAGAGGGCTGGATCGTTGACGTTGTGCCAGGCCGCAGTGACGTAGATCTGCGCCGCGTGAAAGTTGGCGACAAAGTGTGGAAAACAAATGACCCGGCGCTGGATAAACGTCTGCGTCAAAGCTTCGAGACCGAGAAGCCGTACCGTGTATTCCCGGTGAAGGTGAAGGTCATCGGCAGCCCGGGGCAGCCGCTTAGCACATGGTGGACAGACGTACAGAAAGGCACGACCGTCCGCATTGATTCCGAGATGGAACTGGACATCGCGCAGAAGCGTCCAATGACACATGAATTGCTCGAAGAGCAGTTCGGACGTCTGGGAGGCACAGTGTTCCAACTGGAAGGAATGGACGTCAACCTGCACGGTGACGTCATCATCCCAATGCGTGAGTTGAATAACATTCGCCGTCAGGCGGTAGAACAACTCGCGGGCGAGCGTCCTAAACCACCCGTCTACGTGAAACGAGCGGTAGATGTGTACGGCGATTCGGTTAAACCGGCATCGCCAGTCGCTCGCGGTCAAGCAGAACTGACCGCACTCTGCCGCAGCCTGCCACAAGTGGAGGCAGCGATTGAAGCGGGTATCGGCATGATCTATGCCGACTTCGAGTTTATCAAGCAGTTCCCGGCAGCCGTGGAAGCTGTGCATGCCGCTGGTCGCAAGATCGCGCTGGCAACACCGCGTATTCACATGCCTGGGGAGAACGGATATCATAACAACATCTTGCGTCTGAAGCCGGATGCGGTATTGGTACGTAATACAGGCGCACTGTACTTCTACCTGCGTCACCGGATGGAGAACCCGGATGCGAAGCACCCGGAATTGATCGGCGACTTCTCATTGAACATCGCCAATCACAAAGCAGTTGAATTGTTCCTGGAAGCAGGATGTGACTGGATCACGCCATCCTATGACCTGAACATTCAACAAATGGTTGATTTGCTGGGCCACTCTCGTACAAGTCAAACCGAAGTGGTTATCCACCAGCATCTGCCGATGTTCCACACCGAGCACTGTGTGTATTGTACGTTCATGAGTGAAGGAACGGACTTTACGAACTGTGGCCGTCCTTGTGAGGAACAGCGTGCATCACTGCAAGACCGGATCGGTATGTCCCACCCGGTACGTGTGGATGAAGGTTGCCGTAATACGGTATACAATGCAGTGGAACAGTCAGGTGCCGAGTATCTGACCAACTTTATGGATCTGGGTGTATCCCGTTACCGTGTGGAGTTCCTGGAAGAGACACCTGAGCAGGTACGCGAAGTTATCGATCTATACAACCGCGCACTGCGCGGCGAGATCAGTGGTACACAAGTTTGGAAAACACTCAAAGCAACGAACCAACTGGGCGTTACACGTGGTCAATTGGTGAAATAACGTTTGTATGGTACTACAACAGTTACAAGCATGAAGGAACCCCAATCTCTGCTTCAAGGAGCTCTTGGGGTTTTTTTACATCATGATACAGGAGGCGAAGAAGCGTGGCGCCATTCACAATTATGGATATCAAATTGCTGTGCGGGGTCACGGCATTCAAGCGCGGAGAAGATTATAACCAATCTGGCAGGGTGACCAATCTGGTGGTCAGTGAGAATCAGCTTCATTATGAAGCACAGGTACGTGGATCGGAGCGTTATCAGGTGACGGTGGATATAGATGGATCAGGTGAGGTTGTGGCAGGTTGCAGTTGTCCGGGTGACGGCAGGCATTATGACTATTGCAAACATGTCGCTGCTGTCCTGTTGGCTATTCACGAATGGGGTGAGCAGCAGGAGCGTAATGCCACGATTGCTTCGGGGAAGCCTCCTCAACCTGCTCCAGGCCAAGGAGCCAATACCAGTTCCAGCTCAGGTTCCAAGTCCAGGGTTGGGACGTTGGTCGAAGAAAGCATATGGGAGCGACCACAGTCCGCTTCACAACGAGAGCAACTGAATGATGCCCCAGAGCGTCCGCCCGTTCACTTTGCCCAAGCAGGTCGTCCAAGCTCAGCTTCGGGGTGGGGCCGCTCGGCAGATAAACCTTCTTACCGTACGGCGGATCAGATTCTGTCCATGTTTGCCAAGGATCGGAGACCGCTGCATGGAAATGATCGTAAATACACTGCCCCTGTCAGCCGTTCCTCCCTGCGGGAAGAATTGCAGGTTCAGTTTATATGTAAGCTGACACAGGTTCACAAGGGTGGTGGGAAACTTGCTCTTGAATTGAAAGTAGGTAACAAACGTCTGTATGTGGTGCAGAAAGTGAAGCAATTCCTGAACTGTATCGAGAAGGGCGAGCCCATGTCATTTACCAAGCTGTTTCACTATGATCCATTGATGCATGTTTTCACTCCGCAGGATCAGGCCATTCTCTCGATGCTTATTCGAATGAGACAGAGTGAGGAGGCCTATCGCCAATCCATCTCCGGTTATCTGGGAGCTTCGGACGGACGGGATATACTGATTGCTCCGCTCGTATGGAAGCCATTGCTGGAATTACTACTACAGGCGGACAGTCGGATGGAGGGCACGGGATTTGCCAATGGGCCACTCACACTAGGGGAAGGGGTACTTCCTTTATTTTACCGGATCGCCCAGGGAGCGAATGAAGGGTATCAGCTTGAAATTTCGGGACTGCGTGAGCTGATTCTTCTTCCTGCTTATGATGCCGCCGTGGTGGAAGGACAGTTGCATATGTTGGAGCCGATGCAGATGCGAAGTCTGGAGGACTTGAGTGGGGCGCTCACGTCGTATGGAATCAAGGAAAGCATCGATATTTCGACTCAGCAGGTGGATGAATTCGTACAGCATGTCGTGCCAGAACTGCGTACGCTTGGACATCTGTCCATTGATTCGCAGGTGCGTGAACAGATCGCGGAACCGGAACTTTCACCGAAGCTGTACATTGACTTCTCTCGTGAACGTATTACAGCGCGTCTGGAATTCGACTATGAGGTCATGGTTATTAATCCGCTTGCCGAGTATTTAATAGATGAAGAAGAGAAAAAGGTTATTTTGGTGCGTGATCGATACAAAGAGCGGAATCTGATTGAACGGCTTGATCGATCCTTTCTCGAAAGGGATGGTAGTGTTTGGGCGAGCGAACGGGAAGATGCAATATATGATGTAATGTATCATCTGTTGCCTGAGCTTGAGAAACAGGTAGATATCTATATGCCAAACGCCGTGAAGGCGATGGTGCAATCCTATCCAACACCGCCGAAAGTACGGGCAGATTTGGGAAGAGGATTGGACTGGCTGGAGATTTCATTTGAGATGGAAGGTGTGGACGAGCAGGAGCTTCAGGAACTCATGCGTCGCATTGTGGAAAAGAAACCGTATTTCCGTCTCAAGAGCGGTGTCTTTCTTTCACTTGAAAATGAAGGTGCAGATAGCTTCGCTCACATGGCCGATTCACTTGGGCTGGGAGCAGATGACATCAAGAGTAGCCATATCCGGCTGCCAGCTGTTCGGGCGTTACAATTGCCAGGCAGGGACGAAGTTTCCGGTCATGTGAAGTGGGGAGGCTCTCTGAAACGTTTCCTCGATGATCTCAGAGATCCCGAAAGGATGGATTTTGCATTGCCGGGATCACTGACCCCCATCCTGCGGGATTATCAGAACAGCGGATACCAGTGGCTGCGTACCCTCGCTTATTATCGTTTTGGCGGCATTCTTGCGGATGATATGGGACTTGGCAAAACGTTGCAAAGCATCGCGTATATCACAGCAGTGCTTCAGGAGAATCCCGACTACAATATGGACAATACGGGCGTTGATAAATACCGGGAGAGCGGATCATTACGGGGCGGTGAAACGTTGACGACTTCCGACATCGATCCCAAAACTGGGCTCCCATTGGATAAGATGGCTTCAGTGAATACGGATGGTTTATGGTCCACGATGCAGCAGGATGGACTGACAATCCGAACGAGGGTCATTCACCCTCCGGTACTTGTCGTGGCGCCTGCCTCGCTAACCTATAACTGGGCCAATGAGTTTGCGCGGTTCGCCCCGCATCTGAACGTACTGATTGCCGCAGGTCAGAAAGAAGAACGAGCCAGCATGCTTTCAGGCATGGATGAGGCAGATGTAATTGTGACGTCGTATCCTCTGTTGCGACGGGATTTGGACAGCTATCTCGGCCGAACCTTCCATACGCTCATTTTGGATGAAGCTCAGGCAATCAAAAATGCTTCTTCTCAAACCGCGCAGGCAGTGAAACAAATTCAGGCTCCGCGTCGTTTTGCACTCACAGGAACGCCTGTAGAGAACTCACTGGATGAATTGTGGTCCATTTTTGAAGCGGTATTCCCTGGATTGTTTCCAAGTTACAGAAGATTCCGCGACCTTCCTCCGGAACGGATCTCGCGGATGGTCCGTCCGTTTATTCTGCGCCGTCTGAAGAAGGATGTGTTGGAAGAATTACCTGATCGAATTGAAACGGTACAGCGGTCAGAGCTTACGGTTGAACAGAAGAAACTGTACGCCGCATACCTTTCCCAGCTTCAGGATGAAGCATCGAAGGACATGGAGGATAACGGATTCCAGAAGAATCGCATCAAAATTTTGGCTGGCATCACGCGCTTGCGTCAGTTGTGTTGTCATCCGGCCCTCTTTGTGGAAGGATATCAAGGAGATTCCGGGAAAATGGAACAGTTGCTAGAAACGGTCGAGGATTGTTTGGCTTCAGGCAAACGAATCCTCATCTTCTCCCAATTTGCGAGCATGTTGAACCTGATTCGTCAGACCCTTGCAGCACAGGGAAGAAACCTATTTTACCTCGATGGTCAGACCCCTGCTCAGAGCCGGGTCGAGATGTGTCACAGATTTAATGAGGGCGAAGCTGAACTGTTCTTAATCTCCCTGAAAGCTGGAGGTACCGGATTAAACTTAACAGGGGCAGATACCGTTATATTATATGATCTGTGGTGGAATCCTGCCGTGGAAGAACAGGCAATTGGCCGTGCCCATCGCATGGGACAGAAACAAGTGGTGCAAGTCATCCGCTTGGTTACCGAGGGTACGATCGAAGAGAAGATTTTGGAACTCCAGCAGCGCAAGAAGGACTTGATTGCCGAAGTAATCGAACCGGGAGACGGGGGATCGACGACCTTATCCGAACAGGATATCCGCGAATTGTTGATGGTATAATGAAGTCCAAGCATCCTAGCAATAAGAATCATTAAATATATGAATCTATACAAGATGGACTAATCATTTACATGATAACGGAGAGGACAGAAATAACCTGAAAAAGCGAAGCGTTCGCCTAAAAGCTTTCTGAAAGAAAGCTGCATCGGAAGCATACGCTATCCCCGGATTTTCCCCTTTAAAAAAGGGAATAAAAAAATCTGGGGATAACAGCGATTGGAAGGTTGTTCTGTCATCGTAGTGTCAGTGTAAATAATTTTCAGTTCAACTTATCTAGCAAAAGGAGTGGGTTCGTGTGCGTATTCGCAAAGCGATTATTCCAGCCGCAGGGCTGGGTACCCGGTTTCTGCCTGCCACCAAGGCGATGCCTAAGGAAATGCTGCCCATCGTGGACAAGCCAACGATTCAGTACATTATTGAAGAAGCCGTAGCTTCAGGCATTGAAGATATCATTATTGTGACAGGTAAAGGGAAACGGGCCATTGAAGATCACTTCGATTATTCTTTTGAGCTGGAGCAGAATCTGGCGGATAAACAGAAGTGGGACTTGCTTAACGAAGTACGCAAACCCTCCGAGATGGCAGATATTCATTATATCCGTCAAAAGGAACCGAAGGGACTTGGTCACGCCATTTGGTGTGCCCGCAAGTTTATCGGCAACGAGCCTTTTGCCGTCCTGTTAGGGGATGATATTGTGGAAGCGGAACATCCCTGCCTGAAGCAGATGATCGATGTCTATGATGAACTGCAATCTCCGATTGTTGGTGTACAGCCTGTTGATTGGAGCGAGGTATCCCGCTACGGGATTGTAGACGGAGAATTGCTGACTCCTACCGATGATCGTGTTTTTCGGGCCCGCCGCTTAATTGAGAAACCAAAGACCGAAGATTCCCCTTCGAACCTTGCTATTATGGGACGTTATATTCTTACACCGGATATCTTTGAGATACTAGGTCAACAATCTGCTGGTGTCGGGGGAGAAATCCAGCTCACGGATGCCTTGTCCCGATTGAATGAACAGCGGCAGATTCTCGCATATCATTTTGACGGACTGCGTCATGATGTTGGTGAGAAGTTGGGCTTTATTGAGACATCTATTCACTACGCATTGCAACGCCCGGATCTACGGAAAGATCTCTTAAAGTATTTGGAACAGGTCGTAAAGGATCAATAAATGGTTTTCCGCATGCCCTTGAAGTCCAGCCGAAGAATGATATCGCGGCTGGGCTTTAATTTATTTTATGGAAGAGTAAATATGAGGGTTATACAGGCCAATGAACAAACACATACCCGACACTTTACATATACATAGTCAATATGAAGAAATGATGTCAACAGCAAAACGGAGGGATGTCATGAAGGTACTTCCGCTGTTTATGGATGGCGCTGCCATATTGGAACCCAAGGTTTATGGTGATCACCGTGGATATTTTATGGAGAGTTATAATGAGCAGGTTCTGCGTGAACAGGGGATACAGCACGTCTTTATTCAGGACAATCAATCCTTGTCGGCTGAAGCAGGTGTTCTGCGTGGGCTTCATTATCAACTTCAGCCCAAAGCACAGACTAAATTGGTTAGGGTTATATCTGGGGCTATATATGATGTGATTGTGGATGTCCGCACCTCATCCCCTACTTTTGGCCGATGGAAAAGTGTCATTCTAAGTGAGTACAACCAGCGGCAACTGCTTGTTCCTCAAGGATTTGCTCATGGATTTTGTACCTTGGTGCCTAATTGCCGGGTAACTTATAAGGTAGATGCCTATTATTCGCCTGAACATGATCGTGGAATTCTGTGGAACGATCCGGCGCTCGCCATTGATTGGCCTGTGACGAAACCTATATTATCGGAGAAGGATCAGAAGCATCCTTTACTGAAAGATGCTGAACTGAATTTCGACTAATTAATCAGACTTTTCAGATACTTCTGTATCTGGAGGCAGAGGGAGAGAGACAGCATGAAACTACTGGTTACGGGTGGGGCCGGATTTATCGGCAGCAACTTTGTGTTATATATGCTTCGTGAACATCCGAGTTATGAAATTATCAATGTGGATGCATTAACGTATGCAGGGAACTTGGAGAACTTGCATACGGTAGAGTCCAATCCCCGATATACCTTCATCAAGGCAGATATTGCAGATGTACAGCAGATGGAAGCTGTTTTTTCTCAAGGCATCGATGTGGTTGTGAATTTCGCTGCCGAGTCTCATGTGGATCGAAGTATTTTGTCCCCGGATATCTTTGTGCGTACCAATGTGATGGGTACTCAGGTTCTGCTGGATGCGGCAAAGAAGTATCAAGTCACCAAATTTGTTCAGGTATCGACGGATGAGGTATATGGATCATTGGGTGCAACAGGGTTATTTACTGAAGATACACCTCTGATGCCAAACAGTCCTTACTCTGCAAGTAAAGCTGGCGGGGATCTGCTCGTAAGAGCCTATCATGAAACCTTTGGACTGCCTGTAAATATTACACGTTGCTCCAATAACTACGGGCCTTTTCAATTCCCTGAGAAACTGATTCCGCTGATTATATCCCGTGCATTAAATGATGAAGCCATTCCAGTATATGGTGACGGCCTCAATATTCGTGACTGGCTTTATGTCGAGGATCACTGCAGCGCGATTGATCTGGTGATTCATAATGGACAATCTGGAGAGGTATACAACATTGGTGGTAATAATGAACGTACTAATATATATATTGTGGAGAGCGTGTTGGAACAACTGGGTAAACCGGCGAGTCTGATTCAATATGTACAGGATCGATTGGGACATGACCGACGTTATGGTATAGATCCTACCAAGATACGTACAGAGCTCGGATGGCAACCTGCACACAATTTTGAGACAGGGATCAAGGAGACGATCGAGTGGTATCTGAAACATCAAGATTGGTGGACGAGAATTCAATCAGGCACATATCAGGACTATGTTCAGCTTCAGTACGGTAAGCGGATGGGTGATTCGTCCAAATGAACTATAGAGTTATGGTGACTGGCGCGGCAGGACAGCTGGGTTATGATGTGGTGAAGACCTTTCAAGCAGAGGGTCATCAGGTATTGGCCTGTGACAAAAACCAGATGGATATTACCGATCAACAGCAGTGCACAGATATGATTACAACGTTCCGGCCTCACATCATTATTCACTGCGCTGCTTACACGGCGGTCGATCAGGCTGAGGTAGATGAGGATACAGCATACGCAATTAATGCATCAGGTACTAGAAATATCGCGGTTGCCGCCGAGAAAGTGAAAGCAAAATTGGTATATATCAGTACTGATTATGTATTTGATGGGAGCGGGAGTACACCTTACCGCGAGTACGATGTAACGAATCCGCAGAGTGTATATGGCAAGTCGAAGCTTGCTGGGGAACGGCTGGTTCAAAGTTTGTGTACGCAATGGTTTATCATTCGAACATCATGGGTGTTTGGCGTGTATGGCAGTAATTTTGTCAAAACCATGCTGGAACTTATGGAAAAACGTCCACAACTGCAAGTTGTTCATGACCAACAAGGTTCGCCAACCTATACGGTCGATCTTGCCCGATTCATTCATATCCTTTCCATAAGTGAAAAATATGGTATCTATCATGCCTCCAATTCAGGAACTTGCACATGGTACGAGTTTGCAGAGGCAATAAAAGAAGAAGCCAATAAGCAGAGTGGGCTCGAGCCGACAGCCGAACTTACGCCATGCACAACCGATCAGTTTCCGCGTCCAGCCCCCCGTCCTGCATACTCGGTCATGGATCATTTGGCAATTCGAACGAACGTTCTGGAACCTCTGAGACCTTGGCGTGAGGCGCTGATTGCGTTTTTGAAAGAGTTGAGTGTACAGCAAAAGGACTGAGCATGTGGAGGGTCCGTGCTTTATTCCCAAACTACACCCACCATTTAACAGCCGCCTCGGGCGGCTATTTTGTTTTACACCTCATCAATTCGGGTAGTTAGCTAACAAAAAGGTACTGAGGATGTGAATGTGATATGAAACGCATTGCCGCCGTGTTAATACTACTGATCGTTACCGTGGGCACACTCTTTTTCGCCTATGAAAGCGAGAGTGAGGAACAACGGGACGGATTTACCGCCTATAGATTAATCGCCCATGCGATGGGCAGCATTCGTGATCAACCATATACCAACGCCTATGAAGCGATGATTGCCAATTACGAGAAAGGCACACGTGTATTTGAGATCGACTTTATGTTAACCTCGGATCGCAAAGCCGTAGCCAGACATGAATGGACCGCTAATATGAGCAAAATGCTAGGACAGGACGAACAGCTTCCGGAGGATAGACAAGCCGGGGCACTGACACATGATGAATTTATGAATACGCCTATTTTAGGCATGTATCAACCCATGGATGCTGATGGCATTATAGATGTACTGGCCGAGTATCCGGATATGTATATCGTAACCGACACCAAGGAACAGAAGGATGAGGATATTCAGCAGGTGTTACAGTCCCTGGTGGATGCAGCTAAAGAACATGATCCCTCCGTGCTGGATCGGGTGGTTGTACAGATTTATAACGAACCGATGCTCGAAACGGTGAAAGAAGTCTATGCATTCCCTTCCATTATCTATACGTTATATGCCACACAGGATACAGAAGCTCAGGTTGTTGATTTTGTACAAAAGAATGATATTGATGCCGTGACTATGCCGGAATATAAAGTAAACCAGAATTTCGTCGCCAAGCTGAATAGTGCAGGTTCTGTCACCTACGTGCACACCATCAACGACACTGAACAGGTGGCTAACTATGAGAAATGGGGCGTGTACGGGGTATACTCTGACGTGCTGACGGAGCAGGAGTTGGATGAAATGAATACACGTTTTGCCTGGAAACCGTAAAAATACATTTTTTTCTGTTCCCCTTTTTATACGAACATTGACACTCGCTGCCTGCTGACTTAGACTTAGTTTACAAGCTTTCTAGGATGCAGAAGAACCTCTGGAGGAATGTTCGTTGATAGACATGATTAAGCAGTGGAGACATGTATTTAAGCTTGACCCAGACCGGGAAATTACGGACGAAGAACTCGATCTGGTCTGTATGTCGGGGACCGATGCAATTATCGTTGGCGGATCTTCGGGGATTACCTATGATAACACGGTAGACCTGATGTCCCGTGTGCGTCGTTATGAGTTGCCATGTGTGCTTGAAGTATCCGATCTGGAGGCTGTTGTTCCCGGGTTTGACGGATATTTGATCCCGATGGTCTTGAATGCAACGGACAGCAAATGGATGATTGGGCACCACCAGCAAGCGATAGAGCGTTATGGTTATCTCATCCCGTGGGATCTACTTATTGCCGAGGGTTATATTGTGCTCAATGCAAACTCCACGGTAGCTCGGTTGACTGGCGCAGATACGGATCTGACGACAGGAGCTGCGGTGGCATATGCCCAGGCTGCGGAGCGTCTGCTCAATCTTCCAATCGTGTACATGGAGTACAGCGGAACGTTCGGAGATATGGAGCTTGTTGGTGAGACACACAGACAATTGGATCGGGCACACCTTATCTACGGCGGCGGAATTGATGATTCGGAGAAAGCCGCGCAAGCTGCCCAAGTGGCAGATACTGTCGTGGTAGGTAACATTGTGTACAGCGATTTAACTAAGGCACTTGAGACGGTTTTGGCTGTAAAAGGAACCATTTAATCGGTTTAGTTTACCATTCCCCCATTTTCCCCTTATGATCTGTTAAAATAGAACTTTGCCCTTACTAATTAAGCAATTCGTATACAAGAGTAAGGTTTACACAGAAACGAAGTGTTCTCTCTTGTATTTTTACTACCTTTAAATATAAGCTAAACTAATTTTTACACGAGAACGAAGAGGACAGAAATAAGCTGGAGAAGCGGAGCGTTCGCCTTTATTACCGGATTTTTACCTTTGAAAAAGTAGATGAAAAATCCGGGAATAACAGCGATCGGAAGATTATTCTGTCATCGGAGTGGCAAGTGTAACCTATTAATTTTGCTTTATAGACCAACCAACGAAAGGAGCATGCATGCATGCAACCTGTAAATATACATGATGCCGTTGCACGACTTAACACCCCTCAACGGCAAGCCGTCGAGGCGACGGATGGCCCGCTGCTGATTATGGCCGGAGCCGGCTCCGGCAAGACGCGGGTGCTGACACACCGGATTGCCTACCTCATTGCAACACGGAAAGCGCCCCCGTGGGGCATTTTAGCGATTACATTTACGAACAAAGCCGCCCGTGAGATGCAAGACCGTGTATCCCAACTCGTAGGTGGATCTCAGGGCCGCGACATATGGGTATCCACGTTCCACTCCATGTGCGTGCGTATTTTGCGCCGTGACATTGAACGTATTGGCTTTACCTCCAACTTCAGTATTTTGGACTCATCGGACCAATTATCTGTAATTCGTAGCTGTATGAAAGATCAGAATATCGATACCAAGAAATTCGAGCCCAAAGCAGTTCAATCCATGATGAGCACGGCCAAGAATGAACTGATCAGTCCGGAGCAATATGAGAAGCAGTCGGGAGACTATTTCGAGGGTATTGTGGCGAAGGTATATAAGATGTATCAGAAAAAGTTAAGAGCCAACAACTCACTTGATTTCGACGATCTCATTATGCAGACCATTCAACTGTTCAAAGAAGTGCCGGAAGTCCTCGACTTTTACCAAAAGAAATTCCAATACATTCACGTGGACGAGTATCAGGATACGAACCGTGCACAGTACATGCTGTGCCGCATGCTCGCTGACAGTCAC
This sequence comes from Paenibacillus sp. FSL H7-0942, assembly GCF_045040715.1. Classification (NCBI taxonomy): domain Bacteria; kingdom Bacillati; phylum Bacillota; class Bacilli; order Caryophanales; family Paenibacillaceae; genus Paenibacillus; species Paenibacillus sp. FSL H7-0942. Next base: position 6,206,619 of record NZ_CP150279.1, on the reverse strand, counting down.
CATCACATCTGCGTTGTAGGGGATAGTGACCAGTCGATCTATCGCTGGCGTGGGGCGGATATCAGCAATATCCTGAACTTTGAGAAAGATTACCCTGAAGCAAGTACGATTTTGCTGGAGCAGAACTATCGTTCAACTTCCAATATCCTGAATGCAGCGAATGAAGTGATCGGCCTGAATACAGGGCGTAAACCGAAGAAACTGTGGACGGACAAAGAGGGTGGTTCGAAGATCAAGGTGTACCGTGCGGATTCCGAGCATGATGAGGGGTATTTTGTTACCTCTGAGATTAGTAAAAATGTGAAGAACGGCAAATCCTATCAGAACCATGCCATTTTGTACCGTACCAACGCTCAGTCCCGGGTTATAGAGGAAATTCTGATCAAGTCTGATATTCCGTATCAGATTGTCGGCGGCATCAAGTTCTATGATCGTAAAGAGATCAAGGACATTCTGGCGTATCTGCGCCTGTTATCCAACCCCGACGATGATATCAGTCTTACCCGGATCATTAATGTACCGAAACGTAGCATTGGTGATACAACAGTAGCGAAGCTCGCGGCTGCGGCAGGAGAGCGTGGAATTTCTATTTTCCGTGTACTTCAGGTCGTAGATGATCTTGGTTTTGCTGGTCGTACGCGGAATGCGCTGGTGGAGTTCTATGACATGATCGCTGCGTTGCATCAGATGGTAGAGTATCTGTCTGTAACTGAATTGACCGAGAAGATTCTTGAGATGAGCCAATACCGTCTTGAGATGCAAAATGAAAACACACTCGAATCCCGTGCACGGCTGGAGAACATTGAAGAGTTCCTGTCGGTAACGATGGAATTTGAGAAAAATAATGAAGATAAAACGCTCGTGTCGTTCCTCACCGATCTTGCATTGATTGCTGACATCGACAGCATGAACGATGATGAAGAGGATCAGAGCGACGCGGTTACCCTGATGACCATGCACAGCGCCAAAGGTCTGGAGTTCCCGGTTGTCTTTATCGTAGGTATGGAGGAAGGAGTCTTCCCGCATAGCCGTGCCTTTATGGACAATGAAGAGCTGGAGGAAGAACGCCGACTTGCTTATGTAGGGATCACCCGTGCGGAAGAGCAACTTTTCCTGTCTTGTGCACAGATGCGGACGTTGTTTGGACGTACAACAGCGAACCCGCCTTCCCGCTTCCTGGATGAAATTCCGGATGAGCTGAAGGAAGACACCTCCATGGCTCGTGATCGTTACCGCCGTGGCAGTAGCGGAGGAGGCTCATATGGTGGACGTGGGTTAGGCTCTAGTGGAGGAAGTAACTTCGGTGGTGGCACCAAGCTGTTCGATCACCAAAGTAAAAGCGGTTCATCTGCTACCTCATCCACGCCAACTTCGCGTGTGACCACAAGTGTCTCCCGCCCAACATATTCTACGCCATCCTCTGCTTCCAAGCCGGTAGCTTCTGATGGTGAAGCAGGATTCAAGGCAGGAGATAAAGTGCAGCATGGCAAATGGGGGACAGGCACCATTGTTGCGGTCAAAGGGACAGGTAATGATACCGAACTGCAGATTGCCTTCCCGGCTCCGGTGGGTGTGAAACGTTTGCTTGCCGGATTTGCCCCAATTACGAAAGTAGAATAAGAACGAAACCTCCTTTTGCACGATAACAGAGAGAGCAGAAATAACTTGAAGAAGCATAGCGTTCGCCTTTATCCCCGGATTTCCACCTTTTAAAATGGATTAAAAGAAATCCGGGGATAACAGCGATCAGAAAGTTATTCTGTTATCGGAGTTCACGTGCAATAGGAGTGTTCGTTCTACATAGATCAAATTAACGGAGGGATGGCCCTGTATGGACCCGATGCACCGGATGGAGCAACTCGTTACCGAACTGAACCAGCATAATTATCAGTACTACACGATGGATCAGCCACAGATCAGCGATAAGGAGTATGATCTTCTGTACGATGAACTGGTTACGCTGGAACAGGAAAGCGGCATGGTTCTGCCTGATTCTCCAACACAGCGTGTGGGTGGCGAACTGCTAAAGGGGTTTACCCCGCATCGCCACTTATCCTCCTTATGGAGTCTGGACAAAGCACAGAATATTGAGCAGCTTCGGAGCTGGAATACCCGTGTACTAAAACTGATTAATGACTATAACAGTAAAAATCCCGATACGCCTTTACCGGAACCAGGTTATGTCATTGAGTTGAAGTTTGACGGATTGACGCTGAACCTGACATACACCAACGGTGAGTTGGTGCAAGCCTCTACACGAGGGAACGGTACCGTAGGTGAAGGTATTTTGGCACAGGTAAGAACGATCCGATCCGTTCCACTCAAAATTCCTTATACAAGCGGTACAATTGAAGTACAGGGTGAAGGTATCATGAATCTGTCTGTCCTGGATCGATACAATGAGACAGCGGCAGAGCCGCTCAAAAATGCGCGGAATGCAGCAGCGGGAGCGCTCCGCAACCTGAATCCGAAGGCGACGGCTGAGCGTCGGTTGAATGCTTATTTTTATAATGTAGGTTATTCGGATGACATTCAGTTTGCCAATCATCAGCAGATGATGGACTTCCTGCGTGAGAACCGATTCAAAGTTAATCCATCCATCACGTATTTCCATGAGTTTGATGATGTGATGGAACAACTGGCCGCGATTCAGGAGAACCGGGGGCAGCTAGACTACCTGATCGATGGAGCTGTTATCAAAATTACGGACATGCGCACCCGCGAAGTGCTGGGTTATACCGATAAATTCCCTCGCTGGGCGGTGGCATATAAATTCGAGGCAGAAGAGACCACGACGGTTCTTAACGCTGTGGTATGGAATGTGGGCCGTACTGGCAAAGTAACTCCGCTGGCACGCGTAGAACCGGTTGAACTTGCCGGGGTAACGGTACAGAACTGTACTCTGAACAATGTCGGCGATATTGAGCGCAAAAATCTGAAGTTTGCTCTGGGCACACGGGTCTTTATCCGTCGCTCCAACGACGTCATTCCTGAGATTCTGGGTAAAGTGACGGAGGAGAGTGATGGTGAGGAGATCGTCTTCCCTGAGCATTGTCCTGCATGTGGATTCCCACTGGAGCAACGCGGAGCGCATCTGTTCTGTAACAATAGACTTGCGTGTAAACCACAAACGGTGGCACGTATTTCCCATTTTGCTTCCCGTGATGCTATGGACATCGAGACGTTCAGTGAGAAAACAGCGATTCAGTTGTATGATGAATTGAACGTACGTGAGCCTGCCGACCTGTATACGTTACAGTTTGATGATCTGGTGAAGCTGGAGCGGTTTGGGGAAAAGAAAGCGAACAACCTTATCGCTGCGCTTGAGCTTAGTAAAGATAGAGACTTGGCTTCCTTCTTATACTCACTGGGTATTCCGAACACAGGTAAATCGACAACGCGCATGCTCGCTGATCATTATCGAGATCTGCACGCCATTATGAATGCAACCGTGGAAGAACTGGTTGAACTACCCGACGTGGGTGGTATTGTGGCAGAGAGCATCGTAAACTTTTTTGCAGATCCGTTTACACAGGCTGCAATTGAGAAAATGCTTAACTTGGGCGTGAAAGCTCAGGCACCTGAGGCACCAGCCGTTGCTGTTGTGGAAGATTCCTTCTTCAGTGGTAAAACGGTCGTCTTGACCGGAACGCTGCACCAATTGACGCGGGAAGAGGCAACGCAAAGACTGGAAGCGCTCGGAGCGAAGGTGACTGGCAGTGTGTCGAAAAAGACAGATTTGGTTATTGCCGGAGAGAAGGCAGGTAGTAAACTAACCAAAGCCCATGATCTTGGCATTCCTACGATTGAGGATGAGGACGAACTTGTACGTCTTTTGAACCCACAGGGTTAAAGTGTAATCAGAGAGTTCATAATGAGGAAAAAGAAAAAAGCCCCCGAAGACACGAATATGTGATCGGGGGCTTTTGCTGTTTATTGAATTATTTTTACAACGAAAGAACGCTCACCAATCTTATCTTATCTCATCATGATCCACTTAAATTGTTAGGGATGCGCTGAGATGCCCCTGTAAGCCATGCATCCTTATCATATCCTCGTTCTTCCCAGTAACCGATATGTTCGCTGTCGATGAGTTCAATGCGATTCAACCATTTTACTGATTTATAGGCATACATCTGAGGAATGACGAGCCGTACCGGACCGCCAAGATCAGCAGGGATAGGTTTGCCATCATGCATGACAGCGACCATAATATCTTCCATTTGTGCTTGATCCATCGTAATGGCATCCGTATACACACCATCACCGGAATAAAACTTCACGCTGTGAGCTTCCGGTTTGACCCCGGCTTGTTTCAAAAGCTGTGCAAGAGAAATGCCTTCCCAGGTATTCTTATATACAGACCAGCCCGTTACACAGTGGAAATCACTAACCTGTACGGTGCGCGCCAGCTTCACGAATTGTTCCCAATTCCAGACCTGTGCCCGTTCAACCAGTCCATCGATTCGGAAAGACCAGTTAGCATTGGAGAAGGACGGTATAGGCGTAACCGTATATACGCGGAAATGACCTTCAGCTCCGCCTCCAATGGGAGGTGAAGAGGCAGACAGCGGTTGTGGCAGAGGAACCATACGGTTAGGATCGTTCTCCAGCATGCTATCAATACTATTATCGATCTTGAGATTTCGACCTACCCAGGATATAAAAGTAGGACCAAGAGTCACGGCGAGACCAACCCCCACAGCAGAACGGATGAAAGCTCGTCGTGTATACAACGGTTGAGGTCGCTCCTCTGATTTGAGGGGATCTCTCTGGGAACTGCGATCAAACTGGGAAGAAGATATAGCAGCCGGAGTTTCTTTTTCATCCGATATTGAATCAGATGGATCAGCTGTATTTTGAGTTCGTGTTGAAGTTGTAGTGGTTTTAACCGCACGACGTGCAGGGTCCATTAACCATTTGGTCCGAGTGATGGAGTGATAGATAATATAAGGTAAGCCCACCCAAGTCAGCAGGTCATGGATCAAAAGTGCAGCATTCGACCATCGAGGTCCAGCTAGCTTGAACTGCCATAATACAATACCCGAGAGTAGCCAGCCTACCAGCAGCGCAAGAACAAAGATGGTGTTCACCTTTTGCCAGGGTCTATTACGAAGCTGTTTCCAGTGCTTTCCGGCCAAAATCAAGTAATATACTACGGGTGCCAGCATAGCTAGCCCAACGATGATATGTAGCCATTTTAACCAGACACGTCCAATTCCGAGTATCTCGCGCCAAAAGCCGCCTACCAGCATAAGACCTGTTATAGCAAGGATCACAACAATCCAGGCATTCCACGCATGGATGGAAACCAACTTTTTGCCGTAACCTTTCCGTCTGTTCTTTAACCATTGCTTCAAGTGCGATCACCCCATATAGGTTAGTAATGAGTTTATTCAGAACTTTGATATGTACTAGCTAGCTGTGAATGGAGTACGTGATCTGTGTAAAGGTGCAATGCGAGATGGATATACGATTGTTCATAGGCTACTTATGAAAGTAGTACACTTGACTGGTTAACCTTATCTCTATATCTATATACCTTATTATAGAGTTTTTGGATCACTTTCTTCAAACCATCAGAAGGGCAGGGATCGTTATCCCGATCGGTACTCTAACTAAAACTCATCTAGATCATTATTAATTGTGGTTATAGAAGGGAGTATTTATAGAATTGAGTTATTTCTTTTATATGTAATGCACTTTAAGGGTACCCTTCACTTGTTTAGAGAATGTGCTAATCTGTCGAATACAGGTTGGAAACAAGACACCGTAGATGAAGATATCATGATATCAGAAGGTTGATTAAAAATGCTTGCTAAATAAATCACTACGTGATATATTATTTCTTGTCGCTTCAAACGAATGATTGTCATAATCATTTGAAAGATGACGAAAACAAAGTGTTGACAGTAAGTTAGTTAACATGATATGATAAGATTCCTGTCCGGTTGACAAACGTCAACATAAACGGACATACAAGTTCCTTGAAAACTGAACAAATGGATAGTAACTTTTGATTCACAATGAATCGTCAGATTCAAAATGAGCTTATCGCTCTTTTCAATACTTTATTGGAGAGTTTGATCCTGGCTCAGGACGAACGCTGGCGGCATGCCTAATACATGCAAGTCGAGCGGAGTTGATAGGAAGCTTGCTTCCTTGATACTTAGCGGCGGACGGGTGAGTAACACGTAGGCAACCTGCCCTCAAGTTTGGGACAACTACCGGAAACGGTAGCTAATACCGAATAATTGTTTTCTTCGCCTGAAGGAAACTGGAAAGACGGAGCAATCTGTCACTTGGGGATGGGCCTGCGGCGCATTAGCTAGTTGGTGAGGTAACGGCTCACCAAGGCGACGATGCGTAGCCGACCTGAGAGGGTGATCGGCCACACTGGGACTGAGACACGGCCCAGACTCCTACGGGAGGCAGCAGTAGGGAATCTTCCGCAATGGGCGAAAGCCTGACGGAGCAATGCCGCGTGAGTGATGAAGGTTTTCGGATCGTAAAGCTCTGTTGCCAGGGAAGAACGCTTGGGAGAGTAACTGCTCTCAAGGTGACGGTACCTGAGAAGAAAGCCCCGGCTAACTACGTGCCAGCAGCCGCGGTAATACGTAGGGGGCAAGCGTTGTCCGGAATTATTGGGCGTAAAGCGCGCGCAGGCGGTCATTTAAGTCTGGTGTTTAATCCCGGGGCTCAACCCCGGATCGCACTGGAAACTGGGTGACTTGAGTGCAGAAGAGGAGAGTGGAATTCCACGTGTAGCGGTGAAATGCGTAGATATGTGGAGGAACACCAGTGGCGAAGGCGACTCTCTGGGCTGTAACTGACGCTGAGGCGCGAAAGCGTGGGGAGCAAACAGGATTAGATACCCTGGTAGTCCACGCCGTAAACGATGAGTGCTAGGTGTTAGGGGTTTCGATACCCTTGGTGCCGAAGTTAACACATTAAGCACTCCGCCTGGGGAGTACGGTCGCAAGACTGAAACTCAAAGGAATTGACGGGGACCCGCACAAGCAGTGGAGTATGTGGTTTAATTCGAAGCAACGCGAAGAACCTTACCAGGTCTTGACATCCCTCTGATCGATGCAGAGATGTATCTTTCCTTCGGGACAGAGGAGACAGGTGGTGCATGGTTGTCGTCAGCTCGTGTCGTGAGATGTTGGGTTAAGTCCCGCAACGAGCGCAACCCTTATATTTAGTTGCCAGCACTTCGGGTGGGCACTCTAGATAGACTGCCGGTGACAAACCGGAGGAAGGTGGGGATGACGTCAAATCATCATGCCCCTTATGACCTGGGCTACACACGTACTACAATGGCCGGTACAACGGGCTGCGAAATCGCGAGATGGAGCCAATCCCAACAAAGCCGGTCTCAGTTCGGATTGCAGGCTGCAACTCGCCTGCATGAAGTCGGAATTGCTAGTAATCGCGGATCAGCATGCCGCGGTGAATACGTTCCCGGGTCTTGTACACACCGCCCGTCACACCACGAGAGTTTATAACACCCGAAGTCGGTGGGGTAACCGCAAGGAGCCAGCCGCCGAAGGTGGGATAGATGATTGGGGTGAAGTCGTAACAAGGTAGCCGTATCGGAAGGTGCGGCTGGATCACCTCCTTTCTATGGAGAATCGTTTCCTGCAACGGAAACATTCAAATATGCAGGTTCTTAGAACCTGCAACAGCAACACAGTTACTTATCCATTTGTTCAGTTTTGATGGAATTTGAGGGGCCATAGCTCAGCTGGGAGAGCGCCTGCCTTGCAAGCAGGAGGTCAGCGGTTCGATCCCGCTTGGCTCCACCAAACAATTTCATCTATTTGGCTTGTTCTTTGAAAACTAGATATCGAAACGAAACAAACGCGAATTAGAACATTCCTTTAAGCTGAACTTGTGCAAACAAGTCAAGTGTATAAAGGTAGTTAAATTGCTTTTGTGATGGTATCGGGTGAGAGCGACTTTTGGCTTTGCGCAAGCAAAACAAGGGAAGCGAGCGACCGAAACCGGAACAAAATGGTTAAGCTACTAAGAGCACACGGAGGATGCCTAGGCGCTAGGAGCCGATGAAGGACGTGGCGAACAACGAAACTGCCTCGGGGAGCTGTAAGCAAGCTTTGATCCGGGGGTGTCCGAATGGGGAAACCCAGCTGGGGTAATTTCCAGTTACTCATAACTGAATACATAGGTTATGTAGAGGCATACCAGGGGAACTGAAACATCTAAGTACCCTGAGGAAGAGAAAACAATAGTGATTCCGTCAGTAGCGGCGAGCGAACGCGGAGAAGCCCAAACCAGAGAGCTTGCTCTTTGGGGTTGTGGGACGTCTCACATGGAGTTACAAAGGAACCGGTTAAGCGAAGAGGTCTGGAAAGGCCCGCCAAAGAAGGTAAAAGCCCTGTAGTTGAAAGTTGGTTCCCTCCGAGACGGATCCCGAGTAGTGCGGGGCACGTGAAACCCCGTATGAATCCGGCAGGACCATCTGCCAAGGCTAAATACTTCCTAGCGACCGATAGTGAAGCAGTACCGTGAGGGAAAGGTGAAAAGCACCCCGGAAGGGGAGTGAAATAGAACCTGAAACCGTGTGCTTACAAAAAGTCAGAGCCCGTTTTAGGGGTGATGGCGTGCCTTTTGTAGAATGAACCGGCGAGTTACGTTCCCGTGCAAGGTTAAGGTGAAGAGCCGGAGCCGCAGCGAAAGCGAGTCTGAATAGGGCGAATTAGTACGTGGACGTAGACCCGAAACCGGGTGATCTACCCCTGTCCAGGGTGAAGGTGCGGTAACACGCACTGGAGGCCCGAACCCACGCATGTTGAAAAATGCGGGGATGAGGTGGGGGTAGCGGAGAAATTCCAATCGAACTCGGAGATAGCTGGTTCTCCCCGAAATAGCTTTAGGGCTAGCCTCGGAAAACAGAGTCGTGGAGGTAGAGCACTGATTGGGTGCGGGGCCCGCAAGGGTTACCAAGCTCAGTCAAACTCCGAATGCCATAGACTTACTTCCGGGAGTCAGACAGTGAGTGCTAAGATCCATTGTCAAAAGGGAAACAGCCCAGACCATCAGCTAAGGTCCCCAAGTGTGTGTTAAGTGGGAAAGGATGTGGAGTTGCACAGACAACCAGGATGTTGGCTTAGAAGCAGCCACCATTGAAAGAGTGCGTAATAGCTCACTGGTCGAGTGACTCTGCGCCGAAAATGTAACGGGGCTAAACACACCACCGAAGCTATGGCTTGATGCTTTGCATCAGGGGTAGGGGAGCGTTGTATAAGGGTTGAAGGTGTACCGTAAGGAGCGCTGGACATTATACAAGTGAGAATGCCGGTATGAGTAACGAAAAGATCAGTGAGAATCTGATCCGCCGAAAGCCTAAGGGTTCCTGAGGAAGGCTCGTCCGCTCAGGGTAAGTCGGGACCTAAGGCGAGGCCGAAAGGCGTAGTCGAAGGACAACAGGTCGAAATTCCTGTACCACCGTAAGCCGTTATGAGCAATGGGGGGACGCAGTAGGGTAGTGACGCGGACTGATGGATGTCCGTCTAAGCAGTAAGGCTGATGTGTAGGCAAATCCGCACATTGTAAGGCTGAGCTGTGATGGGGAGCGAAAATTATAGTAGCGAAGGTCATGATCTCACACTGCCAAGAAAAGCCTCTAGCCAGGTGATGGTGCCCGTACCGCAAACCGACACAGGTAGGCGAGAAGAGTATTCTAAGGCGCGCGGAAGAACTCTCGTTAAGGAACTCGGCAAAATGACCCCGTAACTTCGGGAGAAGGGGTGCCCCGGTAGTGTGAATAGCACGAGGGGGCCGCAGTGAAAAGGCCCAAGCGACTGTTTAGCAAAAACACAGGTCTGTGCGAAGCCGTAAGGCGAAGTATACGGGCTGACGCCTGCCCGGTGCTGGAAGGTTAAGGGGAGTGGTTAGGAGCAATCCGAAGCTGTGAACCGAAGCCCCAGTAAACGGCGGCCGTAACTATAACGGTCCTAAGGTAGCGAAATTCCTTGTCAGGTAAATTCTGACCCGCACGAATGGCGTAACGACTTGGGCGCTGTCTCAACGAGAGATCCGGTGAAATTTTAATACCTGTGAAGATGCAGGTTACCCGCGACAAGACGGAAAGACCCCATGGAGCTTTACTGCAGCTTGATATTGAATTTGGGTACGATCTGTACAGGATAGGTGGGAGCCTTTGAAACGTGAGCGCCAGCTTGCGTGGAGGCAACGTTGGGATACCACCCTGATCGTATCTAGGTTCTAACCTGGTACCGTAATCCGGTGCGGGGACAGTGTCAGGTGGGCAGTTTGACTGGGGCGGTCGCCTCCTAAAGAGTAACGGAGGCGCCCAAAGGTTCCCTCAGAATGGTTGGAAATCATTCGAAGAGTGCAAAGGCATAAGGGAGCTTGACTGCGAGACCTACAAGTCGAGCAGGGACGAAAGTCGGGCTTAGTGATCCGGTGGTACCGCATGGAAGGGCCATCGCTCAACGGATAAAAGCTACCCTGGGGATAACAGGCTTATCTCCCCCAAGAGTCCACATCGACGGGGAGGTTTGGCACCTCGATGTCGGCTCATCGCATCCTGGGGCTGAAGTAGGTCCCAAGGGTTGGGCTGTTCGCCCATTAAAGCGGTACGCGAGCTGGGTTCAGAACGTCGTGAGACAGTTCGGTCCCTATCTGTCGTGGGCGTAGGAAATTTGAGAGGAGCTGTCCTTAGTACGAGAGGACCGGGATGGACGTACCGCTGGTGTACCAGTTGTTCCGCCAGGAGCACCGCTGGGTAGCTATGTACGGACGGGATAAACGCTGAAAGCATCTAAGCGTGAAGCCCCCCTCAAGATGAGATTTCCCAGTATGTAAGACCCCTTGAAGACGACGAGGTAGATAGGCTGGGGGTGGAAGTGCAGCAATGCATGGAGCTGACCAGTACTAATCGGTCGAGGGCTTATCCAATTAGCAAGTTGTAATTCGCGTGTTTCGTTTCGAATCTAGTTTTCAGAGAACGATCTCTGAAATGTAAGCTAAGCTATGCGTTTGGTGGCGATGGCGGAGGGGTTCCACACGTACCCATCCCGAACACGACCGTTAAGCCCTCTAGCGCCGATGGTACTTGGACCGCAGGGTCCTGGGAGAGTAGGACGCCGCCAAGCGAAGAACCACTGCCGATGTTATTCGGTGGTGGTTTTTATTTGTTTATTTTAGGGGATGCGAAAGCATCTCTTATTTGACTTTGTAAGAATCCTCTGACACACTCTAAGGGGTACATATATCAGATATCAGGCCATGATTTGGATTGATATAACTCTAGCGAATGGGGTGTAGGACAACATGGAAATTCAGAAATTGACGGTAGATGATTTTGAACCGGCGATGGCACTCTCCGAATATGCTTTTCAAGTAGTAATGAGTGAAGAACAGAAAGAAAAACGGCGGAGTCAATTTTCGTCACAGGATATATGGGGTGTATATGAGGACGGGCAGCTAGGAGCCAAACTTCACATCATTCCTTTTCAAACCTATATTCATGGCAGATCGTTCGAGATGGGCGGTATTGCGGGTGTTGCCACCTGGCCAGAGTATAGACGCAAAGGCTGGGTAGCGGGTCTGCTGAAGCATGCGTTGGAAGAAATGAATCGTAACAAACAGAGCATATCATTCTTGCATCCATTCTCTTTTGGTTTCTATCGGAAGTATGGATGGGAGACGTATGTTGAATTTAAACGTTATAAAGTACCTACAGCTCATTTGCCTCTGAAAAAAGCGACACCTGGAACGATTCGACGTGGGGATCCAGGCCTCAGCATATTAAAGGAAGTATACAGTGCTTATGCTGAGCGTTATAACGGAACTCTGGTTCGGGATGATGCAAGGTGGGAGAATTCAGTTCTTGTTAATGGGACCAGCCAGAAGGCTGTATATTACGATGAAGCTGATGCAGCACAAGGTTATCTTTTATATGAGGTTAAGGAAAATAAATTTACCATTAAAGAGATCATCTATCTGAATGAAGAGGCTAGGCAAGGGCTGTGGACCTTTATTGCTAACCATGATTCCATGATCCAGGAAGTTACGTTGCAGGCGCCTGCCAGTGATACGCTTGCCTTCCAATTGGATAATCCACGGATTCAGCAGGAGATTGTACCTTATTTTATGGCGCGTATCGTTAGTGTAGAGCAGTTTATATCCCAGTATCCATTTGCAAGCCAGGACTCACCGGTGCAGATTGTACTTCAGGTAGAAGATGCCCACGCTCCATGGAATGAAGGGGTATGGCAATTAAACGTGGCAATGAACGGAACAGCGTCCATATGGAAAACATCGGAGCCAATTACTGATGATCAGATCATTAAGGTGGATATTCAATCCCTTACCGCGGTCCTGATGGGATATCGCAGACCAACGGAAATGGCACGAATCGGAAGAATTCACGGACCGAACACAGCAATCAAGGCTTTGGAACAAGCGATTCCTGAACGGGAAACCTATTTGCTCGATTTCTTCTGATGACTATTCCCACTGCTCCATTTAACTTGATTAGCTTATATAGAAATACGGCGTGATTGAAAGACCAATGGACTTCTCCAGCAATTTTGGGGAGGTTTTTTTGTGTCCGGGGAATATTTCGTGTAAAATCGTAAAAAATGAATAGTGACCCCACTTGGCAAAACCACAAAATATGCTATAATGGTTATAAAGTCAAAGAAAGTCAAAGTCAACTAAAGGTTTAATACTTAAGTAGCTTTCTTTCTACAATCTGATGCATGATCGCCAATATACGGGATTCATTTCATCGGAGGATCAAGGGAATATTAAAGGACCTTCGTGCTTCCTTCGCTCTCCTGTTGACACCTGTGGAAGCAAGATTCGCTGTTTCCCTGATTGGTTAAATGGGTAGAGAAGGTGTACTCTGTGGGGGCGTGTGGGTCCTTATTGACTTAACGTTTCAGACAGTGGAGGATGATTGGATGCGTAATATCTCTGATATTATCGAACGATATCTGAAGAGTATTTTGCATGAAAGTCCCGAAGGAATGGTTGAAATTCAGCGTAATGATCTGGCAGATCAATTCTCATGTGTACCTTCCCAGATCAATTATGTCATCAGCACACGTTTTACACTCGAGAAGGGATACCTGGTAGAGAGTAAACGCGGCGGTGGTGGTTATGTTCGCATACAGCGCATTGAATTACCGGCCCAATCAGCTCTGCATAATCATTTGCACCATAGTATTGGTGAAGAGATCGGGCAGACAGCTGCCGAAGGTCTGATCTATCAACTGGAAGAAGCGCGCTTCTTGAACAAGCGGGAAGCCGGGTTGATGCGAGCTGCTGTATCTAGAGAGGTTATATTGGTCAAACTTCCTTACCGGGATCAAATTCGTGCCAGAATGTTGAAGGCGATGTTAATATCTTTGCTCGGTAAATGAAAACTATCGGGGTCAAAGGAGGTACATCAATATGCTGTGCCAAGAATGCAATAAACGTCCGGCGACACTTCATTTTACGAAGATCGTAAATGGAGAGAAGACGGAATTCCATATTTGTGAGTCATGTGCCCGTGAAAAAGGGGAAATGATCCCTGGAACAGCAGGTGGGTTTTCCATTCACAACTTGTTGTCCGGATTGCTTGATTTTGATCCAGCCGGCAAAAGTGGATCGGCAGGAACACCACCTGCAAAAGCTCTTCAATGTGAAGAGTGTGGTATGACGTACGCACAATTTAGTAAGATAGGCCGGTTCGGCTGCAGTTCATGTTATAAATATTTTGACAGTCGTCTGGATCCTTTGTTCAAGCGGGTTCATGGTAATACGTCCCATGTAGGCAAAGTGCCTGCACGAGCTGGTGGTCGCATCAAGGTGAAACGGCAAATTGCTGATCTGAAGCGTGAGCTACAAGAGAGCATCGCGCAAGAGGAATTTGAAGAGGCGGCCCAGATCCGTGACCAGATCAGAGGACTTGAAAAAGGAATAGCTCAGGAGTAAAGTTTGTCATGAGTAGGAGGGATGCGTAATGCCTAATCTGCGCTTTACAGAGAAGGCGCTCAGCGACTGGATGCGCAGTGATGCGGCTGATTCCGAAATTGTCATTAGCAGCCGTGTCCGGATTGCACGCAACCTTCAGCATGTTCCGTTTCCGATGCTGGCTTCCAATGAGCAATCGGAAGAGGTGCTGAATAAGCTGAGCGAAGTACTTCAATACGATGACGTTCATGCCTTTGGGGATTTTCATACGTTGGATCTGATCGATATTGACGAACTCGACAAACGGGTGCTGGTGGAGAAACATCTCATCAGTCCAAGTCTTGCGAATGAATCCAGGAATGGTGCGGTTATTCTCAGTGAGGATGAGTCTGTCAGTATTATGATTAATGAAGAGGATCATCTTCGTATCCAGTGCCTCTATCCGGGGTTCCAGGTGAAAGAAGCCTGGGAGAAAGCTTCCGCAATAGATGATGCTTTTGAAGCGCATGTGGATTATGCTTTTGATGATCGCAGAGGATACTTAACCAGCTGTCCTACTAATGTAGGTACAGGTGTCAGAGCATCGGTTATGATGCACTTGCCTGCCCTCGTGATGACACAGCAGATAGGCCGTATTCTAACCGCAGTTTCCCAAGTGGGATTGACGGTAAGAGGAATATACGGTGAAGGTAGCGAGGCGATGGGTAACCTGTTCCAGATCTCGAACCAGATTACATTGGGACAGACCGAACAGGAAGTCATTGAGAACCTGCATGGTGTTGTGTTACAGATGATTGGTCATGAACGTACAGCCAGAGAACGGTTAATTACCGACTCCAGACTGCGGATTACGGATCGTGTCATGCGTTCTTATGGCATATTGTCTCATGCAGCTATTGTTGATTCCAAGGAAGCTGCACAGCGCTTATCGGATGTACGCCTTGGCGTGGATCTCGGATTGTTGGATGGACTGTCCATTACGGTAATGAATGAGTTGAATGTCATGACACAGCCGGGATTTTTGCAGAAAACATTCGGGGAAGATATGCGCACAGATGAGCGTGACATATACCGTGCTCAGTTGATTCGTGATACGATCAATGCAGCGAAGCAGTCCTAGTAGCCTGATATAGTATTGAATTATGGTTTCATGCCGCATTGCGGCTTTTATATAATAAGGCATGTACAAATGCCGAATGACTTTATTCGCAGCATGGCTGCAAACAAAAATGATATGAAGAATACGACGGTTATTTCATTATATGACCCTCGTTTTATCCAAAACCATGGAGGTGCAGGAGATATGATGTTTGGAAGATTTACGGAACGGGCCCAAAAGGTGCTCGCACTCGCGCAGGAAGAAGCTGTCCGTCTCGGTCATAATAACATCGGTACTGAGCATATTTTGCTCGGCCTCATTCGTGAAGGCGAAGGCATCGCAGCCAAAGCACTGATCGGCCTGGGACTCGGATTGGAAAAAATTCAGGATGAAGTAGAAACGCTAATTGGCCGTGGCCAAGAGCAACCTACCAACATTGCATATACGCCACGTGCGAAAAAAGTAATTGAACTGTCTATGGATGAAGCTCGTAAATTGGGCCACACTTATGTAGGCACAGAGCATATCCTGCTCGGATTGATTCGTGAAGGCGAGGGTGTTGCAGCACGTGTGCTCAATAACCTGGGAATTAGCCTGAACAAAGCACGTCAACAAGTGCTGCAATTGCTTGGCAGCAGTGAAGCTGTATCCAGCCATAATGGCACACCTGCCAATGTCAGCACACCAACGCTGGACAGTCTGGCACGTGACCTCACGGCATACGCCAGAGAGAATAACCTTGACCCGGTCATTGGACGTAGTAAAGAAATTGAACGTGTCATCCAGGTGCTCAGCCGTCGTACGAAGAACAACCCGGTATTGATCGGTGAGCCAGGTGTAGGTAAAACAGCGATTGCTGAAGGCCTTGCACAAAAAATCATCGCAAATGAGATTCCGGAAACATTGCGCGACAAACGTGTAATGACCCTGGATATGGGTTCTGTAGTCGCTGGAACCAAATATCGTGGTGAGTTCGAAGATCGTCTGAAAAAAATCATGGATGAGATTCGCCAAGCAGGTAACATTGTTCTGTTTATCGACGAATTGCATACCTTGATTGGCGCAGGCGGAGCTGAAGGTGCCATCGATGCTTCTAACATTTTGAAACCGGCTCTGGCCCGTGGAGAATTGCAGTGCATTGGTGCAACAACGCTGGATGAGTATCGTAAATACATCGAGAAGGATGCAGCGCTTGAGCGTCGTTTCCAACCGATTACTGTAGATCAGCCTTCTCCGGAAGAAGCGATTCAAATCTTGCACGGTTTGCGTGACCGTTATGAGGCGCATCACCGCGTGAAAATTACGGACGAAGCAATTGTGCAGGCGGTTAAACTGTCTGACCGTTACATTACAGACCGTTTCCTGCCGGATAAAGCGATCGACCTAATTGATGAAGCGGGTTCCAAAGTAAGATTGAACTCTTACACGATCCCACCAAACCTGAAACAACTGGAAAGCCGTCTGGAAGATATCCGTAAGGAAAAAGACGCTGCAGTTCAAAGTCAGGAGTTCGAAAAAGCAGCAGCTCTGCGTGATACGGAACAGAAAATCCGTGAAGAGCTGGATGTAACGAAGAACCAGTGGAAAGAGAAACAAGGTCGCACCGATTCCGAGGTTACTCCTGAGGATATCGCACAAGTGGTAGCCAGCTGGACAGGAATCCCTGTGAACCAACTGAAAGAAGAAGAGACACAGCGTCTGATGAATCTGGAGTCTATTCTACATGAACGTGTCATCGGTCAGGATGAGGCAGTGAAGTCTGTCAGCCGTGCGGTTCGTCGTGCTCGTGCGGGACTTAAAGATCCAAAACGTCCGATGGGTTCATTCATTTTCCTCGGCCCTACAGGTGTAGGTAAAACAGAACTTGCTCGTGCTCTGGCTGAAGCGATGTTCGGCGATGAAAATGCAGTAATCCGGATTGATATGTCCGAGTATGGTGAGAAACATTCGACTTCCCGACTTGTCGGAGCGCCTCCAGGATATGTTGGGTACGAAGAAGGTGGTCAGCTGACAGAGAAAGTTCGTCGCAAACCATATTCCGTAGTCTTGCTCGATGAAATCGAGAAAGCACATCCAGAAGTATTCAATATCTTGTTACAAGTGCTTGAGGATGGTCGACTGACGGATTCCAAAGGTCGCGTCGTTGACTTCCGCAATACGCTGATCATTCTAACATCCAACGTGGGTGCCGAAGCGATCAAACGTAACTCTACACTGGGCTTCACTGCAGTTGTAGATGCAGGAGCAGATTATGACAACATGAAGGGGAAAGTGATGGATGAGCTGAAGAAAAGCTTCCGTCCAGAGTTCCTTAACCGGATTGATGAGATTATCGTGTTCCATTCACTCGAAGAAAAACACATCGCAGAAATTGTTACGCTTATGAGTGAAGAACTTCGTAAACGACTGCTCGAACATGAGGTCGATTTCGAACTCACTGATAATGCCAAGTCTTTCCTTGCGAAGTCAGGCTTTGATCCAGCTTACGGTGCGCGTCCGCTTCGTCGGGCGATCCAGAAGCATATCGAGGACAAATTGTCCGAAGAGTTGCTCACAGGTAACGTAACCAAAGGGGATTCATTGCTCATCGACGAAGAGAACGGTGCACTGTCTGTTACGAAAAAAGACGTAGTCGTTCCGTCCAATGAGGAAATCGAAACTAAATAATAATTAGCAAGCTTTGGAGTTAAACTTCAGCTTGTATTGATCCATAATCCTTAATCAAATCCTTCTCGGCTTCGGCCGGGGAGGATTTTTTGCACTTTGGACAGAAGACGGACATGATTATGTCAGGAACATGTGTAAAGTTTGCGATAATCCTTTACGAAAAATCTCAAACAATGGTAAACTTTTAGTAACCCTGCACGTCAGGGAGTTTGGGTGAAATTCGTCGAATAATGCAAAATGCTGTTATAAAATTAAATTATAGGAGTGCTGAAGTGGCCAAAGTTAAAACCAAGTTTCAATGTACGGAATGCGGCTATGAAGCCCCCAAGTGGTACGGTAAGTGTCCGGGTTGTCAGTCATGGAATTCAATGGTGGAAGAAACAGAGACGGTGGTCAAAACACAAGGGAGAAATTCTCCTCTGTTTGACAGTAAAGATAAACCGCTTCCTATCATAGATATAGATAGCGGTCAGGAACCGCGTGTACAGACTGGAATCGGAGAGTTGAACCGGGTATTGGGTGGCGGAATCGTTCCGGGTTCACTCGTTCTGGTGGGCGGAGATCCGGGTATTGGTAAATCAACGTTGATGTTGCAGACGTCTCATGCTTTGACGCATTCGGGTTTGCGTGTGTTATATGTTTCCGGTGAGGAATCAGTAAAGCAAACCAAATTGCGGGCAGACCGTCTCGGGGCACTCTCTGCCGAGTTGTATGTACTGTGTGAAACCAATATGGAACGTGTAGAGGAAGCGGTGGATCAGATCCAGCCGCATTTTCTGGTCATCGACTCCATTCAGACGGTATATCTTCCCGAAGTTACCAGTGCGCCTGGTAGTGTTGCACAGGTAAGGGAATGTACGTCAAGGTTCATGCGGATTGCCAAAGGCAGAGGCATTGCAACGGTTCTTGTGGGGCATGTTACCAAAGAAGGTGCTATTGCCGGTCCACGTATGTTAGAACATATGGTGGATTGCGTGCTTTATTTTGAAGGAGAACGGCATCATACGTATCGCCTGTTGCGTGCGGTGAAGAACCGTTTTGGTTCCACCAATGAGATTGGTATTTTTGAAATGGGCGAGGATGGACTTCGTGAGGTGGGCAATCCGTCCGAACTCTTTTTGTCGGAACGTCCACTGGGTGTAGCAGGTTCAACGGTAGTTGCCAGTATGGAGGGGACACGTCCTCTGCTCGTGGAATTACAGGCGTTGATCTCAACCACCCATTTCCCTTCTCCCCGCCGTATGGCAACAGGGGTAGATCTGCATCGATTAAATCTGATCATTGCAGTGCTGGAGAAACGGATGGGGATGTTTTTACAGACCCAGGATGCGTATCTGAACGTGGCTGGTGGAGTACGGTTGGATGAGCCCGCTGTAGATTTGGCGGTTGCCGTCAGCATTGCATCCAGTTTGAGAGATGTACCGACCAAGCCGGACGACGTCATCTTTGGCGAGATCGGTCTGACAGGTGAAGTTCGAGCCGTATCACGGGCCGAACAACGAGTGAAGGAAGCCGCAAAGCTGGGCTTCAAACGAGTCATTTTACCAGAAAAAAGCTTAAAGGGCTGGAAACATCCTCGCGGGATACAACTGATCGGTGTGAATACCGTGGCAGATGCACTAGCGGTTGCTTTAGATTAGGGGGCATAACAAGATGAAAGATATGAGCCAACTGGATAATATGAATGAGTTGTTAAGGCTGATCGCACCAGGTACACCTTTCCGCGAAGGTCTGGAAAATGTGCTGCGCGCCAAGACGGGCGCACTGCTTGTTGTAGGATACAGCCCTGAAGTAATGGAAGTGGTGGATGGGGGATTCTCGATTAACTGTGATTTCTCCCCGAACTATCTGTATGAACTCGCCAAGATGGATGGAGCCATTATTCTTAGCGAGGATTTGAAGCGTATTCTTTACGCCAATACCCAGTTAATCCCGGATTCATCTATCTCTTCATCAGAGACGGGGATTCGTCACCGGACGGCAGAGCGTGTAGCAAAGCAAACGGGTAAATTGGTCGTATCCATATCGCAGCGCCGGAATATCATTACCTTGTATCAGGGAACACTTCGTTATTCCCTCAAGGAAATCGGGGTTATTTTGACCAAAGCGAATCAAGCGATCCAAACCCTGGAGAAATACAAAGCGGTATTAACACAGTCCCTTACGAATCTGAGTGCTTCGGAATTTGAGGAATTAGTAACGATTCCTGAAGTGGTTAATGTGATTCAGCGTACCGAAATGGTGATGCGGATCAAAACGGAAATCCAACGGTACATTCATGAACTCGGGAATGAGGGACGACTCATTTCCATGCAAATGGAAGAACTTGTGGGTACAACGGAAGAAGAGGCCTGGTTATTGTATAAAGACTATGCCCGTGACGACAGTGATGACAAAATCCGTGAAATTATCGTGGGACTGAAAAGATTGTCGGACGATGAGTTGCTGGATGCACATCATATTGTCCGTCTTCTCGGCTATCCATCATCAGCGGCTACTTCTGAGGATTCGGTTGCCCCTCGTGGATTCCGGGTATTAAATAAGATCCCCCGCCTGCCCAATGTCATTATCCATAATCTGGTGGATCAATTCGAACAATTGCCTCATGTTATTATGGCTACAATTGAAGAACTGGACGAAGTGGACGGTATTGGTGAAGTTCGTGCCCGGACCATTAAGGAAGGCCTCAAACGTTTGCAGGAGCAAATGTTTATCGACAGACAGATGTAAGGGTTTGCCTATATAAAGGCTTGAAATGGATGAGGTGAAACAACGATGCTAACCAGATTCATTCCGAATCTCTTTACCCTGGGTAATCTGTTTCTTGGAATGATGGCAATTTTGCTTGCGATTGATGGAAATTACAGTTTGGCTGCCATTATGGTCATTGTAGCGATGCTGCTGGATGGTCTGGATGGCCGAGTGGCACGTGCACTCAATGCTCAAAGTGAATTCGGCAAGGAACTGGATTCCTTGTCTGACATGGTTTCCTTTGGTGCAGCACCAGCCCTGATCATATTTATGGTGTCGTTTCAAGATTCAATGCCGATCCTCGCCTGGATCGCAACAGCGGCTTTTCCGATCTGTGGAGCCATTCGTCTTGCACGGTTTAACGTTCGTCCGGGAATTCCCGGATACTTCACAGGTCTGCCGATACCGGCAGCCGGCGGGGTACTGGCCACACTGTCCTTGTTCAATAAGGATATTGGCCCGGTTAGCATGATGATTGCTACGTTGCTGTTATCGTATCTGATGGTGAGTTCGCTTAAATATCCCAATTTCAAAAAGGTCGGTTTGCCACGCAAGGCAATCTGGATTGCACCATGGGTTGTGTTATTTGCCATAGCCGTAGCCGTTATTTTCCCGGAGCAGTTATCCAAATTGATCTTTATTCCGTTGGTGTTATACGCCCTGTATGGAATGAAGCATAATGTGCGAACAGCGGCCTCACGTAGTCGGGCGAAAAAGCGCAAGGATGAGAAATCTTCCCGTCCTTCCGATCGTTAAGTCGCCTTGGGAACAGACACTATACAAAGAAAGCACGTACTCTCCTGAACTGGAGAATGCGTGCTTTTTGTTTATTCAGATCTATTTACGGTAAAAGAAACCCTTACGGACGACATACATATCTTCTTACGACAGATTAAACATCCCTAACGTTGAACACTTCTGTGATTCGTGATTTACGACCTCTTCCATGTTAATGTCCAGCAGATTGCAGAGAGCCGACATGTAGAACAGGTTCCGCCCTAGCTCAGAGCTGATGACCTCTCTGCAGTTCTCACACAACTCACCTTCCACATGCGTTTCCAGCAGGCCCTTGGTTTGAGCGATATCGCTCTCCGGGGCATATTTCTGCTTGGTGGCGTGCAGCTCGATGCAGCCGCATTCGGTAATGGCTTTGGACACGGCACGGTTAACAGACGCTCCGGCTTGTCCCGTTTTGGACAGTACATCAATCAGGCTGCGATGACGCAACAACAGTTCAGAAACTTGATCCTGGAAAGCCTGTAAACTTAGCGTACTCATTTTGCCACTCACCTCGGGATATGAATTGAATTCATTATATGCCAATAATTTACCTACTTTCAACTGACGATTGCAACATTTCCAAAAAGTTCTTCCAGATGGGATTAGTAATTCAGGAATTGGATCATACTGGATATAAAGATCAAGATACATTGAAGGAGGTGCAGGGACTAATGTGGAAAAAAGGCATTTTAACTTTTACAGGATTGTGCGGTGCATGGTTCGGCTACACGGCATATCATCTGGCAGGAAAATCGGTCCCATGGATGGCGGAGTGGATTCAGTCAGCAGGATTACTGGGAGCTGGTATATCGACGCTGCTGGGAGCTGTAATGTTTATGGCTGTATGTAATATTGGTGGAACATTGATGGCAGACAGGCTGCATAGTGGAATTAATTCATTGGCAAAAGTACCTATGAACGAATTGGCTGCAGGTGCTGCAGGTACAGTTGCAGGATTGCTCGTGGCCTTGTTGCTCTACCCTGTTGTGGGATGGATGGGGACGGCAGGAGAAGTGCTGCAAGTGGCGCTGACGGTGATTAGTGCTTATTCCGGTTATGCCCTTGCCATGGCGAAGAAAGACGATCTAGGGGCCTTCTGGATGACTGGACGATGGGGTCATCCCGAGGTGGACGAGGACAGACGGATGGAAGAACATAAAATTCTGGATACCAGTGTTATTATCGATGGGCGTATCGCTGATATATGCAAAACCGGATTTATTGAAGGCACGATCGTAATTCCGGAATTTGTTCTGGAGGAGTTACAGCATATTGCCGATTCATCGGATCTGCTCAAGCGGAACAGAGGACGGCGTGGACTGGACATTTTGAACAAAATCCAGAAGGAACTTGATGTAAAAGTCCTGATCTACGAGGGGGATTTCGAGGAAATCTCCGAGGTGGACAGCAAACTGGTTAAACTGGCTAAAGTGCTTCAGGGCAAAGTGGTCACCAATGACTTTAACCTGAACAAAGTGTGCGAACTCCAGGGTGTATCTGTGTTGAATATTAATGATCTCGCCAATGCGGTTAAGCCGGTTGTTCTGCCAGGTGAGGAGATCATGGTGCAGATCATCAAGGATGGCAAGGAGCATGGTCAAGGTGTAGCCTATCTGGATGATGGCACAATGATCGTTGTGGAGGGCGGACGCGAGTATATCGGCATGATGATGGAAGTGCTGGTGACCAGTGTGTTGCAGACTTCAGCGGGACGAATGATTTTTGCCAAGCCGAAACTGTTGGAAAAAGCCCAATAAAGCGGTATGATGGGTAGTGTATCGTTGAATGATATTGTATATCTTTGGACGATAAACTGACAGACAAGGCAGGGATTGCGGCATGGATAAAGGGTGGGGCGTTGTCATTGTGGCAGCAGGTCGCGGAACCCGGATGGGGACGACCGAGAGCAAACAGTTTCTGTTGCTGCAGGACAAGCCCGTTTTCATACATACGCTTGAGGTATTTGCTGCGCTGGACGAGATCCGCGAGATGGTGCTGGTCACAGGAACCGCAGATGTTGAACGCTGCCAGGATTGGGTAAAAGAATACCAACTGGATTCACGTGTCCGTGTTATCCCCGGAGGGAAAGAGAGACAACATTCTGTCCATAAAGGCCTTGAGGCACTTGGGACGGATTGGGTTCTCGTTCACGACGGGGTACGTCCTTTTGTGAACCATGAGCAGATCAAGGGATGCATGGCGGCCGCCATAGCCGGTGGTGGAGCAGCTGTACTGGCGGTTCCCGTGAAGGATACGATCAAACAAGTGAATGCGGAAGGAGTCGTTACGGCGACGCCAGACCGCAGCAGTCTGTGGAGCATTCAAACCCCGCAGGCTTTTCGTCTTTCTTCCCTGCTCTCCGCCTACGAATCAGCTGAGCAGGACGGATTTCTGGGAACAGATGATGCCATGCTGGCTGAACGTCAGGGAATGTCGGTCAAGGTTGTGGAAGGCAATTATACCAATATCAAATTAACAACGCCGGAAGATTTGAAATATGCTGCGTTTTTGCTGGGGGGAGAGAAGAAGCGATGATACGTGTAGGACAGGGATTTGATGTACATCAGCTGGTAGAGGGACGCCCGTGTATTATTGGCGGAGTAACGATTCCTTATGAAAAAGGCCTGCTGGGTCACTCGGACGCAGACGTGCTGTTGCACGCGATCAGTGATGCCATTTTGGGTGCACTGGCACTTGGGGATATTGGCAAGCACTTCCCGGATACCGATCCGGAATTCAAAGATGCCGACAGCCTGAAATTGCTGGAGCATGTATGGCAGCTTGTGAAGGATCGCGGGTATAAGCTAGGGAATATCGATTCAACGATTATTGCCCAGAAGCCAAAGATGGCTCCTTATATCCCACAGATGGCTGAGGTTATTGCCAAGGCACTGGAAGCGGATGTAACACAGGTGAACGTGAAAGCAACAACGACAGAGCAACTGGGATTCCCGGGACGGGGAGAGGGCATTGCCGCTCAATCCGTTGTTTGCCTTGTACGTGTGTGATATCATCAATCAATTAGTGACGGAGGGGATCATATGAGCACGGATATTCGTGTGCGTTACGCGCCGAGCCCAACGGGACACCTGCATATCGGGAATGCCCGTACGGCGTTGTTTAACTATTTATATGCCAAACATAATAACGGTAAATTCATTATTCGTATTGAAGATACGGACGTGAAACGGAATATTGCCGGTGGTGAAGAAAGCCAGCTGAAATACCTGAAATGGCTCGGAATTGAGTGGGACGAAAGTATTGACGTGGGCGGAGAATACGGACCATACCGTCAAACGGAACGTCTGGACCTCTATCGTAAATATACGCAGGAATTGCTGGATAAAGGTCTGGCTTACCGTTGCTTCTGCACGGAAGAAGAATTGGAGCAAGAGCGCGAGGAACAGTCTTCACGTGGAGAAACACCGCGTTATTCTGGCAAACACCGTGACCTGACTCCAGAGCAAATTAGTGCGTTTGAAGCGGAAGGCCGCGTAGCGAGTATTCGTTTCCGTGTGCCGGAAGAGCGCACATATACGTTTGATGATATGGTTAAAGGCACAATCTCGTTCAACAGCAAGGAATCCGGTGACTTCGTCATTGTGAAAAAAGACGGCATTCCCACATACAACTATGCCGTTGCTGTGGATGATCACTTGATGAAGATCTCCCACGTCCTGCGCGGGGAAGATCACATCTCAAACACGCCGCGTCAACTGATGATCTATGAAGCGCTTGGCTGGGAGCCACCGCAATTCGGTCATATGACGCTGATCGTGAATGAAAATCACAAGAAGCTGAGTAAACGGGATGAGTCCGTTATTCAGTTCATTGAGCAGTATGATCAGCTCGGCTATTTGCCTGAAGCGATGTTTAACTTCATTTCCTTACTCGGCTGGTCGCCGGAAGGGGAAGAAGAGATCTTCTCGCAAGAGCAACTGATCTCCATTTTTGATACGAAACGTCTGTCCAAGAGCCCGGCGGTATTTGATACCCACAAGCTGGCTCACTTGAACAACCACTATATCAAACATGCTGACCCGGAACGTATTGCCGAAATGGCCATTCCGCATCTGCAAAAGGCTGGACGTATTTCTTCCGAGCTGTCTGCTGAACAAAAAGAATGGGCTTATACTCTGGTACACCTGTACCAAGAGCAGATGAATTCTGCCTCCGATATTGTGGAATTGTCGGAAGTATTCTTCCGTTCCAATCTGGAGCTTGAAAGTGAAGGAGAAGCAGTGCTTGCGGAGGAGCAGGTGCCAACCGTACTGAAGGCATTTGCGGATAAAGTACAGGCGAGCGAAGAGTTTACTCCAAGTAAAATGGCTGCATTGATCAAGGAAGTACAGAAAGAAACCGGCTTTAAGGGCAAACAGCTCTTTATGCCAATTCGTGTAGCCTTGACTGGACAGACGCATGGACGGGATCTGAACCAAACGATCGTACTTCTGGGTCGTGATACGGTGATCGAACGCCTGCTTGCACAAGTAAAATAATCTTAGTCGAGGACATTCCGTTTATTTGGAATCTGAACACAGTCCTACGATGGATAGATTACGTAGGAGGCTGTTGTCAGTCTGAGGCCTTTTCGCTATAATAACAACACAACGAATAATTGATATGATGTATCTAATAGAACAGCAAAGATCGGGAGGAGTAGACTGACCCGGACAGATTCAGAGAGGATGGTCCCGTAGCAAAGAGAGATTTCTTTGGATGCGGTGGCTGTGAACCATCCACTGTCCATCAGTCGAAATGCGCCCGTGAGCTGCACAGCCGAATCCGGCCCCGCCTTTGTCGATCATGACATGGGAAAACGTTAGGATAGGTTGTGACGATTGGTTTCCGTTACCAAACCGCTTGAGGGCTCATTCTATTTAAGAATGGACCGAGCAGAGTGGGACCGCGATAAACGCCTCTGCAGCTAAATGCTGCAGGGGCGTTTTTTTGTTTAGGCGAGTGTGCAGTACACTACCAAGGAACGCGCCGTCCGGTAAGCCGGAGGACGGGAACCTGAACAAGAGGGGAACGAGCATGTTCAAGAAGATCAGATCAGATATCCAGGCGGTGTTTGAAAACGATCCGGCGGCCCGAGGTTGGTTTGAGGTGGTATTCACCTACTCAGGGCTGCATGCGATATGGGCACACCGGATCGCTCATTTTTTATACAAGCGAAGATGGTTCTCGGTTGCCCGGTTCATTTCGCAGGTTAGCCGTTTTATGACAGGAATTGAGATACATCCTGGAGCTACGATCGGAAATCGGTTGTTTATTGACCACGGAATGGGCGTCGTTATTGGAGAAACATGTGAGATTGGCGATGATGTCGTTATCTATCAGGGGGTTACCCTGGGCGGAACAGGGAAAGAAAAAGGAAAGAGACATCCGACCATTGGTAATAATGTGGTTATCTCATCCGGAGCCAAGGTGCTGGGTTCATTTAGCGTGGGGGATCAATGTAACATTGGTGCGAACTCTGTTGTGCTTAAGGAGGTCCCTTCCAATAGTACCGTAGTAGGTATACCGGGCAGAATTGTTAAACAGGATGGCCGACGGGTAGATCGCCTCAGTCAGCAATTGCCCGATCCGGTCGTTGACTCCTTGCGCGGTATGCAAAAAGAACTCGA
Organism: Paenibacillus sp. FSL H7-0942; assembly: GCF_045040715.1. NCBI lineage: Bacteria > Bacillati > Bacillota > Bacilli > Caryophanales > Paenibacillaceae > Paenibacillus > Paenibacillus sp. FSL H7-0942. The sequence goes on along the minus strand of NZ_CP150279.1, from coordinate 6,179,739 downwards.
ACGATTGCAAGAAGAAGTACGTACACTGCAAAATGCCCGTGAAAATGAGACTGTGCGTGATACGTGATACAATAAATAAAGGCAGTATAGGATGAAAGGATAAGTGACCATGACGCTTCAGATTTATAATACGATGAGTCGTACCAAAGAGGAATTTGTTCCTCAAGAGCCAGGGAAAGTAAAAATGTATGTCTGCGGACCAACGGTATATGACTACATTCATATCGGGAATGCACGCCCGGTTATCTTTTTCGACACGGTTCGTGGATACCTGGAACAGACAGGGCATGATGTGAACTATGTGGTGAACTTCACGGATGTGGACGATAAGTTGATTCGCAAAGCAGAACAACTTGGAACAGACGTTCCTCACGTGGCTGAGAAGTTTATTGCTGCCTATTATGAAGACATTGAGGGATTGGGTATTCCCAAGGCAAGCAGCAATCCGAGAGTAACGGAAAACATGCCGCTGATCATTGATTTTATCCGTGAGCTGGTTGAAAAAGGATTTGCGTATGAAAATGGCGGTGACGTCTATTATCGCACAGGCAAATTCAGCGAATATGGCAAACTTTCGAAACAAAACCTGCAGGAGCTGCAATTTGGAATCCGTGTGGGTGTGGACGAGCGCAAAGAGCATCCCGAAGATTTTGTGCTCTGGAAGGCTGCCAAACCGGGTGAGATCTATTGGTCCAGTCCTTGGGGCGATGGTCGACCAGGCTGGCATATTGAGTGCTCCGCCATGGCTAGGGAGTACCTTGGGGATACACTGGACATTCACGGGGGTGGACAGGATTTGCAGTTCCCGCACCATGAGTGCGAATGCGCCCAATCCGAGGTGTTAACAGGTAAACCACTTGCGAACTACTGGATGCATAATGGATTCATCCGGATTGATAACGAGAAGATGTCGAAATCACTCGGTAATGGTGTTCTGGTTAAAGACTTGCGGAATCAATATAAACGCGAAGCGATTCGTTATTTCATGTTGTCTACCCACTACCGCAACCCATTGAACTTCACGGATGATACGATGGAGCAGGCACAGAACAGTGTGGACCGGATTGCAAATGCGGTAGGTAACCTGAATCATCGTCTGAATGCGGTGACTGTAGATCAGGATATCACAGCAGAGTTTGCGGCAAGACTCGACCAAATTCGTCAGCAGTATCACGAAAAGATGCAGGACGATTTCAATACTCCTGATGCGATCACTGCGATGTTTGAGTGGGCAGGGGAAGCCAACCAACTGTTGCAGCAAGAAGTAGTTAATGCGGCAGACATTCGTGCACTCCTCGAATTGTTCAGTGAATTGAATGCTGTGCTGCGCATCTATACTGACGCAGAGCCAGAACTTCTGGATGAGGAAGTAGAACGTCTGATTGAAGAGCGTGTAGAAGCGCGCAAGTCCAAAAACTGGGCAAGAGCGGATGAAATTCGCGATGAATTGTCTGCACGTGGCATTCTGCTTGAAGATACGGCGCAGGGCATGAGATGGCGGCGCAAATGAGCGAGGGACATCCAAATACACCAAAACAACAGGAGCAGGTCACAGAGGGAGGATGGTTCCCATATCCTCCTTCCAGACCTGCGAGGTTGATTCCACCTATTGCACTGGCCTATATTGGTGATGCGGTATATGAGGTAGCTGTTCGTCAATATCTGTTGTCGAAGGCCAACATGCGTCCCAATCATTTGCACCGTAGTGCAACCGGGTTGGTATCAGCGAAGGCACAGAGCCGCATACTTACAACGATTGAGGCTGAACTGACAGAGGAAGAACGTGATATCGTCCGGCAAGGGCGGAATGCCAAGTCGGGTAGTGTACCCAAAAATGCAGATGTGTTGGAATACAGACATGCCACGGCTTTTGAATGTCTCATTGGTTACCTCTACAGCAGTGGTCATCATGATCGCATGATTGAACTGATCGGGCTTGGCATTGAGCACGCGGAACAACAATCGCCATCACCGACAAAAAAATAGAAATTTCAACAAAACAACGCATTACAGAGAGGATCGAACAACGATGGAAGAAGAATGGATCGCCGGTAAACACTCCGTGACGGAGGCGCTGCGTTCAGGCCGGACCATTAATAAAATATGGATTGCCGATACAGCACAGAAACATCTGACTCAACCTATTATCTCGGAAGCTAAAAAACTAGGTATTGTCATTCAACACGTGGACAAGCGTAAGCTGGATCAAACGGTACCAGGCATTCAGCATCAGGGGGTAGTTGCTCAAGCGGCACCTTACGCTTATGTGGAGGTAGAAGACATTCTTGCCGTAGCAAAAGCAAAGAATGAGCATCCTTTCCTGATTCTGTTGGATGAGATTGAAGATCCTCATAACCTGGGGTCCATTTTGCGGACAGCAGATTGCACGGGTGCGCATGGCGTCATTGTACCGAAACGTCGCTCGGCAGCGGTAACCGTGACAGTATCCAAAACATCAGCAGGCGCTGTGGAGTACGTGCCAGTGGCTCGGGTAAGTAATCTTGGACAGACCATCGATCGCCTCAAAGAGGAAGGTGTATGGGTTGTAGGGACAGATGTCACGGCTCATGAAGGTGTCTTTGGTAATGGAGTCTTTACTGGCCCTGTGGCATTGGTAATCGGAAATGAGAACAAGGGAATGGGACGACTTATTCGTGAGAAATGCGATGTGCTGATCAAACTACCAATGCAAGGTCAGATTAATTCCCTGAATGCTTCCGTGGCAGCGGGGGTTGTCATGTACGAAGTGCTCCGCTCGCGTCAAGCGCAGGAATAGAAGGTATGGCTGATTCCCGTGATGTGCTTCTTGTAGACGGGTACAACATGATTGGCGACTGGCCGGAATTAACCAAACTGGCGGAAAGTGGGCTCGAAGAGGCGCGTAACAGGCTTCTCTTTCGTCTTGCAGACTACCAGGCTTTCTCCGGCCGGCGAGTCATTGTTGTGTTTGACGCCTACCTCGTGCCTGGACTCGGTAAATCCTTTACTCAGAGCAAAGTGCAGATCTATTTTACAAAGGAAAAAGAGACGGCAGACGAATGCATTGAGAGACTCGTTCGGGAACTAAGCATGCGAAGACGCCAAATCTATGTGGCTACGAGCGATATGGTAGAGCAACATGTTATTTTTGGACAGGGAGCGCTACGCGTATCTGCAAGGGAGTTACTAATTGAAGTTGAGCAGAACGAAAAAGAATTAAAAAAACGACTGGAAGAAGATCAGGCGAAGACCACGCGTAACACACTCGGGGGTAAGTTAAGTCCCGATGTATTGAAAGAGTTTGAGCGATGGCGCCGGGAATAACAGCACGTTTTTACAAAAATTAGAATATTGAAACTCTTGACATTTATGTTATTGATGTTCTTTTTTAGGCAGAGCGTGGTTGACGGTGTGAGGTACCATCATATATACTGATCCTATATTTCATAGAGTAGAGTAACGGGGTACCTTGCGTTGCAGCCGGAGGGATTGTCTGTGAGTGTCGACCTCAAAGATATCATGTTATCTAAGTATGATTACCAAAGTGACGAAGACATTGTCGAAGCTTTCCGTGAAGGCGAAAGCGAAGCGTTAGAGTTTCTAATTAACAAATATCGTAACTTTGTACGCGCCAAGGCAAGATCTTATTTTCTGATTGGGGCAGACCGGGAAGATATTATTCAAGAAGGAATGATTGGCCTCTACAAATCCATTCGAGATTTCAAAGGGGACAAACTGGCTTCGTTCAAGGCTTTTGCCGAACTGTGTATTACAAGACAGATCATCACGGCGATTAAGACAGCAACACGTCAGAAGCATATTCCGCTTAATTCTTATGTATCTCTGGACAAGCCTATTTATGACGAAGAGTCTGATCGTACGTTACTCGATGTGATTTGTGGAACCCAGGTCAGTGATCCGGAAGAACTTATCATCAATCAGGAAGAGTTTGTGGGCCTGGAAGATAAAATGTCCGAGATTCTGAGTGATCTGGAACGTAAAGTATTGATGTTGTATCTGGACGGGAGATCTTATCAAGAGATTGCAGTAGATTTGGACAGACATGTGAAGTCCATTGATAATGCACTTCAGCGCGTCAAGCGCAAACTTGAAAAGTACCTGGAAGTTCGAGATAATTAAACACATGTTGTCGTTGACGGAAAAGGCTCGGTGTTTGAGTCTTTTTTTAGTGTCTCAAGTTTATAAAATCTAAGAATGTTTATACTAGTAATCGCTCGGTCCAAGCAGGAGAAGAGAAAAACAGAGATGAGAAACGAATGTACGTTGTACGGAAGTAATACCCAATGAATGAAAGACTATTCTTTCATTGACATGGTTATACCCTTGTGATAAAGTGTTTTAGGTAGGCCTAAATTTATGGCTTTTTTTCAGGATCAATTTAGAGACTCTGCTTGAATGTGGAAGTCTTCGGGAGGTGTACATCATGCGGGTAATTATTACTTTGGCTTGTACTAACTGCAAACAAAGAAATTACACTACGACAAAAAACAAGCGTAATCACCCCGACCGCATGGAGATGAAGAAATTTTGCAAGTTTTGTAACGAGCAGACTTCTCATCGCGAAACCAGATAGTTTTTGGAGGTGTCGGCGTGAAACGAAGTTTCAAATCTCTGATTTCCTTTTTCTCAGAAAGCTGGGCTGAACTTAAAAAAGTTCGCTGGCCTAATCGTAAAGAGCTGACCAACTACACATTGATCGTACTTGGTACTGTTGTGGTTATGACGCTGTTTTTTTGGGTCATTGACATTGGCATCTCCTTTGTGATCGAAGCGATTATTTAAGAAGGGTTCCGGTGGCTTGATATGGAAAAAAGATGGTACGTCGTTCATACCTATTCAGGGTATGAGAACAAGGTCAAAGCCAATTTGGAAAAACGCGTAGAGTCTATGGGCATGGAAGACAAGATATTCCGCGTTCTTGTTCCTATGGAAGAAGAAGTGGTAAACAAGGACGGTAAGAAAAAAACCGTTATGCGTAAAGTTTACCCCGGTTATGTCTTGGTGGAAATGGTACAGACGGATGATTCTTGGTATGTTGTTCGCAACACACCAGGGGTTACAGGATTTGTCGGTTCGACAGGTTCTGGGTCCAAACCAACTGCATTGTTGCCTGAAGAAGTGGAACAAATTCTGAAGCACATGGGAATGGTTGAACCTAAGCCGAAAATTGAGTTCGATATTAAGGAATCCGTACGTATTAAAGTCGGTCCTTTTGCGAATTTCGTAGGCTCCGTGGAAGAAATTTTGGTAGAGAAAAGCAAGTTGAAAGTGCACGTGAACATGTTTGGACGGGAAACACCGCTTGAGTTGGAATACACGCAAGTGGAGAAGATCTAGTTTCTTCAAGTTTCTTGTGGGAGGGTTGAAAAACCCGTTAACCACTATTTTGCAAGGAGGTGTCAATCATGGCGAAAAAAGTTATTAAAATGGTAAAACTGCAGATTCCAGCAGGTAAAGCAAACCCAGCACCACCAGTAGGTCCAGCTTTGGGTCAAGCAGGTGTCAACATCATGGCATTCTGTAAAGAATTCAACGCTCGTACAGCTGATCAAGCGGGATTGATTATTCCAGTTGAAATTTCTGTATTCGAGGACCGTTCCTTTACTTTCATCACTAAAACTCCACCAGCAGCAGTTCTGTTGAAAGTGGCAGCTAAAGTTGAAAAAGGATCCGGCGAACCGAACAAGAAAAAAGTTGCTACTGTTAAACGTGATGCGGTACGTCAAATCGCAGAAACAAAAATGCCTGACCTGAATGCAGCAGACGTTGAGTCCGCAATGCGTATGGTCGAAGGTACTGCCCGCAGCATGGGTATCACCATCGAAGACTAATTTTCATAAGAAACATGGCTTCGTAAAACCGGTCGATTCGCGACCGGTTGATGTGGGAGGTATATCCGCTAACACCACAAAGGAGGAATAAAACATGGCTAAACACGGTAAAAAATACCTGGAAGCTGCTAAGCTGATTGACAGCGAAGCAACTTACGAGCCTTCAGAAGCTGTAGAGCTTGTGAAAAAGGCAGCTACTGCAAAATTCGATGAAACAATCGAAGCAGCAGTTCGTTTGGGCGTAGACCCTCGTAAGCAAGACCAGGCTGTACGTGGTGTTGTTGTCTTGCCACACGGCACAGGTAAAACACAACGCGTATTGGTATTTGCAAAAGGTGACAAAGCGAAAGAAGCGGAAGCGGCTGGCGCGGACTATGTTGGTGATGCAGACATGATCAACAAAATCCAACAAGGCTGGTTCGAATTCGACGTCTGCGTAGCGACACCAGATATGATGAGTGAAGTAGGTAAATTGGGCCGACTGCTTGGCGGTAAAGGTCTGATGCCTAACCCTAAAGCCGGAACGGTAACTTTCGATGTAACTAAGGCTGTTCAAGAAATTAAAGCCGGTAAAATCGAATATCGTCTGGATCGTGCAGGTCAAATTCATGCACCGATTGGTAAAGCTTCTTTCTCTTCTGAGCAACTTAATGAGAACTTCAAAGCTCTCATGGAAGCTCTGAATCGTGCTAAACCAGCGGCAGCAAAAGGTGTTTATCTGAAGAATGTTAGTCTTTCTTCCACGATGGGCCCTGGCGCACGCGTGAACGCAGCAGCTTTTAGATAATATCTCTTGACAGGCTTGTCCTGTTTTTGATAAGATATAAAAGTTGTGAGTCCGAGTGACTGACCGTTGACATTTGAATATGCTTGCCGTAGACAGTAGGTGCCATTTGGCTTAATTTCCTGCCGAGGTGTGATTATAGAACTTAGAACGATGCAAATCGATGATGAGTATATATCAAGCCTTCGTGATTCTACGGAGGCTTTTCTTAATGGGATAAATTTGATCAGGAGGTGTACAGATTGGCAAACGCAAAAGTGATTCAAGCAAAACAAGAATCCGTTGATGCAGTAACAGCAAAATTGCGCGAGAGCGTTACAACTGTTGTTGTTGACTATCGCGGATTGAACGTTGCCCAAGTAACTGAGTTGCGTAAGCAACTTCGTGAAGCAGGGATCGAATTCCAAGTGCTGAAAAACTCGTTGCTTCGCCGTGCAGCTGCAGCAGCAGAACTGACAGAACTTGAAAATGTTCTTACAGGTCCTACTGCAATTGCATTCAGCGTAGATGACGTTGTGGCTCCAGCTAAAATTCTGAACGACTTCGCGAAAAAGAACGATGCACTGGAATTGAAAGGTGCAGTCGTAGAAGGTCGCGTAATCGGAGTAGAAGAAGTTAAGGCATTGGCAGAACTGCCATCCCGCGATGGACTCCTCTCCATGCTCCTCAGCGTGCTTCAAGCGCCAGTGCGCAACTTCGCGCTTGCGGTTAAAGCAGTTGCAGAAAAAGAAGAACAAGGCGCGTAAGCAACTTGATCTGAATGCTGCTTAGGCGGCAAATGAATTTAAAAAAATAATATTATATATGGAGGTTCACTCATGAGTAAAGAGCAAATCTTGGAAGCAATCAAAGGCATGACTGTACTGGAATTGAACGATCTTGTTAAAGCAATCGAAGAAGAATTCGGCGTAACTGCTGCAGCTCCAGTAGCTGCTGCAGGTGCAGTAGCTTCTGCTGAAGCTGAGCAATCCGAGTTCGACGTAATCTTGACTAGCGCTGGTGCTTCCAAAATCAACGTTATCAAAGCAGTTCGCGAAATCACAGGTCTTGGCCTGAAAGAAGCAAAAGAATTGGTTGACAACGCTCCAAAAGCATTGAAAGAAAAAGTTGCTAAAGAAGAAGCAGAAGCGGTTAAAGCTAAGCTTGAAGAAGCAGGCGCTTCAGTTGAAGTTAAATAATTTAGCTATTACAAGCTAAATGAACAAAACAACAAACCCCTTGACTTATATCAAGGGGTTTGTTGCTGTAATTGTAAATGGAAAGTGAGTGAGGGCATGTCCAATCATTATTATTCGGACAAACCGCAAGTGGCGCATGATCGCAGAGCAACTGAAGCGGTTCTTCGCGGATTCAGTCTGCGATTCGTGACGGATGCCGGTGTGTTTTCCAAAAACGGAATCGATTATGGCAGCAGAGTATTGATTGATGCGATAGAGTTGCCATCAGGGGCTCATGTTCTCGATGTGGGCTGTGGATACGGGCCAATGGGTCTTACAGCAGCCAAACTTGTACCGGATGGGCATGTCACCATGATCGATATCAACGAGAGAGCCGTTGAACTTTCCAGGGAAAATGCAAAAGCGAACGGAATTAACAATGTTACGGTATTGCAAAGTAATCTACTGTCTGAAGTGAAAAAGCAAGATTTTGACGTTATCCTAACCAACCCGCCTATACGGGCTGGGAAAGAGACGGTTCATACTATTTTCGAACAGGCACATCGCCATCTGAAGGTAGGCGGTTCGTTGTGGATTGTCATTCAGAAGAAACAAGGAGCACCGTCAGCGAAAGCGAAATTGGAATCTTTGTTTGGAAGAGTGGAAGAAGTGACGAAGGATAAAGGCTATCGGATTTTCAAAGCGGTGAAATCGGAAGAGGTATCTACTAAAAGCTGAATCCGAGTTTGTAAAGTAAGCAGGGGATCATTTTTTTTGCAATAGGACTATTGACTTGAAATTCAGGTCGTGGTATAGTTGTAAAATGTCAGTATTAAGATGCCCTACTTGGCTTTAGCTAACTAAAAATGTCAACCTTTTTTTACGCCGAACGGGCTTATTATGCCTACGTTTGGCGTATAATATGTACATTTTGGGCAAACTGGGGATAAGAATGATTTGGAAAGACATCCGCCGATCAAAGTTGCTCTTTTTTCGAACGACATTTCGAGTAAGGGCTTTTCTTTATTTGTGGATGCATTGCTTTGCTCTGTATGTGTACCATTATAAGGTTACAAACAGAGGTTCGCAACGAAATTTTTAAAGTGAGTAGACATTGAGGGGTGAGTTTAAGTTGGCAGGACATCTTGTTCAATATGGTCGACGCACTCGGCGCAGTTATGCACGAATTAACGAGATACTCGAAGTTCCGAACCTGATTGAAATCCAACAAAAATCCTATGATTGGTTTTTGGAGGAAGGGTTGCGCGAAATGTTCCAGGATATCTCGCCGATCCAGGATTTTACAGGTAACTTGATTTTGGAATTTATCGATTACAGTCTCGGTGAACCGAAGTATACAGTAGACGACGCAAAAGAGCGTGACGTTACGTATGCAGCACCGCTTCGGGTCAAAGTCCGGCTCATTAATAAGGAAACCGGCGAAGTCAAAGAGCAGGAAGTATTCATGGGAGATTTCCCGCTGATGACCAACACGGGCACATTTATTATTAATGGTGCGGAACGGGTTATTGTCAGCCAGTTGGTTCGCTCTCCTAGCGTTTACTTCAGTACCAAAGTAGATAAAAACGCCAAAAAAACGTATACCGCTACAGTTATTCCTAACCGCGGCGCTTGGTTGGAACTGGAGATGGACGCGAAGGATGTTGTTTATGTCCGGATCGACCGTACACGTAAAATACCGGTTACGGTTCTCCTGCGTTCACTTGGTTTTGGCACAGATGCTGAGATTCTGGATCTGCTCGGTAATGACGAATATATCCGCAACACACTGGACAAAGACAACACGGATTCCACGGAGAAAGCACTCATTGAGATCTATGAGCGTCTTCGTCCGGGCGAGCCGCCAACGCTGGATAATGCGAAAAGCTTGCTCGTAGCACGTTTCTTTGATCCAAAACGTTATGACCTGGCTAATGTAGGTCGTTACAAAATGAACAAAAAGCTTCACATCAAAAACCGTTTGTTTAACCAGCGTTTGGCTGAATCACTTGTTGACGCTGAAACAGGCGAGATTATTGCTGAAGCAGGTCAAATGGTGGATCGTCGCTTGTTGGATGAAATCATGCCGTATCTGGAGAAGAGCGTTGGTTTCCGCACGTATCACGTGGGTAACGGTGTTCTGGATGCTAATGATGTTCCTATGCAAACGATCGATGTATTTTCACCAACAGAAGATGGTAAAGTAGTCAAACTGATTGCCAATGGAATCATTGACAAGTCCGTTAAAAACGTGACGCCGGCGGATATCATTTCGTCCATCAGTTATTTCCTTAACCTTCTGCAGGGAATTGGTAGCACGGATGATATTGACCATCTGGGTAACCGTCGTTTGCGTTCGGTGGGTGAACTCCTGCAGAATCAGTTCCGTATCGGTTTGTCCCGTATGGAGCGTGTGGTTCGTGAGAGAATGTCCATTCAGGATGCTAACGTAATTACACCACAGGCATTGATCAACATACGTCCTGTTATTGCATCGATTAAAGAGTTCTTTGGTAGCTCTCAGTTGTCACAATTTATGGATCAAACGAACCCGCTGGGTGAGTTGACACATAAACGTCGTTTGTCCGCACTCGGACCCGGTGGTTTGACACGTGAGCGCGCAGGTATGGAAGTGCGTGACGTCCATCCATCCCACTATGGCCGTATGTGTCCAATCGAGACGCCAGAGGGACCAAACATCGGTTTGATCAACTCCTTGTCTACGTTCGCCCGTGTGAATGAATATGGCTTCATTGAAGCTCCATATCGTTGGGTTGATCCGAAGACAGGTATTGTAACCGAGCAAATTGATTACCTGACAGCGGACGAAGAGGACAACTATGTTATCGCGCAAGCGAATGCGAAGCTGAATGAAGATAGTACATTTGAAGAAGAAGCGATCATTGTACGTTATAACAAACAGTCGGATAACATCCTTACGATGCCGAGTGAGCGCGTTGACTACATGGACGTATCTCCTAAGCAAGTTGTATCCGTCGCTACAGCGCTTATTCCGTTCCTTGAGAACGATGACTCCAACCGTGCGCTCATGGGATCAAACATGCAGCGGCAGGCCGTTCCACTTTTGATTCCTAAAGCACCTCTTGTGGGAACAGGTATGGAACACAAAGCCGCGAAAGATTCCGGTGTATGTATTGTCTCCGATTATGACGGAATTATTGAACGATCTACTGCGAACGAGATTTGGGTCCGTCGTGTTGAAGAAGTGGACGGTCAGGAAGTTAAAGGCGATATCGTTAAATATAAATTACACAAATTTATGCGTTCGAACCAAGGAACATGCATTAACCAACGTCCGATTGTCAAAAGAGGTGTCGCTGTCAAAGCTGGTGATATCCTCGCTGATGGTCCTTCAACGGAAATGGGTGAATTGGCTCTGGGACGTAACGTTGTTGTTGCCTTCATGACTTGGGAAGGTTACAACTACGAGGATGCGATCTTGCTCAGTGAAAAACTCGTTAAGGAAGATGTATATACATCCATCCATATCGAGGAGTATGAGTCAGAAGCACGTGATACCAAGCTTGGACCTGAAGAGATCACACGTGATATCCCTAACGTTGGGGAAGAAGCGTTGCGTAACTTGGATGAGCGCGGTATTATCCGCATCGGTGCTGAGATCAGTGCTGGCGACATTCTGGTTGGTAAAGTAACACCTAAGGGTGTAACAGAGCTGACAGCAGAAGAACGTCTCTTGCATGCGATCTTTGGTGAGAAAGCACGTGAAGTACGTGATACTTCCTTGCGTGTACCACATGGTACTGACGGTATCGTAGTAGACGTGAAAGTATTTACCCGTGAAAACGGTGATGAGCTGCCTCCAGGTGTTAACCAACTCGTTCGTGTATATATCGCTCAAAAACGGAAAATTTCCGAGGGTGATAAAATGGCCGGACGTCACGGTAACAAAGGGGTCGTGGCCCGCATCTTGCCGGAAGAAGATATGCCTTTCCTGCCAGACGGTACACCGGTTCAGATCGTTCTTAACCCACTGGGCGTACCTTCCCGGATGAATATTGGTCAAGTACTCGAGGTTCACTTGGGTATGGCGGCGATGCAACTGGGTATTCACGTAGCAACTCCTGTATTCGACGGAGCGAAGGAGTATGACGTCTTCGATACGATGGAAGAAGCGGGTATGCAACGTAATGGTAAAACTGTCCTGTATGATGGTCGTACAGGTGAAGAGTTTGAACGTGAAGTTACCGTAGGTGTCATGCACATGATCAAACTGGCACACATGGTTGATGATAAGATCCATGCCCGTTCTACAGGTCCTTACTCACTTGTTACGCAACAACCATTGGGTGGTAAAGCTCAATTCGGTGGACAGCGTTTCGGGGAGATGGAAGTATGGGCGCTTGAGGCATACGGTGCTGCTTATACACTGCAAGAAATCTTGACTGTTAAATCCGATGACGTTGTTGGTCGGGTTAAAACGTATGAATCCATTGTCAAAGGTGAGAATGTTCCGGAACCAGGTGTTCCTGAATCATTCAAAGTATTGATCAAAGAGCTGCAAAGCTTGGGTATGGACGTTAAGATTTTGAGTGAAGATGAGCAAGAGATTGAAATGAGAGAAATGGACGATGAAGATGACGCTGCGAGCGATAAGCTCAGCCTCAACCTTGAGGGTACAGAGGTCGGAGCGGAATAAACCGCTTCGAGCGCATGATGACCGGCGTTTTTCATCAGGCTCACGTCTTGCTCCGGCTTCGGCCGGAGTGGGCGTAACCTAGATTACAGGAATTGGTTAAGGAGGGTTGCTCCTTGTTGGACGTCAACAATTTCGAATACATGAAGATCGGGCTTGCTTCCCCAGAGAAAATTCGTTCTTGGTCCCGCGGAGAAGTGAAAAAACCGGAAACGATCAACTATCGTACGTTGAAACCGGAAAAAGAAGGGCTGTTCTGCGAAAAGATTTTTGGCCCTACAAAAGACTGGGAATGTCATTGCGGTAAATACAAACGCGTCCGTTATAAAGGCGTTGTCTGTGATCGTTGTGGCGTTGAAGTAACACGTGCGAAAGTACGCCGCGAACGGATGGGCCACATTGAGCTCGCTGCTCCGGTATCGCATATCTGGTACTTCAAAGGTATTCCGAGCCGTATGGGTCTTGCTCTGGATATGTCTCCAAGATCTCTTGAAGAGATTATTTATTTTGCATCATATGTTGTAACTGATCCAGGAGAAACTCCACTGGAGAAAAAACAGCTGTTGTCCGAGAAAGAATACCGCAGCTACCGTGAAAAATACGGCTATGGTTTCCATGCTGGCATGGGCGCAGAAGCGGTTAAAAAATTACTTCAAGACCTTGACATAGACAAAGAGCTCGAGTTCCTGAAAGAAGAGCTCCGGACTGCGCAAGGACAACGTCGTAATCGTGCAATCAAACGTCTGGAAGTTATCGAAGCATTCCGCAACTCCGGCAACAAGCCAGAGTGGATGATCATGGATGTACTTCCTGTTATCCCGCCGGAACTTCGTCCAATGGTACAGTTGGATGGTGGACGTTTTGCAACGTCTGACCTGAATGACTTGTACCGTCGTGTAATCAACCGGAATAACCGTCTGAAACGTCTGCTTGATCTGGGCGCGCCAGATATTATCGTGCAAAATGAAAAACGGATGTTGCAGGAAGCTGTTGACGCATTGATCGATAATGGTCGTCGTGGACGCCCGGTAACGGGTCCTGGTAACCGTCCATTGAAATCTCTCAGCCACATGCTGAAAGGTAAACAAGGACGTTTCCGTCAAAACTTGCTCGGTAAACGGGTTGACTATTCTGGTCGTTCCGTTATCGTTGTTGGACCTTACCTGAAAATGTATCAGTGTGGTCTGCCAAAAGATATGGCACTTGAATTGTTCAAGCCTTTTGTTATGAAAGAGCTTGTAAATAAAGGGCTTGCCCACAACATCAAGAGCGCAAAACGTAAAGTTGAGCGTGTAAGTCCTGAAGTATGGGATGTTCTTGAAGAAGTAATCAAGGAGCATCCGGTTCTGTTGAACCGTGCCCCTACGCTTCACAGACTCGGTATTCAAGCATTTGAACCGATTCTCGTTGAAGGTAAAGCAATTCGTCTTCACCCGCTCGTATGTACGGCATACAATGCCGACTTTGACGGTGACCAAATGGCCGTGCACGTTCCCTTGTCCGCTGAAGCTCAAGCGGAAGCACGTATCCTGATGCTTGCATCGGGTAACATTTTGAACCCTAAAGACGGTAAACCGGTTGTTACTCCTTCCCAGGATATGGTGCTTGGTTCTTACTACCTTACTATGGATAACAAGGAAGAAAAGGGCACAGGTATGATCTTGCGTACAGTTAACGAAGCTGTATCGGCATACCAACGTGGTACTGCTGGTCTGCATGCGCGTGTAGCTATTCCGGTTAAGGCGCTTGGTAAAACAAGCTTCACGGAAGAACAACAAGAAGGAATGTTGCTGACAACTGTCGGTAAAATTATCTTCAATGAAATTTTCCCGGCAAGCTTCCCGTATATCAATGACGCGACTCGTGCTAACCTGTACCAAGGTACTGCAGATCACTCATTTGTATATGAAAAAGGTGCTGATCTCAGAGAAGCTATTATGAATGCTCCTCTGGCTGGCGGTGTCGGTAAAGAATACCTCGGCTCCATCATTGCACGTTGTTTTGAAATTTATCACACAACGGAAACAGCCGTTATTTTGGATAAAATCAAACAACTTGGTTTCACATACTCTACACGTGCCGGTATTACGGTTGCGGTATCTGATGTTATCGTTCCACCTGAGAAGTTTGAAATTCTTAGACAATCTGAGGAAAAAGCACAAATCGTTACGAATCAGTACCGTCGTGGTCTGATTACGAATGAGGAGCGCTATGACCGTATCATTGATATCTGGTCAAAATCCAAAGATGACATCACTGAGATTCTGATGAAGTCCATGGATCGTTACAACTCGATCATGATGATGGTAGACTCCAAAGCACGGGGTAACAAATCGCAAATCACCCAATTGGGCGGTATGCGTGGTCTGATGGCCAACCCATCCGGTCGAATTATCGAACTCCCAATCAAATCGAACTTCCGTGAAGGTCTGACGGTACTCGAGTACTTTATCTCCACTCACGGAGCGCGTAAAGGTTTGGCGGATACAGCCCTGCGTACAGCCGATTCAGGTTACCTGACTCGTCGTCTCGTAGACGTAGCCCAAGACGTAATCGTGCGTGATGATGATTGTGGTACAGATAAAGGCTTTACGGTAAGTCGTATCCAGGATGGTAAAGAGGTTATCGAAGATCTCTACGACCGTATTGAAGGCAGATACTGCTTCGAGACACTTCGTCATCCGGAAACGAAAGAAATCATTGTAGGTCGCAATGAATTAATTGACTCCGATAAAGCAGAAGCGATTATCAAAGCAGGTATTACTAAACTGCAAATCCGCTCCGTCCTCAGCTGCCGTGCAAGTCATGGTGTCTGCAAGAAGTGTTATGGTCGCAACCTCGCGACTGGTAAACACGTGGAGATTGGTGAAGCAGTTGGTATTATCGCAGCACAGTCCATTGGTGAGCCAGGAACACAGCTTACAATGCGTACGTTCCATACCGGTGGTGTAGCCGGAGACGATATTACGCAAGGTTTGCCACGTATCCAGGAGTTGTTCGAAGCTCGTAATCCTAAGGGTCAAGCAACGATCAGTGAAATCGATGGTGTGGTTAAAGAGATTCGCGAAGCGAAAGATCGTCGTGAAATCGAAATTCAAGGTGAAGCGGAATCCAAAGTATACGCCGTTACCTACGGTTCCCGTGTGCGCGTAAGCGAAGGCGCGGAAGTTGAAGCGGGTGACGAGTTGACAGACGGTTCCATTGATCCAAAAGAGATGTTACGGATTAAAGGTATACGTGGTGTACAAAACTACATTCTGCAGGAAGTACAACGCGTATATCGTAACCAAGGCGTAGAAATTAACGATAAGCACGTTGAAGTTATGATCCGTCAAATGCTGCGTAAAATCCGTATCGTAGATGCAGGAGATACAACGCTGTTGCCAGGATCGTTCGTGGATATGCATGAGTACGAAAGAGCTAACAAAATTGCGATTCTTAGTGATAAAGAGCCGGCGGTTGCTAAACCAATCCTGCTCGGTATTACGAAAGCATCTCTGGAAACAGACTCCTTCCTCTCGGCGGCTTCGTTCCAAGAAACTACACGTGTATTGACAGATGCAGCGATCAAAGGTAAAGTCGATCAGTTGCTCGGTCTGAAGGAAAATGTAATCATCGGTAAATTGATTCCTGCAGGTACAGGTATGCACCGTTACCGCAGCATCAAATTTGCTGAGCCAGAAGATGGCCAATCTTCAGTAGAAGAACTTGAGCCAGTTTCGGTTGATTAAATATATTTCTCCTCATTAGAGGAGAGTGAAAGTTTTGTGCGTCAGGAGACGGACGTTTGTATGATACAGGCGGACGAATCCTGATGTACGTAAACTTTTAAAAAATGTTTTAGGATTAGCATTGACAATGCTTGCGCTAGATGCTAATATATCAAAGGTGCGTGGGCAGCTGATTGTACATGGTTCTATTCGGAGGAATACACAATGTCTAATGAAAAAGCCTTGCAAGATGCTCATGTCAAAATAGGTACCAAACAGACCATGCGGATGGTGCAGACAGGTATGGCTTCTGAAGTCTATGTCGCAGAAGATAGTGATCCGCAGCTTACTTCCAAAATCATTGCTTTGTGTGAACAACACAATGTAAAATGCACGAAAGTGGATACAATGAAAAATCTCGGCAAGGCTTGCGGGATTGGAGTAGGAGCAGCTATGGCTGCTGTCGTAAAATCATAGGGTAAGGAACGTTTTTGTCCGAGAACTTTTAAGGATTCTCCAAGGCAAAAACTTTTCATTTGTCTTTTTATGAACCGCCTGGGTCTGTGGACTTAGTGCAAAGAGGTTTGTAAAGAAACATGAATATTTGAGGAAGGGGGTGGCAATCACATGCCAACTATTAACCAACTGGTTCGTAAAGGACGTCAAGCAAAAGTTGAGAAGTCAAAATCTCCAGCTTTGCAAAAAGGATTCAACGCTTTGAAACGTGAATCTACTAACATCAGTGCCCCACAAAAACGTGGTGTCTGCACTCGTGTAGGTACAATGACTCCACGTAAACCAAACTCTGCACTTCGTAAGTATGCCCGTGTTCGTTTGACGAACCGTCTCGAGGTTACTGCTTATATCCCGGGAATCGGACATAACCTTCAAGAGCACAGTGTGGTATTGATCCGCGGAGGTAAAGTTAAAGACCTTGCAGGAGTTCGTTATCACATCGTTCGTGGAGCTCTCGATACTGCTGGTGTAAACAACCGTATGCAAGCTCGTTCGAAATACGGCGCTAAGCGTCCAAAAGCTAAAAAAGCCTAAACTATTATAGGCAGATAGCCTGAAAGCCTTCTGGTCTAAGTCTGGAAGGTACAGGATCTGCTGAACAAGAAAGAAAGGGGGATATCCATGCCACGCAAAGGTCCAGTTACGAAAAGAGACGTTCTGCCTGATCCGTTATATAACAGCAAGTTGGTTACTCGTTTAATCAACCGCATCATGATCGGCGGAAAACGCGGTGTTGCTCAAAGCATTCTGTATAATGCGTTCAAGTTGATTCAAGAACGTACGGGTAATGACCCTATGGAAGTATTTGAAGCAGCAATCAAGAACATCATGCCAGTCCTGGAAGTTAAAGCTCGCCGTGTCGGCGGTGCCAACTACCAAGTACCAATCGAGGTGAAACCAGAGAGACGTACTGCTCTGGGATTACGTTGGCTCGTGAACTACTCCCGCAACCGCGGTGAGAAAACAATGGAAGAGCGTTTGGCGGCTGAGATCATCGACGCTTCCAACAACACAGGTGCTTCCGTTAAAAAACGTGAAGATACGCACAAAATGGCTGAAGCGAACAAAGCGTTTGCTCACTACCGTTGGTAGGATTCAGTTCACAATAAAAAAACTTCAATTTTGAAGGGAGACCCATTTCATGGCTAGAGAGTTCTCCTTAAAAAATACACGTAATATCGGGATCATGGCTCATATTGATGCGGGTAAAACCACGACAACTGAGCGGATCCTGTTTTACACAGGACGTACGCACAAAATCGGTGAAGTACACGAAGGCGCTGCGACAATGGACTGGATGGAACAGGAACAGGAGCGCGGAATTACGATTACTTCCGCTGCAACTACCGCTGCTTGGAAAGGCCACCGCGTTAATATTATTGATACCCCGGGACACGTTGACTTCACTGTTGAAGTTGAACGTTCCCTTCGTGTATTGGACGGAGCAGTTGGTGTATTCAGTGCGAAAGAAGGCGTTGAGCCTCAGTCCGAAACCGTATGGAGACAGGCTGACAAGTACGGCGTACCTCGTATCGCATATGTAAACAAAATGGATATCATCGGTGCTGACTTCCTGAACGTTGTATCTGACATGCGTGATCGCCTTCAAGCGAACGCTGTTGCGATTCAACTTCCAATCGGCGCTGAAAATGATTTCAAAGGTATCATCGATATCGTTGCACAAAGAGCTCATATGTACAAAGATGACCTTGGTCAAGATATCGAAGAAACCGACATTCCTGCAGAGTTTGCAGATCAAGTTGAAGAACTTCGCAACGAGTTGATTGAGCGCGTTGCTGAACTGGATGAAGATTTGACAATGAAATACCTGGAAGGCGAAGAGATCACAATTGATGAGATCAAAACCGTACTCCGTAAAGGTGTTGTAGATGTTAAGATCTTCCCAGTTATCTGTGGATCCTCATATCGTAACAAAGGTGTTCAACTGATGTTGGATGCTGTTATCGACTACTTGCCAGCTCCAACAGATGTTGCATCGATCACGGGACATCTTGAAGATGGAACTGAAGCAATTCGTAAGTCATCCGATGAAGAGCCATTCTCCGCATTGGCATTCAAAATTATGACTGACCCTTACGTTGGTAAATTGACATTCTTCCGCGTATACTCTGGTGTTCTTCAATCCGGATCATATGTATTGAATGCCACTAAAAACAAACGTGAGCGTATCGGTCGTATCCTTCAAATGCATGCGAACAGCCGTCAAGAAATCACTGTAGTTTACTCCGGTGATATTGCAGCTGCCGTAGGTTTGAAAGATACAGGTACAGGTGATACACTATGTGATGAGAAAAATCCGGTTATCCTGGAGTCAATGAACTTCCCTGATCCGGTTATCGAAATCGCTGTTGAACCTAAAACCAAAGCTGACCAGGATAAACTGGGTGTTGCTCTCGGTAAGTTGACTGAAGAGGATCCAACTCTTCGTGCTCATACTGACGAAGAAACAGGCCAAACGATCTTGGCAGGTATGGGTGAGCTTCACCTTGATATCATCATCGACCGTATGCGTCGTGAGTTCAAGGTTGAAACTACTGTGGGTAAACCACAAGTAGCTTACCGTGAAACATTCCGTGCTCCAGCGCGCGTTGAAGGTAAATTCGTACGTCAATCCGGTGGTCGTGGTCAATACGGTCACGTATGGGTTGAATTCGAACCTCTCGAGCCGGGTACAGGCAGCCAGTTCGAAAGTAAGGTTGTCGGTGGTTCCGTACCAAGAGAATACATTCAACCTGCACTGTCAGGGATTGAAGAGCAAATGAAAAACGGCGTTATTGCAGGCTTCCCGCTTGTTGACGTTAAGGCTACAATCGTAGACGGATCTTACCATGATGTCGATTCCAATGAGATGGCATTTAAAATTGCCGGATCTATGGCGCTTAAAGCGGCTAAAGACAAGTGTAAACCAGTTCTGCTTGAGCCTATCATGAAAGTAGAAGTAACTGTTCCAGAAGAGTACATGGGTGACGTAATGGGTATGTTGAACTCCCGTCGTGGCCGCATCGAAGGTATGGATTCCCGTAGTGGAGCTCAAATCATCCGTGCTAAGGTACCTCTGTCTGAAATGTTTGGTTACTCTACAACTCTTCGTTCCGGTACTCAAGGACGCGGCGTATTCTCCATGGAACTCTCTCACTATGAAGAAGTTCCTAAGAGCATCGCTGAAGAAATCGTTGCCAAAACAAAAGGCACCGAGTAGTTTTCTCACACTGGATGCAAGTGCATAAGAATTAAATTCGGAGCACTTCATTCAGTGAAAACATAAAATTATAATTTTAAGGAGGCCACGTTCAAATGGCAAAGGCTAAATACGAACGTAATAAACCCCACGTTAACATCGGTACTATTGGTCACGTCGATCACGGTAAAACAACTCTGACTGCTGCAATCACAACTGTATTGTCCAAAACTTACGGTGGTGCTGCAATTGCATTCGACCAAATCGACAAAGCTCCAGAAGAGCGCGAACGCGGTATCACAATCTCCACATCACACGTTGAGTACGAAACTGACACTCGTCACTACGCTCACGTTGACTGCCCAGGTCACGCCGACTATGTTAAAAACATGATCACTGGCGCGGCTCAAATGGATGGAGCTATCTTGGTAGTATCCGCAGCAGACGGCCCAATGCCACAAACTCGTGAGCACATCTTGCTCTCCCGTCAAGTAGGCGTACCTTACATTGTTGTATTCTTGAACAAATGTGACATGGTTGAAGACGAAGAGTTGTTGGAATTGGTTGAGATGGAAGTTCGCGACCTTCTTAACGAATATGAGTTCCCAGGTGACGATACTCCAATCACTCGTGGATCCGCTCGTGAAGCTCTGGCAAACCCAGATGGCGAATGGGCTCAAAAAATCGTTGAGATGTTCAAAGAGATCGACACTTACATCCCACTGCCTGAGCGTCAAACTGACAAGCCTTTCTTGATGCCTGTCGAGGACGTATTCTCCATCACTGGTCGTGGTACTGTTGCTACTGGCCGTGTAGAGCGTGGTACTGTTAAAGTCGGCGAAGAGATCGAAATCGTTGGTATCACTGAAGAAACTAAAAAATCCGTTGTAACAGGCGTTGAGATGTTCCGTAAATTGTTGGATTCCGCTCAAGCGGGTGACAACATCGGTGCATTGTTGCGTGGTGTTGACCGTACTCAAATCGAGCGTGGTCAAGTACTTGCAAAACCAGGTTCTGTTAAGCCACACACAGAATTCACAGCTCAAATCTACGTTCTGACTAAAGAAGAGGGCGGACGTCACAAACCATTCTTCACTGGTTACCGTCCACAGTTCTACTTCCGTACAACTGACGTAACAGGCATCATCAACTTGCCTGAAGGTACTGAAATGGTAATGCCTGGTGATAACATCACTGTTACTGTTTCCCTGATCTCCCCAATCGCGATTGAAGAAGGAACTAAATTCTCCATTCGTGAAGGCGGACGTACAGTAGGTGCCGGTTCCGTAGCATCTATCCAAAAATAATTCGGCTTAACGCTGAATAAAGCATATGTAACAGTGTACTGGAACGAGTAACATTGTATTGTAACGAAGCTTCGGAAGAGTTCTTTATCCGACATCGGATAGAGAACTCTTTTATTATGTTTAAAGTTCGGAACCTGCGTCATACGAAATGAACATCATTTACGTGTTTAGAAGGATTGGCAAGGCAGCCTGGATATTGAAGATTAACACTGCAATAAACGAAGTCATTTCATCAGAAAAGATAAGTTTAAATGTTTTTCTTAAATATGCTTGCAATACGCCTATCTTTTCTATATAATAATGAATGTTGTTCTGTGACGTTGCGATGATGTGAGAGGTTACTGGCACACCCGGCCCCTTTGCCATGGGAGAGTGGCTAGAAAATTTTCACGGAGTATGTCCGATAAAAAATTGGGCGATAGAAGGAGGGACTAAAATGGCAAAGCAAAAAATTCGTATTCGTTTGAAAGCTTACGACCACAGAATTCTTGATCAATCCGCGGAGAAAATTGTTGAAACAGCAAAACGTTCGGGTGCTGGTGTATCCGGTCCGATTCCGCTTCCTACTGAAAAACAAATCATTACTATTCTTCGTGCGGTGCACAAGTACAAGGATTCTCGGGAACAATTCGAACAACGTACACATAAACGTTTGATCGACATCGTTAACCCGACTCCACAAACTGTGGATGCCTTGATGCGCTTGGATCTGCCGTCCGGTGTAGATATCGAAATTAAATTGTAATATAAGCTACAACAAAGACCATGTATAAAGGAAAAGAGGTGTCAACATGAAAGCAATCTTAGGAAAAAAACTCGGAATGACTCAAGTATTTACTCCTGAAGGTAACGTCGTTCCAGTAACGGTTATCGAAGCAGGCCCTTGTGTTGTTTTGCAAAAGAAAGACATTGAGAACGATGGCTACGAAGCAATTCAAATCGGTTACTCCGATAAGAAAGAGAAAAATGCTAACAAGCCAGAAGCAGGTCACGCTAAAAAAGCGAACACTGCCCCTAAGCGCTACGTTCGTGAAGTTCGCGGTATCAACATCGCAGAATATGAAGTTGGCCAAGAACTGAAAGCTGACATTTTCGCTGAAGGCGAATTCGTTGACGTAACGGGTATTTCTAAAGGTAAAGGTTTTGCCGGCGTTATCAAACGTTGGGGACAAAGCACTGGACCTATGTCACACGGTTCGCGTTACCACCGTGGCCCTGGTTCAATGGGTTCGATCCAAGCTAACCGCGTTCCTAAAGGCAAACGCCTGCCAGGACACATGGGACATGACACTATTACAATTCAACGTCTTGAAGTAGTTAAAGTAGACGCTGAGCGTAACGTGTTGCTCGTGAAAGGTTCCATTCCTGGACCGAAAAACAGTCTCATTAGAGTTAAAGAAACGGTGAAAAAATAACCACTGAAGAAAGGAGGAACACAAAATGCCAAAAGTATCAGTTTACAATGTAGATGGTAGCCAAGTAGGCGAAGTTGAATTGAATGATGCGGTTTTCGGAATTGAGCCGAACCAACACGTTCTGTACGATGCAGTTCTTATGCAACGCGCTTCCCTTCGTCAAGGTACCCACAAAGTAAAAGGACGTTCTGAAGTTCGTGGCGGTGGACGTAAGCCTTGGAAACAAAAAGGTACAGGTCGCGCTCGTCAAGGTTCAATTCGTTCACCACAATGGAAAGGCGGCGGTATCGTATTTGGTCCAACACCACGGAGCTATGCGTATAAACTGCCTAAAAAAGTTCGTCGCTTGGCGATCAAATCAGCCCTTTCATCCAAAGTGCTTGACAATGACATTATCGTTTTGGACGCTCTCACGTTGAGTACGCCTAAAACTAAAGAATTTGCAGCCATCTTGAGTAACCTCAAAGTGGGACGTAAAGCTTTGATCGTAGCTCCTAGCTATGATGATAATGTAGCTCTTTCCGCACGGAATATTCCAGGCGTGAAATTCGTAGCTGCTGACGGTATTAATGTTCTTGACGTGCTCTCGCACGACAAATTGATCATTACGAAAGAAGCAGTTCAGAAGGTAGAGGAGGTGCTCGCGTAATGAAGGATCCTCGTGATATTGTAAAACGTCCGATTATTACGGAACGTACTGCTGACATGATGAACGACTTGAAATATGTATTTGAAGTCGATATCCGTGCAAACAAAACCGAGATCAAAAAGGCAGTAGAAGCTATTTTCAATGTAAAAGTGAAAAACGTGAACACGCTTCGTGTTCCAGCTAAGCCGAAACGGTACGGACGTTATTCCGGATATACTAGCGAATGGAAAAAAGCGTTTGTAACGTTGACAAAAGACAGCAAAACGCTTGAGTTCTTTGAAACTGTATAATTGAATTTTTGAAGTAAGGAGGGAAACCCAGTGCCAATCAAAAAGTATAAACCAACATCCCCGGCAAGACGGAACATGTCCGTTTCTACATTTGAGGAAATCACCACAAATCAGCCGGAGAAATCGTTGTTGGCCCCGTTGAGCAAACAAGCAGGCCGCAACAACCAAGGTAAAATTACAGTTCGTCACCATGGTGGTGGACACAAACGTAAATACCGTATCATTGACTTCAAACGTACTAAAGATGGAATACCGGGCCGCGTTGCTACGATTGAGTATGACCCGAACCGTACATCCAACATCGCTCTGATTCACTATGCTGATGGTGAAAAGCGTTATATCATCGCTCCTAAAGGTTTGAAAGTTGGAGATCAAGTGTTCTCCGGACCTGAATCAGACATCAAAATCGGTAACGCACTGCCACTCGAAAACATTCCAGTAGGTACCGTTATCCACAACATCGAGTTGAAACCAGGTAAAGGCGGACAATTGGTTCGTGCTGCTGGTACAGAAGCTCAATTGCTTGGTAAAGAAGAAAAATACGTTTCCGTTCGTCTCTCTTCCGGAGAAGTTCGTCGTATTTTGAAAGTTTGCCGCGCGACAATCGGATCTGTAGGTAACCAAGACCACGAGCTCATCAAAATCGGTAAAGCCGGTCGTAGCCGTTGGTTGGGTAAACGTCCTGAGGTTCGTGGTGTAGTAATGAACCCTAACGATCACCCACACGGTGGTGGTGAAGGTCGTGCTCCAATCGGACGTAAATCGCCAATGTCACCATGGGGTAAACCTACACTTGGTTACAAAACGCGTAAGAAAAATAAAGCTTCTGATAAATACATCATTCGCCGCCGCACGAAGTAATACACACTGTGCATAACTTCGTGAGGCATCTGCGGATGCATAATAGCTATGTTTGAAGGGAGGATCTCCACATGGGTCGCAGTTTGAAAAAAGGGCCATTCATTGATGGCTACATGCTTAAAAAGGTAGAAGAGATGGAAGCTTCAGGTAAGAAGAATGTGATCAAAACCTGGTCCCGTCGTTCTACAATTTTCCCGCAATTCATCGGACACACATTTGGCGTTTACGATGGTCGTAAACACGTGCCAGTGTATGTAACTGAGGACATGGTCGGACACAAACTGGGTGAGTTCGCTCCAACCCGTACGTACAAAGGCCATACTGCTGATGATAAGAAAACAAGAAGATAAATGAATATCTTTAATGTTTGAAAGGAGGTTACACAATGGAAGCAAAAGCACATGCTAAGTTTATCCGGATTGCTCCTCGTAAAGCTCAACTCGTTGTTGACTTGATTCGTGGCAAGCAAGTAGGTGAGGCGGTTGCCATTCTCCGTCACACTCCGAAATCTGCTTCTCCAATCGTTGAGAAGTTGCTTAACTCCGCTATTGCGAATGCGGAACATAACTATTCTTTGGATGTTAACAAATTGGTTATCTCGCAAGCTTACGTGAACCAAGGACCGACAATGAAACGTTTCCGCCCTCGTGCAATGGGACGTGCAAGTCGTATTAACAAACGTACTAGCCACATTACTTTGGTGGTATCTGAGAAGTAGAAGGAGGGGAAATGTGTGGGCCAAAAGGTAAATCCAGTCGGACTCCGTGTCGGAATTATCCGTGACTGGGAATCTAAGTGGTATGCAGGCAAAGACTTCGGTGATCTTTTGATGGAAGACGTGAGAATTCGTGAATTCCTGAAAAATAAATTGAAAGACTCCGCTTTATCTCGTGTAGAAATTGAGAGAGCGGCTAACCGCGTAAACGTAACGATTCACACTGCTAAACCAGGTATGGTTATTGGTAAGGGTGGTTCGGAAGTTGAAAATCTTCGTAACCAAATTACGAAAATTGCTGGCGGTAAAAAAGTACACATCAACATTTCTGAAATTAAGAACCAAGATTTGGACGCTGTTCTTGTAGCTGAAAGCATTGCACAACAATTGGAACGTCGTGTTTCTTTCCGTCGTGCTCTGAAACAAGCAATTCAAAGAACTATGCGCTCCGGTGCTAAAGGTATCAAAACTCAAGTAGGCGGACGTCTTGGCGGTGCTGAGATCGCACGTTCTGAAGGCTACAGCGAAGGAACTGTTCCACTGCACACACTGCGTGCTGACATTGACTACGGTACAGCAGAGGCTCATACTACTTACGGACTTATCGGCGTAAAAGTATGGATCTATCGTGGAGAGGTTCTTCCTACGGCTAAGAAACAAGCTGCTAAGGAAGGAGGCAACTAATCATGTTGGTACCAAAACGCGTAAAACACCGTAAGCAACAACGTGGACATATGAAAGGCCAAGCTAAAGGCGGAACGACTCTGAACTTTGGCGAATACGGTCTGCAAGCTACGGAACCGGCTTGGATTACGAACCGTCAAATCGAAGCGGCTCGTATTGCGATGACTCGTTACATCAAACGTGGTGGTAAAGTTTGGATCAAAATTTTCCCAGACAAACCAATCACTCAAAAGCCTCTCGAGGTTCGGATGGGTAGCGGTAAAGGTAACGTAGAAAAATGGGTTGCAGTAGTGAAACCAGGTAAGATCATGTTTGAACTTGCTGGTGTACCGGAGGAAATTGCACGCGAAGCAATGCGTCTTGCCGCTCACAAACTGCCAATCAAAACGAAGTTCGTGAAACGTGAAGAATTGGGTGGTGAAGCAAATGAAAGCTAGTGAATTTCGCAACCTAACCTCTGCTGAAATCGAGCAAAAGATTGCCGGATTTAAAGAAGAACTCTTTAACCTCCGCTTTCAATTAGCTACCGGTCAGCTGGATAACCCGACTCGCATCCGTGATGTGCGGAAAGAAATAGCTCGTGCTAAAACCATTATCCGTGAGAGAGAATTGGGAATCGGTTAATTAGGGATAGGATGGACAATCCGTCCGTAATCAGGAAGGAGGCCAACAATGAGCGAAGAACGTAACGCACGTAAAGTGCAAACTGGTAAAGTGGTCAGCGATAAAATGGACAAAACGATTGTTGTTGCTGTAGAAACTTACAAAAAACACAACTTGTACCATAAACGCATTAAGGTTACTAAAAAATTCAAAGCGCATGACGAAGAAAACACTGCGAAAATCGGTGACACGGTGAAAATCATGGAGACTCGTCCGCTTTCGAAAGATAAACGCTGGAGACTTACTGAAATCGTAGAAAAAGCGGTTATCATCTAATGCATCAGCAGCATTGCTGAAAGGAGGAATACTAAATGATTCAACCATTTACACGTTTGACTGTGGCCGACAACTCCGGTGCGAAGGAACTGATGTGTATCCGCGTACTCGGCGGTACGGGACGTCGTACAGCTCAAATCGGTGATCTGATCGTTTGTTCTGTTAAACAAGCAACACCAGGCGGCGTTGTCAAAAAAGGTGATGTAGTTAGAGCGGTTGTCGTTCGTACGAAACGTTCTGTACGTCGTAAAGACGGTTCCTACATCGGTTTTGATGAAAATGCAGCGGTTGTTGTAAAAGACGACAGAAGCCCACGTGGAACACGTATTTTCGGACCAGTTGCTCGCGAACTTCGCGATAAAGACTTCATGAAAATCGTTTCCTTGGCTCCAGAAGTTATCTAAAGCTTAATCTCGTGATGTTAGAAACAGGAGGTGTACGAAATGCCAAGAGTGAAAAAAGTTCTGGAATCCCATAACAACAAACTTCACGTTAAAAAGGAAGATACGGTTATGGTGATCAGCGGTAAAGACAAAGGTAAAAAAGGCCGTGTCATCGCTGCTTATCCTCGTGAGAACCGCGTCCTTGTGGAAGGTGTTAACATGGTGAAAAAACACCAGAAGCCTAACCAGCAAAATCCGCAAGGCGGCATTATCGAGAAGGAAGCTCCGATTCACGTTTCCAACGTAATGCACATCGATCCGAAGAGCGGAAAAGTAACCCGTGTAGGTTACAAAGTTTTGGATAACGGTAAGAAAGTGCGCGTTGCTAAACGTTCCGGAGAAATTATCGACTAATTGAACCGAATGAGAAAGGAGGGCTATGATTCATGGCATCAAGAATGAAAGAACGTTACCTGCAAGAAATCGCTCCTGCTTTGATGCAGAAGTTTAACTATACAACGGTAATGCAAGTGCCGAAAATCGAGAAAATCGTTATCAACATGGGTGTGGGCGACGCTGTCCAAAACTCTAAAGTGTTGGATTCTGCAGTAAACGATTTGCAACTGATCGCGGGTCAAAAACCTGTAATCACTCGTGCTAAAAAATCTATCGCAGGTTTCAAACTGCGTGAGAATATGCCTATCGGTGCGAAAGTTACATTACGCGGTGAGCGTATGTACTTCTTCCTAGATAAGCTGCTCAACGTAACGCTTCCTCGTGTCCGCGACTTCCGCGGTGTATCGAGTAATGCTTTTGATGGACGTGGTAACTATACACTGGGTCTGAAAGAGCAATTGATCTTCCCGGAGATCGAATACGATAAAGTTGATAAAGTCCGCGGTATGGATATTGTCATTGTAACAACGGCGAAAACAGACGAAGAGTCCCGTGAATTGCTTACGCAAATGGGAATGCCTTTCGTTAAGTAATGTTGGCATAACGTTTCCGGGTGTCTGGAAAGACTCCCTTTTCTCCGAAATTATTTAGGAGGTGTCAGGCTAAGTGGCAAAAACTTCGATGAAAGTTAAACAACAACGTACACCTAAGTTTAAAGTACGTGCATATACACGCTGTGAGCGTTGCGGACGTCCACATTCGGTCCTGCAAAAGTTCAAAATTTGCAGAATTTGTTTCCGTGAATTAGCTTATAAAGGCCAGATCCCTGGCGTGAAAAAAGCAAGCTGGTAAAAAGTCCTGAACGGGAAGGAGGTTAACTCACAATGACTATGTCTGATCCAATTGCAGATATGCTTACTCGTATTCGTAACGCGAACACTGTTCGTCACGAAACGGTAGAAATGCCTGCTTCAACAATGAAAAAACAAATCGCCGATATCCTGAAGCGTGAAGGTTTCATCCGTGACGCTGAAGTTATCGATGATAACAAACAAGGGATTATCCGTGTTTTCCTGAAATACGGTCAAAATAACGAGCGCGTTATCACTGGTCTGAAAAGAATCAGTAAACCTGGTCTTCGTGTTTACACGAAAAGCAACGAAGTACCTCGTGTACTTGGTGGCCTGGGAATCGCGATCATCTCGACATCTAAAGGTATCATGACGGACAAAGAAGCTCGTCAATCGAAATCCGGCGGAGAAGTCGTTTGCTACGTTTGGTAATATAACGTCACAAGATAGGAGGTGCAACATATGTCTCGTATTGGTCGCAAACCAATCACAGTACCAAGTGGTGTAGACATCACCCTGGACAACACCGTTATTACGGTAAAAGGACCTAAAGGAACTTTGACTCGTGAGCTTCATAAAGACATGAAGGTTACAGTTGAAAATAACGAAATCACAGTTGTGCGTCCTTCCGATAACAAAACTCACCGTTCTTTGCACGGCACAACGCGTAGCGTTGTAAACAATATGGTGAGCGGCGTTACTGAAGGATTCGCGAAATCTCTGGAATTGGTTGGGGTCGGATATCGTGCAAGCAAATCCGGAGATAAAATCGTTCTGAACGTTGGTTACTCTCACCCGGTTGAAATTACACCGGAAGCGGGAATCGAATTCGAAGTACCTTCGAATACAAAAATCATCGTTCGCGGAATTGACAAAGAGCGTGTAGGTGCTTACGCTGCTAAAATCCGTTCCGTACGTGAACCTGAGCCGTACAAAGGTAAAGGTATTAAATATGAAGGCGAGCGTATCATCCGTAAGGAAGGTAAAGCCGGTAAGAAGAAATAAGATTTCTCTTACCGCCTTTGCGCGGCTTTCGGCTTGCTTGCTTCGTGTGTTTCTAATATACCCCGTGGCTTCTGCTTTGAAGCCAGCGAGGTAACCTGAAAGGAGTGAATCTTTGAGATGATTACGAAACCAGATAAAAATAAGGCTCGTCTGAAAAGACACCTTCGTGTTCGTAAGAAAATCCAAGGAACGGCAGCACGTCCTCGTTTGAACGTATTCCGTTCTGGTAAACATATGTATGCTCAAATCATCGATGATGTTGCTGGTGTAACAATCGCTTCCGCGTCTACCGTAGACAAAGAATTGAGCACTGACATCAAAAATGGTGCATCTGTTGAATCAGCTCGTAAAGTTGGCGAACTCGTTGCTAAACGTGCGAAAGACAAAGGTGTTTCCAACATCGTATTTGACCGTAGCGGTTATCTGTACCATGGTCGTATCGCAGCATTGGCTGAAGCGGCTCGTGAAGCAGGACTTGAGTTTTAAGATATTTTTCAAAAGGAGGTTAACGACTTGCGTGTAGATCCGAATACTTTGGAACTGACTGAAAGAGTTGTAAATATTAATCGCGTAGCTAAAGTAGTAAAAGGCGGACGCCGTTTCAGCTTTAGCGCACTGGTTGTAGTCGGCGACGGCAACGGCTGGGTTGGAGCTGGTATCGGTAAAGCGGGCGAAGTACCTGATGCAATTCGCAAAGGTATTGAAGACGCTAAGAAAAACCTTGTACACGTTCCACTCGTAGGAACATCGATTCCTCACTTGGTAACAGGTAAGTTCGGCGCAGGACGCGTGCTGTTGAAACCAGCATCTGAAGGTACTGGTGTTATCGCTGGTGGTCCTGTACGTGCGGTTCTCGAACTTGCTGGTGTAGGTGACATTTTGACAAAATCTCTGGGTTCTTCGAATTCCATGAACATGGTCAATGCGACTTTGGAAGGTTTGTCCCGTTTGAAGCGTGCTGAAGACGTGGCTAAACTGCGCGGAAAATCCGTCGAAGAGCTTCTGGGTTAAGGAGGGAATTCTCATGGCTAAATTAGAAATTACCCTCGTCCGCAGCTTGATCGGACGTCCGGAGACGCAAAGAACAACTGTGAAAACATTGGGTTTGCGCAAAATCAATAGCAAAGTGGTACAAAACGATAATCCTGCCATCCGTGGTATGATTAACAAAGTAAGCCACTTGGTTGCTGTTAAAGAAGTAGAAGCTTAATATCGGGTTAATCCCACAAATCTTTAAGGAGGTGCAACGAACGATGAAGTTACATGAGCTTTCACCATCTCCTGGATCCCGCAAAGAACGTAAACGTCTTGGTCGCGGTCCAAGTAGTGGTACAGGTAAAACATCAGGTCGCGGTCACAAAGGACAAAATTCTCGTTCTGGCGGTGGAGTACGTCCAGGCTTCGAAGGTGGACAAAATCCATTGTATCGTCGCTTGCCAAAACGTGGTTTTGTAAACCCAACTCGCAAAGAATATGCAGTTGTGAATACTGAAGACCTGAACAGTTTTGCTGCGGGTACTGAAGTAACTCCAGAATTCTTGATGACGAACGGCGTAGTTAAAAACGCTAAATCCGGAATCAAAATCCTGGGTAACGGTGATGTCACTGTGAAGCTGACTGTTAAAGCTAACAAGTTTTCTCAATCTGCTATTGAGAAAATTGAAGCTGCCGGCGGTACAACCGAGGTGATTTAATGTTCAAGACCCTAAAGAATATCTGGCGGGTTGAAGATCTGCGCAAAAGGGTATTATTTACCCTTTTTGTACTGATCATTTACCGCATCGGCTCCTTTGTTCCCGTACCGGGTGTTAACAAAGATGTGTTCGAAGCGACAAATTCTGCGGGTAAAGAAGTTTTTGGACTTCTCAATACGTTCTCGGGTGGAGCGCTCTTCCAGTTCTCGATATTTGCGCTCGGGATCGTGCCTTACATCACTGCGTCTATCATAGTACAGTTGCTTTCCATGGACGTTATTCCTAAATTAGCGGAGTGGGCAAAGCAAGGTGAACAAGGTAAGAAGAAATCTGCACAATTGACCCGTTATTTAACGATTGGCCTGGCATTGATTCAAGCGTTTGGTACGTCGATCGGATTCAACCGCTTGTACAATACAGACATGATTCCTAACGCTACATTTGCAGATTATATCTTGATCGCGATTGTACTTACGGCCGGTACTTCATTCCTGATGTGGCTTGGTGAGCAGATCACCGAGAAGGGCATAGGAAACGGGATTTCGATCTTGATCTTTGCGGGTATCCTATCTACGGTGCCTAACATTATCAAACAAACGATCGAATCCGACTTCATTCAACCTGACCAACTGTTTATGAATATTCTTAAAGGTGTTATCATCGCAATTGTTATTGTGTTGATCATCATAGGGGTCATTTACATTCAGCAGGCGATTCGGAAAATTCCGGTACAGTACGCTAAACGTGTCGTAGGTAACAAAATGTACGGTGGACAGAATACACATATCCCGCTGAAAATTAATGCAGCAGGTGTTATCCCTGTCATCTTCGCATCATCGCTGTTGATGTTCCCGACGATCATCGCCAACTTCTGGGCAGATCGCCTTTGGGCACAGTGGATCGGACAGAACCTGACTACACACAAACCTCTGGGTATGTTGTTGTATGTCGTGATGATCTTCGGTTTCACATTCTTCTATACTTTCGTACAGATGAATCCACAGCAGATGGCTGATAATATGAAAAAGAACGGCGGTTACATCCCAGGCATTCGCCCGGGTAAAGCAACCGAGAAATATCTGACCCGTGTCATGACTCGTTTGACAATGGCCGGTGCCATGTTCTTGGCAGTCATTTCCGTTCTGCCTGTAATCTTGGGGGCACTGTCTGGTTTGCCTCAATCTGCGCAAATTGGAGGAACATCCCTCCTGATCGTTATCGGTGTTGCGCTGGATACGATGAAGCAAATCGAAAGCCAATTGATCAAACGCCACTACAAAGGTTTTATCAATAAATAGGCAATAGGTACCGGTCGAGTGAAGATTTACTTGCCGGCACCTATTGTGCTGTTTGTTGATGTAGGGTAGTCTTGGAGGGAGTGACATAACGTGAACATCCTATTCATGGGCCCTCCGGGGGCAGGAAAAGGAACGCAAGCAGACGTCATCGTGAAAGAGTTCGGTATTCCCCATATTTCAACAGGCGATGCATTTCGTCTCGCGATCAAACAGGGAACTCCCATTGGCATGAAAGCCAAGGAATATATGGATCAAGGATTGCTTGTACCAGATGATGTAACCATTGGCATCGTTGAAGAACGTTTGCAGCAGCCTGACTGCAGAGAAGGTTTCCTCTTGGACGGATTTCCAAGAACCCTTTCGCAAGCAGAAGCGCTCGATGGCATTCTGGATCGATTGAACTCAGGTCTCGATCATGTAATCAACCTGAAAGTGGATCGCAACAAATTGCTCGCTCGTTTGACGGGTCGTCGAATTTGTAAAAACTGTGGTTCCACTTATCATGTGGTATTCAATCCGCCTAAGCAGGAAGGTATTTGTGATAAATGCGCTGGTGAGTTGTATCAACGCTCTGATGATAATGAAGAGAGTGTAGGTACACGACTGGACGAGTATATCAACAAAACAGCACCACTCCTCACGTTCTATGAGACTAAAGGTCTTCTTCGTCAAATGAACGGAGAACAGGATATCGATCAAGTTTCTCAAGAAATCGTGTCCTTACTGAGAGGTTAATTGATGATCATTGGTAAGTCCGAAACGGAACTGGGCTTGATGAGGGAAGCAGGGAGAATTGTTGCGGAAACGCATCGTCTCTTGGCAGAGCATATCGCTCCCGGTATTACGACTGGAGAACTTGACCATATGGCTGATCAATATATCCGCAGTCAAGGAGCTGTGCCGTCTTTCAAAGGTTATAACGGTTTCCCTGCCAGTGTGTGCGCTTCAGTCAATGAAGAGTTGGTACATGGATTTCCCGGCAAACGCAAGTTGAACGAGGGCGATATCGTTACGTTTGACATTGGCGCGCAGTACCAGGGGTATCATGGAGATTCCGCCTGGACTTATCCGGTCGGCCGTATTTCCGAAGAAGCCCGTCGTCTTCTGGACGTTACCGAGGCTTCGTTATACGCAGGTCTGGCGCTGGTAAAACCGGACGTTCGCTTGTTTACAATATCTCATGCGATTCAGAAATATATTGAAGATGAAGGGTTCTCCGTAGTTCGTGAATATGTCGGTCACGGCATAGGCGCAGATCTGCACGAAGAACCACAGATTCCGAACTATGGTCTTCCCGATCGGGGACCACGGCTTAAAGCGGGCATGGTGCTGGCCATAGAGCCGATGGTTAACGTAGGTAGACGGTATGTGAAAACGTTGGAAGATAACTGGACTGTCGTCACGGTTGATGGTAAGTTATGTGCACACTTTGAACACACCGTAGCAGTTACACCAGATGGTATGGAAATTTTCACGAAACTGAATGCGTAGGTGATGAGGCATGAACAGTCAGTCTAATCCGCAGCTCGGTCAACTTGTGAAGATCCGTAAAGGCCGCAATGCGGACCAAGCCGCAGTAATTGTTGCTATAGCGGACGGTAAGTTCGTATATATTGCGGATGGAGACAAACGTAAGTTTGATCAACCAAAGAAGAAGAATCTTCTTCATCTTGAGCTCCAGCCCATGATTAGCAGCGAGGTTGTGAACAGTTTAAACGAGAGTGGTCGGGTGACAAATGGAAAGCTCCGTTACGCGGTTCATTCATTTCTGGAATCCACCAACATTCAAGCTGAAGAGAAAGGAGACTGACTAATGGCTAAGGAAGATGTCATTGAAGTGGAAGGTACGGTTCTCGAACCGCTACCGAATGCAACATTCAAGGTTGAGCTTGAGAACGGTCATCAAATTCTCGCTCACGTTTCCGGAAAACTGCGGATGCACTTTATCCGTATCCTGACTGGAGACAAAGTAGTTGTTCAGTTGTCGCCTTATGATTTAACAAAAGGTCGCATAACTTACCGTAAATAGTAGTAGACAGTTGCAATGAACTGTGAAGCTTATGTAGCGGGTTTTGCCCGGCAAAACTTGCGAAAGCTTCGAAGCCGGTTTTACAATAGTAGAACAAGGTCAATGCTTACGAAGAGGGTTTTGCTTAGCAAAACTTTGAGGAGGTAATTCACATGAAGGTAAGACCTTCGGTCAAGCCGATTTGCGAAAAGTGCAAAGTCATTCGCCGCAAAGGGAATGTTATGGTTATCTGTGAAAATCCGAAACACAAACAAAAACAAGGTTAAAGAAGGGGGTGTAGCGTAAAATGGCACGTATATCTGGTGTGGATTTGCCACGTGATAAGCGCGTTGAGATCGCCTTGACTTATATTTTCGGAATCGGTAAAACGACTTCCCAGAAAATTCTGAGCACAACAGGCATCAATCCGGACACTCGTGTTCGTGATTTGACGGAAGATGAAGTCAGCAAATTGCGTGAAAGTATCGATAAAGAGGTCAAAGTAGAAGGTGACCTGCGTCGAGAAATCTCTTTGAATATTAAACGTTTGACGGAGATCGGTTGTTACCGTGGAGTTCGTCATCGTCGTGGTCTGCCTGTTCGTGGACAACGTACGAAAACGAATGCTCGTACTCGTAAAGGTCCTCGTCGTACAGTAGCGAACAAGAAGAAATAATAAGGGGGGATAAGAGAAAATGGCTAAACCGAAAAAAGTCGTACGTACTAAACGTCGTGACCGTAAGAATATTGAATCTGGCGTGGCGCATATCCGTTCCACTTTCAATAACACTATCGTTACTATTACGGATCCTCACGGAAACGCAATTTCGTGGGCAAGCTCCGGCGGCCTCGGATTCAGAGGTTCCCGTAAATCGACTCCGTTTGCTGCACAAATGGCTGCTGAGACTGCTGCCAAAGCTGCAATGGAACATGGGATGAAAGCCGTTGAGGTTATGGTTAAAGGACCAGGCGCAGGCCGTGAAGCAGCGATCCGCTCTTTGCAAGCTGCTGGTCTTGAAGTTAACCTGATCAAAGACGTAACTCCAGTCCCGCATAACGGATGCCGTCCTCCAAAACGTCGTCGTGTCTAATGAGATTTGCCCCTGCGTGTGGTATATTTCCGGCACAATCTGCTAATAATGGTTGTTTAGGCATACTACTACATGTTTTCGCAAGAGAAGGTAAATGTTTCATAGAGGACCGACGTTTTGAAGGAGGGGTATTGCAGTGATTGAAATCGAAAAGCCGAAAATTGAGACGGTAGACGTCAACGATGATGGCACCTATGGGAAATTCGTAGTAGAACCGCTTGAGCGCGGATACGGTACGACGCTTGGAAACTCGCTTCGCCGAATCTTGCTCTCGTCACTGCCGGGTGCGGCAGTGTCTTCGGTTCAAATCGATGGCGTTCTGCATGAATTTGCTACAGTTCCTGGCGTAATGGAAGATGTAACGGAGGTTATTCTTAACCTGAAAGCTTTGTCGCTTAAGATTCATTCAGACGAGGAGAAAGTGCTCGAGATTGATGCTGAAGGCGAAGGGGCAATTACGGCTGGAGATATCCGTGCTGACTCCGATGTGGAAATCCTTAACCCGGATTTGCACATTGCTACGCTCGGACCAGGTTCGAGACTTCACATGCGTATTTTTGCCAATCGCGGTCGCGGCTACGTCCAGGCAGATCGGAATAAACGCGATGACCAGCCGATCGGCGTCATCCCAGTCGATTCCATCTTCACCCCGATCAGTCGCGTTAACTACGCTGTGGAAAATACGCGTGTCGGTCAAGTGACCAACTATGACAAGCTTACGTTGGAAGTTTGGACTGATGGAAGTATTCGTCCTGAAGAGGCTGTAAGCCTCGGCGCTAAAATTTTGACTGAGCATTTGATGCTCTTCGTGGGTCTTACAGACGAAGCGAAAGATGCAGAAATCATGGTCGAAAAAGAAGAAGACAAAAAAGAAAAAGTACTCGAAATGACGATCGAAGAGCTGGATCTCTCTGTTCGTTCCTACAACTGCCTCAAACGTGCCGGTATTAATACCGTGCAAGAGCTGACTACGAAAACGGAAGAAGACATGATGAAAGTCCGTAACCTCGGACGCAAGTCTTTGGAAGAAGTTCAAGAGAAGCTTGAGGAACTTGGTTTGGGACTCCGTACAGAAGAATAGACAGCCGAGTGCTTGAAGTGAAGGAGGGAAAACAATGGCATACCAAAAGTTGGGCCGTAATTCCAGCGCACGTAAAGCTTTGTTCCGTGACCTGGTAACCGACCTGTTCTTATACGAACGCATTCAGACAACTGAAGCGAAAGCAAAAGAGGTTCGCTCTATTGCTGAAAAACTGATCACTAAAGCGAAAAAGGGAGATCTTCATGCCCGTCGCCAAGTGGCAGCTTATGTTCGCCGCGAAACTATCGATGGTGAGCAAGATGCAATCCAAAAACTGTTTAGCGAATTGTCCGGTCGTTACGCTGAGCGTCCAGGTGGATACACTCGTATCTTGAAACTGGGACCTCGTCGTGGTGACGCAGCGCCAATGGTTTACTTGGAACTGGTAGACCGCGCGTAAAACAGATGAGATGAGGAAAGGGGACAGAATCAACGGTTCTGGATTAACCCTTTTTTTCTCTTCATTTCGGAATTCGTGCTGTAATAGAAGCTCCGTAAGGGGCTTCTTTTGCTGTTCGGGATAGGGATATGTATAGTATGGAACAAAGGTGTGGTAATAATGCGGAACTTATGTATGACGTTAACTTATGATGGCACTGCCTATTTCGGCTTCCAAGTACAGCCGGGTGGGAATACCATTCAGGATCATCTTGAAGATGCGATTCGTGCTTTAACCGGTGAGAAGGTTAAAATTACAGGTTCAGGCCGAACAGATGCAGGTGTTCACGCCCGCAGACAAATCTTCAATTTTCCTACGGAGTCCCAGATCCCGATTGAACGTTGGTGTATTGCACTCAACTCCAGATTACCCTCCGATATTGTCGTTATTGATGCGATTGAAGTTTCGGCTGATTTTCATTCTCGCTATGCAGCGAAAAAGAAAACGTATCGTTATACAGTCAATGCGAATCAATTTCCGGATGTATTCAACAGAAGACTGCAATATCATCATCATGCGAAGCTTGATATTATGGCAATGCAGGAGGGCTTACGACATTTCATAGGGACGTATGATTTTACCTCTTTTGCTTCACGCAAGTCTCAGAAAGAGAATCATGTCCGTTCGGTGTATGAAGCATGGATGGAAGTGGACCGATCAATGTGCAGAGACCATCCGCGCGATCAGGGTGTCATTCACATTTATGTGAGTGGTAACGGCTTTTTGCAGCATATGGTTCGTATCATTGTAGGGACACTGCTGGAGATCGGAGAGGGCAAACGGAAAGCCTCTGATGTACCAAATATGATTGCTGCATGTAATCGATCTGCTGCAGGACCTACTGCAGTTAGCTGCGGTTTAATGCTCTGGGATCTTGAATACAAAAAAGATTAAATTTGGTGAGTGAAAAGCTTAATTAACACTTGCGATTTAATCGCCTATCATGTAATATAAAAGTTGTGTTTTCTTAATGGCTTTCCCACAGCCCCAATTAAGAGGTTCACATCAAATTTACAATCCATCAACACCTAAAGTTATAACTTAACGAACGAAGATAAATGAAAATGATGATTTTGAACATTTTAAGGAGGAACTTTTCATGCGTACTACGTACATGGCGAAGCCTAACGAAGTTGAGCGCCAATGGCACATCATTGATGCTGAAGGCAAAACCCTCGGACGTTTGGCGAGCGAAGCAGCAGCTTTGATTCGCGGCAAACACAAGCCACAATTCACTCCACATGTGGACACTGGCGATTTCGTTGTTATCATCAATGCTGAGAAAATCGTATTGACTGGTAAGAAAATGCAAGGTAAAAAATACTACCGTCACTCAATGCACCCAGGTGGTTTGAAAGTAACTACAGCTGAAGAGATGGTTAAAAACAAACCTGAGCGTATGTTGGAATTGGCTGTTCGCGGTATGCTTCCTAAAACTCGCATGGGCGAGAAAATGAAGTTGAGACTTAAAGCGTACAGAGGCACTGAGCATCCACATGCAGCACAAAAACCAGAAGTTTACGAACTTCGCGGTTAATTAAAAGGAGGACAGTTTCATGGCACAAGTACAATACTATGGGACAGGTCGTCGTAAACATTCGGTAGCACGTGTTCGCCTTGTACCGGGTGAAGGACGCATTGTCATCAATAAACGTGATATTAATGAATACTTCGGTTTGGAAACACTCAAACTGATCGTAAAACAACCACTGAACTTGACAGAAACGCTCAACAACTATGACGTTCTTGTTATTGCTCATGGTGGCGGAATCTCCGGTCAAGCCGGCGCAATCCGTCATGGTATCTCCCGCGCTCTGCTCAAAGCAGATCCGGAATACCGTGCATCCCTGAAAAAAGCAGGATTCCTGACTCGTGACCCACGTATGAAAGAACGTAAAAAATACGGTCTTAAAGCGGCTCGTCGCGCACCTCAGTTCTCCAAACGTTAATATTAAAAGCCTTTGGCCTCGGTCAAAGGCTTTTTTATATATTCATGATTATTACGCCATATATTATATTAGTTTATGCGGTAGCTCTTATATTTCTGATGTCTCTCCCCAAGCTTCTGCATTTTTCCTTCATTGCCTTTTCAATGTGCCCTTAATGTCCCTCAATACAGTCCTATAATATGTACGTTAATACATCCACATTTTACTGAACCTCTCTAATCGTTTAGATCATTGAATATGCTCATACCCATCGCTCACCACTCACCACTCACCACTCACCACACATTTTATAACAGCTCTTTTATAATCATCGATTAGAACTCATGCGTGATTTCTTGAATGCACTCGGCTTACTGTTTTTGCACTTAATTCTTTATTGCAAACCTTATCAGTATTTCTTATGGAAACGATAAAAGTCCCTTACATATCAACAGCTAAAATTCGCAACGTTGCTCCCCTTAAAACTTTAGCTTTTCTTCCTTTATTTTCAATCACCCAGTGTTTTTTTGATGCAGTTCTCGATGACAAGAACTGTCCAAACCCAGTAACAGCAAAGGTTTCCCAGGCTAAGCGATGTATTTTTACCTGTCTAATGACCTGGGCCAACATCATTGTTTTTATCTCATTAACAGAGAAATGGATAAATTGAACCAAAATAATGTTTGAGAGCGACGATAAGTAATGGGCAAAAACTGATTTATTTTACCATATGGCAGGCATTGACATCCCCAATGAAAGATTTATACTAAACATAATTCATATTAGATTAGTCGGCTTTAAGATGTATTGAATTGCAGAATGGGGGAAATTCACAGATGAACTTGTTGGAGAAAGAAGATTTGGCACGGACGAAGGCAGAGGAACTGGAACATGCTAGTCCAGAGGATATTATTCGGTATGCTATTGAAACATTCCCAAATATCACTTTTGCATGTAGCTTTGGTGCAGAAGATGTTGTACTTGTAGATATGGTGCAGAAAATCAGCCCATCCACAGATATTTTTTATCTGGATACAGATTTTCACTTTAAAGAAACATACGAAACACGTGATAAGATGCAGGAGAACTACAATCTTGAATTTGTACGTGTGTCTCCTAAGATTACTCCGGAAGAGCAGGCAGCTGAGCACGGTGAAGAGTTGTGGAAGTCTGATCCCAATGGGTGCTGTAACATTCGCAAAGTCGAACCGTTAACACGTATTCTTTCTCAGTATGATGCATGGATCACAGGTATACGTAGAGATCAAGCACCAACTCGTGCAAACTCAAAGAAGGTTGAATATGATTCCAAATTTGGCCTGATGAAGTTTAATCCGATTGCACACTGGACGACTGAGGATGTATGGCAATATATTCGTGACAATAACGTTTTATATAACCCTCTTCATGATCAGAACTACCCAAGTATTGGTTGTGAGCATTGCACACGTCAAGTGATGCCTGGAGAGGACCCACGTGCCGGACGCTGGTCTGGTAATGATAAAACGGAATGTGGCCTTCATAAATAATAGCTATACAAGGAGCTGACAAGATGACATCGATTCTGCCTCATGGAGGTACGTTGGTTCAACGTATCGTACAAGGAGAAGAACGGGAGCAATTGTTACAAGACAGTAAAAACTTATCCTCTTTGCGTATTAATACCTGGACAATATCAGATTTGGATCTAATTGGTGTAGGTGCGTTCTCACCACTTCAAGGTTTCTTGAATGAGGAAGATTACCTTTCGGTGGTGTCTCGCATGCGTCTCGCCGATGGAACAGTCTGGAGTATACCGATTACACTTGCTGTTGACGATAAACAAGCCGCATCCCTCCAGATTGGTGAACGTGTGAAACTTGTTGGTGATCAAGATGGAGTCACTTATGGATTGCTCGAAGTCCAAAGTATATACCAGGTGGATCAGGGTGAAGAAGCCCGGCGTGTATTCAAAACAGATGATCCCGAGCACCCGGGCGTTAAAAAACTTTTGGAGCGTCCTGCAACATACGTAGGAGGTCCAATCCAAGTGTTGAACCGTCCAAAACCTTCGAAATTTGAGGAATTCTATTATGATCCTGCAGATACCCGGAAGATTTTTCAGGAGAAGGGTTGGAAGACCGTAGTTGGTTTTCAGACACGTAATCCGGTCCATCGGGCTCATGAATACATTCAGAAGAGCGCTATGGAGATTGTAGATGCACTCTTCCTGAATCCGCTTGTTGGAGAGACGAAGTCGGACGATGTACCTGCAGATGTTCGGATGAAGAGTTATCTGGTATTACTGGAGAACTATTACCCGGCTGATCGTGCGTTCCTTGGTGTGTTCCCCGCAGCCATGCGGTATGCTGGTCCACGTGAAGCTATTTTCCATGCGATGGTTCGCAAAAATTACGGGTGTACCCACTTTATTGTTGGTCGTGACCATGCGGGTGTTGGTGATTATTATGGAACATATGAAGCACAGGAGATCTTTACTAACTTTACAGCAGAGGAACTGGGGATCACTCCGTTGTTCTTCGAACATAGTTTCTTCTGTACCAAATGTGGAAACATGGCATCGAGTAAAACTTGCCCACATGATAAAGAACATCATATGGCGCTTTCCGGCACCAAAGTACGCGGGTTGCTCCGTGACGGCCAGTGCCCTCCACCTGAATTTACACGTCCTGAGGTAGCTGAGGTGCTGATTGAAGGAATGGCGGAGCAAGTCCGCTCCTAGCGGTATATTTGTCCATCTTGTCCCATATAGATGATTAGAGTCATTTATAGGGACGAGGTGGTTTTTTTATGCGTAAAAATATGGGGAAACACTTTGTAGTCTGGATTAGGCTAAAAACAATCAAAAGGGTCATGCTGAGTCTCTGTCTACTGGCCATGTTAGTGGCGGTAATGTCCTATGAACTGCCTTCCGCTAAGACGTCAGGTTATTGGAGTTTGCCGATGGCGGGTAAAGTCATTGCCATTGATGCAGGACACGGAGGTCCAGATGGAGGAGCGGTAAGTAAACAGGGGGTTATTGAAAAAGATATCAATCTGTCTATCGCCCTGTATGTGAGAGATTATTTGCAACAGGCAGGGGCCTTAGTGGTTATGACACGAGAAATAGACACTGATTTGGCGGAATCGGACACCAAGGGGTACTCCAAACGAAAGACGGAAGATCTGAAACAAAGAGTACGGCGGATAGAGGATAAGCAAGCAGATCTCTTTATTAGCATTCACATGAACAGTGTCCCATCCAACCGATGGAGTGGAGCGCAGGTTTTCTATACAACGAACCATCCGGATAATGAAGGTTTGGCTAATCTGCTTCAACAAGAGATGGTTCGTAACCTGGAGAATACAGATCGGATCGCCAAAACGGTGAATACGGTTTATCTGTTACAGGCTCTGAAGATCCCTTCAGCGCTGGTAGAAGTGGGTTTCCTTTCTCATCCGGAAGAGGCACGTATGCTTGCTGACGAAGCTTATCAACGTAAGGTAGCTGCTTCGATCTATAATGGAATTCTCAGATATTCCTCAGGAGAACGGCCTAAAAGTTAGTCAGAACAAGAAAGGTAATGATATAATTGGATCAGCATACCTAATTACATGCCAATAGATAAAGCTGAGGTGCTGTCTGATGTTATCAAAAGAACAGATACTTGAACTATTACAGCCATTACAAGAACCACAATTGGGAGTAAGTCTGACCGAACTGGAATGGGTTCGAGATATTATGGTGAAAGAAAATCATGTGGCTCTGACCATAGTGACACTGGAAAATCGACCTGAGGATACAACAGCCTTGACTGATGCAACGCGTAATCTGTTGTCCCAGCACGGAATGAAGGATGCCCATATTCGTGTGCGTGCAGCTTCTGAGCATGATCGTGAGAGCCTGAATATGGGACAACCCGATAATGAGCCAGATCGGGACGAAGTGCTCGTAAAAGGTCACGCAGCGGGTCTGGATGGACATGAGCTGTTAAGTCCTGAATCAGGTGTTCGTTTTATTGCTGTGGCCAGTGGTAAAGGTGGCGTTGGTAAATCAACGGTAACCGTTAATCTGGCTGCAGCCTTGGCACGTCAAGGCAAGAAAGTGGGCTTAATTGATGCGGATATCTATGGCTTCAGTGTACCCGACATGATGGGGATTGAAGAATATCCGGTCGTTGAAGATGGCGTTATTCAACCGGTTGAACGTTTTGGCGTCAAAGTCATGTCGATGGGCTTCTTTATTCGGGAGAACAATCCGGTAATCTGGCGTGGACCCATGCTAGGTCGGATGTTGCGTCAATTCTTTACGGATGTCCAGTGGGGCGAATTGGATTATATATTACTGGATTTGCCACCAGGTACGGGAGATGTTGCTTTGGATGTGCATCAGATGTTGCCACAGAGTAAGGAAATCATCGTTACCACGCCGCATGCAACGGCAGCTTTTGTCGCAGCACGTGCGGGTGCAATGGCCATTCAGACCGATCATGAGTTACTTGGTGTGGTTGAGAATATGGCTTATTATGAGTGTGGCAGTTGCGGAGAGAAGGATTATGTCTTTGGTCGTGGAGGCGGGGGAAGACTTGCGGAAAGTCTGCATACAAGCCTGCTTGCCCAGATTCCATTAGGCACGCCGGATAATCATCCTTCCGAGCCTGATTTCTCACCTTCGGTTTACAAAGCAGATTCCCGTATAGGGGCTATCTACGATGAAGTTGCCCGGTCCATTGAATCCAAATTCTAATGGTATGAGTGTTATAAATACAAATAAAGCCTGCGTCCATTTGGATGCAGGCTTTTCAGTATCTGTGGTGCGTATTAACACCTACTGTTTATGATCCGCCGCCCGAATCTCCACTGCTTCCACCATCTCCGCCATCACCACCACCTTCGCCCTGACCCTCTTGCTGTCCGCCTTGTTCTTGCCCCTGTTGTCCGCCACTTTGCACTTTAGGTTGCAATTCGTCCTGTACTACCTTCTTGAGCAAAGTGAGTACTTCCATGCGGAACAACGGGTTTTGCATCACTTCCTGCATGACAGTCATCGTCTGTTTACGATAATCCGGAGTCTTCGTCATATCCATGAACATCTTGGATACCTCAGGTGACTTCATGATGTCTTCAACAGACTTTTGATATGTGGGATCTTTAATCAATTGCATATGAAGCTGTTTACTTTGTGCGTTGATCACTTTGGCAAATTCACCCGCAAACTGCGGATCGGTCATGATCTTTTCGAATTCCTTCTTATATTCGGGAGCTGTGATGGTATCTTTTACTGCAATACGTATTTGTTCCGAAGATTGCACAGGCATTAACATTTTCATACCAATGGATCCCGAAGCACCACCCGAACCGCCGCCTTCTTCAGAACCGCTGCTTCCGCTGGATGAGCTTTGACCTGTAAGAGCTTCCTCCACCGCTTTCTTGCCTTCATCACTTTTTAAGATATCTACAACCATTGTTTTCATCTCTTTATAACTGCCCTGAGGAGGCGAAGAACTCTGATCTGAACCGCAGCCGGCAAGCATGACGGATAGCCCCAGTACGACACAGCATAGCTGCCACAAAGGCCGTTTCATGTGTACAATCCCTCCTTGATTAGATACTGGATGTAGTATGTGATGGGAAAGGGGGAAATATGTTGAGCAATGATGGTTTTTTGCTGAGAAGGTTGGTAAAATAAACACTCGGGGGTGGAAAACTTTTGAATTTACGTAAATGGTTTTTCCTGTTTTGGACAGCCTTGCTTATTGGGGCCGCGGGAGCATTGGGTACAGGATTGATTATGATGCTGGTGAACGGGGAGAAAACAAATGGATTGAATGATTTTCTTCTGTATCTTTTGATCTTATTTGGATCAGGGGTTATGATCAGCGTGTATTCACAAATGGGTTTCTTTGCATATCTGATATTGAATTATATGGGTAAAGGTGTATTTCCAAAGCGCGGTTGGCAGATCGTGCAGATTGTACTAACGGTGTTAGCCCTGCTTGACGTGATGTTTTTACGCCTGTTTGTTGGGGGAGACCGGGAGCGCATAT
The DNA here is from genome assembly GCF_045040715.1 of Paenibacillus sp. FSL H7-0942. Classification (NCBI taxonomy): domain Bacteria; kingdom Bacillati; phylum Bacillota; class Bacilli; order Caryophanales; family Paenibacillaceae; genus Paenibacillus; species Paenibacillus sp. FSL H7-0942. The sequence continues at coordinate 6,134,807 of NZ_CP150279.1, read as the reverse complement.
CGGATATTGTGTTAGGTATCATTATTTTGGCAGCTGCAATTGTTACCGCTTACGTTAAAGTAAAGTTGACTCATATCTCTGCGCTCGTACCTACACTCTTTTTCATGATTGCCGTCTCCATAGTGGAGACGATCGGCGTATTACGTATTGATGTGAATGCTGCAACCATATTTATTGTGGTTCCCTTGCTCCTATGTAATGCATACCAAATGCTGATATTGCACAGGCTGGTGGATGTATCGACGAACCGGAGTGTAAGTGGAAAGGCAGAACAGTTGAAAGAAAGCCGAGCATAGAATTCATTTTGCATAAAAAACATACCAAAAAGAGCTAACCTGGTTAGCTCTTTTCAACTTTTAAGCACCTATTTGAGCTATGGCTCAAATGATCTAGTAATCATTGACCGCTGGCTTGGTCACGAACTTCTTTGCCCTCGACACTAGAATGGTTCAGCAGTTCCGAGACGGTAACGAATTCATAGCCCTGGTTTTTTAATTTGTCGATAATGACAGGGAGTGCCTCATGAGTTTGTTTAGAAGAATCGCTTGCATGCAGCAGTACGATGTCACCCGGATGTGCTTTGCTTACTACGCGATCAACAATGGTCTGTACACCAGGGTTTTTCCAATCCAAGGAGTCGGTATCCCACTGCACAACCTGATAATTCAGACTATTGGCTACCTGAAGCACTCGCTTGTCAAAGTCCCCGTTGGGCAGACGTAGTAATTTCGGTTCTTTTCCCGTTAAATCGGTTAAAATGCTATGAGCTGTCGAAATTTCTTTGCGAATTTCTTCTTCAGTCAGGCTGCTGTAGTTCTCATGTCTGTGACCATGGCTGCCAATTTCATATCCTGCCTCTTTGATGGCAGTAACAATTTCGGGGTGTGTCTTGCTCCAGGGGGAGGAAAGGAAAAAGGTTGCCTTCTGCACTTTATTCTCCTGAAGAACTTTCAGAATTGGCTCCGTCCGTTTATCCCCCCAGCTAATGTCAAAGGTAAGTGCGATTACCTTCTTCTCGGTTGGAACGCTGTAGACGGCGGATGGTGCTTCCTCCGAGAATACGGAGACATTGCCTCTCTCCAGATAGATAATACCGATCGCAAAGATGGCAGCAACGAGGACAATCAGGTACCGTTTAATCTTTTTGCCGCTAAATACATAGAACGAGTTCATTTCAATAAGCGCCCCTCTCCCATAAGAAATGCTTGTTTACTCTCCAATGTATGCTCGTACTGCCCAGTTATTCGTCACTGATCCTTGTTTGTCCATCATTTTAGATTCTACAGGAGGTTATTATGTTAAAATTCAGTACATTTCTTAAAGATCTTGGTTCCATCCGTAGTGCATTAATCTGGTCCGTAGTTTTATTTGCTGTTGGTATAGGGGCAGGATGGGTGAGTACAGGGCCACTGGAAGAACTGTTGTTGAACCAAATCGGAGGATTACGTGAAGTCAGTGAACGCTTGGAGCAGGGGGGCAATGTGCAATGGAACTTCTTCCTGTTCATCTTTTTCAATAATGCTATTAAAAGTGTACTTGTTATCTATGCCGGTATATTCTTCGGAATTCTGCCTGTCATCTTCCTGCTGATCAATGGGATGGTCCTTGGATTTGTGGTGCACACCACGATGAATTATGGAGCAAGCTTCTATGACATTGTGGTTAAAGGTTTACTTCCGCATGGCATTATTGAGATTCCGGTCATTATCATTGCTTGCGCCTTCGGACTGAAGTTTGGTGGTCTGGTTATCAAAAGCCTTGCACAACTTGGAAGTGACAAGCGAAATACGATGGGTACCCGGTGGAGAGCATTCATGAATAGGACGTTAACGGCATCCTTTTGGGTTGTCATCTTGCTTCTTGTTGCCGCAATCATCGAAAGCACACTTACGTATACTCTGGTGAGAGGATAAAATTTTGTGATGGTTGGCATTCATAAATTTTCAGAAAGTTGACCATAACAATAAAACGGGTTTCAGCAGCACCCACAAAAGCGAGAATGCACGGGGTGTTGCATGAAACTTGTGTAAGTGTGATAAAGAGGCTATGCACAAAAAAGGAGAACTCTAATGCTGGGTATGTTGTTTAACGAGAAGGAATGCAAGGAACTAGACTATGTGCTGCGTAAAGAATTAGATGAGATGCTTTTCGATCTAAGTGATAATCGTCTTGACCAAGAGATCAAATATGCTATCGCGAGCCGATATAAGACTGTGTTCCGCATGTATGCACGCTTTGCCCCGCCAAAAGAGTTGTCCAAGTATGCCAGAGGTGGGAAGCTGAAAAAGTCGAAGCCATAATGCTGAAGCTGGTCATATATTCGATTTACAGTAGTGGAAGTGAGGTGCGGCTCTTCATAGCGGGTGCTGTACCTCTGAACTATGAGAATGTGAAATTGTTAAGAGTTTCATTCTTTTTGTCGAAAAAAGGTTGACCTTTCTAATTTCATATGGTAAATTAATTTTCGTTCCTTTTTTAGGAGCGGTTCACCGAAACAAGCATGAAAATAAAGCGATTGAAAATAATGCTTGCAAAGAGAACTTCAACATGATATATTATAAAAGTCGCCGCTGAAACGACGACAACATGAAAAACAGCACTAAATTGAATGTTTGATCTTTGAAAACTGAACAACGAGTGAGTAAACATTCTGCTTGCAGAATGAACGCGAAAGTTTGAGACAAGCCTTGGCTTGAATTGACTGGAGCACAAATGAGATTTTTAATCTCGTCAGATTCAAAATGAGCTTATCGCTCTTTTCAATACTTTATTGGAGAGTTTGATCCTGGCTCAGGACGAACGCTGGCGGCATGCCTAATACATGCAAGTCGAGCGGAGTTGATAGGAAGCTTGCTTCCTTGATACTTAGCGGCGGACGGGTGAGTAACACGTAGGCAACCTGCCCTCAAGTTTGGGACAACTACCGGAAACGGTAGCTAATACCGAATAATTGTTTTCTTCGCCTGAAGGAAACTGGAAAGACGGAGCAATCTGTCACTTGGGGATGGGCCTGCGGCGCATTAGCTAGTTGGTGAGGTAACGGCTCACCAAGGCGACGATGCGTAGCCGACCTGAGAGGGTGATCGGCCACACTGGGACTGAGACACGGCCCAGACTCCTACGGGAGGCAGCAGTAGGGAATCTTCCGCAATGGGCGAAAGCCTGACGGAGCAATGCCGCGTGAGTGATGAAGGTTTTCGGATCGTAAAGCTCTGTTGCCAGGGAAGAACGCTTGGGAGAGTAACTGCTCTCAAGGTGACGGTACCTGAGAAGAAAGCCCCGGCTAACTACGTGCCAGCAGCCGCGGTAATACGTAGGGGGCAAGCGTTGTCCGGAATTATTGGGCGTAAAGCGCGCGCAGGCGGTCATTTAAGTCTGGTGTTTAATCCCGGGGCTCAACCCCGGATCGCACTGGAAACTGGGTGACTTGAGTGCAGAAGAGGAGAGTGGAATTCCACGTGTAGCGGTGAAATGCGTAGATATGTGGAGGAACACCAGTGGCGAAGGCGACTCTCTGGGCTGTAACTGACGCTGAGGCGCGAAAGCGTGGGGAGCAAACAGGATTAGATACCCTGGTAGTCCACGCCGTAAACGATGAGTGCTAGGTGTTAGGGGTTTCGATACCCTTGGTGCCGAAGTTAACACATTAAGCACTCCGCCTGGGGAGTACGGTCGCAAGACTGAAACTCAAAGGAATTGACGGGGACCCGCACAAGCAGTGGAGTATGTGGTTTAATTCGAAGCAACGCGAAGAACCTTACCAGGTCTTGACATCCCTCTGATCGATGCAGAGATGTATCTTTCCTTCGGGACAGAGGAGACAGGTGGTGCATGGTTGTCGTCAGCTCGTGTCGTGAGATGTTGGGTTAAGTCCCGCAACGAGCGCAACCCTTATATTTAGTTGCCAGCACTTCGGGTGGGCACTCTAGATAGACTGCCGGTGACAAACCGGAGGAAGGTGGGGATGACGTCAAATCATCATGCCCCTTATGACCTGGGCTACACACGTACTACAATGGCCGGTACAACGGGCTGCGAAATCGCGAGATGGAGCCAATCCCAACAAAGCCGGTCTCAGTTCGGATTGCAGGCTGCAACTCGCCTGCATGAAGTCGGAATTGCTAGTAATCGCGGATCAGCATGCCGCGGTGAATACGTTCCCGGGTCTTGTACACACCGCCCGTCACACCACGAGAGTTTATAACACCCGAAGTCGGTGGGGTAACCGCAAGGAGCCAGCCGCCGAAGGTGGGATAGATGATTGGGGTGAAGTCGTAACAAGGTAGCCGTATCGGAAGGTGCGGCTGGATCACCTCCTTTCTATGGAGAATCGTTTCCTGCAACGGAAACATTCAAATAAGCAGGTTCTAAGAACCTGCAACAGCGATTCATTTCGGTACGTCACTTCGGTGTGGATGAAATGAAGAGCAAAAGCAACTCACTCGTTGCTCAGTTTTGAGAGCTCAAACTCTCAAACGTTTGGTGGCGATAGCGAAGGGGTTCCACACGTTCCCATCCCGAACACGACCGTTAAGCCCTTCAGCGTCGATGGTACTTGGACCGCAGGGTCCTGGGAGAGTAGAACGCCGCCAAGCGTAACCCATTTTGGGTTCAAATAGTATATGTAATGTGGGCCCTTAGCTCAGTTGGTTAGAGCGCACCTCTGATAAGGGTGAGGCCGGTGGTTCGAGTCCACCAGGGCCCACCATCTATACCTTAAACTTTATATGGGGCCATAGCTCAGCTGGGAGAGCGCCTGCCTTGCAAGCAGGAGGTCAGCGGTTCGATCCCGCTTGGCTCCACCAAAAATGTTTTACAAGTTTGTTCTTTGAAAACTAGATATCGAAACGAAACAAACGCGAATTAGAACATTCCTTTAAGCTGAACTTGTGCAAACAAGTCAAGTGTATAAAGGTAGTTAAATTGCTTTTGTGAGGGTATCGGGTGAGAGCGACTTTTGGCTTTGCGCAAGCAAAACAAGGGAAGCGAGCGACCGAAACCGGAACAAAATGGTTAAGCTACTAAGAGCACACGGAGGATGCCTAGGCGCTAGGAGCCGATGAAGGACGTGGCGAACAACGAAACTGCCTCGGGGAGCTGTAAGCAAGCTTTGATCCGGGGGTGTCCGAATGGGGAAACCCAGCTGGGGTAATTTCCAGTTACTCATAACTGAATACATAGGTTATGTAGAGGCATACCAGGGGAACTGAAACATCTAAGTACCCTGAGGAAGAGAAAACAATAGTGATTCCGTCAGTAGCGGCGAGCGAACGCGGAGAAGCCCAAACCAGAGAGCTTGCTCTTTGGGGTTGTGGGACGTCTCACATGGAGTTACAAAGGAACCGGTTAAGCGAAGAGGTCTGGAAAGGCCCGCCAAAGAAGGTAAAAGCCCTGTAGTTGAAAGTCTGTTCCCTCCGAGACGGATCCCGAGTAGTGCGGGGCACGTGAAACCCCGTATGAATCCGGCAGGACCATCTGCCAAGGCTAAATACTTCCTAGCGACCGATAGTGAAGCAGTACCGTGAGGGAAAGGTGAAAAGCACCCCGGAAGGGGAGTGAAATAGAACCTGAAACCGTGTGCTTACAAAAAGTCAGAGCCCGTTTTAGGGGTGATGGCGTGCCTTTTGTAGAATGAACCGGCGAGTTACGTTCCCGTGCAAGGTTAAGGTGAAGAGCCGGAGCCGCAGCGAAAGCGAGTCTGAATAGGGCGAATTAGTACGTGGACGTAGACCCGAAACCGGGTGATCTACCCCTGTCCAGGGTGAAGGTGCGGTAACACGCACTGGAGGCCCGAACCCACGCATGTTGAAAAATGCGGGGATGAGGTGGGGGTAGCGGAGAAATTCCAATCGAACTCGGAGATAGCTGGTTCTCCCCGAAATAGCTTTAGGGCTAGCCTCGGAAAACAGAGTCGTGGAGGTAGAGCACTGATTGGGTGCGGGGCCCGCAAGGGTTACCAAGCTCAGTCAAACTCCGAATGCCATAGACTTACTTCCGGGAGTCAGACAGTGAGTGCTAAGATCCATTGTCAAAAGGGAAACAGCCCAGACCATCAGCTAAGGTCCCCAAGTGTGTGTTAAGTGGGAAAGGATGTGGAGTTGCACAGACAACCAGGATGTTGGCTTAGAAGCAGCCACCATTGAAAGAGTGCGTAATAGCTCACTGGTCGAGTGACTCTGCGCCGAAAATGTAACGGGGCTAAACACACCACCGAAGCTATGGCTTGATGCTTTGCATCAGGGGTAGGGGAGCGTTGTATAAGGGTTGAAGGTGTACCGTAAGGAGCGCTGGACATTATACAAGTGAGAATGCCGGTATGAGTAACGAAAAGATCAGTGAGAATCTGATCCGCCGAAAGCCTAAGGGTTCCTGAGGAAGGCTCGTCCGCTCAGGGTAAGTCGGGACCTAAGGCGAGGCCGAAAGGCGTAGTCGAAGGACAACAGGTCGAAATTCCTGTACCACCGTAAGCCGTTATGAGCAATGGGGGGACGCAGTAGGGTAGTGACGCGGACTGATGGATGTCCGTCTAAGCAGTAAGGCTGATGTGTAGGCAAATCCGCACATTGTAAGGCTGAGCTGTGATGGGGAGCGAAAATTATAGTAGCGAAGGTCATGATCTCACACTGCCAAGAAAAGCCTCTAGCCAGGTGATGGTGCCCGTACCGCAAACCGACACAGGTAGGCGAGAAGAGTATTCTAAGGCGCGCGGAAGAACTCTCGTTAAGGAACTCGGCAAAATGACCCCGTAACTTCGGGAGAAGGGGTGCCCCGGTAGTGTGAATAGCACGAGGGGGCCGCAGTGAAAAGGCCCAAGCGACTGTTTAGCAAAAACACAGGTCTGTGCGAAGCCGTAAGGCGAAGTATACGGGCTGACGCCTGCCCGGTGCTGGAAGGTTAAGGGGAGTGGTTAGGAGCAATCCGAAGCTGTGAACCGAAGCCCCAGTAAACGGCGGCCGTAACTATAACGGTCCTAAGGTAGCGAAATTCCTTGTCAGGTAAATTCTGACCCGCACGAATGGCGTAACGACTTGGGCGCTGTCTCAACGAGAGATCCGGTGAAATTTTAATACCTGTGAAGATGCAGGTTACCCGCGACAAGACGGAAAGACCCCATGGAGCTTTACTGCAGCTTGATATTGAATTTGGGTACGATCTGTACAGGATAGGTGGGAGCCTTTGAAGCATGAGCGCCAGCTTGTGTGGAGGCAACGTTGGGATACCACCCTGATCGTATCTAGGTTCTAACCTGGTACCGTAATCCGGTGCGGGGACAGTGTCAGGTGGGCAGTTTGACTGGGGCGGTCGCCTCCTAAAGAGTAACGGAGGCGCCCAAAGGTTCCCTCAGAATGGTTGGAAATCATTCGAAGAGTGCAAAGGCATAAGGGAGCTTGACTGCGAGACCTACAAGTCGAGCAGGGACGAAAGTCGGGCTTAGTGATCCGGTGGTACCGCATGGAAGGGCCATCGCTCAACGGATAAAAGCTACCCTGGGGATAACAGGCTTATCTCCCCCAAGAGTCCACATCGACGGGGAGGTTTGGCACCTCGATGTCGGCTCATCGCATCCTGGGGCTGAAGTAGGTCCCAAGGGTTGGGCTGTTCGCCCATTAAAGCGGTACGCGAGCTGGGTTCAGAACGTCGTGAGACAGTTCGGTCCCTATCTGTCGTGGGCGTAGGAAATTTGAGAGGAGCTGTCCTTAGTACGAGAGGACCGGGATGGACGTACCGCTGGTGTACCAGTTGTTCCGCCAGGAGCACCGCTGGGTAGCTATGTACGGACGGGATAAACGCTGAAAGCATCTAAGCGTGAAGCCCCCCTCAAGATGAGATTTCCCAGTATGTAAGACCCCTTGAAGACGACGAGGTAGATAGGCTGGGGGTGGAAGTGCAGCAATGCATGGAGCTGACCAGTACTAATCGGTCGAGGGCTTATCCAATAGCAAGTTGTAATTCGCATGTTTCGTTTCGAATCTAGTTTTCAGAGAACGATCTCTGAAATGTAAGCTAAGCTATGCGTTTGGTGGCGATGGCGGAGGGGTTCCACACGTACCCATCCCGAACACGACCGTTAAGCCCTCTAGCGCCGATGGTACTTGGACCGCAGGGTCCTGGGAGAGTAGGACGCCGCCAAGCGAACTCTTTCATCATACATAGAAAACAGGCTCTGCATGTGGACGTTGTACGATGAATTGCATTTGCCCTGCAAATGCATATTATTCCCTGATAGCTCAGTTGGTAGAGCACTCGACTGTTAATCGAGTTGTCACAGGTTCGAGCCCTGTTCGGGGAGCCATTTGCTCTCATAGCTCAGTAGGTAGAGTGCATCCATGGTAAGGATGAGGTCACCGGTTCGATCCCGGTTGAGAGCTTTGGAAATGGGGCCCGTTGGTCAAGGGGTTAAGACACCTCCCTTTCACGGAGGTAACAGGGGTTCGAATCCCCTACGGGTCATATAGTTGGAGGCTTAGCTCAGCTGGGAGAGCATCTGCCTTACAAGCAGAGGGTCGGGGGTTCGATCCCCTCAGCCTCCACCATATTTTTATTGGGGATTAGCCAAGCGGTAAGGCAACGGACTTTGACTCCGTCATGCATAGGTTCAAATCCTATATCCCCAGCCATTTTAGTATGAGTCATTAGCTCAGTTGGTAGAGCACCTGACTTTTAATCAGGGTGTCGAAGGTTCGAGCCCTTCATGACTCACCATCATATGCGCGTGTGGCGGAATTGGCAGACGCACTAGACTTAGGATCTAGCGTCTTTGACGTGGGGGTTCAAGTCCCTCCACGCGCATCCTTTATTTGCGGAAGTGGCTCAGCGGTAGAGCATCGCCTTGCCAAGGCGAGGGTCGCGGGTTCGATTCCCGTCTTCCGCTCCAATATTTTTGCGCCCTTAGCTCAGCTGGATAGAGCGTTTGACTACGAATCAAAAGGCCGGGAGTTCGAATCTCTCAGGGCGCGCCATTATTTTTTAGTATCGGGATGTAGCTCAGCTTGGTAGAGCACCTGGTTTGGGACCAGGGGGTCGCATGTTCAAATCGTGTCATCCCGATTTTTGTTTATGCGGGTGTAGTTCAATGGTAGAACTTTAGCCTTCCAAGCTAATAGCGTGGGTTCGATTCCCATCACCCGCTTACAGGATATAATGAAAGACCCTTTGCAGATGCAGAGGCTTTTTTATTTTTATTAACGTAAGAATTAGCAGTTATTTTATGTAATATTTTATATAAAGTACAGTACAGGTTTATTTAAAAAAGAGCCAAGACCTCCCTACTTTAATAGTAAAGGGGTCTTGGCTCTTCTGTTTACCTCTGTGGATGAGCTGCCTCTAAGACGTAGCAGCTATTGTATAGTGAAGAGCGCACAATTTAACGTTCGTTGTGGTCCGTCACTCTTTTACGCATGCCTGCTAATCCAAGCAGTCCCAACAAACCAAGCCAGCCCCAATCCATGCCGTTGTCACGGTCGGTTGTTGTGGCGTTTGCCCGAACATTGTTGGTACGATAGTCACCATTGTTGCGGTAGTTTCCATCCATGTTCATATTCATGTTAGAATTAGTTTTTGTGCGGTCCATGTAGTTGGTGTCCTGATAAGACCGGACACGTGAGCCGGTTGTATCCATTCCTTTGGACATATGACCATCAGCAGCAGCAGGGCCAGCCATCGCGGCCACCAGAAGCACGGAAGCAATAATTGTTGTACCTTTCTTCATCATGTGGATTCCTCCTTTTTAGTAAGAGCTACAGATTAATCTGCCCAAGAAGACAAGTACAATATGTAGAAAAAGTCTGTTAAGATATACCTTTGAGTCCAATTGAATAACAACATACATAAGAAACTTGCCTAGTAAGCAGACTGTAGTGGGAAGAAAATTATAATTACACCTTTAATTTATTGCGTCACTGTGGTAAAGTATACAAAAGCTTGCTTTGCCGGTCATGTTTCTTTGTATATCATCTGTTCTCAAACAATGAAATTATGCGGTTTAACCTTAATATCAGGTACATGGGATCATATCTAAAAGAACTGTATATTTATGAGTTTTTAAGAATAGGTATGAGACTTTTGATTTATCTAAAGTACGTGAAAAAGGTATCATGCGACAGTATATGACCATTAATTGAAGCAGAACAAGAAAATGAATAAAAAAGCGTGTTTTTGTGCTGTAAATCGGGGATAATCCCCATTTTTTCTAGTAGAAAAATAAAGATTTTCGTACCATTTTATTGTATGATGTTATGAAGGTGTCAAATTTACGTGTACGAATGGAACGATCAGATGGGAGGATAAGCATGACTGAAACTATGGTAACCGCCAGCAAAAGCCAATCCAACAACCTGCTTCGGCGAGACGTGCGGTTCCTGGGCAATATACTCGGAGAAGTTCTTGTCCATCAAGGCGGCACGGAGCTTCTAGATATCGTTGAGAAGATTCGGGAAACGAGCAAGTCGTTGCGTGCAGAATTTCTGCCAGAACTCTATGCAGAGTTCAAAACGATGATCCAGGAATTAGACTCGGACAATCGTCACCAGGTTATTCGGGCTTTCGCTATTTATTTTCAATTAGTTAATATTGCTGAACAAAACCATCGGATCCGGCGTAAACGGGATTATGAACGTTCTGCTGGGGACGCTGTGCAGCCAGGATCGATTGAGAAAGCAGTACAGGATCTTAAGGAACGTGGACTGTCTCATACAGAGGTGGAAGAGATTCTCGACGATTTGTCGTTGGAACTCGTTATGACAGCTCACCCAACCGAAGCTATGCGCCGGGTTATTCTGGACATCCATAAACGGATATCCGAAGATGTCATGTCACTTGATAATCCTACGCTGACGTTGCGTGAACGTGAACAGTTGCGTGAGAAGCTGCTGAATGAGGTTATTACACTCTGGCAGACAGATGAACTTCGCGACCGCAAACCGACTGTACTCGATGAAGTGCGGAACGGGATGTATTACTTTCATGAAACGTTGTTCCACGTACTTCCGGATGTATATCAGGAGCTGGAACGCTGCCTGAACAAATTTTATCCTGACCATGACTGGCATGTGCCGACGTATTTGCGGTTCGGTTCCTGGATCGGTGGAGACCGGGATGGAAATCCTTCGGTAACTTCAGATGTAACATGGCAGACGCTGTTGATGCAACGCAAGCTCGCTTTACGTGAATACCAACGGATTATGATTGAACTTATGGGCCATCTCAGCTTCAGCACAAACATCATTCATGTATCGGATGAGCTGGTGCAGTCGATTGAGCAGGATCGTAATTCTGTTACATTGAAAAAAGTGGATATCTGGCGGAATGAAAAAGAGCCATACCGCATCAAATTGGCTTATATGATTGCCAAGCTGAACAATGTACTGGATGAAAACAAATTAGGTCAGCCTGACCGTTATCATAGCGCACAGGATTTGATTGATGAACTGATGATTATTGATCGAAGTCTGCGCCATCATTTTGCCGATTACGTAGCAGATACGACCATTCGCAAAATGATTCGTCAAGTCGAGTTGTTTGGTTTCCATACCGCAGCATTGGATGTGCGTCAGCACAGTAAGGAACATGAAAATGCGATGTCGGAGATTTTGGCGAAAATGAACATTGTAGAAGATTATGCGCGTCTGACTGAAGACGGTAAAATCGATCTGCTTGCTCGTTTGCTGGATGATCCACGTCCGCTTACTTCTCCTTATCACCAATACACGGAGGGAACCAAAGAGTGTCTGGAAGTCTTCCGTACCATCAAACGTGCCCAGAACGAATTTGGGAACGGCTGTATCACAAGTTACCTGATCAGTATGACGCAGGGCGCAAGTGATTTGCTGGAGGTTATGGTATTTGCCAAAGAAGTGGGCTTATTCACCAAAGGTCACAACGGTGACGTTGTATCTACACTTCAAGCGGTACCGCTGTTTGAAACGATTGATGATCTACATGCGGCTTCGGACATTATGCAGAAGCTGTTCAACCTTCCTGTATACCGCGCAAGCGTAAAAGGACGGAATGAACTGCATGAAATCATGCTTGGTTATTCAGACAGTAACAAGGATGGCGGCGTGGTTACAGCCAACTGGGAATTGCGTGTAGCAATGAATGCCATCACGGCTGTAGGTAATGAACACGGCGTTAAGCTGAAGTTCTTCCATGGACGTGGCGGGGCTCTTGGACGTGGCGGCATGCCACTCAACCGCAGTATTCTTGCTCAACCACCACATACGATTGGTGGGGGCATCAAGATTACGGAGCAGGGAGAGGTTATTTCTTCCCGTTATTCCCTTCAGGGGATTGCATACCGCAGTCTGGAGCAGGCAACTTCGGCTCTAATCACAGCAGCACTTAATGGGCTTGAGCCGCAAGAGTCAGCATCCGAACGTCATTGGGACAGCATCATCAAAGAGATTTCGGAAGTATCTCTGACGAAATATCAGGATCTGATTTTCCGTGATCCAGACTTCTTCACCTTCTTCAAAGAATCAACGCCGCTTCCGGAGGTTGGTGAGCTGAATATTGGTTCTCGTCCATCCAAGCGTAAAAATAGCGATAAGTTTGAAGATCTGAGAGCGATCCCTTGGGTATTCGCCTGGACTCAAAGTCGTTATCTGCTTCCGGCATGGTATGCGGCAGGAACAGGATTGCAAAGTTACTATCAGGATAAAGAGGAAAATCTGGTTGTCCTGAAAGAAATGTATGCAAGCTTCCCATTCTTCCGTACATTAATTGATACGGTACAGATGGCCGTAGCCAAGGCTGATTTGGTCATTGCCAAAGAATATTCAGCCATGACTTCGAACAAGGAAGCCCGTGATCGCATCTACGGTCAGATTGAAGCCGAATTCAAGCTCACAAAAGAGCTGATTCTGAAAATTACCGGAGAAGCTGAAATTCTGGATGATGTACCGGTTATTCAAGAATCCATCCGCCTTCGTAACCCTTATGTGGATCCGTTATCCTACATGCAGGTTCAACTTCTGAGCGAGCTCAGAGATATGCGTGAACGTGGTGAGGATGATACGGAACTGCTTAGAGAAGTGTTGCTGACAATCAATGGAATCGCTGCAGGACTTCGTAATACAGGTTGATTATCAATTTGTTGTGAATGATGATTATATGTAACAAAGTACCCATTACTTTGTTAACTAAAAAGCTCTATTCTCTGCTCTACGGAGTAAGAGATGAAACGGGACTCCTGCGGGAGTTCCCGTTTTTACTGTTTTTGGCGGATATTTGTCATACAGTCTTGATTTTTGACCAAAGTTGATTTACGATTTGATTGGTGAATTACAAGTGTGGACGGGTATCAGAAGACGGAAGACCCATCAGCATGTCTGGGGGAATAAGGGTGGACAATTTGGAGAATAGGCTTATTAAACTGGTGCTCAAGGGCGACCAGAGAGCCTTTGCAGAAATCGTTGAACTATATAAGGACAAGCTATTTCATTTGGCATACCGGATGCTGAACAATCGTCATGAAGCTGAAGACGTTGTGCAGGAGACGTTTTTGCGTGTGTTTCGTAATATGGAGAAGTACGATCCGAACCAGAAGTTCTCAACCTGGATATACCGGATCGCAACGAATCTGTGTATTGACCGACTGCGCAGAAAGAAACCTTCATACTCATTGGATGCTGAACTGAATGATCAGGAAGGATCTGATGGTTATGCGATGCTCCCGAGTGATGATCGTACACCGGAGAGTGAAGCGCTCCTGTCAGAAACGCAGACACTCATTCGTGAGGCCATTGACAGTTTGCCAGCCAAGTATAAGTCCGTTATGATTCTGAGATATTTACAGGACTTGTCGCTACAGGAAATCAGTGATGTGACAGGTATGCCCGTAACAACGATCAAGACACGCGTTCATCGGGGCCGTGATTTTCTACGTAAAAAATTGGAGTATAAGTTATAAATGTTAAGCGCCTTTAAATATGGGCGAAATTATTTGAAACATATCCGAAACGGATGCGTATGTAATGTATGCAAGTCTTATGCGTGCTTTTTAATGGCACATGGACTAAGTGATTTAAGAAAGGATTGGCTCTCATATGGATTGCAACTCGGCCGTCTCTTTAATGCATGAATGTTTGGATGAGTCGTTGTCCCCGGCCCAGAAGGTTGAACTGAAAAGTCACCTTGTGATCTGTCCGGATTGTCGCATGCGCTTTAAAGAGTTGGAACAGACGGAAATGTTACTCTTTGCCATGAAACACTATTCACCGTCTGCCTCTGATGAGCTGACCAATCGAATTATGAATGCTCTGCCCCAGCCCAAGAGACAGCAAGCATGGCTCAAATGGGTCAAAGGACATCCCGCGCTGACGGCGGCAGCCTTCTTTTTGGTCGTGATGCTCTTTAGCGCCTTGAATTTCTGGAATCAGAATAACGAAATGGTTGTTAAGGGAAATAATCTGGACCAGATCGTGATTCAGGGTAACACGGTTATTGTTCCTGAAGGTAAGTCAATTGCAGGCGATCTTACGATAGAAAATGGAACCGCACAAGTATATGGTGATGTGAACGGCAATCTGACGGTTATCGACGGACAACTGTTTCAGGCTTCAACGGCGCATATTTCAGGTCAGGTGAAAAGTATTGATCAGGCGCTGGACTGGTTCTGGTACAAAATAACCAATATGGTAAATGAAGTGGCTTATCGCTAGAACAGGGTAAAATTCTTCAATGGTATATACCAAGCAGGGTACCTCCAGATTGCATGGGGTACTCTTTTTTTATACGCAAACTTTGTAATTCATGGTAAATGTGATGTTTATGTGCAGTTTGAGACTGCCGTAACTTGCAACCTGAACGTTAACGTTATAACCTAGATACTAAAGAGAACATACTACTACATATAGATAAGCATTTTGCACAAATCAAATAATGCAAAAATGCGGAGACAAAGGATTATATAAAATCCTAATGGGTTAATATGAGATCAGGGTTTACTCATCAATGGGGATAGCGGGGGCTGGCTTATGAATTATTTTGCTGACTTAACGTGGACAGAGTCCATTAAGGACGTTATCGATATATTGATCGTTACCTATATTATGTACAAACTGATTTTGCTTGTGCGGGGGACACGTGCGGTTCAGCTCCTAAAAGGGATTCTGTTCCTTGTGCTGATCTGGGCATTAAGTACGTGGCTAAACTTGTATACGCTCAAATGGTTAATGAACCAGATGTTTACGTTTGGTGTCGTTGCGGTCTTCATTATCTTTCAGCCGGAACTACGTCGTGGTCTGGAGCAATTGGGACGCGGTAAGCTGTTTGGACGTTCAGCGGCAGCGAGTGATGAAGAACTAACCGTGTTAATTGGTGAGATTATTAAGTCAGTTAATTATTTGTCACGGCGTAAAATTGGCGCTTTGGTCGTATTTGAACGTGAAACAGGTCTGAACGATTACACGGAATCGGGCATTAAGATGCACTCTCTGGTCAGCTCGGAGCTGATGATTAACATCTTTATTCCAAATACACCGCTCCATGATGGAGCCGTTATTATACAGGGAAAACAGATTTCGGCGGCAGCTTGTTATTTGCCATTATCAGAGAATCCTTTTATCAGTAAGGAATTGGGAACACGCCACCGTGCAGCAATCGGTATTACCGAAGTTGCAGATGCGATCTGTTTGGTTGTCTCCGAGGAGACAGGACAAGTGTCACTGGCAATGAATGGACAGGTCGTTCGTGATATTAAGGAAGAATCGCTGATTGCCAAACTGTATGAGGAGTTGCGCCCAACATCCAATCTGAAAAAGAATGGCTGGACAACCTTCTGGAAACGGAAGGGAGGACGTAACAATGGATAAGTGGTTTAACAATAATAACTTTGCCAAAATACTTGCACTTGCGGTGAGCCTGCTGCTCTGGTTCATGATTCATCTGGATGAAGTACCAACCACCCCTACGATTACAACAGGGACAACCAACAAGGTTGTGGAACGTACGGTGCCTGTTCAACCTTATGGATTAGACAGCACTAGCTATGTGCTCACTTCATTAAGTACGGATGAGGTCCGGCTGGAGATCAAAGGACAGCGCTCGATGCTAACATCGATTTTTACGAATGATGATTACAAGGTACTGGTCGATCTGAGTCAGGTGAAAGATGGGTCCAATACACTGCCACTTGTACCTGATCTGCCTTCCGGGGTAGAAGTGGTCAGCATGGAACCTTCAATGGTTACGGTGAACGTAGAAAAATTGGGCACCAAATCCTTCAATGTGAATATTGTACCCGAAGGGGAACCATCCGCCGGATACAGCGCTGGAACGCCCGTAACTGAACCTTCGACGCCGGTTAAGGTAACTCTGCCCGAAGGGCAACTCGAGGCTGTAGCGAAGGTCCAGGGCAGTGTGAGCGTGAAAGATGCCAAGGAAGATGTCATACAGAAAAAAGTGAAACTTCAAGCCTACGATGCTGAAGGTAAGGTCCTTGAAAATGCGATTATAACGCCTCAAACGGTTGAAGTCCGAGTTCCAGTCAATCAGCCCTATACATCTGTACCCTTAAGAATCAAATATTCGGGACAGCTTCCGGAAGGCCTGGTACTCTCCACGGTAGAGCCAAACGTGAAAGAAGTCTCGGTTTATGGATCAGAGGATGCGCTTGCAGGTATACAGTCCTACGACCAAGTAACCCTTGATCTTACACAGTTTGATCAGTCGGGTACATCGACAGTTAACGTGGACTTGACGCCGCCTTCCGGTTTTGAGAAAATCGAGCCTAGTTCGATTCAGATCAAGGTAACCATATCACCATTTGACGAGGCAGAGGAGACAACCAAAGTCTTTCCGAACGTCCCCATCACACTTACCGGTGCGGGGAATGGACTGGAAGGGACGCTGGTTACGCCTCGAAGCGGCGGTCTGAACCTCACACTTACAGGCTCAGCAAGTATGCTTGAGGGTCTGAGTAGTGATGATCTCACGTTAACCGGGGATCTTGCTGGACTTGCGGTCGGAACGCATGAGATCAAGCTTGAAGCCGACCTGCCCCGTTATGCCAAACTGGATGAATCATCCACTGCATTAAGTGCGACGGTCAAAATTAGCGAAAAGGCTGAAGATACCACGACCACTCCTGGCGAAGAACCGACGGACGAGGGAACGGTAGCACCTGACCCAACACCAGCCGAGGTTGAAAATGGGGAAACAGAGCCTGTTCCTGATGAAGAAGAAACGGAATCGAATACGGATACTCAGGATCAGGGCCAACAGGGGAGCACAAGCAGTCGAGGTAATTTAAATAATAACAGCGGTACTGGCAGTAAAAGTGGCGCTAATCCGTAAACGTTCTAATTTTAAAATTCTCAAAAAATAATAATAGTGCTCGTATATGATGCGAATAGAAGGAGTTAAATCATGGGGAAATATTTTGGTACAGACGGTGTAAGAGGGGTTGCCAATAAAGAGTTAACGGCAGAGCTGGCTTACAGCATTGGACGTTGTGGTGGTTACGTGCTTGCAGGTGGTGTGGAAAGACCAAAAGTGGTTATCGGCATGGATACTCGTATCTCGGGATTGATGTTGGAATCCGCACTGGTTGCAGGTCTGTTGTCCATTGGCGCTGATGTGATCCGTCTGGGCGTTGTATCCACTCCGGGAGTGGCGTATATTGCACGTTTTTTGAAAGCTGACGCGGGCGTGATGATCTCGGCTTCCCACAATCCGGTTGAGGATAACGGAATCAAGTTCTTTGGTGGAGATGGCTTCAAGCTGTCTGATGAAACAGAGAACCGGATTGAAGAACTGATGGATGCGGAGACAGATCAATTGCCACGGCCAGTTGGTGGCGGGCTGGGTACTGTAACGACAGATGAAGAATCCCGTTATCGTTACCTTGATTTCCTGAAAACGACTGTAAATGAATCGTTCTCTGGACTTAAAATTGTTTTGGACTGTGCAAACGGAGCAGCTTATGAGCTGGCACCAAAATTGTTCAGTGAACTAGGTGCAGAAGTCATTGCCATTGGCGCTGAGCCTAACGGCCTGAATATTAATGAGCAATGTGGATCAACTCATCCAGAGAACCTGAAACAAGAAGTGCTCAAACATAAAGCGGATCTGGGTCTTGCTTTTGACGGGGATGCAGATCGTCTGATTGCTATTGATGAGACAGGCGCTGAGGTGGATGGAGATTTCATTCTGTGTATTTGTGGAGATGCGATGAATCGTGCAGGCAAGTTGAAGGACAGTACTGTTGTATCAACCGTTATGAGTAACATCGGATTCTACAAAGCAACAGAGAAACTTGCACTGAAAACAGCTAAAACGGCAGTAGGTGATCGTTATGTGATGGAAGAAATGCGTCGCGGCGGTTACAACTTGGGTGGAGAACAATCTGGCCATGTTATTTTCCTGGATTACAATACAACTGGAGACGGTATGCTGACTGCGATTCAACTCGTGGATACGCTCAAGGCTTCCGGTAAAAAACTGAGTGAACTAAAAGCGCTAATGACCCAGTACCCACAAGTATTGGTGAATGTGCGTGTTGAAGATAAGAGCAAATACGAGGGTAATGCTGCAATCGAGCAAGCTATTGCTACAGTAGAACAACAACTCGGGGATAATGGACGTGTACTCGTTCGTGCTTCAGGTACTGAATCTCTGATCCGTGTTATGGCGGAAGGACCAGATAAAGACGAACTTGAACAATTTGTGTCTCAAATCGCAGATGTGGTGCAAAAAGAGCTGGTATAGGACCGGAAGAAATCCCATGTGCATACGGTTTTCTAAAGGGAATTGTTGTGTATAAAGGGTATGATATAACAGGATTTAGGACATATAGTGCGTGTTCAAAAAGTCTGGTTTTCAGTACCGAGAAGATGGAATGAAGATAGAAATGGAGTAGCGGAGCGTAGGGAAACTACGTGAGCAACGGACATTTCGGCTGAATTTCATATTCGATGCTGATTATGCCAATAGGCATGATTCGTAATCAAAAGCGGACTTTTTGAATTTCCTCTAAAGATGGATATTCCTGCGTCCCGGCCTGATGAGACCATAGGTCCGTTTATCCGGTCGGGATTGTAGGTAAATATGCTAAAATTGTCACAGGTACTTTGCTCCATTGCAAAATGGACCTGACGTGCATATAATGAGTGGAGTCGTCATTCAGACACAGAAAGTGAGGAACGTAAGGTTACAGTTATACAAGCGCCAGAGCTTGGAGTTGCGCGGGATGATGTTGATCAGGATTTCTTCTAGGTTGAAGAACGCTGATTAAGATCAACGGCAATCAAGCTGACGAGGTGGAGGTGTTCGGATTGTTCGGCGGGGACCTCCCGGTGAAGCACCAGAGCCGTAAACCGGATTGCGGAAAATGGATAGGTGACTGTCCACACAACGCGCCGGTGCAGGTGCAAGAGTTAAACTAAAATTCAAATGAATGTGCGTGAAGAGCGTAAACAGTACGCGGACGGGAAAATGATGTACATTCATGATTGCATTCATTACAGCTTATGATGACAGCGGGGCGACACGAGGTCGCTCTGATCATTGATAATTGAATAAGTACCAAGTATTCATGAAACGCTAGGCAATCACTCATTTTTCCGATATGCCGCCTCTGCCTGTTTCTCTTCGTGACACAGTATTCATATACAAACGGAGGAAATAAATTATGTGCGGTATTGTTGGATATATTGGTAATAAGAACACTCAGTCGGTATTGGTTGAAGGATTGAAGAAACTCGAGTATCGTGGTTATGATTCTGCAGGTATCGCAGTATTCACACCGGAAGGTCTGCAAATCACGAAAGCTCTTGGTCGTCTTGCGAACCTTGAAGCCAAGCTGGATGGTGCACCACTGGTAGGTAATGCCGGAATCGGACACACACGTTGGGCAACTCATGGTAAACCATCGGATGAGAACTCTCATCCACACACAGATGGAAGCCAGAAGTTCTCTGTTGTGCATAACGGTATTATTGAGAACTACCTGGATCTGAAGGACGAATTGATGGCTCAAGGTCACACGTTCACTTCCGAGACAGATACTGAGGTTATCTCTCACTTGATCGCACGTGAATACAATGGTGATATCGTCAAAACAGTTCAAAAAGTGATCACGTTGTTGCGTGGCGCATTTGCACTGGGTGTATTGACAGAGCATGAGCCAGAGAAACTCGTAGCAGTGCGTCAAGCAAGCCCATTGATTATTGGTATTGGTGAAGGCGAGAACTTCATTGGTTCCGACATCCCGGCAATTCTGGAACATACACGTAACGTGTACATTCTGAATGATGGCGAAATGGCTGTATTGACACATGATGCTGTCGAATTGATGACGATTGAAGGCAACTTTATTTCTCGGGAAATGATTCGTGTCGATTGGGATGCTGTAACCGCAGAAAAAGGCGGATTTGAGCACTTCATGCTGAAAGAAATTCATGAGCAACCAAAAGCATATCGTGATACTATGCTGGGTCGCATCGATAATGAAGGCAAAAAAGTTCAACTTCCTGAGTTGAAAATGACTGAAGAACAAATTAAAAATATCCGTAACGTTCAAATCATTGCATGTGGTACAGCGTACCATGCAGGTCTGGTTGGACGTACAGTGATTGAGCAATTGGTACGTATTCCGGTTGAAACAGATGTGGCTTCCGAGTACCGTTACCGTTCCCCAATCGTGCACAAAGATACACTTGTAATTGTAGTGAGCCAATCCGGTGAAACTGCCGATACGCTTGCTGCATTGCGTGAAGCACAATCCAATGGTGCACATGTACTGGCAATCACAAACGTAGTGGGCAGCTCCATTGCACGTGATGCAGATGATGTTATCGCAACATTGGCAGGTCCTGAAATTGCAGTAGCTTCTACCAAAGCGTATACTTCGCAATTGATCGCGTTTAACTTGCTTGGTCTGTACCTTGCACAAGTTCGTGGTACTCAATCTGCAGAAGAGATTGAACACACGCTGGCAGCAATGCAAGCATTGCCTGAGCAAGTGGAATCCATGTTGGAGCAAGCGGAAGCAATCAAAGGATATGCAGAGCAAATCTCCAAACATGAACATCTCTTCTTCATTGGCCGTGGTCTTGACTATGCAGTAGCTCAAGAAGGATCTTTGAAGCTGAAAGAGATCTCTTATATTCACTCCGAGGCGTATGCTGCGGGTGAGTTGAAACATGGTACGCTTGCATTGATCGAAGACGGTATCCCTGTTATTGCCCTGGCAACGCAGGAGAACGTACTTGAGAAAACAGTGAGCAACATTAAGGAAGTAAAAGCACGTGGCGCAGATGTATTGGCAATTACGTATGAAGAGCACGTAGCACCATTGCTGAAATCCGTAGACCAAGCGTTTGCGATTCCTAAGACGCTGCCACTGCTTAGCCCTGCTTTGTCTGTAGTTGCGCTGCAATTGCTGGCATACTATGCTTCCCTGGCACTGGGTCATGATGTAGATAAACCACGTAACCTGGCGAAAAGTGTAACGGTTGAGTAAGGTAAGGAATTCAGTAAACTAATAAAGTATGGACAAAATAATGGTCCTGATGACTCTAAGTCATCAGGACTTTTTTGATGTTTCAGGAGGGTGGTTCTGAATATTAGAACCACCTTATTTGTGTTTTTGCATTGTAAATTGCGGTCAGTCATTGAACGAAAATCCACCAGATTATAGAGCACCTTAGGAAGAGTACTTTTTGTAATTCTCACATTGAAATATTCTTCGTGCACGAATGTAATCAATTTCTTAAAGAGAGTCCTTAACATTCGCAACTCGTAAGTGCAAATATATCCCCAAGAAGGATGCGGATCGGGCATAAAAGATCATTTGAATGGTAAAGGAAGATGACTGAACGTGACGGGTACATCTTTCAGCAACTCACAAAATGGTATGCCAAGAAGCAACAATGCGCTCGATGAAGAAGCTTATTACGCGAAGTAAAATTATTGACCGTTCAATTCGGACTCAGAACGCGATTGTAATCTGCATGTAAATGAGTGAAGGACATCGGAAAGCGTATAAGGGAAAACCTCACCTACGGTTTGATGAGGAGGAGAAGAATATATTTACCCTTTACTCTAACAGAGGCGTAGAGAAGAAGGCGTGATACAAAACGATGTCGGCTACCATCCGTGTGGACGCTGTGGCCAGTTTCCAGCCAGGCTTTCAGAAATTGGTCAGGTAATCATGTTAAGTTATTACAAAGTGCAAGGAATCGGAACACCGGCAAAGAATATTTAAAGGGAATATGTACCAAATTTACCTGTTAAATGACTGAATGTCAACACTCGTCGAATTCCTCGATTGATGTCAAATCATTCCCAACGTTTCTTCTACATTCGCTCTTTTTAACGAAAAATGTTAACACATAATGTTTTATGAACCAAATTTAACAATATAATGACTATATTTAACAAAAATTTCACTATACATTCTTGTAAATTTTGATATAATTCAACCTAGGTCTTATTCCCTATTATTCTAATAAATGGAATTGTAGGGTT
The DNA here is from genome assembly GCF_045040715.1 of Paenibacillus sp. FSL H7-0942. NCBI lineage: Bacteria > Bacillati > Bacillota > Bacilli > Caryophanales > Paenibacillaceae > Paenibacillus > Paenibacillus sp. FSL H7-0942. Next base: position 6,112,337 of record NZ_CP150279.1, on the reverse strand, counting down.
TTTTATACCCATCCAAGCTGTGTGCGAGAGACCAGTATACTGGCTAACCAACAAGCCGGCATGTGGGGACCAACAATTGTGGAAAATGACAGCCTAGAATATGTTACTCCATGACGTCAGAAGGTTTAGAAAGGAAGGTTCGGATAGATAGAGCCAACCTTATCCCAATTCCGATGGAGGATGAAGCGAGTGAGCATTTTTGAAAAGCTGGAATCCAACGTAAGATCTTACTGCAGAAGCTTTCCGGTGGTATTCGACCGGGCCAAGGGAGACCTTTTATATTCTGAGGACGGAAGAGCATATATTGATTTCTTTGCAGGTGCCGGGGCACTCAATTACGGCCATAACAACGATTATATTAAAGACCGGGTTCTCGATTACTTGACCTCCGACCGGATTATGCACGGTCTGGATATGTATACAATGGCCAAGCGTGAATTCATCCAGAGCTTCTCCGAGCGGATCCTGGAGCCGAAGAAGCTGAATTACAAGCTTCAATTCTGCGGTCCAACAGGGACGAATGCGGTGGAAGCGGCCCTGAAGCTCGCACGCAAGGCGAAGAAGAGAAGTGGAATATTCGCATTCATGGGTGGCTTCCACGGCATGTCGCTCGGCAGTCTGTCGGCGACAAGCTCCAAGTCCATGAGAGAAGGGGCGGGGCTTCCTCTGGACGGAGTTACGTTCATGCCGCACCCGAGCGGGGCTTTCGCAGAAATGGATACGCTCGGTTATATCGAGAATATCCTGACTGATTCGCACTCCGGAATCGACAAGCCGGCCGCGATCCTGCTTGAAACGGTACAAGCCGAAGGCGGAATTCACGTTGTCGACGCACAGTGGCTACGTGAGCTGCAGCAGCTTTGCCGCAGGCACGATATTCTGCTCATTACAGACGAGATTCAAGTAGGATGCGGCCGGACAGGCGAATTCTTCTCCTTCGAACGTGCGGGGATCGAGCCGGATCTCATTACCCTGTCGAAGTCGATCAGCGGGTACGGCCTGCCAATGTCCCTCCTGCTGCTGAAGCCCGAACTGGATATCTGGACGCCGGGCGAGCACAACGGCACCTTCCGCGGCAACCAGCTGGCTTTTGTGGCCGCGAAGGCTGCTCTCGAGTTCCGGGACAGAACCGAACTGGAAGCTCAGGTGAAGCAGAAGGAAGAATATGTGCGCTCGTTCCTTGATCAAGAAATTAAGCCTCTGCATCCGTCCATCGCCATCCGCGGACTCGGCCTGATCTGGGGCATTGACGTCTCGGGGTTCATGGATGAAGCCGGGGCGAAGCGGGTGACGGATATCAGCTTCGAGAACGGGCTCATCATTGAAAGAGCCGGCAGAGGAGATTGTGTGCTGAAGATCATGCCTCCGCTGACCGTCTCGATGGAGCATCTGGCCGCCGGCTGCGACATTATCAAGTCCAGTATGCAGCGGGTTATCTCTCAGGAGACCAAGGATTTGTTAGTAACGACCTAAGCTTGGCCAAGCCGATGGCCGCCCCCGGCAAGAGGCATGAAAGTGCCTTCCGGAGGGCGTGCGGACTTGATGTTAAGGTAGCGCTTTCACCTCATGCTACCTGCTGTAACGTCAATCAGCAAGGAATTCTCCGGCAAACCAAGGGCAGTCCCGTTCGTGCCATACGGAGCATTCTTTGAGCCTCATGCAGTACCCTCGTTAAATTTAATCGTCAGGAAAAGCTCACTACCCCGCAGCCGAATCTTTACTTATCCACACCAGGGCTGTGGGGGAATAATCAAATCGTACATAGAGTGTATCAATACCCCTTAAACATAGGCTTCGTCAAAGGTAGCTCGGGTACCAAATCAGGAGGTACGATCGACTTCCTGCTGGGCGGCCGGAACCCTGCGGCAAGCCTTACATCGACAGGAGAAACATTCCTTGTCGTCTATCCCCAAATCCAATTCCGAACCCCAAGTTAAACCAAATCCCGTCTTCGGGTGGCTCGTCCGCAGCAATCTTATTGAAGCAGAGGAGTCCGAAGTAGCCGCATCTCTTGCGTAGAACGATGTTTGTTGTCCTCTACGCATGGGAGCCGAGCGGTACAGCTGCTAGGCAGAGGATTGCCGTATGCGATCAACCGGGCAATCCAAGCGGTGACATGGCGTAAGCCATTGATATTGTTGTCAGATGTTTGAAAAGGAGTGAAGCGTTGCTTCGGCATATGCTCTGCCGGATTGCTTTTACCGATGAAGAGAGGGGAACGATCCAGATGGCTTTTGAAAAAGAAACGTTGTTTTGGAACGAAAAATTCGGTAGTGACGATTATACCTTGACGCGGTTGCCTTACAGCAAAGCTCCAAACTCCCTGGTGCCCAATGTGAAAACCGTTGGCGGATCGCTTTCGGAGGAAGCGGCGCAGCGGGTCCTTCAAATGAGCAAGGGTGCTCCGCTGGCTGCTTTTATGATTTTGCTCGCAGGTGTTCAGGCACTCTTGCATAAATATACAGGTGCTTCAGACATTCTGGTTGGCATGCCGGTTGTGCCGAAAAAGGGGGAGACGCGTCGATCCGTTAATCATACGGTCATTTTGAAAAACTCGCTTTCGGTGGGGGCAACTTTTAAGACGCTTCTGAGCGAACTGAGGACTTCCTTGCCGGAAGCCATTCAGCATCAACATATTCCGTTCTTGAAAATGACGGAGAAGCTGGATCTGCAATATGCAGAAGGGATACCCTTCGTCCATACGCTAGTATCCCTTAAGGAGTTGCATCTGGACGAAATTGGGCAAAACGTGGTCACGGACTGTTCCTTTGAATTCAGTTTAGCCGGCGGGACGATACAGCTAGCGCTGTCATATAACGAGCACTTATATGACTCCGAGTTCATGAATCGGGTCGTCGGCCATCTGAATCGCCTACTGTCCGTGGGGCTTCATGAGTTGGAGCTGGACATCGTACGAGCGGACATGCTGTCGGAGGACGAAAAATATCAATTAATACAAAGCTTCAACGATACCGAGAAGGACTATCCTCGTGATCGGACGATTCATCAACTTGTGGAGGAGCAAGCGAAGCGTGTGCCCGAGGCGACGGCGGTTGTCTTTGAGGGGCAGCGGCTTTCATACGCAGAGTTGAACGAACGGGCGAACCAGCTGGCGCGTACGCTACGATCGGTCGGTGTGCTGCCCAATCAGTTGGTAGGCTTGATGGTTAGGAGATCGCTGGAGACGGTCATTGGCATTTTGGCGGTTCTGAAAGCTGGCGGTGCCTACGTGCCGATCGACCCGGAGTACCCGGAAGAACGTATTCGCTACATTCTGGAGAACTCGAACGCGCAGCTGCTGCTGACTCAAAGAGAGCTGTTACAGCAAGTCCCGTTCGAAGGGACCGTATTGGCGCTAGATGACAAGCAGGCCTATAGCGACGATGGCTCGAACCTGGAGGCGGCCAGTGGTCCACATGATCTTGCTTATGTCATTTATACGTCAGGTACAACGGGCAAACCCAAAGGGGTCATGCTGGAGCATCGTGGTTTGGTCAGCTTGAAGTTGATGTTCGCAGACAGGCTGGGCATTACGGAGCATGACCGGATCGTTCAATTTGCGAGCTTGTCCTTCGACGCATCCTGCTGGGAAGTGTTCAAAGCACTCTATTTTGGCGCGGCTTTGTACATCCCGACGGCCGAGACAATTCTCGACACACGTCTGTTCGAGAGTTATATGAACGAGCATGCGATTACGGCGGCGATTTTGCCTCCGACTTACAGCGCTCATTTGAACCCGGACCGTCTTCCCAGCTTAACAAAGCTTGTAACGGGAGGTTCGGCGGTATCGGCCGAATTCGTGCAGCAGTGGAAATCGAAGGTTCACTATTTCAATGCTTACGGCCCTACCGAAGCTTCGATTGTTACGACGCTTTGGGATGCGGATGAGCAGCAGCCGGAGCGTAGAGTCATTCCGATTGGGCGCCCGCTGTCTAATCATCAGATTTTTATTTTGGATGCCCACCTGCAACTTGTGCCTCCAGGAGTGGACGGCGAGCTGTGCGTTGCAGGCGTGGGGCTTGCGAGAGGTTACCTGAACCAGCCGGAGCTGACGGCAGAGAAATTTGTGGAACATCCGTTTGCGCCGGGAGAACGCCTTTACCGGACAGGAGATCTCGCCCGCTGGCTGCCGGACGGTAATATGGAGTATTTGGGCCGGATCGACCATCAGGTGAAAATCCGTGGATTCCGAATCGAGGTCGGTGAGATTGAAGAGCAACTTCTGAAGATCGACTCGGTGCAGGAGACGATTGTGATTGCGCGGGAAGGCAAAAGTGGGCAAGAACTGTGCGCTTACCTGGTGGCTAGTCTCCCTCTTACGCTCGGCGAGCTGAGAAGCGCGCTGGCGCAAAAATTGCCGAATTACATGATTCCGGCACATTTTGTTCAGCTTCCGCAGATGCCGCTCACCCCGAACGACAAAATCGACCGCAAGGCTTTGCCTGCCCCGGAAGGAAACGCACTGACCGGCGGCGAGTACGTAGCTCCACGCAATGAAGCCGAGCGGACGCTTGCCGATGTGTGGCAGGCGGTATTGAACGCCGATCGCGTTGGGGTAACGGATCATTTCTTCGAGCTGGGCGGAGATTCGATCAAGTCCATTCAAGTATCTTCGCGGCTTCATCAAGCCGGGTACAGGCTGGAAATCCGGGATTTGTTCAAATATCCGACGATCTCACAGCTTAGCCTGCATGTGATACCGATCGGACGTACCATTGATCAAGGCGAAATTACGGGTGAAACGGCGCTGACGCCGATTCAGCATTGGTTTTTCGAGAGCTCCTTTGCGGACCCGCATCATTTCAACCAGTCGGTGATGCTGTACCGGAAGGAACGCTTCGACGAAGAGATGGTACGTCAGGTGCTGCAAAAGCTGGCCGAGCATCATGATGCCTTACGGATGGTGTTCCGCAAAACGGAACAAGGGTTTAGCGCACGGACCCGCGCGATTCAGGAAGACGAGATGTTCACGCTGGACGTGTTCGACTTCAAAGATGCGGAGAATCCCACGCAGACTGTGGAAGCGAAGGCAACGGACATTCAAGCGGGCATCGATCTGGAGAACGGGCCCCTCATGAAGGCGGGACTGTTCCAGTGCGCGGACGGTGATCATTTGCTGCTCGGGGTTCATCATGCTGTGGTAGATGGCGTGTCTTGGCGCATTTTAATGGAGGATTTCGCTCTAGGTTACGAGCAGACTGGCAAAAGCGAAGAAATTCGTTTCCCGGCGAAAACAGATGCGTACCGCACTTGGTCCGAGCAGTTGGCTGCTTACGCGCAAAGCCCGGAGATGGAGAAGGAACGGGCCTATTGGCAGGCCGTGGATCAAATGGAGGTTCCGGCCGTGCCGAAGGATATGGAGGCGGACGTTACGACGCAGCAGGACAGCGAATCGCTGTTTGTCCGTTTGGCTCCCGAAGAAACGGAGTTGCTACTGAAGCGGGTTCACCGTGCCTTCAACACCGAAATGAATGATATTTTGGTAACGGCGCTCGGCATAGCCTTACGCAAATGGACGGGGCACGAACGGGTGCGGATCAATCTCGAAGGACACGGACGTGAATCGATCGGAACGGATATCGACATCACGCGTACAGTTGGCTGGTTTACGACCAAGTTTCCGGTCGTCCTAGAGCCGGAAACTGACCGGGATTTGACCTATCAGATTAAACAGGTCAAGGAAAACTTGCGCCGCATTCCGAACAAGGGGCTTGGGTACGGCATATGCCGCTATCTTTCGAAATCGGAGGAAGGCTTGGTTTGGGGCGCAGAGCCGGAAATTAATTTTAACTACCTCGGCCAGTTCGACGATGATGTCAACCAGGGCGAGATCGGCATATCTTCTTATTCCAGTGGCAGCCCGGCTAGCGACCGGCAGGCCCGCAGCTTTGTGCTGGATATCAACGGTATGGTGCTGGACGGTGCTTTATCGCTCGATCTCAGCTACAGCCGGAAGCAGTATCGGAAGGAAACGATGGAAGCCTTCGCTCAGCGGCTTGAGCAAAGTCTCCGAGAGCTCATTACCCACTGCGCAGGCAAAGAGAACACCGAAATGACGCCAAGCGACGTGCAATTTAAAGGCTTGACCATCACAGAATTGGAGCAAATCGCCCAGCGCTCGAGTCATCTCGGGGAAATCGAAAATATTTACTCGCTGACGCCGATGCAAAAGGGTATGTGGTTCCACAGCGCGCTTGACCGGCAAACGGCAGCTTACTTTGAGCAGACGCGGTTTACGATGCGGGGAGCGCTCGACGTCCAGCTTTTTGAGAGGAGCTGGATGGAGCTTGCAAAACGTCATCTGGTGCTACGGGCGAATTTTGTGAATGGACCAGCGGGCGAGCCGCTGCAAATCATATACCACGATAAGCCAGTCGGCTTTGAATATGAAGAGCTGCTTCATTTGCAGGTACATGAGAAACAAGCTTACTTGGATGAAAAGGCCGAAGAGGACAAGCTTCGTGGCTTCGACATGGAACATGATGCGCTCGTTCGGTTTACGATTCTGCGCACTGAAGAGCAAAGTTATCACGTTCTGTGGAGTTTCCAGCATATTTTAATGGACGGCTGGTGCCTGGCTCAACTGACGCAGGAGTTGTTTGAGATATACTCGGCCCTGACCTCTGGGAAGCAGCCAGCGGGAGGTAAAGGATCGGATTATGGCGATTATATCGAATGGTTGGAGAAACAGGACGATCAGGCGGCATCCGGCTATTGGACAGCGTTCCTGGCAGGCTACGAAGGGCAAACCGTACTTCCGGGGCAAAAGGAACCAGCGCCGAGCGGCAGATTTACAGCTGATCACGTCACCGCCGAACTAGGCAAGGACTTGAGCAAACGGATGGACCTGGTGGCGAAACAGCACCTAGTTACAGTCAATACGCTGTTGCAAGCCGTTTGGGGCGTAATGCTGCAAAAATATAACGGAACAAACGATGCCGTATTCGGCAGTGTCGTTGCCGGAAGACCGGCGGAAATCCCGGGCATTGAGTCTATGATCGGGCTGTTCATCAATACGGTGCCGGTCCGCGTCAATAGCGAAGTGGACACCGTGTTCGCCGACCTGATGGCGAAGCTCCAAGAGCGGGCGCTGGATTCCGGGCGTTATGATTACTATCCGCTGTATGAAATTCAAGCTCGTAGCGTGCAAAAGCAGAATCTGATCAACCATATCATCGCTTTCGAGAACTATCCGGTGGACGAGCAGATGGAGCAGGCGGGGGACCAGCAGCACGGCGGCCTGACAATTGCTGACGTTCAGATGGAGGAGCAGACGAACTATAACTTCAACGTGACTGTGATGCCGGGAACCGAGATCGAAATTCGATTCGACTTTAACGCCGAAGTGTTCGATAAAGACAGCATCGAGCGGCTCAAGGGGCATCTCGTGCATCTGCTGGAGCAGGTAACGGATAACCCGGAAATTACCGTGGGCGAGCTGGAACTTGTGACGGAGGCAGAAAAGGCCGACCTTCTCGGACGTTTTAACGACACCACGACGGAATTTCCGCGCGGGCAGACGCTCATTCAATTGTTCGAAGAGCAGGCGGAGTACATCCCGGATGCAGCCGCCATCTCCATGAATGAGCAAGAGATGACTTACCGGGAGCTGAACGAACGTGTCAACCGCCTTGCCCGTACCTTGCGCAACCAGGGGATATCCCAAGGGCGTCTGGTCGCCATTATGGCTGAGCGTTCCATCGAAATGGTTATAGGTATACTGGCAGCACACAAAGCCGGAGCCGCTTACGTACCGATTGACCCGGAATATCCAGAGGAGCGTATCCGTTTCTTGATAGAGGATTCAGGAGCGCAGGTCATGCTGACACAAAGCCGCTTGCGCGAGCGACTGGCGGGTTTGGACTCGTTGATCTTACTGGATGAAGAGTCCTTCTATCACGAGGACGGAACAAACCTAAATCCAGGGATTGAAGCGACAGATCTGGCCTGCGTGATATATACGTCAGGCACGACGGGCAAGCCGAAAGGAAACCTTGTTTCGCACCGCAACATCGTGCGCGTTGTGCAAAATACAAATTATATCGACATCACCAATCGCGATCATGTCCTCCAGCTTTCGAGCTATTCGTTCGACGGAGCGATTTTCGATATTTTTGGTGCTTTGACCAACGGGGCGCGGCTGGTGCTGGTTCCCCGCGAGACGTTGCTGGAAATTGGTCTACTGGCGGATCTCATCCAGCGCCAGCGCATATCGGTCATGTTTATTACGACGGCGTTCTTCAACGTGCTTGTAGATGTGAATGTCAATTGTTTTCGGGATGTCCGGGCGATTTTGTTTGGAGGAGAGCGTGTCTCGGTTGGTCATGTACGTAAAGCACTCGCCCATCTTGGAGCGGGTAGGCTCAACCATGTATACGGACCGACGGAAAGCACGATATTTACCACGTACCTTCCGGTCGACTTCGTTGATGAGTCGGCGCTTACCGTTCCTATCGGACGACCAATCAGCAATACGACGGTGTATATCGTCGACAGCCGGAATAAGCTGCTGCCGATCGGCGTGGTCGGGGAGCTATGTGTCGGCGGAGAAGGTTTGGTACGGGGCTACAATAACCGGCCGGAACTGACGGCGGAGAAATTTGTGCACAATCCTTTTACGTCAGGAGAGCGCATGTACCGGACGGGGGATTTGGCGAAATGGCTACCGGACGGCACGATTGAATATGTGGGACGAACGGACGACCAAGTGAAAATCCGTGGCTTCCGCATAGAGCTGGGCGAGATCGAAACTCAGCTTCAGAAAGTGGAGGGAATTCGGAAAACGACAGTATTTGCGCGGGAAAACGTGTCCGGGGAAAAGCAGCTTTGCGCCTATTATGAAGCGGACTGTGAGCTTCCGGCGGCCGAGCTGAAGAGCGTGCTGTCTCAGGAACTGCCGGCCTATATGATCCCGACGTACCTGATCCAGTTGGAGCGTCTCCCGCTGACGACGAATGGCAAGGTTGACCGCCGCTCCCTCCCGGCACCTGAGGAGAGCTTGCAACCGGGCGAAGGACATACTCCGCCTCGGACTCCGCTCGAAGCCAGCTTGGCTGAAATATGGAAAAGTGTGCTTGGATTGGAGCACATCGGGGTTCATGACAACTTCTTTGACTTGGGCGGCCATTCCCTGCGGGCAACGACACTGGTGAGCAAGGTGCATCAGGAGTTGAACGTCGAGTTGCCTCTGCGCGACGTATTCCGCTACTCAACGATCGAACAGATGGCTCTCGCCCTCTCCCGGATTGAACAGCAGTTGTTCTCGGCGATTCCGATGGCAGATGAAAGAGCGTATTATCCACTTTCCTCAGCTCAGAAGCGGTTGTTTATCCTGAATCAGCTGGAAGGAGCCGATCAGAGCTACAACATGCCGGGTGTGCTGCTGCTCGAAGGATCGATTGATCATAGCCTGCTGGAGAAAGCTTTCCGCGGACTGATCCAACGTCATGAAACGTTGAGAACCGGATTTGAGGTCGTGCAAGGCGAAGCGGTACAGCGTATTTACGAGAGCGTTGATTTTTCCGTCGTGTGGCGACATGCGAACGAGGAAGAAGCATCTGCAGTCGTGCAGGCTTTTATCCGACCTTTCGACTTGGCGAAGCCACCGCTGCTGCGTGCCGAGCTCGTAGAGCTGGCCGCCGATCGTTATTTACTGATGTTTGACATGCACCATATCATCTCCGACGGGGTTTCGATGGACGTGTTCGTTGAGGAACTCGTTCGTCTGTATGGCGGTGAGTCATTAGAGCCTTTGCACATTCAGTACAAGGACTATGCAGTATGGCAGCAATCGGACGAGCAAAAAATTCAATTGAAACGCGAGGAAGCTTACTGGCTGGACCGTTACCGGGGCGAGATGCCGGTTCTGGAAATGCCAACGGACTATCCGCGTCCTGCTGTACAGAGCTATGAGGGACATACGCTGACGTCCTTCGTGGACGAGGCAACGAACGAAGGCTTGAAACAGCTGGCCGCTCAAAGAGGAACGACGCTATATATGGTGTTGCTTGCCGCATATACCGTGCTTTTGCATAAATACACAGGTCAGGACGATTTGATCGTCGGAACGTCGATTGCGGGCAGAACGCACGGCGACACGCAGCCTTTGATCGGAATGTTCGTCAACACGCTGGCGATCCGCAATTATCCGGCTTCGGAGAAGACCTTCCTGTCGTATTTGGAAGAAGTGAAAGAAACGACTTTAGGCGCTTACGAGCATCAGAATTATCCGTTCGAAGAACTCGTCGATAAAGTACAGGTTAGCCGGGATTTGAGCCGCAACCCGCTGTTTGACACGATGTTCTCCCTGCAAAACCTGGAGGAGTCAGAGTTTGAGCTGGAAGGGCTGAAATTGTCCCCGTACCCTAGCGAATATGGTATGGCCAAGTTCGACCTGAGTGTGGATGTTACGGAAGAAAATGGCGGACTGGAGTGCAACTTTGAATTCGCAACGGCTCTTTATAAAGAAAGCACGATCCGGCGGCTGTCGATTCATTTTGGACATTTGCTTGCGGCGATCGTAAGCCATCCGAATGCGAAGATTGCCGAGTTGGACTTGTTGACAGCAGATGAAAAAGAGAAGATTCTCGGCGCGTTTCACCCGATGCAATCGGAAGTGGCTCCTGTGGCCGCGTTTCACCGACTGTTTGAGGAACAGGCGGAGAGCACTCCGGAAGCGGAAGCCGTTGTATACGAGAACGATCGGCTGACGTATGCGGAGCTGAACGTACGGGCGAACGGCTTAGCGGCCACACTGCGCGCAAGTGGAATCGGCCGGGAGGAGATTGTTGGCATTCTCGCCGAGCGCTCGGTGGACCTGCTGGTGGCCGTGCTGGCCGTCTGGAAAGCAGGCGGGGCATATGTACCGCTTGACCCGGATTATCCGGCGGACCGCGTGCGGTTTATGCTTGAAGACAGCGGAGCGAAGGTGCTGCTGACACAAACGCTGCTGAGAGAGCGTGCTGAAGCCTGGCTCAGCCAAGAGGAACTGGCACTTGCAAAGGTGTTGTACCTCGACGACGAAATGTCATACAGCGAAAACCGGGAGAATGCACCGCTTGGCTCCAGCATGGTTTCCGGTAAAGTCTCCGGCGAGCTGACGGGTGCTGTGAACAGCGATGATCCGAGTCATCTGAAGGTTGCTGGCTTGGACAGCTTCCATGAAGCTCGTCCTGAGGACCTAGCGTACGTGATCTACACGTCGGGGACAACAGGCAAGCCGAAGGGTGTAATGATTGAGCACCGCAGCTTGGTGAACACGGCAGCGGGCTACCGGCGGGAATACCGGTTGGATCAGTTCCCAGTCCGGCTACTGCAACTCGCCAGCTTCTCGTTTGACGTGTTCGTGGGTGATATCGCACGCACGTTGTATAACGGAGGCACCATGGTCATTGTACCGAAGGATGATCGGATTGATCCGTCTCGCCTTCACCACTGGATAGAGCGGGAGCAAGTGACGATCTTTGAATCAACACCAGCACTGATCGTACCGTTTATGGAATACGTGCACGAGCAAGGGCTGGAGTTGAGTGGGATGGAGCTGCTCATCACAAGCTCGGACAGCTGCAGTGTGGCGGATTACCGGACCTTGCAGGAGCGTTTTGGCTCATCGTTCCGCATTATTAACGCCTACGGCGTGACGGAAGCGGCAATTGACTCCAGTTTCTATGACGAAGAATTGAAGGAGCTGCCGCAGACAGGCCATGTGCCGATTGGCAAAGCGTGGCTGAATGCGAATTTCTACATCGTGGATGCACAACTGAACCCAGTACCGGTCGGTGTGTTGGGCGAGCTGGTTATCGGCGGAGTCGGGGTAGCGCGCGGGTATTTGAACCGTCCAGAGCTGACGGAAGAGAAGTTTGTAGACAGTCCCTTCACCGCTGGTGAGCGGCTGTACCGCACAGGAGACTTGGCGCGGTGGATGGAGGACGGCAACGTGGACTTCATCGGCCGAATCGACAACCAGGCGAAAATCCGGGGCTACCGGATCGAGACGGGTGAGATCGAGTCACAGTTGCTGCGGGTGGAAGGTGTGCGCGAAGCGGTGGTGCTGGTTCGAAGTGATGCGAACGGTCAGAAGGCGCTGTGTGCGTATTACACGCCGGATACCGGTGCGAAGCTGTTGGTGAACGATCTGCGCAGTGCCCTGGCACAGGAGTTGCCGGGTTACATGATCCCGTCGTACTTCGTGGAGCTGGAGCGTCTACCTTTGACACCGAACGGAAAGATAGACCGGAAGGTGCTGCCAGCGCCGAAAGGGGAAGCGGAAAGCGGAACGGAGTACGTCGCACCGCGCAATGAGCTGGAAACGAAGCTGGCGGCGATTTGGCAGGAGGTGCTGGGGCTTGCGAAGGAGATTGGTGTTCACGACAACTTCTTCGACATCGGTGGCCACTCCCTGCGCGCGACAACGTTGGTCAGCAAGATTCATAAAGAGTTGAACGTGGATCTGCCACTGCGCGACGTGTTCCGCCATTCCACGATCGAGAGCATGGCTACCGCTATTTCTCGGCTGGATCAGCAGATATTTGTTTCCATTCCGGTGACGGATGGCCGAGAGGTGTACCCGCAATCTTTTGCTCAAAAACGTCTCTTTATTCTGAATCAGCTGGAAGTTGCGGAGCTTAGCTACAACATGCCGGAAGCGATGCTGCTGGAGGGTGCTTTGGACCGGGCAAGGTTCGAAGAAACGTTCCGTAAGCTCGTGGCGCGGCATGAAATGTTGCGCACCGGGTTTGAAATGGTGGATGGAGAAGCATCACAGCGGGTTTACCAGGACGTGAATTTTGCGGTGGAGTTCTATCAAGCGGATGAGCAAGAGGTCGAAGCGGTGGTTCACGGTTTCGTCCGTCCGTTTGACTTGGCTAAGCCACCGCTGTTGAGGGTAGGCCTTGTTGAGCTGGCTCCGGAACGCCATATTCTGATGTACGACATGCATCATATTATTTCTGACGGCGTTTCAATGGAAATCTTTGTTGAAGAATTCGTACGTTTGTATGGTGGAGAGCAATTGGAGCCGCTACGCATTCAGTACAAAGACTACACCGTTTGGCAGCATTCGCAGGAACGGCTTCAGCATCAGGGGGCGTATTGGCTGGACATGTTCCAGGGCGAGCTTCCGGTGCTGGAAATGCCGACCGACTATCCACGTCCGGCTGTACAGAGCTACGAAGGTCAAACGCTGGAGTTTTCCTTCGACGCTTCAAAAACCGGCGGCCTGAAACAGCTGGCTTCGGAAACGGGCACGACGCTGTTTATGGTGCTGCTTGCGGCGTATAACGTGCTTTTGCATAAATATTCAGGTCAGGAAGACGTAATCGTTGGTACGCCGATTGCCGGAAGGAATCATGGAGATGTGCAGCCGTTGATCGGGATTTTCCTAAACACGCTGGCGATTCGCAGTTATCCGTCTTCGGAGAAAACATTCCTGTCATATCTGAACGAAGTCAAAGAAACAACTCTGCGTGCCTTTGAGCATCAGAACTATCCGTTTGAACAATTGGTGGACAAGGTGCAAGTCACCCGTGATTTAAGCCGCAATCCGCTCTTCGACACGATGTTTACGATGCAGAATACGGAGAACGAGCAATTTGAGCTGGAAGGGCTTCGCCTGATTCCTTATCCGAGCGTACTTGATACTGCGAAGTTTGATATCAGCTTGGATGTGGGCGAGGAGAACGGCGGCTTGGATTACAGCTTTGAATATGCGACAGCTCTTTACAAAAGGGAGACGATTGAACGGCTGGCAAAACATTACGAGCAGTTGCTCCTGACAATTGTAAACCGTCCAGATGCGAAGATTGCCGAGCTGAACTTGCTGACAGCAGAGGAAAAAGAACAAGTTCTCAATGCGTTTAATCCAGCGCAGCTAGAAGCGGCTCCTGCGGCTACGTTCCACCGTCTGTTTGAGAAACAGGCAGAGTGTACGCCGGAAGCGGAGGCCGTTGTGTATGAAAATAACCGCCTAACGTATGTGGAGCTGAACGAGCGAGCGAACCGCTTAGCGGTCACGCTGCGTGCAAATGGCATCGGCCGGGAGTCAATCGTTGGCATTCTCGCCGAGCGTTCGGTGGACTTGCTGGTGGCCGTGATGGCCGTCTGGAAAGCCGGCGGGGCGTATGTACCCCTCGACCCGGATTATCCGTCGGACCGCGTGCGGTTTATGCTCGAAGACAGCGGAGCGAAGGTACTGTTGACACAAACGCCGCTGCGAGAACGTGCCGAGGCCTGGCTCCGCGAAGAGGAGCTGGCGCTGATGTCGGTGCTGTACCTCGACGACGAAGCGTCGTACAGCGAAGATCGGGCAAATGCCCCGATGTGCTTTGATCAAGGCTCCTGCATGGCTTCCAGCCGGGACTCTGGCAAACTAACGGGGGCTGTGAACAGTGCGGATCGGAACCATCTGGATGTTGTCGATGATGTTGATTTTGATGTTGTTGGCATGGACAGCTTCCATGAAGCCCGCCCAGAGGATCTGGCGTACGTGATCTACACATCGGGAACGACGGGCAAGCCAAAAGGTGTGATGATCGAGCACGGCAGCCTGGTGAACACGGCAGCGGGTTACCGGCGGGAATACCGGTTGGATCAGTTTCCGGTAAGGCTGTTGCAGCTCGCGAGCTTCTCGTTTGACGTGTTTGTGGGCGATATCGCGCGGACGTTGTACAACGGAGGCACGATGGTGATTGTACCGAAGGACGACCGGATCGATCCGTCTCGTCTGCACTACTGGATAGAGCGGGAGCAAGTGACGATCTTTGAATCAACACCGGCGCTGATCGTGCCGTTTATGGAATACGTACATGAACAGGGGTTGGAGTTCAGCGGGATGGAGCTGTTGATTACAAGCTCGGACAGCTGCAGTGTGGCGGATTACCGAACCTTGCAGGAACGCTTCAGCTCGTCGTTCCGCATCATTAACGCTTACGGTGTGACGGAAGCGGCGATCGACTCCAGTTTCTATGACGAACCGCTGATGAAGCTGCCGCAGACAGGCCATGTGCCGATCGGCAAAGCGTGGCTGAATGCGAAATTTCACATCGTGGACGCACATCTGAATCCCGTACCAGTCGGCGTGCTGGGCGAACTGGTCATCGGCGGCGTCAGCGTGGCGCGTGGGTACTTGAACCGACCGGAGCTGACGGAAGAGAAGTTCGTAGACAGTCCGTTCGCTGTGGGCGAGCGGTTGTACCGCACGGGAGATTTGGCGCGGTGGATGGAGGACGGCAACGTGGACTTCATCGGCCGGATCGACAACCAAGCGAAAATCCGGGGCTACCGGATTGAGACGGGAGAGATCGAGTCGCAGCTGTTGCGGGTGGAAGGTGTGTGCGAAGCGGTGGTGCTGGTTCGAAATGACGCGAACGGGCAGAAGGCGCTATGTGCGTATTACACGCCGGATACCGGAGCGAAGCTGGCAGTGAACGATCTGCGCAGCGCGCTGGCACAGGAGCTGCCGGGTTACATGATCCCGTCGTACTTCGTGGAGCTAGAGCATCTGCCTCTGACACCGAACGGGAAAATAGACCGGAGGGCGCTGCCAGCGCCGGAAGGGGAAGCGGGAAGTGGAACGGAGTATGTCGCACCGCGCAATGAGCTGGAAATGAAGCTGGCGGTGATTTGGCAGGAGGTACTGGGGCTTGCGAAGCAGATTGGCGTTCACGACAACTTCTTCGACATCGGCGGTCACTCCCTGCGGGCGACGTCACTGGCAGGCAAGGTATTTAAGGAACTAAACGTCAACCTCCCGCTGCGCGACGTATTCCGCCACTCAACGATTGCGGCGATGGCCGAGGCGATCGCCCGGATGGAACGGCGGGAGCATGAGGCCATTCCTCAAGCGGAGCAGAGAGAGTATTACCCTCTGTCCTCCGCGCAGAAACGGCTGTTCATTCAGCACACGCTGGATGGAGCAGATCAGCTTTACAACATGCCGGAACTGGTGCAGGTGGAAGGTGAGTTTGATTTAGACCGGTTGGAAGCCGCCTTGCGGAAATTGATAACACGGCATGAATCGCTGCGCACCGGTTTTGAAATGATGAAGGGCGAAGTGGTTCAGCGGATATACCCACAGGTCGATTTTGCTATCGAGCACCATCAAGCGGATACAGAGGATTCAGATCAAATCGAGCAGATCGTCCGCAACTTCGTTCGTCCGTTTGATCTCGGCCAACCGCCGCTGCTGCGCGCCGGGGTCATCGAGTTGGAGCCGCACCTGCGTATTCTCCTTTTCGATATGCACCATATCGTGTCCGACGGTGTATCAATGGAGATTGTGATGGAGGAGTTCTCGAGTTTCTACGCCGGAGAACAGCTGCCACCCCTGCGCATTCATTACAAGGATTATGCCGTTTGGCAGCAGTCGAAGGCCCACCGAGAGCGAATCGGGCGGCAGGAAGCGTACTGGCTGCAAACCTTCGAAGGCGAGCTGCCCACGGCGGACCTGCCGATGGATTACGAACGGTCTGCCGTTCGTAGCTACGAAGGCGCGCATGTGGAGTTCGACGTCGAAGCTTCTCTCTCTGCGCGGTTGCGCGAATTGGCTGCCGAGTGTGAAAGCACACTGTTCATGGTGCTGCTTGCGGCCTATACTGTGTTGCTGTCCAAGTACAGCGGTCAGGAGGACTTGATCGTGGGCACCCCGGTGGCTGGAAGAACTAACGCCGATTTGGAGCCGGTCATCGGCATGTTTGTTAATACGCTGGCGCTCCGCAATCGCCCAGCGGGTAACAAAACGTTCCTGTCCTACCTGGAAGAAGTGAAGGAAACGGCTTTGGGTGCTTTTGAGAACCAGGATTATCCATTCGAGGATCTCGTGGAGCGTTTGAATGTGAAGCGGGAGCCGGGCCGATTCCCGTTGTTCGATGCCGTTTTCGACTTGCAAAATATCGAAGAACGAGACGCCGAACTGGAAGGGGTCAGCCTGAAGAATTACGAGCTTGACCATTTGGAAGAAGCGAAGTTTGATCTGACGCTGTTTATGTATGAAAACGAAGGGGCGTTGAGCGGGGGCTTTTTCTACGCCACCAAGCTGTTCAAAGAAACGATGATCCGCACCTTGACTGAGGATTACCCGCGGGTACTGTCTCAAATTGCGGAAAATCCACAACTCGAGCTAAGCCGAATTGAATGTCATAAACCGGCGGCAGGCGCAAAGAGTGCTGTTGATACGATCGAATTCGCATTCTAATGTTACAAGCGCGCTTCCGTCATCAAGCGACAGCGCGTGTATCCCAAGGAAGACGCGAACAACATGCAAGCCCGTAAACGCGCAGGTCGAAAGCAAGCCTTTCCAGACCTGCGTCGGGGTATGCGGTCACTTCATTTTTAGGGGAGGTACGAATGAAATCTTTATTTGAAAAGGAAGAACGGTACTGGAGCGGCAAGTTTGACGCAGATGATAGCCTGAGCTTCCTTCCATACAGTCAATCCTCCAAATTATCTGTGGGTGGCGAAGCTGCGGCAGAGCCGGACTTGCTTCACCGTACTCTGCCGAGCGAACTCTCGGAGAGAATCATTGGTCTCGCCAGCGGTTCGGATTTGGCTCTGTACATGATTGTTTTGGCAGGAGTTAAAAGCCTGCTGTTCAAATATACCGGGCGGGACCAAGTGCTGGTCGGCATGCCTTCGTATAGCGCAGACCAGGGCGAGACGCCGCCGCATGACATCTTGGTGATCAAGACATCGGTAAGCAGCCAGACTACGCTGAAAACGCTGCTTGGGGGCATCAAAGGCTCCATCGGCGAGGCGCTGGAGCATCAGCACCTGCCTTTTCGAAAAATGGTGGAGCCGCTCCATCTGAACTATACGGGGCATGGCCTCCCGGTCGTCAACACCATCGCATCCTTCGCCCCGATTCATCCTGGACCGCTGGGTAACCGTGTGGCGGCTGATACCGTTTTTCGCTTCGACCGCCAAAACGACTCCATCAAGCTGGAAATAAGCTTTGACGGACAGCGGTACGAGCGGGCATTTATGGAGCAGGCGGCCGACCATCTTGTTCGGTTGCTGTCCATGCTTTTATTTCAGCCGGATCTGGAGCTTGGACAAGTCGATATGCTGTTCCCAGTCGAGAGGGAGATGCTGCTCAAGGGATTTAATGACACCGAAACCGAGTTCGAGCGGGGGAAAACGATTCATGGCTTGTTCGAAGAACAGGCGGAGCATCGCCCGGATAACGTGGCCGTCGTCATGAACGAGCGGCAATTGACCTACCGCGAGCTGAACGAGCGATCCAACCGCCTTGCGCGGAAGCTGCGGGAAAAAGGAGTAGAAGCAGACCAGCTGGTAGCAATTCTGGTCGAACGCTCGCTTGATATGGTCGTCGGCATTCTGGCAATTCTTAAAGCGGGCGGAGCCTTCGTGCCTGTCGATCCCGACTACCCGGAGGAGCGCATCCGCTTCATGATCGAGGATTCAGGCACACCGTTATTGCTGATTCAAAAACATCTGCACGAGAAGACCGACTTTGAAGGAACACGCCTTGAATTAGACGATTTTGTTTGGGGCGATAGCGGGGCGGAATCCACTGGTGTGCTGGATGCTTCGAATCTGGAGCCGGCCAGCGGTCCGAATGATCTGGCTTATGTCATCTATACATCAGGTACGACGGGCAAACCCAAAGGGGTCATGCTGGAGCATCGTGGTTTGGTCAGTTTAAAGCTGATGTTCGCGGACAGGCTGGGCATCACGGAGCATGACCGGATCGTTCAATTCGCCAGCCTGTCATTCGACGCGTCCTGCTGGGAAGTGTTCAAAGCGCTCTATTTTGGCGCGACTTTGTACATCCCGACGGCCGAGACGATTCTCGACAACCGCCTGTTCGAGAGTTATATGAACGAGCATGCGATTACGGCGGCGATTTTGCCTCCGACGTACAGCGCATATTTGAACCCGGACCGCCTTCCCAGCTTAACGAAGCTTGTAACGGGAGGTTCGGCGGTATCGGCCGAATTTGTGCAGCAGTGGAAGGAGAAGGTCCACTATTTCAATGCTTACGGGCCTACCGAAGCTTCGATTGTTACGACGCTTTGGGATGCGGTTGAGCAGCAGCCGGAGCGCAGAGTTATTCCGATCGGGCGCCCGCTGTCCAATCACCGGATTTTCATTTTGGATGCCCACCTGCAGCTTGTGCCTCCTGGAGTGGACGGAGAGCTGTGCGTGGCAGGCGTGGGGCTTGCGAGAGGTTACCTGAACCAACCGGAGCTGACGGCAGAGAAATTTGTGGAACATCCGTTTGCGCCGGGAGAACGCCTTTACCGGACGGGAGATCTCGCCCGCTGGCTGTCGGACGGCAACATCGAATACCGGGGGCGGATCGATCATCAGGTGAAAATCCGCGGCTACCGGATCGAAATCGGCGAGATTGAAGAGCAGCTGCTGAAGATCGCCGCCATGCAAGAAACGGCGGTGCTCGCCCGCGACGACGCAAACGGCCATAAGCAGCTTGTTGCTTATTACGTTGCGGAAACGAGGCTGGCGGCGCATGAACTCAAGGAGCAGCTCGCCAAGCAGCTTCCAGGATATATGATTCCTTCGTACCTCGTGCAGCTTTCGCGGATGCCGCTGACTCCGAACGGGAAAATCGACCGCAAAGCGCTACCCGCGCCAGAGGAAGCCGCCACTGGAAGAACGGAATATGTCGCGCCGAGAACGCTGCTCGAGATGAAGATTGTCCGTGTTTGGCAGGATACACTTGGCATTCCACAGGTTGGCGTAAAGGATAACTTTTTTGAGCTGGGAGGCAATTCCTTAAGTCTGATTAGGCTCGTTCAAGCCGTTTACGATGAAACGGGCATCGAGATACCGCTGAATCGCCAATTCCATCATGTAACCGTTGAAGCCATGGCTTTTGGAGAGGAAGATCTGGGTCTGGATAAAGGGGGAGACTCCTTCATTAAGCTAAATAAAACAGGGGATCTGAACGTGTTCTGCTTCCCTCCAGGCAGCGGCTTCGGCATCGGTTACCGAGAGCTTGCAAGCAGACTAGACGGCCGATTCGTGCTTTACGGCATTGATTTTATCGACGATGTCATCGATTACGAGGCCATGCTGAACCGTTATGTGGATGAGATTGTTCGTATCCAGCCTGAAGGACCCTACGTGTTGCTCGGTTACTGCTTCGGAGGCAACCTGACGTTCGAGGTAGCCAAATCGATGGAAAGAAGAGGGTACTCCGTAACGGACATGCTCATGGTGGACTCGTGGATTAAGGACACACTCACACCTTATGAAACGTCTGAGAAAGAGCTTGAAGAGATGCTTGCGGATTTCGACGAAGAAGAGAAGGAATTAATGAGCAATCCGCTCGTGCGGGAGCGTGTTCATCGGAAGATCAAAGCCACATTGACGTACGAAGCGCAGCTTATTAATTCAGGAACGATAACTGCCCGGATTTACGAACTGATTGCGAAGGACAGTGAAGCGTTCCGCCTGGAGCACCAGTTGCCGTCTTGGCAGAGGGCAACGACGCAAGCTTACGCCGATTACCGGCTGGAGGGCGCACACGAGGAGTTACTGGAACTCGCGCGCGTGGACGAAACGGCCGTTGTCATCCGTGACATCTTAGTGCAAATCAAGCAGCAGATCGAAGCGGAGGCAGGGGTCCTGCATGGGAGCTGACCGGCAGACGTCTGTTCAAGGACAAGGCACAGCGGCGCCTTCCAAGCGCCGAACCGCTTATGCCACCTGGAAAGCGTTCCGCTGGCTGATGTCCTATGTAAGCCGTCACAAAGGCTGGATGATCGTCGGTATCCTGTCCGCAATTGCCGCCGCGGTTATTGAGATATGGACGGGACGTTTGGTCGAGCAGCTGACCACACAGGCCGAGAATGGGGCGGGGCCTATCGTTCTGCAGATCGTGTACACGGTCTTTGTGGTCATCTTGATCGGTGTGCCGGCGAAGTTTTTCATGAGCTTTGGTGTGGAGCGAAGCAGTGCCTCTGCGGTGCAGGATATCCGCAACCATGTCATGCGTCATATCGGCAAACTCCCGGTCCCCTATTTGGAAAAGCAGCACTCCGGCGACGTGTTGTCGCGGATCAACAACGATCTGCAGCTCATCCAGCAATTTATGATTCGGGACCTCGCCCAGTGGTTTTATCATCCGCTATTATTTATCGGCTGTTTCGCTTATTTGATGTATCTCCAATGGGAGCTGATGCTGTACAGCCTGCTGTTATTTCCCGTAGCACTGCTGGTTTCCCAATGGATCGGCAAGCAGTTGGAACAGTTGACGGAGGAAGCCCAGGCGAACATGGGCCGAATGAACGTCAACCTCCAGGATACGCTTGGGGGGATGCCTATTGTAAAAAGCTACCTGCTATCCGGTATGTTATCTCGCTCCTACCAAGTGCTGTTGCAATTGACAGCTCAAAAAAAGCTGGCCGTGAAAAAGCGGGAAGCCTGGGTCAACCCGCTGCTTTCTACGCTGATGATTAGCCCGATCATTTTCGCCGTCAGTTACGGAAGCTATTTGATCTACAACGGGCAGCTAGGCGCGGGAGAACTGATCGCCTTCCTGTACTTGCTTAATCTGTGTCTGGAGCCGCTGGAGCATATTCCCGAGCTCATAACGCGCACGTTCGAAATGACCGGTGCCCTGAGAAGGGTCTCCGAAATCGTCGAGCAGCCGACCGAAACGGAAAATGGCCGTTTGCTTCCAAAAGCAAGCGCCGCCCCCATCCAGTTTCAGAACGTAACCTTCGGGTATGAAGAGAGTTCCCCGATCCTGCGGAATGTTAGCTTCTCGGTGCCAGAAGGCAAGACGATTGCACTTGTCGGAGCGAGCGGCGGAGGGAAGAGTACGGTGTTTAAGCTGGTATGCGGCTTTTATCCACTTCCGGAGGATCAGGGCGAGATCCGCGTGTTCGGAAGCCTGATCCACGGTGCAGATCCGGAGCAGCTTCGGTCGCATTTTTCCGTGGTAACCCAAGATTCATATTTGTTTAGCGGTACGATCGCCGAAAATATCGGCTATGGGCGGGAAGAAGCGTCGATGGACGAGATTATCGAAGCCGCCAAAGCCGCTCAGGCTCATTCTTTCATTATGCAGCTTGAGGACGGTTACCAGACGTATGTCGGAGAGCGCGGCGGGTTTTTGTCCGGTGGGCAACGCCAGCGCATTGCAATGGCTCGGGCGTTTCTGAAGGATGCTCCCGTTCTGTTGTTGGACGAGCCCACATCGGCACTTGATCCGGAGTCGGAAAGCGCGGTTCAGGAAGCGTTGGGCGTATTGATGAAGAAGAGAACGACCATGGTTATTGCCCACCGGCTCTCTACGGTACAAAACGTCGATGAAATTTGGGTTATGGAACAAGGAAGTATTGTCGAAAAGGGCACTCATGAACAATTGCTCGAGAGGAAGGGACTGTACGCCCAGTCGTATTACCAGGAGTTTACCGAGTCTGCCGAACGCAGGGAGGTGTCGTACACATGAAAAAGGGCGGAAGGCTATCACAAGTGAAAGAACTCGGCTACTTGCTGACGTTTATGAACCGCAAGCGCAAAAACCAGTACGCGATTGGCCTTGCTGTAACGGCGCTCACCCAGACATTGTTTCTGATCGCCTTCAGCTTGGTCGTACATAACTTGGTTGATTTCGCCGTGTCCCGAGATACGTCCCTGATGGTAGAAGCTTTTGTTATTTTGGGCGCGGCCCTGTTCCTGGAAAATATAATTTCTCCCTGGTTCATTTACTTATACCAGCGCAGTGTCGAGCTGACTGTGCTGAATATCCGCAAACGTCTTTATGACAAGCTGTGCCGGGTGCGGCCGAGATTCCTGGAGCAGAACCATCATGGGGACTTGCTGTCGCGAGTGAACAACGATGTAACGACCGTTGAGTTTACATTCTCGCAGGTTTACTTCGTTTTGCTGCTTCAAGTTGTCTTCTGCATCGGCTCCATTGTCTCTATGGCGGTGATCGATTGGCGGTTTGCTGGCGTATCCTTCGTCATTCTGCTGCTGTCTTCTCTGGTCAGCCTGAAATTTGCACGGGATATCCGCGCTTTGTCCGAGCAAGGCTTGCGTACGCTCGGTAAAATGACCGAAAAATTTAAAGATTTTATGGGCGGCATTCAAATTGTGAAGCTGTTTCGCATCCGCACGATTTACGGCCAGTACGAGGCGTTGAACGAGCAAATGACGCAAACGCTTCGGCAAACGGCGAAAAAGAACGGTATGCAGGCTGCGGTGAACCATTTTATCAGCTATGTCACGTTCTGCGGCATCATCGTCATCGGCAGTCTTCTTTATGCTTACGGATTGATGGGAATGGGAAGTGTCGCCGCTCTGGCAGTTTTGCAAGTGAATCTGACGCACGCCTTGTTGAACCTGGGGATGGTTCTGTCGATGACCCAAAATTCGCTCGCGGGCGCTCACCGGATTCAAGAGGTACTAAGTGAGGAAGAGGAACCGGAGCGTTTGGGATCTTCTCGTAGCGAGCTTGTATCGGAGGCTGCGGTGGAGTTTCGCGATGTGGAATTTTCCTATCAGGCGGATAAAAAGGTACTTGTCGACATGTCCATGCAAGTGTTTCCTGGTCAGGTGGCTGCGATTGTAGGAGCCAGCGGCAGCGGTAAAAGTACGCTGATTAAGCTGTTGCTCGGCTTTTATCCTGTGGACAGCGGAAATATCCTGCTTCAGGGTAAACCTTTCGGCCATTACACGCTGGAAGAAATCCGCAGGCAGATTGCATACGTTCCGCAGGAACCGTTTTTGTTTACCGGCACGATTGAGGAAAATATCCGCTATGGCAACCCGGATGCAACGGATGAAGAAGTGGTGGAAGCGGCCAAAGCGGCGTACGCTCACCATTTTATTCAGGAACTTCCTGAACAGTATAAAACGCCGGTGGGAGAGAGGGGAGCGTCATTGTCAGGTGGACAAAGGCAGCGAATTGCGATCGCCCGGGCGATTCTCAAAAACGCCCCGATTCTACTGCTGGACGAAGCGACTTCTGCATTGGATAACGAATCCCAGCATTGGGTACAGCAAGCTCTGAACGTATTGATGAAGGGGCGCACCACCATTCTGATTGCCCACCGTCTCAGCACTGTGGAACATGCGGATTTGATTACGGTCATGAATCAAGGAACGGTCGTGGAACGGGGCCGCCATCAGGAACTGCTGGCGCTCGGAGGTTACTACGCGCGGCTGTACGGCTAGACTCGCTTTTCGGCGGGCGGCTTCCTGCTGATATTCAGGTATAAAGCCTATCTACAAACAATCTCTAATACGGGAGTGTGTCGATGTGAGAGAGAATACGAACAAGCAATATGGATTAACGCAAGCCCAGCGCCGGATATGGTTCATGGAAATTATGAATCCGGGCACATCCATCACGATGCTTTCCGCGACCTACCAGATTACGGGCGAGATCGACACCAAGCTGCTTGAGCAAGCGGCGGCAGAGATTGTAAAAACCTATGACGCTTTCCGAATCCGCATTAGCGGGGATATGCAAAATCCAACGCAGTGGTTCGAAGAGCTGGAGAATGTCCAAACCAGGATAAGCCACCTCGAAATAGGCACAACCGAACAATTCTATGCTTGGGTGAAAGAAGTAACCGAAAAACCGGCGAGTGTGTTCGACGAACACCTCTATCAATTTACGATGATCCATTTTGCGAACGGCCAAGTATGGCTTAATTTGACTATAAATCATATCATCGCCGATGGCTTGTCCGTCACTGCTTTGCTGCATGCGGTGATGGAAAAATACCTGGAACTGCGCAATGGCATCTTCAGCAGTTACCAGGCCCCATCCTATCTGGATTATATTTCAACTGAGCATGAATATGAGCAATCGCAGCGTTATCAAAAAGGCAAGGAATATTGGCTAACCAAGTACAAGACTTTGCCTGAAACGAGCGGCATTAAATCAGTTCCGCCATTCTCGATTGGTAGCGAATCGAATAAACGTTCCATCACTTTGGATGGTTCCCGCTATGACCGCATTCTGGCTTTTAGCGAACAATATCAGGTTAGTTTATATACGTTATTTTTGTCCGCCATGTACGTCTTATTGTATAAGCTGACCGACAGCACCGATGTTCCAGTCGGCACGGTTTTTGCCAATCGCACGAGCAAGAAGGAAAAAGAAACGATCGGTATGTTCGTCAGCACCGTGGCTACGCGGATTAGTCTGAATCCAGTTGGGTCCGTGCTTTCCTTGATCCAAACCGTTTCCAAGGAAAATACGGCGGATCTGCGGCATCAGAAATATCCTTATAACCAATTGATTCAGGATTTACGCGAACAACACGGCCGCAACGATCTTTCGGAGTTGTTCCGCACGTCTCTGGAATATCTACCTTTGAAAATCGTGGAGTACGAAGAAATCAAGGTACGTCTGGAGGCTCACTTTGCTAGACACGAGATGGACGATCTACTGCTGCGCTTCGACCATATGCTGAATGAAGGCCATGTCATTCTCCATGCTTCCTATCGTACCGGCCTGTTCGAGACGACCGAGATTGATCGCATTATGGAACAGTATGTAACCGTTTTGGACCAGTTTCTTGAGACTCCCGAACTGCGGGTGAGCGAGATTTCTCTGTTGAGCGATGAGGAGAGACACCGTATTCTGGACGTGTTTAACCCGCCGGTGGAAGCACTGAGCGAGGGAATAGCGTTTCATCGGTATGTCGAAAAGTTTGCCCGAGACATTCCGGATCACCCGGCAGTTGTTTACATGGACAAAAAGCTGACTTACGGCGAATTGAACAAACGCGCTGAGCGGCTGGCTGCGCTCCTTCGTGAACAGGGCGTGGGAAGGGAGACGATTACGGGGATCTGGGCAGAGCGTTCGGTGGAACTTCTGGTCGGTGTGCTCGCCGTATGGAAAGCCGGCGGAGCTTATGTACCGCTGGACCCCGATTATCCAGCGGAGCGGATTGAGTACATGCTCAGCGATAGCGAAGCATCGGTGCTGCTTACGCAGCGTCATCTGTTGGAGGGGGCCGGAGGTTGGCTGGCCGATGACCGGCTGAAGCTTCAAGCTGTCTATGCGATGGACGATGAACAGATGTATAACGAGGATACCTCAGCCGTGGAATTTGAATCCGCTGACAGTGCCCCACATGACTTGGCTTATGTGATTTACACCTCCGGTACGACGGGACGCCCAAAAGGCGTCATGATCGAGCATGGTAGTCTCGTGAATACGGCGGATGCGTACCGCCGTGAGTACCGGTTGGATCAGTTCCCGGTGCGGTTGCTGCAACTGGCGAGTTTCTCGTTTGACGTGTTCGTTGGAGACATCGCGCGGACGCTGTATAACGGAGGAACGATGGTAATTGTGCCAAAGGATGACCGGATTGATCCGAACCGCTTATACGGCTGGATTCGGGAGCAAAACATTACGGTATTTGAATCGACGCCTGCGCTTATCCTGCCGTTCATGCAGCATATTTATGAAGAAGGGCTGGACGTCAGCTCCATGCATTTGCTGATTACCAGCTCGGATGCTTGCAGTGTCACCGATTACCGATTGCTGCAGGAAAGATTCGGCGGACAATTCCGCATCATCAACAGCTACGGCGTTACCGAAGCGGCCATTGACAGCAGCTTTTACGATGAGCCGCTGGACAAGCTGCCATCGTTGGGTCATGTGCCGATCGGCAAAGCCTGGCTGAACGCCCGGTTTTACATTGTAGATGCCGGGTTAAAGCCGGTTCCTGTAGGGATTCCGGGGGAGCTTGTCATCGGCGGCGCCGGGGTGGCGCGCGGGTATTGGAACCGTCCGGACCTAACCAGCGAGAAGTTTGCAGACAGCCCGTTTGTGCCTGGAGAACGTCTGTATCGTACAGGAGATTTGGCCCGCTGGCTGGAAGACGGCAACGTTGACTTCATCGGCCGGATCGACTATCAGGTGAAAATTCGCGGGTTCCGGATCGAACTCGGCGAAATTGAAACGGCCCTGCTCAGTTTCCCGGGGGTCAAGCAGGCTGTGGTGACTGACCGTACGGATGAGCAGGGGCAAAAGTATTTGTGCGGTTACGTGGCGGGGGATGTTTCCTTGCAACTGAGCGATCTGCTGTCCCAATTGAAACAAGAGTTGCCTGCGCATATGGTTCCGGCCCGGTTGGTGTCTCTTGATCAGCTTCCGCTCACACCGAACGGCAAGATTGACCGTAAAGCGCTACCTGAGCCGACCGGAGAGATAGAAGCCGGCCGTGAGTATGTGGCTCCTCGCACAACGCTGGAAACAAGACTTGCTCTTATTTGGCAGCAGGTGCTGGGTATTGCGCGAGTTGGAGTCCAAGACGATTTCTTTGACCTGGGTGGTCATTCCTTGCGGGCCTCCGCGCTTGTTTCCAAGATTCGAAAAGAGCTACAAGTCGAGGTTCCGCTGCGGGACGTTTTCCGCTACACCACGATCGAACAGCTTGCCCAAAGAATTAGCGGTTTAAAGCAGCAGGAAACCTATGAGATTACAAAGGCGGCAGAGACCGAGTACTATCCGGTTTCATCCGAGCAAAAGCGTCTGTACGTCCTGCGCCAGCTTGACGCGGCCGAGCGTAGCTACAATATGTCGGCGGCGCTTCTTCTCGAAGGCAAGCTGGACCGCACGCGCGTAGAGTACGCATTCCGGGCGTTGATTCAGCGCCATGAGACGCTGCGTACCGGGATCGAGCAGGTTCAAGGCGAGCTTGTGCAGCGCATCTATGACGAGGTGGAGTTTGCTGTAGACTATTTCCAGGCGAGCGAGCTAGAAGTGGACCATATGGTGGAAGCATACTATCACCCGTTTGATCTGACTAAGCCGCCACTTCTTCGCATCGGCCTGATCGAAGTCGCCGAGGATCGCCACATCCTGTTGTTCGATATGCATCACATCGTCTCGGATGGCATCTCGACAGCATTGCTTTTCGACGAGTTCAGCCGCCTGTATCGTGGTGAGGAGCTGGCTCCGTTGCGTATTCAATACAAAGATTAT
Source organism: Paenibacillus sp. FSL H7-0942 (assembly GCF_045040715.1). Classification (NCBI taxonomy): domain Bacteria; kingdom Bacillati; phylum Bacillota; class Bacilli; order Caryophanales; family Paenibacillaceae; genus Paenibacillus; species Paenibacillus sp. FSL H7-0942. The sequence continues at coordinate 6,084,397 of NZ_CP150279.1, read as the reverse complement.
GCCGTTTGGCAGCATTCCGAAGCCTACGGGCAGTTGATCCAGCCGCAGAAGGAGTATTGGCTGGAACAGCTGTCGGGCGAGCTGCCTGTATTGGAACTTCCGACGGACTTCCCGCGGCCTGCGGTGCAAAGTTTTGACGGCCGGACCGTGAAGTTTGATATTGGGAAAGAACGGACGGAGAAGCTGAAAGAACTGGCCGCACGGACGGGCACGACCCTGTACATGGTGCTGTTGTCAGCTTACTCGATCCTTATGCATAAATATTCGGGTCAGGAAGAACTGATCGTGGGAACGCCGATTGCCGGAAGAACGCAAGAAGAAGTGCAGCCAATCGTAGGTATGTTTATCAACACGCTTGCCATTCGCAGCCATCCGGAGCGTTCCAAGTCGTACCTTAAGTACCTGGAAGAAATGAAGGAAATCACACTCGGGGCTTTTGAACACCAAAATTATTTGTTCGAAGATTTGGTGGAAAGTCTTCATATTCCGCGCGCGACCGGCCGGAATCCGCTCTTTGATACGTTCTTCTCCCTGCAAAATACGGAGAATGAGCAAATTGTCATCGAGGGGCTGGAGCAATCGTTTTATCCGTTGGAAAACCGAACGTCCAAGTTCGAGCTGCTTCTGGACATTTCGGAACTGGATGGCCAGCTCGAATGCCGGTTGGAGTACGCTACGGCTTTGTATAAACAGGAGACCGCGGAACGGTTCGCCAGACATTATGACAAGCTACTCGAAACTATCGCAACAGCGCCGGAAGGGGATATTGCTTCGCTGGAAATGCTAACCGAGCAGGAAATCCGTGAACTGGTGCGCGGTTTTAATGATTCGGAGGCAGACTACCCGCGTCAGCAGACGATTCATGGCTTGTTCGAAGAGCAGGCGAAGCTTTACCCGGATAACGTGGCCGCCGTCATGAATGAGCGGCAGCTGAGCTACCACGAACTGAACGAGCGATCCAACCGCCTTGCGCGTAAGCTGCGGGAGACAGGAGTCGAAGCGGATCAGTTGGTAGCGATTCTGGCCGAACGTTCACTTGATATGGTCGTCGGCATTCTGGCGATTCTCAAAGCGGGCGGAGCCTACGTGCCTGTCGATCCCGACTACCCGGAGGAACGCATCCGCTTCATGATTGAGGATTCGGGCGCACCGTTATTGCTGATTCAAAAGCATTTGCATGAGAAGACCGATTTCGCAGGAACGCGCCTTGAATTGGACGATTTCGTTTGGGGCCACAAAGGGGCGGACTCCGCTGATGCACTGGACGCTTCGAATCTGGAACCAATTTCTGGCCCGGGTAACTTGGCTTATGTCATCTACACATCGGGAACGACCGGCAAACCCAAAGGCACGTTGATTGAGCATAAAAACGTCGTGCGCCTTTTGTTCAACGACAAGAACCTGTTCGACTTTGGGCCGTCCGACACGTGGACGTTATTCCACTCGTTCTGCTTCGATTTCTCCGTCTGGGAGATGTACGGAGCACTTCTGAATGGAGGAAAGCTGGTTATCGTACCGCCACTTACGGCGAAAAATCCAGCCGAGTTCTTGGCACTGCTGAGCCGCGAACGGGTCACGATTTTGAACCAGACGCCAACATATTTCTACCAACTGCTGCGTGAGGTTTTAGCGGACCATCCGTACAATCTGCGGATTCGCAACGTCATCTTCGGCGGCGAAGCACTCAGCCCGCTGTTGCTCAAGGGTTTCAAGACGAAGTACCCGGAGACAAAGCTGATCAATATGTACGGTATTACCGAGACGACGGTTCACGTGACGTATAAGGAAATTACATGGATCGAGATGGAGGCGGCAAAGAGTAATATCGGCAAGCCGATCCCGACACTGAGCGTGTATGTTCTGGATGAAAACCGTCGTCCTGTTTCGATCGGCGTAGCAGGCGAAATGTACGTGGCCGGTGAAGGCCTGGCAAGAGGATACCTGAATCGACCGGATTTGACGGCGGAAAAGTTCGTTGATTCCCCGTTTGCGGAGGGGGAAAAACTGTATCGCTCAGGCGACTTGGCGGCATGGCTACCGGACGGCAATATTGAATACCTCGGCCGGATCGACCATCAGGTCAAAATCCGCGGGTACCGGATCGAGCTGGACGAAATCGAGACGCAACTTCTGAACGTGGAGGGCGTGGAAGAAGCGGTGGTGCTCGCCCGTCAGGACAACGAGGGAGAGAAGGCACTTGTTGCCTACTTTGTTGCAGACCGGACGCTGACAGTCAGCGAAATGAGAACCTCGCTGGCACAGGGAATGCCGGGATACATGATCCCGTCGTATTTCGTGCAGCTGGAGCGCATGCCGCTGACGTCTAACGGCAAAGTGGACCGCAAAGCGCTGCCGGAGCCGCAAGGTAGCCTGCAAACGGGCGTCGAATACGTAGCCCCTCGTAACCTTACGGAGTCCCAGCTTGTGAAGATCTGGGAGGAAGTGCTGGGCAACTCCGGCATTGGAGTCCTGGACAATTTCTTTGAGCTCGGAGGGCATTCCTTGCGGGCGACAAACCTTGTCAGCAAGATTCGGAAGGAAATGAACGTTGAACTTCCGCTGCGCGATGTGTTCCGCTATATGACGGTAGAATCTATGGCAGAAGCTATTGCCAGCTTGAAAGAATCGCAGCACAGCTCGATTCCAAAAGCGGAAGAGAAAGCGTACTATCCAGTTTCCTCTGCGCAAAAAAGGCTGTATGTCCTGCACCAGCTAGATAGCTCGGAGCTGAATTACAACATCCCGAGCGCCTTGCAATTGAAAGGGAATTTGAACGAGGCCAAAATGGAAAAGGCGCTGACTACTTTGGTGGCCCGGCACGATATGCTGCGCACCGGTTTTGAAATCGTGAATGGAGAGCCGGTTCAGCGTATTCATCCGCTCGTAGATTTCAAGGTCGAGAAGCTTCAAGCAAGCAAAGATCAGGTCGCGGCCATTCTGGAAGGCTTCATTCAGCCTTTTGACTTGACCCAGCCGCCTTTGCTACGCGCCCTGCTGATCATACTTGAGAAAGAGAAATTCCTGCTTGCGCTGGATATGCATCATATTGGTTCCGACGGTCTTTCCATGGACGTGCTACTACGCGAATTTGTGGGGCTTTACAATGGGGAAGAATTGCCGGAGCTGCGGATTCAATACAAGGATTACGCCGTTTGGCAGCAATCCGACGAGCAATGTCAGCGTATCAAACGGCAGGAGGAATACTGGCGCGGGGTATTCAGCTCCGAGCTTCCGGTTCTTGAGCTGCCTCTTGACTTTTCCCGCCCAGCCGTCCGGCAGTTTGACGGTCAAACGCTCACGTTTGCGCTGGATGCGGAGAAAAGCGAAGCTCTAAAACGGCTTGCCGGAGATTCGGGGGCGACGCTGTACATGCTTCTGTTGGCTTCTTACTCCGTATTGCTTCATAAATACGCGGGACAGGAAGATATCGTAGTCGGCACTCCGATTGCCGCTCGTTCTCACGCCGACCTGCAACCGATTATCGGCATGTTTGTCAATACGCTGGCCCTTCGCTTGGGTCCGACGGCAGAGCAGACGTTCCTGGATTACTTGCAGGATGTGAAGGAAACGACGCTTGGAGCCTACGAGCACCAGGACTATCCGTTCGAGGAGCTGGTAGAAGCCCTTCAGGTGAGCCGGAATTTAAGCCGGAATCCGCTGTTTGACACCATGTTTTCTTTGCAAAAGCACGAAAGCCTGGATTTAGCCCTGGAAGGCTTGCAATGGTCGCTGTTTGACATCGAGGAAAAGAGAGCAAAGTTTGATCTTAGCCTGGATATCGTGGAAGAGGGTAACGAGCTGGTTTGCAAGATCGAGTACGCTACCTCGTTGTTTAGACAGGAAACGATGGTACGGCTGGCGGGTCATTACGAGCAGCTTTTGGCATCGATCTTGGCTCAGCCGGGTGCGAGGATCTCGGATTTAAATATCTTGAAGGACAGCGAAAAGCATGATTTGCTGGTCGGGTTTGCCGTGTCGTCTTCGGCTCTGGCGAAGCAATCCGCCTCAGAGGGTCCAGGCTTGGAAGCGGATGAGTCGTGGAGAGAGAGAACGATCCACGAGCTGTTCGAGGAGCAAGCAGAGCGAACGCCTGAGCAGGTGGCCGTTGTCTATGGGGACAGCAGCCTGACTTACCGGGAGTTGAACGAGCGGGCGAACCGGCTGGCGCGATCCTTGCGTGCCTCTGGCGCGCAGGCCGATCAGCCGATCGCGATCATGGCCGAGCGCTCGCTGGAGATGATCGTGGGCATCTATGCGATCTTGAAGGCCGGGGGCGCCTACGTGCCGATCGACCCGCAATTCCCGCAGGAGCGCATCCGCTACATGCTCGAAGATTCGGGCGCTAGGCTGCTGCTGATTCAGAGCCATTTGCGGGAAAGCGCGTCATTTGCCGGGACAGAGCCACTTGGCGGTCTATCGCTCGTCGATCTGAACGATCCATCCGCGTATGATGAAGACGGCTCGAACCTGGAGCCGGCGAGCGGACCGGAGCACTTGGCCTACGTCATTTACACATCGGGCTCGACAGGCAAGCCCAAAGGCGTCATGGTGGAGCACCGTCCGGTGATCAACCGGCTGCTGTGGATGCAGAATGCATACCCGATCGACTCCAGGGATACGATTCTGCAAAAGACGGCGATCACCTTCGACGTTTCCGTGTGGGAGCTGTTTTGGTGGGCTTGGACGGGGGCCAAAGTTTGCTTGCTGCCGCCGGGCGGAGAGAAGAATCCCGAGACGATTCTGGACACGATCGAACGGCAAGCCGTCACCACGATGCACTTTGTGCCGTCGATGCTGCACGCCTTCCTCGAATATGTCGAGCGTCAGCCGAGCGAAGATCTGGGTAACAAGCTCTCTTCGCTGAAACGGGTGTTTGCAAGCGGGGAAGCGCTGGCGATATCGCATGTGAGCCGGTTCTGGCAGTGGATTTCGTCATCCGTGAATCAAGCGCAGCTGATCAACCTTTATGGGCCTACGGAAGCGACGGTTGATGTCTCGTACTACGATTGCGGACCGGAAGAGGCGTATGTATCGGTGCCGATCGGCAAGCCGATCTCGAACATCCGGCTGCATATTGTCAAGGAAGGGACGACAGCGCTGCAGCCGGTCGGCGTGCCGGGCGAGCTGTGCATCGCGGGCGAAGGTCTGGCTAGAGGCTACTTGAACCGTCCCGAGCTGACCGCGGAGAAATTCGTAGAGTGTCCGTTTGCGCCGGGCGGGCGGATGTATAGGACGGGCGATCTGGCCAGATGGCTGCCGGACGGCAACATCGAGTATATGGGCCGGATCGACCATCAGGTGAAAATCCGCGGGTACCGGATCGAACTCGGCGAGGTGGAGGCGCAGGTCCTGAAAGCGGCGTCCGTCCAAGAGGGGGTTGTCATCGCCAGAGAAGACGAAGCCGGTCAGAAGCAGCTCTGCGCGTACTTCGTGGCGGACAAGCCGCTTGCGGGGAGCGAGTTGCGAAGCGCGCTGGCGGAGGATCTGCCTGCGTACATGATTCCGTCCTACTTCGTGCAGCTGGAGCGGATGCCCCTCACACACAGCGGGAAGCTCGACCGCAAGGCGCTGCCCGCACCGGAAAGCAGTATGCTCGTTGGAACGGAATACGTGGCGCCCCGGACGGCGGCGGAGCAGACGCTGGTTGCGGTGTGGCAAAAGGTGCTGGGAGCGGGTCGTCCGATCGGCGTGATGGACAATTTCTTCGAGCTCGGCGGGGATTCAATTAAATCGATCCAGGTGTCGTCCAGGCTACATCAGGCCGGGTACAAGCTGGAAATTAAGCATTTGTTCAAATATCCGACCGTAGCGGAATTAAGCCCGTATCTCCAGTCGGTCTTAAGACGCGCCGATCAGGGAGCAGCTACGGGAGAGACGGGGCTGACGCCGATTCAGCGCTGGTTCTTCGAGCAGTCGTTCGCCGAGCTGCACCACTTTAACCAGGCGGTGATGCTGTACCGGGAGGAAGGCTATGACGAAGCGGCGCTTCGTCAGGCCGTGCGGAAGCTGGCCGAGCATCACGATGCGCTGCGCCTCGTCTTCAGCCGGACCGAGAGCGGGTATGCGGCATGGAACCGGGCCATCGAGGAAAGTGACGGCGAGCTCTACAGCCTGGAAGTGATCGATTTCCGCGGAATGACGGACTGCGCGCAGGTGATCGAAGCCAAGGCGAACGAGCTTCAGCGCAGCATTGACCTGCAGGTAGGGCCTTTGCTGAAGCTCGGCTTGTTCCGCTGTACGGATGGAGATCATCTGCTGATCGCGATCCACCACTTGGTCGTAGACGGCGTATCCTGGCGGATTCTGCTTGAGGATTTTGCTGCCGGCTATGAGCAGGCGCTGCAAGGGCAGCTGATCCGTCTGCCGCTCAAAACGGATTCATTCCAAACGTGGGCGAAACAGCTCGCTGATTATGCGAACGGTCCGGCGATGGAAAGCGAGAGAGCGTATTGGCAGCATATCGAGCAATTGACCTATGAGCCGCTTCCGAAAGATTTTGAACAAGGCACATCCAAGCTGAAGGACAGCAGGCTCGTGACCGTCCGCTGGACGGCGGAGGAAACCGAACAGCTGCTGAAGCAGGCACACCGTGCTTACCATACGGAAATGAACGATTTGCTGCTTGCCGCGCTTGGCCTCGCGGTACAAGCTTGGAGCGGTCGGGAACGCGTGCTGGTGAATCTCGAAGGCCACGGTCGGGAAGAACTTTTGCCGGATGTGGACATTACGCGGACGGTAGGCTGGTTTACAAGCCAATTCCCTGTCGTTCTGGAGCCGGGTCACGTCCAGGCGCTCGGTCATCAGGTGAAACAGGTGAAAGAAAGCTTGCGCCGCATTCCGAACAAAGGAATCGGCTACGGCATCCTGCGTTATTTGTCGGCGCCGCATGACGGCGAGCGCTTTGCTTTAGAGCCGGAGATCAGTTTCAACTATCTGGGCCAGTTCGACCAGGATTACGAAAGCAGCGGCTCGCAGCCGTCTCCGTTCAGTCCTGGCTCAGATTCAAGCCCGAATGCTGTGATGAATTATGTCCTCGATATCAACGGTATGGTATCGGAAGGCGTGTTGGAACTTACGATCCGTTACGGGGAAACCCAGTATCAACGGGAGACGGTTGAGCGCCTGGGCACCCTGCTTCAATCGAGTTTGCGTGAAGTCATCAGCCATTGCGTATCGAAAGAGCGGCCGGAGCTTACGCCTAGTGACGTACTGCTTCAAGATGTGACGGTGGAGGAACTGGAGCGGCTGTCCGAACATACGACGGCACTCGGCGAACTGGAGAATGTATACACCCTGACTCCGCTGCAAAAAGGGATGTTGTTCCACAGCTTGCTGGATGCCGATTCGGAAGCCTACTTCGAACAGGTGACCTTCGATCTGTATGGAAGCCTGAATGTGGAAGCCTTCACCCGCGGATTGGATACGCTGGTACAGCGAAATGAGGCGCTGCGGACCAATTTTATTACCGGCTGGAGAGACGAGCCGATTCAAGTGGTATTCCGCGAGCGGAAGTGTGAAGTGTACTTTGAAGATATTCGCTTGGTAAGCGATGAACACCCGGAGAAGACGATAGCCGATTTTGTCAGCGCGGATAAAGCGAACAAGTTCGATTTGGCTCAAGGCTCTCTGATGCGCGTTACAGTTTTGCGTACGGGCGAAGAGTCCTACCAAGTGATCTGGAGTCACCATCACATTTTGTTGGACGGCTGGTGCATGTCCTTAATGATCAAGGAAGTGTTCGACACCTACTTCGCGTTCCAGGAGCAGAGGACGCTGGAGCTTCCTCCGGTTACCTCGTACTCTCGGTATATCGAATGGCTGGAAGCTCAAGATGCCGCGAAAGCTTCGCGTTACTGGTCCGAGTATTTGGCGGGTTATGATCAGCAGACCAAGCTGCCTCGGGAGAAAACAGGGCTGAAGCAGGGCGCTTTTGAAGCAGCTGAGATCGATGTGGAACTCAGCAAGGAACTGACTGGGCAAATCGAGCGGGTGGCGCGCCAGCATCAGGTGACGCTTAATACATTCATGCAGACCGTATGGGGACTGGTTCTGCAGGTATACAACAACAGCGAAGATGTTGTATTTGGCTCCGTCGTATCCGGGCGTCCAGCGGAGATTCCGGGTATCGAAAGCATGATCGGTCTGTTTATTAATACGATCCCCGTCCGTATTCAAGGCAAAGCCGAGGAGACGGTAGCCGATATTTTGAGAAAAACCCAGGATCAAGCGCTGACATCGGGAGCTTACGAAACGTTCCCGCTGTTCGAAATTCAGTCGCTGAGCGAGCAAAAGAGCGACTTGATCAACCATATTATGGTCTTTGAAAATTATCCGATGGAAGAACAGATTGAGCAGGTTGTCGGCGGAGGACAAGAAGCGCTGAAAATCGCTAATATCCAATCGCCGGAACAAACGAACTACGATCTGGACATTACCGTCATTCCGGAAGAGCATATTTTGCTGCGGTTTACGTACAATGCACTGACATTCAGAGAGCAAGACATCAGGCAGATCCACGGTCATTTTGCCCGTGCATTGGAGCAGGTTGCGGCTAATCCGAATGTTCGTGTACATGAGTTAGAGCTTTTGACGGCGGCGGAAAAAGAAGAAATTGTCGGCGTGTTTAATCCGGTGCAGCCGGAAGTGGCTCCTGTGGCAGCGTTCCATCGACTGTTCGAGGAACAGGCGGAACGCACGCCGGAAGCGGAGGCCATCGTATACGAGAACGATCGGCTGACGTATACGGAACTGAACGAGCGGGCGAACCGCCTGTCGACCACGCTACGTGCAAGCGGAATAGGCCGGGAGACCATCGTTGGCATTCTCGCCGAGCGTTCGGTCGATTTGCTGGTGGCCGTGATGGCCGTCTGGAAAGCGGGAGGGGCGTATGTACCGCTTGACCCGGATTATCCGGCGGACCGCGTGCGGTTCATGCTGGAAGACAGCGGAGCGAAGGTACTGCTGACACAAACGCTGCTGCGAGAGCGTGCCGAATCCTGGCTCGGCGAAGAGGAACTAGCACTGGAGAAGGTGCTGTATCTCGATGACGAAACGTCATACAGCGAAGATCGAGCGAATGCACCAATGGACTTCGGCCAAGGCTCCAGCATGGTTTCAGGTCTGATCTCCAGCGAGCTGACGGGTGCTGTGAACGACCTTAATGAGAGCCATCCAAATGTTGTGGGCATGGACAGCTTCCATGAAGCCCGTCCTGAGGACTTGGCGTATGTCATCTACACGTCGGGAACGACGGGCAAGCCAAAAGGCGTAATGATTGAGCACCGCAGTCTAGTGAACACGGCGGCGGGTTACCGGCGGGAATACCGGTTGAATCAGTTCCCGGTAAGGCTGTTGCAGCTCGCCAGCTTCTCGTTTGACGTATTCGTGGGCGATATCGCGCGGACGTTGTACAACGGCGGCAGCATGGTCATTGTACCGAAGGACGATCGGATCGATCCGTCTCGTCTGCACTACTGGATAGAGCAGGAGCAAGTGACGATCTTTGAATCAACACCAGCACTGATCGTGCCGTTCATGGAGCATGTGCACGAGCAGGGGCTGGAGATGAGCAGGATGGAGCTGTTGATCACAAGCTCGGACAGCTGCAGTGTGGCAGATTACCGGACCTTGCAGGAACGGTTTGGTTCGTCGTTCCGCATCATCAACGCCTACGGCGTGACGGAAGCGGCAATTGACTCCAGTTTCTATGACGAGGAGTTGGCGAAACTGCCGCAGACAGGCCATGTGCCGATTGGCAAAGCGTGGTTGAATGCGAAGTTTTACATCGTGGATGCACATCTGAACCCGGTGCCAGTCGGCGTGCTGGGCGAATTGGTTATCGGCGGAGTCGGTGTGGCGCGCGGGTACTTGAACCGTCCAGAGCTGACGGAAGAGAAGTTTGTAGACAGCCCTTTCACCGCGGGTGAGCGACTGTATCGCACGGGAGATTTGGCGCGGTGGATGGAGGACGGCAACGTGGACTTCATCGGCCGGATCGATAACCAGGCAAAAATCCGGGGTTACCGGATCGAGACGGGCGAAGTCGAAGCAAAGCTGCTGAGTGTAGGTGGCGTGAAGGAAGCGGTCGTTGTTGTCAGGGAAGATCAAGAAGGGCAGAAAGCGTTGTGCGCTTATTATACAGTGGAAAAAGGCTTGACGGCGGCAGATTTGAAACGGGCTATCTCCAGCGAGCTACCGGGATACATGATTCCGTCGTATTTCGTCGAACTGGAGCAATTGCCTCTAACGCCAAATGGGAAAATTGACCGGAAGGCGCTGCCAGCGCCGGAAGGGGGAGCAGGCGGAGGCTGCGAATACGTGGCGCCGCGCACCGAACTGGAGGCAAAACTGGCCGCCATTTGGCAGGAGGTACTTGTTCGGGATAAGGCGGTAGGCGTAACGGACAACTTCTTCGACCTCGGAGGACACTCCCTACGGGCGACAACACTTGTCAGCAAAATGCATAAGGAGCTGGGCGCCCAATTCCCGCTTCGCGACGTATTCCGCTACTCGACAGTTGAGGAAATGGCTGTGGCTATGGAGCATTTGGAGATCGGCTCGTTTATGGCTATTCCGGATGCGGAACCTAGCGAGTATTATCCGCTCTCTTCTGCGCAGAAACGTCTCTATATCTTGAACCAGCTGGAAGGAGGCGAGCTGAGCTACAATATACCGGGAGCTATGCTGCTCGAAGGACAGCTCAACCGGCAGCGGTTTGAAGAAGCGTTCCGCGAGCTTGTAGCTCGTCATGAAACGCTGCGTACCAGCTTTGAGATGGTTGAAGGCGAAGCGGTTCAGCGGATTTACGAAGAAGTCACCTTCCAGGTGGAATATGTGCAGATCAGCGGGGAGCAGGCGGAAGAAACGGTGCGCCAATTCGTTCGTGCGTTTGATCTGGCGAAGCCGCCACTTCTGCGGGTGGGCATTGCCGAACTCGCGCCGGATCGTCACATCCTGATGTTCGATACACATCATATTGTATCTGACGGCGTTTCAATGGACGTACTGATCGAAGAGTTTGTGCACTTGTACAGCGGGGAGCCGCTCAAGCCACTCCGCATTCAGTACAAAGATTATGCAGTATGGCAGCAATCGGACGAGCAGAAAACGCAGCTTGCCAAGCAGGAAGCCTACTGGATTGACATGTTCCGCGGAGAACTGCCAGTTCTGGAAATGCCAACGGACTATCCGCGCCCGGCTATGCAGAGCTACGAGGGCCGTACGCTGCAATTGTTTATGAATATTGAGAAAAGCGAAGGTCTGAAACGGCTTGCAGCTGAAAACGGCGCAACGCTTTACATGGTTCTGCTTGCGGCGTATAACGTGCTTCTGCATAAATATTCAGGTCAGGAAGACGTGGTGGTTGGTACGCCGATTGCGGGCAGAAATCATAGCGACGTTCAACCGCTAATCGGGATGTTCGTTAATACATTGGCCATCCGCAGTTACCCGGCTGCCGGTAAAACGTTCCTTGACTACTTGAAGGAAATCAAGGAGACAACGCTGGGTGCTTTTGAACATCAGAATTATCCGTTTGAGGAACTGGTGGATAAGGTAAACGTGGCTCGTGATTTACGCCGTCATCCACTGTTTGATACGATGTTTGCTTTGCAGAATACAGAAAATGTGGAAATTCAGCTTCCGGGACTGCATCTGTCGACGTGTGCCAGCGAAGAAATTGTTTCCAAATTCGATCTCAGCTTGGACGTTACGGAGATTGAGGACGGCTTGGAATATCTGTTTGAATACGCCACGGCTCTATATAAAACCGAAACGGTGGAGAAGTTGGCTGCCCACTACTTGCAGCTGCTTGAATCCATTCTCCGCAACCCGTCGACGACTATTGCCGAGCTGAACTTGTTAACGGCAGAGGAAAAAGAAGCAATTATCGGCGCGTTTAACCCAGCGCAGCCGGAAGAGGCTCCTGTGGCAGCGTTCCATCGACTGTTCGAGGAACAGGCGGAACACACGCCAGAAGCGGAAGCCGTCGTATACGAGAACGATCGGCTGACGTATGCGGAGCTGAACGAGCGGGCGAACCGCCTGTCGGCCACGTTGCGCACAAGCGGCATCGGCCGGGAGTCAATCGTCGGCATTCTCGCCGAGCGTTCGGTGGACCTGTTGGTGGCCGTGCTGGCCGTCTGGAAAGCAGGCGGGGCGTATGTACCCCTTGACCCGGATTATCCGGCGGACCGCGTGCGGTTTATGCTGGAAGACAGCGGAGCGAAGGTGCTGCTGACACAAACGCCGCTGCGAGAGCGTGCCGAAGCCTGGCTCGGTGAAGAGGAACTGGCACTGGCGACGGTGCTGTATCTCGACGACGAAACGTCATACAGCGAGGAACGAAGCAATGTGTCAATGGACTTTGGCCAAGGCTCCAACAGTGCTCCCGATCGAGTCAACGGCAAGCTAACGGGGGCTGTGAACGGTGGTGGCGAGAGTCATCCGAATGATGTTGATGTTGTCGGTATGGACAGCTTCTCTGAAGCCCGTCCGGAGGATCTGGCGTACGTCATCTACACGTCGGGAACGACGGGCAAGCCAAAAGGCGTGATGATCGAGCATCGCAGCCTAGTGAACACGGCAGCGGGCTACCGACGGGAATACCGGTTGGATCAGTTCCCGGTGCGACTGCTGCAACTCGCAAGCTTCTCGTTTGATGTTTTCGTGGGCGATATCGCACGCACGTTGTATAACGGAGGCACAATGGTCATTGTACCGAAGGACGACCGGATTGATCCGTCTCGTCTGCACCACTGGATAGAGCAGGAGCAAGTGACGATCTTTGAATCAACACCAGCACTGATCGTGCCGTTTATGGAATACGTGCATGAGCAGAGGCTAAAGTTAAGCGGTATGGAGCTGTTGATCACAAGCTCGGACAGCTGCAGTGTAGCGGATTACCGTACCTTGCAGGAGCGGTTTGGCTCGTCGTTCCGCATCATTAACGCCTATGGTGTGACGGAAGCGGCAATCGACTCCGGTTTCTATGACGAAGAATTGGCGAAACTGCCGCAGACAGGCCATGTGCCGATTGGCAAAGCGTGGTTGAATGCGAAGTTTTACATCGTGGATGCACATCTGAATCCCGTACCCGTCGGTGTGCTGGGCGAGCTGGTCATCGGCGGCGTTGGCGTAGCACGTGGGTACTTGAACCGTCCAGAGCTGACGGAAGAGAAGTTTGTAGATAGCCCTTTCACCGCGGGTGAGCGGTTATATCGCACGGGAGATTTGGCGAGGTGGATGGAGGACGGAAACGTGGATTTCATCGGCCGGATCGACAATCAAGCGAAAATCCGGGGCTACCGGATCGAAACGGGTGAGATTGAGTCGCAGCTGCTGCGGGTGGTAGGTATACGCGAAGCGGTGGTGCTGGTTCGAAGTGATGCGAACGGTCAAAAGGCGCTGTGCGCCTACTACACAACGGATATCGAACTGACGGCGGCCGACCTGAAACGAGCGATCTCCAGCGAGCTGCCAGGTTACATGATCCCGTCGTACTTTGTGGAGCTGGAGCATTTACCTCTGACACCAAACGGGAAAATCGACCGGAAAGCGCTGCCGACGCCGGAAGAGGGAGCAAGTGCAGGACGCGAATACGTGGCGCCGCGCACCGATCTGGAGACGAAACTGGTCTCCATCTGGCAGGACGTGCTTGGGTCAGTTACGATTGGTGTGACGGACAACTTCTTCGACCTCGGCGGTCACTCGCTGCGGGCGACGACGCTGGTCAGCAAGGTGCACAAGGAGCTGCACGTGGACCTGCCACTGCGCGATGTATTCCGGTACTCGACTATTGAAGCGATGGCTGAAGTGATTAGCCGATTGGAGCAGCAGGAGTTCCTTTCCATTCCGGTTCTGGATAAAAGGGAGTATTATCCGCTTTCCTCTGTGCAAAAGCGGCTGTACATCCAGCAGCAGATGGAAGGCGCCGAGCTTAACTACAACATGTCCGGCATGACGGTTCTTGTCGGGCGCTTGGATCAGAATCAATTCGAGGCGGCGCTCCAAGGATTAATCGCTCGTCACGAAGTTTTGCGAACTGGCTTCGAAATGGTCGACGGCGAACCGGTACAACGGATTTATTCGGACTTGGAGTTTGCCGTCGAGTATACACAGGCGACGGAAAGTGAAACGAAAACCATTGCGGATGCCTTTGTACGTGTCTTTGATTTGGAGCGGCCGCCGCTGCTGCGTGTGGGCTTAGTTGAATGGGAAGCGGAACGTCATCTGCTTATGCTGGACATTCATCATATCGTCACGGATGGCATGTCGATGGGTATCTTTATCGAAGAGCTGCTACGCCTATATAACGGTGAGACGTTGGAACCGCTTCGGATTCAATACAAGGAATTTGCCACTTGGCAGCAGTCCGAACCTGTAAAAGAACGGCTGAAACGCCAGGAAGCCTACTGGCTGGACATGCTGGAAGGTGAACTGCCAACGCTTGAGCTACCTACGGACTTTGTCAGACCTGCCGCTCGCAGCTTTGAGGGAGATGTGCTGCCTTTCAGTATCGACAAGCAGATGACGGACAACTTGCAGCGCATTGCCGATGAGAACGGTGCTACCCTATATATGGTGTTATCGGCGGCCTATTCAATCCTGCTCAGCAAGTACTCGGGACAAGAAGACTTCATTGTAGGCACACCGGTTTCAGGCCGCACACATGCCGACCTGGAGCCACTCATCGGAATGTTTGTCAACACGTTGGCGATTCGTCATTATCCATCCGGGGAGAAGACGTTCCTTGCTTACTTGAACGAAGTCAAAGAAACGATGCTGGGGGCCTACGACCACCAGGATTATCCGTTTGAAGAGCTTGTGAAAAAGCTGCAGGTGCCGCGAGATCAAAGCCGCAATCCTGTATTTGATGTCATGTTTGCGCTGGAAACGAAGGAAGATAACGTTCAAAGCTTCGGGGATATCCAGATCGAATCTTATCCGGAAACGCATGCGGTTGCTCAATTTGACCTTACCTTGGTCATTTCGTTGCTGGATGAGGGAATGAACGGGCAGTTTGAATATGCTACCAAGTTGTTTACGCGCAATCTGATCGACAATTTCGCTCAGGACCTGCTCGTGATCATCACCCAAATTGGCGAACAGCCTTCGGTGCTGCTCAAGGATATTTCCCTGAACGGGCAATCCGAACAGGAGCAAGATGAGCTAGAGGCTATTGATATTATTTTCTAATTCTTAGAAGTAATTGCCAATTGTTGCAGACGAGTTTAAAGTCAAGTCATAGAAGCCGAGTGAAGTCAGGATCATATTCCTGACTTCATTCGGCTTTTTTAGTTGTTCTCCTTTAATTAGATACAATCGAGTACATATCGTCCTGTATACGCAGACTACCGGGCTGCCCAGTTTCCACCTTCACCTCCGTAGCAAATACACTAGGCATGCGTCCGTCTGGGAACCAGGGCATCTGTTTATCAATGACAATAAACATGCCTTCTGCATCACCCGTGGGGGAGAATTGTTTTCCGTCTCCGGCAAATGGTTCAAGTTGATAATGCTCATTCAATGTGTTCATCGTCTCAGGAACATCATCGACAGGCAGACCGATTTCACTAATGCATAACAGATGCTTCGCTTCGAAAGTTTCATCAACTGCATTATCGAGTGAATGGTGAGTGATAAATTCCATCAAGTTGCCGCTTGGATCATAGAAATAGAAGGCTGTTGCATCCCAGTAGGGGAAATAAAATTCATCTTGTCCATCTTTGGATAGCAATGAAATGTTACGGTCTTGAGCCCATCTTTTTGCATCAGCAAGTTTATTCGTTGGAATCGTAAATGCTACATGATAGCAAGGCTTCTCTTGTTCTGGCGCCTTCTTGAAAGAGAGGACTGAGTTCCCCGCACGGAATGAAACGCATGTTGCATTATCCTCCACAAGATTCAATTCCAGTAGTGTACCGTAAAACTCTTTTATGGCCTCGACCTGATGTGTCAACAAAACAACTTCTCTTATTATCATTTCAATATCCTCCTTTTAATCTCACCTTTGATTGAAATACTCGATTGTTTTCTCAATAAATGCCTTGGCCGATTTCGTCAGATAACGGTCGGACCGATGGATGATCTCAAAGTGCCGGTATGGCGGATCGTCTGTAATTCGGATGCAACGTAGCGTAGGTTCATTCATGGCTTGGATCAGAGGATAAGGCAGCAGTGTTCCTCCAACGTTGGCTTTGACCAGGCTAATGATGGAGGTTGCTGAACTGGTCTCCATGATGGTATTTAGGCTAAATCCATATTTACGGCAATAGCCGTCAACCAATTCTCTGCCTGTGAATCCTTCGGGGAACATCACCGTTTGGATATCACGTAACTCCTGAATTTCAATTGTGCTTCGTTCAGCCCAATCATGATTCTCGGAAACGACGAGTACATATTCTTCACTGCACAAAGGAATGCGTACAAGCCGCCTATCCGGGGCAGACGTGATCTCGATGCCGATGTCGACTTCATTTTCCAACACTTGATTTACGACATAGATCGAAGAGATAACCTTCAATTGTACCTTGGGGAATCGGGCATGAAAATCAACGAGCAATGGAGTGATACGGTAATCCAAATCCGACGGAAGAACACCAATAACCAATCGTCCCCGCTGATCATTCCGAAATTCAGCTAGAGCATCCTGGGTATTCTGTAAATGCCGGATCATCTGTACACAGTGCTCCAGAAACAGAGTGCCTGCCTGGGTCATCACAATCTTTTTGCCGACACGGTCAAACAAAGGAACACCAAGTTCATCTTCCAACCCACGTATTTGTTGACTCAACGTAGGTTGAGATATGCCAAGTTTCTCCGCTGCCCGTGTAAAATGAAGCTCCTCGCACACCGTAATAAAGTTTTCCATTTGACGAATCTCCATGAATTCACCTCTAATCATTGGTTTTAGTAATCATTTTAATAGAAACAATAGTATTGTTCAATCATTATAATGATCCTATACTTAATTCGTGCACCACCCGAAGATCTTGTCATTAAAGAATAGGATCTTTGGTGAAGGCAACGAGACTACTCCCATGAGGTGATTCATAATGAAACTTTTTTATATTGTATTGGCGCTTATTCTGGCTTCACTGAACTTAAGACCACCGATTACTTCCATTTCTCCTCTGATGAGTACCATACAGAATGATCTGGGTTTGAGCGGCATGACCGCCAGTCTGTTAACTACACTACCGGTATTATGTATGGGTATATTCGCTCCATTCTCTGTAAGACTAAGTAGAAGGTGGGGGAATGAAGGAGCCATTGTGCTGGCTTTAATCCTTATTGGGATAGGTACGGGATTACGATTGTTCGTAGGCGCAACTCCGTTGATGATGTTCACTTCTTTTCTGTCTGGTGTAGGGATTGCATTGGCAGGGCCGCTGTTCTCCAGCTTCATTAAGCAGTATTTCCCTAACCGAGTGGCAGCCATGGTCGGCATCTACTCTACAGCAATGGTGATGGGGGCCAGCATTAGTGTGGGGTTATCGGTTCCGCTCCAGCATACGCTGGGTGGATCTTGGAGAGGTTCTTTGGCTACATGGGCATTACTCGCAGCAATTGCATTGCCGATCTGGTTAAAATTAGCTTGGTCTGCGCGTACAGAGCGGCAATCCGGACAAACTTCGGCTGTAGTCCATGCACCACTTCCGGTGAAGAACAGGCGTGCATGGGTGCTGACACTGTTCTTTGGACTGATGGCCGCGATCTTCTATTCATTAACTGCCTGGCTTGCGCCAGCCATTCAGAGTCATGGATATAGCCAAGAGACTGCTGGCAACATCCAAACGTTATTTACATTGATATCACTGCCCTCAACGTTATTCATTCCCATGCTTGTACATCGGTACCAAAGACGTGTCTTCTGGCTTGTTGGATGTGCGATGTTGGAGTTAATAGGTGTCCTGATGCTGAATCTCTCTGTCAGTCCGTGGCTTGCGGCGATTCCGCTCGGTATTGGTGCAGGTGGACTGTTCCCAATTGCACTCATGTTGCCGATTGATGAGACAAACAATGCTCAGGAAGCGAGTAGCTGGTCCGCTATGACTCAATCTGGTGGCTACATTCTTGGAGCACTTGGGCCGCTGGCGATTGGTTGGCTCCGCGATCTAACAGGCAGCTTCGTGCAAGCATTTTATGGTTTGGCTATCATCATCGTGTTGCAGATTATCGTTCAATTGGCTATTGGTAATAAAAAAAGTTTGAAAGTTAGCCGGGAGCAGAGCTAAAAGGCATGTAAAGTAAAATGGATATAGAAATATGATCTTTATACATGATCCAACAAGTCCAGATAGTACTGCCTTAATGCTTTCTGTAAGATGACGGGCTCCATAATCTTAATCGATTTACCATAGCCTGCAAGATATCTCACTATGAAATCAAGCTCGTGAGGTTCATATGAACCGACAAGATACATGTGTCCCATCTTCTCGGTGATCTGCATAGATGGAAAATGTTCTTGCTGGAATAGTTCCATCCCGGCTTCGTCCATAAGGCATTTGAATGGAATTGCTTGTTCCGATGGTTTCCATAGAGATTGGGCATCCTGTGAATAGAGTTCCTTTACATGAGTTAAAGGTTCAATCTCCGTTGTTTCGGCTGAAATGATACGGTCGCAGCGGAATACACGATACGCTTGTTTATGCAGATCATAGGCCTGACAATACCAATAACCTTTCCTGGCATAGAGCGCGATGGGTTGAATGGTGCGGATATTGGTGTTTGTAGAAGATGGCCTTTGATCAGAGGATCTACGCTGATTAGCGTACGTAATCTGGATCACTATATTCTGAACAGCAGCCATCAACAGAAACTCCAAATGTGCACTGTCGCGGATCTGCTCGGTATGTTGGAAGTAAACCCGGTGTTGGATGTTCTCAATATCCTGTCGTTGCTTGTCGGATAACGCGCTCATAAATTTCTCATGAATGGTCCGGAAAGAGACTTGAAAGGGTAAGCTGGAGAAGCTGCGGAGAGCCTGCATCGCAAAATAAAGGGCATGAAGCTCCCCCGTATTAAACGAAATGGGAGGCAGCTGCATCTGTTGCAGCAGTCGATATCCGCCGTAGCGTCCATATTCGACATAGATGGGCGCACCTAACTCTTCCAATGAAGCGATATCTCTTAACGCGGTTCGTTTGGATATCTGGAACTCCTGCATGAGATCTTGCAGGGTGAACTGTTGTTTTTGATTAATAAAGCGTAGCATCTGGTTCATACGTTCTGATTTTTTCATATCAAACCCTCTTAATGGTGCCATGGATTGGCACCTTTCGTTGTTATAGTGATAAGTGTAATTCAATAGGAACAAGGAGGCAATATAATGAATTTTGAAGTGATACCATTTTTGTCGATGAACGGGGATGCGGCGGCAGCCATTGCTTTTTATGAGGAGTTTCTGGACGCCAAGGTGATATTCAAGAAAAGTTATAAAGAGATGAAGGAGATGAACCCAGGTTTCGAGTACCCTGCCGGTCAAGATGAGTATATTACACATTCGGTGCTGGAGATTGGGGTTAACAAAGTCATGATTGCGGAAGAAGCAATGGACACGGAGAGAGCATGGCAGCTGGGGAACAGCACGTCACTATGTATTCAATCCAAGGATAAAGATACCATCGATCAACTGTATCATTCTCTGATGCAACATGAGGGTGTGAAGATACTGGTACCGTATGAACAAAATGAATTCAGCCCAGGATACGGTATTGTACGGGACCCATTTGGCATTGCGATTCAGCTATGTGTCACTGTACACGATTTTTAAAATGAGTTCAGGCCCCCGGTTAAGCACTCGGTATGTAAACCTGTAACTAACTTAAAAACATCAAAAAAAGAAGAGCCATGGATATCATGCGCTCTTCTTTCTTCGGTTTCAATACAAGGTTGTTCGAGCAACCGATGGTTATAGCGGACCCCTTTTCGTGTAAATCATATAGGTACGGATGTCGCTGTGTACAAGCAAGTTCAATGGGTAAAGGAAAGAAGGGATAACATGATTACGAGAGGAATTGACCATATTGGAATAACTGTACCGGACATGGAGCAGGCGACACTATTTCTACAACAGGCGTTTGGAGCTCAACTTGCCTATGACCATATAACGCCGGATGATCCCCCACAGGAAGGACCCGAGGCAGAGCTTAAATTAGGACTGCGTTCAGGAGCAAAGGTTATTCATATTCGGATGTTATCGCTCGGGGAGAGCGCCAGTATAGAGTTATTTCAGTACGCGAATACAGCGCAATCGGAGCCAGTTAGGGCATCAGATTACGGATTGCAACATATGGCGTTGTATGTGGACGATATGCAAGAAGCTGCACTACACTTCGAGGAAGCGGGCGGGGTGTTGCTAACAGAGCCTGGGGCGTTGACCGGTCATATTGAAGGTGGGGAAGGCAATCAGTTTGTGTATGGAAGAGCACCTTGGGGGATGCTGATCGAGCTGATCTCCTATCCTGCGGGCATTCAGTATCCGAATCACAGTGAAACGAAGCGCTGGACACCACGAAAAAAATAATAAAGATGAGACTGGATAAGAAACAGGACGATGCACGACAAATCGTTCTGTTTTTCTTGTATATAGGGGTTAAACGGTTATTAAAAAACAGAAATTATGTTACAAATACGTTACAAATACAGAAGTGTATACCTCTTTGCCTTATGTTACGATACGTACTAGTAGATACAGAGATATTTTACGGATAAGATAAGTTATAACGTCTCTTTTCTGGACGATGAACATGCTCCGAAAGTATTTTGATGGAAGCCTTTTATCCAGGATTTTGAAGAAGCATTGAAACGAAGGAACAACTATATATTTTGACTGAACAGGGTTGCAATAAAAATAAATGACAACAGGTGATCCAAAATGCTGCAAATCGGGTATCCATAGTAGAGCCATCTAGAACCTGATGGATACATATGTTGTTATGATCGTTTTTGCTAGTTAAATAAAGGCTGTCTATTATGGAATGAACTGTGGGGGTTATCAAGTGTCTATATTAGATATGGAAAAGAAAGATGTTGTCACCGATGCAATGGTCATCAAGTCGATGGAGAAAAGTCTTGCTATCATTCGATTTGATCTGGATCGCCGGGTAACCTACGTGAATGAAGTCTTTGCCCAGACGATGGGATATACGGTAGATGAGATGTACGGCATGAAGCATCAGCAACTGTGCTTCGGTCAATTTGCAAATACTCCGGAATATGATGCTTTTTGGAATAGCATATTTAATGGTGTCAGCTTTCAGGACAAGGTTGAACGCAAGGATGCAAAGGGGAATTCCGTATGGCTTGAGGCGACATATATGCCGGTGTACGATGAGACAAATCAGAAGATACTGGGTGTATCCAAAATCGCCACCAACATTACCAACCGTCAGAACAACATTTCGGTCGTAGTGAATGAGCTGAAAACGATGTCCCATGAACTGAATGGGCAGGCAGATGTAGGCATTGAACGGAGCCAGGAATTAATGTCCAGTATCTCCTATATCTCAGAGGTGTCAACTTCTAACCGTGCAACGTTGACCCATCTGCAGGAACAGGCCGGATCGATTCAGGGCGTGGTACGAACGATACGCGAGATTTCGTCTCAGACGCAACTGCTCGCGTTGAATGCTGCCATTGAGGCTGCACATGCAGGAGAATACGGACGAGGATTTGATATCGTGGCCAAGGAAGTTAAGAAACTATCTGCAATGGTGGAGAGTTCGATTAATGAGATTCGTGATAGCGTGACTGGAATAACCAAGGAGATTGGTAATATCACGGGTGGTACCAAAAAAGTAGAAGAATATGTGGAGCAGAGCCAGAAGCAGATTGAGATCGCATTGAATGATTTTACAGCAATTGCTGCTTCAGCTCACTTGTTGGATGCCAAAGCGGAGCATGTGACCAGAATCGTATAACAATATATAGTAATAGCGGTTCCTTGCACAGGAACCGTTTTTTTGTCGTTCAGTACTCAAAAAAACGGGAATTATTGTGATCAAACGGGGACACAATACTTGGGAATACCTGCAGCTATGTCATGCAGAGAAATGTTGGGGTGGGAACATGTGGTCAACAATTGTATCCTACGTGCCGGATTGGTCCATATGGATTCAGGCATTCTTGGTCTTCATCATTCCAATTGGTATTACATTGAGCATGCGCTGGATCAATGCTGCCATTAAGCGCGGAAGCTTCTCTCGTTCCAAGCCATCGTCCATATCCTCGAAGGATATCTCGCCAGCAGCCAAAGGGCAGGGTGAAGGGACCGAAACAGGCCACTATGCCAATATTAAATTAACCGAAAAGTACAGCATAAATCTGACGAGTGTGAAAGAAAGCTTTGGACTCAATGCAGACGTGCATATTCGGGAATTTATTATTAGGGGAACGAATACACGGGCTGCGGTCATTTATACCGAAGGCCTGGTAGATCAGGACTTAGTTGATGATCACTTGATTACACCGTTGATGTTCGAAGGTGTTCCTCTACTTAAGCAGGAGGGTTTCCTTCATCCAGACAACGCACACTTACTGTCGGCATATCTGCAAGATCAATTACTTCCTGTCAGTCTGGTTGAGGAGACGAAGTCCCTCCAAGAACTCGCAGTTGGTGTGTTGTTTGGGAAAAATGCACTGCTGGTTGATGGTTTGCCAGGTGCTTTATTAATTGGAGCTCATAAGATCAAAACAAGAGGTATGAATGAACCCTTGTCAGAGGGATTGCTTCGTGGGCCTCGTATTGGTTTTACAGAGCAATTAAGCGATAATACAGGCATTTTACGTCGTTATGGAAGTGATCAGAGCCTGTTTATTAAGAAGTATGAAGTGGGTTCACGGATCAAAAAAGATTTGGCGATAGCCTATATTCAGGATATTGCCGATCCAAATCTCGTTGCAGAAGTATGCAAGCGAATCGAAGAGATGGATATGGATTCAATGCTCGAATCAGGTTATGTGGAACAACTCATCGAAGATAATACACTGAGTCCTTTTCAGCAGGTACTGAATACAGAAAGACCTGACCGGGTGATGGGTGCCCTTCTGGAAGGCCGAGTGGCAATTTTGTTGGATGGAACGCCATTTGTATTAATTGTACCGGTGACCTTTAGCATGTTGCTTCAGTCTCCAGAGGACTATTATGAACGCTGGATTCCCGGAACATTTTTGCGAGTGCTGCGTTTTATGGCCGCGATGCTGGCATTGCTTGCTCCTGCGCTCTATATCTCGTTTATCTCGTTCCATCCGGGTCTTATTCCAACCAAGCTGGTATTGACGATTATTGAAACGCGTACCGGAGTGCCATTCCCCTCGATTATTGAGGTACTCATCATGGAGCTTTCAATTGAAATCTTGAGGGAGGCCGGGATACGCTTGCCCAAACCGATTGCGCCAGCGATGGGTATCGTTGGAGGTCTGATTATTGGCCAAGCAGCGGTGCAAGCGGGAATAATAAGCCAATTTCTGGTCATTGTCGTTGCGGTAACAGCCATCTCTTCCTTTACGATTCCGGTCTATAGTGCGGGATTAACGCTAAGGATTCTACGATTTGCCGCTATGTTCAGCGCAGCCGTACTTGGATTGTTTGGCGTGGTTATGTTCTTTCTGCTTGTGTGTACACATCTGGCACGACTCTCAAGCTTTGGCGTACCTTATGTTGCACCAGCCGTTCCTTATCACATGAATGAATGGAAGGATTTTGTTATCCGTGCACCGCTAAATATGATGAGAATGCGTCCCAAAATGACTAATCCGATAGATGATGATCGGAAAAAATAAATGGAATTCCATCTACTGAAGGTCTGGAGGTGAACTAAAGTGAATGGCTCCCAAGGAAAGCTAACCACGACACAGGCTGTTGTAATTATTGTCAATTACATGCTTGGTGCCGGGATATTGACGTTACCTCGAACGACCAGCAAAGCTGTCGGAACACCGGATGTCTGGATTTCCATTATCCTATCTGGATTCATTATCATAGGTGTCGGAATAATTCTGGTTACCCTGTGTCGCAGATTTCCAGAGAAAACCGTCTTCCAGTTCACCCGTGAGATTACGGGCAGCTGGATTGCTTACATACTGGGATTGTCTATGATTATGTATTTCATAGTTATTGCCGCATTCGAAATCAGAGTTATGGCTGAAG
Organism: Paenibacillus sp. FSL H7-0942; assembly: GCF_045040715.1. Classification (NCBI taxonomy): domain Bacteria; kingdom Bacillati; phylum Bacillota; class Bacilli; order Caryophanales; family Paenibacillaceae; genus Paenibacillus; species Paenibacillus sp. FSL H7-0942. Next base: position 6,060,246 of record NZ_CP150279.1, on the reverse strand, counting down.
TGACTGGGATGTATCTGCTCGAACGCACCCCCACCTGGGCGATTGTGATGGTCTTCATGTGGATCGGTGTATATATGATTTCAGGCGGGCTTGGCGTTATCGTACGCGTGTTTGAGATCATCCTTCCAATTACGATTATTATATTTGTGATTGAAATTTTGCTTAGTAATCAGCTATTCGAAATTGGCAATCTGAGACCCGTACTCGGTGATGGGGTCATGCCGGTTTTCCAAGGGTTGAAGCCTTCACTATTATCTTATACAGGCTATGAGGTGATGTTAATCATGACTGCCTATATGAAAAATCCGAAGAAGAGCAATAAAGCGATGACCTGGGGGATACTCATATCCACTATTATCTACTTGATCACGGTGGTGATGGTTATAGGGAGTTTATCGCTCGATGGCATTAAAACTCGAACCTGGCCAACGCTGGATTTGGTAAGAAGCTTCGAAATTCAGGGTCTGATATTTGAGCGTTTTGAATCCTTATTACTGGTCATCTGGATTATGCAAATCTTTTCGACTACAGCAATTACACATTACTGCGCTTCGGTGGGTATTCGTGATTTGTTTCGTTCCAAAAAAATCAAAGGCATCATGTACGGCCTGCTTCCGTTCATTTATCTGACAGCAATGATACCCAAAACAGTGGATGATACTTTTGCACTAGGAGATATGCTGGGCAATGTGTCCGTATTTTTGTTTGGCATTTTACCTCTGGTACTACTGTTGTTAAGTCTGATTCGCAAAAAAGGAGGCAAGCATGCATGATTACATTCCGTATGTTGTTACGCTTAGCCACTGTATTATGCATTCTCTTAACGATATCCGGATGTTGGAGCAGTCGGGAGATAGAGGATCTAAGTGTCTATGTCGGTCTTGGAATTGATATCGGTAAAGAGACGGAATTTGAGGAGAACATCGCCAATCAGGGAGGAGGGTACTCCAAGCAGAACAATTTGACGGCCACGGTACAGATTGCTCCCGGTAATTCCAGCAGTCAAAAGAGCCAACAATCCGGTTCGCCTGCTTCTGGTAAAACGTCCTATTCCAATGAACAGCTTACCGGAGATTCCTTGCTGCAAATCTTTCGTCAGTTTGCACTGAGACGAGATCATCCGCTCATCGGACATCATCTGAAGGTTATCGTTGTGTCCAAGGATATCGCCAAAAAGTATGGTTTGGACCAGCTGCTGGATTTTGTACTTCGGGATAACGATATTCGTCCTAACTGTCTGGTGTTGATTAGCCATCATCGCGCTGTTGATGTACTGACTTCAGATGATCCTTCCCGGATTCCAGCATTTTATCTTACAGGTATTACCGGTAATTCATACTTGTCCAATAAAATCCTGGACCCCGTTCTACTCTCCAAATTAGATGCTCAAATGCAATCCGGTTCCAGCTTTTTGCTCCAGAATGTACTGAACTTCAATGGAGAGGACAAGTTCTCCGGTGCCAGTATCTTTGATGGGAAAACAACAAAATTCATCGGGGAACTCAGCCAAACGGATCTAGAAGGGCTATCTTGGCTCAGACCTAAAGAAAAAGGAGGTATCTTGAAGACATACAATAAAGAGGGGTTCACTGTTGTATATGAAATGAAGAAGAAAAAAACAACAATAATTCCAAAAGTGGTTGGCGATGATATTTCATTCCATGTGAAAACTGAATCCGAAGGCTGGTTGATGGAGGATTGGCGTGCTCCCGAGGAAGAGGAAAAAGGTGCGTATCTCAGTGAATTGGAAAAAGAATTTGCTGAACTTGCCAAACAACAGATTCGACAGTTGTTATACAAACTGCAGCATACCTATAAAGTAGATGTTGCGGATTTTCGGGATAGCTTGCGTATTAAAGAACCTAAAACATGGAAAAAAGTCAAAGACGATTGGGATAAAATTTTTAGCACCGTGCCGATCACCTATGAGGTAAAGACCACCATCACGAATCCGGGGTCTTCCACCGAATAGCGAGGTGTGCCATATATTATTTAATTGTTGACACATTCATGATAGATCGCTATATTAGTAAAAAATCATTTTCTTATCCAGAGAGGTGGAGGGACTGGCCCTTAGAAACCTCAGCAACAGATCTGAAGGATACTGTGCTAATTCCAGCGGGTGAAAGCCTGATAGATAGGAGCGTTTGTTTTTATTTGTCAGTAACGGCGCACTCTTTAGGCAGAGTGGGTCTTTTTTGTTTTTTCTGGATGAAGAAGTAGGGGAGCAGCAGGTATGGAGAACAACAACGACAAAGGGCATTTTCAGCGGAAAATGCAGGCACGGCATGTGGTCATGCTCTCTCTCGGAGGAGTCATTGGAACGGGATTATTCCTCAGCTCAGGTTACACCATTCAGCAGGCGGGACCACTGGGAACCATTCTGTCCTATCTGATTGGAGCCATCGTTGTATATCTGGTGATGCTCTGTCTTGGTGAACTGTCTGTTCATATGCCAGAGACGGGAGCATTTCATAGTTATGCAGCCAAATATATCGGACCGGCAACAGGTTACACGGTGGCTTGGTTATACTGGTTAACCTGGACTGTTGCGCTTGGCTCCGAATTCACAGCCGCCGGATTGCTTATGCAGCGCTGGTTCCCATCGGTAAACGTATGGATATGGAGCGCGGTTTTTGCACTGATGATCTTTCTGTTTAACGCTCTAACGGTGAAATTTTTTGCGGAATCCGAGTTCTGGTTCTCATCTGTAAAAGTAGTGACTATCGTAATCTTCATTATTATCGGTGGCGCAGCCATGTTTGGGTTCATTCCCATGGCGGATTCTGAACCGGCTCCATTTCTATCGAATATTACCGCATCCGGGTGGTTCCCTCATGGGGCTACAGCGATATTGATGACCATGCTTGCTGTAAACTTTGCCTTCTCAGGCACCGAGTTAATCGGCATTGCCGCCGGTGAGACGGAGAACCCGGAAAAGACGATACCAAAGGCTATTCATACAACGCTGTGGCGTTTGGTTATTTTCTTCATCGGAACGATTATTATCTTGTCGGCCTTGCTGCCCATGTCGGATGCCAGTGTACTGGAAAGTCCGTTTGTAGCGGTAATGGAGCGGGTGGGTGTACCCTATGCAGCAGACATTATGAACTTTGTTATTCTGACGGCGATTCTCTCTGCTGCCAATTCAGGCCTGTATGCATCTTCACGTATGCTCTGGTCTCTGGCTGACAAAAGAACGATCTCTCCGTGGTTTGCCAAATTGACCAAAAGCGGAGTACCGCTGAATGCACTTCTGATTAGTATGGTGGGTGGTGCGCTGGCCTTGCTGTCCAGCATCATTGCGCCAGGTACCGTGTATATTACACTGGTTTCCATTTCAGGTCTGGCTGTCGTTGCAGTATGGATGAGTATCAGTGCCTCCCAATACATGTTCCGCAGACAATATATCCGGGAAGGACATGCGGTCAAAGATCTGGTCTACCGCACACCACTGTATCCGGTGGTACCAATTGTTTCATTTATATTATGCCTGGCTTCATGCATAGGTATTGCCTTTGACCCGACACAGCGAATTGCGCTGTATTGTGGGGTTCCGTTTATCGCAGTATGTTACGCTGCTTATTATCTGACAGAACGTGTGAATAAGAAAAGAGGACAAGTACATGACGCAAGAACAACAGACTAACCCCATAGAACAGATCCTTCGTGAACATCCGGTCATGATTCTGGATGGAGCGTTGGCTACGGAACTCGAACAGCATGGATGTGATCTCGATGATCCACTATGGTCTGCTCGTGTGTTGCTTGAGAATCCGGATGTTATTGTTCAGGTCCATGCAGATTATTTTCGAGCAGGAGCCGACTGTGCGATTACATCCAGTTATCAGGCGACGGTGGATGGTTTCCGTAAGAGAGGGATCGATGAACAGTCAGCACTGGAGCTGATCCGGAAGACGGTGGAACTGGCTGTACAGGCGAGAGATGACGTGTGGGCAGAAGTGCAGAGTAGTTTAGTAGGGAGAGAAAGCTCGACAGGTCAGCTTGTAGAAGCTCCTTCGGTACGTTCCGAGAACGTAGAGAATGAGGAGCATATAACAGATCGTACAGTAGATCGGGAAGGAGACAGTTTTCGTCCACGTCCAATTATTGCCGGGTCCGTTGGTCCGTACGGCGCCTATCTGGCGGATGGTTCAGAGTATGTGGGACATTACGGCGTGTCGGATGAGACGCTGGCCGCATTTCACCGTCCACGTATGGCGGCGCTGCTTGAAGCGGGTGCTGATATTCTGGCGTTTGAGACGATTCCTTCCCTGCAGGAAGCACAGGTGCTGGTTGATGTACTGAAGGAGTTCCCTCATGCGTATGCCTGGTTATCATTTTCTTTAAAAGACGGGACAAGCATCAGCGAGGGCACACCGCTTGAGGTATGTGCACAGACGTTTGGCTCCGAGCCGCAGATTGCGGCGATTGGCCTGAACTGTGCTCCGATGGAAGTGGTGACGGAAGCAGTGGGTATTCTCAGCAGTGCTAGCGACAAACCTGTTATTGTGTATCCGAACTCAGGTGAGACGTATGATGCAGTGACGAAGACGTGGAGCGGACAGGGTACCTGTGGCAGCATGAGTGATGCTTCGAAACAGTGGGTTGTTGCGGGCGCGCAAATTATTGGCGGCTGCTGCCGTACTACGCCACATCAGATTGGTGCACTTGCGAAGAAATGGCGGAATTAGTTCATATCATGATAACAAGCCCTTCCACATCCTATAGAGGTATGGAAGGGCTTGTTTTATTGTGTTAAGGCATTCTGATTACATTATTCGATAACCAGTATACGTGGCGATGCTTCCCGAATGATTCTCGAAGAGAACCACGAGCCAAGACTGGCTGCAATGATGCTTAGACAGGTGAACAGTACCATTCCACCCCAATGCAGGATCAGTGGAAGCTGTACGATACCATAACCGGAAAGGACCATTTCGAGTAGAAGAGGCAGCAGGTATACGCCGACGAAAATACCCAGTATGGCTCCCACGGAGGACAGTATGAACATTCCCATGGTGAGCGACAACCGGATTTGGCGAGATGTCATTCCCAGCGATTTGTATATCCCGTACGTTCTGCTCTCTTTACGGATATTGATTCTACAGGTACTGAAAATAATGATGAACGTCACAATGATAAACAGCAATCCGATCAGGCTCATCGGATAGATCAGGATGTTAGCGGCTTCCGCGTAAACCGAATCAAGCAAAGTCTTTTGAGTGACTACCGAAGCAAAATCTTTAAATTGCTCATTTAATTCAGAGGCAACCTTACCCGCTTGTGCCATATCGTTCACATTGATGAAGATAACATCAAATTCACTATAATCCGGGTTCACACTTCTCATGGCATCAATGGTGATTCTGCCTGAAACAGACATGTTGGCGAACGCCTGATAGATGCCTGTGATGAGGAATGTACGCTTTTCTCCTTCAATATAGATATCGATAAGATCACCGAGATCTTTATTTGATGTTTTGGCTACACTTACACCAATGGCAATTTCATTCGCATGTTGTGGGTTAACCCCTTTTAACGTTTCGAATCCAAGTTCCTGATAACTCCCGTCCAGTACACTCAAGTTGAGACTGATGGATTGGCCCTCTACTGCTGCCAAAGACTCCGGGCTAATTACACCCGTTGTGTTCCCTTGCCAGCCTACATTGCTGATCCTCGAATCCTGCGCTAACACGTGCTTTAGTTCAGCCTTGGGGAAGTTACTTTTGTTCACTACGACTGTTGCGATATTGGCATTGTCATACCCCCATTTAGCTGCGGTCTGTTCAATTCCGTTTATACTGGTCAGCAGAACATAACCCAGAACAAGTACGGAGGAAGCCATGGTAGTCAGCAGGATTGTTAGAACAGAGCTTTTGGTGTTTTTGAACACATGTCGGAATCCAAGCACGGCGGTCACAGGCAGTCGTGTGAACCCGATCCAGTGCGCCAATGGCGAATTCATTTTGCCAGCCATCCGGCTGTGATCTGTCTCCGACATACCATACCGAATAGCCTGCACGGGCTGTATGCTGCGTGCCTTTTTGGCATATAACACAGTGAACAGAATCACTAGAGTAAATAGTAGTACGCCGGCCAGTATGGCCGCATCCAATCCTTGGACTGGAATGTTCTGATTCCCCACTCGAAGAGAGGATACAGAAATATTAATGATCCATTTGGATATCCATATACTGAGTGCAAATCCTGGGATAATGGCTACGATGGATATCAATGCATATTGAATAACATAGGTGCCTATCGTTTTTCGGGAAGTCAGACCTAGTGATTTGAGGATTCCTATCGTTCTGTAATTGGCCAGGATGGCATCCGCAATCGTAAATCCGATGGTCATCAGGGCGATAGAGAGCATGACAACACCCATGAATATCATGATGAATCCAATAACCTGATTGATGATCAGATAAAAAGAGGCAATGGCCTCGAACTCCATTTTCGATTCCAGAAACGGAATACCTGTCTCACGATTGTACCGTTCCCAATACACCGAATTCATGCTGTAATCGTTAAAATGGATGCCCATCATACGATTCTCGTTGCCAGCAAGTGTAGCGAGATCATGTTGATAATCGGCAGGATTCATCCAGACCCGTGCTGTATTGGAGAAGGGTGCCCCGTATGGTACATCGATGACAATGCCCGATACATTCAATTCAAGTGTGCTTGAGCCGGTTTTGAAGCCAATGGTATCACCTACGGAAATATGATAAGCATTCGCCATGGACGTTGGAATCCAGACGGAGCCTTGTTCGGGAACTGTGTCGGGCGTCCCGCTTGAGAAAATTAGTTCATCCACACCCCAAGGCGGCGGAGGCGTATTAAACATGTACAGGTAGATGTTAGGGATGTGAGTTTCATTCAAAATGATGCCTGACAATGTACGATACGTTAGCAAAGGAGACACCTGAACTCCATCCTGAGAAGCCCACCAGTTGTGCACAGCGTCAGGGTCATTCAGTCCTTTTTCAAATGTCAGGATCTGATGAGATCCATGGGTTCGGGTATGCATTTCATAAAACTGATTGCCAGTGTTCGCCAGAATGACAATAGCTGTAGATACAAGAACTGTCGAGAGTAGCAGGAGCAGCGCAATCAGCGCATTTTGTATTTTGTTCCTACTCAGATACGACAAGCTAAGTTTAAATATGACTGCCATCGTTATTCCTTCCCCGTAACCAAAGCGAAGATAATCGCTTCACGATCCTGAATTTGATGTTCGTCATAGGTGTCAAATTCAAGGATTCCGCCAATCTTGCCGTCTTGAATATAGATCAGGCGATCTGCCCGACAGGCGGCCTTGATATCATGCGTCACCATAACAACAGACTGTCCTTTTCGATGAATATCTGTAAGGGTATCGAGAACGGCTGTGCCATGTTCCATATTTAAGCTTCCGGTCGGTTCATCCGCAAAAATGATATCCGGCGAATTGATCAAAGCCCGTGCAATCGCAGCTCGTTGTTGCTGTCCTCCGGAAGTTTGGGATGGGAGGCGGTTACGCTGTCCATCAATATCCATGGCATTCATCAGCTCAGCAGCGCGGGATAGGATGTCCTTCTTTTTGTTTCCTGCAATATATCCCGGTAAAGCAATGTTCTCTTTGATGGAAAGGTCTGGGACCAGATTGATACTTTGATAGATATAACCGATCCGGCGGGTGCGGAAGTCGGACATTTGGCGTTCACTGTAAGCGTCAATCCGCTGGTCGCGAAAATAGACCTCACCTGCTGTAATCTGATCCAGTCCGCTTAGCAGATATAAGAGGGTTGATTTGCCAGAGCCAGAGTTACCCATGATGACCGTGAATTCCCCTTCATAGATGTCAAGATCAACATTACGGATGGCATGATGTTGTTCACTTCCGCTGTTGTACGTTTTGCACAGATTCTGTGCACGGATAATCACCTTTTTGGACAAGTCGAATCACTCCCGAGTGCAATATAGGATTCATTCTAGAGGAGGGATGTTGAGGAAGCCTTATCAAATTATGAATAAAGTATTACAGCTGTTGAGTGTGGGCTCAGCAGATCGGCAGATAGAACCGGAAGGTTGTACCTTGTCCTTCTTTACTAGTAAAGGAAATATGGCCGCCATGTGCTTCAATAATGCTTTGGCAGATAGAAAGGCCCAGCCCTGTACCTTCCTGAACACGTTGTTCTGCATGACTTGCCTGTCCTCTGAAGTAACGCTGGAAAACAAACGGCATGTCCTGTACACGTATTCCCTGACCCGAGTCGACAATCGTCACTTTCAAGTGTCCGGATTCCAGTTCCATATCTATACGTATCGTGTCTCCTGGAGCTGTATGCTTAAGGGCATTGGCGGCAAGATTGGAGATCACCTGTTCAATTCGAGTGGGGTCGATAGCGATTAACACATTGGGGATGTAGTTGGGTCCTTTATAGCTAAGCCCCTTTGTTAGGACAACATGTTCAATAGGTTTCAACAACGTCTCTAGTATAGGCCCACTGTATATTTCACGGGTTTCCACCGAAATTTGCCCCAGTTCCTGAAGTGCATGAACCAGCAGGTCCTCCACAAGGCGGGCCGTTTTATCCGTATGGGTTCGCATGACTCCCATGTATTCCATTAGCGTCTCCTGATCGTTGCATAGTCCTTCCTCAATAGCTTCTATGTATGCTTTTATCGTGGTAATTGGTGTTTTAATGTCATGAGATATATTGGTGATGAGTTCTTTTTGTGCTTGTTCCTGCTGAATACGCTGCTCGCTCATATGTTTAATCTCCGTGCGCATGAGATCAAACATGGTATATACTTCGAGCAATTCATCGTTCCGGTTGTACTGGATTTTTTCTTCATAATTGCCTTTAAGCATGGATTCCGCATGTTGCTTCAATTGATGGATGGGAGAGAGCAGGTGTTTGTCTAGTTTTCGTTTCATCCAGAATAGAAATAAGCTCAGAATCAGTGACAGGAGCAGGAGTGCGCTAATCAATATAACCGGAAAGGTCATCGATTGCTGAACCGTAACCATGGCTTGGGGGATTGAAAAGATGGCATTGCCGATCTGACTTCCCACGGGTCCATCCATCACGGGAAAAGCAATATCAAGCAAATCGTTACCGTCCACGGCCTGCGTGGCATGATGCAGATCATAATGGAGAGCTGTACGCAGATTAACTTGCTTTCCTTCAGAGGTGGGGTCGGAGGACAGAATGACTTTTCCATCCAAGTTTAGATAGGTAAGCAGAACCCCGGTCTCTCTTGCGGTGGAACGTATGTCTTCACGAATATTTTGTTCATTAAGATGCTGATAATTTTGCTCCAAAGCGAGTAAGATCGGATTGACCTTGAGTCGAACCTGATTCAGGGACAGATTGGATTGTTCAGAATTTCGATCTTGTAACAGCATCATCGACAGCGCGAGGATACTTAAAACGATAATAATGAGAAGCCCAAGTGTTGTTAACAACCAGCGTTTGAACCAGCTGTTCAATGACATGTGTGTGCCTCCAATCTCACTTATTCGTAATTGAATTTGTAACCGACACCCCATACCGTCTTCAGAACGGTCGGATGCGAGGCATCTGCCTCAATTTTTTCACGCAGTCTGCGAATGTATACGGTTACGGTATTTTCATCACCGTAGGTTGCATATCCCCAGATGGCGTCGAGCAACTGGGCTTTGGAGAATACCTGATTCTTATGGCTTGCCAAGTAATGAAGTAATTCGAATTCCTTGGCAGACATAGAAACTTCCGATCCGTTTAATGTAACTTTATAGGCTTTTTTATCAATCACCAGGTTTCCAAGATGCAACAGATCTGTTCTGTCTCCAACGGATGTCATACTGTCATAACGCCTGAAGTGGGCATTAATTCGTGCTAACAATTCGCTCAGCGAGAAGGGCTTGGTCATATAGTCGTCTGCTCCAAAGCCAAGACCAAGTACCTTATCGGTATCACTGCCTCTGGCACTTAGAATGAGGATGGGGATATTGTTGCGCCTTCTGATCTCTCGACAGACCTCGATCCCGTCCATGTCCGGAAGCATAATGTCCAGAATGATATAGTCTGGTTGAATAAGCTCCATAATCTGAAGTCCATCTTGTCCAGTGGCTGCCACGGCGGTTTCATATTGATTTTTGGTTAAATAATCTCGCAGAATGCGCGAAATATCTGATTCATCCTCAATGATGAGGACTTTGCGCTGGTGGGTTAGCATATGTATCGCTCCAGTATGATAGATATGGATTTAATGGATATGTATGAATTTGTAAAAAAACTGTCTCTATAATTGTACAGTCTTGTTCTGTGGGAGTCACATGAAAAAATATTGAAGTGAACTTCATTCTTATAAAAAACGTTCTGACTTCCAGTCGTACTGAGAGTTGATCACAGTTCAATGTATCAAAATAACCCATGAACCTCTTTAAGGTCATGGGTTTCTGATACTGAACATCATACATGCTCCAGATCATCGATAGGCTCATGCTGCTTGGATTTGAGATATTCCGCCGGAGACACACCGAAGTGCGCCCGGAATACCCGGTGGAAATAGGAGTAACTTGCAAAACCGCAGGATTCGGCAATATGCTCCAGTGTCATTTCACTGTATTTCATTCGTTCCAATGCCGCATTCAGACGGATCTCAATCGCATATTGAATCATGGTCTGATTGTAGTGCTCCTTAAATAAACGGACTGCACGTGACAGGCTGAGGCCCGCATAACGAGCCGCTTCATCAAGCTTGAACGTAACAGTGGCATGCTCCTCAATGAAACGTTTTAACTTCAGCGCAGAGGAAACTGCCCGATCGGTCTGTATATTCTCTTTAATTGCCCGGTCGATATACAGACATAATCCGCGTAGTAACGCATCCTTTAGCTCCGCATTTTCCTCAAGAGGCCCGCGACGTTTCTCAAGTAACATATTTCTCCACAGGCTGATGAGTTTGTCATCCAGTCCAATTCGGCTCACGGTAGATCGATGCTGCCGTTTCCACCAGTTCTCGATCCAGCTGCCCTCGCAGAACAGATAATAATCTCCGCTGGACAAACGTCCTTCCTTATGTGGTTCATCGACAACGAGATGGTAGTCGTCACCAGGCTTTAAGAGCAGCAAGTCCCCGCTCGTCATCCTGAATTCCTCATCCTGTACATACACTTTGCACGAGCCTTCGGTCTGCAGACGGAACAGATAGGTTTGCAGCTCGCCCTTCATATTATGAGTGAACGCTTTATAGTGGTATGAGTAGTCACAGATCAGTACAGATGTCTCTAACGTATCCAAAGATAAAATCCCCCAATATGTACATCCTGCATGCATTCAAATGGGCTACATTCAATTGATGCAAAATGATGGAAATAAAATTTGATCAGATAGTTCATGTTCTGACTATATTGTATATGTTCATTCTAGCCTGTTTTGCGTTAGGATGATACCAGATAGAGCAATGAAAGCAAATTTGAGAACAGAGGTGTATCCTACATGAAAAAACTTAATATTGGTTTGCAATTGTTTACACTCCGTGATGAAACTGCAGCAGATTTTCGTGGTACGTTGCGTAAGGTAGCGGCCCTTGGATATGAAGGTGTGGAGTTTGCCGGATATGGCGATATTCCAGCTGAGGAAATGAAAGCGCTACTAGATGAACTTGGACTGAAAGGATTCAGCAGCCACGTTTCACTACATGCAATGCGCGAAGACTTGCAAAAACAAATCGATTACCTAAAAACAATTGGTGCACAATATATCATTTGCCCTTACCTGATGCCAGAAGATCGTCCTGAGAATGCAGAAGGTTGGACCAAGCTATTCGCTGAGTTACAACAATATGGAGCTGAAGCAGCGAAACAAGGATTGATCTTCGGATACCATAACCATGACTTTGAATTCCATGGCCAGGTTGGCGATGCCAATGCCTTTGATGCCATGTTCGCTCAAACATCACCGGAAGCGGTAAAAGTGGAAATGGACGTATGTTGGGTACAATTTGCGGGACAAAATCCGATCGAGTATATTAATAAATATGCGGGTCGCTTGCCGCTGCTTCATCTGAAGGACTTCAGCAAAGACGAACAGGGCCAGATGAAAACACTGGAATTGGGACAAGGTTCGGTTGACCTGCCAGCTGTTATTGAAGGCGCTACGAATGCAGGCGTGGAATGGCTGATCGTGGAACAAGACGTATGTCAGAATCCTCCGCTTGAGAGCGTATCCAATAGCTACAACTGGTTGAAAGAAAACTACTTGAATCAATTCTAATGGACCATCGAACCATGAAAAATGCTAATCTATTTGTCAAAGGAGACTTATGTACATGAGTAAAATTAAAGTTGCTGTATTCGGCTGTGGAGCCATTGCCGAGCGCAGACATATTCCAGAGTACGCTGCCAATGAGAACGTAGAACTTGTCGCTTTTGCCGATCCGGTTGTGGAGCGTGCGGAGAAGATGGCCGAGACTTACGGCGGTAAAGCGTATTCCAGTTACGAAGAATTGCTTGCAAACGAAACGGTGGATGCCGTTAGTGTGTGTACACCAAACTATCTGCATGCGCCAATGGCGATTGCTGCTGCAAATGCAGGCAAGCATGTATTGGTTGAGAAACCAATGGCAGTATCCACTGAAGAAGGCGAGCAAATGATCGAAGCTGCCAAGAAAAATGGCGTGTATTTGATGGTTGGACACAACCAGCGTTTGATGCCTCCTCACGTAAAAGCAAAAGAAATTCTCGAATCCGGCAAACTCGGTAAAGTCCTGAATTTCCGTACATCATTTGGTCACCCGGGTCCGGAAGGATGGAGTGTGGACGGAGCTGAAAGCTGGTTCTTCCGTAAAGAAGAAGCGATTATGGGCGCAATGGGCGATCTGGGCGTGCACAAATCCGACTTCATCCGTTATCTGCTGAATGATGAAGTATCTGAAGTGGCTGGTTTCATCAGCACACTGCACAAGGAAGGCACTAAAGTTGACGATAACGCAACTTGCTTGCTGCGTATGAAGAGCGGAGCGATCGGAACGCTCGTAGCGAGCTGGACACAATACAGAGCTGGAGACAACAGTACAGTGCTGTGGTGTGAGAATGGCGTTATGAAGATCGGAACAGTGGAAGGCGATGAAGTTATCGTTGAGCTGACCAATGGTACAGTTGAGACGTACAAAGTTGGTGCCATGGCTACCAACGAGAAACAAGTGCCGAGTGGTGTAATTGACGCATTTGTAGAGTCGATTGTCACTCAGACACCTCCAGCGATTTCAGGGGAAGAGGGCTTGCGTTCCCTGCAAGTGATCTTGGCAGCATTCGAATCCGAGAAAACAGGTCAGATCGTTAAACTGTAATCCAACCGAATGACAGTGCAATTTCTAACATTCTATATGGCCTAATCTATGATATAAAGGACTTACCTTCAGAGATGTGCTCTGGGGTAAGTCCTTCTGTATTTGTTGATGGAATGATTAATTTTCTTTAGGTGCCAGCCGGTACATCACTGCCCAGATCCAACCATGCGATTTCAGCAGGAGTCAGCGTGATGCGTGATCCTTCGTCACAGGAGAGCAGTTCTGCCTGATTCTGGGCTCCGATCAGCGCACAGGTTGGGAACGTCTGATTCAATACATAAGCAAGTGCAATCTGGATTGGTGTTGTTTTCTTGGAATTAGCCAATTGTTCAGCCCGATGCAACCGTTCCCAGTTGTCATCACTGTAGAATACACGCACCAGATCTTCGTTATCCCGAACTTCAGGTGTGAATCTTCCAGTGAAGAAACCACGTGCTTGGGAGGACCAGGATAGCAATGGTAGTTTGGTTTGCTCATGCCATGCCAGCGTCTCTGCATCTGCTGACACACAGCCTTCCCAGAACGGTTCGTTTGCTTTGGCGAGACTGAGATTTGGACTGCTGAATGTGAAGCCCTTCAGGCCATTTGCCTCAGCGTATGCATTGGCTTCCTCGAGCCGCTGCCAGGTCCAGTTGGATGCGCCAATTGCGCCGATTTTTCCGGATTCAATATGTTCGTTCAGTGCTTCAAGAATAACACTGACAGGGGTATTGGGATCATCGCGGTGCAAGGCATACATCTCTACGTGATCTGTCTGAAGACGCTCCAGACTTTCCATCAAGTCACTGCGGATGGCATCAGCGTTCACACGTGGCCCATTCTGGTCATGATGCGCGCCTTTGGTGAGAATGACGATCTGGTCGCGGTTACCACGTTCCTTCATGTAACGACCAAGGACTTCTTCACTCTGTCCACCACAATAAATATGTGCTGTATCTACAGTGTTACCGCCAATCGACAGAAAAGCATCCATGTTCGTAGCTGCTTTATCGTAGGCATTATGCACGAAATAATCGGTTCCTTTAATCAATCTGGAGACACGTTTACCTGTACCAGCAATTTCGATATATTCCATAAGTCAGTTCATCCTCTCAATTATAGTGTAATTCGTGTACGTTCTTCCGCTGAACGAAGGCAAGCTTCCAGTACTTTCATATTAGCTACCGCATCGGAAGGGGCGAAGCGCAGATCCTTGCCCTGAAGTACAGCACGTGCCATATCATCTCCCTGTAGAGAGTAGTGGTTCACTTGCGGGACTTCAATCTCTCTGCGTTCACCACCAGCCGTTACATAGAAGTTGGAACTGCGGTCCTGTCCGCTGATAAATGCCGAAGGGACTTCAATAATACCGTCGGATCCCAATACTTCCAGCGTGTTGCGGAAGGCTGCCCACATGCTGCTGTCAAACGTCACGCCAACGTGATTATCGAATTCCAGCAGTCCGGAAGCCATCATATCGACTTGATCATGCTGTGGGGAGAACATGCCAATAACAGTGGCTGCACTTGGTTCTTGACCAAGCAGCAGACGTGCTACACTGATGGAATAACATCCGATATCATACAGTGCACCTCCGCCCCAATCCCGCCGAAAGCGGACATTGCCGGATGCATTGGAGTTATTAAATGAAAATGTGCTGTGCATACCACGAATCTCACCAATCTCACCGCTGGCAATGATATCTCGGATCTGCTCATATCTTGGATGATGGCGGTACATGAATGCTTCAGCCAGATGCACACCTGCATCTGCACAAGCTTGAACCATCTCCTGAGCTTCCTGTTCTGTCAGAGCCAGTGGTTTTTCGCACAAAATATGTTTGCCTGCTTCAGCAGCCCGGATCGTCCATTCCCGATGCAGATGATTCGGCAGTGGGATATATACGGCATCAATGGAATCATCAGCGAGCAAAGCTTCATAACTGCCATAAGCCTTGTCGATCCCAAGTTGTTCGGCCGTCTGTTTGGCTTTATCTTCGTCTCGACTGGCAATCGCGGTTACTTCATTTAACTCGGATTGCTGCAGGCCTGGAATGACGGATTCCACAGCAATGCTAGCGCTACCAAGAATGCCCCAACGCAATTTTCGAACTGAATTCATGTGTTGTATCCTCCCGTTTATGAATGTATATTGTGATTATAAAGAATAGATCAATGAATTAAAATGATAATATATTGAAGTTAGTTAACACAATATTGTTGATCAAGGAGAACCGGCTATGATGAGACAAACCGTATTGCTTACCCTGCAGGATATTCCATATTTTTGTTATCCCGAGTCCGTTGGACATTATATGGACCACGTCCAGCATGCCGTGTTGCGTGAGGCCGGCGCACTGAACAACTTTAATATTCACTACGTGGCTTCGGGCAAGGGATATGTGGAAGTGGACGGGGTGGTACATGAGCTTCGCGCAGGTCAGGCGTTTCTCTATTTCCCGCAGCAGCGGCAGCATTATTATAGTAGTGAAGATGATCCATGGGATGTACGATGGGTTCATTTTTACGGTGAACGTCTGCATGATTATATGATCGAGCGGGGGTTACATCGCAATCTATTGTGGACACTGCGGCAACGCAACTCTTGGGAAGAGGCTCATCTGGCCTTGCTCACTGAAGCGGAACAGAACACCATGCTGCGTCCAGCTCAGCTATCCACACTGACCTATGCCGTACTTGCCGAGTTCGTGCAGCATGCAGTACCTTTAAAGAGCACACGTACCACAAGTAAGGCGGAGAATCGGGTTCTTGCACTTCTTCCACAGATGCAGCAGGAGGCCTGTCAACCTTTCCTGTTGCAGGACTGGGCGGATCTTGCAGGTGTGAGTTCGTATTACTTTTGCAAAATGTTCAAGAGCGCTGTGGAGATGACGCCCATGGAATTTATCACTCGTTCACGACTACAGATGGCGAAGCAATGGTTACTCGAACGGCCTACGGCCAACATTGGACAAATCGCGGAGGAAGCGGGGTATCCCAATGCCAGTTATTTTAACCGCCAGTTCATGGCCCATGAGGGGATGACACCTACGGATTACCGCGGATTGTATCACAATTAACCCGTATCCTTTCGATGTTGCCAGCGCTTGAGGTATAGTGGTTTGACACAGAGCTCAATCAAGTCTATTATGGATAAATTAAATCCGTGTATAATGAGGTGCCCTCATGAAATATTCAAAAGCGACAAATTATGCTTTGCATACGATGCTTCATCTTGTAAGTACTGCCCCTGAGCAGCTTGTTAGTGTACACCAACTTGCAGAATTGCAGAAGGTATCACCAACATATCTGTCCAAAATTTTGACCAAATTGGTTAAGGCGGGCATGATCGAATCGACTTCTGGCGCCAATGGTGGCTACCGGCTTAGTCGTAAAAATCCGGATCCTTCTTTCCTGGAGATCATTCATGCGATTGAAGGTCAGGCGTCCCTGTTCGAATGTTCCCAGAATCATAACGCAGGCTGTTTGATCCAGCAGGTGATGGTGCAGGCGGAAGAAGAGATGGAAAGTTTTTTGAACAATAAAAAAATGTCAGAACTGGCTTCCCAGATGAAGGGTGCACATTCCCTGTAACTTGCACTAGAAGTGAAGTTTCGATGGACGCTGTTAACTCGTCTGGCACATAGGTATATCCAGATCTTTCCCCAACTTCGCGAGAGGTAAGGAAAGATTTTTTTGTATCGTTGTACCTAATAGAAGGCGAATGGTACAATAAGGAAGGTATAGTATGCATACATACATGATCCTAATATTACATCACATTTTACATCTCTGGAGGGACAACACATGAGCCAATCAACGATCACAGGACTGGAACAATTGCTCGCGCTTGAAAACATTAGGAACACCAAGGCGCGTTATTGCCGCTATATTGATACGAAGCAGTGGGATACCTTGGGTGATGTGTTTGCTCCGGATGCAGTGGCCGATTTCAGCACAGAAGGCAATCCAATTCCGGTATTAACAGGCCGTGATACGATCGTACAAGTATTCCGTGATCTGGTGGATGTTGCCGTAACCGTGCACCATGTTCATAGCGCCGAAGTTGAATTTGTATCTGAGAACGAAGCAAAGGTCATCTCCCCAATGGAAGATTGGGTCACGTTCCCGGAGGGCAATGAGAACAAATCATTCCACGGATTTGGGCATTACCACGAAACTTTTGTCAAAATCGACGGCCAGTGGTACATCAAACATACAAGTTTGAAACGTCTTCGTTTGGACCTGTTTGAATAGTATAAGGATGGAATAATAATCACTTACAGATGCTTGATGCTGTAAGTGATTTTTTGGTTACAATGGAGACGAGTAACGTCCCGGAGTTGGATATCAGACAAAATGTGAGTGTTTTATGTGAATTGTAAGGTTATTTTACATAAAATTGAATTAATAGCATTGACGTTCCAAAAGTCATGAGTTAAGATACTTACAACAAATAAAATACATTTTATTACACAAATTGAAAATTGGGGTCTTTGTTCTTTCTTATGTATATGTATATTTCCGCTTGGCTAATTTGTTAATCAGAGGATGATGCCATGAACTGGTACGCATTGTTTGTACACACAGGAAGCGAAGAAGTCATTAGGAAATACCTACATATGTATCTAGGAACCTCCATTCGAGTTTTAGTCCCCAAGAGAAAAGTTCCGGAGAAGAAATCAGGTATTTTTGAAGCCTGCACCAAAAAGGTCTTTCCTGGCTATGTATTAATTCAAGTCAACATGACCGCCGAAACTTACCACTTAATCTGTTCTATTCCTCATATCATTAAAATGCTGGGAACTAACGCAAACTGCACGCCAATCCCGGATCATGAAATGACCACATTGCTAAACCTCATCAATCCGGAAGATATTATCGATTATTCAACCGTATATATGGAAAATACCAAAGTTGTGGTGTTAGATGGCCCGTTGATGGGACACGAAGGCATCATTAAGAAGATTGACAGACATACGCGCAGAGCAAAGATATGGCTTCACCTAACAGGTAATGATAAACCCAGATTAGTTGATTTGGGTGTTGAAATTTTATATGCAAAACAAGAAAAATGATAATGTACTCAGATATGCTATGGTCACATACGACAACCAAAACCGGAGGAGCAGAATGAAGCTTAGGCACATTATGCAACCAAAGGAGTCATATGCATAAACTCTGAAATACACAACGTGTATCAACAGGGCGAAGCTGTGTAGTTAGGAGTGGTCCTGACTACATTTTGTTGAAAAAGGTATTCCTGAGACAGTACAGCGCGAGTAAGCTGCTGAACTGTTTTTTTGTTGTCTTCAAAAATTTTTTATAGTTTTCAGAGAGGGCTACTCACCTTAGATTCAGGAAAGGAAGACGTGATGCATGAGAAAAATGACCATTCGGGGTATTGGCATGTATGTGCCGGAATCCGTGTTAACGAATCAGGGGCTGGAGGCTATGAACATTAACGCAAATGCGGACTGGATTTACCATAATCTCGGAATCCGTGAACGAAGAATTTCGCATGAGCATGAGTACACCAGCGATTTGGCATTGGAAGCTGCGAGACAAGCTATAGAACAGGCTTCGATTGATGTCGAGGATATTGATATGATCATTATGGCGACGTTCACACCGGATCGTTTAATACCTCATCCGTCGGCTCTCGTGAAGGAAAAGCTCGGAGCGGACCAAGCCATTTGTCTGGATCTCCGCGCGGGTTGTGCCGGGTTCAGCTATGGATTATTGAATGCGTATTATACGTTCCAGGCTGAAGAAGATATAAGCAATATTCTAGTCATCGGCGCAGATACCTACTCGAAAGTAACTGATTGGCAGGATCGAGCAGCGTGTTCCAGTGTAGGAGACGGAGCAGGGGCATTTGTCTTACAGGAATTAGATGAGAATGATTCCTATCACAGCGTTTTTCTGAACGGAATTATGCATCACGAGAATATGGAAGATATCAGTTATGGAACACTGCCTGTTCATTATGGACACATTTCTGATGGATCTGCTTCCGTCTATACGTCCAATGGTCGATATTTATATGAACAATTGGTCAGAGGTATTCCGCGGCTCGTGAACCGTCTTTTGCGCAAAGTAAAATGGAATATGGGGGAAGTAGATTTGTTTATTTTCCCACAAACAAACAGTAATCTGATTAGAGAACTGGCCGTTGCCTTGGGTATCCCACAAGAAAAGGCCTATATGACGATGGAAAAATACGGGTATACCTCTAATGCTTGCTTGCCAATTGCGGTGACCGAGGCTGTGAATCAAGGGGCACTGAAAACGGGTGACCGTGTCGTGTTGGTTGGGGCTGGGGCTGGAACGTATTATTGCGCTACAGCAATCAGATGGGGAGAAGTCGTGTAAGTGGAGAGGAGATTATATGGCCAAGATGCGATTATATTGTGTCCCTTATGCAGGAGGGTCAGCATCAATATATAACAAATGGAAAAAGGGGTTATCCGAGTCCATTGTGCTGAACCCTGTTGAACTTGCAGGACGTGGATTGAAATTCTCTAAGCCGCTCTATGAGAGTATTCAGCAAAGTGTAGATGATGTATTTGATTATATATCTCGCGATTTGCCAGATGAGGAGCCATATGCTCTATTTGGACATAGTCTCGGAAGTCTGATTATCTATGAACTGTATAACAAAATGCATGAAGAGCAGTTCAGGAAACCCATACACATGTTTTTCTCGGGGCGAGAGACACCGGATTATAAAAAAGACCAGGTCTATTACCATTTGCCCGAAGGACAGTTCATAGACCGCATTAAGGAAATGGGCGGTACCCCGGATGAGTTCTTTGAGAACCAGCAACTTATGGATATGTTCATCCCCATATTACGTAAGGATTTGGAGATGAATGAGACGTATACTTACGAAGAGAAGCCTTATAAACTGCAATGTGATATCACGATACTGAACGGAGCAGAGGATGAGGGCTACATTCTGGATTGTGCAGAACATTGGAGAGGTTATACGGAACAAGGAAGTGCCGCCCGGATATACAAAGGGGGGCATTTTTATTTATTCGAAGGCAGTATGCATCGGGTTACCAGCATGATCAATCAGACATTAACAAGTTATATGGAGTAGATCCTATACGGAGGTGAGGTGTCCAATGAATCAACGGCAAATTACACCAATAGAACAGCTGGAGGCAACCATTCTGGACGTATTTCATGTGGTGCTGGGAGCCGATGCGGGAGTCACCACCACGATTAACTTTTTTGACTTGGGGAGTGATTCGCTGCTTCTTGCTCAGATCTATAATCAACTTGAAAAATTATATCCAGCTCAAATTACGTTAACCAATATGTTTGCCTATCCTACGATCTCCAGACTTGCGAAATTCATCGCAGATCAGGAAGGCATGGAACTGGAAGCCTATCCTGTTCCGTTGGATTACATGCAGAATACAGGACAGGTCCTTCAAGACCATCGATATGAATTCAGGATCGAGAAGGATCGCTTTAATGAAATCAGAGACTTATCCAGAATTGCAGGTTGCACGCCTGTGGAATGGTTGTGGTCTTTGTTCGCATATCTGTTGACGGAGATTGGCAATCAGCCACAACTTACGGTCTATACACTGATTTATCGAATGAACCATATCAGTTCCATTTCGCTGGATGTGCAAGAGGTACAGGATTTTAATGAGTTGTTTGTTATAGCGAAACAAGCTTTACATACAGCAGACGAACAGCCTGGTCACCATATCCAGGATCTGGTTAGAACAGGTATGAAATCACAACATGTCGCCATTCGTCCGCTATTCTATGAGGCTGATTATGTCAGTGGAGGCAGGGTGGCGCTGGAGGAGCTGTTTGATGTCATCTGTGAAATTCAAAATGAAAAACGAAATATGCTGGTAACGATGTATTGCAAACCCCGAATGAACACCATTCAATGGAATCTTTTTTTCAGAACCTATGATCAAATGCTTGCCAAAGTGTTTGAAAGTCTCCGCCCAGCGGCTGAAAGGGGATAAATAATGAAAAACAAACTGATGGATTTCAGTGAACTGGGTATTCGTGACACCAATCAGACGGAGTCGTCTGGTCAGACGCCTCCAGCCCCAACTACAACTGCCATCCGTCCGGGTGATATCGCCATCGTTGGACTCAGTGTTCGTATGCCCTTGGCAGATGATGCGGAACAATTCTGGGATAACTTGTTACATGGTCTGGATTGTACGAGGGATCTGCCGGAGCAGCGACGCCAGGATGCCGATAATTATATCTCTCGTAAAATGAACACTGGTGAAGATGCCCAATACTTGGACGGTTCTTATCTGGAACATATCGATACCTTTGATTATCCTTTTTTTCGATTTACACCGAAAGAAGCCAGTTTGATGAATCCGGCCCAACGTATCTTTATGGAGACGGCTTGGGCCGCTTTTGAAGATGGAGGATATACCAGTGAGAAGCTGGCGGGCAGCAACACAGGAGTATATGTGGGATTGGTCTCGGATCTGGAAGGTTATCGGTATAAAGAAATGATTCATGATGTGGAACCACAGTCTTTGCCGATCTCGGTCACAGGCAATTTGTCTTGCATTTTACCCAGCCGTCTATCATACCTTCTTGATTTGAGAGGACCGAGTATGGTGGTGGACACGGCCTGTTCTTCATCTCTGGTTGCAGTCCATCATGCCTGTAATGCCATTCGTTTGGGTGAGTGTGACATGGCGCTGGCAGGAGGCGTAAAACTGAATGTGCTTCCTCTGGACAAGGATTACTACCGAATGGGCATCGAATCGTCCAATGGCATGACACGTCCCTTTGATGATAGCTCAGATGGTTCCGGAATAGGTGAAGGTGCGGCGGTTATTATGCTAAAACCACTTCAGGATGCCATCAAGGACAAGGATCAGGTATATGCGGTCATTAAGGGCAGTGCCATTAATCAGGACGGGAACTCCATGGGGATTACAGCGCCGAATGCCAGAGCCCAGAGTGAGGTCATTGTGAAGGCGTGGAAAGCTGCGGGGGTCGACCCTGAAAGTATTTCGTATATTGAAACCCATGGAACAGGGACTGTCTTGGGGGATCCGATTGAAATCGACGGCATTAAGGGGGCGTTTGAGCAATACACCGATAAGAGGCAATTTTGTGCCATCGGTTCAGTAAAGTCCAATATCGGACATTTGTATGAAAGCGCTGGCATTACAGGGCTTGTTAAATCTGTATTGTCCTTAAAAAAAGGGATTTTACCAGCGGTTCAGCATTTTGATCGCCCCAATCGCAATATTGATTTTAGTGGAACGCCTGTGTATGTGAATACACGTAACCGGATCTGGCCTGCTGAGGGTGCACCTGCGCGTATGGGTGTCAGTGCATTTGGTTTCAGCGGAACCAATTGTCATCTCATACTGGAGCAGGCGGGTGCAGTGGAAACCACCAGCGAAACTGAGATGCGGGAGTATCTGTTCCCCCTTTCAGCGAAGACGCTTCAATCACTGCAACAATATATATCCAAATATACGAAGTATCTGAAAACAACCGATCACACGTTAGCAGATATATGTTACACGGCAGGCACATCCCGAACCCATTATGAACACCGTCTGGTACGGATTGCTTCAAGCAAAGAGGAGTTGCTCGCCCAACTGGTTGCACTTGAAGAAGACGGGTTGCACTCCATTCGAGAGCAGCCAGTCCCGGAGTCGAATCAACTGCATTTAACGGATCATTGTGAAACCTATCTTGGTGGTGGGGAGGTAAGTTGGCCAAGTCTGTATTCGGGTGAGGATGTTCGCCGAATCAGCATTCCAACGTATCCATTTGAAGCTCATCGGTGCTGGATTGAGCTATCTGCTCCTTATACCCAAACCAAGACAAGTGCCATCACTATGGAGAACATACACCATTATGAGTTGGGCTGGGTCTGTGAACCGGAACGCAATTCAGATCGGAAGTTATCGGAAGGTCATGTCGTTATTTTTATGGATGAAAAAAGAGAGGACCGCTCTCTGCGTAAGGCACTACAGAAGCAGGGTCGTCAGCTCATTGAAGTGTTTGATGGACCTTCATTCCTTCAAGTATCTTCCGGGGAGTACGTCATTTCACACCAGCGTGAGAGCATGGA
The DNA here is from genome assembly GCF_045040715.1 of Paenibacillus sp. FSL H7-0942. Classification (NCBI taxonomy): domain Bacteria; kingdom Bacillati; phylum Bacillota; class Bacilli; order Caryophanales; family Paenibacillaceae; genus Paenibacillus; species Paenibacillus sp. FSL H7-0942. Next base: position 6,036,837 of record NZ_CP150279.1, on the reverse strand, counting down.
GCAATTATGGGCTCACTTGGGAGAATTGATGATCACCCAGATCATCTATATTCAACAGCAACAGTCCTTTCATCCATTTTTCTATCTTCTTCAGGAAATGATCCGTACGAAATCGTCGGAGCCTGTTGATGTGGTGTTGTTGACGAATCCAATCCATTCCATTACCGGAACCGAAGAAAATGTATTTCCTCAGGCTGCCCTGATGTTTGGTCTGGGTTTGGCTGGGCGCAAAGAAGACTCACGTCTGCAATGCCGTTCCATCCAAGTGGATGCGGAAACTTCGCTCCAGGATATTCTGGCCGAACTGGATCATGAAAGTGATGATTATGGTGTAGCTTATCGTGCGGGCACTCGTTACATTCAGCAGTTTGAAGCGATGGACCCTAGTCAATATCCTAAGCGGGACTACAAGATTCGCAATGACGGATTGTATCTCATTACTGGCGGACTGGGCGGTATTGGGCTGGAGATTGGATTACAACTTGCGGAGCGATACCCGGGAATCACACTTGCGCTGGTGAATAGAACTGCGCTTCCTACTCGAGGGGAGTGGGACAGCATTGTAGCAGCAGATTCCAACGATGCGTTAGTTCAGAAAATCCGATCTGTGCAACAAATGGAGGCTGCTGGGGCCACGGTTCTCTCTTACCAAGCAGATATTTCAGATGAAGCATCCATGCGAGTCATTCTGAGTGAACTGCGTCAGCAATACGGCCGCATTGCAGGTGTCATTCATGGGGCTGGGGTCGCTGTAGGTGGAGATCATCCGCTTAAGGACAGAACGATAGAAGAAGCTGAATGCGTATTACGCCCTAAAGTGCAAGGAACCCAAGTTGTGGATCAACTCACCAGAGAGGACAATCCAGACTTTTTTGTGATGTTCTCATCCATTGCAACGTTATTCAGCGGGCCGGGACAGGCGGATTATGTCGCTGCCAATGCGTATCAGGATGCCTACGCAGCCTACCGCAACCGGGAGTTGGACGGAACGATGACCGTCAACTGGTCTACCTGGAAAGAAACAGGCGCAGCTGCTGCAACCGGGTACGGAGTGGACACCTTATTCAAAGCCATGACCAATAAAGAGGCTCTGGCGTGGCTGGATCAGGTGGAAGGGCGTCAGATTGAACGTGTATTGATAGGACAGATGTCGACAGACCGTGGCATGTTGAAGATGATCCGCAACTATCCGTTCAGACTTTCTCCTGAACTGGAGAACTGGATTGATTCACGTCTACAGCAGACATCATCACCGAAGGCTCCAGTGACCCCGCAAAGTGTAGCCCGACAGGATGCCGTACTGAATGGTGCGGATGACGGAGAATACACTCCATGGGAGAAGCAGGTTGCGGATGTGTGCCAAGCCGTACTGGGCTTTAATGAAATTCATATTCATGACAGTTTCTTCGAACTTGGAGCTGATTCGATACTGGTGAAACAAATGTATGCACAACTTGACCGTCAGTATCCGGGAGTACTCGTTGTTGCAGATCTGTTCGAACATCCGTCTGTGCATAGACTGGGTGGATATCTGGCTGATAAAACAGGCAATAAACGGGAGAGCAAGCAGGTAGAGGCGCCTACAGGTGGTGCAATTGCGCTGGACGAGGAAGTCCATTCTCTTTTTGATCAGTTGGAAGATGGCACGATCAGCATGGAGGATATGCTCAAAGGATTAAAACATATCTGATATGTAAGGGGACGATACATTGGAACAGTTGCTTAAATATATTATTGAGAATACATCTGGTGGCAAAATCGACAAAAAAACGGCGATTGATATGATCACACTGTTGAAACAGCAGAAAAAGAACACTCGTGAAGATATTGCCATCATCGGCATCTCTGCGCATATGCCCATGGCTGATCATGTGGAGGAGTTCTGGAGCAATATTGAGAACAAAGTGAATTCAATTGTGGAGTTCCCTGAAGCGAGACAAGAGGATGTTCTGAAATATGTACGTTTCAAACAGCAGGATGAAGACGGGTTAAGCTTTATTAAAGGCTCTTATCTGGATGAAGTGGACAAGTTTGATTATCGCTATTTTAAGCTGACACCCAAAGAAGCAGCCCTGATGAGTCCTGACCAGAGAATTTTTCTCCAGACAGCATGGGAAGCTGTGGAAGATGCAGGTTATGGAGGTGCGAGGTTATCCGGCAGCAATACCGGATTGTATGTAGGATATTACAGCAGCACCCGAGATAATTATGCCAATATTATCGCCGATGTAGAACCGGAATCCATCTCCATCTCGGTAACGGGCAATGTGACGGCGGTACTGGCAGGAAGAATATCCTATTTGCTGAATTTGAAAGGCCCCAGCATGGTGGTGGATACCGCATGCTCCTCATCCCTTGTTGCCGTCCATATGGCCTGTCAGTCGATCCGAAGTGGTGAATGTGATGCAGCGATAGCGGGTGGGGTGAAGGTGAATACGCTCCCTGTTTTTAATAAATATGAGCAATTTGGCATTGAGTCCTCGGACGGGGAGACGCGGACATTTGATGATGCCTCAGATGGGGCAGGTGTTGGTGAAGGTGTGGCTGCCATTCTTCTGAAACCGTTAAGTCGGGCCATTGAAGATGGGGATCATATCTACGCCGTCATTAAGGGTACTGCTGCCAATCAGGACGGAACATCCATTGGACTAACCGCACCGAATCCACGGGCCCAATCGGAAGCGATCGTGAAGGCTTGGGAAGAAGCGGGGATAGACCCCGAGACGATCCGTTATATTGAAGCCCATGGTACAGCAACAGAATTGGGAGATCCGATTGAGATTAAAGGGATTACCAACGCTTTCGAACAGTTTACATCCAAAAAACAATTTTGCGCGATCGGCTCTGTGAAATCCAATATCGGTCATTTATATGAATGTGCAGGCGTGACAGGATTACTCAAAGCGGTGATGGCCTTGAAACATCAGAAGCTCCCGCCATCCCTTCATTTTGCCAAACCCAACCGCAACATCCGGTTTGAGCAGACACCAGTGTATGTAAATACACAACTCCGACCCTGGGAGGCGGAGGAGGGAATCCCGCGCAGATGTGGTGTCAGTGCTTTTGGATTCAGCGGAACCAATTGCCATGTCGTGCTTGAGGAAGCTCCGGCTGTTACTGTAAAAGACCCGGGAGATAATCTGGGTTCAGGCAAGCATCTGTTTGTGTGTTCGGCTCAGACGGAAGAAGCACTGGTTCGATTGCTCCAGCGGTATGAACGTTTCTTGAAGGAGAATCGTGAAGCTCCTGTTGCGAGTGTGTGTTATACGGCAGCTACAGGACGTGGACATTATGAACATCGCTTGTCCCTGCTTGTGGAGGATACAACTCAACTGATCCACTTGTTGGAACAACCTTGGGCACAATTGAAGACACAAGAAGGAGTCTATGCCGGTGCTCCTGCTCCTAAGCCTACGGGAGCCGAGCGAATGGATTCGGAAGAACGTGAGCGCACCAGACGTCAATCATCTCAGGCACAAGAGAGGATCAAAGAACTGGCTGCCAGTCTACTTTCGTGGGATGAAACAGCACTCGGGGATTTGGCTGTACTCTATGCTGAGGGTGCAACGATGGATTGGGGACAGCTATATCAAGGGCGACAGGTCAAGAAGCTGAGTTTACCTACGTATCCGTTTGAGCCCAGCAGATGCTGGATTGATATTCAGGACCCGTCAGCTGTTTCGTTAAAAGACTACTTTCATACCGTTCGCTGGGTAGAGGATCGTGGGGATGCGACTTCGGATACCTCGGCACCTTCCTCTTCAGGCACAGTAATGATTATCGGTAACGGAACCGAACTGGAACAGGAATTGTCGGCTGGGCTGAAAGGCGAAGGCAGCCGGGTAGTCCATGTGAGACCGGGTGACCAGTTCCAGCAAATATCGGAGGACCAATACGAAGTTGGCGGAGATATGCCGGGAGCTTATTCGCAGCTATTAAACATGTACACAGACGGTGAAATTACTGAAATCATCTATATGTCCATGATGGGGAGTTCATTCTATCCCGAAGATTTGGCATCTATTGAAGCCAGGCAAAAGGAGGCTTTCTACTCACCTGTCTATCTGGTTCAGGCACTGATGAGCAAAGGCTTCGCCGAAGAGATTCATCTGAACCTGATTGCTGAATACGCCGGACACGTCACAGGCAGAGAAGAGAGGATCACCCCTCATAATGCACTCTTGATGGGACTGGGTAAGGTGATCCAGCAGGAGTATGGACATATTCGGAGCAAATTTGTAGATGTGGATCAGTCCATATGTACGGAGGACATCCTCAGGGAAAGACATATAAACGGTGAAGCTTATGCTGTTTCGTATCGTGAAGGACAGCGTTATACGGAGACGTTCACAGAGATAGACCTTAATGAAAGTGAGAGCGTGCCTTTCGAGGTGCGTCCAGATGGTGTATATCTTGTGACGGGTGGTACAAGCGGTATTGGTCTGGAAGCAGCACGGTTTCTGGCTTCTTCGAAGCCAGTGAAGCTGGCGCTTGTTGGTCGGACACTTCTTCCAGCAAAGGAAGAATGGGAAGGCATACTGCAAACAGGCCAAGACTCCCGCTGTACCAAAATGCAAGGCATCCTTGAACTGGAAGCATTGGGTGCAACCGTTCATTATTACAGTGCGGATCTGGCCGATGTTGTGGGCATGACGGAAGTGATTCAGGATATCACTCACCGCTATGGAAATATAAATGGTGTTATTCATGGAGCAGGTATTCCCGGAGACGGATTTTTATATCGCAAAAGCGATGATGAGTTCCAGACCATTCTTGGACCCAAGGTGAAGGGAACCTGGATTCTGGAGAAACTGACGCGAGATCAAGACATGGACTTTATGGTATTGTTCTCCTCCGGTATATCTGTCATCGGTGAAATTGGACAAGGCGATTATACGGCTGCCAATTGTTATTTGGACTCCTTCGCGGCATGGAGGACGGGACAGGGACGTAGAACACTTTCCATTGATTGGGTATCGTGGAAGGAAACTGGAATGTCCGTGGAATTTGGGATCAATGTGGATGGCATGTTCAAGACCATTCCGACAACGGATGGGATTGCAGCGATGGAAGCGGCCATGAGCAGACGGCTCTCCCGAGTGTTTATCGGTGCAATGAATTATGGAAGCAAACATCTTGCTGCACTTGGGCAGTTCCCGTTCCGGTTGTCTGATAAGCTGGAAGCCGGAGTGAAGCGCAGTAAGGAAATCGCTGACCAAGGAGCGCAACATCGTCCGAACCGAACCATACCACAGGAGAAACATACGGGGCCCGTAGATCTTTCCGGGAATGAGGAAGGTCGCTATTCGGAAACCGAGCAGCAGGTTGCGCGCATATACAGTGAGATACTGGGCTATCAGGAGATCAATATCTACGATAATTTCTTCGATCTCGGGGGCAACTCCATCATGCTGATCCGTATGCATGAGAGGCTTAACGAGGAGTTTCCCGGGAAAGTGAAGATAGCTCATTTATTTGCACATACATCCATTCATAAGCTGGCACTACATGTGAATCAGGGTAACGGCGCCGCTGTAAAAGCAAAAGCTGCTGCTCCTCTGGAGCAAAAGAAACCAACTGTTGAAGAGGATGAGGCCATCGCCATTATTGGGATTGCTGCTGAAATGCCAATGGCAGATACGGCAGAGCAGTATTGGGACAACATCCTGAACGGTGTGGACTGTACAACGGATTTTCCAGAGGGACGCAAAAAAGACATGGATGCCTATCATCAATGGATGAATGCAAGACTGGGTTCGGACAAAGAAGTACAGTACCTTCAGGGTGCATTTCTGGATGATATTGATCAATTCGATTATAAATATTTCCGCTTGTCTCCGAAGGAGGCCGGATTAACGGACCCGATTCAGCGGTTATTCATGAAGACGTCATGGCATGCGGTAGAGGATGCAGGTTACGGGGGACGCATCGAAGGAACAAATACGGGTGTCTATATGGGTTTTGCCAGTAGCCTGAACGATTCTTATCTCAAAATGATCTGTGATCTTGATCCTTATCAATATCCGATGTCCATTGTAGGGAATATCACAGCCATGATGCCGACCCGTATTGCCTATCCACTGGATCTCAAGGGGCCTACGATGGTCATCGACACGGCATGTTCTGCATCACTTGTCGCTACCCATCTGGCCTGCCGGGCCATTCGTAATGGTGATTGCGAGATGGCGATTGTTGCTGGTGCACGGATCAGCCTCAGTCCGTTGGATCATGATTATTTGAAAGTCGGCATTGAGTCTTCGGATGGATTAACCAAGCCATTTGATCAGGAAGCAGATGGTTCGGGGCTTGGTGAAGGCGGAGCCGCCGTGGTATTGAAGTCACTAAGCAAAGCGATTGCAGATAAAGACAATATTTATGCAGTCATCAAAGGAAGTGCCATTAATCAGGATGGAGCTTCGATTGGCATTACGGCTCCGAATCCTGAAGCGCAAACGGATGTTATTGTGAAGGCATGGCAGGATGCCGGTATTGATCCATCTACCATTGGTTACGTGGAAACGCATGGTACAGCGACGAAACTTGGTGATCCAATTGAAATGGATGGACTTACTACGGCCCTGCGCCGATATACAGACAAGAATCAGTTTGTTGCTATAGGTTCGGTCAAGTCCAATATAGGCCATTTGTTTGAAGCAGCTGGTGTGGGCAGTCTGGTTAAAGCGGCTATGGCCTTGAAACATCGGATATTGCCACCCACGCTTCATTTTGATAAGCCCAACTCATCCATTTCGTTTCAGGATTCACCGTTGTATGTCAATACGAAATCGAGACCATGGGATGGAAACGGCGAGCCGCTTCGCTGCGGAGTCAGTGCCTTTGGGTTTAGCGGAACCAACTGCCATCTGGTACTGGAAGAGCCGCCTATTATTCAGGAGCGGAAGATTTCGAGAGAAGTGGAAGTATTCACGCTAAGTGCCAAGAGCTGCAAGTCGTTACTTGCGCTGGTTGATAACTATATTCGTTTTATCTCGGAACGTCACCAGGAACTTCCGCTCAAAAACATCTGTTATACCGCGAATACGGGGCGCTGGCATCATGTTTATCGTGTCGCCTTTGGCGTGACGGACACGTCCGATCTGCTCGTGAAGCTGAGACGACTCGCTACATCAGATCTCGAATCCGTAGGTGAGCATCAGCTCTATTACGGAATGCATAAGGTCGTAACAGAGAAGAACGAAGGGAAGAACTACGAATTGACGGGCCAGGAGAAGTCCATTTTGAAGCAGGAGGGTAGAGAGTGCCTATCCCGATACATGGAATCTTCAGATCCGGGAGTACTACATGAATTATGCAAATTGTACACCACAGGCAGTGACGTGGATTGGAGCCTGATGTACAGGGAAGAAGAAATTCGTAAAATCAGTCTTCCATTGTATCCATACGATAATACACGCTGCTGGGTGGATCTTCCCGAGCAGTCTTCGGTATACACGCAAGTGAGCACCAGAGCGGTACCGGAAGCCTACGAGCTGGTATGGCAACAGAAGGGGATAGCGAAAGGGGATTCCGATCAGCAGATCGAAGTGAGCGACGGCACAACACTGGTACTTCTGGATGGGTCCGATTATGCAGCTGAGATAGCGGCACGTATGGAGCAGTCGGGGATGCAGGTATATTCCGTACTTCAGACGGATGTTCTGCGATCTGACCCGGACAGTCGAAATGTGGAACAAGTGGAAGCCTATGAGCGTGTGCTGCAACAGGTGGGCCTAGACCAACTTTCAAGAATTGTGTATCTGAACGGTGTTGGTAGTGAGGAACATTCAGCAAGTAAATCCAGTGACATGGAATCATTAGAGTCTGTTCTAAATGAACGTGTGTATGGGTTCTTCCGGTTTATTCGAGCGTTGTTGTCCAGTTCTCTGAGTCAACCCATCGAGTTAGTTCTGATTTCCCGTGAGGTCAATTCCATTACGGGTACGGAGCGGATGAAACCTCATCTGGCTTCTGCCTTTGGAATGGGCAGAGTGGTAGGCAAGGAAAACATACAGATTCATTACCGTTGTATTGATATCGATGAAGGTTCGTCTCTGGATCTGTTGCTGAAAGAGATCGGCACTTCATCTTCCTATTATGAGGTAGCCTATCGAAATGGAACTCGGTATGTTCAGGAGTTCAGAGCGTTGAATGAATCAGCACCTCCTGAAGACGAACTTGTTTTTGACAACGATGGTGTATACATCATTACAGGCGGTACAGGTGGAATTGGACTGGAAACCGCGCGGTATTTGGCTTCCGATGCTCCAGTAAATCTTGCATTAATCAGCCGTACACCGATGCCTGCACGTGAGCAATGGGATGCCATTGTTGCAGAACAATCCAAACTCAAAGTGATTCATCAAATCACAGTTATTCGTGAACTGGAGAGCCGGGGACATCAGGTTAGTTGCCATGCTGCAGATGTGTCGGATCTAGATGCCATGCGTGTACTTCTGGATCAGCTTCGGGTTACATTCGGGAAAATCAAAGGGATTGTCCATGGTGCAGGGGTCGGAAGCTCTGAAATGATCACAAGCCGTTCTCAGGCAGGATTCACCGAGGTCTTCTCTCCCAAAGTGCATGGCACTTGGGTATTGGATCAACTTACTGAACAGGATCATCTCGATTTCATGGTGCTCTATTCATCGATTGCTTCGGTCTTCAGCGCCCCGGGACAGGCGGATTACATTGCGGCGAATGCCTACTTGGATGCGTATGCTGACTACAGATCGATGATGGGCAAGCGCACACTGACTGTGCAATGGTCTACCTGGAAGGAGACCGGCATGTCAGCCGAGCACGGGTTTGCTGTAGATACGTTGTTCAAAGCCATGCCGACAGAGCAGGCGATGAATCAATTGTCTCTGGTGATGCGGCAATCCTCGGTTCGCCGAGTACTTATTGGCCAGATTCATTATGAGGGTCAATTGATATCCGCACTGGCCAAAAGTCCGTTTGATCTCTCTTCCTCTATTCGCGTTCAACTGGACCAACGGATGAAGCAGCTGGCAAGCAAGCGTCTTCCAGCATCCTCGTCAGAGGATCGTGACGGAGAAGTCGTTTTGACAGGTAAATCAGATGCATCCTATACACCGACTGAAAAGGCACTCGCCACCATCTGTAAAACGATGCTTGGTTTTCATGAAATTAATGTAGGGGATAGTTTCTTCGAAATGGGTGCCGATTCCATCGTCCTTATACAGGTACAGGCCCGGATCGATCAGCAGTTTCCTGGTCTGACCAAAGTCACGGATTTGTTTGCGAACTCCAATATTACTAGGTTGGCTCGTTTTATGGATGAGAAGTCTACTTCGAAGCCACAAGACATGGAGCAGGATTTGAAGCGTGTAATCGACCAGATGGAAAGCGGCGATGTTACGCTGCAGCAGGCATTGAATAACCTGATTAACCTGTAAAGGAGGAACTGTGGTGGAGAGTGTATACAAGTTTGTCATGGAACATCTGCAAGACGGAAGCTTGGATAAAACCGTGGCCGTGCAGCTACTCAAAAAGCTCAAAGCGGAAGAGGACGCTTATACGGCGTCCGGGTCAACCAATGCTGCCAAAGATATTGCCATTGTGGGCATGGCTTTGAAGTTGCCGCAGGCTGAATCTCCTGTCGAATTCTGGGATAACATCGTCAGTGGCACGGACAGCATTCGTTCCTTTCCCGAATCCAGAGTGCCGGACATCCAGTCGTATCTGCAATATTTGGGCATGTCGCCAGACGAAATTCAATTTAATGAAAATGCCTATCTGGATGAGATTGATAAATTTGATTACGCCTATTTTAAAATGTCACCCAAAGAAGCTAGTCTTACAGACCCCAACCACAGACTGTTTCTGGAAACGGCATGGAAGGCGATCGAGGATGCAGGGTATGGAGGCGGAAAACTGACGGGCAGTCGTACCGGTGTATATCTGGGCCTGTCCAACAATATTAGGGATTTGTACTCACGTTTTATCTACGATGCGGAACCGGAATCCTTTGCGTACTCGCTTGTGGGTAATCTGGCTTCTGTAGCGGCTGGTCGGTTATCCTTCTTACTGGATTTGAAAGGGCCGAGCATGGTGGTGGATACCTCTTGTTCATCCTCTCTGGTGGCCATTACACTGGCCTGTCAGGCGATCAAGGAGGGGCAATGTGATCAGGCACTCGTTGGGGGAATCAAGATTAATCTGGTTCCTTTAAAGAGTGATCATATCAAAATCGGGATTGAGTCGACAGATTGGAGAACCAAAGCTTTTGATGACGATTCGGACGGATCGGGCATTGGTGAAGGCGCAGGAGTAGTGATGCTCAAACCGCTGGATAAAGCGTTGGAAGATCGTGACCAGATCTATGCTGTCATTAAAGGTTATGGCGTAAACCAGGATGGTAAATCTATTAGTATCGCCGCCCCGAACCCAGAGGCGCAGACCGAAGCGATTCTTCAAGCCTGGGCAGATGCGGGTATCGATCCCGAGACGGTCTCTTATATTGAGACGCATGGCAGTGGCACCATGCTGGGTGATCCCCTAGAGGTACAAGGGATTGAGCAGGCATTCCGGCGTCACACCGGCAAAAGTCAATTTTGCGGGATCGGCTCGGTCAAAACCAATATCGGCCACCTGTCGGAGGCGGCTGGGGTCGTGGGTTTGATCAAATCTGCTCTGTCACTGCAACACAAACAGATTCCTGCTTCCAAACATTTTCACAGACCGAATCGGGCCATCGACTTTGCGGCTTCCCCGGTCTATGTGAATGCCCGATTGCGGGAATGGGATACCGATGCAACACCACGACGTAGCGGTGTTAGTGCATTTGGCATCAGTGGAACCAATTGCCACATCGTGCTGGAAGAGGCGCCGACGACTACGGTTAAGGAGCAGGAAGTGGAGGGAGGACATCTTCTAACCGTATCGGCCAAAACGGAGGCAGCTCTCCAGACCCTGATTACGGAATATGCTAACGTGCTCTCTCAAGTTGAATCTCAGCATGTACCTTCTGTATGTTATACCGCCAACACGGGAAGGGGCCACTATTCATACCGTTTACTGGTCACCGGGCAGGATGCGGAGGAGCTTCAACTTCGCTTAATTGAGGCTGGACGAATGATCGGATCGGCGGATGAGAATTTAAGCAAAAGTGTAGGACCCAATGGACATCGAAGTCCAGGGATTTATTACGGTTATCACAAGGTCAGCAACGATCAAAACCGTCCAGATTCACCAGCCATAGGTGGAGAAGAAGGGCATACGGGCCATCGGTCTATGAGTCTGAATCCGGAACTGGCGAAGATGGGTAAGGGGTATCAGGCTGAACAGGCCATACTGGACCAGATTGGAATGCATTATATACAAGGTGCAGAACTGAACTGGGAGCTTCTATACACAGGGGACGGGCTACGCAAAACAAGTCTGCCGACCTATCCATTTACCCGGACTCGCTGCTGGTTTGAAGTTCCTGAGGCAGCTCGTACCGCCGCTATCGCGAATAACAGCAATGCGGACTCGGAAGAACCGACGCCAGCCCGATTCTATCGGATGAACTGGAGGAGAGCAGATCTAACAGAGCCGGAGCCGATTCAAGGAACAGGTGCAGTGCTGGTTTTGAAGGATGAGGGTAACAGAGGAAGTGAATTGATTGAACGTCTTAAGCAGTCGGGGCGCCAAGTGATTGAGGTCTGTTATGGAGAATCTTTCAATCAGGGACCGGACGGATCATTTACGGTAAATGGTTCGGAAGGCAACTTTGGGGAGTTGTTTGCAGCGTTGGGAGAAACGTCCATCAGTGACATTGTGCATCTCTTTGCAGTCCCGGATTCCACGGAAATTCGTACACTTCAGGCTTTGGAACAACGTCAGCAAAAAGGGGTATATAGCCTGTTTTATCTGATTCGTGCCTTGATTGAGCACGGAAGTGACAACGCACTGAATATGATGCTGGTCTCCGAACAGGTCTACGAAGTCACAACCAGTGAAAGCCGACTCTCTCCAGAAGCGGCCTCGTTATACGGTTTGGGCAAAGTACTCGCCCTGGAATATCCGCATATTACTTGTAGAAGCATTGATCTGGACGAGAGTACGGGGGCAGATGAACTGCTTCAGGAAATAGGTTCCCAAGATCAGAGTTATACCTCTGCCTATCGTAATGGGATTCGTTATATCGAGGAATTGGGTGAGGTTCCAGCCGATGAGTTGACAGATTCTCCTGTCCATATTCAACAGGATGGTGTGTACGTCATTACTGGGGGTACAGGCGGGATTGGTCAGGAAATGGCAAAATTCTTCGCTTCCCAAGCAGACGTCAAGCTTGTACTGATTGGGCGTACCCCAGTTCCGGCAAGATCGGAATGGGAGACACTTCTTAACGACCCTGAGCTAGAATCCAAGATGGCTGCTCGTCTCCGCAATTTCCTGGAGATTGAACAACAGGGTTCGGAAGTGTCCTGTTATGCAGCCGATGTATCGGATCATGCAGCGATGCAGGATGTACTGGCCGATGTCAGGGAGAAGCATGGGTCCATCACGGGTGTGATTCACGGTGCAGGGGTACCGGCGGTTGGATATTTGATCCGCAAAACCCAGGAAACGTTTGACGAAGTCCTTCATCCCAAAGTGCAGGGAGCCTGGATACTGGACCAACTGACCCGGCAGGATGAACTTGATTTCATGGTCTTTTTCTCGTCCGGTCTGTCTCTGTCAAGTGAGGTTGGACAAGGAGATTATTCAGCGGCCAATGCATATCTGGATGCTTTGTCTTACTCACGCAGCAAAAGTGGTCTGAAGACCTTGTCTATCAACTGGTCTTCTTGGAAAGAAGCGGGTATGTCTGTTGATTACGGTTTTAATGTGGACGCCATTACGAAAGCCCTTCCGACCGAACAGGCAACGGCCGGATTCTTGGCAGCATTGAACAAAGAGGTGCCGCGTGTGTTAATCGGGGAATTTACATACCATCCACGGTTTGCCAAAGCGCTATTGACCAAGTTTCCATTCCGATTCTCGGAAGAGATGACGAACAGGCTGAAGGAAGCCGAGAAGTTGGAAGAGTCGCGGCAGGTGGCTCCTGTTGCAGCCAAACGAAACAAATCGGCGAATGTACATGTTGAGCTCAAAGGGAAAGACGGCGAGGATTACAACAGCATCGAACGGCAGATTGCAGGCATGTATAACGAAGTACTTGGTTTTGAAGAACTGGATATCCACGACAGCTTTTTTGATCTGGGCGGAGATTCCATCCTGTTAAACCGTTTATTTTCTTTGCTCGAAGATGCCTATCCAGGCAAGATGAAACTGATCCATCTATTTTCGTACACCAGTGTACATGCGCTATCCCAATTTGTAATGACCAAGCTGGAAATAAAACCGGCTGCTGAGCCAGTCCAACCGGTGGATGATTTTGAACAGCTGTTTAAAGATATTGAAGCCGGTAGTCTGAGCATTGACGATGCAGTCAAGAGCGTCGAGGATCGTTGAGGAAGGAGAACCCGATGAACCAAACAAGCCAAATGCTGAGAATGATTATTGAGAATGCAGCCGCGGGCAAAATTGACAAGCAGGTTGCTGGCCAGCTGCTCAAAGGATTGAAATCGGAGGGTAGGCGGAACGACTCTGAGGGAATCGCCATTGTTGGCATATCGGCCATGCTTCCGTCCGCGGACAATATTGGCGAGTTTTGGGACAACATCCGTGATCGCTGTGATTCCATTGCTAATTTTCCGGACTCTCGTCGTCAAAATATTGATGCATATCTCCAATATGCAGGATATGGAGAGGACATCAAATACAGTGATGGTTCTTATCTGAAAGACATTGACCAATTTGATTACAAATTATTTCGGATTCCGCCGCGGGATGCGGCGCTGATGGACCCTTTTCAAAGACTGTTTCTACGAACAGCCTGGAGTGCCCTCGAAGATGCAGGATATGGTGGGAAAAGTCTGGCTGGCAGCCGTACAGGCGTATATCTGGGATTCGCCAGCAACATTAAGGACAGCTATCTGCGAATGATTCAGGACATCGATATTCAATTAACTTCCGATGCAGCCGTCGGCAATATTGCCGCCATGATGCCTGCACGAATTTCGTACCTTCTGGATCTGAAGGGGCCTTCAATGGTGGTGGACACGGCCTGTTCATCCTCATTGGTTGCCGTGCATCTCGCCTGCCAATCCATTCGGAATGGCGATTGTGATATGGCACTTGCCGGTGGATTACGTGTGAACCTGATGCCACTGGATACGGAATATTACCGTGGGGGGCTTGAAGCATCGGATGGACGAACAAGAGCCTTTGACCATTCATCGGATGGGGCTGGAATCAGCGAAGGGGTTGCTACGGTATTACTGAAACCGTTGAGCAAAGCGCTCAGGGACAAGGACCAGATCTATGCGGTTATTAAAGGCAGCGCCATCAATCAGGACGGAGCTTCTATTGGGATCACCGCTCCCAACCCGGAGGCCCAGGCCGATGTGATATCAAGAGCGTGGGATCAGGCCGGAATTCACCCGGAGACCCTGTCTTACATTGAGACACACGGAACGGGTACGAAGCTGGGAGATCCGTTGGAACTTGAAGGCTTAGAGCTTGCTTTCCAGAAGTATACGGATAAAAAGCAATTTTGTCCGATCGGTACCGTGAAATCGAATATTGGTCACCCCTATGAAGCGGCAGGTCTGGTCAGTCTGATCAAGGCGGCACTGGTTATCAAAAACCGTGAAATCCCGCCATCTCTTCATTTTGACAGACCCAATGCACAGATCGACTTCAAGACATCACCCGTGTATGTAAACACAAGACTTCGTAAATGGGAAGCAAAAGGATCTCCGATGCGCTGTGCAGTAAGCAGTTTCGGTTTTAGCGGAACGAACTGTCATCTGGTGCTGGAAGAAGCCCCGGTTGCTACAGATGTTGACTCTTCTTATGCGAAGGAAGGTCTGGTTGTGTTGTCCGCCAAGTCTGAGCCAGCTCTGCGGGAACTGGTCGCCACATATAGCCGATTAATGCAGGAAAAACCGCCTGCATGTCATCTGCAGGATCTGTGTTATACCGCGAGTGTCGGCAGAGGACACTACAACTTCCGATTGGCTGTATTAGCAGAGAGTCTCGCGGATCTGGGACTGAAACTGCAAGTCCTATCCTTGGCGGAAACGTGGAATGAGCCTGAGTCTTGGTTTAGCTTCGGGGAGCACAAAATCGTTCCTGCCAGTAAATCACAGCTTGAGCCAAGTGATATGACGGAAGCGTCACGGAAGAAGCTTGATCGACGGGTACAGGAGCTTACGCAAGAGGTTACCCTCTCCGAGTGGACTGATGAGGCTGGCGTGTCCGAACTTGGTTCGTTATACGTACAAGGGGCAGACGTAGACTGGGTGGAACTGTACAAAGGTACCGGTGTGCGTCGGGTCAGCCTGCCCGTGTATCCTTTTGAATCCCATCGCTGCTGGATTGATCTGCCCGAGGATCTGGTTTCGAGTCGTATCGATAGAGGTGCAGCAGTGCCTGTTCAACAGACAGAATATTTTCATTATACGATGCAATGGAGAGTTGCTGAACGGAAACGTTCGGGCAGCGGGATCTCCGTTTTACCGGGAACGGTATTGCTGATTGCAGGCAAGCCTGGTGCAGATGATTCTGTAGCTCGTGTGCTTGAGCGCACGGGCGTGAATATAATCCGGGCTGTAGTGGGCTCTGCTTATGCACATGTGAGCGACAATCGGTATACGCTTGGTGACGAGGAAGCGGATTACGACCGTCTCTTCGCAAGCCTTCGGGACAAGTCGGTGGATCACATCATTCATGTTGGCTGTTCTTTGGATACCCCGCAATCGGGTATTCACAGTCTGAATGAATTGCAGAACAGCCAGCGCCAAGGTGTGTACAGTGTGTATTATTTAGTGCGTGCTCTGATGAGAAGTGATTTTGCCGAGATTGCTGGTATTACACTGATTGCATTGAACGCCCACAATATTACGGGAGACGAATCCGCTCAGCGGCCGGAACATGCGCCATTCCTGAGTCTAAGCAAGGTATTGAGCCGTGAGCATCCATCCATCTCTTTCCGCTCCATAGACGTAGATGCAGACACCGCCACAGATGACTGGGTGGAGGAAGCGCTGGAGACAGAAGGTCAGGGGGATTATCTGGTCGCGTACCGTGGTGGACAACGTTATGTTGAAGAATTTACGCGTGTGCAGGTTGCTGAGGATGCCCCATTATCTGTACGCCATCAGGGCGTATATCTGATTACTGGGGGTGGCGGTGGTATTGGTCTGGAAACTGCGCGTTTCCTGGCTTCCAAAGCACCTGTGCGCCTGGCTCTGATCAATCGGACCCCGATACCGGATCGTATACATTGGGAGAACTTGATGAACCAGCCCGGTCAAGCCAAGCTTCGGCGATTCATTACAGCCGTTACGGAGCTGGAGGCTAAAGGTTCAGAAGTGTCTTGGTACAGTGCGGATGTAGCTGACTGGGAAGCCATGGATATGGTGATTCGGGATATGCGTACACGTTATGGGGCCATTCATGGAATTATTCATGGGGCGGGTGTCGGAGGAGATCAGCTTCTGTTGGATCGGAGTGAAGAACGATTCAGCGAAGTGCTGGCATCCAAAATATATGGTACCTGGAATCTGGATGAACTGACCCGCAGTGATGATCTGGATTTCTTTGTAATGTACTCTTCTGTAGCCACGATGTTCAGTGGTGTAACGCAAGCAGACTATGTGGCAGCCAATGCCTACCTGGATGCCTTTGCTGATGAACGTACCTTAAGAGGAAAACGCACGCTCACCGTGAATTGGACCACATGGAAAGAGACGGGCATGTCGGTGGATGCCGGTTTTACCGCAGACACCATCTTCAAAACGGTCCTTACGGCACAGGCGATACAGGGTTTGGCACAGGCGATGAACTCTTCGATCCGCAGGGTGCTGATCGGGCAACTGAACTTCAGTGGAGGCGGCGTTCGCTTGCTGGATAAAATGCAGGTTCGGTTGTCAACAGAACTCAGCGGCAAAGTGGCCGAATATCTGCAAAGCGCTGCTTCCAAAACGAGGTCGACCAAGAAGGCTGGCAGCACTTCAAATGGTGAAGTGAAATTATCAGGCAAGAGCGGGGGCGGATATACGGCTACCGAACGCCATGTCGCCAGCGTATGCAAAGAAGTTCTTGGATTTGATGAAATCGATATCTATGAGAATTTCTTTGAGTTGGGTGCGGATTCCATTCTGCTGCTGAAAATTCACGCGGGGCTCTCCAAGAGGTACTCTGGTGTTCTTGCCGTGACGGACTTGTTTGAATTTTCTACGATCCATAAGCTGGCTGAATATATTTTCAAAGAACATGGTGAATCGGAAGAAGACGCTAATCCTGTATTGAGTGATATAGATGATGCATATGCGACCAGCGAAAAACAGGAATCCACGCATGTTGCGGAGCAAGCAGAGGCAGGTTCCCAAGATCAGCAGCGTCCAGGACAAACTGTGCCTGGACCTTTGTCAGGAGATTTAGCCATCGTAGGGATGGCTCTGAATGTAGCTTCCACAACTGATGTATCCGAATTCTGGGAGCATATTCAAGGCAAGGTAGATCATATCCGTCCTCTCCCGGAACGAAGACAACAGGATCTGGACTGGTATTTGCAAAATACAAGGCTGGATCTCCCGGAACTGGATTCCAAAGCGGGAGCTTTTATTGAAGACATTGACTTATTCGATTATTCATTTTTCAAATTATCACCTAAGGAAGCCAGTCTGACAGATCCGAATCAACGTCTCTTCCTGGAGACGGTGTGGAGGGCCATTGAAGATTCGGGTTATGGCGGCGGGAAATTGGCCGGGTCAGATACCGGTGTCTATTTGGGTTATTCAACCAACACAGTCGATATGTATTCACGATTCATATATGAGACGGATTTGGGTGCTCTGCCGGATGCTGTGGTGGGTAACACACCATCGATCATTCCGGCCCGCATATCGTATTTGTTGAATTTGAAAGGGCCAAGCATGTTGGTAGATACGGCCTGTTCTTCGTCTCTCACAGCGGTGCACATTGCTTCGCGTGCCCTGTTAAGTGGAGAGTGTAGCATGGCCGCAGTCGGTGGAATCAAAATCTCAACCATGCCGATCACCAAAAAGAATGAAAACATGCTCCAGGGACTGGAGTCCGGTGATGGAAAGACCCGGGCATTCGATGATGATTCCGATGGTGCTGGACTTGGTGAGGGCATCGGGGTAGTGATGCTAAAAAGGCTGGATCATGCCTTGAGGGATGGGGATCAGGTATACGCCGTTCTCAAAGGCACTGCGATGAATCAGGATGGCAGTTCAGCCGGTATTACGGCTCCCAATCCAGCGGCTCAACAGGAAGTCATCACCAAGGCCTGGAAACAGGCGGGTATTCATCCCGAGACCATTACTTACATGGAAACGCATGGCACGGGAACCGCACTGGGTGACCCGATTGAAATCAAAGGCATCCAAAATGCGTTCCGACAATTCACGGACAGACGCCAATTCTGCGCGGTCGGTTCCATTAAAACCAATCTGGGTCATACCTCTGAGGCAGCAGGCATGATCAGTCTGATCAAAGCTGCACTGGCTGTCAGACATGGTGTGATTCCGCCGAATCTTCATTTCAATCGTCCGAACCGGAATATTGATTTTCATGCATCGCCTGTATATGTGAATACACGATTACGACCGTGGAAAGTGAAGGACGGACCGCGTCGCTGTGGTGTCAGTGCGTTCGGTATTAGTGGTACGAATTGCCATGTCATTCTGGAAGAACCCCCGGTGACAATACCCGTATCTGCACCAGTAACAGCACGTCCTCATTTGCTGGTATTGTCTGCCCGATCCGAAGAGGCACTTCAGCGGCTGGTTGCCGACTATGTTCGCCTGCTTGAACGGAACGAGCAATATGCACTCGCAGATATTTGCAGTACAGCAAGCACGGGACGAGGGCATTACCCGTTCCGGTTGTCACTTATGGGGCGGGATACGGAAGGGCTGCTGAACACGCTTAGACAGTTGGAGAACAAACCGTTTCAATCCATTGCACAACTAGGTGTAGAGTTCGGTGAACATCGGACTGTTCCCAAGAGCAAGAAGGATAAGGCTGCTGGTGAAATGACCGAATCGGAAAAAATGGGTCTGAGCCAATTAATGCGTTCAGCGATCCAGAGCTTTGTACAGGATGGACGCGAGTCGGAGTATTTGTTAAAGCAGATCGCCCATCTGTATGTACAGGGAGCAGATGCGGACTGGGAAGAACTGTACGCAGGTGAACACCCTCGTAAAGTCAGCTTGCCCGCGTATCCGCTGGAACGGAAGCGCTGCTGGATTAACATTCCCGAACGTCCACAGCTGCGTGAGGTCTCGATAGAAGAGGTCCCGGCTCCTCTGCACTATGCCGCTATGTGGAAAGAAATGAATCGAATATCGATTGGTCAACAGGGTGGCAGTACAGAACCGGTTGTAATGTTAATGGATAGAAATGGCACAGCCTCATCCGTAGCTGGGAAACTGGAAGCGGAAGGCCGGCTTGTGATCAAGGTTTACCGCGGAGAGTCCTACACCAATCAAGCCAATGCCGAATTTACCATTCGATCATGTGAAGAAGATTATGAACGGTTAATCCGAGCGGTAGAGCCTTATAAAATCTCGCAGCTTCTTCATTTCTTTGCACTGGATCAGGATGCGGATGAAGGTACTGTAGGGGAATTGGAAGAATCGCTTGATCGTGGCGTGTACAGTCTGTTTTATTTGTCCAAAGCGATGTCCAGGGTTCATTTCAAACGTCCGGTCGACTTGGTACTGGTGACATCTTGTACACAAAGCGTTACGGGCAGTGAGCTGTACATTCGTCCAGAACACGCACCCATGGTTGGGCTTGGCAAGACCATCTGTCATGAGATGAATCAATTCCGTTGCCGAAGCATTGATATTGATGCCGAGACACCGATGGAGCAATGGCTACAGGAAATTCGCGACCCGGACACGTTATATCTTGCTGCGTACCGGAAGGGGCGGCGATATGTTCAGGAGTTGGGCGAAATCCCGATGTCCTTGCTGCCGGAACGACCGATACACATGCGTGAAGGCGGTGTGTATCTCATTACTGGAGGGACAGGCGGAATTGGAATGGAGACGGCGAGTGCACTATCTTTAGCGCCGGAGAAAATCAAACTTGTATTGATGAACCGCTCACCGTTTCCAGAACGGGCAACATGGGAAGAGGTGCTGTCCTCAGGTGAGGAAACGAAGTTAACCGCTCAGATTCAACGGATCAAAGAGATGGAAGCTCAGGGCACAGAAGTACATCTATACAGCGTAGATATTGCTGACCCCATTCAGCTTGCTTCGGTGCTCAGCAAAATCAGACAGCAACATGGTCTGGTGTCTGGTATTATCCACGGCGCTGGTGTGGCTGGCGAAGGTTTCCTGATGAATAAAGACCGTGAAGCCTTTGAACGCGTGATGCGGCCTAAAGTGCTGGGAACATGGAGTCTGGATCAGCTGACACGGGCGGATCAACCGGACTTCTTTGTCATGTTCTCCACAGCTACCACGTTCTTTAGTGAACCTGGACAAGGGGACTATACCGCTGCCAATGCCTATATGGATTCGTTCGCAGCTCATCGCAGGCAAGCAGGTTTGTCCACCCTTGCGGTGAATTGGACAGCATGGAAAGAGACCGGCATGGCCCGGGATTTTCATGCCAATTCAGATGGAGGATTCAAGGCGATCACAACAGCCCGAGGCATCCAAGGGCTGCAAGAAGCCATGCGCAAGGATATAACCCAGGTTCTGATCGGGGAACTCAACCGGGAAGGGATTTATCAGCATGTCTCTGATGATATGCCGCTCATGCTGTTTTCTTCCGATATTAGCGAGGCCATTGAGACAGGACGTAAGGGAGATTCAAGTCGTTCACATGAATCATCAGGCGAGATGAAGTTGCTGGGCAGGATGGACGAAGTTTATTCCGTCATTGAGAGCGCCTTAGGCCGACTATGGAGTAAATCGCTTGGGGTCAATGAACTCAGTATTTATGATGATTTCTATGAGTTGGGTGGAGACTCCATTCTGGGTCTCAAGATCGCCAATGGTCTCACAAAAGAGTTGTCGATTCTCGTGAATACAGCAGAGATCCTGATGTATCCAACCATTGCGGAATCGGCTGCCTATCTGGAGGAGTCTTACGGTCTTTCCATAGGTGAAGATTCTGTGGGAGCACTGCCTGCTCTGACTCGCGTGGAGAACCAACCGTATTACCCAGTCTCTTCTGCACAGAAGAGATTCGTCGTTCTGGACCGACTGGAGGGTCAAAACACCAATGCAAACATACCAAGAGCCTCCATCATGGAAGGGGACTTTGAGCATGGGGCATTTGAACAGATCATTCGCAAGCTGATTCAACGTCATGAATCCTTCCGGACTTCGTTTGAGATTCTGGACGGTATTCCTTATCAGAAGTTATGGGATCAGGTCGACTTCAACGTGGGTTATTCAGAGTGTACCCGGGAACAACTGACCGAGAAGCTCCTTGGTTTTGTGAAACCTTTTGAGTTGGATCAGGCACCATTATTCCGTTTTGAAGTGGTTAAGCTTGCAGATCGTGTACACGCCGTATTTTTTGATATGCATCATATCATCACAGATGGCATGTCCATGGACATCATTATGCAGGAAATCATTGATCTGTACGAAGGGCGTGAACTGCAACCACTCACCATTCAGTACAAAGATTATGCCGTGTGGCATAATGCCTTGCTCTCCTCTGGTGCTCTGCTCAAACAGGAAGAGTATTGGTTGAACCTGTATCAGGATTCCATTCCACAGCTCAAATTGCCTACCGATTATCCTCGTCCTTTGGCTAATGAATTCGAAGGAGATCAGGTCGTGTTTATCGGCAATGAAACCTTGACTATGGATCTGGAACGTATGGCTGCGAAGACAGGAACAACCTTGTTTATGCTGCTGCTTGCAGCATATAACGTTTTACTGGCCAAATATGCAGATCAGGAGGATATCGTTGTGGGCTCTCCCATTGCGGGCAGATCTCACGCCGATCTGGAGGATGTCGTTGGTGTTTTTATTAACATCATCACGATTCGTACCAAGCCACAATCCGGGAAAACGTTCCTGGAGCTGCTGGCTGAAGTTAGGGAAGGCGCCTTGAGGTCTTATGAGAATCAACAATTTCAGTTTGAAGACCTGGTGCGGAAGCTTAACTTGAACAGAGACAGACACCGTAATCCTTTATTCGATGCGATGTTTGCCCTTCAGAATGTAGGTACAGTGGACGTTACTGTGGGCAAATTCACTACGACTCCATATGAGTTTGGAGCTGCGGAAAGTCGTTATGACGTGTATCTCGAAATCATCGAGAAGCATGACAAGCTGCGATTTAATCTGGAGTATCGTACCAAGCTCTTCAAGCGGGAAACGGCGGAGAAAATGCTTAACGATTATGTAGAGCTGCTGCAACAGTTATTGCTTCATCCGGAACAAAAACTCGGCGAGATTGAACTGGAAAGCAGCAAGCATATGCTGGTTTCTTACGATACGGCCTCAGAAGATCTTGATTTTAATTTCTGATCAGGGAGAGCATAGCCTCTCCCCCACAAACAGGAGGAACAGGGACAATGAAGAAGATCGGGGTAATTGGAGCAGGCGTGATGGGCCGCGGTGTAGCCCAGAGTTTTGCACAGACAGGTCATGAGGTTGTCTTGGTGGATATCAAGGATGAAGTGCTGGAGAGCGCTGGAGAAGAGATCTATAACAATATCCGGATGCTGAGGTTATTCAAGAAAGTAGAGGGACTGGAAGACCCGGAGATCATCATGGAGCGCATCCATATGACGACGGAACTGGAGATGCTTCGTGAAGCTGATATTATCGTTGAAAATGTGAATGAACAGTGGGACATCAAAAAGGAAGTGTACAGCCTGATCGATCCGATCTGTCATGAGGCATGCATATTTCTGGTGAACACTTCGTGTATCTCCATTACCAAAATTGCAGCACTAACCAAGCGGCCTGATCGGGTCATTGGTACTCATTTTATGAATCCGGTTCCCCTGAAATCAGCAGTTGAAGTGATCAAGGGTATGCACACCTCGGATCGTACCATTGAAGAAGTAACTGAACTATTGTCATCCATCGGTAAAGAGACGATTCTGGTTAACGACTTTCCCGGATTTGTCTCGAACCGGATTTCCCATCTGTTTATGAATGAAGCTGCTTTTGTTCTACAGGATCAGGTGGCTACAGCACGTGAGGTGGATGATATTTTTGTGAAATGTTATGGACACACGATGGGACCGCTGGAGACAGCAGATTTAATCGGCTTGGATACTGTTGTGGATTCGCTCGATGTGCTGTATGAGAGCTATCAGGACCCGAAATTCCGTTGCTGTCCTTTACTGAGAAAGATGGTGCACGCCGGACAGACTGGAAGAAAGTCGGGGGAAGGTTTCTATAGTTACTAATCAACTGCATGAATCGTTCATGGCATGAAAAGCTTTATTGCGTATTCAAAACACCATTTTAATGAGGGAAAGGGAGTAATACACATGGAAGAAGTTAAAGGTAGAGTTCGCAAGTTTCTGGGTCGTTTTTTCAAAAAGCACGAGCTTCAGGACGACGAGGATATCTTTGCCCTTGGTTTTGTGAATTCGTTGTTTGCGATGCAACTAGTTATGTTTCTGGAGAAGGAATTCTCCATTCGTGTCGACAATAAAGATCTGGATTTGCAGAACTTCAAGTCCATTAACGCCATCGTTGAGCTTATTGAGAGCAAGATGGTCAGTTCTTAGGAAGCTGATTCGGTCCACAGTCCAGTGTACCGTTTGCATTCATCCAGTCCCATTCTAAGGAGGTTAACGTGTTGAAAATGGAATTGAGCGAACAGCAGCTCCAATGCAAGCAGGATGCTGCATCATTTACCAATCAATATATCGTCCCATACGCAGGCTTGCACGATAGAGAGGAACGGCTTCATCCAGAGGTTATCGATTCGCTGAAATCCTCCGGTTATCTGGGTTCCATGATTCCTAGGGAGTATGGAGGCATGGGGCTTGATCCGATATCGGTTGGGGTGCTGAATGAGGAGATCGGAAGAGGATGTTCATCCGTCCGGAGTCTGCTTACTGTTCACGGTATGGTAGCCATAGCCATTCAGAAGTTTGGTTCCGAAGATATGCGGTCCTATTGGTTGCCACGACTGGCCTCGGGTGAAGTCATTGGAGCCTTTGGACTGAGCGAACCGGGAGTGGGCAGTGATGCCAAAAGCATCGAGACTATTGCCGAATTGGATGGAGATGGGTATCAGCTGAACGGGAAGAAAAAGTGGATCACGATGGGTCAGCTTGCTGACCTGTTTCTCATCTTTGCCCAAGTGAATGATAAACCAACCGCATTCTTGGTGGAACGGAATAATTCGGGATTGAAGACGCAGCCGATCAACGGAATGCTGGGGGTTAAAGGCTCGATGCTCGCGGAACTGCATCTGGAGCATTGTTATGTTGGCCCGGATCGTATGGTAGGGAGCCCAGGTATCGGTGTTTCCATGGTAGCCTTGCATTGTTTGGATTATGGTCGCTACACCGTAGCTTGGGGCTGTATTGGACTGGGACAAGCCTGTCTGGATGCTTCACTGAGTTATGCAGGCAGCCGCCGTCAGTTCGGAACTCTTTTGCAGGAAAATCAGTTAATTCAGAAAATGCTGACAGAAATCATTGTGGATGTGAGAGCAGCGAGGCTCTTATGTTATCAATCCGGTTATCTGAAAGAAGTAATGGACCCGGATTCCATTATGGAGACCTGGACGGCTAAATATTATGCGGCTGATATGGTCAACAAGGTAGCGCACCGTGCGGTACAGATTCATGGAGCCAAGGGCTGTAGTGCGGAGTATCCAGTGGAGCGCTTCTATCGGGATGCCCGCGTGAATGAGATTATTGAGGGCACCACACAAATGCATGAGATGGTTATTGCTTCATACGCTGCGAGTACCCATGAATCCGTACAAGAGGAGGCTGTTTTGTCATGAAAAAAATTAAATGTGTGATCTGGGATTTGGACCATACCATTTGGAACGGAATTTTGCTGGAGGATGAAGAGGTCACGCTGAAAGAAAATATTGTAGAAGTAATCCGTACACTGGATGAACGGGGCATTCTGCAATCGGTTGCCAGCCGTAACGATCATGAACTGGCAATGGCCAAATTGGAAGAATTCGGCTTGCGTGAATATTTCATCTATCCACAAATCAATTGGAATGCCAAATCCCGATCGGTAAAAACGATTGTGGAGTCCATCAATATCGGAATGGACACGATTGCCTTTATCGATGATCAGCCTTTCGAACGTGAGGAAGTATTATTCACTCACCCCGACGTGCTCTGTATCGATGCGCTGGCCTACCTTGAATTAACGGATATGGATGAGATGAACCCACGTTTCATTACCGAGGATTCTGCCTTACGCAGAAAGATGTACATGAATGATATTGCTCGCAATGAGAAGGAGGAGGAATTTGAAGGTACTCAAGATGAATTCCTGGCCTCTCTTGGCATGATCTTCACGATCTCCGAGGTGAAGGAAGGGGATCTACAGCGTGCAGAGGAACTGACGGTGAGAACACATCAACTGAATGCCACAGGTTATACCTACTCTTACGAGGAACTCGATCAATTCCGGTACTCTCCACGTCACAAACTGCTGATTGCAGGATTGGAGGACAAGTACGGCACATATGGAAAAATCGGACTGGCTCTGCTCGAATTAAATGACGAAGTTTGGACGCTTAAACTACTACTGGTCTCCTGTCGCGTTATGTCTAGAGGAGCAGGTACGTTGCTGCTGCATCATGTGATGCGTATGGCTAAGGAAGCGAACGTCCGTTTGCAGGCCGAGTTTGTATCAACAGATCGCAATCGTACGATGATGATCACTTACAAATTTGCTGGATTCCGTGAGATTGAGCAGAACGGAGATTTTTATTTGTTTGAGAGTGATCTAAGCATGATTCAGGATCAGCCTGCGTATGTGTCCATGGAAGTTATCGCGTAAACCCAATCTAAGAGGCGAGGTGTTCAATCAATGGAAAAAATAGCATTTCTGTTTCCAGGGCAAGGTTCCCAATATATAGGTATGATGAAAAACTTCTATGATCAGTACGAGATTGCAAGACAAACGTATGAAGAAGCTAATCATATTCTGGGCTTTGATCTGGCCAAAATGAGTTTTGAAGGCAGCCTGTTTGATCTGAACAAACCTTCCAATATGCAGCCGGCATTGCTGACAGCAAGTGTTGTTGCCTATCGTGTCTACATGGAGGAGATCGGGATCAACCCGCAGTTCTGCGCGGGTCACAGCCTGGGTGAATATGCAGCACTAACATGCTCCGGTGCCATGACATTTGGTGATGCTGTGCGGATCACCAAGCGGCGTGGCGAATTGACCGAACTCATCGCAGATGAAGCAGATGGGGGAATGACCATCATTGATGGTGCAGATGAGGGTATGATCCGCAGAGCCTGTGAGCAAGTGTCAACCGATACGGCCTGGTCTGCGATCTCCTGTTACAATGCTTCAGGTCAGTATGCCATATCCGGTCATCAGGATTCGATTGAACAAGTTGAATCCCTCTTGCTGGATCAAGATGCCCAGACGACCCCGTTGATGATGAGTGCGCCGTTTCATAGCCGTTTGATGGAGCCGGCCGGTGAACAGCTTGCGGTAGAACTTGCCAATTATCGTTTCCACCCATTCAAGTGGCCCGTCGTATCTAATGTGACCGCTACTCCGTATACCGAAGCTGAGCGAATTAAGGGACTGCTCCAAAGGCAATTATCCCAGCCGGTGAAGTGGACACAGACGATGCAATATCTCAAAAAGCATGGTGTCACGCTGACGATTGAACTTGGACCAAAGAATGTCCTGAGCGGACTGGTGGAGCTGGACAAGCTGGGCATGAAGTCTTTTGCCTATGGACAGAAAGAGGACCGCAAAGCATTGAAGGAGTTGCTGGATCAGGCTGTTGTATCCAGACCGAGACCAACGGTAGTGACCAAATGTATGGCCGCGGCGGTAGCCACACCGAACCGGAATTGGGATCAGGAGCAATATCAAAAAGGAGTCGTTGAGCCTTATAAACGAATCCAGCAGCTTCAAGAAGAACTTGAGGCAGCGGATCGGGCACCGACTACGGAGCAGATGAAATTGTCTCTGGAATGGCTGGGTACCATATTCGAAACCAAACAAGTAGAGCAGGAAGAGCGGGATGACTGGTTCCACCAGATCCTGGACGAGACGGGACAGTATTATTTGTGGAGTGACGATAAAGTTCCTACGGCATAACAAGTACGTGTACACCAATCAACCGGCATGACAGGTGAGATCAACACTTGTTGTGCCGGTTTACTATGTATTCGGGGTGAGATCATGGATATCCATCTACTCAATGTTATGATGTCGAGTGATAAATTTAAGGAAGAACGAACGTACTGGCAGGAACAACTAGATGGCGATATTCATATAGGAACTTTGTTTGACGGAATTCTACAACCTTCGATCCAGACTGGGGAACCAAACGTACAGGTTCTTTCCTTTTCCTTTCCAGATGAACTGTCCGCAAGATTGATCCGCATGAGCGGGGGATCGAATCTGGCGTTGTATATATTGCTTTTATCGGGATTTCAACATCTGTTGTATCGTTATTACGGACACCAGAATGTGTTGTTGGGTATGCCTCTAACTCCAGAACAAGTCGAGGATTTTCGCAGTTCTCACTTGCTTGCGATTCGTGGAAAAGTAGACGAGGCAGCATCGTTCAGACAACTGGTATTGGATACCAAGGCTGAAGTCATGTCGGCCCGAACGTACTGGCATTTTCCTTACGATAAGATGGCAGAGAAGCTGGGACGACTTCCCGAGGAGTGCGAGTTGAAGACGGTTTTGTATATGAAAGGAATTCATGAGGAGCCTGTTCTGGATGAAGGAACCCATTGTTCACTGGAGTTTGATCGCGTAGACCAACGACTTCACATGACCCTCCGTTATGGTGCAATACCTCTTGAACCCAGTCAACCCGAGCGTTTATGTTCCCACTACATACGATTGCTGGAACAGACAACAGCCTTACCAGACCAACCCTTATCCATAAGTTGGCTCCTTTCTTCGGAAGAGGAGAATGAAATCATGGAAAGCTGGAACAAAAGTCCACGTTCTTCCCTGCCAGAGGAACGTTCTGTCTGTACTTTATTTCTTGAACAAGTGAACAGAATACCCAACCAGACTGCGGTTATAGAGGGAGATCGCCAAATTTCGTATCAGTCCCTGGAGGAGCAATCCAATCAACTGGCCCGTCTCTTGCTTGCCTCTGGAGTGACTGCCGAAAGTCCAGTGCTTGTCATGATGGCAGGTTCCGTGGAATTAATCATTACGATCCTGGCAGTGTTCAAGGCAGGCGGAACCTATATTCCTCTTCATCCTGAATATCCCCTGGAGCGTATACGTCATATTTTAATGGAATCGGATGCACGTATTTTCCTGACGGGAAAGTTGGAAACGGAGGTACAACAGGCTCTAGAGGAGATGACATTGGCTATGCCCTCAGGCTCAGGCATAGAAATGATTAAGCTGGATGATGCCCCATGGGGAGCAGAAGATGGAAGTGGTTTAAGTACCTTACCTGATATGAGTGGTCTAGCATACATTCTATACACCTCCGGATCAACGGGTCAGCCCAAAGGGGTCGGAGTAGAGCAACGAAATCTGAGTGCATACGTGAACGCTTTTCAAGCCGAGTTTCAACTAAATTCAACAGACAAGGTGCTTCAACAAGCCGCCAGTACCTTTGATACTTATATGGAGGAAGTGTTTCCTGCATTAACTGCGGGGGCAACACTTGTTGTGGTTCAGCGGGAACAACTGTTAGATATTCACGGACTGGTGCAGTTACTGGACCGACACAAGGTCACCCTTGTCAGTACTACACCTCATATTCTGAGGGAGCTTAACCGGATGCCCAATCTTGCGAGTGTTCGCACCTTTATCAGCGGTGGGGATGTGTTGAAGATGGCGGACATTGGACATCTGCTCACCTATACCAATGTATACAATACGTATGGTCCCACGGAGACGACGGTATGTGCGCTCTATGAGAAGCTGTCATCAGAGACTGTTGATCCGATTCCGGTAGGTCGCCCCATTCAGGGTTATTTCGTACATATTGGAGATTGGCATGGACGAATGTTACCCGTGGGCGTACCCGGAGAAATATGTATTTCAGGCAAAGGGGTATCCCGAGGATATGTAGGATTGCCGGAATTGACGGATCAGAAGTTTGCCGAGTCACCGTTTGTTGAAGGAGAGCGGATGTTCCGCACAGGCGATACGGGGATGTGGACAGCGGAAGGCCGCGTGTTGTTTCTGGGAAGGATGGACAAGCAGGTTAAAATCAGAGGTCATCGGATTGAATTGGCAGAAGTTGAGCGACATCTGAACCGTTACGGTCCGATTGGCGAATGTGTTGTACTGACGATCGGAGTCGAAGGTGAAAAGGTGCTAACCGCTTATATCGTGGCAGATACGGAGCTGTATGTCATGGATGTTCGCCAATATCTGATGTCATTGTTGCCCGAATATATGCTGCCTTCAAAATACATTCAAATATCACATATGCCGCGGACGATCCACGGGAAGATAGATACACGAGAGTTATTGAACCAGAAGCAGTCTTTACATTTTGGAATGAACTATGCACCGCCTGAGAGTGAGCTGGAGCACCAACTGGTACATGTCTGGTGTACATTACTGGAAATGGAACGGATCGGTATCGACGACGACTTCTTTCAGCTTGGAGGGCACTCCCTGCTTGTGATTCGAATGGAGGTCGAACTGGAGAATCTCGGTATTCGGGTACTGCCTTCCATTTTGTATGACAATCCGACCATAAGGATGCTTGCAACGGTTCTGAAAGATAATCCCGGGCTTGCAGATTCAGATGAAAGTGAAAATAACGGGCAGGCATCTGACGTTGTACAGGTTAACAAGACGTTATCATCATCTATAGGCATGGAGCATTCATGGGGAGCCCATTCCGATGGATACCATCCTTTTAACGATGTCTTCTTCAAATTATGTTTCTATAACTCTTTATTCCCGATTGTATTGCAGCAGAAAAAAAGCATACATCCGTTCTTCATCCATCATGTGGACGAGTATCTATGGTCTGACAATGAGCAATTTCTTGTGAATGGTTTCTTCTCCTGCCGCAAAGATACGGACATTCTGGACGATCTGGGCATTGGCTATGAAATGGTGAAAATCAGCGAGGACATTATACAGGATGTCAGTCGAGCTGTACTGAATGCCAGACCGGTTATTGTCTGGGTTGACGTCTATTACACATCCATACGCAATGATACCTATCTCAAAAAGCATATTCCACATACCTGGCTTGTATACGGTGTTGATCCGATCAACCAGACGTTTACCGTGATGGAGCATAAGCATCATGATAACTTGTCATATGAAGAACGAACCGTCAGTTACCAGGATCTGATGGACAGTTATCATGGTTATATCGATCATTTTAATATGGAAGTAAACACCTTCTATACGTTCTACAACAAGCATAATCCGGTGATACATCGAAGAGATTCCAGTCAGGAGCAGTTGGAGGCATACTGGCAGATCTATGTGAGTCACATGGAAGAGCAACAGGAGCGGGTGGAGAGCAGTTTGGCAAGGCTGGTGGAGAGTGTGCCGCAGTTCGAGGCCGTTGTTCATGATCAACAACTGGTGTCTTCAATGGCTGAGGATTGGGTCATTTCGCTTCATAAATTGATTAGTGCCAAAAAGGCAGAGGTGTATCGTTGTGCCAATCTAACGGGTGCGGATTCCAGATTGACACATATTCGTGAGCGTATTGTCATGGAGTGGAGTGATATTCGCGCAGTTCTGGCCAAGTACGTGCTTACTTCTTCATATAAACCAACATCGTTTCATAAACTCCCGGAGATATACAGGAATATAAGCTTGCTTGAACGGGAGTATTACGATGAGTTGGCTAAATCTCACATGATGGGGAGGATCTGAATGAGTGAAATCATGACATTGGAGACCCGAATAATACAGGTCATCGACAAGGTTATGGCGTGTGGAACGGATACTCAGATGGATCAAGCCTGGGGCGAACTGGGGACGAATTCGCTCGATTACATTAAAATTGTGGTTGAGATGGAGAAAGAATTCGACATTGAAATAGACGACGACCGATTGACCTTTGTGCAAACCGATACGATTGCCGATTTCAGGGATTATCTGGTCAGTCTCATTGAAGGAGATTCGGAACATGAGCCGGACTAGACGAATAGGACAGATCTGGTTCAGGCTTTCTATTCAATTACCCGTGGCGGCACTTGTTATTATTGGATTAACCGTAACCGCATTAGTGACACTAGCCATGCAATTCCATACGACCTCCTATCTGCGCAGTGAGACCGCCAGTGCAAGTGCAGTGGCTGAATCTCTGCAAGGGGAGAACACCAAAGTACACATTATAGCTGAATTTACAGAAAAGCCTGATTCGGGATTTAAGAAAGGCGACTCCTTGATCTGGTACACAGAAGAACAGGGTAAACGTTATGCTGCGCAGATTCTTGAGGTTAATCAAGACCCCACATCAGCTACCACTCGTATTACAGCCGAAGGTGTATGGAATGAAGAGCTGGGGGAGCGGATGAAGTCCTCCCATACAACCGAGATCTCGATTGTTACGGAGGTACAGTCCCAGAGCCAGACCGTACTTGAGAGCTGGATATCCTAGAGGAGGATGGCATGGAGAATATTTCACTGAGCAAACGAATCCGTACATTCGCCAAACCTTACCGGATCAGCTTGATTACCATGCTGTTTTGTGAGCTGATCATGGTGGTGGTGGATCTGATTGGACCGCTTATTTTTGCCATTTTGATCGACGAAGTGTTCTATCACCGTAATCTTCATTTCTTCGGCTATGTTATTTTGACTTATATTGCTTTGTATGTAGGTGTAAGGGCTCTGAGTTGGATCATTAAATCCATCTGGATTTATTTGAATGTTAAATTTCTGTTTGATATTCGAAAAAGTTTATTTGATCGCATTCTTCATTTTAAAGCGTCTTATTTTCAAAAAGTCCAGACCGGTGATCTGGTCACACGTCTAACAAGAGACACGGATTCTGTCATGCAGTTAATAGAGTTAATCATTTTTCAGATGGCTGCTCCGTTCACGAAATTGCTGGTATCGTTTGTTTTTTTGTTTTATCTAAATCCGTATATCGCCTTAGCCATGATGGTGTTAGTTCCGGTTTCGGTCTGGGTATCACAGTATTTTAATCGTAAGATGACCAAGCAGCAGACGATTTTGCGTGAGAAATACGGGCATTTTGTCAGCTGGATGCTGGAGATGCTTCAAGGCATGAGAGATATTCGTTTGTTGGGGAGTGGTAAACGGGTCACTACACTGTTTACGGGACAGAGTGCAGATGTGATTCGTCTCGACAATCAGACAGAAGTCATGAAATGGATGTCGACCCGCTCTAATGCATTTATTTTTTTGCTATCGGATCTGTCTATCTACGCCATTGCTGGTGTGCTTATTGTTCAGGGACAGCTTACGGCAGGAGCCTTTGTTGCCATTATGTCGTATCTGACCAAGAATAATCAATCCATGATGATGATCTACGAGGCGGTTGTGAATCTGCCCAAGCTGACGGTACAGTCACGCAAAGTCTTTGAACTTCTGGATGAAGAGACGGAAAGAAGCGGTGGTCACTCGGAAGTGGATATGGAAGATGGGGAGACGTCATTCGAGCAAGTAAGGTTTCGGTATGAGGAACAGGGTCCCTATGTGCTGAACGGTCTCACCTTGGAGATCGGTGCCCATGAATCCGTTGCGCTTGTAGGAAAAAGTGGCTCGGGCAAAACAACGATTGTGAACATGCTGCTCGGTTTCTATGCCCCGGAAGAAGGGCAGATTCGCATTGGCGGCAGGCATATAGATGACTATGCTCTGTCTCGACTGCGTAAGAGAGTAGGGATCGTGCAGCAGGAAGCCATACTGTTCAACGAAACCATTCGTTACAACCTGATGCTTGGCAGCGCTCATGCGGATGACGACCACTTGTTGGAGGCATGTGATCAGGCCTTTATTGGAGACTTTATCCGTTCGCTTCCTCAGGGTCTGGACACCGTTATTGGCGCAGGGGGAATGGAGTTCTCTGGAGGACAAAAGCAACGTCTGTCTATTGCACGAATTTTTCTAAAGCAACCCAAATTGATTATATTCGACGAAGCCACTTCCGCTTTGGACTATGAAGCTGAACAAGCGGTCCAGCGTTCCTGGCAGCAATTGAGCAAGGATCGGGCTTCGATTGTCATCGCCCATCGCTTATCCTCTATCCTGAATGCTGATCGGGTTGCTGTTGTGCATGAGGGACGCATTGTAGCTACAGGCACACATGGATATCTGCTGGAGAATAGTGAGCACTACCGTGAGTTATTTGCAGAAGATTTCATCCGGAAGGAGGGACTGATGTCGTGACCAAGGCACCGTCAACTTCCCGGTATGCACTGTTTAAACAGATTAAGCCGTTTATCAAAAATGCGAACCGTCAAATCTTTATTCTGGGTGCACTGAAATTGGCCCTGACCGCTATTGCCCTCATGATTCCTTATCTGTACAAGCTGCTCATTGATCATGTCATGGTTGGACGGGAGCTTGGAATGTTGCCCTATATCCTTGCCGGATACCTGGGCTTATTTGCTTTGGAGACAACCGCTCTGGGGCTGCAAACCCTGTTCAGTAACCGGTTATTAGGCCGGACCAAGTTGGATTTACAACTGAATATGTGGAAAAGATTAGTGCGCATGAAGCCGATTTTATATGAGCGCTATAGTGCGGGAGATCTGAAGAACAGGCTGGATGGAGACGTCACACTGGTCAAAGACTTTATCTTTTTGCATTTGATTGATTATACATTCAAATGGATCAGTGTAGGGGCGTATGCGGTTATTCTGTTGTCGCTGAATTGGAAGATGGCTTTGCTGGGTTTTATCATGCTTCCCATTTCCTTTGTGATCAGTTCCCGATTGGGCAAAAAGGCCAAAGTGCTGGTCTCCGAATTCCGTCAGACTACCGGAGAATATGAGACATGGATATCGAACAGCTTCAGACACTGGAAGGAAATCAAGGCACTGAATATGCAGCGCAAAGAATCCATTAAGTTTGTGGGATATTGGAAGAGATTTGGAAAAATCAAGTTCCGGCATCTGGCGTACACCTACGCCAATGAGCTGTATTACACCTTCCAGGATGACTTTATTAATAAGATGAATCTTTATTTTATCGGTGGTTTGCTAATTTTTCAGGGGGAATTAACGATCGGGGGATTGCTTGTCTTTCTGACCTACTATCAACAGATGATTAACAACATTAATGAGATTAATGCCTCCAATGTTCAACTCCATGATGTGACACCTTCCATTGAACGGATCGTTGAATTGCTGGAACTTCCGGTTACACCACAGAGAAAGCTCGCATTACAGCCAGAGTTCCAAGGGCATCTCGAATTCAGGGATGTCTCCTTTCGTTATCAGGAGAATCAAAGTAATGTCTTGCATGAGATTAATCTGAACATCCAGCCCGGTGATTATACGGCTATCGTAGGCAGAAGTGGTTCGGGGAAGAGCACGTTAATCAAACTTATTCTGGGGCAGAACGAAACACAGCAAGGGGCCATTCTTGTTGACGGACAGCCCATTGGTGACTTGGGATCAGAATATCTTTATCAACATATTGGGGTCGTTATGCAGGAGAATGCCTTGTTCAGTATGTCCATCATGGATAATCTCAGACTCGTACAGCCTCTGGCAACAGAAGAAGAGGTACGAGAGGTATGTCGTATGGCTTTACTGGATGATTTCATTGAAGGGTTGCCCGACCAGTATAATACCATCCTGGGTGAGTCAAGTATTAAGCTATCGGGAGGGCAGAAGCAACGCTTGGCTCTTGCCAGGGTGCTGTTAACAAGACCCCGAATGCTGATTCTGGATGAAGCAACATCTGCACTGGATAATGACTCGGAACGGAAAATAAATGAGGTGATCCGCGGGATCGCAGAAGATATGACCGTGCTTGTAATCGCACACCGTTATTCAGCTATTCAGGATGCCGAGCAAGTTATTGTGCTCGATCAGGGAGAGATCGTTGCTACGGGCACTCATCTGGAGCTGGCTGGACGACATGAGGTGTATGACACGTTATTCAAGAATCAGCGTCAAGGTATCGGGTCAGTGGTCACCTGAAATAAGTAGAACGATCCTAGGAGGTTTATGACATGACCATCTATTGTCCACTACATTTGGAAGAACACTATAACAACAATGGATTCAGTTATCTTGCTGCAAACCAAATTGGTAATTTCACGACCTTTGGTTCCTCGTACCCTGGAGACGAACTGCCTGATCAGGAGAAGGTACAATGGCAGGATGTTCCGTTTCATTTTCCTCTACACAGACAGGCGTTTAATAATATAGAACTGGATAGCCAGCACATTCCGGTACCTATCGATCTATATTCGACACTATACATTCTGGGTGCAGCAGATAATGGTTCATACCATGAATTCATTTATTTCGAACGAAATGGAGAGCGGATGGGGAGAGCATCATTGGACCTGACCAACTGGACCGAGACGGTTCCACATTATAATGAGGAAATGATGTTTCAATGTAGTGGGGTGTGTACCCAAAAGGGGGCCTTACTGACATCCAAACAGCCTATTATCTGGTTTCAGAAGATTACACTCGAAGAACCCATTTCATTTGACAAGATCCTATTGCCGGACAATCCATGCATGCATATCTTTGCACTAACCTTGGGGAAGGAGTGGAGTATATGAATATTCAGCCCAGAGAAGCACATGAAGAAGGTGAAGATTGCTTTACCTTATGTGTAAGCAGCATTCTCAACTATAAACAAATTACGAATTTTCTTGCAGTGTGGAAACAATGCGGGATGATGTACCATGAAGACCCGGAGAGGGGCACCCCGAAGCTTGTTCCCACGTATATGTCGGTTGAAAATGAGTTTCAACATATTCATCATATTGATTTGAATATCGTCAGAAAAAATGATCGGGCCGAGGTTATAAAGGAAATCATGACGTTGCTTCAGCAAAAAGAAGCAGTTATTGTATGGGTTGATGTATTTTATATGCAGTATAATTCACTGTATCAATTACTTCATTCGTCGCATTGTATTGTATTGTCCGACTATACAGATGGACAGTTTGAGTTTATTGATGATTTTTATCATTTGAAAGGCAATATGGATGAACAGACGTTATTTGAAGCTCTTGATCTAGGTCAGACATCGTTGATTCGTGAGGGAACGCGTTATCGTTATGCTATATTAGATGTTGGGAGTGCCGTCCAACAGGTAAAAGAGAGAGAATTCTACGATATGCTTCATCAAAATCATGAAATAATGGATGGAAAATCCGGGCAACTGGTGAATCAGGTTGAGTGGTATGAATTAGTTAATCCGCATGTAGGCCTGCCTGCAATTGAAAGATATATAGACTCTACACGTCAGCATATGCAAGATTCATCAGTGTTGACCGAAGAATATCTGGACAATATGTATGGCGACTTGGCTGGCATAAGTAATAACAGATATTTGTATGGCCACTTCCTGAGAGAGGGAATACCATATAATCCGGATATTCATCAACTGGTGGAGGCATACGAATATGCTGCGCAACGATGGAATCTCGCCGCTAATATGACATTGAAAAGTCAGTACCTGGATATGGATAGTCGTTATCACATGTTGAACCGAGTGTTGAGTAAAATTGGAGAAATTATAGTTGTAGAACAAGAGGCACATGACATGGTAAAACATCTTGTTGCGAGTTAAGGTGTCAATAAATCTTACAAAAATTATAAAAAAGGCCCATAAAGCGAACATCGCTTTATGGGCCTTTTTTATGACTTGCTTCATATTAAGCAGCAGCTTGTTTTCGTGACTGCATTCTCAGATACACCTGAGAGAAAATAACGGATGCAAGTGCAACTACGGTCATACCCCAGAAAATATTGGTGTACGCTGAGGACAGTGGCATGTTTTGCATCGCCGTTAATGCTACGCCGGTAACAGCAACACTGAAAGCACCGCTGAAGAACTGACTGAGTTGGAACAGCCCCATACCTGCGCCCACCTGATCCATAGTCAGATTGCCAGACAATTCATTGGACACGCTGGTGGTTAGGGAAGAGAAGCCTACGCTGAGCAAGACATACACGGCCATAATGGCGTAGATGTTATTGTCTGCAAATAAGGCGAATAACCCGGCAGCTGCCAGTAGTAGCCATGGTGCAAACTTCAGCAGCAACGTATTGCCATGTCGGTCAATCATACGGCCGATCCGGTTGGACAGCAGCATGGACACGACTGCACCAGGGAAGATGACGAGTCCCGATTGAGCAGGGGTCAGTCCATATAGATGCGCCAAAATTTGAGGTAACAGGAACAACGTTGAGAAGTTATTAATGTACGATACAATCCCCAGCGAGCTGAGCATCATATATTTTTTGTCTTTAAACAAAGCAGGTTGAACAAACGGATCTGCCGCGCGCCGAATTCGGAGCCAGAACAGAAGCAGTGCCGCAGCACCGATGACAAGCGTGAACCACTGACGGGAAGTCAGGAATAACAGCACACCCGTAGTACCGATGGCGAGAAGCACGGCACCCAGCAGGTCAAATGAACCTTTTTGCGGTGTTTCCCGCGGAAGCAGTTTGAAAAATACAGGAATCAAGAATAACGTTAATCCTGTAACGATAAACAGATCATGCCATCCCAAAAATTGTGTAATACTTCCGCCGATGACGGGACCGAGTCCAAGACCCAGTGAACTGGCGGACATGATGACAGCCATCGATTTACCCCGGCGATCATGTGGAATGTACCGGGTAATCAGTACAATGGCAAGCCCCGGAACCGATGCAGCACCCGCAGCCTGGATCAGACGTGCAATGAGCAAAATGATGAAATGATTACTGAAGAACCCGAGAACGGATGCCGCGCCAAGTAACGTAAGCCCGGTTGTGAATAATGTACGAATAGGTATGAAATCCGATAGACGTGAGAACGTAATCGAGGAAATGGCAAATACAATGGAATACCCTGTAACAATCCATGAGGAAGCGACGGATGTAAGCATAAATTCGGCTGCAATTTTGGGCAGGGCTAGATTAAACATCATTGTATTCATAACAACGAGTACAACGGTGAAGCCAAGCAAGCTTACAATTAATCCTTCCTGTATTCCGGTCCGTTCCCCTGATGATGCGGTTGCGGTGTTGTTCATAAAAAACCTCCTGGAGTGATGTGTATTTCGCAACATTTCAGAAACGGTGTGTAACATTTGCAAAATGTAGTATGATGTCAATCCCGTGCCTGACAGCAGGGGTTACATAACGAAATCATTAAAGTTCGATTGGTGTCGAACATTAGAAATATATCATGGATCTGTGTTAAAATACAATGGATAGTCTGAGAAAAGGGGACTACAGTATGAAAATTTTACATCATCCACAGGTGTCAGATATTGAACTTTCCTCCGTATTGTATGCGTTAAGCGACCCGACCCGTCTTGGGATTGTTGCGGAAGCAGCGAGAAGCGGAGAACAGCCGTGCAGTCATTTTCATGCACCTGTTGTGAAGTCAACGATGTCGCATCACATTCGTACCCTGCGAGAAGCTGGAGTCATTCGGGTCAGAGTGCAGGGTACACAGCATTTTCTCACCCTGCGATCCGATGATTTGGAAACGCGCTTTCCAGGACTCCTGCAACCGTTATTGCAGGCCGCAGCTCAGTCGAGCACAGATCCTTCCTAAATGTTGTCCTTTCTTCAGGTCGAAGAGAGGACATTTTTATTTTTTGAAATACTTCTAATACTGATGCGACATTCTGTGTCGTACCATGCCCTATATAATAACGGTGAACACACAAACCATATCGAAAAGAGGTTCACAACCATTGGCAAAAACCAAAAGAGGACGCGTTTTGTGGAGTCTTCCTTCCAGGGGCCGGGGAACATGCCCGGTGTGCAGCAGTACCCGAATTAAATTGTTGTATACGCAAACAAAAACAGACGGTACAAGTCTGAAAGTATGCAAGAAATGCTTCAAAGCCGTGCAATCCAGAGTGGATAAGGCACATGTATAACATAACTGGCCTGTTCTTCGGAACGGGCCATGTCTTTTGATATAATCGAATATATTAAGAATGGATGAGATGGGGGCGGGAAGATGAGTAACATGCATCGGATTCACTGGTTTGACGAACAGATTCGGGGTGGACGTTTTCCGAATAGCAGCTGGCTTGCCCGTGAATTTGAAATCTCCCGTCGTCAGGCTCAGCGTGATATTGAATATATGGCAAGTTCCTTGCGAGCCCCTTTGGTGTATATGGCAAAATATCGGGGCTATTGTTATGAGGATCAGACTTTTCGATTGCCCCATTTGTATATGACCGAAGAAGAGCAGCGTGTGCTGAAATATCTGGCGCATCGTTACCGGCATTACGATTATGATCAATCGGACGCGGTGAAACGTGTAGCGCATTTGCTGGAGCGTTTTACGTTGGAGGAACAACAGATGGGAAGTAGTGAGCTCCCAGTGTTTTCGGCGCAACCGAAGCAACTGCAATTCTTTGAATTATTGTCCCATGCCATAACTGACTTGCGTAGAGTACATATTCATTACAGGGATCACGATGGAGAACGGCAGTTTTCCTTGTGTCCATTAAAGATGATATCCCAGTTTAACGCCGATTACGTGGTGGGTTATGAAGCAGATCCTGTGCAGCAAGTGGCGATTCGCTTGGAGGGCATTGTTCATGTATCGATCTTGGATGAGAGATTTGAGTACAGGTCAGATACCCTCCTAGGTGGATGGGAAGAACCACTGCCTGTGCGTAAACCGTTTGTAGCTGAGATTCGCTTGAAGGAATTGCAGCAAATGGACCTATGGCAAGGGTATCGTATCCAGGCTAGGCACGATCAGATTTATTCAATTGAATTTTATGACACGGATGCTTTCTTACAGCATTTGTTTGTTAGCGAATGGGAGGA
The DNA here is from genome assembly GCF_045040715.1 of Paenibacillus sp. FSL H7-0942. NCBI lineage: Bacteria > Bacillati > Bacillota > Bacilli > Caryophanales > Paenibacillaceae > Paenibacillus > Paenibacillus sp. FSL H7-0942. The sequence goes on along the minus strand of NZ_CP150279.1, from coordinate 5,996,648 downwards.
ACTTTTGTCTCCTGGGTGGCTTAGACGCAAGCTTCAGCAAAGCGCGGAAGGATTAATTGACAGGCTCGCGATAAAACGTAAGCAAAACGTGGAATAAAGCAGCATAGAGAGGAGAAGATCCGTCCTTGGCTGAGAATATTTTAGATAACCTCATCATGAAGCGGGAGTCCAAATCGTACGTGGATAGTCTGCATGCGATACTAACCCATACAGGCCAGTTTCAAGGTTCCAAGGTTGTACTTGCCGGATATACGGGCATGGCTTTCAAGCTGTCGGTGCATCGCAGACTACTTCCCATGTCGGTTACAGCATATGGACAATGGGGGGAAGCACATCGTCCTGGAGTCGATAACCTGGGGATATTCACGATCTGGGATGGGGGACGTACACGTCATTCCACGTTCGGTTATTATCAGCAGGATGCAGTGAATTGGGTGAGACGGAGTATTGATGAAGGCAATGGTGTGATTTACTGGATTCCTGAGTTTGGTGTTATTCATGGATATGATGACAGTGACCGCATCTTTTATGTGCAAGACGGATGGAGCAAGGAACCGCAGATTTTGCTATATGATAATTTCGGATTGAACTTTTCCGGATTTTGGTATTGTCAGGTGTTTGGTGATCAGGTCCGCATCCCTGAACAGCAGATGCTGCTGGAATCCCTGCGACTGGCGATTGAGAATTGGGATATTCCCTATCGTCTGTTACCTGATCAGAATATTGCTTCAGGTAAAAAGGCATATGATGTGTGGGTGGATGCCCTGCGGAGTGGGGATTTCGATGAATCCGGTGCAGGTTATATTTTGGAATCCTTCTGTCATTCGCGAACCGAAATAAGGATGTATTTGCAGGGTGTTCGAGGGATATGGAACGAACTGGACCAGGCTTGTGCATGTTATGAACAGCTTGGGACGTTAATTGACCAAATGAAAGGATATATAGTTCAGCAGGAAAATAGACGTGTCTTGCGATCAGATACAACAGAAGATCTAGCACAGGTACTAGTGAAGGCGAAAGCACTGGAAGAACAGGCTATTGATTATTTTCGAGTGATATCCAGGAAGTATCCTGACCGTAAAAGGTCCACTATACCACGGTGGGGAGCACATTCCGCACGATAGGATGAGAGAGGAAGGGAGTGAAGGATGATGGCGACAAAAGTAGTACTGCAGGACTGGATTCAATCCCCGCAAGCTGTAAATTTTGCTGATGAAGATAGATCATGGAGTGGTGTGAGCGCATATACAGATGCGTTGTTTCGCATTTTATTACATAAACAGTGGACGGTTTTCCCACACCACATGATTGCAGGTATGACAGCAAGTGCATTCCGATTAGTGGTGGATCGGCGTCTGACGTCAGAGTCAATCTCCGCATACAATTGGATGGCAGAGAACTTTGTCGCAGCAGACTTCATTGGTGTGACAACGGGACAACATGGTGGATTTTCATTTGAACCGACTTTCCCGCTCTATCAGAAGCAGGCTCTGCTGGATATCAAAGCTTCCATTGACCGGGGCGTAGGTGCGATTCTCTGGCACGATCAATTTGTCATTGTTACTGGATATGATGATGTGGAACGGGTCTTATTCATCTGTGAAAGTCAAGGTGATGAAATCATTCGTCTGCCCTATGATTCATTTGGGAGGAACAGTACACCCTACTGGTATTATCAGATTCTGGAAGCCTGTGCATCTATCGATTTATGGGAAGTCTGCAAGGAATCGTTAATCCAGGCCGTGTACAAATGGGAAACTCATGACTATATGCTGCCGCCCCAAGATTATGCCTGTGGGGCGGCTGCGTATGCCGCTATTGCTGCTGCTTTGCAGTCAGGAACATATGACGCAGAACAAGCGGCAACTGTACTTCGCTATTATGCCAAATCAAGATTGGATATTGCCTCTTATGTTGCAGGACTTAAGCATCTGTCCATTCAAATGGACCAGGTCATAGACGAGTATGAGCTACTCGCAAACCTGTACACAATGATCATTGAGGAAATAGACAACTTCATCTCTTGGGATTCGAGAGAACCGGAATGTGTGCAAAGGGTAATTGAGCTTATCCGGAAGGCAGGGGCTACGGAACAACGTGCCATTGATGCGATTAAACGTGCCTTTCCAGAGACGATAGGCAATCGTTTTAAGGATGTTGGATTAAGATGAATGGAGCATGATAGAGAAAATTGAAAAACTCAGCAGGAATAAAACCGGACAGGCCGCAACCGATCCGGTTTATTTGTATTGAACATATATGCACATCAACCCATGTGATCCACGCTAATAATAAATTTTACAAGAAAAAATAACCAAAATTTTAATTTTGGGGTAATCCAAATCCCCTCTTGTTCCGAATATTATATTAGATGGTCTTTTTTGGATGATGATATTCAAGGACAACAGGGGGCGGGAGTATGGTACATAATCCGGAAACCATTCAGGAATGTATCGAACATGCACGGCAAAGGCTCTACCAGATTGCAGCTCAATACCCGGAACTATGGCATCCGGAGGTTATTCGCCAATCCATGGTGCTGGATGAGTTAATTAATGAATATAACAACGCAACTCGCGGGAGAAAGATCTCGAATCAACTGAAATCATGATCTTTCTGAACAAAGAATTCCAAGAAGGGATTCCGTGTGTTTGCCTTACTCTTTTACCGCCCCGAGCACAATCCCCTTGACGAAGAAACGCTGCAAGAACGGATATACGAGCAGAATCGGCAGAGCCCCAATAAAGATCTGAGCCGCGTTCACCGTACGTTGAGACATGTTCTGGAGCTGCGTTGCATCCACGTTCATGTTGGAGAAATCTTGCTGTACAATTATGGTCTGCATTAACGTGGCGAGTGGATATTTGGAAGCATCATTCATATAGATCAAACCGTCAAACCAGGAATTCCATTGACCTACCATGGTGAATAAGGAGATCGTGGCAATGGCGGGCATGGAAACAGGCAGATAGATTTTGAACAGGGTTGTGATATGGTTGGCTCCATCGATAAATGCGGCTTCTTCCAGCTCTTTTGGCACGTTGCGGAAAAAGTTCATCATGAGAATCAGGTTCCAGACAGCCACCGCTCCCGGCAAAATGAGAGCCCACATCGTATTCATCAATCCAAGCTTCTGGATCAAAATATAGGATGGAATCAATCCCCCGCTGAACAGCATCGTGAAGATGAAAAACCACGCATATAACGAACGTCCTTTAAAGTGCAGACTCTCCTTGGATAACGGATAAGCCGTCAGGAAAACAAGTGTCATACTGAGCAGTGTGCCAAGAACGGTACGTTGGACTGAAATCCAGAGTGCGCTGATAAAGTTACTGTTACCAAATGTTTTGGTATAGGCGTCCACCGTAAAATCAATCGGCCACAGTGTTACCAGATTGGCGGATGCTGCCGCTTTACCACTGAAGGAAACCGCCAGAATATGGACGAGCGGCAGGATGCACAGGATCGAGACGGCCGCGATGAATATCAGGTTGAAACCATTGAATATACGGTACCCGGTTGTTTTGTGATACACCTTGATTCCTCCTCTGCATTTTGCATAATTCGATTTGAATCGCTCGCGTGTACAAGATATAGACGAACTGAACCATTTCGATCTCTATCTTTCTTATTGAAAGTCGCTGTCTGGATTTATGCAAAATGCTTCTTAAAAAATACGGTAATTGGCGATTTTGTACGCCATCCGGTACGCAGAGATGACCAGGAACATCGCGACAAATGATTTGAATAGTCCAACAGCGGTCGCAAAGCTCATTTTGCCATTCAGAATTCCCATCCGGTAAACAAAGGTATCGATAATATCGCCTTTTTCATATACCAGCGGATTGTACAGGTTGAAGATCTGGTCAAAGCCTGCATTCAGGATATTGCCCAGCGATAACGTACCTACCACGATAATCATCGGCACGAGCGCAGGCAGGGTAATATGTAATGTCTGTCTGAGTCGTGTTGCCCCATCCACCTCTGAAGCCTCATACAATGCCGGGTTAATACCCGCAAGTGCTGCCAGAAATACAATTGTCCCGAATCCAAACTCCTTCCATACATCACTGACAACTACCGTTACACGGAACCAGTCACCATCTCCCAGAAAGAAGATTGGTTCAACACCAGCCGCGGCTAAAACCTGGTTTACCAGCCCACCTTCCGGTGATAACATGTCGAGCAGAATTCCACCAAGGACAACCCAGGACAGGAAATGGGGCAGATACACCAAGGTCTGTGAGAAACGTTTGAACGTGGAGTTCCGAACCTCATTAAGCAAAATGGCGAATACCACGGGGGCCACAAGTCCGGCCACAATTTTCATCGAAGCGATCAGTACCGTATTCCAGATGACCTGAACGCTGTCGGGATATTCGAACATGAACCGGAAGTTGTCCCAGCCCACCCATTTGGATCCAGTGAACCCCAGCCACGGTTTGAAGTCTTGAAAAGCAATAATAATGCCGCCCATGGGCACATAGGCGAACAGTAAAGTGAGCAGTACAGCAGGCAGCAGCATCAGATGCAACGGCCACGTGCGTTTGAAATTCCAGCGGGTACGTTTGCGTGGATGGGGTGTCATTTTTCGCACCGGCGTATTGGTTGTCAACGGTTGTTCGATAGCCATCAGGGTCCCTCCTTTATCTCGTCCACCCCCGGCATTAATGAGGCAAGCAAACCTCTGCACAGAGTGGAGCAACTGAATTATAGCAACGGAAAAGGGTGGACTATAGAACAACATTTCAATGCGGATGTTGAAATATTAACTTGTTGATGGAAACGGAGGATTTCAAGTCACAGGAAAACGGGAGAACAAAAAATCATATAGAATTGTAAGGGCTTTCAATATAAAATAGGACTTCGGTGTAGAACGACTCCAAATTTAGGGACAGGGTGAAACGATGAAATTCACAGTATTTGCGAAGACGGTCATTCTTTTAATCTGCCTGCTCGTACCCATTCTGCTGCTCTATACATACGCGAATCAGGCAAATGTGGACATGGTCGTTGAAGAGAAACAACAGTCGAGTCTGAACCAGTTCAATTATTTCAGTTCCCAGGTGGATAAAAATATCGAGCAGCTCTCGCTGTATGGCCTGACATTGTTGCGAGATCCGAGTATCCTGCACTACCGTTACATGACGGATTCAACCAGCCAATATGAGAAAAACAGTATCTATCTGGATATTCTCGACAAATTATCGTTGTACCAGTCCACCAGCCGCTGGAAGAACGATATTACCATTGTCCTGCCACAAGCGGAACTTGTGTTATCCACCATGTCCAGCCGGACGGTCTACGATGAGAAGATGTTGACGTTTCCGCAACCTGGCCAATGGCAGCTGGAGAAGGGGAGTTTCACCTATTTTTTCACGGATAACTACGAGTGGAATGAAAAACCGATGAATACAGGCGTGCGAACGGTGATGGAGATTAATTTTGACCCGATGAACGTGGTTGCCATGTTGGATGATTTTAAAGAAACGCAGGGAGGAGATCCTTTCTTGCTGGTACCAGGTAACGATCCGTTGCTGAACCGTACGGCGGACCCCGAACTTGTCGAAGCGATTATGCGTGATATGCCTTTTAACGGGCCGGAGAGAGAAGGCAATCATCAATTGGAGGTGGGCGGCAAACAATATCTGGTCAGTTACGTGCACTCCAAACAACTGCAAGCAGTATACGTGAACCCGGTGGTATTGGATGATTTGCTAACCCCGATGGACAAGAGCCGAAATATGTTTATTACTTCCATTTTGTTACTGCTCGTGCTGAGTATCGGTGCTGCACTGCTTTTGTATCGAAAAGTTCAGGTGCCCATCCACCGTTTGATGAGAGGACTGCAACAGATTCGCAAAGGACAGCTGTCCACACGGATTCCGGTCGATCACTCTCGTGATGAATTCGCGTACCTGACCCAGAGCTTCAACCATATGGCGGAGCAGATTCAGGAACTGATCGAGAAGGTATACGAGGAACGTATTCGCTCACGGGAAGCGACATTGAAGCATCTGCAGTCGCAGATCAATCCGCATTTTCTATACAACTGCCTGTTTTATATCAAAAATATGACCCAGCTGGGCAACCGTGAAGCGGTTATTGCCATGTCGCTAAGTCTGGGAGACTACTATCGCTACATTACGCGGGGCGAGAATGACATGACGACAGTGGAAGAAGAGATCCGGTTGCTGGACCATTATTTGTCCATTCAACAGATGCGAACCAACCGGCTGACCTACGAGATTGCCGTACCGCAGCAACTGATGTTGCTCCACATTCCGCGGCTGCTCATTCAGCCAATCGTAGAGAATGCGGTGATCCACGGCATTGAGCCGATGGAAGGCAGTGGGCATGTCGTCGTAACGGGGATGGCGGTACCCGAACATATTGAGGGACGAAAATATACAAGATACAGCCTGTTTGTTGACAATGACGGTGTCACACTGACAGCGGAAGAGATTGCCGAATTGGAACGGGAGATCAATGAACCAATGGGCGAGGAGATTGGAACAGGGACATGGAATGTGCACCAGCGTCTCGTTACGCGATATGGGCTGTCGTCGGGGCTTCATTTTGGAGCGATTCCTTATGGTGGACTTAGTGTAGAAATTCGATGGTTTGAGGAGGAACAACCGCATGATGAATCTGATGGTCGTGGATGATGAACATTCGGCAGTAGAGTCGATCGCTGTCTCGATACCGTGGAGAGAACACGGGATTGGGCAGGTATTCAAAGCCTATTCAGTCAAACAAGCTCTGGAACATATGGCATCACATCAGGTCCATATTATTATCACGGATATCCGCATGCCGGGTCTGTCCGGTCTGGATCTGGTCAGTCACATCAGGCAAAAGTGGGAACAGACCAAATGTATTATTTTATCGGGGCATGCTTCCTTCGATTATGCGAAGCAGGCGCTCAAACATGGGACGGTTAGTTATCTGCTCAAGCCGGTCCGGGATGAGGAACTGATTGAATCCGTGCAACAGGCAGCCGTGCAGATTCGCCTTGAGGGTGAGAAACAAATGCTGCATCAGCGGGCCATGTATTCCGTGAGGGAACATCTACCCGAGAAGCGGGCGGAGCTGATGAAGGATGTATTGTTAGGGCATAAATTTGCGGATGCTGAACTTGAAGGCAAGCTGGAGCAACTGGAGATCGGGTTCCGTCCACAGGATAAAATGCAACTGTTGCTCATCCGGTATGATGACCATCAACCCACACATAAAGCGTTTCGATTGATGAAGTACGCCATCTCAAATGTGGTGGAAGAGATCTGCGGGAGTACCTATCATCTCTGCCATACGGATGACGCCTATGATGATCTGGTCTTCATGGCCAGTCCCAAACAAACTCAGGCCGAACCTGAAATGTTAATGGGCCGACTTGGAGAGCGGTTGATCCACAGTGTGAGGCAGTATCTGAACGCGACCATTTCCCTGTCCGTTAGTCGTATGGGGCGTTTCCCAGATCAGGTGCCGCAGCTATATCATCAAGCTGTGAGTGCACTTCGCAAGCAGGCCGAGGCAGGCAAAGGATTACATCTGAATGCGGCGGCGGGAACCAATGGGGCCACGTTAAAGTCTCTTGCAGCGCTGTATGAACCACCGGGTCTAACGACGTTACTGGAAGCGGGGCGCATGGAGGATGCACACCGCAAGATTGATCAGATCTTTGCCGAACTGTCGAACAGTGTGTTCCCGGAGCATGTGTATGTGGCTTTTCATTATTTGGCGGCAGCATTCTCCTATATGGCTCATCGGGAAGGAAGGCAGTTAACCGAAGTGCTTGGCGAGCAATACCAGCAGCTGCTCAAGGATGGATATGGTATCTCGCTGCGTAGTCTGGAAACGTGGACCAGATGTGTGATGAAGCAGTGGGAAGAGAGCACAAGCGATGCGGGACAGGATGCCGGATCAACGCTGATTCGGCAGGTGCAGCAATGGATTGACCATCATCTGGGTGAGGATCTATCGTTGCAGGTCATTGCCGGAGAGGTTCATTTGCACCCCGTATATCTGTCGAAAATGTACAAACAATCCACAGGTGAGGGCATTAGTGATTATATTATCCGTTCCAGAATGGAACGTGCGGTTCATTTGCTGAAGCATACGGCGATGAAGATCTATGAAGTTGGTCAGGAAGTGGGGTACAATAATACACCTTATTTCATTCAGGTGTTCCGCAAACATTATGGACTGACCCCGCAAGATTTTCGGAACGGTTAACAAATCGATATGAACATTGAAATTGTGATATATGTTTGCCTCCCCGGCTGCACTATCCTTTTCATGTAAGGTGCATTTGGCATCAATCCAATCAGCGACTTGCATCAGCAAAATAAGGATCGAAATGGTGTTGTTCGTCCATATTTTGTACCCGTGAGCGGTTGAAATCGAATGATGGCAAATGCAGAGGTGCATTTGGCACGAAAGGGTATCCAAGTTACCTGAGGAGGGGTTAGTTCATGTATAGAAAAATGATGACGGCATTGCTCGCAATCACGATGGTTGCTGTAACGGCATGTAGTTCGGGGGCCAAGGAAGAACCGGCGAAGGAAGCCGCTGCACCACTTGCTCTGCAAGATGGGAAGTATGAACCCGCGGTACAGATGAGTTATTTGCGGGCCTGGAATGATGATACGAAATTCAAGAATGGGGAAACGGCCCAGAACAATGTGCATACCAAATGGGCTAAGGAACGACTTGGCATCGATCTGACTACGCCATGGGCTGTATCGGTGACCAATGATGCATTTTACACGAAATTACGCTTGTCCCTGTCCGCTAACGAAGAACTGCCGGATATCGTCTCCATTCGGGGAGACTACAATCTGGTCCGGGAATTAATTGAGTCCGGCAAATTTGCCAATGCAGGCGAGTTGTTTGACAAATATGCTTCAGACACATGGAAACAGGCATCCGAATCAGCATCCGAGGAATGGTATCCATACATGTATGAGGGCGAGCGTTATGGCATTCCAATCTTCGATTATGCTTACAACGGCGATTCGGTCATGTTTATCCGGGAAGACTGGCTGAAGAAGCTGGGACTGGAAGAACCAAAAACCATGGATGAGCTGGTTACGGTCATGGATGCTTTTACGAATCAAGACCCGGATGGGAACGGCAAGAAAGATACGTATGGTCTGACCGTGGGCATGAAAAATGCGCTCAATACCTGGATGACGGAATCCGGCTGGATCTTCGGCATGTACAACACCATGCCTGGACAGTGGAATGATGCCGGAGATGGAACACTGCAATATGGCTCCATTCAGCCAGGTGTGAAGGAAGGTCTTGCAACGATGAAAGATTGGTTGTCCAAAGGTTACCTGCCCAAAGAAGCGGGTGTCTATGATGAGATCAAGGCAGCAGAACTGTTCACCGCAGGTAAAGCAGGCATTATTGTGGGGCCACACTGGATGCCAAACTGGCCGATTGATGATGTGAAGAAAAATGTGGACGGTGCCACGTACAAGGCCATTGCTTTACCTACAGGACCAACAGGTGAGAGCCACCAGCATGGTTCTGGTGCAAGTAACGGCGTTGTACTGATTAACAAAGACATGGCGAACCCGGAGATTTTCTTTACGTATCAAAATTATCTGTTCGACAACTTTGCCAACCCGGAAGTGGGCAGCGAGTTCGAACATGGCTTCGCACAAGGATATGACTATGACATCGTGGATGGCAAAGTCGTTGGTGAAGCTGAAGTGAAGGACGGCGTATCACCACTCAAATATACGATTACGTATGATGGTGCACGGATTCCGAATCTCATGATGGATACGCTGGCGGAACTTGCGAAGGGCAAAGAACCGGAGACTCCTTTTGAGAAAAATACGAAGATTGCCAACAAACCGGAAGTATTTGTAGCCGCTGAGGTGGTTGTTGCGAATAAAGATAACGCGATCAAGAACAAGTTCACCGGGGCACCAACCGAGACGATGAAAATGAAGAAGGACGCAATCGACAAGTTGGAGAAAGATACGTTCAGCAAGATCATCTATGGTCAGGTAGGCATTGAGGAATTTGATGCGTTTGTGACGAAGTGGAAATCCATGGGCGGCGATGATATTACCGCCGAAGTGAACGAGTGGTATAAGACAGTTAATTAATTTACAAAGCAGGGGAGAACTGATGAATTCATCAGTCTACCCTGCTTTTTTTGTCTCGAATAACATTTATGGAAAATAGAACCTTTGGAGTTATAACTATTAATCTATATCGTACAGATCGATTATGACTCGCAGCGGACAAAAGTTACTTGTTTTCCTAGAATCACATTCTCAACCTTCCATCCGGCATTTAACCAGGATAGTGCCTGTGTATGATTATTGGAATTATTCACCCACCATTGTTCGCGATTATACGCTGTAGGGGGTAACGTAAATCCGAGAATCTCCTCAAGCTCTGCATATGTAAGGGTGATTGAAACTTGATTCAAATAGTTTTCCAAGGGGAAGTATTTGCTGTAGCTCATTTATTCGAACCTCCTGAGAAGGAATATAATAATTATACAACGTGGGGATGACGATAGCGAGGGCATGCCGAGAGCGTACATAGTTATGAAAGGAATCTGTAGATCTCTTTGACTAGCAAGCAACCGTGCGTAAGCCTTATTGTTCCGGGTGTACTTGAGAGAGTAAAATAATAGGTAGTATACGAACATCAATACGTATGTATAACATAGATGTCCCGGATTGACCCGGGATTCATAGAGGTTCAAGTGTGTTTGATGAACATCATAAGATGCATGGGAAGGCAGGAGATTAGATGAGTACACTTTATGATCAGGCGATGGAAGAGATGATGACGACGATCCATGAATGGTTTGATGAACAGGAAAAGCGGGATGACTTGGAAAGTGTTGTGAAGCGAACCACGCTGCAAATGGGTATTTTTAATGATATTGTACTGGATTACAAACCTGGACGGACCACGGTAGACAGCCTGGATCTGGGTTTGGATGATGATGATGTAAAATCAAAGCAGGGAAGAGTCTTTACCGAGGAACAGGTACGGAACGAGATCGGGCCTAAGCTTGCAGAGGTTGTTCAGGGAAGATTGGACAAGCTGGCAGATACTCCGTTAATTGACTACCGCTTCACCTTGCGAGGGAAATTCCCAACAACCGAAGGTAAGCTGCAACTGACTTTATTGGAATGGATAAACGAAGAGAAAAGAGCGATGCTCCTTGAGCGTATTCATACCTATGTAGACAAGAATCTGGAGAACAGTACATATCCAACGAAGCCATTGGAATCCTTCTTTTTGACAAGTCATCTGCTCGATCCAAAGCTGTTCCCGGAGTTGGATGTAGCATGGACGATCAGGCAGTATGACCAGATTCAAGAGTTGAATCAGGGGCGTTCGGATGCACTTGCGGAACATCGTCGTGAGATTACTCATGCAGTGACGGCATGGGTGGAGAATCAGTTTTTGCCACAGTATTATGATGTTCAGTCTTCGCCTTATCGTACCAATGAATATTCACTAAAACCTGGAGCAACGCTGGAGTCGAACATTGAGACACAGGCAGGCCAACATTTGAACGAGCCTGGGGAGGAGCAAACATCCGAAACTCAATCAATCGATCTGCTATTATATGCGGCGGTCATGATTCTACGTTTTGAGCCCAGTTATAGCAAATCCAAAGGTGTGACTTTTCTGGAACTCGCGAAGCAACTCGGTAGCAAACGTGCGGCACGTATGATGACAGAAGGTAGCGGAACGTATGCGAAGGACGATATTCATGTGAAAACGGAAGAAGTAGAATGCAAAGCAAATGATGTATTTGCTCTGATGACCATTCACATTCGTAAGGAAGAGCCGGGTGCCTATCAACAGGCACTTACCTTTATCACTCATTTATTGAAACAGGGCTTTCCGAAAAGTTATAAGATCAAGCTCAAGTCCAGCGTAAAGCAGTATTTGCCGATCAAAGGGCTCGCGAAGTCGGATACCCACCGATTCTTTGCCAATGCACTGGAGTACCCGGAATTGCATCCACTTCTGGAAGAGTATGCGCGTGAGGCTATCCAAGAGTTTGAGTTCTACGAGGATACCGAGGGAGAGAAAAGCTGTATGCCGGGCAGTTATGCAACCTTTGGACTGGGGCTTGTGGATGAGCAGTATTTCCCGTTGGTTGAATATTACATGGGTGAAGTGGATGATGAGCATCAGTTGATTCAGGATAAGTTCATTGCGGCATTTGTAGAACAACAGGGTGTAACGGCTCAATCCATACCTGCGTTAGTCGCCAGCTTGCGTCGTTCGACCGATAGTCTGAAGTTGAAGATTCAGCCCGAGCTGGAGAATGATGAAATACTCGAACTGTTGGTTAGGCAGATTCAAAAACTTGAGTATTATGAAGCGGAACGTGTACTCTATCCGATCTTTGGCAAGGTGGAGAAGCTCTCAACGCTTGCTCGCAAGGCCGAGGGAAGACGGAAGGAATTATTGATGGAACTTTTGCAGGCCGCAGAGAAATAAAAATGTAAACAACACAAGTAAGATTGTGCTTCGCTAGTAAAGTATTTTAGAGAAGTGAATGTGCATAAGGAGGGTGGAGAAAGTTATGGAAGCATTGAGACGAGACATCTGGCAGGGGTTGAATGCTCAGGACAAAGAGGCTTGGATGCGTAAGCTTGTTCGTCAGTTACCAGACGGTATGGTATATGAGGGTCTCGAGACATTTGAACGGTTTGGTCAGCGAATAGAGACAGGTGTATTTACGGAGGATGGGCTGAGATTTGTGTTTGTGCCTGGGGATCAAGTAACACTCGGCTGGGATCGTTGGCAGCATGGTATGAACGAAGAGACATCAGCCGACCTGCATGAAACGGTCAGTGAGTATGGTGTGGAGGACGTGGATTCTTTTCTGGCGAGTCAAATGTCACCTGTAAGAACGGTCAACATTGCGCCGATGCTTGTTGAATGCGAACTGATCTCACTTGGCTGGATTGAAGTGTCCAAGGAGGAAGCATTTGCACAGGAAAATCCTGATTTCCCTTCAGCACTGGAGCAGTTTAAGCAGTCGGAGATCCGTGAATATGAACTGCATCAACAGTTTCGTCTGATTCGCCAAAGTGAGAATGAAGTCCGAATCCTGTGGTTCAACGAAGGAATAGAGTTGGAAGACGTTGTGAGGGAGGAAGCTGCAGCGGGTTTTGGTTTACTAACCGAAGACGAATGGGAGTATATCTATGGCGGCGGTTGTCGCACGTTATTTCCCTGGGGTGACAGCTTCGACTATACGATGAGATTGAAGCACTTTGGAAGTCTGGAAGGCGTGGATGAAATTGTGGATGGATTGGCAGAGACGGCCTCTTCACGGGGTGAAGAAAAGGATGATTGTCCTTATGATCTGGAACTGCCAAATTTCTTCGGAGTGCAATTTGCCGGTGATCCCTACAAGTATGAGCTTACACTGGATTCGGTTGGAGATGTGATGCCCAAAGGCGGAGACGGCGGTAGCCTGATATGTGGCGGTACAGGACCGCTGGTTGGTTTCTTGCCTGCTTCTGCGGTCTATTATCGAGACGTTAATGCCAGTGAACTTGACTGGGAGGATTTGATGGATGCGATGGTCTATCGCAGGGTTATTCGTTTGGCTGAACTAAAGGTTTGATGGGTTAACCGAAACAGCTATTAAGCGGTAGCATCCATACGTAGAAAGAGATTTAGTGAATTCTAAAGGGCAGTTGACAGATAAATGAATAGATCTGTCGCTGTCCTTTGGAATGTTCCATTAGGGCCAGAAGATGGAAGAAAAAGTAATGAATATTTAGATCAAAAGTTCTATACTTAACGAGTCTCAACCAAATCCATTACACAGAGAAGGAGTTAAGTATGTCCAGAGGATCCAAATGGCTCATCGTCAGTTTAGTTTCAATTTTTATACTCAGCATGTCGCAATTCACAGTCTCAGCGTCCACTTCAATAACTCAAACGGCTCAGAACGCAGAGCGATCCATTTCATCCACAGATCGGGTGCAACATAACATTCGTTTTGCAATCAGAGGCACGGAGGTGACCGTGACTACGCTTCGAACGAGTTTTGATACTGGTGAACTCAAAGAAAATGAGTACCATTTTACCGATCCAGCTATTCTCCCTAGAATACATACCGGTCTGACGACAACTTCCCATCAGTATGATCCTATCGTTAGTGACACACCAGCAGGGTTAAAAGGATACATAACTTATTATGCCACGGATGATAAGCAGCATTATTACGTTTTGTACGAGTATGACTATAGCTCGAACACACTTCGCAAGGTCCATGAGGGCGAAAACCGTATCCACTTGGAACCTCAAATCGGAATATATTATACGATCTATGAGAAAAACGTACCTAAATCCAACTACTATTCCATGGTCACAGGAAAAAAAGTATACACTCGCGGAAAGCTTTTGCTGGAAAGGGATTTTACAGATACCAAATATGTGGTATCACCGATTCCACAAACCCGTAATTTTGGGGTTTATTGCACAGATACTTTAGATTGTCACTATCTTGAATATGGCGGTATAAAGGGGAAGAAGGCCAAAGTAAGCGACTTGTGGATGAAGCCCGACCAGAAGACGGGCTTGTCTACTAAAGCTTTTCAGGTAAGTGCAGATGTTCATCTAAATGTTTCTCAAGGCAACACGAGGGATCGGAAATCAGACTGGACTGTGGTTGTAACCAAAAATGGCAAAAAAACTACACTGATTAAAGAGCGAGTGGGCTATGTGCAATCATTTATCTCACCCGAAAGAAAAACATTGGTTCTGGTCACAGAGAACGGTCTGGATAGTAAAATGGAGTCGTCCAAGGTACAAGTCTATGATTTGAAGACCCTTAAGCGGATTCGTTCCTATGATTCTCCTTATCGCGCTCGTACCGAAAGTATCCAGTGGATTACTGAGGATGAGTATATTATTGAACAGTATTTTTCCAATCCAGGCTCTTACCCGCCATCCTTATATGTTATTTCAGAAAATAAACATCTTAAATTGAATTATGGTACGTACAGTGACTGGAAAAAATATTGGAATTCTTTTCAGTTCTCTAATGTGTTTTTCCCGATGGAACCTGTAGCTATTAAGTCTGATCAGGGTGTATTGGAGTATAAAGGGCAGCCCACCTTCTATATGGAAGGTCAGCATTATGTTCCTTTAGAAGAATTCACTAAAGCATTTCATATTCAATATAATCTCAGGAAGGATCGGCTCACCTTCACTCGTGGTCAGCGTTCTTCCAGTGTGAATCAACCTTCAAAACAATTGTTGACGCTATACAATCAGACCTTTATTCCTTTAGGTCAGTGGAGTAAGGACTTGGGGCTCAAAGTGTCGGAAACAAAAGCAACTGGTTACAACAAACAATTAAGCATGAGCGATGAAGAAAAGGGAACTGATCTAGCCATGGATTCCAAAATTCTTCCTTTTCATGCAAGAGCACGATGGATGGATCGGGTAGGGGAGAGTTACCAATTAGATCCGGTAAATACAAGGCCGATGGAATCAGCTGTGCCAGACCGAATTGATGGTGTGGTGCTTAATTTTGATCGAACATTGACCATTTCCTCCTCTAAAGATTCAATTACAGAGTTGCTGTTCATCAATCCAGACTACACTTCGGTGCTCGGGAAAGTATCTTTAACGGACATACCTGAGAGGAAGTGGGGATTTAGCACAGCCAAGATTCCAGAAAACATGTTACAAGATGGTGTGCTTAACGTGATTGTTCCCGTGAAAGAAGGAAAATCAACGATGGTGTACTCCTTAAAGCTTCCAGAACCATTTGATAAAAATAAATTCTAAAGATTCAAAAAAACACACATCAAATCAGCCCCAGCTCATGGAGCGGGACCGAAATGATGTGTGTTTATTTTTGTTTATTTCACTTTTTGTACGGATACTGCCATTTGCTCCAGTTGAGTGTGAGTCAATTGGTTATTCGGCGAGCTGATGGTTACATAACGATCGTCCAGCTTGAATGTGAGCATATCCGTTTGGTCTGGTGTATACCATTTGGCTGATACGCCATTAGGCAGTTTTACCGTTTTGCCATCATAGCTGAACGAGTAGTCTTTAGGGGATACCGTGACATTCATACGATTGAAAACAAAGTTTACACCATCACCGCCTGCACCTACGCTTTTGAACGTATCTCCAGCAACCATATGTTGTGGGGCATAGGCTGTTGTGAACCCGTCAAACTTCGCAAATGCTTTGCGAATGTTATCCAATTGTTGTTTGCTATAGTTCACATCTGCGAATGCAGTGATCCCTTGATCATTGTTGCTGTTGGCTTTTTGAACAGAGACAGCGACTTGTTGCAACTGAGCTTGGCTCAGCTTATGATCCGGGGAGCTAAGGGTAACGTAGCGATCATCCAGTTGGAATGTGAGCATGCCCGTTTGATCTGGTGTGTACCATTTGGCAATAACACCATTGGACAGTTTCACGTCTTTGCTCGTATAACCGTCCGAATAATCTCTTGGAGACACATCCACTTTCATATGGTTAAAAACAAAGCTGACGCCGTCGCCACCCGCACCTACACTTTTGAACGTGTCACCTGCGAGCATCTGCTGAGGTGCATAAGCTGTCTCGAACCCATCGAATTGTGCAAAAGCTTTTTGAATCGCCTCTTTTTGTGCTGCGCTATACGTTACATTCGTCAAGGCTGATGGATTGCTTGTTGCTTGGCCGATAATGACCTGTCCTTTTTTGCCGTCATAGGATACAGGCACATGCAGTGCATCGGCAAGCGCTCGTACGGGCAGATAAGTGGAGTTGTTATAAGTAATTGGCGCAAGTTTGTTGCCATTGCCATCCGTTGGTGAGTAAGCCGCGCCATCAACATTAAAGCTGATTCCATGGTTAAGGTATGCAGAGATTTTCTCCAGTTGCGTTCCGGCAAATACACCCGTTGCTCCTGTTAAT
This sequence comes from Paenibacillus sp. FSL H7-0942, assembly GCF_045040715.1. NCBI lineage: Bacteria > Bacillati > Bacillota > Bacilli > Caryophanales > Paenibacillaceae > Paenibacillus > Paenibacillus sp. FSL H7-0942. The sequence continues at coordinate 5,979,698 of NZ_CP150279.1, read as the reverse complement.
GTCATGCCCAGTACCATCATCGTTGCTACGGATTTCTTCATGTTTTTTTTCATCATATATCTCTCCTTCAAGTTGGGGTTTAGTTTTGTTTAATGGGCTCGCTGTCCCTTATGGCTTTATATTAAACCCCGAACATATCCAGAATAATTCTGAATTATCTCCAACTTGTAAACATGTGTATATGAACAGGAGACTAGCATCTGTCTGTTGAATAGATCGCTTAGGATCAGGAAACGAGGTGAAGGCATGACAATTTTTCATTACGTGGCAGTTCAATATGATATTGGGAATATTGTAGGATTTAATGCCATAGAACACGGTAATAGTTCTAAAGCGATGCTGATCGAGTCTACACAAGGTAAGTTCGTTTTACGTAAACTGAGGAACGAACAACAGGCGTGGATTGAGTATGAAATGGTTCAGGCATTGGCATCAGTAAATATTTCGCCATCCATGGTACAGACAAAATACAGGATTCCGTATATTACATATAATGATGAGATTTATAATTTGCAGATCTACATAGAGGATTTGCTTCCACGTTCCCAAAGTAACATTGACTTTGTTCGGTTAGGTCAGGTGGTCGGTCTTTTTCATCGTATGACGAATCATCTTAAGGTTGCTGGTATGGAAGATCGTTTCGAGTTATCTCAATTATGGCGTGAGGTTTCCAATGTAGTGTTAGCCTCTTCATCCGAACAAATTCGTATGTTAGCGCAGCTTACAGAGGAGTGTCTGAAATTTCGCAAGACGAACCATTCAGTCATTCATGGGGATCTGGGCATGTGGAATTTGTTGTTTACAAAAGAGTCCATCTACATTATTGATTTCGGTGAAGTAAGAATGGACGATCATCATTTCGATCTTGCAGCTGTACTGACTTCTACAATTCCCTCGTCAACACATAGGCAAGAACTTGGAAAGATTATGGCTGACTTTGAAGATGGTTATGTGCAGGAGAATGCTGATTTTAACAGGAGGCAGCTTTACGAACAGTTACAAGTATGGATGTTACGCGGATTTTTGGCAGTAATCAGGGAGAGGGGAGATGGCCCCTCAACCATTGGATATGTAGAACAAAAACTGAAGCTGCTTGGCGTGTTTGAACGTATTCTTTGCCGAATCGAAACATTTTAGTTAAAAAGATAGAGGATTAGTCCGCCAAAACCAAGTACAATCGCACCAACATATACATAGGAAAGTTTGCTTAGGTTTTGCTTTGTGCGGCGGTCATATTCGGGGTTGCTGGTCTGATTGGCTTTGGAATTACCGATGATCATGGTAGCAATACCTCCAAACAAGGCGATACCCACAATTAAAACATAAGGCAACCAGGTCATGAATGGACCTCCTTCGCGAATAATATGATATGTCCTTATTGTACTTCAGGATAACCTTTGATGTAAGCTTTAGTTGAGAAATAAAGGAAAATGAAGTATCTATATTACAGTATGTATGTGGTCTTGGATCGGAAAGATCACTACAATTTTATATTTTTTTAATTCAAAAAAACCTTGATACAACAGGCGTTCGCAGCTTTCTTCACTGAAGGTTGCGAATTTTTTTTTACCCACAGAGTGATCCAGAATAGAGAACCCTGCGTTACACCCTATGAAGACGACGACGAGGAAAGAAATTATACACACAACATAATCGAGGAGTGAACACGTAATGAAAATGAAGATGAAGAAGTTTATCGCACCTGTACTTAGCTTGACACTGTTGATGCCGGGGATCGCTGGAGCAGCTGCCGCACCACAGACACCAATGACCATGATGAAAGCATCCGTTAACACACCTGCGGCTGACCTGAGAGCAAACCTGGACCACCTGTTGTCCGAGCACTTTGCACTCGCAGTAACGGCAATGGCGAAAGCCTATGACGGAGCAAAAGATGCAGATGCAGCCTACAAAGCACTTGACCAGAATGCACTGGATATGCAACCAGCAATCGCTTCCCTATACGGTGACGCAGGTGCCAAAGAATTCGAACGCATCTTCCGCGCTCATAACAAATACACAGATGATCTGGTGAAAACAACCAAAATGGGCAACCAGGCTGGAATCAAACAAGCACAAGCAAACATCAACGGTTTCGTGGATGAGTTCTCCACATTCCTGAGCACAGCTACCGAAGGCAAGTTGCCAAAAGCAGCAGCCAAACAGGCGCTGAAAGTACATGAAGATCTCGTGCAAAAAGTATTTGATGAGTATGTAGCTGGAGATTACGCTGATGCATACAAGGCTTACCGTGAAGGTTTCAAAGAAATGTTCGACGTAAGTAAAGCACTCTCCACAGCAATTACGACACAAATGCCTGAGAAATTCGAAAATACCAAAGCGGATACAAAAGCAGCTGATCTGAGATCTGCACTCAACCACTTGGCTTCCGAACACTTTGCACTTTCGGCTCTGCAAATGCAAGAGGAGTTTGATGGACGCACAGCAGCTTCCAACGCACTGGTTACAGCTGAAGCTGGAAACACAGCTGACTTCAAAGCAGCGATTGCTTCCATTTACGGTAACGATGGTTCCAATGCTTTCGAGAAAATTTGGGTTACGAACCACGTTAACGCACAAAGCGACTATGTAAAAGCTGTTAAAAACAACGATGCTGCGGCTCGTGCAGCAGTAGAGAAACGTATTGATGGATTTACAACAGAATTTGCTACATTCCTGGATTCAGCAACAGCTGGAAATCTGCCAAAAGCAGCAGGACAACAAGCGCTGACAACGCATGAAAATCAAGTACAAAACGTATTGAATCAATATGCAGCAGGTAACTATGATGCTTCGTACACAACAAATCGTGAAGGCTTCAAAGTGATGTTTGGTGTAGGTCAAGCTCTGGGTAACGCCATCGTGACTCAATTCAACGATAAATTCCAAGAGCCAGCAACACCAGCACCAGCGCCAGAAATGACAACGGTGTGGATGCAACTGAACAGCAAAATGCTGAAAATTAACGATAAAACAACCAACATGGATACCACACCAGTGCTTTGGAAAAACACAACATACATTCCATTGCGTTTCCTGAGTGAAGGTATTGGTGCAACGGTGAAATGGGACAAAAAAGCACAACAAGTAACCGTAATGGCTGGCGATGATACCCTTGAATTCTGGGTGAACAACAACGTTATGGAAGTGAACGGCGTGAAGAAAAACGTGGGTGCAACTGTATTTGTAAACAAAGATGGACGTACGCAAGTACCTCTGCGCTTCATCGCTGAACTTCTGAACTGGGACGTGAAATGGGCGCAAAAAGATGGTTCCATTACGCTGACGAAATCGATGTAATAGTAGAGTGAAACAAGATTAAAACAAAAAGAGCTGCCCCATACGGCAGCTTTTTTGTATTCACCCAAAAGTTCAAATATTTGGTATAATCATCGAGTAATGACCTACATAACAGCTTGAATAGCCGATGGAGTCTAGAATGATGTATGATAATTTGGTATAAGCAAAATGAAGAGGGGGACAGAGGAATGAGTACATCATCAAAATCGGAGCGTCCAGCGAGACATGTCGATACCCGGTTATTTATTGCTTGGGCCGTTTCCGTTATTGCAACAGGGGGCAGTCTCTATTTCAGTGAGATCAAGGGATATCTTCCATGTGATCTATGCTGGTACCAGCGTATATTCATGTATCCACTAACCATCTTGTTGGGCATTGCCTACTTTAAGGATGACGTGGGCATCACCAAATACGTACTCCCACTGAGTTTCGTCGGTGGCGGCATTTCGTTATATCATGTAACGATCCAGCGTATTTTTTCAGCTACAGGTAATGCCGTCGCGTGCGGTAAGGTTCCATGTTATACCGACTATTTGAACTGGTTTGGTTTCATCACGATTCCATTACTGGCACTGATCGCCTTTATTATCATCATCGTGATGCTGTGGGGTATCGGCAAAACACCAAAATCTTCTTAATAAGAAAGGATAGATGGTGATGAGCGGACAAGCTCGTTGGTTCATGCCCTTCGTTATTCTGCTCCTCCTGACGGTGGGATGCTCTTATGAAGAACAGTCACAATCGGGCGAGATGCCGGAGATGATCAAAGTGAAACTTGACGTTCCAGAGAAAGCTTCTCTTCATGAACCAACACGGTTGCAGGTGAAGCTTACACAGGGAGATGCACCGTTAAGTCATGCTGACCATGTGCAATTCCAGATCTGGAATGAGCTTGATGATCCGCCTTCTGTATCTCCGGAACAAGGTATGATGACAGCGGACGAACTGGAGAATCAAGGGGCTATAACTGCCAAGGAGGCAGAGGAAGGGCAGTATGAAATCCAGCATACCTTTGAAGAACCAGGTACGTATGTGGTACAGGTCCATGTTACGCACGGAGCTATGCATAGCATGCCGAGAGCGAGAATTGTAGCGGAATGAAGCAGCTGGCGGGTACCAAGGCTTTGGTTCAGGTTTAACAATAGGTTTATAATGTTAAAGGTATGAAGAATGTTGTAGGAAAAGAGGCTGTTATGGCAACTATTCATGATGTTGCACTCAGGGCAGGAGTTTCTGTAACTACCGTCTCGCGTGTATTAAACAACCGGGGATATATCAGTCAGAAGACTCGGGACAAAGTGTATCAAACCATGGACGAACTGAACTATCGACCCAACGAAATTGCCCGTTCTCTTCTGCGTAAGCAATCCAATGTGATAGGCTTGATTATTCCCGATGTATCCCATCCGTTTTTTGGAGAACTGGCTAGCTATGTTGAGTATCATGCTTACCAGAATGGGTTTAAAATTATGTTATGCAATTCCCACATGGACCCTTCCAAAGAGCGTGAATATGTGGAAATGCTCAAGGGTAATCGCGTGGATGGCATTATTATGGGAAGTCATACACTGGAAGTTGATGAGTATATGAATCTGCATTCCCCAATCGTGACCTTTGATCGTAAGATCGGTGAAGACATCCCGTTTATCTCATCTGATAACTATCAGGGAGGGGTTATGGCTGCTGAATTGTTGCTCTCGAAGAACAGACGACATTTGGCACATATCTGCGGTAATTTGGAATTGCAAATGCTGTCCAATCGCCGGACGACAGGTTTCGTTGATACATTGCAGGCTCATGGAGTCAAACCGGTCATGATTCATGAAACCGATCTGAATGTGTTTGATCAGCATCAGTATACGGAATTGGTGGATAAGCTGCTTGCACAACACCCCGAGGTGGATGGGCTCTTTGTAACGAGTGATCTGATGGCGGTGCATGCGCTGAAGCAGATCGTGTTAGGTGGGCGCAAGGTACCCGACGATATCGCTATTATAGGTTATGATGACAGTCGTGCGGCAGCGTATACGATGCCTGGCATAACAACGATCAGGCAGCCGGTGGAGGCCATGGCTAAGCTGGCGATTGATCTGATTCGGCGCCAACTCGCGGAAGAGAAGATCGGAATGGAGCATATTTTGCCAGTTACTATCGTGGAGAGAGAGACGACCTGATACAGGTCGTTTTTTCATATTCGTCCTTTTGCAACGGAAAAATGAAGTCGTAGAAATTTTTTTTTGAATGGTATGTCAAACGATTGACATGTCAAACCTTTGACATTATAATTCGATTTGTAAGCGTTTCCTTTTAAACTATTGATCGGGGGCCATAACAAGATGAAAAGAGAACAGAGATGGATGAAATTATCGGTATTGTCATTGACTATGATGCTTGTATTGTCGGCATGTGGAGGTAAAGCAGCGACGGAGTCCAACTCCTCCTCAGAGGGTAGCAGCAGTGAGAGTGTCAAAATCACCTTGCTTAATTCAAAGTCGGAAATTAACAGTCAGTTGGAACAAGTGGCTAAAGACTTTCATGCCGAAAATCCAAATATAACACTTGAAATTGTACCTGTAGGCAGTGGACAGTCTCCGTTTGAAAAAGCGTCTGCTTTGTATGCCTCTGGCAGCCCTACAACGATGATGATGCTGGATACAGGGGATGTCGAGAAATTCAAAGATCGTGTTCTGGACCTCACATCCGAGTCTTGGATGAAGGATGCTGTGGAGAATAGCACAGCGGCTACAACGTTTGATGGCAAAAATTATGCCTTCCCGTTCTCTATTGAAGGATATGGATTCATCTATAACCAGAATGTCTTGGATCAGGCGGTAGGTGGGACATTCGATCCAAAGTCTGTACAGACCACTGCACAGCTTGATGAGTTGTTCCAAAAGATCGCTGCTACTGGAAAATCACCTTTGATTGTATCTCCGATGGATTGGTCGCTTGGTGCGCATTATCTGGGGCTTGCATATGGTGGGCAGTCTTCAGACCGTGCGAAGGTGGATCAATTCATTACTGATCTGAAGGCAGGTCAAGTGCACCTTTCTTCCAATGCCGTGTTTAATGGCTTGTTAGATACATTTGATCTGATGAAAACCTACAATATTGACAAGGCTTCTCCACTGTCCGGAACCTATGAGCGTGGACCTGAAGTGCTTGGCAAGGGTGAGGTAGGTATCTGGTTCCAGGGCAACTGGGCATGGCCACAAATTTCAAGCTTTGATACAGCAGATGGAAAATATGGCTTCCTCCCGGTACCTGTGAGCAATAATCCAGATGATTTCGGTAATACGCAAATCTCTGCTGCCGTATCCAAACGAATATTGCTGGATAAGGAAAAGAGCACACCAGCGCAGCAGGAAGCAGCGAAGAAATTTTTGGACTGGATCGTTTATAACGAAAAAGGTCAGGATTTCCTGGTGAATCAAGCCAGTATTATTCCGGCATTCAGCAACATTACATTGGAGCCAACCGATCCACTTGGCAAATCCATTAGTGAATACATCAAGGCAGGCAAAATCGAGGAATCAATGAGCACACTTCCTGCGGATCACTGGTCCAAACTGGGTGCATCCATGCAGAAATATTTGGCTGACGTCATTGACCGTGCCGGACTTGCCAGTGAAATTCAGGCATACTGGAGCAACGTGAAATAAAGGAATTAATCATAGCCCTGTGCAGCACATAGAGAGAGACTTGCGGTACGCCGGAGATGGTGAACATACAGCTTCCACACGAGGTCTGTTCGACTTGTTTCCGGTATAACCGCCAGGCTAATCATTTGGATAGAGTGGAGGTTGACAATGCTGACCGAAAAAGGATTATGGACACGTTTGCGAACCCGCCTGATCTTTACTGGCCCGACATTATTTGCGTTTGCTACAGTGATGATTATTCCATTTTTGTATGGTATTTATTTGACGTTTACGAACTGGGATGGCATTGCCATCGATCAAAACTTTGTTGGCTGGGATAATTATATCGGTGTGTTCAAGGATACCGTGTTCTGGAAATCATTTGGGATGACGCTGGAGTACGTATTTATTACCGTTGTGCTGACCAATGCGGTTGCCTTCCTGCTCGCTTACGTTGTAACTCGGGGAATGAAGGCACAGGGCTGGTTTCGGGCTGGATTTTTCCTGCCAAATCTGGTGGGCGGAATCGTGCTTGGTTTCATCTGGCAGTTTATTTTTAATCAGGTACTCGTCTTTGCAGGACAAAAAATGAATCTCACGCTGTTCTCCACCTCTTGGTTGGCTGATCCGGATAAAGCGTTCTGGGCTCTCGTTGTGGTGACCGTTTGGCAGTATGCCGGTTATATGATGGTTATCTACATTGCAGGACTGATGAATGTGCCGAAGGATGTTATGGAGGCAGCCAGCATTGATGGGGCAAGTAATCGCAAAATGCTGGCGCGCATTGTATTGCCACTGATGGTTCCTTCGTTTATTGTATGCATCTTTTTGTCACTGCAACGGGGATTCATGGTGTATGATCTGAACGTCTCTTTGACCAGTGGCGGGCCCTTCAAGAGCACAGAGATGGTATCCATGCATGTTTATGAGCAGGCCTTTCTTGCTCGTGACTACGGATTGGGTCAGGCAGAAGCCTTTGTTCTGTTTATCCTTGTAGCCGCCATTACATTGCTCCAGGTCTATTTCAGCAAAAAACTGGAGGTCGAGGCATGATGGCTGGACAATCGCGCATTCTCAACTGGATGAAGTTTATTGCATTAATCATTGTGATGATTTTGTTTGTATTTCCGTTTGTGCTTCTAATCGTCAATTCGTTCAAGGCTAACCAGGCAATTACCTCCGATCCGCTGGGCTTGCCAAGCTCCTTTCAATTTGATAATTACGTCAATGCGTTTGACAAAATGGGATATGTATCCGCATTCAGCAATTCGTTGCTCATTACCATTGCAGGTGTATTACTGATTGCTCTTTTTGCGGCGATGACAGCCCATTACTTTGTTCGTCACAAAAGCAAGGTGAATCAGTATCTCTTTTTCCTGATGGTAGCTGCGATGATTATTCCGTTCCAGGCCATTATGATTCCATTGGTTAAAATATACGGCTCGCTCAGCCTGCTGGATAACAAGTGGTCGCTGATCTACATGTATATTGGCTTTGGCAGTCCGCTCGCCGTATTTATCTACCATGGCTTTATCAAAAGTATTCCCCTGGAGCTTGAAGAAGCGGCTCTAATGGATGGCTGCGGCAGAGTGCAGACCTTTTTCCGTATCGTACTGCCAGTGTTACTGCCAACAACCGTAACGATTAGCGTGCTGAATGTATTGTGGATATGGAATGATTTTTTGCTGCCTTCTCTGGTACTGACTTCATCCGAGCAGCGTACGCTGCCGTTGTCCACGTTTTATTTTTATGGGACATATACAGTGGATTACGGTCCATTGATGGCTGGTCTGGTGTTGACCCTGCTACCTGTCCTGATCGTTTATCTGTTTGCGCAGAAGTACATTATTCAGGGGGTCATGCAAGGGGCAATAAAATAAGTTCAGTCGGGTGATATAGAGAGAGACAGGAGTGAAGGACATATGAACCAGGAACGACACGAGAAGCAGGAAATAGACACAAGGCAAGAGACAGACCTTGGACTGACGAGTTCTTCGGCTCAAACGAAGGAGAGGTATACACTCGCCCGGGCCAACGCATATATCAAGGAGCATCGACATCAGGTTGATCCAACCTATCGAATGGCCTATCATTTGATGCCAGAGGTGGGCTGGATGAATGATCCCAACGGCTTCATATACTTCGGTGGGATGTATCATTTGTTCTATCAGCATTATCCCTATGAACCGGTATGGGGGCCGATGCACTGGGGCCATGCGGTGAGCCGTGATTTGGTTACGTGGTCTTACCTGCCTGTTGTACTGGCGCCCGATCAGAGCTACGACAGTGGAGGCTGTTTCTCCGGAAGTGCAATCGTGCAGGATGGCAAGTTGGTGCTGATGTACACGGGACATGTCGTGACTGGACCTGACAAGGATAACGATTACTTGCAGACACAGAATATCGCTGTCTCGGACAATGGGATTGATTTTGTCAAAAGCACGATGAATCCGGTCATTCGGCTGGATCAGATTCCGGAGCATACGAGTACGAAGGACTTCCGTGATCCGAAAGTGTTTGAACGAAACAGTGTGTACTATTGCGTCCTTGGATCGAATGATGCTGCGGGCAAAGGTGTCATTCTGTTATACCGCTCAACGGACTTGCTGGATTGGAGTTATGTCAACATTATGGCCCAGAGTGACGGGACGCTTGGCGACAATTGGGAATGTCCCGATCTGTTCACACTGGATGGCCGAGATATTCTGATCATGTCTCCGCAACGCATGCCTGCTCAGGGAGATAACTATCGCAACTTGCATTCGACCGTTTATATGATGGGAACGCTGGATGAAGACCAGGGTGTGTTGAAGTACGAGCAGTACGTTCCGTTGGACTGTGGCTTCGACTTTTACGCACCTCAGACGATGGAGGATGCACAGGGACGACGAATCATGGTGGCTTGGATGGATACGTGGGAAACGGAAATCCCGACACAACAGTCCCATGCCTGGGCTGGAGCGATGACGTTGCCAAGACAATTGATTCGTAGGGGAGAACGATTGATATTCCAGCCTCTTTCCGAACTTATACAGTACAGGTCGGAAGGCACCGAGCAGTATGGTATACATTTAAATGGTGATGAACATGATTTTGATCTTGGAATCAGTGGAGACCGTTACGAACTGTATGCTGTATTCGAAGCGGAACAGGCACAACACTTTGGGTTAAAGCTGCGCACGGGTGAGGATGAAGAAACCGTGATTTCCTATGATGTAGAGCAGCGGCGTTTATGCTTGAATCGCGAGCAGGCCGGACAAGGGCCGGGCGGAGAACGAGCTGCAACAGTGGAACTGCTTGACGGGAAACTGGAACTTCATATTTTTATGGATGTCAGCTCCGTTGAGGTGTTCATTCAGCAGGGAGAGCAGGTAATGACAGGGCGGATCTATCCTGGGCCGAGCTCAACAGGTATTAAGGCTTTCTCATCCGGAACGTGTACGTTGACCGAACTTCGCAAATGGGATTTACGAATTCCTCGATAAAATCTTTTCTAAAATACAGCCTTGACCTTGAAGTATACTTCAAGGTTTATTCTTTTTTTATCAAGAAATATTGGAGGCTGAATAATGAGAATTTTAGAATGGATTTTGGTAATCGTGACAGTTATTAGCGCAGTGGTTATTTGGGTGGCTCCCAAACATCGGGTAGTGGGGGGCGGTACGTTGTCGGCACTGGCACTGGCTATCCTTTTGCATGGGGGAATGGATCATTTTCGTTTGCAGTTGATGCCTACCTATATCGTGGCCTTTGTTTTACTGATTGTATTGTCCGTTCAATTATGGAAGTCACGGCGCAATATTCAGAATACACAGAAACAGAAACGTCGATCGTGGTTCAAAACCATTTTGGCATCCATTCTGGTGCTCGCTCTTAGTGCAGGTACAATGGTGTTGACGTCGTTATTCCCTGCATTCACGATGCCCGAATCGACGGGTTCATTTGCCATAGGAACCTTTTCGCAGCAGTTAACGGATGATTCCCGGGAAGAAACGAAATCGGTTGAACCGGGCGACAAGCGGGAACTCATGATCAATGTCTGGTATCCTGTAGATCAGGAAACAGCCAAAGGATTGCCGCTAGAGCATTATCCTGCCGAATTGGGAGAGGCGATCAGCCTGGTATTTGGTATTCCACCAGTGGTATTCAGTTACCTTGACACGATTCCGACGCATGTTGTTAAAGGTGCCGAGGTATCTGCCGCACAGAGCAAGTATCCTGTTTTACTGTTTTCACCAGGGATACGTTCTACTCGCTTTCAAAGTATGACCGCGATTGAGGAACTTGTGAGCCACGGCTACATTGTGGTTGGTATCGACCATCCGTATACATCTGCACAAGTTACATTCTCGGATGGCCATGTCGCTTCTTATCAGCCGGACCCTGACTTCCCAACCTCCAAAGAACTATATCAATATAATATAAAAGGTATAGGTATTCGTGCAGAGGATGCAAGCTTTGTACTGGACACTCTCACACAGTGGAATTCACATGATCCGAATCAATTGCTCGAAGGCAAGCTTGATCTGGATTCTGTCGGTATCTTTGGTCACTCCTACGGCGGTGCAACCACAGCGGAAGCGCTGGCTCAGGATGACCGTTTCAAAGCAGGACTTAGTTTGGAAGGCGGTTTCTGGGGTAAAGTATCCACAACAGCCTTGAAACAGCCATTTATGTATATCATGTCGGGTGGGACAGCCAAAAGTCTGGACCCGGACGCCACTGCCAAGGATAAAGTATTTTATCCCGAGTTTGAGCCTGATTTGGATCGGGTGATGTCAAACAGTCTTAATGATACCTATTATCTGACAGTGGAGAATTTATTTCATCAAAGCTTTACGGATATTTCGTTAATTTCACCAAAAATGTTTGCCAGAGGTATGACGCCAGAACATAATGTGGATATTACCAGATCCTATACGCTGGCCTTCTTTGATCATTATTTGAAGGGGGAGGAGCAGCCGTTGTTGCAAGGCCCTTCATCTAAATTCCCTGAGGCCACTTATGATACCAAGTATACCAAGCTACGTCACCAAAAAGCGGAATAACCCAGCAGAAGGATGGAGAGTATCTATGGAAACCATGACAAGAGGAGAGCTGGCTAAGCGTACCGGTGTAAGTATGGCAACCCTCCGTTATTATGAGGACAGCGGGATTCTGCCCGCTCCCGGTCGTTCCTCCAACGGATACCGGGTGTATACTGAGGATTATTTGGTGAAGATTAAATTTATTAAGGATGCCCAGTCGCTGGGTTACTCTCTAAAGGAAATACAGGATACGTTACAGTTACTCAGTCAGGAAGACATGGAAAAGGAAACGTTAAAAACCCTTGTACGCGAACGCATCACTGACATTCAGAAGCATATTGACCATCTGGAACAGCTGCAGATTAATCTGGCACGACTGTTGCATACACCGGAGGACGATATCGACAATTATATTCAATCGTTCAGGGTGCAAAAGAAAGAGCCGTAATCGCGGCTCTTTTCCTGTTTAGCAGAAAACAGGAGTTGACTAACGAGCAGGGAATCGGAGATTTAGAAAGAATACATAGTGTAGTTTGCCAATACATAATGGTGTTTAACGTGATTTCAATAATTTCAATAATGAAACTCACACCACAAAAGGAGTAACATTTTCTATGAGGGATTTGCAAGGTTTTGTATCCGATTACATCAAAGGAAAGAAACATCTGCATCTTGAGATTGGCGTTATTACAAAGGGAGATATCGAATATCATTCATTGGGCAATCCCAAAAAGAAGAGCGTGGCTGCTCCCGAACACAGATTGTTCGAAATCGGCTCTGTAACCAAACTTTTTACATCGATCCTTCTATTAGAATTGGAGCGTCAACAGCAGCTTTCCACGGATGACACGGTTGGCAAGTACATACACAATGGCAAAAACGATTATTTGAATAAGGTTACCTTAAAAAGTCTTGCGACACATACCTCTGGATTACCCGGAGTTGCCACAAACCTGTCCTCGAAGAAAAATCGATACAATCCGTATTCAAATTATACGGAGGATGATTTACTTGCTTTTTTATCGGATGCTGACTATACGGATCAGATGGGTTCATTTGAGTATTCCAATACCGGCGTGGGCTTACTGGGCTATATCCTATGTAAAGTATCAGGCAGTACATATGACGATCTGCTGAAAAAATATATCACAGGTCCATTAAACATGACGGAGACAGCAGCTATGCTGAATCCAGAACAGAATGGCAGATTTGTAGATGGACATACGTCAACGGGGAAAAAGATGCCTCACTGGGATACTGGTGTACATGAAGGGGCAGGAGCGATCAAGTCTTCTCTTTACGATATGAGTTTATTTGTACAGGCCAACCTGAATGAAGATCATCCGCTAGCCTCTGCAATACAACAAAGTCACACGCCTGTGATGATTGGAGATTCAACCCATCATTACGCCTGGTTTAGTGATAACATCTCGGATCAGAATATACTCTGGCATAACGGTGGCACATTTGGTTTCTCCAGTTATTTGGCTATAAACAAGGAACAGGATATAGGCATCGTATTATTGTCCAATTATTGTTTTGGATCAGCCTCAATTGTGGATGAGTATTTGGATGCGATATTCAAGTTTATAACTAAAAAAGACCTTTATCCACTCATGCCGCTGGATCCCGTGGGTAATAAAATACTGGAAGCCATGATGCAGAGATAAAAAAAACCTCCAATAGAGATCACCTGAGGATGTACTTCGGCGCTCTCTGTTGGAGGTTTTTTTTCGTTCTATCTTAATAGTCTTGATCATGACATACCCGCTTCACGCAGAAAATGGTGCACAATCTTCGTCTGATACTTGATACGGGTCGAGCGTTTCAGACTCCAACAGGTCTCCACTGTGACGGAACGGGCTTGTAATAGTCTTGAAGCCGCTGTACGGGCAGATCCCGGCAATTCATGCTGCTTGAGGTTGAAATGACGATCACGAATGGCAATCGACCGATTCATCCGTTCGATAACTCTTCTGCAAGCTGGAATCGTCTGACTGCCGGGATTGGTGATCAACGTCTGTCCAAGCACTCGTGAACTCAGTTGAGACAGGCCGTTGGCTTCATGCAGATCAAGCCACCAGTCGGCCCGATGTTCACGCGCCAGCTGAAAAACTGCCGCAGCGAGCGGATGCTTGGCCTTGCCTGACATACGGCGTGGAAACGTACGATTCAGATCTGGCTTGCCTCTGATTTTCTTTGCGTAGGCTTGTTGGTTCACGCGTGGCACGATAATTAACAGCCCTCGCTGAATGGCGTGACGACCTGTCGCAATATCATCTGCGAGTTTTTGCGCAGCGGCCATACTCGCCGTTTCATTCCCGTGAATTCCGGATGTAATGAACATCACGGGTCCCGGCATCATGCCACGTACGATGAAGTAGGGAGTAGCGTGTAGGCTGGATGCTAGAAGGACATGTTTGGTCACAAGCATGACGCTTCACCTCCGTTATTACAGTACGCCATGTCCCTCTTTCATGTAACGGCGTAAGAACAGGTCTTCATCTTATTTCCTCACAAAACGGGCCGACTAATACACCCGATGAATGATATCTTCAAAATCGGGTTCTTTCATCTCTACATCTTCAATCTCACCCCAGTGCTCCAACTGTTTCAGAATGTCCATTGTGCTCCATTCCTTCCGGTTCACTTCGACGGTGACAATCTGCCCTTCCACTCCTGTAATATGTATCGCGGACGACACAACATCCGGGATGTGAAACGCTCCTCGGAACGTTACCCGAATCAGCGTAGGTAGTCCGATGGTTTCGCGAAGCGACGAGATCGTGCCGTCATATGTCAGTTGACCCTGGTTAATCACCATGACCCGGCTGCATAACTGCTCAATGTCGTCCATGTCATGTGTGGTCAGCAAAATCGTTTTGCCAAACACTTCATTTAATGTGCGTAGAAATTGACGAATATTCCGCTTTGCGTTCACATCCAGTCCGATCGTTGGTTCATCGAGAAAAAGCAGTTCCGGATCATGCAGCATGGAAGCTGCGAGATCGGCACGCATGCGTTGCCCAAGCGAGAGCTTGCGGACAGGCGTGGCCCAGAACGATTCAAGGTCCAGCAGCTCGGCGAACTGGGACAGCCGTTTCTTTTTATCCTCGGCACGAACGCCGTACATCTCGGCCAGAATATCATATGAATCTTTCACGGGCAGATCCCACCAGAGCTGACTGCGCTGTCCAAACACAACACCTAGTCGACCAACGGTCCTGCGCCTGTCCTGATGTGGGTTCATACCGTCAAGCTTTACCTCACCCGAGGTTGGGTGCAGGATACCTGTCAGCATTTTGATCGTGGTAGACTTTCCAGCCCCGTTCGGACCGATGTAACCCACAAATTCCCCTGGGCCGATATCAAAACTGATATCGCGTACCGCTTCCTTGGACACATATTCACGTGAAAATAACGTACGTAGACCGGAGAAACGTCCTTCGCGAATAACAGGGGTCTTGAATTCCTTTTGCAGATGCCGTGCTGTGATCATGTTCATGATTCGTTTCGCCTCCTTAGCTACCTGTACTTTGATATTTGGTCATGCCGAATTGCCAGAAACGCAGACTTGCAACCAAGCTCAGTACGGCAACCGCCGCAACAGCAACAAGAATCCACGCTCCTCCTTCACCCCGTAACAGGTAAAGTGACGGAATGTAGTTGACGAATCCCACGGGAATTACCGTCAGCAGAATACCAGACATCCATTTGGGATATAACGTTAGCGGATATTGGGCAGCCGTTCGTGCGGCATCTTCAGTGATCGTCTGTAATTCCTCGATGCGTGTGGTCCAGAATCCGAGCGTGGCAGTAGCGAGTCCGATGGAAAAGAGAATGACTGCGCCCGTCAGGATAATGAGCAGGGAGAAGGGAATGGCTATCCAGCCAATCTGTCCGCTATGCATCATGCCTGCCAATGACCAGCAGAGAATGAACCCGCCTTGCAGGACTTCTCCAGCCATGATGCGGAAGTTTTGCGGCAGCAGTGCCAGCAATACGGGCATGGGACGTGTTAACAGTTGATCAAGCTCACCATTAACCAGGTATTTTTCCAGATGGTGAACCTCATTGCCAAATGTGCGATACAGTGTTTTGGATAACGTCATGATGGCAAAGAGATAACCGATCTCATGGAGGGACCAGCCTTTAATTGCTCCGAATTTGTGCAACACGAGAGCAACCATCAGAAACTCGGAGATCTGAATTAAAGCGGCCAGTACGGACGCCATGATGAAATTGAACTTGTATTGCATCCGACTGCGGATGCTTGTTCGAATGAGCATTTTATATAAATTGAACCAGGAAGTCCGTTTCATCCGCCTTGTACCTCCACTTTACGACGTAACACTTGGGTGATGGCAAGACAGATCAACGTCATAAAGACACACCAAAGCAAGGTTCCCCATAACAAGGAGCCATCTTCGAAACCAAGATAGATTCGGGTAGGTACATAGAGCAGGAAAGGGTAGGGTGATATCCAGGCAAGTTGTTCAAGCCAGTTCGGTAGCCATTCCAGCGGAATGAAAAAACCAGCCAGCAGATTCATCATCGCGTGATTGCCCCAGTGAAGCCAAGAGGACTCCGTGGTCCACATCGACGTAGCACCAATGATGTAGTTCATACAGATGGATAAGTATGCGGCGCCGGCAAGACCAAGTGCGGCATAGAATAGTGTTGAAACGTCTGAGGGCCAATGCAGGGAAAAGACAATGGAGAAGAGCAGGTAGATCGGAATACTTTTGTACACAAACTGGTAGGCAATCTGCCCCCATTCGCGTGCCATCAGGTGGGTGAACAGATGAACAGGCCTCATCAGATCCAGTGCGATCTGCCCTGTCCTGACGGATAAGGGAATACCCAATCCGTTCGTGAGAAAACCCGAGATCCAGAGAGAGGATTGCGTGAACGCAATGTAACTGATCATCCCCTGTGTCCCATATTCTCCGAGAGTATGGTCGGCTCCGATGCCGATCCAGAGGCAGGCATACATGTAACCAAACATGGCGCTCGCCAAGTTATGTACCATGTGTGCCCCGCGGTATTGCAGATTCCGGGAGTAGGCTTTGGAAGCCAGAGTGAAATAAAGCATGTGACACCTCCGATAAGTGGATTGAACGGCGTTTCCGTTCACTTCAGTCAAGGCGAAAAAGAGAGAAGGACAACAGCATACCAATTTATTCCTTCACAGGCAAGACATTTTTTTAGCTAATAATGGTATTAACAGGGGTGTTCATGATTGCGCCACAAGACAACGGTCTGTCCGTTCATTTATAATTGAGAGGTAGTATCGCAAACGTTTACAATGTGAAATATTCAAATTTTAAATAAACCGCCGGGCTTGTGCTTGACGATTGAAGATACAGAACGAACAATCCGGCAAGAGAGAAGGATGTCATGAAGAAAATTGCATGGGTCACCGATAGTACCAGTACACTGGATCCCGTTTTTGCGGAGCAAAATCATATCTACATCGTACCGCTGCGCATCGTATTTGGAGAGGAATGTTACCGGGAAACCGATGACATTACATCTGAAATGTTCTATGAGAAACTTGCGGAGGCTTCACGTGCGAGCAGTTCGCAGCCACCCATTGGCGAATTCATTGAACTGTATGAGTCGCTCAAAGACAAGTACGATGAGATTATTACGATTCATTGCTCTACAGAGCTTAGCGGAACGCTGCATACGTCCATGCAGGCTGCAGAGATTGCAGGAGTGACGGTGACCGCAATTGATTCGAAGGCAGGTGCCTATCCTCACCGTGAGATGATTATGCAAGGACTGGAATGGCAGAAGCAGGGATGTTCAGCTGCCGAGATCAAAGTAAACATTGAACAGATGATTGATAACATGTCCTTTTACCTCATACCGGCCAGTCTTCAACATCTTCACCGCAGTGGCCGGGTGTCGGGCACACAGCTGATCATCAGTCAACTGCTCAAGATCCATCTGCTGCTTCGATTTGAAGAGGGCAAAGTGGTTGTGAATGAGAAAATTCGCACGTTCAAGCGGACAAAAGAGCGCATGCTGGATATGCTCAAGCTGGATGTGGAGAAAGTAAAGCATGTGTGCATTATGCATGCGAACAATCAGGAAGAAGCCGTCACGATCAAGAAGCAGATTGCCAATCTGCTCCCTAAATTAAAGACCGAAATCATGCCGTTTATCCCTGTGGTGAGTATTCATGCAGGTGCAGGAACCATTGGACTGTGCTGGATACACAGCGAGAACGGATATAGAGACTAGAAGCAACAGCATTGATCTATAAACTCTCATAGACCTGGCAGGAAACACACTTGATGTCAAAGTGTTGCTCCTGTCAGGTTTTTTCGTATGTCATTGCCAATTCAAACAAACTGTGAGGTAATAAAGAAAACTGTTCATGTTGGAGGGAAACATGTGTTAAGTCACCGCTTGTTGCTTGTTGAAGATGATCGTTCAATTAGTGAGATGGTCGGGCCATACTTGGAAAAAGAGGGCTACGACGTCACTTATGCATATGACGGCTTAGAGGCAGAACGTCAGTTCAGCCAGTCACAACCCGGGTATGATCTGGTTATTCTGGATCTGATGCTGCCCCGCAAAAGTGGGATGGATGTGCTGCAAACCATTCGGGCAGTCAGTCTGGTACCTGTGCTCATTCTGTCTGCGAAGGATGGGGAGGTGGACAAAGCATTAGGTCTGGGCTTCGGTGCAGATGATTACTTGAGCAAACCTTTCTCGTTAATAGAACTGACTGCCCGCATCAAAGCTGCGATTCGCCGCGCCAATTATACTACTCAGCCTGTGGCTGAAGTGGCTAAAGATCAACGTATTCACATTGGAGGACTCGTAGTTGACATGGAGACGTACGAGGTGGAACGTGAAGGTACACCCGTCAAGCTGACATCCAAGGAATTTGGAATTCTGAAGCTGTTGGTTACCCATCCTGGCAAAGTGTTCACCAAGGCGCAGATTTACGCTTCCGTCTGGAACGATCACTATTATGGAGACGAAAATATCATTAACGTACATATGCGTCGTCTGCGTGAGAAACTGGAGGTAGACCCTTCGGCTCCCCAGTATATCAAGACACTCTGGGGCATCGGGTATAAGCTGGAGGCGGAGCAGGGATGACACTGATTTTTGCCATCACGACGGGTATTCTGGCCATTGCCTTCATTGTATTGTGGTTGAAATTCCGGAAAAGAAACCAACACCTGACCTATATTCATCAGAAAATATCCGATATTTTGGATCAAGGCACCTTTGAGCGCTTGCTTGTATTCAATAGTGATGAACAAGTCAGTCAGCTTCTGAAAGACATGAACCAGCTGCTGGATCATGCGCACCGCGCGAAGGCTGGTTATACGAACCAGGAGAAGGAGATGCGTAATATGCTCTCCAACATTTCTCATGATCTGAAAACGCCACTCACGGTTGTGCTGGGTTATAGTGAGACCTTACTGCACAGCCCATCATTGACCGATCAGGAACGGAAGATGATGACGGAGAAAATACAAGATAAGGCGCAGGAAGTGCTGCGTTTGATCCATTCCTTTTTTGATCTGGCGAAGCTGGAATCCGGAGATACGGAACTGGTACTTAGTCGGGTGAATTTAAGTGAATTATGCCGGTTGAAGATGCTTTCCTTTTATGAAATGTTGACGAATCTGGGGTTGCACGTGGAGCTGGAGATACCTGATGGTGATATCTTCGTGCAAGCGAATGAAGAAGCATTGGACCGTGTGCTGGATAATCTCATTACCAATGGAATGAAATATGGAGCAGAGGGTAAGGTACTGGGACTTTCACTTGATCATTCAACAGGTGCACCTGTGACGTTACAGATCTGGGATCAGGGAAAAGGGATTCCTGAGAGCGAGCATAGCCGTGTGTTTGAACGCATGTATACACTGGAGGATTCCCGCAATCGACTCTATCAAGGCAGTGGCCTGGGTCTGACCATTACGAAACGGCTAGTTGAGCGGATGGGTGGAAGTATTCACTTGCATAGTGTGCCACATCAACGGACTGTATTCTCGGTTACCTTAAAGGCTTGGTAGACCCTGCGTTGGCATGTCCGGTCAGACTTAAGGTTTTTGTAAGATTTGATTAATAAAAAAGAAGACTTTTCTCTTTACAATATAGATATAGGAACCCGGACAGGGGACGTAAAGGAGAACAAGACGATGAATTATATCGCACGAACAATAGATGTGACCAAAGTATATGAAGGGGTGGAGGTTGTATCCAACGTCAATATGAATATCAAGCAAGGTGAGATCTATGGATTCCTCGGTCCGAATGGTGCTGGTAAAACAACCATCATGAAGATGCTCACCAATCTCGTCAAACCAACCACAGGGGAGATAGAACTGTTTGGGGAGAAGCTAACGCCGACCTCCTATGAAGTGCTGAAGCGAATGGGCAGCATTATTGAATATCCTTTTTTCTACGATAGACTCTCTGCTCGCGAGAATCTGGAGCTTCACTGTGAATACATGGGATTCTACAACAAAAAGATCATCGACAACACTATGGAAATGGTAGGGCTGAAGGATACGGGCAAGAAACCGGTCAAGGACTTCTCCTTGGGCATGAAACAGAGGCTGGGACTGGCTCGTGCACTTATAACCACACCAGAACTGCTCATTCTGGATGAACCAATCAACGGATTGGACCCTGTAGGGATCCGGGAGATGCGTGATTTGTTCAAGCGCCTTAGCAATGAGTATCGCATTACCCTGCTGGTCTCCAGTCACATTCTTGGCGAGATAGAGCAGATTGCGGACACAGTTGGTGTCATTCGCGGCGGTCGCTTGGTGGAGGAAGTATCGATGGAGAGCATTCGTGGAAGTCAAAATGAGTACATCGAGTTACAGGCGGTGGATATCCGCAAAGCGACCTATGTCATTGAACACCAGCTTGGTTTGAGTAATTATAAACTGGTTGATGACCAAACGTTACGCATCTATGATCCGGGAATCATTCCATCGGAACTGAACACCAAGCTGATCCAACACGGCATTGAGATCGAATCGATATCCAAACGGGCTCATTCCCTGGAAGAACACTTCATGAAGCTTGTGAAAGGGGATGAAGACGTTGCTTAAACTAATCAGACTTGAGATGCGGAAGCACCGTTTTGCACATAATTTTGCAGGTGCAGGTATTGCCAGCATAGCCATTCTTCTTTTCCTGATCATGATTGGATTCGTGGATGTGGGAGCAGAAGATTATGCCTATGCCGATTACCAGACCGCCTTTATGATTATTGATACGTTTGTGAGAGCGACCTTTATCATATTTGCAGGAGCTTTATTATCCAAGCTGGTGATCAGTGAGTATAGAAATAAAACGATGAACGTCATGTTCACCTATCCCATCCAGCGTCATAAAATCATCGCTGCCAAATTGATTATCGTGTTTGGTTTTACATTTGTGATGATTATGGTTAACGATCTGTTCATGGGCTCACTATTGTTGATTGTTAATCAATTCTACTCCTTCATTCCTGAATCACTGACGAATCGGGATATATTGGGACTTCTGGTGAAGTACAGTATAAGTTCTTTATCGGCTGCGTGTATGGCACTCATTCCCCTATTCTTCGGTATGCGTAAGCATTCTGTTACAACTACAATGGTCTCGTCCATTTTGCTGGTTTCGATTGTCTGCTCCGGATTCAACGGGTCGGAAGTTTCCATTCATTCTCTTATTATTATTCCTCTGACCCTTGGAGCAATAGGGATATGGATTGCTTCGATGTCCATGGTTCGTCTGGAGACAAAAGATGTGAACTGAATCATTCGGAAAACCATGCTCTGTATGGCTTCAGATGCCATTGACATCCGCTCGTACAAGGGATAGGATAATGTCAACTGAGACACGAAGGAGAATGCAACTACCATGACGATTCCAAAAACATTAACAATAGCTGGTTCGGACACGAGCGGCGGTGCAGGTATTCAAGCTGATTTGAAAACTTTTCAGGAGCTGGGTGTGTATGGCATGACCGTACTGACTACGGTTGTGGCAATGGAGCCCGAAACTTGGGATCACCAGGTCTTTCCTGTTGAATTAAATGTGGTTGAAGCGCAGCTTCGCACGGTTCTGGACGGCATCGGTTTCGATGCAATGAAGACAGGTATGCTCGGTTCTGTAGATATTATTGAACTGGTAGCAAAACATATTCGCCGCAGCGGTCTGCCACAGATCGTTATCGATCCGGTAATGGTCTGCAAAGGTACAGACGAAGTACTGCAACCGGAAAATACGGAAGCGATGATCGAATTCCTGTTGCCAGGTGCTGATCTGGTTACACCTAATCTGTTCGAAGCATCCCAACTGGCGAAGAGCGGACCTATTCGCTCCAAGGAACAAATGGAAGCAGCGGCAGCAGCAATTCATGCCCATGGCTCGAAACATGTTCTGATCAAGGACAGAGGTGTCATTAGCCCGGGTAAAGCAATGGATCTACTCTATGATGGAACCAACTACGAATGGTTTGAAGCCGATGTTGTCGGCTCCGGATATACTCATGGTGCGGGCTGCACAACGTCTGCGGCGATTACCGCAGGATTGGCTCGTGGTCTTTCAGTGAAAGAGGCTGTTCGTGAAGGTAAAGCCTTCGTGACCAAAGCGATTGCCGGCGGATTCCCGCTAAACCGTTTTGTTGGCCCGACACTGCATGTGGCACACCGTCTGGAGCAACAACGTTAAGTGTTGCCAGGGAGCGCGCAGTAGCGCATCAATTCTGGATAACACACTTCGATTTCATTCAAGTAGCTGTCAATGAGCAGGAGCTTGCTCGTTGATGGCTTCTTTTTTATGCGAATTTTTATAAAAAATAGTAACTTTTGGCTTATATTAATCGTATATATCATGGGAGCATTCCAAAACATGTGTGGACACATGAACGACACATGGAATAGGTATGTTATCATCAGAAATCTAAAAGGAGAGTCGGCCATGATCAGAACAGTGCTTCTGGTGGAAGATGAAAGCCGCATTCGTGAGATTGTGGCCGATTATTTCATAAAAGAACAATGGAACGTCATAGAAGCAGAACATGGAGTACAGGCACTGGAACTGTTGGCTCTGCATGAGGTGGATTTGGTTATTCTGGATGTTTTGATGCCTGAAATGGATGGATGGACGTTATGTGGGCATATTCGATCCCAATCCACCGTACCTATTATCATGCTGACTGCACGGTCCGAGGATGACGATAAAATTCATGGATTTCAGCTGGGCGTAGACGATTACGTTACCAAGCCGTTTAGTCCACGTGTGCTGGTTGCACGTGCAGAGACATTAATGAAGCGTGTTGAAGGTGCATTTGGACGAGAGCAGGGTGTGATTCGCTTCGGACAGGTAACCCTTGATCCATGGGCCAGACGTCTGGAGAAGGACGGAATTGAAGTGGAACTTGCACCAAAGGAATATGATCTGTTGCTTTATTTGGTACGTAATGCAGGCATTGTGTTGTCCCGGGATGCCATTTTGAATCGGATCTGGGGATTTGATTTTGAAGGGGACTCACGTGTTGTAGATACCCACATCAAGAAGCTGCGGAGCAAATTGGGTGATGAAGCCAAGTGTATCCGGACGGTGATTGGCACTGGATACCGTTTCGAGGCAGAAGCATGAGAAGAAATGGAGTAACGATGAAGCTTTTCCTGGTCATGGCAGGATGTCTGGTTCTTCTATATGGGACGACGGTTTTTGCCCAGTTGGTCTGGTTCCCCGACTTCTATCAGCATCAAAAGGTCAGCAGTATGAAGAAAAAGCTGTCCAAGTTCGAACAGCAATACTCCAATGGGCATTGGAGTGATTTACAGCTAGCCAAGGAGACCGGGAAGTTCATGCGTCAGAATCAATCACATCTGGTCATTCTGACGAATACCGGAAGACTGGTTAATGACCCGTTCCACATTACGTTGCTTCAAGAGGATGGAAGTCAAGTGAAAGTGTCCTTGTCCTTGTTTATCAATAGTGAGAATGCTGGCTGGATTACATCCCATCTGAAATATGGGCAAGAACTGACGGTGAAAGGTCCGGCCAGCGAATCCATGGTCTATCCATTCAAAATCCAGGATGCCACTTCTGCCGCATGGGGAACAGAAAGCTTTCAGGAATCAATTGAACCGGTAAAGGAATGGTCAGGCGTATTAACCGAGGTAGTTCTTCCCAATCTGGCAACGTGGAGTCAGAGGCAGGGACTGCTGGTGCAAGCACTGGATAGCCGGTTCCCATTATCTACCGAAGACCAACTTGCCTTGGCGAATGGCAAAATGCTCAATGAAGAATGGATGGATAGCTGGAGCGGTGTTCGCAATGTCATCACCATTGCTCCAGTGCATCGTTCCGGACCCGAGCAACAACTGATCTTTTCGCTCACCTCTCTACAGGAGATGAGGGAAGCGAATGAGGCAACACGTTTGTTCTATGCGTATTTCGGCATAGGGGCATTTATATTGATTCTGTTGCTGGCGTTACTCCTGTCCCGAATTATTACGAAGCCGCTCTTGGCGTTGAACCATGTCGCCAAGAAAATGTCTACGCTGGATTTCACGGTGAAATCACCCATCCGGCGTAATGATGAGATCGGGAGTCTGTCTAACAGCCTCAATGCCTTATCGGGAACCTTGGGTCAGACACTGGAAGAGCTGAGGCAGGCCAACACGCAGATGCGTACAGATATGGAAATGAAGCAGGAGATTGAACAGCGTCAGCGCAAGTTTTTTGCCGATGCATCACATGAACTTAAGACACCAATCAGCATTATTAAGGGATATTCTGAAGGGCTGAAGGATGGCGTCAGTGAGAGCAAACGGGAGCGTTACATTGAGATCATTGCCGATGAGACGATCAAAATGGAAACGATGGTTGAAGAGATGCTGGATCTGGTGCGACTGGAATCCTCAGCGGTTCAATTGAATACGGATGCTGTTGCACTGGCTGACATGATTGAAGATATCGCCGGCCGTCTGGGTCCGCAACTGAAGGACAAAGGATTGGATGTAGTGCTTGTATCCACAACAGAACAGACGGTTGAGGGTGACCGAAGCAAACTGGAGCAAGTTATTTTCAATATCATGATGAATGCTATACGTCATGCGATACCACATACCGATATAACTATTGAGATTAGCAGGCGTGAAGGTTTTGTCCATATTTCCATTGAAAACAAGGGTGAGCACATTGCTGAAGCTGAGCGGCAGTATATATGGGAGAGGTTCTATCGGGTAGAGCGCTCACGTAATCGTAAAATGGGGGGGACCGGGCTTGGTCTGGCCATTGCGAAGCAGATTCTTGATCTGCATGGGTGCAGTTATGGAGTGGAGAATACACCGGATGGAGTCCGTTTTTATATTATTTTTCCTAAAGCCTAGTACGAAAGGGAGTCAAATATTATGAAGTCTTTACCATCGATTTTAACCTTGGGGAATCTGAGTTCAGGCATGCTGGCAGTCATTATGGCTATTCATGGTGAATTTGCCCTGGCTGTGATGATGATATGGGTAGCGATGTTCTTTGATCTGTTTGACGGGTATGCGGCTCGTAAATTGCATTGTGAGGGTGAGTTCGGCAAGTCCTTGGACTCGCTTGCGGATGTAGTTTCATTCGGAACAGCACCCGTGCTGATTCTGTACCTGAATTCCATGATTGAAGTGAGTGTGCTGGGGATGGCACTGACTGCATTGTTTCCGATTTGCGGTGCTTTGCGTCTGGCCCGTTATAACTGTCAGAAGACAGCAAGCAGTGGTTTTGTCGGAATGCCGATTACATTTGCGGGAGGTCTGATGTCCTTTTTCGCACTCTGGAGTCCTTATTTCACACATGGTGTAGCCTATCTTGTCATTATTGTATTATCCGGTCTCATGGTGAGCCAAATCCGATTCCCGTCTCTAAAACAAGTGCTAGCCTCACATGAGAAGGATATTGTGGAACCGAAATAAGGAGCGAGTCAGTATGGAATTTGCAAAAGAATTTATTGGTCAATATGGTTATTTCGCAATATACGGACTACTGGCTCTTGGCGTTATTGGCATGCCGATTCCGGATGAGGTGATGATGACTTTTGTTGGTTATCTCGCCTCCATCTCGGTATTGAATTACTCCGTATCCATCGCCGTCAGTTTTGGTGGTGCATTTACCGGAGGGCTGCTTAGCTACATGATTGGCAAAAAAGCGGGCAGGCCGCTGGTTGAAAAATACGGTAAGTGGGTTGGCGTTAATGCCAAACGATTCAGCAGGGTGGAGTCGTGGTTCCTCAAATATGGGTATTGGTCCATCATCCTGGGTTACTTCATTCCAGGCATTCGTCATCTGATGTGCTGTTTCTCTGGAATTAGCAAGATGGCAATTGGCAGGTACGTAGTTGTATCGGGCATTGGTGCATTCGTCTGGTGTGTTGTCTTTATCTCGATTGGTTTTTATGTTGGTGTGCTAACTTAAAATGGGACAGCCTGTTGTAACAACAGGCAAGGATGGAAGACCTCTTGAGTGTAAGGTGGTCTTTTTTTGTTTTTCTATATATGGTCGGAGACCTCATTCTAAGTAATTTAATCGACTACAAGTAACTTACCCTTGGAGCTGTAGGCTAGCCCGCAAGCTATTTCAAGTAAATTCTAGCTCAGAGCTATTCCTCCGTGTAAATCTCCATGTAAACTCGATATTGATGAAAGTATCTGACACTCCAGTATCTAAAGTGGTTCGCAATTAGGTTTAATAGTAGTAACTCCAAAAGTTTAGGAGTCATTTCTAAAATTCTAACGAACTCAGGTGAGCTTATTATCGAGATAAGAGGCATGTTGGAATTCTAACGAATCCCAGCAAACTTATTTCACGAAAAGGCCCGAAAAAGTGCCCTGATCTACTTCATATCATCACAATAAGATGTCCTGAGTTCGTTAAAAAATCGATATGTACGATATCAGCGAAATAGAGTGTCTCATGTTCGTAAGATATACGTTCGATATCGTTGAGCGCCACTAGCGACATGAAATACTTGTTGATCGATCAAGCTGTGAAGAACTCTTCGAGCATGTTGATCCGTGATTCGCAGGTGTGTTGCTAGTTCCGAGGGGGCAAATGGACGGATGATGCGTCTGGCATAACGAACAGTCTCGGCTTCTAGCCAATTTAAGGATGTGGGAACGTCCGTAGCAATGAATTTTCCCATAAAAGAGAGCACAAGCTGTTGGCACCGTTTTGGTTCGTCTTTAATGGAGAGATACGCGATCGGCAGAAAAATCCAATCATCAAGTGTTAGCAGACAATGCCGCCAGCATAAATCTTTAAAGCGCCGTACATCCAGATCACGGGCATGTGGCCCGTATCCCTGAATCTCAATACCTCCCTTAACGCCGTTACCTGGCGTGTATGCAAGATCCAGATACCGATAGCCGTTATGAAAGTCTCGAACTTCCCATTCGGGTTGCAAATGGTTAAAGTTTTTCATCACCGGAAACCAGACTGAACGCAAAAATTCCAACGTGCCATGTTCAAGTCCATTTTCTAGTCTGGACAGCACTCTGGGGTTCGTTTCCTTCTCCAGAAGGGAGTGCATCCAAACTTCGTAAGCCTCCTCAAAATCAATGCTCATCGTCTTCATCTCCTCTAAAAATAAAATAAACGAACGTGAACGGGATTCAGGTCGTCATGTCAAAATAAAAAAAGCCGCTCTGACCATTTCCAACCTTCGCGTTGAAGGGGAGAATGGATCAAAGCGGCGTGTGCTTCACGACCGATATGTTACATTTCTAGATCAAGTATAGCTTTAAATATGGAATGATTTCAATACCTTTTCCAATAGAGGATATCTCAAGCCAAGGTCTGAATGCCAGAACGAGACTGGACGTATTCCGAGCTAGTAGGTGCTACACTTTAAATGTGTGAGAACGGGTCCCTTAATGTGCGAGTAAGCGATATAGACGCTGTAAAAGTAGATTATTCTCGCCTTCAAGGCTGTTTACATTTAAATTAAGTTCTTCGTACCGCGGGGTATGCGTCTTCTCTTGCTCATGCTTGGAAAGAAGCGTAGAGCGGGCAATAAGAGCTAAGGAATCTGAGACGTCTTATTCAGGGCGTTGAAGCACTCGCAGAAATGTAAGGAACCTGAGAAACGTTATTTCGGAATGTACAGCCATTTTCAGCGTTTTGTTATGAAAATTTGGGAAATAAGGTGTCTGATGTTTCTTACAATTGAAAAAGAGAGCCAGAGGACCAAATAAGATGTACTGGGTTCCTTAGAAAAAATGAAGGGTTATTCTTAAGGCGCAGCCGGCCTACATTTCAGGAATTTTACGCCCGTTGATGCTTCAAGACCGTGTTAGTATGTGTGACGACTGGATGCCTTGGGTGTGCCAAATGCGAAAAGCTAAAAGTGCAGCATATCATCAAGACACAGCTTACCTGAGTCGCAAGACACTCATAGTAATTCTAGGGACACAACTGAAGTCTAGAGTTCAGAGTGCCACAATGGAATCTTTATTGTTAAGTTTTGAACTGAGACATACCTCACCCGTTCAAATGAGAGTCTTCAATTCCTTTTTCAACCCGCTGCTCCCCTTTTTTACGTGCAAAGGTGATTTTGAGGAGTGGCGGAGTAACCAGTGTAGTCACAATAACCATGATCACAACGCTGGTAAAGTACTCCGAATCAAGCAAGCCCGAAGCAAGTCCGGTCGAAGCAATAATTAGAGCAACTTCCCCTCTGGAGATCATGCCTGCACCAATAGCAATAGAAGAGGAACGGTCGAACCCGGTCAGCCGGGCACCAGCTCCACCACCGATAAGTTTGGTAACAATAGCGATAAGGCTTATAACAACAATAAACCAAATCTGTGAACCCACACCATCAAAAGTGACATTTAAGCCGATACTGACAAAGAAAACCGGGACAAATATTCCGTAAGCAATCGGCTCGATTTTAGTTTCAACCTCATGTTTGAATTTGGTTTGGGAGATCGCGATACCAGCGGCAAATGCACCAATGATTCCAGCAACACCCATCCACTCTGCAAAGTACGAGAAGCCAAAACAAATAATCAATCCCGCAGTAATGACGGTCTCGGTAACTTTCAGTGGTGCCATCCACTTCATGATGCGTGGAACAAGGAACCAGCTGGCAGCGATGATGATCACAAAGAATAACAGCTTCTTGCCGATAAGCAGAGAAATCGAAGTGTCTCCTCCACCAGTACCCAGCAAGCTCATCATAACGGCAAGAATGACAACGACCAGGACATCATCAACGACAGCTGCTCCAAGGATGGTTGTACCCTCACGAGAGCTGAGTTGATCCATATCCTTCAACGTCTGAACCGATATACTGACGGAAGTAGCACAGAATAAAAGTCCAAAGAACAGCGCGTGTGTCTGTGACATACCAAATGCTATGGCTGAACCGTATCCTCCGATAAAAGGCAAAATAATACCGCCGACCGCTACCGCAAAGGCCGCCTTCCAGTTTTTCTTTAACTGTTCCAGATCGGTTTCCAGTCCCGCAATGAACATTAACAGCAATACCCCGATCTCAGCCATATAATGTACGAAATCACTTTGCTGAACCCAACCGAGCAGCGCAGGTCCGAGGATGACACCGACAATCAGTTTCCCCAAAACGGATGGCTGGCCTAATCTTACGGATAGATCACCAGCAAGTTTGGTAAAGATTAAAATAAGTGCAAGAACCAAAATAAATTCCATAGGTGTTCTTCCCTCCAGTAGTAGCGTCTATAGGTTAACCAACCCAAGGGCGATCCATCCTCCGCTTCAAACAGACAAAAAGGCACAGAACGGCATTAGCAGAGTGCCGTTCTGTGCCTGAAAAAGACAAAGAGGGGCCCTTGGTGACAGGCTCCTCCAGTTTCAACGCGTATGTGATTAATTGCGTTAATTATACCACAAATGAAGGATTCGGTAAATGGGAGCCGGATTGGATTTGAGTGAAAATAGCCGCAAAGGGGCATTTTATAGGGGAGTGAAGCGGTTTTTGTTCAGAGTGTTGTCACTTAACAGCCCGGAATTGGCGAGATATAATGATATAGAACATAGAAGTTAGGATATGAGGAGGATTTTGCATTGGGCAAAAATAACAAAGGGGAGCCGAACATTCAGTCCCCGACGAGTAATAAAAATTTCGCAGGCATCATTATCACGATTTCCATTCTCGCTAATGTCATTATTTTATTATTGTTCTTCGCACCGTCGATTGGTTACAAAGGTGATGTAACCTTTGATATTACGGTGTTGCCGCGGTTTAATGCCGTGTTTAACAGCTTTACCTTCATCTTCCTGCTCGCAGCGCTTATTGCGATTATTAAGCGGAATGTGAAGCTGCACAAACGATTTATTCTTGCTGCATTTTCAACAACACTGTTATTCCTCGTGACCTATCTGACGTTTCATTACCTCTCACCAGAGACGTCCAAATACGGCGGCGAGGGCATCATTCGTTCGATCTATTTCTTCATTCTGATTACCCATAGTATACTGGCAGCCCTGATTGTTCCATTGGCGTTGTTCACACTTGTGTGGGGTTGGACGAATCAATTGAAGAAACACCGCAAAATTGCACGTTGGACGATGCCAATCTGGCTGTACGTCAGTTCTACAGGTGTCGTGGTATACCTGATGATGGCACCATATTATTAATGTGATGAACGTTTCATTGTGCTAATTAGTTTGACTTGCGGGTAATGTTTCCATGGAAGGAGGGTTCACATTTATGTACAGAGTTGTTTTGATTCGCCATGGACAGAGCATGTGGAATGTAGAGAATCGTTTTACCGGATGGACAGATGTGGATCTGACGACGGATGGTTACGCAGAAGCACGTAAAGCAGGTAAGATCATGAAGGAACAGGGATTTGATTTTGATTACGCCTATGCATCCGTGCTGAAACGTTCTATCCGAACACTCGATATTGCGCTGGATGAAATGGACCTCATGTGGATTCCTATTACGAAGACTTGGAAGCTGAATGAACGCCATTATGGTGCACTGCAAGGACTGAACAAACAGCAGACTGCTCTGAAGTACGGGGAAGACCAAGTAAAGGAATGGAGACGATCCGTGAACGTATCTCCCCCTGCACTGGACGAAACCGATGACCGATATGTGCAGGATCTGGACAAGTACAAGCGGCTCGGATGCACCATCCCTTTTACGGAGAACCTAATGGATACCTCGAAGCGTGTTCTGGAGTACTGGAATGCGGAGATTAAACCGATGGTGTCTGCTGGCAAAAGAGTGCTGATCTCTGCGCATGGGAACACGCTCCGTTCACTCGTCATGCATCTGGACCAATTGTCCGAAGCAGACGTGATGGCGCTCAATATCCCAACGGGCATTCCGCTTGTCTACGAATTGGATGAAGATCTGCATCCCATCGGACACTTTTATCTGACCGCGGATGGTTCTACCTACAAACATGAAGAAATGACCCATGTGGCAACGCCATCTGATTAATTGGACATGGACGTTTGTCTTGATTGTACGAAAGCTTGTATGATTTATCTCGTTGGGTTGATGTTTCAACAGGACGATTGGAAGATGACCGCTGAATTTTTATTCGGAGGTCATCTTTTTTTCTGCGATCAAGCCTGTACTTCGTTTCGTTTTGCTCCCACAGGGTAATTGTCAAACAAGACACGATGTACATTTATCCTGAAGGAGGAGAAGCACATGTCTAAAAGAAGAGGAATTATCATGACGGCTATCGGCGCAGGTGTGACTTATCTGATGAGGAACAAACAAGCAAGAGATAAGCTGTTTAGCACTGTCTCGGGTATGATGAAAAACTCCAATTCGTCCAATGGAACAAGTAAAACCAGACCACGTGTGGAAGTGAAATAGATTGCGATAGTTCGTTTATCGATTGAATTTAAATGATGATCATGAGAAACCTGGAGATGAAGTCGTTCCAGGTTTTTTTGTGCAGTTGAAAACTACCCTTTGTTTCGGTGAGGCATGCGATTTTTGCCAGTAAGAATGATACAATGGATACTTGCAGAACGTATGGAGGGAGATGCACATATGAAGAAAAATCGTCTGGGTACATCCGAACTGATGGTGTCTGAGATTGGGCTGGGATGTATGTCACTTGGAACTGAAATGGAGCACGCTGTGGGCCTGGTTCATGAGGCTCTGGATCATGGGGTCAATCTGTTGGATACAGCCGATCTGTATGACGAAGGGCGTAATGAAGAGATTGTAGGACAAGCTATTAAAGGGCGTCGGGACCAAGTCATTGTGGCGACCAAAGTAGGTAATCGTCGTCTGCCTGGCAAAGAGGGCTGGTCATGGGACCCGTCCAAAGCCTACATTAAGCAGGCTGTACATGAAAGTCTGAAGCGTCTGCAGACCGATTACATCGATCTGTATCAGCTACATGGCGGGACCTTGGACGACCCCATCGAAGAGACGATCGAAGCGTTTGAGGAACTGAAGAAGGAAGGACTTATCCGATATTACGGAATTTCCTCCATTCGTCCCAATGTGATTCGGGAGTATGTAAAGAGGGCATCCATCGTCAGTGTGATGAACCAGTACAGCATTGCTGACCGCAGAGCGGAAGAAGAAGTGCTGCCTTTATTGGAACAAAAGGGGATCAGCGTAATTGCCCGTGGACCAGTAGCTAGCGGTGTGCTTGCCGATTCCGGATCTGCCAAGGCAGACAAAGGTTATCTGGACTATACGCCAGAGCAACTATATACCATTCGGCAAGGGCTAAGTCGTCTTGTTACAGACCAACGCAGTATGGCTCAGACGGCTATTCGCTACGCGTTATCCCATCCTGCCGTAGCAGCTGTTGTCCCTGGTGCCAGTTCAAGAGAACAGTTGTTGCATAATATTGCTGCTTCGAATTCGCCTGAACTCACCCCTGCGGAAATTCAGGAAATACGAGAACTCAGTCCCGCTAATCTGTACAAGCAGCATCGTTAACTCCATTAAGCCTATTTTCAATTGTAACTATACGAGGTACAATGAAGATCAGCCAAAAAAGGAACATATAAGGGAGAGAAGACATATGGAAAGAATTCAAAGTGAACAGCAATATTTGGATACAATTAACTCTGATGGTTTTACCGTCATTAAATTTGATACAACCTGGTGTCCGGATTGCAAAAACCTGGATCGTTTTATCGGGGATGTTATCGACCAACATACGGACAAAACCTTCTATGCCCTGGATGCAGAAAAGTTCCAGCCGTTTGCCGAAGAGAATGGTGTACGCGGCATTCCAAGCCTGCTCGTCTTCCAGAACGGCAAGAAAATCGCACATCTGCATAGCAAATGGGCTAAAACACCTGCTCAAATCTCCGAGTATCTGGAGACGCTTGAATCCAAAGTTTAAGTGTACGAGACTCAGCAGCTTGTCTAATTAATTTAGCTAAGGAGACCTCTTCTTGTCCTGCGACAGGAAGGGGTTTTTCTGTTTCATTCCAGCCCGCATGATGTGCATTCAAATGTGCATTTGAATAACTGAAGTTGAGAAACAGCGCTTGTTTAGAATTTGTTCAGTGCTCCCATGTATACTGTGAGAACAAACTGAATATTTGGAGTGAACAAGATCCGTATGAAGAATGAAATTTTTGAAGAAATGCACCAATTAAGTCACAATGATGACCGAAGATACCGATTGTTGATGATCGGGGTGAAGCAATTGCTGCAGGAACAAAAGGAGAATAGATATAATCTGCGTGAGAGATTGAAGAGTCGAAAGAAACACCGGAACTTTCAAGTAAAAGAGTGGTACTAGCCAGACTGCTTTTCAGAAGTGAACATAAATATGGTTGTCCATGATACATAGTAAACCTAGTCGGCATCACCAATGATCCAACCCACTAAAGAAGGAAGTAATGAAGAATCAGACTTCTTCTAATTACGGATGTTCCTGTCTCTGGAGCAGTAACAGAATCGTGAAGCAACAGAAACATGAAGTAAAGGAAGTATAGCAATATAAAATATGGCGGCCTCGCTTCCCAAGGGAACGTGAGGCCGCCATTGATTTTGCCTGTCTAATTACTTGAATTGTAATGCTTACATCAAAATAATAAAGAACACGGCTGCCAAGACAAAGCGATACACAGCAAAGACGGTCAGGCTCAATTTTTTCAAAATGGACAGGAACGTCTTGATCGCAAGCATGGCGACGATGAAAGCAGCGATGAATCCAATCGCGAAGATTGGGAAATCACTGCCGTTCAGGTGATCGATACTTTTGTACAGGTCATATCCCGTAGCACCAATCATAATTGGCACAGACACGAGGAATGTGAACTCCGCAGCGGCTACACGGCTTACCCCTGCAAAGAGACCGCCTGAGATCGTTGACCCGGAACGGGAGAAGCCTGGCCACAACGCCAAGATCTGAAATATACCCACCGCGAATGCCTGTTTGTAGGAAATATCATCGACATCATGGGTAGTAATCCGCCCACTCTTCCGGCTCCAGCGTTCGGCTACGATCATCAATATACCACCTATAACGAGGCTGTACAGCACTGTTTCCGGACCAAACAAATGTGCTTTGATCCAGTCGCGGAATACAAGTCCGATGACTACGGCAGGAACCATCGCCAGGAAAATATGTCCCAGATTGAGGCGGCGGGAGTAAGGCCTGCTCCCTCCGGTGAAGCGGAACATATCAATGAATTTGTTCCAATACAGTACAACAACAGCAAGTACAGCTCCGAGTTGAACAACCACCTCAAACGTTTTGACTGACTCGTTGTCCTCCGATAAACCCAGCAAATGGGCAGTCAGAATCATGTGTCCAGTAGAGGACACGGGCAAAAACTCAGTCAAACCTTCGATGATGCCCATAATAATGGATGATATAATGTCCAATTCTCTTCCTCCTTGAAATGCAGGTGACAGCACAGGCTGTCCTGCTTGACCATGCCTGTTCATTTGAACAAGGCTATCACCTATTATGATCACAAATGCACTCAACTTCAACTTATGCTTGTAACCATTTGTTTAAAACTATATTGACAAAAACCTAGTTATCCCATAGGATATAACTTAACTGACTGACTGATCAATCGGGAGGGTTACATGAATGACCAAAATTAACGGTTTGGAACCCGGTGAAGAACGCCGGGACCAAATAATACGCATAGCGATGGAACGTTTTGCAACCCAAGGTTACCATCAGACGAAAATTTCCGATATCGTCCGCGAGGCTGGTGTGGCGCAAGGGACATTCTACTGGCACTTCAAGAGTAAAGAAGCCATTGCTTCGGAGATTGTCTTAACGGGCAAGGAGAAGTTACTTGAGTCGATTGGACAAGGGTACCGCAAGGATGCCGGATCAGTAGAGGATATGGTGAAAGCATCAGAAAGGCTGTTCACTGACTTGTTTTTGTTTGCCGCGCAGAATCGTTATTTTATGGAACTGTTGCTCAAAGGCATCGTGACGGAAGAGTCCGTACAACGCCTGGTCGAGGAGACACGTAATGCCGTGGAAACTGCGTTTCGTCACAATATGGAACGTGCCATCGAACTCGGCATGTTGCCTAAGGGCATGGATGTTCCACTTCGAGCAGCCCTATTGGTAAGCATGATTGAAGGCATGATATCACGCTGGTTGTTCGGTTCCGATGAGTTACACAGCAAATTTTCAGCCATGACAGCTTCATCGCTGGCAACTGAAGCAGCAAGCTTTGAGTTTTACGGACTGCTAGGCACATAAGATTCACATGATTAAACAAATAGCAGGGAATAATGGGTACAACTGCGGTTTAGTCACAATAAAGTAACCCAATGTACATCCAGATTAATACACGACTGAGAGGAAGTTAACGTAATGAACAACACATATGGATCGAAAACTCGTAAAGGCTGGTCTTTGACAGCAATTCTGCTGATGACCGTGCTGGTACTTAGTGCTTGTGGAAGTAAAGCAGCAGACAATGGAAGTACAAATGGTGCACAGGCAAGCAATGAACTGGAGCAAATCAAGTCTGCTGGCGTTATCAAAGTGGGCATGATGGGCACATACGCACCGTACAACTTCCTGAACGATAAGAAAGAAATGGACGGCTATGATGCCGATATCGCACGTGAAGTTGCGAAGCGTCTGGGTGTAGAGGTTGAATTTGTATCCCAAGAGTTCTCCGGTCTGACACCAAGTCTGCAAGCGAAGAAGCTTGATGCCATTATCAGCCAGATGACGATTACCGATGATCGTAAGAAAGTACTGGATTTCAGTGATCCGTATATTACGAACCAAGTTAAAATTATTGTAAAAGAAGACAATAACGATATTACCAAGCTGGAAGACTTCAAAGGTAAGACGATTGGCGTAGGTCTGGGTACAAATGATGAATCATATCTGCGTAATGAAGTGTTGCCAAAAGTGGGAGACTTCACGATTAAAACCTATGACGATGTCATCTCTTCACTCAAAGATCTGAATGCTGGGCGGATTGATGCAACAATCAACAATATGTACGCTCTGAAACCGATTGTGGATGCCAACGGATTGAAAATCAAAGCTGTAGGTGAAGCTATTAAGAGTGACCAGGCAGGTATTGCTGTTCGCAAAGACAATCCGGAACTTGTAGCAGCATTAAATGATGCTCTCAAAGGCATGAAAGATGATGGCACGTACAATACCATTTTCAAAAAATGGTTTGGTGAAGAGCCTGCGCAATAATGAACCTGCAAGGCGAAGGGAAGATTTGACCCATGGAACTGGTATTTGAGAATATCCCCTTCTTTCTGAAGGGGGCTTATTATACGCTGTATGTAACTGTGATCTCCATGTTTTTTGCGTTCATCATCGGGGTGCTTGTTGCGATTGCTCGTCTGAAGGGACCGATGTGGCTTAGGTTGATCGCAAGGTTTTATGTATCCATCATGCGGGGAACCCCGCTGCTGGTGCAATTATTCGTTATTTATTACGGATTGGTCGATTATGGAGTGACCTTGGGATCACTCACCGCAGCATGTCTGGGACTGAGTCTGAATGCAGGTGCGTTTCTATCGGAGACGTTCCGTGGAGCCATTCAGGCTGTGCCTAAAGGACAGACTGAAGCTGCATATGCAACGGGAATGACCCCGGCTCAAGCGATGAGACGGATTATCTTCCCGCAGGCTGTGCGCATTGCGATTCCGCCGATGGGGAACACGTTTATTGGCATGTTGAAGGAAACATCACTTGTGGCGGCGATTGGTGTTACCGAGTTGTTGCGTTCAGCACAACTGCTGGTATCCCAATATGCATTGAATATGCCTTTTTATCTGGCCATCGGTGTGATCTACTGGATTATGAGTATCGGCTTCTCGGCCATTCTGGAACAAGTGGAGCGCCGGTTGGCCCGGGCTTACTGATGGGAGGAGAGAACCGATGATTACAACAACTGGACTTACCAAACGTTTTCAGAAAAATGAAGTACTTACGAACATCGATCTGCATGTCGATGCCAAAGATATTGTTGTATTGCTTGGCCCAAGTGGTTCAGGCAAAAGTACCTTGCTGCGCTGTCTGAATGGGCTGGAAGAGCTGTCCGGAGGACAGATCGAAGTGAACGGCATTGTGGTCAACAGCGCAGATCCGCTGCGAGTCCAACGTGCCCGGGTACTGGAGATTCGTCGCCAGACCGGCATGGTATTCCAGCAATTTAATCTGTATCCGCACAAGACAGTGCTGGGTAATGTGATAGAAGGCCTTGTTACGGTGAAAAAAATCAAAAGGGACGAGGCGGCTGAACGCGGCCGGATTCTTCTGGATCGGGTCGGCTTGTCGGACAAGCAGGATGCGTATCCATCCCGATTGTCCGGTGGACAACAGCAGCGGGTCGCCATTGCGCGTGCACTCGCGATGGAGCCGGAAGTGATGCTGTTTGATGAGCCAACTTCAGCTCTTGATCCTGAATTGGTCGGAGAAGTGCTTTCCGTTATGAAGGAACTGGCAGAGGAAGGCATGACGATGCTGGTTGTGACACATGAATTGAAGTTTGCCCGTAATGTGGCGAACAAAATCGTCTTTATGGCGGACGGGTCAATTGTGGAAGAGGCAAGTCCACAAGCCTTTTTTGAACATCCAACGCAAGAACGCACCCGTCGTTTCTTGCAACAGATTACTGAATTCTAATTACATTACTACAATTTACTGATTGATACGATCGATTATAGCGATAAGCTGCTGAGTGAAGGGGACGGAATCGATTCTGAAGAAGCGTAGCGCTCGCCTTTGTCTCCGAATATTGTCCTTTGTGAATAAAAATCAAAAATATTTGGAGACAACAGCGATCGGAAGAACGAGCCGTACCCGGAACGGATTTCTGCAAATCGTAAACTATTGTAAGAAAGAAGGATAACATCATGAATGTAACAACCGTATGGAAAGGCAAACGCGCGTTTACTTCCGAAGGACCCTCTGGCTACGCCGTTGGCATGGATGCCACTGCTGCTTATGGTGGTGACAGCAAGGGTGCGACCCCGATGGAATTGTTGCTGGCGGGTCTCGGGGGCTGTATGGGAATCGATATTACGATGATTCTGGACGCTTTCCTGGACAAAATTGAGTCGATTGAGATTGAAGCGCAAGGCACACGCAGTGAAGAGATGCCCAAAGGCTTCACATCCATTGATCTGATCTTCAAAGTCGATGGCGATATCCCGGATTATCGCATCTGGAAAGCCATCCAGATGGCTGAGGAAAAATATTGTGCAGTTTCCGCTTCGCTGAGCGCCGATATTCATCCTAAACTGATCCTCAATGGGGTAAGTACACCTCGTCCTTAATAACATATGAGTAAATCTGATACTGAGAGGCACTTCCAATCGTGGGAGTGCCTTTTTTTGCTTTTCCAACACTTCAACAGGGATTTCGCCCATCTAGGAGTCACTAAACTTCTGTCAGTAGAAAATAATTCGGTAAGCCCGGTCGCCATGTTAATGGCGGCTTCTTCTACTAGAGGTAGGTTGGCTTGCAGCCTGGCAATATAGTACCCATTGCAATGACAATCCGAATTCTGACGGTTCTGTGGTATGATTAATTCTGAGGACAGAACATCCTGATCCTGCTGTTTATATGTAAGCGCTTATACAGATGACGGAAGGTGCAGACATGTTGAAAAGGTTGATACGAACCACTAATAATCTCAAATTAAAGCATAAATTGCTCATTTCCTATGTACTGGTTGTCATGATTCCGGTCCTGATTGTTGGTCTTGCTGTGACCAGTTATTTTCGCCAGCAAGCCCTGGACAATGCGATAGGACAGACGATCATCAATGTGGACAAGATCAAGAGCCAGACGGCAACCATGCTTCGTGTACCAACCGATATATCCAATCTTTTAATGTTTAATGCGGATCTTAAGGAGATCGTAAATAAACGGTACAAGAGCGTTGTGGAGTTAACCTCAGCGTATCTTGCATACAAAGACTTTCAGGAGTACAGGCGTTTGTACCGTGAGATAGCAGGCATTCGTTTTTACTCGACTAACCCAACATTGATCAACAACCTCGAATTCATCCCGGTAGACAAGCAGACGGAAGAGAGCTACTGGTACCAACAGGCACTGAAAACAACCAGCATCGGGTGGTTCTACATCCCAGACAAGGAAGATAATCCTGTACACAAGCTCAGCCTGGTGCGCAAAGTACCTTTTGCCGAGTATCGGACCGAGGGCGTGTTGATGATTGTGATCAATCAGGATGAGCTGAATGGATTATTGCGTCAGGAACAGTTTGAGACGATGATTACGGACGAGCAGGGGTATGTGGTTGCAGCCAAGAATACCGAACTGGTAGGAAAAACGCTGGACGAGCTTGATTTTGGCGTTGATCTGCAGAATCAGGCGAAAGGCACCATAGAGGGTGATTTCCGGGGGGAACCATCTAATATTGTTATTGATGAGCTGGGCCCTGGATCGAGTATGAACAGCCTGAAGGTGATTTCGGTTTTTGCCACCAAAAATATCGTCAAAGACGCCAACACGGTCAGCTTGATCGGCATGATTTTTATTATACTGGTGCTGGTGATCGCCCTACTATT
Organism: Paenibacillus sp. FSL H7-0942; assembly: GCF_045040715.1. NCBI lineage: Bacteria > Bacillati > Bacillota > Bacilli > Caryophanales > Paenibacillaceae > Paenibacillus > Paenibacillus sp. FSL H7-0942. Next base: position 5,939,712 of record NZ_CP150279.1, on the reverse strand, counting down.
CGTATATATCATCTCGTTCCTCACTTCCAATCGATTGCTCCGGCTGAGTAAACACCTCAACAAGCTTGCATTAGGAGACCTGAACGTGACTTCACGAATTGATGGAAACGATGAGATTGGGCAACTATCACGACAGTTCAACTATATGGTGAAAAGTATCAATGAACTCATGACGCAGGTGGTAGAAGCGACCGAACAGAACAATCAATTGGAAATCGCCCAAAAAGAGATTAAACTGAAAATGATGGCGAGCCAGATCAATCCACATTTCTTGTTTAATGCACTGGAGTCCATTCGGATGAAAGCGCATATTAAGGGAGAAGCAGAGATTGCTAACATCGTCAGGCTGTTGGGCAAGCTGATGCGCAAGAGTCTGGAGATTGGCAGTGGAAAAACAACCTTCCGGGCTGAACTTGAAATGGTACGTTCTTATTTGGAAATTCAGAAATTTCGTTACGGCGACCGCCTTGCATTCCAGATCCATATCGATCCCGAGGTGGAGAAGATGTACATTCCGCCTTTGATTATTCAACCTTTGGTTGAGAATGCGATTGTCCATGGTCTGGAGAACAAAGAGGGCACAGTCCGTGTTCATATAAGTATTCGTTTAGTAGAGAACATCGTGCAGATCCGTGTGGATGACAATGGTGCAGGTATAACGCCAGAACGACTGGCTGAGGTGATGCAGTTTATCTGTGGACCGGAGGAACAGGAGAAGAGTCGGATCGGCATGCGTAATGTACATCAACGCTTAACATTGACGTACGGCGAGCCATATGGAATACAGATTAAGAGTGTATATGGGGAAGGAACAGAGGTTTCTTTCACTTTGCCAGCAGGAGGGGACCAACATGTATAAAGTGTTTTTGGTGGATGACGAACCGAGCATACGTGAGGGACTGACAACCATTATTGAGTGGGAAAAATACGGATTCCAGGTCATCGCTACAGCTGCCAGCGGGCGTGAGGCCATCTCCCGGTTTGAGGAATTGGAGCCTGATCTGACGATTATTGATATTCGCATGCCCGGTATGACCGGGCTGGATGTGATTGAAGAAGTGCGCCGGAATCATCCGGATTCGCACTTTTTGATATTAAGTGGTTATGCAGATTTTGATTATGCCAAAAAAGCCATCAGTTTTGGTGTGGATGGTTATCTGCTCAAACCGGTGGATGAAGAAGAGATTATTGGTGAACTGGAGCGTATTGCTACAATCCTGACCCGTGAACGGGAGACAATGGCACGTCATGCTGGTGAAGATACCGTCTTTAGGGAGCATCAGATCGAGGCTTTGCTCTTTGACAGTCTGGAGGGTGCGGGTAGCATGGAAGAAGATAGCCTGGGGCTGCACTGGCCTCACTATCAGATTGTGCTGCTTGAGATGCATGTAACCCCTGATCTGCAACGGGGAAGTGTTATGAAACGCAAACTGATTGAAGCATTTGACCATAAAGACCGAGGCATTGTATTCTCGTTCCATTCTGGTCTGGGGCTGTTAAGTAAGGAAATAATCACATCCGAGTCATCAGCAAGAAATCTGTATGATGAGCTGGAAGGACTGCTAGGAGAATGGGAGGTTCACATGTACGGTGCTGCGGGAGAACCTGTACATTCCACTTCTGAAATTGCGCGGTCATACACGCAGGCGAATCGTTTACTCGGGGAACGCTTCTTGTTCACGGAGCAACGCATCATTCTGTGGACTGAAGGTAGCGAAGGCGAAGGCGTTGTTAGACCAGAAGTTGAAGCTGTGGACGGAGCACATGAGCCAGTTGAGGACGAACTCGCGGACAAACTGTATTATGCGTTAGACATCCGCAGTAGTGAGTCCGTTATGCGGGTGCTGGGTGAGATGGAAGAGCGCCTTGTTCCATATCACCGAACAGAGCAAGCGATCAAGACGGCGTTCTCACAGGTATTTTCCCTGGCGTTCAACAAGCTTGCGGCGACGAATCAACATATGCACTCCATTATGCAGGAACATTCGGTTCTGATTAATGAAGTCTATCATCAATTTACGATGTCTGATCTCAAAGTCATGGCATCGGAACATTTGAATCGACTTATTCAACGTATGGGTGGGGGAAGCAAGGATACTGTATTGAAACAGATGATTGAATTTATCCAGCGTAACCCTGGCGAGAATCTCAAGCTTGAAGTACTAGCAGAAGTGTTTAACTATAACAGCAGTTACTTGGGTAAGTTGTTCAAGAATCATACTGGAGAGTATTTCAATGCATTTCTGGACAAGGTTCGTATGGAAAAGGCCAAGGAATTGCTGGACGAAGGACTGAAGGTTCATCAGGTCGCGGCGAGAGTGGGATATGCTAATGTGGACTACTTCCACGGCAAATTCAAGAAGTATGTAGGGGAGAGCCCTTCCGCTTACAAACAGGCCAGAACCCAATCATCAATTAAAGGAACGGCTACAGATATAAACGAGGAATAAGTACGGAGTGCTGGGCTTTGCCCCTGCCTATTGTGTAAAACGTTTTCGATACTCCTGAGAAATTTCCAGATTCATCATATTGTCCATGCACTTCCCATGATAAGCAATGGTCACCGAATGTTTCACATTTTAGACTGGATTTACAAGAATCCAGATGAAGGGATGGCTATACGATATGAATTTGTCTGATATAGGCGCTGTACGTCATACATTGAACTTAAATGGAACATGGCAGTTTTGTTTGGATCTGGAGTCCGATATACTCGTTGAACAAGAGATATTACCGCCTTCACAGTGTAAAAATACATCATGGGAGACCATTCAGATTCCCGGTTCATGGGAAGAGCAAGGATACGGAGATGAGCCTGAATACGAAAGGCTCGATACTTGGACCAAGGTACGCGAATTTGAAGGCTCAGCCTGGTATGCTCAGGATGTTCATGTTCCATCAGACGATCCTGGATGCCACTATGTATTCAGATTGGAAGGTGTCCGATGGACAACGTATCTCTGGATCAATGGACAGTATGCCGGGCAGCAGGATAGTCTGGTGAATCAACAGAAGTGGGATGTTACCTCTCTGGTGAAGCAGGGAGAAGTGAATCGTGTGGAGATCCGCGTGGACAATACGATGAAACTTCCGCTGGCGGGTAGCCATATTCATTCATTGCATACGGCCACAGCCTGGGGTGGCATCACGGGTGGTGTTTATCTGGACAGTCTGCCCCCATGCCGATTACAGACGTTACGTATTCAACCAGATGCTGAAACTGGAACTCTTCTGATTGATTGTACTGTAAGCGCTCCCGCAGATGATTCCGCTAGATCGATGCAATTACATGTGGATATCCAGCAACCGGACGGCACCTGGCTTGATCGATATAGTTGTAATGTGAATCTGAGTGATCCATCACATGTGGATATAAGCTCACCAGGTTTAACTGAAAGTAACGCTGTAATAACTCAGTGGCGATTGGAACTTGGAACAGAAAAGTCTATCGCAAGATGGTCGGATGAATCTCCTGAATTATACAAGGCTATGATCCGTCTCTATGACGGTGAACGGGAACTGGATCGGCTGGAGCAATCGTTTGGTGTACGTTCCTTTGCAACAAACGGGAAGCAGCTTGAACTGAATGGGATACCAGTATATTTGCGTGGATACGTCGATTGCTGTATCTTTCCACTGACGGGTTATCCCGTCTGGGACAAGGAGCATTATCTTCAGCAATTTCGAATCGCCAGATCGTATGGCTTCAATCATGTCCGACTGCATGGGTGGAGCGCGCCGGAGCCTTTCTGGGATGCTGCTGATGAAGCGGGCATGCTGGTGCAGGCTGAACTTCCCCATTGGTCTCGTTTCTTTGAGCAATCGGATCAGTCTGCGCCAGTTGAAGTATTGTCCTATCTGACACAAGAACTGGACGGGTTGCTTCAGTCGCTGCATAGACATCCTTCATTCGTCATGTTCTCCATGGGGAATGAACTTATTGGTCCGAATGGCCACCCAGAACTCAATGCATTGGTCTCAAGGGCAAGGGATATGGACCCGACCCGGTTATATACGGACAATACAGGTTTTGGACAGCTTCCGGCGCAAGGGCGGGAAGGTGATTATTATATTCAGTCGTTGAACTGGCATCCCCCGTTGGAATCCGCATATTCTGCTGTGCCGGATACCACGCTGGACTATCATGCAGTCACTCGGCTCGCGGAGCATCCCGTCATTGGGCACGAACATGCACAGTACACCATGTATGTGCGGCCCCAAGAGCGAGCGAAGTATACTGGCGTATTGCGTCCTAGCTGGTTACGACCGATCGAAGAATCGTTAACAAACAAAGGCATGATCGAGGATCTGGAGCATTTTCAACAGGTCAGTGGTACCCATCTGGTACGTTCCTTAAAAGAAGCCATGGAGCGGATTCGGCGAACACCGGACGCTGCGGGCGTACAACTTCTGGACATTCGCGATTTTCCAGGACAGGGACATGCTACGACGGGCATTCTGGATGTGTTTTGGGATGACAAAGGCATTACAACACCAGAAGAATTCATGTGTTTCAACGCAGATGTGGTGCTGTTGTTAAGCTGCAAAGAGCGTACATTTTACGCCGGAGAATCCATTCATGTCGATGTACGCATCTCTCACTACGGTAAGGAGCCGCTTGAGGACGCGGTCATTCAGTGGAGGTTAATAAGCAATGATGTGATACTTAATGAAGGGGAATGGAAGACCGGAAATATCCAATGTGGGTCTGTCATATCACTGGGAAGTATCGTCGCTACCGCTCCTCATGAAGGGGCAGCAGCTTTTCGGATCGAGGCGGAGCTGATATCAGGCGATTTGGAAAGAACTGTAGCGAATGTATGGCATGGCTGGTCGTTTCCTTTTTATCAGTCTCATCCGAGTTCGAATCGGTTCTGGAATACCGTGGCAGAGTTGAAGCCATTCCTAGGTGAAGCGCATGATGATTGCGTAGATCGCATCGATGGATTCCAGTTGTTGAAAAATCGGGAGATTGACTTGGTTATCGTTCAGTCGTTAACACCCAATGTCGTTGATTATGTGGTCAACGGGGGAAGTGTTTGGCTACAGCCAACCGCAGAAGGGTTATATGATTCAGTGGAGACCAAGTATCTGCCTGTATTCTGGAATTACCTGATGTTTGCTACGCAGCCTGGTGCAACGATGGGCATGTATCTGAGAGATCGGCTAGCACTACTAGGCACCTTCCCGCATGATGGGGCTTCGGACTGGCATTGGTATCACTTGGTGAACGGTACACCAGCGATATGTTTGGATACGTTGCCCGGGGTTGAGCCGCTGATCGAAGTGCTGGACCATTTCCATCGGGCCAAACGACTCGCTTATGCCTTTGAGGCAAAAGTAGGGAAGGGCAAGATTTTGGTATCCTCACTTCCGTTTGCCAATCTGGCTGTAATGAAGCGTCCGGAAGCCGCCTACTTATTTAAGGAGATACTTGCCTATCTGAATGGAGATCAATTCCGTCCAGCAACCTCCATATCCGTAGCGCAACTACTCGGCATCGTTAAACTGCAAACCATTCAATTTACATTGTAATCATAGGGACCCGAAAGGGTCCTTTTTGCATGACATGTAGTTGAAGTAAACGATTACTATAAAACGTTTTCGATATTTACCACTTCCAATAGTATTTTACCTTAATATTACTTTTATATCATTTAAAAGTATAATTTATCACTGATTTTAACGAATTAATGTCTGATTATATATGTCTATATCTAATTTTTATATGATTTTCTCTAAAATCCAGATGGTATTTTGAAAACGCTCTATCGAGTATGATTATTTTATAAAACAGAGGAGGGGGAACGGAGATGGAAACGCTAACAAAAAAATCCGCTTCCGCGAACAGAAGCAGTGACCCCAAACCGCCTTTAAAGAATCGGCGGAACGGAATTTGGGACAGAATGAAACAGCAGAAATATCTCTATCTCATGTCATTGCCATTCGTAGCTTGGGTTTTCGTATTTAACTATCTGCCACTATGGGGATGGACGATGGCTTTCCAAAATTATAAACCTGCCAGATCATTTGGTGATCAAGAGTGGGTTGGTTTTAAACACTTTGTAGAGCTGTTCAGTGATGATCGTTTCTATCTGGTACTTCGTAATACGCTTGCAATGAGCTTGATGGGACTAGTTGTCGGTTTTATCGTACCGATATTCTTCGCTATTCTCCTGAATGAAATGAGAGGCATGTTCTTCAAACGTGCCGTGCAAACGGTATCATATCTGCCTCACTTTGTATCCTGGGTTGTTGTAGCCGGGATCATTACGAAGATGCTCTCCACCGATGGAGGGATTATCAATGATCTATTGGTAGGACTGAACATTATCGATCAGCCAATCCAATTCATGGCCAAGGGGAACTTGTTCTGGTACATTGTAACCGCTTCAGATATGTGGAAGGAAACCGGTTGGAATGCCATCATCTATCTGGCGGCGATTACAGGTATCGACAATGAGTTGTATGAAGCTTCCCGTGTAGATGGAGCCAACCGCTGGAGACAGATGTGGCATATTACGCTGCCTGGCATACGGACCACGATTTCTGTACTTTTCATCATGTCGATTGGACATCTTATCAGTATCGGTTTCGAGAAGCAGTTCTTGCTTGGCAACAGTCTGGTCACAGACTACTCGGAAGTACTTGATCTATACGCGCTCAATTATGGTTTGAATATGGGACGATTCTCGTATGGTACAGCCATAGGTATATTCAACTCCGTTGTCAGTATCATCCTTCTGTTTACTGCGAACGGCTTGTTCAAAAAATTCACAAAAGAAAGCATCATGTAGGGAGGGGACGACATTATGGCGAACAAAGCATTCAATGCTACTCGGGGCGATAAACTGTTCGATATATTCAACATCCTCGCGATGACCATGGTGCTGGTTGTAACACTTTATCCATTCCTTAACGTACTAGCCATCTCACTCAATAACTCGACAGATACAGTACGTGGCGGAATTTACTTGTGGCCTCGCGAATTCACATTACAGAACTACAAAACGATTTTCCAATATGATGGATTGTTACAAGGTTTGCAGATCTCCATTCTGCGTACACTTGTAGGTACCGTGCTCGGATTGATCAGTTCATCCATGATCGCCTTTACACTGAGCAGACCTGATTTTGGACTTAGAAAATTTGTTTCCACAACGCTCGCGCTCACGATGTATTTCTCCGGTGGTCTGATTCCGGTGTACATTCTGATGCGTGACTTGAACCTGATCGGTACATTCTGGGTATATGTATTGCCTGGCATGATCAGTGCATTTAACGTGTTCATTATCCGTTCATTCATTGATGGCCTGCCATACTCATTGCAGGAATCCGCGAAGCTGGACGGAGCGAATGACTTTACAATCTATTACAGAATCATCTTGCCACTGTGTAAACCAGTGCTTGCTACCATCGCATTGTTCCTGGCTGTAGGTCAATGGAATGCGTGGTTCGATACGTACCTGTATAATGGTTCAAAGGCACATTTGACCACGCTCCAATATGAGCTGATGAAAGTATTGCAAAGTACACAGCAGGGCTCAGGTGCTGGACGAAATGCCAATGATATGGCGCAGCAAATGACACAGATTTCACCGGAATCGATCAAAATGGCGATTACGATCGTTGTAACGGTTCCAATCCTCATTGTATATCCATTCCTTCAGAAGTACTTTGTTGGTGGTATGACACTGGGCGCAGTAAAAGGTTAAACAATTGGGTACAGGCTGCCACATAGAGCGGCCGTACATCTACAAATGAAGCATCAGGATACCCGAAGCGCAGCCATGTGGTCTGCGCTTCACCGTATAGGGCTGCGGTGTGGTATTCATGAAGCTATAGACAGGGACAAAAAAGTCCCGGATAAGACAGACATATGAAACAGGGAGGATTACCATTATGGCAAGTTCCAAAATGAAGATTGCACTGGCACCAGTGCTTGCAATGTCTTTACTCGCAGGTTGCGGTGGAGGAAGCGGCAGTGATACGTCGTTCAAGGATACAAGCGCAGAGACAACTCCACTTACTTTTGATTTCTTCAGCGTTGACCCCAGTCCGAACTGGAATGGCATGAAGGATGAAGTAGGTAAAGTCCTTACGGAAAAAACAGGGATAACCCTTAACGGTGAATTTGCCGTTAGTGGTGGTCAAGATAAAATATCCTTAATGGCGGCGAGCGGAGACTATCCGGATATTGTCTCCCCCAAAGGAGAACTCAGCAAACTGGTGGATGCCGGAGCAATGCTCGATCTGACAGATCTGATCGACCAATATGCTCCCAATCTGAAGAAGCTGTATGGTAATTACATGGACCGGTTGAAATACAGTAATGAAGATCAGGCTATTTATGTGCTGCCAACGTATTATGCGGTAGACCAAAAGTACTTTGATGCAGGTGGTGGATTTGGCATTCAGCACCGTGTACTGAAAGAACTCGGATACCCGGAAGTACGTACACTTCAGGATTACGAGAATGTATTGAAGGCGTACAAAGAGAAACACCCAACGATTGATGGTCAGCCAACGATCCCGTTAACACTGGACGCGGATGATTGGAGAATCATGATTACTGTAACGAACCCTGCCTTCCAGGCAACAGGAGCTCCGGATGATGGTGAATACTACATCGATCCAGAGACGTATGAAGCAAGTCTGCATTACAAACGTCCAGAGGAAAAAGAGTACTTCCGCTGGTTGAACCATATGTACAACACTGGATTGCTGGATCAGGACAGCTTTATCCAGAAAACAGACCAATACAAATCCAAAATTGCAAGTGGACGTGTTCTGGGTGTCATTGACCAGGATTGGGGTTATTCCGATGCAGAAAATGCATTGAAATCCGCTGGTAAGACTGAAGCAACGTATTCACACTTTCCAGTAACCCTGTCCGAGGATATCAAGGATCATGCCTACCAAGACCCTGGTTTTGTATCCGGTTGGGGTGTAGGGATTACAACATCGAATCCTGACCCGGTTCGTACGATCAAATTCTTCGATTACCTGGCTTCTGAAGAAGGGCAAGTGCTGATGAACTGGGGAATTGAGGGCAAACAGTATGAAGTGAAGGACGGCAAACGTGTCATTCCTGCCGACATTCTGGATCAGAAAACCAATAATGCAGCTGTATTCCAGAAAGAAACGGGTATCGGACTGTACACCAATATGTCCGGTCACTATGGAGACGGTGTGAAGGATTCAACGGATAACTACTACACTACGAATTTCCCTGAACAGATCGTTGCAGCATATTCCGATGCAGAGAAAGAAACACTCAAAGCTTACGGTGCTACGACGTGGAAAGATCTGTTCCCGAGTGAAGATGAGTTCCCAATCAAACCATGGGGAGCAGCATACAATCTGCCAACACCAGGTGACTCCAACTACAACGTCATCTTCAAGAAAACACAGGATATCATCCGGAAGCGTATCCCGGAAGCCATTCTGAGTACTCCTGAACAGTTCGATGCGATCTATGACGGCATGATTACAGAAGTGAACCAAGCAGGCGCAGAGGATATGGAGAAACAATACACAGAACTCGTTCAAAACCGTGTTCAATTGTGGAGCGGTGAAGAAGCTAAATAAACGATTAGCAATTCAGATCTAAAACGAAAAAGAACCCAGAATATTTGGGTTCTTTTTTTATCTAAAACGTTTTCTAAAAAACGTTTTCAATTTTATAAATTCACTATTGACAAGGGATATAGGAGCGATTATTATTCAATTATGAAAGCACTTACATTTGCTTGTACAACACGTGGCATACACCTGAATCTCAAAGTAAACATTTGCAAAATGAAGAGGAAATAAGGCAAGAAGAACATTTTTTTATTTTTAAGAAAACGCTTCTAATGTTATAAAACAAGAAAATTACATTTGTTTCATCTGGTTACGGTATTTGCAGGTCAGCCTGTTATACAAATATACAGCTTCATTAATATCCATAAGGGGGATTACACATGAAGGGCAAAACACCAAAAACATTCGCAATGCTTCTGTTAGCCAGTGCTCTTGCAATTACAGCAGGATGCAGCGGCAGTGGAGGAGGAACTAACGCTTCAGAGAAACCGGTTGATTCCGGAGATACAACCAGTCCAGTGACCTTTACATTCTTTGGTGCAGACGCGAGTCCGAACTGGAATAACATGAAGGATGCTGTCGGTCAAGAAATTACTAAGGCAACGGGAGTTACAATTGAAGCTGAGTATGATGTGAATAATGGTGGTGACCAAAAGATTCCTTTGATGGCTGCCAGTGGTGATTACCCTGATATTATCTATCCTAAAGGCAATTTGTCTAAGCTTGTGGATGCAGGCGCGATGCTGGACCTGACCGATCTAATTGAGGAGCATGCTCCCAACTTGAAAAAAATCTATGGTGATCAGATGAACCGTCTGAAATACAGTCTGGAAGATCAAGCCATTTACACGATCCCGACGAATATGGGTGTAGATAACGTTGAGTTTGACGCTAGGGGCGGATTCGAAATTCAACAAAGAGTATTGAAAGAGCTTGGCTACCCTGAAGTAAAAACGCTTGAGGACTACGAGAACGTACTGAGAACGTATTATGAAAAACATCCAACGATTGATGGTCAACCGACTATTCCGTTAACATTGAATGCAGATGACTGGAAAATTATGATTACGGTAACGAACCCTGCATTCCAAGCTACGGGTGGACCGGATGATGGTGAGTATTATATCAATCCTGAGACCTATGAAGCCGTTCTACACTACAAACGCCCTGAAGAAAAGGAATATTTCCGTTGGTTGAACAAAATGTACAATGAGGGTCTGCTTGATAAAGATACATTTGTTCAAAAGGATGACCAATACAAATCCAAAATTGCCAGTGGCCGTGTACTTGGTCTAATTGACCAAGAGTGGAACTATGGTGAGGCGGAGAATGCTTTGAAATCATCTAACGGTGGAGACAAAACATATGCCCACTTCTCCGTATCCTTGAACAAGGATATTGTGGATCATACGTTCCAACCGACGGGATTTGACGGTTATGGTATCGGAATCACAACTTCGGCCAAAGATCCGGTACGTATTATCAAATTCATGGATTGGCTTGCTTCCGATGAAGGTCAGGTCCTGAGAAACTGGGGCGTTGAAGGCCAACATTACCAAGTCGAGAATGGGAAACGCATCATTCCGGCTGACGTACAAGATCGCAAAACCAATGATAACTCTGCTTTTACCAAAGAATCAGGCGTAGGTATGTATAACATATTTAGCGCCAGATATGGTGATGGTGTGAAAGATGCCACGGATAACTACTATACAACGAACTTCCCTGAACAGATTCAAGCTGGTTACACTGCCGCTGAGAAGGAAACGTTGAAAGCCTATGGTATTACAACATGGAAAGATTTCTATCCTTCCGACGATGATCTGAAGCTGAAAGATTGGGGTGCAGCATACAACATGCCTGTACCATCTGACACGGATTACAACGTAACGTTCCAGAAAACACAGGATATTGTACGTAAACGTATTCCAGAAGCGATCCTTGCCAAACCTGAGAACTTCGACAGCGTATATGATAGTCTTCTGGCTGAACTCGATAAAGCGGGTGCAGTGGAGATGGAGAAACAATACACGGTTTGGATCAAAGAACGTGTAGCTCTCTGGACTGGAAAAGATGTGAAATAAGCTTGAAAACCAAGCATTAAAGTTAAGGATTTTCATAGCAAAAAAAGCCCTTTCTCAAGGGCTTTTTTTATTGTTGACGTGAGGTGATGGATAGCCTATAATCTATCATGTAAGCACTTTCAGTAAGCGGTTTATTCCATTTACGAAAACGTTTTACGTTTGTTAGAAGAAGAATCTTTCTTTTTGCAGAATCGAAACGTCAGCTTCAGTAAATACGTCGGAATGAACGATACCGAAAGCGTATTCAAAAAAAGTGGTATCCTCAGGTATAAAGCCTGTTATACAGATAAAACCTTCATAAATAATAGGGGGAACTAGACAATGAGAGGCAAAATGAAAGGCAATACACCCAAGACGTTTGCAATGTTGATGCTCGCAAGTGCAATGTTGGTTACAGCAGGTTGCGGGAATTCGGGAACCAAAGAGACTTCGGAATCCAGCGGAACCGAACCGATCACAGTTACATTCTTCGGGGCGGATGCTAGTCCAACCTGGAACAAGATGCAAGATGCTGTTGGTAAAAAGATTACGGAGCAAACTGGCGTTACTCTTGAAGCAGAGTATGATGTAAACGATGGTGGTAACCAGAAGATTGCACTAATGGCTGCCAGTGGTGACTTTCCTGATATGATTTACCCTAAAGGTAACTTATCTAAGCTTGTGGATGCAGGCGCGATGCTGGATCTCACGGATCTGATTGAGGAGCATGCTCCCAATCTGAAAAAAATCTATGGGGAACAGATGAACCGTTTGAAATACAGTTTGGAAGATCAAGCGATCTATACCATTCCAACCAATATGGGTGTTGATAATGTTACGTTTGACGCTACAGGTGGATTTGAAATTCAGCAAAGAGTATTGAAAGAGCTTGGATACCCTGAAGTGAAGACACTTGAGGATTACGAGAATGTACTCAGAGCCTATTATGAAAAACATCCAACCATTGATGGTCAACCAACCATTCCATTAACATTGAATGCAGATGATTGGAAAATCATGATCACGGTAACGAACCCGGCTTTCCAGGCAACAGGTGCACCGGATGATGGTGAATATTACATTGACCCTGAAACGTATGAAGCAAAATTGCACTACAAACGTCCAGAGGAAAGAGAATATTTCCGCTGGTTGAATAAAATGTACAATGAAGGCCTACTGGACAAAGATGCCTTTGTTCAAAAGGATGACCAATACAAGTCCAAAATTGCCAGCGGCCGTGTCCTCGGTCTGATTGACCAAGAGTGGAACTATCAAGAAGCGGAGAACGCGCTCAAATCATCGGGTAAGGATGATGCCACATACGCTCACTTCTCTGTATCACTTAACGATGAGATTGTGGATCACACGTTCCAACCAGCCGGATTTGACGGTTATGGCATCGGGATTACAACTTCGGCCAAAGATCCAGTGCGTATCATCAAATTCATGGATTGGCTTGCTTCCGATGAAGGACAAGTTCTGAGAAACTGGGGTATCGAAGGTGAACATTACAACGTAGAAGATGGTAAACGCGTGATTCCAGAAGACGTTCAAGACCGCAAAACGAATGACAACTCCAATTTCAGTAAGGAAACAGGAATTGGGATGTATAACATATTTAGCGCAAGATACGGTGATGGTGTAAAAGATTCAACGGATAACTACTACACAACCAACTTCCCTGAGCAGATTGTAGCTGGTTACACGGCTGCAGAGAAAGAAACGCTGAAAGCTTACGGTATCACGACTTGGAAAGAGTTCTATCCGGCTGAAGAAGATCTGCCAGTTAAGGATTGGGGCGCAGCGTATAACATGTCCGTACCATCCGGTACAGACTATGAAGTAACGTTCCAGAAAACGCAGGATATCATCCGTAAACGGATTCCGGAAGCTGTTCTGACTACACCAGCCAACTTTGATGCAACCTATGATGCTTTACTGGCTGATTTGGACAAAGCGGGTGCAGTTGAAATGGAGAAACAATTTACGGTTTGGGTTAAGGAACGTGTCTCTCTGTGGACAGGAAAAGACGTAAAATAATATGGATTGTCTGTGATCCATGGTTACACAAGGAAAGGGCCCTATATGGGGCCTTTTTTTGTGGAATGATGTGATGATTTGCATTGACGCAAATTTTGAAATCACATATAATTTTATTATTGTAAGCACTTACCGAAAACGTTTTATGACATAAGGAATATACAGCTGATTCAGGAACAGGAGCTAATCATGTCCCAACACAATAAACAAACTAAAATCAATCGTCTATGGTATCAACAACCGGCAAAACGCTGGGAAGAAGCATTGCCCATCGGAAACGGCCGTCTTGGAGGCATGGTGTACGGAGGCGCAGCAGATGAACGAATTCAGCTCAATGAAGATACATTATGGTCAGGGTTTCCACGGGATACGATTCAATACAGCAGTCAGCGGTATTTGAAACAGACGCGAGAGTTGATCATGTCTGGGCAGTATGGTGAAGCTGAGGATTTGTTGAACCGTGAAATGCTTGGTCGTGATGTGGAGGCTTACCAGCCGATGGGTCATTTTCTATTGCACCATGAGGGTCTGGATGATCTTTCATATGATGCATTTGAACGGGAGCTTGATCTGGAATCGGGTATTGCAACCACAACCTACTCATTGGAAGGAACTCAATACGTACGTGAAGTGTATTCAAGTGCTTCGGATGATCTGATGGTCTGCACATTAACTGCTGATCAGAAGGGCACTGTGAGTGTAAGTGTTACGCTAGACAGTCCCCATCCCTATCGCGTTGAGACTTCGGGAGATGCTCTAACCATGTTCAGTCGGTGCCCAAGTCATGTGGAGTCCAATTACTTCAGAGATCACCCGGAATCCGTTCTCTATGAAGAGGATCGGGGAACGGCTTATGCTGTTCGTGTAGCATTTACGGCATCTGGCGATCAGATGAAGGTCTCCAATCTGGCAGGCAAGTTACATATTCAGGGTGCTAATCAGGTTGTGTTTTATCTGGCAGCGGCTACCTCCTTTGAGAGTTACGATGTGTTACCTGTGAAGGATCATCTTGTATTGGAAGAGGAATGTAAGGAGATGATCTCCAAAGCGACCATACATGGCGCGGAAGCGCTTCGTGACCGACATATTCAGGATCACAGCGCGTTGTTTAACAGAGTCTCTATTGATTTAGGGGTATGGGCTAACGCCGAATTACCTACAGATGAGCGGCTGCAGGCTTATCAGGCAGGGCAACAAGACCCTGGACTGGAGGCACTTTATTTTCAATATGGAAGATATCTGTTAATGGCTAGTTCGCGTCCGGGTAGCCAGCCTGCCAATCTGCAGGGAATCTGGAATCATCAGGTAGAGCCGCCATGGCACAGTGACTACACGATCAACATCAACACGGAGATGAATTACTGGCCAGCAGAAGTCTGCAATCTCAGTGAATGTCATGAGCCACTGTTTGATATGCTGACCGATCTCAGTGATACAGGACGAAGAACGGCGCGGATTCTGTATGGAGCCCGTGGATGGACTGCCCATCATAACGTGGATATCTGGAGAACCTCTACACCGACAGGTGGAGATGCAAGCTGGGCTTTCTGGCCGATGGGTGGCGTGTGGCTGACCTCGCATCTATGGGAGCATTACCAATTTACCGGGGATCAGCGTTTTCTTGAGGAACGTGCGTATCCCATCATGAAAGAGGCGGCGCTGTTCTGTCTCGATTGGCTGGTGGAAGGGCCCGATGGTTATCTGGTTACGATTCCATCCACTTCACCAGAGAACAAGTTTCTCACAGATGCTGGGGAGGCACGAAGTATATCCATGGCTTCAACGATGGATATGACGTTAATTCGTGAACTGTTCAGCCGCTGTATTGAGGCCTCGAAGCAACTAAATATAGATGAGTCGTTGGCAAGCGAGTGGAGTGAGGCTCTGGAGAAACTCTATCCATTCCGAATTGGAAGCGAAGGACAATTGCTGGAGTGGTTTAAGGATTTTGCCGAATCCGAGCCAGGGCATCGTCACGTCTCCCATCTGTATGGACTGTATCCGGGAGAGCAGATCAATCGAGTGCACAC
This sequence comes from Paenibacillus sp. FSL H7-0942, assembly GCF_045040715.1. NCBI lineage: Bacteria > Bacillati > Bacillota > Bacilli > Caryophanales > Paenibacillaceae > Paenibacillus > Paenibacillus sp. FSL H7-0942. The sequence continues at coordinate 5,923,994 of NZ_CP150279.1, read as the reverse complement.
ACCAGAACTTGTGGAAGCTGCAAGGGTATCGCTTGAACGTCGTATCTCACAAGGTGGTGGGCACACAGGATGGAGCTGTGCATGGTTGATCAATCTGTATGCACGACTGCTGGATGGCAGCCAGGCACATCAGTTTGTGCGCACGTTGCTGGCCCGATCCACACATCCGAATCTGTTTGACGATCATCCGCCGTTCCAGATCGATGGTAACTTTGGAGGCACGGCTGGAATAGCCGAGATGTTATTGCAGAGTCACTTGAACGAGTTACATTTACTGCCGGCACTGCCTGAACTCTGGACTCAAGGTCGAGTTGAAGGGCTTCGTGCAAGAGGTAGTTATACAGTGGGAATAACATGGGCGGACAACAAGCTTGCGTCAGCAGTCATCAAAGCAGAACGAAGTGACACGCTGACCGTTCGCAGTGCTTATCCGCTGCGTGTGGAAGGAAACGAACAAGCCAAGGCAGAGCTTACGCCTCAGGGCGATTATGTAATTATTTTAACGATGACCGCAGGACAGACGATCCGCGTGTCATCATGAGACGGAGGAGCCAACCATGACCATTTTTAAATTTCCGCAAGATTTTCGCTGGGGTACAGCAACAGCTTCCTATCAAATAGAAGGAGCGGCACAGGAAGGTGGACGCGGGGTATCCATCTGGGATACGTTTGCGCGCACACCTGGCAAGGTATATAACGGAGACAATGGGGATGTCGCATGTGACAGTTACCACCGTTACGAGGAAGACATCGAACTGATGAAGAAACTCGGGATTAATACGTACCGGTTCTCCATTGCGTGGCCGCGCATTATTCCTGACGGAGATGGAGAGATCAATCGGGAAGGACTGGACTTCTACCACCGCTTCGTGGATGCATTGATCGAGGCTGGAATTGAACCGTTCCTCACACTGTATCACTGGGATCTTCCGCAAACGCTGGAGGATGACGGGGGCTGGGGTAACCGCAGAACTGTGGATGCTTTTGTGAAATATGCCGAAGTGATCTTCAAAGAATTCTCTGGCAAAATCAACTTCTGGCTGACATTCAACGAACCATGGTGTATCGCGTTCCTGTCGAACCTTCTCGGGATTCATGCGCCAGGAAACAAAGACCTGCAAACTTCAATCAATGTTGCTCATGGATTGCTGGTTGCTCATGGTAAAGCTGTTCAATCTTTCCGTCGCTTGGGAACAACCGGTCAGATTGGTATTGCTCCGAACGTGTGCTGGGCTGAGCCGTACAGCAAATCCCCCGAGGACCAAGCTGCGTGTGACCGATCAATTGCGCTTAATACCGATTGGTTCCTTGATCCAATCTACAAAGGTTCATATCCGCAGTTTATGGTGGATTGGTTCGCAGAAGCGGGGGCTACTGTGCCAATTCAGGAAGGCGATATGGAGATTATCTCGCAACCGATCGATCTGCTCGGCATTAACTATTACACGATGGGCATCAATCGCTTCAATCCGGAGGCAGGTGCTCTGCAATCGGAAGAAGTTGATATGGGCCTCACCAAAACTGATATTGGCTGGCCTGTGGAATCACGTGGTTTGTATGAATTTATGCATTACTTGCAAAAGTACGGCAATGTGGATGTATATATCACAGAGAATGGTGCCTGCATCAATGATGACCTGGAGAACGGGAAGATTAACGATGATCGCCGGATTTCATATTATGAGCAGCATTTGGCCCAAATTCACCGCATCATTAATGACGGGATTAACCTGAAAGGGTACATGGCATGGTCACTGATGGATAATTTCGAGTGGGCAGAAGGCTACCGAATGCGTTTTGGTCTTGTTCATATGGACTATCGTTCACTCGTGAGAACACCGAAGGAGAGTTATTACTGGTATCAGAGCGTCATCAAGAATAATTGGTTGGAGACACGGAACGAACATAATCCCCAATAGTTTGGGTGGCAGGTTTTAAGGGTAGAGCAGGTCCACATTATATATGGTTCCCTTATTAAAGCTGAGAACGACGGTAACATTGGAGTATTCCAATGTGCCGTCTTTTTTTTTTGTTTTTACCGTTGGAAATGAGTAGTTCATAAAGGTTTCATAAGGTCAAGTGCAGTTCCTGTTATGAAGAGACGTTTTTTGGGTTATAAGAAGTATGAAAGAATTTAATAATGTTTTGTCAATGGTCGAAATGAAAATAAAGTGTCCAAATTGCGAATAAAATTTGAACATTTGTTGACTAAAAATCATACTGATGTGGTATATTGGTATAAGGAAAGCACTTACAAAAAGGGAAAAGGAAGTGTTTACTATGGCATCGAAGACAGCAATGGTCAGCCAATTGGAGCGCAAAGACAAAAATATGCGGCGCGCCGTCTTGACGATGACAGTTCTGGCATGGGTCGCACTCATTACGGGAGTGATCATGTGTCTGATCAATCTGAACGAATTTAATGATCGTAATCTTGGCTTGATGGTTGGTATTGGATTCCTTGTAGGTAGTGTGTTTATTTACGTTATTGCCAAAGCGATTGGCCTTGTTCATACACGCCGGGAAGACGAAGGCGCCGATTGATTATAATCCTGCGTTAATTCGTTCATAATAAGACTGGATAAGTTCCCGGAATCCAGTCAATAAAGCCCTTTGCGGATTCGTTGACACTGTTCAACGGGACTGCAAAGGGTTTTATTTTGTGACTTGATGTGTAAAGATTACGAAGTACAAATATCAAGCATGCAAGCGATTTGTGAGAAAAAATTCACACATTTAAGGTGTAAAATCGACAAATTTGTTAACAAGAACAAAAAAGTTGTTCATTTCTGATATCTTTAGTAGGAAGAGAGTAGTATACTGATTTTTCAGTATGAGCGAATTTAAGGAGAGGGGATCAAAATGAACAAGAAACCTAGGTCGCTAATCCGGATTATCATTCCGGTTGTCCTGACGTTGGTTACAATTGCATTGATTGTCTGGCCAATGCTGGCAGGCGGACAGTACGTTGTTCTGGATCCGAAGGGGCCAATTGGCGCTTCGCAGAGAGATTTGATTGTCATCTCGACAATTTTGTGTGCTGTCATTATTGTGCCAGTACTCATTTTGGCTGCCGTAATCGTATGGCGTTACCGTGAGAAACCGGACAACAAAGCAGCATATGAACCTAACTGGGCTCATAGCACCAAAGCGGAGGTTGTATGGTGGACCATTCCAATTATTATTATTGGAATACTTGCAATTGTAACGATTCGTTACACGTATGTTCTGGAACCTTCGAAGCCGTTGGCTCACGAGAAAGCACCAATTACCATCCAAGTGTCATCACTGGACTGGAAATGGCTGTTTATGTATCCAGAACAAGGAATTGCAACGGTTAATACGTTGAATATTCCGGCAGACCGGCCCGTGAAATTTGAACTCACTGCGGATTCACCGATGAACTCATTCTGGATTCCGCAACTTGGAGGACAGATTTATACGATGTCGGGTATGGCGATGACCTTGTATCTGCAGGCAGATCATGAAGGCAAGTACTGGGGTTCAGGCGCTAACTTCACAGGTGAGCATTTTGGAGAAATGCGTTTTGATGTGAATGCTACATCGGACGAAGATTTTGACAATTGGGTAGCTGAAGTGAAACAGAGTTCTCAGGCGTTGACTACAGAAGGTTACAAAGCACTGGCTGAGCCAGGCACAAGCAACGTTGCTTATTATTCTGCCTTCCCAGAAGGATTGTTCCAAAATATTGTGACCAAGTATGTAGTAGATGGTCAAAGTGCTCACAGTAAGCATGGAACTTCAAAAGAAGCTTCTGGAGCCATTCAAAATGCAACTGATACGTCCAATCAAGACGAGGACGAGAGTGCTAACTAAAGATTCGAAAGGAGGCCCCCAATGTTAGAGGGACTTAAAGAGTTTGCATCGGAGTTTTTCGTAACCGGTGATCCGCTCATTTATGGTGCGATGGTAGCTATCGGAATTACCATGATTACTATTGTAGCGGTGCTAACTTATTTCAAAAAATGGGGCTGGCTCTGGCGTAACTGGTTAACGACTGTCGATCACAAAAAGATCGGTATCATGTATATCATTGCTTCCATTATCATGTTGTTCCGTGGTGGTGTGGATGCGCTAATGATGCGCCTTCAGCTAGCTATGCCTAACAATGAATTTCTGAATCCTGAGCATTATAATCAGGTCTTTACAACTCACGGTACGATCATGATCTTGTTCATGGCGATGCCATTTATGTTTGGTCTATTTAACGTTATCGTGCCATTACAGATCGGAGCAAGGGACGTTGCGTTCCCGTTCCTGAATGCACTGAGCTTCTGGTTATTCTTCCTGGGAGCAATGCTGTTTAACCTGTCATTCGTTATCGGTGGTTCACCGGATGCAGGATGGCTGAGTTATCCGCCTCTATCGGAGCTGTCACACAGTCCCGGGGTAGGACAGAACTTCTATATATGGGGTATACAGATATCGGGTATCGGTTCCTTGGCTACCGGTATCAACTTCCTGGTTACCATCATTAAAATGCGTGCGCCAGGCATGAGATGGATGAAAATGCCGATGTTCACATGGTCGGTATTCTCCACTTGTATCATTATCTTGTTTGCTTTCCCGATCTTGACCGTGACACTTGCATTGTTATTCCTCGACAGGTTTGCCGGGGCGCATTTCTTCACACTTGATCTGGGCGGTAACCCAATGATGTATATCAACTTGATCTGGATGTGGGGTCACCCTGAGGTATACATTGTCGTCTTGCCGGCATTCGGTGTTTTCTCCGAGATTGTGAGTACCTTCTCTCGGAAAAAACTGTTTGGTTACAAATCGATGGTGTTCGCGATGTTGATCATCAGCTTCCTGTCCTTCTTCACATGGGCGCATCACTTCTTCACGATGGGTTCCGGAGCAGACGTGAATGCATTCTTCGCCGTAACTACGATGTTGATTGCTATTCCAACAGGGGTTAAGATATTCAACTGGCTGTTTACCATGTATCGAGGAAGGATTCGCATGGCGACTCCGATGATGTGGACACTTGCCTTTATCCCGTGCTTTATTGTCGGGGGTATGACAGGCGTTCTGTTATCCGTTGCTCCTGCTGACTTCCAGTTCCACAACAGTTACTTCCTGATTGCCCACTTCCACCAAGTATTGATCGGTGGCGTTGTCTTCGGATACTTCGCAGGTCTGTACTACTGGTGGCCTAAAATGTTCGGTTTCCAACTCGAAGAAAAACTGGGCAAATGGGCATTCTGGACTTGGAATATTGGTTTCTATGTCTGCTTCATGCCGCAGTACGCTGTTGGTCTAATGGGTATGACACGTCGTCTGAGCACATACGGCTGGGATACTGGCTGGTGGGAACTGAACTTCGTATCCACAATCGGGGCATTCCTGATGGGTGTCGGATTCCTGTTCCAAGTTGCACAAATCGCAGACGGTATTCGCAAATACAAATCACTCAAAGCTTCCGCCGATCCATGGGATGGCCGTACGCTGGAGTGGTCAATTCCTTCACCAGCTCCTGAATACAACTTCGCCGTTACACCGCGCGGAGATGATATTGATGAGTGGTGGGAAGAGAAAGAACGTCGTGCCAAAGGCATCTATCCGCCAGAGCAACCGCTTGAGCCGATTCATATGCCGAAGAACTCTGGAATTCCGTTCATCATGTCTGTCTTCTGGTTCATCGCCGGTTTCGGCTTTGTCTTCGGATGGTTGTGGATGGCAATTCTCGGACTCGCTGGCGTAGGGATCTGTATGATCGCCCGTTCATTCTCATATGATACGGATTATTACATTCCGGTCGACGAAATTAAACGTACCGAAGCGTCGTTAAGGGGGTCGGTATAGATGGCTCAAGCAGCCGCTAAGCACGGTGAGAATCATGCACATGGTCACGACCATGGACATCATGATCCACAGGAAATGAAAATTCTCGGTTTCTGGTTCTTCCTGATTTCCGACGTTATCCTGTTCTCCGTATTGTTCGCAACCTTCATTGTGTTGCGTGACAATACGGCGGGCGGACCGATTTTGTCTGAATTGATCAAAATGCCTGGTGTTATTGCCGAAACATTTATCTTGCTCACAAGTTCATTCACGAGCGGACTAGCCGTACTGGCGATGAATCAAGGCAAAGTAAAACAATTAATCAGTTGGCTGGCAGTTACAGCCGTTCTGGGTGCAAGCTTTATCGCACTGGAAGTATATGAGTTTATTGAGTTGATTCACGAAGGGTTCAGCTTTACAACGAGTGCTGCTTCTGGCGCATTCTTCACCCTTGTGGGAACTCACGGACTTCACGTATCGCTCGGTCTGATCTGGATGATTGGACTTATGTTACAACTGAAAAAACGTGGTATTACCGATGTTACTCGCGGTAAAATTAACGTCATCAGTTTGTACTGGCACTTCTTGGACGTCGTATGGATCTTCCTCCTGTCGATCGTCTATCTCATGGGGGTGATGTAGATGGCAGAGCACAACTCACATGATTCCCACGGCCATGAACAACATGGCTCACTGAAGTCTTATGTCATCGGCTTCATTCTGTCCGTCGTTCTGACAATCATTCCACTTGTGGTGGTTCTCAATGATATGATGGAAAGAACAGGAACACTCATTGTTGTTCTTGGCACGGCAGCACTTCAGTTTGTGGTTCAACTCTTCTTCTTCATGCATATCCGTGAAACAGAGAAACCACGCTGGAATGTGATGGCTCTTATCTTCGGTTTGCTGATTATGATGACCATCGTAATTGGTTCGATCTGGATTATGCTTAACAATGCTGTTGCACATTAATTGATATGATGAAAGAGCTTCACGACCTTGGAATTCAAGGTTGTGGGGCTCTTTTTTTTCTAAGCAGAAGTTATCGCATTTTTTAATGAAAAAAAAGTTGTATTATATCATAATAAGTCGTTGATGAAATAATTTACCAGTGATACTATTGTTATACACTCTGGAAATATATTCAATATTTTAGTTAGAGCAATTTTAGCAAAATTATTTTAGGAGATGTACTAATGAAAGCAAGGGTAATCCGTTATTATCGTTTTGGCGAACCAAGTGAAGTATTATGTATGGAAGAAAAAGATGTGATCCCCCCTGGCCCCGGTGAATTAGCAGTGAGGATGTATGCTCGACCTATTAATCCCTCCGATATTATTCCTGTTCGAGGAGCTTACCCGCATCGTACCCGATTACCAGCTGTTCCCGGGTTTGAGGGTGTGGGGGTGGTAGAAGCAGTAGGGCCGGGAGTTTCCAATCAAATGTTGGGTCGCCGTGTCTTGCCACTAAAAGGCGAGAATACTTGGCAGGACGTCGTGAAGACTTTGGAGCGACATACAATCATTGTGCCGAATGATATCGATGATCACTCAGCAAGTCAGCTCTATATTAATCCGGTTACGGCTTGGTTGATCTGTACAGAGGTGCTTAAGCTTACGTATGGTGATACCCTGATTGTGAATGCAGGGGGATCTGCAATCGGGCGAATCTTTGCACAGATCTCAAAAATCTATGGATTTAAATTGATTGCGCTTACGAGAGATGATCGTCATACTGCTGAACTGTATCGTCTTGGAGCAGCTTCTGTTATCAGTACAACGAAAGAGTTGCTACAGGCTAGAATCACGGAATTAACAGAGGGCTACGGTGCAGATGCAGCCGTGGATTGTATTGGAGGGACAGATGGGGAACAGTTGGTGAGTTGCCTTAAGCCAAATGGGACGGTCATCAGCGTAGGATTGCTTTCGGGGATCACACCATTATGGCATGAAGTAACCCGGGGGACACAAGTTCATGTGAAACTTTTCTGGTTAAAGCATTGGGTTGAACGCTGTACGCAAGAACGCTGGGAACAGGTATTTCATGAGGTGATGGAGCTGGTCAGAGCAGGGAGGCTGGTCATGGCAAACATTGGGACGACGTATGAACTAACGAATGTACAACAGGCTATTGCAGCGGCTGAATCGGGTATCGAGGGGAAGGTTCTCTTAATACAGTAATACATAAGACTTGGAAAACTCAACATAAAGAATGCGTAATTAACAACTAATTCATATTGGGGGCCTTGTTGTGAAGATTAAAGATATGATGTTTACTGCGATTATGGCAGCCGTTATTGCAGTACTTGGACTGTTACCGCCGATTCCACTACCATTTATACCTGTGCCAATTACAGTCCAAACGCTGGGCGTAATGCTGGCAGGCAGTATCCTTGGTGCTCGATTGGGAGGGATAAGTCTCTTACTCTTTGTTGTTCTGATTGGTTTAGGAGCTCCATTGTTGTCCGGTGGCAGAGGGGGCTTGGGTGTTCTGGTTGGACCTACAGGCGGGTATGTTCTCAGTTATCCGATTGCTGCTTTTGTGATTGGGTTGTTAGTTCAACGTACATCCGTTGCAGGCATTAAATTTTGGAACTTTCTACTGAGCAACATCGTGGGCGGAATCCTTGTTGTGTATGCAGTGGGTATTCCATTCCTGTCCTTTATAACGGATGTACCAATTACACAGGCTATCATAGGCAACCTTGTTTTCATTCCAGGCGACTTGCTCAAAGCAGTGCTTGCTTCACTTATTGCTGTTAGAATCCTCAAGGTAAGTCCTACAATGATCCAGGATACGAAAAGGCAGACTCCGGGGGTCTAACATTATGATATTCAGAGACTGCACATTCTTAAACACTTCTGTACAAGTAAATCGCGCCCAAGTGATGGAGGTACTACAGTGATTCATTTTTCCAATGTAACGTTTGGTTATGCAAACCGAGCAACAATGTTAAACGATATTAACCTTCATATTGGTTCTGGTGAATATGTGGCGTTTGCTGGAAGGAATGGAGCAGGGAAATCCACCATAGCTAGGTTAATGAACGGGTTACTCCTTCCAACCACAGGCCAAGTAACTTTTAATGATTATGTGACATCCAATGAAAATGATTTAAGTATCATTCGTCAGAGAATTGGAATGATCTTTCAAAATCCAGAGAATCAAATTGTAGCATCTACAGTGTTTGAAGATATCGCCTTCGGCCTGCAAAACGTTTGTGTCCCTACTGAAAATATCGAGCGTCATGTAACAGAGGCATTGAGCCAAGTGGGGATGCTGGATTATTATAATTCTGATGTATATTCGTTATCAGGAGGGCAAAAACAGCGTATCGCTATTGCGGGAGTTCTCGCTATGGGACCAGAAGTTATTGTTTTTGATGAATCTACCTCAATGCTCGACCCGGAAGGCAAAGATCAGATTGCATTGCTGATGGGAGAGTTGCATAAACAAGGAATTACGATTGTAACAATTACGCATGACTTAGAGGAGATTGCAGCATCTTCGAGGGTTATTGTACTTGATCAGGGTGACATTTGTTATGATGGATCGCCCGAGGCCTTGTTTCAGGGGGAATACTGGCGTTTTCCCGGGATAACGGCTCCTTTTGTTGTCGAGGCAAGAGAGACATTGAACCGGAAGGGGCTGCACTCTTCTTCGGCACTCACTCTGGAAGATTTGGTGGATGATTTATGCAAATTACACTAAAAGAAGTGGACTTCTCGTATCATGTTGGAACACCACTGGAGAACAACGTATTGAGCAACATTACACTCACCATGGGCGATAATCGCATTTTTGCTGTTGTGGGAAAAACGGGATCTGGCAAGTCAACTTTTGTACAGCTGCTCAATGGGCTTCTGCAACCTACAAATGGAACAGTTGATATAGGGGATTTTCGAATGACAACCGATCGAAAGAAAACGTACGTTCTCTACGATAAAGTGGGTATTGTATTCCAATTTCCGGAGCATCAATTATTCGAGGATACGGTAATAAAAGACATATCCTTTGGTCCCAAGAACTTGGGCTGGTCAGCTGAAAAAGTTCGTAGTACATGCTTGGATGCATTACACATGGTAGGTCTGGACGAATCTTTCTGCAATAGATCACCGTTTGAATTAAGTGGCGGAGAGAAGCGGAGAGTGGCAATTGCAAGTGTGTTAGCGATGAACCCGGAGGTGCTTATTCTCGACGAGCCAACCGTAGGGTTGGATTCGGAAGGGAAAGAGCAGCTGATGGAACTCTTTTGTTCCTGGCAGCAGGAACAGGGGAGTACGATCATTATGGTGACGCACGATATGGAGACTGTTGCCGAGTACGCCGAAGAAGTGATTATATTTGAACGTGGTCAAGTGCAAAGACATACGACTCCGCTCCAATTGTTCACTGAATATCAAGTTGAGTTGAAAGATATGGGATTAAAGCTGCCTAAAGCGCTCCAGCTCGTGGAAGCCATAAATGTAAAATTGAACGTTGAATTGCAGCTGGAGTCGGTAAAGAAAGAATGGATTTTGTCATATATTGCTGATTTTTTTCAGAGGAAGGAATTGTAGTTATGTCCTTATCTCAATCCTTTATCATTGGTCAGTATGTCCACAGAAACTCCATCATTCACCGGCTTGATCCAAGAGCTAAACTCGTCATCGCGTTCCTGTTCATGTTGTCTGTCATGCTGTTGAACTCAGGGCTTTCATACGTATTGTCTGCGGTGTTTGTGGTGTGTGTAGTCACTATATCGCAAATACCACCCTCCTATATTGTTAGAGGATTGAAACCTGTTTGGCTAATAGTCATTGTCACATCTGTGTTTCACATTTTTCTGACACAAGGGGGGCAGTTATGGCTTGAAGCGGGAGTGTTTTCGATCTACGAGGAGGGTGTCATTAAAGCAGGTAATATAGCCATTCGCATCATTCTTCTTCTCGTCATCGCTTCATTGTTGACACTTACGACAAAGCTGGGTGATCTCGCACAGGCTATTGAAGATCTGTTGAAGCCTGCCAAGCGGTTGGGTGTTCCTACACAGGAATTTGCGTTGATGATCTCGTGGACGATCCGCTTTATTCCAATCCTGTTGAATGAAACCGACAACGTGATGAAGGCACAGCGGGCAAGAGGTGTTCGTTTTAATTCCGGTAATATCGTTCGTCGTCTGCAAAGTTTTATCCCAATTGTAGTCCCTATCCTTCTATTAGCATTCCAGAAAGCCGAAAGCGCTTCACTGGCCGTTGAGGCACGCGGATATAGCCCTGGCATGAATCGAACGCAACTGAGAACGTTAGCTTTCAAAAAGCTCGACTATAAAGTGCTGATCATATCCATTTTTTGTTTCGCACTTTTGTTGGCATTACGAAAGTGAGGTAAGCTATGAGGATTTACCCGACAAATCTACATGAATATCACAGACTTATTTCAGTATCTAAAGGTGATCAGCCTGCGACAATGTGGTTTAGACAGGCATCTTACTTGAACGTATACACAGGGGAAGTTGAACAAGCGAATATCTATCTGTCCGGAAGTCGTATTGCCTACGTTGGAGCCAAGGAACTACCCACTTCAGACCAGACCCAGGTCATTGAATTGGAGAAAGATCATGTTGTTGTTCCAGGATATATTGAACCTCATGCACACCCATGCCAAATGTACAATCCTTATACATGGGGAGAAGCTCTGTTACAGAAGGGTACGGTCTTGTCCATTAATGATAATCTGTCTCTGTTAACGTTTCTAGGAACTGAAGCTTTGTCATTCATTGAGAAGCTGGAGGAGACAAGTCACCATATGTTCCTATGGTGGTGTAACATTGACCGTCCTGATCGAGCTGATCCAATGACTATGGACAAGTGGCTACAACATAACCTTGTGATACAGAGCGGGGAACTGACCGAATGGCCCAAACTGCTGGCGAACGACGAAGTATTGGTAGAGCAACTTTATCTAACGAAGGCTCATCATGGGATGAGGGCGGAAGGACATTTGCCGGGCGTATCTTATGAAAAAATAAGTACTATGGCTGCAGCGGGCATCACAGCTGACCACGAAGCTCTCCATGCCGAAGATGTACTTAGACGATTAAAAGCGGGGCTGTACGCCTCTCTTCGATACTCATCTATTCGTCCTGATTTGCCACACCTCCTTAAAGGGATGAAAGGTGATTCCCGATTCAATATGAACCGAATGATGCTTACCAGCGATGGCCCGTCACCAAACTATGTGAAGAGGACGAGCTGTGCCAGCATGATCAAGATCTGTATGGAGACGGGAATATCTGTAGCGGATGCCTATCGTCTTGCTACCTTAAATCCGGCAGTATATTACGGTCTGGATGAAGACTTAGGCGGGATTGCACCAGGCAGACTGGCTTGTTTGAACGTCTTAACCTCCATAAATGAACCTGATCCACTGCATGTCCTGCAACGAGGTGATTGGGTGGTCCAAAATCAAAGGCGAGTAGTAGAGCCAGATGAAGCAGAGATACACACTTGGTTGCGCTCCACTTTTCGGTCTCGTCGAACGATCGGTAACCTGAGGCTGGACCAGATGGAAACTCGAACCGACATCGGTATTGAATTGGTGAACGATGTCATCACCCAATCGTACCATTTTGATCCCCGAGCGGAATTGGAAACGGATGAGAACTGGATGACATTACTGGATGTTAACGGAAGTTGGGTGATTAACACCCGAATCAAAGGTTTAGCGTGTGGGATCAAGGCATTAGCAAGTACTTACAACGCTTCGAACGATACACTTTTACTTGGGCGATCTCTGTCTGTCATGCGCGAAGCATCTCAGGAGTTGGAAGTTCGCGGGGAAGGAATATTAGTATATTTCGTGGATGGGGAGCAACTGTACATTCCTCTTCCTCTCAGTGGAGCTATGAGCTTGGAGAGCGTGGCATCAATCGGCGCTAGTGTGGATCATTTCAATGAGAAAATGCGTGTCCACGGTTACCGATTTGGTGATCCTCTGTATTCTCTTTTATTTCTGACAGCTTCACATTTGCCGCATATTCGTGTATCGGACAAAGGGTTGTATCTGGTTAAAACAGGTGAGATAGTGCTCCCGGCTACCCCCTTAGTTAATACAGTAAGGAAGGTGAAATGATGTTACTGGCTGATGCGATACGCATGCATGCTTCCCAGAATCCTGAGAAAACTGCCATCTTTGATGATGCCCGGCAGATTTCGTACGCCGAGCTATACCATGGAATAAAGCTGGCAGCAAATACAATTCTGGCTACTGAGGAAGATTTCGAAGCCGATGAACTTCCTCTTGTCGGCCTGCTGATGAACAATAGTGCCGTGATGATCGAATACTTTCTTGCAGCCACCAAAATTGGAATGTGTGCTGCTGTATTTGATCCCAAGTGGAGCGATGCAAATCTGACGGAGGTTATTAATGAATGTGAACCTCGTGTGCTTGTCATAGATGTGGAGTTCAAAGCCAGAATACCTCATATTCCATCGTCAACAAGGGTGATTACTGTGGATACAGGTGAACCTCGTTCTCTCAGAAGGGAAGAAGCCGAACCACAGCGATCCTCAACTGAAGATAGCCTGTTCTACATGGGATATACCTCCGGGACGACCGGACGACCGAAAGGCTATCTCCGTTCTCAGCGTTCATGGATCGAGAGCTTTGCATATGCGCGTGAAACATTCGTGCATGATGCAGGAGACCATGTATTGGCGCCGGGTTCTTTGGTCTATTCACTTACGTTATATGCGTGCATTCAAACGTTGTATATTGGCGGGACATTCCATCTAACAAGCAAATTCCGAGCGGAATACGTATTGGAGACGTTAGCAACACATGCGGTTACACATCTTTATCTTGTACCTACGATGTTTGAAGCACTCTACAAAGCGTTCATGGCTTCTGATTCAGTTATTGCGCTGCCATCTGTCAGATCTCTCATTACGTCAGGTGATAAATGGTCACCAGAATCAAAACGGAAGGTGAAAGAGGTATTTGAAAATGCAGGTTTGTATGAATTTTATGGTGCCTCCGAGCTAAGCTTTGTCACAGTACTTGATCCGGAAGGAAATCGGTATAAGCCTGATTCAATCGGTAAACCGTTTGCCGGTGTGCAGGTATCCATTCGTGAAGCGGATAGTACGGAAGTAACCGAAGGCGCAGTAGGACAATTGTTTGTAAAGAGCCCGATGATCTTTACCGGATATTATGGTTCCGAGGAAGAAACCAGCCAAGTTGTACATGGTGAATGGGCAACTGTGGGAGACCTTGCAACACGAGATTCCGAAGGTTATTTATATCTGGTTGGTCGAAAGAAAAACATGATTATTAGCGGAGGGCTTAATATATATCCGGAGGAAATCGAGAAGCTGTTGTTAACATTGGAAGGCATTGAGGAGGTCATCGTTGTAGGTGTACCCGATGTATACTGGGGCCAAAAGGTGAGCGCACTTATCAAGCTCAGAATGGGTAGCGAGGTTAGTGATGATGAGATTGTATCATTGTGCCGTCGTGAGCTTGCTACCTACAAGTGTCCAAAGGAAATTATGCGGGTGGATGCCTTCCCCTATACAACGAGTGGAAAGATTTCGCGAACAAAACTGAACGAGTTACTGAAAATAAAGATATGAACAATATGTTGATTCCTGTTATTCTTTCCGCGAAGCGAACTGCAATCGGTAAATACGGGGGGATGTTTAAGGAGACACCGCCGGAGATACTGGCTGCAGAAGTCATTCAGGCCATTTTAAGCGAAATTCCCATCCCTCCCGGTGACATTGATGATGTTCTATTGGGGAATGCAGTAGGTGGGGGAGGTAACATCGCCAGGTTATCCGCGTTACAAGCCAAACTCCCAGTAGAGGTCCCTGGCGTGACGATTGATCGTCAATGCGGATCTGGTCTTGAAGCCATTCATTTAGCAGCGAGGCTGATTCAATCAGGTGCCGGGGAAGTGTATCTGGCTGGTGGTGTCGAAAGCACAAGTCGTGCACCCTGGAGATTGGAGAAACCCTTGTCTCTGTACGGGAGTGTAGTACCTCAAGTAATCACTCGCACACGATTCTCTCCGGAATGGATCGGAGATCCGGATATGGGGAAGGCGGCTAACAACGTTGCTAAGAAGTACGGTGTGACTCGAATGGACCAGGACGAATATGCGCTTTCCAGTCATAGGAAAGCGATTGCTTCAATACAAAGCGGGCGTTTCGACAACGAAATCGTTCCATTGTCTATCCCGGAGGGTAAGCAACTTAGAATCATTCATACAGACGAATGTCCTCGGGCGAATACAACACTTACGAAGCTTGCAGCATTGCCATCTGTTTTCGAACAGGATGGTACAGTGACGGCTGGTAATGCATGTCCATTGAATGATGGAGCCGCTATCGTTTTAATCATGTCAATGGGAAAAGCATTATCGTTAGGACTTACACCACTAATGAAATTTATCGACAGTGTGGCAGTGGGCGTTGACCCGAACTACTTGGGTATCGGTCCGGTTCCTGCCGTTACCAAGTTGCTCAGCCGAAATCGCTTGGCAATGGAAGACATTGATCTTGTGGAATTCAATGAAGCGTTCGCTTCACAAGTTCTGGCCTCTTTAAGAGAACTGCATATTCCAACTCACATTGTTAATGTGGGGGGCGGGGCACTGGCGCTTGGACACCCGTTCGGTGCATCGGGAGCCATCCTGGTTACACGCCTATTCAACGAGATGAGGCACATAAATGGGGCTCGGGGAATCACAACACTGGGTATTGGTGGCGGGATCGGGCTTGCATCATTGTGGGAGAAGTGCGAATAGGAGGAAACAGCCTTTGTTGTTAGAGGGACAGGTAGCAGTCATTACGGGTTCCAGCCGCGGAATTGGGCGTGCAACCGCAATACGTATGGCACAAGAAGGAGCCAAGATAGTTGTCAACGGTGTACAAGAAGGTGGGGTATGGGACGTTGTTCAGTTGATTCGGAATCAGGGAGGGACCGCTATTGGGGTCGTTGAATCCGTCGCAAGCATGGCCGGTGGTGAACGCATCATATCGGAGGGTCTTCGCGAATTCGGCAAAGTTGATATCCTGGTGAACAACGCCGGAGTTGTTCACGATAAGATGGCCCATAAAATGAGTGAAACCGAGTGGGATCTTGTATTGAATTCGCATCTTAAGGGAGCCTTTGCTTGTATCCGGTCCGCTCTGCCGGGCATGAGGGAACGAAGGGAAGGCAGCATTATTAATATGATCTCCGTGGCGGGCTTGACCGGAATGATCGGACAATTAAATTATAGTGCTGCCAAAGCAGGATTGATAGGCATGACGTGGACACTTTCGCTGGAACTTGAATCTTATGGTATTAATGTGAATGCAGTTACTCCCGCAGCGCGTACTGACATGACAATGCCCTATATCGAACGGGCGAAGCAGAACGCTGAAATGAAAGGTGAGTCGTTTCCCGAGTACTGGAAAGTAGGTTCAACGGAAGATGTGGCCGAATTGATGCTTTCCTTATGTCTGCCGCGTTGCCGTAAGGTTACCGGTCAGATCTTCTCTGTTAATGGTGGAAAGATCGGTGTGTGGTCCCCTCCAGAGCACCGTATAGTTGCCACCCAATCCAGTAGGGAGAACGGTTGGGAAGCAGGCGAACTCTTTGAGCAAGTGTTGTCAGCCTACGTGAAAGTGTAGAACTATTTCCGAAATATACGAATTGATGGAGGAAATTTTGTTGAAGAAAAAACGCATTTTTATTGGGATGATGGCCGGGATGGGGAGAGTGAATCGTTGTCTTCCCATAGCACTAAAGTTACGAGAGATGGGACATGAGGTGGCGTTCACAATCTGGGGAAATGCCGGGGTCGCGATGGAACAGATGGGTTTTACCTATATTCCGATTCCAGTTATTCCTGCTCCCAAGGGACAGGTTTTCCACCCAAACTTCAAGGATATGAATCACTTTTTGTCCATGATGGGGTACTCGGACCCTGTTTACATGCGAAATGAGCTTGAAGCTCGTCTGCGGGTAACCATCGGTTTTAAACCGGACCTTGTTATTTCCGATTCGAGTGTCCCCGCAGCGTTCATTGCCTGTAAGCTGGACATTCCTCTCGTTTCTATAAATCAGTCCAGCACACTTCCAGGTGGTCTTCCTTTTACAACGAATTATGGATTATATGGAGACATACCAGATGTCACGAATGTGTTGAACGGAGCGTTGGTTGAGTATGGTCTGCCTGAAACGGACAACCTTCTCACATTTCTGGCGGGTAATCTTGCCCTTCTTCCGAGCATACCGGATTTTGATCCGGTACAGATCGGGAAGCTGCCCGTTCCAATTGAATATATCGGTCCCGTGGTATGGAGAGATACAAATGAGACAGGAATGCCTGCGAACTGGTTGAAGAAATCAGACAACGACAGGAGGCCACGTGTATTTGTGTACACAAGTCGTCTCGTGGAATGGGGGGTGGAGAGTGGTGGTCATATTTTCAGGGAAGCCGTTAGAGCACTCGGTAACACTTCGACGGAGCTTTTGATTGCTACTGGTTTTAATCCATTGGAAGGGGACAGCGTGGAAGTTCCCCCTAATGTACACTTCACCTCATATGTATCGGGAGTTATGGCAGCCGAGCATAGCGATGTCATGATTCACCATGGCGGACATGGAAGTTGCATGACGACGATCTTAACAGGCACGCCGTCGTTGGTCATTCCGACCTGGGCAGAACGTGAGTTTAACGCCAAGCAGTTACAGGACGTTGGCGGTGGCAGAGTAATGTCCCCAGATGAGGTTACGGGATCCGCTCTAGCTGAGACTGTTAACGCGATGATGACTAATGGAGACATGGATAAGGCTATGTCGCTGAAGGAAAACGTCTGTACTTCGCAGTACGGAGGAGCCGAGCGTGCAGCTGAACTCATTCGTCGGTTGTTGTAAAGAGGGGGCAAGGTTCTATTGAAAAGTCTTTTGGTTGTCCTGAGAAGCCCGGCCTTACTTTTATTATCCGTATGCATTTTTTTTATTGGTTTGGGATACGGATTAACGCTACCATTCATGCCATTATTCGGAGTAGAACGGGCTGGAATGAGCCCCTTATCATTAGGGATCTTTATGGCGTGTGGATCGTTAAGCGGCATTATCATTAGTACGCTGTTTAGTCGATTGTCCGATAAAAAGCCTGTGCGCAAGTGGATCATTGTTGGATCATGTGTATCTGCTTCTGTAGGCTATGTATTCTATGCAAATACGGACAGTTACATTGTGTTAATGCTGGTTTCCTGTACTTTCATGGCCTTGTCATTCTCGGCCTTTCCGCAATTATTTGCTCTTGCGAGAGAAGTAGTCGAGAGGGAGGCGAGTGAAGATGTCACCGTTGTTATGGCTGTATTGCGAGCTCTGGTGTCTCTGGCCTGGATTCTTGGTCCTGTAATGGCGTCTTTTATAATCTACCAGTTCTCGTACACAGGCCTGTTTCTGGTTGTTTCGTTGATGTACATGCTCGTTGCCGTATTTGTACTGATGATTCGAGCAGACGAGAGTCGGGAACCGGGGGGCGGAACGGAATTATCATCTGACTCAGTACGTAGCTTCAAGCGCCTGCTGATGGCACCGCAGATTGTATTTTCATTACTTGCTTTCATGGCATTTGAGTTGGCTAATACGATGGGGGGCATTGTAACTCCCTTATATGTTACGCAAGAGTTGCAAGGCGGGAAGTTGGACGTTGGCATGATCTCGGGAGTTAACGCAGCCTTGCAGGTTCCCACCATGATCATTTTGGGAATACTGGCCAAAAGGTTTGGTAGTATCACAGTTATGAAATGCGCGGGATTGTTTGGAGTCGCCTATTTTTCACTATTTTGGTTTACCCAATCGGGATGGCAGATCATTGCTATCCAGATATTCAGTGCCATTTTTATCGCGATTGTACTTGGAGTTGGAATGACTTTTTTTCAGGATTTGGTTCCTAAAATGACAGGTACGGCCACAACGTTGTACAACAATGCAAACATCATTGGTTCCATGGGTGGTGGATTACTAGCCGGAGCAGTCGGAAATTATTTTGGTTTTAAAATAGTGATTGCCTGTTCGGCAGCACTTGCCTTCCTGGGATTTGTACTATTATTGGTGCCAAACGCAAATAAAAAGGTAGTCCGGCATGTGGGAGGAGATACGTATGAAAGCTAGTGTAATTATTCTATCGCATAATCAGAAAGAAGTGATTCAGGCCTGTTTGTCTTCCTTATCGAGACAGCGTTTGTGTGAAGGCGATCAATACGAAGTTGTAGTTATCGATAACGGGTCTATAGACGGCACGGGCGAGATGATCGGCAGGCTTACGTATGATTTTCCTATACGATATAATTACATTCCTTCTACGGAGCAATCAAGTCGGGCAGCGGCACGAAACAAGGGGATTACTATCTCGAATGGAGATGTGATCGTGTTCCTTGACGGAGATCAACTCGCCGGACCGGACTTTATCTATGAGCATTTGAGAGTGCACAAGCTAGCCGAGGGGAAACTTGTCATAGGGTTTCGAAGATATTTGGGTGAAGAGAGCATCGATATAACGTCGTTAAATCCGGGATGGGTGCATGCTGCTATTACATCATCAGAAGCAGATGAACGATTTCAGCTCATGGAACGTTTTTCGGAAAATGGAAGCGTATTCCGTACAGCGTGGCATCTGTCTTTCAGCTGCAATTTCTCGGTAAACAGAGAAGTACTGATCCGATCGGGTATGTTTGACGAAGGGTTCAAGGGATGGGGGTTGGAAGACAGTGAGCTTGGCTATCGTCTGCAACAGGCTGGAGGAACGTTCGTATTGAACAAAAAAGCGTTAACCTTCCATATCTTTCACCCTTCCGAGTTTGATGAGAATCGTTATGATGGTTGGAAAACGAATCTGGATTATTTCCTCGAATGTCATCCGATGTTTGAAGTACAGGCGCAAAGCATCTTAAAGGAATTTTTTGACCCAGAGATTAGAAAATCATGGTGGGATTGTTATATTCGCTTTGAGAAGGTTGTAAGAGCACATCAGGGTTACGAGGGGGATCGATTACCTGTCAGCATCATTGTTGTCTATGCCGAGGGCCCAGAACTGATCCAGACCATTTCGGCAGAAGCTGCCCATAGAGAAGTGTTGGTTATAGATAAGACACCATCATCGGACCTGGATATCTTGTGCCAATGTATTAACGAGAAATTTGATGTTTTGTATTACAAGCATCCTTCGGAAGATCAGTTAATTGACTTGTACCATCAGTATGCAGTCAGGGGAATTGTGAAACATGAAATTTTCAAGTGATCATGGATCAGCTGTTCTGGCCCCAAATGATGACATTTTATACGGGAGGTTGACATGAATTTTGAATTGACAGAGCAACAGAAGCAGATTCAATCCGCCGCACGCCATTTTGTGGATGAGCTACTGATTCCGTTGGAACCTGAATTATTGCGTAACGAGCGTGAGGGAAGACCCGGGATCGAACTTAGACAGATTAGAGAGCTTCAACAAAAGGCGAAAACACAGGGCCTATGGGGTATTGAGACACCAGAAGAGTATGGGGGAGCAAATCTTGGGACGGTCACTAGTGCACTCCTGAAAATGGAGCTAGGACGCACATGTATTCCGTTTGTCTTCGGGGGGGAAGCGGACAATATTCTGTACCTTTGCAACAGCAAGACACAACAGAACAAGTATTTGCTTCCCGTTATTGCGGGCGAGAGACAGTCCTGTTTTGCAATAACGGAGCGTTCGGCAGGTTCCGATGCAAGTCGAATTCAGATGAGTGCTGAGCGTGTAGCGGATGGTTGGGTACTCAATGGAGAGAAAGTATTTATCACAAACGGAAACGAGGCGGATTTTGCAATTGTTTTTGCAGTGACTGATGTCCAGGCAGAGCCGGGCAAAGGGATCACTTGCTTTCTGGTGGACCGGGACATGGGGTGGACGTCAGAGCCGATTCCTACGATGGGTGGGGATAAAAGTCCTTCTGTACTTACGTTTAACCAAGTGTTCGTGCCAAACGGAAATGTGCTCGGTGAAGAGGGGCAGGGGTTAACAACAGCGATGCAGTGGATCAGTCGAGGGCGTTGGGTGATTCCGGCTATTGCTGTGGGTGCATCTGGCAGGCTGATCCATATGGCCATTGATTACGTTAAAGAAAGGTCGACATTTGGAGAGCAGTTGGCAAGTCGGCAGAGCATCCAATGGATGATTGCCGACTCTGCGGTTGAGCTGGAGGCTCTGAAATGGCTGGTATTATATACTGCTTGGAGGGTGGATCAGGGGCTGGATGCAAGACATCATGCAACGATGTCCAAGTTGTACGGTGCAGGTAGAGCAAACGATATTGTGGATCGGGTCCTTCAGATTTTTGGTGGAATCGGATATTCGAAGGACTTGCCGATCGAGCGTTGGTATCGGGAAATGCGAGTATGGAGAATCTTCGAGGGCACAGACGAGATTCAACGCATGATTATTTCCCGTAATCTGCTTAAGGGTCATGTCCGAATTGGAGAGTGGGATTAACGGGCCGTGTAACGAACGGATCCTTCATAGGCTAGCAAGTTAGAAGGAACACCCGCTCGATGTTCAATATAGACTGTGATACTGCATGCCAGATGGGAGAGGTTATCCGTGTTGATGACACTCACGAGGACACGGACGACGTCCCCTTCCATCACGGGTGAGCGAAATCGGTATTTTATATCGCATAGAATCCAGTTATCCAACCCCAGCATTTGTAGTCGGTTTCCAATCATGCCACCGATAAGCATACCTTGTGCAATTCGGCGAGGTGCACCTGCTTCATGTGCTTTGAGAACATCCAGATGAATTGGGTTGTTATCGCTCGATGCGGCTGCATAGGCGATGAGCATAGAACTGGTTATGGTTCCAAGACAAGCGTCGAACAGGAGTTCACCAGATGAGAGACGGTGTTTCCCATCCCATTGATAATAAATCTCCGAGGGATATTGCGGATACACAGGCTCGAGTTCGGAGTACGAAGGCTGCAACGCTGGAGAGTCTAGAAGTATTAATGTGGTGTTAGCAACGAGTACGGGTTGTTTCATGACGTTCGTAACCTTCATTGTACAATCAAGGAGCTGAATCTTCCCCAAAGATCCAGTTGTTTCGCGTACGTTTGCAAGTTCAATCCTGTAAAATAAAGCTGCATCATACTTCAATTTACGTTCGTATGTAAACGATTGTTGGCCATGGATCATAATTTTCCTAGGAAGCTCCATCCAGGGTAAGTGTGTCTGTTGCCACCATATCATCGGAAAGGTGAGAGGAATGGATCTTGCGTCGGGACGAAATTCTTCTGGAAAGCCTTGTGTGAACTGGACAATCTGATCTGTGGTAATAACCATTTTCTTGGGAGGAGTAGGTACTCCGATCCACGATTGGTAATCCATAACTTGCATCTCTCCTTTGACTGACCATGTCTTGTATTATATCGAAGGCAGTTAGAATCATAAATGTTTTATCACATAAATTACTTTTTCGAAAATAAAGGTACACAAAAGATACATAATGAACTAAAATGAACTTATATGAACATTATCAAACTCAATCCCAACTAATTTAAATGACGAAAGGAATGGATTAATAATGGAAAATCGTTATGCTGCACATCCCAATGAAGTGAAAACGTATGATACATCTCGCCTGCGTGAGGAATTTTTGATGGAGCAACTGTTTGCAACTGATGAATTGGTAACGGTGTATTCTCATGTGGATCGTTATATTGTGGGAACGGCTGTACCTGAGAGCAAGGACATTACCCTTGAAGTAAACCTGAAAGATATCGGAACGAACTTTTTCCTAGAGCGTCGTGAAATCGGTATCATTAATGTCGGTGGTCACGGAACAGTGACAGCGGACGGACAAGGTTATGAGATTGGAGCGAAGGAATGTCTCTACATCGGTAGAGGTGTGAAGGAAGTTGTGTTCACAAGCAGTGACAAGGCTCAACCTGCCCAATTCTATTTTGTATCCACACCGGCTCATCACACCTATCCAACAGTAAAAGCAACACAAGAACAAGCTCAGCCAAATCATCTGGGCAGCATCGAAACTTCCAATGAGCGTACGATCTATCGTTACATTCACCAAGGAGAAGGCGGAATTCAGAGTTGTCAGTTGGTGATGGGCATTACCGAACTCAACAAGGGTAACATGTGGAACACGATGCCTGCACATACCCATAACCGCCGTTCCGAAGTATACTTGTACTGGAACTTGTCTGAGGACGGTGTTGTATTCCATATGATGGGTGAGCCAAACGAAACACGCCATCTGGTTGTACGTGATCGCCAGGCGATCATTTCCCCAAGCTGGTCCATTCACAGTGGTGTGGGTACAAGCAATTACACCTTCTGTTGGGCGATGGCTGGTGAGAACCAGACGTTCGAAGATATGGACGGCGTAGCGATGAAAGACCTGAAATAATAAATTACAGATGTCTGAGTTAAATGGACAGGGTAGACACTAGAACACTCATTCATTTGACTCAGGTGGTATAGGAAGTTGATTATGATGAATCCATTGAAAAGACATGAAAAAATTATGGAGGCTCTGCTGGAACGCCAGGAAGTAACCGTCAGTGATCTGAGTGAGTTGTTGCAGGTGACGGGGAAGACTGTGCGAGAGGATCTCGACAAGTTGGAGAGTATGGGGTTACTCGTACGTGTCCATGGTGGTGCTATGCTGGCTCAGAATGACCAGTACGGCATCTTGAATAGCCGCGGAGTTACCGAGAAGCATCATACGGAGAAGACGGAGATTGCTGAACGTGCCCTTGCTTACATTCGACCTGGAGATATCGTTGCCCTCGATGGTGGCAGCACTACGCTAGAGATGGCCAAACGTCTCGATAATCAACCGCTGACGGTGGTGACTAATGATCTATTCATCATTGCGGAGTTGACCAAAAAGGAGCAAGTGCGACTGGTTGTGCCTGGCGGGGCGCGTGTACGGAATATGTTGGTTGGGGATGATACGGCTGCGTTTATATCCAGTCTTAACATTCATAAAGCCTTTATATCCACGACAGCCCTTCATCCGGAATTTGGATTATCCATATACACGGGAGATCTGGTTCCTTTGAAAAAAGCAATGATATCTGCCTCGCAGCAAGTATACGGCGTTGTGGATCATTATAAATTCGGACAATTTGCACTGCGAACTTTCGCCCAGTGTTCGCAACTGGACTATATTATCAGCGATAGTCGTTTGGATGAAGAGACGGCTGCCTTATACGAGCAGAGCGGTGTCACAGTGGATTATCAAAGTTAACCTCATTCATTATTCATGGGATTAAAGAACGGACGGATCTAAGGATTGCATATCAAAACCATGCGGAGGAATCATTCATGAACCCATTTGATTTAAGCGGACAAGTTGCACTGGTGACAGGTACCTCGGGAGGACTTGGACAAGGGATGGCCATTGGTTTGGCAGAAGCAGGTGCTGATGTGGTGCTGGTCTCTTATTCCAAGCCTGCGGCAACGGCAAGTGCCATTGAAGCACTCGGACGCAAAGCTTATGTGATTGAAGCGGATTTAAGTCGTGAAGATGAGTTGTCGGCTGTGTTCGAACAGGCGCTTGCGTTCCAGGGCAGAATTGACATTCTCGTCAACAATGCCGGAATCATTCGTCGCACACCTGCGGCTGATCATGCAGTTCAGGACTGGCATGATGTAATTGGTCTGAACCTGAACACTGTATTTTTCCTAAGCCAATTGGCAGGCAGACATATGATTGAACGCGGAAGTGGCAAAATCATTAATATTGCATCCATGTTGTCCTATCAAGGTGGGATCAACGTGCCAGGGTATACAGCCAGTAAACATGGCGTTGCCGGTTTAACCAAAGCACTCGCCAATGAATGGGCAGGTAAAGGAATCCAGATTAACGGTATCGCACCTGGTTATATGGAAACCGATAATACTACCCAGATCCGTGCGGACGAGAATCGTTACCGGGATATTACAGCCCGTATTCCTGCTGGGCGTTGGGGAACACCTGAAGATCTGAAAGGCCCGGTTGTCTTTCTGGCATCTGCCGCTTCGGATTATCTGAATGGTCATGTGCTGAATGTCGATGGCGGCTGGATGGCACGTTAATCACTTGATAATCGGATTAGCATAAGGAGGCAGTGAGATGAAACTTGGTATTCTGGCGCATACATTTGGCAAACAGCCTACAGCACAGCTTGCGCAGACGATTGCGGATAACGGATTTAATTCCGTACAGCTGGCGCTGGCCAAAGCATTATCCGATGTGGACTCATCGAATGGCAAGTTGAGCCCAGGGCTAGCGAATGAAATCGGAGATCAATTTGCACAGCGCGGGGTGAAGATTGCGGTACTGGGCTGTTATATTAATCCGATTGACCCTGATCCGGTAAGACGACGTGCGGACATTGATCGATTCAAGGAGCATCTGCGTTATGCGCGGGATTTTGGCTGCAGTATGGTTGCAACGGAAACCGGAGAACGGACCACCTATCAGGGTACGCACCCGGATGGATATGAAGAGAAGGCGTGGAGTGTGCTGAAAGAAACGGTTGAGGAGTTGGCTGAGGAAGCGGAGAAGTGGGGCGTGCATGCGGCGATTGAGCCTGTGTCCACCCATACTCTTCATACCCATGAACATATGACACGTTTGTTTGAAGAGATTCCTTCATCCAATCTGGGGATGCTGTTCGACCCGTGTAATCTGATCAAGCAACCACATGCTGCAGATCAAGGGGCTTTCTTGCGCGAGGTGATGGAATCGCTGTATCAGCGCATGATTGTGATCCATGCCAAGGACGTAGCCTTCGATGCACAGGGAGAGAAATTCAATCCGGTACCTGGGGCAGGTATACTGGACTACCCGTTATTTTTTGAATTGCTAAAAACGTATAAGCCACATATCGATATTTCACTTGAAGGCGTAACTGCGGAGGAAGCTGTACCTGCGGCCAAACATTTGCGTGAAGTATGGAGTGCAGTTCGGGTCTAACCAAACCCAGGATGAGGTATTGCATACCGAAGCCAACGTAGCTGAAAAACCTTTGCGAGTGCAAAGGTTTTTTTTGGTACAGAAATCGATAATGTACATATTTAATATTTCTTATCGGAACAATCGGAAATAAGTCTTTTCAAATGCGACATCTTGTGAGAGAATATGGAAAACATACGCCACCATGCGAAGACATCAGGAACTTAAAGAACGTATACATTGAGGGAGGATTCAGATTTATGTCAAACGAACGTGAGCTTTCATTTGAAACATTGGCAATTCATGCAGGCCAGGAGATTGATCCAACCACCAACGCACGAGCTGTGCCCTTGTATCAGACAACATCCTATGGATTCAAGGACACCGAGCATGCAGCTAACTTGTTTGGTTTGAAAGAGTTTGGCAACATTTATACCCGTCTGATGAATCCAACAACCGACGTGTTTGAGCAACGGATTGCGGCGTTGGAAGGCGGAGCTGGAGCGCTGGCTACAGCTTCTGGTCAGGCAGCCATTACGTTTTCACTTCTGAATATTGCTGGTGCAGGTGATGAGATCGTATCTTCGGCGAGTTTGTATGGAGGTACATACAATCTGTTCTCGACGACTTTGCCGAAACTGGGTCTGGACGTAAAATTTGTGGATTCCAGTGATCCTGAGAATTTCCGGGCAGCGATTACGGAGAAAACGAAAGCATTGTATGCCGAAACGATCGGTAATCCAAAGGGGAATGTACTGGATATTGAAGCGGTGGCAGCCATCGCTCATGAACATGGAATTCCTTTGATCGTGGATAACACATTCCCAAGTCCGTATCTGCTTCGTCCAATCGAACATGGCGCAGATATTGTCGTTCACTCTGCAACGAAATTTATTGGGGGTCATGGTACATCCATTGGTGGCGTTATCGTGGATAGCGGGAAATTTGACTGGAAAGCAAGTGGCAAGTTCCCTGGATTGACGGAGCCGGACTCCAGTTATAACGGTGTTGTATATACGGAAGCGGTTGGACCGATTGCTTATATTATCAAAGCTCGCGTACAACTTCTGCGTGACCTGGGTGCAACGATCTCTCCATTCAACTCCTGGTTGTTGCTGCAAGGACTCGAGACATTACATCTGCGCGTAGAGCGTCATAGTAGCAACGCCCTTGCGGTTGCAGAATTCCTTGAGAAACATGAGGATGTGTCTTGGGTAAGTTATGCAGGTCTACCGAGCCACGGTTCTTATGAGCTTGCACAGAAGTATCTGCCAAGAGGGCAGGGTGCGATTCTGACCTTTGGCATCAAAGGTGGTGCGGATGCAGGCCGCAAATTGATTGAAAGTGTCAAACTGTTCTCTCACCTTGCAAACGTGGGCGATTCCAAGTCACTGATTATTCACCCGGCAAGTACAACTCACGCGCAGTTGACCGAAGATGAACAAACTGCAGCAGGGGTTAATCCGGAGTTGATTCGTCTGTCTGTGGGTACTGAGAACATTCAAGACATTATCTATGATCTGGAGCAAGCCATCAAAGCAAGTCAGGGAGCAAGTGTAGGCGCATAAATAGTATTTGGTGAATGTGTGAACAATCACTTAAGTGGTATGCCATAAACAGGTCATATTGAATATTAAAATGATGGTTAAAGCCGTTGTCCTCCGGGACAGCGGCTTTTATCTTTTTGAACACGCATTTATGACTATCCATCTGAAAAAGCCCATTTACAAATGTGGATCACAGGCATATACTGATTAAAAGTTGTATTGAGTAAACACAATTGCATAAGCGCAAAAATGATTATCATTCTCATTCGAGATTATTTCAAAATCATTCTCAAAACCATGCTGCTGCGGGATTCCCGCAGCAGCATGTGTCATTTTTAGGGCATTAACAATGGCTCTCATTCTCAATACAACTTCATTTTTGGGAGCGGAATTTAGCAGACTCTTCATCCGCAAACCTACCATTCGAAAGGAACGTGATTTATATGCAAGCGATACATCAACCACTACACAGACAGAAACAAGCGGGACAGCGCTCATCCCAAACACCCGGCTCCAATGGGAGCAAGAAGCCTGATTTCCGAGCCATGTTGCAGAATAAAGAGATGCAATCTGCATTGGGCAGCGGGCTGTTGATGCTGATTGCCTGGGGAACTGCACCTTATTTTGGTACCTTATCCATCATGCTCTACATTGTGGCGTATGCCGTTGGCGGTTGGACCAAAGCGAAGGAAGGCATCGAGACACTGGTCAAGGAACGTGATCTGGATGTAAACCTGCTGATGATTGCAGCATCCCTCGGGGCAGCAGCCATCGGTTACTGGAATGAAGGTGCGATGCTGATCTTTATTTTTGCACTCAGTGGTGCGTTGGAAAGTTATGCGACAGAGCGCAGTCATAAGGATATCTCATCTTTACTGGCGCTGAAGCCAGAGACTGCACTGCGTATTGAGGATGGACAGATGAACCTCGTGGCTATTGATGATCTGCAACCTGGTGATCTGCTATTGGTCAAACCGGGAGAACTCATCCCAGCAGATGGTGTCGTGTACCGTGGGAGTTCTTTTATCAATCAGTCGTCCATCACCGGAGAATCCCTGCCTGTGGACAAAGTTGCGGGGGATGAAGTCTATGCAGGTACGGTAAACGGGGAGGGTGCTTTATACGTAGAGGTTACAAAATCGGCTGAAGGGTCACTGTTTGGCAAAATCATTAAAATGGTGGAAGAAGCGCAGGCAGAAGTGCCGGATTCCCAGCGTTTCATGGAGCGGTTTGAAGGAATTTACGCACGTATTGTTGTAATGGTGACCTTACTTGTCATTGCAGGAACTCCACTACTGTTTGGCTGGACATGGAATGAGGCATTTTATAAAGCCATGGTGTTTCTGGTTGTTGCTTCACCTTGTGCATTGGTGTCTGCCATCATGCCTGTCATGTTGTCCGCGATGTCCAGCAGTGCGCGCCGTGGCATTCTCTTCAAGGGTGGTGCCCATATGGAGAATATGGCTCGCACGCGGGTCGTGGCTTTTGACAAAACAGGTACATTGACCATGGGCACCCCGCAAGTCACCGATATTATTACGGCTGAACATGTAGATCGTACCCAGCTGTTAGCTGCGGTAGCGGCGATTGAGAACCTCTCCATGCACCCCTTGGCTCGTGCCATCGTAGATCAGGCGAACAAGGAAAACATTACACTTCAGGAAGCAGAGCACGTACAGGCTCTAACAGGCTGGGGCATCGAAGGAACGGTAAACGATGTGGTCTGGAGCATTGGCAAAACAAATGTAATGGAATCGTTGCAGTTAGAGAAGATAAAGGACGCTAACGTTGATGATTCAGATGAACATGATGTTAACCCTGTGAAAGTATCTTCTGAGTGGGGTGATGTATGCTCTCGTCTTGAAGGGGAGGGAAAAACCGTATCCGCTGTTATGGCTGATGGTGAATTAGTCGGGCTGATCGCGATGCGGGACACGGTACGGCCACAGGCAGCAGCTGCAGTGAAAAAGCTTGAAGCGATGGGTGTAAAAGTTGCCATGTTAACAGGAGATCGAGCCAGATCAGCTTCTGTAATTGCGCGTGAAACTGGAGTAAGCATGGTCTATGCAGACTTGCTGCCTGGAGATAAGGTGAAGCAGGTACAAGCACTCCGCAAACAGTATGGTCCTGTGCTGATGGTAGGGGATGGTGTCAATGATGCACCGGCACTTGCAGCAGCTACTGTGGGTATGGGGATGGGATTGTCCGGCAGCGGGACTGCACTGGAGGTCGCTGATGCGGTACTTATGAACGATAACATTGAAGAGATCGCTTGGGTGATTGGGCAGGCTCGTCGAGCACAGCGCACGGTGAAGCAGAATATGTTTTTTGCCATCACCGTTATTCTGGCTTTAATTGTTGGTAACTTCCTCCAAGACGTTGCATTGCCTCTGGGTGTGGTAGGTCATGAAGGCAGTACAATTCTGGTTATTCTAAATGGGCTTAGACTGCTACGGTAATAAGATTTGAAGAGGAAAATGAGTAATTGGTTTCGCTGGTAGTATGCGGCTGGTGGAACAGCTTACGTTTGAACCTTGGGTCAGCGGGTAATGATTCGAAGAGACGATTCGATAATAAGGGAGCTGTGAAATATGGGACGTTATGTACAAGTGGAACCAAATGTAAAAGTATATGTTGAAGATATTGGCGAAGGAACCCCGGTTGTCTTTTTGCACGGCTGGCCTGTTAATTATAAAATGTTTGAATACCAATTGAACGTACTGCCGAACCATGGCATTCGTGCCATCGCGATAGATTTTAGAGGATATGGCTTATCGGATAAGCCTTCCACAGGATATGATTATGATCGCATGGCAGACGATGTTCGTGCCGTTATTGATGATTTGGAGCTGAAAGACGCGGTACTCGCAGGATTCTCTATGGGTGGAGCGATCGCAGTACATTACATGGCTCGCCATAAGGGACATGGCGTCTCCAAGCTGGCCTTGTTATCTGCGGCAGCACCTGTGTTCACACAGCGTGAAGGTTATCCGTATGGATTGACTCCAGAGCAGCTGAACGAGCAGATCATTGAGCCGATCTTTGCAGATCGTCCGAAGTTGCTGGAGACGTTTGGCGGCATGTTCTTCGCGAAGAAACACAGCCAGCCATTCATGGATTGGTTCCACGCCCTCGGCATGGAAGCTTCATCTTATGGTACCATTTGCAGTGCAATTGCGTTGCGGGATGAGGACTTGCGAGGTGACCTGAGTTCCATTCAAGTGCCAACAGCCATTTTGCACGGGAAAAAAGATGAGATCTGTCCGTTTGAGTTCGCCGAGCAGATGCACCAAGGCATCGCTTCGTCTCAGCTGATTGCTTTTGAAGAGAGTGGTCATGGTGCATTCTATGATGAATTGGAAAAATTCAATTCGGAATTGATTCGTTTCATCCAATCCTGATCAGGAGAGGGCATAATACCTCTGACAGACGATCCCAGTAATTTCATGGAATCTTCATTTGTGGCTAAACAAAGAACCCGGTTGACAGTCTTGGACTGTTCGCCGGGTTCTTTAGTCTTCAATTAAAACAGTTCGGTCAGACCAATCATCGTGATGAGCCCGAGTAAAAAGGACATCGTCGCAACACGTGCATTGCCATCGCCGTGACTCTCGGGAATAAGTTCCTTATAAACAATGAACATCATCGCACCGGCTGCAAAGGCCAGACCATAAGGCACAAGACCAGCTACGAGACTGCTCAAGGTGTAACCAATCATAGCTGTAATAATCTCTACCGCTCCGGTCAGGGTGGCAATACCCAGCGCTTTGAAGCGGCCAATGTTCTGGTTTACTAGGAAAAGGGCCACCAGAAATCCTTCCGGCGCATTCTGCAATCCAATGGAAAAGGCAATGAGATTGCCAAGGTTCTCATCCGAGCTTGCATAGCTGACTCCAACGGATAACCCTTCCGGCAGATTATGCATGGTGATGGCTGCAATAATCATGAAGGCTTTGGTTTCAATTTTAAAAGGCATTTTCTCGGGATTCTCCAGATCGACGTGTGGAATCTTCATCTCCAGCACCAGTAGAACCAGGCTACCAAGCATAATACCAAATGCAAGTACAAAGAGATTCGATTGGCCAAGCGCTTCCGGAATGAGATTATACACCGAGGCTGAGGTCATAATACCTGCGGCGTATGCCAGCAAGATATCACGCAGACGGTGTGATATTTTACGCATAAATAGAATCGGTACGGCCCCTAGGCCGGTAGACATGGCTGATATAAAACTGCCAATGAGTGCATCGTTCATGCTTCCATTTTCCCTCCTGATGAAGACTTCTTCATAATCGCTGCCGAGCATTGACACCGTACATAAAAGAGATCATAATGAACAACAGATTAGAATGATTATAAATTAGAATTCCGTTTCTGCATAGGGCCATTGTCATATCACAGGCAGGTCTTGTGGACATGATGTGGGCTTTTCGTTCTAGTGTATGCAAAAGCCTAAGCTTTTGATGCCGGAGGGTCTAACCTTTTTGCAGAACCCGGGGGAGGAACTATACATGTATAAATCAATCATTATCGGAACAGGCCCTGCAGGGCTGACAGCAGCAATCTATCTGGCACGTGCCAACATGAACCCACTCGTTATTGAAGGACCACAACCTGGTGGCCAACTGACAACAACGACTGAAGTGGAGAACTTCCCAGGTTTCCCTGATGGTATTATGGGTCCTGAACTGATGGACAACATGCGTAAACAAGCGGAGCGCTTCGGTGCTGAATTCCGCACAGGCTGGGTGAACAACATCGACATGAGCGAGCGTCCATTCAAGATTCAAGTTGAAGGTATGGGTGAACTCGTATCGGAAACATTGATCCTGTCCACAGGCGCAACTGCTAAATACCTGGGTATCCCTGGCGAAGAAACGAATATAGGCCGCGGTGTCAGCACATGTGCAACATGTGATGGATTCTTCTTCCGTAACAAAGAAATCATCGTCATCGGCGGTGGTGACTCTGCTCTTGAGGAAGCAAGCTTCCTGTCCCGTTTCGGTTCCAAAGTAACGCTGGTACACCGTCGTGAAGAACTGCGTGGCTCCAAAATCATGCAGGATCGTGCACGCAGCAACGAAAAAGTAGAAATGGCTTTGAACCGTACACCACTCGAAGTACTTGCTGGCGACAACGGCGTAACCGGATTGAAAGTGTTGAACAACGAAACAGGTGAAGAAGAAGTGATTCCAGCAAGCGGCGTATTCGTAGCTATCGGTCACACACCAAACACGGGATTCCTTGGCGGACAGATCACTACGGATGAACATGGTTATATCCTGACTACACCAGGCACATCCGAGACAAACATCCCAGGCGTATTTGCATGTGGTGACGTTCAAGATACTCGTTACAAACAAGCGATCACAGCTGCAGGTAGCGGATGTATGGCTGCTATGGACACAGAGAAATACATTGAAAGCTTGGAGCACAGCGCAGTTGTTCTGTAATAGAATGAGCTGATTCCAACCAAACGATAGATTAATAAAAAACATATGAGGTGAATTAAACATGGAAAACGTAATTGTATATACATCTACCAACTGCCCGAACTGTAAATCCGTAAAAACGTTCCTGGCTGACAAAGGTATCTCTTATGAAGAGCGCAACATCGAAACTAGCGATGAATTTGCGCAACAAGTATGGGACATGGGCGTACGTGCTGTGCCATTGACTGTCATTGGTGAACATCGCATTCTGGGTATGAATAAAACCCAATTTGCCAAAGCATTGGACGCTTAAATCTGGCTGATCATCTGGATCATCATGTGTTGAAAGAAATTTTCGATTCATATGAAATTCCGGTTTTCGCGAGCCGTTAGGATATAGAAAGAACCGTACCCGGCAGGGTACGGTTTTTTGTGCGTTTTCTATGAGTGGTTCGGATGAATTGGTATCTTGTCACAAACATCATTCGCAATTGTCCGATGTACAGAAGTGCGATATCATTTTCTTAAGTCGCAGAGCATAATTGAGGTGAACAAGCAGCATGATTATAGATCAGGAGGAGCATTTTCGCTTCTGGGAACAGGCGAGTATACGAGATATCCATGCTCACATACTAGTTAAAACAACTGGAATTAAGGCCATTATAATAATAACTGACATTACTTTTTTATTAGTTCGGGATTTGATCATTAGTTTTCGTGAGGTATACCAATTCCCAAAATTATAAAATCTAGAATGAATAAGAAAAGTTATCAAAGAATTAATTACAAAGAATATCAAAATATAATCTTTTGGATTAACACTCATCATAGGATAAACTTGCATTTCTATACCCCATAGTAGGGTTATACCAATAAAATAAAGAATAGAACAAAGTATAAAATCAAACAGGAAACCAGATGTCTTTTTAAGCATATTAAAGCTCCTCTCTAATCTAGTGGTAAATCCAATATTAATTTCCAACCAACAATCATTTTACATTGAAAAAGTAAAAAAAACATACTGGTTTGACTACTTTTGTTCCTTTAACTAGGATTAAAGAGTAAGTCAAAAAACTCCATTGCTTATCTTCTGCAGAGGTCAGATCTCAAAACAACGTAAACGTATTAAATATATAGGTACTCAATCCAGAATATCGTTTATATGATTGAAGAACGATTTAAAGAAAGTTCGAGTTGTCCATAATTCAGCATCAATGTTAAGAATGGGCAAAAATATGCAGAAAAATCCCCTTGCGTCTGTAATTCAGAGTACATGATAACGTGTACCCATGAATTACTGCGAAAGGGGATTTTGCATGAAAACAAATAATTACATCTAGAAAAAAATACTCATGAAAGTCTGAAATACAACATACACCAGCAATCCTGACAGCATGTACATGAAACCAGCCTTCTTTTTGCTCTGGAACAATCGGAGTATGCCAAGGCTGAACAGGGGCGCAAGCACAATCAGGAACAGGAGGACGGTGACAAACATTTGCGCCGAGATATCTGAAGTATCCACGTAGGTCACGCTTTTTTTCACTCCGTTTCGTTATCGGAATTAACACAGCTTGATTCACACAGCCATGACAAAAATCACATAACCCCATTATACATCTGGATTTCTTTAACAAAAAGGGAGGAAATGGGGCGAAATGATGTCAATTTTCATCTGTTATTAGACAGACACCCTAATTTTACCTAAAAACTGGGATATAGCAGAGTAAGCGGCACCAACGCGGGTGGAACGGCTGCCCAGAGCTGCCCATTCAATCTGCAAACTGCGGCGGTGATAAGGTAATGTACGTTCCTCGACAACTTGTTTTAACGCTGTTTCAATCCATGGACCTGCTTCAGAGAGCGGACCGCCAATGATAATACGTTCCGGGTTGAAACTGTTAACGATATTGGTAATGCCAATCCCCAGTTTGCGTCCAATCGTGTTGTATAATTCTTGAACAGCATCGTGGCCTTGCTCCGCATGATGAATAAGCTCTCGTGTGGTATGAGCAGGTAATTTTAGCTGGTGATCCGGGTGCTCGTAGGCTTTTTCCGATGCGTACAACTCCCAGCAACCACGATTACCACAGGAGCAGGGCAGACCTTCCGCTTCAATGGACATATGGCCTGTTTCTCCTGCGTAGCCCCACGCGCCTTTGTATAATTCACCATCTACCATGATGCCTGAACCAATCCCCATGCCTGCACTGATGTAGATCATGTGACGTACACCGATACCTGCCCCAAAATTCAACTCTCCATGAGCACCAGCATTGGCTTCATTATCGATCGTTACAGGCAGTTGAAATTCTTCTTCAAGCATCGAGCGCAGAGTTACCTTCTCCCACCCCAGGTTGGGTGCAAACAGGACCGTTCCTGCCTCATCCACCATGCCGGGCACGCCGATGCCAATACCAATGACTCCATGAGGGGAAGCAGGAGCTGCTTCAATGAGCTGTTTTGCTGCCAATTTCAATTGCTCCAGTACAGAGGACACGTCGTGATGTTCCAAGGTCACTGCGTACTCTGTAATGATGTGTCCTTCCAGATCTGTAAGCACGCCTTTCAAGTGGGTCACACTGAGTTCCAGACCGACTGCATAGCCTGATGTCCCTCGGAACAGCAGCATGAGTGGTTTACGTCCGCCGCTGGATTCACCAGGGCCAATCTCCTGCACCAGGTCATCACTGATCAGATCAGCAACCAGGTTGGATACCGTTGCTTTGTTCAGCCCCGTAACCTCGGACACTCGTGCGCGAGAAAGAGGGGCATGGCGCCGGATCGTATCGAGAACGATCGACTTGTTTATTTTTTTGACCAGCATCTGGTCTCCGGTAATTTTCATATGGTTAAGGCACTCCTATTCTTCTGATAAAAGGGTTCTGACCCACATCCGAAACAAGTTATTCGACTATTATAGCGTAAACAACCATGTAAAAAACAATTTTATTTTACTTTGTTTAACCAATAGACAAAGTAAATTCGATGTGATAGGATAACGGTGTAAACGATTTCTTAAAACTATTGAGGAGGCATTTTACACATGGCCTATTTTGAATCCGTTAATAAAATTGCATTCGAAGGTAAAGATTCCAAGAATCCTTTTGCTTTTAAACATTATAATCCGGAAGAAGTGGTAGCCGGCAAATCGATGGAAGAACATTTCCGTTTTGGCATGGCTTACTGGCATACATTAACTGCAGGCGGCAGTGACCCGTTCGGTGCGGAGACAGCTGTTCGTTCGTGGGATAAATACTCAGGTCTGGACCTCGCGAAAGTACGCGTGGAAGCGGCATTTGAATTTTTGGAAAAAATGAATCTTCCATTCTTCTGTTTCCACGATGTGGACATTGCACCAGAAGGCAACAACCTGCGCGAGTTCTACAGCAACATTGATACGATTGTTGATCTGATTGAAGATCACATGAAATCCAGCGGCAAAAAACTGCTCTGGAACACGGCGAACATGTTCTCGAACCCACGCTTCATGTTTGGTGCAGCATCCACTTGCAACGCAGATGTGTATGCTCACGCAGCAGCACAGATCAAAAAAGGTCTGGAAGTGGGTAAACGCCTGGGCGCTGAAAACTATGTATTCTGGGGCGGTCGTGAAGGTTACGACACATTGTTGAACACAGACATGCAACTGGAGCAAGACAACATTGCTCGCATGTTCCACATGGCTGTAGACTACGCGAAGGAAATTGGCTTTGATGCACAATTCCTGATCGAGCCTAAACCAAAAGAGCCAACGA
The DNA here is from genome assembly GCF_045040715.1 of Paenibacillus sp. FSL H7-0942. Taxonomy (NCBI): domain Bacteria; kingdom Bacillati; phylum Bacillota; class Bacilli; order Caryophanales; family Paenibacillaceae; genus Paenibacillus; species Paenibacillus sp. FSL H7-0942. Next base: position 5,887,471 of record NZ_CP150279.1, on the reverse strand, counting down.
AACACCAATATGATTATGATGCAGCAACTTCGATTGCTTTCTTGCAAAAATACGGTTTGGACAAACACTTCAAACTTAACCTGGAAGCAAACCATGCTACACTGGCTGGTCATACATTTGATCACGAAATCCGCGTTGCTCGTACAAACGGTATGCTCGGTTCCCTCGATGCGAACCAAGGCGACATGTTGATAGGTTGGGATACGGATGAGTTCCCGGTTGATATGTACGATGCTACATTGACAATGTATGAAGTATTGAAAAACGGCGGTATCGGCCGTGGTGGTGTGAACTTTGACGCGAAAGTACGTCGTGGTTCCTTCGAAGCTGACGATCTGTTCCTGGCACACATCGCAGGTATGGACACGTATGCAAAAGGTCTGAAAGTAGCAGCGAAGTTGATTGAAGATCGCGTATTCGATGACTTCATCGAAAAACGTTACAGCAGCTTCAGCGAAGGTATTGGTGCAGATGTGGTTGCAGGTAAAGCAACATTGGCTTCCCTTGCTGAGTACGCGCTCAACAATGAAAGCCCACGCAAAAACCAATCCGGACGTCAGGAATTGCTGAGAGCACAACTTAACCAGTACATCTTGGCTGACTAATAGCGCATTAGGTAGGGTTGGTGCACGTCGACCACCAATGGTTATTCAACTCATATGTGTTGGACATTAGTATCCAAACTAGCCTGTGCACAAGATTAGCTTGTACCATGGAACGCCTGAACAAGCATGACATTCGGACCGTCCCCGACTTTCCCTTGGGAAGACGGGGGCGGTTTTTTGATTAAACAAACAACGCTATTTTTTAAAATTTTTGATATAAATGTTTGTCTAAGATGGTGCATGCAGAACGAAGTGAGCAGAAAGGACCCGAGGAAGCGGAGCGTGCGCATTTATCCCCGGATTTCTCCCTTGTCAAAGGGATTAAAGGAAATCCGGGGGTAACGGCGATCCAAGGGTTTTCTGATCACGAAGTGACCATATGAGCATCAAAGGTTTCATTTATACAATCTTGTTACAAACGAGAGGAGTTAACCTATGAGTTACGTAATTGGTGTCGATCTTGGAACCAGCGCGGTCAAAACCGTGTTGGTCAATCGCGAAGGAAAAGTGGCATTTGAAGCATCCGAGGCATACCCGTTGTACCAGCCCAAGGCTGGATACAGTGAACAAAATCCCGAAGATTGGGTAGAGCAGACCATTGTTTCCTTGCGTAAATTGCTTGAAGTGTCTGGCGTGCAGCCTTCGGAAATCGAGGGATTGAGCTTCTCCGGTCAGATGCACGGACTGGTCTTGGTAGATGCTGAAGGCAAACCGCTGCGTAACGCAATCCTGTGGAACGATACACGTACTACGGCTCAGTGCCGTCGCATCGAAAAAGTGCTGGATGGCAAGCTGTTAAGTATTGCCCGGAACCGTGCACTGGAAGGATTCACCTTGCCGAAAATTCTGTGGGTTCAGGAGAACGAGCCGGAATTGTTACAGCAAGCATCCTTGTTCCTGTTGCCTAAAGACTATGTGCGTTATCGCCTGACCGGGGATTACGCTATGGATTATTCTGATGCAGCGGGAACTTTGCTGCTGGACGTTGCAGGCAAACAGTGGAGCAACGAGATTGCAGAAGCTTTCGAGCTGCCAATCTCTCTTTGTCCACGTCTTGTGGAATCGTTTGAGGAAGTGGGCACGTTGCTGCCTGAGATTGCGGATCAAACGGGTCTAGCTGCTGCAACAAAAGTATACGCAGGTGGTGCGGATAATGCGTGTGGTGCCATTGGCGCAGGCATTCTGAGTGAAGGACAGACGATGTGCAGCATCGGAACGTCCGGGGTTGTGCTTTCCTACGAAGAGCGTAAAGATCTCGACTTCGAAGGCAAAGTGCACTTTTTTAACCACGGAGAGAAGGATGCCTTCTATATTATGGGGGTAACGCTTGCGGCAGGATATAGCCTGTCTTGGTTCAAGGATACGTTTGCAGCGGACAAATCATTTGATGTGCTCTTGCAGGGCATTGATCAGATTCCGGCGGGCAGCAACGGATTGTTGTTCACACCATATATCGTTGGGGAGCGTACACCTCATCCGGATGCGAATATCCGTGGCAGTTTCATCGGTATGGATGCAGGGCACAAGCTGGAGCACTTTGGACGTGCGGTGATGGAGGGCATTACCTTCTCGCTGCGCGAGTCCATTGATATTCTGCGTGGTGCAGGCAAAACCGTCAATGAAGTCATCTCCATTGGTGGCGGTGCCAAGAACGAAGCTTGGTTGCAAATGCAGGCGGATGTCTTTAACGCCACGATTGTGAAGCTGGAGAGCGAACAGGGTCCTGCGATGGGTGCAGCGATGCTGGCTGCCTATGGCTGTGGCTGGTTCCCGTCTTTGCAAGAATGTGCAACAGCGTTTATTCGTCCAGCGAAGTCCTATGAGCCGAACCCGGAAACGGTTGCCGTCTATGATGGACTGTTCGCACTGTATCAGGAAGTCTATGGACAGACACGTAGTCTCAATGATCGTTTGGCTGAATATCGTTAATTCATTTATTTCACTACATTAATCTTGTGATTACCTTAAAAGCATCCGCGAAGGCGGGTGCTTTTTTTGTCGTTCATCAAGATTAACCCCATGAAAGGTTTACTTGGTCTGCATATCCGCATTCCGGCTCTGCATAGATTGGAAATAGAGGATTGTGATTCGTCCAGGCATCGTGTGTCGGACATTTTAATAGGTAGAAGTTTGAGCATGGGGGTGAAGCTTTGGATGGACATGAGGAACATGGAAGACCACATATTACCTTGTCGATGATCGTTCGTAATGAAGAGAATCGTTATCTCAGGCAGGCACTGGAGAGACATCGTCCCTGGATTGATCGTGCAGTAATCATTGATGACGGAAGTACGGATGCAACGGTCGCGCTGTGCAGGGAACTTCTGGACGGTATTCCACTCGTATTAGTGGAGAACGCTGCTTCACGTTTTGCAGACGAGGTAAGCCTGAGAAAACAACAATGGGAAGAGACGGTGGCGACCAATCCGGAGTGGATTTTGAATCTGGATGCGGATGAGATTCTAACTAGTGACTTTGGGGTGGTACGTGATCTGCTGCTCAGTGGCAATGAAGATGCGATCTATTTCAGATTGTTTGATATGTGGAGTGAGACGCATTACCGGGAAGATGAGTTCTGGCAGGCGCATGCCTATTATCGGCCATTTCTGATTCGTTATCACCCGGGGATGAACTATGAATGGAAGGAGACACCGCAGCATTGTGGTCGTTTTCCGTTAACGATCCAGCATTGGTCCTATGGATGTCATGCTCCCCGGGTGAAGCACTATGGTTGGGCGCGGGAAGAAGACCGTATCCGCAAATATGAACGCTATCAAGCACTGGACCCTGAAGCAAGATACGGTTGGAAGGAACAGTACGAATCGATATTGGATCAAGAGCCACGACTGTTGGCATGGTTCGAATAAGGAGAGGGGGAGTGAGCACGTTGAAGAAAGAACCGTTACGCAAATCGCAAGAAGAATCCCAACCTCAAATAGAGCTGAATTCACAAGAAAAAGAGAATGAGAAAGAACATCAAAAAGAGGAGCAACATGAGAGCCAGAGTAAACATCGACCATCCAGACATTCTGATAATTCGCTGGAAACCCGCCAATCGGAAACGCTTGAAGCGCCTGGCCAGGAAAGAATACTGATCGCCAGCCCGGTTCGCCAGACAACTCCGGTGCTCCGTGAATTTCTGGATTCTCTGCATGCACTGGAACGAACAACAGTGAAGACGGATTATCTGTTTGTTGACGATAACGTGGAAGAAGCCGCATCAAATATATTGCATGAATTTGTGCTTCAGCATGAAGGGACGGTTATTCAAGCAGATGAACATGGTAGCGGTAGTCCTGACAACAAAGGGGTGTACAGCAAGGATGAGGGAGGACACTATTGGCAGGATGAGCAGATTTGGCGTGTAGCCGGTTTGAAAAATCGCATATTGCAATATGCACGCGACAATCACTACGATGCGGTGTTCCTGATTGATTCTGACTTGGTGCTGCATCCGCGGACGCTGGAGCAACTTGTATCGAGTGGCAAAGACATTGTATCCAATATTTTTTGGACCCGCTGGCAGCCGGATGCCAGGGAAATGCCGCAGGTATGGCTGCAAGATGAGTATGCTTTGTTTCGCCGCGGTGGCAAAACAGTAGACGGAACCGAGACGGAGGACGAGGGCACGCAAACGACTGCTTTTCTAAATCAGCTACGGATCCCGGGTTGTTATGAAGTTGGAGGGCTAGGGGCATGTACTCTTATTCGCAAAAATGTTCTGGCAGCAGGAGCTTCATATGACCAGATTCCCAATGTATCCTTCTGGGGCGAAGATCGTCATTTCTGCATCCGTGCTCAAGCACTGGGTTTTCGTTTGTTCGTTGATACTCATCTCCCCGCATACCACATCTATCGATTGTCCGAACTTCCGGGGGTTTCCGCCTTTAACCGCAGGGCGAGACGAGGGGAGGAGACGATCAGTATTACCCTGTGTATGATTGTGAAAAATGAAGAAGCTTCCCTTGCGAGATGTCTGGACTCGGTCAACGGTATCGCCGATGAGATTGTAATCGTGGATACCGGATCAACGGATCGTACCCGTCAGATTGCTTCTAGATATACGGATCGTATCGTTGATTTTGAATGGGTGGATGACTTTGCAGCAGCACGCAACTATGCCTTCGATCAGGCAAAGAGTGAATATATTCTGTGGCTGGATGCAGACGATGTGTTCGAACCGGAAGATCGGGCGAAACTGATCGCCTTGAAACGTTCGCTGGACCCGGATGTTGATAGTGTCACAATGGATTATAATCTGTCATTCACAGCAGATGGCAAGGTAGCCTACAGCCTGCGTCGAAATCGTCTGGTGCGTCGGGATCGGCAATTTCGCTGGATTGGCGCGGTCCATGAATATCTGGCTGTAGCGGGCAATCTGCTGCATAGTGATATAGCGGTTACCCACAAGAAAGATAAGGTGTATACCGATCGTAATCTGCGGATCTATCGCAAAAGGGAACAGGCCGGAGAGGAATTCGGGCCGCGTGACTTGTACTATTTCGGTAATGAGCTGAAGGACCATGGACAGCATGAGGATGCGGTGAAGTACTATGAGAAGTTTCTGGATACCGGATTGGGCTGGGTGGAAGATCAGATCGCTGCTTGCCAGAAAATTGCGGATTGTGAAGCTGCACTTGAACATCCGGAACAGGAAGTCACGGCGTTGTTCCGATCATTTGCCTATGATTTGCCAAGAGCCGAGATTTGCTGTCGATTGGGTGGTTATTTTGCCGACCGTGAAGATTATCGCAAGGCCCTGTTCTGGTACGAACAGGCGACTCGTGCTGTACGTCCTGATGACCCTATGGTAGTGCTGAATGAAGCAGCTTGGACCTGGATGCCGCATCTGCAACTATGTGTGTGTTATGACCGGATGGGTAACCGTGCCAAGGCCCGGGAACATAATGATATCGCACTCGCCTATCATCCAACACATCCAAGCATGTTATATAACGATCGATACTTTAAAGATTTGGAGAAGGATAACGTATTGGAAAATGCCTAAAGCATGCATATAGATTGGAACTGTAGGTATAGATATTGCTGGAACAGTTGTTTGTGACAAGAGCCTCCTCTGATGAAAGAGTGGATGCAATGTGCCACTTTTATGAGAGGGGGTTATTGACGTAATTGTATCAAAGGAGTTATTGTAGATATATTAAGTCTTTTATTAAGGAGGAATGAGATGATGAAGTATTCCAAAGCTACCAATTACGCCCTGCACACGATGCTTTTTCTTGCAGCATCCAATTCAGATAAACCTGTGGGTGTGCAGCAACTTTCAAAGTGGCAGAATGTTTCACCCACATATCTGTCCAAGATTTTAACTAAATTGACAAAAGAGGGGATGATTCATTCTTCATCTGGTGCCCATGGCGGGTATACACTTCAGGAGAAGTGGGAGGATCTTACGTTTTTGGACATCATACAGGCCATTGAGGGTACAACCTCTCTGTTTGATTGCTGTCATCATAAACAGGGATGCTTAATTCAAGAAACCATGATCACTGCCGAAGGACAGATGGAAGAAGTGCTAAAAAATCGAAAATTATCTTCAATTGCCGGTAAAATATCAATGATGCATTAAGTATTTTTTTTGTATTTATAATAGATATAATTTGTCTTTTATATCTATTATAAATTTCAACAAACGAATATATCCAGAAGATTTCACACACTATTCTTTTGAATAAAGGAGACTGAAATGAATTCATTTATTATCTATTTATTGGCTTTAGGAGCCTTTGTTGTGGGAACAGCCGAATTTGTCGTATCTGGTGTTTTAGATATCATTGCCCGCGATTTACAGGTTTCGATCTCATTAGCGGGACAATTGGTCACCGTATATGCACTATCTCATGCATTGGGAGCCTGGGCTCTGGTCATGCTGACTTCCAAGTTACAACGTAAAAAAGTACTTCTGTATTCCATGCTTATTTTTATCTTGGGAAATATCATTGCATTCTTCAGTTTGAACTTTGGCATGCTTATGTTCTCACGCATCGTATTGGCCATGAGTGGTGGTCTATATTTTGTCCTAGCCACGAACTATGCTGCAAGACTAGCTCCTTCTGGCAAACAGGGTAGTGCCATTGCAACTGTCATCACAGGATTCACCGTTTCATTGGTATTAGGAGTGCCGATTGGTACCTTCATTGCTGCCTACATGGATTGGCACTATGTTTATATCATGATTGCAATTATCGCATTTATTAATTTCATGCTGTTGTACAGATTTATTCCTCGAATGGAGGGTAACCCGTCTCTCTCCCTGAAGCAACAATTATTGATTATCAAAGATAAAAAGGTTATCACCGGATTATTAACGACTGTTTTCTGGATTCTGGGCTACACCATGGTATTTGCTTATATCGCTCCACTTTTAAGTTCAGTAGCCGATTTTTCAATAGAAATGATTAGTACGGCGTTACTTGTATTGGGTGTATTTGCATTCATAGGTTCTCGTCTTGGCGGCTATGCGGTAGATCGATGGGGACCTGTTCGCACGATTCCAATCAGTTTGATTATTCATGCTGGTGCCCTCTTTATTTTGCCAATCACAGCAGGTTCCACAATAGGTATTCTTCTGACCATCATGATTTGGGGAACAGCTGCCTGGATAACAACGCCTGCGAATCAGTTCTATTTGATAACATTGAGACCACAGTCTTCTGAAACAGTCCTGAGTTACAATACGGCAGTAATGAACATAGGTATGACTTTCGGTGCCGGATTGGGAGGTGTAGTTGTGAAATACAATTCCGTTCAAAATTTGGGGTGGATTGGTGGTATGGTCCTGCTGTTGGCGTTGGCGATTGCCCTTGTTTCCTTCAGGTTAACTACAAAGCCAAGTTGAATTCAATGTCTTTTTAAAAGGAAGAAGTGAATATTGGATCAAATGATTTCATCCAGGAGAGGATATGCTTTACAATAATGAATAACGGAAAAGCGGTGACGATGATTGCCTGTCTTCGGCTGCCGAATTGATGAATCAAGGGGAACTGGATATGAATTTGACGGAAGTACTATTGGAGTCGAGGCTGGTCGCGATTGTGCGCGGTATAAGCCGCGAAGCGGCAGTAACAGCTGGACAAGGTATGACAGGTGGTGGCATCCGGCTGATGGAAGTCACACTGAACACACCTGGAGCACATGATATTATTGCAGACTGGCGTGAGCGGCATGAAGGAAAGGCTTATGTTGGAGCGGGTACGGTACTGAATGTGCAGATGGCGAAGGAAGCCGTCGCTGCAGGTGCACAATTTCTGGTGTCTCCCAATGTCGATCTGTCTGTCATTGAATATGCTGTAGAACATGGTGTCGAGATCTGGCCTGGAGCCATGACACCTACGGAGATTGTCGCTGCCCATGAAGCGGGAGCACGAGTTGTGAAGTTGTTTCCGATGGCGAGCCTGGGCATACCGTATCTGCGGGAGATCAAAGCTCCACTGAATCATATTCCACTGCTGGCAACAGGTGGTGCCACACTGGAGAATATTGCTGATTATTACGCAGCAGGCGCTGCTGCAGTGGGTCTGGGAAGTGCACTTTTACCACGAGAAGCTCTTGTGGCAGGAGATCATGAGCAGATTGCAGCATGTGCACGGAGATTTGTGGAAGCAGCTGAAGCCTAGGATTCCAGCATCAGATGAGGGATATGTATACTTGGGTATATATATGAAGGTGCCTTTAGATTAATTGTTGGATCAATCTTTATCATAAAAACCCATGTCGCTTAACGTGCCGTTCATTCTATTGTTTTATGATGGATGTATGCCAGAATTCGGAGAGGAGAGATGCCCTGTGAAAGCTAAAACAATGATAGGCGGCATGCTCGCCGTGGCCGCAGTAACGGCAGGTGGTTTATGGAAGGCAGCGGTAAAGAGCCAGACACCCAAGAAGATTCCAATCACACTGATACCCCCAATGCCATTTGAGGATGTGACCTTTGACAGTGGGGGAGGTCGGGTGCATGGCTGGTTCATCCCGGCCAGAGCCGACATTCCGAACCCATGGCCGCTCGTTATTATTGCACATGGCTGGGGCTCCAATCGCTCCCGTGTTCTTCGTTACGCACGTCCGATCTGGGAAGCTGGATATGCCTTATTTATGTATGATGTGCGTAGTCATGGGGCCAGTGATCCGGTTCGTGCTGCATCTGCCTACCTGTTCCGGGATGATCTGCTGGCGGCATTGCAGTATACGACTGCACGACCAGAGATTGATGCGGATGCCATCGGAGTACTTGGACATTCTTTGGGTGGACTGGGTACGATTCTTGCAGTGACGGAGGGAATTCCTGTATCAGCAGTGATTACGGACTCGATGCCATCGCAATTTGAGGTAATCGTCAGTTCAGAGCTGAGACGCCGGCGTCTGCCCTTGTTTCCACTGGCCCAGTTAATTCCGAGAATCTGGTTCTGGCGACTGGGTGAATCTCTGAAATCTTATCGTCAGCGTGATCCGGTGATCATGCTGAATGAACGGCGCAGGGGGATGCAACTGCCGATGCTTATGGTGCACTCCAAGGGAGATAATTTCATTCCCCCGAGTGAGCTTGAATATTTTATGTCCAAAGCCGATCCGCCTGTTGAACATCTATGGGTCAACAGCGGAGGACACAGTTGTTCCGAGGAAGATCCCGCCTTCTGGGACACCGTTATTCCATTTTTGAAAACCCATGTCCAAGGTCAGGCGAAGTTGAACGATTCGTCTAAAGCGAGTAGTTGACAAGGTAGATTCAGCCTACATAAGAGTGCAGGCTAACAGAGAAAACGCCAACGTAATTGGCGTTTTTTTTGCTGTTACTAGCAATATGCAGAAATTCACATTTGTAAAATTGCCCCGAAAACGACGATTAAAAAGGAAGCTTATGGTATCATAGAATAGACTGGCAATATTCATGCGAGGTTATTTGTTATGCTTCTTTGTATGAAATTGAAGGGAGAGGTCCAGATTTGAGTTTGAATTGGAAGTTTAATCTACGTTTGAAAATGTTCGCAACCAAAGCAACAACCGCAGCGATGGCAACACTGCTGCTTGCTTCGCAAACACCAGGTTTTGCAGGCAGTGCATCAGCCGCGCAAGCAGAGCAGTCGACCGCAGCGACAACGGGGGAAAATGAACAACTAGACGCAACGAGCAATGACGTGCCTGAGGGAGCGAAAATCTCATCCAGGCAAGCCAGTGAAAATATACTGAAATTATTTCCATTATTAAAAAAAGCAACGATCTCATCTGCACGATTCGATTCACCTAATTCCTATCCACCGCCAGAATACAAGGCGTGGGAGATCGGGTTCCAGATTACACAAGGCAATCATACTTCGGGATTCAGTGGAACTGTACATGCAGGCACAGGGGAAGTGTTAAGTGTACATTTGCCGTCGGATATCCTGGATAAACATGTCTCGGAATCAGATGTGAAGTTAACCAAAGCTCAAGCTGAAGAAAAGGCCGTGGCACTGTTGTACCAAGCGATTCCAGGTCTTAAGGAAAGTGAATATGCTCCGCTTGGAGATCTGTATTCTTCCATCGAACAAGAGTCATTGTTTGGCAGAACAGAGTACCGATACGGGTACCAGTTAAAACATGATGGATTGTTAACTGACGCAGAGACAGTCTACATTAATGTGGATGAAAGTGGTTTGGTGACAGGTTACTCCCGAGGTACTATTGAAGCCAAGTATCCCTCATCGAAACCGGCAACTTCAGAAGAGAAGGCCAGACAGCAGTTTGAAGAACAGTTCGATGTGGAGCTGGCTTATATCGCCAAAGATCGTCTATCTTCCAAACAGGGTCAGCAGTATTACCTTGCATATACACCCAAAAATATCAGTATCATTCCGATTGAAGCCAATACGTTGGAACGGATTAATACATTAACAGGTAAAGCTGTAGATGAAGATTCTTTGCAGCAGGATAAGAAGTTGAAAGGTGATGTAACGCCTTTTGTCCCGGCCAATGGTACGAGGTTAAATGTTCAGCAGGCCGCCAATCGGGTCGCAACAAACTTTGATATTCCCAAGGGTTATAAGCTGGAGCATAACCAGTTGGGCAAGGGATATTACTCAAGTCCGAACAATCAGGTGTGGAGTCTGAGCTGGAGCGATCGAAGTGCCAATATGTCCTATATGTTCATGCGGGATATCTCAGCACAGGTAGATGCAGTTACCGGGCAGATCTACAGTTATACGATGATGCAACGAATGGGTCCGGAGATGGAACAGGAGAAGCCGGCTGAGGAGAAGGCAGGCAAATTGGTAACCCGGAAGCAGGCTGAGAAACTGGCGATGGACACGGTGATTGCGCTAGTTCCAGACGCAACGGAGCAGTTCCGACTGGCTAACGTGATTGAGGTGGATGATGCTCGCACATTTTTGTTCCAGCGTTATCTGAACGGAATTCCGGTTAAGGAAGATACGGCACAAGTACAGGTGTTAAACAACGGGACGATTAACGAGTTCTATACACGTATTGCGGCAACGCCTGAACAACTGCCAGCAGATGTTAAGCCAGCCATCAGTTATGAAGAGGCCAAGGCACTCTATCTGGAGGAGTTCAAGCTGATCCTCGCATATTCCCGTTATGGCGGATATGGTATGAACGGTGGTCAAGTCATCCCAGCGGGGGTGAACCTTGCTTATATGCCCACACGTGATGAGAATTCGATCTATGGCAACTATGAAGCGCTGGATGCGAACACAGGAGAGTGGAAGCTTTTATACGGGGACACAAGCTCTGCAACCAAAGCCGAACCTACGGATATCTTGGGTCATGTGGCCGAAGCAGCTTTACGCAATATGACACAGCATGGCGTATTGCTTGCTGATGAGCAGGGACGCGTATTCCCGGATCGTGTGATCACCCGAGGAGATTGGTTTAACTATCTGGCAAGAGCGATTAATCCAAATATGGATCTGTACTACAGTGGGGACGGAGATGACAAGTTATACGCTGATGTGAAACCTGACAGCCCGTATTATAAGGCAGTTCGGGCATTAATCGATCAGCGCTGGCTTGCCGGAGCGGACCCTGAACAGAATTTGAATCCGCAGGAAGAGATGACACGTGAAGAATTGGCAGTGCTGCTTGTACGTATTTTACGCTATGAGAAGCTGGCCGGATTCTATACGTTGCCATCCGATCTTCCCAACATTGCGGATGCCAGTGCCGTTACAAGTAAGGGAGCGGTCTCCCTGAGTCTGAAGCTGGGATTGCTTCCTTCGATTGAAGGACGATTCATGCCTGCACGCAAAGTGACGGTAGCTGAAGCGTCACAGGTATTGGAACGGTTGGCGAAGCTTCAAGGTAAAACAGATACGTTTATGAGTGGTAATCGTCTGTATTAGATGATGAACCACTCATATCGTGACCAAACGAATCATAGGATGAAGATAACAGGTAATCGTGATTCAATGAACTAAAGATATCAAAGGGACCTTCCATAGAAGGTCTCTTTTGATTTGCTTTGACAAAACTACAATGACGACAGAGCCTTTTGTGATACAATAGGGCGTGAGAACTTTGCAAAGAAGGGTGGGTTCCTTTCATGGGTAAGAACGGGAAACGAATTATCACCATACTGCTGGCAGGCTGTCTGATTGCTGTAGCGTTACCACGTACGGTTGATCTGGATCAACTGTATGCTGCATCAGGAACATCAGATATATCCACGGCAACAGATTTGCGCCAGACCTTGCTTACCGCAATGTCACAGCGAACGGAGGAACTTGTTTTTACATACAAAGGCAATGTGAAAGGCCTCAAAAAACAATTACAAACCTCCATCGATGAGGCAATGAAGAGTGACCCCTATATCCAATATACCGTTAAAAGTTATGCATTTAATTATAAAGGCTCCAATGTGTCGGCTGAGGTGCATGTGACTCTCTCCTATCGGGAGACCAAGGAGCAGACCGATTATGTGAATCGTAAAGTCACAAACGTGTTGAAAGAAATCATCAAACCAGGCATGACGGATCATGAGAAGGTCAAGGTCATCCATGATTGGATTGTACTTAACCTTTCCTACGATACTTCGTTGAAGAAATATACGGCCTACGACGGGCTTGTTACAGGCAGTACCGTCTGTCAGGGATATTCATTGCTGGCTTATCGGATGCTGGAGCGAGTAGGTATCGATAACCGGATTGTGGAAGGTACAGCAGGGGGGCAGCTTCATGCCTGGAATATCGTGAACCTGGACGGCAAGTGGTATCACATGGACACCACTTGGGATGATCCTACCCCTGACCGCAAAGGTAAGGTTAGCCACAGCTATTATTTGCTGAGTGATGATGAGATGGCACGTGACCATATCTGGACAGGCAAAAGCAAGTACCCCGCTGCGCCAGCCCCATATCGAGAAGCTTTATTAAAGCTGGTGAAGGCCGGAGATAGCAAAAAATCCGCATATCAGAAGCTGTACCATGCTCTGGACTATTCACTGTATGACGAACAGGATGCCGTTAAAGGCCATGCTGCGCTGAAGACCAAAGTTCAGAGTAAGCTGAAGGAAGGCGGAACCTCGCTCACGTTCAGGTACAAGGGTACGGAGGCTGGACTGATTGAAGATTTGCAGGATTTGTACCAGCTTGGCATGAAATCGATATCTTATTATGTATCCAAAATGGAAGGTACTACGGATCTGCGCGTCAAAATTAACTGGACACTGTAACAACCGTTTGAACAGGATGCTCCGATTGAGGAGTATCCTTTTTTGCGTTCAATTTTGCGTTCAATTTTGTGTTCAAAAACGAGGATTTTAGTGTTGTCTATTTTTTGTATATGTCGCTTTGCTATTCTAATCTTCGGCGTATGCCAACACTACGTACGAGGAGGATATGCAAACAATGAGGAAAAAAGTGAGCATAGTGATCATTGCTCTGTTACTGGTCACGCAAATGATGCAGGGTTGGATATTTACACCAACAATGCATGCTCAGGATGAATTAACTAATTTGCCAGCCAGTGCAATCAGCGATACAGCATCAGAAGAAGGTTTGGCAGGTTCGGAAGAGGTCAACAACGTTGACGTTGTTGCCACTCCGGAAGAAGAGGGGGAGGGAAACCTCAACCAGAGCAGTTTAGCAATCGCAGCTGCAGGCCCGGTAATTACAGATCAATTGATTAACAGTGTGCAGATGTACAATCAGGCACCAGAAGACAACGGGAATGGCACGATTGAAGTCAAAGGAGATAAAATCGAGGATATTCGACCACGCATCCAGGATGAGGTGGCTGTAGTCTTTACATGGGGACTTGCAGATGCCAACCACAACTACAGTGATGGCTCTACGTTCACCTTTAACTTGCCCGATAAATTCATCATCGGATCGCAGCTTAAGGGTAATCTAGATGGCGGTGTTGGAGAGTATGTGGTGAATCCAGATGGCACAATCATCTTTACCTTTAATGAACTGATCGAGCATGCGAAGCTGGAAGGTAACTTCTACGTGTGGATTAAGTTCGATGAGAGCAAGATGGAAGATGGCTTGAAACAACAGATAGACTTTAGTTCCGTGGGGCAGGGCATCATTGATGTACATTTTGCCAACACAGCCGTAGATAAGTTGAAGAAATCGGGAAGCGCAAACAAAGAGAACTTCAACTCGGATGAAATTAAATGGACTGTAGATTTTAACCAAGGCGAGAAGGCTATGAAAAATGCTGTTCTTGCAGACACGTTCCCAGCAGAGCTGGAGCTCAAGGGCGATATCGAAATTCGCGAATTGGAAGTGCAATTGAATGGATCTGTAAAAGAAGGCCCAGTAGTTCAAACGGAACCACATTTTCCAATTCAATTGGGAGATACAGATAAGGCCTATCGTGTAACCTATACGACAAGTGTTAAAGCACCAACCACTGCTCCGTTCACCAACGTGGAGTATCAAAACCAGGTTGCGCTTACAACAGATCAGAGCGAGCACAACGAAACAGATATTGGCCGAGTTCGTGTGAGTTTTAATGAGCCTTTGAACAAATCAGGGCAAGATAGTGCGTATGATCCGGTGACACAGACGATCACATGGAAAGTGCAATATAACTACAATCAGCAAGAAATTATGCAAACGAATGCATGGATTGAAGACCGCTTTGATACGGCAAAACAGCAACTGATCAACAATTCCGTCAAAGTGTATCAAGTGGACATTAATACAAGTGGAGCGGCTTCGAACAGAACACTGATCAATCCAAATGAATACACACTCGAAGCGATGGGTACAGGGTTCGATGATGGCTTCAAATTACATTTTAAGAATGATATTACAAAGGCCTATGAGATCGAATATGATACTCAATCTATTCATCGTGTTTATACAAACGACACCATTACGAACACCGTGAACATGTATGATGGCGCTTCCAAAACAGGCCGAAGAGACATTCAGGAAGTCATTTTTGCAAAGAGTGTAAAAAGTGAAAACTTCAACACAAAAGAAATCGAATGGCAGATTGTTGTGAACCGTGATTTGCAGGACATGACGGATATCGTCATCACCGACAATTACGAAGGCAGACATATGAAACTGATTCCGGGTAGTCTTCAAGTGAGTGGTGTTAACAAAGACGACTTTGAACTGACTCCAGACCCGGCTGATCCAACGTATGAAAAAGGATTCTCACTTCGCTTGAAGGACGGCGTAACGCTCAGTACGGAGCATGTTATTACTTATAAGACAAGCTTTGATCCCACAGCGGGTATGCCAACGAATGATGAATATCGCAACTCAGCCAAGATCGATTGGGAAGAGTCTGATGTAAAACAGACTGCGATTACCAAAACTGCTGCGGTCAAACCGCAAGACTACACGATTCAAAATGGTAACAAAAAGGGTGAATATAGCGCCAAAGATAAAAAGATCACCTGGACAATCGATGTAAACTACAATTTGTTTGATATTCAGGATGCAATCCTTAAGGATGCTTACACTGGAAACCAATCTTTCGTAGACGGCTCATTGAAAGTTCATGAGTTAGAGTTGCAGGGAGCCAATAATGTTACTGCTGTGGGTAGCGAGGTTCTGCTCACACCTGGTCAATTCCAGTTGAACCCGGACGGTAAGGGTTTTGCGTTGGATCTGGGTAACATGGGCAAAATGGCTTATCGCATTCAGTACCAAACAAGTCTGGATGGACCATATTCTGTCGCAGGCGCATATGCCAACCAGGCTGTTCTGACGGATGGTGAGGGTGGTGCAATACGATTTAATAGATCAGCCAGTGTTACACCTGCCAACGGTGGTGTATACGTGCGCAAAGCAGGCAAGCAAGAAGGTACAACGGATAAAGCATCATGGACGGTAAATATCAATCCAAGTCAATCTTTCATTCCTGCGGGTAATCAATTAACAGATACCTTGTCAGAGAACCAGATTTTATTGGCTGATTCATTGAAATTATATGCAACCAATTTACCTGCCAACAATTCAGGCAATGTATCCACCAAAGCTGGACTTGTTGATCCGGCTGATTATGAATTGGACGTGGAGGGCAATACATTTACCTTCACCTTCAAGAAAGATATCCATACTGCATTCATTTTGGAATATCAGTCTTATATTAATGCCGATCATGGCGCCCGAATTGAGAATAAGGTTGAATTTGCAGGCCAATCTTCCTCGGTAATCGGAGAAGGTAATCAGTCGGGAATCAAAGTTTCCTTGGCTGGAGCTGGTGGAGGAGCCTCTACAGGTCTGGGCAAAATCAGAATTCACAAAGTCAGTGATGCAGGAGTTCCGCTGGAGGGTGCAATATTTGCAATCTATAATGCGTCTGGAACTACGCTTCTGGAAACATTGAACCCAACGGACGAGAATGGTGTGGTTGAAAGCTCCAGAAACTATCGATTAAACAATCTAACCAACGGTGTACCTTATAAGTTAAAAGAATTATCTGCACCGGCAGGATATTTGGTTGATCCTGAATATGGCTCTGCCTCAGGTAAAACGATTGAATTCAAGGATGCGGATATCGCTTTTGAAATTGAAAATAAAAAGATTCGTCAAGGGTTTGAATTAACCAAGGTAGATGCGGTGGACTCCTCCAAGACACTTAAGGGTGCAACTTTCGAATTGTACTCCAAGGACGGCGCAACGCGAGAGAAAATCGATGAGTTAACGACAGGGGAAGATGGAAAGATCGCCAAAGGTGGACTGTCGCCAGGGGATTATGAGCTGGTAGAAGTCGTGGCACCTGAGTTTTATCAATTGGATGCTACACCAATTCCGTTTACGATTGTAGAGAATCAGACGGAGAGTATTACCTTGACGAAGTCTAATGCAATGGGTGTAGGTGGTAAACTTGTCGTTACCAAAGTAAATGCCAAGGATAAGTCCGTATTAAGCGGAATTGAATTCGAATTGCGTGATCGTTCCAACATTGTCATCGATACAAAAGTAACCGACCTAAATGGGGTCATTGAATTCGATGGTTTGGATTATGGTTCATATACATTGGTAGAGACCAAGGCAGAAGGCTTTGTTATTGAACAGCCGGAGACCCTTGTATCTATTATCAAACCGGAAACTCAATTAACCATTGAAAATAAAAAAAATGATCGTTCTGTGAAATTGATTAAAACCAATGCGGGTCGAACTCAGTACCTTCAAGGAGCTGTATTTGAATTACGGGCTCAAACTGCATTGATGGATGCAAATGGGAATTGGGAGTTCCACAAGGTAACAGGTCTAGATGAAGCTACATTGACAACCAATCAACAAGGTGAAATTGTACTTGAAGGCTTGGATATCAATAAATATCAGTTGGTTGAAATAAAAGCGCCTAACGGATACATGTTGGAAACAACACCAGTACCATTTGAAATTACGAATATACAAACCGAAGCTGTAGTTGTGGAAAAAACAAATCAGGCTATCCCGGTATCGGGTGGTGGGTCTAGTGGACCTTATAATCCGGGAACACCTACTACGGGTGTAACACCAGATCCAGAGAAACCAGTAACTCCGGAACCAGGAAAACCAATTCCGTCGGTTCCAGGCACGGTTGTAACTGAACCTACAGAGTCTGGGGGAGGAACCGAAAGTCCGACAGATGAAGATTCCGGGGGAGTGACACCGACACCAGGCGATTCGAACGGTGACGACACTGCACCTCCAGTTGGGGATACAGATGCACCTGATGGGGATGGTGCACTCGCACCTCCTGCTGGAACGGATACAGATGGATCACAGGGCAATGGAAATTCTGCATCACAGCCAAACGGAAATTCTGGATCTCAGGGAATGCTGCCACAAACAGGTGAAGAGAGCACAATGGCTTACACTGCTGTGGGCATGATGCTGATGGCGCTAGGTAGCGCGGGATTCATGTACTTCCGCCGCAGACAACAGCTTCATCGCTAGATCGAAACACGCAGTATCTAAAATTCATCGTGTGTAGATAGAAATACCCTCTAGCAATCACTACGAAGACTTAGCGTCGACGTGTGAATATGCTAGAGGGTATTTTTGGGTGATATTTAGGGAGGATCAGGTCCCCGTAACAGTTGGTTTCACTGCAATAGCTCTTACAATTAGGCGATGTGTTGGATTGACGAGTGGATCACAGGTAATCAAGGTAAGGACCTGTCCAAGCCCGGGATCCTCCAGCACAGATAAGTCAGTTGGCTCCACAACGGATATCTGATCTACCTTGTATTGGATAATCGTTCGATCTGCCAGGGTGACTTCCATAGAATCACCAATCTGGAGTTCTCCCAGACGATTGAACAGCCGTCCTTTTTTGTGGGCGCGATGAGCCGCTATGGCAGCATTACCTTTGTTCCCGATACGGGTGGTTTCAACAAGATGGGTTGCAGCTACCTTCATGTTGGCTTCCGTTGCACCCTCCAGAATCGGTAAACGGACATCAATCTTGTCAATCGATAGTACCCCCAACGTATCCGAGGAGGCCTCTTGCACTGTACCTGTATTGTCAGTAGTTGGCTCGGCAGAAACTGCATCCTGTATGCCTTGTTCGAAGGAGTGATTAAGCTTAGACAAGCCGTTTTGCAATTGCTCCAGATCGTTCATGACACGGGTTTGCTGCCAGTCATAATACGTTTCCCGCAGGAAAGGAAAGCTGATGATCAGGATGCCCAATAGAACGAGCAGAATAGAGAATTTTTTCATTATACATCAACTCCCGTTGTCCAAGAAAAATAGTATACCTTTCTCTATTCTACTTACCGACCTATACAAAATATGGACAGGGACGAAAGGACGTACAGGAATTGATCAGGGAAAGAGTAGACCCAAAACAAAACCTCCCCGTTTCACTACAGTAGGAAAACTGCAACGCCACGGGGAGGTTTTACTAAATAGCCACTATTTATCAGCTGGTGAATCCGTAGGTGTGAAATCACATTCCTGCAGCGGCACCACTTTGGTCTTTTTGATCCATTTGTAACCGAGCCACAACACCAGGAACAGGGGTACGCTCAAGTAGGCAACGATGGCTCCACTCCAGTCGATCTGATCACCCGTGAATGCCTGATAGTTCTGTCCGATGATCACGATGATACACAGGACAAAAGCAAAGATCGGCCCAAACGGGAACCAGCGTGCACGGTAAGGCAGATCGCTCAGATCCCTGCCTTGTGCAACGTATGCACGACGGAAGCGATAATGACTGATAGCGATACCCAGCCAAGTGATAAAACCACACATCCCGGATGCATTCAACAACCAGGTGTACACAATCCCATCTCCAAACAGGGAGGCAAGGAATGCCAACATACCAACGGCTGTTGTAAGCAAAAGTGCATTCATTGGAATGCCTTTTTTATTCAGCTTGCCGAGGAAACGAGGGGCTTTACCATCACGGGCAAGGGCATAGAGAACCCGGCTTGAAGCATACATGCCTGAGTTACCGGCAGAGAGTACAGAAGTCAGAATAACGGCATTCATGACGGAAGCCGCAATGGCGAGGCCAGCTTTCTCAAACACCAGTGTGAACGGGCTGACACCGATATTTTCCAGGTCACCTTTGAGCAGATTCGGATGAGTATACGGGATGATCAAACTGATCACGGTAATCGCCAAAATGTAAAAAATCAGAATGCGCCAAAATACCTGACGAATTGCACGAGGGACATTCTCGCGCGGGTTTTCACTTTCACCGGCAGCTACTCCGATAAGCTCGGTACCTTGAAATGAGAATCCAGCAGCCATGAACACACCAAGCACAGCGAAGAATCCGCCATGGATGGGCGCATCACCGATGGTGAAGTTGCTGAAACCAACGGCTTCTCCGCCCATAATACCAAAGATCATGAGCACACCAACGGCCAGGAAGATGATAACAGTAGCGACTTTGATAATGGCGAACCAGTACTCGGACTCTCCATAACCTTTAACAGACAACACGTTCAAGGAAAAGATCAGCACGAGGAACAATAAGCTCCATAACATGGATGAACTGTCGGGGAACCAGTATTTAATGAGTACAGTAGCGGCAGCAAGCTCTGCTGCAATGGTTACCGCCCAGTTGTACCAAAAGTTCCAGCCCATGGCGAACCCGAGAGCAGGATCGACAAAACGTGCGGCATACGTATTAAATGAACCGGAGTCCGGCATAAAGGTAGCAAGCTCACCAAGGCTGGTCATTAGGAAATAAACCATGATGCCAACGGCCACATAGGCAATTAATGCTCCACCAGGGCCTGCGGTTGAGATGGCGGTACCACTTGCGAGAAACAGCCCGGTACCAATTGAGCCACCGAGGGCGATCATCGTCATATGGCGTGCGCGTAATCCTTTTTTCAGGGAAGGTCCAGTTGTTGTTGGGTTACTGCGGTCTTGCATGGAAACACTCCTTCATTCGATATACTGATGTTTGCGATACTTGAATTCATAAAAACAAAAAGACCACAGGCATCAGCCTGCGGTCTTTAATATTTCAATGTCCGCACCATGTCCCAGATGATTAAGATAGCTCAACACAGAAGAATTCATACCTTATATAAAGGAAATGTACTTCCGTGACAGTTCTGCGCCTTTCGACAGCAGCCCCAGCTCACTGGACCGTATAAGGAACGTCCAGCGAGCTTCGGCGGGTACACCTTTCGGCTGATCTCATAAGCGGCTCCTTAGCGCCTCCATCAGCGTACTGATCGCACCCGCGACCTCTACCTCACCATCAATGGATGAGGTGTATCTATTGTCTATGAAATTATGAACAACACAACTTAACACCGTGTGTCCTGTTTAGTAAACAGACAATCAGTATAACGCGCATGGTTTTCCAGTGCAATAACAATTGTTGGATATGAGGTCTGAGAGACGACTATTCCTCTTTTTTGTTACGGCCAGCCATCTGCTGCCATACCGTTCCAGCAGCCTGTTCGCCCGATTCGATCCGCTCCAGAGCCATCTTGGCCTGCAGGCTGACTTCAAATTCAGGATCATCGGCTGCAACGCGCAACGCTTGTTCTGCTTCTTCAGTTCCGACCTCATAGAGAAAACGTGCTGCACGCCAGCGTACAAGTTTACTTTTATCGGATAACGTAGCTGTCATGGCTGGAGTGGCGGCAGGATCACCGATATCCGACAAGGTATCCCCGGCAGTACGGCGTACCGCAGGAGAGCTGTCCTGAAGTGCTTCATACAGTAATTCCATCGCTTCCGGTGTACGAATGTCACCCAGGTATACGACAGCCAAGCGACGTATCTGCATTTTGTTGTCATGCAAGGCATGGGCTACGAGAGGCAGTCTTTCTGCCGTAGGCTCCATGCTGTCAAATGCCGCATAGCGAACATTCCAGTCTTCGTTTCGCAGAGCCTCTTCAAGTTCGGCTCCATCCAATTCACGGCGGCGCTCGACAAACTCTTCGGATTTGGTACCATGTTCAATGGCCTGTTTAATGACTTGCTCCAGCCGTTCCGGCGGGTAAGCGGCTTCCAATTCCTGCTCGACTTCACGTGCAATATCAGGCAATTCACCATATCGAACACCGTAATCACTCAATTTACGTTCTTTGATCATCGTTGCACTGGCGACTTCTGTTACGGCTTTGACAAAGCGGTCTGACAACGAAATTCGTTCTTCCTTGACCCCGGCCTTGACCCTAATTTGCATCGGTACACCTCGGAAGAATTGTACAAATACCTGTGCTTCTCCGAAGTGCTCGCCTGAACCATCTTCGGATTCAATCCAGTCCAGATCGATGCCGTGCTGTCCAAGGCGATGTTGGACTTCGCCCAAGATAACGGACCAGTCGGCATTCCCTTTACGATCAAGTGCGACAAAGTCTGTTGTGTGGAACACACTCTTTACACCGGGAATATGAAGCATCTGGCGAATGAACGCCGGAGCAGATCGTTCGTTGTCCAGTGTATATGTTTTGCGAATTCCGTCCTCCAGACGTTCATCGAGATGTAACATCATCGTATTTGGACTCGGTGTTGGTTCAATGGAAACAATATTCATCAATGTAACCTCCTATAGTACCAGATTCATCTTTAACTTCCCGTAAATTAAATCACACGGGTATTTCTCTATTTTACATCAATGTGTGGAATCTGCGAAATCATCCAGAAGTGAAGTGGACGTGTCTAACACTTAATGTGAAGAAGTGCGAAATTTGTTAACACTTCTTTCATGTTCACGCACAAACATTTTTAAACGAAAATTGGCACAATAAAGATAAGAATCAACTGGAGGTATACCTATGGAACCCATTACCGTGCTCTCGGATGGAAAACGTCGTATTGCATATGAGAATATTATTCAATTGTTCAGGAACTGGATTGAGGACTCAACATCTGGTTCAGCGATAGAAACACATCGGGGAAGTTGGGAAAATGCCCGTTATTGTATTGTTGATTATCAGATTGCCGAAGAAGCGGTGTCAGCAGCAAATGCCATTCGGGCTTTTATGCCACAACTTCCGTTACTGGTCATTACGGATTTCCAATCCCTTATTCGGAAGCGTCACCTGCAAGAAATTACAGGTACGGGTGAGATGAAGATGATTCTCTGGAACGAGCAAGACCCGAATCAACTAATCAAGGATATGGAAAATTGGTTTCATTCGTCGTCTGTCCATAAATCAGAAATAGCCATACCACCCATCTTATCCATGAGATAAAAGAGGGATATGGCCAAAGGTGTTTAACTTTCAAGCGTTACGATCGTATTAGATCACATATTTATAGCCTGTTCCCCAAACCGTTTTAATATAACGTGGGTTCTTGGGGTCAGGCTCAATTTTTTTACGTAGACTTGAGATATGAACATCAATGGTACGATCCAGATAGGCGCGTTCGGAGCCTTTGATCCGATCCATCAGTTCATTGCGGGTGAACACTTTACCCGGATTGCGGTACAATTCCTTCATAATCTCAAACTCAATATGAGTAACCTCGATTTCAACGCCATCCACAAACAGGGTTCTTCTGTACTCATTCACATTCACATGTCCAGTAACCTCTGCCTGCTTGTCTTCTTTTACCGGTTTATCCTGATAGGAAATGATTGATCTTCGCAGCAGTGCTTTAATCCGGGCATCCAACTCTTTCAAACTAAATGGTTTGCACAGAAAGTCATCCGCACCATTATGCAATGCACGAAGTCGATCATTCAGCATGGTGCTTGCCGAGATCATCAGAATGGGCACAGTGGAGTGCTGGCGAAAGGCTTCTACGAGATCATTTCCATCCATTTCAGGAAGCATGAGATCCGTTACAACAATATCCGGCTGGAATTGTGGAAACAGTTGAAGTGCCTCGCGGGCATGATGAACCCGTTCAGTGATGTATCCTTCCTCCTCAAGAAAGAAAGCAATCATGTCGGCCAGATTTTTCTCATCTTCTATAAGAAGTACTTTGATAGTCATAGGGTCACACTCCTGGTGAAAATAATATGTTAAGAAAATGCTAAAAAAACAAGGTGAATTGCGAATAAATGCCGCAAATTTTTTAATGTTTCTATCCCAAAATATAGGATGTATATGTAGAGAAGAAATAAGCTTTTTGAGTGAACTTCAATATTCTAGCATGAATGTAGTTTGGTTGCCGATCAATCAGAATTTCCCAAAGCTACACCAAGTACTAATTACAGTATAATGGATCAGAACGAGTTAAGGGGAAAAAAGTAATATTGTATCCGCTTAAGTTTATAGGGGGAACCAACGTTGTTGTTGAAAACAGAAGAAAAAATGATCCATGAGGGCAATTGCTTATGGATCGTATAAAGGCAAGACAAATGCTGGATTGGGTCGTGTTGAAGCTGAGAATACCCTGGATTGGGACCAGCATTCTGATCATCCTGGGCTCACTAAGCACTATTTTTCCGTTTACTTTATTCTATGGTGTACAGTTTATGATTGGTAGCGCGGCAGCACTCATTGCTCTTCGTTTGCATGGGGCCATCTATGGATTTGTCACCCTTACAGTTATCCATCTCCTGAATACCGTCTTTGTCGGCTTTGTGCCGCACAATTTAACTGTCATGCTTGCCCACTTCATGGAATTAATTTGGATGCTCGGTTGGCAGATCCGCTGGAAGAATGGTAGCTTAATCAAGGCTAATGCTGTCTTTTGGGTAGTGATGTTACTTCCTGTTATCTATGGCGGGCATTTTATGTTGGGTCTAAATATAGACGATTTGAAGTATGAGTATATGTATATTGCTGTGATTGGTATGGTGAATGCGCTGATTGCGGGAATTGTAGTTGATTTTTGGATCACCACGGGTGAACACAAGTCAAAACGCATGGGAACCATTCCACTAACAAGAATTGCGTTTAAATACGTAGTCGCCTTTGTGGTATTTGTTTCTCTCGTACTGTTATCCGCAGATAGCCGCAGACAATTGGGGCAAATGAATGATGCCATATTACGTGATATGAAATATGCAGCAACTGCGGTTGTTCAGGATCTTGATGAAGAGTACGTTACCTCTGAGAATATGGATCAGAATATGGCGCGTTATCATCATCTACTGGGTGTGAATGTGATTCTGCTGAATCGCAATGATACAGTCGTCGCTTCTGGTTTGAATACACTACAGGTGGGCGAGTATCTGGACATGGACAGATTCCGTCTTCTGAAGTCGAGGGATAACCTCATTCTGTTAAGTTCCGCAAATATCCATTACAGCGATGTATTGAATCATTGGAAACAAGCCTCTTTTATCTATGAAGCAGAAATGACAAGGTTAACACCTTATCGGGTATTCATTGTGACTGACTCGTCCGAGTATTACCCCCGAATCGAATCCATTTATCTGACCACGCTGCAATCCCTGTTCATCATCATCGTGGCTTCCATGATCGTAGCGGCTCCTCTCAGCAGTAAGGTTGTTAGCCCGCTGTTAAGACTGACCCGAATGACAGGCTCTCTTCCGAGACTGCTGTTTCGAAATGGGAAGATGGAGTGGCCAACCAGCCATGTAACCGAAGTACAGATCCTGATTGGTAATTTGCGCAAAATGGCCGATGTGCTGCTGGAACAATTCGAACAGATTCGTCACGACAAGTTAACGCTGGAGGACAGGGTTATCGAGCGTACCAAGGAACTCAAGAATAGTGAAGAGGTCAAACGTGCCATTATTGAATCCTCTATTGATGCGATTATCGCTGTGGACTCCAATGGGCTGATCGTTGAGTTTAATCCGGAGGCTGAAAGAATGTTTGGATTGCGTCGGGAAGAAGTGATCCTGCACAAGGAAGCGCCATCTCTTTTTCAAGGGGCCAGCTGCAAGGAGATCAAGAATTTGCTGGAGCGATTTGAATATGTTGAAGGTAAAAGATACACCATCGTTGAAGAAATTTCAGGTATCCGACGGGATGGTTCCGTATTTCCGATTGAGTACAAAATTGTTGAGATCCAGTTGGGCAAAAATGAGACATTATATAACCTGTTTATTAAGGATATTACGGAGCGGACCAGAGCAGAAGAAGATCGTGTACGTCATGCCCTTGCGCTGGAGAAGCTGAACTCGGAGTTGTTCAATGAGAAGATTGCCATTCAGGAACAGCGAGATATCAGTGAGCAATTTATTGAATCTGTACGAGAAGGGCTCGTGATGTCTGATCGATCAGGGACCATAACTATCGTCAACCGAAGGATAGAAGAGATGTTTGGTTTGGGTGATTTTATGGGCAGATCCATTGAAGATTTGGCGCAGGCCATTGATACGATGGTATTAACGGACAACTTCAATCTGATGGAACAGACGAGAGCATTCCTGAATGGAGAAACGGCGTTTATCGAGACCGAATTTATATTCAATAATGTGGATAAAAGTGTATTTTCCTTGTACATGAAGCAGATGGATGTCCCCGGTAAAAACCATGGGTTTCTGCTGGTGTTCCGTGACCGAACAGGAGAAGAACGGCTGGATCGGATGAAAAATGAGCTGATCAGTGTGGTATCTCATGAGCTTCGAACGCCTGTAGCCACCATTATGGGATATGTGGAACTTATGATGATGTATGACCTTCCGGCAGCTCAACAGCGGGAATTCATGCAGACCATCTCCTCGGAGGGCAAGCGGCTGAGCAGTTTGCTCGATGATGTACTGGATATTCAGCGCCTCGACAACGAAGGTATGACTTACCACATGACGTATGTACCGCTGGTGGAGTTGGTAGAAGGGGTTGCCGAACAGTGGAATATGAAGTCTGCCCAACGTATCTACGTGCATACGTTTAATGGAGACTTTTTTGCTTATGCTGACCAGAACAGGATGGTTCAGGTTCTGCATAATCTGGTGGGCAATGCAGTTAAGTATTCGCCGGGAGCCGATCGTATCGATGTTACGTTATGGGAAGAAGAGGAATGGTTATGTCTTGATGTGCGTGATTACGGAATAGGTATTGCGGAGCAAGAGAAGGACATGCTGTTTAATAAATTCTATCGGGTCGATAATTCGGATCATCGGCAGATTGGTGGAACAGGAATTGGGTTGTACATTTCCCGTAAAATTGTAGAGGATCACAAGGGTACGCTGACTTTTATATCTGCACCGGACAAAGGAAGTACGTTCAAGGTCCGACTGCCCAAGCAGGACGTATTGGTGTGAATTTAAGATTGGATGAAGAAATGTATTTCACTTTTTTTATGAACCAAGTTTATGTACGAGACCTACGAATAGAGCCTTTGCCCTTCAACGCGTGAGCGTGATAAGGGGAAAGGCTTTTTTTGTTTTTCAATTTCCCCGGATAAAAAAACAACTTCTTTTGCAAACTGTCTATAGAGCCATAATTTGCATCCCATGCAAAAGGAGGACGGCAGGTATATGTTCCGTAAACAAGAGAAAACACTCATTATCGTCTGTCTGGTTGCAGCTGTGGTTGTGCTGTATGCCGTTGTGAAGAGCATCATCCGAATCATGAGTTATTGAGATACACGTTCAAGCAGAGTAACTGCTGTCGTACATAACGATTATGTGAAAGAGGAGTGTAACCATGTCATCCCTGGACCCTGTTTTGCTCAGCCGGATACTAACCGGCCTTACCCTGTTTGTACACATTATTTTTGCCTCTATCGGTGTAGGTGTTCCACTTATGATTGCCTTGGCCGAGTGGCGAGGACTCCGAACCAATGATATGCATTACACCTTGCTGGCACGCCGGTGGGCACGAGGTTTTGTCATCACCGTTGCCGTTGGCGTTGTTACAGGCACCTCAATCGGATTACAGCTCAGTCTGTTGTGGCCGATGTTTATGCGGGTAGCGGGTCAGGCAATCGCCCTGCCGCTGTTCATGGAGACGTTTGCCTTTTTTATAGAGGCGATCTTTCTTGGAATTTACCTCTATACGTGGGATCGTTTCAAAAAGAAATATACGCATATGCTGCTGTTGATTCCGGTCGCTCTCGGCTCATCAGCATCTGCGATTTTTATTACAACGGTGAACTCATTCATGAACCAGCCTCAGGGATTCACCCTGATTAATGGCATCATGAAGGACATCCATCCGATTGCTGCCATGTTGAATCCGGCAACGCCAACCAAAGTGTCCCATGTACTCGCCTCATCCTACACCTTGAGTGCAGGTATTCTGGCGGGGATCGCCGCCTTCAGTTTGCTTCGGGGACGGGATCATGTGTATTACAAAAAAGCACTGAAACTCACGACGGTATCTGCGCTCGTATTTGCCATCAGTACCGTCATGATCGGCGATTCCTCCGGTAAATTCCTCGCGAAATATCAGCCGGAGAAGCTGGCTGCCGCAGAATGGCATTTCAAGACGATGAAAGAGGCACCCCTCGTCTATGGGGGTATTTTGGATGAGAATAATGAAGTGAAATATGCGATTGAGATACCGTATGCCCTTAGCATTTTGGCGGGTAATCGACCAGATACGGAAGTGAAGGGTCTCGAAGAATTTCCGGCGGATCTGAGACCACCGTTGTCTATTCACTATATGTTCGACCTGAAGGTCACAACGGGAGTGATTATACTGATGATTCCTGTGTTATATGTACTGCGGCGGTGGTTGCCAGGGCGCAAGCCCTATCCCAAATGGCTGCTGCTTGGCATCGTCTTGCTGGGGCCTCTGGCCATGATTGCGATCGAGTTGGGGTGGATGTTCGCTGAAGTTGGCAGGCAGCCTTGGATCTTACGCGGATATATGAAGGTGGCGGAAGCAGCCACGACGTCAACTTCGGTAGGATGGATGTTAGTGTTGTTCATCTTGCTGTATCTGATCCTGTGTTTCTCGTGCATTCGGGTACTCAGCAAGCTGTTCCGTAACAAGGAAGCAGAGAAGGAACTAGAGTCTCTGGGGCTTGAAGGAGGGATCGTGCATTGAGTTTCGAAATTGCAGGCATCGCAATATTATGGACGTTTTTGTTCGGTTACCTGATCGTTGCTTCGATTGATTTTGGCGCCGGGTTCTTCAGCTTTTATAGCATTTTGACCGGGCATGAGAACAAAATTCATAACATCATTCAGCGCTACCTGTCTCCCGTGTGGGAAGTGACGAATGTGTTTTTGATCTTTTTTGTGGTCGGACTGGTCGGGTTTTATCCGGATAGCGCCTTTTATTACGGGACTGCTTTGCTGGTTCCGGGTTCCCTGGCCATTGTACTGCTTGCGATCCGGGGCGTGTATTACGCCTACAATACCTATGGCAATCATGGGCAGAACAGCCGGATCTATATGGCATTGTACGGGGCGACGGGATTGCTGATTCCAGCCGTGTTCTCCACCATTTTGGCAATATCCGAAGGCGGGATCATTGAAGAGGTGGGCGATCAGGTATTTTTTCGCTGGCGTGAATTTTTGACGAATCCCTATACATGGTCGGTTGTTTTGCTTGCACTGGTTAGTGTGCTCTACATCTCGGCGATGTTTCTATCCTATTATGCAAAACGGGCGGGGGATGAGCCGGCATATGAGGTGCTTCGAGAGTACGCGCTGCTCTGGAGTTTGCCTACCATTTTTGCAAGCTTTCTGGCTTTTCTGCAGATTAACAAACAGAATCCCGCACACTTTGAGCAGATGGTGAATATTTCGTGGATGTTCATCGCTTCGTTTATTTGTTTTGTCATTGCCGTGTCGCTGGTGTGGAAAAGTAAATATCTAGGTTGGTGTTTTGTTGCTGTCATGCTTCAGTTTGCCTTTGCCTGGTATGGTTACGGGCGATCCCACCTTCCGTACATTCTGTATCCTTACATCAATATTTACGACGGCTTTACGAATCGCACGATGGGGATTGCGCTCATTACAGCGTTTAGTCTGGGGCTACTCGTGCTCATTCCTTCGCTTGTGCTGATTATGAAGCTGTTCCTGTTTGATGCCAATTATGTGCGCGGTAATTCTGGTAAAAAGAAAGGATGAGTCTGTTCATGGTCACTACTGAGGGAGTCACGGGAATACCCGGTATAACCGGATTGAGCTTTTTTGAGACATTCACCATTATGTACGCCCCTCCACTGATCATTGCGGCTGCTATTGTCTTTCTGTTTATATATCTGGCCGTATATAAGAACCCAAAGGATTGATTGGTTGGTACGTCCATTCCCGTTTGGGGTAATCTGTTGTTAAGAAATGAGGAAGGGAGGAGGGCCCTTTCATGCCGAAAATCCGTTATAACAATATCGATAATGTAAGTACGGACAAAACGCTGAAGGAATTCAAACAATGGAGGGAGCAACGGCGGAGCAAAGTGAAGGACTACACCTACACCGTGCCCAAACACCCGCCTGAACTGGATTATCTGCATGCCAACCGGGATGACACAAGTATTACCTGGATTGGACACTCCACGTTTTTCATTCAATATTATGGATTGAACATCGTGACTGACCCGGTGTGGGCCGAAAAAATGGGATTTCAACGAAGGCTCGGTGCCCCCGGCATTCCGATTCAGGATATTCCACCGTTGGATGTGATTCTGATATCCCATTCCCACTATGATCATCTGCATCTGGCTTCCTTGCGTAAGCTGATTACAGCCAAGACGTTGCTCATCGTACCCGATGGTCTGAAGCGCAAGATGATTCGCAAAGGATTTCATCGATGCCAGGAGATGAAATGGTGGGATCATATGACACTTGGCGGAGTCAAAATAACTTTTGTTCCTGCACAGCACTGGACGCGCCGAACGTTGTTTGATACCAATACGTCTCATTGGGGCGGTTATGTATTGGAATCGAATCATTCGGCAACGAATTCAGCAGCGGAAAGTGCTGCAACAACGAACAATCAGGATGAATCATCCACGGAATCAGGGAAGGACGAAACATCCAAAACATCCGGCGGTCCGCCTGTGTTGTATTTTGTGGGTGATACAGGTTACTTCCAGGGTTTCAAAACGATTGGAGAACGCTTTGACATTGGGGTTACCCTGATGCCCATCGGTGCCTACGATCCGGAATGGTTCATGACTTCTCAGCATGTGACACCCGAAGAAGCGCTGCAGGGGTTCGTTGAATCCGGTTCACAGCTCATGGTTCCAATGCATTACGGCACATTCAAGCTGGCGGATGATACGCCCAAGGAAGCGCTGGATCGGCTGGAAGTTGAACGTGAACGGCTAGGCATTGGTAAAGAGCGGATTCGAGTGCTTGGTCATGGCGAGACACTCCGCATTCACCACGAGGAAGGTAAACAGGGCTAACAAAAGCGAGCCAAATATGTTAATGTAGGGGTATGCCTGCATGAACAGTACATTTACCAAATCTTTAATAAGTAAAAAGCGGCCAATTTTCGAATTTGCCGCTTTTTTGTGTTATAATATGGTGCCAGAATAGGCATCGGGATATTGAATCCATGATTTACGCAACTTGCTATTCATGCAGTATGCAGATTAACCAATAAAGGATGGTATGCTTAATGATCAGTACAAGCGGCATCACGCTCCGCTACGGAAAACGTGCACTTTTTGAAGATGTAAATATCAAATTCACACCAGGAAACTGTTACGGCCTCATCGGCGCCAACGGAGCCGGCAAATCAACATTCTTGAAAATTTTGTCTGGTGAGATTGAAGCCAACTCGGGAGAGGTGCACATCACCCCGGGCGAACGTATGGCCGTTTTGAAGCAAAACCACTTTGAATATGATGAGTATCCGGTTCTCGAAACGGTAATTATGGGTCATAGTCGTCTGTATTCCATCATGAAAGAGA
Organism: Paenibacillus sp. FSL H7-0942; assembly: GCF_045040715.1. Lineage (NCBI taxonomy): Bacteria > Bacillati > Bacillota > Bacilli > Caryophanales > Paenibacillaceae > Paenibacillus > Paenibacillus sp. FSL H7-0942. Next base: position 5,856,277 of record NZ_CP150279.1, on the reverse strand, counting down.
AGGATGCTTTGTATGCGAAGGCAGACTTCACAGAAGAAGACGGTTTGCGTGCAGGTGAGCTTGAAGGGGAATTCGCTGAGCAAAACGGCTGGGATGCTGAACCAGATGCAGCGGCGCTCCTGATCGGTCTTGGCATTGTTCGTGACATGCATGACAAAAAAATGATAGAGCTGAGCGGAAACGAAAAAGTCCGTGTATTGCTGGCACAAGCGTTGTTTGGCCGTCCAAACAACCTGTTGCTCGATGAGCCTACCAACCACTTGGATCTCGAATCCATTCAATGGCTGGAGAACTTCCTGATGGATTATGAAGGTACCGTTATTGTGGTATCCCATGACCGTCACTTCCTGAACAAGGTATGTACGCATATCGCAGATATTGACTTCGGTAAAATCCAGATGTACGTAGGTAACTATGACTTCTGGTATGAGTCCAGCCAATTGGCACTTGCTCTGCAGCGGGATGCCAACAAGAAAAAAGAAGAGAAGATTAAAGAGCTACAAGCCTTTATTCAACGTTTCTCTGCGAACGCTTCGAAGTCCAAACAGGCGACTTCCCGGAAGAAAACACTCGACAAAATCACATTGGATGACCTTCGTCCATCCAACCGTAAATACCCGTTTATCAACTTCAAGCCTGAACGTGAAGCAGGTAAACAATTGCTGACGGTAGATCGTATTGACAAATCCATCGATGGTGTGAAAATGTTGAATGATGTGAGCTTTGTGGTGAACAAAGGTGACAAAATTGCATTTGTTGGCCCGAACGGAAATGCCAAATCACTGTTATTTGATATTCTCATGGGTGAAACCGAAGCAGATAGCGGCGAATATACTTGGGGTATAACGACGACTCAGGCTTATTTCCCGAAAGACAACTCTCAGTATTTTGACGGTGTAGACATGACTCTCGTGGATTGGCTCCGTCAGTATTCGAAAGATCAGGATGAAACGTATCTGCGTGGATTCTTGGGCCGTATGCTGTTCTCCGGTGAGGAGTCCCAGAAGAAGGCTAGCGTACTCTCCGGGGGGGAGAAGGTTCGTTGTATGCTGGCGAAAATGATGCAGACAGGTGCAAACGCACTGATTCTGGATGAGCCAACGAACCACTTGGATCTTGAATCCATCACAGCACTGAATAACGGTATGATTGACTTTGACGGCACAATGCTGTTTACATCCCATGACCATCAGTTCATCCAAACGATTGCTAACCGGATTATCGAAATTACGCCAACAGGCATCATCGATCGCCAAATGAGCTATGACGAATATCTGGAAAGTGATGAAATCAAAGAACTGCGCAATAAAATGTATCCGGTAGAAGCTTAATCTAAGCATCATCTGCGGCACATGATTATAGGAACACCAAAGAACCGCAAGCCTCTGTGAAGAGGGCTTGCGGTTCTTTTTGTAATTCAATGGTTTCTCGGCGGCTTTAAGACCTAAGATCCACCAGTACGGCGACGTTGGTTGTTAGGCTTTTTGTTGTTTTGACTCTTCATCGCTTTAGGTCCGCCTTCAAAGTAGGCGCTGGATTGGTTACCAGAATTTGCTTGTTCTTTCTTTTGCGCCAGTTTTTGGCGTATAGCATCCTGCAAACTGACCTTTTTCGGTTCGTTATTTTCGCTCATCGTTATTTCCCTCCCGGTCTTACAGTGAGCCGTCCAGATTGGACGGGATGTACCTATTTTATACGTTTTACAAAAGCCCTACAAGGGCAACCTGATAAAATGCTCAAAACCTTTGGTTTTACCCAGGCCAACATTTTTTCTCAATAACTACAGCCCTGCCGTCTGGCAACTTTGTTTCGGCTTGCCTACAGCAATGCAACCTGGCAACACTGTTTCTGTAGACCCACACGCTCCGCATTTGGTAACATGGAAAAACCGTAATACGAAACGTTAAAGGGGTGTCGCCCGGTTTGAACGCTTATGAAGAAATTCGAAAAGGGGAGCGAGGGGCTTGGGTTAGTATCGTAGCCTATCTCGTCTTGTCCGCTTTTAAGCTGATCTGTGGATATTTATTTGCTTCCAGCGCCTTGCTGGCCGATGGTTTTAATAACCTTACGGATATTGTGGCATCCATTGCTGTATTGATCGGGCTTCGGATCTCGCAGAAACCACCTGATTCGGATCATGCCTATGGTCATTTTAGAGCGGAGACGGTTGCTGCTTTGGTAGCTTCATTTATTATGGCTATGGTTGGGCTGCAAGTATTGGTTGAAGCCGTTCGCTCCTGGTATGAAGGAGCCTTTGTTGCTCCAAACCTGTGGGCGGCAGCGGTGGCTGTAGTCTGTGCTGTGGTGATGTTAGGCGTGTACCGTTACAATCACCGTCTGGCAAAACAAATTAATAGTCAGGCTCTGATGGCTGCGGCGAAAGATAATCGTTCCGATGCCTGGGTCAGCATAGGTGCTGCAATTGGAATTATAGGTGCGCAGTTTGGACTTCCATGGCTGGATAAAGTAGCTGCCATTGCTGTAGGTCTGTTGATCTGCAAAACGGCTTGGGAGATTTTTCGGGATTCTACACATCGTCTTACCGATGGATTTGACCAGAAGGAACTGACGGATCTCAGATCCTCCGTAGCACGCGTTCCCGGTGTTGAGATGATCAAGGATGTGAAGGCACGTGTGCACGGCAGTCATGTACTTGTGGATGTAGTCATTGAAGTGGACGGAGGCCTAAGCTTGATTGAAGGCCATCAGATCTGTGACCGTGTTGAAGAGCGGTTGAAGCGATCGCATAACATCATGCATGTACATGTACATGTGGAACCAAAGACGGAAGAAGTCACAAGGAACCCTTGAACAGGGAGTGAACATCTTGGAAAATGAAAAGAGGACAGCCGCGATTGTGCGTGCTGTCCTCTTTACTTATCGTTAGAACGATTATACGATGTTATTGAATGGCAACGTGGATCCACGCTTTGCCTTTCCAAGTGTATACTTGTACCCACTCGCCGCCATCGAATCCATCAACCACTTCACCTGTTGTATCGATGACTTGGGAGCCTAATGCACCGATTGGTTTACCGTTAGGTGCATCATAGAACCAAGTGCGCTCCAGAAGGTTCAGCAACATCGTTGGTGCCAGTACTTCATCACCTGGTTTTACGAGTGGCTCTTCAAACATTTTCTCATCTGTAGTCGTAGCTGGCGTTTCAGTTGTAGTTGAAGTACCTTCTGCACCTGTAGTGTCTACTGTTGTACCTGTTACCGTCTCAGCAGTACCTTCTACTGTTTCTACAGCAGGTTTGTTGACTTCAACAGCTGGAGTTGTTGTGGTCGTTGTCGTTGTTGTAGCCTCAGTTCCTGTTTCCGGATTTACCGTTCCAGTAACCGCTTCCTCCGCACCCGCAGCGGCAGCCATCGAACCCATCAACGTTAAAGCAGCGGCAAAACTTACGATTTTTTTCATTTTGTTTTTCCTCCTCGGTAGGTATGTAAAATGTTGTCCTGATTACAAGTAACCAAGCAAGCACCCTTATGAATCACAAATTATAACAATATTTTCTTGCATTCTCCAGTGTCAACTGGCTCATATGTGGGTATATAGCAAGCCTGTAAATATCATACTTCAGTGGGATAAAACCGGGTTGGCTATCTCAAAAAGGTCCTGTTTTTTTTGGGATTCATACGAGAGCGGATTGGAATAAAGCAGAAGGGAGTGCAATACATAATATAGAAAAGTTGACCTATGCCTGAACGCACAAAAGCCAATCGGCTTGGGAGCACGATCGGCTTTTGTATGTAATCGTTTAGTAAACACTCAGACATATCAGAGCCTGAGGTTATCGCATTCGGCTACGTCCCGTAATCAGGGAGATTACGAACAGTACAACAAAGATGAAGAAGAGTACTTTCGCGATTGAAGCAGCTGCTTCAACAATACCGAAGAATCCAAAAATACCTGCTACCAGTGCAATAATTAGAAATAATACAGACCATTTCAACATAAGTATTCATCCTTTCGTATAATTGATTGTGGAGTGAGTTGTGTTCACCTCACCGCCTTGTGTAGTCTAACTTTAACCGAGTGCTAACCGCTTGAAACATTGGTTTTTTTTCCAAGCGAAGGCATATATGAAGGGATATATAATATTGTTTCGTCCGGGAAATCGCCGGGTAACTATAGCAATAACAAACTGATGCACATATGGAAAGAGAGGTTCTTCTATGATCTATCAAATTAGTGTGGCCCTGATTGCAGTGGCATTTGCAGTACTGGTATTCTTTTTAATTCGTACCTTGAAATCCGCTCAGGGTTCTTTGGACAATGTCTCACAGACATTGCAGGAGGTACAGAAAACCATTGATGAACTTAGTTATGAAGTGAAGCAGACGGTAAGACATGCCAATGATATTACGGTGGATGTACAACACAAAATGAAAAAAATTGATCCTGTTATGGAATCTGTTGAGAATCTGGGAGAAGTGTTGAATGAAGTGACGGCAGCAGCCAAACAAGTCTCCACAACGCTGATGGCGAAATTTCAGACCAAACGTAACAACGCTGAACAGACCAAGCATGCTGAAGCGGTTCATGTAACTGCACCGCCTGCTACATCAACGGATCGTACCCTGCAATCCTATGAAGCTACATATAATGGTGAAGCTAAGGGCGGGAAAAACTGGATGAAGTATGTTGATGTTGCAGCGAACGTATGGCAACGGATGCGCAAGTAACATGACCGCTTTGTAACCCATGAAGAAGCCTTCAGAGCGGTGATGAACCTGATGAAAGGGTGAGAATCATGATGAAACTACTGCTTGTGATGTTTAGCGTAATTTCTCCCTTTTCCGTTCAACCGGCAGCGGTACCCGCTGCTCACGATATGCAATGGACGGTAATGGAAGAGAAGGCGTCAGAGGTAACTCTGGCTGTTGATCGATCCGAGACTTTCCAGCATTTTCGGACTCTGAATGGCATTTCTCTGGATGACACCATGGATGATTTGTTGGCCAATAAGGGCCAGCCGGGGCATAAGCAGGAAGATCCTTATCTGGGATGTCCTGAATATCACTTTCATGATGTGAAGGTTGGCTTGTGTGAAGATACGGATGTCATTCAATATGTGCATATCGATGCATCTGAGAATCACATCATGTTAAACGGAAAGAGAATTGAGATGAATATTGAAGCGATCCATCATGCTCTAGGGAAACCTTATTATGTGGCAGAGGACGGAGAAGTGTTTCTCCGTGGAGACCAGGCTCTGAAGGTATATATGAAGTCAGGATCTCAGCAGATTGAAGGCATTGATCTTTTTGATGACACAGTTTCCTAGGATTGGTTATTACCAAATCGTTTCAAACCCATATAGTATGGTTATATACTAAGTAGCTCGATACAGAAGATTAAATCAGAGGAGAGTGGAAACGATGAATTCAACCAATGAGCAAGCTTATGCAAAAGTGGTAGAAAACGGAGTCCAGGCGGTAGAAGCGGTGAAAGAATTGCAGATTACCGGATACCTTGCTGATCAAATCTTTGTTCTCGCCCATGAGAAGGATCGTACAGATCGAATTGCCGATACAGCAGATGCCAAAGAAATTGGCATAAAGGAAGAAGGCGTATTTGATTCCTTGGCGAATCTGTTCCGCTCACGTGGTGATGAACTCCGGGCCAAAATTGTTTCGATGGGCTTTACCGAAGCCGAAGCGGACTTCTACGAGAGTGAACTCGACAAGGGTAAAGTACTCGTTATTGCTAAAAAGAAAGATTAACTCGATAAGTTGAAGTTTGCTGAACATGGACAAGCTTCTGAATCATTTATGTAAAATGCTTAATCAAAAACATAGATAAGGAATGGGGCTTTCCCCATTCCTTATCTATGTTTTTGCAAGTTTGGAAGCGGGATCAGGGCGCTGCAAAAACAGGGTGAGTCGCGGGGATATTCCCCTACGATGGTGCCATTTACTGATAGAAGTTTTTTGTTTTTACGATTATAGTTATACTAGGAATTATTATGTCTACTGCCGTTTTGTATGCAAAATTTGTATAATCAACGTTTGTTTTAACCTAATAAGAATCGACAAACCCGGACGCCACAGATAAGGAGATATCAATGAGAATACTTATTGTTGACGACAATCCGACGAATGTCATTATCATTCGAGAAATTCTGAAAAAAGAAAACTATCGTGACATTGTAACGGCGAGTTCCGCCATGGAAATGTTTGAAGTGTTAGGAATTGGGGAGGAAAGCAACGAACTTCGTCCAAGACCGTCGGATATTGACCTGATTTTGCTAGATATGATGATGCCTGAGATGGACGGTATCGAAGCCTGCAGTATTGTGCAGAAATTTGAGAATCTGAAGGATATACCGATTATTATGGTGACTGCCATCGGAGACTCCAAGAAACTTGCCGAAGCATTGGATGCTGGTGCATCTGATTATGTGACCAAGCCGATTAATAAAGTCGAACTGATGGCCAGAATTCGACTCGCACTTCGTTTGAAACAGGAGAAGGATTGGCATAAAGAGCGTGATCAACGTATTCAGGATGAGCTCAAGTTGGCAGCGATGGTCCAAAATGCTGTATTAAGTCCGGCAATTAGGGACCCGTTGTTCCAAGTGCATGCCATCTATAAACCATCCTTTGAGCTTGCGGGTGATCTGTATTCTTGGTACCCCCTTGGGGAAGGCCGTTACGGAGTACTGCTGCTCGACATGATGGGACACGGGATATCTTCATCCCTGTTTACCATGTTTATTGCTTCTGTGTTGAAAGATACGGTTACCACTTATGTGGATCCAGAGAAGGTCATTCAGGAGTTGAACCGTCGTTTTAACCAGCTCCATCTGGAAAAACAATTGGTGCAGTATTATTTCACGGCAATTTATCTGGTCGTTGATACACGGATGAAACGTATTGATTATGTTAATGCAGGGCATCCACCTGCTTTATTTTTCCGAAACGACGGCAGTGTCACCACATTTGACAGCGTCTGCTGTCCTGTTGGTTTATTTGACAAGATGGATATTGAACCACAAACGATCCATTATGAGGGTGACGGGCATATTGCACTCTATACGGATGGATTATTGGAAGCTGTTCAGGGCGGGCAGGAAGAACAACATGAATTCCTGATCGAAAAACTGACCGGCTCACATCAGTGGAATGAAGCTGCTATGCAGGCCATGTTTTTTGACGACGAAATTCCCCAAGAGCGGGATGATGATAAATGTCTGGTCTGGATTACTTTGAATAAAGGGGCGGGGGATGAATGAAGATCAGGAATAAACTGCTGATTGGTTTTACCGCTCTGATGGCCATTTTGATCGTGCTCACGTTTGTGAGTTATGAACGGTTAAACAGCAGTAATCAACAGATTGATCAGATGTATCAGGAACGTTATCTCAAAGTAAGGTTCACTTCTGCTGCACGTGGAGAGGTCAATGATATAGCCAAAGTGCTGGCTAACTTGTTATTGAATCCGAACAATTCGATTAATGCTGCTGAGGGTGACCTGAAGGAGATGAAGGATCGGGGGGATGGTTACCTCGCAGAAGTGAGAAACCGGGCAGACAGTGCACCTGAACATCAACTGGTGGATCGTGTGAATACGGCGTGGACCGCTTATACATCTTATGCAACGAGACAGATCAACCTGATGTCCCAAAACCGGGTAGAAGATGCGAATAACTACCGCAATTCAACAGGACTCGCGGTGCAAAAAGAAACTGTGGATAGTTTGAATGCTCTTTCACGTTATCAGGACCAAGAGATTGATGCTGAGATCAAGAACGCTAACGAAGCGTATACGAGAGCAGTACAGATCACGATAAGTATCATGATTGCCGGGTTGTTGCTTGCATTGGGTGTCATTCTGTGGGTGCTGCCGAGTATTACACGGGGTCTGAACACTGTATCTATGATGATTACCAGCTTTGGTAAAGGGCGTTACCGAACCATTCGGCGCATACAGGTCAAATCAACCGATGAGATTGGTCAGATTGCCAGTGTGTTCAAAGATGTATCCAGTGATCTGGAAGAAAAACTGGAGATCGAGAGGGCTTATGTGCAGGCTCAGCAGGATCAAAACTGGATGAGTTCGAACATCGCAAGAGTCCCGGAGCTGCTTCGGGGGATTGGCTCCATTCGCCAAATTTCACAGATGTTTATCAGTGAGTTCACACCTGTGCTTGGTGCTCAGTTGGGTGTCGTCTATCTGATCGATGAGGAGAAACATCCCGACGAACTGAGACGTTACGGTGCATACGCATTTGAAGAGAACGAAGATGTTGGTAAGGAAATGTATCGCATCGGGGAAGGCCTGATTGGTCAAGCCGCGCTGGATATGACACCGATTATTCTGGAAAATACGCCCGAAGATTACGTGCATATTGGTTCAGCTTCAGGCTCAACACGTGCTGCGGGTATCATGATCTATCCTGTCGTGTTTGAAGATGAACTGATTGGTGTAGTTGAAGTGGCTTCCTTTGAAGGTTTCAATGAACTGCACAAGCAGTTATTCACACAACTGATTATGAACCTGGGCGTAATTTTGAACAACGTTCGACGTCGTTTGCGTGTGGAGGAGCTGCTACGTGAATCCCAGGCACTGACTGAGGAACTGCAGGTTCAATCGGAAGAATTGCAGACACAGCAAGAAGAACTTCGTCGTTCCAATGAGAATCTGGAGGAGCAGACAGAGGCGCTTAAACGATCTGAGGAGTTGCTACAGCGTCAGCAGGAAGAACTGGAACATTTTAATACGGAACTCATTGCCAAGACGCGGGCGCTTGAAGAGCAGGTGCGTGAAGTTGAAGAGAAAAATGACGAAATTGAGAAAACGAAGACACAGTTGGAACAGCAAGCTACACAGCTGTCGATGACAAGCAAGTACAAGTCCGAATTTTTAGCGAATATGTCACATGAACTCCGTACACCATTGAACAGTCTGCTCATTTTGTCCCAGTTATTGTCGGAGAACAAGGGTGGTAATCTGACTGACAAGCAGCAGGAATACGCACAAACCATCTACATGTCGGGTGCGGATCTGCTGAAGATGATTGATGAGATTCTGGATCTGTCCAAAGTGGACGCAGGCAAGATGGATATCAATTATGAGACGGTTCGAATGGAAGAACTGACCAGCTTTGTTCAGCAAAACTTTGGACCGATGGCGAATAAAAAAGAGCTGAATTTGAACATCGAGTTCGACAGCGATTTACCGGAATGGGTCTACACCGACAGTCATCGCGTCAAACAGATTTTACGGAATTTGTTGTCGAACGCGTTCAAGTTTACCAATCGTGGTTCGGTCAGTCTGATTGGACGACGGATGAAACCGGAAGAGCTGCCGGGTTACATGAACACGAATCAGGAATATCTCGGATTTAGTGTAAAAGACACCGGCATTGGTATTCCATCGGACAAGACGGATCTGATCTTTGAAGCGTTCCAGCAAGTGGATGGGACAACAAGTCGGAAATACGGCGGAACTGGTCTGGGATTGTCCATTAGCAGGGAACTGGCACGTTTGCTTGGTGGTGCAATACAGGTGGAATCATCGGAGGGCGAAGGTAGCTGCTTTACCTTGTACCTGCCGGATAATCATGAAGAGGAAGCCCTGGCCGAGGAAGGTGCTTCAAAAGAAGCTGCAGTATCTTCAGAGGGGCTGTATGAACAGTCCATGGAAACACGGACCATGCTTTCAAGTCATCAGTCCATTCTCTCTCCTGATCCGGAGCGTAGCGTAGGTACGGACCTTTCTCCTACCCATACGCCTGAAGTAACGCAGATCGAAGATGATCGGGAAAATCTGATGGAAGGTGACAAAATCCTTCTCATTATTGAGGATGACGTGAACTTTGCACATATTTTGATGGATATGGCCAGAGGAAGAGGATTCAAGGCACTTGTTGCCCTGCAAGGGGATAAAGGACTTGAAATGGCACGTCAATATCTCCCGGATGCCATTATTCTGGATATTCAATTGCCGGTTATGGACGGTTGGACCATTCTGGGTGAGCTGAAGAGCAGTTCGGCAACACGCCACATCCCGGTACATGTCATTTCGGTTATTGATGATATGAAGCAAGGTCTGATGATGGGCGCTATCGCGTATCTGAAAAAACCTTCCAGCAAGGATTCACTGGATAAAGCTTTCTCGCATATCAAATCCTATACCGAGAATCAGTTGAAACAATTGTTGATTGTGGAAGATGATGAGATTCAGCGTAAAGCCATTATTGAATTGATTGGTCATGACGATGTGGCAATCACAGCAGTATCCACAGGCAGTGAGGCTTTGAATGAGTTACACACCCAGCGTTATGACTGCATGGTACTGGATCTGATGTTAACGGATATGACCGGATTCGAGTTGCTCGACCAGATTCGGGATGATGAATATCTGAACGATCTGCCGATTATAATTTATACAGGCAAAGAACTGGATTCCAAGGAAGAAATGAAGCTGCGTAAATACGCGGAATCGATCATTATCAAGGATGTGAAGTCACCGGAACGTTTGCTGGATGAAACTACATTGTTCCTACATCGGGTAGAGGCCAATTTGCCGGAAGACAAGCGTCGAATCTTGCAGAAGCTGCACAACAAGGAAACGTTGTTTGAAGGCAAGAAAATATTGCTTGTAGATGACGATATTCGTAATGTATTTGCCCTTTCAAGTGTCCTTGAAGGCTATCGCATGGATGTAACGTTTGCAGAGAACGGCCGTGAGGCTCTGGAGATTCTGGAGAAAAATCCGGAAATTGATCTGGTACTGATGGACATGATGATGCCAGAAATGGACGGTTATGAAGCGATGACACGAATCAGACAGATTCCGCAGTTTGAAAAGTTGCCGATTATCGCGCTTACGGCTAAAGCCATGAAAGAGGATCGAGGCAAGTGTATTGAGGCCGGAGCATCTGATTATGTGAAAAAACCGATCCAGACGGATCAATTATTATCCTTAATGCGCGTATGGCTGTATTCGTAAGTTCATTATTCGTAAGTACATTGTTTGGGTAATGAAAGACAATACGACGAATACGCAAGTAACAAATGAAGAAGTGGAGAGAATTTATGACACCGTGGGAACCTACCGAGACGGGGGCAGATTTGGTCCGTATGCCGCAAGATGAAGAGCGCGAGCTGATCGAGATTGAGTTGCTGTTGGAAGGCATGCACCGTTTATATGGATATGATTTTAGAAACTATGCACTGCCATCCCTGAAACGAAGAATCTGGCATCATGCACATGCCGAAGGTGTTAAGAGCATATCCGGCTTGCAGGAGCGTGTGCTTCATGACCGTTCCGCGTTTGAACGTTTTGTACAGAATTTGTCCATCCCTGTGACGGAAATGTTTCGAGATCCCTCGCTTTTCCGAATGTTTCGGGAACAGATTATTCCTATTCTGAGAACCTATCCGTATATCCGAATATGGCATGCGGGTTGCTCTACGGGAGAGGAAGTCTATTCCATGGCCATCATGTTGCATGAGGAAGGGCTGTATGACAAGGCAAGAATCTACGCAACGGATATGAATGATCGCTCATTGCAGCAGGCCAAAGAAGGCGTCTACGGTATTGAGAAAATGAAACTGTTTACTACAAATTATTTGGAGGCAGGGGGTACCAGAGCCTTCTCCGAGTACTATACAGCGAAATATAATTCGGTGATATTTCATCCTTTTCTAAGGAAGAACATCATATTCGCCGAGCACAATCTGGCAACAGACCGGTCATTTAATGAGTTTAATGTTATCTTTTGCCGCAATGTCATGATTTATTTCAATGATGAATTGCGGAACCATGTGCATGGGCTGTTTCACGAGAGCTTGAGCCACTTTGGTATTCTGGTTCTGGGGTCTAAAGAATCGATACATTTTACAGAGTTCAGTGATACCTATGAGCCATTAGACCGGACCGAAAAAATATACCGGAAGATCAAATAGGGGGTTAGGGTTAGCCATGGGGCTCAATGAACCAATCCATATATTATTGGTAGATGACCGCCCTGAGAACTTGCTTGCTCTTGAAGCAGTTCTGGAATCGGAACAATATAAACTCGTTAAGGCAACTTCTGGAGAAGAGGCACTCCGCTGTCTGCTAAAAGACGAATTTGCGGTTATCGTACTTGATGTACAGATGCCTGGAATGGACGGAATTGAGACAGCAAAGTTAATTAAGGCACGGGACAAGTCCAAGGATGTGCCGATCATATTCATCTCTGCGAATAGCAGAGAGGCTGAGCACTTGTTTGCCGGATATTCGGCCGGGGCCATTGATTACATGGTTAAGCCATTTATTCCTCAGATTTTGAAATCCAAAATCGAGGGCTTTGTGGAGATGTTTATCACCAATAAACGTTTGAAGACACAGACCATGCTTCTTCACCAGAAGACACAGGAACTGGAGAAGATGAACCAACAACTCATTCAGGCCAAGGAAGAAGCAGAAATTGCAGCCAATGCAAAGACTGAGTTCCTGGCAATGATGAGTCATGAGATTCGTACACCGATGAACGGAGTTATCGGTATGGTTGATCTGCTGATGGAAACGGAACTGAGGGAAGATCAGAAGGAATATGCAGACATCGTTCGTCGCAGCGCAGATGCACTTGTCACGGTTATCAATGACATTCTTGATTTTACCAAGATGGAATCAGGCAAAATGGAACTTGAAGAGCATCCTTTTGAACTTGTCTCCTGTATTCGGGAAGTGCTGGGATTGTTTGCTGCAGAAGCAGGCAAAAAGAATCTGGAACTGGATTATTTCCTGGAAGATTCTGTACCTGAATTAATCTATGGGGATATGGCAAGGCTACGTCAGGTTCTCTTGAATCTTATTGCCAATGCAATCAAATTTACAGACCAGGGTGGCGTATATTTGATTGTGTCAGTGAATGAAGAAAAAGAGGGACAAATGGCATTGGAGTTTGCTGTTAAAGACACCGGGATAGGTATCGCTTCAGACAAAGTGGATCGCCTGTTCCAGCCTTTTTCCCAGTTGGATACATCCATGACACGTAAATACGGTGGAACTGGCTTAGGACTGGCAATATGCAAGACTCTGGTTGAAATGATGGGTGGACAGATCTATCTGGATACAACAGAGCAACGGGGAGCGACGTTTGTATTTACAATTCAGGCGAAACGTTATGTAGAAACTGAACTGGTCCAGAGGAACGGGGAAGAGAAACCAACGGATGTGAAAAATGAGAATAAATATCCTACGGTATTAATTGTGGATGATCATCCGATCAACCAGAAGTTGATGGCGATTATGCTTGGTAAGCTGGGGTTGCTCTCAGACATTGCTGAAGATGGACAGAGCGCACTCGATATGGTAAACGGCAGCCGTTATCCCTATGACTATGTGTTTATGGATCTGCAGATGCCTGTGATGGACGGTTTGGAATGTACACGGCGGATTCGAGAGAGTCTGTCCCAGTCTAATCAGCCAATCATTATAGCCATGACTGCTAACGTAATGGAAGGTATTCAGCAGCGCTGTATTGCTGCCGGCATGGATGATTATATTAGTAAACCGGTGAAAATGGGCAATGTAAAACAGAAAATAGCCCAGTTTCAGAAACAACGACAAATGTTAGAACCAGGCCCTTCAGCCATGAATCAGGCCAATTGAAACATTTTCCAAACTTCTTTCTGATTCACTCATGCTGAAGTTGGGTTATTAGGTAAGGAAACCATTGATCAGGAGAGAGATGTCTAATGAATACAAATAAAAATGAAAAATTCAATGCAAGAACTGAAACTCAGGACGGCGTGTGCACGGTGTATCTGACTGGCGAACTGGATTTGTCGGTTGCTCCTGACTTCCGCTTGGTGATGGAGCCGCTCGTGGATAACAAGGAACAGGATCTTGTGATTAACATGAAAGAATTGAAGTATATCGATAGTACAGGGATTGGTATCCTGTTATCTGTTCTGAAGGCCAGACATGGAATGGAAGCTCGCTTTGAAGTACAGGAAGTTCCTGCGCAGATTCAGAAACTTTTTGACATGACGGGCATCGCCAAATTCTTTGTCACACAGAAGAATTCCCAATAGGAAAGGATCGAAAAAGGAATGAATGCAGAAGTTCAAAGAGTCACCCTTAATTTACCTGCGACAGCTGATTACGTTGATATTGTAAGACTCAATCTCTATGGAGTAGCATCCAAAATGGGATTTTCCTACGAAGACATTGAGGATATGAAAGTTGCTGTATCCGAGGCCTGTAACAACTCTGTATTGTATGCCTACTCACACGAAGGCGGCATGGTTGAAGTTGTATTCGAAGTGGATGGCGAAACATTGTCCATTATTGTCAAGGACGAAGGTGCCAGCTTCGAGAACATGAACCCTGCTGTGTCACGTGCCGGTCTACACGACAAAGAACTGACGGAAGCACAGATTGGCGGACTTGGGTTCTACCTGATGCAAGCCTTGATGGATGATGTCAGTGTGGAAAGTGAGACGGGCAAAGGTACGAAAGTAGTACTCGTAAAACGTCTTGCAAGAAGTGAGGAGAAAGTATGAATGAAAAAGTGACTCCCCCAGAGTCCATGTCTGAAGCTATAGGTTTGATCTGGGAATACCAGCAGACCCTAGATAATGAAATTGCAACAGTTCTCATCCGTAAATATGAACCAATGGTCAAGATGGCAGCAGGTAAAATCGCTCGGAATCGCCCCGATCTATACGAAGACTTGTATCAGACCGGGCAGATGGCTTTGATTCGTTTGCTTAAGCAATACGATATCAACCTGGGTATTCCGTTTGAACCTTATGCCATGAAGAGCATGATCGGTCATATGAAGAACTACTTGCGTGATAAATCCTGGTATATTCAGGTGCCCCGGAGGATTAAGGAAAAGGGAGCCCTTGTGCAACATGCCATTGATGAGTTAACCGTTAAGCTGGAGCGCTCACCCGGTGTGAACGAAATTGCTGAATACCTTGATCTGACTGCAGAAGAGACAATTGAAGTTCTGGCTGGTCGGGAATGTTACCACTATGTATCACTGGATTCTCCTTTATCTCAGGATGACAGTGCAGCAACATTGGGAGAACTGATCAGTGCAGATGTGAATGACTATGATTCGGTCGAAAAACGGATGGACTTGCAACAGGCATTGGGACAATTGAAGGAACAAGAACAGCAGGTACTTATTCTAGCATTCCAGGATGGCCAATCTCAGCGGGCAATTGCCCAAAAGCTTGGTGTTTCACAGATGAGTGTATCTCGGATTCAGAAGCGAGCTACAGAGAAACTGAAACAGATCATGTCTAATGCTTCAATGTTATGACAAATGGAACCCTAATGTTGTTGAGTACGGCATAAAGAAGGACACGTCAATGCGCTGAAATGCATACGTGTCCTTTTTGGGATCAAAAAGATATGGGTATGCAATGAAGAACATGAGTGCAGGAGTGGATAAAGTGATTGTGAACCAAATCAAGTTGGAAGCTCGCCGTGACAAGTTATCTTGCTCGGACCATTGGCAATGGTGGGATTGGGTTGCGCCGCCTGACACCGATAGCATGAAGGATGCGTTGGAGGAGCTGACAGAGGCGTTTCCGGATATGCGGTATTGGCTTCATAAGATTCCGGAAGTGGAATCAAATTATTTGTCCGTCCGTTTCATGAATGGTACAGAACCAGTCATATTTGGTTCATTGTTGTATGCGGTCAAAAATGAGAGAGATGACAAACGTCAAGATAATCAGATGTTTTTCTATGTCGATCGCAATAACCTGGTTACCTTGAATATGGATGACAATACACGAGGCATTATGAAGACGGATGAACGTGCCCATATGTTACAGCAATGTAGTGAAGCCAGGGACGGGATGTTTGTACTTTTTCGAGCTATACTGCATTACTACCATGTGGGGATGGATCATTTTGAGATGAACCTGCGTGAACTGGAACGGAAGATGGAATCCCGCAATGCCCGAACTTTAATGGACCAGATTTTGGCCGCCCGATTTGAACTGTTATACTGGAGCAATCTGTTTATCCCCTACTCGGAACTGATGGCCGCTGCCCATGAGGCTTATCTCAGTGAAATCAACGAAAATCGATATTTCCAGCAGCTCCAACATCGAGTAGAGCGAATGGAACGTTTGTTTAGTCACTACGAGAAAGAGATCGATACGTTAATATCTATTGATAATGCCATCTCAGGGGTTCGTGGGAATGAGATTATGAAGACGCTAACCATAGTTACCGCTGTGTTCATACCTGCCACGGCAGCTGGCGCGATATGGGGGATGAACTTTGAGAACCTGCCCTTTATCGACAAATCATGGGGAGTTGTACTGGTCCTTGTCGTCATTATTTTAAGCATGATCAGCATGTATGTATGGCTGATGATGAAAGGCTGGACAGGAGATCTGCTCAAAGTGAAGTCTTCCCAGCCTTCAGCTGAAGAGACAGAGAAAAAAGGAGCAACTGAAACGCGTAGGGGATAGCCTTTTGGCTAGTCCTCTTAGTTTTTGTAATCTTCAATATAACCAAGCAAGTCAGCGATATATTGGCCCACAATCGGCATATTCACGAATTGGCTGAGAATGAATGCCAGCAAACCGAGAACAACAAAGGTACCCACAGTCAGACCAAGACCTCGTGCCATGCCCGCTGTGAAATTGGTAATAATCCGCTTTTTGGGACTGCTGTAATTCTCAATAATATCCTTGATCTGTGCTCTCTCCAGACTGTCCGCAATCTGGTCCAGACGGGTGTTTAATCGCTTTACCTCATGACGCAATTCAAAAGGATGCTCGCTTGTATCATACTGCTGTGCCGGTGTTCCTCCCGTAATTGGAGTGTTACCATTAATTGTAACTTTACTCATATTATTCGTCCTCCTCAACTCGCTTTGGATAAAAAATAGCCAGCTGAAGTGCAGCTGGCTATTGGTCTCTCGATCTGTATCGCCTTACAGGCTGGTCGAGTTAAGTTCTTTACGTGCATCTTCCTTCGCTTCAACGGAAGCGGCAGCCACTTCATCAGATGCACGGGATGCTTCGTTAGCCACATCAGCGGACGCTTTTCTCACAGAGTCCATTACATCATTACGGCCTTGATTTACCGTTTTTGCAATGTCTGAAGTTTTGGAAGAGACCGTTTTAGCCAGTTCAGAGGCTTTGTCACTTACAACAGTTGCCACTTCTTTGGTGCGGTCAGTAACGATGCCCACTTTCTCGGAAAGGTCACCACGCAATTCACGTCCCGGTTTAGGCGCAAAGAGTAGTGCTGCTGCAGCTCCCAGCAAACCCCCGATGAAAATACCTTTTGCAAAAGTCGAACCCGTCTGTACAGGATATTGCTCTTCTGCTTTATTCATGTCTAATCACTCCTTCTTCAATTTAAGAAACAAATACGAAACAACGAACACCTTGTTGCCCGAATCAGGCAGCCTGTCTTAGCAGTCTGGACACAAGCCCCAGCAAGAAAACAAAGAGCGCTGTACCAATGATGGCAGGGATAATGGCAAAGTTACCGATAACTGGTCCCCAGTTACCAAGCAAAAGTGCTCCCAGCCAGGCTCCGGCAAATCCGGCAATCATTGCACCGATTATGCCTCCAGGCATGTTGTGACCGGCAAGTGCATCTCCGATCAAACCGATGATGACAGCCATCACAATGCTGATAATGATGCCCCACATAACAACCGCCTCCTTTAAACTTGATGTAGGATGTTGTCTGTTCGCGTTTGCTTACTTCGTATATAAACCCCGTGCAACCCTGTGAAACAATAAAGATGAGGAGGAATGAACTGGAAATTAGAGGAATTCATTCTTTAGCGGCTTTGTTTAATGCCTTTAACCATGCAGAAGATCCATGCCAATCCAGCAGTAAATCCAGTAAATACATCCGTAGGATAATGAACGCCCAACATGATCCGGCTGAGGCCAATCAAGAAAATAAAACTAATACCACCTAGAACAGGAAGCCACACACCGGAAGAGTTATGTCGCTGTCTTTCAATGGCCCAGATTACAAAGAGCATGCCGTAGAAGCCCATGGAGATCATGGCATGTCCGCTGGGAAAGCTGTACCCGTGAACGACCAGCAGATGATCCAGTTCAGGTCTGCTTCGTCTGAAAAATTCCTTCAATAACGTGTTCAGAATCCACATCATGGCAAAACTTCCCGTGAGCGCATATCCATATACAACAAACCTTGGACTGCGTTGAATGAAGAAAAGAAGAGCAAAACCTCCTGCAGCCACAGCAGAGATTTTGAATGAGCCCAGTGCGGTTATGAATGCAGTGTAAGGGAATAGATGAAGACGTGAATCTGAATTCAGATAAAATAATTGCTGAATTTGATCATCCAGACGAATAATAACATCAGCACCCAACCAGGCACCCAGACCTGCCAGGATAAATACGACCGATGCGCTGAGGGCCAGGCCAGCCATACCCCAGTTGAGGAGTGGACGTAATAACGTACCGGAATTTGAACTGAATGAGGCTGGTGAATACGTTTTGCGCGGCATAATGAGTTTCTCCTTCAGTTATTGTAGTAGATGAACATAGATGATAAAGCTATACCCGAAATGCCTGTCGAAAAAACTGTAAAAACGTCGCTTTTGTACTATACTATTTAAGATATCCCATGCGGCGTCATGACGCAAAGCAGAGATGAAATCGGGAGCACAAAGGAGAGAACTCGCATGGAGAGTGCCTTGTTAATTAAAGAATACCGTGCAGGCGTTATGGAATGCGCCCATTACGGACACATAAGTATTACGGATGAGTATGGCCGAATCGTATACTCGGCTGGTGACCCTCATTTTAGAGCGTTCACTCGCTCATCTGCCAAACCTTTTCAAGCCATTCCGGGTATTCGAGCAGGAATTGCCAGTCACTATGGCCTATCGGCACAGGAGATTGCCATTATGTCCTCTTCGCATCGTTCGGAACCGGAACACATTCGGGTGCTGGAGCAGTTATCTGGTAAGATCGGATTGGGAGAAGAATGCCTGATCTGTGCACCAAGTTATCCGCTTAATGAAGAAAGCCGTAATCAATGGTTACGTGGACAAGGAGAGAAACGGCGCATCTTGCACAACTGCTCCGGAAAACATCTGGGAATTCTGGGGTACAGTCAGATGAAGCAGGTTGATTTGGGCAGTTATGCTGAACCGGATCATCCGGTACAACGAGAAATTCTTGAAACCTTTGCCGACCTGGCAGGTATTGAAGAAAAAGAGATTAAGCTTGGGACGGATGGCTGCGGCTTTCCGGTATTTTCTTTGCCGTTGTCGGCATTATCGAACGCTTATCTGAAGCTCGCTTGTCCAGATCTTATCGCTGACCCTTCCACAAGAACAGCTGTAGAGACCATAACATCAGCTATGAATGAACATCCGTTGATGGTTGGTGGCACGGAGCGTGTAGATTCAGTGCTGCTGGAAGACAATAACATTGTAGCGAAGGGTGGATTCAAGGGGGTATTCGGTTTTGGTCTGAAAAAAGAAAGACTGGGAATCACCTTCAAGGTGCTTGATGGTTCTGAGGAAGAGTGGGCCTTCATTACCCAATCCATCCTGAAACAGATTGGTTATTCCAATGAAAGAACCATTGCACGATTGGCTGAAGTGTTCCCTTCGGACATCCGAAATGATGCGGGTACCCTTGTAGGTCATGCAGATAGTGAGTTCATTCTCCACTCACTTGAAGATAGCGTATAACCTTAAGAAGGGGCGTGATTAGAGTTGCCGGACCCCGGGTAAAGATGACATACCAACTGGTATTCATCTATACAATTCATATACACGCATGGACTGCCGCGGTAATGTGGCAGCTCTAAACCCTCGGAGGTGGATGAACATGATTAAAGTGGTGACATCGGAAGAAAGGCACACGTCGGATCGAGGTTGGATACACAGTGAATTCAGCTTTTCGTTTGCGGATTATGATGATCCAAGCAACGCCCATTTTGGCTGTCTGTTGGCTCATAATGAAAACACGCTGATGCCGCAAGAAGGCTTTAAGAAACATCCACATCATGATCTTGAACTTGTCAGTTATGTCATATCAGGTACACTCAAACATACGGATAGTATGGGAACAGAACAATTGCTTGAACCGGGAGCGGTCCAGGTGATGAGTGCGGGTACGGGAGTGGAACACTCCGAGACCAATCCGTCAGCGGATGAACCGGTACGTTTCCTCCAGATGTGGTTTTTGCCATCGGAGCGTATGCTGAAACCTTCCTATACGAATCGGAGAATAGAGCCGCAGGAGCATTTGAATCGTCTATGTCCGATTGTATCCGGGCAAGGGGGCGAGGGAAGCGAAGGCGCATTGCCTATTTCCCAGGATGTAACCTGTTATCTGTCCCATTTGGAGTCCGGGAAAAAGTTGATGTACCCGCAACACGAAGATCGACGGACACATCTTTTCCTGATCAGT
Source organism: Paenibacillus sp. FSL H7-0942 (assembly GCF_045040715.1). Classification (NCBI taxonomy): domain Bacteria; kingdom Bacillati; phylum Bacillota; class Bacilli; order Caryophanales; family Paenibacillaceae; genus Paenibacillus; species Paenibacillus sp. FSL H7-0942. Next base: position 5,835,874 of record NZ_CP150279.1, on the reverse strand, counting down.
GGACATGTGGAGATTCATTGTTCGGATGGTAACTTCAACCTCAAGCCGGGGGATGCCGCACGAATTCGCAAAAGCTGTGATCTGCAAATCACGAGCACAGACAGTGAACCTGCCGAATTTGTTTTGGTTGACCTGCCTTAAGGATGGGATGTATTCCGTAAAAGATAGTCTGGAAATATAAACATGTGGAAAAAGGACCTGTTCCCACGGTGATGTGGAAACAGGTCCTTTTTTTTGCTTAGGATTTACGAAGATTACCCAGTTCCGAAGCGACAGCTTCCACTTCAGAGATACTGAGATGTTCCTTGCTCAAAATCATTTCATACAGGTCAAACAGATCTTCATATTTCTCAAGTGGGAATGAAGAAGCTTGCATGGCGGCACCGCTTGCCATACGAAGTTTGGTTTTGATCGCTTCAATCATATATTCCATATTGGCTGCTGTTGCTTGTGATAAATCCATCGTTAAGTTCATCCCTTCCGTATCGGAAACTCTTGTTATTGTATCATGATTGGAAGCGCTCAGGCTAATGCTTTTGCGAGGAAACCAAGCATCGGTTACAATGATGGATACAACAACAGGATTTAACGGAAACCTGAGTGTACTGGAGGGAATACAGCTTGGCAGCGTATAAGCGAGAAATGGTTCGCCATCAAGGAAGGGAAGTCCACAAAGGCGTGCCTGCAGAGAATCTGGTCTTATTTTTCAAAAACATCATTCAACTTCATTCTCCAGCTGAAATCACGTTTGTCTGCATCGGTACTGATCGTTCCACCGGGGATGCTCTGGGTCCACTGTCAGGAAGTTTACTGCAAGAGAGCGGAATGGAGAACGTGATTGGCACGCTGTCTTCCCCTTGTGATGCAGATACGCTGGAAAAGAAATTGGCACTTATTCCTGCACACCATGCCATCATAGCGATTGATGCATGTCTGGGTCCAAAGCAGGCGGTAGGTACATACTATCTCTCGAATAACCCACTCATTCCGGCCCAATCGGTCGGAGGCAAGCTACCCCCTGTTGGACAATACAGTGTAGCAGCTGTGGTTAATGCGAATGGACCAAGGCCCTATTCCATTTTGCAGATGACCTCGCTTCACTTGGTTATGGGGATGTCCCGAACGATTGCAGATGCCGCAATTGAAGCATGGAAATGGAGACAAACGTTTCATTCATGATATGTAGGCTTAATAATATACAACCTGAATTATTTAATTCGCGCAGAGAGAGGGATTCATATGGAAAAAGTGATGTGTGATGGAACGACGATTTGTTATGCCGAACAAGGTAAGGGAGAAGCACTCATTTTGCTCCACGGATACTGTGGCAGTTCATCGTATTGGGATGAGGTCGTACCTGAACTGGCACGCAGCTATCGCTGTATCGTACCTGATCTGCGTGGACACGGAAAAACAGATGCACCTGTAGGAAGTTATACCATCGAACAGATGGGCAACGATGTATTACAGTTGATGGATGAGTTGAATGTGGAAAAAGCGGTCCTTCTGGGACACTCGATGGGGGGATACATTGCGCTCTCGATTGCACAACGTCACCCGGAGCGTTTGAATGCATTTGGTCTGATTCATTCGACAGCCTATCCGGACAGTGAAGAAGCCAAGGAAAAACGCCTTCGTGCTGTATCCACCATTCAGACCGAAGGTATCGTGAATTTTGTAGATGGACTGGTTCCCGGACTGTTTGCACCGGAACATGTGGAATCGTTATCTAAGCATGTAACACGTGTGAAGGAAATTGGATACCAGACTGCTCCTCAAGGTGCTGTTGGTGCTGCACTTGCTATGCGAGAACGCCCGGATCGCCGCGATGTGTTATCGGCTACACCTTTACCTGTATTGCTGGTTGCAGGAGAGAAGGATGCTGTTATCCCGCCAGAACGTACATTTACAAGTGACAAGCCACATATCGTGCAAGCCGTGATTGCGGGTGCAGGTCATATGAGCATGTATGAAGCTCCTGAAGAGTTAATTCAGGTCATTAAACAATTTATGGCTGGATTATCGAAGTAATTGATGAAGTGATTAATGTTGATATCTTTAGAATATAGTTTGGTTTCTGGATGATTCAACCTCTTGTGGAGGAGGAGTAACCAGTTCCATTTCAACCGAGCCCCTGCCACGTCCCTTTGGGATAGGCGGGGGCTTGGTGTGTTCATGTCCAGAGCAAAGACACGTGTGTCTTGTTTTTGGCTTTTTGTGATGGCATGAATTAAAATAAATATAAAGGAACGATATGAGGGCGATTGAATGTATAGGGTCGAATGATGAGGGGGCATACAGCATGTTCAGAAAAGATTATCTGCTCCGCATGATGGAGGAAATGACTGAAGCAATAGGCAAAGTGTTCACGCTCAAACAGCAGCGTAAGCACACCGAGGCATTGTCTGAACTGGATGAGTTGATGCGCAGGCAGTTTGGGTTGAACTTATCTCTACTGAACTCATTGCCAGCAGAGGATGTTATTGAAATGTTCCGTTTTCGCGGAATAATTGAGGTAGATAATCTGCAGCAAGCCGCGAGGCTGATTGAAGAAGAAGCTTACATCTATCAAGAGAAGGCCAAAGTGGAAGGCATAGATGATCAGGAGAGAATGGACGCAGAGGATGACGCCCTCATTCGATTGATGAGATCACTTCATTTTTACCTGTATGCATTGAATCATGGCGCTAATCCCAAGTTGTTGGACGCACCGGAACGGGTGGAGGGTGTGTTGGGGCTTACGAAAGAATATGAACTCCCTGCTCGAACCGAAAGACAGCTTGCCCTTTATCGTGAACAACAAGGGCGTTATGACCAGGCAGAGAACAGTTGGTACAGGCTGCTACAGCTTGGTGCTGAATTCCCGGTGAGCTACCGATATGATGTACAGGCGTTCTATGGAAGGTTGAGCCCACTCACGGATGAACAACTGGAGCAGGGCGGTCTGCCACGGAACGAAGTTGAAGAGGGACTAGCTGAACTAAGTCGTAAAGAGATGAACTCATAAAATATGGATTGGATCAAGGCCTGTTACATGCCTTTACTTGGAGAGGGAACGGAATTGTGGTATGGTAACGGTTGACCAAACCAAATCGAAAGTGAGATGTACCCCGTGGATTCATTGCGAAAGCTTATACAAGACATCTTTGAACAGAATTCGCTGATTACAGCGACCTGGAGCCAGCTGCGCAGACGGGACAATGTCTCGTATACCAAAGTGCAAGTCAAGCCGGTGACACTGAAGAATCAGCTGCATTATCAATTTGCATTTCATTATAACAACAAAGTGCTGCACGAGAATTTGACTCCGGCTGAAGCGGCTGAGCGCATGACTTTGTTATGCGAAGAGACGTTTCGTCAAGGGCTGCTCTGTACGACCGAGGCAGACTATCAAATTTTGATCAGCAAAAAATATAAAGTATCCATTCTGACCAAATCTGCTTCCAAAACTGCGGTGGATCTGTCGCATAATCGCAAGAAACAATATGTACTAGAAGAAGGCGTACCTGTATCGTTCCTCGTTGAACTTGGTATTATGAACGAAGAAGGTCGTGTGCTGGCCCGCAAGTATGACAAGTTCAGACAGATCAACCGTTTCCTCGAAATGGTGCAGGATGTCATTCCACATCTGCCGGAAGGACGTCCACTGACCATCGTTGATTTTGGTTGCGGCAAGTCTTATCTGACATTTGCGTTATATCATTATTTGTCTGTACAACAACGTCGTTCACTCAAGATTATTGGGCTGGACTTAAAGGCAGATGTAATTGAACACTGTAATGACCTGGCTAATCGATTGCATTATGGCGATCTGAAGTTTCTGGTTGGAGACATCGCGGACTACGATGAATTGAATGAAGTGGATATGGTTGTCACGCTGCATGCCTGTGATACAGCTACCGATGCTGCTTTGGAGAAGGCAGTTCGTTGGGGGGCTTCTGTTATTCTGTCTGTTCCTTGCTGTCAGCATGAACTGTTTGATCAAGTAGAGGCTTCCGTGATGAATCCGTTGTTGTCCCATGGCATCCTCAAGGAACGTTTTTCCGCACTGGCTACGGATGGGATTCGTGCCAAGTTGCTTGATCTGATGGGATACAAGACACAATTGCTTGAATTCATCGATATGGAGAATACGCCTAAAAACATATTGATTCGTGCTGTTCGCGGTCAGGCTGGCGAAGTGACGGAGATGTGGAATGAATACACAGCTTTCCGTGATTTCATTCATGCTGATCCATATTTGGAGCGGGCTTGTGCCGATTTGCTTCCTGGCGATGGCAAGCAGGCCAACGGGAAATCAAAATCGAGCAAAGAAACCGTTCAAGATTCCGCAAATTGCGACCTTTGCTGAGTGTGCCAACGCCAATCCAGGGACATACTGCAATTAGGGTCCCTGAATGTAAAATGATATTCTATGCACATACTTCGTAGCAATCAACATTATAACTTTCAGATGTATATCAGGCAGAAGGACCCGTTATCGGGATCTTCTGTCTTTTTGTTATGCATATGGAGTGCTGGAAGGAAGGAGGGTGTATAAGGATGAAGAATAGGACAATGCATAAGGGAGTTGTAAGGTATAGACGAGGGTATGCGGCGAATGAGGAAGTGATGGAACAGGCGTTTGAAAGGTCTCACCATGCAAATGGTACAGAATCTGTAGATAACAAGGACTTATGTAATGGGGGCAAGAGGGACGGTAGAGACAGTAAAGGCAGTAGAGACAGTGCATATCATAGGGAAAATACATACAACAAAGATGATATGAAAGATGATATGTATGAAAAAGATGATACATATCAATCAAATGAAGTTATCCAAATTGATGGGTCAGGTCGTTTTCCTTGGATCTTGAGAAGTGAACATTATTCAGGGTCGGGAGGGACTGTTGGGCTGGGCATACTCTCAATTATCTTGCTACTTGCAGGGTGTCTGAGTCGGGGACTATATTATTCGGCGGATCTGTATCCTGTCATTCTGATCGCAGCAGGAAGCATATTGATTATGTTTTTGCTTTTCCTTGTAGGTATTCGACTAGAGAAAGAGCAAGAGCAGGAGCAAGGAAGAAAACAAGTACCTCTGTCACCGGTACATTGGCTAGGGAACAATGAACGAATGGTTTGGCGAATGATTCGAATCCCGGGAATATTGCGGGTGTTGTGGCCGCTGGGGATGATGACATGTTTTGGGCTACATGCATGGGTAGGCTCGGTGAGTAAACAGGGCAGCATGGATGAAATGCTGCGGTGGAGCCTACTTGCGATGTTTACGCTACTCACTGCAATACTGGCTACGCGCACGGATGGTGCGCGTTGGTTAGCTTGCGGTTGGCAGATGGCAGGAGGCTTGCTTGTGCTAAGCGGCATCCTTGCCGTATGCGGGATATTGCCGCTGCCCTTCGGGGTGATGCGGACTGCTGACCCCGAGATCAGCTCCGCCGGAGCAAGGCTCGGCGGACTATTGCAGTACCCGAATGCGTACGGTGCCGTTGTAGGCATGTACGCATTGGAGCGGCTAACAGCCGCCGCACGAGTCATAGCCCGGCCTGTGCCGGCCGGGCGACTCATCGCGGCAGTGCTGCCGCTCATGCCCGCGCAAGCCGCGCTCCTGCTGAGCGAGTCGCGCGGCGCTTGGCTGGCGACCGGCTGCGCCGCGGTCGCCGCCTTTGCTTTGCAGCGGCGCGGTGCCCGCCTGCCGCTGCTACTGGCCATGGCCGCGCCACTGGCGTGCGCGGCCTGGCTGTACCGCCAGCTGGCTGCTGCCCAGCTGGCGCCTGCACCAGTGCCCGGCCTGCTGGCACTGGCCGGGGCATGGGCAGCTGCGCTGCTCGGCACGCTGCTGCTGTGCCGCCTATGGCACAGCGGCGCCGCCAAGGCTCCGCGCGCCGCTGCCCTGACGGCCATTGTGCTGGCGGGAGCCGCCGCCGCACTGATGGCCGTGGCCTCCACCGCCGATCGCCTCGCGGCGGGTGTCGGCACTGGGGTGTCCCGCCTACAGATGTGGCGGGACGCCCTCCAGCTGTGGACCGAGGCCGCATGGCTCGGCCACGGTGGGGATACATGGCGCAACATATTCCGCGCCATTCAATCCTCGCCTTATGTCGGAGGCGAGGTCCACAACGGCCTGCTCGATCTCGCCCTGGACACGGGCATGATCGGCATCGTGCTTGTCGCAGGGTGGTTTCTCCTCACCCTGCGAAGCATCTTTCATTTTGCACCGCAGCTCATGCCTTCTGTGCTTATTTTTGGCCTGCATGGGGCGATGGACTTTGACTGGAGCTTTACACTATTTTGGATGCTCTTCATCTGGCTCGGTGCCTGGGCAGTCGCATTGAAGACGGAAACAGAGGGGGTCCAGCGATCCGGCGTAACTGTGAAATACACTCCTATCAGATCCAAATCGGGATCTAAATTGAGATCTAAATCCAGATCTCTTTTCTTGCGATATTTATCAACCCAATCCCACCCATCAGCTGTCCCGATGCGTTCCTTCTTTCATATTTTTCAGCGAGTAACTGCTCGGCTAATAAGGGTATCCACAGTGATGATCATCCTTTTCTGGATTGGTGGAACAGTCTGGCTGACCTCTCGATATGCCGTAGCAGAAGTGCAGTACCGTCAGGCGATGTCTGAACCGGATGGCACTCCAGCACAGAAGGTGCATCTTGTGGCTGCCCTTCAGTCTAACCCGAATCGACCGGATATCGTGATATCCCTTGCACGATCTCTTCCGGGACGAGAAGCAGAATCATTCCTTATGAACAGCTTGTCCCATTCCCCGATGCACCCTCAGATTTACATCGAACTGGGACGATTGGTAGCCCAATTCGGCGAAGGACAGCAGGCTGGAGAATATTTTGAACAAGCGATCGCATTGAATCGGTATGATGGCATTGGCCAATCCTCGGCTTTGTATTGGATGGAGCAGGTAGCGAGGCGGGAATGGAAGGCAGGATTCACGGATCGAGCCCAACAGACTGCCGCCGCTGGTGTCCAGATGTATGAACGGTATCAACTGCTGGCTGAGGAAGTGGAAGCAGGAAACGTTCGCAATGATCGTCGTTTTGTACTGGAAGAACATGCTCCAGGCTATGGAGAGAACCTGCGCAGGCTTGCTTCGGGTTCTTCTCCTCCGTTTACTCCAGAGTTGACTAAGCGGAGCCCTTGAATCACTGCTGGATCTTGACGCTAACCCAAGCGAAATGATGATGGATGTCAACGTCTAAAAATTCTGGGAGTCCAAGCTGGCTGCTCCTCGCGGATGGGTATGCGATTTTCTAAGGAACACAGGACGTCTTATTTGGCCTTTAGCTCCTCCTTTTAAATTGTAAGGAACATCAGACACGTTATTTCCGGAAATTCCCTAACAAAAACCCTATAAAAGTCCAAAAATTTCGATATAACGTGTCTCAGATTCCTTAGATTTCTAAGAGTGCTTCAAATCCTTGAATAAGACGACTCAGATTCGTTACCGCTCATGGGCTTGGGCTTGAGTTATGAGTATGGGCTTGAGCATGAGCATGAAAATATAATCCCAGCTTATGTTCATGCTCCCCGTGGTGGTCGGCTCCATGCTCTGCTCGATCCGCAAGCCAGAGGACGACCCTGAACTCCGCCCAGAGCGAAGCTTTACATCATAAGTGAGCAATTCGCATTTATGTTGTCTCTATCGCTTGCTCGTACGTGAAGGGGCATTAACATCACACGTTAAGGACACAGTGCCCGTGCCCTCACCCGTTCCTAACATGTTCAGATTCGCTTAAGATTCGCTTCAGCTTTGCTGCGTCTTTCAGTAGGTTTGAAGACACAGCTATCTGCCTCATTCCTCCATAATCTACAGACGATAACCGCCAAATGCGTGCTGAAACGCATCTTTTAATGGTTCAACGTCTACTTCCCACATCGTGGCGATCTCTGCACTGACATCTGTGTTCCACCACTCACATAATTTCTTGCGGTTGTCGCGATTCTCCCCAATCCAGAGCAGATTTGTAATCACCTTACCGTAATAATATTCTTCCGCCTGTTTCATTCGTTCGGGAGAGACATATACTTTTAGCCTTTTGGCTGTCCGGTACAATTCCTTGCTGCATGCTCTGCGAATTCCTCTGGCGGAAGGAAGGTTTTGACCAGATTGCTTATGTTTGACCGGCGGAGAACCGGGTATTGACTTGTGTGACATCTTCTCACGCTCCTCTCCCCATACCATATGCGGACTGTTACGAACGGGACACTATCCTAACCTCGTGATGTAGCAACGTCCACAGCCCTGTGATAAAATAGGGACGAACATCCATGGTGCGGAGGGGCACCGCCAATCAGGATGGAGAAAGAGGGTTGAGATGGACTTTATTCATAACCTTGTTGGCCAATTGTTCGATTGGATTCAAAGTCTTGGGTACTTTGGAATCATGCTTGGATTAATGTTGGAAGTTATCCCAAGCGAAATTGTGCTGGCGTATGGAGGTTTTCTCGTTTCACAAGGTAATATCAACTTCTTCGGTGCTATGATTTTTGGTACTGTGGGCGGTGTGATTGCCCAGTTATTTATTTACTGGATTGGCCGTTATGGCGGCAGACCTGTACTTGAACGCTACGGTAAATACATACTCATCCAGAAAAAACACATCGACCATTCCGAGGAGTGGTTCCGCAAGTATGGTACAGGTGTCATTTTCACAGCGCGTTTTGTTCCGGTGGTAAGACATGCAATCTCCATCCCGGCTGGCATCACGAAAATGCACACAGGCAAATTCATCTTGCTTACTACACTCGCTGTTATACCTTGGACTGCATTGTTTATATATTTAGGGATGATTCTTGGAGATCAATGGAAGCATATTGATGAGAAAGCGGCACCATATGTTATGCCTATTTTGCTTGTCGCTCTCGCCCTTATGATCGTTTATGTACTTATTAAATGGATGAATGTTCGTAAAAAGAAAGGAAGTGTCTAGTCATGGGTAAACCCAACTTGTCTCACAAATTCGGTAAAGGTCTTCCACCGAAAGATTTTATCGAGAGTATGACCAAGAACCAAAGTGAATTCCAGGCCAACTATGATAGCTTTACTTGGTCGAACGAAGAGGATCGTGAGTTCTTTGAGAGCCTGAACCATCGCGATGATCTGCGTGTGTTAATTTTGGCTGCTGACTGGTGCGGGGATGTTGTCCGTAATATTCCGGTTGTGTTCCAGGCGCTTGAAATCTCAGGAATTCCAACAGAAGTTCTGATTATGGAGAACCATCCGGAAGTGATGGATGAGTTCCTGACGATGGGTGGCCGTTCCGTGCCAGTCGTTATTTTTGCAGATACAGGTGGTCATGTGTTAGGTCAGTGGGGACCTCGTCCGCAGCATGTACAGGAAGTCATGATTGAATTCAAACGCCTTAATCCGGATCGTGAAGCAGCAGATTATCAAGAAAATTTGGCTGTAGCGCGTCAAGAGATTGGTAAACGTTATGGGGAAGGAACGGAGTCACATGCGGCCATTATCCGTGAGCTGCGTGAACTGATTTCGGGTTACTAAGCCGATATGCTTAACATTCGTACGTTTACACTAGGCCCGCTTCAGACCAACGCGTATCTTTTACAAGGAGATGATCCGGGCAAAGCCGTCATTATCGATCCAGGCATGAATCCAGGGCCGCTGCTTAAGGCGATCCAAGACTTGGAGATCGAAGCCATTCTCCTCACTCATGCTCACTTTGATCATATGGGTGGGGTAGATGAGATCCGTAAATTGAAGGGATGTCCCGTTTATCTTCATGACTTGGAGAGTGACTGGCTGACCACCCCGAAATTAAATGGATCTTTGAATTGGCCACAGGCGACACCACCGCTTTCGACAGATCCTGCTGAATATGCCATGGACGAAGGGCAGAAGCTGAATCTGATTGGTCATACGTTTAAAGTGTTCCATACACCTGGACATTCACCAGGCAGTGTAAGTTTGCTTTGTGATAACGACCTGTTTGCCGGTGATGTGCTGTTCCGCATGGGTGTGGGCAGAACGGACCTGACAGGAGGGCGTGAACGGGATCTGATTGATTCAATCCAGAACAAGCTTTACACCTTTGCTGATGAAGTGAAAGTATATCCAGGTCATGGTCCCAAAACGACCATTGGTTATGAGAAACAGAACAATCCTTACGTGTCCGCAAGATAATCCGACATGATATGTGAAGAAAGTCTGGACAAGTGACAACTTTTTCATTAGAATAGCAATTAGTTGTTACAAGCGTTAAGGCATCATCTAACTGAAGCATTACCAAGAAACACCCAACCTCGCGAAGCACGCAGACTGTGGTCTATACCCGGTTTGCGTTCTTTTTTTGTTTTCAGCCCCTTTTTATCACAGAATTAGCCTTTTTTACGCTACATAGAGATGCAAGATGCGCTTCATCACAATCCAGTTTTAGACCAATAGCAAGTACAGATTGATTTAGAAATAATAAATTTAAGAAATAGTAGATCATGAGAGTGGGGAATATCAAAGTGGAGAAAACAAGAGTTATTCCGTTGAATCAGCGTGTCGAGTATCCGATCATTGAAGAAAACCGTCGCATATTGGAAAGTGGGAAAAGAGAAACAGGTACTGAGCGAACTTTAATACATAACCCCAGCGTGACCAATGAAGTGATGAAGTCTCAGCAGAATATATGGGCAAGCCGTGTTTTAAGAAACGGAGCCCGCAACCAACCGTGGTTCGACAAGCTGCAAGATTACCGGAATCAAGTCTGATTGCCCGGGAAATTGTCGGGTTTAATTTTTTTTTTGATTTCATTGAACGTTTTTGCAGAGCCTGTCGTATTAACTCCAGATTGAACGGGAAGCAGGTGATTTCATGATAAAGGTAGCTGAGCTGGAAGAGGTACGCAGAGCAGTATCGGGAGACGATAGCGCACTCGCAGCGTTGTTGCAACGTCACTACACGTTTGTGTATAAGTATCTTGTCAAAGTGACAATGGACGCTAACCTCGCAGAAGAGACGGTGCAAGATACGATGATTCGTTGTATGGAAAATATCCATCGATATGATGGCACGTCTGCCTTTTCATCATGGATGATCACCATTGCGACCCGCATCTATATCGATAAGACAAGACGTAAGAAGAGAGAACAGAACTGGCTTGCTCTCATCCGGGATCAGGCTGTACGTCGATTCCGCTGGCAGCTTGAGACTCGGAATGAAGAATGGACAGATGTCATGGATGCGATGACAAGACTGACACCCGAACATCGTGTTGCAGTGCTACTGAAGCATTATTATGGATACGGATATGACGAGATCGGGGAAATGCTGGGTATTCCTGCGGGAACGGTGAAGTCACGCACAGCTTATGGTCTCCGTCAGTTAAGAAAGGAGCTGGAATAAGGATGAGCAGATCAGATGATGCACAAGAACAAGAAGTTGTAGAACGATTGCAGCAACACATGAAAGTGCTCGATGATGCATTTGAGCCGACAAGTATTCCTTCTTTGGGTGCACTTGAAGCCCAAGTCAGGGAACGGAGACAGATTAGACGTCGAGCCAATTGGATCGAGATGATATGTTTCTGGTTGGTTGGATTGCTTGCCATAACCTTTGGGGCATTATTTTTTGTATCTGCTCCAGCTCTTTATCTGGGAATCCAGGCTCTTGGTACAGCTGTTGCGGTGATTTTGGCTGTGATTTGGGCCGGACGGCGCCGGAAGGAGGTTCATCATGAATAAAATACATTATTCATTGGATGAGATTTCTCCACTGTGGCTGGCATTGCTTGGCATTTTCCTTCTGGTTCAGGGCACATGGATCTTTCAGGACGCACGCAGACGTGGACGTTTCCCTTGGTTATGGGGATTATGGGGAATCACAGGATTTCCCACGCCACTTATAATATATTGGTTTGTCGTGATTCGATCACAGCGCAAGCCAGGTGCACGGAATCAGAAATAACATCATTTTAAAAATGGAAAAAAGATTTTGCACAAATATGTTGTTTAATTCTAGTATTCCTAGACATCGTTATTCTTTTCTAGTAGACTATACAAATAAATATTAATGATAGACTACCAGGAGGTTAGACGATGCTGCGATTAGGAGAGAAGGTTGTCATCGTCGCGGATGCGTTTGAGCAGAATCTTCCTGTGGGGGAATATGGTTTCATCATCGCTTATGACCGGAATCCGGACAATGCGTTCGATTACGTGCTTCGAGTGCCGCAGGTGAACCGGAACTTTTTTGTTCCATCCGGCGACGTCGATCTGGAAGAGGTTCTGCTGAAGCAGGAAGCTGAGCGGGTCGAGCGAGAAGCGTTGATAGATTACGCCCTTGCGACACACAATGAGAAGCTGTTTCATCATCTGATGAACGGAGATTTTCAAGCTGTGGAAGAGGAAGAGGAAACCGCGAACGATGTTATGTCACAGGCGGATTTTATAAAGCAGGTTAATCTGCGTGCATGGATTTAGAATTTTAAGAGTCGGCTGATGCCGGCTCTTTTTTATTTTATAAGTTTGATTTTAGCTTCCCGGAAGCCTGTCAGGTCATTTGCATTGAATTGTCGAACTATCTCACCTATAATGAAAAAAGTTATCTTGAGACTTTAGCCCGTTAAACGAGCGATTCGTTTCAGGTCGTTTCGGGAATCAGAACGAATGAAGGAGGCATCCGCTAATGAGTATTTCGAATAATGACGTTCAGCATGTGGCCAAGCTGGCCCGGCTCAACTTGACTGCTGAAGAAGAACAGACCCTGACAGGTCAGCTGAACGCGATTTTAAAATATGCAGAAAAGCTGAATGAGCTGGATACAGAAGACATCGAGCCCACCACTCACGTTCTGCACGTAAGCAATGTTATGCGTGAAGATGAGACCAAAGAAAGCCTGTCGATTGAACAGGTGATGCGCAATGCACCGGAAGAAGAAGACGGGCAGTTTAAAGTGCCTGCAGTAATGGAATAACGGATAACCGGAAGGAGGACAAAAACTGTGAGTTTATTTGAACAATCGTTGCCTGAGTTACATAACAAGCTGCATGCCAAAGAGCTGTCGGTCAGCGATTTGGTGGATCAGGCGTATCAGAACATTGGCGCGCATGACGATAAAGTTAAGGCATATTTGGCACTGGATGAAGAACAAGCACGCGCTCGTGCACGTCAACTGGATGACCGTCTGGTTAGTGGCGAGGAGAAAGGTTTGCTTTTTGGTCTGCCAGTAGGTATTAAGGATAACATCGTTACGAACGGACTGCGCACGACGTGTGGTAGCCAATTCCTTCGTAATTTCGACCCGGTGTATGACGCGACAGTTGTCGAGAAATTGAAAGCTGCGGACACCGTAACTATTGGTAAACTCAACATGGACGAATTCGCCATGGGCGGCTCCAATGAGAATTCAAGTTTCTCCCCTGTACGTAATCCATGGGCACTTGATCGTGTTCCAGGAGGTTCCAGCGGTGGTTCTGCAGCAGCTGTAGCTGCGGGAGAAGCATACTTCACGCTTGGATCAGATACAGGTGGCTCCATCAGACAGCCTGCTTCGTATTGCGGTGTTGTTGGATTGAAGCCGACGTACGGACTTGTTTCCCGCTTTGGATTGGTTGCATTTGCATCATCCCTGGATCAGATTGGTCCTTTGACGAAAAATGTTGAAGATTCGGCTTATGTATTGCAGGCCATTGCTGGTTATGACGCCAAAGATTCGACATCTGCAAAAGTAGAGATCCCGGATTATTTGAGCGGACTGACAGGTGATGTCAAAGGGCTTCGCATTGCTGTTCCGAAGGAATACATCGGTGAAGGCGTCGATCCACAAGTGAAAGAGACAGTTTTGTCTGCATTGAAAGTTCTTGAAGGGCTCGGGGCAACATGGGAAGAAGTATCCCTTCCGCATACCGAATATGCGGTGGCTACGTATTACCTGCTGGCATCTTCAGAGGCTTCTTCCAACTTGGCTCGATTTGATGGTGTACGTTATGGCGTGCGTGCTGACAATCCGGATAACTTGCTGGATCTGTACCATCAGTCCCGCAGTCAAGGTTTTGGTCCGGAAGTGAAACGACGTATCATGCTCGGAACGTATGCACTCAGCTCGGGTTACTATGATGCCTATTATCTGAAAGCACAGAAAGTACGTACATTGATCAAACAGGATTTCGACAATGTATTTGCCAAATATGATGTGATTATCGGACCAACTGCGCCAACTACGGCGTTCAAACTGGGTTCACAGGTGGATGATCCACTTACGATGTATCTGAACGATATTTTGACTATTCCGGTTAACCTTGCTGGTGTACCTGCTGTTAGCATTCCATGTGGATTCTCGGATGGATTGCCTGTTGGCCTGCAGATTATCGGTAAAGCCTTTGATGAAACAACCGTATTGCGTGTAGCGCATGCGTTTGAACAAAATACAGAATTCCACAAGCAGCGTCCGCAGCTGTAGACTGCCAGGAACGGAGGAATATAGAAATGTCCGCATCTAAATATGAAACGGTCGTTGGACTTGAAGTCCACGTGGAGTTGCATACCAACTCCAAAATTTTCTGTGGCTGCTCCACAGCTTTTGGAGCTCCGCCGAACACGCATACCTGCCCGGTCTGTCTCGGACATCCGGGTGTACTGCCTGTACTGAATCGTCAGGCGGTAGACTACGCCATGAAGGCAGCGATGGCCCTGAATTGTACGATTGCTGATGTCAGCAAGTTTGACCGTAAAAACTACTTTTACCCCGATTCACCCAAAGCCTATCAGATCTCGCAATTCGATCAACCGATCGGTGAGAATGGCTGGATTGATATCGAAGTGAATGGTGAAACGAAACGAATCGGCATTACACGTCTTCACTTGGAAGAAGATGCAGGGAAGCTTACCCATATCGATGGCGGATACGCGTCTTTGGTGGACTTTAACCGTGTTGGTACTCCACTTGTGGAGATTGTATCCGAACCTGAGATTTCTTCTCCGGAAGAGGCACGTGCGTATCTTGAAAAAATGCGTGCAATCATGCAGTACTGTGATGTGTCGGACGTGAAGATGGAAGAAGGATCACTGCGTTGTGACGCCAACATCAGTTTGCGTCCACATGGACAGGAGAAGCTGGGAACAAGAGCCGAGCTGAAGAACATGAACTCCTTCCGTGGTGTTCAGCGTGGTCTGGAATATGAACAATACCGTCAGGCTGAGATCCTGGATGATGGCGGTGAAGTGGTTCAGGAGACGCGTCGCTGGGACGAAGCTCAAGGGAAAACACTGTCGATGCGTGGTAAGGAACAGGCGCATGACTATCGTTATTTCCCGGACCCGGATCTGGTGAATTTGCATATTGACGAAGCCTGGAAAGAGCGGATCAGAGCTACCATACCGGAGCTTCCAGACGAGCGCAAGGCGCGTTACACGGCTGATTATGGATTGCCTAGTTATGATGCAGAGGTTATTACCTCCTCCAAAGCTGTGGCAGATCTTTTTGAAGATAGTCTGAAATACACTCAGGATGCGAAGTCCGTATCCAACTGGATCATGGGCGACTTGCTGGGTTACCTGAATACGAGCAACCTTGAAGTGACTCAAGTTCCACTGACAGGTCAAGGCTTGGGTGAGATGATTGGCCTGCTTGAGAAGGGCACAATCAACAGCAAAATCGCCAAAACGGTATTCAAGGAAATGCTGGAGAGCGGCAAGCTTCCACAGCAGATCGTTGAAGAGAAGGGTCTTGTGCAGATTAGTGATGAAGGCGCCATTCTTGCCATCGTTGAGCAGGTTGTAGCGAATAATCCTCAATCCGTGGAAGACTATAAAGCTGGTAAACAAAAAGCCATTGGCTTCCTTGTTGGTCAGGTTATGAAAGAAAGTAAAGGCAAGGCGAATCCCGCTCTAGCCAACCAACTGCTTGCAGATGTACTGAACCGCTAATCCTTCCGGTGAGGCCGGACAGAAAGAGGCTCGTCCCTGTGACAGCCTCTTTTTGGTATTGATAGATACAAATGTATTTCGGACGGGGGAACGGATATGAACATTCAACCATTGTCACTGAGTGATCTGGAGACGTTGGGACAGTTATGGAGACTACAACATGTGGCCTATCGATTGGAAGCCGAAATCATCGGATTTCAGGAGATTCCTCCTTTGATGGATACGATGGAGACACTTCGGGATTGTGGAGAGAGTTTTTATGGTTGTATCCATGATGACGGAGAGCTTATCGGGGCTGTCGCTGTAGCGGAGGAAGAGGAGAATACACTGACCATTACACGAATGATGGTGCACCCGGATCACTTTCGCAAGGGAATTGCGGCATCTTTGATGACATATGTGTTGGAACAACATGCGGATCTTCCGCGTTATATCGTCTCCACAGGAACGCTGAATCAACCCGCAGTGAATCTGTACACCAAATTTGGTTTTAATCCCGTGGAGGTCACACAGATTGCACCTGGAGTGGAATTAACGACTTTTCACAAGAATAAACTTTAATAATATTAACAACTTGAGGAGGAATACCGACTTTGGGCGATCCCTGGTTCATTGATGAGTGGCACATTTTATTACGATTATTGCTGGCTATGCTGCTTGGAGGGCTCGTAGGCCTGGAGCGGGAACGGTCCAATCATGCTGCCGGTTTGCGTACCCATATCCTGGTATGTCTTGGTTCTGCATTAATTATGATGTTATCTGTTTATGGCTTTAAAGATTTTGCTAATGAATTAAATGTAAGGATTGATCCAGCCCGTCTGGCTACTGCTGTAATTACTGGTGTCGGATTCTTGGGAGCAGGGACAATTCTCTTCACGGGAAAATCCATTACCGGACTGACTACAGCAGCTTCAATCTGGGTTGTTGCAGCCATTGGGCTCGCAGCAGGTGCGGGATTCTTTTTTGCCTCTATCGTATCCACCGTTCTGGTATTGCTTAATCTCTGGGTATTTAACAAATTAGAGCTAAGGTATCTACGAGGGAACAAACTACATGTTGTTACACTTCATACCTTGTCAGAACCCGGTTTTCTCGAACAACTGTCTTCATGTATGGAGCAGGAGAAGATCAAAATTCGTAAAATTACCGTGAATGAACAAGACTTGGCTTATGCAGAGATGGTGTCGGTTGAACGTAAAATTGAGATTGTGTTACATGTTCAGGTACCGCATGATTTCCAAACGGTAGGCTTGGTATCCAAGTTAAGACAATGGGAACACGTTACCAAGGTGTCGATCGAATAATGAATTACAACCCTCCCCAGGCCAGTAGTGCCGGAGGGTTTTTGGTCATATCCATATTTCTTCCAGTTACTCTCCTTGCTCTTTAGGGTACTATCTAACCAAATGCATGAAGAGCGGAAGGTCAGATCAGAAGAGAGGAGTATGTTATGAAACGGAGACGTCAATTAAACCAAAAGACTCGTGCAGTTCAGACCAAACCGGTCAGAAATCGGACTCACAAGTTTATTGCGGGATTACTGAGTGCCATTATTCCTGGTCTGGGTCATATTTATCTGAGATTGTACATGAGGGGTTTGACCTTTATGCTGCTTGTTTTGCTTGATCTGTCAGCAGTGTTGTACTTCTCATCTATTGGTATACAGATCAATGTGCCATTGCTCATCTTGCTGGCTTTGTGTATTCCGGTTATTTACTTTTACAATGTATATGATGTGTTGCAATCTGCAGACTGGGTCATGATGCGCAGACGTAGAGCAGTAACCCAGGCAACTTCGGACAAGCCGATAACCAATGAACGTTCTACACGAGATGCAATGATGGTCTGGGAGAGAGGCATATCGTTTGGATTACTTCTGATTGTGGGAGGATCTTTAATGGTACTTTTTTTCCGCAAACCACGTTGGTTTCAAGAGCTTCTCGCCATGTACGGCGGATATTCATTTGCGGTTCTCATGATCGTAGGCGGTTTGCTTCTGTTTGGTCGTGAGTTCTGGGTGATGTTGAACAAGAAAAAAATGTAGTGGAAACGATACAAGGAGGGAACGTGATGAACCGTAAAGTCCGGGTTGGCCGCTATACGGCTGCCGCCTTAATCATAGCGGTCGGTGTGCTGTTGATTTTGGATAAACGGTGGGGAACGGACTACGTATATGAGATGGTGGACTGGTGGCCATTTTTGCTCGTTGTTTTGGGTGTTGAATATATTGTGCTGTTCCTGTGGACACGCAGAAGAAACAAGGTGCAATCGGATAACCCGAGCAATCCTGATGAGCAAATCAAAGTACGTTTTAGACCCGATGCCAAAGGCATTCTAACCTCACTGATTTTGGCAGCTTCCGTATTTATCGTCACCGAGCAGGATCATTACATGCACTTATGGAATAGAGTGAGTCTAAATCTCGGAGCGGCATCCATGGACTACAGTCAAGCGGCAGGATATATGGAGGATAAGGGCACGATTCGTGTACCTGTTCGCATGGATACGTCAGACCTAGTGGTTGAAGGTGTCAACGGAGATATCTCGGTACAACGCGGAGATACGGATGAGATTGAAGTACGGACGGTGATCTGGGTAGATCAGACGACGGAAGTACAGGCAAAGGCCGTTGCAGCAGCCTCTTTTGTAGAGGCCGATGGTACAAAAGTGATTTATATCAAAGCTACAGGCAAGACGTATGGAGACAATGAAAAAACGCAGCCGCGTATGAATCTTACCATAACGATCCCGGATGATCGTCGTTTTAATCTGGATATTCGAACTTCCAATGGAGCCATATTATTAAATCGTCCGGAAGCCATTAGTACCATACTGGCCGAAACGGGTAACGGACGTATTCGGATTACCAATGCTGTTGGAGATATCTCCGGGAAAACGTTGAACGGGGATGTCATTGTGGCCAATGCCATTGGTAATGTCGATCTGGACAGTAACCGTGGAGATATGAAGGCTCGCGGTATTTCCGGCGATGTAGATCTTGCTACACAAGTGGGAAGTATCAGTATTGCGGACTCCGTTGGTGAATTCATCGCAGAGACACGCAACGGCAATATTACGCTGGATGGAGCCAATCTGGGAATCAAAGCCCAATCACTTAATGGCAGTATTAACATCGTATCTACCAAAGTCGGAGGGGACTGGGATGTGTACAGTGCGGTGGGAGCCATTAACGTATTACTTCCTGATCGTGGAGACTACAGTCTTGCGGGTTCCAGCAGTTATGGAGATCTAAGTACGGATCTGCCGTTCAAAGTACAGAATAAAACCATAGAAGGCCAGCTCGGTGAGGGCGAGTACAGGGTGAAAATTGAAGGCAACAGTGATCTCACCATTCAGAGCAACCCGGCTGTGTCTACACCTGAAACAGTTACACCTGATTCTGAAGATACGGCTGAGAATCTGGAACAGACTACCGAGGACGGACCAAATTCCCAGTAGGATTCTACAGAGGTTCCTTGACTGCCGCGTTGACAATAAACTTGTAATCGCCGTACAATAAATGTACACTGGCAAGATTACACGGCATGAAAGATGGATTGTCGTTCTTAATGGCCGGGAATCAACTCTGAGCGAGGAGACAGTAACTTACTCTTCACCAGAGAATGAAAGGTAAGGCGGTGGGTTTTATGGCAACACGTGTCCAACATGCGTTGGAGCATCTGAAAACGACCGGTGTCCGTATTACACCCCAGCGTCATGCCATATTGAACTATCTGATGGAATCCATGGGGCATCCGACAGCCGATGAAATTTACCGAGCCCTTGAACCCCAATTTCCCAGTATGAGCGTGGCAACGGTATATAATAATTTGAAGATGTTTCTGGAAGCTGGCATGGTCCGGGAATTGACATACGGAGATAATTCAAGTCGCTTCGATGCCAATGTGACGGATCATTATCATGTTATCTGTGATCAATGCGGCAAGATTGAAGACTTCAGCTATCCTTCACTCAAAAGTGTAGAGCTTCAGGCGGAGTCTAGTACAGGATTCGAAGTACACGGTCACCGATTGGAAGTATATGGCGTTTGCAAAAGTTGCAGGGATTAAGAGAGTTGAATTACAATATTAACGTGAAGAATTCAGTATGGATTCTTCACGTTTTTTTTAGCATTTATGCAAAATGCTCATCTTTATAACAACTTATGCGCACATCCTTATGATCAGCATAATTAACGGAGGTAGACGTTTGGGTAGAAAAAGCAGATATACACGTCAAAAGCGACGTTCATTTTGGCCCGGTTTTCTCGGGGCTTGTCTGATCGCCGGGGGGGCTTACTGGCTTATAACAAATGTATGGTTGAACCAGACCCATGAAGACCCCGACTGGGTAGGAAGAAGCCAGCCTATTTTTGTAGATGGGCAACTGATGGATGGAGACGCTCTGGGTACAGGAGATCAACTCAAGTTGCCTGTAGATGTGCTGCAAGAAGCGATTGATGCAGGCATACGTTATGAATCAGAATCGGGAGATATCATTATTGCCTCTCCTCAGCGAGTCCTTCATATGAAAGATGGAAGCACACAAGCAGAACTTAATCACAAAGATTATCCTATGACAGTTAAGCCTGAGGTTAAGGACGGAGAAGCCTATATTCCGCTCAAACCTTTGAAAGAAGTATATGGCATAACCGTACAGGAAGATTCAGTAACAGGTGCTGTGCTGCTGATGCGTGGTGGAGACATGATACAGTATGCAGAGATTGATACGTTATCATCCAAAGCGGACAAGACCGTGCCGTTATATAAACGT
Organism: Paenibacillus sp. FSL H7-0942; assembly: GCF_045040715.1. Classification (NCBI taxonomy): domain Bacteria; kingdom Bacillati; phylum Bacillota; class Bacilli; order Caryophanales; family Paenibacillaceae; genus Paenibacillus; species Paenibacillus sp. FSL H7-0942. The sequence continues at coordinate 5,815,205 of NZ_CP150279.1, read as the reverse complement.
GGGGGAGAATCCTCACCAATCATTGCCGACATGGAAAAGGATGCAAGGGTACGTGTATGGCAGACGGGTGATAAACAGAGTTTTGTTCAACTCGATAATGGATATGCCGGATATGTAGATAATGATTATATTGTCCTCACCGAGAAAAAGAAGGTGGACTTGCCCAAGTATACGCTGACTGCAGCAGAGAAGAAGTGGCAGAATAAACCGGTAAATCTGGTTTGGGAAGCCGTGTACAATCGTCAGCCTGATGTGGGCTCTATCGGTAAAATGCCAGGTGTGAATGTGGTCAGCCCCACATGGTTTCATATTACGGATGGACAGGGCACTGTGAAAAGCAAGGGAAACCAAGCTTATGTGAACTGGGCTCACCGTTCGGGTATGGAAGTATGGGGACTCATGGATAACAGCTTTGATCCGGACGTTACAAAAGAAGCTGTAGCTTCTTACGAGACACGCACGCATATTATTGAGCAGATGTTAGAGTATGCACAGACGTATCAACTGGATGGTATCAACATTGACTTTGAGAACGTGTATACCGATGACGGGCCGAATATTACGCAGTTTGTGCGCGAGATCAAGGCGATGGCACGTATACATGGATTGATGTTATCAATCGATGTAACACCGAAATCAAACAGTGAGATGTGGTCTGCCTTTCTGGATCGCCGTGCATTAGGTTCTTTTGCAGACTATGTTATTGTGATGGCTTATGATGAACATTGGGCGGCCAGTCCCAAGGCAGGTTCGGTAGCATCTCTGCCTTGGACCGAGGCTTCCATGAGACGCATACTTGAGGAGGATGAAGTCCCTTCTAACAAGTTGATCATGGCGGTTCCGCTCTATACCCGGATATGGACGGAAGAGACGAATGATCAGGGTGAGGTCAAAGTGTCTTCCAAAGCGGTGGGCATGAATACCATTGTGGAGCTGATCCAAGAGAAGAAACTCAAACCTGAACTGGATCAGGCAAGTGGACAGAACTATGTGGAATATAAGGAAGACGGAGCCACCAAGAAAATATGGATCGAAGATGCCGTGTCCCTTCAGGCACGTGTGGATTTGATTGCTTCGTTGAAGCTGGGCGGAGTAGCAGCATGGAATCGGAGTTTTGCTAATGCCTCTGCATGGGAGGTATTAAAGCAGGCTGGTTACCAGAAATAATTTACTCGAACTCAGAGTGTCTGATTGCTTTAATTTATTTTCGCTAAGCTCAAAGTTTCTCCTTGGGTACCATCATACGTGCAGTCTACCACTTTATTGGTCGTAGAACTTATAACTTACTTCATATTTTAGCTATTGATAACAGCAATAAGGGCTCACTTATAAACCAAGTCCAAAAAAGGTCCGGTAAACATACCGGGCCTTTTTTTGTTCTTCAATGAAATTAAGGTAAAAGACATTTAACGGTTGGAGACCATTTTGTGCTAACCATCGGTGGGGGGAGCTTGTGTAGAAGGCGCTTTCAGTTGTTGACTGGTCATGTTGGCTTTATTAGGGTCCAGGGTGAGGATGGTATGACAGAACATACAACGATCCGTTTTGCCAAGCATTTTGGTTAACTTCCCGCATTCCGGACAGTCGACTTGTACTGCACTGGTGGAGAGCATACCCGCCCAGAAATAAATGGCTAGACTGGCCATCATGGCAATCAGTCCGATGACGAGTCCTACAGCTGCGAATACCTTGCCTGCATGTCCCCAGAAAACAATCCCGGCTGTTCCCAGTATCATTAGGCCCATACCTAGCATGGTCAGTAGTAATCCCCAAGTGCGAAAAGCATTAATTTTTGCTGATTTAAAAATCATGAAAAATGCTCCTATCGTATGAGTAGTATTGGACCTGGAAAAGAAGGAAACTTCAGTCTGGATGTAGAATTACATTATAACTGACTTGGCGCTTATCTGCCATGAAATGTATGGAGGGAATCGTGGAATTAAAGAACCTTGCTTTTTTGTCCGAACAGTCGGAAGAGACAGGGGCAGTTGGGGCTATCGCTTATTCCCACCCGGGAGAGCGATTCCACGGCTCCCTAATTCAAGATTTCGAATTATTAGTACTTGTTGTTCATAATGATGATCAATTGAAGTCGACGGTCGGACATTACAGATATGGTGATCTTCGTTATCAGATGATCTATGCGAGCCGTCATGAATTAAAGAGTAGTGTAGTAACCGGGAATCATAATAATCTCACCCAGTGTCTGATTGAAGGTGAGATTATCTGGGAAGCGGACAGCGCCTTAAGTGATTTGCGAGAAGAACTGTCTACCTTTGGGGCAGAATTGCGTGAGCAGAAGCTGCTTCATGAATTCACCAGTTTCTTGAGAATGTATGTGGAGGCCAAACGTCATATTCAGGAAGGTCATGTTGTAGATGCCTACTACAATGTATTAGAGGCTCTGGGGAACTGGGCAAGAATTGTATTGATTGAACAGGGGATATACCCGGATCATGCCGTCTGGACACATGTGCAGAATCTGGATCGCGCTTTATGGAAACTTTATCAAGAGCTTACCGTAAGCTCGGAGACGCTGGAGCAGCGAGTAGAGCTTGTCCTGCTTGCCTGTGAGTTTTCCGTAATGTCCAAAATGAGTGAGTGCTCAGAACTGCTGCTGCGTGTGTTAAGAAGTCGCAAGGAGCCGTGGAGCATGAATGAACTTGTTCATCATCCACAGTTAAGATTTGTTCGAGAAGATCTGCCTTTGGTAATACGTAAGCTGGTCTTTCGTTCTATTGTAAAAGAATCGGCAGGATGGCCATCAATCGGAGGAGAGGGCCGGGAAATTCGGTATTGGATTGAGGCATAACCTTCTCCAGAGGCCTGACATTATATTGATCACATAAGGGAGGGGAAACCTTCCTTTTTTGTTTGTTTAATAATTTATAAAAAGATGTTGACTCTCATTCACGATATATGATACATTATATTTCGTTCCTCAAACGAGATTGTCGCCAACAAAGGATAAATTCTTCAGAGGAAAAGTGAAGAACTAAAGCTTCGAAAAAGAAATTAAAAAAAAGTTCTTGACGAAAACAAACGAAATGTGTTACATTATTTAAGTCGCCGCCGAAACTTGGTTGAGACGAAAAAAGAAGTAAAACAAATCGTGTTTGATCTTTGAAAACTGAACAACGAGTGAGTAAACATTCTGCTTGCAGAATGAACGCGAAAGTTTGAAACAAGCCTTGGCTTGGATCGGCTGGAGCACAAATGAGATTTTTAATCTCGTCAGATTCAAAATGAGCTTATCGCTCTTTTCAATACTTTATTGGAGAGTTTGATCCTGGCTCAGGACGAACGCTGGCGGCATGCCTAATACATGCAAGTCGAGCGGACTTGAAGAGAAGCTTGCTTCTCTGATGGTTAGCGGCGGACGGGTGAGTAACACGTAGGCAACCTGCCCTCAAGTTTGGGACAACTACCGGAAACGGTAGCTAATACCGAATAATTGTTTTCTTCGCCTGAAGGAAACTGGAAAGACGGAGCAATCTGTCACTTGGGGATGGGCCTGCGGCGCATTAGCTAGTTGGTGAGGTAACGGCTCACCAAGGCGACGATGCGTAGCCGACCTGAGAGGGTGATCGGCCACACTGGGACTGAGACACGGCCCAGACTCCTACGGGAGGCAGCAGTAGGGAATCTTCCGCAATGGGCGAAAGCCTGACGGAGCAATGCCGCGTGAGTGATGAAGGTTTTCGGATCGTAAAGCTCTGTTGCCAGGGAAGAACGCTTGGGAGAGTAACTGCTCTCAAGGTGACGGTACCTGAGAAGAAAGCCCCGGCTAACTACGTGCCAGCAGCCGCGGTAATACGTAGGGGGCAAGCGTTGTCCGGAATTATTGGGCGTAAAGCGCGCGCAGGCGGTCATTTAAGTCTGGTGTTTAATCCCGGGGCTCAACCCCGGATCGCACTGGAAACTGGGTGACTTGAGTGCAGAAGAGGAGAGTGGAATTCCACGTGTAGCGGTGAAATGCGTAGATATGTGGAGGAACACCAGTGGCGAAGGCGACTCTCTGGGCTGTAACTGACGCTGAGGCGCGAAAGCGTGGGGAGCAAACAGGATTAGATACCCTGGTAGTCCACGCCGTAAACGATGAGTGCTAGGTGTTAGGGGTTTCGATACCCTTGGTGCCGAAGTTAACACATTAAGCACTCCGCCTGGGGAGTACGGTCGCAAGACTGAAACTCAAAGGAATTGACGGGGACCCGCACAAGCAGTGGAGTATGTGGTTTAATTCGAAGCAACGCGAAGAACCTTACCAGGTCTTGACATCCCTCTGATCGATGCAGAGATGTATCTTTCCTTCGGGACAGAGGAGACAGGTGGTGCATGGTTGTCGTCAGCTCGTGTCGTGAGATGTTGGGTTAAGTCCCGCAACGAGCGCAACCCTTATATTTAGTTGCCAGCACTTCGGGTGGGCACTCTAGATAGACTGCCGGTGACAAACCGGAGGAAGGTGGGGATGACGTCAAATCATCATGCCCCTTATGACCTGGGCTACACACGTACTACAATGGCCGGTACAACGGGCTGCGAAATCGCGAGATGGAGCCAATCCCAACAAAGCCGGTCTCAGTTCGGATTGCAGGCTGCAACTCGCCTGCATGAAGTCGGAATTGCTAGTAATCGCGGATCAGCATGCCGCGGTGAATACGTTCCCGGGTCTTGTACACACCGCCCGTCACACCACGAGAGTTTATAACACCCGAAGTCGGTGGGGTAACCGCAAGGAGCCAGCCGCCGAAGGTGGGATAGATGATTGGGGTGAAGTCGTAACAAGGTAGCCGTATCGGAAGGTGCGGCTGGATCACCTCCTTTCTATGGAGAATCGTTTCCTGCAACGGAAACATTCAAATACGCAGCTTAGCTGCAAAACACTCACTCGTTGTTCGGTTTTGAGAGCTCAAACTCTCAAAACAGCTTGCTTTTGCATGGAGCTTGTTCTTTGAAAACTAGATATCGAAACGAAACAAACGCGAATTAGAACATTCCTTTAAGCTGAACTTGTGCAAACAAGTCAAGTGTATAAAGGTAGTTAAATTGCTTTTGTGATGGTATCGGGTGAGAGCGACTTTTGGCTTTGCGCAAGCAAAACAAGGGAAGCGAGCGACCGAAACCGGAACAAAATGGTTAAGCTACTAAGAGCACACGGAGGATGCCTAGGCGCTAGGAGCCGATGAAGGACGTGGCGAACAACGAAACTGCCTCGGGGAGCTGTAAGCAAGCTTTGATCCGGGGGTGTCCGAATGGGGAAACCCAGCTGGGGTAATTTCCAGTTACTCACAACTGAATACATAGGTTGTGTAGAGGCATACCAGGGGAACTGAAACATCTAAGTACCCTGAGGAAGAGAAAACAATAGTGATTCCGTCAGTAGCGGCGAGCGAACGCGGAGAAGCCCAAACCAAAGAGCTTGCTCTTTGGGGTTGTGGGACGTCTCACATGGAGTTACAAAGGAACCGGTTAAGCGAAGAGGTCTGGAAAGGCCCGCCAAAGAAGGTAAAAGCCCTGTAGTTGAAAGTTGGTTCCCTCCGAGACGGATCCCGAGTAGTGCGGGGCACGTGAAACCCCGTATGAATCCGGCAGGACCATCTGCCAAGGCTAAATACTTCCTAGCGACCGATAGTGAAGCAGTACCGTGAGGGAAAGGTGAAAAGCACCCCGGAAGGGGAGTGAAATAGAACCTGAAACCGTGTGCTTACAAAAAGTCAGAGCCCGTTTTAGGGGTGATGGCGTGCCTTTTGTAGAATGAACCGGCGAGTTACGTTCCCGTGCAAGGTTAAGGTGAAGAGCCGGAGCCGCAGCGAAAGCGAGTCTGAATAGGGCGATGTAGTACGTGGACGTAGACCCGAAACCGGGTGATCTACCCCTGTCCAGGGTGAAGGTGCGGTAACACGCACTGGAGGCCCGAACCCACGCATGTTGAAAAATGCGGGGATGAGGTGGGGGTAGCGGAGAAATTCCAATCGAACTCGGAGATAGCTGGTTCTCCCCGAAATAGCTTTAGGGCTAGCCTCGGAAAACAGAGTCGTGGAGGTAGAGCACTGATTGGGTGCGGGGCCCGCAAGGGTTACCAAGCTCAGTCAAACTCCGAATGCCATAGACTTACTTCCGGGAGTCAGACAGTGAGTGCTAAGATCCATTGTCAAAAGGGAAACAGCCCAGACCATCAGCTAAGGTCCCCAAGTGTGTGTTAAGTGGGAAAGGATGTGGAGTTGCACAGACAACCAGGATGTTGGCTTAGAAGCAGCCACCATTGAAAGAGTGCGTAATAGCTCACTGGTCGAGTGACTCTGCGCCGAAAATGTAACGGGGCTAAACACACCACCGAAGCTATGGCTTGATGCTTTGCATCAGGGGTAGGGGAGCGTTGTATAAGGGTTGAAGGTGTACCGTAAGGAGCGCTGGACATTATACAAGTGAGAATGCCGGTATGAGTAACGAAAAGATCAGTGAGAATCTGATCCGCCGAAAGCCTAAGGGTTCCTGAGGAAGGCTCGTCCGCTCAGGGTAAGTCGGGACCTAAGGCGAGGCCGAAAGGCGTAGTCGAAGGACAACAGGTCGAAATTCCTGTACCACCGTAAGCCGTTATGAGCAATGGGGGGACGCAGTAGGGTAGTGACGCGGACTGATGGATGTCCGTCTAAGCAGTAAGGCTGATGTGTAGGCAAATCCGCACATTGTAAGGCTGAGCTGTGATGGGGAGCGAAAATTGTAGTAGCGAAGGTCATGATCTCACACTGCCAAGAAAAGCCTCTAGCCAGGTGATGGTGCCCGTACCGCAAACCGACACAGGTAGGCGAGAAGAGTATTCTAAGGCGCGCGGAAGAACTCTCGTTAAGGAACTCGGCAAAATGACCCCGTAACTTCGGGAGAAGGGGTGCCCCGGTAGTGTGAATAGCACGAGGGGGCCGCAGTGAAAAGGCCCAAGCGACTGTTTAGCAAAAACACAGGTCTGTGCGAAGCCGTAAGGCGAAGTATACGGGCTGACGCCTGCCCGGTGCTGGAAGGTTAAGGGGAGTGGTTAGGAGCAATCCGAAGCTGTGAACCGAAGCCCCAGTAAACGGCGGCCGTAACTATAACGGTCCTAAGGTAGCGAAATTCCTTGTCAGGTAAATTCTGACCCGCACGAATGGCGTAACGACTTGGGCGCTGTCTCAACGAGAGATCCGGTGAAATTTTAATACCTGTGAAGATGCAGGTTACCCGCGACAAGACGGAAAGACCCCATGGAGCTTTACTGCAGCTTGATATTGAATTTGGGTACGATCTGTACAGGATAGGTGGGAGCCTTTGAAGCATGAGCGCCAGCTTGTGTGGAGGCAACGTTGGGATACCACCCTGATCGTATCTAGGTTCTAACCTGGTACCGTAATCCGGTGCGGGGACAGTGTCAGGTGGGCAGTTTGACTGGGGCGGTCGCCTCCTAAAGAGTAACGGAGGCGCCCAAAGGTTCCCTCAGAATGGTTGGAAATCATTCGAAGAGTGCAAAGGCATAAGGGAGCTTGACTGCGAGACCTACAAGTCGAGCAGGGACGAAAGTCGGGCTTAGTGATCCGGTGGTACCGCATGGAAGGGCCATCGCTCAACGGATAAAAGCTACCCTGGGGATAACAGGCTTATCTCCCCCAAGAGTCCACATCGACGGGGAGGTTTGGCACCTCGATGTCGGCTCATCGCATCCTGGGGCTGAAGTAGGTCCCAAGGGTTGGGCTGTTCGCCCATTAAAGCGGTACGCGAGCTGGGTTCAGAACGTCGTGAGACAGTTCGGTCCCTATCTGTCGTGGGCGTAGGAAATTTGAGAGGAGCTGTCCTTAGTACGAGAGGACCGGGATGGACGTACCGCTGGTGTACCAGTTGTTCCGCCAGGAGCACCGCTGGGTAGCTATGTACGGACGGGATAAACGCTGAAAGCATCTAAGCGTGAAGCCCCCCTCAAGATGAGATTTCCCAGTATGTAAGACCCCTTGAAGACGACGAGGTAGATAGGCTGGGGGTGGAAGTGCAGCAATGCATGGAGCTGACCAGTACTAATCGGTCGAGGGCTTATCCAATAGCAAGTTGTAATTCGCATGTTTCGTTTCGAATCTAGTTTTCAGAGAACGATCTCTGAATGTAAGCTATGCTATGCGTTTGGTGGCGATGGCGGAGGGGTTCCACACGTACCCATCCCGAACACGACCGTTAAGCCCTCTAGCGCCGATGGTACTTGGACCGCAGGGTCCTGGGAGAGTAGGACGCCGCCAAGCGAACTCTTTCATCATACATAGAAAACAGGCTCTGCATGTTGATGTTGTACGATGAATTGCATTTGCAGTGCAAATGCATATATTCCCTGATAGCTCAGTTGGTAGAGCACTCGACTGTTAATCGAGTTGTCACAGGTTCGAGCCCTGTTCGGGGAGCCATTAGGGCCCGTTGGTCAAGGGGTTAAGACACCTCCCTTTCACGGAGGTAACAGGGGTTCGAATCCCCTACGGGTCATATTATGGAGGCTTAGCTCAGCTGGGAGAGCATCTGCCTTACAAGCAGAGGGTCGGGGGTTCGATCCCCTCAGCCTCCACCATATAAACTTTATAACGACGCGGGGTGGAGCAGCCCGGTAGCTCGTCGGGCTCATAACCCGAAGGCCGCAGGTTCAAATCCTGCCCCCGCAATTATACTTTCCTTTGAGAAAGTGATCTGGAACCGTGGTGTAGTTGGCCTAACATGCCTGCCTGTCACGCAGGAGATCGCGGGTTCGAATCCCGTCGGTTCCGCCATTTAATCTTTACATGAGGCAAACTGTTCACTACATCTGCTGTATGGCACTGATGCCCTATATAAAGTGTAAGGAATTAAGATTAGACTTTATTATGGCTCGGTAGCTCAGTCGGTAGAGCAGAGGACTGAAAATCCTCGTGTCGGCGGTTCGATTCCGTCCCGAGCCACCATTTTTAAAATAATTTAATAAGCCGGTGTAGCTCAACTGGTAGAGCAACTGACTTGTAATCAGTAGGTTGGGGGTTCAAGTCCTCTCGCCGGCACCATTTAATCCTGGAGGATTAGCGAAGTGGCCAAACGCATCAGACTGTAAATCTGCTCCCGTACGGGTTCGGTGGTTCGAATCCATCATCCTCCACCAGTTTTTAGGGGCATAGTTTAAAGGTAGAACAACGGTCTCCAAAACCGTTGGTGTGGGTTCAATTCCTGCTGCCCCTGCCAATTAAATTTTTAGAAATTAACCTTTTATGGCGGTCGTGGCGAAGTGGTTAACGCACCGGTTTGTGGATCCGGCATTCGGGGGTTCAATTCCCCTCGATCGCCCCTTTGTTTTTTCATTTTTTATTGGGGATTAGCCAAGCGGTAAGGCAACGGACTTTGACTCCGTCATGCATAGGTTCAAATCCTATATCCCCAGCCATTATGCGGACGTGGCTCAGCGGTAGAGCATCGCCTTGCCAAGGCGAGGGTCGCGGGTTCGATTCCCGTCGTCCGCTCCAAAATATGGCGCCATAGCCAAGTGGTAAGGCACAGCTCTGCAAAAGCTTTATCCCCAGTTCGAATCTGGGTGGCGCCTCCAGCATATGCCGGCGTGGCGGAATGGCAGACGCGCTCGACTCAAAATCGAGTGGGAAACCGTGGAGGTTCGAGTCCTCTCGCCGGTATATTGAATAGCCCTACATGTTGCTTATGCAATGTGTAGGGCTATTTTTATTTTATATGAAACGATTTATGTGCAGTAAGAAAATCTAGAGTAAGAGAAGATGGACGTTAATAAAGATTGACGTATGATTATATTGAGTATATTGTAGATAAGTAAAGTCTTTAATATGGAGGAGTGAAGTAGAGTGACTAATGGAAAAAATGTATCGGATACCGATCTGTTATTTGATCTTTCTGTATGGGAAGAGGCATGGAAGAATCGTCCGAGAAGTTCAAAATATAAGAAGAAAAGCGCCCCCTTTAATATAGAAGAAGCTTTTGAGCGATGGGCCAGGGATTATCATGCACAGTCGTTCACCGAAGAAGGAAAGCAGCGTTCTGAACGCATTATGGGCTGGATTGAAAACCAGGGTGTGGAATTTGCAGGGTTATCCATTTTGGACATTGGAGCAGCCTCAGGCATATTTACCATTCCTTTTGCGGAAAAGGGGGCAAGTGTGACGGCAGTTGAGCCTTCTGAGTTGCTTGTCTCCCTTATGAAAGAGACGATACCTCCAGCTCTGGAATCCAAAATCGAAATCGTAAACGAACGATATGAGGAAATCTCTATTCAGGATAAAGGCTGGGAGAAGAAATATGACTTTGCATTTGCATCCATGTGTCCAGCGATGTCGGATTGGGAAACGATTGAGCAGGCGATCAATTGTGCCCGGAAGTATGTGTATATAAGTACTATGGCGGGACAGAAGGAACACACACTAATGGATGAACTTAAGGATGTACTGGGTGTAACTTCTTCACACAAGGTCGATGATATGGGGTATATCCAACAGTTGCTGTATTTGAAGGGTTATTCTTATACGATGATCATTACGAGAGAAGTTAACTCATTTGAAGTACCGGTGGAAGAGATTATCGAGAAGCTGCCAGAATGGCTTAATACGTATGAGTTACCATCGGATGAAGATTCCCTCAGATTGGCTGAGGATTACATTAGCGATACGTACAAGGATAGTACTGTGACCTTCTCACGTGGAGGAAGATTTGGTAAAATTCTAATTCAACTTGAACAGCCCAATATGAAAACAGTTCGCACTAAGGATAAGCGATAAATCGCATAAGCGTGGCACGTGTACTGATAATCAGGAATTGAGACTGAGACAATGTAGTCTAACGTCTAAGATGGCACTAGGAAGCATCACAACGCTGTGCCAAAAGATGAACGTTTGAAACATATGAAGTTAAGATTATAGAAGTGAAATTGTAAGTGAAGGGAGCAGATATGTGCTCCCTCTTTTTTTGAAGCGAATAATTAATTGAACAAAATCCTCGGTTACTTGAAGATGTTAAGCTGCTTCATGAGAATGCGCATGGGCTAAAGCCAACCTTAATTCAAAAATCGAGACAACGAAAAAACAAAACACAGACCTCGTTTTCAGAGAATGATCTCTGAAGCATATTCCCTGATAGTTCAGTTGGTAGAGTACTCGACGGTTAATTGAATTGTCACAGGTCCGAGCCCTGGCCCTGTTCGGGAGCCATATGGATAGGTATTTGAGCTGGCTGAAGGAGTACGACTTACAATCGTGCTCCTTGTCTAATTTTTGTTCGATACTTCTGCTTTTTGCTTACGCTCCCGATACTGGCCGGGGGTGATCCCTTCCCATTTACGGAATGATCGGATAAAGTTTTGCGGATTATTGTACCGAAGTCGTGCTGCGATATCTTTAACGGTTAGATCACTTTCGTCCAGCCATTTTTTAGCGATGTTAAATCGGTACTTGGTCAGATATTCACTAAATGCACAGCCTGTCTCTTTGCGGAAAACACTACTTAAGTAGTTGGCATTGTAGTGAAGCTTCAAGGCACATTCCTCAAGCGTCAGATCCTTATCATAATCTTGATGAATCATGGCAATCATTTTCTCAGATATATGCTGATACTGGGCATATTGTCTCGCTTTAAAAACCTGAATGACGGGCAAGATGACTTGATATTTAAACCAATCCTCAACTTCAGCAGCGTACTGCAAACTATGAAGTTCATGAAACATCGAGCCACGACCTTGGGAGATCTGTCCGAGTCGTATGCCGGATTCCTGAGTCATTTGCAAAATATGCGTGAGCAGCCTCGTAAGAGCCACCTCATACTCCTCGGGTGTAACCTCCATACCAAAGATTACTTCAAGCAGTTGTTTCAGAAGAGCAGAGGCCTGAACTTCATCCGCACTTTGAATAGCTTGGATCAACGAATATTCCAATGATTCCGGGTAGGTCATGGACCAAGTGGGAGTGTAATGATCTATGTTCTCATATTGAAAAATAATGCCTGTTCCCAGCTTCATCCGATGCCTCAGTGCTTCCAAGGCTTCTGTGTAAGCTTGAGGGATGTGATGTAGAGAGCTGTGCGACTGGCTGAATCCTATACTGACTTGAAGAGCTAGAATCTTATCCATCTGTTGTTGTAACTGGTCTGTTAATACATATAGCTGCTGTGAAAAAATAAACTGATCCTGTTCAACGGTCCCAATCACCGTGACTACCGTATGTTCCAGCACAATGGGAAGCAATTGTTGGTTATGCACAACCGTTTCCTCCAATATATTTTGAATAGCGAATAATAAGAGATCACGATCACTAGCTCTATATTTTGTATGATTAACAAGATCGGCCTGTAGTGTAATAACAGCAATTTGTTGCCATTCCCGAACCTGATGCGTGTAGCCATATTCATTCAGGGCGTCATGAAGAGTATGAACAGGGATCTTACCCTGGAACAGATTCATCATAAAATGATTGCGAATCTGCAATAGATGCACATTAAGTGTGTTCTCTAATTGGGAGTGAGAGGCAGATAATTGTGAGACCCCTGCTCTGATCTGTTCGAACTCATCAGAAAATGGTGGTGATTGCTGAGCTACCGTGTTTCCTTCTTTGGACAGGTGGTTGTCACCAAGTTGGGTTAAAAGTTTACGAATCGGGACATGCATTCGCTTGGAGCCGAGCCAGGCGAGTAATAATGAAAGTAAAAGTAAGCAGATACTGATATACAAGGTGTGTAATCCGATATCGATATATTCTTGTGTCAGAATATTGGTAGGTGAGATTAGCACATAAGTCCATCCCTTTAAGGTAGAAGGGCTATACGTCAGGGAATAATGTGTATCGGCGATCTTAGCTTCCCGTTTTTCAAAGCCTGTTGAAAATGTGATGGGTGATAGTTTGGTTATGTTGGCTTCCGTATCCCGATCCTGTAATCCAATGGCAGACAACGGTTGTCCAATGTATACAGGATCGGGATGCACCAAGATACGTTGTTCCCGATTCAAAATGATCAGTCCAGAGGCAGCATTGCCTATGGAGGCTTCTCCTAGTGTATTTTGCAAAGAACATGCAGGAATTCCGGCAATCAATGCAGCGTCGGATGACGTATTCAGATTCGGAATAGATCTCGCAAGGGCAATATGATAAATACAGCCTGTACCGGGTGAGCGCTCGTCATTACTGAACACCGATGAAGGGGAGAGCTGCCATCCAGAGGTTAACGTATCCGATATCAATTCCTTCATGGGAAGAGCCAGTGGAAAATCCGTATTACGATATAATCCGGCATGATCAATAAGCCAATTCTGAGATTGATTCACCAGAGTAATATCCAGCAAAGGTTCCCATGACCTCATATTCTGAAATTCGCTCTGTAGCTTGTCGGCAAGCAAAGGCCCTTTCCCCTCTAGTGAAGAAGAAGCAGACAGGGAGCGGAGGGTTACTGGAGAGCGAACGGCCTGATCAAGCATATAACTGACTGTAGCAAGTTTGTGCTCTACGTTGGATTGCATTTGTTCCAGCAACTGTCTGTTGGCCTGCGTACGATGCAGCTCAGTTTGGTTTGATGAATAGATAAATGCGGCAATTCCCGTTAACAAAATGGGCAGGGTGCTTAACAGGATTCCGAAGATGATCATTTTATGGAGATAGCTGATTGGTCGCACAGTTTCAGTTCCACCCCTGACATTAGAAATAGTAACACTTTCTATTTTAGTAAACGCTTACATATAGAACAATCTAAATTTTGTTTATTTGGATAAATAAGTAATTTAACAAAAGTGTATAGAAGTAGAGATAAGGGATTGCTGATAGATGATTTTGCAGAAAAGGCTAGAGAAATGGCTTGGACTGACTATCCAATACGGAATCATGAGAAACGAAATTGCAGTGTGAACGTAAATAGAGACATGGACAACATTCTCTCTACAGGTCGATATCTGCTAAAGGGTAGCCTGAATACGGGGAATAGAAGGTATCTGGAGTGCTATTCAGCTTAGGTGGAACGTTGGTCTTATATAGGGACAGTCAAAGGTCCAACTAGATCCCCGACCTGAGTCTAGGATGAAAAACCGTCCACGGTCTGTTTTGAAAAGTCGCGGAATCCCCTAGAATAAGGACATAAGGTTAAACAAGAAACACGGAAACAAAAAACAAGAAACAAACGAACAAATGACTCAACACATTAAAAGGAACGAATGGAAAGGGCGGTGAACAACAATTATGAGATTGAATAAGGGAAATGGCTGGGCGATTGTATTGATTGCGCTGGGTGCACTACTCCTCTTCGGAAAGTTAACTCCACTTCTTGGACACTTAATGGGTTATCTGATTCCGGTCCTGATGATTGCACTGGGATACTACGGAGTTAAACGAGGGAATGTGATGCTTGGCTGGATTGTTCTCATCATCGGTATCATCTCACTGATGGGTAAACTGGCATGGTTGATCGGACCGATCATCGCGATCGGGTTAATCATCTTTGGTATCTCAATGCTAAGCAATAACCGCAGTCGTCGTGGTCGGTACTAAGCTTTCACGATTATGAAAAGGAGGGACAGAACATAATGAGTGTATTTCGTCGAATGCGGGATATTACCGTAGCTAATCTGAACGAACATTTGGAGCAAAGTCAGGACCCAGTCAAACTGATTGATCAGTTCCTGGTCTCGACCCGCCAAGACATCGGTGAAGCCGAGAAACTTCGTCATCAATATGCAAGCCATACCAGACAAATGAAACAACAAGCCGATCAGGCAGCAGGTATGGTGAACAAACGGGAAGAACAGGCTTCCATGGCTCTGAAAGCAGGGGAAGAACATCTCGCTAAGCTGGCCTTGCAGGAGAAAATCCTCCACGAGGAAAAAATGGAACAGTACAATGAATTGTATGCACAAAGTTATGCGGCATTACAGGAGTTGGATGAACAGATCGACCAGCTGAAGGTTGAATATCAGAATGTATACAGCAAACGCCAATATTACTACGCTCGTATGCAGACGATTCAGTTACAGCAACGTATGAACCAGAGAGGCAATCACAACGGTCAGAATGTACCCCGTATGTTTAACCGACTGGATGATCAAGTCTCTGATCTCGAATATGAAGCACAAAGTCTCCGCGATATCCGGCGGATGAATCAAGATGGTTCAGGAGTGACTGGCAGCATGTCATCCTCTACGCTGGATAAGGAACTGGAACGCTTAAGACAGAAATTGAACAATGACAGAAAGGAGTAGTCACAATGAATAAATTATACCGCTCGGCGCGTAATCGAAGGCTAACAGGTTTGATCGGTGGCATTTCTGAAAATCTCGGATTGAGTACCACGCTGCTACGTATCATTTTCTTCATCAGTATTTTCGCTACGGGAGGTACATCATTGTTGATCTACTTCATCGCTGCATTGGTGGTACCAAAGGAATCCAATCACGTTGATCCATATGCTTATGATTCCAACGTAAGAGGATACAAGTAAACGAAAGGAGCAAGCACATGAGCAAATTATACCGCTCAACGCGTGACCGGATGTTAACCGGCTTGTGCGGCGGAATTTCCGAAACCATCGGAATGGATTCCACCCTGCTGCGTATCATCTTTGTTATCAGTATCTTCGTAACTGGCGGCACGTCGTTGTTAATATACTTTATTGCAGCACTGGTGGTACCAAAAGAACCGTATCCGCCTTATGATCCATATGGCTACGGTCCGGGCCAAGGCCCTGGTCCTGGCAGAGGATACGACAACTATGATCATCAGCCACCAAGAGGTCCTTTTCAAAATAATCACAACCAACAAGGTCCTGGTAACTTCGGTCCCGGCCCTGGATTCAACGGCAGACCTCAATCTGGTCCCCGTTCTTATGACAACAACGCCTACGGAGCAGGAGCACCGCAAGAAAGTGAACTTGATTCCATGATGAAAGATATCGAGAAAAAAGCACTGAAAAAAGAAGTTGAAGAGCTTCGCCAAAAATTATCTCGTTACGAGAAGGGAGAAAAGTAAAATGGGAGTATTTAAACGGATTAAGGATATGACGAAAGCATCGGTAAATGATATGTTGGATAAAGTAGAGGACCCGATTGTAATGTTGAACCAGTACTTGCGTGATATGGAGGCTGAGATTCATGAGGCAGAGGTAACTGTTGCTAAACAAATGGCAAATGAGCGCCGCATGAAACAACGTTTGGATGAAGCGGAGCGTACTTCGGTACAACGTGAGTCCCAAGCAGAAGCTGCTCTGTCTAACGGTCAGGAAGAAGTGGCACGCAAATTGTTGGAAGAGAAAATCTACTTTGATCAAAAAATTACGGAGTACAGCGAACTGCATGCACAGTCCGAAGCACAAGCAAAAGATCTGTTGCAACAGTTGCATGATATGAAAGATGAGTTCTACAAAATGCGTAACAAACGTAATGAACTTGTATCCCGTGCACAAATGGCAAAAGCTAAAAAACAAATGTCTTCCATCAACAGCTTGCATTCGATCGAAAGTGGCGGCGCATCACTTGGATTCCACCGCATGGAAGAGAAAATCATGCAACTGGAAGCTGAGGCTGACGTAGCTCGTGCACCTTATCGCAACACATCATCCACGTATACGAATCCTGTAGATGTGGAAAAACAATTCAAAGTGGATCAGCAATTACAAGCCCTCAAAAATAAAATGGGCAATGGTTCCAAGAATGAAGCGAACGGAACTTCAAAAGAATAACTGTTCGCTTAGTGGACAATATGATATTCTATAAATCGTGTATAATGTACGGTTGGTAGAACAAAAGTTAAGCCATACAGGACTTCATTGCCTGGTATGGCTTTTCCGTTGAATAAAGAGAGATTAACTTACAGAGGAGGTGCGGCGGGGATGAATCAAAAGAGTAAATGGCTTGCAGTTGTCATTATGATTATTGGCACAATGATGTTATTGAATGACAATATTAACTTCCTGACCGCTGCCGCACTGATTCTGTTAACGGTTGGAATGCTTCAAGTCCGCAATGGGGATACCCGCAAAGGTCATCGGTATCTTGGCATTGGTGCGGCACTGTTATTGCTGGATAATTTAATGATTGTATTTTTGATTGTACTGGCTTCTTTAGCTTACTTTTATTCGAAAAACAAAAAGATTCATCTGGACGAAGGCGTTATGAAGAAACAGAATTTCATGGCTCGGTACTACTGGGATCAATCATCCTGGACGTTACGTAGTATGAGTCTGTGGCATGCCATAGGTGAGGTTAACGCGGATCTATCTCTTTCGATTCCGGAGGAGAAACAAACAATTGTGCTGCTGCAAGGAGTTATGGGTAATGTTCGCCTTACACTACCAGAAGATTATGGTGTGGAGATTGAAGCATCGGTTCTTTTCGGCCGGATTAATCTTCTTGGAGAACAAGATAGCGGCATGATGAACAAATTAGTATGGAGAACGCCTGGATATGAATCCAGTGAACATAAAGCAAAATTTGTCATTTCTTATATTGTTGGCGACCTAAACATCAGTAATCCGTAGTAAAATAGATGAAGAGAAGGAGGAGACCCCGATGAAGACAAAACGACATACCGACATGGTAACCCGAAGTATGGGTGAAGGGATCCTCCTGGTTTTCATTGTGCTAGCTGTTATTTTGTATGTATTGTATACATATGGTTATCTTGCTCCGTTTACAGGCTGGCGGCATCTGATTCAATCGGGTCTGGCCTTATTGCTGCTTCTGATTGGGATTGGTGCGGTCTTTGGGTTCTATCAGAGTTACCGGGTTAAACGCCGGCTTGAACTGCTGCGGGAAACACTTCTACTGTGGGAGAAGGGCTCTCTATCACGCACTGTACCTGATCTGGGCGATGATGATGTGGGCCGTTTAAGTGAGCAACTCGGACGAATCGGCAAAAAGTGGGAAGATCAGATATCTACGCTCCAGCGATTGTCTACTCATAATGCACAGCTTGCTGAACAAGCCAGAATTACGGCTATTGTGGAAGAGCGGCAACGTTTGGCACGGGAACTGCATGATGCGGTATCGCAACAATTGTTTGCGATATCCATGACAGCAACGGCCGTTGGACGGAAGATGGAGAAGGATTTTGAACGTGCTCAGCGGCAGGTGGCTTTGATTGAGGAGATGGCTTCGGTAGCCCAGTCCGAGATGCGTGCGTTACTGTTACATCTGCGTCCAGTCTATCTGGAGGGTAAACATCTCGAACAAGGTCTGCGTGATCTGGTGATGGAACTGAAAACAAAAGTACCCATGGACATTGTGCTCGAAATGGACGAAGACATTGATCTGATCAAAGGCATCGAGAATCATCTGTTCCGGATCGTTCAGGAGGCTATGTCCAATACGTTACGGCATGCAAAAGCGGAAAAAATGGAGATACGGATCCAGCGCCGTACTGATGCGATCCGGGTATTGATTCGTGATGATGGGCAAGGCTTTGATCTGGATGAGAATAAACAAGCTTCTTACGGTCTGGCTAACATGCGTGAACGTGTTACGGAGATTGGCGGGGCCATACATTTTGTAACAGCGCCTGGTAAGGGAACGCGGATTGAGATTACGATACCTTTGATGAACGATGAAAGCGAGGAAGAACATGTCAATGGAACCGGAAGTCGAAACGGAGACGGAAACGTCGATCAAAGTATTGCTCGTGGATGATCATGAGATGGTACGTATTGGTCTTGCAGCGGTACTGGATACCGAAGATGGAATTGAAGTTGTTGGTGAAGCAGGTAGTGGAGAGGAAGGCATTCGGCTCGCACAGGAATATAAGCCTGATGTTGTTCTGATGGATCTGGTTATGGAAGGAATGGACGGCATTGAGGCTACTCGTCAGGTACTTAAAATGTATCCAGAGTGCAAAGTCATTGTATTGACCAGTTACTTGGATGATGAAAAAATGTATCCTGTCATTGAAGCAGGCGCATTCAGTTATCTGTTGAAAACATCAAGAGCCAATGAAGTGGCAGATGCGATTCGCGCAGCAGCTCGCGGGCAATCCGTTCTGGAGTCACAGGTGGCTTCGAAAATGATGAATCGCTTCCGGCAGCCACAGGCAGCAGCTCCTTTGCACGATGAATTAACAGACCGTGAAATGGATGTGCTGCGGTTGCTCGCCAAAGGTAAATCAAATCAGGACATCGCTGATGATCTGATCATTGGTATCAAAACAGTCAAGTTCCATGTTACAAACTTACTGGCAAAATTGGGCGTAGACGACCGTACACAGGCCGCGATCTATGCTTATAAAAATGGACTTGCAGAGTAATAAGAATCATATGTAATAACATAATGAAGCCAAAGAACCGTGCTTTCATGTGCGGAAGTTATAGATAAGAGGACAGAAAGAACCTGAAGAAGCGAAGCTAAAAGCTTTCTGAAAGAAAGCTACTTCGGAAGCATAAACTTCGCCTTTATCCCCGGATTTTTACCTTGAAAAAGGGAATCAAAAAATCTGGGGATAACAGCGATCAGAAGGTTGTTCTGTCATCGGAGTGGCGAGTGTAAATATTGTGTAGTTCAATTTATATAGAAAAGATGAATGGAAAGCTCTGATCTGCCATGCAAGTGGCGGGTGGGGCTTTTTTGTTGTGTGCAGAAGAAGTATAGCAAATATGCGAAAGGGGCATGCTGTTGATAGATTCATAGAATGCAAGAAAGAAGCGGGGGATTCAAATGTTAAATCGTTGGATGACAGCAGGTATATTGGCAATGGCAATCATTATTCTTATCGGTGTGACACAGGTATATGCAGAGAAGAATGAATCCAAAGCAGCCCAACTGGAACAGTTAATCTATACTGCTGACAGCGTGATTGATAATGTGGATCGTCTAGTTATTAAATGGCAAGGAGAAAGCAAGGGAGATGCACAAGCGCAGGCCGTGTTACTGGCTGGTCACTTGGGACTGGAACAACCTGTGCGGGTACGCCAGACGGGTCATGATGTTTACCGTAGTGAAGAGATTGTCGATACAGCTAATGGTGGCGTAGGCATGTTGGTCAATGTCGTCGATACAGGAGACAATGGTTACTATGCCATCGTACAACTCTCAGGGGATGCACACACGGATCGGAAGGCATTAATGACATTACATGAAGAGGTCGATCAACTGCTTGTAGACTCAGGGATGAAGGCAACCTGGAATATGTCTGTGCAAGGTACAGCAGTTACTGCTACTGAACATGATGCGAGTCAGCAACTGGAACTGATCGAAAAACAGCTGTCCACAAAGGTGGATATCGCCTCAGTTGAACGTTATACAGATGTAGCCAGCGGAAGTGTCTCTTATAAGGCGGCTGAGCTGCCCCTATCGATCAAGAGTGGCTCGCACATGTTGAATATGCAACTCGCAGTTCACCAGGTTGGAGACGAGGCCGACAATCGAATTACAGTGGGGTTTCCGGTGATTACGATTGAATATTAAGGAATGGTTTTTTCATGAATTAGGACCCAATATTGAGAATCTTTATCAGAAAAATGAGTTTGAAATAGTGCATCCATTCAGTTGATATGCTAAAATGGCATCACATCCAAGAAGGAACTTGCTGGTAATTGACAGTTGTATGTCGTGCATATATAACACCATTACATAGCTCGGGGAGAGCATGAAGGTTATCTTCCCGGAAGAAAGAGGAGCCCATGGTTGAAAAACAATTGCAAGATGAAGTACAGACACCAGGCGCAGTATTTTTCATTTTTGGAGCAACGGGTGATTTGGCCCGCCGGAAGCTGTTTCCGGCTATCTACAGTCTTTACCGTGAAGGCAAGCTTGCCGAAGACTTTGCGGTTATTGGCGTAGCACGTCGTCCGAGGTCCCCAGAAGAATTCCGGGAAGACATCTATGAATCCATTAAAGAGTTCTGCCGTTATCCAGCGGGGGAACCTGATGAGTGGAACGCTTTTGTCGATCATTTTGAATACAAAGCACTGGATATCAATAATGTGGAAGGATTCAAAGAGCTGCGTGCGCAGACGGAGCATCTGGAATCAAAGTTTAACACGCCGGGGAACCGGCTGTTCTATCTGGCACTGGCACCTGAGCTGTTTGGCAGTGTCTCGTACAGTTTGCGGGACGGTGGTATGTTAGAAAGTAAGGGTTGGAACCGTTTGGTGATCGAAAAACCATTTGGTTATGATCTGCAATCCGCCGAACATCTGAATGAGCAGATTCGTGAGGTATTCCGTGAAGAGGAAATCTATCGTATTGATCATTATCTGGGCAAGGAAATGGTGCAAAATATTGAAGTGATTCGGTTTGGAAATGCTTTTTTTGAACCGCTCTGGAATAACAAACATATTGCCAACGTTCAGATTACGCTTGGTGAAACGGTAGGCGTGGAAGAACGTGGTGGTTATTATGATCACTCCGGTGCACTGCGTGATATGGGGCAGAATCATATGCTCCAGATGCTGACGATGATTGCGATGGAACCGCCGAGTCGCCTATTCCCGGAAGACATTCGGGATGAAAAGGTGAAGGTATTACGCTCTCTACGGGCGTTCACCTCGGATGAGGAAGTGAGCAACAACGTTGTGCGGGGGCAGTATGCCGAAGGGGAGTACCGTGGCAAGCAGCTTCCGGGGTATCGCCAGGAAGACAAGGTTGATCCGCAGTCGAATACGGAGACGTATTTTGCAGCACGTGTATTCGTGGATAATTTCCGCTGGGCGGGTGTGCCATTCTACATTCGGACAGGCAAGCGACTTCCGGTGAAAACGACCGAGATCGTAGTTGAGTTCAAGTCGATGCCAAACAACGTGTACCTTGGGAAAAAGTATAAGCTCGAACCTAACCTGCTGGTCATTCGGGTGAATCCGATGGAAGGCATATATATCAAAATCAATGCCAAGAAACCAGGCTCGGATTCCGAGATTCAGCCACTCGCGATGGATTTCTGTCAGAGCTGCATGATTGGAATTAACTCGCCTGAAGCATATGAACGTCTGCTGCACGATGCGGCAGAAGGGGATTCTACGTACTTCACCCGTTGGGATGAAGTGGCAACAGCCTGGTCTTTTGTGGATCGGATTGCAGCAGCCTGGGGGCAGAATCAAGGAGAGCTTCATACGTACCCTGCTGGAACATGGGGGCCAGAAGCGACAGATAAGCTGCTGGAGCAGGACGGATTCCACTGGTGGCCGGTGAATGGTCAGGATGAGGACAGCGTGATCTGGCAAGTGAATGGTTAGGGTAGGGTAAGGGCATTAACAACAGTATTAACAACATACACAACATGACTGAGCCTGGGGAAATCGCAAATTTTGCGGTGTACCCAGGCTTTTTAGTGGGGGAAAAGGTAGGTATCCATCATAAGGAAATAAGTAATTTAAATTAAGTTGTTGACAAAAAGTAAGTATGTAACTTATACTCAACACATGAGTTAAAGAGTTACGCAAATGACAAACTTCATTCGGGCAAACGTTTCGGATAAGTTATCATTCATGAGATAAAATGTAAACCAGTTGAAGGGGTTTACGTCACAGAGAATCATGAAGAAAAAATGTGCATAATATCTTTAATCTAAGAATACTATTTTGTATATATCGAATGGAGGAAAAAGAAAATGATGTTGGATGTAGGATTGTTGTTGATTCGTTTGGTGATTGGATTGTCGTTCATGGCGCACGGGGCTCAAAAGCTGTTTGGTTGGTTCGGAGGTTACGGGATCAAGGGTACAGGTGGCTGGTTTGAGTCGATGGGCATGAAGCCCGGTGCATTGGTGGCGTTGCTGGCTGGACTCGCGGAATTCGGTGGCGGATTGCTGTTGGCTCTGGGTCTGCTTACACCAGTAGGTGGCATTCTGATTGCATTGACGATGGTCATTGCCATTGTGAAAGTCCATGGAGCGAACGGATACTGGTCCACACAGAACGGATTCGAATATAATCTCGCGATTCTGGTGATTGGTGTAGCGCTGGCATTGACAGGTGGCGGACAATACGCGCTGGATGCATTGATTTTCTAAAACCGATAAATAAAAATGAATGAGGAGTGCCTGGATGCCATGGAAACGGCTGAAGGGTGCTTTTTTTTGCAAGTGAAAAGAGAAGAATCTGCGGTAGTAATCGGTTATTTTCGGTACAGATTATGGTACAATAGGAGAGTTGGGTTAAGAAGCAGTTCACGGTATGCATGAAAGCACAGATTTGAGGAGGATGAACTCCATTGTAAATGTGTAAAATTAATCTAGTGTGTAAATACCTAGTACGTAAAAACTCGTGTACAATCAACCGGCCTCGCCGGATTGCATAAAGATTGAATGATGGACCGGCCATGCCGGATTAACGTGAATGAACGGACGAAAGGGATTAAACCTATGAGCAAAGCTGCAAATGAAATTCTTCAACAGGAAGTGGACAAACGCCGGACGTTTGCCATTATCTCTCACCCGGATGCGGGTAAAACTACATTGACCGAGAAACTGTTGCTGTTCGGGGGCGCGATTCGCCTTGCGGGAACGGTAAAAGCTCGGAAAGCCAGCAAACACGCAACAAGTGACTGGATGGAAATTGAGAAACAACGGGGGATCTCGGTTACCTCTTCCGTAATGCAATTTGATTATCTGGATCATCGCGTCAACATTTTGGATACACCGGGTCACCAGGATTTCAGTGAGGATACGTATCGTACACTGACGGCTGCCGATAGCGCGGTAATGTTGATTGACGTGGCAAAAGGTGTCGAGGCACAAACGATCAAGTTGTTCCAGGTATGTGCGAAGCGTGGCATTCCAATCTTTACGTTCATCAACAAACTCGACCGTGAGGGTAAAAGCCCATTTGACCTGATGGAAGAGCTTGAAAATGTACTGGGTATTCGTTCGGTTCCGATGAACTGGCCTATTGGTACAGGTCGCGAGCTGTGTGGTGTCTATGACCGGATGAAAAATCAGGTGGAATTGTTCCAAGGGGACGATCACTCGACGATTAAAGTACAAAAGGTAGATGGCTACAAAGATCCGATTATCCGTGAGATGGCAGGAGAATACCTGCATGATCAATTGTGTCAGGATCTGGAGTTGCTGGATATTGCGGGCGACCAATTCGACATGGAGAAAGTTCAACGCGGCGAATTGACACCTATTTTCTTCGGTAGTGCGATTAACAATTTCGGCGTACAGACTTTCCTGGAGAACTTCCTGGAACTGGCACCGAAGCCTGAACCACGTCGCAGTACGGCAGGAGAGATTCAGCCAACAAATGAGAAATTCAGCGGTTATGTGTTCAAGATTCAGGCAAACATGAACCCGGCACACCGGGATCGTATTGCGTTCCTGCGTATTGTGTCAGGCAAGTTCCAACGTGGAATGAGTGTGAAGCATACTCGTGTGGGCAAAGAGATCAAGCTGTCACAGCCACAGCAATTCCTGGCACAAGATCGGGATATTGTCGAAGAGGCATATGCTGGCGATATTATCGGTTTGTTCGATCCGGGTATCTTCCGGATTGGCGATTCACTGAGCCAAGGCAGCGAGGTTGTCTTTGAGGAGTTGCCAACGTTCTCACCAGAGATTTTCGCCAAAGTTACCGTGAAAAATGCGTTGAAACATAAACAGTACCAAAAAGGAATTGATCAGTTGACGGAGGAAGGAACCATTCAGGTGTTCCAGACGGCAAGTTTCGACGAGACAATCCTCGGCGTAATTGGTCAACTTCAGTTCGAGGTATTTGAATACCGGATGAAAGGTGAGTATGGGGTAGATGTGCAATTGCAGCGCATGCCTTATCAGTTCGCTCGCTGGATCGTGGACGAGAATCTGGACCCAAGCAAATTCCGGATTAACTCTGCGCTTGTAAAAGATAAAAAAGGGAATTATGTGGTGCTCTTCGAAAATGAGTATGCAATGAGAACGGCTATGGATAAAAATCCTACAGCTCAATTCCTGGAGACTGCGCCTTAAGTGAAGACAGAAGTATTTCGTGGGAATTGTTAAAAAATTAGTTAAACGTGACAAGCTCATGTGATGAGATAGAGTTTGTTAAAAATAAGATCCCTCCGCCAATTGGCGGAGGGATCTATTGCTATACACCTTACCTGGAGGCGGGTATGATCCAGCCGAATAAGGGAAAGCTTTCTTTTGCAGACAGAACAAACGTAATGATGGTTACCTTACCCTCCACTGCTTCGATTAGCTAAGCGGTTGGACGGGAATGGTGTGCAGATGCTCTTGCGCGATTTGAATGAGTTCTTCCTGCTTGGCAGGTTCTGTGTTCTTCCAGATCATCTCGAAAATGGCGCCAAGTCCAGGTAATGCAGCTTCCGGTCCATCTACTGAACCTTCAATCATCTCCCGGAGCTGATCATCACTCTTGTCATGAACTTTATGAACAATCGCTTCACGCAGGCTTAATGTAATGGGCATCGCAATTCCCTCCTCGTATATTCGGCTGCTCTAATACTGTTCCCTGGGAAGCACGAGCGCATTCAAGTTTATCGGGCTTTGTGGTATACTACGAAGGATTATTTACGTTAGCATGGGTATCCGTAATGATGCGTCATGCTGAAGAGCAACGGGAGGTTAAGACCCTAATGGCCAAGAAACAGTATGCCGTAATTGGCATGGGACGGTTCGGATCAAGTGTTGCCAATGCACTGAGTGGCATGGGATTCGATGTGCTGGCAATTGATGCGGACGAGCAGCGGACTCAGGAAATGTCCAATGTGGTGACCCATGCGGTATCGGCAGATTCAACAGATGAAGAAGCGCTGCGTGCGCTGGGCATACGGAATTTCGACGTTGTCGTTGTGGCGATTGGTGAAGATATTCAGGCGAGTATTCTGACAACCCTGATATTGAAAGATATGGGCGTACCGGTGCTGATCGTAAAAGCTCAAAATGAGCTTCATGGTAAGGTATTGCAGAAGATTGGGGCGGATAAAGTCATCTATCCTGAGCGGGATATGGGACTACGCGTAGCCCATCATCTGACCTCGCCTAATATACTGGATTACATCGAGTTATCTGAGGATTACAGCATTTTGGAGATGAGAGCCTCCGAGCAAATGATCGGTAAAAACTTGATGGAATTAAACATCCGTGCACGTTTTGGTTGTAACGTGATGGCGATCCGCAGTGGGAACTCGATGAACATCTCGCCGTACGCTGAGGATCGGATCGAAGCTGGAGATGTGCTGATCATTGTGGGTCACAAGGATCATTTGACGAAAATGGAGCTTGCGTATCCGAAGTGATGGATGCAGATGGGAAGGATGGAAAGATGGATATTGTATCACCGCAAAATACACGTGTAAAAGAATGGGCGCAGTTGCTGGAGAAAAAGCATCGTACCCGTCAACATAAATATATCATTGAGGGCATTCATTTGGTCCAGGAAGCATTGCGCGCTGGAGCGGATCTGGAGTGTATTGTGTACGATGGAGAGCAAGGCGTACCGAATGAGCTTGCCGGGCTTGAAAACCCGCTTCAGCGTGTGGAGTGGGTCAGTGTATCTCCTGCGGTTATCGCCAAATGTACGGATACAATGACTCCACAGCCTGTATTCGCGATTGTGCGTAAAGGCAGTGAGCCACTGGAAAGCCTGATTACCGGAGCGCGCGGGCTTGTTGTGGTGCTGGATGGTGTGCAGGACCCAGGGAATGTGGGGACAATCATCCGTAGTGCGGATGCAGCTGGAGCTGCTGGGGTGGTACTTGGCGCTGGCTGTGCCGATGTCTATAACCCAAAGACGATTCGTTCGACGATGGGGTCATTGTTTCATCTGCCCATTGTGGAGGGACAGTTGGAATCCTTGCTTCCCGAAGCGAAGGCTGCGGGCGTGAAGCTGGTAAGTACTTCTTTGCAGGCAGAACATTCATGTTATAGTTATGATTTTACGCAGTCGGTATGGCTTGTGATCGGTAACGAAGGCAAAGGTATCTCGGACGCTACAGCACGCTTGGTGGATGATGCAATTACGATCCCGATGCAGGGACAGGCAGAATCGCTTAACGCGGCAATGGCGGCAACGATTCTGTTGTTTGAGGCGATGAGACAGCGGATATTTAATAACTAAAAAATTCCTGTCCAATTTCAAATTAACCGTTCCTAACTAAAATTAACTTTCCGCAACTCACCAAAGGCTGGAACCTGGTTGCCGCTTTTCTCGGGCCATGTTCCCAGTCTTTTTGTCTTTCTTTTTGAAGCACCACAGCAGGGATTTTCCATTCAAATCCCGAATAGGTGATATAGTTTCTATTTCTTAAGCTGATGGGCAGGTGTATGAATTGGAAGTGAATAATGGAAAAGGAAACACTCACTTTAGGGAATTTATGACTTGGGCCGGGGAAAAAGGCTGGGACATAATGAGTAAATCCGGTTCGCAGTCACATTTAAACAGCAGCATTACTTCAAGATATAAAGGACTTCCGGATGAATATTTAGAATTTCTAAATGTAGTTGAAAAATGCGTTGCACCGGATGAGCAAACCTGGTTTATTTGTGAGGCTGAGTTCAACAATAGCACGGAGACTGCATTCCAATGGAATGAATTTGAAATGCTTAGTTTGGAGGCAGCAGAGGGTGATTCTATTTGGCAGTCAGAGATAACGGCCTGGTGGGATCATCACTTGCCGATCGTAATGTCTGTGGAGGATGGATATACATTCTATGCCATTGACTTAACAACCGACAGTGGGGCTATTGTCCGTGGATGTGAGCCTGAATTTGAAGAGGTTGAAAAGGTATCCGATTCGTTTGGAGAATTTCTGGCATGGATGATGTCGAATTCAGATTAGCGTAGCTAGGAAAGGTTGATGGTATACTTGTGGCCATTGGCCTGACATTAGATTATTCAATGAAAGAAAAGTTAGTTCTGCTTAATTTGAAGGAGTGAAACATGTAGGAATTCTTAATTTATGATATAAAAATGGTTTATATAGCGTTATTTTATTCTCATTTAAGTGTGTTCCAAGCATATTTTCTATATAAAATAATTCTTTACTGTTCGTTCTAGAAATGATATGCTAACAGCAAGTTAGATCTAACTACTTTTTTTTGCACAATAAAGAACGATCGTTCTCAAAACTGAGATTACACTAATCTAAAGAATATAAGGGAGAGAATATGATGAAATACACAGTGATTACAGGAGCAAGTTCAGGAATTGGATATGAAACAGCATTGGCATTTGCAGCACGGGGCAAAAACTTGATTTTGGTAGCCAGAAGATTGGATAAGTTGGAAGAACTTAAATCAACTATTCAGGGTATCGATCCTAAAGTAAATGTTGTCGTTCATACAAGCGACCTGTCTGTTACCGCAGAGGCGTACGAACTGTATAACGATTTGAAGGAATATGAAATTGAGACTTGGATCAATAATGCAGGGCTTGGAGAAGGCTCGTTCATTGCTGAACAGAATTTGGATAAAGTGGAGACCATGCTGCGTGTTAACATCGAATCTTTGACCATTCTATCTACACTGTATGTGCGAGATTATGCGAATGTGGAAGGCACTCAATTGATTAACGTCTCATCCGCACTCGGATATGCCATTGCTGTAGGCAGTGTTGCTTATTCTGCATCGAAATACTACGTTAGTGCCTTCACAGAGGGCCTTGCCAAAGAACTGGAATTGAAGGGTGCAAAACTAAAAGCGAAGGTGCTTGCACCAGCGGTCACGGAAACAGAATTTGTGCAAAAATCAATAGATGCTGAAGGATTTGATTACAAGGCAAACATGTCTAAGTACCACACTGCTAAAGAAATGGCAGGCTTCATGATCGATCTGTATGATCACAATGAAGTGGTCGTGGGAATTGTAGACCAGAACTATGAGTTCCAACTGACAGGTGCGATCTACCCGGTGATTTCAGAATTGAATTAATACAGCAGAATCCAGAGGATACATTTACAAAATCTCAAATAAGAAGAGGAGTACATTCAATTGGAAAAGATATGGAGTAAAACAAAGATTGGCAACATGGAATTGCCTCATCGACTAGCGATGGCACCTATGACACGCAGTCGAGCACAAGAAGATGGTACACCTGGAGAGTTGGCGGCACTTTATTATGCTCAACGCGCAACGATGGGACTCCTGATTACGGAAGGAACACAACCTTCCGATGATGGACAGGGTTACTTATGGTCACCGGGCATCTACACCGATAAGCATATTGAAGGATGGAAGAAGGTAACGGATGCGGTGCATGAAGCTGGCGGTTATGTATATATCCAATTAATGCATGCGGGTCGCATGTCACATCCGGACAATACCCCGCATCATCGTCAACCGGTTGCTCCGTCAGCAATCGTACCGGGTGTAGAAATGTTTACGGCTACAGGGATGCAGGATATCCCCGTTCCCCGGGAATTGAGTCAGGAGGATATTCAAACGACCATTGCCGATTTCCGAAAAGCAGCAGCCGCAGCGATCGAAGCAGGGGCGGATGGCGTTGAAATTCATGGGGCCAACGGATACTTGATCAATCAATTTTTAGGAGAAAATTCGAATACACGCACAGATGAGTATGGCGGATCTATTGAAAATCGTGCTCGCTTTGCGATTGAAGTAACCAAAGCCATTGTGAAGGAAATAGGTGCAGAACGGACAGGCTTCCGTATCTCACCAGGCACACCACTGGGTGGAATTCAAGATGGCGAACAAGGTCCTGAACTGTATCGCTATCTTGTAGAAGAATTGGCTCAATTGGATTTGGCTTACCTTCATGTTATGCATCTTGGAGATGAACAACTGCTCCAAGACATTCGTTCGATCTGGCAAAATCCATTGTTGGTCAATCGGGCTGGAAGAACGTTGGAGGATCTCAGTGTCGATTTAGATCGTGGTCTCGCTGATGTGGTACCGGTTGGTGTATGGTCCTTAGCTAATCCAGATTTGGTGGAACGACTTCGACAAGGTGCGCCACTGAATGAAGCAGATCCGACAACCTTCTTTGGATTGGGAAGTAAGGGCTACACGGATTATCCTACGTTGGAAGAATTAAAGTCGCAAGAGGGGCTACACTAGCACAAACCATGGAGCATGGCGTACAACTGAACATTGCGCGCCATGTTCCTACATAAGTTGAACTACTTATTTACACGATAACAGCGATTGGAGGGTTGTTCTGTCATCGTAGTGTCAGTGTAAATAATCTTTAGTTCAACTTATATAGTCTATAAGCAAAGGAAGAGGATAGATGATGAGAGCAGCTCAAATACAGAAATACTCTAAAAAAATCCAGGTGGAAATCAATAATATTGAGACACCTCAGATTCAGAGCCATGAGGTCCTTGTCAGAGTGAAAGCTGCAGGTGTAAATCCGCTGGATATCTTGAATATGAATGG
The DNA here is from genome assembly GCF_045040715.1 of Paenibacillus sp. FSL H7-0942. Lineage (NCBI taxonomy): Bacteria > Bacillati > Bacillota > Bacilli > Caryophanales > Paenibacillaceae > Paenibacillus > Paenibacillus sp. FSL H7-0942. Next base: position 5,784,939 of record NZ_CP150279.1, on the reverse strand, counting down.
TAGTGTTCGGATGATTGCCGACTATACGTTACCTTTAACTTTAGGGAATGAATTATCGGGTGTCATTGAAGCTGTCGGTGATGATGTTTTGAAATTTAAAGTGGGGGATTCGGTCTATACCAGGTTGCCACTAAATAAAATTGGTGCTTTTGCTGAATATGCGGCTGTACATGAGGATGCCTTATCCATTATGCCTGAGAATCTGTCTTTTATCGAAGCTGCTGCGGTACCCCTTACTGCCCTGACCGCATATCAAGCATTGCATGATGTACTCCGAGTTGAACCGAATAAAAAGTTGTTTATTCCTGGCGGAACCGGGGGATTCGGTGCGATGGCTATCCCGATTGCCAAGTCCATGGGATTAACGGTGATTACAAGTGGCAGTGAAAGGGGCAGAGCACGTAGTTTATGCATTGGAGCAGATCAATTCATTGATTATAAGACCGAGCACTATGCTGATATTCTGTCCAATATTGATTATGTGATCGACACCTTGGGTGCGGACGAGATCAAAGCTGAACTGAGCATTTTGAAACCACAGGGGAAATTAGTCTCTTTGAAAGCAGGACCCAATTATCGCTTTGCAGTGGACAGTCAATTCCCGTTGTGGAAAAGAGCATTGTTTGGTCTCGTAGGTGCACGCTTGGATTCCATGGCACGGAAGACTGAAACTGAATACCGTTTTTTATTTGTGCATTCCAGTGGGATTCAATTGCAAGAAATCACTTCTCTTGTAGAAAAAGAAGACATTAAACCTTCGATCGATTCTACGTATACGTTTGAGGACATTGAAAAGGCATTGATTAAAGTATCAACGGGTCACTCCCAGGGCAAAGTCATTGTTACCTTTTAAAGGCTCGTTAAGATCATGCTTGTGTTATTTAATGTTCGTTTTCTGAACAGGAGGGAAACCAATGGCGAGAAGCAAAGAGTTCGAAGAGTCTGTTGTACTGGATAAAGCGATGAGACTTTTTTGGGAACAAGGTTACGAGAAGACGTCTATGACGGATCTGGTTAATCATATGGGAATTCATCGTAAAAGCTTGTATGACACATTTGGTGATAAACATACCTTGTTTCTAAAGTCAGTAGATCTGTATGATCACAAAATCAGCTCCGCTCTTGCAGCAGGCGTAACGCGTTCTACAACGGCAACGGAAGCACTTCAGTTTATATTTCTTTCTTTAATTCATGGAGAGGAATCTCCAGCATCAGGCTGCTTCATTGTTAATTCGACGGTAGAATTGGCGGCACGTGATAAAGACATGAACCACCGATCGACGGAGATGTTTGCAAATACGGAGAAACTAATCAAGGACATTATTGTGTGGGGACAGCAAGAAGGTGAATTCACAACGGAGTACAACGGCGAAGTATTAGCGGAATATCTGCATAACGTAAGCATTGGGTTAAGGGTGATGGCCAAGACCTCGATGACCAAGGAAAAACTTCTTCGTATAGCGACGCTATCCTTGGATCTCATACGGAGGTAGTCTATTTTTTTCACTATTATAGAACGTTCGTTCAAATATTGATATTCCAGATGAAACATATTTTATAGAAAAGAGAGGCAGGTAACGATATGAGAAAGACAGTTCTAATCACAGGGGTATCGGGTGGGATCGGTAAAGAGTTAGCAGATCGGTTTGCCAAAGGTGGACATCATATTGTGCTGGTAGCACGAAGTGAGGGTAAAATACAGGGTCTAGCTCAGGAGTATCGGAAAAAGTATGGCATTCAGGCGACGGTTATTGCCAAAGATGTAGCGGCACCTGGGGTACCACAGGAGATTTATCATGAGCTGAAGGAAAAGGGCATTGTTGTTGACTATCTTGTCAACAATGCAGGTTTCGGTCTGTTCGGGACGTTTATGGAAACAGATATGGAACAAGAAGTTAATATGATTGACGTGAATATCAAGGCTTTAACCGTCATGACAAAGCTGTTCTTACCGGATATGATCCAACGTGGGCATGGCGGTGTGATGAATGTGGCTTCGTTGGTAGGTTTTTTCCCTGGGCCGATGATGTCGGTATATTATGCAACAAAGGCATATGTACTATCGTTCACTGAGGCTTTGGAGAATGAAGTAAGCGGTACTGGCGTTACAGTGACAGCACTGTGTCCAGGTCTGACATCTACTGGATTTGTTGATCGTTCGGGTATGGGTGTCTCCAAGATGTTGCAAGGCCCGATCATGGAAGCTGGACAGGTGGCGCAAGAAGGGTATCAAGGCTTCTTGCGTGGCAAGACATTAATTATGCCTGGTGCTCGAAACCGATTCATCGCGTTTATGCCGCGGTTGTTGCCGCGTAAGATGATGACTCGCATAATTAGATCCTCACAGGACAAGACAGGACATTAAACATATAAAGAGGATAAATCAGATCTTCCCCAATTCGATCGCTTCACGTTGTCCTTCATCTTGTCTTTTACGACAAACATATACAAAAACAGGAGGGAAGCTGAAGGGCACAAATTGAATTTTTTCCATCTCAAATAACTCAGCTAATTGTTTCCTCATATGAAGGGAGTACTGGTACAAAACTAACGTGCCTCCAGGTCGGAGCGCTGTATCGATCTGTGACAGGATGTTTTGTCTCATTTCTCTGGAAAAATTAAAAAAGGGCAGTCCGCAAACGATGCTATCCAACTGATGCACATGTTCTTGGTTGATCCTTTTTAAAAGATAGGATGCATTGGAATGGAACATGAATTCAGGATATGTTTTCTTCAGATTACTTCTCATTTTGGTGTCTCTTTCAAATAAAAACACGGTTGCCGATTTCGGTAATTGTGATCTTATAAGCCGGGTGATGGCCCCTGTTCCTGGCCCCAGCTCAGCAATGGTTCTTACCTCATCCCATAGTACAGATTGGACAATTTTCTTAGCCAAATATTTGGAGCTGGGGAGGATACTGCCTACTCGTTTGGGGTTTCTCAGAAATCCTTGCAGGAAAAGAAGTGGTTCGGATGTTTTCATCGCGGTATCCTCCATTATCAATGCTATTGATGTTTCACTGGATGTTAGAAGGCAAGCTTAGTTGGAATATAAATACGTTACGCGTATGTTTTAGTGTTAAAGTCCCCTGATGTAAATCCGCAATGTTTCTCGCAATAGAAAGTCCCAGACCAGATCCTGATTGAATACCTTCGCTATTCCTCGAATAATCCACCTTATAAAAGCGATCAAACAGTCTGTTTTTTTGTTCTATCGTTAGTGGTATGCCTTTATTCTCTACTTCAATGGTAACGTGATTATGCTGCACACTCATTCGAACATGAATCGTGCCCGGTTTAAAGGAATACTTGAGTGCATTCATGAGGAGATTGTCGATGGCTCGAGCGATCTTATCACTATCTAGGGAAACCATGATTGGAGCATTACCGAGAGTTTTTTCAATACGAATCCCATGCTCCTGAGCTAAAGGTTCGAATTCAAACAACAATTGGTCCAATAGCTGACAGAGGTCAACATTTTTTAAATCCAATTGGGTGTTCACTTCGTTAAGACGCGTATATTCAAATAAATCATCGAGTAACTTCTTCAAATGCGTTGCTTTGTTATAGGTATTTTGGATGAAACGATCATACTCTGCTTTGTCTTGAAATGATTCTGATTTGAGAAGCTCAATATAGCCAATTATGCTGGTAAGCGGTGTACGCAGGTCATGTGAGATGCCAGTGATCATGTCCATCTTGGATTGCTCCAATTCACGTTCTTTAGCAATCTGTTGCTTTAACTGTTCTGTCATATGATTGATGTTGGAAGCGACGCGTCCAAGTTCATCTTGTCGATTGACAGGTACCCGATAGTCCAGATTGCCCTCAGAGATGAATTGAAGTCCTTGCTCCAAAGTAATGAGATCTCTCACAATTTTTCGTGTGGAAAACAAAAAAATTAACGTGAAAATTACGATGAAAATTGGTGTTAGAACATAAGGAAAGATGTAGAGGAGCGAAGGCCAATTAAATCTTTCACTAATTTTTGCGGCAGCTATGATCAACATATTATTTACACCCACAGAGCCAACAAACGAAATCAATAAACTGATCAACATTTGATATAGGATGTTAATCTGTATCTTTTTTTTAAAATGTGGTAATCGTTTAATCAATTTTATATCCCACTCCCCATACCGTTTTAATGTAATGAGGTTCCCGCGGATTTACTTCCAATTTCTCTCGCAGGTTACGAATATGAACCATCACCGTATTATCTGAATACCCGTAAGGTTCTTTCCATACGGTTTCGTAAATTTTCTCGGAGCTAAATACTTGTCCAGGATGGCTGGCAAGCAACACCAGAATGGAGAACTCCAGTGGTGTAAGCGAAATGTCATTATCTTGGAGCTTCACAGAATGTTTACTCGTATCAATGACAAGGTCCTTGATTAAAATAAGTGAATTGGATTCTGGTTTCCCGATCAGTGTTTGACGTCGTAACTGAGCTTTAACGCGAGCAAGTAACTCTAATGGATTAAACGGTTTGACCATGTAATCATCGGCCCCGGTAGTCAGGCCCGTGATTTTATCAATGTCTTCTTCCTTGGCGGATAACATAATAATGGGAGTGGGTGATACTTCTCTTATTTTGAAGCAGGCTTTGATTCCATCCATAATGGGCATCATAACATCCAGAATAACGAGTTGAACCGATGTTGTTTTGATAATATTTAGCGCTTCCTCACCATTGGCTGCTTCAATGACATGATATCCTTCGTTACGTAAATAGACATGAATGACATCCCGGATATCGGGTTCATCATCAACAACGAGAACGGTATTCATAATTCAACACTCCTTAAAAATTAGGATAACATCAGTGTAAACGATAGTCTGGAATGTTTAAATTGTTTCCTTTTTGCGACAGACATAAACGAAAGCAGGTGGGATATTCAAAGGCACTAATTCTATTTTTTTGATGATAAAGTGTTCGGATAATGTTTTTTTCATTTGAAGTGAATATTGAAAGGCGATGAATAATCCTCCAGGTTTGAGTGCCTTATGGATCTGGTCTACCAACGTATTTCTTAATTCAGGCTCAAAGTTGAAGAAGGGCAATCCGCTAAAAATGTAATCCAGTTGCTCAACGCCCTCTTGATTCATGGATTCTACCAATCGAGCGGCGTCTGGATAACAGGAGAACTCCGGGTATGCCGTCTTAAGAGTATTCCTCATCGTTTCGTTCATCTCAAACAATAGGACTTTGGTGGAATCGTGTACTTGTTGATGAATATAGCGAGTGATAGGACCTGTACCCGATCCAAGCTCGGCGACTGCTTTTGCCTCTAGCCAAGAGGCTTGCTTCACCATTTTGCTGGCGAGAAACCGGGAACTGGGTATGATACTGCCGACATGTTTAGGGCTTTGCAGAAAGCTTTTCAAAAATAAAACAGGTTCATTGGAATTCATAGGGTTCCTCCATAATGTGATGGTATGTTATCCAAACCAGTTAGAAATGTAATAAATGAAGCGTCGATAGAATGGGGCCGCCGAAGTAAATTCCCGCTGTAAAATACGTTATGGTCCATAACAAAGCACTGAAATAGGAGATGAGAGCAAATTTTCTATATTGCACGCCACTGAGTCCCATCACTAAAGGGAGAATATATCGCACGATTGGAATGAACAAACCGATACACATCGCCCAATTGCCACTTTTATTCAGAATCAGTTCAGCCTTGACGAAGTGTTTATGATGTTGAAACTTGTGTTTTATCTTGCTTCCAAATAGCTTCCCTGCAAAATAAGCAAAGGTAATGGCCGTTAATAGTCCAGATAAAATACAGAAGTATGTGATCCATGAATTGATAACTCCTGTGTGGCTCAGAATGGCACCGCTGATAATCGTGATTTCATTTGGGATTGGAATACCGAAAGGCCCTAATGAGAAGGCAAAATAAAAAATCAGATAACCATACTGATGAAGTAGCTCTAAGATCGTATTACTGATCATTGTTTTGCCTCCTCTCTTGTTGATATTGACATCATAATGAAAAAAACTAAGGAATTAATGAGCATATTTCTGAAGAAAATCTAAAGAATACATAAGCAAAGCCAAACAACTTATGTTTAAGAGAAAAAAGCCTTGCCAACGTACTGGCAAGACTTGAACAGGTAGAACTATTCAGAAGCGGTGATCAAGTGATATGAATTTCTGAATATCAAATAAAGTTTGCCTCAAAAAGGAACGTATAAGCTAGCTCGAGTTGATTACCTATATCTTTATCTGTAAGGAAGAGGATGAGCATCAAAGAAGAGCCGAGACGTCATAATGACGACTCAGCTCTTTTTTTATGTCCCAGGGGATCAGACTTCTTTGAATCAGCTTATTGTAGGAAGTAGAACCATCTGAATTTGGTACCAGCAACAATAAACAAAACAATCCATCCCCATAAAAACAACAAACGTAGAGGTCGTGGAATCAGGAGATATTCTGAGTACAATTTGCTGAAAAGTTTCATTACAGTAGTGACCACCCCTGCTAAGTTACTCCCTTATATCCGCTTTCGCAAGAAAAAGAAGTAAGAAGATAAGATAACCAAGATCCCAATAAGTCTATATACCGTAGCGTAGGCCTCAAGCTTGCTTCTGGCAATTACAAATCCGATGATCGAAATAGATAATATCAAAAGACCAAAGGTGTTTTTATTACTCAGATGCAGAGAACCTCCAATTATATAAAAATTAGGTATATTATATCATGATAAACACCAGAGGACCTTTTTGTATCAGATTCAGCCATACCTACTCATTCAATAAATAAATCGAACGATATGATGCTGGCATGCCAATATATAGTGTAAGGAGGAGGGGAATGGATAATGAGTGAACAAGATGAGTACATAGAACTTGTAACGTTAATACGGGCGGGGCATGAAGAAGCATATGGAGAATTATATGAGAAAACAGTGACGAGGATATATCAAACTGTGCGATTTCTCATCAAGGACAAGTCTGACGCGGAGGATGTGGTACAGGAGATTTACATTCAGGCGTATCGATCATTGGCGCGATATGATGCGGAGCGTGCTTTTCGTCCCTGGTTGATGGGGGTGACGATGCGACAGGTTCAGAGTTATCGACGCAAAAGATTGATGCAGTTTCGGTTTGGCAAGCGGATTGAAAAATCTGACGTGGGACTAGAATATGATTTTTCCACTGATCTGGTCAACAAACTGGCAAATCGTCCTTTGCTGGAACAGGTACGCCGTTTGCCGTACAAGCTGCAGCAGGTGGTCACACTTCATTATTTGAATGAATATACGCAAGAGGAGATTGCTGGCATATTGGAGATTCCGCTTGGAACCGTAAAATCGCGCATACATGCGGCGCTGGCGAAGTTAAGACAGAAAGAGAAGATGAATCCAAGATTGCGGGGAAAGGTGGAGGATCTGCATGAAACTCGATGAACAGTTGCGAACAGCCTACCAGGAAGAGACCAAAGACTGGTCCGTTCCTGTGAGAATTAAACATGAAATGATGGATGGTATTCGAAGTGATTCGCACATCAGAAGAAATCGAAAAAAATGGCTGATCACGGGGCTCTTGGCTGTTGTGCTCATTATTCCCACCGGAGCCTACGCAGGATACACCTATCTCGCAGATGGAATATATGGTTCGCAGGAGAATATCAAAGCTATGGGGGGAACAGCTGAGGATTATATGAGGTTGGAAGCAAAGCTGCAGACGGCCAAGGCCCATTTCAGCGAAGAAGAATTTGTTCAATATATGGACTTGCTGAAGCAATTAGGGCAAATGGCCGTGAAGTATGCGGATTCTCAGGGCAATATGCATCCAGAGCAGTGGAGTACAGTGGAGCAGGAACGATATAACCTTCTTGTAGCCGAGCTGGAACCGTTTTTTGAGAAGCTGGAAGCTGTGAGTATAGGGTCCTCCAAAAGACTGATGGACGAGCAGCAATTTTGGACGGAACAGTTGGAACAGGCAGAGAAGACATTCACCAAGGAACAATATCGTGAGTTCAAGTCTGTCTATGAACAAATGAAGAAATACAAAGTTATGGTGATGGACAAGGGTGGAAGTATCCATGAGGAACGCTTGTCAGCGGAGCAGAAGGATGATTTAAGGTATCTAGAGAGACGCCTAATTCCCTATTTGAAACGGTTGGAGCTCAATGTCGTTGAGTCGGGTGAACTGTGAAAGAGGAGCAGAAGCGGAGAAGTGAATTCTTTCGCTTCTTTCTTGTTGTTGTGATCCATTACTTCCTCCCCTGCACCTTCAGCCGATATTGATGTGGTGTAGAGCCTGTGGTAGTACGGAATACTTTGCAAAAGTAGGAGGGGCTGGTCATACCGACACGGTGACCGATTTCGGGAACGGTGAGCGAGGATCGAGTGAGCAGCACACAGGCATGACGGATGCGGGTGGCTTGAGCATAAGCAACGATGGTGGTGCCAGTCGCTTTTTTGAATACATGAGATAGATGATAGGGGGACAGATGAAGTGTATCTGCGATATGCTCCAAACGAAAAGGCTCCTGGTAATGCTGTTCAATCCATTGCATGATGGCTTCGGCATGAGGGTGAAGAACGGTTGCACTGGACGAAAGTACATCTTGGGAGCGGCTTTGCTGCCCGTCCTGCCACAGATAGCGAAGTTGTGCGAGCAGATCCAATAAAAAGAGGCGTGTATCCTCCTCTATTACGTGGGGAAGGAGAGCTGGATACGTATCTGCATATTGTTCCATTCGTTGAACGAGTGGGGATGTGGCAGCAAGTCGGATGGGCTGAATGGGGGATTGCTCTTCCAGCAGATCCTGTATGAAGTCGTGAGTAACGATAAATTGGGGCCAATGTGCCTTCAGTAGATCAAGTTCAACCATGAGTACATTTCGAATGAAAGGCTGCTGTCTGGATACTTGAATCTGGATGTGATGCAATTGAAAAGGTCGAAAAATCATGAGCATACCGGGTTCAAGGGAGAAAACCTGACCTTCGGTTATCAACTGCCCATATCCTTCGTGAATATAGGTTATCTCCAGCTGCGAATGAGCATGGAACACTTCGCGAGACGTAGTGTTGGATGTACGACGACAGACCAGATTAAATTGTTCTCCCAGAAAGATGGACTTCATGAATGCCTCCCTTATCATGCGCAAGATAGTTTTATTTTAGCACAAGATGAACGCATAAAAGCGCTTTATTATTGTGTATTGTGAAGGGAATAAGGGAGGTATGCAACGATGTTAAAAGTGGCGATTATCGGAGCAGGTGCAATTAGTGGAGCACATATCTCAGCATATTTGGCGTTCCCTGAGCGATGTCAGATTGTTGCTGTGGTCGATATCTACGTGGAAAAAGCACAGAAGCGAATTAATGAATATGGTCTGGAAGGTGCACAAGCTGTCACGGATTACACAGAGTTACTTGCCCTAAACATTGATCTGGTATCAGTCTGTACACCACCGTATACGCATGCTCCCATTGCGTGTGATTTCATGCAAGCAGGCTCACATGTGTTGGTCGAAAAACCGTTGGCTTCTTCCCTGGAGGAAGCGGATCTGATGTTGAGGGCAGCGCAAGCAAGTGGCAAGTTGTTATCCGTAGTAGCACAGAATCGGTTTACGACACCAATGATGAAGCTAAAAGGTGTGCTGGACAGTAAACGGATGGGACCGATTGTACATGTGCAGGTTGATTCGTTCTGGTGGCGGGGCCACAATTATTATGATCTGTGGTGGCGCGGGACATGGGAAAAAGAAGGCGGAGGCTGTACCCTTAATCATGCGGTGCATCATATTGATGCCATGCTTTGGATGATGGGACCTCCAGTGGAACTACAGGCGATGATGGCAAATACGGCACATGATAATGCCGAAGTTGAGGATATATCCATGGCGATGCTTCGCTTCCAGGAAGGGGCGCTTGGCATGATTACCAGTTCCGTCGTACATCACGGAGAGGATCAACAGTTAATTTTTCAGGGCAAAGAAGCCCGGGTATCTGCACCTTGGAAAGTGGTTGCTTCTACCGCGCGGAATAACGGATTTCCGGAACCAAATCGAGAGTTGGAACACCAGATTCAGAAGCTCGCTGACGAATTACCGGATGTTACTCATGTCGGTCACGCTGGGCAAGTTGAGAATGTGTTAAACGCTATTGAGACAGGATCACCCCTTCTGGTGGATGGCCAAAGTGGTCGGAATACGCTTGAACTGATTGTGGGTATCTATAAGTCGGCGAGTACGGGAGAAAAGGTTGTTTTCCCACTAGGGGCGGAAGACGCGTTTTACACAAGAGAAGGAATTATGCAACATGCCGTACACTTTTATGAAAAAAAGAAGACGGTGGAGAACTTCGAGGATTCGAGTATTACACTCGGGAGCAAGTTGGATTCGTAGTGTTTTCCGTGAAAAGGATGCTCCTCACATAAGTGAGAATGGGCATCTTTTTTTGTACTAGATCCATTACACCTACCTCACGATAAAAAATTAATACACCCGGTTTTTCCATCCATTTAACTCGCAATCGCTTCAAGATAATAATCTCCATAGTCATGGATTGGATCAATAAAAAGAGAGCGCGAATGAAACGCTTTCGCAGTTAGCGGATTCACGTCATCTGAAACACTTGGAGAAGATGATGCAATGGGTTGAAGAGCATTTCAAATATGAGATCAGATTGGACCAGATGGCGGCAGATGTTCATCTGTCCAAATCATATGCTTCCCGCATTTTTCATCAAGAGACAGGTAGCAGCATAACGGACTAGGTTTAGTCTAGAGGTTGAAGCAAGCCTATTTTCTCCCTGAGACAATAACACTTTTGATGAAAAAGAGTGGCAGACGTGCGGAATTTCAAGTGAATCGGATTTCCAGTTATTTCGCAAATCTGCCGGGACGAGCCCGCTGTATTATCAGCAACAATTTGAACGGAACAGTAAGCATTAATTTGGTTTGCAAAATAATAGCGTTATTACGTCTCTATACACAATTAGTATTTACCGTTTGAATTAAAAAAATCCCGGATGCGGATGGCACTAGCCAGTTGCTAAATGCGATACTCCAACCTCCGGGATTGCACATCGGTAACTTCAAGCTAAATAAACATTAAGGATTCCTCAAGCTGTTACAGCCACTTATCAGCCCAACGTTCCACGGCGCTTAAAGCTCTCCCCAGTTCCGTTCCTTTTCGTGACAACATATATTCAGTTCGAACTGGACGTTCCGTGACCACATGGCGAACCACAAGTCCTTCTTCCTCCAATTCCTTCATTCGCTCATTTAACACACGTTTGCTCAAGTCAGGGATATAAGCGTGAATCTCACTGAAGCGTTTGGGTTCCTCCATCAACGCATGGATAATGAGGGCTACCCATTTTCGGCCAATGATCTGATAAGATTGTTCCACTTTTGTGCATATTTGCTTGGCATTCTCATCATCGCTCATGATTGTACTCCTTTGATTTAGTATTGCTTGTAATATCATTAGTATACTTATTGTAACCTACTTGTCCACAGGCCATATGTGTAAAATGTCACATACCAATTGTTCTTAATGTTACCACATAAAGCGTTATCATCAAATAAAAACCCTATAAACACTGGAGTTCACAGGTTCGACACGATTGTTGACGAATTGTGACGACAGGTGTAATATGGGTAACGTTAATTCAAATGGTTACAATTTATAACCTAAACACAGGTTGTGGAGAGAAGGAATGTTCCATGGTTGAATTCAGGTGTGTTATATAAACGGAGGCAAGGCGGGGACCATACCCACTTATTCCGTCTTTTGTCATGCTTGGATTTGAACATTTTGCAACATCATATACTATACTGCACAGATCACAGGAGGCACTCCAATGGATGCAATGACATTTGTCCTGTTCGGGGCAACAGGCGATTTAGCCAAACGCAAGATTTACCCTGCATTATATAATTTGTACATGGATCAGAAAATGCCGAAATCCTTCTCCGTTATCGGTTTGGGACGACGTGAGTTGTCAGATACGGACTTCCAGGCGAATGTTGAAAAGTCACTGCATGAATTCTCACGTCAGACGCCGGAAGAAGCATCTCAAGTTCGTGATTTCATTGGAGCTTTCCGTTATTGTTCTTTAAATAATACGAAGCTTGAAGATTACACCAAACTGTTGGAGTTGGTTCAACAGCGTGAACAAGAGCTTAACATTCCCGAAAACCGCATGTTCTACATGTCGGTGGCACCGGAGTTCTTTGAGCCAATCGCATTAAACATTCAAGAAAGTGGCCTGGGCAACACCAAAGGCTGGAAAAAACTGATTATCGAAAAACCATTCGGACATGACCTGCAATCGGCTCGTGATCTGAACGAAAAACTGAGCAACACCTTTGCGGAAGAAGAGATCTATCGCATTGACCATTTCCTTGGTAAACCGATGGTTCAAAATATTGAGACGCTCACTTATGCGAATCCGGTAATTCAGGCGTTGTGGTCTAACCGTTATATTGCCAATGTACAGATTACGGCAAGTGAGACGGTGGGTGTTGAAGAACGTGCCGCGTATTACGACCAAAGTGGTGCTCTTCGTGACATGTTCCAAAACCATATGCTTCAGTTGCTGATGATGATTGGTTTGCATTTGCCAAAACGTTGCACACCGGAAGAAATTCAATTCAAAAAGCAAAAAATTGCTGAAGCACTTCGTCCGTTGACAAAAGAAAATATCGCTTCTGAAGTTGTTCGTGCGCAATATGCAGCAGGTGAGTTGCAAGGTTCCTCGGTTGTTGGATATTTGGACGAGCCTGGCATTCCAGCCGGATCTCAGAATGAGACCTATGTTGCTGCAAGACTTTGGATCGATGATCCGTTCTGGAGCGAGGTTCCATTTTATATCCGTACAGGTAAACGCCTGGCTGAGAAATCCACCCGAATCGTTGTTGAGTTCAAGGCTCCACTGAAGACCGGTCATGAATCCGAAAACACAACAGAACCTAACCTGCTGACGATTGAAATTGGTCCGGGAGAAAGCATCTCGCTTCAATTAAATGCGAAGAATCCATTGAACCATGGTGAAGTGGAACCAATGCATATGACCTTCAACTCAGGTAAACGTAACATCCCTGAAGCTTACGAGAATCTGATCTTTGATGCAATGCGTGGAGATTCCACCTTCTTTGCACACTGGAACGAAGTGGAGCTGGCATGGCAATGGGTGCAACCTATTCAGGAAGCATTCGAAGCGGGCAGCGTGCCACTGGATACGTACAGTGCAGGTTCGCATGGACCAGAGTCAGCAGATCGCCTGACAGCAGCAGACGGCTTCCGTTGGTGGTAAGTGAAACGAAAGAGTGAGCATAAGAGAACACAAATAGTAAAAACAACTTTACAATCCGTTCTGCTCACAAATAATCATTTGCACAAATCCAAACAAACCTTTCCAAGTTAACAGGATATAGAACGAAATGTTTTATTCCCCTAGAGCTTGTACTCAGAAGCGAGTTGGATGGAAGCAAATTGCTGATATAACAAAGTAACTATTACGAATCATACCGTTCCAATTTTGCATAAGCCCTTCCGGTTATGATTGCCGGAAGGCCGTGAAAATTTTTGAATATAGATTAGCGGACGCACTGAATTTTTTGCCTAAGTAGCGACGTAGTGTAGGGGACGGAATCGATTCTGTAGAAGCAAAGCGTTCGCCTTTGTATCCAAATTTCATCAATTTAAAGGTTGATGAAAAGAAATTTGGATACAACAGCGATTGAAAGAACGAGCCGTAACCGGAACGGTTGCTGCGAAACGGGAATGTAGTCTGGCGCTCTGCAACAAAAGTGAAATTTAAACATTGTTCATAACAGGAGGATTTTGAAATGAAACTTGGACTTGTCGGATTAGGAAAAATGGGATTGAACCTGGGTAGAAACCTGATTGATCACAAACACGAAGTGGTTGCTTTTGACCTGAACGCTGAAGCAGTAAATGAAATGAAAGAATACGGCGCTGAAGGCGTATCTTCATACGCAGAGATGGTGGCTTCGCTCGAATCCCCACGTGTATTGTGGATCATGGTCCCTCACAACGTGGTAGATGCTGTGCTGGCTGAAGTTAGTCCATTGTTGTCCAAAGGCGACATCATTATTGAAGCGGGTAACTCCCACTATAAAGAATCCATCCGTCGCTACGAAGAGATGAAACCTAAAGGCATTCACTACATGGATGCAGGTACATCTGGCGGTATGGAAGGTGCACGTAATGGAGCATGTTATATGATCGGTGGAGACCCGGAAGCTTGGGCAATCGTTGAACCGGCATTCAAAGATACTTCCGTTGAGAACGGCTATCTGTATGCAGGTAAAGCGGGCAGCGGTCACTTCCTCAAAATGGTTCACAATGGTATCGAGTACGGTATGATGGCATCCATCGGTGAAGGTTTTGACGTATTGGAGAAAAGTGGATTTGACTTTGACTTCGAACAAGTGGCTCGCGTATGGAACAACGGTTCCGTTATCCGCTCTTGGTTGATGGAGCTGACAGAACGTGCCTTCTCCAAAGATGCAAACCTCGATGAGATTAAAGGCGTAATGCACTCTTCCGGTGAAGGACGTTGGACGGTAGAAACGGCCTTTGACCTTCAAACCGCTACACCGGTTATCGCGTTGTCCTTGCTGATGCGTTATCGTTCCCTGGAAACAGATACATTCACAGGTAAAGTGGTAGCAGCATTGCGTAATGAATTTGGCGGTCACGCTGTAGAGAAAAATTAATTTTATATATAAATGTTAACATATGATGAGAATCGGGTAATGACTTATATCGTGTTTACGAATTCATCAAGTGGAGGTAACATATCATGAAATTTTTCTTAGATACAGGGAATGTGGAAGAAATCAAACGGATCGAACGTTTGGGTCTGGTGGATGGAGTCACGACTAACCCGTCTTTGATTGCCAAAGAAGGTCGCGTATTTAAAGAAGTCATTCAGGAGATCTGTGGCGTTGTTAAAGGCCCGGTCAGTGCTGAAGTCATCGGTCTCAAAGCCGAGGATATGTTGAAGGAAGCTTATGAAATTGCAGAATGGGCACCGAATGTAGTCATTAAATTGCCGATGACCGAAGATGGGCTGTACGCTTGCCATGAGTTGACGCAAAAAGGGATTAAAACCAACGTCACGCTGATTTTCTCCGCAGCACAGGGCCTGATGGCGGCGAAAGCCGGTGCAACCTACATCAGTCCATTCGTTGGTCGCTTGGACGATATTGCGGTGGATGGTATGAAATTGATTCGTGATCTGCGTCTTATTCTGGACATGTATGATCTGCCTTCCGAGATTATCGCAGCAAGCATTCGCAATATCAAACATGTAGAGGATGCAGCCCTTTCCGGTGCGCATATTGCCACCATCCCAGGTTCGCTTCTGCCAACACTTTGGAAACACCCACTGACGGACAGCGGGATTGAACGTTTCCTGAAAGACTGGGAATCTGTTCCGAAATAAAAGGAAAGACATTACCTGAATCTTTGGGTGGTCTGAACATAGAGCCTTTCGCCTTGCAGAGTAATCTGCGGGCGAAAGGCTTTTTTATCTCGAGCTTATGTAGTTTCCGATTTCCGGTTAGGTTAGCCAAAGAGGAGTACTTGTCCCTTTCATGTTGTTGTTACTTTCTGTCCAGTGTCCACGCACTGTCCTTCTTTTTCGGGACAACGGTGCATAAGGTTAACATATAGCCTATAGCTCATCCCGCAGGGGAGGGACACTTCGATGATGAGAAGAAAATGGCGAAGCCGGAGACGCCGTAAGCCGCCAAGCGGCAAACGCAAAATGTGGTTGATCATTTTATTGGTCACCGCGTTTTGTTTGATGCAGGGCTTTGCTTATGTGGATAAAAAGATGAAGCCCCCCATCATGCATTTGGCCAAGATCAGAGTGAAGCAGATTGCAACTGAGGCGATCAATAAGGCGATTACAGCACAGGTTGCAGATGGCAAAACCAACGAAGGGCTGATTGACTGGAAGACGGATACCGCAGGGAAAGTGTCCGGTTTCATGCTGAACTACAATGAACATATGCGAATCACAGCAAGTACGATGAATATCGTGCAATCCACGCTGCAGAATGTACACATGTTAAAAGAAAAAATCCCGCTGGGTCAGGCGCTGGGCAGTCCGGTGTTGGCTTCATTTGGCCCGAGTATACCGGTTCGTATTGAGCCCCAAGGTGCTGTCAAAGTGGATCTGAACACCCGTCAACAGAATGCGGGTATTAACATGATTTTGGTGGAAGTGTACATTCACATCATTGCTGAGGTCGCGGTCGTGGTGCCATTCGACATGGAGCCGGAAACGGTCGATACGGAAATCCCGATTTCCTACCTTCTGGTTGTCGGGGATGTGCCAATGTATTATTACGATAATCAGGGCAAGCCAGTGGGCAGTAACGGCAGTAATGCTCCAGCTATTGCGCTGCCATCAGGTCATACGGGTGTATCAAGCGGTAATGGAGTAACTACGAATCCCCCAAGCGAGAACCAGCAACAGACGCCGTCAGACCATTTGCAAGGGAATGAACTTGAAATTGAGCCGGATGATCTGCCTGATGTGAATGGGGGATTGCAGCTCAATAAGGACGCGCACCCATGATACACACAAATTTGAATTGCAAAGCAAAGAAAGGGGCCTCTATTAAAGAGGTCCCTTTTTCGCTTTGCTGATCGTGCATATCCTCGTCTCACTTGCTTTTCTTGCTCTTTTGTTTGCGTTCATCCTGTTCCCAATGTTTCAGCTGTGGATAAGGATCAAACGACCATTCGTGCAGTCCGCTGTCGCGATAGATCCCATAGTGCAGATGTGGAGGGAATTTGCCCTGTGTCCCAGGTTTCCCGTAACCCGAACTGCCAACCCAACCTACGACCTGACCGGGGATCACAACTTCACCGATGCGTGCACTTTTGTCAAAACCCGAAAGGTGGGCGTAATAGTGATAATGATTGTTCAAATCACGGATTCCGATGCGCCAGCCACCAAACGGATTCCAGCCTTTGATTTCCACGACCCCGTAACAGGTACTGCGCACAGGCAGGCCATGCGGAGCGAAAATATCTGTTCCCTCATGAATGCGATAACCGCCCCAGCTTCTTTTTGTCCCCCAGGTACTGCGATAGGAGTAGTTGGTTCCGAGCGGGACCGGAAAGGCATGTCCGAATAGATCCAGATTGTCAAAATGCTCATATAACTTCGCGAATTGTTGTATCCGTTGCACAGCACGGGAGTTGTGATAATATTCCCACAAGGCAATGTTGAAGTCCTCTTGTTTGTTCCCGTAACCTTGAATAACAGAAGCCATGCTGTACAGCACATCCTGATCATTGTTGGCATCCGCTATACCGTCTCCTGAACCATCACGTCCATATCCTTTGAAAAAAAGAATGGATTCCGGATGTTGATCCGTCTCATCGGGATTTAGCCATCCTCTCCAGGCCGGAGGGGTCATGAAGATACCCGTAAGCCGCTCCGGATGCTTACGATCCTTTGGGTGTGCACGAGTAATCGTACGTTCATACTGATCAATGGCGGCCAGCCTGTACCAGGGAATCTGGGTCATCTGACCAATGGTTTCATATAAATGGCGACGTGCAGCGAAAATTTCTGCGGGTTTTAACTCGGCAGCCTGTGGTTTGGGAGCGGCCTGGGCGGGTTCACCGTAAACTTCAACAGGCAAGAATGGGAGAAGCAGAGTACCTGCAAGTAATGTTTTGATCCAAAAGCGGTACGTGTGCCTGAAGGTCACGCGTTGTTGCACTGGGATGCAGCCCCTTTCCATTAGAATGATACAAGGTACCCGATGAACCAAGCTAAAGGTTAGCGTTCTTCAAAAGTTCTCATTTTATCCATGTAAGCTCTTGGGGGGGGAATCCAATTATACAAATTGTCCATATCAGGCATGAATGCACATGATGTGACAAATGGGGGTTTTTCCAGCGCTTTCATGGTATAATATGTTCCGAGCAACAGCCTAACTTCAGTAGAAAGAAGGTTTATGCATTGGCTAAACGTGTTAAAGAACCGAAGCCGGATTGGATTCGGATCAAATTGACAACCGGCGATAACTATCAGGAAATGAAAACGATGATGCGTTCCAAAACGCTGCATACGGTATGTGAGGAAGCACGGTGTCCGAATATTTATGAATGCTGGGCCAATCGAACGGCCACTTTTATGATTTTGGGCGACATTTGCACAAGGGCATGCCGTTTTTGCGCGGTGAATACAGGCTTGCCAACGGAGCTTGATTTACAGGAACCAGAACGTGTGGCGGAAGCAGCAGAGCAGATGAATCTGCAACACTGCGTAATTACAAGTGTAGCCCGTGATGACCTGAAGGATGGGGGAGCTACGATTTTTGCAGAGACCGTGAAGGCCGTACGGCGTCGCCTGCCATTGTGCAGCGTTGAAGTTCTCATTCCAGACTTTCTGGGTGATCGGGAATCTTTGCAGATTGTAATGGATGCCAAACCGGACATTCTGAATCACAATATTGAGACGGTTGAGCGGTTGTCAGACAAAGTGCGTGCCAAGGCAAAATATAAACGTTCACTGGAATTGCTTGCTCGTGCCAAAGAAATGCAACCTAACATCCCTACGAAATCAAGCATTATGCTTGGTGTAGGTGAGGAATATAATGAAATTTTATCAACAATGGATGATCTTCGTGCGGTGAACTGTGATATTATGACGATTGGTCAATATTTGCAGCCATCGGAGAAACATCTGTATGTTGAAAAGTATTATCCGCCAGAGGAGTTCGCTGCATTGAAACAGGAAGGATTAAAACGTGGGTTCAGCCACGTCGAATCCGGCCCGATGGTACGCAGCTCCTACCATGCGCATGAACAGGTGAAATCGGCTACCAAACATGCTGAACAGGCGGCAACACACGCGTGATGGAGGATACCGGATTGGAAGAAGAAAAAATCACAGAACAGATTCAGGACCAACTTCAGGAGCAGATCGAGGAGCCGGTTCAGGAATCAGTTGTTGAATCGGTTGAAGAAAAGCCCAAAGAACCGGTCATTGTACAAATCGGCGGCAAAAATTATGAAATCGTCCAGAACCACAAAGAAGGCTGGAATCCAGAGGTTTTCCGTGATCGTTACAGTGAAGTGCTGGAGCGTTATGATTATATTATCGGGGACTGGGGTTATAGCCAGTTAAGGTTAAAAGGTTTTTACCGTGATAACCATCCAAAAGCGACGAAGGATTCCACAATCGCCAGTATGGTGGATTATATCAATGAATATTGTAACTTTGGCTGTGCGTACTTTGTGCTTCAGAAGAGCAAGGATCAGCCTCAAGCCAAAGCAAAAAGCGGTTCCTGAGAAGGACCGCTTTTTTGGTGTGTTTATTTTAGTCAAGAAATGCCGTGCGAACCCGGTTCCAGAATGGATAAGGGCGGAAACGTGCGAAACTGACCTTGTGACTGGATACCTGACAACGGACGGAGATCAGATCCTCCACCATCACGTTCACATGATCAATCGTCATCAATAACCGCTGATCCTTGCGGGAGAAAATATCACAATGATGATGCTTGGGCAAAATAACCGGTGAACCAAGTGTCCGATAGACCCGGTTATTAATCGATGCAATCTCCGCAATCTGAATCGCCTCGATGGTCGGATGAACCATGGCGCCGCCAAGGGCCTTGTTGTATGCCGTACTGCCTGATGGCGTGGATACACAGATGCCATCCCCACGGAACATCTCAAATGTCACATCATTAATATCAACCTGGGCCACGACGGTACCGTCTACACCTTTTAACGTGAATTCATTAAGGGCGATGTAAGAGGAATTCCCTGACTTTTTACGAATCTCAAGCTCCAAGAGTGGGTATTGTACAATACGTGGTTTGAGACGCTCCGGATCTCCCTTGCCACTCATCAGCCTGACTAACTCCCGTAATTCTTCCTTCTTCCAATCGGCGTAAAAGCCGAGATGGCCTGTATGAACCCCAACAAAAGCAATATCCGGAATACGGTCGATGAAATTGTGAAATGCCTGTAGCATCGTACCATCGCCCCCGATGGAGATAACAATCTCCGGCGATTCTGCATCCAGCTTGAACCCTTCTTCCTTCGCCAGCGCATGAAACTGCTGACTGAGATCAATCGATAACTGGTCTCCGCGGTCTTGAACATAGTATCTCAAGATGAAAGCTCCTTTGTGGTCATTATACTACCGATGATAATCAATTCCGCTGAAGAACACAACGTTTGGGCGCATATTCAGTTAAATATAGATGAATCGTTCACTTATTTTTTGGCATGTCGTCTAGGTTTGAGAATGGAACTTAATATCGCAAGGAATAACAACAACACGATGAGGCTTACAAAAACAATCATTCCGGATAAAAAAATCAGTCCCCAGTCCGGTGTATACGTTGATAACGATGGGATGAAACCGGGCTCCATGAGAACGGGTGAAGAGGAACGTCCCATCATGGGTGTCCACAACAGCAGGACCAGCATAGGTGCGATTAGCGCATGGATTGCTCTGGCAAATAGAAATGGACCGTATCTCATGGGTGTGTTGCTAAGAACACTCATAATCTGTGCATGGACGGATAATCCACCCCAAGAGAGAACAAAGGCTGCTGCTGCTACTTTATAGACGAGTGGGATGGATGCCCCGGCACTCCCAGCCTCTTTGTTCCCCAGCGTTACTTCAAACAGCCCACCGACCAAGCCAGGAGATAAGGATGGAGGCAGTCCGCTATGTCGTAACAATTGCTCGGTTATCCCGTATAATCCGCCAAGCCAACCGGTCTGGACAAGTAGCTCCATCATGACCGAGAAGAATACAACCAGCCCTCCTACGATAATAATAAGGCGAAGGGATGAGGAGACTGCCTGGCGCAGCAGTTCACCAAATGCCCGCCCGTCAGCTTTTCTTGCTTCATGCATCGCATAGATGGCCCGGACCAGTCTGTTTCTAGGTATCCCCTCCGTTGGAGATCCAGAAGAACTGTCTGGGTGTGAGCCTTTTGCTGTACCCCCGTGAAAACGCATGAGCATACCCACCAGAAAAGCTGCAGCGTAATGGCTCGCAACCAATACTGGAGCAATGGCGACATTATGGAAGAACCCAACCGATACCGCTCCAATCATGAAGATCGGATCGGATGATGTAGTGAAGGCAACGAGCCGTTCTCCTTCTTCCCGGGTAACCAGCTTTTGTTCCCATAACTGAGCGGTCAGTTTCGCCCCTGTAGGATAACCGGATGCACAGCTCACGGCAAATACAAAACCACCGCTTCCGGGAACACGAAACAATGGACGCATCAGTGGATTCAGCAAGGTACCTAGAAAATGCACAATGCCAAAGCCGAGCAGCAGCTCGGACAGCACCAAAAAAGGAAAAAGGGAGGGAAACAATACGTCCCACCAGATGGACAGTCCGCGTACACCTGCATGCCAGGTTTCCGCTGGATACAAGACCATTAACACACAAAGGGTCAGGAGAGCGAGTGTGACCAGGACATGGGTGAGTCGTTGTGAAGCAGCCATGAATTCTTCTCCTTTATTTTTGGAATGGTCGGTGTGCGGAAGTCTGTGGTGTTATTGCCATCAATATATGAAAAAAAGTGGACAAACAGTACAAAATTATACGTAGAAAGCGCTTGCAAAAGTGGCTGTGTTTTTGAGTGATGTGTGCTAAAATGAGAAAAACGCCTGAACGTCACCTAATTGTCTCCAAGGTGGAATTCAATTCGGATGGAGTGATGATCATGAGTCTTGTCACCGGAATCCTGGTCTGTGCTTTTGTATATGTGATACGTGCCTCGCTGGTACGCTCTGAGGAAGAGGACTGGCGGAGTTATTAATGAAATATCTAGTGCGCCAACCCAAGCGGTTGGCGCTTTTTTTGTGTTACATTTTGAATAAGGTCCTATACACAGATGGCAGGTTACATGTCCTGATGATTTCATGTTATATAGGACTTTTTGGTTTTTTTTGATAGAATGGAGATAAAGGCTTTTGTGGCCTGGATATTGTTACTGTTTTCACAATGTTCACGGAACGTGTAATATATGGCAAAATTCGACATCAGAAAGGGGAATCAGACGAATGAATCCCAGTTTGAGTATTTATGACAATCTTGGCGGTGAGAAAGGTGTTCGCGCATTGGTCGAGGCTTTCTATCCGATCGTTCAGCAGAATGAGCAGCTGGCTCCGCTTTTCCCGGAAGATATTCAGCCGGTCATCGACAAGCAGTATATGTTTTTGTCTCAGTTTTTTGGAGGACCAGGGCTGTTTTCCGAGGCGTTTGGACATCCGATGATGCGTGCCCGTCATATGCATTTTGAAGTGACGGTTGAACGGGCTGAGGCTTGGCTTGCATGTATGGATCAAGCCTTAACACAGATTGGTGTGGAGGAGCCCTTGCATTCGTTTATCCTGCAGCGTTTATCCGGGCCTGCACATCATTTTGTGAATACACCGTAGATCCGAATATGATTACAAGCGTACGGGAGAGGGATGGAATAGATTGGAATTAGAGCCGCTGTATAAGGTGAAAGTGACCTGCCATTATTGCGAAACCGAGTATGAAACCTCACGGGTAAGACCGAGTTTGAAAAGGCCCTACCGGACGGATTCGGATTTTTGTGCTTACTACAAGCTGGAGAATCCAGATTTTTATGTGGTTCGCATCTGTCCGCAGTGCGGGTTTGCCACGACGGAGAACGCAACGGAGCATCTAAATGATGCTCAGCGCAAGGCTTTTAAGGAACAGATCGGTAACCGCTGGGTTAAACGTGATTATAGCGGAGCACGAACACTGGAACAGGCGCTGGCAACGTACAAGCTTGCCTTGCTGTGCGCACAGGTTATCCGGGAGAAAGATCGTGTCGTCGCTGGTCTGTTGCATCATATAGCTTGGTTGTATCGTTATATGGAGGACCATGCACAGGAACATCGTTTTCTTGAATTTAGCCTGGAAGCCTATGTGAAGGTGTTCGAACGTGAAGGAACGGGTGGCAATGAAGCCAAACTGTTGTATTTGCTCGGGGAATTGAACCGCAGGGTAGGACGGTTTAATGAAGCAGTGCAATGGTTCAGCAAGGTCATTCATGACAAGCGGATCACAGATGCGGCCATGATTCGTGCTTCAAGGGAACAGTGGGCCGTGCTGCGTGAGCAGATGATTTCAAGTAAGTTGGAACTCCCTGAAGAGATGCTGGAAACAGACAAAGAGGCTGCAAAGCGCAGCCCCCTCTAGGTTGATCTTACATTAGTTACGGACAGGACGGCTGGATAACAAATAGTCACTGTCGTTGTCGATCACGGTCATGCTTGTATTACAGCAGGGAAAGACCAGTAATTTCTTTTTGCCTTCGCGAATGAGCACAAGCTCTTTGGGTTTGAGGGGGAGCAGCACGTTGCTTGCATGACAGTAGGGACATTGCTGTACATAGATGTCTCCCATCACAATATCGTAAGGCCAGCTGTTCTCAAACGGAATCATTCTTGTTCGCCTTCTGGTGCGGAAGGTTTGGAGGCTTCTTGTTTGGCGAGTTCCGCAATCTTCTGCATCAGGATATGTTGGGGCATGTGCATCAGGTGCTCCAAAGGTACGCCCAGGGATTCTGCTAATTTGACGGCTGTATCAGCCGATACTTGTAAAGGTTTCATACGTTTACCTCCTGAAAGTTGCTATAAGTATTTCTCTAGTATAGAGATATGGCTGACAGAAAACCAGTTTTTAATTCAATCCTAACCATCCAATTTATAGAGAGAGGTGCCTTATTAAATGAAAACGCCATTACACCCCGTGTGGGACCTGGAGTCCATTTTTAGTGGAGGTTCTTCCTCCGAGACATTTGCTGCGTATCTGATTGAACTGGAAGAGGATGTACGTAAACTGCAACATCTGTTGAACGAAACAGATGCACCGACTTCATTAGAAGAGACGGCTGCATTTGATCCGATTTTGGAACTGCTGCAAAGCTGTTATATCCGCATATCGGAAGGATCTGCGTTTGTATCCTGCCTCTCATCGCAAAACCAGAAGGACAAAAAGGCAACGCAGCTTCAGGGCGCCATCAGTTCTATTGCAGCGATGCTTAACGGCAGCAAATCGAAGTTTGATAATACACTCAGTCAGACATCGGATTTGGTGTGGGACGCTTGGATTGCTAGGGAAGATATTCAGCCGCTGGCATTTGTACTGAACGAGAGTCGTACGCTGGCTCGTGAGAAGCTGTCGCCTGAACTGGAAGGCCTTGCACTGGATCTGGGTGTGGATGGTTACCATGGTTGGGGCAAATTCTATAACACGATTGTCAGCAAGGTGAACATTCCATTTGAGCAAGATGGGGAAACGGTGATGCTCTCCGCAGGACAGGCTGCCAACAAGCTGAGCGATAGTGATCGGAATGTACGCGAGACGGTATTCGCAAACTGGGAGCAGGCTTGGACCGATGTCGAAGATTTCTGCGCTGACACGCTGAATCACCTAGCGGGATTCCGTCTGAAGTTATATGAGAAACGTGGCTGGGATGATATCCTCAAAGAACCTCTGGCCATCAACCGGATGTCACGTCAGACACTGGATACGATGTGGGATGTGATTAATGGTGCCAAACCTGCGCTTGTTCAATATCTGGAGCGCAAGGCAGAACTGCTGGGGGTAGACAAGCTCAGCTGGAGCGACGTAGATGCACCTGTAGGTAAATCAAGTGGCAAAATCACTTACGATGAGGCAGCCATCAATATTGTTGAACAGTTTGCCAAGTTCAGTCCTAAACTTTCCTCGTTTGCAGAGATGGCTTTTGAGAAACGCTGGATCGAAGCAGAAGACCGTCCTGGCAAGCGTCCAGGCGGATTCTGTACGTCTTTGCCACTTAGCAAAGCAACCCGAATTTTCATGACCTTCTCCGGGACACCATCTAATGTGTCGACTCTTGCACATGAACTTGGTCATGGATATCATCAACACATTATGGAAGAGTTGCCTGCATTGAATCAACGTTATGCGATGAATGTGGCTGAGACAGCATCCACGTTTGCTGAACTGATTGTAGCAGATGCCCTGGTGCAGGCGGCAACAGATGAGCAAGAGAAGCTGGCTTTGCTGGAAGACAAGATACAGCGAAGTGTGGCTTTCTTTATGAACATCCATGCCCGGTTCCTGTTTGAGAATCGTTTCTATGAACAACGCAAAAAAGGTCTGGTCAACGCGGATGAATTATCCAAATTAATGGTGGAGGCGCAGCAGGAAGCGTTCTGCGGTGTACTTGCATCAGATCATCCTCATTTCTGGGCATCCAAACTGCATTTCTATCTGACGGGTGTGCCATTCTATAATTTCCCATACACGTTCGGTTATATGTTCAGTGCGGGAATCTATGCGAGAGCACAGCAAGAAGGAACGGCATTTGGAGATAAATACGATGATTTGTTGCGGGATACAGGGCGTATGACGGTCGAAGAACTTGCTCAGAAACATCTGGGTACGGACCTGACACAACCGGAATTCTGGCAAAATGCTGCGGACTTGGTTATTGCCGATATTGAGCAGTTTCTGCAGATGACAGCAACCGAAAAATAGGTTGAATATATATGAAAAGGCTGCAATTCCGTGTTAACAGACACAGGATTGTAGCCTTTTTTTTGTACAGAATCCTCATTTTCGATTCTCGAAGATTTTGTCGTAATTAATTGAAAAAGCTCAGTTTAAGGGAGCGGAATGGCAATTAATTGTGCAAATCATAGTTAGAAATACCCAACTTTGCCGTTCTTTGTTGAATGAGCACATATGATGTCATATAATGAGTCGTAAGTCCTTGCTGTATAGGACTATAAGCATATAAGGAGAGTGTTAATATGAAAATTGATGAGCTTTCATTAGCGAGACAGTTGGATCTGGTATTCAAAGAACTTGATAATGAGTTATCAGGGTTAGATTCAGGGGTAGTTTTTGTGCAAATACGAAACAACGTAATTGGGAAGTTCGGTATTCGACATAATCCGATAGCTGGACGAGATGGGCAGATGGATGTGGAGGAAGGGGGGCTAAACGTAACCCAGAGAACTTCTTTCCGGGCGATGGCGCTGGAGACGTTGAAATTCAAACGCAATTGGACGCATGGCGAAATATCGTACGACTTCACAGTAAGACAAGGTATGATTTTGGTAGATGCAACGATGGAGTCTAATTACAATATGGCGAGCCTGATGATTCGTTACCCTAGAACCAATACATACAAGGATTCAGATATGGAGTCGACCTCCTAATTAGTTGCACAAGAGAAAGCGGCACTTCCGAAGAAGGCCGCTTTTACTTTTGGATTCTGCTTAGGCTCAAGCAATAATTACGAGCTTACGAACGACCCGATAATTGCTGCTCAGCGATTTGCACCAGACGTTTAGTGATGTATCCACCCAGAGAACCTGTCTCACGGGAAGTATAGTTACCGTAGTAACCATCTTGTGGAATAGTTACACCCAGCTCTTGAGCAGCTTCAATTTTCAATTGTTGCAATGCTGCTGTTGCTTGGGGAACGACCAGGTTGTTGGAGC
This sequence comes from Paenibacillus sp. FSL H7-0942, assembly GCF_045040715.1. Taxonomy (NCBI): domain Bacteria; kingdom Bacillati; phylum Bacillota; class Bacilli; order Caryophanales; family Paenibacillaceae; genus Paenibacillus; species Paenibacillus sp. FSL H7-0942. Next base: position 5,758,412 of record NZ_CP150279.1, on the reverse strand, counting down.
GGCTACCGCTACCTTGGTTTTGACTTCCGTACATATGTGTCACCTCCTTATGGGTTGGTGATGTTAGTATGGTTAGAGAATACGGAAATATACATGATATGGCGTAAGGGAAAATATGGATAACTATCAGTGCACAGGACACATAAAAAAGCCGACCCAATGCGGGTCGGCAAGTTGTATTTGGATATCAAAATATAGGGTGATATGCGTAAAAGCAAAATAGAGCATGATCAGCTCGCTTAGTCTGTAGGAGGTATAACCTCAATACGTGTAAATAACTCAACAGGCTGTTCCGGTTCCAAGCGAATCAACCCGGTTTGTTCATCCGATAAAGCCAAATTAGGTGCATCCGGGAGCCAAGTGTACGGTTCAATGCATAAGAACTGATCGGATTCACCTTTGGTAAAGAGAACCCAATGTTTGAAAAATGCTTCATCTGCTGAATATTTCAATGTATATCCATCTTGCCTGCGTAAGTAAGCCGTAGCCGGTTCACCTTCGGTAGCTTTCAACAGGGTATCCCAGTTACGTCCCTGCAAATTGATGCCTTCGTTCAGAGCAGACCATTCACCCAGGGATTCCAGTTCACCTGTCGGTAGTTGTTCTTCATTCTGTCCGTATATTCCGGAAACAGGAAGTTGCAGTGTCCAGTCGGCAGGTTTGCCGTCTAACAAAAACCATGTATGATATCCCATCCCAAAAGGAGCAGGCGTTGAGCTCAGATTGGTGACTCGCAGACGCTGGCTAAATACAGCGTTTTGCAGACTGAACGTCATCTCAAGTTTTAGGGGAATCGGGAATTGGGCCATCCAATGCTCTTCATTTTCGGTCAGTAATTCAGTCGTAATTGCACAGCCGTCTTCATCTTCCTCAATGTCACTGACACACCAGGATTGGGTACGGTGGAGACCGTGAATATGGTTGTCATTCGCCGTGTTCTGATCAAACTGGTAACGAACGCCTTCATATTCGAATTGTCCACGATGAATGCGCCCTGGTGGAATCAGGAGAGGAACGCCAAAATGGTACGGCTTCTGCAGATAAAAGGCAAGATCGTCTTCATCCGGACGGCGGACGACATCTCTGTCCTGCACTAAATCGCGAATAGAAATAATATTATTTCCAAGACGCGGCAGCAGGGTGATTTCCAATTCACGGCTATGTAGGATATACGTGTCGTAACCATTCCATTGGCCTTTGGTCACTTGTTTCATATCGATGCTCCTTTTCCCACTTGAAATCTGTCTGCAAGCAGTTGTGATGAAGGCACTGCTGCAGGCGTGTCGTTGTGTACATGCCAGCTATTTCCTGCGCTATTTCGTGTGAAGCAGGCAACAGGATAAGCAATTCCATCATAACAGATTTTGATGTCTCGGGTAAAAAAGTTCAACTCATTTTGACATTCACGCCTGTGCGCATTAAGATGGAACTCTGAAAGCATTTATTAGAATTAAATGACATGAAATCGATGACAGGGATAAGTAGGCCAAGAGAATCCTCTCCAGAAAGCCGGTGGTTGATGTGAACCGGTGTGAGCTCTTTACCGAATGGACCCTTGAGTGTAGGTTTGAACAGGTTAAGCCAGAGATGGGCTTGCCCCACTAGAGTCTGCCGTATAATCCACGTTACGGAACAATGAAGGCATTTCTTCAGCTTGACTTGATTTCAGGGTCAGGAGCAATCGAAGAAAAGCGAATAAGGGTGGCACCACGGTCTCACGTCCCTTGCGGATGTGGGGCCTTTTTGCGTTCGCAGAGAATGGCAGGAGTTTTTTATATACAATCAGGGAGGCGTTATGTTATGAAAACAGTACTTTCAGGTATTCAGCCAAGTGGTAAGCTCACATTGGGCAACTATATTGGTGCAATCAAAAATTTTGTAAAACTCCAGCATGACTATCAATGTCATTTCATGGTGGTTGATCTTCATGCCATCACCGTGGCTCAGGAGCCAGCAGCATTGCGTGAACAGTCTGAAGCGGTAGCTGCGCTGTTTATTGCAGCAGGCATTGATCCTTCGAAATCTAACGTATTTCTGCAATCCCATGTACCGCAGCACGCCGAATTGGGCTGGTTGATGACAACGCTGACCTCCATGGGTGAGCTTGAACGTATGACTCAGTTTAAGGATAAATCATCCGGTAAAGATTCGGTTGGTGCCGGACTGTTTGTGTATCCATCATTAATGGCGGCTGATATTTTGTTATACAATGCTGACCTTGTACCAGTAGGTGAGGACCAGAAGCAGCATCTGGAACTGACACGTGATCTGGCAGGACGTTTTAACCACCGTTATGGGGAGTACTTCACCATTCCAGATCCGTATATTCCGCAGGTGGGTGCACGGGTAATGTCACTTGATGATGCCTCTTCGAAAATGAGCAAAAGTAACCCTAACGCTGGCAGCTATATTGCCCTGCTGGATCCGCCGGATGTGATTCGCAAAAAAATCAGCCGTGCCACTACAGATTCGGGACGTGAAGTCGTATATGATCCGGCAAACAAACCGGAAGTCAGCAATCTGATGAGTATTTATGCTGAATGTGCAGGTATGACACTTAAGGAAGTAGCTGAGCGTTATGAAGGCAAGATGTATGGTCCGTTCAAAAAGGAACTGGCTGAAGTGGTTGTATCTGTGATTGAACCGCTGCAACAACGATATAATGAGATTCGTGAGTCTGGCGAATTGGCGGATGTTCTGGATACGTCAGCCCGTCGTGCAGAAGAAGTTGCTGCTCAAACGTTGGATGCAGTTAAAGAACGTATGGGATTTGTTCCGAGACGTAAACAGTAGTCCTGAACAAAGATCTTCATTTCATGCAATGAATAGTTAACATGAATAAAGAGGAGCCTTATTGAAGGACTCCTCTTTATTCATGCGTTCATTATTGAACTATCAAATGACCTGCTCAAGAAGTGGGCTCTGAAGCAGCCGAGCGAACTTCCTGACGTTCTTTTTTGGCGCGAATCACAAATCCCCAGCCAATGTTGGCAATGGACAGGACAAACAGTAGTGCAGCAAACCAACCGGAGTAGGAGATCATAATTGCTGAAACCGTTAACAAGATAATCGAAGAGAATGCGAACCATAAAGACAAGCCTTTACTCATTGGGAAAAACCTCCATCTACAAATTTAGTAAAACTCCGTATAACCTGTAGCCTACGAGCCATAATAATCTTGCAAGCTTGCAATTACATTACAGACACAGATTGAAGGGAGATTATAAATATGGCTCAAGGATCTCGTTCTAACAACTTGGTGGTACCTCAGGCAAATTCAGCACTGCAACAATTGAAAATCGAGGCTGCACAGGAACTGGGTGTAACTATCCCACAAGACGGTTACTATGGTAACTACACTTCCCGTGAAACAGGATCTTTGGGTGGATATATCACCAAACGTCTGGTACAAATCGCTGAGCAGTCTCTGGCTGGGTCTGGCAAATAATTTATTTTAACCAACAGCAACAAAACAGGATAAACGGAAAGCCCGGAGCGGAAACGCTCCGGGCTTTCTCGCGTATCAGTTCCTATGTCTGATTGTGCCTTGCCATGCTCACTTCGTCAAGGGCGTGCAGATAAAAGTTTTTTATCCATTTTCTCATCGCTTAACCAGCCTACATACGTATCAATTGTCTCGAAATTCCGATCCATCACAATCACAGCGACAAATGGATATTGTTTCCGGTGTCGATAACGTACATCTGCCCAACGGACCTTGTAACCGGCAGGCAGTTCTTCAACCTCTGCCACCGCATAGGAGGTGAAATAGAGGAAGGCACTGACTTCCGGTGATTTGCGTGAAGCAGCAACGGCCGCATGAGTAGAAGACGAGGCGTGCAGACTCCATACCAGGTTAGAACCATCCATTTTACCGATCACATAACTGCCGTCCTCAACTCGTTTAACCACATGCCAGCGGTTCCAGGATATCGTTGGAATGACGATGTATCTTGCCTGCTCTGGGCTGTTGTCGAGACGTCTAACTTTTCTGACCGCTTGTGCACGAGCAATCGTTCGCCATATATAATATAAACCGGTCAAACTATACAACGTAACGAAGAGTGGTGCAGGGGCGATCAGATCAAAGGCCCATAACAGGATAGCTATGACATGTGTAGTGAATAGAAACGGATCAAAAATATGAATGATGTTCCAGGCGATCCAGCGTTCCGTAAAAGGCCGGGCGGCTTGGGTTCCATAGGTGTTGAACAGATCGGTGAATACGTGAAAGCCTACGGCCACAGCGGTCCAGGTGGCAACGTGTCCAATAGGGACACCAGGGAATATCAGTGCAATGACGCCGGTGATGAGCAAAACCCATAACAGGAGAAATGGCAGAGAGTGTGACAAACCCCGATGATTCCGAATGTAAAGCGAATTGCTTTTGAGACGTAACGCAGTATCAATGTCAGGAGCCTGGGAACCGGCGATCGTGCCAACCATTACTGCAGCTGCAAGCATGGGACTAGCCGCGACGACAGGATCGACATAAGCCAGACCGGCTAGACCAATCCCCATGACAAAATGTGTAGAGGTATCCATAAACGTCTCCTTTGTGTGGTGTATCGTTCTAAGGCATATTACTTCTCTATCTAGGTGATACCCATATATAGTGTATAATATCCGTTTTCCAGGATGCAAAACATCCCTAATTTCAAAGTTATGACAATTTCCTGTGCCATACCCAATAAATGTACGTAGTTTGTCAAACTATTTTGGCATTTCCTATGATAAACTTTATATCGGATACTGAGAAAAAATGTGGCAGACAATGCGCGGTCGGTTATATTACATAAATATTTATGGGCATTGTTCCTTTAAACCGTTACAATAATATAGAATCTCATAAAAAGTAGGTTTCTTTGAATACATATGTCACAGTAGATGGATAAAGCGAAACAAACGTGATTTTGGATTCACATATGTATGCGTATTCATAAGAGGAAATACAGAAGGGACGAGGAAAATGTTGAAAAAGTACAAATGGACATGGATGCTGCTTGGGCTCGCACTAATAATGGCTGTGTATCTGATGTGGGGCACTGTATTTGCCAGTAAGGAAAAATTACCCGAGATTCGTGAAATCCAATCCTTTTCTATGGAAAATGTAGATGGCAGTACAGTATCACTGGAGGATACTCAAGGGAAAGTCCGCTTGTTCTACTTTTATTTCACCAGTTGTCCGGATGTCTGCCCCATTACGACCTTTACGTTATCTCAGGTGCAGGATCTGTTGAAAGAGGACGATACCTTTGGTAAAGATGTCTCATTTGTATCTATTTCATTCGACCCCAAAGTCGATACAAGAGAGAAGATTAAGACGTTTGCAGACCGTTTCCACGCGGATTATTCCGGATGGTACTTCTTGCGAGGGGATATGGACAAAACAAAACAGTTCGCCAGGGAATCATTCCAGATCCTGATCGATGGGGAGAGTAAGGATGATTTTGCCCATATGAATATGATTGGATTGGTGGATGGGAACAACCAGCTGCGTAAGGTATATAACGCATTTAATACAGAGGACGTTGTGCCAGCTGTCATTGCCGAGGATATTCGCAATCTGATCAACGAATAACATGACACTCATATTGTAAAGGCTGCCTTCTGGTTGGATACCAACCCAAAGGCAGCCTTTTGGTATTCATTTTAATAGGAAGGATGTTTAGGGTATTGGATGTATGTCTCTAACCCGGCTTTCTCCAGCTGGGCAATGATATACTCATCAGGTGTTCCTTCCACACCCGCATATCCTCGTCGTGTATACATCTGTACTGCATCCGGGAAAGCATCCCGAAGTACACCTCTAATTTTTTTGCCGGAACTGTCATTATCCATAAATAAAAAGACTTCGTCGTAACCGACTTGCTTGCGCAGGGTCTCCAACTTGAGGGAATTAAGTGTTCCAAACGTACATAGAATGTTGATTTCGGGTCCAACCAGACGTTTCAGTTTGCTTCGGTCATTCTTACCTTCCACAATGACATGAATAGGCATGATATTCACCTCTTGTTCGAGAGCTTATGTCGACATTCCCCGGGAAATGTTGCAGCGAAAATCGACTGATTATATAAAATGGACTCCTTTCTTTACACTGTTCACCACGCGGACAGGAGCACCTCTGATTTCTAAATTCTTTTTCACATACATCAGGAATTAATTCTGATCAGTAGTGGCCGTTACGGTTACGGATCGTTCATTCGATCGCTGTTGTCTCCAAATTTCTGATTGATTTTATTTTTTATAGGTTGAAATATGGAGACAAAGGCGAACGCTACCGCTTCTTCAAAATCGATTCCGTCCCCTTCACTACTTCCAATGATCATCCATACCCAATGATGGTATTCAAGAAAAAGATGAAATCTTAAAGACGGTGCTGATGATCCCTAGGTCGTTCCGTTCGAGTGTAAAACGTTAGTCCATTTTATATAGTTTAGCTGTAAATGGGGGAATGATGCAAAGCTAATGAAAATACTGGCCTAATTGATGCCATTACGGTAAGGACACAGAGTCTGATCGGAATTTAATTCAATATACTTTTCGGATCGGACAGGGGAGCTTCGCGTCTGGATGTATAGTATGGAAGCAGTAGCATACCAATCATTAACAAAAGAAACGCGATGAAATAGGGTGATAACCCGACACGAAGTTGCCCGGCTGTGATGGGGCCGATGAAAGAGCCGATGGAGGTGGCTATGGATTGCAGCGAGAAAATGCGGCCCAACTTGCTTCCTCCGCTCAGACGGATAAATAGGGTTGCCATAGCTGGAAAGATGATGCCTTTGGACATCCCAAGTACAAATAATACAGTAGACAACGGAACTTGCGGAATGGCTGCCATCACAAAAAAACACAAGGACATTAACAGCACGCCCGCAACCAGACGCAGCTTGGGGGAATACCGGTTGAGGAATAACATGCTGAGTGTGAAGAGTGCCCCAATACTTATTATAGAGAACAGCAGTCCGGTAGACATGATGGACGATTGTCCTCCGCCCCGCAGGGGTAATTCGAAGAAGAGAATCCCTTGGGCACAGGCAATCACCAGAGGCAAGGCGAAGTATCGCCAGGACACCGGCAGGAATGCGCTTGTGGCATCTGCTGGTGAAGCGTCAGGTTTAGCAGGTTCAGTTACTCTCTCCTGCTGTTTGACGATACCACGGGGCATGGTCATGAAAGCAATGACACCTGTGAGAATAAGCAGATAGCCCAAACCTGAGAATGTAGCAGAGAATCCCATGGAACCCACAATGATCGCACCGGCTGCTGGTGATACGACAGATGCAAGGGTATGCACTACCCCGTGACCCGACATATACTTACCCTGTTTCACCGGATCGCTGGATAACTGTGCAAGCAGGGCGAGACATGCAGGAGACAGGAAGGCCAGCACAAACCCGCTGATGGAACGCAGCGCCAGCAGTTGCCATGGTGTTTGGACATAGGCTTGTAAGAGCAGGATGAATCCTGCACCGAGCAGACTGAATACAATGTAGCGGCGACTGCCATGTTTATCGATTTGTGTTCCAGCAATCAGATTGCCAGGAAGATGTGTTAAGGAATAGATGCCCATCATCCAGCCAATGAAAGTAGGGGCGGCTCCCAGCGAGATGGCAAAAGGGGTCAGAATGGGATACTGGGCGTGCAAATCAAATACGGCAAGGAACAAAAACAGGTATAGCCAGATGGCCGTTTTCACATAAGCCCCTCCTTGTTAAGCGATGCATGTTCAAACTACAGGTCTTGAACGTGTTCCCCGTTCGCCCGGCAGAACCTCATGGTACTACTTGTACGCCCGGCGGGACGAACTTAGACCGTTTATTTTTAAGGGAGAGGGCTTAGCTGACAGCAGCTTCGGAAATCATGTATAATATTCGGGAGTGTTACGAATGAATTCTAATACGGAAGGTGTAGTCATGAACATAGAAGTAATCAAAGAGTTTGTGATGCAGAACTGGCTGGTGATCGTGGTTGCATTGATCATATTGTTCTTTGTTCTAAATGTGGTCAAAACCGTATTGAAATGGGCGATTGCCATCATCATTATTGCGGCTCTACTGATATACAGCGGCATCTCCATTGATCAGATCAAACAGACAGTGACAGACGTACAATCCAGCACGATGGACACATTGAAGAAGGAAGCAACCAGCATGATGCTTAAGGAGGCTTCCAAAGCGAAATACGTCAAAGGACAGGATGGAGCGTTCACCATCACAAGTCCCAATGTGGAGATTAAGGGCAGAACTCAATCGGATAAAGTTGATGTGACCTTCCGCGGAATTTCACTTGGCGAATGGAAACTCGACAATGAAACTATACGTACGTTTGTCGAACAGGCACAGGAGAACAAAACAGCACCAGCATCGTAGTAAAGGGGGAATCGGTACGTGCTGCAGAATTGGCTGGACAGCCTGAAGGAATTGAATGGCATCACGATTATGCTGTTGCTGATTGTGGCTGCTTCATTATTGCAGGGTTGGTCCAGAGGGGCTTCGCGTTCAGCAGGCAGACTCTTTGGGTTCCTGATGGATGGCATTATGGCGGTCATTGGTATTCTGTTGTCGATCGGTTTAACGTTGTGGCTTGCGCCATATGTACAGCAGTGGCTGTCTGAGTATGCTTCAGCCATGCCTAACCGTGAGTTGAACCGGTGGGAACAGATGTATTATACGTTGGTTACGGCGATTGCAGATTTTCCGCTGATGCGGTTCGCTGTATTATTTGTACTTAGCTATGGACTCATCCGACTGATTCTCGGGTTTCTCTCTTCATTTATTTTTAGTAGCAGGCAGAGGTCAGCCGAGGAAAGTGCGCCTAAAGGTATGTTTAGTCGCTTGACGGGTGCATTCATTGGCACGATCATAGGCTCCGTCCGCGGAATGATTGTCATCGCAGTTTTGTTCATGATTGTCAGTCTTTACCCTGGAAGCATGTTCAGCCGATATGTGGAAGCATCCCCGATCTATATGCAAGGGGCCAAATCAGTCATCGAACCGTTGTCCGGCACGTTCATTAAGGACAAGCTACCCGTATTTACGCAGGCTGTGCAGAAGGAACTGGGCGGCATCCTGCAACGCAAATATGAAGTCATCGACCACAATATTCCGACGGACATTGAATCTGCAGCGAGTGAGATTGTCAAAGGCCAATCGACAGATGAAGCCAAAGCAAGAGCGCTTTACGACTGGGTAGGTTCACGTATTCAGTATGACTATGGTAAAGTGGATGACTATGAGCAAAAGGGCATATGGCATGAACAAAATCCACAGAATACATTTGATACACGCAAAGGCGTATGTATTGATTATGCCCGTCTTTATGCCGTGATGGCCCGTTCACAAGGACTTGAAGTCAAAGTTGTTACAGGACTTGGTTATAACGGCCAGGGAGGGTACGGTCCGCATGCGTGGAATGAGGTGTATTTGAGTGGTTCCGAGAGCTGGGTTCCGCTTGACCCGACATGGGCGATCAGTGGAGACTGGTTTAATCCTCCGAATTTTGCCGACACCCATCTAAAGGATCAATCAGCTTAGCAATACAACGGACATGGGTCCGGAATATGACGACGTTGCCAGGTTATCATGCCGCGGAGAATCAGTTTGAGCGGTATGCATCAAGTCATGAAAGAGGTAGGATGGATGAAAAAACATTCCAATGAGAAGGATGAACTTACGGACAAACGGCGCTTCAGTTACCGAATGAACGTATTTTTCTTCGCTTCCTTTGTTATTTTTAGCGTTATTATTGTACGCTTGGCCTTTTTACAATTTGTCGAAGGGCCTGAGCTTAGTCAGGAAGAAGCAAGTAACATTACCAAGGATGTACCACTTCCTCCTGTGAGAGGCACGATCTATGATTCTACAGGTGAAGTGAAGCTGGCTTATTCTAAGCCCATTCAGTCGCTATACTTGACGCTGTATAAAAACTATGGGGATGTTGATGGGAAACCGAGTCCCAATATAGGGGAAGTGCAAGATATTGCAACCCGGTTGCATGATGTGTTTGAACAGTACAAGCTGAAGGATTCAGAGTCACTTACAGTGGAGAAAATTATAGAAGAGATGGACTTGAACTCCCGCAAAGCGAACGGTTTTATGCCGCGTCTGATCAAGAGTGATCTGTCCGAGGAAGAGGTAGCTTATTTCCTGCAACATAAGGACGAGTTCAAAGGTATTCAGATCGTCGAAGAGAGTGTGCGATTCTACGATCCGGATACGGTAGCGGTTCAGACCATCGGTTATCTGAAGAAGTTCAGAAGTTCGAAGTCCTTGAACAAATACAAAGAGGTGGATGAGGCCAATAAAACGCAAACGGATCCGGGCCTGGTGTATACAGAGAATGAATTTGTAGGCTTTGATGGACTGGAACTGCAATATCAGGATGCTCTCCGCGGCAAAAGCGGATATACATCCGTTGATGTTGATTTGCGTAACTTGCCTGAAGGTGTAGCGGGTTCTACCCCGCCGCAGAAAGGGTACGACCTGATTTCCAGCATTAACAAGAATGTTCAGGTGAAAACAGAACAGGCCATTCTGGATCAGTTGAGTTGGCTTCATCGGAATCCGGTTTCCGGTAAATTGCATCCGAATGCAAAGACCGGATTTGCAGTTGCAATGGAAGTGGATACCGGGAAAATCGTATCTGCTGCGAGTATGCCGGATTATGATACCAACGTATGGAGAACTGGCGGTATAAGTTCTGAAGATTACGACAACATAAAATATATTTATCAAAATGGTACCATTCGTGGATTCCCGCCAGACGATTCAGGTAAACGGGCGGAATCTGTTGTATTGCTTGGTTCTACAATTAAACCGCTTAGTGTATTGATCGGTTTGAAAGAAGGTTTCTTCACTACAAATACCGTATATTCAGATAGAGGTTCAACGACCTTTGGTGGAGACAATCGCAGAGTGCAGAATTCATCAGGGCATGTGTATGGTGCAATGTATCCTCGTGATGCGATTCGTCATTCCTCGAACGTGTTCATGATTGACGAAATTGGTAAAAAGCTTTACTCCAAGTATGGTGCAAAGGGTGTCGACGTGTGGGACGAATACATGGAGAAATTTGGGTTAGGTATCTCCACAGGTGTTGACCTGCCTAATGAATATCTTGGGCGCAAAGAATATGGTAAGGAGAGCATCGAGAGTTCTTTGACCAAGCTGGTGTATGCCTCCTTTGGTCAACAAGGAAAATATACAACGATGCAGCTTGCTCAGTACACGACAATGCTGGCGAACAAAGGAAAGCGGATGGAGCCACAACTGGTTAGAGAGTTCCGGGATTCTGAAGGCAACGTGGTCGAGAAGGTAAAACCGAAGGTACTCAGCACGGTAGAGTTTAACGATGCCTACTGGAATGAAGTGCAACGAGGCATGGCCACCGAAGTTTCGGCATTTAGCGGATTCCCTTATGACTTTGCCAGAAAAACAGGAACATCGACACAGGTAGTAGGTGGCAAACCCGTTGATAATGGGGTGTTCATTGCCTATGCACCACGTAATAATCCAAAGCTTGCTGTCGCTGTGGTTATCCCCGAAGGGGGCTTTGGTTCCAGTAGTGCGGCTCCGGTTGCACGTGCGATCTTCGATGCCTATGACGAGGAGTTCGGTCTCGACGGTGTACCGAAAAAGGACAAAAATAAAGATTCAGATTCGGAATCAGGCACACAGTAATGTGAGGCATTGGTTACAGAGGGGACCCTTCGTGGGTCCTCTTTTTTGTTTTTACGTGGAGAATGGATTGTAAGAGTGAACTAATTCGTTGCATTAATATGTAACCATATGAGCTGTACCACGTTTATATAAGGGAAGGGTAAACGCGATCTGGAGAACGGGATAACGTTGATATGTCAGTGTTTACATTGAAATCGGTAGATAGGGTAGTGTAAAAGTTCTGTTTACGAAAATGTAACCAAATATTGAAAGACGTGACAGCTAACCTTTGGTAGACTTGGTTGAGAAAGGATTAAATATCGGATTGAACGCGTTCACAAGACGGATTAAATATTTTATTTTTATAGAGGAACGGGAGAGGCTTAAAACATGTTTAACCGATTGAGGAAGAAACCCATGACTGAGGAAGATACACCCGTCAACAAGCCTTCCACCGCAAGGCTGAATCTGTTTTTTTTCGCGGCATTTGTCATATTTAGTATCCTTATTTTCAGATTAGCCTTTGTGCAATTTGTCGAGGGTCCTGAACTGACGTATATGGAAACGAGTCGTAATACCAAAGACATTCCACTCGCACCTGTTCGTGGTCCCATCTATGATGCGACAGGGGAAGTCGCGCTGGCTTATTCCGAACCTGTACAGTCCCTGTATGTACTGTTATATGAGGATTATCGGAATGATGAACGTAGACAGGAAGCAGAGGAACTGGCTCATGATCTGGCGGCTGTGTTTAAGCAGTTTAATCCAGGGGACAAAGAGCAGCCGGATGCGGAAGAGATCATCAAACGATTGGATCTGGATTACCAGAAAACGTTCGGGTATGTGCCGAGGCTCGTGAAGTCGGATCTATCGACCAAAGAAATTGCTTTTTTCATGGAGAAAAAAGCAGATTATCCAGGCGTTATGGTGCTGGAAGAAAACATAAGAAAATATGACCCGGATGGTGTAGCCGTTCAGATTGTGGGTTACACAAGAGAGTTCAAACGGGCACCAGATTCCATTGCCAAATATAAGGCCATCCGCGAGGGGGCAAGTACCCAGCGTGATCCTGGTCTTGTGTACCATGAAGAAGAGAAGGTTGGCTTCGATGGGCTGGAGCTTCAATATCAGGAAGCACTTCGTGGACGAAGCGGATATCAGTCCATTGATATTGACGCACGTAATCTGCCAGATGGGACGATGTTACAAACACCACCGGAGAAAGGCTACAGTCTGGTTTCCACCATTAACAAGGAAATTCAGATGGCTGCACAAGAGGCGATAACGGACGAATTGCGCAGACTTCCCAAGGCAATTACAGGATACGCAGTAGCCATGGAAGTGGATACGGGGAATGTGGTGGCTATGGCGAGTATGCCGGATTATGATCCGAACGATTGGGATTATGACAAAATCAAATATGTATTCCGGAACGGAACCACCGAGTCGTTCCCACCGAATGATGCCAAGCCTAGTCGGGCGGAATCCGTTATACTTCTTGGATCAGTAATCAAGCCGTTAAGTGTCCTAATTGGATTGAAAGAGGGATTATTTACAGCAGGACAGACCTATCATGATCAGGGATATGCGGTTTTGGGGAAAGATGGCCGACAAGTGAAGAACTCGCATTCTGCTTATAATGGTTCTATTACGGCGAGAAGAGCGATTGAGAAATCCTCCAATGCCTTCATGATTGATATGGTGGGGAAACGTTTGTTAAGTAAATATGGCTCAGAGAAAGGTATCGATGTCTGGCATAAACACATGCAGGAATTTGGCTTGGGTGTGTCCACTGGTGTAGATCTGCCTAATGAATTTCTGGGTAGGTTAGAATATACTAATGAAGACGAATCAGCTCTTACACGTTTGGCGTTTGCCTCATTTGGGCAACAAGCCAAGTACACTACGATGCAACTCGCCCAATACACGACCATGCTTGCCAATAAGGGCAAACGGATGGAACCACATCTGGTGAAGGAAATCCGTGACGCGGACGGCAATGTGGTGAAAGAGATCAAACCGAAGGTGCTTAATGAAGTTGATTTTGCCGAGGCGCACTGGAATGAAGTGCACAAAGGAATGGTTACCAAAGTAAGTTCATTTGACGGTTTCCCTTACGATTATGCTCGGAAAACAGGAACATCAGAGCAGGGGACCGGACCGAACAAAAAAGAGAATGGTGTATTTATTGCCTTTGCACCACGAGATAATCCGAAGCTTGCTGTCGCCGTTGTTGTACCGGAAGGTGGATTCGGGTCAGTCAGTGCTTCACCAATAGCACGGAAAATCTTCGATGCATATGATGAAGTGTATGGTCTCGATGGAACGCCAAAAGGTAAGAAAGACGAAGGGAAAGACAAAGAGTAATGTAAAAGAAACGAGGCAGATGTAGCGCTTTTACATCACATCTAACACGTTAATGAAGTGAACAACATATGAATTTGGACAGGCAGGGGAAATAATCCCTTGCCTTTTTTTTTGGCTTCGGATAAAATTTGCACAAGGGAAACATTATTAGTCTTGATTAAAATTTAATACCTTGTACAACAAAATTAGATGTAGACAAGTATTTTAGGAGAGGGAAAGGGGTCGGTTGAATTGTTAATGGTGAAAATGAGGAGTATTCAGAGGGGGGTCATTACGCTAGCGGCTCTGGTTCTGGTTGTTGTACTTACGGCATGTTCCAGTGATGCAGAGACGAGCAGTGGTGGCAAGCTACAAGTAACCGCTACAACGGGAATGATCGCTGACGTAGCACGTGAGGTAGGCGGGGCATATGTTGATGTTACCGGGCTAATGGGCCCGGGCGTTGATCCCCACTTGTACAAGGCATCCCAAGGTGATATTCGCAAGCTGGAACAAGCAAAAGTCATTTTCTATAATGGACTGCATCTTGAAGGCAAAATGACAGACATTTTGGAGAAAATGTCCTCAAGCAAGCTGGTTACTGCTGTTACAGAGACTATTCCAGTCGAGGAGTTACACTCAGGCAAAGATACAGGCGGCACCGAATATGATCCACACGTCTGGTTTAACGTCAGCCACTGGATGCATGCGGCAGAAGCCGTACGCGATACGCTCGTGGAGGCGGACCCGGACCATGCGGAAGAGTACAAGGCTCAGGCAGAGGCGTATCTGGCGAAGCTCGAAGTACTGGATGCCGAGGTGCGTGAGAAGATTTTGGAGATTCCGGAAGCAAGCCGGGTATTGGTTACGGCGCATGATGCATTTGGATATTTCGGTCAGGCTTATGGCATGAAAGTGATGGGGCTTCAGGGCATCAGTACAGCAGCCGAATACGGTGCAAAAGATGTTAGCGAACTGCGGGATTATCTCGTAGATAACCATATCAAAGCAGTATTTGTTGAATCGAGTGTACCTGCAAAAGCGATGGAAGCCATTATTGCCGGAGCAGCTCAAAAAGGGCATACAGTCAACATTGGTGGAGAACTGTTCTCGGATGCCATGGGGGCTGAAGGAACGGAAGAAGGCACATATATCGGTATGATTCGCCACAATGTTGAGACGATTGTAGAAGCCCTAAAATAATGAATCACATGAAGAGAGGAGTTACAGGATTATGGAAGATACAATTTTATCGAAACAAACTCCTACAAATCTGAACAACAGTCACTTGCAGGGAACGCAGCCAACATCGGCTCCTCTTAGTGTGAGGGATCTGGCTGTTGCGTATCACAAAAAGCCGGTGCTTAGCAGCGTATCCTTCGATATTCCGGAAGGACAGCTCATCGGAATCCTTGGACCGAATGGTGCGGGGAAATCGACCCTGATCAAAGCTGTTCTGGGACTGGTACCGAAGATGCATGGAGAGGTACGGATCTTCGGTCAATCGTACAGGGAACAACGTCGCCGCATCGGTTATGTGCCCCAACGGGAATCGGTGGACTGGGATTTTCCAACGCATGCACTCGATGTGGTGATGATGGGACGGTATGGTCATCTAGGCTGGTTCCGTCGTCCGGGGAAAAAGGAGCGGGACCTGGCGGCACACTGCCTGGAGCAAGTCGGCATGGGTGATTACATGTACCGCCAGATCAGTCAGTTGTCCGGTGGACAGCAGCAACGTGTCTTTCTGGCGCGGGCACTCGTGCAAGACGCAGATCTGTATTTCATGGATGAGCCATTTGCAGGTGTGGATGCCACCACAGAGAAAGCGATCATTTCGCTTTTGGAACAGTTGAAGAAACAAGGCAAGACGGTACTGGTCGTTCACCATGATCTGGCGACAGTCGAGGAATACTTCGACCATGTGCTGCTACTCAATGGACGACTGGTGGCAGGTGGACCGACAAGTGAAGTATTTGTACCGGATACACTGCAAGAGACGTACGGAGGCCGGATTGCGATGATCGGAAGCCGGACGGAGAAAGGCCAGGTGTAGTGCATGTGGAACTGGATCGTTGCCATCTTATCTGACCCCAATACACGTTGGATATTGCTTGGCTGTCTGTTGTTAGGATTCAGTAGCGGGATTATTGGCTCCTTCACCTTTCTTCGTAAACAGAGCCTGATGGGGGACACCCTTGCTCATGCTGCTCTGCCTGGGATCTGTATTGCATTTATGTTGACGGAAACGAAGTCGGTCGGATTATTCCTGTTCGGTGCTCTGGTGGCTGGCATTGTCGCTACCTTCGGAATCTCGTGGATTACGCGCTACTCCCGAATCAAGCAGGATGCGGCGATGGGAATTGTGCTGACCGTCTTTTTCGGGGTTGGTGTAGTGATGCTGACGCGCATCCAGCATGGGGCGAGCGGAAGTCAAAGCGGACTCGATAAATATTTGTTTGGGCAGGCGGCATCTATGGTCATGACGGATGTGTATGTCATGGGTGGCGTATGTCTCGTATTACTGATTGCCTGTCTTGCCTGGTTCAAGGAATTCAAACTGGTGAGTTTTGACCCGGGATTTGCACGTGGTATGGGACTGCCAGTTGCGATGTTGGAGCAGCTCATCCTGCTCTTGACGGTAATCGCAGTGGTGGCCGGGATTCAAGCCGTTGGTGTGGTGCTTGTTGCAGCCTTGCTGGTAACTCCGGCAGCAGCGGCACGTTGCTGGACCGACTCACTCGCACTGATGGTGGTGTTGGCCGGTATATTTGGTGCATTGAGTGGTGCAACAGGCACCATCTTCAGCACGCTTGTACCTAATCTGCCGACAGGACCTGTAACCGTTCTTGCGGCTACGGTGTTGTTTGCCGGATCTGCCTTGCTGGCTCCGCGTCGTGGATTATTAGCTCGACGGTTGCGCAGTATTCAGGCAAAGTCCGCGTATATGCGTGAAGAGCGGGCTACACTTCAGACTCTCGCCACACAGCGAAATCAGCAGGAACGGGGGGAGATGTAATGGCAACGTTTTGGATTATCTTGACGGCCGTATTAGTTTCTTCTGCTTGCGCCATCCTCGGTTGTTTTCTGATTCTGCGGCGAATGGCTCTGGTCGGTGATGCGATCAGCCATGCAGTTCTCCCCGGTATTGCGATTGCTTTCCTGTGGAGCGGTTCCAGAGATTCATTGTGGATGCTGCTCGGCGCAACGGTGTTTGGACTACTGACGGTGTTCTTCATACAGAGTTTGCAGGCGGGTGGACTCTCGTCTGATGCCTCGATCGGAATTGTGTTTACAGCACTCTTCGCAGTAGGTGTCATTCTGATTAGTCTGAACGCCCAGCATATTGATCTGGATCTGGATTGTGTCTTGTTTGGTGAGATCGCTTATGTACAGTGGGATACGCTAACCCTTGGGGGTACGGATGTCGGTCCGAGGGCAGTTTGGATGCTGGGTATCACTTTGCTAGTCATCCTCGTCGTCATTGGGCTGTTCTACAAACAGTTCAAGCTATGTGCCTTCGATCCGGCGCTGGCTGCGGCCTGCGGCATTCCAGTAGTGCTGTTCCACTATCTGCTCATGGGACTCGTTTCGATGACGTCCGTGGCTTCATTTGAAAGTGTTGGTTCGATTCTCGTTGTGGGCATGCTGATTGTACCTGCGGCGACGGCTTACCTGCTCACAGATCGTCTGGGCAAAATGATACTGTATGCCGTCCTGATCGGAGCAGCATCCTCGGTTGGAGGTTATGTCATGGCATATGCCCTGGATGCTTCCATTGCGGGCTGCATGGTAGCTGTTGCTGGAATTTTGTTTGTTCTCGCACTGTTGCTGTCACCGAAACATGGCATTGTATTCCGTTACGCTCGTCGCAAATTCGCGGCACGTTAATTGGATTTCAAGTAGATAACAGGTGAATAAATAAAGTTATAAGAAGCCGTCTGCATCGCAGGCGGTTTTTTTGCGTGTCTGGTCGTATTACTTTGACAAGGGCAACCGGATATAACATATGCAATATAAATTGATAATGTAGCGTCATCCTGCTGATTACGGGTTATTTTGTTGCATACAGATGATCTGTGGTAAAATGTCGTTAGCTGTGACGTCCGGAGCGTCCGTTTTACGGATGCCGGGCGATCTTGTTGTGAAAGAATGTTTAAAATTAGGGAGAAATAGAGAGACAACCTAGGAGGAACTACTGTATGAGTGAACTGAAATACAAATTGCTTGCATTGGATATGGATGGAACATTACTTAACGATAATCATGAAATTACACAGGAGACCGCCAAGTGGATTCAAATTGCCATTCGTCGGGGTGTACATGTGTGCCTTTCTACGGGAAGAGCGGTATTCCACGCCATGCCTTATGCGGTCCAGCTTGGGCTGGAGACACCGATGGTTACTGTTAATGGTAGTGAGGTCTGGAAAGCCCCGCATGACCTGCATATGCGTCATCTGATGGACCCGGCATTGATTCGCAGAATGCAGGAAATCGGTGAAAAATATAATAGCTGGTACTGGGCATACTCCGTGGAAGAACTGTTCAATCGTGACCGCTGGACGGACAATATTGAAGGTCTGGAATGGTTGAAATTCGGCTTTAATACGGAAGTGGATGAAGTTCGTCACCAGATCATGATGGAACTGCAACAAATGGGTGGCCTGCAAATGACGAATTCTTCACCCGTTAATATTGAGATCAACCCTGCTGGCGTATCCAAAGCCAGTGGTGTAGCGGAAGTCTGCAAGCTGCTGGGCATAGAGATGTCCGAAGTTGTTGCTGTTGGAGACAGTTTGAATGATCTGGCTGTCATTGAGGCCGTGGGTCTTGGTGTAGCGATGGGTAATGCGCAGGAGCAGGTGAAGGAAGCGGCTGATCTGATCGTAGCGAGTAACAATGAAGACGGTATTGTTGAAGTGATCCGTGAACATATTTTGAAGGGGGAGTAACCTTTGCTCGCAACCATTGCCTGGATTTTAATTGTGCTGCTGTTTGCAGTGGGGATGGCTGGAACGGTATATCCCATACTGCCTGGTGCTGTAGCGATTTTCTTCGCGTTTCTGGTCTACGGCTGGTTCTTCAGTTTTGATCCGTTTGGTGTGTGGTTCTGGATCATCCAGATTCTGATTGTTGTTGTGTTGTTTGTGGCTGATTATGTCGTCAGTGCATGGGGCGTGAAGAAGTTCGGTGGCTCCAAGTTATCAACAACGCTGAGTACTATTGGTGTTATCATTGGCCCATTTGTCATTCCGGCATTTGGACTGGTGCTGGGACCATTTATCGGTGCTTTTATCGGGGAACTGATCGGAGGGTCTTCACCTTCCAAAGCGTCGAAAGTTGGATTTGGTTCCGTTGTGGGGCTATTTACGAGTACTGTGATGAAAATTATTTTGCAAATCGTCATGATTGTTCTCTTTATTATCTGGGTGGTAAGATTCGCCTAAACGTTCAGGATTAGCTTCAACGGGATGCACGTCCGGTGTGGAGGAAAGAAGGGGAATTCGTTTGTCTAAGAAAGAAACATTCATTAGGGGTACGCTCATTCTGGCGGCCGCTGCACTGATCGCAAGAGTACTCGGATTGGTTCAACGGGTGCCGCTGGAGCATATCCTCGGCGATATCGGTAACGCATCGTTTACCATCTCCAATACGGTATATTTAATGCTGTTAACTGTAGCAACGGCGGGCATACCGAGTACACTTAGTAAAATGGTATCGGAACGTTATGCGCTCGGACGCGCGAGTGAAGCCCAACAGATCTACCGTGCAGCCCTGATCTTTGCCGCTGTGGCCGGGGTAGTCATGTCTGCTTTGTTGTGGTTCGCGGCACCTTATTATGCTACGTATGTGTCCAAAGTACCGGAGTCGGTCAGCGCCATTCGCGCCTTGGCTCCAGCGTTGCTGCTCTTCCCGGCCATTGCGATGATGCGTGGATATTTCCAGGGACGCGGCAACATGACAGCAGGCGGTATTTCACAGATCGTGGAACAGTTCGCCCGTGTAGGTACAGCCATTATCGTGGCTTATGTCATGCTGCAATGGAATTATGATGACCAGACGATTGCTGCGGGTGCTTCATTTGGTGGGGTATTAGGAAGTGTGGGTGCCTTCGGTGTCATGCTGTACTTCACCTTGAAGCTACGTCGTAGCGACCGTGCGGCCCAATTGAATTACGAGCGTGCAGAGCAGTTGCCGATGCGAGGTATCTACAGTGATATCTTCAAGCTGTCTATTCCAATTGTGCTGTCCTCACTTGCAGTTCCAGCCATTAACTTCATCGATTCATCCCTTGTGGTACCACTGCTTAGTGGCCAGATCGGACTCGAAGAAGCGACTGGTGTACTTGCGATCCTCGGGGCGAAGGCCCAAAGTATTGCGGGGATTCCTCCGATTCTGGCTATCGCTTTGAGTCAATCGTTGGTGCCTGTCATTTCAGCAGCATTTGCCCGCAAGGATGAAGCGCATCTGAAAAGTCAGGTTACACTTGCCTTGCGCATTTCGATCCTTACAGGTATGCCGATTGTCATTGCACTTTGTGCGGCAGCGTATTCTGTTAACGGATTGCTGTTTACCAATTTGGATGGAACGCCGATCATTGCCTTGTTAACATTCGGTACCATTTTCCAGATTACAATGATGACCACCAACTCCATTTTACTCGGGGTAGGGAAACCGCGGATTACGATGATCAGTGTCGCAGCAGGTGTTGTGATCAAATTGATCGTAAGTCTTATTCTGGCGCCGATCTTTGGGATTTACGGTATCATTATTGCAACAGCCCTTTGTTTCTTGGTCATCACGTACCTGAATCTGCGGGTCCTTCGCAAAATCGTTGATTTCTCCATCATGGGAGATCGTTGGAAAGGGTTTATCATTACAGTGTTGCTTGCAGCAGGTGTAGGATTTGCAACGAACTGGATTGGCAATACGATCTTTGGACTGTTCCTGCCAGCGCGTGTATCCTTCTTGCTTACCTGCCTTGTGGTTGGTTTACTTGTTGTGGTGGTGTATCTGGTTCTCATGGTTGTGCTGCGTGTACTGCGCAAGGACGAGCTGGGCAGTTACCCCCGTATTCTGCAAAAAATTCTTCGTCCACTTATGCGTCTTCAACGTGGAGCTGGGCAAAGAGGTTAAACAAGCAAGGAGCATCATCCATGCTCCAATATTTTGTGAAAATAGGATACAAGCTCTGTCTGCTATTGAAGCGGACAGGGCTTTTTGTTTAGCTAAGGAGAGCCGAGCGACTGAACTCGACATTAGCCCAGCAAGCGAGGATTAGCGGTACATCGGGATATCATATCATCCGTCTTTGTCTGCTCTATATGATTTTTATCATTAGTGTGTGATGGCTTTAGCATCATGAGCCAGTGCTGTTTTCAGCATGCCATACCGGTGTTCGTGACTCATCTCAAACAGCCATGGCCGACGTGGTGCCGTCAGATAACCGAGACTATCCCGAGTCTGAAGCCAGTCATGTCTGGTGATCGGTTCATAAGGCGTGTCCCCCCATACGGAAAGCAGTTCCGGACTATATAATCGTTGCCCTTCTGGAAGCCATTCTTCATCCATTAGCTCCTGAGCATAAAGTGTATGTTCCCCTGCCTCGTCTTCACGATTGGTAAACAGCCCAGGCCAATATTCAGCGCGCGAGCCACGATGGGAAACCGAACGTGCGAACTCCAACACTTGTGTGTGTACTTGCTCCACGCCAAACAACAGGGCATATAGCCCTTTGCCAAACATGATTCGCTCATCCAGTTTGCCAAAATGTTCAATGACGCGTCCTGCGAGTCCTGCTCCCTGTCCAAGAGGAAAGACGATATGATTCAGACCGGCCAGATTATGCAGATGGAATGCGGGTTTGGAAAGTACTTCTTTTTGAAAATAAGGATGTTGCACCACCCGGCTCTCGATATAGTTCTGCTCATTAATAATTAATGCCACACTTAGCAGTGAACTGCATCGTTCCAGCCAAAAGCGTTCCCAAAACGGCGTCATAAACGCCGATACGTGAAAGTGCGACAAGAGATGGAAACAGCTACGTCCGATCCGGCGACTGTTCATATACAGCAGAAGCTGGGGATATGCATCCTGGAAAATGAGTGCATTGCACCGCTCCAGCAGCCGATACATATGCTCGCGATCGCTTTGATTCTGTAGATTATGCATTAAGTCACTCTGAAGATCTGTCATGTGATATCCACCATTGCGAGAGACCATATGGGCCAGCAGTGCCCAATGAAGTTCGGGATATTGCTCATAACATTCCAGATAGGCTGCCGTGCGGGTGATATTACTCCGATTATTCTCCTGAGTCAGTGTCTTAATCTCTTCCAGAATGATGCAATCTTCTTCGCAGACGAGTGCGCTTTGAACCTGGTCCGTGCGTGCAAAAGATTTGTTGCTGGCAGGTAACAAACGCTCCACCTCAGACTGTAAGGCAGCTGCCGTATCGGTATCCCACTCGATATCACGCAAAGGGTGACGAAGCTGTGCAGAAGCTTGCCATGCAGCCGGTTTGCCACGCCAGATTTCCCGGGCAGCACCCGGAATGGAACGGACCATCTGCAGGAGGGACCCGTGATGTTGTTCGCTGGAAGAATCGGTTCTGGTGGAAGTCATGATGTGACATCCTTTCATGATGTTCTGGGTTTATTTTCACAGACCATGTGGTTATTCTAAGTATGCGCTGATTATTTGACTTCCACTCGCCAATTTGCTTCACTTAGGGTAAGACAAGGTACAGAAAGGGAGATGAACCGAATGGAACAGATTACTTCCAAACCGGCTTTTGATGTAGCCATCCAATCCCCACGTTTGACGATTGCCGTATTCAAGGCAGACTGGTGTGGTGACTGCAAATACATCGATCCGTTTATGCCTGAGGTTGAAGAGAAATATGCACGTGAACTGACCTTGATTGAGGTTGACGTGGATCAGGTTGGAACCGTTAGTGAAGAGCAGAATATTCTTGGCATTCCAAGCTTTGTGGCGTATACAGATGGCCGCGAACTCGTACGGTATGTGAACAAGCTGCGCAAGTCGAGAGAAGAGATTGAGCAGTTCTTAGATCGAGCAGTTGAAGTGTACAACACGATCCATAAATGATAATAAAAGTATGACAGGTTCATGTTGTAAAAGGGTATAATAAAAAGAACGCCATTTCTCTTGAAATAGGGAAATGGCGTTTGTGTGTTCGACTTGTTCTATATAAGAAACGTTTCTGTACATATCCCCAATGACCTGTGGGTCATTATTTCACCAGACGTTAACATTTTGTCACAAAGCGCGACGTCAATGAACATTTTATCCGGTATAATGAATTTAGTTGTGAAATAAGTGTCAAAGTACCGAAACAAGCGGAGAATATTCTTCGCCATCTTAAACCAACAGCGGGTGAGAAAAAATTGAAACACTTAACTTTGTTTAAATGGTTAACCGTATTAACCTGTCTTGTCATGTTTCTGGCCACTTTTGGTGGAGGCATCGTAACCAAAACGGAATCAGGCCTTGGCTGTGGAACAGAATGGCCTTTATGTAACGGAAAACTCGTTCCCGCACATACTGTGGCTTCACTCATTGAATATTCCCATCGCGCTGTAAGTGCACTGGCTGGACTGTTGTCCATTGCCTCGTTTGTTGCTTTTCTGCGGTTTGGCAAGTCACGCCGTGACCTGCAATTGTTTTCTTTCTTAACTCTGGTATTTGTTATCGTCCAGGGAATCATGGGGGCTTTTGCCGTTGTCTTCTCCCAATCTTCAGCAGTCATGGCACTGCATTTTGGTTTTGCACTGATTGCTTTTGCCAGTTCTCTAATGATGGCGCTGGGCATAAGGCAGGAGGCCAAAGATGGCGGATTGGAGCGCCTGAATAAATACCCTCGGGTTAGCAAAAAATTCAGGAATCTGGTCTGGTTCTCCACCATTTACACATATCTCGTGGTATACACAGGTGCATTTGTGAGTCACACGGATTCTGCCGGCGGATGTTCTGGATTTCCGCTTTGTAACGGTCAGATTATTCCTGAGCTTTCGGGTGGGGTAGCGGTTGCTTTTGCTCACCGTGCAGCAGCTGCGTCGCTCGTGATTGTTATCGCAATCCTGGGTCATTTCGCTTACCGTAATCATCCGGACAACAAGGAAATGCGTACTCTGGGTGTGGTATCCGTTGTTCTTATTCTGATGCAAGTAGTCATTGGTATTTTCATGATGGTGACAATGAACCGTCCGGAAGTATACATGTTCGTAGCTCTTGCTCATATGCTGGATATCGCCATATTGTTCGGAGTCTTAACGTATATGAGTTTCCTGGTGTACAAGCTACATCGCCCGGCTAATCGTTTTTAAATATGAAAGTCCACCATCCAGTGATGTACATCATTGGACAGGTGGACTTTGTTTGATGTCAGAGGGATCAGGGCAACCTATGGCAAGCAGCAATTACACGGAATGAATGATGTTTCGTTTACGGTGATGAATTCTTGTTGATTTGGAAAAGAGGAGGTTAGATATGCTGCGAACGTTGTTGGGGGAAAAGCCACGTATAAACGAAGGTAAATTGAAGGCAGCGATGGACGCAATGGCGCATACGCTTGAGCTATTTCAACGACAAATGCATGTGGACCATGATCCCACGCATGACTATCGGAAACTGTATGTGTGGACTCAGGGACTCATCTCCTCACTGGATGAACTGGAGCAAAGCTGTTTCGCTGCTGCTCATTTTCGCAAAAAGGTCGTTGCAGGTTCAACGGATGATATGACGGCGACTGAAAAAGCCGAGTATGCACGTTATGTGTATTTCTACAAAGATGGCTTTATCCGCTGCTTTGCCATTCTGGATAAAGTCGGCACAGTATTAAATGAAATATTCCAGCTGAATACTTCCAATACCAAAGCGCATTTTTCTTATTTTACTGTGTTAAGGCAGTTCGACTATGCAAGGGAGCATCATGATCTTGCATTGCAATTAATACAGATCAAGGACTCTTATCGTGAGCCGATGAGCAAGTTGCGCAAGCGACGTAATATGGAAATTCACTACATGAACTCAGAAATGCACGATGACCTGTGGCAGTTACACCAGACCTTGCAAGGTAAAGTGAAATTGGAGGATCTGAATCAGCATGTGCAGGAAATGCGTCAGGGCGTGGATATGGTCTGTGAAACGTTAACAGCCTCTTATAGTTATATCAATAAAATATGGAAAAGAAATAATTCCCTTTGACAAATCGGAATACTTGGAATATACTGAGTTTCAATCGAATGTTACACGGATATAACTGATATTTCGGAAGTTACGTTCACATTATAAAGCATAAACTACATGAACTTATAAAATCCTACAACAACATATTTCTTATCGAGAGCGGCGGAGGGACAGGCCCGATGAAGCCCGGCAACCGATTTGTAACGACATGATACATGTATCATTCGCGTTATAGATGTTAGGTGCTAATTCCTACAAAATGGTGCAAGACACGATTTTGGCAGATGAGAAGGTATATTCTTTCACGTGAAGAGCCCTCTTTGTATCTGCAAAGGGCTCTTTTTTTGTACTTAAGGGGAGTTTTCCTTTAGATCGGGTAAAGATACATGTAGGTGGTTGGAAAGGGGCAAGTGCGATTGATTGAATTAAAAGGTTTAACGAAAACGTACGGCAAAGGGGCAAAATCTACAACAGCGTTATCCGAGCTGAATTTGAGCATCCAAAAGGGTGAAATCTACGGTGTGATTGGCCATTCCGGAGCGGGCAAAAGCACATTGATTCGCTGCATTAATTTGCTGGAACGGCCTACGGAGGGTGAGGTATGGGTCGACGGAATCAACCTGACTGAACTGAGCAAAACCGAATTGCAGCAACAGAGACGTAAGATCGGGATGATTTTTCAACACTTTAATCTGTTATCTTCGGCAACGGTATATGACAATGTAGCTTTTCCACTAAAGCTTGTGAATACACCCAAGGATGCCATTGATCGCAAAGTGAAGGAAATGCTTGCACTGGTTGGTCTGGAGCACCACAGCAGCAAATATCCGGCTCAATTATCGGGTGGCCAGAAACAACGTGTAGGGATTGCGAGAGCACTTGCAAGTGATCCAAATGTACTTCTCTGTGATGAGGCTACTTCGGCACTTGATCCGCAGACGACAAATTCAATCCTGAAGTTATTACTCGACATTAATGAAAAGTACAACCTAACGATTGTGCTGATCACACATGAGATGCATGTCATTCAGAACATCTGTGACAAGGTGGCTGTCATTCATCAAGGTGGCATTGTGGAACAAGGACCTGTAACAGACGTGTTCCTGAAGCCGCAGCATGCGATCACGCGGGACTTCATGATGCGTGACCATGAAGCTGGGCTTGCTCTGGAAGAGACCGCTCTGGCAAATGCAGGCGTTGAATTGCAGGCAGGTGCTGCTTCCAAACTTGTGAAGATATCCTTTCTGGGTAACAAAACGTATGAAGCGATTTTGTCTAGAACGGTACGTAAGACAGGCGTGGATTTTGCCATCCTGCAAGGTACAATCTCTACGATCAAACAGGTTCCTTATGGGCAGCTGACCGTTCGGTTCGAGGGTGATTCAAAAATGATTGATCGGACGATATCAGAATTAACCGCTGAGGGACTTGATGTGGAGGTGCTTCGTTAGATGGATTTTTCAACAGTTCGCTGGGAAGAGGTTGGTAAAGCCTCCATTGAGACACTGCAAATTTTGGGTGTATCAGGCTTGTTTACCGTTATCTTAGGTTTACCGCTCGGAGTACTGCTGTTCATGACAGCCCGATCTGCTTCGATTAAGTCACGGGCAGTGTACACTATACTATCCCTGATTGTGAATATTTTGCGCTCAGTCCCATTTATCATATTGATTGTTGCTCTTATTCCATTCACTCGTATACTCGTCGGTACAGCTACGGGGGTGCTCGGCGTTATACCTCCTTTGGTGATTTCAGCAGCTCCTTATTTTGCTCGTTTGGTGGAGACGACGTTGCGAGAAGTTGATCGTGGTGTCATTGAAGCGGCACAGTCGATGGGTGCATCGACCGGACAGATTGTAAGACGGGTGTTACTGCCTGAGGCACTGCCTGGACTGCTTGCTGGTATAACGATCACCATTGTTACGCTCGTCTCCTATACGGCGATGGCGGGCATGGTTGGCGGTGGAGGTCTGGGAACACTGGCAATCAACTATGGATACTTCCGTTATCAAAATGAAATTATGATCATATCCGTAGTGTCGATGATCATTCTAGTGCAAATTCTCCAGATGGCTGGAGATCGCTTGGTTACATTTTTCACCAGGAAATAACACATAGATAACATGATGGATATGCATTAATGCAGATGCCACATGACAAAATGATTAGAGAAGGGGTTTTACACATGAAAAAATGGTCTTTTGCTCTACTTAGTCTTATGTTGATTGCGGTTCTCGCAGCTTGCGGAAACAACAAGGACGCCGATAGCGGCGCAGACAATTCAGCAGGTGCACCTCGTACAGTTGAATTGAAAGTTGGAGCTTCACCTACACCACACGCAGAGATTCTGGAAAGCATCAAGCCTGAACTGGAAGCACAAGGTATCCGTCTGCAAGTCGTTACATTCAACGACTATGTTCAACCCAATCAGCAACTTGCTGACAAAAAATTGGATGCAAACTTCTTCCAGCACCAACCATATCTGGACACAGAGAATAAAGAACGTGGATTCAACCTCGTTTCTGTAACACCTGTTCATGTTGAACCTTTTGGTGGATACTCCAAAAAGATTAAGTCTTTGGATGAATTGGCAGACGGCGCAAAAGTAGCAATTCCAAATGACCCATCCAATGGTGGACGTGCTTTGTTGCTGCTTGCGAAGGAAGGTATCATTACGCTGAAAGACAACACAAATATTACATCTACGATTCAAGATATCACAGCCAATCCGAAGAACCTGGATATCATCGAGCTGGATGCAGCCATGATGCCTCGTCAATTGGATGAAGCGGATCTGGTATTTATCAACGCTAACTATGCGCTCGAAGCGAACCTGAATCCGGCGAATGATGCTTTGCTGATCGAAGATCTGCAAGGTAACCCATACGCAAACATCCTCGTTTCCCGTGAGGACAACAAGGATGCAGATGCAATCAAAAAACTGGCTGCTGCTTTGCACTCCGAAGAAGTGAAAACATTCATCAAAGAACGTTATAAAGGTGCAGTTGAACCTGCAACTGAATAATTCACAATATGTATGATGTGAAGCTATTAAGAATAAGCCGTATATCTCTTCTGAAGAGATATACGGCTTATTTTATGTTTCCTAATCTGTGCTGACGTGGGGATAAACAAGGGAAGGGTTAGGGCTTATCTTGTTTCTCCGCGTTGGATGGATGCCCAGATTGGAGGTAGTAGGATAATTCATTCTGATCAGCATACTGCTGTTCATCGGCTTCTTGCAGGTACGTCCTCTCGGAGGGAGAGAGTTTCTCTTCTTCTCCGTGTGAGCTTTTTATTTTGTATCTGATCCAACCGATCAACCCAAGGACGACAACGAGGATCAACGCCCATCCTTTTTTGAGCAAAAGAAGAGCACTGAATTTCTGGGAAGCCGTGTACCCGATCCCGCCCATCAGAAGACTGTTGAGCCCTATGGTGGATGTTTTGTCAGTCGAAGCATTGTACTCCTCGTAGGTGTATCCTGCATTGATGCTAAGCTTATGAAGTACGGTTTCCTCGAATGCCTGACGGCTCTGTTGAAAGTTGGCCGTATCTGTAACCAGAATGGCTGTGATGTACCCTTCGCGTGTCAGGAGTTTTACATTGTAATTGACCATGGCTTGCTGATCAGCATTCTTGAAACCAAGGGAGTAAACCAACTGATGTTTGGTACTGTCATATGCCGGTTCGATTTCCCACCCCGTTATGTACGTTCTATATTCAGGATCAAGTTCTCTGTTATCTTCTTCTGTGCCTCGGATATAACTGCTTAACAGCTCTTCGGCATTCAAATTTTGATCGTCATCATGGATATGACCTGTCTTCACGTACTCGAAAACTACATACCACGAGCCGAATTCGCTATTGCTGGTTAGGCTTCCGATTTCGTTCCCATTAGGCTTTCCATCACTGTTAAGTATCGATCGTTTGGTATTGGGCTTATCCAGATAGGAATGGCTTTCAGGGACTTCCAGGGTGGCCTTACCGTCCAGAGAGACAGATGCTGGTCCAGTAATCCAATCGTACTCATCAGGTGCTTGCTCATTCTCACTTGCCGCTGATACCTGTAAGGCACTAGAGATTGTGAATAAACTCAACATTAAAAGTGTAAGAAATGATATCCATCTTTTGTTCTTCATATTCATGTAGAGGTCCTTTCGGGTTATATCCTCGACAGTACCATAGGTGTTTGATTTCAATCAAGATATATTTGGAATTAAAGGTGGATAATCCCTTGTGGATAAGCGAGTTGTAGGAGGACGATAAATCTTTTATACTGGATAGTGACTGCTCTTTGAAGAGGGGGATGAACGTGAAGGGAAAGATTGCCCTCATAACGGGAAGTGCCAAAGGTCTTGGTAAAATGACGGCCCTCAGTCTGGCAGATCAAGGGTGCCATATTGCCCTGAACTATGTACACAGCAGAACAGAAGCTGAGGCTTTAAAGGCTCAGATTATAGCCAAGGGTGTGCGGTGCATTGCCATCCAGGCTGATATATCCAAGGTGGAAGATATCTCTTCATTGGTTGAGCAGGTGGAAGGTAAGCTGGGCAACATTGATATTTTGGTGAATAACGCAGGTCCATTTGTCCGTGAACGACGATTATTTGCGGATTATTCTGAAGCTGAGGTCCAGATGCTTGTGCAGGGAAATCTGTTGGGACCGATGTTACTGGATCAGCGTGTATTGCCAGAGATGAGACGCAAGCAATGGGGACGCATTATCCATTTTGGCTTCAGTCATGCTGGAGAAGCGAGATCTTGGCCTCATCGCGCCGTATATGCGGCTGCCAAGGTGGGTCTGGTTTCGTTCACAAAGACACTCGCGGTTGAAGAAGCCCCGTATGGAATTACGGTTAACATGGTATGTCCAGGTGACATTCGTGGTGCGAACAAAGAGAAAACGATTGATGAAATGGCAGGCATCATCGACGAGGAAACACCAAGAGGGCGTCCAGGCAGCGGTGAAGATATTGCACGAGTGATTACGTATCTGTGCCTTGATCATTCCGATTTTATAACAGGCAACATTATGGATGTATCTGGAGGACTTGATCCGATTCGTCCGACCATACAGCGTGAGGATACTTAAAAGGTGAATTGAAGGATTGTACGTGGAAACGGGTCAAGGTGACTGTGAACATGGACTCTCTGCATATGCACACAAAAAAAGAGCCCTCCGCTTCATGCGAAGCGAAAGGCTCTTGAGGTTTATTTCGTGAAGGATTGATTAGAATACTTGTACGACTTCTTGTACACCCTCAACTTCTTCGAGAAGGGCACGTTCAATCCCGGCTTTTAAGGTAATGGTGGAGCTTGGGCAACTGCCGCAGGCACCGACCAGTTTCAGCTTAATAATGCCGTCTTCCACGTCGACCAGTTCCACGTCACCGCCATCGCGTTGCAGAAACGGACGAAGTTTGTCAAGCACATCAATTACTTCATCATACATGGTGCTTTGTGCGTTTTCGCTCATTTTTTTCAACTCCTTTCCCCTATATTATATTACAAATGGCCACAAATTAAAATGGTCAAACAAAGCAGGTGAACCTATATGAGACCGATTATTGAATTTTGTGCCAATAATATGCATTTTGGCACAGATGAAGTCATGGATCAACTGGAAGAAAATCCAGACTATGACGTGATTGAATACGGCTGCCTCACCAACTGCGGCCAATGTTCTATGACTCCTTTTGCACTGGTGAATGGTGAAGTTGTCATCACGGACAAAGTGGAAGATCTATATAACGCCATTCTGGCCAAAATTGCCGAAGCCGATGTCTGGGACGAGCTCGATCTCGACTAACCGAGATGGCGCTTGGACATCCAGAGCACACCACTTTTCAAAATACGAGGTACACGTCCCATCATGGACGTTTTGCCCATCAGCCCAAACCCAGACTTCTTGCCGAGTGCACCCAGTGTGCCACGAAGCTTGAGTGGATGTGGATTGGGCTTTTCGCCTTTCCAGAGGGCATGCTGAATATGGGCGATCTGCTCACCCTGTACTTCCGCAGCTTGACCACTAGGTGCATAAGGTACACTGGCACAGTCACCAACGACATACACATCGGTATATTCCGGGATTTGGTAGTATTCATTCAGGACGACACGTCCTTGAGGGTCTTTGGTTACGTCCAGATCCTGTACCACTTTTACGGGCTGAATGCCTGCAGTCCACACGACAGCATCCGTTAGAATCTGTTCATCCCGGTTATAGATGGCGTTAGGTTCAACACGTGAAATGGCGATATGCCCGCGTGTCTCTACCTGATGTTCGTTGAACCATTCATGCACATACACGGATAGACGTTGCGGGAAAGCGGATAATACACGTTCACCACGATCCAAAATGCTGATGTTCAGATCCGGTCTGCTCTCACGAAGTTCGGCTGCTATCTCGACACCACTTAATCCGCCACCTACGATATGCACATTGCCATAGGCTTTGACTTCATTAAGGCGCAGGTAGGTCTCGCGTGTTTTGCTAAAGCTCTGAATGGTACAGCTGTAGTCTTCGGCGCCTGGTGTGTTGTGGAAACGGTCTGTACAACCAAGTCCAATGACAAGTTTGTCGTACACGAGCGGGTCTTGGCCTTCAAATTCAATCTGACGCTGTTCCAGGTCAATCGAAGTAACTTCTCCATAACGGTAAGTGACTTTATCGCTCACTGGAAATTGGATACGCAGGTCATAATCAGATACGGTTCCTGCTGCGAGTGCGTAATATTCTGTCTTTAATCCCTGAAAGGGGCTGCGGTCCACCAAAATAATTTGTGTATCGGATGGAATTTTACCCTCCAGAAGTTCCTTGATGATGGTGAGGCCGCCATAGCCGCCTCCAAGAATGACGAAATTTTTCATGACTCGGCTTCCTTTCTGCATCAGTCCCACTGAAATGGGGCTGTAAACTGTGGAGCAGCTATGCAATAACATAGCTGCTCCTTTTGTTATGATTTGAATAATTGAAAAGTAGATATTGAAAATTGAAGATATTATTCAGCAGTTTTGCACCACTCGAATTCAAACGTCTCCCTATTAATGAAAGCTGCGTTCTGGAGTGGTGCTGGTGCAATATTGGTTGTGAATGGAGTTATATCCTATTCGTACACTTGAATTTCATTGTAGAACGTATCACGTTCTACTGGAATACGTCCTGCACCTTTAATGAGCCATATGAGCTCTTTACGTGTAAGGCCTTCAGGTGTGAGTGCACCTGCCGCATGACTAATCCGTTCGCGAACGATCGTACCGTGTGCATCCGAAGCACCGAATCCAAGGGCAACTTGAGCTAGCTGTGGACCGATGTTAATGAAGTATGCTTTGATATGATCGATGTTATCCAGCATCAGACGGCTGATCGCAATTGTTTTGAGATCCTCATAAGCCGAGTTACGACGCATAATGCTTGCGTTTTTACTTTTTGGTTGCATGGAAAGTGGGATAAAGACCATGAATCCGTTGGTCTCGTCTTGCAATTCACGGATCTGCACCATGTGGTTGACGCGGTCCTCATAGGATTCAATCGATCCATACAGCATCGTTGTATGGGTACGCATGCCCAGGTTATGAGCAGTACGGTGCACCTCAAGATAACGATCTACGTTCGCTTTGTCTACACGCATTTTTTTGCGATATTCATCCGACAGAATCTCAGCGCCGCCACCAGTCAATGTTTTCAAACCTGCTTTTTGCAGCTCCTGCAGAACTTCCTTGATACTGAGTCCGCTGATGCGAGTGAAGAAATCAATCTCGGCTGCTGTGTAAGCTTTCAGTGTAACATCCGGATATTTCTCGTTTAAAGCACGCAGGGAATCGACATAATATTGAAAAGGAACATGGTTGTTATGTCCGCCTACGATATGGAACTCACGTACGCCCGGATGAATATGCTGTTCTACATAATCGATCATTTCCTGACCGGATAATGTATAGGAGCCTTCTTCACCCTGGTCTTTACGGAAATTACAAAAAGCGCAGTGAGCTTCACATACGTTTGTAAAATAAAGACTCATGTTTTCGATGAAATATACTTTCTTACCATTTTTCCGCAAGTTGGCCTCATTGGCCAGCTGGCCCAAAGTTAGCAGATCATCTGTTTCATACAGATATACGCCGTCTTCTACGTTCAGCCTTACGCCGTTCTGCACTTTCTCAACGATTTCAGCCATTCTTTTGTCTGTGAACGGTGTTACCAATGTAGACATACTGTTTCCTCCTGTTCTTAACCGGATTTGAGTTGTGTGTAGGATCTGCATACAGAACTACATAGAAAAGATGCGGTCAACTGCCGCCTTCTTATATGGACTAACTCTTATTTACCCGGTGCAGCGTGTGCTGCGTACGTAAAGCTAATTTTTTCATTAAAGTGAGTCTTGTGACTCTATATGCATTGGGGACTGCGGACAGTCTCGAAATGTGAAAAAAATTACAACTCTATATATGATCGTCACCTGAATAAGTCATGACAAAATATCGACATTTCAGTGCGACCACCTATTCATTATAAACCTCGTGTCGCGGGGGTTCAATACACTGGGAAGAAAAAGGAGTTCAGGGGGAACGCGGAAAGAGGCAAACATGACTTGAGACCCTTGACGGGGTGGAGTATAATTTAAAGAAGAGTTAATGAAAGGTAGTTCAAAAAGTCCGCTTTTGATTACGAAGGATGCCTAGCGGCATCTCAGCGTCGAATATGGGATTCAGCCGAAATGTCCGTTGCTCACGTAGTTTTGCCTACGCTCCGCTACTCCATTTCTATCTTCATCCCATCTTCTTGGTACTGAAAAGCGCCCTTTTTGAACATGATTTTATATGAAAAAGGAGAGTGACCTGGCATGATTAACATCAGCGAAACGGCTGCTGACAGATTGAAAGAGATGCTTGCACAGCAAGAGACACCTGGTATGTTCCTGCGTCTTGGCGTAGCACCGGGCGGTTGCACCGGATTTTCGTACGCCATGGGCTTTGACGATAAAGAGTCCGATGAGGACCTGTATATGGATATTCAGAGCATGAAGGTTGTAGTCGAGAAGGAAAACCTGAAGTATCTGGATGGTCTCGAAATTGATTTTGAAGAGTCCGGTATGACGGGTGGGTTCACCATCCATAATCCGAACGCGGTAGCCACTTGTGGCTGTGGATCTTCTTTCCGTACGAAGGAAGATGCGGGTGTGCCGGATAAGGATTGTTAAGAAACGTAGTTACAGCGGTTTCCCAATTCTGTTTTGAAAATAAGTAGTTTGCAATCCCTTTAATAGATAGCCTCTGAATTGTATCCGTTTTGCACGGGCATGATATCAGGGGCTTTTTTGCGTGTACTGATTGTGCATGGTTGACAAACTTAGTTGTAACAACTATAGTTACAATATAAAGTTCAAATATAAACAATATCGATAATTTAAAGGAGAGATCATGATGAACATTGCAATCATTGGTGCAACAGGCAAAGCAGGAAGTGTAATTTTGAAAGAAGCAGCAGACAGAGGGCATAAAGTAACGGCAATCGTTCGTAATGCATCCAAATTGGAAGATAAAAGCCTGAATACGCTGGAGAAAGATGTATTTGATCTTACAGCTGAAGATCTTAAAGCATTCGATGTGGTTGTAAATGCATTTGGTGCTCCAGCTGGTAAAGAAAACCTGCATGTGGAAGTAGGACAAGCGTTGATCAACAGCCTGAAAGATGCACCAAACACTCGTCTGATCGTGGTGGGTGGAGCAGGAAGCCTGTTCACAGATGAGTCCAAAACATTGCGTGTCTTTGAATCCCCAGGATTCCCGGATGCTTACAAAGCAACTGCAACGAACCAAGGCCAAAACTTGCAGGATCTGCAAGCATCTTCGGGTATTCAATGGACGTTCCTGAGCCCGGCTGGATTCTTTAATCCAGAAGGTGCACGCACCGGCAAATATCAAGCAGGCAACGACGTTATTCTCGTGAATAGCGAAGGCAACAGCTACATCAGCTATGCAGACTATGCGATTGCTTTGGTTGATGAGATCGAAAATCCACAACACAAAAACGAGCGCTTTACCGTTGTTGGCGAAGTGAAGTAACACTTTTAAATGATAATATGGAAATACAAACGGACGCTGATCTCCACAGATCAGTGTCCGTTTTTTTTATGTTATCGAAGAGTGAAGTTCTGCAATACCGTTAGACAGTTTAGAGGATTATCGCTCAACTTCCAACTACTCCTTTGAATCTATGTTATATTATTCTAAAGATGGAAAGGAAATGTGATTATATGAAAACCATCTTCTCTTCATTGGAATTTCTGCTAGTTCAAAAGTATGAGGGAGTGAACAGTTGTGAAGATGTATTCTAATGGAGTTATACTATTGATATTTGCGGTTTTTATGATTAGTGTATCGAGTGGTTCAGGGTTATCCCAATATACAAACGTTAAAAATAAGATGAATCAATTTCACATCACTTCTTTTTATCCGAAAAATAAGAATGGACAGACATATGGTTCTGCCGCATATGCGACTTCTCCAGAAACGGAACCTGATTTAATCTTGGCTACTGGTGTGGATGGTACAGACGGATATCTGCTGAAAAAAGACATGGATGGCGAGCAACCCAAAACACCTGAAGAAGCTATTGCGATACAGAACAGCAGATCACCAGATGGTCGTGATATTCCACTGTATGACAAGGATGGTGAAACCGTAATTGGTGTGTTTCATGTTGGAGGAAAGTGAAACGTTACTGAAATGAACACCATTCGGCAGTTGATTAAAAGGGTCGGCTGTTTTTTGATTTTAAGATTTATTTAGTTTGCTAAAGGATGTGACAGTAATATGAAATACTTCATTGGAATTACCCCTCCGGATAATTATAAAGAAAAGATTGTGGCATTTCGTGATCGTTGGTCAAGTAATCGTCTTAATGATGTAGTCGAGCCTCATATCACTGTAAAAGCACAGGGTGGTCTTACCGTTGATCTTCATTGGTTAGAAAGTGTGAGACAGACATGCTCTTTAATGCCAAGTTTTCAATTATCGTTATCAGAACCGGGATCGTTTGGAAGTGATGTTACATTTCTTAGTGTTGAAACGAGCAATGTCATCGAGTTACATCGAAATTTGGTGAAAGCGATTTCTCCATCACAAGAACTTTTAGACCTTTACTTTGAAATGGATAAGTATCATCCTCATTTAACCTTGGGGCAAACCTATTGGGGTTTGAACGAGATTGAAATTGAAGAAATGAAACTCTTAACAATTAAGGAATTGGCTCCTTTTCCAACCTTTGATGTCAATTATGTACGCGTATATAAAGAAGTTGAACTGAATAAATACGTACCATTTGAAGACATCCAATTGGGAACTGAAAAGTAAAGCGATTCAAATAACAGGAGCATTAGTTCAATAAAACAAGGAAACTCCCGATCAAAGGAATTG
Source organism: Paenibacillus sp. FSL H7-0942 (assembly GCF_045040715.1). NCBI lineage: Bacteria > Bacillati > Bacillota > Bacilli > Caryophanales > Paenibacillaceae > Paenibacillus > Paenibacillus sp. FSL H7-0942. Next base: position 5,721,774 of record NZ_CP150279.1, on the reverse strand, counting down.
GCTGTTTCCTTGTTTATGTAATGGCAGAATAACGCAACTAGTTAATGAACGAATCGTCAAAATGATGAATATACTTCTGCACATTGGAGGGAACTTGATGTATTTTAAACCCATCCGTATTGTAATGGGGCTAGTTTTTTTTATCATTGCTGGGTGCAATAACGAGGTCACGATGATGGGTACAGATGAACTCACGATTACAGGTGATCAAAAGACTGCCACAGAATATGTTAAGGCAAAAGGTTATAAAATTTCTTCGTACGATGGTCAAGTTCAGAAATACACTCTAAACAAAGATAAACTACTCTACGGGATAACGGAAACGATACCATATAGACAGGCCTGGGGGGTTCAAAAAGTAGAACCCGAACAGTATTTCGGAATGGAAATATCGGTATATAGCTTTACAGTAACAAACCATCCTCTGGGAACGTTTGACGATAGTAAATCCAAAGTTTCAATATTACTTTGTGAAGGCAAAGTTATAGGGGGAACATCCTTCCCGAATACAGCAATGGATGGGGCACCATATTCATTGGATGGAAAAACATTGGAAGAAGTAACGGGGAAAAGTTTTCAAAAATGGAGTGAAGAATGGGAAAAGAAATACGGGACTTAAAAAGCCAAAGCTAACGGACAGGATATTTACAACATAATATCTTTCGACGGATACGAAACTTAATTGCGCACAAATAGTTGCGATACGAAAACCTAACGAAACTATACTTTTGTTGAGAGGAGGGATGAGATGGATTGGCTTATGAGGATGAATCGAGCATTGGATTATATTGAAATGAACTTGGTCGGCGAGATCGAGTTGAAGGAAATTGCTCAATGTGCATATTGTTCTTCACATCAGTTTCAGAGGATGTTCTCGTTCATTACCAATGTTTCACTTGCGGAATATATACGAAGAAGACGGCTGACTCTCGCTGCAATTGAATTGCAGAATAGTGATAGGAGAGTTGTTGATATTGCCATAAAGTATGGGTATGAATCACCGGTATCATTCGCAAGAGCTTTTCAATCATTGCATGGTGTTAATCCAGCGATGGCTCGTGAAGAAGGGACTGCTCTCAAAGCCTATCCTCGGCTTTCCTTCCTTATCTCAATTAAAGGGGAAGAGCCTATGAACTATCGTATCGAAACAAAAGAATCTTTCGAAATATTTGGAATTGAGAAAGTGTTTCAATTAAACGGAGTAGAGACACCAGCAGAATTATGGAAGCAAAGCCACGAAAATGGCGAGGTTGAAAGACTTGCTACAAATGCCGGTGATCTACCGAACTCTTTGAATTCGAATTATCATAAAGTGCATGCTGTGTGTAGCTACAAAAAAACTGGGGAAGATACTTTCCCATACATGTTGGGTGTATTTAAAGGTGAAACAAGTAAACCCGATGGTTACACAAGTATAACGATACCAGCACATACGTGGGCGATCTTTTCCTCTGATCCCTTTACATGGGATAAATTCGATGCAACCATTGAAACCTTATATAGACGATTCTTTTCTGAATGGCTTCCTACTACAGGATATGAACAGGTCGACGGAATGGAATTTGAAATTACTGGAGTTAAAGATGGACTGAATTTTGTTGAGTTATGGTTTGCTGTAAGAAAAATATCTTAGTTTTATTTCTTTTAGATTAGTCTTGAATAATAACTTAATAAAGACAAATGGAGCAAACAATTGTGTCCGATTGGTTGCTTCTTTGTTCATTCACCTAACGGCCAGGGAAAATGCAACATTTTTCCTGTTAAACAGGTCAATATAGATGTACCAATTAACATTATGAGAAGAAGGTGGAAAAACTGAAGCTTCGTATAATCACGTTAATTTTTTTTATATCTAGCGTGTTCTTTATCTCAAATGCACAAGATGTTAACGCTTTGTCATGTGTTGAATCGGGAAGCCCCCAAGAAGAGTTAGAAATATATGATGGAGCTGTTTATGGTGAAATAAAGCAAGTAAAGGTCGACTTGAAGCAAGAGGGATTTACGGGGACCAAAGAGAAAATTAGATATATTTTAGTGGAAGTTGAGAGGAGTTGGAATACTGAAGTTGACTCTCAACTAATTATTGCAACTAACTTCACATGGGGATTTGATTTCAAGGAAGGTAACAAATACTTAATATACTTTAGCGAAGTGGATGGTGAATTAAGTAGTAGTCCGTGCAGTTCAACCATCGAAATGAACAATATTAATCAAGCAACTGAACTATTCGGGGAAGGCTTTCCACCAAAACAACAAGTAAACTTAGAACACAAAATGTGGTTTATGTTTGAGCAAGATATTGATTTGTTTATCGTAGGTGTGGTCGTATTTGCGGCGATCTTTACCTTCATCATGAGAGTAAGAAAGAAAAAGCGCAAAGCATAATTTGGTAGCGCTAAACGTGAAGCTTTTGCTCAAACCAAAAGTCATTTGAACTAGGCATGGATTCCTGTATGACCTATTACCCCCTTTACTTAAATGAGGATCGAGGCGTATAATCCGTTGAGATATCAGAGCAATAAGAGGGGATACAGTTATGAATAGTGGATTAATCAACGCGATCATTGCGTATATCATGTGGGGAGTTCTCCCGCTGTATTGGAAGTTGTTTGAAAATGTACCGGCAGGCGAGATTTTATCGCACCGGGTTGTCTGGTCATTTGTCTTTATGGGGATTTTCGTTGCCGTCCAACGTCGTTGGAGTGACATGAAGCGCATTCTGACCAGTCGTTCGACCCTGCTGTCCCTTACCGCGAGTGGGCTGCTAATTGCTATTAACTGGCTTATCTTCATTTGGGCGGTTAATAACGGTCATGTCGTTGAGACAAGTCTGGGCTATTATTTGAACCCGTTGCTGAACGTGTTACTGGCAGTTGTCTTCCTTCATGAAAAGCCAAACCGTGGACAGTGGCTCGCGATTGCCATCGCTGGTGTCGCGGTGCTTATCATCGCTATCGACTACGGACGATTCCCATGGGTTGCGATCTCATTGGCCGTGTCATTTGGCTTGTACGGTCTGGCCAAGAAGAAGATTAAGCAAGACGCTTCTGTGGGTTTATTTTCGGAGACAGCTGTAGTTCTGCCCGTCGCACTGGGCTACTGGATATACTTAGCCATAGTAGGAAAAGCAACGGCATGGACGTTGCCTGCACCGATGTTCTTCGAACTGCTGCTTTCCGGTGTGGTGACGGCGTTGCCGCTGCTGTTCTTTGCACGGGCGGCTGCTCGAATGTCATTGTCCACACTCGGCTTTGTACAGTATATTGGGCCGACAATCATGCTGATCCTGAGTGTGTTTGTGTTCAAGGAAACGGTCTCGCCAGTTCTGCTTGTTGGTTTCGCACTCATCTGGACAGCGCTCATCGTATACGCTGCCGCATCGATACGTGCTACGAGACTCGCTAAGGTAAGCTGAACGGATGTATCTGGTATCGCCATAATTGCCCTTCCCGCCAATGAGGTGGAGAGGGCAATTTTTTGTTTGTGGGGGAGCGATAGGTCGATAAAAACTAAAAAGGAAGGCTGATCAACGTTATGGTAAAATACAGGAGTAGTAATCAAAAATAGTAACCAAAAAGAGTAATAGAAAAACGAGGAGGCGAGAGATATATGATGGTTAATAACCGTTACCGCAAACGTGATCCATTCTTTGTAAAGAAGGCTGTAGTTCAGATAACTATTTCAGTTTGCAGTTTCAGCAATAATCGGTAGTATATATGGGTTCATGATGGTCAACGAGACGATAGGTAGATATATTAGTAAACTATTACCGAGCACGGATGGTCCGGACCTTCATTTATATCTGCCCATTGTGATAACGGTGTTCATCTACTCGTGTTTAATTCAGAAGAGACAACAGATTTTACTTGAAAAAATCTCATTTAGTTTTCTCCATATTTTTGTTGCCCTGCTAGGCTGTATTTCTTCAGTTGTTGTGTTATTGGTGATCTAAACCAAATCCTACGTATCTACACCTTCAGCCCCATCAACTGCATCAATGACACCGACAGCGAGTGTTGTTACCGCAGCAGCAGCTAAAAGATTCTTGGCACCAAGCTTCACTCTGTCCTTATCTTCCTCTTTCATGCCCACAACAACATCTTTACCGCTGTTATATACATACTTGGCTGATATCGCTACACCTTTTGCAGTATTGGTTACAGCACCTCCAATATCGGCAAGCCCCGCGTCTATGGCGGTATCATCTTTTCGAATCGCACCACTCGCCAGATCATATGTCCCGCTAGCTAGTTGTCCCACGGTTTTGCCTGTATTAATCGTGGCTTTCTCTACGCCGTTCCCGATTTCTTTGATAAAGGGACTTCCCGCAATTTCACCAACAACCCTCACGCTGCCGCCCAACACTTTTCCGGTAACTTCCCCAGCTAACTGACCGAACCCTTTTAAAAAACTCATCCTTATGCCTCCTCTCCAATTAGAAGTTGATCCTATGGGTTATCTCAATAAACTTATTATATTCATATGTAAGCCAAAAGAACATCAGTCTCCAGCCCGAGTGATGAACCCCTCCTCGATTGATTGCGACACGCTTTAGGAGTGCCCGATCCGCCCCCGGAACGCCGACCACGCTGCCCCCTCAACGCACTTCATCGCCAAAAGGCGCTGATCCCCCCGGGAACAGCGCCTCAAGCTCTTGTTTTACCTTACTACTTACCATTTGACTACCCACGGTTTTAGAAGTGCCTCATAGAGCAGCAACGTAGTGGAGGGGGCGGAATCGATTCTGAAGAAGCGGAGCGTTCGCCTTTATCCCCGGATTTTCCCCTTATCAGGGGAATTCATAAAATCTGGGGATAACAGCGATCATAAGAACGATCCGCCCCCGGAACGCCGACCACGCTGCCCCCTCAACGCACTCCATCACCAAAAGGCGCTAATCCCCCCGGGAACAGCGCCTCAAGCTCTTGTTTTACTTTACTACTTACCATTTGACTACCCACGGTTTTAGAAGTGCCTCATAGAGCAGCAACGTAGTGGAGGGGGCGGAATCGATTCTGAAGAAGCGGAGCGTTCGCCTTTATCCCCGGATTTTCCCCTTATCAGGGGAATTCATAAAAATCTGGGGATAACAGCGATCATAAGAACGATCCGCCACCGGAACGCCCACCACGCTGCCCCCTCAACGCACTTCATCGCCAAAAAGGCGCTAATCCCACCGGGAACAGCGCCTCAAGCCCTTGTTTTACCTTACTACTTACCATTTGACTACACACGGTTTTAGAAGTGTCTCAAGGAGCAGCAACGTAGTGGAGGGGGCGGAATCGATTCTGAAGAAGCGGAGCGTTCGCCTTTATCCCCGGATTTTCCCCTTATCAGGGGAATTCATAAAAATCTGGGGATAACAGCGATCATAAGAACGATCCGCCACCGGAACGCCACCATTGCTCCAAAGCCCGCACTTCTACCCACCGCACCTAGTCAATAAATCCTTCCATGACAACAGTTGGCATCATATTCGACTGCCAAGCGCCCTTACCATATCCACTGTTATAACCTGGTGTAGCCTGAGGCTCCCAGTAGAATACACCTTTACCTTTGCCATTTGGCAGATTGCGAATTTGGTTTTTCATCGCGGTAACAAAACTTTTGCCAGCTGCAGCCTGGTTATTGTCCATGCCAATTTCGGAGATGATGATCTCTTTGCCATAACGGTTGATCATATCCTTGGCGTTGTTTACCGTATTTGTCACAGCGGTGTTCCAGCCCGAAGCTGAAGGATAGAGGGACATGGCAATCATGTCAAAGTTAGCTCCGTTATTGATCAGACCACCAATATTCCATACATAGAGGGCGTTATCATCTCCACCTGCCAGATGCACAATGGTTTTGGTGCCGCTGCTCAGGGATTTCACTGCGTTATGGCCTGTATTCACCAGCCACGCATAGTTTTTCATGTTGGTGGATGCTTTGCCATCTTCCCATAACATACCGTTGCTTGTTTCATTACCGATCTGTACCCAGTCAGGGGTAACGCCTTTGCTTTGCATCGCCGTCATAACTTCACGAGTGTGGTTCCATACCGCATCCATGAGCTGTTGGAACGTATAGTTTTTCCAGGCAGCAGGTTTGGTTTGCTGACCAGGGTCTGCCCAGGAATCGCTGTAGTGCAGGGTAAGCATTACACTCATGCCAGCATTCTTGGCGCGTTGAGCGAGTGCAGCCGCACGATCCTTATTCATGTAACCGTTCCCATAATCATTCGAAGGATTAACGAATACCCGAATGCGAACGGAGTTGATTTGATAGTCTTTTTTCAAAATATCAATGATGTCGCGCTGTACGCCGTTTTTATCTTTCCATTTGTAACCTTGGGCTTCCATTCCGGGAACCCAACTGATGTCGGCTCCTTTGGCGAAACTTGGTGCTGCGCTGGCATGCTGACCTGCGGGCAACATGATGGAGGTGAATAACAAAACAAAAGCTAACATGATGGATGTCTTGAAACCCCTTACATTTTTGAACATTACAAGATGCCTCCTCGGATTTAGGTTGAGTTGCATCCTAATTATAGCCATCCTGGTTTGCTCTACTAAAGGGTCCATTTCCAATATTTTGGGTGTTTTCTCAACCTCTCTACAGAAAAAGAGAAAACAAAAAGCCGTCCGAAGACGGCTTTTCTACCCGTGGCGCTTTTTGAAACATTGATCCGTATCCCGCGCCTCCACCAGACTCTTTTAATTTGAGCTAGTGGATCGGGTAAGGGACACGTTCAACATGACATTAGAAATGTTGACGCACCTCCTTTCCTTGTGGCAAGAGTATACAACACCTTGTTTCGGAAAGCTAGTCTTTTTTACGTATTTACGAAAAATTATTTTTCAGTCTGGAACATCGTGATATCTCGTGCATAATGGCTCTTGGTTCCGTCATTGTTTCGGATGCGCACACTGTCTTCACTGATCCGCTCCACAATGCCACAACCGACCTCGCAATAGACGCCAGCCGGGTCTTCCTGCCATGCGCTTACCATACATTGGGATAGTGCAGCCGTGAAAAACTCTATATTTTTTTGTAACGTTCTAGGTTTGTTGGATTTCATTATATACTCCTTTAATCAACTATATTTGGAATGAGAACAAGCAACCGGACCAAATCACACTGTACTTCACTTTACTCTGTCTATTGACCTTTGTAAAGGGATGGAAAAAGTTGCGGCCATGAGGTATCATTTACATAAATTTTACGTAGCGTTTACACTGCGCTGACGCTTGATGTTGATTACGAATAGTACAATTATATGAGAACTTCTAACCAAGAATAGATATGCAACACATTCGGAGGCCATACATGCATAGAGACGTCAAAACAGGCAACTACGTTAATCGTGATTTGAGTTGGGTTGAATTTAATCGGCGCGTACTTCAGGAGGCCCAGGATCCAACAACGCCTCTGCTGGAACGCATGAGATTTCTCGGCATTGTCGCTAGTAATCTGGACGAGTTCGTCAGTGTAAGGGTGGCGGAGACAAAAGAGAAGATCAAGGCCGGATTCACGCAAAAAGATTTTACAGGATACACGCCTTCGGGATTGTACCGCAGATTGATCAAACGAACCGGGACCATGGTCGCCGAACAGTATAAAACGTATCGTGAACTCATTCGTCTACTCGCCAAGAAAGGCGTGAACATTCAGGAATATACAGATCTTAATGTGACACAGCAGCGCGCAATGGACCAGTACTTTCATGAAATTATTTTTCCGGTACTCACACCGATGGCGATTGACCAGAGTCGTCCGTTCCCACTGGTACACAACAAGTCTGTCTATCTGTCCGTGATGTTACAGAAGGAAGGGGAGCAAGAGGGCGAGCCATTTATGGCTATTGTTCAGGTGCCTTCCAATCTGCCGCGGGTAGTTCAGGCTCCCATTCGGGCGAATAGCAAAAAGAAAACATTCATACTGATTGAAGATCTTATCAAACATCATATCCATACGCTCTTCAGCGGATATATCTCGCTTGCTGCACAGGAATTCAGAGTGACCCGTAATGCGGATCTGTTTATTAATGAAGAAGAAGCGGAAGATCTGCTTGAGGCTATTGAAAAAGAATTACGCCGCAGACGCCGCGGGGCTCCTGTACGACTGGAAGTCTGCAAGGATTTTCGTCAGGATGCCTTATTGGAATTGCAGGATGAATTTGATATTCACGACCCGGTATATGAAATTGATGGACCACTTGATCTGAGTTTTCTGGCGGGATTCGTGGACAGTCTGGAAAGTTTCTCACATCTGAAATATAGTCCGGTGAAGCCAGTCTACCCACTTGAGTTTCTGCCAAGAGAAAGTCATTTTGAGCTGCTCCGCAAACGCGATGTACTGGTGCATCATCCGTACGAATCGTTTGAACCAGTCACTGATTTTATATTGGAGGCTTCGGAAGATCCAAGAGTTCTGGCCATCAAGATGACATTATATCGGGTCAATGGCGATTCACGCCTTATTCCGGCACTTGCACTTGCCGCTGAGAGTGGTAAGCAGGTCACGGTGGTGGTGGAACTGAAAGCCCGGTTTGATGAAGAGCGCAACATTGCTTGGGCCCGTAAGCTGGAGAAGGCCGGATGTCACGTGGTATATGGACTGGTTGGACTCAAGACCCACGCCAAAATCATTCTTGTTGTACGCAGGGAACAGCAGGGGCTGAGACGTTATGTTCATGTAGGAACGGGTAACTATAATGAGAGTACAGCCAAAGTGTATACGGACGTGGGACTGTTCACCTCTAATCCGATTATTGGGGAAGATGCATCCGAATTGTTCAATGAGATTACCGGATACTCCGGTCCGAAGGCATTGCAGGCGTTCCGCGTAGCTCCGGATGGTATGAAGGATGAGCTGTTTGCACTGATTCGTAGAGAAACAGAGCATGCACTGAAAGGCAAACCTTCCAGAATTATTGCCAAGATCAACTCCTTATCCCATCAGGAAATGATTGATGAATTGTACGAGGCTTCTCAAGCCGGCGTGCAGATCGATCTGATTGTGCGTGGGGTATGTTGTCTGCGTCCGGGGGTAGAAGGGCTCAGTGAGAATATTCGGGTCATTAGCATTGTGGATCGTTTTCTGGAGCATTCACGGTTGTTTTATTTTGAAAATAGCGGCAACCCCGATGTATTCATCTCCAGTGCAGACTGGATGACACGTAACCTGAATCGAAGAATTGAACTGATGTGTCCCGTATTTGATCCAGAGCTGAAAAAGATGCTAGTGGATATCCTTAATCTGTCCCTTATGGATAATGTCAAAGCGAGACAACTTATGCCTGGTGGCAATTATGTATTTGTAGAAAATGAAAAGCCCCCGCTGAGAAGTCAGACGGAGGCCATGGGTATTATCCCTTGGAAGCCTGCTGAATGGAGTGCGTTAACGTAACTCCCCAGGCTTCCTTCAGATCCTTGACGGCCTCTTCCAGGCCATCAAGTTCCAGTAACGGCTCAGCTGTACAGGTGAATTGCACCTGCAGCGAGTCGTTTTCTTTTGTTGCTTTGATCGCAGCGATGCTTTCGGATCGATTGATGGCTTCAGCTACGCGCAGCAGAGAGCCTAAACGATGAGCATGCCGCTCATCCGAGTTTTTCAGAATGTCCCGGTGCTTATTCAGCAGCTGGGGCGTTCTTTTTTTGGGATGATAATCAGCTGCACTGGCACTTAGAATGGTCTCTCGATGAGAAAGTCCATAAATGCTCGAATTCATAATCCAATAGGCCGAGTGCTGTGTATAACGGAAATAGTTAATCTGTTTACCTGCCATGTGCAGCATGGAGGATGCATACAGGATTCGGGCATCTGCTTGATCAGGAGGGGTACCTTGTAATGCCGTATACAGGGTAACCATATCCTGATGAATCCGTTGCAGACGTTTCTCTGGAATAGGCGGACCAAAATGGATAAAGTTGCGGATACTGTCCTTCAGCGCGTCTGGAACGACCGGCTGCCCTCCAGCCATGTAATCACGCAACAACCCGTCTCGTAGACCCGCGCCACTAACCACATAACGATCTCCCTGTATTATCTGGAAGACAGTTCGTAGGATCAGTACGCCGGGCACAATGATGTCAGCGCGATCTTTGGCGAGCCCAGGTACCTTTTTGCGCTGTGCCGAGGTGAGATGTGGTAAGGAGCGAGCGATGTTCTCCATCGCTTCCTCACTGATCTCATAATGATGGCTGACAGGCAAAGAATACTGGGTACGCTTCTGTTCCACTTTGGCGAGTGTACGCATTGTGCCGCCAAGTCCGATGAGTGGCAGACCAGGATGCTCACGAATCCAATCCTGTCCGCGGAGAGCCTCAGTGACTTCGTTGCATAATGCATTTGCATTCTCCTCAGTCCACTGATCTTCGCCCCCGTAACGGGCATGTGAATTCACTGCACCAATAGGGAGGGAGATGCTATGTAACCTTTTCCGATCCCGAAAGACCGTGATCTCTGTGCTGCCGCCTCCAATATCCACGACGTAACCGTCTGCCAGATCAATGGATTGAGTGACACCAAGGAACCCATAATAGGCCTCCCGATCTCCCGATACACATTCAATGGTAAGCCCCGTCTCTGTCTCCAGCCATTCAATAATCTCCAGGACATTGCTTGCATTACGAATAGCTGCGGTAGCTGCTGCGCGAATCAGTTTGGTCTGGTACGCTTCACAGGTCGCTTTGAATTGACTCAAGATGGTGATGGCTTTATCCAGAGAATGGCGCAGAATGGTTCCATCGGACTCAACAACGCTGCTCAGACGAGCGGCGTATTTGTCTTCATGAATGATGCGATAGGCTTCGTCCTGGTCCAGTTCATAGATAACTAGACGAATGGAGTTCGAGCCGATATCAATAATTCCTAAGGTTTCATTAGTATGTGTCATAAGCATCTCCTTCTACAGAGGTTCAACTACCCGAAGTGAAGAAGGGCAGCCATGGCTTCCGGTGAACCCGGCGGTGTGGCAGAGAAGGGCGTAGTTAACATAACAACAATGATAAATACGATGAAACAGGCAAATATAAGACAACTCACGGCAAAGCCGCGATTACGCTTTTGCATAAACAGTCGAATACCTGTGACAAAGAGAAGTACCGTAACAGCTACCAGAACGATCGACATTGCAAAATAGGCTACGCCATAAAGTGATTTGAAAAATGCTTCCATTTGTTCTTAACGCTCCTTAGATCCTCATATTTAAGCCCTTCCAAGCCATTCCTTAGTAGCATACGACAGATTGACTTGTTTGAAAAGTAAACCGGGCGCTTGTTCCCGTTTCCGCCATCTCCCCTGGGACAGGTTACATGGAAAAGGGGCCCTTGCCGCGGACAAACATCCAAGAAAGCAAGGCTTCTGTTGAGTATGTATAAGGAAGGACTATTGTTTCAAGGAAGGAGATCAACCCATGTCGAGACAACTTGCAAGCAAATGGCGGAAGACAGCGGCTCTGATGAAATACCCGGTAGCTGCTGTCCATATCCCACAGACCAAGGCATTCAACTCGGGTAATCTGCTGCAAATGCTCAGTCGTTATGGAATGGTGTATGTCAAACCTATTGTAGGAGGCGGAGGTTACGGTGTTATCCGGGTATCGGCCAGTGGTGGAGCTTATCGATACACCCATATGAAAACGACCCGTTCTTTCGCCAGTTTCAGCCAGATGTATCGCTCTCTGGTGCGTGTAAAGGCTAGACGCAAGTACTTGATCCAGCAAGGCATTCATCTGGCAACAATTCAAGGGAGACCTGTTGATTACAGAGTCAAAGTTGTCAAAACCCAACGAGGCTGGGTATTCCGTTCATTAGTAGGGCGAATCGCTCGTCCCGGACTCTGTGTGACAAATCTGAGCAAGGGTGGCACCATGTTATCAGGAAGGCGAGCTCTTGGTTTATCCCTGCCACATATATCCGGTCGGCACAAACGCCGGGAGATGCGTTCCCTTACAATGACATGTACGTACATTATGGAAAGTCAGTTCCCTGGTGTAGGTCAGCTTGGATTTGATTATGGACTGGATTATTCAGGCAAGATCTGGATTCTGGAAGTGAATACCAGACCCCAATAGAAAATGAATGGGAAAACTCAAGAAAATTCAAGAAAAACCGATAATATATAAAAGAAAACGGTATGAAAACCGTTTGAAATTTTACATTACCGGGTAATTTACTCGCAACAAGTCTTGAAACTATGAATTTATTCCAAAAAAAATACGCTGATAAACGTTCTGACAGTAGTACAAACTCCCTGTGCATAAATATTGTCCACACTATACACGTTGATTACTCTATATTTTTTCCATTTATCAACAAACTATGCACAGGATTTCCACATATCGTTGTGGATAACAAGAACGCTTGTTCTCTATATGAATCTCTGATATGATAGTTTTGAGGAAAAAAAAGGAAAGGTTGTGGCGGGAAATGGCTATGTTATCCGATGAGATGTTGTTGGATTCCTACCATAAAGCGATTGAGTTGAATCTCGAACGAGATTTCATCGCACTGCTGTTGGCAGAAATCCATAAGCGCAAACTGGGTACCGACGTATCTGCCATTCTTCACTAGAGATCCTCATTGCAGGCAATGTTACAGGTTTCCGGACAAGTCCCATAGTGAGACTGGCCATGGCGTGCTCGTCTGACAATGGTGACAGTACATCACATGATTGCAAACGTTTTCGACTTCGTCTGCCGTGTCAGAGGAAGTTTGGAATACGTAGGGGCTGTATGGTCCGGTGTAATCATCCAATTTGCCGCATTCTAACAGTCCCTGAAGGCAGTGGGGGCAAGCCTGCTCCGGTACAACCAGACCGTTACACAGCGGGCATATATAAGACAAGGGTATCCCTCCTGATATGGATTCACTCAGGAGTAAGATACCCTTTTTTGTATCAATATATGTTATTTCAGCAAAACTAGCGTTTCATGTTACTGCTGTGTCCTGGGGACAACTTGGCATCCGGATCGAAGTACACCTTCGCATTGTTGACGGCTGTTGGAGCTTCGCCGAATCCGACAGCGATCAGCTTCAGTTTACCCGGATATGTTGTGATATCTCCGGCAGCGAAGATTCCTGGAATAGATGTTTCCATGCGGGAATCAACAACGATGGAGTTACTGTCAATTTCGATACCCCACTCGGCAATCGGTCCGAGAGAAGAGACAAATCCGAAGTTAACGATCACGTCATCTACTTCGATTTCCTGAGTTTCTTTGGTTTTCACATGAGAAAGGGTTACCTTGGTAATCGTGTCATCCCCATGAAGTTCCGTGATTTCGGTCGGTGTAACGACATTCACCTTGGAATTCATCAGGTTTTCGACACTGTGCTCATGTGCACGGAACTTGTCCCGGCGATGGATCAGTGTCACTTGCTCAGCGATAGGCTCCAGCATGAGTGCCCAGTCTACCGCGGAGTCACCGCCGCCACTGATCAGTACTTTTTTGCCAGCGAAGGCATTCAGATCACTGATGAAGTAGTGCAGGTTGCTCTTCTCGAACTTGGCAGCACCTTCAAGCTCCAGGCGACGTGGTTCGAATGCACCTACACCAGCTGTAATAATGACGGCTTTAGCATGATATTCATTCTCATCCGTCTTCACGACGAAATGTTGCTCATCCTTTTTCTCCACCGATACAACCTTTTCTTCAAGGCGGATGTTCGGGTTAAAATGATTCATTTGCTCAACGAGGTTATTCACCAGTTCCTGAGCTGTTACTTTCGGGAATCCGGCTACATCATAGATGTATTTCTCCGGGTAAAGAGCGGCAAGTTGTCCGCCAAGCTGTGGCATACTTTCAACCAGTGTAACGGATGCCTGACGCATCCCACCATAAAACGCGGCGAACAGACCCGCAGGGCCTCCACCGATAATAAGTAAATCAGTCATATCATGACTGGAATTTTGTGCAGTCAAGAATCAACAACACCTTTCATATTTTAATAGGTAGTTAACAGAAAGAATGTGCAGGCTACGTATCGTAACCGGCATGGGTGCTGAACTGTCTTTCCTATTATAAACGGTGTATTCAGGGTTGCAAAGTTAGCGGCGTCACGAAACTGGGAACAATTGATGAAGATCAGATGAGAATAGGATGAAATTGGAAATGAAAGGTTATGAAAAATAACAAAAAAAACCTTGATCTTTACTAGAAATACAGATATCCTTGACCTGTACTATGTGTTTTTTTGTCTAATTTAGAGTCAATATGTAATATGAAGACAGATCCCGTGTTTTGTAGAATCTTGTGGTTAATTTCACAACTTGAAACGATAACTTGCGTGCAAACGTATCAATTTCATAAACCCTTTAGTTGCTTCAATCAAGTCTAGATATAGATCAAAACGGTTCGATACGTCGATATCTAGTTTCATAAAATCCATTTTTAGTGAGTTATGAAATTGATGCAAACGTTTAAATAAATTCGCGAAGTTAACATTTGTCGTCATAATGGGCAAGACCTCATCAATATTTGTAAGTATGTGCATTTTGCATCTCACCCAAGATCGGGCTGATGCAAGTGAAACCGGAAGGGGTATAGACATGAGCAGTATTCCCAAAATCGTCATCCTCGGCGCGGGCTATGGCGGGATTCTGACAGCCCAGCGGCTGCAGAAGGAATTGAACTATAACGAGGCCGACGTCACACTGGTGAATCGGCATGATTATCATTATATTACTACACATCTACATATGCCGGCAGCCGGCACGGATACCATTGAGCATGCAAGAGTGCCCATTTCCAAGCTGATTGATGAGTTCAAGATTGATCTGGTCAAGTCTTCCGTGAAGGAGATTCGTCTGCAGGATCGGAAGATTATTCTGGAGGACGGCACGTTATCCTATGATTATCTGATTATTGGACTAGGCGGTGAGCCTGAGACCTTCGGTATTCCGGGGATGCTCGATCACGCCATGACAATCCGCAGCATTAACTCGGTCAGACTGATTCGAGAACACATCGAATATCAATTTGCGATGTACAAAAACGATAACAAACGAAATCGTATTCGGTTTGTCGTAGGTGGAGCGGGTTTCAGTGGTGTTGAATTCGTAGCTGAACTTGCAGATCGTATTCCACAGCTGTGCAAGGAGTTCGACGTGAATCCGAAACATGTGCACATCTATAATGTAGAGGCAGCGCCTTCGGCCTTGCCTGGATTTGACCCGGAATTGGTAGAACATGCAATGAATGTGCTCAAGAAAAAGGGTGTTACTTTCAAAATTGGTGTTCCAATCAAGCAATGTCTCCCGGACGGGGTTATTGTGGGTGAAGGTGAAAAGCTCGATGCAGCTACAGTCGTATGGACCGGCGGTATTCGCGGTAACTCACTGCTTGAACAGGCAGGTCTTGAAGTGATGCGAGGACGTGTGAAGGTAGATGATTATCTGCGTGCTCCTGGACATGAGCATGTCTATGTCATTGGTGATAATTCACTTGTGTTCAATGCTGAAGGACGGCCTTATCCGCCAACAGCTCAGATTGCGATGCAGCAGGGTGTGAACTGCGCTAAGAACGTCGTGGCATCCATTCGCAAGAAACAGCCACAACCTTTTGTATTTACGAGCAAAGGCACGGTTGCATCACTTGGTAAAGGTGAAGCTATTGCCGTTGTGGGCGGCAAGAAATACAAGGGCTGGAAAGCGGCTCAGTTGAAGAAGCTGGTAGATCTGCGTTATCTGTTCATCATTGGTGGTATTCCGCTGGTACTGAAGAAAGGGCGGTTTTTTGGATGAGACATTGCAGTGTTCAGGTCCGGGGACTATTAACACGTGAAGAGCTGGATCGTTACAACGCCCTGATGCAGGTCGGTGGTTATCTCGAGGAACAGGATCAGTATGATCTGGCCTACATCGTGCAGAAAGAAGTGGATATTCTCATTATGCCTGCGATTGAGCGGCTTAAAGAGAAGGGACGTGACCGTGATCGGGCCACAGCCGAATTCCTCGAATCGCTGAAAGCGGTAGATGATGAGGACGAGGATTAGAGACATAACCTTCCAATCGCTGTTATCCCCAGATTTTTTTGATTCCCTTTTGTTAAAGGGAAAATCCGGTGATAAAGGCGAACGCTTCGCTTTTTCAGGTTTTTTCTGTCCTTTCCGTTTTTGTGTAAATAAATAGTTCAAACAATATAGATCTAAATCAAGCTTGAGGTAGTAGAATATAGATAGATAATAAAGCACCGCAGACAGTATCCTTTACAGGAGATGTCGCGGTGCTTTATTGTGCTTTGTGCTGTTTCTACAGCTTAAGCATGTCTTCCAGTGTTCCTTCGTTCAACAGACTTCCCACATAGAACGAACCGAATTCGCCATAACGGGCGCTAACTTCATCGAAACGCATCTCATAGACGAGTTTCTTAAACTGAAGTGCGTCATCCGCAAATAGCGTAACGCCCCATTCCCAATCGTCGAAACCGACAGAGCCGGTAATGATCTGTTTTACTTTACCCGCATAGCTGCGGCCAATCATGCCGTGACTGCGCATCATGGTGCGACGCTCGTCCATGGACAGCATGTACCAGTTGTCATTCAGCTCACGTTTTTTGTTCATTGGATAGAAGCAGATGTATTGTCGTTGTGGCAGAACAGGTTTCAGACGGGCGATAATATCCGGATTCTGCATCGGGTCTTCGCCTTCTTTGCCAAGATAGTTGCTCAGTTCCACTACACTAACGTAGGAATACGACTTAGTTGTGTATTGAGCAAACATCGTTTTGTTAAACGCGTTCTCAACAGCCTTCAGATCTTCCAGCGTTTCACGCAGGTGCATCATGACGAGGTCTGCTTTTTGACCTACAACCGTATATACAACGGTACTTCCTTTGGATGAATCCTCGACTTCTTTCCATTCTTTCCAGAATTCCTGAAGCTCGTCCAGTGCTACAGCGCGTTCTTCATCATCTGCTGCTTTCCAGGCGGCCCAGTTAATCGAGCGAAAATCATGCAGGGCATACCAGCCCTCCAGTGTTGATGCGGCTTCGTTCATTGGTTGTGTTCCTCCTGCAAGGTATATTTCCAAATCCCTATAAGAGGTTGTTCAAAAAGTCCGCTTTTGATTACGAATCATGCCTGGTGGCATCTTCAGCGTCGAATATGGCATTCAGCCGAAATAAGTGGGAGGCTTACGAAGTATGTTTCCTTAGGAAACATTGTAGCTGCTCACGTAGCTCTATCTACGCTCCGCTACTCCATTTCTAACTTCATTCCATCTTCTCGGTACTAAAAACCAGTCTTTTTGAACACGCACTATAAGGGACGGGTGATTGCTTTATCGTTTACATTGTATCCCAACATGAAGCAGAAGGGCAAATGAACAGAGTATAAATATAGGGAAATTTGTCCAGAAAGTTCGTTGCTTCGCCACATTTTTTGCGGTACACTAACTACTATCCAGAAGTGAAACCTGAATGTGTGAAAGAAGAGGTGAATGTCGCCCGATGCAATTTATACCTGTGTTAGTATTGATGGTATTATTTTTCGTTATGATGTTTGGTATCGGTTTCATTCTGAACATGCTGATGAAGACAACCTGGTTTCCTTCCTATCTGTTCATTATTGTAATTCTGCCTATTGTTGTGTACTCTCTATGGGATCAGTCGTCATCTCTGATGTCACATCTGGGTTCTTTCCAGCTTGTAGACTATATGACGGGCATCGCTGGACTGGCTGGTGCGGTAATCAGTGGCTGGACGATCCAGAAGTTGCGTTTGGGTGGGTACAGAATGTTTTAGATTGTTGGGAAAGAGGTAACACATGCCACTGTAATCGCGTGAAAGTCTTGTCTTTGTCGTAAACGCTTACGAGTACAAAGGGAAGGCTTTTTTGCTATTCATTTATATTAGAAGGATTATTGTACACTTGTACTTCATATACATCTGGAGAACATTCTCTTTAGATATTCCCTTGTATTCTGCGGCTACAGCTTTTATAGTATTCTAGCGGCTCTCGACATTTTATTTTAAGAATTTGCTGAATTCGGCGAAAACGTGAATGATGTCGACCTAGGACGAAACGGAACGAGAACAGGCCATCTTTTTACCTGTTTTTGAGCATTTGAGGATCAGACATTTATGATAGAATAGATAAACATACTTTTGGGGAGAAGGAGATCAGGCTATGCGCATGAAGAATCTGCACCATTATACTGAACATCATCGCTACTGCGTATACAGGGAGTTTGGACTTAGCGCCCTGGATGACCGTATGCTTACAGGAGCATATCAGCCCATGGTAGGTGCTTTTGCGGTTGGCTTGTATCGGCTGTTGTTTCAGCATCTTCCCGGTGAACAGGTCGGTTATTCGCCGCTTGAACAGCAACGGAGGCTGTTCATGACGCTTGGCTTGGAGCCAAGTGAGAAAGGGCGCAAATATTTGTTAGAGCAGACATCCAAGCTTGAGGCAGTGGGGCTACTTCAGACATCACGCCTATATATACCGGAAAATGATGATTACATCTACGAATATGAGCTGCAACCGCCGCTGTCTCCGGCAGAGTTTTTCCGGACACAGCATTTGACACTGCTGCTTCGTGACAAGATAGGCAAATTCGCCGTTCTTTCCCTGCGTTCCGGTTTCTCGGCAGTGGAAAATGGGGACGCGCCTTATCCGGCAGCCAATAAAGAGAATATTTCCGTTCCCTTTTACGATATATTTGAATTGAATACCCATGTGATTGATTACGAGTTGGAGCAAGCATTGTCGGAAGTATCAACTACGGCCCAACGGACAGGCACGAATGATGCAGCGGAAGAAAATAGTTTGAACTATGCCGACATTATTTTGCGTTTCCCGCGGGAGTCGGTCAATCGTCGTCATGTGGAACAATTGCGATTCGATCATGAACAACTGGGCATTGTAAATTATGTAGTTAACAAGTTTAATCTCAGTGTGCAGGATGTATGCCGACTCCTGGACGAAGATGATATCTTCAGTCCACAGGGCCAGCTGATTCTGGATGATCTTCAGCATAAGGCGAGCATGCAGTTCAGACAGACGAAGAAGCGTCATGAGCAACAGACCGTACAGGCGGCCAAGGTCGTGGCGCTGAGACAGCATATGGAGGAGCCAGAGCGGAAAGAAGACTCCGGTGAACCACCTGTTGAGCATGGAGTGCAGATGGAATATTACGTCGAAGTACCTCCGCAATTTATGACCAAGTGTGATATTCATCAATACAATATGATGTTGCGGAATGAGCCGTATACGCGTCTGTTGCAGACGTTCTTCCCAGGTGCAGTACCAGACAATCTGATCGATATATTTGAGAAAATTGATCTGAGCTATAAGTTGCCTGGTGAAGTCATCAATGTATTGATTCATTATTTGATGGCATTGCTTGTATCCGGCGGCGAGCAGCGGATTAACCGTAACTTCGTTGAGGCGATCGCCTCCAACATGTTGCTCAAGCAGGTTAACTCCTACGAGAAAGCTGTTCAATATATTCGTGATCAGGCCAAGGTCAAAGGCAAACAGGCTGCTGGTGCAGCTGGAACCCGTACCCGTACATACGGCAAAGGAACCAAAGCCAAGCCCGAAATTCCGATTGTACAAGACATAAGCACCGATGGAGATGCCGTATCCGAGGAAGAGTTCGAAGAGATGATGCGGTTTGCCCAGCAGATGCAGGCGAGTAAGCAAAAAGGAACTTCTTAAATATTTATTATATAGCAAAAAGGCGAGTCCCCCGATTAATGGAGACTCGCCTTTTTGCTATATAAGTTGAACTGAAGAAACGTATTTTACGTTTAATCCATTTTTTTTATTATTTTGTAGGATATTTATCTAATTTAAACCACTGCTGAAATTCTTTTTTTGTGATTTTTTTTACAGGCTTAACTTTTTTGCTTTCTGTATCGTATCTGAAAAGAATCCATTGATCTGAAGGATACTCACTAATATAATCAATACTTTTTCCGTTCTTATGCCATAATATTAGACCTGTACTAATATAGTTGGTTGCCCGAGGGAGATAAACAACACTGTCTTTCTTAGTGTCGTATATTGCTAATGTGCTTTTATCCGTACTTCCATAAGAAAATGCAATGCTGTTTTCTTTTGGTGACCAATTATATGATGAAATGGTTTCTACATTTTGTTTACCTGCTTTTTCAAGACGTTCGTTTATAATCGTGTACTTTCCTGTTTTAAGGTTCATGAGAATGAGGTTGCTGCCAGCACTTTTTTCTACTTGGATAGTAATCCATTCATTCGATGGAGATTCAGCAACACTAGTTATATCCAATAATTTAACTTCAAAATCTCCCGTTTGTAGGGTGTGCTTTTCTTTACCATGAGTAACTACAATGGTGTCAATGATGTTTTGCTCAAAATCAGCAGCAACATCTAGCTTTAAGGTGTTCGCGGTTATCGTGATGTCGTCGCCTCTCCAGACAATTTTGTTTGAGCCTTTTGTTTTTTCAAACTTAGATATACTCTGGTATGTCGAAGAGTTCACAGATGTTGAGTTAGCAACAATATGTGCTATTTTATCTGAAGTATGAAGTGAAGATGATGCAGTTGATAACGTGCCTAAGCTACCTAAAACAATGACGCTTGATAATAAAACATTGGTGTATTTCATTATTATCTCTCCTTCATTTTGGGAAGGCGGTTACATGATGTGATTCCCTCCAGAACTATTCCAATCTTTGCTTATCATTATAAATTTGTAAAGATATGAAATCATAGAGATGATATGAAGTGAGATTTCAAAAAGGGTGATTAGTCCTGTAAGTAACAAAGATTTGAATACATATTTATTTTATATTTATGTGGCCTTCTGACTCTCTCTGGTGTCTAATTCATTGTAAATCAAGAGGAGGTTCTTACCATGTCAGGAGCTCATGACACAAAACCTGTTTATCCGGATAAACAGGAAAGTATCACTAACTTTGAAAACACTTATGAGCTGTATCGTCAAAGAATTTGCAACTACTTTTCCCTGAAATTTAACCCGATGGTTGCAGATGATTTGACTCAACAGGTGTTTTTAAAAGCAGTCGAGAATCTTCACCGATTCCAAGGGAAATCAAATTTATTTACATGGATATTCAAGATTGCTCAGAATACAGTGAAAAACGAATATCGAAGATTATCGCGAAAAAAAGAAACGCCGTTTGATTTTACGGGATATGAATCACAGTCGATCTCCCTTGAATTTACGAAGTATGTTGATTTTCGAATTGATATCGGAGTTGCGCTGAAAAAGTTAAATGAAACCGACCAGGAAATCATTGCATTACGCTTTTTTGTGGACTGCACATTACTTGAAATTTCTAAGATTGTAGGGATGCGTGAGAGTGCAGTAAAGAACAGACTCTATAGAGCTTTGGAAAAACTTAAAAAGGAACTGAAAGAATGGGGAGGCGTTACGATCATGTCTATTCAAGATTTGATTTCAATTGTTAATCAGGGTGAAAACGAGGGATTGAACAATACGCCTAATAAAGTACACCATGATTTGTTCAATGAACTGAGTGATCATATTGAACGAATCTCGTTAAAGTACAATTATCATCCATCGCGAAAAGTAACGATTGAAGTATATCCTGATATGCCATCGTTTCACCAAGCGGTCGGAGAAGCAGATGCTCCGAATTGGTTCATGGGTACCTATGAAGGGAGTATTCTTAAAATTGTATCTCCATTAAATCCAGGACCGGAGCATACCTATCAATCGATTCTTAAAGGTACGGTTCACTTGTTCACCATGTGGCTAATAAGTGAAATCAATCCGAAGGCTCCGAAATGGATAAGGCAAGGAATTGGTGGTTATGAAGCCAAGCTGATGACTCAGGACTTTATTGAAGGTACAACAGAAGAGGCTATTCACAATTTAGAGATCCCAACGTTCGAACAATTAGATAATGATACCTGGGATTTCGAAACGATGAAGGGTTTTCAGTTTTCGTTCCTATTTGTGGAGTTTGTTGTTCAACGATATGGAATAGACCATTTAAACAAATTGATCCGTGACCCCCAGGATTTTAATGGTATCTTTCAATGTTCCGAGAAGGAATTACATCAGAAGATGGTAGAGTTTATAAGTAAGTAACCCATACAAAAATGTATGTTGCCCGGGGGAAGAACTGGGCTTTTTTTAACGTGGTTATAGATATGTTAAATGTACTATCAATTAATTGGATTATTTTGTATAATGCATATAAAAAGAGGTTGTCTATGAATCCTATCATGATTGATTTTCCAGATGAGTTTTTTACAGAGCGTCTACTGATTAGAATGCCTAAACCAGGTGATGGAAAGGAAGTATGTGAAGCTGTAAATGCTTCTATAGAAGAGTTGAAGCCTTGGATGAAATGGGCTCAGGAAAAGCATACGGAGTATAATTCAGAACTTGGGATAAGAGAAGCACATATTAAATTCCTAAGTAGAGAAAATCTAAGGCTACTTGTATTTTTGAAGGATACCGGGCAATTAATAGCCTCTTCTAGCTTACACAGCATTGATTGGGAAGTTCGAAAGTTTGAAATTGGGTATTGGATTGATACTAGGTATAGTGGGAAAGGTTATATGACTGAAGCTGTACAAGGTATCACTGATTTTGCTTTTAATCATTTGAATGTAAATCGAATAGAAATACGCTGTGATACTAAAAACACTAAAAGCAAGATGATCCCCGAAAGATTGAAGTTTGACATGGAAGGTGTTATTAGGAATGAAGACCTGTCTGTTGATGGAAGTGAATTAAGAGACACGAACATATATGCATTAGTAAAGTAAGAATCGTTTAGTGATGCGATTGTTTAAGCCGACGAGCAGGTTAACGTGGAACCATATTTCATACACTTTATTTCAAATATGTTTTCGTTATGGATGAATGTAAATAATACATATGGAGGTAATTAAGTTTGAAAACTCACTACTATTTCAGTTGGTTTAATCATTTTTTTCCTGCGAAGCTGGTCCATTGTTTACAGGAGGATATACAAGACAGAAAATCGCTTGTTATGATTAGTGCTAATCCGTCTGGTTATAAAGATGAGCAAGTTAACTTTGATGATGTTTCTGAATGGACATGGTTGAATCAGGCTAATATTATTTTTGATGAATATCATTTCATTGATTACCGTATGCAGAAAGAAGATGCTCAGCGATTCATTCAGAACGCTTCTGTCATTTTTTTATGTGGTGGATATCCTGTCTTGCAGAACGATTTTTTGTTGGATTATGAATTATCGGATGTTATTAAGAATAGCAATGCCATTATAATGGGTGCCAGCGCCGGTGCGTTAAACATGGCTGCAAAATGGTTAAGCTTGAATAACACTGATGAAGTTGAAACAAGTACTATTTATAATGGTATTGGTTTTGATCATTTTGCCTACGAATCTCATTCTCAACGCGACTACGCCACGTTTGTTCAAGGCTACCTGTCCCCCTTGTCTGAAGCGATTGATGTTTATGCGGCAGAACAGGAGAGCGCTATACGTGTAAAGGACGGCAAAATAGAAATAATGGGACCTGTATATTTAATTTCCCACTCAAAGATTCAGAAGTTGGTTGAGACGCTCTAATTAGGGTGAGTGGCTGTGACCTTACATAAGTAATTCCTTTTGATGTATAAAATCATGGCTAATAGGCGAATTATCTCAGGTCTCCTTTTTATAATTGGAATACTGTTTGTAAACAGATGCAATCTTAATATTCCTAGGGCCTATAGTCGGCAGGGTTTCAAAGTGATCATCTGCTGTTTTCAACTAGCGGACGGACAATAGGAGCGTTGCAGAAATGCTGAAGCTCCTTTTTTGTATACCTTTACAGAAAGTAGAGAACAGGAAAATTATATTAGGATGATGAGCACCTCATTAAGCTAACGGGCAGGATAGTTTAATGATTGGGGCTATAGGGCTGTACTAGATAGAACATGTATAGTGTACTGTTGAGCTACGGGAGACCATAACAAAACCACCTTTTCGAAGGTGGTTTTGTTATGGTCAAATACTAGTATCAAAATTTAACATAGCCTAGATTTTAAATATTGCACCCACATCCCGTGCAGCTCAGCTTCCGATACTTGAAATGCGCCTTGAAAATCAGTGGCATCGCGTATGAATTTGTTGAGCGCATCTAAACTGTATGAATGGATGAGATATTCTACGAGCAAGTGCGAGAATGCATATCCCCCTATCTTCTCGAAATCCCAGGTATCATTAGTTAATGCTTGAAAGCTAGGGACAGCGTTATTTTGAATCGATTCGGAAGTTCTATACTGGATATATTCTTGTGACGTTTGTTTGGCTTCATGCCCGCCGAGACCGTGTGTAAGCCATTTCGGTGCCAACGGATTAATATCCTTCACTAACCACATCGTAAACAAGCTTAGAGTGTGCCTTAGTACCGATTGATACGTATGTTCAGGGCCTGGGTTGAGTGGGGATACGATTTTAATTTTATTGTCTTCATAGGTTCCCATAAACCAATTGGGCGCATCCGGATAGATCTCAATAGCGATTTTCTGAGAAGGTCGATGACGATAGGTTATAATAATTCGATCTACATTGCTTTTCAACTCTTCAAATAAGTCATGGTATACCTTGTTCATACCATCATTCTTGGAGGGAGCCTCGTTTTTATCCACAATTGATATCAATTCTTTAATAGACATGATTGTAATGTCACCCCATTCTTTTAATTCTTTTTTTAGTTTGTTTAAGGCACGATAGAGTCTGTTCTTGACTGCGCTTTGAGGCATCCCGATGATTTTGGATATTTCCAATAAAGTGCAATCGACGAAAAAACGCAATGATATGATTTGTTGATCTAATTCATTCAATCGGGCTAATGCAACACTAATATCAAGACGAATATCGACATCTCTAGCAATATCGAGGGATATCGATTGGGACTGAAAATCGATTACTTCGTGCAATATTTCTTTATTTCGTGATTTCGTGCGATACTCGTTTTTCACAATATTTTGAGCGATTTTGAATAGCCAAGTAAATATACTGGAGTTATACTTAAACAAATGAAAGTTTTCCATTGCTTTTAAAAAAGCTTGTTGCGTTAAGTCATCGGCAGTTGCCGAATTTGTCTTTACTGCAATATAATTTCGAATTCTATCTCGATATTGATTATAAATGGCTTCGAAATGCTGGATGTGCTCCTGATCCTCCGGAAGAACAGGGATTTTCTTTTTGTCTTGAGCTCGTGACACCAGTAATACCTCCTCCTGAACTTACAATTCATTAGACACCGAAGGGAGGTAAAAAGCCACATCGTTTTAAAATAATTTTACACGACGCCACTCCACTTTTTTTAAACCCCGAAAAAGCAAAGCGTAAAGGCAATTCGGCTATGTGGTATTAAGTGAGGATTACCAATGGAGAAAGAGATGCAGGAGCTAAAAAACGTATTGGCTTTCTGGGAAAGCAAGTTCAGCTCACCTTGATTGGAATCTTTCAATTTATACCCCCCCCCAACGATTTGAACTAACGGGAAACGTTAGCTCAATAACAACAAGAAAGTAGCTGATCATTGTGATTGGCTGCGATCTGCTGAGTATGTGGAACATCTGGCCTCTCACGGTTGATTGCGGACAAGAAAGATAAAAATCGTAAGGTAAAGGAGAAGTCTGGCAGATATGATTGCTATTAAAAACTACCCATGACGCATATGCGTCATGGGTAGTTTTTAATCATTTCCATACGTTCAGGAGGGGGGCCGTGTTAAATAGCGATGTCCTAATCACTTCGTTGGACAGGACAGACAAAGTTTTGTGTAAAAATGGCCACCGTCCGGGAACGACTATTCTTCGTATACATTTCCGAACCGACTTACTTGACCGGCCCCATCCAGGTTGAAATCGTCTTCTGCTGGTGCGGCAACGGCGGTTTTAACTTCCCGTTATCGATCAAATGCTTCAAAATATAAGCGACAAGCCGGCCTCCGCCGGTGTTGCCTCTCACCATGTAAGCAAGCTGCGGCTCCAAATGCTTCGGCTGATTTTGCAGGAACAGCTTGAGCATTTTATCGTAGAGCTTGCCGACAGCAGGCGCATACAGAGCGGACAAATCCGGCATTGCCTTGTTCAACCGATCCAACGTTTGCGGAGAGTCGATCCAGACCGCATTGAACTTGTACCCCTCCTCCGTCTTGCGGATGTACCCCTTCTCCAGCAGGAACGAATATTGCTCGCTGTTCTCTTCGTTGTCGGGCAGTTCTCCTTGTTGGAACGCATGACAAATCTCGACATTCCGGTATTCCAGGGAACGCCAATCCACCTGGCGGTCGCTCCAGTACGTATTGAATTGCCACAAGTATAAGGGGCTGTCTTCGACGTAGCGGAGCGACGGACCGAAGGTGATGTAACTACTCAAATCAAAACCCGGATCGGCATTGCTGCTCGTGTTCAACGCCGCATAGGCAATATACTGACCTCCGTCCTTTCGCATTGGTGCGACCGCATCGAAGTTGTCGCCCGCCGGCATGCTCCGCCAAGATTGCTCCTCGACGTTCTTGGGCAGCAAGGTCCAGAGCAGGAAGTTATAGTCGCCGTCCGGAACGTACACTCCGCTATCCTCGACTTGCCGGCGAACTTCCATTAACGCGTCGAAATGAACATCGGCCACTTCGGCGGCGCAATCTTGCCAGAATTGATGACCAGCTACGGCTAACTCGAAGAGGTCCCAGACGATGGTATTGCTTTGATATTTGCCGGGAGAGGTTTGGATGAGAAAATTGTAATCGGCCAGGTGCCCGACTTCGCCTTCCAGCAAAGACGGCGGCATTCCGAGCTCCTCCGCGATTTGATGTACGGTACGCGCCTTATGATAAGCCGCGTAAACGATATTTTGCGCCAAGGCGCGTCCAAGAAAATCGTTGGTTTCGCCCAGGCTACCGGCCGAACCGGAATGGCCCATTTCTCCCATGCTGATCGGATTGACACTTAAAGTTCCTGTTGCACGCATACGTTTCATCCCTTTCCGTAACTTCTTTTTGGCCTCGCTCAAATGCCACTTCACCGTGTTGACAGGAATGTTCAGAGCAATCGCGATATCGCCGATTTTAAGCTCGTCGTAGTAATGCATGACCACGATCCTGCGATGGATGTCGGACAGAAACGCGACTTCTCGGCGCAGCTCGCGGTAAGCTTCGGTTACCAGCAACCGGTCAAGCGGCTCTCGGGAAGGGGCGGCCGACAGTTCGGACATGCCGTTGATTTCGATCGCTTGGGGAGCGTGCGCACGCTTTTTCAACCAATTCACCCAAGTGTATCGGGCAACCGTCCAGACGTAAGCGTCAAGGCTTCTAATGTCCCGCACCCCGGAGAAGGATTTTAACAACTGCAACATAATCTCCTGAGCCAGATCCTCCGCCTCGGCCCGCTGCTTGACCCGGTTTAACGCAAAACCGAAAATCGGTTTGACATAGCTCCGAATTGCTTCCGCCGCTTCTTTTCCGTTTTTACCAATTGAATCCATCTTTTGCCTCCATAGTTGCATCTGTAATTCCTGACAATTATATAGTGTGCCAGACGAAATAAAGGTTGGGATTATTTTTTAGAAAATTTGGACGTTCTACCGGGTGACTCATACACGTATAATTACAAACATCAACATCATGAGTAGGTCATTTAAATGGTTAAAGAGACGTTATGAATTTTTTGTTAAACGAGATGAAGATTACTTTAGATGTAAAGGTCTCACTTTTAGTATATAAAGATACTTCTTTTCCGTTCAACTATGGGAGGATACAAACTAGGAGCACGAGCCGAAGTTCTTCTTCGGGTACTTGGGGTACTCCTTCGTTCCGTAGTTAACAGGAGTGGTCTCGATTAATTATTCAAATGCATAATTGAGGTTCATTAAACTAACGAGAAACGTTAGTTTAA
Organism: Paenibacillus sp. FSL H7-0942; assembly: GCF_045040715.1. Taxonomy (NCBI): domain Bacteria; kingdom Bacillati; phylum Bacillota; class Bacilli; order Caryophanales; family Paenibacillaceae; genus Paenibacillus; species Paenibacillus sp. FSL H7-0942. The sequence goes on along the minus strand of NZ_CP150279.1, from coordinate 5,693,925 downwards.
TGCTCAAAGAATCGACGTAATCAACTGCGGTTTACAACTAACGGATTTAAAAAGGAGCCCAATTTTGGCTACCTAATTAAGCTAGCAAGTAGGTTAACGGCAAGGATCGTCTGTGAGCAGAACTGTAATATCAGGAGAATTTATGGTTTTAATAGAGGATAATGATTACTTATTATTCCATTTATATGCTACTCTCTTTTTATTCCATAGTTTTCTTAACGGATAAATGGAAATTTAAATGTTGGGGGTAATTGCTTGCTTCTATCCGAACGATTGCCAATTGCAGCAAGTCTGTACCCTGAGGAACCTGCGTTAATGCGACATGGGCAAACGATGAGTTATGGGGAGCTTTACGGTCTAGTTGAAAGACTCAGTCATACCCTGTATGTTGAAGGACTCCGAGCCGGTGATCGCTTTGCCCTTTTAGGTGATCCAGATCCCCAGCTCGTTGTTGCGTTTTATGCAGCAGTTGGGATCGGCGCTATACCACTCGTTCCTTCTCCTATGCTAACAGTGCCTGAACTCGCTGCGATATTTCAGGATGCAGAACCACATATGGTTATTCATGATGACCAACATGCTAAAGTAGCTATTGCCACGGTAAAGCTTCTTGGGTATTGTCCAAAACTGTTTACGATAGACGAAGAAGGGACGAATAACAGTTCGCTCGCTGCTCTTTTACAGCAGGAACCCGCGTTCTCTCCAAAAGACCATTTCAAACGAAGTGTAGACGATACGGCAGTCCTGATTTATACGGGTGGGACAACTGGTCGGCCAAAAGGAGTAATGCATTCGCATCGTGGTATGGCTGCTTGGAATCAACTTACGCCTTCTGCAGGCTTCGGTCATGATCTCGGGCGTCGTGTGTTAGTGCTCAACTTATCCCATTTGGTGGGTCAGTTCCAGCTGTGGGCGACCATGGCTGCTGGAGGCTGTCTTGTATTCCTAGACGAATACCCGGCGGATGTACACCGCATTATGGAAGCTATTGAACGTGATCAGATTACACAACTCAGCACAGTAGGCCAACTGCTTCGTGATCTTACCCGCGAGGCATCCGTAGGAGGTAGAAACTTGAAGAGTCTATCGCTTATTGGCTGCGGAGGGTCCATTATTTCCCCGGATACACTACAGGAGGTCGTATCGCAATTTCCTGAAGTTATCATTGTGAACAACTACTCACAAGCGGAATGTGGAATGTCCATAAGCCGCCTTTTTCCTGCTCAGCATATGGGCGATCCTCATCGCCTTCGATCCGTAGGTCGTCCTGCTGACTTGGCTGCCCAAGGTGAGCAGGCCTTCGAAGTTCGGATAATAGATACGGACGGAAGTGAGACAGTTACGGGCGAGGCTGGAGAAATCGTTGTTCGGGGTGCACAGACCATGCTGGGGTATTGGCTCCAGTTGGAGGCTACTGCCGAGACCATGTCCGATGGCTGGATTCGAACTGGGGATGTCGGTTGTCTGGATGTCGAAGGTTATCTTTATGTGTTTGATCGCTTGAAGGATATGGTTATTGTGGGCGGTTCCAATGTGTTTTGCGCCGAAGTGGAGCATGTTATGGTGAGACATGAGTCGGTAAGCGAGGCGGCTATAATCGGACATCCTCTTCCTGACGAAGGCGAGGAACTCGTCGCTTTCATCGTGTTACGGGACGGTGAAAGTATGGATCTGACGCGGGTGCGGGCGTTTTGTGAGCCACACCTTGCTCCGTACAAATGGCCGACTCAACTGTTCATTGTGGATACTTTGCCCAGAACAGCCGTGGATAAAATAGACAAAAAGCAGTTGCGCAAGCATCTATCCTTAATTTCATCCGAAGGACTATGCAACGGGAATGCTGTTTAATAGCTGTTGGGTTGAATATTTATTGTTAGATCAACAAAAACAGCCCTTCAACTTCCTTTTGGAAGTGAAGGGCTGTACGTTTTTATCTCAACTGGTATGCAGGCGGGCACGAAAATACCTCGTAGTGTTACCTCAAAATCGTAGCGGCCTGATTGCCCGCATAATCCTCAATAACCAGCTTCAATGAGCTGTTGCTGGACGCTGGCGTGAAGGTCAGTTCACTCAGCTTTGTTCTTCCCCGAATGATATACGGGAATTTCTGCGAAACGTAAGTGACTCCGAACTCGCGTGGCACCCCATTTTCATAAATATAAACCTTGTACCAATCCTCCAGATCCGGGAGGGCAAGCGTATACTTTCCATCTTTTACCGTGACCTTTTCCTTGGCGTATGGTGTAATCTGAAGATCTGCGAGCTGTCCGGTATGGGTTACCGGGTTCTGCCCGCCAATGGCGATGTTCAGCACGTAATGCTCACCGTTGGTCGGAAGTCCGGTCAGGACGGCAGATTGTTTTCCTTTTTTGACCTGAAGCGACTTGGTGAAGGGCTCTTTTGTGTATTCTGTTTCTAGTGTGAGCTGAATTGACTCGTTACCTTTGTCTTTATTTTTATCCTTGTCTTTACCGGTATTCTTATCTTTATCTTTGCCCGTATCTTTCGTTTTTTTCGGGTTTTTCCAGCTTACAATAGCATCGCCATTCTTTTTGAATTTCACATCAATATTCTGAACGGCTGCATTCAGATCGTAAGGCAGGACGGTTGCTTCACTTTCGGTACCGTCTGCACCAACCGCACGTATAGACAGTTCACCAGATGGCTGTTTTAGCGATTTGATATAAAAAGTGGAATCATACACGCCGCCTACATAGGCGCCATTTTCATATAAATTGTATTGTTTGACCTCAGAATAGTCTTTCATGTCCCATGCGACAACCAGTTCGTCGGTATTGGTCAGTGCTTTGGCAATATGGAATCCGGTCGGTGCATCCGGTACAGCCGCTGAACCGTCGGACATACGGATCTCGCCTATATTCATCTGGTAATTCTCAATCTCCTTGCCATTCGGGTCGAAGGATAATCCCATAGCGGCAATGGTTTTGCCATGATATGCACTCAAATCCAGCGAAGTTGTCTTCCAACCTGTAGTATGCTGGCCTGACTGAGGCACTTCCACATTGACCACGTTGAATGGATCATCTTCGAAGATCAACCCAACATGCAGGGAGGAAGCGTCACTAGTCGACGGTTTGTTATACGTCAGTTCCAGTTTCGATTGTCCGTTGACGGACAGGTCGGTCTTGTACAGGCGCAGGAAGTTCTCCGCGTTCAGTGTGCCGTTCACCACGAGAGAGCTGCCGCCATTAAACGCGCCAATGGAGTCATATGTGTACCTTGCGCCTTTCTCGTAAGATGGACCGTAGTCAAAATCAACACTGAGCTTGTCACCGTTACTATCCATCCACCATTGCCAAGTGACAGGGATATCCTGAATGTTGATATTAGACCATTCTTTATCGTTCGAGACAGCGCCGTCTTCATAATATTTCAGACCGTGACCCGTATTGAAGCTGGTCGCAAAATTGGAGCCGTTGATAACGGAGCGTTCGGTCAGATACGCAGCGATTCCATCCCAATTTACACCGGAAGCATACACATCCGACAGATCGGCGGACGCATTACGACGTGCATCTGTCGGGTCTTGATTTGGGCCAGACCACCACGCACGATCGCGTACAAAGGTCATCCACTGGTACTCATCTTCAGCTCGGTGATTGGTGCTGCCATCGCCCATCTCTTCATCCAGAGCGTTGTGGGTGAAGTCGGCACCCAATGTCGCGATGCTGTTCATGGGTTGACCGTTCTCATCCAGATTATGGCGCAGGTCATAGGATTGCTTCCAGCGGCCGAATTTGTCATGTCCACCTTCGACACCAGCAAATACGGTTTCCAGTGGATCCAGTCCCAGGCTAAGGGCATGATCACGGGAATCGCGGAGCATCTTTTGGTTCCACACATAGTTCAGGAAGATGGAATCCGAGACTCTGCCGAGAACGGAATCTTGTACAAAGGGGCTGTTGAGCCCATTGAATTGGTTCTGGTATTGAATCTTGCCCGTTGTATTAATGGTGGAATCATACCACTGAACGTACAGGCCTTCATCTCTTAGATATTTCATGAATTTCTTGTAGGAAGCGATATCCTCAGGGGCTACACCCCGGGCAACCTCTTCCTGATTGAAGAAATATCCATCGTAGTTGTAGTATTCTGCCATCTCGGCCAATTTCTCGGCCACAGGGAAGTTACCGTTTTCATCCTGGATCAGCATTTGTTTGTACGTCTGTGGTCCACGGTCATTGTCCGAGAAAAAGATGTTGGCAATGGACTTAACGCCATTTTTGTGGGCTGCATTGGTGTAGGCCGGATTCGGAATGTTCAAAATGCCAAACTCGAAGTATTTCTCTGTCCACTCTTTACTCGGATCATACAGTTCCTCAGGTACGCCCGCAGAAGCCATGCCGTGCCAATAGCTGTAGTAGTCTGTATATTGCCAATAATTGAAGAGGTACTGGCTGAATTCATTGGTATAAGGTGTGCTATCGAAGAATGCATTGCCGTAATCACCACTCATTGTGAATAGCTGGGTGTCCGGGCTAAGCTCAGGATAAGCCTGTGTGGCAGCAAACGCTTCATTACGGGGCTGCAAGGGAACATGGGCACGAAGTAAATCGCCATGGATATCACTTTCCGGTGTCCAGTTCAGAATCTGGGCCGAGGTGTACCCGTGTTGATAGGGCTGATTCACCCCTTTGGCACTTTCACCGGTGTAGGGGAGCGTGTCTCCGGCATAAATGGATGATGCAACAACTTGTCCAAGCAGAGCCGTAGTCAGGACCATGGCAGTGACCTTGGAAATGAGGCCTTTTGGTTTGAGTTTGCGTGTCATGCTGTTCCTCCTTCAAGTGGAATGAATGTAAGGTATTCTTTTACACAAAGCTAAACTTATGGTTAACGATAGTGTATGAAAGCGTTTTTAAATAGGGTGAAATTAAAGAAACACAGATATAAACTAAAGAAAAGTTGCAGGTGACAAGTTAATGTCAGAAGCCTGATGGTATAATTCAAGTCAGGAAAACAGCATCGGAGGGAACATGCGAATTGAAAATTGTTAGCGTTTACAATAATTTCTTCAAAAATAATATGTTTATGAAAATGCTCCTGATTTTCTCGATGATATCGATTGTCACGATCATTACATTGTCTTATATCATCTTCCTGTCGGTGTCCGACTCCACGATTCGCCGGGAACTGGCGATCCAGAAAGCGGCGATGGAACATGTGGACCGGTACATTCATCAGCAGTATGAATCGGTACAAAACATGGTGAGGGACATGCATCAGAATGAGGCGCTGTCCGCTAACATTACGTACCTGATGAATCATTCGTACGCTGAATATGTTCAGCACATGACCAATGGATATTACGCCAATCAGGATGACTATTCGGCCGATGTATTGAAACATTTTCAAAATATTATGGATCGCAATTCGCAGATTAATCAACTCATGTTGTATAGTGCCGAACAGCAGGATCTGTCTACCTTTAATCAACACAAGCAGTTCCGCAAGCTGGACGCCAATGTAGCTCATTCCTATATTCCGGACGTGATGGCGATGGAAACGCCCAATATCAGTGCACCCAACTACTGGATTCGCAAAGAGATTAATCAATGGGACGCTGCGCTCTACTCCATCCGCGTACCAATTAACAATACACAGACTCTTCGGAATTTGGGCCAATTTCTTGTCTTCTTTGACTCAGAAGGAATCGGTAATGCGCTGGATAACTACGAGAGTAATCTCAAGGGAGACATCGTGGTGTTATCGGCGAAAGGGACAGTGTTATTTGACTCCAACAATCATTATTACGGGAAGAAGTATCCCTACGTGAATGTGGCCGATTCCCTGTTTGATCAGACGGATATGGATTCAATGAAAAAGGAGCAGAGCATGTACGTGAACAAGTTTGTCTCCGCGGATCAGGGTTATGTGGTCATTGGCACCGTTCCGGTAGAAGAGATGGCTGAAACCTATGCGGGGATTCGCAATACCATCATCTCGATCAGTATCGTATGTATTTTGTTTGCCGTGCTGGTTCCGGCATTTTTCATTATTAACTTTGCCAAACGAACCCGTCGAATTATTCGCTTCACCCAAAAAGTGAAATATGGCAACTTAACGGCTCGCATCGACGATCCGCGAGATGATGAACTGGGGCAGATCTCACATAGCTTCAACGACATGCTGGATGAGCTGAATCTGTATATTGAACGGGTCTACAAGGCCGAGATCAAACAGAAGGAGACCGAGCTGGTCGCATTACAGGCGCGCATCAACCCTCATTTTCTCTACAATACGCTTGAAGTGATTCGGATGAGGGCGATATCCCAGGGGGCGAGAGATGTCGGCGAGATGATCTATAGTCTATCCGTATTGTTCAAGAGCCTGGTACAGCAAAAGAAAAATTATACGCTGAAGGATGAGATGGAAGCTTGCCGTTTGTATCTGGAGTTATTCCGAATCCGCTACAAGGATATTTTCATATATACGATCCAGATCGATGCTGCATATTATCAACACCCTGTGGTCAAACTTTCGCTGCAACCTATCATTGAGAATTATGTTGTACACGGCATTCAGACAGAACGTTCGGATAACCGATTATCCATTGTTGTGGAAGAGACAGATGATGTGGTGCAAGTGGAAGTCAAAGATAATGGCAAAGGCATTGATCCGGCACGCCTGACGGAAATCCTTGAAGAACTGGAACGTCCTGAAGAGTCTGGTCAGATGTTCGGGCTGCGCAGTGTCCATAGTCGATTGCGCTTCCTGTATGGGCCAGAGTTCGGTATCACCATAGAGAGCACCCTCGGAGAAGGAACACGAATCAGGGTGCGTTATCCACATACAGAAGGGACAGGTGTGTAATATGTACAAGGTGTTTATTGTGGACGATGAGCCATTCATCATTGAAGGTTTATACGATATTGTGGATTGGTCTTCATTTGGTATGGAAATTGTGAGCCATGCAGGTAATGGGCAAGCAGCGTTACAGGCGCTCTCTTCTCAGCCTGTGGACATTCTGATTACGGATATATCCATGCCACTCATGAATGGTCTTGACCTGATTCGGGAAGCAAGGCGAGTACAACCTGAGATTAAGGTCATTATCCTCAGTGGTTTCAATGAGTTCGAATATCTGAAGGAAGGCATGCAGCTGGGAATCGAAAATTATTTGCTTAAACCGATTAATGTGGAGGAATTGGAATCCACGCTGAGCAACACCGCGTCCAAGCTGGATCATATGGTATCACCTCAAGCCAATGATGCGTATGGCATCCAGATTCTGAAAGATAACATTCTTCATCGATGGCTTACGGGACAGATTGCAGCTACTGAATTTGAAGAACGTGCCCAGTTCATGAACCTTTCGCTGGATGCACCGGACGTTGCTGTGGCCATTCTGCGTGACAAAGGACAAGTACCCGGCATGTTTGAACGTGTAGAAGAGATGCTTAGAGACAGACGCCATCTGAACGTATTTCATGATATCGATGGAGACATCGTCATTATTGCCAATATTCAGGGTACGAGTGACGAGGAACAGAAGTTGATGGATGGCTTGCAGGCATTATCTGATGAGATAACCGTAACCCATCCGGCGGCACGCATTGGAGCAGGCAGATTGATGAAAGGGTTATACCATGCGCCGACCAGTTATGCCGAGGCCAAAAAAGCACTCCAGTATGTGATGATTTATCCCGACCTTAAAGTCATCGACCATGCCATGCTGGAAAGGTGCGGAAATTCAACGGCGACCTTTTTCATTGAATGGAGGGAGTATGCCAAACTCATTCTATCCCGCAATACAGAACAACTTGCCGACCGGATTCGCATGGATTTTGAACAGCATCGCGATGGGCTTACACCTGGGGAGTTACAGAATACCGCATTGGAAGTTGTGATTCGCTTCAAAATGGAACTGGAGAGCATCAAACACTCGGATGAGTCTGCCATATACCAACAAGGGCTTCAACTTGTACTGGACAGTGGTACTTTTGATGAACTCGTGCGGGCGCTTCAGCAGGTTGGGGCGCAGACGATCCAATCCCTATTGCAGGATCTGAAAAATCCAATTGTAAACCAGGTGCTTCAGCATATCGACAAACACTACGCAGAAGAACTTTCCCTTAAGCTGCTGGGTGCCCACTATCATCTGCATCCGGTGTATTTGGGACAATTGTTCCATAAGGAGACCGGGGAGACGTTTGCCGAATATATCAACAAATACCGGATTGAACGTGCGAAGGAGCAACTACGCAATTCCAATCTGAAGGTACATGAGATCGCCCGAAATGTGGGGTATTGGGAGACAGGGTATTTCTATAAACAGTTCCGCAAATATGTGGGGATTTCACCGACTGATTTCAAGGTGTTTGGTTAATTCGGTGACGAGAGATCCAACCATGGGGACAGAGAGCCAAGAGACATATCGGGAACAGGAATGGCATGGTAGAAAATCATGGCATACGTTACCCGGCATGTCTCTTTCATGTAAGCGATTTATTTAAATAGGTACAAAAAAGTTGCCCAAGGACGATTTCTCTTTAATTTGTACCTCGAAAACTTAAGTTTATCTTCTTTTTGTAAATGCTTTCATTCGATAAGGTTAAAGCAGTTAGTAAGTAGAGCCTAAGGGAACACGAAAAGGGAGGATCAAAGAAATGAGTAAACAAAGAAAACGCTTCTCACTCGTTCTTGCATTGTTAATGGCCGTTACACTTGTTCTTAGTGCCTGTGGAGGAAGCAAAGACGCTTCAGAATCCGGGGGAGCTGGAGATGACGCGGTAGAGTTGATCTGGTATACCATCGGTACCCCTCAGAAAGACGTCAACAAAGTGATGGAAGAAGTCAGCAAGTATACCAAAGAGAAAATTAATGCCACGGTAACGATGAAGATGGTTGACTGGGGTGATTACCCGCAGAAGATGCAGGTTAACGTAGCATCCGGTGAGCCAATGGACATTCTGTTCACTTCTTCTGGTGGATTCGATTATGTACAAAATGCTAGAAAAGGTGCATTCCTTGAACTGGATGACCTGCTTACTGAATACGGTCAGGATCTTACCAAGACCATTGATCCTGCATTCCTCAGCGGTTCCAAGGTAGATGGACACAATTACGGAATTCCAGCCAACAAAGAGTTGCCACAACAAGAGGTATGGCGCTTTAACCAAATGCTGGTTGATAAATACAAGTTGGACATCTCTGGCGTTCGTACGTTAGACAGTCTGGAGCCTCTGCTCAAAACAATTAAGGAAAACGAGGCGAGTGTAACACCATTTGCCATGGATAAAAACTATGTTCCTTACGTGCCTTATGACTATGTCATTCAGAATCTGCCAATGGCAATCAAGCTGGATACAACAGACTATAAGCTTGTAAACATACTGGAAACACCTGAAATGAAAGAAGCACTTACTACGATGCACAAATACTACAAGGCTGGTTATGTATCGGCAGAAGCGGCAACAACAGGTTCCACGAACGACCTGACAACATCGGGCAACTGGTTCCTGGATCGTGCACAGACTCAGCCGCTCGCGGACAATCAATGGTCTGCAAGTTACGGTTATCAAGTCGTTTCAACACCTGCAAGTGAAGCAATTATAACGAATACATCTGTACAAGGTTCCATCATGGCCATCTCGGCCAACTCGGAATATCCGGAGAAAGCGATGGAATTCCTGAACCTGCTCAATACAGATCCTGTGCTGCGTAATATGGTGGACTCCGGTATTGAGGGCACACACTACAAAAAAGTGGATGACACACATATGGAAAATCTGCCTGAATCGAAAAACTACGATATGCCTTCATACTCCCTTGGGAACAACATGCTGCTCTATCTGAACAGCAATGACCCGGATAACAAATGGGATGAGTTCAAGAAGTTTAACGCTGAAGGTGTCAATTCCCCGATCCTCAGCTTTAACTTTGATGCAAGCAATGTATCGTCCGAACTGACGGCGGTACAGAACGTGAAAGAGCAATATTGGGCAGCACTGATGACAGGTACACTGGACCCGGCAGCCAATCTGGATCAAGTGATTGAGAAGTTCAATCAAGCCGGACTGGAGAAAGTAATGGCTGAAGCCCAAAGCCAGCTGGATGCCTGGAGAGCGGAAAACAAGTAACAGTACATCGTAAGGATCGGGCGGCTGCTTATCGCGTCCGGTCCTTTTTCATTCAAGCCTGAAGGAGGATCTCCACAATGACTACATTTTTGAAAAACCTGATTAGAAACCGAGTCATGTTGCTCATGGTGCTACCAGGCGCCATCTGGTTCTTCTTCTTCTCCTACTTGCCACTCGTGGGTACAGTGGCTGCTTTCAAAGAATATCGATTCAGCCGTGAAGGGTTCTGGGCAAGTCTGATGAAGAGTGAATGGGTTGGCTGGGACAATTTCAAATTCCTGTTCAGCACAAGTGACGCATGGCTCATTACACGCAACACCCTCTTTTATAACATCGCCATTATCTTCCTGGGACTGGTGTTTGCTGTGGCATTGGCAATCCTGCTCTCGGAACTAGTCAATAAACGACTCGCCAAACTGTACCAAACCGGCATGTTTCTGCCGTATTTTCTCTCCTGGGTTATTGTTGGTTACTTCGCATTCAGCTTCTTGAGCATGGACCGCGGGATGTTGAATCAGATTATCGGCTGGTTTGGGATGGAACCAATTCAGTGGTACTCTGAGGCGAAATATTGGCCGTATATTCTGGTATTCGTAGCGTTATGGAAAACCATCGGTTATAGCAGCGTTGTCTATCTAGCTTCCATACTGGGGATTGATAAATCACTGTATGAAGCAGCCATGATTGATGGAGCAAGCAAATGGCAGCAGATTCGCAATATTACGATTCCGTTGCTGTCGCCCATCATCACGATTATGACCTTGCTGGCCGTAGGCCGCATTTTCTATGCCGACTTTGGACTCTTCTATCAGGTGCCAAGGGATTCGGGTACGCTTTATTCCGTGACCAATGTTATTGATACGTATGTATATCGAGGTTTGAAAACTAGTGGTGAGATCGGCATGAGTACAGCAGCGGGATTGTATCAATCCGTGGTGGGCTTTGTGCTTGTTATTATCTCCAACTATGTTGTTCGCAAAGTAGATAAAGACAGCAGCCTATTCTAGGACAGGGAAAGGAGTGAACCACTATGGCTCAAGCAAGGCTCGTTAAAAAACGCGACTTCCACCACGTATCCAACGGATGGAACGTGATCATGAACATCATCGCCGGTCTATTTGCTCTGATCTGTGTATTTCCTTTTATATTTGTAGTTATCATCTCGTTTACAGACGAGAAAGCACTGGCCCGTGATGGGTATCGTCTGATTCCGGCAGAATGGAGTCTCGCGGCATATCAGTTTGTCTGGCAGAGTGGGGACACGCTGCTGCGGGCGTATGGAGTTACCATCCTGGTGACGGTACTTGGTACCATCATCAGTCTGATTCTCATGTCGCTGTATGCGTATGCGGTTTCCCGCAAGAGCTTCAGATATCGGAGATTTTTCTCCATCTTTGCAATTCTTACCATGCTGTTCAACGGCGGGATGATTCCAACCTATATGGTCGTATCCCAGCTGCTCGGGTTGAAAGATACGTTATGGGCACTGATTCTGCCGCTGGCGATGAATGCCTTCTATATTATGATCCTGCGTACATTCTACTCCACCAGTGTACCGGATGCAGTCATTGAATCGGCGAAGATTGATGGCGCCGGTGAGTTCTATACCTTTATGAAAATCGTGGTTCCACTCTCCTTGCCGGGACTGGCAACCATCGGGTTGTTCAGTACACTCGGTTACTGGAATGATTGGTTCAATGCGCTGTTATACATCGATAATCCGAATCTGGTACCACTGCAATCTATGTTAATGCGGATTGAGTCGAGTATTCAATTTATCCAGCAGAACTCTGCTAACAGTTCGATGAGTCTGGCAGCCATGCAGTCCATTCCGCAGGATACGTCCCGAATGGCGATGGTTGTGCTTGCTACGTTACCGATTATATTCGCTTATCCGTTCTTCCAGCGTTATTTCGTACAGGGTCTGACGGTAGGCGCGGTCAAAGAATAACCGGATCACGTTATAGGATTGGAGAGATGCAGATTGATGACTTATAAGGACCAAAGCAAATCCGTAGAGGAACGGGTACAACACCTGCTTAGCCTGATGACTACGGAAGAAAAGGTAGGTCAACTTACGCAGCCATTTGGCTGGCAGACCTATACGAATGATCAAGGGAACATCACGTTAAACGAATCCTTTAAACAGCAAGTGGAAAATGGGGGCGTCGGCTCCCTCTATGGTGCACTTCGCGCAGATCCGTGGACGGGCGTTACGCTGGAAAATGGACTATCCGCCAGAGAAGGCGCTGAGGCGGTCAATCTGATTCAACGTTATGCAATAGAACATTCCAGACTGGGGATTCCCATTCTGATCGGGGAAGAGTGCTCGCATGGTCATATGGCTATTGACGGAACGGTCTATCCTGTCCCTCTTTTACTGGGGAGCACCTGGAATGTGGATCTGTATCGGGAGATGTGCCGGGCAGTAGCACGGGAGACACGTGCTCAAGGTGGTGCGGTCACCTATTCTCCGGTACTGGATGTTGTGCGTGATCCGCGCTGGGGACGTACGGAGGAATGTTTCGGTGAAGATCCGTTTCTCATTGGAGAGCTGGCAGTTGCTTCCGTAGAAGGGCTTCAGGGTGAAAGTCTTGACCGTGGAGATACAGTAGCGGCAACGCTGAAACATTTTGTTGGTTATGGCAGCTCAGAAGGCGGACGTAATGCAGGGCCTGTACATATGGGCTGGCGCGAGCTACTGGAAGTGGATCTCTATCCATTCCGCAAAGCGGTGGAAGCGGGCGCTGCGTCGATCATGCCAGCATATAACGAAATTGATGGCGCGCCTTGCACCGTGAATACGGAATTGCTGGAAGATGTTTTGCGTAAGGATTGGGGCTTTGACGGTCTGGTCATTACGGATTGTGGTGCGATCAACATGCTGGCAAGTGGGCATGATGTCGCGGCAGATGGAATGGAAGCTTCCGTACAGGCGATTGAGGCAGGCATCGATATGGAAATGTCCGGTGAGATGTTTGGGCAATATCTGGTGCAGGCGGTGGCAGAAGGCAAGCTTGATATGCAGGTTCTGGATCAGGCTACCTCTCGCGTGCTGGCGTTGAAGTTCAGACTGGGCTTATTCGAACAGCCTTATGTGGATGCCGATCGGGCAGCAGAAGTAATTGGAAGTGAAGCGCATATTCAACTGGCACGCCAGTTGGCTGCGGAAGGGGTTGTACTTCTCAAAAATGAGGCTGACACGTTACCTCTCTCGTTAGCAAATGTGGGCCGGATTGCCGTGATCGGCCCAAATGCGGATCAGGCCTACAATCAACTGGGTGATTACACATCTCCGCAACCGAAGTCGAAAGTGGCGACGGTACTGGATGGGATTCGCAGTAAGCTGGCTAATCATGTGGATGGGCAAACGGAGAAGAGTTCTGTTGGTGCTTTGACTGGTGACAGCAGTACAGATCAGGTTCTTTATGCACCAGGCTGCCGGATCAAAGGTGATTCGAAAGAAGGATTCGAGCGTGCGATCGAAGTTGCCAGTCAAGCGGATACGGTCATTATGGTGGTTGGCGGCTCCAGTGCACGTGACTTTGGAGAAGGAACAATTGATCTGAAGACGGGGGCTTCCAATGTGTCGGATAACTCCTGGAATGATATGGAGTGTGGCGAAGGGATCGACCGGATGACGTTGGGTCTTGCCGGAGTACAGTTGGAACTTATTCAGGAGATTCACAAGCTCGGCAAGAAGCTTGTCGTTGTTTACATTAATGGTCGTCCCATCACTGAACCTTGGGTGGATGAACATGCCGATGCAATTCTGGAGGCGTGGTATCCGGGTCAAGAGGGCGGTCGTGCCATTGCAGATATTTTATTCGGTGATGTGAATCCGTCAGGCAAATTGACGATCTCCATTCCGAAGCATGTCGGCCAATTACCGATCTATTATAACGGCAAACGTTCCCGAGGCAAACGTTACCTCGAAGAGGATCTGGAGCCACGTTATGCATTTGGATACGGACTTAGCTATACCACATATGAGTACAGTGAACCGCAGCTGAGTGCTGCATCTATGACAACTGATGATTCAGTTACGGTATCGGTGAACGTGACCAACACCGGCCGTTATGCAGGTGCAGAAGTTGTACAGATGTACATCTCTGACGTGGTCAGCTCACTAACTCGTCCGGCCAAGGAACTGAAGGGGTTTGCAAAAGTGAACCTGGAGCCGGGAGAGACACAGACCGTGGAATTCCACATCGGGGCCGAGCAGCTGCAGTATATTGGTCGTGATTTGAAGCCTGTCGTTGAACCGGGACAATTCCATATTCATATCGGCAGCAGCGTAAACGATACGCAAATGGCCGAACTGACCGTAAGGGAGGCGTAAGACGTTGGAACGTATCAGACGATTTATTCGCGAGTTGTCCGAACATCAGTGGCTGGAGAAATTACAGCTGCGCAGCTGGGACATTACCCGCGCTTATTATCATGTGCCAGGACAGTATGAGGATCAGGGTGAGTACCCCGAAGGGCAAGATTTTGAGCGTTTTCCGAGCAAACAGGGAACGACTTATTTTTTCAGAACACGTTTGGAGATTCCTGCTACATGGCAGCAAACACCTTATGGGCTTGTATTTGAGACAGGCGGAGAAGGCTTGCTTCGGGTAAATGGGAACTCTTATCAGGGCCTTGACCGCAATCATACCTACGTCACGCTTGATCCATCCAAAGTCGGAAACGCTCCAGAACTGGAGATCGAGATGTTTGATCCGGTACCTGAACCTGTAGACCCGTTGAATCAACAGGCGGTTATTCAGCCGCCAATCACATCAATTACGAGCCTGCTGGTAAGGCCAAATGAAGCGGTTCGCAGTCTCATGTATACGGTCATCATTGTACGTGATTCGGCTGTGTTGCTACCGGAAAGTGACTTTCGGCGGGTTCGCCTGTTAGAACTGGTGTATCGTGCGATGGATCAATTTGTAGGCATGTCAGCAGAAGAGATTGAGCAGGGAGAGGGTATTCGTCAGATTGAGAATAATCTGAAGCATCATGTGCGTGAGATTGGCGGAAACGCGGAAGGTCTGGAGCATATGGTGGGACAGTCCCATATTGATATTGCCTGGCTGTGGCCTGTACGTGAGACGGTACGCAAAACGAGCCGTACTTTCTCCACCGTGGATGCACTCATGAATGAATATCCGGACTATGTTTATTCCCAGAGCCAGCCCTTACTATATGCGTTTCTGAAGGAGCATGATCCCGAGCTTTACGCGCGGGTGAAGCAGCGGATTGTAGAAGGCCGCTGGGAACTGGTTGGCGGCATGTGGGTTGAGCCGGATCTGAACATCCCGAGCGGGGAGTCCCTGATTCGCCAGATGTTATATGGTCAGCGTTTCTATATGGAGGAGTTTGGCAAGACATCACAGATTGAATGGTTGCCGGATACGTTTGGGTATTGTGCCTCCCTGCCACAGATTTTGAAGCATGGCAATGTGGAATATTTCATGACAACAAAGCTCGGATGGAACGACACAAATGTGTTTCCATACGATCTCTTCCACTGGGTGGGCATTGACGGCACACCGATCCTGTCCTACCTCAATCATGGTGTTAACGAGCATACGTTGCCGAAGGACATTCATGATCACTGGCAGTCCTACCGTGAGAAAGCGGCTCATCCGGAGCATATGCTTCTATACGGACACGGAGATGGCGGCGGTGGCGTAACACGCGAGATGCTGGAGTATGTGGATCGCGCAGACCTGATGGTTGGACAGCCTGCGAGCCGATATAGTACAGCTGGAGCTTTCTTTGCCGGAATTGAAAAGGAGCAACCTGTACTTCCGAAGTGGCATGGCGATCTGTATCTGGAGTTACATCGGGGAACCTACACGACCCATGCGCGCAATAAGCGCAACAACCGGAAAGCGGAGGTTCTGTATCGAGAAGCTGAGCTGTGGAATACACTCGCTCTGCCAGATATGGAGGCAGATGCAGAAGCTGAAGTGCGTTCGAATCTGCATGAAGGCTGGAAGCTGATTTTGCTGAATCAATTCCACGATATTATACCGGGATCGGCGATTACGGAGTCCTACGTCACTTCGAATGAGGAATATGTACAGGTATTTGAATTAGGCAGAACCGGACTGGATCAAGGCATTGCTGCATTGACAACGGGTATCAACACAGAGGGACCGGAAGGTTCATTAGCCTATGTTGTATTCAACAGCCTGGGCTGGAAACGGAGTGCAGTCGTTCAACTTCCTGTGCAGGATGGCTTGGATCGCTACGGCATCGATGAAAAAGGCCAGCGCTTGCGGATGGATCGGGAGGATGGCAGCATGTCTATTCTCGTGACAGACATTCCGGCGTTTGGATATAAGACGATTTGGCTGGTACCGGAAAATACAAGGGAAACGAATGTACGGGAAATGAAGAACCTTGCCGCACAAACAACCTTTAATGATACATGGGATACTGCCTTTTATCATGTGCAGTTCAATGAACGTGGGGAGATCACCCGCCTGTGGGATAAAAATGCAGAGCGTGAGATGCTGAAGCCGGGTGAACGAGGCAATCAACTTCACTTCTTCCACGATCGTCCAACGCTTTGGGATGCATGGGATATCGACAGTCGTTATGAAGAACAGATTGCTGGCGAAGTGGAACTTTTGGAGAAAAAGCTGGTGCTTGCGGGTTCAACGAAAGATGTCCTGCGCTTCCGCTGGAAGCTACATCAATCGGAAATCACACAAGATATCGTCTTTTATCATGACTCACGGCGAATTGACTTCCAAACACAGGTGAACTGGAACGAAAATCACAAACTTCTGAAAGTTGGTTTCCCGATTGATGTGGTGACCTCCAAGGCAACATTTGAAATTCCATTTGGCTCACTGGAACGTCCAACACATCGCAACACAAGCTGGGAACAAGCGCAGTATGAAGTCTGTGGACATCGCTTTGCAGATGTATCCGAATATGGATACGGCGTGAGCCTCCTCAATGACTGCAAGTACGGGTACGACGTGCAGGGAAGCACCATTCGTTTGTCCTTGCTGCGAGCACCCAAATGGCCTGATCGCACAGCCGATCTGGGAGAACATGAATTCACCTATTCCCTCTACCCTCACGACGGAGACTGGCGAACTGCACACACCGTACGTCAGGCTGCCGAGCTGAATCATGAGGTGGTTGTGCAACAAGTAGAACAAGTACAACAGTCGCAGCAAGTGCAACAGATGGAGCAGGTACAACAGAGGCATCAAGTACACCAAAGTCTAGGAGCTGGAGTCGATCCAACCGCAGATGCAACTACTCATGCGGCACCTGTACGTCCAGCAACAGGCTCCTGGATTAACTTTAATAGTAATCACGTCATTCTCGATACGGTCAAATTGGCAGAGGATGGACAAGGCACCGTACTTCGTTTCTATGAATCATCAGGCAAACGCGAAAACATCACATTGCAATGGCCACATGCCTTTGAACAGGCGTATCACTCCAACGCACTGGAAGAACCGGTCCAACCACTGGCCCATACCAATGGCCAGATTACATTATCTTTTAAACCTTACCAAATACAAACCGTGCTACTGCGGTAAACCTTTTTGAAATATTTCGAGCTATATATGTCCAGCTCTTTATTCACACGTTAACGGAGAGGACAGAAATAACCAGAAGAAGCGAAGCGTTCGCCTTTATCCCCGGATTTACCCTTTAGAAAAGGGAATCAAAAAAATCTGGGGATAACAGCGATCAGAAGGTTATTCTGTCATCGTAGTGGCTAGTGTGAATGTTCTCAGCTTGATCTTTTATAGCTACACCATTCAATTTGTTTAAGGAGTTGCACTCATCCATGGAACAGTTCAGATTACCCAAAATACCAATGCCACCTGTTGCTTTGCCACAATCCATTCAGGCCGTGCTCGAAGAAGCAGAACAGAAACTGGCTCACCGACCGAAGCTGCTTCAATTATTCAAAAACTGCTTCCCCAATACCATCGAAACAACAACCAAGTTGATGGAGGATGGTACTACGTTTGTGATCACAGGAGATATTCCGGCTTCCTGGCTGCGTGATTCCGTGGAGCAGGTAGTACATTACATTCCGTTTGCAAAAGAAGACGAGGACCTGCAACGCATTATTGGCGGGCTGATCAAACGTCATATCCAATATGTTCACATCGATCCCTATGCCAATGCCTTCAATGAGACGGCGAATGACTGGCACTGGAATACCACGGACGAGACCGAGATGTCGCCTTGGGTGTGGGAACGCAAATTTGAGATTGACTCATTATGTTTTGTTGTACGTTTGGCTTATTTATATTGGAAGGAAACCGAGCTGACTGACATTTTCGATTCAAGCTTCAAGGCAGCGATGCGTAAAATTGTGGACCTGTTCAAAGTCGAACAGCATCACATGGAACAATCTCCATATCGCTTTACTCGTAATAACGGCATCCCAACAGATTCCCTGCGCAATCACGGAAAAGGTATGCCAGTCAACTACACGGGGATGATCTGGTCCGGTTTCCGTTCCAGTGATGATGCGTGTGATTTCCACTACAATATCCCTGGCAACATGTTCGCGGTTGTAGCTCTGCGCCAAATGCAGGAGTTTGCCGAGTGGGTGTTCCGGGATATGGAGCTTTTGCAGGAATTAAAGGATCTGGAGCAGGACGTGGATCACGGTATTCAGTTGTACGGGATTTATCGTCATCCGGAATTTGGACCGATCTATGCGTACGAGACGGACGGTTATGGCAACCACTGTCTAATGGACGATGCGGGTACACCAGGACTCATGTCCATTCCATATCTGGGTTACGTCACAGCGGATGATCCGATCTACCAGAATACGCGCCGCTTCGCTCTGAGCAAAGAGAACCCATTCTATTATGAGGGCAAGGTTGCCAAAGGGATTGGTAGCCCGCACACCCCACCAGATTACATCTGGCATATGGGATTGTCCATGCAAGGACTGACTGCGCAGTCTGCCGAGGAGAAACTGGAGATTATTCGCATGCTCGAAGCGACAGATGCAGATACAGGTTATATGCATGAAGGCTTCCACGCCGATGATCCAACGATTTTTACACGAAAATGGTTTGCATGGTCCAACAGCCTGTTCTCCCAGTTGGTCTACAGATCGATGAAGGATGGCCTGTTATGAGTATCCAACCTAATGATAAAAAGCTGATTATCTTCGCTGATCCTGCGTTTCCGATGGAAGGTGCTTCTCCAACTCATGAGGCTCTGGATACATGGAAAGCAGTCGAAGAGATCACCGTTGTAAACGCCGAAGAACTCGCAGAGGTTTTGAAGACCACAGCAGGTGAAGGATGTCTGGTCAATCTGCATGCACCCTATTTTCCCAAGTCCGCCTGGACGGAGATTGCAGCTTACTTGCATCAGGGCGGAAGCCTGATCAGTGTGGGGGGCGCACCCTTCAAACGTCCGGTTCGATATGAAAATGGGGCATGGGTTGTAGAGTCCGAGCAGACCGCGTATCATCAGGAACTCTATATTCATGAGGCACTGAACGTATCTTCTGCCAATGTGCAATCGTACACTTCATCCGAACAGATCCCGCTTCTCACTGGGAAAGAGGGGCTGTTTGAGAAGGCAGATACATGGAATTTGGTTCCACATACAACCAAAACAAGTGATCTGCCCCACCAGATGGGGTCATCAGGACCGATGAGTACGCAGATTTATCCATTGCTTCGTGGCATGAGTAAAGACGGGCGCAGTGTCGCCGCTCCGGTCGTTCTGTGGGAAAACTCCCGCGGGACTTTCGTAGGTTCACGCTGGATGTTTGTACATCTGCCGCTGAC
The DNA here is from genome assembly GCF_045040715.1 of Paenibacillus sp. FSL H7-0942. NCBI lineage: Bacteria > Bacillati > Bacillota > Bacilli > Caryophanales > Paenibacillaceae > Paenibacillus > Paenibacillus sp. FSL H7-0942. The sequence goes on along the minus strand of NZ_CP150279.1, from coordinate 5,674,022 downwards.
CACCTCATTCTGGACGCAGGATGGCGCTGCCGAGATTGTGAAATGGGCGCAATTCTGTGCGCAAGGTGTAACTGAGTTATCCCTGAAAACGAATTATGCTTCGTATGAGCCAGATGAGCGGGCTGTACTCACACTTCAAGGCCAGATTTTACAGCGAGCAGGCAACAGACTTACCGAGTCCGAGCTGTGGGCATTCGACATAACAGTCGAGCATGAAGATCGCACAAGTGGCACGACGGAGAAGGTATGGAGCCATCGACTGGAGATGGAACTTGCCGGTGAGCAGCGGTTTGAACGTATACTTCTCCCGGTTTCCATTGAAAGTGGGCTGTATCGGATCATATGCCACGCGCAGGCTCCTGACGGTGAAGTTCGGACCTTGCGTCAAGGCTTCTGGGGACAGGATGCTGCACTGCTGGCAGAAGGGGAAGTGATTACCCGCAGCAGGGATTATTTTGTAAAAGACGGACGTCCTCTCCCTGTTGTGGGTATGACCTACATGACCTCTGATGTGGCACGGAAATTTCTGTTTCTGCCGAATGCGGATGTTTGGGATCGAGACATGGCCCAGATGGCAAAAGCCGGCATCAACTGGATTCGGACAGGAATCTGGACCGCCTATCGCAACATGATGCAGGTGGACGGACATATGGCAGAGGATGTGCTTCGTGCCATTGATGCATTTATTTTAACGGCGAAACGCCACGGCTTACAGGTCACGTTCACTTTCTTCTCCTTTACACCAGAGACATGGGAAGGCACGAATCCGTATTTGGACCCGCAGAGTGTCGAAGCACAGAAACGTTTCATCCGCAGCATCGTTAGTCGTCACACGGATACAACACATGTGGACTGGGATCTGATTAATGAGCCATCGATGTTTGATCCGGTGCGTATCTTCTCGGCAGGCCCACGCTCGGCGAGGGATTCGTATGAACAGCAGGCTTTTATCGCTTGGCTTCAGCAGCGTCATGAGACGATTGAAGCGTTGCAGGAGGCATGGAACATGTCGCCGAAGCAGCTCCCCAACTTTGCAGCCGCAGTGATCCCGGAGGCGGAAGAGATTAACTTTGATGTACAGGACATGCACAAGGCCAAAAAGGGAACACGCTGGCTCGATTACTGTCTCTTCTCTATGGAGATGCACAATGTTTGGGCAAGAGAGCTTGTAGGTACGATCAAAGACCTGGTTCCCGATCATCTGGTTACCGTGGGACAGGACGAAGCCCTTGGTGCACAGCGTCCTTCTCCGTTCTTCTATGAACGTGAAGTGGATTATACAACCGTGCATTCCTGGTGGTTGAACGATGATCTGATCTGGGATGGCATTTTCGCCAAAACGCCATACAAACCGAATCTCATTCAGGAGACGGGCATCATGTATGTGGAAACCCCCGATGGGCGAGCTAAGCGTACGGAAGAGGAGCTTCGTGGTATTCTCGAACGAAAGTACGCCTATGCTTTCTCGACAGGCGGCGCTGGCGCCGTGCAATGGATCTGGAACACCAACTTTTATATGGATAATGCCAATGAGTCCCATATTGGGGCCCTTCGTGCAGATGGTACGGAGAAACCCGAGGCGGATGTGTCTTATGATTTTGGCCGATTCATGCATGGCATTCGTGATCTCTTTGAAGACCGCGAGCTGGAGGATATTGCAGTCGTGTTCCCGTATTCCAATGACTTCTCCAACCGTGCCCTGGCCTATGATGCCACAACAAAGCTTACTCGTGTAATGTCCTATGATCTGAAATTGCCATTCCGTGCGTTATCCGAATATCATCTGGAAGCGTTGGAGCAGCAGCCACCGAAACTGATTATCGTGCCGAGTCCACATAATATGGACAGCGATGCACTTCAACAATTGCTCACGTTTGCGGAGAAGGAAGGCACGAGCCTGCTCATTACAGGGCCGCTGGGACTGGACGCATACTGGAAGGCAACTGACCGGGCCGATCATATCGTAGGTAAACGCAGTCTGGGTAACGTACAGCGGGAAGAATTGCTGAATATTAATGGCGTGAATCACCGGGTGACCTATGGACGGCGTCGTATCGCCGAGGTGGCAAAGGAGACGTTGCTTCATGGGGATAAAGGTACAGCAGATGAAGTACACGTTCTGCCTTTGGGCAAAGGGAAATTAATCTGGACTCCACTGCCGCTCGAGTTAAATGGATGGGACGAGCCACTTGCTGAATTGTATCGTTATGCAACCGAGATTTCGGGCATCGAACAGGAGTTGGAATGGATATCTGGCGGAGATATCGCAGGGATCTATGGCCGGAAGCTGAGTTTTCCAAAAGGAAATCTGTATGTATTTGTATCGGAGTTTGCCTTGAACCATGAAGTTCACGTGAGAGATCAACGTACAGGTGTATCGTATGTGTTCCAACTGGAAAAAAATCGTTCGGTGCTGTTTGCCACGGATGCTTCCGGAAAGCTGACTGCGGTGTATCGCCCTGATGAGGTTGAGATTGTACAACAAGATGACAGAGGTGGGATCACACGATGACCAAGAAAAAGAGAGCACATATTATTTCGCATACCCACTGGGATCGGGAATGGTACTTGCCGTATGAGAAGCATCATATGCGTCTTATTCAGCTCGTCGATTCACTGTTGGATCAGCTTGATGAGGGATCAGACTATAAAAGCTTTTATTTGGATGGACAAACGATTATCATCGAAGATTATCTTCAGGTTCGCCCGGAGCAGAAGGAAAGACTGGAGAAGCATATCCGCAATGGGCGGATTGTGATTGGGCCATGGTACATTTTGCAGGATGCGTTTCTGACGAGTGGAGAAGCTAATGTGCGCAACATGCAGGTTGGACATAAGGACGCCAAACGTTACGGCACCCCTTCGAAAATTGGTTACTTTCCCGATACATTCGGATTGGTTGGACAGACCCCGCAGCTGATGCAGCAATCGGGCATTGATAATGTGTTTTTTGGTCGTGGTGTGAAGCCGACGGGATTTAACAATACGGTATCGGATGCCGGATATGAATCAAGCTTCTCGGAGCTGATGTGGGAAGGACCAGACGGATCAAAAGTGCTCGGCGTATTGTTTGCCAACTGGTACTCCAACGGAAATGAAGTTCCAGTAGACGAGGAATCGGCCCGCAAGTTCTGGGAAACCAAGCTTGCAGATGCCGAGAAATATGCATCGACCAATGAGTTGTTGTACATGAACGGATGTGATCACCAGCCGATTCAGCGAGATCTGCCAGAAGCGATTCGCATGGCTGAACAATTACATCCCGATATCGAGTTCATTCACTCCAACTTTCCGGATTATCTGGAAGCTTTGAGAGCATCGTCTGAACATGAACTGTCCACGGTCAAAGGCGAATTGCGCAGCCAGCGTACCGATGGCTGGGGAACTCTGGTGAACACCGCCTCAGCTCGTGTGTATCTGAAACAGATGAACCAGCTGGGCCAGACTATGCTGGAAAAAGTGGCTGAACCCCTGGCATCCTACGCCTATCTGCTTGGACATGCCTATCCACATGATCAACTGACGTATGCCTGGAAAACGCTGATGCAAAATCACCCGCATGACAGCATCTGTGGATGCAGTGTGGATGAGGTGCACCGCGAGATGGTGACACGGTTTGATAAGAGCCGTCATGTAGCAGAGGCTTTAATTGAAGAGAGCACCAGACAGATTGCTACAGCTGTCGATACCTCCATCTTTGAGCGTTACGGCGAAAATGCCCGGCCTGTTGTAGTGTTTAATACAACGGGGTGGGAACGCAGCGGTGTAGTTCAGATGGAACTGGACGCGGCTCGGTTGTATTTCCGGGATGGACATACGTTGGAAGAGATGGCGACGCAGATGAAAGCCGTTGACCTGTCAGACCGCGTACTTGTAGATGAAAATGGTAACCACATTCCATGTACGGTGGAGGATCTGGGTCTACAATTCGGCTATGATCTGCCGGATGATCGCTTCCGCCAACCGTATAGTTGTCGGCGAGTACGTATTCGTTTTGAAACAGAAAATGTAGCTGCATTTGGACTAAAAACCTATGCATTGGTCAACTTTGTGGATCATTCAAAGAGTGGCTCTCCATCGAAAATAAATACCTTGTTGCGTGGTGAACGTGGCATGGAGAATCAATATTTGATCGTCACGATTGCAGACAACGGTTCATTCACACTCACAGACAAACGAACAGGCCGGACTTACAAGGACCTTGGCGTGTACGAAAATGTGGGTGATATCGGTAATGAATACATGTTCAAGCAGCCAGAGAACGAAGTGGCGCGGACAACACAAGCGCTTCAGGCCGAGATTCGGGTATTAGAAGATACATCATACTTGGCCTCGTTTGAAGTGATTCATCATTGGGAAATACCGGAGTCTGCGGATGAGATGCTGGATCAGGAACAACGGGAGCTGATTTATTATCCACATCGCAAAGCCCAGCGTTCAACTAAAATGATTCCGCTCCAGATTCGTACAGTGATATCACTGAGTCGTAATGGAAAAGGAGTACAAATGGAAACAACCTTTAACAATCAGGCGAAGGATCATCGGGTGCGTGCTCTTTTCCCAACGGATCTTGTATCTGCTGTTCATCATGTGGATTCCATGTTCGAAGTTGCAACACGTGATAACAAGCCTGCACCGGAGTGGCAAAATCCAAGCAATACACAGCATCAACAGAATTTTGTGGATGTGAGTGAAAAGGACGCCGGATTGGTCGTTGCCAATCTGGGCCTGAATGAATATGAAGTCCTTCAAGATGGACGTAACACCATCGCCGTAACGCTGCTTCGTGCTGTGGGCGAACTCGGAGACTGGGGTTTGTTCCCGACACCTGAAGCACAATGCCTTGGTGAACATACATTTCAGATCGAGATCATTCCGCATGATGGCAATGGTGCAGCGTCAGGTGCATATATCGAGGCCTATCAGTTCCAGGTTCCTTGGACGCTGGCACAAACCGAAGTACACACGGGTTATCTGACACCTAACAACACACCGTTTGCATGGCAAGGAGACGGCTTGGCTTTTTCTTCACTCAAGGTGAATGAAGATTCCGGCGATGTCATGTTACGCTGGTTCAATATGACCACCGACTCTGCCACGTTGAAGCTTGCAACATCACAAGCGAATCCGCAGCCATTCGAAACGGCATACAAAAGCAACATCCTGGAGGAAGAGGGCGAAATACTTCATCTCAACAGCATAGAAGAGGCATCAACATTATCATTTGCCACCAAGGAATGGAACATACAGACAGATTCATGCGAGATCGTTACTGTCGGCTTGCGCCGCTGATCAAAGTTGTTTAAAGAGTCGAAAAACAGACTTTTGAACACACACTAAAAGGTACAGGACTGCAAGTGTACTATAAACTAGGCATTACGTACGGTGGCAGAAGGGTTACGCTATTTACCAGATCTATGAGTTGAGTTATTGGTTGTTTTTCTATAGAATGAACAGTAGAATTGCAAATGATCGAAAGTCCCTATGCCATCAAGATGGTCACAGGTACACTTCATTGTTCATTCTATATTGAAACATTAAGGGGGCTTGAAGCCATGGAATCCTTGGGAGGACTGCTTCAGCAGCTGAACCCTGCCTTTCGTGAGCAATCGCGGCGGATTGCGGCGGAATTGATGGAAAATCCGTATGTACGTGAATTCCGCGCAGGTCATCCTGAACTGCAAGATGCACAGCTCATGACCGATCTGAGCAAGCTGTTTCAGTACGCCAAAGACTCAAAGAACTGTGCGAATTGCCCAGGACTCGACAACTGCCCTAACGATTTTCAGGGCCACTTTTGCAAACTGGAAGTAGAACATTTTAACGGTAAACCCGAAATCATAGATATAAAAGCGCCTTGTTCCAAACATATCGCCCGGCAAAATGAACATATCATTAAGCAACGCATTCGCAGTTTCTATGTGGACGAGCGTGCGCTCAGTGCCGGATACAACGACGTGGAGATTATGGGCAAGGATCGGATGCGTGCTCCGGCAGTAAATCAGGTGCTTCGTTATATTAGCGAGACCAAGGAGAATGGATTATCTCCGCAAGGACTGTTTCTGGAAGGAACATTCGGGACGGGCAAGACGTTTCTGATGTGTTACCTGCTGCATGAACTGGCGGTTGCAGGCCACACGGGTGTCATTATTTATATGCCTGACTTTGTGGAGGATCTGAAATCCATGATTAGTGAAGGGCAGAAGCTGAAGGAAATGACGGATATTTTGAAAAGTTGTGATCTGCTCATCTTTGATGATATCGGGGCAGAGAATCTGAATCCTTGGGTTCGAGATCATGTGATGGGGTCTATTCTGAACTATCGGATGAATCGTAAACCTACGTTCTATACGTCCAATTACAATTTGGATGGGCTTGAAAAACATCTTAGTTTCACCAATCGGGACGGCGAGGAAATGAATAAAGGGCAACGTCTTATGGACCGGATTCGTCCATTTGTGGATGTAATCTCCGTTCGGGGTGAGAATCAGCGCGGTAAACGTTGAACCGATCTAATTGAACGAAATGGTTCTGGACAAGGTTAATCTTCAAATTATTGGTGGAGCTTACGATTTAGAAGCTGAGCTGATTGCAATCAAAAGCTAAAGTAATCCCAAAAAAAGCCTGGCTTTCGCATTGTCGCGAAAACCGGGCTTTTCTGGTCCTGCGTAAGCCTGGAAGCATCCTATTCGGTGAGGAATTTGAAGATAACCATACCGAAAAAGATCACTGTCATCAGGCCGGCCATGCCGGCAACACCCGCGATCAGATCAAACAGATCGTTGCGGGGTTCCTCGTTCACATGTTCACGCGGGTCGTTGATCCGCACATTTGCATCCATGTTATTGCCTCCTTATGGGGAAACAGCTTGCCCGTATGGGGGCTGAAACCCGGAGTAATTTTAGTATACTTGGAAAAGAAAGCGTTTGTAAAGATTTTGAAGTTAGTATCCCACATCCTGTAATTGTGAAGATTTGATGTTGGGAAGATGAACATTGCAGCGTTCAATTCACAAGTTTGACGTACCTGTGTTATACTGGAAGTGTCGTTCACGACGTTACAGGTTAAAATAAACCGTAAGTATATATAAGGAGGACAATTTCATGGCTATTGTTAACGTATCCGATCAATCCTTCAACGCTGAAGTAGAAGGCGAAGGAACGGTTCTTGTTGATTTCTGGGCGCCTTGGTGTGGTCCTTGTAAAATGCTCGCTCCAATCCTGGAAGAGCTGTCCACAGAAGTTGGCGATGCAGTGAAAATTGCTAAAGTTAACGTGGATGAAAATCCGGAATCAGCTTCCCGCTTTGGCGTAATGAGCATTCCAACTTTGATCTTCTTCAAAGACGGTCAACCGGTAGATAAAGTGGTTGGTCTGAACTCGAAAGATGCACTCAAAGGAATTATCGAAAAACACCAATAATTTACAGGCTTACACATACGCCTCCGGTTTACATGCCGGGGGCGTTTTGCGTCGAATACCTTTATATAGGACAATATAAAGTAAAAATATTTTTTACACTTGAATGTAGAGTACAGAACCGATCTGGAGAAGCGAAGTGCTCGCGTTTATCCCGGATTCATCTCTGATATATAGATGGAACTAATTATTTACACAGTAACGGAGAGGACAGAAAAAACCTGAAGAAGCGAAGCGTTCCCCTTTATCAACAGATTTTTCCCTTGAGAAAAGGGAATGAAAAAAATCTGGGGATAACAGGGATTGGAAGGTTGTTCTGTCATCGTAGTGTCAGTGTGTATTATCTTTAGTTTCTTCTTATAAAAAAGGTGACTCAGAGACAATCCGATAACGGATTGGAAGACGGTACTGTAATCAGAATGGCTTAGTGTAACCTTTTATTTATACTTTTTTCGGGAAGGAGGATTCACCGAATTATGGATCAATTCATCAATGATTTGCAGGATCAGGAGAAGGCATTGGAGCAGATTCGTCACAAGCTCGCTTTGCTGCCAGACATGTCTGGATGTTACCTGATGAAGAACAGTGAAGGCACCATTATCTACGTAGGTAAGGCCAAAGTGTTGAAGAACCGCGTACGCTCTTATTTTATCGGCAGTCATAACGGAAAGACCCAGCGTCTGGTGTCCGAAATCCGTGATTTTGAATATATTGTGACGGGCAGTAACATGGAAGCACTCATTCTGGAGTGTAACCTGATCAAGAAACATATGCCGCGGTACAACGTGTTGCTCAAGGATGACAAGACATTTCCATATCTTAAAATTACAAATGAAAAGCACCCCCGGCTGGAAGTAACTCGGCGCGTGCTGAAAGATAAAGCCAAATATTTCGGACCTTATCCGAACTCATATGCGGCACACCAAACGAAAAAACTGCTCGACCGCATGTATCCACTGCGCAAATGTGGTGTAATGCCCAAAGAAGTCTGTCTGTACTATCACATGGGACAGTGTCTTGCGCCTTGTGTGAAGGAAGTGGAGAAGGAGCAGTACGACCAGATTTCACAAGAGATTGGTTCATTTCTGAGCGGTGGTCATGAAGAGATTAAGAAGGATTTGCAGCGTAAGATGCAAGAGGCTGCGGAGGATCTTTATTTTGAACGTGCCAAGGAACTGCGCGACCAGGTAATCGCCATCGATGCGATGATGGAAAAACAGAAAATTACGATGGCCGATGCCAGAGACCGTGATGTATTTGGTTTTGCCATTGATAAAGGCTGGATGTGTGTCCAGATTCTATATATGCGTCAGGGTAAAATGATTGAACGTCACGTATCAACCTTCCCGTTTTACGGTGAGGCGTACAGTGATTTCATGTCCTACGTGACGCAGTATTACAGTGATAATCCGGCATTGCCACAAGAAATTTTGTTGCCGGAAATGCCCAAGGATCTTGCAACGGATAACGACAGTTTGGATACAGTATCTGATGCTGAGGGATCGGTACCTGCCGCAGTTACGGTAGAATTCGAGCAGATGGGACAAGTGGAGCACAGTAACGCTTCCCAGCCATTGGTTGCTGAGACTCGTGCAACTTACGGAGGTTCCACTGAGGCAGAAGGTGAACAACCTGACAGTATGCAAGAGGATGCTCCAATAATGGATACAACTGCTTCAAATGAAAAGCTTCCATCAGGACTGGAAGACCCAACTCAGGTTGCTGCTGCTTTACAGGAGTGGTTGGAGATCAAAGTGCTCATTCCGCAACGTGGATTGAAACGCCAGATGATTACGATGGCTGTGGATAACGCACGTGTGGCATTGGAAGAGAAGTTCCGTTTGATTGAGCGAAATGAAGAACGTACATCCAAAGCTGCCGAAGGACTGGGACGTTTTATTGGATTGGATCAGCTTCACCGTATTGAAGCGTTTGATAACTCGAACATTCAGGGTACAAACCCGGTATCTGCCATGATCGTATTTACCGATGGTAAACCGGATAAGAAGGAATATCGGAAGTACAAGGTCCGTTCGGTTGAAGGGCCGGATGATTATGAAACGATGAGAGAGGTCATCCGTCGCCGTTACGAACGGGTATTAAAAGAAAACCTGACCCAGCCTGACCTGATTGTGGTCGATGGTGGTAAAGGACAGATCTCGGCTGCGGTCGATATTTTGGAAAATGAGCTGGGGCTGTTTATTCCGGTATGTGGTCTGGTGAAGGATGCGAAGCATAAAACTTCGCAGTTGATGATCGGTAATCCACCAGAAGTCATCTCCCTGCCACGGGATAGTCAGGAATTCTACCTGTTGCAGCGGATACAGGAAGAGGTCCACCGTTTTGCGATCTCGTTCCACCGGGAACAGCGTGGCAAATCGATGGTGACATCACGTTTGGATGCCATTCCGGGTATTGGAGAAAAGCGGCGTAAGTTGCTGTTGAAGCATTTTGGCTCTTTGCGCAAAATAAAAGAGGCCAGCGTTGAAGACTTCCGGCCTCTCTCTATTGGTGACAAACTGGCAAATCAGATTATTGCAGCACTTCGGGATGAGGAGTCGTAACATACGGCTTCTCTTTTTGTTTTGGATTGAATTTGTAGACCACATATCCAACGATGGCCGGCAGTACAATCCAGAAGAGTCCAGCTGTCATATTCAGGGCATCACCCATAAAGACCAAGCTGAGTCCCATCAACAAGCTGTCGAAGATCACATGGGCAAATACAACGGCAATGAAGCCGTGACGCAGCATGATCAGACTGAACAGCAATCCAATCACCAACAGCTCAATGGGACGGGTGATTACTGGATAGATCGGATACAATGTGTGTCCAAGTGCCCAAATGATGGTTGGAATCAGACAGGCAATAAACGTGTTACGCACAATCTTTTGCATCATGCGAATGCCGAACAGTCGATAAACAGTTTCTTCACCAATACCGGCCATCCAGGCCATGATCGGGAAGAGCCAAGCATAGGTCATATTAAATGTAGATTGATCTGCTGACGTCGTTGACCATGTGCCAATGCTTCGCTCCAGAATGAAGAACAGGATGGATTGCACACCCAGTAGAATGAATGCCCACAGGTAACCAGCAACCATGCTGTGAAGTACATATTTTCCATATCCAGGTTCTTTGGCACGAGGCCATGGGTTCAGACCTATTTTACGCCACATGCCGTCACCAGCAACGAGGGATAGATAGATGGTTGCACTCATGACCAGTGTAATACCTATCTGAAATAACATCAGGAACGCTAACATGAAGTTGGAGAATCCCTGTGCCTGAAGCAGAGGAATCATGTTCAGCGTGCCAATCACCGAAGCTGCGAAATACACCAGCGAGAGAATGATCCCGCGTTTGAAAGACGTATGTGTTCGGGTCAGAATGCTATAGATAATGGCCAGCACGCCCAGAACAAGGGTCAGGAATGCATAGCCGCCATAGGTCATCCAGTTGGCTTGACGCGTCTGAGCTTTCACATAATCGGTATGGGATTCAGGGACCGAGAAGCCAGGATCGAACGATCGTACCGCACCCTCTTCAAACGTAAAATTTAATTCAAGCTTGGAGTCTCCAATGGCTTTTGCAGAATCTGTATACTTCAGTCCCGCTTCACCATCGCGAGTCTCCAGTTGAAGTGTCGGCACTTCATAACCGAATTCGGTCAGAACACCAGCAGCAAGCTGTTGTTTCTCGTCCAAAGATATATTGCCTTCAGCAAGTACTTGCGATGTGGTCACTCGTCCACTAACCTGCTCCGCCTCAATGGCAGTATAGAGAGAAGAAGGCAGTTCCCGTTTGAAGCCGACGACTTTTCCTGTTTTCATATGTACGTCAACATTAAGATATCCGCCTTTGTGTTGATCAGGCAAACGAACGCGGAATACATCGTAAGGATAGCTTGTTTCCCATTTCTGGTTATAGGTATCAAGTTGTTTGGTTTTGGCCATATACCCGTAGATATCGGAATGTGTCTGGTAGGTTACCAGGGTTTTTGCATCATCATTTGGCAGTGTATAGTCATTCACAGAAGCTGCGAATGATCGTGCGGATTGCTTCGCCTGCTCCTTGGTTATGAAGGACGTGGATGAAATTTCTGTCGTTTGAGATGAGGTAGCAGGAAAGATCTGAAATACAAAAAATAGAATCAGGCCAATCGCCGCAAGCAACCCTAGCCGCTTGAAGTTAGCCTTGAGTTGCAAAGGCTGCCCTAAGGGATTCATGTAATGGTGTTCCTCCTTTATTGATAGAGGTAGTTCAAAAAGTCCGCTTTTGATTACGAAGGTTGCCTAACGGCATCATCAGCATCGAATATGGAATTCAGCCGAAATGTCCGTTGCTCACGTAGCTCGATCTACGCTCCGCTACTCCATTTCTATCTTCATCCCATCTTCTTGGTACTGAAAACCGCCCTTTTTGAACACGCACTAATATGGATATTAAAGTTAACATAGCACAGGCCAAGCACCGAATGCCAATGATGTAACGAAAACAGGTGTAAATCCTTGAAAATGAATGAAAAGGACCGAAAGAATCTGATCCATCCGTCGCCATATCTGAGTTCTTCCCTTTTTGGCTGAATTCGATCCGATTTCCACAAAAAACGTTTTGTCTACAAACGTCGCAGCGCTTATAATTTTGAAACAAATGTGCAATGATTCGCATGTCTTTCGCCCAACAAGGGAACGAATAGGATATATTCCAACTTCATTATATATGTCGTTTTAAACTGAATCATACTTGTTTAACGTTTGGCAACAGCATTTCAAATGAAGAAGGCTCCACGGGTGTGGAGTTATTTTCATTTTAGAAGAGGTGGAAGATACTCAAGTGAAACTGAATGTGCAATGGATGCGATTATCGCCACCCCGTATTCTTGTGTTAGGGTTTGCTGGCATTATATTGGTAGGCACACTGTTGTTAATGCTTCCGGCATCCAACCGTAACGGTGACAGTCTTGCATTTATTGATGCGCTCTTTACAGCAACTTCGGCTGTTTGTGTCACTGGTCTGGTTGTGGTCGATACAGGGACTCATTTCTCGGTGCTGGGTCAGGTTGTAATCGCGATTCTGATTCAGATTGGCGGACTGGGCTTTATGACAATGTCCACATTGGTTGCCATTGCGTTCAAACGGCGGATCTCGCTCAGGGAAAGGTTGATTCTACAGGAAGCGATGAACCAGAGCACGATGGAGGGCATCGTCCGGCTGATCCGTAAAGTTGTGATCTACTCACTCATTATCGAAGGCATATGTGGCACACTGTTTGCCATCCGCTGGTCGTTCGACATGCCAGTCGGACAGGCGATCTATTACGGCTATTGGCATGCGATCTCGATGTTCAACAATGCGGGCTTTGATATGTTTGGGGATTTCCGCAGTTTGACCGGTTATGTGTATGACCCGTTGGTTAATTTTACAGCAATGTTCCTGATTGTCTCTGGTGGTATCGGTTTTGTGGTGTTGTCAGACCTGGTGGATTACCGCAAAACGCGGAAGTTGTCTCTGCACTCCAAAGTTGTACTGTTAATGACTGGATTGTTGATTGTGTTTGGTGCACTTGTCATTTTCGTATTTGAATTCAGCAATCCACGGACACTGGGTGGCCTGAACTGGGGTGGCAAAATTCTCGGTTCATTCTTCCAGTCCGTTACGCCGCGAACAGCAGGAGCCAATACGGTAGATATTGCCGGACTCAGGCAGGCAACACAGTTCTTTATGATCATTCTGATGTTCATTGGTGCTTCGCCGGGTTCTACCGGAGGCGGGATCAAAACAACGACATTTATGATTATGGCTGGAGCGGTCATCGCCATGATGCGTGGACGTGAAGATATCGTGTTTTTCCGCTATCGGCTTGTACAGGAACGGATCTTCAAGGCGCTTACCATTACATTGCTGGCGCTTTTGTTCATCATAGCTGTAACGATGGCACTGAGTACCACAGAAGACGCCAGTTTTATGATGATCTTATTTGAAACGACATCGGCCTTTGGTACCGTTGGATTATCGCTCGGACTGACGCTGAAACTGACTACATTGGGCAAACTCCTGATCTGTTTTACGATGTTTGCAGGAAGGCTTGGACCGATCACATTAGCGTATGCACTTGGGCAGAAAAAGGGTAAAGAGTTATACAGGTATCCGGAAGGCAAAATGATTATTGGATAAATCTATTTTTAGTGAGTTTTGAAATTGATTTGGATAAGGGGTTCGTGAAGAACAATGAAAACACAGCAGTTTGCGGTGATTGGGCTTGGGCGATTTGGCTCCAGTCTGGCACAGGAATTAATGGAACTCGGCTACGAGGTGCTCGGGATCGATAAAAATGAAGAAGTCGTCGAAGACATTAGTGAATTGGTCACCCATGCCGTTGTAGCCGATGCCACAGATGAGGAAGTGTTACGCTCCCTGGGTATTCGAAATTTTGACTGCTGTATCGTTGCTATCGGGGATGATATTCAGACGAGCATTCTCACCGCGATTCTGTTAAAAGAGCTGGGCGTCAAGACGGTCGTGGCCAAGGCCATATCCGTCCTTCACGGACGCGCATTGGATAAACTGGGGATTGATCGTGTTGTTTATCCTGAGCGGGATATGGGCATTCGGGTTGCCCACCAGCTGGTTACCCCGAACTTGCTGGATTACATTGAATTATCCAATGATTACAGTATTGTCGAGATGAAGGTTCCCGCCTGTCTGCATAACAAAACCCTTTCCACCCTGAATGCACGTGTACGTTTTGGTTGCAGCATTGTGGCGTTACAGAAAGAAGCTGGGGTCATTATCGCTCCGACGGCACTGGATTCGCTTCAAATGGGGGATATCATGGTCATTATTGGTAATAATGCAGATATCGACCGATTTGAAGAAGAGGTTATCAGCCAAGAGAGCTGATAATTATCATGAGTTAAATATGGAAGCCAGACGTTAGAGCCTGGCTGTTTCAGATCAAGACAAAGGCGTCGTAGCCCTCCGTGAGGGCAATGGCGCCTTTGCTGTAAAGAGTGCAGCCGTCTCCTTGACCCATTGTCTGGAAGTCTCGCTGAGGTCCTCTTTTTCCCCATAGATCATACAAGTTGTTCTGCGGGTCTGCTGTAATTGAGGCAAATGAACAGAAACAAGATCATTGTCCGCGAGCAATTGTGGACGAAGATATGACTTGGGCAATAGAGCAGCAGCTTTGGCGGAAGGCAGAAGTCGGATGATCGCTTCGAAGGAATCAATCTCCATGCGAATATCCGGCATCACGGCACAGCGCTGGAAGAGGTCGTCCGTTAATTTGCGATACCAGGTGCCTTTGGAGAACGTGATCATCGGCAGATCCTGCAAATGCTCCATCCCGGCTTCCTTACCGGACAAGGGGTGTGTAAGCGGCACAACCAGTTCCAGGTGATCGTCAAAGAGCGGCACACAGTTAAGCCCCACTTCGCTGATGGAGGAGGCGACAATGCCTACATCGGCTTTTTTGTCACGCACAAACGAGACAATCTCATGTGTTTTACCCGTCAACAGTTTCAATTCGGCATTTGGATGTTTCTCCATAAAGGCATTGACGAGAGGTGGTAACGTAGTTTGAAGCGTCGTCAGACTGGCTCCGAGTGTAATGGTGCTCTGTTCTTCGTCTTTATACTGGGCCAGCATAGTGAGGAACTTCTGTTGTTGCTGCTTCTGTTCTACAGCATAGGTATAGGTGAACTGGCCCACACTGGTTAACTCCAGCCGTTTGCCACGGCGGTGGAACAGGGCAACCCCGAGTTCATCCTCCAATTTGGCAATTTTGCGTGAAAGTGCGGGTTGGGACAAGTTCAGTAACTTGGATGCACGGTTGAGGCTGGACTGCTCCACGACCGCTGCAAATGCATTTAACTCCTCAAACATGAACAATAACCTCTTTTCCATGAATGTGATTCTTGCCCTTGCTCAATCGTTTTCCATGTTGTATAGCCTGTAAACCCAATGTTTCACTGCTTATACCTATAGGTTATAACATTTAATAATTATATTGCAATTCCCTTATAAGAAAAAAAGGAGTAACATGAACCGTGACACAAGTTGTTCACACCTGGGGAAAACGGAACAATTTGTCGAACCTTTTCATGGAAAAGGATTCGTGTCATGATAAGTGAAATCATTTATGAAAACGTTGTATTTAGCGAAAGGGGATCGACATTTTATGAAAGGGTTTTACTCCAGAAAGCTGCACTCCTTGCTTGGCGTCATTCCGCTCAGTTTGTTTTTTGTTGAGCATTTGGTGACGAACTTCACGGCAGTTGAAGGCGGCAAAGAAGCTTTTTACGGTGCCGTTGCATTTCTGAACGGTTTGCCTCTTGTTATTGTAATTGAGGCATTACTTATCTGGTTGCCGTTGTTCTATCACGGTGTTTATGGTCTTTACATTGCCTATCAGGCCAAGCCTAACGTTGGGCGTTACGGTAATGAGCGCAACTGGCGCTACACGTTACAGAGGGTAAGCGGTATTATTACGTTTGTATTCGTCATCTGGCACGTATGGGAGACGCGAGTACAGATTGCGCTGGGTAATGTATCCCATGAAGAGATTGGCGGCGTCATACATGATGCGGTGACGAATCCGATAACCTTTGCGATATATATGATCAGTGTGGTTGCGGCGTCATATCACTTTGCCAATGGTCTGTGGTCGTTCCTCGTTAGCTGGGGAATTACAGTTGGTCCGCGTGCGCAGCGTGTATCCTCTTACGTATGTATGAGCTTGTTCGCTATTGTTTCCATCATGTTTATTGCTTCACTATTTGCTTTCCGGAGCATTGATTTCGAAACAGCTACTTCGATGATTGACGCAGTAAAAACAGTTCTAATTTAAGCATTTAGCGTATAAATGCTGACTTATAAGGGAGTGAACAGCAATGGCATCAACGAATGTAATTATTGTGGGCGGCGGTCTCGCGGGATTGATGGCGGCGATCAAATCGGCTGAAGCCGGAGTCCATGTTCATTTATTTTCACTGGTTCCTGTTAAACGATCCCACTCTGTATGCGCACAAGGCGGCATTAACGGAGCGGTAAATACCAAGGGTGAGGGTGACTCCCCATGGGTACACTTTGATGATACGGTATACGGCGGTGACTTCCTTGCGAACCAACCTCCTGTTAAAGCGATGTGCGAAGCAGCACCTGGCATCATTCACTTGATGGACCGTATGGGCGTAATGTTCAACCGGACACCGGAAGGTTTGCTTGATTTCCGTCGTTTCGGGGGAACGAAGCATCACCGTACGGCGTTTGCCGGAGCGACAACAGGACAACAATTGCTCTATGCATTAGACGAGCAGGTACGTCGCTGGGAAGCAGCGGGTCTGGTTACGAAATACGAGAACTGGGAGTTCCTGCAGGCGGTTTTGGATGATGAAGGCGTATGTCGCGGGATCGTAGCTCAGGATCTGAAAACGATGAAGGTACAGACCTTCCCGGCAGAAGCGGTTATTCTGGCGAGCGGTGGTCCGGGGATCATCTTCGGTAAAACGACCAACTCTGTCATTAACACAGGTACAGCGGCAAGTGCGGTGTATCAACAAGGTGTAAATTACGCAAACGGGGAGTTCATTCAGATTCACCCAACAGCCATTCCAGGGGATGACAAGCTACGTCTCATGTCTGAATCCGCGCGTGGTGAAGGTGGACGGATCTGGACGTACAAAGACGGAAAACCTTGGTACTTCCTTGAAGAAAAATATCCATCCTACGGTAACCTGGTTCCACGTGATATCGCGACTCGTGAAATCTTCAGCGTCTGCGTAGATATGGGTCTGGGTGTGAACGGCGAGAACATGGTTTATCTCGACCTGTCGCACAAAGATCCGAAGGAACTGGATGTTAAACTCGGCGGAATCATTGAGATCTATGAGAAGTTCATGGGTGATGACCCGCGTAAAATCCCAATGAAAATCTTCCCGGCAGTCCATTATTCCATGGGCGGCATGTGGGTAGATTACAACCAAATGACTAACATTCCGGGGCTGTTCGCAGCTGGTGAATGTGAATATCAATACCATGGTGCGAACCGTCTGGGTGCAAACTCACTGGTATCTGCGATCTATGGTGGTATGGTGGCTGGACCAAAAGCGGCTGAATATATCAAAGGACTTAAAAAATCGTCCGCAGATATCCCATCTTCCGTATTTGAGAAACACACCAAACAACAAAGCGACAAGTACGAAGGCATCTTGAAAATGCAGGGCACGGAAAATGCCTATGTCATTCATAAAGAGCTTGGCGAGTGGATGACAGCCAACATGACGGTTGTGCGCTACAACGACAAGCTTGAAGCCACGATTGGCAAGATCAAGGAATTGAAAGAGCGTTATGGCAAAATCAATATGTATGACAGCTCTGGTTGGAATAACCCGAGCGCAGCATTCACTCGCCAACTGTGGAACATGATTGAATTGGCAGAAGCAATGACACTGGGCGCACTGCTGCGTAACGAAAGCCGCGGCGCGCATTACAAACCGGATTTCACGGAACGTAATGATGAAGAGTTCCTGAAAACGACTATCGCAAGCTGGTCGAAAGAAGGCCCGAAAATCTCGTACGAGCCAGTAGACGTATCCCTGATCCCACCACGTATCCGGGATTACTCCAAGGATTAAATATCACGGATTTATCTATAAGGTTAAATATTAAGCACCTGAACGAAGAAGGCAGGAGAACTGTGGAGAAGCAAAGCTTCTTCAAAGTTACTGCCATCAAAGTGAAGGAAAGACCCAGAAGAAGCAAAGCCCTAGCGATGCTTCAGAACTTCAATACTGCCTCCAGCATGAATGGAGTGCAGTTTTCCAGCAAAGTTACCCAGTGCACAACATAGCGGAAGAAGCGGAAATACTCAGAAGAAGCAAAGCGCCTTAGCGATGCTTCAGAACTTCAATACTGCCCATCCAGCATGAATGGAGTGCAGTTTCCAGCAAAGTGACCCTGCGTGCACGACGTAGCGGAGGAAGCGGAAATGCCCAGAAGAAGCGAAGCTGAAAGCTTTCTGAAAGAAAGCTACTTCGAAAGCATACTCTTCGCCTTTATCACCGGATTCTAACCCTGGAAAGGGTTGATCAAAAAAATCCGGGGATAACAGCGATCAGAGGGGCATTCCGCTGACGAAGCGTCACCCGTGCACCAAACCATTTTGCGCATCAGCAATACAATCATCGTCACCAGAGGAGGGGACTACGATATGGCGGAACAAGCTACAGCCAACAAAACCGTCAAGTTTATCATCACCCGTCAGGATAGCCCGGAGTCATCTTCGTACAACGAAGAATTTGAGCTTCCGTACCGTCCCAACATGAACGTGATCAGCGCCCTGATGGAGATTCAGCGGAACCCGGTCAATACAGATGGCAAATCCATTGCACCCGTGTGCTGGGATTCCAACTGTCTCGAAGAAGTCTGCGGTGCCTGTTCCATGGTCATCAACGGCAAGCCACGTCAAGCATGTGCAGCCCTGATCGACAAGCTCGAACAGCCTGTTCGTATCGAACCGATGAAGACATTCCCAGTGGTTCGTGACTTGGTCATCGACCGTAGCCGGATGTTTAGCGCCCTGAAACGCGTAAAAGCATGGATTCCGATCGATGGTACCTATGACCTCGGTCCAGGTCCACGGATGCCTGAGAAGAAGCGTCAGTGGGCATATGAGCTGTCCAAATGTATGACATGTGGTGTATGTCTGGAGGCATGCCCGAACGTCAATGAGAAAACAGACTTTATCGGTCCAGCAGCACTGTCTCAAGTGCGTCTGTTCAACGCTCACCCAACAGGGGAGATGAACGCCGACGATCGTCTGGAAGCGTTGATGGAAGACGGAGGCATCGAGGGCTGTGGTAACTCACAGAACTGTGTGCAATCCTGTCCAAAAGGCATTCCACTGACAACCTCCATTGCCGAAATGAACAAACAAACGACCAAGCATATGTTCAAACGCTGGTTGGGTGTATAATCTCGTCATAACATGTGCAGAAGTGTAATCTGCAACTTAGAAGAAGTCGTGATCCCGTGCAGCAACATGCCGGAGATCCCGGCTTCTTTTTGTAATGAAGCAGAGGAACCGGGCTACCCATGCAGAATATGATATACTAAGGGGATGGATTAAGAGCGTAGAAGGAGGGGGAGATATGGCAGAGACACCGCGTCAGGGCAGCAACAACTCGCCGTCCCAGCGCTCGCACAAAGCATCAGGTGCAGAAGAGTCTGTGTTTCCTGGAGAAGAAAAGGATCATGATCCCTCTCGCCGAAGTTTCTTATTGCGTATGGTTTTGATGACAGCGGGTGCCAGTTTGCTTACAGGAGGTTATGCCTGGTTATGGGAACCGCGTCGTCTGGAGATCAAGCAAGTGGCGCTGAAACTTCCGAAGTTTCCAAAGGCATTTGACGGTTTGCGTGTCGTTCAGTTCAGCGATGCCCATCTTGGTTTTCATACCGGGGTGAAAGAGCTGAAAAAGCTGGCAGCAACGATTGAGGAGCAGCAACCGGACTTGATTTGTTTTACCGGAGACATAGTTGAGAGGGAAGCAGAGCCGATGCGTGAATGTATTCCGGTACTCGCCTCCATGCAAGCGAAGTATGGCAAATTTGCAGTTTTGGGGAATCATGATTATCGGGGCGGACAGCAGAATGAAGTGACAACCATGTTCCGTGAAGCTGGATTCACTTTGTTACGGAACGAACATGTGGTGATTGAACAAGGGGGCGAACGTCTGGCCATAGCTGGACTGGATGACGCACTTACAGGCAGGCCTGATCCTGCCCAAGCCATCAAGGGATTGGATCATGATGTGTGGAAATTGTTACTTATGCATGAACCGGATTATGCCGACATTGCCACTCCCTATGGTTTCGGATTACAACTTTCCGGTCATAGCCATGGTGGACAGGTACGTTTTCCCTGGATCGGGGCACTGACAACTCCGCGAGGTTCACACAAGTATGTTCAAGGATTGTATTACACGGATGTCCAGGGGGTATATTACACCACCCAGACACAGATGCCGGTGTATGTGAATCGTGGTTTTGGCATGACTCAACTGCCCATTCGTTTTCTGTGCAGACCAGAATTAACGGTTTTTGAGCTTAAAGGATCAACCACATAAAAGAATATAAGATGAATATAAAACATAAAGGATTCAACATGAATGGAGGTTATCCAGATGGAAAGAATTGCGATTGTATCCGACATTCATGGCAACATGACTGCCTGGGAAGCAGTGTTAAAAGATATCCGAAGTCGTGGCGTGGAGCGAATCTTTTGTCTTGGTGACCTCGTGGGCAAGGGGCCAGAACCGGTACAGGTTGTGGATCAGGTGAGAGCAACGTGCGAACTTGTTATCCGTGGCAATTGGGATGAACTGGTTGCGGTTAACCAAGACAATGAGAACTTTACGTGGCAAGCAGAACGGCTGGGTGAGGAACGATTGGCGTACTTGGCGGGCCTACCCTTCAGTCATCAATTTCAACTGAGCGGTCGCACCATCCGTCTGGTCCATGCTTCACCTCAAAGTGTATACCATCGTGTCCAGCCGTGGGACGCGATGGAAAAGAGGTTGGCAATGTTTGATCCTCCGGCTGATGAGCCTGAGCAAGGTGTTGCAGATGTTGTAGGTTATGGGGATGTGCATAACGCATACTTGCAGTATATGAACGGCAAGTTACTGTTTAATGCAGGCAGTGTTGGTAATCCACTCGATCTTCCCCAGGCTTCCTACTGTATTCTGGAGGGTGAAGACAGCAACGATAACAATACCCCGTTCAATGTTCAATTTGTGCGGGTGCCTTATGATATTGAGCGAGAAGTACAGGTTGCACAGTCGGCGAATGTTCCTGCATTGGATTTCTATATTCGTGAGATTCGTACGGGTATCTATCGCGGGCTGCAGGAGTAGTCAGCATCTGGACCTTTTAGCGTGAGGAATTGAATGATGCAATATATTAATACTAAAATGCGAATACTAAAGTTCGTGGATCAGTTCAAATGGTATTACGCCGGATCATCATCAGAGCATGCTTGTCTTACCGGACTAGAGCCCGTTTAGGCAAAAGGAGCGATTGTCATGCTTACCCGAAAAATGCTGGTTCAAGGTCTGCCGGCTTTGTGGACAGAGCGTCTTGTCCTGCGATCATTACGTCAAAGTGATTACAGCACATTATCGGAACTCTTTTCCGATCCTCAAGTCATAAGATATGTGAATAGGGGAAGCCAGCCCACGCCAATCCGAGCGAGACGGTTATTGAACCAGATACGGAGCAGCAGCGCCAAGCTGGATTCGTTACATTATGGGATCTGCTGGAGAGGCAAGGAACAAGTGATTGGGATCACCTCATTCCAACACTGGAATGATCTGAATGGTACCGCACAGATTGGTTATATCCTGAACAGGTCCTGTTGGGGCAGGGGTGTGGCTACCGAGGCGGTACAGCGGCTGCTGCAGTTTGGATTTGACGATCTTCATCTGGGGAGGGTGGAAGCACGTTGTTATGAGGCCAATGTATCTTCACAACGGGTGCTAAGCAAAATAGGGATGTCCTATGAGCGGAGTCTTCCCTCGTTCGGACTGAATGATGAGGATGACGAGGGATCCGAATCCCTGATGGATGTTAAAGTGTACAGTATGTACCGGGAACAATACGTCAGACCGCTTCAGGAAAAAGACCTGCAAACCCTGGTATCTGACAAGCCGCAATGACATAGAGTAAGAGTAGTCAAACGTGAATGAATCGAACTTCAATCATTTGTTACACAATTGAAATATAGTTGCAATTGAACTCTAACAGACAGGGGGTAAACTTATCTCATGACCCCCTTTTTGATAATAGATAATGCTGTTGGGACCCGCGCGAGCGGGTTCATTTTTTTTGTCCATATAAGTTAACTGTGGAATATTTACACTGGCCACTCCGATGACAGAATAACTTTCCGATCGCTGTTATACCCGGATTATTTTGATTTCCATATTTTTGAAGGGGAAATCCGGGGATAGCGTATGCTTCCGATGCAGCTTTCTTTCAGAAAGCTTTTAGGCGACTGCTTCGCTTCTTCACGTTATTTCTGTCCTCTCCGTTATCGTGTAAAATATAATTATATTTCCTTATATTGGGCAATAAAAGGCCCCCACGGCGTGAACAAGCGCGCTGTGGGGGCCTTTGTGTTTGCTATTTTTTACAGTGGAACAACCTGCATCTGTTTCTGCTTGAAGTATACCCAGTCGGTGAATCCGATCTCCTTGAGACGTGTACGAACGTCATCCAGCTCGTCTGCAACCCGCTGTGGTTTATGAGCGTCCGATCCAAATGTCACCTTCACTCCATAATGATGGGCGCGTTCCAGAATGGCATCTGACGGGTACCATCCACCGCTGAGTTTGGTTTTGCCAGATGTGTTAATTTCGATCGCTACGTTGGATTCTGCAATGACCTCCAACGTTTCATCAATGGCCTGATCAGCGATAATTTCAGAGAAGGGTGGATAGTTTCCTTTCATCGCATCAATGTGTCCAAGAATCTGGAACATACCGCTGCGAGCCGATTCCCGAATTAATGAATAATAACTCTCTTTCACTTCAACTTTGCGAGCATCGCTCAGTCCTTTCCACCGGGTTTTATTGAAGATACTCACATCCTCGGTATGATGAACTGAACCAATAATATAGTCAAAAGGATACTGTCCCAGTGTGGTACGGTACAATTCTGCATGAACAGGGAAGTAGTCGGATTCAATGCCGAGCAGCACATCGATTTTACCAGCGTACTCTTCTTTCAAAGCAAGGACTTCTTCCACATAATGCTGCAATTCAGACTTACCCATTGCGATCCGGGGAAATGCCTGCTCAAGCTCACTGCCAAAGTATGGCGTATGATCCGAGATACCGATGGCCTGAAGTCCTGCCTTAATACCTGCCTCTATATAATCGCGGATGTTGCCGTCTGCGTGACCACAACGAAAATGATGTGTATGAAGATCAAATTTCATATGGAATCCTTCCTTTCTCATGGCTCATTGTCATTCTGAACTGATGAATTGGGTTTCCGGCATACCTTTGAGGTCACTTATGAATTGTTGCATTGCTGAGTTAAGGTATCGACTGGACTTATAGATGACACCGACAGGGTGACTGACCTCCAGCTCACTTAAGGGTATCATTCGCAATGTACCTTGACGCAACTCATGCGCAACAGATTGTTTGGAGATGACAGCTGCCCCGAGATCAATCTCGACCATCCGTTTCACTTCTTCGCTGCTCGACAACTCCATTACAATATTAGGTTCAATATTATGTTTCTTGAAGATCGTTTCTGTAAATCTTCGTCCTACGGTATCAGGGGACAGCAGAATCAATGGTGTACTCCGGAGCACATCCACTGCAGCATGTTTTTTCTTCGCCAGCGGATGGGAAGGAGATACCACGAGTTCAAATGTGTCATAGTAGAGCACAGATGTATTCAGGTTGGGATTACGCTCCGTGAGATAACCGATACCAATATCAACCAGACCATTTTCGACCTGGGTATAGATCTGTGATGAAGGAAGGGACTGGATACTGGTTTTGATCAGCGGGAATTGATCTTGGAAATAGGATAACACCCTTGGCAAGATCTGAATAGCAATGGAAGTTGTTGTGCCTAATACGATACGTCCCTGAGGCGTTTCATCAAGATCGGACAATTTTTGTTTCAACTCATCAACGATGTCGAGCATCCGTTCAGCGTGCTCCAGGAATACCTGTCCACGGTCTGTCAGGGTAACGGGTTGGTTCCGATCCACAAGAACGGTGCTGAATTCGTCCTCCAGACTTTTGATCTGGGCCGAGACGGCAGGCTGGGTCAGGTTCAGAAGTTCTCCCGCTTTGCGGAAGCTCATCGTTTTGGAAATGGTAATTAGTGTCTCCAGTTGGCTTATGTTCATAGGTGACCTCCTTGCAGGCAAAGTATCTTGATTATGTAGTGTTTGGTGCGATGTAATCCCGTAACTGGTCATTGTTCCGTTATCTTAAATTATAGGTGATTCAGGACAGCAGAGCAATGAAGGTAATGATCAGGATCAAAAGTAGTTCAAGAGACTGTGAAAAAAACGCGAATACAAGAAATTGATTTTTTTAACAGTTGTGAGAAACAGTAATAAAGTCCTAAATGCCTTATGCCACGCACAACGAACGAAAAGCTTTCTTCAAAAGAAGTGAAAAGCGCTGTTTATTCGCTAGAATCAGCTATAAACATTTGCCCCACGGATGACGATAAATTATAGTACACATGGTTTAACGAATTCTTAATGAATTCTTGTACGTGATAAAGTATAATAAATTTAATGAATATGGGACTTTTGGTGTGTGACCAATAACCCAGTGCGAGGGGGACATAGACAGTGAAAGCGGAAGTGATTAATCCTTTCCTGGAATCGGCACGGAACGTATTCGAACAGCTCATCCAGGTTTCGCCTTCCACCGGGAGTCTTGGCGTGAAAAATGTAGAGTACATTGCAGACCATGTCTGGATCGTGATCGGAATGACCGGACAACTTAGCGGAAACATTGTATTTGGAATTAATGAACAAGTTGCATTGAAAATTGTATCTGCGATGATGGGTGGATTTGTCATTACAGAAATGGATGAAATGAGCAAAAGTGCGATTTCCGAACTGGGGAATATGATCAGTGGTAATGCCAGCACCATCCTGTCAAACCAGGGTGTTGTGGTCGATATTACACCTCCACAAGTGATGAAGTCCGAACATCTGACTACATTTAGTGCAACGAAAGCACTGAGCATTCCTTTGCTGATGGACGGCATTGGTGAGATGGATATTCAGGTCATGATCTCGTAGAATAGAACCATACGCCTGAAAAGGCAATATGTGTTCAATACGGGAGGACATCACGGATGCTGAAAGATCAGGTAGTGTTTATCACAGGTGCATCGAGTGGTATCGGTGCGCTGTGTGCGCAGATGCTGATAGAAGAAGGAGCCATCCCAATTCTGGCTGCCCGTTCACGGGACAAGCTGGAAGAGATTGGTGCCTCGCTGAAAGGGCCGCATGAATTACTCACACTTGATGTTACGGATAGTGAGCAGGTTCAGGCAGCTGTGGATGCGATATTGCATAAATACGGACGAATCAACATTTTGCTGAACAATGCAGGTTACGGGAAATTTGCAGCGATGACAGAGATGTCTGTACAGGAATTCGATGAGATGATGGACGTTAATTACATGGGCATTGTCCGCTGCACCAAAGCAGTGCTTCCACAAATGCTAGAACGTGGCAAAGGTCAGATTGTGAACGTGGCCTCCATGGCTGGCAAAATCGGTACAGCCAAATCCGCTTCCTATACGGCTACGAAACATGCTGTCCTCGGATTTAGTAATGCGCTGCGTCAGGAGCTTCGCAAGACTGGAGTCATGGTGACAACGATTAATCCAGGTCCGATTGATACACCGTTTTTCCATCGGGCTGACCCTTCTGGCAATTATGTGAATAATGTACGCTGGATGATGTTGAAACCGGAAGACGTTGCGGGTCATATGATTCGGGCGATGAAAAAGCGCAAGGAAGAAGTGAATCTGCCAAGACTTGCTTCTGCTGGCATATGGCTGTACCAGCTATTTCCTCGTCTTGCAGATCGATTGTCGCACGGTGTAATGAATCAGAAGTAAATGTGATACGAGGCATCATATACGGAATGAAAGAAAGGCTCCGCCGAGGGGCTTTTCTTTTTTTTGGCGTGTATACATACAATTCTGGAATAAGATTTGGTACACAGGCTTTTTTCGCATATAATGAAAGGTAATGTGATGACAGGCTTCGGTAATATACAAGCAACTTATATGTTCAACTAAACTTTTACACAATAACGGAGAGGACAGAAATAACCTGAAGAAGCGAAGCGTGCACCTTTATCCCCGGATTTTTCCTTTTGAAAAAAAGGAATCAAAAAAATCTGGGGATAACAGTGATCGGAAGGTTGTTCTGTCCTCGTAGTGTCAGTGTAATTACTCCTTAGTTGAACTTATATAACATCAAAATGAATAAATTAAAAGGATGGACATACATGACGAATCAAACATTTGCTTCAATTGGCGTGGAACAGGATCTGGAGGCCGTTTTGGCCAAACATGGCATTAACGAACCTTCACCTGTACAGGCTCAGACGATCCCGGTTATTTTGGAAGGCCGAGATGTCGTATCCAAATCCCAGACGGGAACAGGAAAAACGCTGGCATATCTGTTGCCACTGTTACAATCCATCAAAATGGATATCAAAGGTACGCAGAAACTCATTATTGCACCTACGCAAGAGCTGGCGATGCAAATTGTACGTGAAGCGCAGCGTTATGCGGAAGAACGTAAGATTGGCGTATTGGGTCTAATTGGAGGTGCAGCGGCTAAACGTCAGATCGAGAAGCTACGTGAGCATCCACAATTGGTTGTGGGTACACCGGGACGACTGAAGGAATTGATTACACTCAAAAAACTGAAAATGCACAACGTTTCCACCATTGTTATCGATGAAGCGGACCAAGTGTTCCAACTTGGCGGCGTAAGTGACGTGAACTTTGTACTCAAGAGCGCATTGCGGGACCGTCAGCTGATCTTCCTGTCAGCAACCATTGATGAGCATACGGCTGGACTCGCAAAGCGTGAGATGAAAGAGCCTGTTCAGATCGGAATTGAACCGGATCGAGCTACGGCTGCGGGCCTTGAGCATTATTATTTTGTAGAAGAAAACCGTAACAAAATTGACATGCTGCGTCGTCTGGTTAGACAGTACAATCCGGATCGGGCGATCGTATTTGTGAATGCAACTGAAGATATTGGTGAAGTTGAAGCAAAAATGAATCATCTGGGCTTGTCCGCTGCTGCGCTGTATGGGGATGCTGATAAAGTGACCCGCAGTAACGTATTGTCTGCCTTCCGTAATGGCAAACTTCAGTTGCTGATTGCCAGCGAAGTGGCTGCCAGAGGACTGGATATTGAAGGCTTGCCAATGGTCATTAACTATGACCCTGCCTTTGACTCGGAGCACTATGTTCACCGTGCAGGTCGTACAGGCCGTATGGGACGCTCGGGTATCGTTTTGTCCATTGTGGATGAAACACAGATCTTTATTATGCGTAAATTCGCACGCGAACTCGGAATCGAACTGTCAGAACGTGTACTCTTTGGCGGTAAAGTACTGGAGGCTGACCCGCGTCCGGACACGCGGCCTGAGGGACATTCGTTCTCCAGAAAACCAGGACAATCCAGAGATCGCAAACCAGGTCAGGGCAATCGTAATGGGGGAACCAAAGCTACAATCTCCAATTCGCGTCCGGCAGGTAGCAAACCAACGGGTAATACAGGCCGCACGGAGCGCGACCAGGATCGTAAAAACAAAGGAGCACCCAAGTGGAGTAAAGATAAAACGCCACGCTCCGAAGAATAGAATCTGACGAAAGGGGTGCAGGGATAGATGGAAAACGTTCAATCGCCTGTTCTGCAAATCAGCGGGTTAAGCGGAGGTTATAGTGCCAAACGGCCAGTCCTTCACGGAATCAATCTGGAAGTTGGACGTGGAGAGATGGTCGGACTAATCGGCTTAAACGGTGCTGGCAAAAGCACAACCATGAAACATATCCTCGGCTTGATGACCCCTCAACAGGGCGAAGTGCGAGTGATGGGCAAGAAGCGGGACGAGGATGCGCAGATCTACCAATCGGCTATGGCATTTGTACCGGAATCACCCGAACTGTATGATGAGATGACAGTGATGGAGCACCTGGAGTTTACGGCAAGAGCGTACAATGTGTCAGAGGCTGATTTCAAACAACGTACGGAGAAACTGCTGGAACTGTTCCGTATGAATGAGAAAAGTACAAGTTTATCGACTCACCTGTCCAAGGGGATGCGGCAAAAGGTCATGATCATGTGTGCTTTTGTGGCAGGACCACCACTGTACATTATTGATGAGCCTTTCCTGGGCCTGGACCCGCTGGGTATTCGCTCTTTGCTTGATTTTATGCTGGAGATGAAAGCTTCGGGATCATCCATCCTGCTCAGTTCACACATTCTGTCCACGATTGAAAATTACTGTGATCGTTTTATCGTTCTGCACCGTGGGCAGGTTATTGCTCAAGGGACGCTGAATGAACTGCGCTCCCAATTCGGGGAATCGGATGCCACGCTGGAGCACATGTTCTATTCCCTCGTACAAGGCAGGGATTGAGCATGGATCTCAAGCTGCTATGGAAGCAAAGATGCACAGGATTCTGGAACGGAATTCTTCCTTATCTGGGTTATGTGATCCAGAGCGGTGTAGCTATGGTCTTTTTATTTCTTGTCATTGCGTTCTCCGCCTGGTATACATCGTTTGTCCAGAACATTCCGGCGGAATTTCCGATTCGCTGGGTTGCATTGCTGCTGCTGGCACCACTAGTGCTGTTTAGCAGTTATCGTACATATCTGCTTCCGGCAGATATTGTGTTCCTGCGACCACAGGAATACCGGATGCAGGAGTATTTGAAGAACAGCTTTGCCCGGGGCATCATCTATAAAACTCTGGGCTTGCTGCTTGTATTTGTTACACTGTGGCCGCTCTATGTCAGAGCAGATCTGGATGCACGGCCATTTGGCTGGTTCATTGTGTTCCTGCTGCTGTGGAAAGGGTTGTCCAGTTATGGAGCATGGCAAGAGCTAAGAATGGTTCAGGTCGGTGCGGCAAGAGGATATCGTCTCTTGCGATGGGCTCTGGCAGTGCTGGCGGTTGGCGCTTGGCTGTGGCAGCCACCGCAGCGCAGCGTCTGGTTCCTGCTGTTGCTGGCTGTTGTCTACATCGTCGCCTTGCGTATACCGGTGAAACATCGTGTAGCGTGGGAACGACTGATTCAGGTAGAGCAGGGTCAGGCTGGCAGGGTTATGCGGACGCTTGGCTGGTTTGTGGATGTACCTTCATCCGGACAGAAAGTAAGTTCGCGTCGCTGGCTTAGCAAATTGGGGAGTGGTCTTCCCTGGAATGCAGGGAAAGCTTACCGTTACTTGATAACCAAAACGTTTGTTCGAACCGAAGTGTTCTCAATCGTGTTACGCCTAGTTGTACTGGGCATGTTACTATCCTGGTGGACAGCAGGCAGCTACTTTGGTGTCGGGGTGTATCTGTTCTTCCTGTTGCTTGCAGGTGTTCAGTTAGGTGCGCTGCGTCGCAGTCATAGTGAATCGTTCTGGATTATGATCTATCCAATCTCGGGTGAGAGTCGTCGTTCTCAGGTGTTGGGATTCATATTCCATCTACATGCACTGGCTGCATTGCTCATGTGGTTGCCTATGCTGGCTGCCGGAGCAAGCGGACTGACTGTCACCGGAGTAGCGCTTATTTTGGGTATACTGGTGATTGTGATCATGCGGCGTTCGCAAGGTAACAAGTGGTTGAAGGAAGAAGAGGACGAGTAAACGATCGGACACCTGACCAACTCGGATTATTACATTGGGTTCATCAGTGAGAGGTACAAAAGATAACAAAAGAAGGGTATGCCGGGCTGTATCCCGGTATACCCTTCTTTGTGCTGTAATGGAATCATGCAATCAGATCACTTGGTTCTGCGCAAGTGTGTATTGGTACTAACAGAGGAACGATTTAGTGATGATTACGAGCAAGATGAACAGAACGAGAATAGCACCTGTGTTTGTAAATCCTCCGCCGTAACCGCCGCATCCATAACCGCCTCTTGTATCTTCAACTCCAGACATGGTCATTCCCCTTTCAAGTGGTTGTTTGGCACGCCCTTGCGTACATCGTATATTATGTGCCATGGGGGTAGGCTGATTGGGCCGATGCCCGGTAAAGCCAGAAATTAAAGCTTTTGGGCTGATAAAACACAAAAGAACCCTTCGTATATTCAGTGACATGAAGCGTCGCCGTTATACAAAGGGTTCTTATATTATTTAGGGTACAGGTCTGTTAATTAAGTCGTCCGCAGATCCTGAACTCCACGATAGATGGTTTCATACAGATCTTCCAACCCGGATTCTTCAATACAGGAGAAGGCGATTCGAAGATCCGATTCACCCAGCGCGATTGTACCCACACCATATTTGTGCAGCAAATGGCTTCGAAGTTCTTCAGCGCCAACTTCTTTCAGCTTCAGGCACATGAAGTAACCGGAGTTGAACGGATAATAGTCCCATGCATCTCCATACTTGCCGCTATCGAGAATGGCTTTTACCTTATTGGCACGGCCTTTTATAATCTCGAACTTCTCCTGTTTCTGTGCTTCAAACTCCGGTGCTTTGAGCGCATCCAGTACAAAAGTCTGGGAAGGATGCGGGCCACTGGAGATCGTTGCCCGGATAATACCGAGTGTTTTTTGCTCCAATGCATGCAGAACAGCTGCATCTTCATGGGCATACGTAATGAATCCAACGCGGAAGCCCCATACGAATTCTTCCTTGGTTGCACCATCCACTTTTACGGTCAACACACGTGGATGAATGTTGGCAAGTTTGCCAAACAGGGATTCATGAATGGAATCTTCGAAGAACAGTCCGAAGTAGGCATCATCTGTTACAGCAACCACGTTAACACCGGCTTCAGCTGCCTGAAGAATCGTGTTCACAATGGCATCTGCTTCTTCGGCTCCAGGCGTATAACCTGTTGGGTTATTCGGGAAGTTGAGCAGAACGATCGCTTTACCTTTGTCCTTTTGATCAAGCAAAGCCTGAAGCAGACCCTCACTGTTGAAGTTCAACTGATCATCGAACAGGGGATAATGAACCAACTGGCCATGACGACGAATTCCGAAGGTCAGCTCGTAATTTTCCCAGTTTTTATCCGGATATATGACAGCGTCCCCTTCATCGGCGAACAGGTCGGCTACGATACTTAGTCCATGGGTTAATGCATTGGTTACAATTGGATTGCCAAACGTTTTGCCTTCCAGAGAAGGTGTTTCCTTCAGCATCTTGTCTCTCCAAACGGTCCGCAATTCAGGTTTGCCTGCAGGTGGAGCGTAAGGATACAGATCCTTTGGTTGGAATGCAGACAGCTTCTCCTGAATAACCTGAAGATGCATCGGCACACCACCCTCCAGGGCGATACCAATCGTGGCATTATGGGTCTTGGCCAAGCTTGCTGCTTCAGCAGATTGACTCAAAATCCCCTCTTTAGGAAAATAAATTTCTTTGCCAAGCTGTGACAGCATGGAGTAGACGTGACTGCTGCCTGTCTGAATACTTTCGTTCAACTGTTCAGCCAGTGGATTCATTCTTTTCATCCTTCCAAGTCTTTGTGATTCAACTGCCTAACATTATATCACCTTGACATGCCCCCGTCACGGAAATTACGCAATATGACAGTTATATCACTTTACCGCGTTGTTGCAGAGGGTTTTCGGGTGGGTTATCGTTGTATTCGACCTTGGAGTAATCCTCAAGAAATGAAACTTATTGCTGATGAAATGGACAGTATTTCCGCATCATTTCAGCAGTTTCGGCATCTCTTCCTTCATTGCGCTGTTCCAGTTCACCACTGATATGATCGAATCGTTCACTCGAGAGGTTTTGTCCAAATTTAAACTTGGCGCTGATCCGTTCAGGACTAATTCGGACTACGGCTACAGCTTTGAGGTTTCCTGTGTAACGCGAGTCAGTAGCGTCAATGGGTACATATCCGCCTTGCGGCTGGAGTTTTTCCATAAATCGTTGCAGTACCTTACCTTTGATGTCCAGATCTTTAACCGGTTCAGCCTGACCAAAGGCCATGACACTTTTGAAGAAAGAAGTTGCCGGACAAGCCAGCTCAGGATCACTGAAGTAGGATGGAATCAGGGAGAACTCTTCAGCTACTGTGAAACTGACCGACGAATCCTGTTTGATCTGTTTCATCTTCTCACCAGCCAGACTGCCGTGGAAATAAAAGCAACCGTCCATATATACGAAATTCAGCGGTGTAACCCGTGGTTGTCCTTCCGGGCTGACCGTGCCCAGAAACCCGAAGGAGCACTGATCCAGAAATGCGGTAATTTCCTGTTCTTCATCTACTGTGAATTCTTTCCGTCTCATGTGTATTCCCCCATCATTGAATGTATAATAGAACGCCATATCTTATGGATAACAATAGTTCATACATTGACAATGAAATAGATCCAATTTACATTCACTTTAGTAGGCCAATTAGTCAGGGATAACAGATGAAGACAAATGAAGAGAGGTGCATGATGGAATTGTGGCTGCCGATGGATACCTATGAACTTCAGCATCGATACAAGTATGAGGCACTGTACCATGCGTTACGTGATGCCATTCATGCAGGCACATTGGTGGGAGGCACGCGGCTTCCTTCCACCCGTGAGTTGGCAAGGCAATATGAGATGTCACGTGGTTCGGTAGCTCAGGTATACGACATGTTGCTTGCGGATGGTTATGTCCATGCACATCGGGGAAGAGGTACATTTGTCACCGAAACATTATCCACTCAGGAAAATGAAAAACAGGAAGCCGTTCTCAAGTTGTCTCCCTGGGGCGAACGAGTACAGAGGTTGAATACGCAACATGAAATCCTGCGGACTCAGATGTCTTCACCGAAGGCGTCCGTCATTAATTTTCAAATGCAGCGCATGCCTGCAGAACATTTCCCGTTAGGGGAGTGGAAGAGTGCACTCGCTGCGGTTCATCGCAGTGGTTGGCGAGAATCAAGCGGTGTAGCCGGTGATCCGGAGCTGCGTGAGGCCATCGCCTCCCATCTCAGATGGACACGTGGTATTCAGGCTGAACCATCTCAGATTGTATTGTTCAGTGGTTCAATGCAAGGCATCACCCTGCTATCTCAACTGCTGATTACGGAGAATACAGCAGTTGTATTGGAGAATCCGGGTTATCCAGGCATCGCCCATGCCGTCAAGTCCTGTGGTGGGCATATCATCTCGGCAGAGGTGGATACCGCAGGCATTATACCTCAGCCTTGGGAGGCACAGACGTTATTTGTCACCCCTACCCGGCAGTTTCCAACAGGGGCCGTGCTGGGATTGGACAGAAGACGTGCCTTGCTTGCTTGGGCCTCAAAGCGGAATGCGGTCATCATTGAAGATGATTATGACAGTGAATTCCGATGGGGTGGAAGACCAATTGAACCCCTCAAAGTGCTTGATCGTGAACAGCGCGTCATCTACGTTGGTTCATTCTCACAAACGATGGTGGCTTCGTTTCGACTTGGCTACGCCGTCCTGCCACCTGGTCTGGTAGAACCTCTGCTTGCCGCCAAGGCGTTGTATGAACCGGTACCTCCGGCACTGCTGGAGCAACGCGCACTGGCAAAGTTTATGACCAGAGGAGGTTACCTGAGACACTTACGGCGGTTAACCCGGTTATATGGGGAACGGCATGATTTTTTTGTCCGAGAGATGGAACTACAGTTGCCGGAAGCATTCAAGATGCAGCTTGGTGATGCAGGACTGCATATCTACGCTACCTGGAATGGGGATGTGGACAGTTATCAGCGATTTAAAAAGCTTGCTGAGGAGGATGGCGTATTGTTCCGTGATGCAGAGCGATATCGTTTGACTTCAGGTCATCCGGCGGCCTGTTTTGCTTTTGCACATCTGGAGAAAGAAGAGATGACAGAGGGAATCCGGCGAATGCGGCTAGCCTGGGAGAAGTGCACATTTTCGTTTCGGTGAATTCCGCTGTATAATGGGATAAGACATTTCGCTCCTGTAGGAGCAGAGATCATATATGAGCAAGTTGTATTTAATCATGCTATACAAGTTGAACAAATTATTTACACGAAAACGTAGAGGGCAGAAATAACCTGAAGAAGCGGAGCGTTCGCCTAAAAGCTTTCTGAAGGAAAGCTACATCGGAAGCATACGCTATCGTCAGATTTTCACCTTTGTAAAAGTGAATCAAAAAATCTGGGGATAACAGCGATCGGAAGGTTGTTCTGTCATCGAAGTGGCAAGTGTAAATGTTCTTTAGTTCAATTTCTATAGATACTGAAATACATATGGCCTTGATTGAAGAAGTGAGATTCAGATCAGAATGATGCCATATGCAGAGAGATTAACTATCAAGGGGGAGTGGCGACATGCTGCAGGCATCGCCGTCATCATTTGTTATTTTGCCCGCTGTCGCCAAAATTGTCTGTGAACCGGGCTGGAAGTGGCAGAAACGGGAAAAACCGATGCAAAACTATGATTTATTTTATGTATGGAGTGGTGAAGGAACGCTTGTACTGAATGACCAGTCGTATGAAGTTGGCAAGGGGAGTTGTTTTTTGTTCAGGCCAGGAGATCATCCTACTGCAACACATAATAAGCAAAAACCGTTGGTACTTACGTATATTCACTTTGATGTGGACGTGCCTGTTGCTGACGTTCCCCAGTCCTATCGCGAGGTACAGGAAACGGTAGAGTTTGAGCACTTGCTGGCACGTTATGTAAGACTGTTCTTATCGGATGTGTACGGACGTGATGAAGAGAGCCGATTGATTCTGAAACAATTGATGATTCATTTGCTTCGCGCTGATACGGAAGAACCTGTGGAGAAAAAGGTAAGCAACCAGTTGTCCGATGTCATCCAGGAGGTCGCCAATTATGTGCGTCAGCATCCGGGGATTACGCATCGGGTGGAAGATCTGGCTGCGCGGGCTGGCTTATCGCCCCGATACTTCTCGATCAAGTTCAAGGAACTGGTGGGATCATCGGTGCAATCTTATATTATCCGCATGCGTATTGAACGGGCGGAACATCTGCTGGTGCATACCGGCATGAATGTGACCGAAGTGGCGGATGCTCTGGGCTACCGGGATATTTTCTTCTTCAGTCGTCAGTTCAAGCAGTATACCGGCAAAAGCCCGTCCGAGATTCGTTAAAATTCTAATGAGAAAAACAGGAAACCGTTTCAAGTCTGGAATGCAAGGGTAATTATCTAGCATTCCAGATGACCAAAAGGGGGAACTTGTGATGAACGGAAAACGTCGGGTCCGCAACCGGGGATGCTCTACGAAGGGATGCAATATTTTCCGGAACCGTCTGCGTCGCTTCAAACCGGCAGAGGACTTGCAAGATGTGTGGTTTTGAGGAGAACTCAGCAGACCAATAACGACGGAGCGAGGCTTCGTATTGCATGTATATATGGATGAATATGAATTCATAAAGAGGATGGCGCAATACCTGGTTACAGGTGTTGCGCCATCCTCTTTATTTGCGTATGGACTCATTAGTTCTTCGGTTTCAAACGACCAAGCAATGCACCCATTTTGACCGAATCGCCTGGCTGTAAGCCCGGGTTTGGTTCGAATGTGCCACTCTGCGTCAGCAGAACAACGGTGGAACCGAATTCAAAATAGGCCAGATCATCGCCTTGTGCCCAGGTACTTGTGTCCGTATCAGCATATTGTATGCTACTCACGTTCATCGCACCTACTTTGACAACCGCCACTTCACCGTAATCATGTGCGATATACGTAATGAGTCGTTCGTTTCGACTAAGCACGGATCTCATATGGGTCAGGCCAAAGTCATTCACGGGATAAACTTTGCCCTTGATGTGTTCGCTCTCTATTTTGCGGCCGCTGACAGGTGCATGAATGCGGTGATAATCGCGAGGGCTGAGATAGAGGACGAACCCGTACCCGTGCTTGTACTTCTCCAGATGGGGAGAATGGTTTAATAATTCAGCAAGTGTATAATTTTGTCCCTTAACATTCAGGAGTGTCCCTGCAGATATTGGACCGGCTGCCGTAATCTTGGCATCTACCGGGCTGATCAGTGCATGCTCTGAAAGTTCCAACGGGCGCATGCCCGGCTTTAATTTGCGGGTAAAGAAATCGTTCAGTGAACGGTATTCCTTCCAGTCTTTCTCGGCCTCCTGAACAGGGATGTCGTAGGTCCGGACAAAATAAGGGATAAATGCCTTACTTCCCCGGCTTTTGGAGAAGGCTCCCACGGTCCGGGAGATCCATTTGCGCGAAGAAAGCTCGGTCATTAATCGCAACAGCGTTTTTGCCATGAATATCCCCCTTAGGGTTAATGCGAACTTCAAGGCCGGCAAGACCGGCCGTTCTGCATAATATTGACACAGAATGCACACGAAATCAATATAGTCTCCTATCGTATGTCTGCGGTTGTCTCGGAATTCTTGAATTCTGTTCCAGCAGCAGACGCCCATAAGCCATCGGTTTGCTGTACGTTGCCTTCCAGTGTTCCGACATTCCCGCCTTGCGAAAACCGTAACGCTGATCCCGTCCATTGCATTCAATAAAATAGATCTGGCCGCTGCGCGTTATCCCGAGATCAAGACCCAGATCAGCCAGATGTGGCAGACTGGCCGCCAGGTTCTGAGCAATCCGAAGTGCAACGAGTCCGATTCTGTATTCCAGTCGAGCCAAGTCGAAGCCAGATTCCCCTAATCCAAGGGCCTCTGCGAGCTTCATGACTTTACCGCCCTGGGCGATATTGCTGACAAACGTATGGGCAGGAGCCGCTTTGGCAAACATGCCTGTTATTCCCCAGAGACCATCGCCGCCACGTTGTACAGATACCCGCAAATCTACTGGCCTGCCCTCATAACGTACCAGTGGGATACGCTCTTCAATGAGGTAAGCATGGCGAAAGATCCGCCTTAGGGTGGCGGAAGGAAGCTGTCCTTTGCTCAATCGGAAGGTAGCCCACCCTTTGCGTGCCGCCTTCGTCTCACACGTTAGTTTCCACTGTCCATCTCGCTCGAAGACTCGCATAATCCCATGACCGATGCTACCGCTGCATGGTTTGATGACGAGGTCATCATATTGTTGCATCATATAGGCCAGAGACTCTGGCGTAGCTTTAACTGCATGGGGCAAGTGTTCTCGCAAGGCGGGGTCCTGCTGAAGCATGTCATGAATGTGATCTTTACGGTACCGGTTGCGAACGTTGAATACCTGAATACCCTGCAACATCAGCTTGGTAATCTGATGCTGTTCCGTCCGGCGAAGCTGGAGTGAGCGGTTATGAATGACGGAGGGCAGTGGCATGCGCTCGCGAACATATCTGCCTTCTTTTTTTACATAGGCAAGACATGTTTTTTGATCCGAATCGATATCTTCCAGCCTCAAAAAGCAGGGGGTTAATCCATAACTGGCCGCTGCCTGTTCATAATTCGCGAGTGATTCCTGACCGGTCCTTCCGGCCGGTATCCCCCGGTACATGCGTGAATCGAACATAATGCCGATCGTTTCTTGGAGCATGACCGTTCCTCCTTCGATGTTATCGCGACCATGGATCGTCCATTCATGGAATGCCGGCCTGTCACCGCATGGCTCAGACATCGCGATAACGCAGACCGGTGTGTAAGATGCATCGCCAAGCACTAGTGCTTGCTCAAGGCGTGTCTAAAACTCTGAAGGAAGCAGGTTTTGCCGAATCTTCGTTCCAAGCAAGGAGGTTTTCCGCAGGCGTGCCGGGGCACGGCTAGGGAAAGTGACACAGCAGGGGGCGAAAAGACGGTGAAAGATGCACTTCAGCGAGTTTTCAGACACGACCTAGATATAATATCCTATGACATGACTGGGACGGGGGCGTGGACAGCCGCCTTTCCTCTGCAGCCCTGACACGCCTATTTCCACGAAGATCATCGAACCTTCCTGTCTTGACGCCTGTACATTCGTACTCTGGAATCCGCAAAAGTCATAAATGAAGTGGCAGATGCCCATATGGAAGCATATGATGCCGGAGACGAACGTTAGAGGAAGGAGCAAGCTGCATGAGTAAAAATGGCAAAAAGAAGGTTCCGACGCCGAAACTGCGGCATGTGAGCCCGAAATACAAGGAATTGGAACTGACTGATCGCCGGGCAGACAAGATGAACTCAGGTTTCACTGTGAATAGGGAAGAACGCTTGAATACGAATAAAAGGGATTCGAGAGTTGTTCAGGAGTCGGAAGAATTCCTATTCGACTCAATGGAGCTACCTGCTTCAACAAACGAGCTGGAAGAGTTAGAGATCGAAGCCGAAATCAAGCCGGAACCCGTAGAGTCTGATAGCAAGGAAATCGAGACAGAAGATAGCTCGGATAAGCAGATTCAGGTTAGCAGCGTGGCTCCGCTTGTTCTGGAAGAAGAGGTGGGTATCATCAAGCAAGAAACAACAAACAAGGACCGGCTGCAGATCCTGAACCAGAACCAGATGCCGGGTCATACCGGACATTACATCTACACGGACGACTTGAGTGAATTTGCTGTTACGGAGAGCAAGTTGGCTCCTTTCTCTGTAGATGCCTCCAAGCTGAAACCGGATGCGGTCGGCAGTGAAGCATTGCAGGATTATGCGGTGACCAGCATTCACATTGCAGACGGGGCCATTGTTTCAGCGAAACTTGCGGAAGCGTCTGTATCTGAGGAGCACCTGATTGACGGTTCTGTGTCTGGTCACAAAATACGAAATGCTTCTATTGCAGGCGAGAAAATCAGAGATGGCAGTATTACTTCTCAGAAGCTTGGCAACCAGGCCATCGATTCGGCCAAAATTGCCGACGGTTCCATCAGCACAAGACATCTCAGCCGCATGCTGGTAACGGAAGAATTAATCAAGAATCATGCCGTAACTGGAGACAAGATCGCGATTAGCGGGGTGGATACAAGGCATCTCACGGGAGGAGCTGTGAATACCTCCAAACTGGCTGACGATGCAGTGACTACAACCAAAATTCGTGAGGCTGCTGTCACAGGCAGCAAAATCGAAGAACACTCCATCGAGTCTCACCATATTCAGGCAGGTGCTGTTAAACAGACACATCTGGCAGAAGGGTCTGTCGGTCGTTCACAACTATTAAATGGCAGTATTGGAAGTGACCAGATAGAGGATGGATCCATACAAACAAGACATTTAGCTGAGGGTTCACTAACTGGAAGACATCTGCTGGACGGTTCAATCGGATCAAGTCAGATTCGAGCTCATTCCGTTGGCAAGGAGCAGATTGGTAATGGAGAAGTGGGCAGTGAGCATTTGACAGAAGGTGCAGTAACCAGTAGCAAACTGGCAGACCAGTCTGTCGGAACAGCAAAATTGCTGGAGCAGTCCATTACGGCATCCAAGATCTCTGATCAGAGCGTCATTTCTTCCAAAATTGCGGATGAAGCCGTACAGGGTAAACATCTTGCCAAAGGGTCCATTCGTGCGGAACACATTGCAAATCGGGGAATTACGCCGGTACATGTGGACAATTCCGCAATTCACTCTATTCACATTGCAAGTGGAAGCATCGAGGCAGCTCATCTATCTGCCGGAAGTGTGTCCGGAGACGCTCTTGCAGACGACGTGGTGTGTGAGCGGCATCTTGCAGAGTCGGCCGTGGGTACGTATGAATTGCAGGATGCTGCCGTTACAGACGTTAAACTTGCGGATGGAAGTGTGACAACAGAAAAGCTTGGAACGGCATCGGTGAGTAGCAGAGCGCTTGCCCCGGGAAGTGTTATATCCTCGCATCTTGCGAGTGGTGGAGTCACAGGGACACATCTGGCTCCAGGCAGCGTGGGTTCCGAGGCCCTGAGACCTTATGCAGTGAAATCGGAACACTTGACAGAACATGCCGTAGGTGTACCTCATCTTCAGCCGGGCAGTGTTGAAACGGATGCGATTGCACGGGCCGCGGTCACAACAGACAAATTGGCTATTGATAGTGTAACTTCAGCCCAGCTGGCTGGCGGGTCCATTTTTCCGCCTCATCTAACAGATCATGCGGTTACCTCCCCCAAGCTCTCACCAGAAAGTGTTGCCACAGCTAAACTGGCGGATTTTGCTGTCACGTCAGCTAAACTGGCAGACGGCAGCGTGACTTCTTCCAAAATTATGGCAGAGAGCATTAACGCCAAACATATTCCAGCAGGAACCATCCGCGGATATCACCTGAAGCAGCATGCCGTTTCACTGGAACATTTGTCGGAAGAAATACGCTCGCCGGAATTATTTGCTGATGGCAGTATTACCGGCAACAAACTTCAACATGGCTCCATAAGTGCGGACCATTTGACAGCAGACTCGGTATCCGGGACAGAACTGCAACAGGCTGCTGTAGGTAGCGAGCACTTGCAGCCATCCGTTGTACAATCCGTCCATCTGGCTGAAGGCAGCGTGAAATCTGACCATTTGGGGACTCAAGTAGTGAGCTCACAGCATCTGAAGCCAGACATCATTCATGAGGAGCATATTGCTGAACAGGTGGTCACATCGCATCACTTGGCACCTGGATCTGTCGAAACAGACCATCTGGCACCTTTATCCATTACAGCGGCTCACCTTCAGCCAGGTTTGATCAGTGGTTTGCATCTTCAGGCAGAGTCGACAAGTGCTGTTCACCTACAGCAAGGAGCTGTGCATTCCCGTCATATTCAAGATGGTGAAATTCTTCCTCATCATATCCATGAACGCAGCATCGGAACATCTCATCTGGAAGAAGAAGCGGTAAGTACGATTATTTTGCAGGATGAATCTGTAACACGCTCCAAACTAGCAACGGGTAGTGTGGATGGCAGCAAATTAGCCGCAGAAAGCGTATCGGCTACTCACATTGCCAATGAAAGTGTGCAAACCCGTCATATCCAAGAAGGCGCAATCCTTGCTGATCATATTCAAGAGTGCAGTATTGGCTCAGTTCATCTGGATGAGGAGTCTGTAAGTGCAGTTCATTTGCAAAATGGATCTGTAACAAGTGCCAAACTGGCGGATGGCAGTATCAACGGCAGCAAATTGCTTGAAGGAACCGTATCGGGGGTTCATATTGCGTCCGAAAGTGTGCAAACCGGGCATATTCAGGCTGGGGCCATTCATGCTGACCATATTCAGGAGCGGAGCATCGGCACAACCCATCTGGAGGAGGAAGCAGTAAGTGCGATTCACCTGCAAAATGGATCTGTCATCAGTGCCAAACTGGCCGACGGCAGTGTAACCGGCAGCAAGTTGATCGAAGATGCGGTGTCGGGAATCCATATCGCTTCTGAAAGTGTGCAATCCCGCCATATCCAGGCAGGAGTAATCCTTGCTGACCATATTCAGGAACACAGCATTGGCATGCTTCACTTGGAACAGGAAGCAGTAAGTGCCATTCATCTGCAAAATGGATCTGTAACAAGTACCAAGTTGGCCGACGGCAGTGTAACCGGCAGCAAGTTGCTCGAAGGAGCAGTATCAGATATCCACATTGCAGACGATAGTGTGCAATCCAGTAAGATTCAGGCAGGAGCCATTCATGCTGATCATATTCAAGAGCGGAGCATCGGCACAGCACATTTGGAAGAGGAGTCTGTAAGTGCCATTCATTTGCAAAATGGATCTGTAACGAGTGCCAAACTGGCGGATGGCAGTATAACTGGCAGCAAGTTACTCGAAGGTACGGTATCCGGGATTCATATCGCATCGGAAAGTGTGCAATCCGGGCATATTCAGGCAGGAGCTATTCATGCTGGTCATATTCAGGAGCGAAGCATAGGCACAGCCCATCTGGAAGAGGAAGCCGTAAGTGCGGTTCATCTGCAAAATGGGTCCGTAACAAGTGCCAAATTGGCTGACAGTAGCATTAGTGGCAGCAAATTGCTCGAAGATACTGTATTGGGGAGCCATATTGCGTCGGAAAGTGTGCAAACTCGCCATATCCAGGCAGGAGCGATCCTTGCTGATCATATTCAGGAGCACAGCATTGGTACGTTCCATCTGGAAGAGGAAGCAATAAGTGCGGTTCATCTGCAAAATGAATCTGTAACGAGTGCCAAACTGGCGGATGGCAGTGTGAGCAGCGACAAACTGCTTGAAGATGCGGTGTCGGATGTCCATATTGCCAATGGAAGTGTGCAATCCCGTCATATCCAAGAGAAAGCCATACATGCTGACCATATTCAAGAGCGAAGCATTGGGATCTCCCACCTCAAAGCCGAATCGGTAAGTTCGATTCATCTGCACAATGGTTCCATAACAAGTGCCAAAATGGCTGACGGCAGTGTAAACGGTAATAAATTGCTTGAAGGTGCGGTATCGGCTATCCACATAGCCGACAAAAGTGTGCAAACTCGTCATATCCAGGATGGAACCATTCTTGCTGATCATATTCAGGAACGCAGTATTCGCACAACTCATCTGGAAGAGGAAGCAGTAAGCGGGATTCATCTGCAAAATGGGTCTGTCACCAGTGCCAAATTGGCCGATGGCAGCGTGAACGGCAGCAAACTGAGTGAGCAGAGTATTACCTCTAATCATTTGAATGCGGGGATTGTAGGTCCAGCGCATCTGAGCGAAGAGATATGGAATGCGATTCGTCAGTTCAGTGGAGAAACGCTGGAGCAGCTGGCAGCTATCAAAAGACAAGAGGGATTGCTTCAATCAGAAAATGAGGTTGTACAGCAATCACAGCAGGTAATCGTCGAGGCATTACCGAGTGCTGGTCTGGAGCAACAACAAGAGCTGGTATCCCAAACAGATCAGCTTGGCGAACTACCGGCAGCTTTGTTCACAACAGAGCCGGCAGAACAGGCTCAGCAACCACAGCTAGAACAGTCACAGGAGATCGCTGGAACTACGGAGTTTATGTTAAGTGAACAATCGATTAAACAGGAGCATCTGTGTGATGATGCCGTGGGCAGCAACCAGTTGCAATCGGGGGCAGTTCAGGTCAAACATCTGGCCTTTCAGCCCGTTCGCAGCGTAAGCAAACAACCGGTTGTACAACAATTCGGGATGGAAGCTTTTGTACTGCCAGAGAGTGAAGTATGCACAGAGGTAACTGTTGTTTTTGAAGAATCATTTGCTTCAGAACATTATGTGATTGTGGGCATGAGTAATGATCGGGGATTCCAGATTTCCCTGCTCTCGCAGAGTGAGGATGAAGCGGTTCTTGAAGTGTCACGTACGGCAGATTGCAAGCATACGTACGGATTGTTGTCATGGATTGCTGCGGGACCTTCGCAAGGATAGTGCAGGATTGTATCCGTAATAAACAAATGACAAAAGCGGTGTCCAGAGTTGTCCGGGACACCGCTTTTGATTGATATCAGCTTAATCCGTTCGGACGGTGAGGGGTGTCTGAACGTTTTGTTACCATTATGAAGAGTACATTATAAGTTCAATTACAATAAAATAAGATTTTACAGGCCTACAGCTTGATATGCTTTGGTAATAGCAGTAGCTTCAGCGGAAGTTGCTCCGTACAGATCTTTGGCTGCTTGAATGGTAGCTGTTTTGGCAGCGGCAAATTTGGACGTTGGTGTCAGGTAGTTCACCAGTGTGCTGTAGAAAATCTGGATCGCTTTATCCCGACCGATTCCGGTAACAGTCACACCATTATGTGTTCCGCCTTGAGCAGCAAGGAAATAGGCTTTATTGATGATACCACTGTTGATATGGACACCGCCGTTGTCCTGTGAGCCTGTGTAGCGATCGCTGTATTTGTCAGGTTGACCATACAATGTAGGGTTGGAGAGGGAGCGCAGAGCATCTCCTGGAGTGTTAGGTGTGTAGATATCATCACCGAGCAGCCAGTTTTTGCTTTGGATCGTATTACCGAAAATATCGGCAAAGGCTTCATTGAGTGCGCCTGGTTCATTGCGATATTCCAGGTTGGCTGTATATTCAATAACACCATGCGTCAATTCATGGCCCACAACATCCAGATCACCTGACAGGGATCGGAACATCGTTCCATCGCCGTCACCAAAGACAATCTGTGCCCCGTTCCAGAAGGCGTTATTGTAATTGGAGCCGTAGTGCACGGTTGATCTGATCAACAATCCGTTACCATTAATACCGTTACGGTTGAATTTGTTTTTGTAGAAATCATACGTAGCAGCCGCATGAGCGTGAGCATCTACACCTGCACGATCGGTCCATACATTATCCGAATCCGTGAGCAAGCTACCAGGCAGTGAGGAGCCATTGTTCGCCGTGTACGTTTGGATGCCATTGCCGCGAGTGGTGTCTTTCAGTTGGAAGGTGCTGCCGGATTGGGTGGTTGTCAGGGTTTTGGTATCTCCAAGCACACCTGTACCTGTTCCAGTAGCAAAGTTAATGAGGTCAAACTGGGATACGATACTGCCATCCACTGCGTTAATGAAATATTTGGTCCGTAGAGGGGCAGGTTCCAGTACGTTTACTTCCGTAATGTAAACCAGATACGTCTGTCCATCTTCTTCATGATGGTAGATGTTCAATTCAGCTTGAGGTGTGATTTCCGCGGCACCAAGCTCTCCAATCCGGGAGGTTGCTTCTTCGGTTG
Source organism: Paenibacillus sp. FSL H7-0942 (assembly GCF_045040715.1). NCBI lineage: Bacteria > Bacillati > Bacillota > Bacilli > Caryophanales > Paenibacillaceae > Paenibacillus > Paenibacillus sp. FSL H7-0942. The sequence continues at coordinate 5,629,380 of NZ_CP150279.1, read as the reverse complement.
CAATACGGATCGCGTCTTCTCCGCTGATCTCGGCTACACCATCATTCGGAATGGCCTGCTCTTCAATCGGTGGAAGATCGCCAAGTGCGGAGCTCACGGCTCCGGTTTTGTCCAGGTGGACCGTCTGTTCTGCACCATAAACCGGGATACCTTTAATATACTGTTTCAGGCGGAAGTGTCTTACGCCAGATGTATCTGTGTTTCTTTTGACAATTTTGAGCTGGGATTTCACATCGGAATTCAGGAATTGTTCCTGCTGTCCGAGGTAATTAAAGATAGTGTCATCTGTTCCACTGTTCAATGGAATACCCTCCTCAGAGGCATAAGGGGCCTGAAGTAGAATGGATTGATCAGACACTGGAGCTGCAGTAGCAGAGGACACGGAAGCGAGCAAAAGAGCTCCTCCAAGAATTGTTGGCATAACTTTGGCAAATTTCATAGTAAACTCTCCCATTCTTAAACTTATTTTTGGTTGGAAAATGTTCATGCCAGTCTCGGTTGGAATTCCGTCTGCAACTTGGGCAGCGCGGAGCGTGGGGCTAGACCTGAAGCGTGGAATGAGACAAGAAACGATTGGAACAAAATCGGCTTGGCCTTAGCTCGGGAAGTGTTAAGCACGACACCAAACAAAAAGGATAACCGTTTATTCAGTTCAACCCGAAGGTTGAATCGTCTATTGTGTTCCTCTTTCAGAAAGCCGGGGGTTGTCCAATTGCGCAGGTAGAAGATACGTTCACGGAAAACTGGGGTGTTCAATCCGGGTTTACGTAAATGACAAAGGCAGTGTGTTCTGAACGGCATCACTCCTCTCAAGAGTAGAATGTATCTGCTTAACAAGATCTGTGAATGAGGTCATAATCTAATCAACCTAAGGTCAATAAATTGATTTAAAAAATATAGGGGAACTTATGTTCACCACAAGGTTATTTTTGTAAATAAAACTGCTTGGAACGTATATTATCACAATGTAAAACTTTGGAAAAGATACAATTTTAGATTTTTGTTAAATTTGTGTCTGAAGTAGGGGAGAGGTAGCGTTTTTCACATATTTTGACGTATTTTGTCTAAAAGAAAGGCCTGTACCCTCGTGTTCACAGGGAGAACCTGCTTAGTGCAAGGACAAACGCCGTTTCCACTGCTCCACGAATACATAGAATAACGTGTACTCCCTTGGCATGCCGATGATCGAATGCGGGAGGTGAAACTGTTGCGCAAAACCCGTACCACAGCACGTTATGCAACCCGATCCAATGTGACACGAAGAAAAACAGTGCTGAAGAAACGAAGATGGAAGTCTGGACACAAAAAGGGTACAAAGGCCTATACGTTCGTTATTCCATCCAAACAGCTGATGTTACAGGCTAAGGATGGAGGAGAGAATGGAGCGGAAAATGGCATGAGTGATGCTCCTTCACACAGAGATGTTTCTCAGGGACCGATGCTCTCGGTCATTATCCCTGCTATGAATGAGGAGAAAAGGATTGGTGCAGTTGTCCGTGAAGCGCTGCGGATATGCCGTGATGCTGAAGTGCTTGTCGTTGTGAATGGTTCAACAGACGGTACGGCAAACGCAGCCAAACGGGCTGGAGCACGAGTGCTCACGTATGCCGAAGCACTGGGGCATGATGGAGGACGAAAAGTAGGCGCAGCGGAGGCGCGCGGTCAGGTATTGTTATTTACTGATGCAGATATCGCAATTCCCGCAGAGCACCTTGCACCTTACGTGAAGGCTGTGCTGAAGGGAACGGATGTGGCGCTTAACGACTACCATGGGCCGGTCACTCATCATCCCGTTCATCCGGTAGTGGAGGCCAAACACATGTTGAACAGCATACTCGCAAGATCCGATCTCCGGGGGGCATCCATGACAGCAATTCCACATGCAATAAGCCGAAAAGGGCTTGAGGTCATGGGGATATCCTCACTGGAAGTTCCGCCACTCGCACAAGCGAAGGCAGTGATCGGAGGACTTCGGGTACGCGCTGTTCATCACGTACCTGTGGGTAGAATGAATGCAGTACGAATCAAGAAGCGAAGCGGACCTGATCTGCTAAGTCAAGTGGTACTGAATGATCATATGGCAGCGATTAAGTGGATTACGGATACGCTCGGTCCCCGCGGAGGTTATACCGATCTGCAACGTGTTCGCAACCTGGCGAGGTAAGCATGTCGCATCGGATGATGCAGCATGCTGGAGGTGAGGAAATGAAGGGACGTTCAGGGGTTGTCCGCCGCAGGCGGACAACAAGTAGACCAACGACAGCAGGAAGAACAGTAATGAACAAGCGTCATAGGAACAAGAAACATGTAGATATTCAAAAAAAAAGAAGAAGCCGAGCAAAGTCTGGCCCAGTAAATCTGCACTTGATGTGGAAAGCGGGGCAAGTTGCAGGAAGCGAGGCAAAGGCAAACAACACAGTATCAGAAGAACATGCACGTCTCGTATGGAATGCACACGCGTCAAACGTTGCGGAGCTAAGCAATTTCGAGCTAGCTCTGAAGGCAGGTAAGGCATTTATGCAAGGTTATGCTCAGGCCTCGGGACATTCATTCCAGATCGTGCCACTACCTCTTCGTCATTCGGCTGCTGCCATTGTCTGTGCCTGTAATGAAGAACACACACTGGGGCAGGTGTTATTGCAACTAAAGCGGTTGCCTCTGACGGATATTATTGTGGTACTGAATGGAACGACAGATGACAGTTTGAAGCAGGTACTAAGGCAGCCGGGACTTACAGTAATCTATGAACCGGATCGGGCAGGACATGATGTGGGCCGGGCACTTGGAGCCAAGATGACGGATGCGGAGACGGTACTTTTTGTGGATGGAGATATGGTCGTATCGGCTGAACAGCTTGCACCCTTTCTGTTCGCGGTTGATCGGGGACAGGATGTGGCGTTGAATAATTTGACGTCTTTGCTGCCTGCGTTTGCAGGGCAGGATGAGGTAAGCCGGATCAAAGCATATCTGAACCGAACATTAGGCAGGGCAGATCTGGGTTCCAATTCCATGACAGCCGTGCCTCATGCATTATCTCGTCGTATGATTCAGACCGTGAAGCCAGCATCACTGGCCGTTCCACCTAAGGCACAAAGTCTAGCTATTCAGCATGGAATGAACGTCTCGGCACCAAGTCAGGTGGATGTTATTCGTTCCAATCGGTTGCGTCCTGGTAACACGGGAAGTGGGAATGATGTCGCCAAATTGATCATCGGAGATCATCTGGAGGCACTGGCTACATTGCTGGGTACAGGTTGGAATCCAGCCCAGGCACATACACTCTCCCGTGTAGAAGTCGCTTACAGGAGGAACGCCTAATGACACTGACGAGTATGATTATCCCAACTTACAATGGGCTGGATCTGATCAGGCCCTGCATCGATGCCATACGTCAATACTCGGGCGATCCTGCGTCATATGAAATTATCGTGGTAGATAACGGTTCGACGGATGGAACGGCTGAATATTGTGCGCTGGAGCGAATTCGATTTGTAAGGTTCCCGGACAATCGGGGGTTTCCGGCAGCGTGTAACGCTGGACTTCGTGCAGCTTGCGGGGATGAGTTGTTGCTGTTGAACAATGATGTTACGGTCACGCCCCGTTGGCTGGAGAACCTGCGAACGGCTCTGTACAGTGACGCAAGTATTGGAATCACGGGTCCTGTTACGAATTATGCAAGCGGCATCCAGCAGATTAAACTGCAGTTTCGGGACATGGAACATTTTCAGGAGTTGGCCAATTCCAATAATGTTGCGGATTCTTCAAGGTGGAGGGAAGTACGCCGGATCGTCGGTCTGTGCATGCTGATGAAACGAGATGTCGTGGAATCGGTTGGACTGCTTGACGAGGCATATTCTCCGGGACACTATGAGGATGACGATTATTGTTATAGAGCAAGATTGCAGGGATATCGCCTGCTGGTATGTGGAGATGTTCTCGTGCACCATCAGGGAAGTGCCAGCTTCCAGAAGACAGATCCGGTAGCGTGGAAACAGCTGCTTGAGCGTAATCGTTCGATTTTTATGAACAAATGGCATGTCGATCCGCTTGAATATATGGACATATCCGATGAAGGAGGGAACGTGGAATGAAAGGTGTAATTCTTGCCGGCGGAACAGGAACTAGACTGTATCCGCTGACCCGGCTCATTAACAAACATCTGCTTCCAGTCGGTAAACATCCGATGATTATGTATGGCATCGACAGGCTCCGCCAGGCAGGCATTGATGAACTATTGATTGTAATCAACAAACATTCGGCCGGGTTATATACAGAGTATCTTGGTGGGGGAGCGGATCATGGGGTCAAGTTGACTTATCGCATTCAGGAAAAGGCAGGCGGGATTGCGGAAGCGTTGGATCTGGCGACCACTTTTATCCTTCCTGGCGAAAAATTCGTTGTGCTTCTCGGTGATAATCTCTTCAGCGATGATCTGAAGCCTTATGTGGATCGTTACATGCAGCAACCTGCTGGTACAGCACGAGTTCTGCTCAAAGAGGTGGATGATGCACGACGTTACGGGGTGCCTGTTTTTGATTCAAAGCATCCAGAGCGAATCTCGTACATTGAGGAGAAGCCAAGCCACCCGAAAACCTCTTATTGTGTGACGGGCATATACATGTATGACGATCATGTATTTAACCTGATTCGCAACATTGCGCCGTCTGCGCGTGGAGAACTTGAAATTACGGATGTGAATAATCACTACGCGTCTGCTGGCGGACTGGAATACGACATTTTGCAGAAATACTGGAGTGATGCAGGTACATTTGAATCGCTCCAGGAAGCAGCTGTCCGTATGAAAGGACAATTGCCCTAAAATATATGCGACTGATGCTGCCGCTGTGCGGTGCCCCATGGGAGCAGAACACTCTGCGCCGGAGCTGGAAGGATGCTCCGGCGCTTTGCGCAGCGACAATCCTCGTGCATGCCAAAGGAGGGAATGGCGTGAGAGTAGTGACACGCACCGGGGCCGCTAAGGCCTCCGTGTCGGGTAAGCCCCGGGGCATCCACCCGGCCGTATTTATGGGCAGTGGCACTCCGGCAGCAGCAGGTACAGGGTCTGCTGGGGTCAGAGGTGTGAAGTCAGGGAAACGGAGTACCCCGATCAAAGCGGGTACATCTGCCGGCGCATCGCATAAGGCTGCTGCAAGGAAAGCGAGCAGCACAGGCAGTGTTGTTGGCAGAGCAGGCAAAGCTGGGTCTGCGGGCGCGAGCAGAGCGGCAAGAGCCAGCCGCATCTGCAAAGGCAAAGCCGGCCTGCGCCGGGCCACTGCTGGGCGCAGGCCTGCATCAGCGCGGGGCCGGCGTGCCGCTGCCCGCGCCAAGCAGCGCACGGCGATGCGCCGTGCGCCCTTGCCAGCACCGCAAGCCAGCACGCCACCGGCGATGCCTGCCAGCGGTGTGCTGGCCCCGCCCCGCGCCAGGCGACACACCCGAAGGGTGTCGCCCCCGCAGGGCGGGGAGGCGCTGCCGGCGCGAAGGCGGGCAGCGCGAAGGGCTTGCCGCCTCCGCCCGCGGAGCACGCAGTGCAGGCGGAGGCTGTGCCCGGCGGCTACGCCGAGGGCTACCGCGACGGCGTATTCGCCGGCGGGGAGGCGCTGGTGGCGCAGCACATCCCGCCGGATCACATTCTGCCTGCCGTGGCGGCGGCAGATCTGATCGCGGCGGGATTCCGCCAATACGCGCCCAGCCTGGCCCGGCTGTCCAGCCCGCATGAGATGGCTGGACACATCACGGCGGCGCTGGATGCGCAGCGCCCCTTGTCTGTCGTTCGCCTCGGAGATGGCGAACTGCTCACGCTGGCAGCCGATACGGTGCTGCCAGGCCACGAAGTGCAGGAGCTGGCACCGTTTCTGCCCTATGCAGGGGTGCCATGCTCAACCCCCGACATCCGCGCGATGCTTGCGGAAGCCATACAGGCCGCCGACTGGGTTGGCGTGCCGATCTCGCGGGCACCGACATTCCAGGGGCTGTTATTCCCGGTATTGCGCCACTTCGGGATCGACTGGTCCCGGTTGAAATTGACCAGCTCCACGATCAATTACAGTCTGCATCAGTCCGGCCTGGTGTTGCCCTTACTGCAAGGACGGCGGGTTCTGCTCATAGGCAGCCAGGCACCAGAGCTTGCGGCACTGCTGCATAACCGGGGGATTCATGTCACAGGCATCATTGGTTCTGTGGCGGGAGTCATGGATATTCCAAAGGTGATGCAGCAAACCGCAGAACATGCTTTTGATATCGCGTTGGTGGCGGCGGGAATTCCGGCGGTCATTCTGTGTCGGCGAATTGCAGGTGAACTCGGCAAGGTCGCTCTGGATTTTGGACATTTGGCTGACAAACTGGTAACAGGAGAGCTTCAACTCTAGTGGACCGTCCGGGGGCTGGTTATGTGCGTGTTGGCCTCACGGACAAGTGGAAATGGAGGGAGCAACATGAACACACCCGATCAACAGCGCGGGGAAGGACGTCATGGTCGTAACAACAAGGTTAATGCTCGAAATGTTGTCCGTCGAAAAGGTCACAGTCATCACAACATCACTCCAAATATCAGCACTCACAGTGACAACAGCCGCAGTGAAAACAACAGGAATGGCAGCATAAGCAGCGAAAAAAAAGCGGCCTGCCGTGCCACACAACACGATGTCTCGCGATCTGACATGGCAGTCCTGCATGCAGCAGGTCGTCGCTCAATACGGAAATCCAGACGTAAAGGCAAAAGCAGGCGCACACCCAAAGGCGCCAGGCTCTACAAACAGGGGTATACCAGAGGATACAACGAAGGTGTCCGCCAGGGACAGAGCTCGTTTGGTCTTGTTTTTGAAGGAGTTAGCATCATTATCCCCACGTACAATCAGCGGGAGTATGTGCTGCAATGTGTGTCCAGTATCGAGAAACATACCCCTGCCCCTTTCGAAATCATTGTTGTGGATAATGCCTCCAAGGATGGAACTGCCGAGGCCATGCTCCGCAAAGGCGGCATGGTGAGGGTGGCATCCCTGGATAAGAACCGGGGGTTTGCCGGAGGTGTCAATCATGGGCTGATGATGGCGAGAGGACGACATATCATCGTGTTGAACAACGATACGCTCGTTACTCCAGGCTGGCTGGATAACATGATGACTTGTCTTGCCAGTGATCCGAAGATTGGTGTAGTGGGTCCGGTGACCAACTATATTGGCGGGGATCAGCAGATTCAGGTTCCGTACCGTGAGGTAGAAGAGATGTGGCCTTTTGCCGCCACACATAATCGTCCGGATGCAGACAAACATCGAATAACCGATCGCCTGGTCGGATTCTGCTGGCTGTTCTCACGGGAGCTGCTGGAACGGGTAGGTTATCTGGACGAAGGGTACGCGGTGGGCAATTTCGAAGATGATGACTGGATCATTCGGGTGAAGCTGGCAGGATACCAGCTTGCGGTAGCCGGGGATGCTTTTATCCACCACTTCGGAAGTGTCAGTATGAAAGCCTTGGGTGAGCAAGACTTTGCTGTAGTGAATAAGGATAACGAGCAGTTTTATAGCCAAAAGTGGGGAGATCCCCATGCGCTGGTTGCCGAAACCTCCCGCTTGGCTAGACAACAAACCTCTGGTACCCCATCCGGTCAACAAGAGGAGGGTGACACAAACCCAATGGATCCGCGTCAGCGAATCTCAACGCAGGGCAGCCAAGATCCAGCATTACAGTTCAGACACAGTTATGACTTCTACCCGGAAGGTTCGTTCCTGTCCGATGCCAAAGGAGAGGTCTATACTTTAACTGGCGGTCGGCGGCGTAAGTTGAACATCCCTGTACCGCGTGGAATATCTCCTGTTCAGGTTGCCAAACCGGACCTGCTCGCCATTCCTGCCGGAGAAGCACTGATATCAGCGGGGGACGTGCAAAGATGGCCGAGGGAATCACAACAGGTGCATACGACAGCGGTTCATGGTTCTCACAATGGCTGGGCAGAAGGAAGTATTGTTGCCGCAGTGGATGCACCCGAGATTCGATATCAGATCAGCGGAGACAAGCGGAGACGATTTGTTTCGGTCTATGCGGCAGAACGTTGGGGTGTACATTCTGGGAATATAATCAGCGTGTCTGCGGACCAACTGAATTCGATGGAAGAAGGCTGGCCCATTATCGCCCCACCTCAACTCTTGAACCCAGATCTGTAATGTCAGGCGATCTGTTTATGCGAATCAGCAGCATGATGCGGAATGGAAAATGTAGCGGTACCCTGTGTAATCGCTCTGATTCATTCCGCATCCGAATATTACATATGAGTTGGTAGCTAGACTACTGAAGCAATAGCGATTCATTCCTGTAAAATAAGCCATCTTTCAAATTTATAATTTAATCTTTCTATTTGGTTATAGGTTTATTCTATTAGCAGATCCATTGACGCAGGAAGGGCACAGGAGTACATTTAGAGCCATAATTCTTATTTAACAGATAGGAATTGAAGGTCTAGGGCGTTCATATTCAATCGCCCAGATCTTGATCTTAAAACTAATCAGGAGGTATGTCGATGTCATCATCAACCAAAAAAGTCGTGCTGTGGAGCAAAACAGGCTGTCATTTCTGCGGGGAAGTGAAAGCATTTCTGACAGAGCGAAACCAGCCTTTTGAGAACATTGAAGTGCAGGGCAATGACGTGCTGCGTGATGTGCTTGAAGCAAAATATGGCATTCGGCATGTACCCGTTATTGAAGTGGGAGGGGACGGCAAGTTTGAAGCCTTGCTGGAACCTGATCTGGAGAAGCTGGCTGAACTTCTGGCACGAGCGGACGAAGCGGCAGCAGTCTAACGGGAGTTGATATATACCTTTGGAGCAAGCCGTTCCGGTTGCTGCATGATGCAAGATCGCATTTGTACAGCAGCCGGAACGTTCAATAAGTTATAGCTCTCTTGGGATGTAAATGGTCTTATTTACATCTTCAATGTTCATATAGAAAAAATCTATTAGTCACGCTGTTGACCCTTTTACGGGGCAGTGATAAGATTTGTGAAATTAAAACAAACCAAACTCATAGGAATAGTTAACTTTTAAGTTATTTCGCATACGTAATCAGTTCAGTTGGCCCTTGATCATTCTTTTGAAGATTCTAATCCAAGGAAGGCGGAGTGCATATGACAGCGAAACGCAGTTTGAAATTTGGAGCCATTATTCATGGGGTTGGAGGAAGCAACACCACATGGAGACACCCGGAGGTTCTGTCGGATGCCAGCGTTAACTTTGGATTCTACAAACGTCAGGCACTGAAAGCGGAGGAAGGCAAGTTCGATCTGGTCTTTATCGCAGACGGTCTGTATATTACCGAGAAATCCATTCCGCATTTCCTCAATCGCTTCGAACCAATCAGTATCCTCTCCGCTTTGGCTGCCGTTACTTCACATATTGGACTGGTAGGCACCCTCTCGACATCCTATAGTGATCCGTTCACCGTAGCCAGACAGTTCGGTTCCCTCGATCAGATCAGTGATGGCCGTGCAGGCTGGAACGTCGTGACTTCTCCGCTGGAAGGTACAGCGAAGAACTATAGTAAGATCAGTCACCCTTCGCATCCGGAACGTTATCGCATTGCCGCAGAATATTTACAGGTAACCAAAGGGTTGTGGGACTCTTGGGAAGATGATGCTTTTGTAAGAGACAAAGAGAGCGGCGTATTCTTCGATCCATCCAAGCTGCACACCCTTAATCATGAAGGAGAGTTTTTCTCCGTACAAGGCCCGCTTAACATTGCGCGCTCACGACAAGGACAGCCGGTGATTTTCCAGGCAGGTTCATCGGAAGATGGCAAAACGCTGGCGGCGCAAGAAGCGGATGCTGTCTTTACCGGACACGATACGATTGAAGATGCACAGGCATTTTATAAGGATGTGAAAACACGGGCGGCTTCCTATGGACGTTCTGCACAGGATATTGTTATTCTGCCAGGCATCAATCCTATTGTTGGACAGACCGAAGAGGAAGCGGAACAGAAGTATCAGGAGATCGCAAGCCTGGTTACCATTGATAAAGCGCTGGATTATCTGGGACGTTTCTTCGAACACCATGATTTCTCCCAATATCCGCTGGATGAACCGTTCCCGGAGCTGAATGGCATTGGAAGCAACAGCTTCCGCAGTGGAACTGACAAGATCAAGAAGGATGCCAAAGAGCAAGGATTGACCTTGCGTGAAGTGGCTCTGCGGGCAGCAACACCGCGCAGCAAATTCCTGGGCACACCGGAGCAGGTTGCTGACAAGATTCAGGAATGGTTCGAGACGGAAGCGGCGGATGGTTTCATTATTGCTTCGGAGCTGCCAAGTGGATTGTCTGATTTTGTGGAACTGGTTGTTCCGATTCTGCAAGAACGCGGTCTGTATCGTACGGACTATGAATACGATACATTGCGAGGTAACCTTGGGGTACAGATTCCGGTTAACCGTTATACGGCTGCGAAGAAGCAAGTTGTATCTGATTTGGCATAACGGATAGGGAGCGAACGAGCATTTGATTTTGTCTGGCTGTTTTCTCCAACCGGTAATAAAATCAATTACTACGTTTCGTACTGCTTTAAAACCGACTTAACTCATAGGATATATAGAGTATTGGTATAAACATCAATTTAATGACACCTGTATACACAGAGGGGGAAGCGATATGAACAGGTCTATCTCATGGATGAAATATATGGCATTGGCAGCAGTATTGGTGATGGTATTATCCGGTTGCGGAGCGGCGGGAGGCAGCGCGAACAGTACGGCACAGGCATCAGGCGGGGGGCAGGCCGGGCAAGCTGAAGGAGGCAACCTGACTTTTGCACTCGCCACTTCACCGGATACGCTTGACCCTCATCGTAGTGGGCTTGCCGTAACGGTGCGTGCCATCCGGACGATCTACGACAATCTGGTCGTGCAGCTACCTGATGGTTCCATCAAACCTTGGCTTGCCACGGAATGGAGCGTATCCAAAGACGGCAAAAGTTATACGTTCAAGCTGCGTGAAGGCGTGAAGTTCCATGATGGTACACCGTTTAATGCGGAAGCCGTGAAGTACAATTTGGACCGGGTGATTGATCCGGCCACCAAAGCTGCCAATTCTCTGGCCCTGATTAGACCCTATAGCTCCTCTGAAGTCATTGATGAATATACCATCAAGGTAAATCTGGAATCACCATCGCAAGCCTTTCTTGGCAACTTGAGCCAGGCACTTCTGGGGATCGTATCCCCTACAGCTGCTCAAAAATATAGTGACCAGCTAGGTAAAAATCCGGTGGGCACAGGTCCGTATACCTTTGTGAAATGGGATGAAAATGCGGATATCGTCGTTGCCAAAAACAAGGATTACAACTGGGGACCTGAGACGGTTGAAAATAAAGCCGCACCCCATGTGGATACGATCACATTCAAGATTGTACCGGAAGAAGCAACGCGTATCGGAAGTGTACAGAGTAGTCAGGTACTCGCTGCCGAGACGGTTCCACCGCAGAATATCGCTGCATTGAAAAACGATCCGAACCAGCAATTGTTACAGGCCAATACGGTTGGACTGCCGTACACACTCTTTTTCAATCTGCGCAAAGCGCCTTGGGATGATGTGAAAGTAAGGCAGGCAGTACAATCCGCCGTAGATGTGGAATCGATTGTCAAAACATTGTATCTGGGCAACTACGAACGTGCGTGGTCCGCACTGTCTCCTGGAATCCTGGGTTATAATGCATCGCTGGAAGGTAGCATTAACCCGGACATCAACAAAGCCAATCAGCTGCTCGATGAACAAGGCTGGGTGAAAGGCGCTGACGGTATTCGTGCCAAAGACGGCCAGAAACTGACCCTGCGTTATGTCGATGGTTCGCCCAATCGGGAGAAACGCAATGACATTGCCGCCATTATCCAACAACAGTTGAAACAGGTTGGCATTGCCGTTGAAGTCGAGATTACAAAAGATATCGCAACAGTCATCTATCAGAACTGGGATTATGATCTCTATGGCAACAGTCAGGTCAATTCTGATCCCAATGCCTTGTACGCTTTCTACCATACGAGTGCAGAGGGCGAGCGTCCCACATTGTCCGGTTTGTCTGATCCAAAGATCGATGAACTGTTAGAGCAGGGAGCGGTCGAGACGGATCCTGATAAACGTGTTCAGATCTACAATCAAATCCAGCAATACCTGATTGAGCAAGCGGTAATTCTGCCGATCTATGTATTCCCGTATACCGTCGCTGCATCCAAAAAGGTCGAAGGCATCAAGTTTGATTCATTAGGTTATCCACTCTTTAACGACGTCCGCATTCAGCCCTAACAGAGGTTGTTCAAAAAGTCCACTTTTGATTACGAGTCATGCCTAATGGCATGATCAGCATCGAATATGAAATTCAGCCGAAATAAGCGGGGGGCTTACGAAGGATGTTTCCTTCGGAAACATTTCAGTTGCTCACGTAGTTTCCTACGCTCCGCTACTCCATTTCTAGCTTCATTCCATCTTCTCGGTACTGAAAACTGGTCTTTTTGAACACGCACTATAGGAACGGCCAATCCAGATTGAGGAAGGAGATATCCCGGTATGGTTCAAACGATACTGTCACGACTCGCAACATCGCTTCTGGTTATTTTCGGAGCTTCGGTGCTGGTGTACTGCATCATGTATCTTCTGCCGGGTGATCCGGTTCTGCTCATGCTGGACCCGTCCTCGGCTACCCCGGAGATGATCGAGAATCTGCGGGTTCAGCTTGGACTGGATCAGCCGTTTTACATCCAGTTTGCGAACTATTTCGGTGATATGCTGCGTGGGGATTTCGGCAAATCAATGATCAATTCGGATCCGGTATTGCCCAAAATCCTGGAACATTTTCCAGCGACACTGGCTTTGACCGCACTCAGTTCAATCATTGCCATCACGATTGGAATTACACTTGGTGTATTGTCTGCGATTCATCGCAATGGCGTGATTGATTTCGTTGCCCGGCTCGTTGGACTGTTTGGCATTTCCATGCCAACCTTCTGGACGGGGATATTGCTCATCCTGTTATTTTCAGTACAGCTTGGCTGGTTCCCAGCGATGGGGTCCGACGGGTTCAGCTCACTGGTTCTTCCAGCAGCCACGCTGGGTCTTGTGGGTGCAGGGTTTATCGTACGGATGGTGCGTAACAGCATGCTGGAAGTGATCAATGAACCGTTTATCGTAGCGTTACGGGCCAAAGGACTTTCGGAACGTGCCATCATGTATGGTCATGCACTGCGTAATGCGCTTATTCCTGCAGTAACGGTAATCGGCATGCTGATCGGTGATCTGCTTGCGGGAACCGTTGTGGTGGAGACCGTCTTCTCTAGACAGGGGATCGGCCGAATTATTGCGGATGCGCTAATGGCCAAGGATCTGCCAGTGGTGCAAGGCGTTGTTTTCTTTACATCCATTATCTATGTGGTCTTGAACCTGCTGGTGGATATCTCGTATTCGTACATTGATCCCCGGGTTCGGCGTGCAGTCCGCACATGATGACAGCTGGAACAGTCAGAAGTGTCCTGACGCGGAGTATGAAAGGAGGAGTTGTTGCTCATGAGCATGAAACCTTTGGCTGGTGACAAAAAAGCATGGGCGGGCAGTGTAGGACGTATCCATCTGTGGAATCGCCGCCCTTGGCGTTATCGCGTCTCATTCGCGGTATCCCGATTATTCTTTTATGCAGCATTGCTGGTGGTGGTGTTTACCGTGGCATGTGCGATTGTACCGGGCTGGATTGCGCCCTATGATCCAACTCAGATGATGACGGATGCCATTCTGCAGGCTCCTTCTGCTGCGCATCTGTTCGGGACGGACTATTTTGGCAGGGATATCTTCAGTGTAGTTGTGCATGGAAGCAGGGATTCGCTGCTCATTGGATTTGCTTCCGTTCTTGTGGGCGGTATTGTTGGTAGTGCTCTTGGTATTATCTCCGGTTATGCCGGAGGAATTGTTGATACCGTCACGATGCGGGCTGTCGATATTCTGATGGCTGTACCCGGCGTGCTCTTGGCATTGTCTGTTGCAGCTGCTCTCGGGCCAGGACTGATGAATATTGCACTGGCTGTTGCGGTTTCCTCCATTCCGGGCTACGCACGGGTGATGCGTGGGCAGGTCATATCAGTTAAAGGTCTGCCTTTCATTACAGCGACACGTTCACTGGGCGGTTCCAATGCACGTATTTTTTGGAAACATGTACTGCCACATTCATTGTCACCCCTGCTGGTCATGGCTACGCTGGGCGTAGGGACATCAATTCTTACGGGTTCCGGACTCAGTTTTCTGGGACTTGGGGTGTTGAAGGAAATACCGGATTGGGGCGCATTGCTCTCACAAGGTAGAGGTTATCTGACGGTTGCCTGGTGGATCTGTACGTTCCCGGGTCTGGCGATCACGTTGTTTGTACTGGCGGTTAATCTGATTGGAGACGATATTCGCGATCGGCTGGACCCCAAAGTAAAAGGAGCGGCTTGACCGCTATTCCAAAATATAAGAATTTATAAGTTTCACCCTATCCATTTTTATATTTCACTGCGAAACGGTAGCTGTGCCACCAGAGGACGGCGACAGCCGTTTACGCTTGAGGAGGAGATATTCATGTCACATGTTGTCATTATTGCAGGATCACCTTCCAAACGTTCGCGTTTGACAGGTCTGACGGATTACAGCAGCCAAAAATTAACGGAGGAAGGCATCACTGTTGAAGTCATTCATGTTGTGGATCTGCCCGCTGAGGATCTGGTGCAAGCCCGGTTTGACAGCTCATTCATTCGTGATGCACTCGCTGTCGTGGAAGCGGCGGATGCAGTTATTGTGGCTACACCGGTATACAAGGCATCGTACTCGGGAGTGCTCAAGTTGTTTCTGGATCTGATTCCGCAAGAAGGGTTGCGGGGCAAGTTGACACTTCCGCTCGTTATCGGTGGCTCTATAGCTCATCTACTCGCGATTGATTATGCATTGAAGCCTGTTCTGGCAGCCCTTGGTGGAAGACATATCTTGGGTGGCGTGTATGCTGTGGATCAGGGAATTGAACGATTGGATGATGGAAAATTTGTACTCTCGGCAGATGTGACTACACGTTTGGATCGCTCGCTGGATGAATTGATATTGACACTGGAAAAGGATGGGATTACGATATCATAAAACCAAGTAAGTGTATTGGATAAATCAATATAAGATCAAACGTCTGCGGACGTGGATACGGAGGCGCTCATGAATATCGAGAATATTGAAGCATTTGTATATATCAATCATTATGGAAGCTTCAATAAGGCTGCCGAAGTACTCTTCTTGTCCCAACCTTCGGTCACAGCTCGCATTCAGTCACTGGAAAGGGAGCTGGGCTGCAAGTTGTTTGATCGGTTTGGCAAACAAATTGTGCTGACAGATGAAGGTCGGAAATTCCTGCCATATGCGCAGCAAGTGCTGCAAGTGATTCAGAAGGGCAAGCAGAAGATTCAGCAACGGCGATCAACACCGGATGCTCTTCGACTTGGTAGTACAGTATCGGTATCCAACTATGTCATTCCCGATTTTTTACCCAAGATCAAGGAAGCTTACCCCGAAATTAATATCAAATTGACGACCGCAACGACGGATCAGCTGATTGCCAAACTGCTTGGTCAGGAGATCGATCTTGCTTTTGTGCGCAAGGTCATGCATCCTGCGATCCGTACGGTTGCTTTTTATGAAGATCCGATTCAGCTCTATGTGTACAAAGGGCATCCATTCATTGAGAGCGGGCATGTCAGCATGGAAGCTATCCGGAATGAGCAACTGGTCTTTTTTGAATGTGGTTCACTGGACTGGCTTCGCATTCACCGGGCTTTCGACTCGCTGGAACATCCGCCGAATATTACATACCATGTCGATAATTCGGAGACGGCGAAGAAACTGGTTATGCAAGGGGCAGGCATTGCCTTTCTCCCGGGACTCACGGTGAAGAAGGAAGTGCAAAATCAGGAGCTGTTCCCCATTCAGGTACATGAGGTAGCAGGTGTATCGTTGCAGATCAGCGTCGTTACTTTAAAAGAAGAATATTCGCCATTGGCAGAGCCCTTCGGGGAACTGCTGCGGAAGTTATAGATTGTTTGTAAGATTCAAGAACAGCGGTTCAGCACAATCAAGGAGGAGAAGGATATGAGTATTCGTGTTGGCATTTTGGATCAGACTCCCATCTATGAAGGGGAAACGGCGGTGGATGCTTTTCGGCATACGATTGAGCTGGCACAGCGGGCAGAGCAGCTTGGATTCCATCGGTTCTGGGTGTCGGAGCACCATGATTCAGGGCATGTTGCAGGTTCCTCCCCGGAAGTACTCATCTCCCACTTGCTTGCGCATACAAAGCGGATTCGGCTGGGGTCTGGCGGAGTAATGCTCCAGCATTATAGTCCATACAAAGTCGCCGAGAATTTCAATATCCTCGCCGCGCTCGGACCAGGAAGAGTTGACCTGGGAATCGGTCGTGCACCAGGCGGGTTACCACGTTCGACACAGGCGTTGCAGGAAGGTATTCAGGAAGCCGCATCTCTCAAAGAGAAAATTGTTCAGGTGAAACGATACATCCACAATGAGCCGCTTGAAGATCAGTCGCATCCACTTGCAGGTCTCAGCGCTTCGCCAGTGTCGGACATTCCAGCGGAGCTGTACGTACTTGGAGCAAGTGTCGATAGTGCGGGCATGGCTGCGGAACTGGGACTCCCATATGTCTTTTCACTGTTCATTAACAGTAATATAGAGGTAGCGCTTCAAGCGATCCGTGTATATCGTGAACAATTCAATCGTTCCCAGGGACGGGAGCCCTACGCTGCACTAGCCATATCGTTAATTGTGGCCGAAAGTGAGGAAGAAGCGGAAGGACTTGCGAGCGAGCATATGCTGGTGAAGATCCATCTGGAGAGTGGTAAGGTGCTGACCGTCGGTTCTGTGGAACAGGCGGAAGAATTCGGGCGTCAATCAAACGAAACCTATCGGATCGAAATTTTGGAGCCAAGTGTGACCCGGGGGACGAAGGAAAGCGTAGGTCAGGCACTGCTGAAGTTCCAGCAGGAGTTTGCTGTGGAAGAGTTCATTGTGACTACAGCTACACGGGACTTTACCAAGCGAATTCGTTCATTCGAATTGTTGCGTGAGATTCTGGCAGAGCAGGGACTAAGTGAATTTGCACTGGAATCCAAGGAACAGGAAGCTGCAATCGGATAGAATTAGGCAGTTAATATAGCAGTGAATATATACGAATGGGAGGCCATGTGATGAAAAGTGATCTGGAACAGCCCAAGCAGCATTCTGAGCAACAAGCACAGGGCCCCGAGCATGAACTTCACGGTGAACGGGCGGAAGAATTTGCGGAACGTTTAATCACCATTCGGCGACATCTGCATCGCAACCCGGAATTGTCCGGCGAGGAAAAGGAGACGACGGCAGCCATTCGCAGTTGGCTGGAAGAGGAAGGCGTCCGTATTGCAGACGAATATGCGCTGCGGACAGGGCTTGTCGCTGAAGTGGGTCAAGGGGACGGTCCTGTTGTCGCCCTAAGAGCAGATATTGATGCGCTGCCCATTCAGGAAGAGACAAAGCTGGAATTTGCCTCCCAGGCAGATGGAAAGATGCACGCATGCGGACATGACGCACACACGGCAATTCTGATTGGTGCTGCACGATTACTGAAACAGCGTGAGTCCATTCTACCGGGAAAAGTACGGTTGATATTCCAGCCATCGGAGGAAAAAGCAACGGGTGCTCGGCAAGTGATCCAGAGCGGCGCATTATCCGATGTTCGGGCCGTATTTGGTTTGCATAACAAGCCTGATCTCCAGGTAGGTACGGTGGGCATTCGGGAAGGCGCATTGATGGCAGCAGCAGACGGTTTTGTTGTCAAAGTGGAAGGTGTAGGCACCCATGCAGCCGTGCCGGAAGCAGGCATTGATCCAATCGTGGTTGCTGCACATATTGTTACGGCACTACAGGCCATTGTGAGCCGCAATGTGGGGGCACAGGAGAGTGCTGTAATCAGTGTCACCAAGCTCCACAGCGGCACAGCCTGGAACGTTATTCCGGATGAAGCGATCCTCGATGGCACAGTGCGTACCTTTGATGAGAAAGTGCGTGCACGGATTCGCGAGCGTTTCAATCAGGTAGTCGCCGGTGTGGCGGCAGCCTATGGCACACGGGCTACGGTTCGCTGGATTCAGGGACCTCCTGCCGTGGTCAACGATGAGTCTCTGGCATCTGCGGCGGAGCAAGTTGCAAGTGAGATTGGATTAAACAGTGTTAGACCGTTACCTTCTCCGGCAGGAGAGGACTTCTCTTTTTATCAAAAAGAAGTTCCCGGCCTGTTCCTCTTCCTGGGCACCTCTGGCCCGCATGAGTGGCATCACCCTGGCTTTGATGTGGATGAACGGGCTCTGTCGCTGGGAGCACATCTTCTGGCTGCACTGGCTGAGAAAGCACTGCACAATGTGCAAGCACATCAAGCGTGATGAGTACAGTGAATCACTGGATCATATCCAGATCGAAACGGTTCCGTTCGACGGCAACCGTTTTTCGTATTCCCTTTTTTAAGTAAGAGCGGGGTAGGAACGACGATTTGTTGAATCTTATCAGATGGTGTAATTATGGCTGGGGCTGGCGCAGAAGCGTCAGCTCTGTTTGGGTTTTCTTACAGGAGGTGCAGCTAAAGGTATTATGAAATTTTATTTTTTTTAAATGGAAATATTTGTTGACGCTCCCCAAAAAGATGTGCTATATTTTTCTCGACCTTTAATCGTAATAATTACTATTAGATAAAAAAGAAGAACAGGAGTAGTCGCTGCGATGAAACAGGAGATCGATTTTATCAAGTTCAGTCCCACTCAAAACATGACGATTCTGGTTAAAACGGATCATGCAGCCGAGCAATACAATCATATTGCAACTCGTCTAATGTCGTATGATAACGTTTACGCTGAACAAGTGGGATTCATTGAACCAACGAGGAGACCGGAAGCTGTGGCCCGTCTGGAAATGGCCGGAGGAGAGTTCTGTGGCAATGCCTGTATGGCACTTGCAGCACACCACGCATCTGAAGCAGAACTGGAACAACAGGAGTTTATGGATATCATGCTGGAGGTTTCCGGAACCGATCAATTGATCATGTGCCATGTGAAGAAACAGCAGAACGAATATGACTGTCAGGTAACCATGCCGATACCAAAGCAGATCGAACAACGAACAATCCGATACGAAGGCATCGAACTCGATATGGTGATCATCCGGTACGCTGAGTTCATCCATATCGTGATCGAAGTCGATGACTTTGACGATACGATGAAGAAGAGGGCACAGACCCTTGCAAGGTTACTGGGACTAACCCTGGGAGATAAGCTGATCGGTATCTTGTTATATCAATCACACTTGGAAGAAATGGCCCCACTCATCTATGTTCCGGAGCTGGATAGTCTGATCTGGGAGAGAGGGTGTGGTTCGGGTACGGCCTCCGTCGGAGCGTATCTCGCATGGAGCCAGCAGGGGCAGATTACGCAGTACATCAAGCAGCCTGGTGGTGCGATCAAAGTGGTAGCCCAGTGGAATGGCGCAGAACTTGGGAGTATTACGATTGAGGGATCTGTTGGCATCGTGGCTCAGGGCAAAGCCTTCATAGATGCTCCAGCAGAATGGAGCGTTGTAAACGCATGAGGTACATGATACATGATCGAGACAACGTATAGGGGGAAAAGAAATGATCACATTGGTCCATTTTCAGACATGTTTGAGTGAATTTGCAGAGAAATTCGATAAGCTCGCGAGCAAGTATGATCATACGATTCAGCATAGTGCAGAGCTGGAGGCTGTGATCAATGACTATTCCCGCTTTGTGACTGATCAGGACAATAAGGCAGCCTGGGAACAGTTGGAGCATTCGGAGCTGGAAGAACTGGATTCGCTTGTATGGCAGTTAAGAAATAAATCCGCCCAGTGTGTGGCGATCATGGAGAAATATCGTGCATTAAAGTTAGAAAACGGGGATGTTCAGATTGCCGATTATTTCAAAAATATAGAAGAGTGTATCGATAAAGAATTCGGCAGCTTCCATGTCACCTCCGATTCCAACGTATTGTTGGTAGGCTCCGGTTCCTTCCCCATGACACCATTACTCATCGCCAAGCGAACAGGTGCACAGGTTGTCGGGATCGATATTGACGAAGAGTCCATTACACTCGGGCGAAAAGTAGTGGAGACACTGGGAACGGACTTGAAGATTCGTTTGGAGTCAACATTGCTTGAGGATCTGGATTATACCAGGGAAGCAACCCATATCATTTTCAGCTCTACGGTGGCCCCTAAATATGAGCTGCTTGATCAACTGCATGCCCTGACGAATGCACAGGTGGTTGTAGCCATGAGATACGGTGATCAGTTGAAGTCCTTGTTCAATTATCCTATGAGAGAGACGGACAGCAGCAAATGGAAGCTGGTGGATACGATCCTGCGCCCGGATGATGTGTTTGATATTGCGTTGTATCAAAAAGCATAGGTATGCAAGTGCATCCAAGTGCGTCCAAATGGATTACAGATTGAACATTGAATTAAGGAGGCTTATATGAGCAATCTTCAGCGAATCCTGATACTCGGAACCGGACCTGCATCCATTCAGCTTGCGGTAACGCTCAAAGATGATCTCAACTGCTGTATAGGCATTGCGGGGAGACAATCGGTTCGTTCAGCATCCGTATTCTCAGCCCTCGAAGAGAGCAATCAACGTATTCAGGTCAGCATTCAAAATGAGAAACATCAATCGCTCGCAGGTGAGTGTTACGTTGATCATGTGTTCAAGGGATATGACACCATTGATGGTGAATGGGATACACTCATTTTGGCGGTTACCACCGATGCGTATATCGATGTACTGGAACAAATGAATGATGAATTCATCAAACAACTGAAATGTATCATTTTGATTTCTCCAACGTTTGGGTCGAATCGACTTGTGACCCATTACATGAGAGAGCGGAATGTGGAGCCGGAAGTGATCAGTTTCTCTACCTACCTTGGAGATACCCGTTGGATGCACGAACATCCGTCAAATCATGTGATTACTACAGGGGTTAAGAAAAAGGTTTATATCGGTTCCACTCTTTACCCGTCTGAACAGGTGAGTAAGCTACGCCAAGGTTATGAGCGTTTGGGTGTTGCGCTGGATGTGATGCGATCCCCACTGGAGGCGGAAACGAGAAATATCTCGTTGTACGTTCATCCACCCTTGTTCATGAATGACTTCTCATTAGAAGCTATCTTTGGAGCTCCAGATACTCAGAAATACGTATACAAGATGTATCCTGAAGGTCCGATTACACAAATTTTGATACGGGAAATGCGGGCACAGTGGCAGGAGATTATGAATATTACGAACCGACTTGATATTCAGGGAGTCAACCTGCTCCAATTCATGACGGATGACAACTATCCGGTTCGATTAGAGAGTATATCACGCCAGGATATCGAGAATTTCAATCAGCTGCAGGTCATTCATCAAGAGTATTTATTATACATACGGTACACCTCATTATTGATTGATCCATTCTCGGAACCCGACTCGGAAGGGAAATATTTCGACTTTTCAGCAGTCCCATTCCGTAAAACGTTCATGAACCGCGAAGGGGAGTTGGATATTCCCCGTATGCCCAAAGAAGATTACTACCGCATCAAAATCATTCAGGGCATTGCCAGACACCTCGATGTGAGCTGTCCAACGATTGATCAATTTATCGCCAGATTTGAAGCGAAGCTTCAGGAAGTGGCTGACGCACACCCGGATCAGCGCTTGTCCAGCGCCTTTTCAATCCAATCCTTTGAAGAGGATATCCGCATGATCTGCACCGGACTTTGAGTAATAGGGTTAATTACATCTCAAATTAATCAAGTTGAACCTGATGTTTACATCATAACGGAGAGTGCAGAACCAATCTGAAGAAGCGAAGCGTTCGCATTTATCACCGGATTTTCTCTTTGGAAAAGAGAATCAAAAAAATCTGGGGATAACAGCGATCGGAAGATGGTACTGCAATCGGAGTGGTCTGATGTAACCTACAAGGTCTGCTTGTAACTTAATCATCAGGAGGAAATGTTGTGAAAAAGCGTCTTACTTTTACATCTATACTATTGCTGGTGTCTGCCATTGCGCTGCTCGCCGGATGCGGACAGAGCACAAAAGAGAAAGAGAGCGCCCAAACGGAGCCTGTTAATAGCCAGGTACAAACAGAACTTATCTATGCTTCTGCCAAAGATATTAATGATATGAACCCACATCTGTATACAGGCTCCATGCCTGCACAAGGAATGGTATATGAGTCTCTGGTGGAAAACACGCCTGACGGAATCAAGCCATTGCTGGCGGAATCATGGGATATTTCCGAGGATGGCAAGACCTATACCTTTCATCTGCGACAAGATGTGAAATTCCATGATGGAGAGCCGTTCAACGCAGAGGCGGTTAAACAAAATATCGATGAAGTACAGGCGAATGCCGAAAAACATGCCTGGATCAAGCTGTCTACCAAAATCACAAGTGTAACGGTTATCGATGAACACACGGTGGAGCTGACGCTGTCGGAAGCCTATTATCCCGCAATGGTGGAATTGTCCATGACAAGACCTTACGTCTTCATATCACCCAAGGATTTCAATGATGGCGGAACCAAAGACGGAGTGAGTGGTTTCCACGGCACAGGACCTTACAAGCTTACAGCTCATAAAGTCGAAGAGAATGCCACGTTTGAAGCCAATGAAGACTATTGGGGTGGTGCACCTGCAATCAAGAAAATCACATCCAAGGTTCTTCCCGCAGGTGAAACGACATTCCTGGCATTGCAAAAAGGAGAGATCAACTTTGTGTTCACCGATGACCGGGGAGCAGATAGTATCGATGTCGAAGCCATGGACCAATTGGCTGAATCCGGTGGTTATCAAGTGGTTCGAAGTGAAGCGATGAATACCAATATGATCGTAGCCAATAGCAGTCGCGAGAATAGTCCAGTTCAGGAAACGGCAGTGCGGGAAGCGTTATGGGTTGGCATTGATCGGGAAACGATCAGTAAAGATATTTTCAACGGAACGCAGACTGTAGCGGACACGCTATTTTCAGCCAATGTCAATTACGCCAAGGTGGATCTTAAGAAACGGGAGTATGATCCGGAATTAGCTAAAAATCTTCTGGACCAAGCAGGCTGGACATTGGCAGACGGTAAAGTGGTGAGAACGAAGAACGGTCAGCCTTTAGCCACGAATCTCTACTATGACAGCAACTCGTCTTCACAGAAAATACAGGCCGAATTGATCCAGTATTCCATGAAAGAATTGGGTGTTCAGCTTGAAATCGTGGGCGAAGAATCCACTTCCATTGCGAATCGGAGAGCCACCGGGGAATATGATCTGCTCTTTAATCAAACCTGGGGACTGGCTTATGATCCACAGAGTACCATTGCTGCATTTACATCAGATTCGGCATACAAGCATACAACAAGCGGAATTGCCCAAGCAGATGAATTGTACAAAAAAATTGATGCGGTTATGTTCTCCACGGATGAGGCTTCACGCCGATCCCTATATGCCGACATTATGAAGATTGTCCATGATGAAGCAGTCTTCATCCCGATTACCAACGGACGTGTTACCGTAGTCGCTCCCGAGAATCTTAATGGAATCTCATTCAAGCAGACCCAATATGAACTACCTTTTGAAAAAATGAATTTTAAATAGAGCGGAGATGGATATGGGAAGTTATATCATCAAAAGGATTCTGTTAGCCATCCCTTTACTGATTATCATTTCATTTATAACGTTCGTTCTGATTAATCTATCTCCCTTGGACCCGGCGGTTGTTGTGTTACAGGCACAGGAAGTTCCGCAGATCACGGATGAACTGATCGCCCAAACGAATAAAGCGTTGGGATTCGATCAGCCGTTCATGATCCAGTATGCGAACTGGATTATGGCTGTTTTGCAGTTGGACTTCGGCAACTCATATGTATCGGGTGAACCCGTGTGGACTTTGATGGGGCCGGCTTTTATGAACACATTGAAGTTAACGCTCGTCTCATCGGTATTTATTATTGCGCTGTCCATTCTGCTCGGAGTGATCTGTGCCATGAGAGAAGGCAAGCTGCTGGATCGATCGGTCAGAGGCGTATCATTTTTCCTTACGGCCATGCCATCCTACTGGCTTGCAGCTATTATGATCTGGTATTTTTCCGTCAAGCTGGATCTGCTGCCTACCAGTGGTATGGACTCGTATCGAAGCTACATTCTTCCGGTGATTGTGATCACGGTGAGTTATACAGGCATTTATTTCCGAACGGTTCGAAGTTCCATGCTGAGCAATATGAATGAGGACTATGTGTTATATGCACGGGCAAGTGGTCTGAGCGAGAAGAAAGTTACCCTGCATATTCTAAGAAATTCATTACAGGTGGCCGTGTCCATCTTTTGCATGGCGATCCCGATCGTGTTGGGCAGTACGGTAGTCATTGAAAATGTATTTGCCTGGCCGGGGCTCGGGAGGCTCAGCGTGAAATCCATTTTAAGCAGGGATTTTCCGATTATTCAGGCGTATGTTCTGATGTTGGCTGTCACCTTTGTGTTGTTTAACACGATATCCGACATCATTAATGCGGCGATGAATCCCCGGTTGAGAAAGGAATTCTGATGCGAATACTGAAAAATCTGAGCAAAGACAAGCTTGCGATGACCTCTTTGGTGGTGATTATCGCTACGCTTATGGCGGGCATTTTGGCTCCGCTTATTGCGCCGCATGATCCTGGACAAGTGAATATGAAGCTTCGATACGCCTCTTCGTCTTGGGAGTATCTATTAGGCAATGATCATCTGGGCAGATGTGTACTATCCCGGCTTATCTATGGTATCCGTCCAAGTGTGTTATGGGTGCTGGTTGCACTCAGTCTATCTGTTCTGATCGGGGCTATTGTTGGATTTGTCGCGGGTTACTTCAAGGGGAAAGTGGATGCATGGATTATGAGAGTCTGTGATATTATGCTGTCTTTTCCCGGATACGTGATGACACTGGCGGTGGTTGGCATTTTGGGTGCAGGACTGGAGAACATTTTGATTGCCTTTGTGTGGATGAAATGGGCCTGGTTTGCCCGCGTTATTCGAACATCTGTGATGCAATTCTCCGATATGGATTATGTGAAATTCGCTAAAGCCTCCGGCATGCCTAATATGAGAATCATAACCAAACATATTGTTCCGGTTACTTTTGCCGATATTGCTGTCATTGCTAGTGGTTCCATGTGTTCGATGATGTTGCAGATCTCCGGCCTTTCCTTTCTGGGGCTTGGCATTCAGGCTCCGCATGCGGAGTGGGGCATGATGCTCAATGAGGCGAAGGAAGTGATGTTCTCCAGACCGGAATTGATGTTGGCACCGGGCCTGGCCATTGTGGTGGTCGTGTCTGCTTTTAATTTTCTATCGGATGCCCTTCAGGTGGCTCTGGACCCCAAATTGATGACCTCTCAAGGTAAGTCTGACAAGTCTTACGAAAGTGAGGTGAGAAAGACCGCTTATGAATATAGTCGAGGTTGAACATTTGAAGGTATGGGATACCAATACAGGCAAAGTGATCATTCATGACAGTTCATTTGAAGTTAAGCAGGGAAGCTGTATGGCCATTGTAGGGGAAAGTGGTAGCGGTAAATCCGTTACGTGCAGAGCTCTCATGCGATTGAACAAGCCATGGATTCGCCAATCGGGCACGATGTTATTCCAGGGCGAAGACCTGAACCGGATTTCGGAACCGGAGATGCGGCGTAAGCGGGGCAAGCATCTATGTATGATTTTGCAGAATGGCATGAGTGCATTTGATCCTTCCTGTGTCATTGGTGTTCATATTCGGGAGACGCTTCAGCAGCATTTTGGCTGGAACACCCGCGAGATTGAATTGAAAATCATCAATGCCATGGAAAGCGTCATGCTCAGACATCCGCGCGAGATTCTGAATCAATATCCACATCAGCTGTCCGGTGGGATGCTGCAACGAATCATGATTGCACTGGCATTGGTGCTGGAGCCTGATCTGATTATTGCGGATGAGCCAACAACGGCACTGGATACGATCTCTCAATATGAAGTGGTGGAGCAATTGATTCAATTACGTGAACGCATGGGCTGTTCCATGATATTCATCTCCCATGATCTCGGCGTTGTCCAGAAGATTGCAGATGACGTGATGGTCATGAAAGACGGCGAGATCGTAGAGCGCGGCAGCATGCATTCTGTTTTGACAGAGCCGAAGCATGCCTATACGCAGTATCTGGTCTCTACCCGACTGGAGCTGAGCAATCATTTTAAGGCGTTGATGCAGGGGGAGTCATAGATGCTAAAGGTGGAAGGTATCGAAAAATCATATAACCAAGGCGGACTGTTCTCCAAGCACAAACAACAAGTTTTGAAACAGGTTACCTTTGAATGCCAGAAGGGCGAGTGTCTCGGTATCATCGGTGAAAGCGGAAGCGGTAAATCTACGTTGGGCCGTCTGATTCTGGGCATTGAACGCCCGGATCGTGGAACGATCTCGCTGGATGGTAAAGACGTACAGGATCGACGTGTATGGATGGGTAACCTCAGCGCCGTTTTTCAAAATTATACGTCATCCATCAATCCATTTCTTACCGTGGAAGCTGCCATTACGGAATCGATGCAAGCACAGCAAAAACTGCGAAAGCATCAGGGAAACTCAGAGAAGGTAGATCTGTTGCTGAACCAAGTTGGTCTGGACCCTTCTTATAGATCCAAATATCCGCATGAACTATCCGGCGGGGAGGCTCAGAGAGTGTGCATAGCCAGGGCCATCTCCACCGCCCCTAAATGCATTGTGTTTGATGAAGCGATCAGTTCACTGGACGTGTCTGTTCAGATCCAGGTACTGCAATTGTTGAAAGAGCTGAAGGAAATTTACAAGCTGAGCTATGTCTTTATCACACATGATATACAAGCGGCAGCTTATATCTGTGACAGGGTTATCATTTTCAGAGAGGGTCAGATTGAAGAGATTGTTCCTATTGAGCAGCTAAAGGATGTTCAGTCAGACTATGCGAAGAAATTATTGAAGCATTTAATACCATTTTAGGGGGAATACCCATTGTGAGTGGAGCGATGTCTTGGCCTTTTCTGCGCTTGTACATACTGGTTCTTCTATATTTCAGTGCCAATGCCATTCTTAACGTGATCATCCCATTGCAAGGGGAGTCCTTGGGTGCGAGCGGTACAACAATCGGACTGATCATGGGCGCTTATATGTTCACAACGATGTTTTTCAGACCCTGGGCAGGTCGGATTATTCAAAAGCACGGTCCGATCAAAATATTGCGTTTGATTCTGATCATCAATGGATTTGCGCTGATTTTATATACCTTTACGGGACTCGGAGGTTATTTGGTTGCTCGTATTTTACAAGGTGTATCGACAGCGTTTTTCTCCATGGCCTTGCAGATTGGCATTATTGATGCACTTCCGGAGAAAGATCGGTCACAGGGGATTTCGTATTATTCGCTGTTCAGTTATATACCGGGGATCGTGGGGCCAGTTATCGCGTTAGGAATCTGGCAGACGGGTGGCATGGATTACTTTACAGTGGTTCTGATCGGCATTGCCATCTGTACTGGCGTTTTCGGATATACCGCCAAAATGGAACCAAACAAGGAGCAACCTGCTGAGAATCTTTCGGAGCAGAACGTGAGCATGTGGGAATCCTTTGGTCAGTTGGTGAAGAATCCACATTTATTTCGTTGCAGTGTGTTAATGCTCGCCGCTTCCGTTGTATTTGGCGCGATTACCACCTTTATTCCGCTGTATGCGAGCCAAGTACCAAATGGGAATGCCGGCGTATATCTGATGCTTCAGGCAGGAACGGTGGTGCTGGCTCGAATTATGCTTCGAAAAAGGATTCCGTCCGATGGCAGTTGGCATTCTCCTTTCATCATGGGCACCATGTGTCTGCTCGCCGTAGCTGCGCAATGTGTCAGTTTTGCCGTGACAGGCGGGGTAGTCTTTTTCTATGTGGGCGCTGTATTCATGGGAATCGGTCAGGCGATCCTGTATCCGACACTCACGACCTATTTATCTTTTGTCTTGCCTAAGCTGAACCGGAACGTCCTGATTGGGTTATTTATCGCGATGGCGGATCTGGGGATTTCTCTGGGTGGTGTGATTATGGGTCCCGTCGCTGACTTCTCTTCCTATTCATTTATGTACATGATCTGTGCTATCCTAGGAGCGGTAATGATCGTTTTTGCCTATGAACGGCGGAGACCCGTTACAGGTACATCTGTGAGTTGACTGCCAGAAGAGAAAGTGGTGACGAACGTTTGAAGTCTTCAATGACGGCAACATCCAATGGGAAATTAAATCCGGTATCCTTTTCGTTTATACGGTTTTATATGCTGGCCTTTTTATTTTTTGCAGCGAATTCAGCTTTGACGATTATTCTGCCTTTGCGAAGCGAAGCCGCCGGATTGAACCAGGCTGAGATTGGTCTGATGATGGGGGCATATATGTTCACCTGTATGCTCTTGAGACCTTTTGCAGCACAACTGCTGGGTAAGCATGGGCCACTCCGAGTGATGCAATGGTTATTGCTATTACATGCGGGCACGTTGCTGTTATTTGTTGTTTTTGGTGTGGAGACGTATCTGTGGTTGCGAGCCCTGCAAGGGGTGGCTACGGCCTTTTTCTCCATGACGATGCAGGCAGGCATTGTGGAAAAGCTGGAGGACAAAGACCGGGCACAAGGGCTGTCCATGTACACCCTTTTTACGATGGTTCCTTCTCTGGTCATTCCGATCCTTGCCATACAAATCTGGGAAAATGCCAGTGATCTGGCGTTTACGCTGCTGATGATCGGACTGGCGGCGCTGCCACTTCTGATTGGATATAATGTGGATCTGCCGCGGAGTACCGTGCAGAACAAATCGTACACCTTGGGTGACATGTTTCGTTCATTCGGCGGCATCTGGCGCAGTACACCGCTGCTGATCAGCAGTGTGGTGATGTTGTTTGCGTCCTGCGTCTTTGGGGCGACAGCGACCTTTCTTCCTCTGTATATGGTATCCACCGGAATGGCGAGTGCAGGCGTATTTTTGACGATTCAGGGATTAGTTGTAATCCTGTGCAGGTTTATTTTGCGCAAAAAAATTCCGTCCGACGGTAGCTGGAATACCTGGCTGATGGCAGGGTTAATGCTGTGTGCAGCACTGGGAACCCAGTTACTCAGCTTAATGGAGATCATCGGGCCATTGGTGTATCTCTCCGCAGTGTTCAGCGGTTTTGCCCTGGCACTGTTGTACCCGACATTAACCACATATCTGTCTTTTGTGTTGCCTGCGGATTCCAGATATGTACTCATGGGGATTTTCATGTCCTCGTATGACCTCGGATTCTCTCTGGGTGGACTGGCAATGGGGCTCATTGTGCAAATGAGTTCGTATTCCACCATGTTTATGATCTGCACGTTGCTGTCTATTGCAGCGATGGTACTGGTGTTGGTGTTCAGGCATCGGATGGAAGCGGGTAATAAGGCCAGATCTGGGGTGGCTATATAAATTGAACTAAAGAACATTTACAGAGGAGGTTTATGACTCACTTCTTGCCAAAACGTATCCTCAGGATGCGAAAGTGTAAGGGGCGGTCATCAGCCTTTTTTTGTTTTTTTGCAGGTTGAAATCAAAAATAGTTTGACAATGACCGTCTAACAGGATTATAGTCATTGTTGTTAATCGTAATAATTACTATTAAAGTCCGAATTACACAGACTGCACATATAAGGAGTGGATTTCTATGACACAAAAGCAAGTTCCGGTAACCGTACTGAGTGGTTACCTCGGTTCAGGGAAAACGACGGTTTTGAATCACGTGTTGAACAACAGACAAGGGCTTAAGGTTGCCGTAATCGTTAACGACATGAGTGAGGTCAATATTGATGCAGCGCTGGTTAAGGGGGAGGCAACCTTGTCTCGAACCGAAGAGAAGCTGGTGGAGTTGTCGAACGGCTGTATCTGCTGCACCTTGCGGGATGATCTGATGCAGGAGATTGAGAAGCTGGTGAACGAAGGCAAGTATGACTATATTTTGATCGAATCCACCGGCATCAGTGAACCTGTTCCAGTTGCACAGACCTTTACATACGCCGATGAGGAGTCGGGTATTGATCTTACTCGCCTGGCCCGATTGGATTGTCTGGTAACGGTGGTGGATACCAATCGATTCTGGCATGATTTTGGATCAGGACAGAGTCTTCTGGATCGTAATCAGGCGACTGGAGATGAGGATAACCGTGACGTTGTAGACTTGTTGATCGATCAGATCGAAACCTGTGATGTGCTGCTGCTGAACAAATGTGATCTGGTCGATGACACCGAGCTGAACAAGCTCGAAGGGGTCATCCGTAAGTTACAGCCTAACGCCAAGATCATTCGGACCGAGAACGGACAGGTGAATCCGTCCGAGATTCTGAATACAGGCCGCTTTGATTTTGAGAAAATGAGCATGTCCGCTGGGTGGATTCAGGAGCTGGAGAAGGAGTCGCATACACCGGAAACCGAGGAATATGGTATTGGTTCCTTTGTCTATCGCCGTAGAAAGCCATTCCATCCTTCCCGTCTGGCTGAATTCATGAGTTACTGGCCGGAAGAAGTGGTACGTGCCAAAGGTTTGGTATGGCTCGCGGCTGAAGGAGACGTTGCTGCAAGCCTCAGTCAGGCAGGGCCCTCCATTCAGTTCGGTCCTGCGGGACATTGGGTCGCGGCGTTGCCGGAAGCGGACAAAGAAGAGATTTTACGTAACGAGCCGGATGTTCTGGAGAAATGGGATGCCCAGTGGGGAGATCGTCAGACGGAGCTTGTCATGATTGGGATCGAAATGGAGCGTGCGAGCATTGAAGATGAGCTAGACCTGTGCCTGCTCAGTGACGAAGAAATGCTGGGCGACTGGGGCCATTTCGACAATCCACTGCCATGGCCTGTGGAAGCCGTATAACTCGGAAGTTAATGTTCTAAACATAAATTTAATGGATAAAGGAGCTGTATTTCATGGCTAAAAAATCAAAAGTGGTACGTGAGAAGCAACGTCAGGCGATCGTGGCAAAATATGCGGACCTGCGCCGGGAATTGAAGGAGAAAGGGGATTACGAGGCATTGCAAAAATTGCCGCGAAATGCATCTCCGACCAGACTAAAGAACCGTTGCGAAGTGACAGGTCGCCCGCGGGGTTATCTACGCAAGTTCAAGGTGTCTCGAATTAAGTTCAGAGAACTGGCTCATCAAGGACAGATTCCTGGTGTAACAAAATCCAGCTGGTAAAATGATCAAGGGATGTGGCTGACCACCTTTGCATGGAGGCAGGTTGTTGTGTGCTTGGAGCTGCATGTGGTGCGTAGAACAGAGGTGGTATTTTGCTGAAAGGATGTGCATCTTCATGTTGGACTTGTTTACGTTACGAAGAATTCAGTCCGTAATGAACGGATATATTCACGAGAAGGTACCTGCGCCACTGAACGGTATCAATGGGATAAGATGCATATTGCCCGATTTTACTGGGAAGAAAATCAGTGGAAAGTGTATGCCAGAGATGAACAGAGCAGCTGGAATCCGGTAGATGTTATTACACCTTGTTCCGATTTTGAGAATGTGCTCGAGCAGGTTGAACGGGATGAGGCCGGACTGTTCTGGCGTACGTGAGGTTGACGAGGACGAAGATACAAATGAACTTATATAAAAAATGAACGAAGAAGACTCTGCATATTATATGCAGAGTCTTTTTTTGCATCAGCTTGTTCAAGGAACATATGACTATAACGAATGATTGTGCATCATTCGAAATTGCATAGGTGTTACGTTTTCCTGGGTTTTAAAACAGCGGATGAAGTAGCTTGACTGTGAAAATCCCGTTTCCAGTGTAATTTGTTTAATGGAAAGGTTGGTTGTGGCGAGCAGCTGTTTCGCATGTAGTAGCCTGGATTCCAAGAGGAATTCCGGGAAGGAGATGCCAAACGTCTGACTGAACTTGCGGCTAAAGTATGTTGTACTGTATCCGGCAATTCCGGCAGCGTGATCAAGTGTGATGTGCTCGTTACTATGGGAACGAATATAATTCCCTGCTTCACGAATTCGCTCTGAAGTGTGATTTAAAGAAACATTGATTTGACTCGCTGCGGATTGCAATCGGGTCAGAAGTTCATATAATGTTGCTGCCACACTGTGCTCGTCCTCCACCTGATAGCCTCTGCCTAGCTCCAGCAATCGATCCATGAGCGCGGTAACCACCGGAAAGTTGGAACATTGAAACAGCCAGGGCTCGTCAACGCCTTTTCCATTTAACAGTTCTTCGAGACGAATACCGTAGAAGTGAATCCAACGAATACTCCAAGGGTCATCCAAATCTGAATAGTAGGTTTGTCTGAGACCGGGACCGTAGAGGAATCCCTGCCCTCGTGTTAGCTCATAACGAGTGGTTCCCGTGTCCAGGAATCCTTTACCTTCAAGTACAAGGTGCAAATTATAGCAATGATCCAAGTTGATATCTTTCGTTCGATATTCCCGATTCACATAATGTTTCGGAAAGTCACTGTACCCTCCAATAAAATCGGGAAAGCATACATGTCTGGGGAAAACCGGCTTGGGGAGAAAGATGTGTTCTTTCACGTGCATCCTCCATTTGAACGCAATATTTTTATGTAGTGAACTGAAATAGATTCAGCCTACTGTTATTTGAATCTTGGACAATGACAATATTTTATTATAAGTCGCATAATCTTGTCATTTATTATATGTGAAGGTTCCAATAGAATGGAGGCAATATGGCAGGTTAAGGGGGCAATTAAAGGTGGCAAAATCAATCCAAATGGATGAATTAAAAATGGGGGTCTGTTATTACCCTGAGCACTGGTCGGACGCGTTGTGGGAGGACGATTTCCGTAGAATGAAAGAGATGAATATCACAGTTATTCGGATGGCTGAATTTGCATGGTCCATCTTTGAACCGGAAGAAGACCAGTTCGATTTTAGTTTTTTCCAGAAGGCACTGGATCTGGCGCATCAATACGGTTTAAGTGTTATTTTGGGAACACCTACTGCAACTCCACCAGCGTGGTTAACATCCAAATATCCTGAAGTATTAAACGCAAATAAGGACGGGGTGTTGTATCAACACGGAATGCGGCGTCATACCAACTACAGCAGCCCAATCTTCAGACAGCAATGTGAAAAAATTGTACGCAATATGGTGATTGCCTATAAAGATCATCCGTCTCTCATTGGATGGCAGATAGATAACGAATTCAATTGTCATATGGATGTTTTCTATGCTGAGGCTGACCATGTCGCCTTCCGTGAATGGCTTAAGAATCGTTATGAATCGTTGGAGAATCTGAACCAGGCTTGGGGAACCGTTTTCTGGAGTCAGACCTATACCGACTGGGAGCAAGTTCACCTTACCCGAAATATGGTCAGCCAATCGCCAAATCCTCATTTGGGATTAGATGAAAAGAGATTCATTTCAGCCAATACGATTTCATTTGCCAAGCTCCAGGTGGACATCATTCGGGAACTGGATCCGAAACATTGGATCACAACAAATGGTACGTTTGGACATTTGGATAATCATGAAATGACAGAAGAGCTGTTGGATTTCTTCTCCTATGATTCGTATCCGCAGTTTGCCACGATCTTCCCAGGGACAGACGATAACGCATTACAAGATCGGGCCTGGAGCATGAAACTGTCCAACGTACGCAATATGTCACCGAACTTCTGCGTCATGGAACAACAGTCTGGGCCAACAGTATAGGCATGGGAACTCCGAGACCGGGGCAGATCCGATTATGGTCATATCAATCTGTTCTTCACGGAACAGATCTGCTCGTCTACTTCCGCTGGCGGACAGCAACATTTGGCACCGAGATGTACTGGCATGGCATCAATGATTACCATAATCAACCCAACAGAAGAGTACGCGAGGTTGCACAAGTAGGGGAAGAGTTTGCCAAGATCGGGCGTGTTATTGCGGGCACTACATATCAAGCCGATGTTGCGATCCTACAGGATTACGATAACCTGTGGGACGGAGAGTTGGACGAATGGCACGGTCCGCTTCAGCAACAGAGTGTTCGCTCCTGGTATAAACAGCTCCAGTATCGTCATATTCCGACGGACATGGTTACACTGCAACCAACGACAACACTGGAAGAGTTATCCGAATATAAGGTGATTATCTATGCTCACCCGGCCATCATGACAGACGAGACAGCAGAACTTCTGCAAGCCTATGTCAGTCAAGGAGGCACTCTGTTTTTCGGTGCGCGCACTGGATATAAGGATCTCAGGGGGCATTGTTATATGAGACCGTTCCCTGGGGCTGTCGCTGAGTTGTGTGGTGTAACCGTAGAGGACTTTACCTTAATCAAAGGAACCGTTCCCGCAGCCGAGCTGCAATGGAATGGGACGAGTGAGCGGCTTCAGGAGGGAACGCCAACGGCCGGGTTTAACGAAGTTCTTCATGTGGAGCATCCCGACGTACAAGTCGTAGCCGAGTATACATCCGAATACTATGCAGGTAGCCCTGTTTTGACCAAACGTGAGGTAGGTCAGGGGCAGGTATGGTATTACGGAGCGGCTTACAATGAACCGGTTGTAGATGCTATTCTAGATGAAATAGGGCTATCGTCACCTGTGGATGACCTGGTTGAGGTACCGTCTGAGGTTGAACTTGGTATCCGTTCTGGTGAGGACAAAGCTTATGTATTTTTACTCAACTACTCGGATCAACAAGCGGCCATCAAGCTTAAGAAAGAAGCAAAAGAGTTACTATCGGGTACAACAATGCAGAATGAAATCAACATGTCCGCGTATGGTGTATTCATCTTTGAGATCGATTTGCCGCAATAAGGAATCCATTCATCCATATCATGCGTTATATATAGAAAGAAACACCAAAAACGCCTTGCAGCTATTGCAAGGCGTTTTGTATATGCATGATGTGATGTTTAACATACGTTTAGCATGGGCTGCCCTTTTTCTGTCATGGACTGTATTGTACATAATTATGCTTCGTACAAAATCTCACCTGTTCGGGATACATCATATCCCTCGAATGATTGCAGTTCCTGCCTGAACTCCGGCGATTGGAGAATTCGCAGTACAGATTCTGTCCAAGCTTCATTACCTTGCTTCCTCAGCATGACCAGATCATAACGTTCCTGAATGAGCGGGATAAAATCAACCTGTCCCACAAGTCGTGCAGCCTTCTCAATGCCAACTCCGACATCAGCTTCGCCTGAACTGACTTTGGCAGCCACGCCCATGTGACTGGTTTCCTCGGTTTCATATCCGATCAGACCTGCGGCAGGAATCCCATGCAGCCGAAGTTGCTCATCCAGCAATACTCTCGCGCCAGAACCTTTCTCCCGATTAGCTAGTCTCAGTTCAGGCTTGCTCAGATCGGTCCAATTCTGCAAGTTCTGTGGATTGCCACGCTGTACGTACAGTCCGGCAGGACGTGATAGCAGGTTCACCACAACATAGGACCGTCCTGTCAGAATTTTGCGAATATACGGCAGATTATACTCATCGGTATCTCCGTCGAGTAGATGGGTGCTGACCAGATCGGACTCACCGCGATACATCGAGATAAGCCCATCCAGACTTCCCATGAACGAACGTAGCGGACGAATGTCCAGGGTTTGTTTTTCCATATGGCGCATTAGAATATCCAGACTGACATCCTGACCTGTTATGACCAGATGCCGTGGTACAGTAGTCATTGCATGAGCAGAACTCGCTGGAGTAATCGCTTGCGCAGACCCAACGGGTGTAGTCAATTGTAAGGAAGTTCCCTGAAAATCACCCTGACCTGGCTGAGTCCCTGATTTCGAGGTCTGATGAGAAGTCGGGATACGTTGACCTGAGGACTGAAGTTGCTTGGAGCGACGTTTATATGCCTCCAGATCGGTTGCATCAATTCGCATCTGTTTGCCCACACGGTATGCGACGAGGTCTCCTTTTTTGATTAGGTCATAGACCGTCAGTTTCGATATTTTGAGTAGCTTGGATATTTCTTCGGTTGTGTAGGATTGCTCCTCCGTCATAAGTGAAGATCCTCCTTCAAAGGTATAGAGCAATGATGGTTTTATTATGAATGTTTCTTGTACTATATCATTAATTGAGGGATGCCATAAACCTGAGAACACGCAATAAACGCATAGGACAGATAACAAAAATCAAATGTGATCTTAATCACCTTCCCATTTTTTTTGTCTTGTGTATAATTAGATATAATCAATTATAACTAGTTATATCTAAAGATAACGTTGGGGGAGAAATGAATGAGAAAGAGAATCGGATATGTGTTGGGAAGTATGTCACTGGGACTGGCTCTTGTATTGGCTGGTTGCGGCGCAAGCACGGGCACTACGGATACATCCACAGGTGCAGAACAAACAACCTCAACGCCAGCGGCATCAGGTGAAAGTTCATCAGGAGGAAATAACGATCCGCAGGAAACGGTAGATCTGACAATCTCTGCGGCAGCAAGTCTGACCGATGCGATGAAAGAGATTGAAACCAATTATGAGTTAGCTAATCCTTATATAGAACTTAATTTTAACTTTGGGGCCTCGGGTGCCTTGCAACAGCAGATTGAACAGGGTGCCCCGGCTGATGTCTTTGTATCGGCGGCAACAAAAAATATGAATGCGCTAGTGGATGAAAACCTGATTGCATCGGGCGATCAGAAGAATCTGCTACAGAATTCACTGGTGGCCATAGTGCCAGCAGATGGGACCCACACAGTAACCAGTGAAACGGATCTCACCAGCGACTCCATCAAGACGGTAGCCATTGGGATTCCGGAAAGTGTTCCTGCGGGAACCTATGCCAAGGAAGCTCTGACCAATGCCAAGCTGTGGGATGAACTGGAAAGCAAGCTTGTGCAGGGGAAAGACGTTAGACAGGTTCTTCAATATGTAGAGACAGGTAATGCAGATGCAGGATTTGTATATAAAACGGATGCTCTTACTTCGGATCAGGTGAAAATTGCGTTTGAGGTGGACAAGAACAGCTACACACCAGCCAATTATCCAATAGGCATTATTGAAGGAACCAAACACCGTACAGAGGCCGAACAATTTTATGCGTATTTACAAACCCCTGAAGTGCTCGATATCTTCGCTAGATACGGATTCACAATTCCGAAATGAATGTGAACGCCATAGACTGGTCCGTATTCTGGTCACCGGTGCGTTTGTCACTTCAGGTAGCGTTATTATCCAGCGTAGTGGCCACTGTGCTCGGAATTGCGATAGCCTGGAAGATGTCACGTTCTTCATTTCGGGGAAAGATTCTGCTGGAAACGGCATTTATGCTGCCGCTAGTCCTTCCTCCGACGGTGGTTGGATTTCTGTTACTTGTCATACTGGGGCGTAAAAGTCTGTTTGGACAATGGATTGAAGCCATATTCTCCGCACCGGTTATTTTCACCTGGTGGGCTGCGGTGATTGCTTCGGTGGTGGTTGCTTTTCCACTCGTGTATCAGACGATGAAATCGGGATTCAGTGGTGTGGATCGTGATCTGGAGGATGCGGGTCGTTCGATTGGGGCAAATGAATGGCAGGTCTTTCGTTACATTTCCTTGCCGCTCGCAGGCAGAGCATTGATGACCGCCTTCATCCTGGGCTTTGCCCGGGCACTCGGCGAATTCGGAGCGACACTGATGATTGCAGGCAATATTCCGGGCAAAACACAAACGGTACCCACGGCAATCTATGTCGCTGTGGATTCGGGCAATCAGACCATGGCTTGGGCATGGACTGTTTCCATTATTATCATCTCATTTCTCATGTTACTGATGACCAGACAGCAGCGAGATGGAAAAAATGACTAATTTGATATGTGTTAATATTATATATAAAATGATGAAAAATCCGTTTTGAGGAAAGAACTTTTTTCCTTAACGCGGATTTTTATTACCAATTTCATATGTACCAATATCAATATCCTGCCAAATTGGTCTTAATGGAAATGTAAAGCTGTTTTAACATAAAAAAATAAAAATTTTCCCGAAATTTAATCGTTCAGTACTCGCTTTCAGTGGGCTTGTTCCTGTAAGATAGAAGTAATGGATTCCAGCCAAGTACTGAAATAAGGAGAGACGACGATGAACACTAAATCTGATTGCGGCGTTTCGTTGCAAATTGATGACTATCTGGATCTTTTGCATTTTGCCATCCAAATTCAGGATCAGGAATGGCAACAATCCCTTATCCGCCAACTCAAAATATTTCAGACGGCGACGGAGCAACAACGCACACCCGAAGAGGAACTATGGACACGGTTTGATTACATCAACAGCAAACTGACAGGTCTGTGCCACCAGATTCATGCCGCTCATTCCATGGACGAACGCAAGAAGTTCGAGGAACGGATCGGTCTCTTACAATTACAGCGAGTGGAAGTTGCACGTAAAATTAAATGGGCGAGTCGCAGATAGATGAGTAGTGTACACACCAAGTGATGCACCGCCAAAATGGTATAATCAGTGAGAGTCATACAAGAAGAAGCCATCCGCCAATCGATATGGGGGATGGCTTTTTCTTGTACTATAGAGAAGTCCTATAACCATATCAGGATGTCCTATTAGTTTAGTTATTGCCCTAAGATGACTTGTAATGATATTCTTTGTTCAACCTAATTCCGACTATACAAGTAAGAATGGTTTGTTAATAGGAAGAGGAATGGGAGTACACATCATATTTGCTGTGATAACAGCCTGTGGAGGAGATTGGGAATGGTTAAAAAACGGGGGATTCAAAAATTCCGGACAGCACTGCTGTTCATTACAATGCTGGCGGTACTGGCTGGATGCAGCACAGGAACTGCAAGCAATGATTCAGAATCTGCTTCGGCAGCAGGCGACACCAAAGTGAAAAAGATCATTGTAGGAACAGGTACACAGTTCCCAAATGTCTGCTTCATTGATGAGAATGGCAAGTTAACAGGTTATGATGTGGAACTGATCCGGGAGATCGACAAACGTTTGCCTGAGTACGAATTCGAATTCAGCACCATGGATTTCAAAAACCTGCTGCTGAGTCTGGAAACAAAAAAAATTGACCTGATCGCTCACCAGATGGAAGTGAATGATGAGAGACAGGCCAAGTTCCTGTTTAATGATGAAGCCTATAATATTTTTCCAAATAAAATTGTCGTAAGTCAGAAAAATGAGGAAGTAAAATCGATTGAGGATCTCAAAGGGAAAAAACTGATTGTTGGTGCCACAAGTAATGCGGCTGTACTCGCTGAGAAATGGAATGCAGCGAACGGCAACGGGATTGATATCGTTTATTCCGGAGCGGGTGAGGATACCATTACTCAGATTAAAACAGGCCGGGTGGATGCCACCATCAGCACGCAGTTTGCCATTGATTATCAGAATAAGGCGGTTGATGCTCAGTTGAAAACGGTAGGAGATGCCCTCTCCAACTCCAAAGTGTACTTTATTCTGAACAAAGATGAGCAGGAGCTCAAAACCAAAGTGGACGAAGCGCTCAAAGCGATCAAAGAAGATGGAACGTTAGGCAAACTGAGCACTGAGTGGCTTGGAGCTGACTATACGGTTGAAGAGTAGTCTGAGAAAGGTGTGCAGCGGTAATGGGAAAATCATTTGATCTGTCATTGGTTCTGGATTTCATCCCGGAACTGCTACGATATTTGCATATAACACTGATTGTACTGGGTGGTTCCATCGTGCTCGGACTGGTGGGCGGCGTGCTTCTGGCCGTTCCCCGGCTGTATCGGATTCCGGTACTAAGCCAGTTGGCCACCCTGTACGTCTCATTCATGCGGGGCACACCGATCCTGATCAAATTGTTCCTGGTGTATTACGGACTTCCCGAGTTGCTCAAACCCATTGGCATCGACCTGTCGAGAACCGACCCGTTGTTATTTGTCATCGTGACCTATGCGCTTAGTGACGCGGCATCCTTTGCCGAGATCTTTCGCGGAGCGGTGCGCAGTGTGGATAAAGGTCAGACGGAAGCAGCCTATGCTGCGGGTATGACCACATTCCAGTCTTTTCGGCGGATTGTTGTTCCGCAGGCACTGATTGTTGCTTTTCCGAACATGGCCAACACGTTAATCGGTTCATTAAAGGATACGTCTTTGGCCTTCTCCATTGGTGTCATGGATATGGTGGGCAGAGGGCAGACGTTAATTTCGGCTACATCGCATGCACTTGAAGTGTATATCAGTCTGTCTGTGGTCTATTATGTCATTGTTATTGTGCTTGAAAAAGGATTTGCCTTTGCAGAACGCAGACTCCAGCGTCATGAACGCAAGAGAGTTGTACACAAACCGGCAATTCGAGCCAAACGCCTGAAAGAGGTTGTTCAAAAAGTCCGCTTTTGATTACGAATCATGCCTGGCGGCATCTTCTCGGTACTGAAAACCAGACTTTTTGAACTCTCACTGAAACGAATAGCGGGGTGAGCATATGTCGATTGATCTCCAGTTTATCTATACATCTTTTTTTCAAATCCTGAAGGCATTGCCACTGACACTTGTCATTACGATTGTTCCGTTGATTGCAGGCTTCGGAATCGGTCTGGCTACAGCTCTGATCCGTATCTATCGCGTGCGGTGGATTCACCGCATTGCTGACTTCTACGTTTCATTCCTGCGTGGAACACCGATGCTGATGCATCTATTCCTCATCTATTACGGTATTCCGATGATTATCGATAAGCTGGCGGAACGTTACGGTTGGGCTTTCCAATCCTCGTCGATTCCAATTCTCGTATTTGTACTGATTGCTTTCTCACTCACTGCGGGCGCCTATATGTCCGAGATTATCCGTTCAGGCATTCTTGCTGTGGATATCGGCCAGATGGAGGCGGCTCACGCTGTAGGCATGAGCACATTCCAGGCTTTAAGGCGCATCATCATCCCTCAAGCGATCGGGGCGGTATTGCCTAACCTGTGCAGTATGTTTGTTGGGTTCCTGCATGGATCAACACTCGCTTTTACCGTGTCTCAGATGGACATCCTCGGTAAAGCGGATGTGGTGGCATCCGTCAGTCTGAAGTTTCTGGAGGCCTTTATCGCCGCAGCATTTATCTACTGGGGGCTAACCATCATTGCCGAGCGGATCACTGCTCTGCTTGAGCGTCGGGTTGCCGTGTACAGCAAAGGAGGCGTGTCATGATTACACTAACAAACATACACAAAACTTTTGGCAAGCAGGAAGTATTGAAGGGAATTGATCTGACCGTGGAACAGGGCGATGTCGTAGCGATCCTTGGACCGAGTGGATCAGGCAAAACAACGCTGCTGCGCTGTGTCAATTTTCTGGAACGTGCCGATGAGGGCGAGGTCCAGATCAGTGGATTAACCGTCGATTGCAAGCATGCACGCAAACATGACATTGTGCAGTTGAGACGAAAAACGGCGATGGTGTTCCAGCATTATAATCTGTTCAAACACAAGACGGTGCTGGATAACGTCACGGAAGGTTTAATTATTGCCCAGAAAATGTCCAAAGCCGATGCCCGCACGCGTGCCTTGCGCGTGCTTGAACAAGTCGGACTGTCTGCCAAAATCAATGAGTATCCAAGTATGTTGTCAGGTGGACAACAGCAACGGGTGGGCATCGCCAGAGCATTGGCACTGAATCCCGAAGTGATTTTGTTTGATGAACCGACCTCGGCGCTGGACCCCGAGCTGGTGGGTGAAGTGTTGTCTGTCATCCGCTCCATTGCTCAAGAGGGGATTACCATGATTGTAGTCACCCATGAAATGGGGTTTGCCCGTGAGGTGGCAAATCGGGTTGTTTTCATGGATGGAGGTTCCGTTGTGGAGGAAGGAACCCCGGAAGAGGTGTTTGTACGTCCCAAGCAGGAACGTACTCGCCAATTCCTCAGTCGATATTCTTCCGACTGGAGTTATGTCATCTGACGATATAGGCGCAAGCTGTAGTAACTGACGATCCCGGCCCGGCATATGCTGTAACAGGCAAATGCTGATAGGCCGGGTTTTTCTATGGGTGAAGCAGGCCGTGACGGTAAGGAGGAGGACCATGCAGAGCAAAATCGATGAAATCATCACACATATTGCACACTCTCACCAGCAGATCGCACGTGTGCTGGATGCCAAACGCCAAGTCGCTGTACGCATGTCTGAAATCATCAATCATTTGCCAGATATCGAACCGGAGTTGGATGGCGTTGACGGTCTGCTGGATAGCTCTGGGCAAATCAACAAAAGCATTATCTCTTACTTGGGGGGCCTTGCAGATCTGGAAGAGGCTGTAGCCGAAACGCTGACCCAAGTCATGCGGGAGATCGCGGTTCAAGAAGAAGAATAAGCCCGGAAGGCGGGTGAAGGAACATGAGTAGAGAACAGAGCCTCATTCTGATGCTGGACGCAGCAGCCAAAATGCAGTGGAATATTGCCCTGATCCTGGAGGCAAAAGCGATTGAGGCCGAGAAGGTACGGAACTGGACGCTGAATCATTTGAATGGGGATACCTTTCTGACGCATGGGGATCAGGTAGGCGAGCCGCTTAAAATGCATGATCAGCTGGTGGAATTGCTGGAAGGATTAACCCGGATGGAGACCGGACTGTGCAACAATCTCAAAGCGGTGATGGTGCAGAACGATAGCGAAGATGGCGGCGGTATGGACGGTGGCATGTTTGGCGGCATGGATCTGGGAGACATGGGAAAATGAGTCTGATGCGGCGTGAGCAGGAAGCCAAACTGGCGCTCATTGAATCCATTGCACACAGTCAGCAGGCGCTGGCACGCATTCTGGACAGTGTAGCCAGTGTAACCGCTCATTCGGAAGTATCCGCCCGCAGTCTGGCCGAAAACATTCGTTTGCTGAGTCGCTATCAGGCAGAAATGTCTCGTATGGTTACGGGAATCAGGCTGGCCCGAATCCAGCATGGGGAGCCTGGCTTGCCGTGGCTCAAAGACCCCGGGTGTGCAATTCGTATCGTTCGGGACATACAGGAGGAATGTTGACATGTTAAAGAAAAAGAAAATACGACTGAGAACCAAAAGAGCTTTGTTAATCCGTGGAGCCCGTCTGCGCAAAATTCGCAAACTGCGTGCGCTCAGAGCCAAACGTGTTCTTCACAAACGTCCACTTAAAGGACGCAGTGCGTGGCTCAAAAAAAAGAAACGTGCGGTACGGCGGCACCGGAGTCCAAAGCCCGTACAACCAGTCGTCCCGGCTACCCCTACCGATCCGAACCCGGACGGTGCGTACAGCCAGGGATACAACGAGGCGTACAACGAGGGATTCAACGCGGGTTTCGCCAAGGGATTCGAGGACGGACATCAGCTGGCTTACAAAGCACAGTAACCGGGTAGACCGGATTATTCCTGCATGGAATGATACCTGTATAACAGTGCCAGTTCAAAAAGACCGGTTTTCAGTACCGAGAAGATGGGATGAAGCTAGAAATGGAGTAGCGGAGCGTAGGGAAGACTACGTGAGCAACGGACATTTCGGCTGAATTTCATATTCGATGCTGGTGATGCCTATAGGCATCCTTCGTAATCAAAAGCGGACTTTTTGAACATCCTCTAACAAATGATGATAGCCCGGGGGGACAGATCCTCCGGGTTATTTGCATCGCCGCAAAAGCGGACATGCCCGTACAGGCGGATGTGGAGGGCATGCGCCAATTTTGCGCCTTGCAGGACACCCGTCCATGATGCATCTGACCCCGAGGCATATCCTTTAGAGGGAAGACCAATCTCGGGGAGAGTCTGGAAGTGAGATCTCCTGAAGGAAGACAGGGTGAATAATGTGGCAAAACGAAGGCACCGTCCGCTGACC
Organism: Paenibacillus sp. FSL H7-0942; assembly: GCF_045040715.1. Lineage (NCBI taxonomy): Bacteria > Bacillati > Bacillota > Bacilli > Caryophanales > Paenibacillaceae > Paenibacillus > Paenibacillus sp. FSL H7-0942. Next base: position 5,585,526 of record NZ_CP150279.1, on the reverse strand, counting down.
GAAGCGGAAACGGCTTACCGCGGCGGATATGCAGAAGGCCGCAGATTTGGCGGCTGTCAAGCCATGATGGAGCGGGTGCAGATGTTTGAACCGACCCTGCGGGACATGAAGGTGTTATATATCCCGCAAGGATTCGATGCCATCGATGAAGGTGTCACCTTGGCTCTGCAGCAATCTGTACGTGAATGCGTTGTTGGATCGCCAGCAACGATGTTGCAGGAAGCCAGTCAGCATCGGCCCGATGTTGTGCTCGTCATGAATGGTCTGCATGTATTTCCCGCAGATCATGTAGAGCAGGTGAATGGCATACGTGCACTCGGTATCCGAACTGCCGTGTGGTTTGTGGATGATCCGTATTTCACCGAAGATACAACGTCCCTTTGCCAGCACTATGATGTCGTCTTCACGCATGAAGAGGCCGCCGTACCCTTCTATCTGGGACATGGAGCGAACCAGGTTATCTATATGCCACTCGCGGTGAATCCAGGCATGTTTCAACCGCGGCGCGCCGCACCGCAGCATCAGCACGACATTTGTTTTATCGGTACCGGATTCTGGAACCGGATTGCCTTGTTTGATGAGCTGGCCCCTTTTCTAGCGGACAAAAAGGTATTCATTGCGGGTAGCCAGTGGAATCGGTTGACACGCTATGATGTACTAGGCCGTTTCATCCACGAAGGATGGATTGCTCCTGGAGAGACAGTAGATTATTACAATGGCGCCAAGATTGTCATTAACATTCACCGGACTTGCGAGAATGGGGAAGACAATCGCAATACACATCATCTTAAGGGTCACTCGATTAATCCACGCACGTATGAGATCAGCGCCTGCGGCACAATGCAGATTACGGATGCACGTGCAGATTTACCCCGTTATTATAAGCCGGGATATGACATCGAGACGTTCACCAACGCAGCAGAACTTCAGCGCAAGATCCACTATTATCTGAAGCATGAAGAAGAACGACAGGCGATGGCGTGGCGTGGACTTCTCACCACGATGAACCAGCATACATTCACTCGCCGGATCGGTCAGTTGCTGGAACATTTGTAATCCCCGTCTGAAGTGCAACATCAACAAGAATCCTATCCCAAAAAATAAAGGAGTGGCGGTATGTCTCTCAAACACCGTAAAACCAAAAAGGTTCATGCACCCGTACTGAGCCTGGCTGATCAAGCACGCAAAAATGGGCAACATGCCGGATATGACGCAGGTAAGGAAGAAGGATATCTGCGCGGTCGCGCCAACTATATTGTGAATTGTGCACAGGAACCGTTGCCTTTCCGACAGCTTCACGTGCTGTATGTATCCTCGGGTAAAGGCTTCCCTTACTCCCCGTTGGATGAGGCCATTATGGCCACGCTACAGGGTATGGTAGCTCAAGTAACCCTCTCTGATCCGCGTCAACCGATTTCTGAAATTGCGATGCAGACGCGTCCTGATCTTGTGCTTGTGCTGGATGGAATGGATATCCCCATCGAGCATATCGATGCGATTCGCCAAGCGGGCATTCAGACGGCGATCTGGCTCACGGATGACCCGTACTATACAGATATGACGCTGGATATTGTGACACATTTTGACCATGTCTTCACGTTGGAACTGAACTGTATCGATCTATATCGACAAATCGGCTGCGCGTCCGTTCACTACCTCCCTTTTGCCGCATTTACTAATCATTACTTTCCGATTACAACTCCTTCCCCGTTAAAACGGGATGTCAGCTTTATCGGCTCGGCCTACTGGAACCGGGTATACTTCTTCAATCCGATCATGCCTCAGTTGATGTCACACAATACGGTATTTAACGGAATCTGGTGGGACCGTCTGCCTGACTATACTGCCTATGGCGAGAAGATTGAGCTCGGGCGCTGGATGAGTCCGCCGGAGACCAATGATGTGTACAATGGCACCAAAATTGTCATCAACCTGCATCGATCCCACGAAGATGATTCCGTCAATAATAATCACCTCAAAATCGCGCCAGCTTCACCTAACCCGAGAACGTTTGAAATTGCCGCGTCCACGACGCTACAGCTGACCGACGCCCGGGATGACATTGCGCGTTTCTACAAACCGGGTGTGGAGATTGAGACATATTCCTCGCCGCAGGAGTTACTCGACAAAGTGGAATATTATCTTACTCATGAAAAGGAACGCCGTGAGATTGCACTTCGTGGACTTGAACGTACACTGAAAGACCACACGTATGGCAAAAGAATTAATGAAATGTTAACCATCATATTCCCTTAATTCTGGCCGGGAGGAGGTGTGCACAGTACCCTGTATCGGATAATCGTGTACAGGGTCCGTGCGGCCATGGCAACGAAACCAAAGCTGATGTTATTTTCACATGTGTGTAATACTCGCAGCATTACAGGTGCCGAGAAGCTGCTGCTTCATTTTATGAGAGAGATCGGTACGATCTTTGAATGTGTGCTCGTAGCCCCTCAGGAGGGGAAGCTTGCGGGCCTTGCGCGAAGATTCGGCATTCAGGTCAAAATATGCACTCTGCCGATGCTTCACGGTGTGTACACACCTTACCTGGGCATTGCAGATGATGCGGAGCATCTTCGTCATACACCAGCGTATCAGGAAGCAGTCTCCCTAATACGGGAGACTGCTCCCGATATGGTGTTAACGAACACCTGCGTTAATGTGATGCCGGCTGTAGCGGCAAAGTCCCTTCAGATTCCGGTCATCTGGAAGATTACCGAGATCATTCATACGAATGAACATACAAACGAGGCAATCCAGATGATTGGGCGTTACGCGGATTGGATTATCGGTATATCCGAGACAGCGGTAGCCCCATTCCACGAAGCCGGCATAGGTGACAAAGTGACCATTATCTCCCCAACTTGGGAACCCGCGCTACCAGCACCGGACCGCTGGGTTCATCTGCGCGAACGCAAGCGTAAGGAGCTCGGTTTCAAATCATCGCAGACCTGTATCGGTTATATTTCTTCATTTATATATGATGCCAAAGGGTTGAAACCTTTTGTGGATATGGCCTTGAGGATCTGTGAAACACATTCGCGTTGTCGCTTCTGGATCATCGGGGCACCATCGGATAAAAAGTATTACGACGAGTGTGTATCACGGGTGAAAAAATCCGGGTATTCACGCCGGTTTACCTTCACTACGTTTGAAGAGAACGTATCTCTGGCATATACCGCGATGGATATCCTGGTCATCCCAAGCATGGTCAAAGAAGGATTTGGCATGACCGCACTGGAGGGTCTCTATTTTGCCAAACCGGTCATCGCTTTTGCTCAGGGTGGACTGAAGGAATTAATGGAATCCGTAGGCAGTGATGCATTTCTGGCCCCACCGGGTGATACCGAAGCGCTTGTCACCTTGGCAACAACCTTGCTGAATGATGCAGAGCTGGCCTCGAATACGGGGTGGAGTAATCGGACAGAAGCGGAAAGGCTCTACGGCGTTGAAACCTACCGAACGAAACTGCATACGATGGTGACACAGTGGTTATTGCGTTTTCCCGGATGGTTTGCTTATATCCAACCTCCGAATGGACCTGTGTATACCCATGGGGAGGGAGGACTACGCACTGTACTGGTTCTGGAGCCAACTACGGTTCGGGCACTGTTATTCCCACTGACCGTCATACAGGCGTTGCCACAATCCTCATTACCTCCAATCGCATTGGGTCACGATGCTCCTGTTGCCTCAGGTACTGTCCCGGCTGCAAAGCCGATTCAACAGAGGGGCAAAACGCGGAAACGTCGTCGCAAGCCACTTGCACCTCATTCTCGCCGAGACCGTGAGGGGCTGAAACGTACTTCCGGAACTGGCAGACGTAAGGGGAGAACCCGTACAACGAAGGGACCGCGTCCACATATGGGGAAATCGGCTAGTCGCAGACGCAAATCTGCCAAGGCAGGACGTAGCCGAGCAGGGCGCAAGGGTTCCAATACAAGATGAAGGCAGGGATTACGATGAAGATCATGACGGTGCTGGGTACGAGACCTGAGATCATACGGCTCAGCCTGATCATCTCCAAGCTGGACCAGTACGCGTCCAAACATATTCTGGTGCATACGGGACAGAACTTCACGGAAAGTCTCAGCGGTCTCTTTTTCAAGGAAATGGGCCTGCGCGCACCGGATTACGTTCTTCAGGATGAAGCGGCCACTCTGGGACGACAGCTATCCTCGATGTTTACGCAGATGGAAGATCTGATATTGCAGGAGAAGCCCGATAAATTGCTGCTGCTCGGCGATACCAATAGCGCATTATGTGCAATATTGGCTGAGCGCATGGGTGTTCCTGTTATTCATATGGAAGCAGGCAATCGTTGCTTCGACCTGGATGTGCCTGAAGAGAAAAATCGTAAGGTTATTGATGCCATCTCCACCGTTAATATGCCTTACACGGAACAGAGCAAGAAACATTTGGTCAGTGAAGGGGTACCAAGCAGGCGTATCGTGCTAACGGGCAATCCCATCTATGAAGTAATGCAGCACTACGACGCGCAAGTAAGTTCCAGCAAAATACTCAAAAAGCTCAAGCTGAAGTCCGGGCAATACTTCCTGGTTACTGCCCATCGAGCCGAGAATGTGGATCATGCCCCTCATTTGCTGGAGATTATGAAAGGGCTGAACCAGGTCGCAGAGGAACACGGGTTGCGTGTGATCTGCAGTATTCATCCGCGTACAGCGATCCGGATTGCGGAGCATCTGCATCTGGAGATGAATCCGCTGGTGGAGTTTCACGAGCCGTTTGGATTCTTCGACTTTGTAATGCTTGAACGTCATGCACGCTGTGCACTTACGGATAGCGGTACCGTGCAGGAGGAGTGTTGCATTATGGGCGTGCCGACCGTAACGATGCGTCGAACTACCGAGCGGCCGGAAACGGTCGATTGCGGCAGCAATGTCGTCTCCGGTCTGGATGCCGCGCGCATCGCTGATTGCGTGAAAGTCATGACAAAGATGTCTAGCGACTGGGATTGCCCGCAAGGTTACAAAGCCACAGATGTATCCAGTAAAGTGGTTAAATTTCTGCTTGGAGGGAAAATGCATGTTTGAAAATAAGCGTATACTCGTGACTGGCGGTACGGGATCATGGGGTTATGAACTTGTGGCTCAACTACTGCCCCAGCAGCCCAAAGAAATTATTGTATATTCCCGGAACGAGTCTAGCCAAGTAGCTATGAGTCGTGAATTTGAAGACCCGCGTCTTCATTTCCGGATTGGAGATATTCGTGACAAGGACGCCTTGACGGCGGCTTGCCAGCATGTGGACTATGTATTTCATCTGGCTGCGCTCAAGCATGTTCCGGTGTGTGAAGACCAACCGTACGAAGCACTCAAAACCAACGTGATTGGTACACAGAACGTAATTGAGGCTGCTATTGAGAACAAGGTGGAAAAAGTAATCTATATCTCGACTGACAAAGCGGCCAATCCGTCCAACTTCTATGGCATGACAAAAGCGATCGGCGAGAAATTAATTGTATATGCAAACTTGTTACACAGCGATACCAAGTTTGTTACGGTACGGGGCGGGAATGTACTAGGAACAAACGGAAGTGTGGTACATCTGTTCAAGAATCAGATCCGCCAGAAAGGGCAGGTCTCCATCACGGATATGAGTATGACTCGATTCTTTCTTACGCTGAAGGACGCAATTACCTTGCTGTTCAAAGCTTCGGTGGAAAGTGTAGGCGGAGAGATCTTTGTCATGACGATGCCTACCTGCAAAATCGTTGATCTTGCGGAAGTGCTGATTGAGGATTCCGGTGTGGAGAATGTGAGTATTGTGGAACGTGGCATTCGTCCAGGGGAGAAAATCCATGAAATATTGATGAGTGAATTCGAGAGCATGACCACCGTTGTCTACGATGAGCAGTACCTGGTTATTCTTCCTACCCTGGGTATACCGGGCCTGCGTGAACATTATACCAATTGCCCCCCGGTCTCCTTTAACAGTTTCAGTTCTGAGCATCAACTCATGACCAAAGAGGAGATTCGTGAAATTCTGAAACGCGGAGGATTCTTGTCATGAAACTGCTGATACTTGGTGGAAACGGAATGGCCGGCCATATTTTGGTCGACTATTTCCGCCGTCAAGGTGTACACAGCGTCTTCTACACATCTCGGGATGTAACGGACCCCAATGGTCTGCTCCTGGATGTGAACGACAGCTTCATGGTTGATCGATTGGTAGAAGCTGTGCACCCGGATGTGATTATTAATGCTGTAGGTGTGTTGAACAACTTCGCAGATGAGGACAAAATAACTGCATATCATATTAACGGTTTCCTGCCACATCGTCTGCGGCGGGTTGCAGATACGATTGGTGCACGCCTGATTCATATCAGCACGGACTGTGTGTTCAGCGGGGACAGGGGAGTATACCGGGAAGATGATGTTACAGATGGGACTTCAGCTTACGCCATCACCAAAGCACTTGGCGAAGTTCAGGATGAAGGTCATCTGACGATCCGTACGTCCATCATTGGACCCGAGATTCGCCAGGGCGGCATTGGTCTGATGCAATGGTTTATGTCCAGCACAGGTGAAGTCGGGGGGTATACCCGCGTATTCTGGAACGGTGTGACCACACTTGAGCTGGCCAAATGGGTAGACCATTACCTGGCCTCATCGGTTAGTGGTCTGATCCACTTAGCTCATCCGGCACCTGTCAGCAAGCATGACCTGCTTGTATTGTTCAAGCAGACCTGGGATAAGCAGGACGTGACGATTGTGCGTGATGACAGTGTAGTGCAGGACCGTACGCTGGTGTCCACTCGCGAGGATGTGAAGACAGACCTGCCGGATTATTCTACAATGCTGAAGGAGTTGGCATTATGGATGGAGCAGAGCTGAGAGGCAAAAAAGTGCTGATTACAGGCGCCTCCGGTTTTACCGGGCGACATGCCGTATCTTATTTTCGGGAAGCGGGTGCAGTGGTTGCAGCGGTAGTCCGGAGGCCGGATGTGTATTCATTCGGTAAAGGTGCACAAGTCCATGTCTGTGATCTGAACGATAAACAGCAAGTACGTCATCTGATCGGCGAGGTGCAGCCCGACTATGTGCTGCATCTCGCTGGCAAAAATTCAGTGCCTGATTCGTGGTCTGATCCGCTACTGGTCCTGGAGACCAATGTGATGGCCGTGCTGTATCTGCTGGATGCGCTTCGCAGTTGTCCGACAGCACGAACCGTTATTGTAGGATCGAGGTTAAAATATACGCCGGAACCTGGCCGAATTCCCCAGCCACCGCATCCATACAGCCTCAGTAAAGCGCTGGAAGAGATGGTGTCCTTGTCGTGGATGTCGCTCTTCGGACAACAGATCATGCTGGCGGAGCCAGGCAATCTGATTGGTGCGGGTCCTTCCACAGGCATCTGTTCACTGCTTGCACGCCATGTTGTTGCCTGTGAGCAGGCGGGCAAAACCGAGGCATTCCGTCTGTCCGGACGGGACAATACCCGTGACTTTCTGGATGTGCGGGATGCCATCAGAGCGTATGCGACCCTCCTGGTACACGGGTCCAGCGGTACAGTATACCCGGTGGTGTCTGGAGTCGAGCGCAGTCTTGGTGAAATTGCAGATCTGCTGTTGTCCATGACAGAAGCGGAAGTTCCTGTTCGCTGGGATGGGGCATCTTCTGGTCCGGATGGTTCGGGGAAACAGGAGGAATTATCACTGCTGCGCAAGCTTGGCTGGCAGCCGATGATTCCATTTGCCACATCACTTCAGGATATCCTGAGTGATGTTCGTGTCCAGCAAGGGAGGACGACAAGTTGAATCCGAGAGTATCCATTGTCATTCCATTCTACAACTGCCCTTATGTGCCTCAGGCGATTCAAAGTGCGCTGAACCAGACGTATCCTGATGTGGAGATCGTTGTTGTGAATGACGGTTCAACCCGGCATGCAGAGTTGCTTCAACCCTATCTTCCTTATATTAATGTGCTTGGCAAAAGCAATGGCGGGACGGCTTCGGCACTTAATCATGGCATCCGCCATGCCTCTGGTGATTATGTAGCCTGGCTCAGTTCGGATGATTATCTGTACCCGGATAAAATTCGTTATCAGCTGGAGTTTATGCAGCGTGAGAATGTGCTCGTCTCACATACCAACTTTCATTATATCAACGAGCATTCGGCAGTTACCAAAATGCATGGTGGGCCTGAACCGATGTCGGATATGGATTTACTACGACGGTTTGTTAACGGCAATCCAGTGAATGGCTGCACGGTCATGATTCGCAAGGATCTCTTTAGCGGAGTGGGGCTGTTCGATGAACTTCTTCCCTACACCCATGATCTGGATCTCTGGATGCGTATTGTACTGAACGGTCATCGGTTCCCATACCTGAATGAACCGCTTACTGCCTATCGGTGGCATGGTGGAATGGGATCGGTACGTCATGCGGATGTCATCGGCAGAGAGGCATCCATGGTATGGTCCAGATATCGGGAACCGCTGTTGCAACGAATAGCGACGCTTGGCGGGTAGCGTAGGGAGGGCAGTTAAGAAAGCCAAAAGATGGCTGATTAACGCCCTCTTTGCGCAGCATTTTACCTAAGATAGTAAGAGGAGGGGAAGGCCCGAATGGAGCCAAAAGTATCGATCGTCATTCCTTTTTACAATTGTGCTTATATCGAGCAGGCTGTTCACAGTGCCATTCACCAGACGTATCCGCATATCGAGGTCATCGTGGTGGATGATGGGTCAACCGAGCACGTGGAGCGGCTACAGCCATTCATGGATTCCATCCGCTATATTCGCAAAGAAAACGGTGGAACCGCGACAGCATTAAATGAGGGCATCAAACATGCAACAGGGGATTACTTTGTCTGGCTCAGCTCAGATGATGTGATGCTGCTGGACCGGGTGGAGAAACAACTGACGTTTATGCGCGAGGTCAAGGCTTCATTCTGCCATGGTGCCTACCATTATGTGAATGAGAAGAGTGAATGGTTGGATACGGTGCATCCGGAAGTGGGAAGTCGTCTGGAGATGTTGCAGGTACTGCTGGAAGGTTGTCCAATCAACGGCTGTACTGTCATGTTAGAGATGGAAGCATTTGAGCGGTTTGGACTGTTCGACACTGATTTTCGCTACACCCATGACTATGAGATGTGGATGAGGCTGTTTCCAATGTATGAGCTGTTCTACTACAATGAACCTCTGATGTGTTACCGATTGCATGAGTCAATGGGAACCAAACGTCACTTCAAGGCACTGGTTGCCGAGATGGAAAAAGTTCAAGAGAAGCATCGGCCTATTCTGTTTAACTTACTTCAGGTTGGCGGGTACTGGAAGTAGATGGATTTGGCAACGATGGCTGAATGGAATAGGTGTTAAATGGACAGGAGAGCACCCTTATGAAACACTTTTTAAGTGTTATAAGTGGAAGCTCTTTTTTTGCTTTATGGACAGATACGTGGACACAAAGGGTGATCGATTGCTGAAGTCTCTGTATAATGAAATGATTCATACACGGAAGGGACTGGACTATGCGCAGATATCAATATCTTAAACCCAACTATTAATAAACTAATGGAGGTAAGAGTATTGATTACAGAGTTATACACAGAACGGTTATATTTGCGAAAAATGAACGTATCGGATGCGGCCAGCTTGTTTAAAATTTGGTCTGATCCGGATGTAACTAGATTTATGAATATCACTCATTTTACGGATGAAAATCAAGCTATAGCCATGATTAATCTTCTGAATGATCTTGCTCAGGAAAACAAGGCCATTCGGTTCTCTATCCTTGTGCAAGAGTCCAACGAAATCATAGGTTCATGTGGTTATAATGCACTGGATTTTGACAATCTCAAAGCAGAAATTGGGTATGACATTGCCAGATCACACTGGGGGAAAGGATATGCTACGGAAGCGATCTCTTCTTTGTTAGTTCATGCATTCTCGACCATGAAGCTGAATCGAATGGAAGCAAAGGTTGACCCCGATAATGTGAATTCTATCAAGCTATTACAAAAGCTCAATTTCACATACGAAGGCACCCTCAGAGCATACGAGAGGGCAGGCGAAACGTTCAGTGATCTGAATATGTATTCCAAGTTGGCGACAGATTAGAGAGATCTGGAATAGCGTGTTCTCGGTCCGTTAGAAAACATTTGAAACGAGAAGGGGGTGTCCTCAGTCATTCATATGACAGATGGGACACCCCTTGTTTGATATTTCGGCATGTTATATAAAGACGGCATATCATTGGACAACTCAATCTTTTGAATTCATGATCACCATGGATGCAGGATCGGGAAATACATATCCTTTAGGCAGCTTCTTCATCAATTCATTCATTACAGCGTAATCCACGTTGATGTGAGGTGTGGAAACTGGAGTCGAAAACCAGCGATTGTATAGATCACTTGGTACAAGTAACGTCATATTGTATGTCCTCCTCTGTAGATGGCTTCTTGGTAGACTTGAAATGTACGCAATCCCATCACTTCCAGTGAACGATGTTGTTCAGCCCAGGCTTTCGCCGCCGCACCCACTGTTCTCCGGGTAACATCATCCTCAAGTAGTGCATCCAACAGTTCACGGAGCGAGTCGACATCCTGCGGAGGAACAACCCATCCTGTGCGTCCAGGGTCAACCATCTCAGGCATGCCGGCTGTACCACTGACGATAACAGGTACACCCGCCAGTTGCGCTTCAGTAACGGAGAACGGCTGGGTGTCCTGCAGACTGGGCTGGACATAGATATCTGCATGGCGCAGGAAGGAAGGAATATTGTCCAGCTTGCCCCAGAACACAACATCGGCTCCAATCCCCGTTGACGCGGCCTGTGAACGCAATTCATCGGTTAGATTGCCTTCTCCTGCGATCCAGCAGACCCAATCGGAACGTTTATTTTTCAGACTGGCTAAGGCCTTGATTAACACATGAACGCCCTTGATGTATTCAAGTCGTCCGGTAAAGGCAATGACTTTCTTGCCCGCAGGTGGTCGCTGGCGGAACTTCACAGCTGCTGAGGCACGGTAGGCTGGGAGATCTACAGCATAGGGAATCTGTCTGAACTTTGATTCAGGAACGGCAAGCTCTGTAAGCGTACTCTTGATCCAGTGGCTTGACACGAGAATGAGCTCGGACTGTGCTGCACTTCGCTCTTCCAATGAGAGAAAATAACGTCCACGCTTGGATTGCAAATATGAAGGGAGAGTAAGCTGTGGGTTGGAATTTTGAGCATCGTAAAAGGCTTCGCGTGCAAGAGCGCCATGATAGCTTGTAACCAGTGGGATATTGCGGTTCAGAATGCGTTTTATGGCTACGGCAGCTACCGGATCTTGCGCATGAATAACGTCATAGTGGTCCACTCCCAGATAAGCGGCTGCCATCTCGAAGGCATATCTATTCAGTTCATAATAAGCGAGAAGAGGATCGGCAGTGAATTGTGGCAGATCAGTCGGATTGAGTTTGGCTTGCAACATGGGCCACACCTTATCCTTGGAGAAAGCTCGGTTCAGATTACGAACATATACTTCGTTATTGGCACCATTTGTGCCCATGATATCAACCTCTACACCAAGTGCGATTAACCTGTCGGCCAGTTGTTTAACATATGTCCATATGCCTCCCATATGTGTAAGCTCCCAATACGTAACGAGCAGAACTTTCATAGCTACCTCCTTGTCACGGCCTGCACCGGCCGAGCTTCTATCCTTTTATTCTATGAAAAAAGAGGACCGGAAGGTCGGGCATTTCCGTGTAATTGGTCGAAAATGGGTGAATGCAAATGGCAATGGACGAGAGGAAGCATATCCTATGTACAGGAAGGTTCGTGTGCTCCGAAGGAGGGATCTACAGTGGCGGTATATTTACTTGAGATTCATGAGAATCTGTTACAGACATTTGTTCCCGTCAAGTACATGGATGTGGAGTTGGCCTATGTGGGCGGCGAGGAAGGGACGGATGTATTTGTTGGTGGAGCCAGTATTCACGGAGAACTGTATCGACACCTTTTTCACCTAACGTCAAATTCGGGGGGAGCGGGCGGTAATCAGGTCATTCATAATCTGGATGTGTCATCCGAGCCTTATGAACTGAGGATCATCAGCAACAGTTCTTCACCGAAGCATCTGGTTATTCGAATATATTGCAGAAGTATTCACGGTCAGACATTGGGCATACTGTCAGAATATCAGATGATGAAGCTTGCAGATTGATATGGACATCATTGCATAATCATGATTAACCAACGTGTGGAGCAGGGAAGGTGCCTGTTCCATTTTTTTGTGGTGTATCCATAGTAGAATTGTCTGAAAAAATAGCTTGACAGCAAAGGTATTTTCATTAGAATTAGATCAGTATTAAACGAAAGTTTAAAACGACGATTTAAAACGATAGTTTGAAATTAGTCGTCAATATAGGCTGAGTGAGACGCATAGATAAGCCTGCGATCTACTGGCTGGAAAAGAGTGTGGAGAACGTGAAAGAACAAACAGCAGTACCCCAGGAGCCGGCAGAGTTTTCGCTTAAAGCCATTATACTGCCACTCCTGGCAATTATCGTCGGAATGATTATGGTTATTCTGGACAGCACGGTGGTGAACGTGGCCATTCCAAATCTGGTTCAATATTTCGAAACGGATCTTAAAACGATCCAATGGACGGTTACGGGTTACACCTTGGCTTTGTCTGCAGTTATTCCACTGGCAGGCTGGTTAACGGACCGTTTTGGTGCCAAAAGAGTATTCCTGTTCACCATTGCCATGTTTACCTTGGGTTCAGTGTTATGCTCGATCGCTCAATCACCTGAGCAATTAATCATTTACCGTATCATTCAAGGCCTTGGTGGAGGCATGGTTGCTCCTATTGGTATGGCGATGGTCTTTCGTCTGGCTCCGCCTGAGCGAAGAGGTTCCATCATGGGGATGCTGGGAATTCCCATGCTGCTTGCCCCCGCATTGGGTCCGGTGTTGTCCGGGTGGTTTATTGAATCACTGAGCTGGCACTGGATCTTCCTGATTAACTTGCCTATTGGTATTGCAGCTTTCATTCTATGTATCAAGTTTCTGCCTGATACAGATCGTGGACGCACACCTGCACTGGATCTGCTCGGCATGATTCTGGCGCCAATTGCGTTCTCGATGCTGGCTTACGGTGTGAGTGAGGGTGGAACGAGCTGGACGTCTGCAACAACTTTGACGGGTGTCATTGTGGGTGGTGTAGCGCTCATTTTGTTCATTATTGTGGAGCTTCGTCATCAAAATCCATTGCTCGAACTCCGGGTATTCAAATCATCTGATTTCTCACGGGGAATTATTCTCGCATGGGTGTCACAAGTGGCGCTGTTCGGTGCGATGATCCTGATCCCGCTTTATTTGCAGCAGATTAAAGGTTACACTGCACTGGAAACAGGATTGATTCTACTGCCACAGGCATTGGCTTCCGGAGTGGGTATGCCGCTTGGTGGTCGATTGTTTGATAAAATCGGTGCTAGACCTCTGGCCTTCGTGGGTCTGGGTATTATCTCAGGAGCATTGTTTATTCTGTCCTCCATTACGGCAGAGACAGGTCTTGGCCTGATTATAACGGCTCTGGTCATGATGGGTCTGGGTATGGGCTTGTCCATGATGCCACTCAATACGCATGTATTAAATGCTGCTCCGCGTAAGTTGGTTGGACGGGTGACACCGCTCACGGCTGCTGCACAGCAAGTAGTCGTGTCCTTTGCGGTTGCAGGGCTTACAGGCTTCCTGACTTCAAGAATCGCAGACAATACAACGAGTACAGAGCCGACCGCTATCGTGCATGGTTTGGTGGCTGGTTTCAATGATACGTTCTTCCTGGCCGCGTGTATTGCATTGTTCGGATGTTTGCTCAGTCTGATTCTGCGGAAACCAAAACCGATGCCGGAAGAAGAACTTCAAAATGGCGACAAGCCTGATCCCGCGATGATGATGGGACACTAAGACTCTATAAAAACCATACTAAGGCAGTTCAGAGAAATTTTGCTGAACTGCCTTTTTAGCTATGCTCAATGGAAAATTCGCAGTGCTGTCATCATTTCACGGAAAGAAATGGCATATCGATCTGGTGAAAAAGACAAGCTCATGTGCTGTCTGCCCTGAATGCGAATATACTCACGCAGTTTCTTGTTATTCATAAGGTCCCTTGCTTCGGCTACAGCTGCCTCTACATTTCCAATTGGATAAAACTTACCAGTCTTATTATGTGTGATAAATGAACGCACACCATCCGAATCCGTGCTGAGCACCGGGCAGCCACAAGAGATGGCTTCAGCGACGGCATAACCGAATCCTTCAAGCAGGGAAGTGGATAACATGATGCCCCCTGAAGCGGCAATCATAGAATAATATGCAGGCATCTGAGAATGAGGAACATTGATAAAGATGCCAATCCGATCCTCAAGCCCGTATTCTGCCAGCATGTGCCGGAACATGACTTCATCTTCTGGATTAGCCAAAGTTGGATCGTGGAACAACCATAGTCTGGCTTCCGGATTTTTTTTGACGATTTCACTCGATATGATTAGATATTCACGCCAGTTTTTGTTGTGTTCAAGTCGTCCTACCCAAGCCAGCACCGGATAGGGTGGGGTATCCACCAAGATTGGTGCGAAGGTGTCTGTATCCAGCATATTGGGAATAACAAACCGATGAAGCCAGGGACAGATATGAATGAACATATCCAGCAGGTGGTCTGTGGGAGGTATAACGGCAGCATCACAATGAGCTTGGAGGTATGGGACACCCATCTGTATCGTTTCCAGAGCTTGATCGCGTGCTCCGAGTCCCTGCGCTTCAAAAATAATTCGTCCGGTATAACCAAGTCCTCTCAAACGGCCGGGCATAGCGATGTCTGAAGTGGCAATGATGGCATCATAATGATGAGTATGGATGATATGATGGATATCCTCGTCACTGGACGCGGTGAAAATAGGTGTATCACTGTTGTTCTGCAATCCCGAGCCTGTGCTGAGATACAATAGGTGCGCTTCAATGCCATGGCGTTTCAGAACAGCGGTGCGCAGTCGATTTAACGTATCCACGCCACCGCTCGGAACATAAAACGTGAATAATACTTTCACACGATTCACCCTCTGACTTTTGGTCAGGAGCACATTCTCCTGTACTCTATGTTACGTTGGCTTTAAGCGCAGGGTGTGGGTGTTGGTCAGAATGTTCACATTTTGGACATATATTTTTAAGCTGTCTTTTAAGTGTCATTAAGCTGAGGCTAGGATAGCTCCCGTAAGATACAAGGAACTTCCCGTGCCCATCATCTATTACATAAGTTCAACGTAACATTTACACGATAACGGAGAGGGCAGAAATAACTTGAAGAAGCGAAGCGGTCACCTTTATCAGCGGATTTTTCCTTCTGAATGAAGGAATCAAAAAAATCTGGGGATAACAGTGATCGGAAGGTTATTCTGCCATCGGAGTGCAAGTGTAAATATTTTCAGTTGAATTTATATAACGAACGATGCTGCACGGGTATTTTAACGGGAAAGGATGAATGATGTGCTCGAAGTGAAACAGGTCAGCAAAGTCTACGAAGGGCAACGCGGCGTACATCAACTGGATTTCACCATGGAACGTGGTGAGATTGTTGGCTTTCTCGGGCCCAATGGTGCCGGAAAAACAACAACGATGCGTATGATTACGGGTTATGTGCATCCAACCGCGGGTTCCATTATGGTGGATGGGGTATCGGTGCATGAGCAGGGTCAGCGTGTTCGTTCCAAGATTGGGTATCTGCCTGAAACGCCGCCACTCTATCCGGATATGACCGTGCAGTCCTATCTTAAATTCGTAGCCAATTTGCGAGATGTCCCGGCACGTGAGCTTAAGCTACGGGTCAGTGAGATGGTTAGCAGACTTGGACTTCAGGGTCGGGAAAGGCAAATGGTACGTGGGTTATCCAAAGGATACAAACAACGCCTCGGGCTAGCAGGAGCCATTATTCACAAGCCGGATCTGCTGGTTCTGGATGAGCCAACATCGGGCCTTGATCCAAATCAGATTATTGAGATCAGAGATCTGATTCGAGAATTGGGCGAGAACCATACGGTGCTGCTCAGTACGCATATTTTGCCTGAAGTGAGCACGCTCTGTAATCGAATGTTGATCATCAATCAGGGACAGCTCGTGTTGGATGGTTCACCTCAGCATTTCGGATCAGCAATGGGGGATCAGTTCAAGGTATCGATTGAAGTGAAGGCCACTGCGGAGCAATTACATAATGTGCTGACACCATGGGAGAAGGTGCGGAGTGAAGTCATTCAAGCATCGGATGCGAATACCGCCAAAGATACTTCACTTAATTCAGATTCGGCGAATACGGTTAAAATGTTGCTTACTGGAGAAAACTCGGAAGATTTCCGGGAGGAGCTATTCTACCTTTTGTCAGGTGCAGGATTACCGATACTGGAGATGAAGAAGGAGAACCTGAGTCTGGAGCAAATCTTCCTGAAGCTGACCACAACCGAGGCAACAGACACAGACGCAAATTCGGCAGATGTGGATAAGGTTGCTGGGGCAGAGATGGATCAGGACGTAACTTCGGACATCGACTCGTCGAGTATATCGGGAACATCAGTTAGTACATCAGCCGATACTTCGCCCCAAGCTCACAAAGGGGAGGACTCCAAATGAGACGAATGATGGCGGTATGTAATAAAGAGCTGCAAGCTTATTTTCTGTCACCAACGTCCTATTTTGCTTTTGCCGTGTATGTACTGATGACTAGTTTGCTGTTTTATTCAAGCTTTGTATATTACCAGCCGAGTATTGTCGATTATCGTCTCGTGTTGGGCGATACGTTGTCCATGCTGCTGTTTGTCGTGCCATTGTTAACGATGCGACTGGTTGCAGAGGAATTTAGACAGGGAACGGATGAATTGTTGCTGACTTCTCCGGCACGTGTAACAGAAATTATTTTTGGCAAATATCTTGCTTCTCTGGCCATTCTGGTCGTGCTCATCCTGTGCAGTCTGGTGTACCCATTCATTATGTCGTTCTACGGGACATTGGATATGACGACGGTATGGATGTCTGCGCTGGGGTTATTTTTCCTGGGCGGAAGCATGATGGCGATTGGACTGTTCGCTTCTACATTATCCCAGCATCAGATGGTGTCTGCGGTGGCGGGTTTTATTATTTTGCTCGTTTTGTGGATGCTTGATTCATTCGCAGGAAATACAGGTTCTGCTTTGCAACAGTGGCTGGACCCGTTTGCTCTGACCAACCGGTTCGACAGCTTCATGAAAGGTGTGCTTAGTGGGCCGGATATCTTGTATTATGTCACCCTTTCGGGTGTGTTTCTGCTGTTAAGCATTCAAATTGTGGAACGGAAGCGGTGGAGGTGAGAAGATGAAAAAATGGTTAAGTCATACCAACAGTACCGTGCTGTCCGTAGCGGTGATTGGCATCTTTATTTTGCTAACACTGTTCCTGAATTCACTTGGCGGCTTCCAGCTGGATCTGACCTCGAACAAACAATACACATTGTCTGACCAGTCTCTTACTGCGATCAAAAATGTGAAGGATGACGTCAACATTCTGGTGTTAACGGTCGAAAATGCCAACAACACCGTCCTGAACCGTGAGGTCACGGATATGGTCGAGGAATACACGAAACGTAACAGCAAGTTGAAAATAAAACAATATAATCTGACGCAGGAACCTGCGCTTGCATCCAAATACGGCATAACAGGCAGCTCCATTGTGCTGGAGCAGGGAGATCAACACAAAGTGATTGATATCGCCAGTCTGTTCACCGCGACAGGTGACGGAAGTGACGGATCATATCAGTTCACAGGTGAGGAAAAACTTACGCAGGCGCTCATGAATATGTCATCCACGGAGATGCACAAAATGGTCTTTTTGACTGGGCATGAAGAGCTGAGTCTCGCTCAGATGACTACGCTGCAATCCTCCTTGGAACAAAATAATGTGCAGACGGAAGAGTTGCAGCTGAATCAAGCCGGAAAGGTTCCGGAAGATGCAGATGTGCTCGCCATTATTGGCCCACAACGTGATCTCAGTGATACCGAAATGAAAGCCATTCGCACGTATCTGAGTAATGGAGGCAAGCTGTTATTATCCCTCGGATTTGTAGAAGATATGAAATCCAGTTGGAAAAACATCGATGCTCTGATGGCTGACTATGGCGTCGTTGATGAGCATGCGGTCATGGTGGATAATCAGCAAGCCAGTACGATGGGGCCACTCTGGGTGGTGCCGGAGTATGGTACACATGCAATTACGGACAAACTTGCTGCAAGCCAATTGTATCCGATGTTGTCGTTGTCGATTGCGCTGACCAGCAAAGAACAGGATAAATATACCCTTTCACCGTTAATTCATTCTTCGAATGACAGTTATGGGGAGACAAATATCGGCGGTTTATTGCAGAATGAAACAACCAATGATGCCGAAGAGGATATTCAGGGACCCGTTGAATTAGGATATGCAGCCGATACGACGGAGGGTAAACCGAAGGCAGTTATTCTGGGTTCGTCCATTTTCATGCAGGATTCGGAAATTGCGAATGGTGGCAATCGGGACTTTATTTTGAATACAGTAAACTATTTGAGTGAGAAAGAAAATGGATTGACGATTCGTCCAAGGGTACAAGCTGGGTATGAGATGGCATACCTGAATGGCGAACAAGCCAGAACGATTTTCTTCGTGGCTATTGTAGCATTCCCACTCATCTTTGTTATCATTGGTGTACTCTTATGGTGGAGGCGCAGACGAGTATGAGAAAATGGGTTCCAACAATTCTGGTGGTCATCGTACTAATTGTGGGCTGGGTGTACGCGGCCAGTCAAAATTATTTTCGGGAAGAAGAAGCGATGCAAGCCAAGTTGCTTGGTATTCAATCCGGGGATATCCAATCCATCACGATACATGACACAACGGAGGAGACATCCGGTACAGCAGCAACTTCGACCCTGACGCTTGATAATGGCGTATGGCAGATGGTTGAGCCAAAAGCCTATCCTCTGAACGGTTACAGTGTAAGCAGCTGGCTGGATGCTCTGAGTGGTGCAAATCAGGAACTGGTGGTGGAAGAAGCGCCGACGGATCTGGATAAGTACGGATTAGGAACAGATGCTACACGTATGGATATCAAACTCAAAGGTAATCGGGAGATCAAACTGGCTATTGGCGGCCAGCTTCCAGCAGATGATGCACGTTATGTGCGTGTTGATTCGGGCCCTGTGGTTGCCGTGCAGACAGAGGCGATTACCAGCATAGCTTTGTCTCGTCGTGACTTATTAGACACTACACCTTTTAACATGGATGAGACTAATGTTGAGTCTCTGGAGTGGGAAGGTGAAGCAGCTACCTGGATGTTAACATCGACATCGGAGAACGATGCGGCAGAACAGACCTGGACACTGAATGGAAAAACGATTGAAGCCACAGATGCCATATCTCTTATCGGCAAAATCAAAAACTTGTCGACAGCAGATGATGTGCGCAAAGCGTCCGAGCTGAAGAATTCGGTTCCCCGATTCACCCTGTCTGTTGAACAGACGGTCAATGGGCAACAAGTTCGAGATGTATATCGGGGAATTACGGTGCCATCCGAACCTGATCAGATCTGGGTCATTACACCGGATGGTCAATGGGCATATGGCATGGATGCGACAAGTCTAACGGAAGCCGAGAAATTCCCGGATACAATTAAAGCATCCACAACTTCTTCAGAAGAGTCATCGAATTCTCCAAAGGACGAAACGACTTCCTCATCAACAGACGGGAAATGAGCGGGGCGGAGGATAAGTGATATTGTTGTGTTGAAATGCAGATATTATTTCGAGGCAGTGCTGCGAACAAGCAGCACTGTTTTTTTTTTTATTGGTGAAGCCCTTGAAGCCCTCACTGTCCAGAGATCAAAACCCAAAGATCAATAAATAAAGACCAAAACCAGAATACCTGAATCTACAGGGTAAGGTACCATATCCTTTCAGCATATCGGCACGTACAGAAGCGCATCCTATCTTTGTGACCAAAACCAACAAACATTGGAGGATGAGTACATGCCAGCAGTCAAAAAGGCAACAGCTATTACGTTATCATTATCTACTGCAATCTTTGTAATGGCCGGTTTGACAGGTTGTGGCACGAATCGGGATACCAACAATATGCATACGCAAAGTGTTCGTCAGCAAGCCAACGGCATTAACCGTTATGGTGTGGAAACAAATGGAATGGATGGCATCCGTGCGAAAAGTTATCGCATGCATAATGTCACTGACCTGAAATCCAGTGAAGAGCTGGCAAAACGCATCACGGAGATGAAGGAAGTAAAATCCGCCCGTGTCATGTTAACGGATCGTAATGCTTATGTGGCTGTTCGTTTGGCAGATGGTCATGCAGGCAAGTTGGAAAGCAAGTCCAATGGTCGTACGAGCATGCTGAATGGAACGATGCGTAATCATGCCAGTGATACCATGCGTGGAGGCAACATGAATCACGATATGGGTGGTATGCGTGTGAATGGTGGTACGGGCACAATGTCTCCGTACAGCACTAGTGGAATTGCTCCAGGACTGAACACAAATTCGGCAACGGATCGCAGCCATATGGGGAATGACCGCAGCATCTATGGAACCATGGGCACAGGCGCCGTTGGTATGATGCGTGGTCTGACAAACAGCGGCAAAGCACGTGGGACGGACGATGGGCATTATGGTATGAAAAGTGAAGGACAACGTGTAGATAGCACGGACGATAACACATCAGCTGAGATTAAGGGTAAGATTTCAGCCAAAATCAAACAGTTTGCACCGAACATCGAGAATGTATATGTATCAGCCAATCCGGATTTTGTGGAGCATGTCGAGAACTATGCCACAGATATTCGTAACGGTAAGCCCGTTAGTGGCATGATCGATACGTTCCAATCGATGGTGGAGCGCATTTTCCCAACAAACGGAACAGATACGAATAACCGTGATGGCATCCTTGACGATGGCCTGATGAACCGTAATCACAACGGTGGTGTCATGAATCGAATGAATCGGTAGTTTTTTGACATGAACAAGTGTGCCTTTGCGCAGATGGTAACATCTGCTGCAGGGGCATGTTTGTCTTACATAATCTCAAATATATAGACAACTGCTCACGTTCTCTTTGGACAATGAATCACATGTTTACTGCCCATTTTTCTTATAAAACTGAACCAACGCCCTTGACCTGACATAAGATGAGTTGACTGTATCCCCTTAACCTTGTTACACCAACACAACCCGAGCAAGGAGGGGTGAACATTGAAGGGTATCGATCATAAAAGCAAATTTTTGTTGACCCACCGTGAACGCGAAGTATTCGAATTACTGGTTCAAGACAAAACAACGCGTGACATCGCAGGGCAGTTATTCATCAGCGAGAAAACGGTGCGTAACCATATTTCGAATGTGATGCAGAAACTCAATGTTAAGGGTCGTTCGCAGGCAGTTGTCGAGCTGATTAAGCTTGGAGAACTGAAGATTTAGTTGCGAATTACAGTTAGGATTAAGTAGCAGCATGAAAGCCTTTCTCTATTCTTTGTCATGAAGAATGGGGCAAGGCTTTTTTGCTGCTGATTTATAGTTTATTACATCAGATGATCCGCTGTTCCGGGATTGAGTCACCCAACCATGGTGTACAAAAATAAGCCACACAACGACAACCATCAAAGGTTATCATTACATGGCTTATGTTGAAAATTGGACATTCATTAATTCAAAGTCATTTTTGCATGAGGCTCCTGAGAAAAATTCCTCTACAACCTCAACATCGCTTCTGCTCGTATGAAATACATATAACTCGCGTGTCGGATGGAGCTTGTGCAGTTCTTTATAACCGCTCCAGGCTTCTTGAGGATTATCATAGTTTTGAATAACCGCTATATCCTCTAGTTGACGGACACGGTTGCTGGAACTTGCCTTGATTGCTTCCACAAGCACAAAACGATCTGGGTGTAATTCAGTAATCTCTCCCCATTTAATCGGCGTCACCTCGCTTGGATAGTCGTATTTTTATTATAGCATAGTTGTTTAAGGGTGTAGGAAGTAAGCACGTTATTTGTAATTATGTGGTACCTTGTAGTTATTGAGAGACCTATATAGCAACAGGGCGGGGATATGAATATCTCGTTAAAGTTTTTGGGCCCAATTAATTTATGGTTTGAACAGACAATTGAATCTTAAACTGTATTAGCATGAAAGGATGAGCTGAGTGGACCGTTTTTTAAATGAATTTGAAAACCAATTTCGAGCGGGGTTTCTACCCGATCTGGAACAAACGCTGTCTAAAGTGCAGGATGAGAAAGTATATGCTTGTGCCTTTGGAACAGACAGTGATTGGGTTACCCTGTTTTTGGCGGTAAATACAGAGGAATCCCTGGCTGGGCATATTTCGAGTATGAATGAGCAAGGGCTGTGTGATAGCGAGCAGGACGAGATCTATTACAGATGGGGCTGCTCCGAATATCAATATGGCGAGGAGACGCACTTTAACCATATCAGTCGATTGTTGTATGCAACAGAGGATGTCCAGAAGTATAAAGATGAGATCATTCGAATCATTGCCAAAGTTGTGAATGAGACAGCAGATGAAGTTTTTGCCCGATATGGTCAAACCAAAGCAGACATTACGTTCTTCGTTTCTCTCACAGATGACGATTTGGCGGAGGAGATTGAGAATCAATCGGTCCATCAAATGACTGTACCCGGCTTAGCCAGCAAATTCTTAAAACGATATGATGACATGAATTAGACCGAGTTAACTTGAGTTGAGCGTTTAGTTGAATGGAAATTGCATTAAAACGAATTGAATCTTAGTACCGCGAAAGTCTTTCCTATTCTTTAACTAAACTAAAGAAGGAAGAGGCTTTTTTGTTTTAGCGTGAAAAAATGAAACAACCGCTCCATAATAGTTTATCACTTATAGATTCCTATTCATTTGAATGAACATCCTCCATCTTTTCTTCGAAAATGGCTGATAAAATAGCTGCT
The DNA here is from genome assembly GCF_045040715.1 of Paenibacillus sp. FSL H7-0942. Lineage (NCBI taxonomy): Bacteria > Bacillati > Bacillota > Bacilli > Caryophanales > Paenibacillaceae > Paenibacillus > Paenibacillus sp. FSL H7-0942. The sequence continues at coordinate 5,562,528 of NZ_CP150279.1, read as the reverse complement.
CCAGCTGCTCAAACTGGGCTTCGTTTAGATGAAGATGGAGTGCTCTTTTCGCAATTTTGGCGGCAGGCTGGGAAGAAGATTTTCGGCCTCCGGCTTTTCGTTTGATCGGAATATGAAATTGCAGCATGTCTTCAAGTTGATTCCAGCCTTCCCAACTCAGCCGACCTCCGCGTTTCCAGTCAATAGCATAGAGGGTATAATAGGCGCGTCCATCTGTTTGTTTGGTGGCAATAATCCAGGTGGAAGGAATGAACTTTCTCCGTTGTCTTCGATTCATTGAATTGCTCCTTCTTTTGATATTGCAAAAGCCATGGGAAATTCCTCTTGATTTGCAGGATCGTCTTGATTAGAATAAACTTATAAAAATGATTTTCTTAATTTATTAAAAATAAATAAAAATAATTTTCATAAAGTGAGGTCCTCATGGCAGCCATATTACGTGCGTTGCAGCAAGAACTGAATAACCTTCCGTCTCAGGAGCGACGTATTGCCGAAGTCATTATGCACTCTCCATCGGACATTCCAGGTTGGACGATTAGTCATCTGGCAGAGCAGAGTGGCACAAGTGCGGCGACGGTAACCCGCTTTTGCAAGTCGTTTCATTTTAAAGGCTTCCCCGATTTCAAAATGAAACTTGCCGCAGAATTGTCCCACGCATCTGATGAAACGGCGTATCAGGATATTGTAGCGGGCAATTCCCTATCCAAAATTGTTGAAGCTATCGAAGCCAACCACCTCGCGTCTATTGCAGATACCACCCGTTTGCTGGATTTGGGCAGATTGGAGCAGGCAGTGCAATTATTGTGTCAGGCTCGCCGCATCGATCTGTACGGTGTAGCTACCTCATCGATTGTTACACAGGATTTCTATCAGAAACTGGTGAGGATTGGCAAGAGCTGTACGGCTTTTTCCGACTCACATATGCAGATTACATCCGCATCTTCGCTCGCCGAGGGAGATGTGGCGATGGCGGTATCCTATTCAGGCGAAACACCAGAGACCATCGATGCCTTGCATTGTGCCAAACAGGCCGGAGCTTCTACGATTTCACTGACTTCCTACGGAAGTAACACACTCGCAACGGTATCGGATATCCCATTGTTCACCTCTTCTCTGGAAGAAGGCATGAGGCGTGGAGATATGGCTTCACGTATTGCACTGCTGCATGTGGTCGATATTTTGTTCACAGGCATGGTAAGTGCCGACTTCGACCGTTTTATCCCCAGACTGGAACAATCCTATCACAATGTGCAATCTTATCGAGTCCAACACAACGGAGGTGCCTGACAGATGAAGATGAATATACGCATTTTTGAAAATGAAGAAGATTTGAACGCCACGGGTGCTGGCCTCATTGCCAGCTTGTTGCAAACCAAACCACGGGCTGTATTGGGGCTTGCGACAGGAAGTTCTCCTGTAGGCATATATAAACAGCTTATCACGTTGTACCAGAAGGGGTTTGTCAGCTTCTCACAGGCTTCTTCTTTTAATCTCGATGAGTATGTCGGACTTCCAACAGAACATCGCGAAAGTTACCGCAGTTTCATGAACGAACAATTATTCAATCATATCGATATAGATATTGCTAGATCGCAAGTGCCTGATGGTCAGGCTGCAGATCTGGAACAGGAATGTAATTCCTATGAACAACGGCTGGACGATCGTGGACCGGTAGACCTTCAACTGCTGGGCATCGGACATAATGGTCATATTGGCTTCAATGAACCGGGAACGGAGCTGACTGGACGAACACATGTCGTGGATTTGAAAGAAGAGACGAGGAAGGCAAACGCACGCTTCTTTGACAGCATTGATGAAGTTCCGGCTCAGGCGATTACAATGGGTGTCGGTACCATTTTGAAAGCCAAACAGATTCTGCTCATTGCCCGTGGCGAGGAAAAAGCCGAGATTATTCGCGAAGCTTTTATGGGTCCAATCACAACGGCCTGTCCTGCATCGCTTTTGCAATGCCATCCAAATGTGGTGGTACTGCTGGACCGTGCAGCAGGGAGGCTGGTGAGATGACCGAGGTGAATAGCCGTGAACCTAGGAGCCAGCGTGATGAAAATATTTCTCTTCTTCGAGGCAGGCTGCTCCTTGCAGATGAAATACTGGAAGACGGTGTAATAGCCTGGAGGGATGGGGACATCCTTTATGCCGGGATACCAGAAGGTCTTCCTGAACGGATTCGGAGCGAGGCTTTGCCGCTGTCAGTACCGGAATGTGGTCTCATTGTGCCTGGATTCATTGATATCCATGTGCATGGTGGTAACGGAGAAGACTTTATGGAAGCAAGCCCGGAGGTGTTGGACAAGATCACTTCTTTCCATAGTACGCAGGGGACAACAGCGATGCTTGCGACTTCCATGACGGCTCCAAAAGAGCGACTGGATAACGTACTTGCTGAAGTGGACCGCTACCGTTCGAGTGAAATGCCATATGCACAGCTTGAGGGCGTGCACCTGGAAGGTCCGTTTTTTAGTCCGAAATGGCCTGGCGCGCAAAATCCGGAACACATCATTCTGCCTGATGTATCTTGGCTCGAAGCATGGGAGAAACAATATCCTGGCCTGATCCGTCAAGTTACGTTGGCACCGGAATGTGAAGGCGCGCTGGAAGTGATTTCATGGCTACGAAAACAACGGATTACAGCCGCACTTGGTCACACGGATGCGACCTATGAAGAGGTGGAGCGGGCAGTGGATGCCGGACTGCATCATGCAGTACATACGTTCAATGCCATGACACCGCTGCATCACCGGCTGCCGGGTGCTGCAGGAGCCGTGCTGAGTGATTCACGCATCAGTGCTGAGGTAATTGCTGACGGTATTCATGTTCACCCTGCGGCGATATCAATCCTCGCTCAGCTGAAGCAACATGATGATCAACTCGTGTTGATTACAGATGCCATGTCTGCTACGGGATTGGATGATGGGGAGTACAAAATCGGCGACCTGCCCGTAATTGTGAAGCATGGTGAGGCCAGACTGAAGGACGGCGGCGCACTGGCGGGAAGCACACTGACAATGATTCGCGGTTTCCGTTACCTGATACAGGAAGTGGGCTTGAGTCTGAACGCTGCATCACGTGCAGCAAGTCTGACCCCGGCACGCCTGCTGGGTATTGATCACCGGACAGGTTCCCTGGCTCAAGGCAAGCAGGCAGATATCGTTTTGCTGAATGCGGAGCTGGATATTGAGGGTGTGTGGGTGAAGGGCAGACGGATCGGCGAGTCATATTAGATTTAGAAAATTAGTATTGTGCTAATAACTCTCATTTGTGATGCATCAGTCTTCGGAGTTAAAACTTGGCTTTTATCTGTGTAGAGGCAACACCTTGCGCAATATGTTAAAATAGATCTCAAAAAGACGGGATCTGCGGATCACGCATAACGGAGGCGTGAAACATGGAACGTAACGCTATGCTCGAACATGATCCGTTCATCACAGTGTTGGCGGAGAAGTTGCACATACACGGATATTATGCCTTTTATGGCGAGCATTACAATGAGACCGATATGGAGCTGTACCGCAGGCATCTGTTCACATCATTCAGCAACATCGTATGGGTAGAGCTGGATGCACGCAAAAAGTATATGATTGTTGATCATCGTGGACGCAACACGGTCATGAAACTGATCGAAGGTATGCTGAACACACGTAGAACGCTGCGAGCAAATCAGGCAATGGCAGGTACGGACACCGCTGGAGTCCAGCAGGAGATCGCACATTTATCCAAGCTAGTGCACATGCTGAAGTTCACAACATTCCGCACATAAGCGAAGTGTGATATGTAGGCTGTAATAAGCGGCGTGAGTAGCGCTAACGAATCTGTGAAGCCTTATTCCAATGATTTGGCAGTCATAGAAAATGTAACGAATCTCAGACACGCTATTTAATGCAATTTAACGATATTTCGTTACTTAAACATGTCTACAGCGCAAATAAGATGTCTACGATTCGTTAGATTTTCAAACCTGTGAAATTTCAAGTAATAAGGTTTGTGAGGTTCTTTAGACGACAGTTGGCAATCTCGATGAAAGCTATGGGTTGGACTTAGATAGTACACGAGTAAACGAAAGAGAGAGTCCTGTCATAGCTGACGGAACTCTCTCTATTTTCTTTATACAACGACTAATCAGTTCAGCAACAACCATATTCACTCATTAACTCGTTCAACGGGGATGCAAGCTTCTGAAGCTAACTCATGTAGTAACTCATATCTTACTAACTTGGCACTATCCGTAGAATTAAGATAACAAAGCTTCCTAAAGATCACAAAGTTACTCACCGAATTCTATAGATATCTCCAAAGATCTATCCCCATCCACAGATCCATCCAACATTCCTTCATTCATCTAATGTCTGAATCCTCATGAAAAGTGGTCATCTAAACGAAGTCACAAAACTGCTGAACAGCGTCCGGACATCATACTGATACTGGTTGATCGGCTCAATTGGACGATTTTCTCCAAGTAAAGTGTATACAGCGATTCGTGCTGCTCGGACCGAATATTCTTCTGTGAATACCACGTCATCGGGAATCTCGCAGAATTGGCTGATGAAGGCCAGGTTGGTGGAGCCTTCAGGTACAACCTTCGGTCTGTCGCTGTTTAGTCTAGGCATGAATTGCGCTGTAATGTATGGCATCATGCAAGGAATGCAGTTGGCGGTAGCCATGATGTCCTCTTGATGTTCCTGAAAATGAAGATGGCCGATCAACTCCTGCATAATCTCTTCCCCTGTACAGTCGCACATTCTTTTCTTCACGTAATCGCCCACGTTATCCGGGTATAATCCGTATCCCCAGAATACGTTGACATGCTCCGGCTGACCGCGGAAGTGCGGCTGGAAGGCGAGAACGACAGACATGAACCAGCTGGAATCCTTGAAAGTAACCAGAGCACCGGTACCTGCCCGGTTGCGTGTGAATTTCTCCATCAGATCAAAGAAGACCGAATCCTGGAAGGTGACCGTAAACGATTCCCATTTGGACTCATCCACATGATCATTAAATGAAGAAGGATTGCCCAGCAACGGTTTCTTGGCGGCAATGTTTTCCCACAGCTTCCATGAGCTGCCCTTGCCGTTCAGTTTCGGTGCGGAAGTCATGGAGCCGATATCGGCCCCTTCGGTCATCGAACCGTTTGTGACAATGACGAGATCACCTTCGAGGATGTCAATGACTTCCTCTTCACCTTCCCTGAGCACATGCATCCGACTTACCGTAATGCCGTCTCCGTCTTTGAAATCCAGATCGGTAACCGTACATTTCAGCGTGAAATCTACGCCAAACGGCTCCAGGTAGTTATGCAATGGCAGGATAATCGAGTCATATTGGTTGAACGGTGTGCGGGTGACACCTTCCAGCGTTTGAATTCTTGGGAATTCGTGAAAAAAGCGAAGCATGTATCTTTTGAATTCCACGGCGCTATGCCAAGGCTGGAAAGCGAAGGTGGTCGCCCACATATACCAGAAGTTTGTTTTGAAAAAATGAGGGCCAAACCAGTCGTTGATTCGCAATTTACCCAGCGTGTCTTCAGAAGTAATAATCAGTTTGCCCATCGCCAACCGGTCCGCCATATCAAAACCCATGGAGAGCACATCTTCGACCTTGCCGTCACGGTTGATGAGCCGCGCATTGGAATGTGTGGGATTGGCATCGTCAAATTCGGTGATTTCCTGTCGGACAGATATGCCCGGACGGTCGATGGAAGGGATGGAAGCCAGCAACTCCCACAGATTCTCATAGGCCTCGTCATTGAGCATCCGTCCGCCGCGGATGATATATCCTTGATCGGGATTACCAGCACCGTCATTGCTGCCGCCGAGAATCGGCATTTCTTCGATAATGTGAATATGTTCTCCGGGAAAGTCACAATCTCTAACCAGATAAGCTGCACCCGCCAAAGATGCAATGCCGCCGCCTACAAAATAGACCTGTTTATTACCATGTTCTTTCTTCACGATCATTCGCCTCCAAAAGTTACTGTAATCACATTCCTAATGTAAACCATGCAGGTTCCGTAAGGTATGATCAAAAGAAAGGGAGTGTCCAATTTTTGGTCACTTGTAGTAAAGTGTCTAAAACCTAGGCATAGATCACATGTGAAAAAAGCCGCGCATCCTTAAGTGGATGGCAGCTTATTCTCATACCTGTGCAGTGCCCTCAGGACATTGCCTTCGATTAGCTCACTGAGCTTCTCAATAATCTGTTTTGGCGGTTCTTGCATGTTGCCCCTCATCCATTGAATGATCAGCCCAGTGAAAGCCAGGGTATAGAAGTTGGCAACGAACTCTTTGTCTTCTCCGCGGACCTTAATCCCGCAGGCGAGTTCATCAATAACACCCATGATCAGATCATGGGTTACTTCATAGAGGTATACATCCAGGTGGGTACGCCCGAGCGAGTTGAGTGTGTTGCAGCAGAACGTTTTGTTGTTCTCGATGTAACAAAAGATTTTATAGAATCCGTCCGTCCATGTGCTATAGCTTCGGTACTCCGTAAGACTCTCCACCGCTTCAGTCTGATAGATCCACCCAAGCAGCGCGTAAATATCCTGAAAATGATAATAAAAGGTTTGCCTGTTCACGCCGCAATGATCAACCAGATGTTTGACCGTAATTTTGTTCAGTGGAGTATGCTCCATCAGTGATTTAAGCGAGTGAGCCAGCGCATTTTTGGTCAGGTGAGAAGTAGACACAACATTCACCTCATCATTTTGGATTAGCTTGCTGGGGTGTAAAGGTAGGTAAACACCTCATGGCAAAAGCCCCGCAGCGAAGTCGCTGAACATAAGCAAGTCAAAACGCAGGAATCCCAAAAGACCCTGCCATCCACAAAAACCCTTTAGCTATCAACATCTTCGTTACCCGATCCACATCATACTCCATAAGGTTCATTCTAAGTACTGAATATCAATCGATTCAAACAAACCTCCAAAGGCCAACGCTTGAGTTATCTCTATCAAAACCCTTAAAAGTTAGCGGTCGTCTAAAACCAGTCACAATAAAGCAACCGCTGTAAAAGCTGAAACCTAGTGAAGGAGACCGAATCAAAAAAGACTATAAGGTCGCGTATGTTATCTCCCATACACTAAACCATTAAAACCGAGACCTCGTCTATAAAATCAGTCATAGGAACAATGATAACGAAGTTATCGAGAAAAAAATCGAAAAAGTGTTCAGTAGCCCATCCTTAAGGTAATCTATCACACTAACCCATCAAAGTGAGACCCAACCCTTCGAAGCAGCCGCGATAAGGCTACAACGTAACGATCGCGACAAAATCCAAAGAAACGGCCTATAAGGTCACCATGTTGTTAGCTCTAATACACTAACCCATTTAAAAGTAAGTCTTCATCGTCTCCATCATAAAAAGCAGCCATCAAAAAAACTACAATTTCATCAAAGAAACAAGAAACAAGAAACAAGAAACAAGAAACAAGAACCCAAGAACCCAAGAACCAAGAACCAAGAACCAAGAACCAAGAACAAAGAAACAAAGAAACAAAGAAACAAAATAAATAACAAAAAAGACGACCCGAAGGCCGTCCTTTTGTTCTCCTAATTACACTAACCATTCAATAGTTAGCTCAATCCTAAAATCAGTCATGCGAGAAGCTGCAACGTAGTGAAGGGGACGAAATCGATTCTGAAGAAGCGGAGCGTTCGCCTTTATCGTCGGATTTTACCCTTTGAGAAGGGGAATCCAAAAAAATCCGACGATAACAGCGATCTAAAGAACGATTCGGCCCCGGAACGTCCACTCAGCACGCCCTCATGAACTGGTTTTAACACGATGAGCCCTAACTATTACAAACTCTTCAGAAATTGAACAATCGTCAACAACCCTTTATCAAAGTTTTCCAGGTTGAAGTGCTCGTTCGGAGCATGCAGGTTCTCATCCGGCAAGCCAAAGCCCATCATGACAGCAGGGATTTCGAGTACACGTGAGAGTTTCTCGACAATTGGAATGGAGCCGCCATCTTTGGTAAAGAGGGCACGAACGCCATACACGTGCTCATACGCATCTGCTGCTTTTTGCAGAATTGGATTGGAAGGATCGGTGTTGAAAGCAAAAGCTTTCTCGATCTGTTTCACATGCAATGTTGCACCCGGTTGAACGTTAGCGCGCAGATGTGCTTCGATACGATCCAATACATGTTGTGGATCTTGATCCGCGACAAGGCGGCATGTAATTTTGGCATGAGCTTCCTTCGGAATAACCGTTTTGCTGCCTTCGCCCTGGAAACCACCCCATACGCCATTCAGTTCCAATGTTGGACGAGCGCCAACACGTTCCACGAACGAGTAACCTTCTTCACCGTACAATTGCTCCAGCCCGAGATCCTGACGAAGCTGTTCTTCATTGAAGCCCTGTTTCACAAATTCTTCTCTCATCTCAGGAGACAGTGGCAGTACGCCGTCGTAGAAACCATCTACACTTACACGGCCTTGCTCATCATGCAACGAAGCGAGCAAGGATACGAGTGCGTGCAGTGCGTTGGGTACACCGCCACCAAATGAACCGGAGTGCAAGTCGGTATTGGCTGTGTTCAGATCTACGTGAAGCGAGCAAAGGCCGCGCAGGCCTGTAGAGATCGCCGGTTTACCTTTTTCAAGCAAGGACGTATCCGAGATCAGTATCATGTCTGCACGCAGCTTGTCTGTATGTTCATTCAGATAGATGGGCAAGTTCGGGCTGGAGATTTCCTCTTCGCCTTCAATGCAGAACTTGATGTTAACTGGCAGTTCTTTGTTTTCGGCGAGAATGGCTTCTACTGCCTTGATATGTAGGAAAATCTGTCCTTTATCATCCGTTGCACCACGGGCATACAGCTTGCCATCACGAACGGTCGGTTCAAAAGGAGGTGTCTCCCACAGGTTAAGCGGATCAACAGGTTGTACATCATAGTGTCCATAGATCAGAGCCGTTGGTTTGCCGGGTGCATGCAGGTGATCTGCATAGACAATTGGATGTCCAGCCGTTTGAATGACCTCTACGTTTTCCATGCCTGCACGTGTGAGCGCATCTGCTGCCCATTGTGCTGCACGATTAATATCCTCTTTATGCTCTGAAATGGCAGAGATACTTGGAATGGACAACCATTCATTCAGTTCTGCCAGGTGTTTTTCTCTATTTTGTTCAAAATAAGTCTGTTCTTTCATTAAAAAGGCCTCCTTCATGTTTGCTATATCTCATTGTAATCCATTTTGTCATGTTAATAAAACATTGGTTAAAAAAATGATCGGTTACAGATCGTTTCATTCACCTGAGGATTGTGCGTATAATACAAGAAAAGGATTTCATCCATATATTCTCAGGGGAGTTGAGGAAGTTTCCATGACAGTCAGACTCGATGCAAGCAGGCAGGTGAGCAGCGATGGAACCGACTAGGAGCGATCGAATATTTGGCAGATTCAAGCGGTTATCCGATTTGAAGGCTGGAAGGCATAAAGGACGATTTTATCGAAACAGCCTCATGCTTATTTTACTCATTGCCAGCATTCCCGGACTAATCACAGGTATCGTCATGTATCAACAGGTTGTTGGCCGGATGGAAACCGAGTTCAATCAGATGCACCAGAACCAGATTGAGAACCGGGCACGTAATGTGGATGACCAGCTGGCTTATCTGGAGATGAACTTATCCCATTGGGCTTTTGAACCGAGGTTTGGCAATGCACTGCGAACGTTGGATTTTGTATATTATTTCAATGAAACGCAGGAGATTGTGACTACCTTATACGTATTACAAGGTTCTCATCCACTGATCAAGTCAGCACAGCTGTATTTGCAGGAACCGAAGCCAATCTTGTTTAATCGGGATTATACCGAATTGAACGATGAAGCCAAAGTACAAGCCTATGATCGATACCTTTCCATGGGGAACCACGTGTACTGGACAGATTGGGTTTCCAGCATCAACAGTGATACCGAACCTTCGACCAACGATAGTCCACTGCATACGGATGCAGGCAATGCACTTGTTCTAGTACATAAGATACCGGGGGAGAGCATTAATCCGTTTGGTGCACTGATCATCACGCTGGATAACGAGAAAGTCGCCAGTTTATTGAAAACGCTTACTCCGTATGACGAAGGTTTAACGTTCCTTATGGATCAGGAAGGAAACACACTGGTTACCGGGAATCCGGGAACGGCGGGAGAGACTTCTGCTTTTGAGCAGCAGCTAAAAGAAGAAGTAGCCCTGCATGCGGACAGCCGCTCATTCCTGTTCCGATATGAGGATCAGACCTATTCTGTGTCATACGGTTCATTGAGCCGGATCGATTCAGACTGGACTTACGTCTCGGCAGCACCTTTGACCTCAGTCACTTCGCCAGTCAAACTGGTATCCAAAATCATCGTCATTGCGAGTGCAGGCAGTCTCATCCTGGGATTGTTGTTATCCTGGTTTGCTTCCCGCCGCATCTATTCGCCTGTAGCACGGATGCTGCATCTGCTTACGCCTGGCAGAAACGAAACAACACCAACGGATGCCAAGCTGGACGAGTTTAAGCTGCTGGAGCAACAGTGGAACGAATTGACCTCCCGCAGTGTCACAGCACATCGCCAATTGCAGGAACAGCTTCCCCATCTGCGCGACAGTTTTGTCTTACAACTTGTACAGGGGCACCTATATGCCTATAACGAGCAGGATCTCCAGCAGCGGATGCGTAATCTTGGCTTTGAACTGGAGGGCCAGCAGTTTTTGCTGGTGCAGATGTATTATACGGGGTATGAGCAGCTGCAAGGCAGATTTGGAAGCCAGGACACGGGATTAGTCACCTTTGCAGCAGTGAATATCACTCAGGAAGTGGCGAAAAATTATTTCAGACAGATCAGTGTCATGAACTTTCATGACCTGTCTTCCGCCATGCTTGTGATTGCTCCCCAGGACGAACCTGTGAAATCACAAGCGCTGTTATGGGGACGGGAACTGGTGGAGGTCATTGGACGTACGCTCAAAATGAAGGTGACCTTGATGGTCAGTCGCCCGGCAGCTTCACTTCAGGAACTGCCCGGACGATTCGTCGAGATGGAACAGGCCGTGGCTTATCGCAGTGTGGAGGAAGGAAGTCAGATTCTCGATCTGGAGGATGAGGCGTGTTTCCGCAGAAATGAAGCAGCTTCCTATCCGCTTGGGCTGGAACGGGAGTTGTTACAGGCGGTCAGGCTGGGCAAACAAACCGAAGCGGAACGTGTGCTGGAACAATTCATGAGTGAAATTACGCGGACGGGCAGTACCGAATTTCAGGTGCAACAGATGATGCTTCAATTGCTCGGCAGCATTCAGCACATGATGCTGCAAACGGGAGTCACACCTTATAAGCTGTTTGGTGGTAGCAACATGTATGAGCGCTTATCCGGTATTCGTGAACCTGTACAGATGAGACAATGGATGATGAATGAGGTATTCATACCTTATATACAAGAGGTTGAGGTACGATCGCAGGAACCGCTGAAACTGGTGGTGGAACGAACGATGTTGTACATCGATACACATTACCGCAGCGACATTTCGCTGGAAAACTGTGCTGACGAGGAGCAGATGACACCCTATGCACTGAGCAAGGCTTTCAAACAGGTATCGGGCATCAACTTTATTGATTATTTGACACGTGTGAGAATGGATGCGGCGAAGCAATTGTTGCGGGAGACAACGATGAAAATCAATGATGTTGCAGCGGCTGTGGGATATCAGCATAGTTATTTTAATCGGATTTTCAAGAAACAGGAGGGAGTTACCCCGAGTCAGTATCGCGATCAATGGTTTGGACAATAACCTTTTATATCTTTGTCATTTCAGACCGGCATTCGGCTTTAGCGGATGTCGGTTTTTTCTTTTTTTACCGTGATACAAAGAAGGATAAACCCGCAAAAATGTGCAATTCTACCCGCTACGTTATGTGCAATTTCTTGTGAAAATGGCGTTATAGCGGGCTTTTCGGCCATCATGTCGTAGCAATGCAAAAAATGAAGGTTGCCGGAAACCAGGCGTCTGTATAGTCTGAATAACAGGTTAATTGATAACGCTTACATCGTTGAGGGAGGGGAGACATGATGAACGGGAAGACGGACTGGAATACCAACGGCACTGCAACCACCCAAGCGGATAGGGCAACAAGACCATTAAAACAAGAGTCCAATTGGAAAAGGCAGATCAAACGAAACAAGTGGTTATATGTGCTTGTGCTTCCCGGCTTTTTGTACTTTGTCATCTTTAAATACTTGCCCATGTGGGGGATCATCATTGCCTTTCAGGACTACCAGCCTTTCCTGGGCATCTGGGAGAGTAACTGGGTGGGGCTAGAGAACTTTACGAACTTTTTCTCCAATCCGGACTTCTTCCGACTATTACGTAATACGCTGGTCCTTGCCCTGTATGATCTCATCTTTTTTTTCCCGGCACCAATCATTATCGCTTTGTTATTAAATGAAATTCGGGTCGCTTTCTTCAAAAGAACGATTCAAACGCTGGTCTATGTCCCCCATTTTGTATCCATGGTGATTATCGCCAGTATCACGTACGTGTTTCTGACCCCGCAAGGCGGGGTGTTATACGACCTGATCGCCTGGATTACAGGCAAGCCTATTGATGTACTCTCCAGTCCGGGTTCGTTCCGTCCGCTCATTATTGTTCAGATGATGTGGAAGGAGATGGGATGGGGAACAATCATTTTCCTGGCAGCCCTTGCAGGTGTCGATACGGAGCAGTATGAAGCTTCTATTGTAGACGGCGCAGGACGGTTACGGCGGATGTGGCATATCACGCTTCCCGCGATTCGCACGACTATTGTCATTTTGCTCATTCTCAGACTGGGGAACTTCCTCGATACCGGATTTGAGCAGATCTATCTAATGACCAACTCTCTCAACCGGGATGTCGCAGACGTCTTTGATACGTATGTGTACACGGTGGGGATCACGCAAGGTGCATTCAGTTACAGTACCGCTGTTGGACTATTCAAGTCTGTGGTGGGGATCATTCTGGTGCTTGGCAGTAATAAACTTGCGAAAAAATTCGGTCACCCCGGAATTTATTAAGGAGGAGCGCCCATGAACAGCCGTCTATACAACAGCCCTGCCGGCAAGGTATTTGATATCTTCAATTACGTCATGCTGGGGATTCTGGGCATATTAACCGTCCTTCCGTTCCTGTATATTATAGGGAATTCTTTCGCAACGGAAGCCGAGATCACCGAACGCAGTTTTTTCCTCATCCCGAAGGTATTTTCCTTTAGTGCATATGAGTATATTTTTTCCTCGTCCACGATCTTTCGCAGCATTGGTGTTTCCATCTTCATCACGGTGGCAGGGACACTGGTCAATCTGTTCTTCACACTAACGATGGCCTATCCACTATCCAGAAGTGACTTCTGGGGTCGTAACGTCATGATGAACATGGTGATTTTCTCGATGTTATTTGGCGGTGGCATGATTCCAACGTATCTCGTCATTCGTGGACTGGGACTGCTCGATTCTTACTGGGCCCTTATGCTTCCTGGCGCGATCAGCGCTTTTAACTTAATAGTTGTCAAAAACTTTTTTCAGCAAATGCCGCCCGGGCTGGAGGAAGCGGCCCGCATCGACGGCTGTTCGGATTTAGGCGTGCTGTGGCGAATCGTTCTGCCTTTATCCAAACCGGTCATTGCCACGTTTGCCTTGTTCTACGCCGTAGGCCACTGGAACAATTTTTTCTCGGCACTGCTGTACATTTCCGACAGTGACAAATGGCCGCTGCAAGTCATGCTGAGACAGATCGTGTTACTTTCGCAAGCCAGTGTCGGAGATATGGCTAATATGGACCCCAATTTTGTGCAGCCACCAGAGCAGTCAATTAAAATGGCGGTGATCGTTGTAGGTACCATTCCGATTTTGCTGGTGTATCCGTTTTTGCAGAAGCATTTTGCCAAAGGTGTCATGTTAGGTTCAATCAAAGGCTAAAGCCAAGGGGGAGAACGTATGGGACAAAAAACGGGATTCAAAAAAGGTGCACTGCTACTCTCTGCGTCACTGGTACTTAGTACGATCTTAGGAGCATGCTCCACGGATAAAACAGGTTCAGGAACCGCTGCGGGTGGCACCGACGAAATTACCATTATGCTTCCGAACTTTGAAGCGGAGAATCCGCCAGAGAACAGCCCGGTCATCCAGAAGCTTGAGGAATTGACCAAGGTGGATGTGAACTTGCAGTGGGTGCCGAGCAGCTCGTATGAAGACAAATTCAACATCACACTGGCCTCGGGAAAGCTGCCTCAGATTATGGTGGTGTTAGGGAAGTCTCCAAGTTTCATTAATGCGGCCCGAACCGGAGCATTCTGGGAGCTTGGTCCTTATCTGAAAGATTATCCGAATCTGAGTCAACTGAATGAAATCATCACCAACAATGCATCAATCGATGGCAAAACCTATGGGATCTACCGGGCACGGGCCCTGGGACGTAATGGGGTTACAATCCGCAAAGATTGGCTGGAGAATCTGGGGCTCGAAGAGCCGAAGACGATTGATGAATTTTACAATGTATTAAAAGCTTTCACGAAGGATGATCCGGACGGTAACGGTAAGGATGATACGTACGGTCTGGTTGCCAGCAAATTCACGGGCCCGTGGGATAACATGCAGGTATGGTTCGGTGCGCCCAACAAATGGGGAGATGATGGCAGCGGAGGCCTGATCCCGGCGCATGAGACACCAGAATACATGGAAGCCCTGAAATTTTTCCGTCAAATCTATAGCGAAGGTCTGGTGAACAAGGACTTTGCCGTGATGGATGCAACGAAACTGCCTGATCCATTTGTGAATGGTCAAGCCGGTGTCATGGTGGATGTAGCAGATAATGCGCAGCGCATGGATCAGAAAATACTCGATAAAGACCCTAATGCGACAGGACGTGTGGATGTGCTGCAAGCGATGGAAGGTCCAAAGGGATTGCGTGATATGCCAACGTCCGGTTACTCAGGCCTGATTGCCATTTCCAAAAGCAGTGTCAAAACGGAAGAAGACCTGAAGAAGGTACTGAGCTTTCTGGATCAGCTGAATGAACCGGAGTTGCAGGCATTGTTGTACAACGGACTGGAAGGCAAGCAGTATGAGAAAAAAGAAGACTACATCATACCGAGCACTGACAAGCTTGCGCTCCGCGACCTGCAGGGTTTAAATCAGATTTTGATGTTTGTACCGGAAGACAGAACGCTTCGTGTCCAACAGACACCTGTCCGTGAAAAGGTTGCACAGGTGCAGAAAGCCAACGAAGAGATTGTCATTGCCAATCCTGGCGAACCGCTGATCTCTGATGTTTACGCTCAGAAAGGACCGCAGCTGGACAATATCATTAACGATGCGCGAATCAAATATATCGTAGGTCAGATTGATGAGAAAGGATTCGAAGATGCTGTTGCCCTGTGGAAGAATAACGGCGGAGACGATTATGTCAAAGAAGTCAATGAATTGTACGCTGCACTGAAGTAGTCTTATAAGCCAAAGCCCGGTAGCCGTGCCTTCAGTGTAGGGGAAACAGCCGGGCTTTCCTTATCGCTGTAATGGCTTGATTCGCGAACAAAATTTCATCCAACTTTCTGGAAATTATGACTTCCTGAATATGGTTTTTGATGTATAATCAAAACAAAACAAACCTATATGAACTGAAATGAACGTTATTGGTAAAGCTGGACACCACACACTCTTGGACACGCAGGGAGGAAGGCAACATGTGGAACGGGGATGCTTTTGAAAATCCCGAGGCGCAGTACAGGGTCCATCCCTTTTGGTTCTGGAACGGGGATATGGAAGAAGAACAGATTAAGCGGCAAGTGGCTGAGATGGCGGCGCAAGGTGTAGGTGGATTCTTCATCTGTCCACGTCAGGGACTGCAAATTCCCTATCTGTCGGAAGCGTGGTTTGATAAGGTGCGGATTGCAGTGGAAGCGGCGGCTGCTCACGGCATGCAAGTATGGTTATATGACGAATATCCATATCCAAGCGGGATGGCTGGTGGGGAAGTGACCCTTGATTTTCCTGAAGCGAAGCAGCGACAGCTCGTGCATCATCAGTTGGTGGCTCAGGGCGGAGAAGCTGTGGATCTGGAGTTGCCGTGGGGACGAGTCTTGGTTGCCAAGGCGATTCCCAAGGATGAACAGGGCAAACGGTTGTGGCATGAATCCATTGACTTGCGCAGCAAAATCGGCAATATCCAGACCGATCAGGTGTATCAGGAGACCGGACTCACATCGTATAACCGCAAGCGGTTCTTCACCTACCGAACAGCGTTCCGCTTGTTGTGGGATGTTCCCCCAGGTGATTGGGAGTTGATTATATTTCAAGAAATGGAGATCGACGATTTCAAATATTACGGCAACTTTGTTGATCCTTGCCACAAGGAAGCGATGAGTCGTTTTATTGAACTGACACATGAGCGTTATAAGTCAGCGGTTGGAGATCAATTTGAAAGCGTAATCAAAGGCATGTTCTCGGATGAGATTGCACCGCTGGGCCGTATCCCCTGGTCACCACAGCTTCCCCGTTATTTCAGAGAGCGTTGTGGTTATAGTCTGATCGATTCGCTACCGGCCCTGTTATATGGTGATGTTCCGGACGCGCACCGGATTCGGTATGACTACTATCAGTCACTGCATCTGCTTCTCAGGGAGTCCTATCACAAACAGGTGCATGATTGGTGTGAGGAAGCAGGAATCCAGTACGCGGCAGAGGTGCCTGGCGTACGGATGACCACCCAGTTGTTCAGTCATATGCCAGGTGGTGATTCGGCCCATGAGAAAATCGGACGATCCTTATCGTGGATTCTGGAACGATATGGTCAAAAGATGCGTGACAATCCCAAGATGGTCAGTTCGCTTGCCCGGCAATTGGGCCGAAGCCGCAATCTGATTGAATGTTTTCATAGTGTAGGCTGGTCGATGACGCTACAGGATGCCAAGTGGATGATTGATCGAATGGCCGCCATGGGCACCAATTTTTATAACTTTCACGCCTTTTTCTATACGATTGGTGGGCTTGTGAAGCATGACGCACCGCCATCTCAATTTTTACAGAATCCCTACTGGAAGCATTTCCGGCAGTTAGGGGATTACACCGGACGTTTGAGCTATCTCATGAGCACCGGAACAGCAGATATTCGTATTGCCGTGCTTGACCCAACGACGACATTCTGGAGTCTGATGGGTAATCCGCTGCATGGATTTGAGTATAGCGGCGAGGACGAAGCAGAACGGGTGCAACTGGAGCGCCTGACGAAGGACTGGATGAGGATCACGACACATCTGCTCGAAAACAGACGTGACTATGATCACCTTGATCCCGAATTGTTGGCTGAAGCTGACTTAACGGATGGCATCATTCAGCTCGGCGTTGCCCGTTATGACGTATTAATTCTGCCACCGATGCTGAATCTGGAGGCCGTGGCCTGGGAACAGGTGAAGCGATTTGTTCAACAGGGAGGAACTGTCATTTCTGTTGGGATGCCTCCACATATTGCGATTCAGCAGGGAAGTCCAGAGGGAGATGAAGCTGCCCAGTTCTTTGGTGCGGGCGAGCAGCCGGAAGAGGTGTACTGGGGCCGTAACGTGACAACAGATCACGATAACCGTGAAACCATGTGGCATCAGGGTGAGGGGAATGCTTATTTTCTACCCGCAGGAACGGGGCAAGGAGATGACTTTTCGCTGGAGCTAATCTCTCTCCTGCTCGATCAGGTATTGCCGGAACCCATCTGTTGGATCATGGAGGAGGAAAGCGCCTCCCTGCTGATGCATACCCGTCAATTGTCGTCTGGGGAGCATATGGTTTTTTTGACCAATCAGGAGGGTCAGGACCTGATTGGTCAATTGAAGCTGGTCGCCAGACAGCTGTGGGATGGAACGGAGTTGACAGAGGGTGCTTGTATTGTGGCAGAACGACTTGATCTGGAGACAGGGCGGCTTCAGACATTGCCGTATACGAGCAGTGGTGGGGAATGGTGCATTTCACTAACACTTGCGCCTTATGAAGCGCATGCTGTTCGTCTTACTTTACAACCTGCGAAGGAAGAGGCATTAACAACGAAGGTGGATGTAACAGACAAAACGGGTTCGGCGTTCGTAACGGATGTATTGGCAGGAGCTAATCAAGCCTGTAAGATCATGGTCCCTTCGGAAGGGCCATGGCGACTCGAAACGGTGCAACCTAACATTTTGCGAATGGGACAATTCAATCTTCAGGCTTCCAATGCTAATGGTGTGATTCTGGAAAGCCAGCATGTAGCTGTGAAACCGTTTATTGATCAAGCGGCAGAATTATCGGAGCAGCAGCATCTGCCAATCCAGTTTAATCAGGTATTTGGCACACCGAAAAAGGCATCCTTAGCCTATCCCATCGAATGTCGATATACGACTACATTTGAGCTGAGAACGGCATTGCCTGCATGCTTGTTATTTATGGACAGAGCGGCGATCTCGGGCAGTTGGTCCATGGAGATTAATGGGCAACCACTTGGAAAAGAACAATTCGATCCAATTGAAATCACCGATCACAATAATATCGCTTGTGATATCACGGAGTTGCTGCACAGCGGTCTCAACGAAATGGCGGTGATTGTGCAGGTAACGAAAGATGAGGATGGCATCGTGGATCCCTTGTATCTACAGGGAAGATTCGGCTTGGAGTTCCATCATGAAGGCATGGTTTCGCTTGTACGGGAACCGGACACGGCCCTTTGCATCGGACCTGAACCGCAGCCGCTGTATCCCCATTTTGCCGGGGAAATGAGTTATAAACGCACGTTCTGGCTGGATGAGCCAGGGGAAGATATTACCTCGTTTGAACTAGAATTTAGCGATTGGCGTGTGCAGGATGTGGTGGAAGTGCGGGTAAACGGACATAGCCTGGGTGTAAGATGCTGGTCTCCGTATCGTTGGAAGGGAGAGACCTCCTGGTTGCGTCCGGGAGACAACGACATTGAAGTGCGGATTACCAACACATTGATCGGCCTGCTGGAAGGTACGTATTTTGATTCGGAACATCATCGATTACAGGATGCAGGTCATGTACCTGTTGAAGAATTGGGATAAAGGAGTGGAAGTAAGGAATGGGACATCGTATTCAGTTTGACCGCTATCCAGATGGTGTGATGAAAGCGTTAACGCTCAGTTATGACGATGGAGTGGTGCATGATCGCAGACTGGTGGAAATCTGTAATCGGTATGGTCTACGGGGAACCTTTAATCTGAACTCCGGTACCCTGGGTAATCCAGGCCGCATTGAGGCTGGGGAAGTCGCTGAACTTTATACGGGGCATGAAGTAGCCGTTCACACGGTTACTCACCCTACGCTGCCTTATGTTCCGAATGAACTATTGACCGAAGAGATTATCGAAGACCGAAAAGCATTGGAGCAGCTCGTCGGTTATCCGGTACGAGGCATGGCTTATCCCAACGGAGGGTACGACCGTGTGTTAAGTACAAAGCTGGAGTGGCTTGGCATTGATTATGCCCGTACCGTTGAATCACATGGCAGATACACGTTGCCAGATCGGCCGCTTGAATGGCATCCGACGTGTCATCATAACCATGATCTGGCGGGGCATGCCAAACGTTTTATCCAACATTCCAAAACAGGTACACCACTATTACTCTACGTCTGGGGTCACAGTTATGAGTTCAATGACAACGACAATTGGGAGATCATCGAACAGTTCGGTGAGCAGATTGGCGGCAGGGACGATATCTGGTATGCCACGAACATCGAAGTGATTGCCTATTGGAAAGCGGTACAACGATTGGAGTGTTCAGCAGATCGCTCCATCATCCATAATCCGTCTGCCATCCCGGTTTGGTTCACCGCAGATCAACAGGTTGTTGAAGTGCAGGGCGGAGAGACATTGCGGCTAAGCGAACGAATCAAGGTATAAGGAAGGGAGCTGACGATCATTCGTTATTTTCATGAGAACGAGGCAATTGCAGGCAAGGTGTACGATTCAATTCCGGATATATTGACAACGGTGGCTCAGCGTTATATTGGCGATCATCCGAAACATTCATTTTTGTTCAGAGCCTATCATCAGGGAGGTTTTCGTAGACGTGGGGACTACCGCTACGACCTGAATCTGAATGAGAAATGCGTAGAGGCGCATGCAGGGCAATACGTGTATGTATGGGGCAAGTTATGGAGCGAGCAGAATGCAACGTTAAATACGGGCCTGAACTGTTATAGTCCGGTGACGATTTACGTGAACGGTGAAGAGGTATTCAAGTCTGAGTTGTTACAGGAGTTATTTCCCGAGCGAAGAACCCAGATTCCGATTTCCGTGAACTATGGCTGGAATGATGTATTGCTGTGTTTTGTCAAAACAGAAGTGGGATTCGGCGGTATCTACGGAACAGCCTCGTTTAAAAATTTCCCGCTGCACTTCCTCACTCCTGGGGCAGATCGTCAGGGTCAGGAGGGCTGGTTATATTCGGAACCCGTCGATGAACCTGTAGTATCTCTTCCTCGTGACGGCATGACGGAAGAAGAAACGGGTCTTACCTGGTATCCGCGCAGGGGCTGGACAGATGAGGAGCAGAGCATGGGTTCTTTTGCCCGCATCTTTGGTACAGAAAAGCCCGCTGTTGCCTACGCATGGTCCAGATTGGATGTAACTTTGCCAGGAACATCACCAGTTATTTTAAAAGGTCGTCATGATGGAGCTTTGACTCTGTATGTGGATGGTACGGAAGTATACTCTGCTGGAGGTAGCGGTAACTTCCGCGTTGAACTCGCACGCCGTTACGGTTCATCCGATCTGGTCGCGAAAGGTGAAATCCAGGCAGTCGGCGGTTCATGGGGATTCACGTTGGAAGATGCCGAGCGTTCGGATTCCAAAGGCTGGAGACTGAAATCGCCTCATCCGGTTGCGGGATGCTCTGACCCCTGGCTGTACACGGGTGTGTTTGCTCCCGGTGCTGAACCATCGCATGCCGACATTGTGCGAACCGATACCGTATTTGATGATGGCGCACAAGGTGTGTATTGGCGGGTAGATCTTCCCGACACCCATGTCCGTCCTTACCTGGAGAATACACATTACGGAAAGTGGAATTATCCGCTTGGCGTTACCCTGCTTGGACTGCTCCAGACGGGACAGGAATTGGGACGGGATGATTACATTCAGTATGTGCGGCAACATATTGAACTGAGTACTTCATTTGACCGCTATGGTCTGTGGGATCGGGAAGGGTACGGTGCGGCAGGAATCAATAATCAGCTGTCTGCGATAGACAGTCTGGATGATTGCGGTTCGTTCGGATCTACGTTGCTGGCTGCGATGGAATTCGGCGATATTCGTGGGGGGAGAGATACCGCGGATCGAATTGCGGGCTACATTACGGATGAGCAGGAACGTCTGGAGGATGGCGCCTTTTACCGGGTACGAGGTAGCGGGGAGATGCGTCAGGAGACGATGTGGTGTGATGACTTGTACATGAGTACACCTTTTCTGATGCGTTATGGTCAGTTGACAGGAGATGCGACGTATTGGGATGATGCGATCAATCAGTTTCTGATGTTCCGTAAATACCTCTACCTTCCCGATCAACAGATCATGTCCCACGTGTATGATTTTGTGCGTGGTCGGGCGACAGGTATTCCATGGGGACGGGGGAACGGCTGGGTGCTCTTTTCATTAACCGAGTTGTTATCTATCCTGCCACATGATCATGTGAAACGGTCGGAACTGCTAACTTTCTATCGTGATTTAAGTCAAGGTTATCTGGCGCTGCAAGGGGAAAATGGACTATGGCATCAGGTGCTGAACCGCCCGGATTCATATGAAGAAACCTCCTGCACGTCCATGTTCATCTACGCTTATGCCCGTGGTATTCGGGAAGGCTGGCTGGAACAGCCAGAGCCCTATCTGGAGGCAGTGCGCAAAGGATGGGAAGGCATGACGCATTTGTCGATTGATTATAAAGGTAATATATACGGGGTATGCCGGGGTTCGGGGTACTCGTATACCGCTTTGTATTATCGCGATGATCTGGGATGGAATCTGAACGATACCCATGGGATCGGCATTGTGCTCTTGGCAGGCATTGAAGCGCATAAAATGAACCAGCAGCTCCGTGAGGCGCATTTCGATTCTTCGGTTACAGCCGCGCAGCGCTGATGTTTGACGCAACGAAACGAATGTATGTGGATAGCCTTCTATAGATAGATAAGCAGTTAAAGAAAGCGGCAATGCCCTCAGGCTTGCCGCTTTTTAGTGTTATGCCAATCCCGAATTTAATCAGCATGATAGCAATAACACTCACGTATCTTCACCCTATAATGTGAGTAACTCCGTCTTTTTACACGAGTCAAAATAATTCCAGTTGCTCCGGTCCTTCTTCCTTCTCCGGTTCAGAACGGTCAGGAAAAGGCTTCACCGGCTGATCCAGCAGGTCCATCATCATCTGGGCATTCGCTGCTGCATCGCCACCGGAGTTGTTATTAAAAATAACATAGACATCCTTGCTCTGCTCCTGCAATTGCTCCAGATACCCTTTCCATTCCAACAATTCTTCCTTGTTGTAACGGTACAGGTAACGGGTCTCACGCCAATTAGGCGCACCATTCTGATGCCACCCGGACACATTACGTCCGTGCATGCGAACCAGTGTCATCTCGGAATCCGTCGCCTGTGGCACGATGGGGATAGAACCTAGACCTGCCTGAGGTTCGTCACAGACGCTGTGAATCCAGCCTTGCTCTTTCAGGAACGAAAGCGTCCGCTCGCGCATGTCACCTTCATACCAGCTACGATGACGGAATTCCAGGGCACACGGAATGCCCTCCATTCGAAGTTTTACTTCACGAAGCTCTTTCACGTTGTCCTTATTGCACTCAAACCAAGGCGGATATTGAAACAAGGCTGCCTGCATCTTGCTGGCTTCAATGACCGGTTCCAGTGATTCCCGAAAAGCCTTATACATCTCCGACGTGCTGGTGAAGTATGGTTTGCCTCGCAGATGTCCGGTCATTCCCTGATAGGCTTTGATGATAAAAGCAAAGGATTCGGGCGTCTCGGCAGCCCACCGTGCCATTCGATCCCGCGGCTGAACGGCGTAGAAAGAACTATCCACCTCCACAGTGGAGAAGTACTGTCCGTATAGACTGAGCTTGTCTTTGGCTTTGGTACGGTTTGGATAGAGATCTTCCTGATCCCCCCATCCGGTAAGTCCGATGCGAATCATAAGAACACCTCCTGTTGCTTTTTGAACAACCTCTTATTAATTAACCGATTTGCAGGCATATGTCTAACATTATATCGTGTGCATTTTGGCTCTTCAATGTTGGAAAATTACTGGGATTTTTTGAGTTTGCAGAATAAAGACGTTACAATACATTAAAGCTAGTGGAAATGATCAGGCTTGTACAACAGTGACTATAGATAGAGAGCCAGTGACCAAGTGGAGGGCGAGAATGGATGACGGAATGGTATAAAAAGAGTTTTGGAGAAGATTATCTGCTCGTATACAAGCACCGGGATGTGCAGGGTGCCCATCAGGAAGTACATAAAATGATTAATTGGTTGAAGCTTGAGCCCAATGCTGAAGTATTGGATCTATGCTGCGGTATGGGACGGCACTCCATGGCACTTGCTGACGCAGGATTGCGAGTGACCGGAGTTGATCTGTCCGATGTGCTTCTACGTGAAGCGCGCCTAATGGACACTGAACACCGAGTATCTTGGTGTCACGCAGACATGCGTGAACTGCCGCTGAAAGGTGGCTTTGACGCTGTAGTTAATCTGTTCACATCGTTTGGTTATTTCCTGGAGGACGGAGAACAATTGAAAGTATTACGTGCCATTCATCGCATGCTTCGCCCAGGTGGCAGCTATATTATTGATTTTATGAATACGGCTTATGTAACGCGTCATCTGGTGCAGCACTCCGTTCGAGAGGATGAAGGACAGCGTATTGAGGAGTATCGCAAGATTGAGGAAGGGTTTGTGCAAAAGGAAATTCGCATTACGGATACCACATCCGGACATGAACCGCGGGTATATCAGGAACGTGTGAAGTTGTACACACGGGAACAACTGAGTCAGATGTTAAGTGCCGCCGGACTCCGGGTAGATCAGGTACATGGCGGCTATGACGAAGAGAAATATGACGAGCAGACTTCTCCGCGCATGATTTTTGTTGGTCGTCGTCCTGTGGAGTGAACAGAGACAGTTTGGAAGGGGGATAACATGAAGCGCACAGAAGAGATGTCCATGACAGAGGGCATACACCGGGTCAAGATCAGCATGACGTTTCCCTTACGATGGGTGAACAGTTATGTCTTATCAGAATCGGATGGGAAGATAACTATTATAGATCCGGGACCGCGTAATTCGGAAACAGAACAGGAGTGGAGTGAAGCGCTGGCAGATCTCGGCCTGACCTTTAGCGATATTCGTCAAATTGTACTCACCCACCATCACCCCGATCATCTTGGGTTGTCGGGTTGGATGCAACAGATGACGGGGGCACCCGTTCGAATGTCCACACGCTCCCGCCAAGAGGCCGATTATATGTGGGGATCTGATTCACGCATCAATACAATATTACCTGATTATTATGGTCGTCATGGTATGCCGGAAGACAATACTGAGCAGATACATGAACATATGAAGGCATTTACTTCGCAGATCACACCACTTCCGAAGGTGACACCCATTGAAGATGGCGAGTGGCTTAATATGGGCGGGAAACGTTGGGTTGCTGTGGAGACGGGTGGACATGCCCCAGGCCATTTATCCTTTTATGCGCCGGAGTCCATGGAGATTCTGTGCGGAGATGCAGTTTTGCCACAGATTTCACCGAATATTAGTCTGCAACCCGGCAGTGACCCTCAGCCATTATTATCTTATATGGAAGGATTGCAACGTCTCGGGGAGCTGAATGTCAAACAGGCGTATCCAGGGCATCGGAATCCTTTTGCCCAGTTCACCGAACGGACAGTTCAATTGCTGGCTCATCACGAGGAACGTCTTCAGAAGATGACGGAACGAATTCAGGAGTCACCGGCGAATGCTTATGACATCTGTGTGCACATGTTTGGCAATCGGCTGGGTACCCATCAACTGCGGTTTGCCATGAGTGAGACGTTAGCCCATTTGCAGGAGTTAATTCGACGCGAACTAGTGAAGCAAGAGCAGCAACCGGATGGGACGTTCTATTTTCAAATCTAAACGGAATGATGATATCGATATGGAATGATAATACGATCTTATATAGAGGCTCGGGACAGGAAATTCACCTGTTCTGGGCCTTTTTAGCCTCTCTTAACGGTTCATTCATCTATTTTTAAGCCAGCGCGCCTATGATACATCTATGAACTTCGCTAAAGAAAGCAGGGAAGAGCGATGACCAGAAGAAAACGGAATCAATGGAGAAAATGGCAAGCTTCAGCGGCAGCAACGTTGACTGTGGCTGCACTTTTTCAATATGTAAGAACTTCGGATGCCTTTGATGTGGCCTATGCAACAGCAAATGGCACAGATACAAGCGTTACTGCTTCAAGCCAAGTGGATACGCATGATGATGTGATGGATGAATGGATCAACAGTACAACGGACAGCAACAACTGGAACACGCAGGACAATGACAATAATGATAGTCAATATAATGGAACATCCGATAGCACACAAGCAGCTCGGCCAGATCAGAGCACGAGTAACGAGGGGAATTATTCAGATTCTCAGCGTATCGGGCAAAATAACCAGGGTACAGACTCCGGATACAGCAGTGGCAACTATCAGTCACGTACAGGTGCATCATGAGCCGCACGGAGCAAGTTGCTCGTCCGCTCCGATTTCAATTCCGTGCGATGAACACGGATGTTGAAGTGCAACTGTCCGCTGGGCGGGAAGAAGCTGAACATGCAGCAACCGTGGTGAAGAATTGGTTTGAGACGCAGGAGCA
This sequence comes from Paenibacillus sp. FSL H7-0942, assembly GCF_045040715.1. Classification (NCBI taxonomy): domain Bacteria; kingdom Bacillati; phylum Bacillota; class Bacilli; order Caryophanales; family Paenibacillaceae; genus Paenibacillus; species Paenibacillus sp. FSL H7-0942. Next base: position 5,536,597 of record NZ_CP150279.1, on the reverse strand, counting down.
GCGCTTCAGCCGATTTGTTGCAGACAGTGAACTGAATCGTTTGAATGCTTCAACCGGATGGATGCCCATCTCCGCTGCGATGGATGAAGTTTTGAGTTTGGCCTATGGATATATTGGCCTGACCGAAGGGATTTTTCAACCGGGTATCTCGCAGGCTCTTCAGGCTTCGGGATATGATCTAAGCTTCGAGAAGGTGCAGCAACGACAATTGAAACGTCCATTAATTGAACGTGTATTGCGAACGAGAACACCTGAATCATCAGGCTGGATGGAAGATCGATATGACGACAGCCGTCCGAGCTGGATTCAGCGGGAAGGTAGCCGGATGGTTCATCTGGACCCCGGAGCTGAGTTGGACTTAGGAGGCATTGTTAAGGGCTGGGCAGTAGAGCGTATCGCAGACTGGTTGCAGCGAACATTGCATATTCCAGCGGGTTTGATTAACGCGGGTGGAGATATTCAAGTATGGGGTTCACCAGACCATTCCCAATGGACCTTGCAAGTAGCAGATCCTTTGCAGAATCAGGGTGCTATGTCGGGAGCGATCCGTTTACAGCGAGGAGCTGTTGCCACTTCGGGTATTTCCCGCAGACAATGGCAGAATACGGATGGAAGCTTTGCACACCACCTCATTGACCCCCGGACGATGGAGCCGGCAGATACGGACGTATTGCAGTGTACCGTTCTGGGACAGCATGCTTCGCAATGCGAGATCATTGCCAAGACGGTATGCATTCTGGGGAGTGCCGAGGCGGTGGGCTGGTTAAACCGACATTACGATCGGCATGACGTCCTGTGGATGACACGGGATGGGAGTAATTATTTTAGAGGGAATACGGATACGCTTGCTGAGCACTGGCCCGGTTTTGATCCGGATCATCGCTTCAGTCTATTATAAACGAGGACAAGTCTAACAGATATGGGGGAGCCGGTTATGGCACAATGGATTGTAGATTACCTGCCAACGTGGAATATCATTCGAATTAGTGGAATTGCTGCTTATGTGTTGCTCTTTGCCGGTGTGTTTCTGGGTATTGCGCAAGGGATGCCTATGGCCAAAGGCAAACCAAAAGCAGCCATGTTCAAATGGCATACCCGAACGACCTGGCTCGCCTTCGGACTTGGACTCGTGCACGCATTAACGTTATATATTGATCATTACAGCCCATTTACCTGGGGAGAACTTCTGATTCCTTTTACCGCCTCCGTACATCCGATCGGCAGTGGTCTGGGAACGTTAGCCTTCTACGGATTAGTGATTGTCCTGTTATCCAGTGATCTGCGGAACAAGCTGGGCCGTAAATGGTGGTTCATGTTCCACATGTTGTCCTATCCGGTGTTCATTGGTCTGCTGGTTCACGGCATGGTTACCGGAACGGATTCTGGCAACATCATCATGCGGATGATATATGTATTTACCGGACTCAGCATTCTCGGTATCACGGTTTTGCGTGGCATGTTGAGAGAACGTAAAGGCCCGGAAATCACGATTGGACCGAAACGTGCAACATCTGGTTCACCTTCCGAGCAGAATTGGGTTGAAGGTTTTGGTTTGGTGGGAACGGTACGACCTAAACATCTGAAATAATAAAATGTGGATTATCCAATATGTATCGTTACACATGCAAAAAAGCGGCCATCAGGCCGCTTTTTCCATGAACAGTTATTTTATTGAACAGTCATTTCACGAAGCATCCACACACAGTCCAATGTTCTACATAGCTTCAGGTATGAAACGAGTTACGGATTATACAGCGTCATCACTAACAGGTTTTTCTCCCAGTGCTTCTTCAAGCTCGGATTGTTTGCGATGGGCGATCCGACTGCTCGCTGCTGATGCAATCGCACCGACAATATCATCGAAGAACGTGTGGACAGGGCCCAGGCTCTTGTCATTCAGTCGTTCAAGCACCCCTGGTTTTAGCTTGTCCACATAACCATAATTCGTAAATCCAATGCTGCCATATACATTGACGATGGAGAATGCCAAAATCTCATCCACGCCATACAGTCCTTCATCGTTCTCAATCATCTCCTGCAAAGGAGATATGAGCTGCCCCTGTTCTGCCAGAATATCAAGCTGAATCCCGGTCAGAACAGCATTCTGTACCTCACGTTTACGGAGAACCATCTCCACATTTTCGATACATTCTTCCATCGTAAGACCTGGATAATATTTTTGTTGCAATAACATGACCAGCTCTGCGATCTCAGGGATCGTGACGCCCCGCTTATGCAGCCATTCCCTTGTGGCCTCCGCCACCTTGTGGCTATTCAGGCTGTAAGGGATTTTTTCTTGCTCAGGATGTTCCATGGGCGATTCCTCCTCTGAAGTTAGCAATGTCCCTACTCTTGCTTCCTAATACGTTATTAACCTGGTTTACGTTTCTTTAAGATAATAAAATTATAAGTTTCAGTGAAGTTGAACAATTCGATTAACACATGAAAAATTTCAGCTAAAAACGGTCTGCCTTCCGTGAAAGTGCGTTGATAGACATTTTTCTTATTATCTTTTAGTTATTTTTTGGACAAAGGCTCGTATACATGGTAGTACAAACTGTAAAAATGATGAGGGGGAACGTGATCATGAGAAAGATCCATTCTTTGCGTACGGTATCGGCAGCAGCGCTGCTGAGTATTCCTATGGTATTGTCAGGCTGCGGCATGTTTGGAGCACAGTCTTCCGAAGCTGTTGATCCACCACCGCCCATCCAGGAAGCAGCTATGATTCAAGCGGCCGAAGGGAATGGAGCACTCGCAATGCTCCCGTTAACGACGGTATATCTTCAAGACCAGCAGGGGCTGCTCGCTCCGGTATCCCTGACACTTCCTTCTGGAACAGACGCAAGCAGTCCAAAGACAGCTCTGGATACACTTGTCACAGGCGGGGCCTATGCGGGTATGCTGCCTGAAGGATTCCAGGGCGTTCTCCCGCAGGGAACGGTTGTGCAGAATGTAACGATTCACGCGGATGACAAGCTGGCGGTCGTTGAGTTCTCGGGTAATTTTGCCAAGTATGATGCAAAGGAAGAAAGGAAAATGCTAGAAGCTGTCACGTGGACATTGACGGGAACACCTGATGTGGAGAATGTGCAGATCTGGGTGGATGGCAAAAAGTTAACGCAAATGCCGGTAAATAGCACGCCGCTGCCTGAACCGCTGAATCGGGCTGTGGGAATCAATCTGGATCTGGGTGATACGTTTGTGACGAATAGTAGCCCGGTCACGGTCTATTTCTCCGCTGCTTCACCAGCAGGCATCCAATATTATGTTCCGGTGACACGTCTGGTTACACCTGGTGAAGATCGGGTGCAGGCAGCATTGAACGAACTCATCAAAGGACCTGACAAAGGTGGAGAACTGGAAGAGGTCATGACAGGCGGAACGGAGCTGCAATCGGTCAAAACGGCAGAGGATGGCACGGTCACGGTTGCCTTGAAAGATGATATGTTTGCCGAAGGGGATATCGTGCCAAGCGAGCTGTTACAATCTGTCGTATTAACCACTGCGGAGAACACAGCCAGCAAGGATGCCAAAGTACAGATCGAGTGGAACGGCCAAAAAACGGTCATGGGTGACGACAACAGGGATTACAGTGCGCCGGTTTCCAAGCCTGAATATATCAACGAAATTCCGATTTAATGACCAAGGAATGCTTAAGGATGCTTTTAACCGAACTCTTTGGTAAAATATAAGGGATTAGTAAAAATACGTGTTCAAAAAGATCGGTTTTCAGTACCGAGAAGATGGGATGAAGCTAGAAATGGAGTAGCGGAGCGTAGGCAAACTACGTGAGCAACGGACATTTCGGCTGAATTCCATATTCGATGCTGATGATGCCTTAAGGCATTTTTCGTAATCAAAAGCGAGCTTTTTGAACAATCTCTAAAAGTGTGAATAAGTTCAACATTACAGGATGCTTAAGTCGTAGGAGGCAGAAAATATGAGATCAAACGGACGAACCAGCGAACAGCTGCGCCCGCTGAATTTAACAGTGAACACGAATAAATACGCCGAGGGCTCTGTACTGATTGAAGTTGGAGATACAAAGGTGATCTGTACAGCTACAGTAGAGGAACGTGTACCTCCCTTTATGAAAGGGCAGGGTAAAGGCTGGGTAACAGCTGAATATTCCATGTTGCCACGTGCAACACATACCCGGAACCAACGTGAAGCCAATCGTGGCAAATTAACTGGACGCACCATGGAAATCCAGCGTCTGATTGGTCGGGCACTGCGCTCGGTAGTTAATCTGCAGGCTCTTGGTGAGCGTACGATTACCTTGGACTGTGATGTTATTCAAGCTGACGGAGGCACACGCACAACGTCCATAACCGGTGCGTTTGTAGCGCTGGCGCTTGCCGTGAACAAGATCTCCCAACAGCACAAACTGCAAGTGTTCCCTATTACGGATTTCATTGCCGCAGTAAGTGTGGGTGTTGTGGGTGAACAGCCTGTACTGGATCTGAACTATGATGAAGATTCCAAAGCCAAGGTGGACATGAACTTGGTGATGACAGGTGGCGGTAAATACGTCGAGCTTCAGGGAACAGGTGAGGAAGCACCATTTGATCGCCGTGAGCTGAACGCCATGTTGGAACTGGGCGAACAGGGAATTCTGGAGATGATCGAGCGTCAAAAAGAAGTGCTTGGACCGATTGCGCTCAAGATCGGCGCGCGTGGATTAGGGGAAGCCTAAGATGAGTTTGGACAGCCCAATCCTCATTGTTGCAACCCGCAATGCGGGTAAAGTCCGTGAATTCGCTCATGCTTTCGCACCACTTGGCAAAGAGGTTAAGAGTATGTTTGACTATCCGGAGCTGCCGGATGTCGTAGAAGATGGCGTAACGTTTGCGGAGAATGCCTGGAAGAAAGCCAAAGCGGTTGGTGATGCGCTTGGTTTGCCCGTTCTGGCAGATGATTCAGGTTTATGTGTAGACCTGTTGGATGGTGAGCCGGGAGTATATTCAGCGAGGTATGCAGGCGAAGGAGCAACGGATGCACAGAATAATGCGAAGTTGCTGGAGACGCTGGAATCGTTGAAATCCGGTGAGGACACCGAGCAGCCGCTACTAAGTCCGGCTCGTTTCGTTTGTGCGCTGGTCCTGTACGATCCGACAACAGGTGATAAGTATGAATCGGAAGGCACTGCGGAAGGCTGGATTACGGCTCAAGCTGCAGGTGCTGGCGGTTTTGGATATGACCCACTCTTCTATGTACCTGAATACGAGATGACGATGGCAGAGCTGACGCTTGAGCAAAAACAGGCGATTAGCCACCGTGGTCACGCGCTGAGAGCGCTTGTATCCAGACTTGAAGGCTGAGACTAAACGAAACATTTAACTTCATGATATGTGAACATCAAAGCGTTAATGGAAGGACAGAAGCATTCCGATGGGATGCTTCATCCGCCATTAACGCTTTTTCTATGAAATGAAGTGTTTGATCGGGTTTGGTGAAGGTCCATCCATATACCTAATTGAAGATAGCTATTTCTGCGACTACATATCAGAACGTATGTTCTTGTACCTACATGAGAAATGGTTTACATTGCACGATTGGGAATCTCATTGGGACTGGAGTTGGAAGAAGTTGCAAGCCTTGTGTGGTATGGGTTAACATTCAAACTAACGAATCACATATGAACCTTAAACGGAGGGATCTACTCATGCAAGAAGTGAAGCTTGTTGTATCTTACGATGATTATGAGGACGGCATTCGTATGGAAAAGTTAATTAAGGAACTGGCAGCTAAACCGGAGGCTAGCTCATTGAAAAGTCTGGTCATCGGAGATTGGGGACAGGCTTATGAAAATTCGCCTGACGAGTTCATAGGTACGCTTGTCGAGTCTGCTCCAAGCTTTCCGTCATTGAAGAAACTGTTTATTGGAGATATGGGATTCGAAGAATGTGAAGTATCGTGGATTATCCAGACAAATCTCACACCACTGTTAGGTGCCTTTCCAGAATTAAAATCATTCTCTGTAATGGGCAGTAGCGGCCTCAGTCTGGAACCACTCCAGCATGCCAAGCTTGAAGAATTGATTATTATTTGTGGTGGTCTCCCGAAAGAAGTGTTATCTTCAATCACCCATGCCAAGTTGCCTGAATTGCGTAAGCTGGAACTGTACCTGGGTGTGGATAATTATGGTTTCAATGGATCACTTGAAGATGTGCTTCCTTTGCTAGAAAAAGGATTGTTTCCAAAGCTGGTTTACTTGGGTCTGAAAGACAGTGAAATTCAGGATGAGATTGCCAAAGCAGCAGCTGAAGCACCTATTCTGGATCAACTTGAAGTACTGGATCTATCGCAAGGAACGTTGTCCGATGAAGGGGCTGAGGCGTTGCTTGCCAGTGACAAGATCAAGAAACTGAAACATCTTGATCTAAGTTACCATTACATGACCAATGAAATGATCAGTCGCTGGAACCGATCGGGTATATCTGTAGATGTTAGCGACCAGCAACAGAGTGATGAGGATGACTGGCGCTATCCATCGTTAACGGAATAGTCGATGTCAGGTGTAAAGGAAATGAATGAAAGACTGCACCAGCCAATAGATGTGCATGATCTAACACAAGATCAGCCCTTTTTATTGATTGGAAACCCTGATAACCGACGAACACAAGGGCTGCAAGAGGCTAGGCATAGATTGGGTTTGAAACCTGCGGTTGTACTGCCATATGCTCAATTGCTCCAGAATTGGAGACACGGACGAACCATCGCTGATACAGTAGATTTCAATCTGCCTGTACCCCTGATTCGGATTGATGCTCCTGGTGAGGAGTGGGAAGTGGAGCGTGAACTACTGTTCCTTGGGGCTATGAACGATACGTCAACATTAACGGGTGGAATGGGTACAGAAGCATTTTCCGCAGAACAGGCACTTGCGCTGGAACAGGAGTGGGGAAGAATATACGCTCCCGCCCAGTGGTTTCGTGGCTGGAAAGCATGTTTGGATCGAATCGGCCGTGAGTCTCGGGAAATATGGCCTGAAGTCCGATTCATGAATGATCCCGCCGATATCCAATTGATGTTTGACAAGAGAACATGTCAGCAGCATCTATCTTCACATGGAGTTGATGTACCTCCGGCGCTTCCATCTTCGCAGCCAATCCGCAATTATATGGACCTGCGTAGCTCAATGAAGGCTGCCGAGATGCATCGTGTGTTTGTGAAGCTTGCGTACGGCTCTGGGGCTTCAGGAGTTGTTGCCTATCAAGTCAATCCTCGAACGGGTGATGAAATCGCTGTAACAACGATGGGGATGGAACAAAGACAGGGCAAGACGATTTTCTTCAATGAAGGACGTCTACGCAAGTATACCCGCAGTGAAGAGATTGCTACGCTGGTGAACTGGTTATGTGCAGAAGGTGCACAGATTGAACGATGGATGCCAAAAGCCACGCTTGATCAGCGGGCCTATGATATCCGCCAACTGGTTGCAGGTGGACAGGCAGGTCACGCGATTATGCGGCTGAGCCGTACCCCGATTACCAATCTGCATCTGCGCAATGAGCGTATGCTGCCTGCTGAAGCAGGCCTGGATGAACAGCGGATGTCGCTGGTACGGTTGGCAGCGCAAGCAGCCATGTCCGCATTTCCCAACTCGTGGTCAGCCGGGATTGATGTGATGCTTACTAGTGGTTCGAATCCGCGTGCCTATGTGCTGGATGTGAATCCATTTGGAGATCTGTTATACAGGGTCGAGCATCATGGCCTCGGAACCTATGAGTGGGAAATGGAACTTTTACGAAAGGAGCCTATTCAACATGCCTGATATGAACACCATTGTGGGCTCCCATGATCTGTTAATGATTACGCTGGATACGTTACGCTATGACGTAGCCAAGCTGGAAGAGGAGAATTGTCCTAATCTGTGTGGTTCGGGTCCGTGGGAGAAGCGTCATACCCCAGGCAGTTTTACATATGCGGCGCACCATGCTTTTTTTGGTGGTTTTCTGCCGACTCCTGCTAATACGGATAAGGCATCTCATGTAAGGCTATTTCATTCCCGAAATACTGGGCTCAAAACACATCCGCACACCTGGCTGTTTGATACACCGGATATCGTATCCGGGTTCGCAGCTGAAGGTTACCGTACCATCTGTATTGGCGGCGTCATCTTTTTTACGAAAAAAAACCCGCTTGCAAAAGTATTGCCCGGCTATTTCCAACAGAGCTACTGGCGAATGAACTTTGGGGTAACCAACCCCAAATCAACAGAGCATCAGGTACAGCATGCATTAAAGTTGCTTGAACAGACAGCGCCGGATGAAAAGATATTTATGTTTTTGAACGTGTCTGCCATTCATGGTCCGAATCGTTACTTTGTAGAAGGAGCCAAGGAAGACTCGGTGGAGACTCAGCGAGCTGCACTTCGATATGTAGATGAGGCTCTTGGACCATTGTTCGAGGCGATGCGAAAACGCGCCCGGCCTGCGTATTGCCTGGCTTTTTCCGATCATGGTACAGCTTACGGTGAAGACGGGTATCAAGGACACCGGCTCGCACATGATGTGGTGTGGACGGTGCCTTACCGTGAATTTTTAGTATAGAATGTATTGATCTTATGAGGACAACAACCGGAGACAGGAGGAAACCGATGGAGAAACATATACAACATACAACAACAGGCCATTCCACACAGTCCGGATCCGATAAAGCTACAAGTCTCAGTGAAGTACTGGCATTCCCTTATCGTTCTTACTTATACTCGTACCCACACAAGACCGCCTATCGGGAGCTTGACCCACCACTGCCGTTAGGGCCACTGTGGGAACGAGAGAATACCGATACGTATTTTTTATATATGCATATTCCCTTTTGTGCTGCTCGTTGCGGATTCTGTAATCTGTTCACACTGCCGGATCGACGGGAAGATACGCATGAACGCTATGTAGATGCGCTGGAACGTCAGGCGAAGCAGTGGGCACCTATTACATCTCGAAGACCGTATTCGCGGTTCGCGATTGGTGGGGGAACGCCTACATTATTAAATGAGGTTCAGTTGAATCGTCTGTTTGATATTGCTGAACATGTGATGGGGCTGGACCCTGCGCAAGCATCGATTTCGGTGGAAACGTCGCCGGATACCGTTACGGAAGCCAAGCTGGCCATCATGAAGGAACGAAGTGTGGATCGTGTCAGTATGGGTATCCAGAGTTTTATTGAAGCTGAAGCATCTGCCATCTATCGTCCACAAAAACCGAAGGAAGTTGAACGAGCGCTTGAGAAGCTTACTCGGTATGATTTCCCATTGTTAAATCTGGATCTGATCTATGGTTTGCCGGGTCAAACGGTGGAATCGTGGATATATTCATTGGAAAGAGTTCTGGCCTACGAACCGGGCGAAATCTTTATCTATCCCTTGTATACACGGGAAAATACAATCGTGAAGCCTGATGACATTCGCCGTCAGGGACCTGATATTCGGATGGAACTGTATAAAGCTGCACGTGAGACTTTAAAAAGTAAAGGTTATGTGCAATATTCGATGCGCAGATTTGCCAAGGAACAGTCGTCGTCCAAAGTGCTTCTGCCTTATAGTTGTCAGGAGGAGGGTATGGTTGGTCTGGGATGTGGCGCACGCTCTTATACGAGTGAGGTACATTATGCTTCCAAGTACGGCGTAAGTTACAAGGCCACACAAAGCATCATTGCCGATTATGTAGCGACCGAGCGCTACGATGTGGCGGATTATGGCATCGTGTTAAGCCGTGAGGAACAGAGACGTCGCTTTATTCTGAAAGCCTTGCTGCATCGGGAGGGATTGACGTTGTCTGACTACCAACAGCGCTTTGGTACCGATGTGATGTCCGACTATGTCTGGTTGGCTGAAGTGTTGAGAGAGGGCATGGCGGAGTTGGAGAGTGATGAGGACAAGCAGGTGCTGCGTCTGACAGAAGAAGGACTAGGTTACTCCGATGCGATTGGAGATTGGCTTATATCTGCCGAAATTCGTGAACAGATGGAAGGGTTTGTTTTCTCATGAGAGCGACTTTGTATTATCGGGGGAAGTTGTCTTCCTGTAATTACGACTGTCCATACTGCCCTTTTAGCAAAACCGTGGATTCCAAAGAGACGTTGGAAGTGGATGAACAACAATTGCGTCAATTTGTGATTTGGGTCAGGGAGCAAGAGAGTGCTGGGCATCAATTTTCGATTTTCTTCAATCCCTATGGTGAAGCTTTGGTGCGTCGGTGGTACCGGGAAGCGATGGTTGAGCTGTCACATATGCCACATGTGGATAAAGTTGCAATTCAAACGAACCTGTCCGTCAAACTGGATTGGGCGAGGGAGTTGGATGCGAGCAAAGCAGCCTTTTGGGCGACGTATCATCCTCGTGAGACAAAAGAGGCTTCTTTTGTTAAACAATGTCTGACCTTGCGTCAGATGGGACTTGCTTTTAGTGTCGGTACTGTCGGACTCCGTAGTGCTTTCCCCGCAATTGAGTCCATGAGACAGGCTTTGCCGGATGATGTGTATATGTGGGTTAATTCCTTCAAAGATCGGCCCAAGTATTACACGCCGGAAGAGATTCAGTTTTTACGTGGGCTTGATCCGCTTTTTGAAGGTAATCTGCAGGATTATGAGAGCTTGGGCAAACGATGTGCTGCCGGTTCGGAAGTATTTTATATACAGGGGTCCGGGCATGTGAAGAGATGTTACAAGGATCGACGAATCATTGGACATCTATATCGCGATGGTTTGCAGGCTTTGTCTGAGGATCGGCCCTGTCGCATGAAAAAATGTGGCTGTTACATCGGTTATATCCATATGGAGGATTCCCCGTTCAGGGAAACGTTTGGCAGCGGGCTGCTTGAACGTAATCCGGTATTGATTCGTTGACCGGCATTTCATATTTAGCTATTCCACTGGGGAGCTGGAATAGGTTTATCCGTTTCTAAACCACATATCAGCGTAACTTCAAACGCATCTTTTAGTATAGGCAGGATCAGACCTTTGGTTTGGACTTGCCTTCTGGAAGGTGTTTTTTTTGTTTTACCGGACTAGAGTTAGTGTTTGTGTTCTTTATTAAAAGGGCCTTGACAATTTTGAAAAATAATATTTTTAAGTTTATGATTCAAATTTTATATTTTATGGGTTAGTATGAATAGGAAAAAAGACCCTGTTATGAATAGTATTTGTACATATAATCGCGAATTATATTTTTAATTGGGTCTAAAGTCTCAATTTAATTGAAAGGAGGGTGGATGTAGGAAGTATCATGCACGTTATCTGAACTTTCGGGGGAGTACACATGAAAAAAATCTCAATTAGCCGTAAATTACTTATGGGTTTCTCATCTGTGCTGTTATTATTGGTGGCTATAACGGTTATAACATATACGCAGTTTATAGCCGTTGAGAAAACGTATACAGAATTAATTAATGATAGAACAAGCAAACTATTACTCATTAAAAATATGTCGATTGATCTTAAATCACAGCAGATTGCTTTGAGAAATTATATTCTGGAAGACAGTGCGGAGAACGAACAGGCATTTAATAAAGCTTATGAAGATTACATAGCATTAAATGAAGAATTAAAATCATCAGTTTCAAGTTCAAAGATGAAAGATTACCTTTCACGATCGGATGAAGCGATGAGCCAATATTATGAACTTGCGCAGCAGATTATGACATTGACAAGACAGGGGAATAACAGTGAAATCTCAAGATTACTGAAGGATACAGCCCCAAGTCTGATCTCTGAATTTGAAGGCATTGTGGAAGGTATGGAAACGCATCAACAAGATGCCATGAACTCAGGCGTTGTGGAGGCTAATCTTCAGATTGTGCAGGTCCTTAGGTGGATTGCAATTATTGGAGTGGTTTCTCTTCTAATCGGGGCACTTGTGGCGTATGTCATTGGCAGAATGATATCCTTGCCTGTTGCTGCTATTGCCCAATCCGCGAGCCGGATTGCAGACGGAGATCTGACTGGTGAGCCTATTGTGGTCCGTAACAAGGATGAGATTGGTGATCTCGCCCAAGCCTTTAACATCATGTCTGCCAATTTGCGTACACTCATTCATCAGGTAGGAGACAGTGCAGAACGGGTAGCTGCCTCTTCAGAGGAGTTGACGGCAAGCACCGAACAGACAGCAACCGCCACGGAGCAAGTGGCCATCACAATGGGTGAGATTGCAACAGGTATGGATACACAGGTTCGAATGGCGAGTGATGGATTCCAGACGATGAATGAGTTAACGACAGGCTTTCAACAAGTTACGGAGAACACACTCCATATGTCTGAAGAAGCTACCAAAGTCTCCGTAAAAACAATATCGGGTAGCGAGTCAGTTCAGTCTGCGATAGGTCAAATGAATTCTATACAAGGGACGGTGTCGAATCTGTCGGTCGTGATCCAGGAACTGAGCAGACACTCTCAGGATATTGTGAAAATGGTGGACAGCATCTCGGAAATATCAGCACAGACGAATCTCCTATCCCTTAATGCTGCTATTGAGGCTGCACGAGCTGGCGAACAGGGAAGAGGGTTTCAGGTTGTTGCTACAGAGGTTCGGAAGCTGTCTGAGCAGTCTGCGCTTTCTGCTAATCAAATTGTTCCATTGGTGGCATCGATTGAGAAGGGAATGCGAAATGCTGCTGAATCTATGGTGGTTGTATCCGCAGAGGTTCAAGAGGGGATTACACTTGTTCACCAGGCGGGAGCCACATTTGATGAAATTCGTGAGGCGGTTGGGGGCGTAGCGGGGCAAACACAGGAAGTCTCTGCTTCAATTGAGCAAATGTCAACAGGGGTAGAACAGATTAATAGGTCTATGAAAACAATCATGGAAGTGACCGAAACGGGGGCCGCCGGAACAGAAGAAGTGAGTGCATCTTCTGAGGAGCAGTTGTCTGCGATGCAGGAGATTGCTTCCGCAGCCAATGATCTCTCCTTGATGGCAGAACAGTTGCAACAGACCGTCAGTCGTTTCAAAGTGCAATAAATTGAACTGAGTGGAATGTGGATGAAGAACGAGCGCATCCGTACAGAGATTCTTATAAAAAAGTAATAAAAGGGTGTCCAAACACAGTAGTTACTGTTTGGGCACCCTTAAATAATTCATCATGTTGAATCAATGCATAACATGATCTTAACGAATAGCGACTTTATATGTCCGCAACCAGGTATTGATCTGAGTCAGATATGCAAATAACTGTGGCCCAGACATTAACTGTCCGAACCAGGGAAGATTGGAAGCTGCATCTGGTGAAGACGCAAGATTGCGGATCTGAGTTTTGTCGATCAAAGGCAAAATCGGCGAAGTGGGATCATCCAGGATATCAAGTACCTGCTGTTTGACCGCGGCAAGATATTGCGGATTATGTGTTTTCGGATACGGACTCTTTTTGCGATATAACACATCGTCAGGCAGGACACCTTCGAGTGCTTTACGCAGAATACCTTTTTCCCGTCCGCCCGTTATTTTCATTTCCCAAGGGATGTTAAACACATACTGGATCAGACGATGGTCACAGTAAGGTACCCGCACTTCCAGTCCTGCCCCCATGCTCATCCGGTCTTTGCGATCCAGAAGTGTAGGCATGAAACGTGTAATATTCAGGTAGGACATCACCCGCATTTGTGCAGCTTTACCTGTTTCCCCATCCAACAGAGGCACTTCAGCCACTGCATCCGAATAGCGGTCTGCCAAATAATCGAGTGGCCGAATCCATTCCCGAATATCCGGGGATAACAACGCTGCTCGCATATCAGGTGCTACAGACCACGGAAACGTACCGGAGTTCAGCATATCTTCTCGATGGAACCAGGGGTAACCGCCAAACACTTCATCCGCTGCTTCGCCTGAAATGGCAACGGTGGCCCCTTTTTTGATTTCTTTACAGAACAAATAGAGCGAGGAGTCTACATCTGCCATACCTGGCAGATCCCTGACTAACATGGCCTGTGTCAGTGCATGAATCAGTTCTCCGTTCTCAATCTCAATCCAGTGATGGTCGGTCTTGAGTTCATCCACCATACGCTTAATCCAGGGTCCATCTGCACCCGGCTGAAAGGAATGCGCCTGGAAATGCTTGGCGTTATCCACATAATCGACAGAATACGTACTGATTTGGCCTTGCCCGGTTCGCTTGTAATAATCAACGGCTAATGCAGACAAGGCACTGGAGTCCAGTCCTCCTGATAAAAGAGAGCATACTGGAACATCCGAAGCCAACTGGCGCTCCAGTGTATCTTGCAAGAGAGAGCGTACCTCTGCTGCCGTCTCTTCCAGGTTATGTTCGTGGTTCTGGCTTTCCAGTTTCCAGTAGGCATAGGTTCGGATACCGTTTCGGTTATAGATCAGCGCGTGCGCAGGCTTGAGTTCGCTTAGTGAAGAGTATACGCCGTGTCCTGGTGTCCGTGCAGGCCCTACGATAAAAACTTCGGCCAATCCTTCCGGGCCAACAGCGGCTTCCACATCAGGGTGAATAAGCAGAGCTTTGGGCTCTGAACCAAATACGAGAGTGTCTTTGTTATTACTGTAGAACAGAGGTTTCACGCCAAGGCGATCTCTTGCGATAAAAACCTGTTCGCGTCCCCCATCCCATATGGCAAAAGCAAAAATACCGTTAAACCGGTCAACACATGCCGGTCCCCACTCAATATAAGAGGCGAGCAACACTTCCGTATCACATTGCGTGCGGAACTGATGCCCCCGCTGGAGCAATTCCTTTTTCAACTCGGGTGCATTGTATAGTTCTCCGTTATACACGACGGTATAGGAGGTATCTCCCTGTAACGCATGCATGGGTTGTGCGCCGTTCTCGGGGTCCATTACACTAAGACGCCGATGTCCAAAGGCACAAGGATTGGAGATCCATGTACCTGAAGCGTCGGGCCCCCGGTTCGACAAGCTATCCGTCATACGGACCAGCAGCTCTGATTCCTGGGTCAAATCCCGATTCCACTGTATGAAGCCGGTAATACCGCACATGGTTTGTTCATCCTTTCTTGGTCGAGTCATTCATCCGTATGGCTGCTTAGTTACTGGCAACCAGCAAATGTTGTCTTTTCGTCAGAGGTCGTAACAAATATATGCCGAAAGCAGGCATAAAATGTCTGTCCTCTTCGGAAACTAGTTCTAGGGACAACGGCCTCAACATGCCTGTGAAGGAGAGAACATGCAATGGACAGTATGAAGTATTATGTGTCTGTCATGGGCCGCTCCGTTATTCCGGATCCGTCGGTAACATCATATGAATGGATCATTCAGGCAACGCCGCAGGAAGCGGAGCAATTACTGGGACTGCTGAGCCTCATGCAGGAAAAGGAGGAAGAGGCCTTTCCTGGCATGGTATTCCCATGGCCAGATACACCGGAGGAGTCCGTAAACCGAGCTTATGAAACGGTATTACAACAGGTGTATCGAGAGATTTACCGATTGGGCACACCAGAGACACGATACCAGATTGAACAAAGTACATGATAAGCACAAAGGAAAAGGAGCGCGATGACGAATGTATGCCATTCAAGATGCCAAAATACGCAGATTAACCGAGGTGGATGGATTGTCTTGTGCAGAGGTTGAAGTGCAGCCTGGAAATGCCGGAGATCCGTCGTTACTTGTATACGTGGCCTCAACACAGCCCGGAAATTCGCTGGAAGTTGTTCGAATTGTACGCAATCACTCCGATTCGGCGATCGACTGGTATAACAATAATATGCATACTGCGTTTGAAGAGGCGACAGATACCGCATTTGAGAACAGCGAAGGTATGACAGTAGAAGAAGATAAAGCTCGGTTTCAAAGTGAGTTGTTTTCCTTTGGTTTGCTTGGTCCAACACTTCAGCGTTATCTGATCGGGCAGGCTTAACAGGTAACGCTCCAGCAACACATGTGGCGGATAGTGGGATAGAGTTCGATGTTGAGCTATATGTAGATGTGACCTGTTGCTGTTGCTGGTTGCTCTGACTGTATCTGTAACTGGAAAAACCCGCCGTTGTTGAACGGCGGGTTTTGTTATGCGATGGTCAGATCAGGTGGAGATGTGATCAAGCATACTCGCGCAGCACTTGAATCCCTTTAACCACATTGTACACAAAGCTTAATCCGTAAATCACAAAGAATAGAATGACAAACCCAACGGCGGAACCCAGACTATGCGCAGTCACGAAGAAATAAAATAACGGAATGGCAGCGAGAAAGGGGAATACATGTGAGAATAAGGCGCGTTTTGCATGTCCCTCAATGTAATCATCCTTGGCAACAATCCATATAATGATCGGAAACAGGAACGGGGCAAAGAAAATACTGAAATAGGATAGGGCTGATAAAAGCTGTCTCATGACGATTCTCTCCTTCAATGGATCATTGAAATGTATGTATGCAAAAGATTACCCAGCAATTCTGACATTGAAAATGTCTGATGTTAATCTTACTCTAAATGTCCCAATCTCCTCAATATAACCTGGTTCAAGCTATCATATTCTCAAAGGGGCTGGAGTATGAGAATAACACCGAAAAGTACATGTTTGAGCCCGCATTTAAGTATAATTATTAATTTTTTTATAAAACTATTGAAAAATATAGAAATCAGAGTATAATAAGAACCGCGCCGAAAATTTATTATACATATTTGTCTCAGTAGCTCAGCTGGATAGAGCAACGCCCTTCTAAGGCGTCGGTCGGGGGTTCGAATCCCTCCTGGGACGTAAAAAAAGAAGAAGCTTCCTTCGGGAAGCTTCTTCTTTTTCGTTATGGCTTTAGCCAGTTGAGTGCGTGAAACGCGCGAAACAAAAAACCACCCGCTATGCGGGTGGAGGGATCGAGGGTTTGACCACCAAGACCATTCCGATAAAATTGAGATGTTCAGGCTCAAAAGAAAGGAATGGTCTTAGATGGCAAACAAGAGCTATAGCCTAGCTCACACAAAGTGGATGTGCAAATACCACATTGTATTTACCCCGAAGTATAGACGGAAAGAAATCTATAATCAAGTGAGAAAAGATTTAATCGAAATTTTCAAACGTCTGTGTAAGTACAAGGGAGTAGAAATTATAGAAGGTCACATGATGCCCGATCATGTTCACATGTTGGTAGCGATTCCACCGAAAATGGCAGTCTCCACGTTCATGGGATATCTAAAGGGAAAAAGTTCACTAATGATATTCGAGAAGCATGCCCAGCTCAAGTATAAATACGGCAATCGAAAGTTTTGGGCAGAAGGGTACCTATGTGAGTACAGTAGGCTTAAATGAAGCAACAGTAAGAAAGTATATTCGTGAGCAAGAAGCACATGATCAGGCGGTAGATAAGCTGAGTGTAAAAGAATACGAAGATCCATTCAGCAGTAATCGAAGCAAAAAGAAGTAAAACCAGTTTAACTGGTAAGTGAAAGAGGCAAATAACACTGAGCCTGAACAGCCCTGCTGTCAGGCTAGCGTCTTTAGGCGCAGTTTGGCAACAGGGGGTTATACCCCAAGAGCAAACCACCCGTTGGACGGGTGGTCCTGATTCAAGGGAAGAGAACCCTCCAATGGTTCGTCGGAGCATCCGCTTCGTTAGCGCTTTTATTGGTTATACCTATAAACAATATAGAATTTATATATTTAAATAATAAACAATTCTGTGCCACAATGAGGATATCAATAACGAAAGCGACGGTGGTATCCATGAAATCATTAAATCAATGGCAAGCAGATGAGTATGACAACAAACTGGCTTTTGTGTCCGGATACGGCAAAAATCTGATCTCTTGGCTTCAACCCCAAAAAGGGGAATACATTCTTGATCTGGGTTGCGGGACGGGGGATTTGACGCATGAAATTTCTCTGGCCGAAGCTGAAGTTATTGGTATGGATGCATCGACGGACATGAT
Source organism: Paenibacillus sp. FSL H7-0942 (assembly GCF_045040715.1). Lineage (NCBI taxonomy): Bacteria > Bacillati > Bacillota > Bacilli > Caryophanales > Paenibacillaceae > Paenibacillus > Paenibacillus sp. FSL H7-0942. Next base: position 5,518,760 of record NZ_CP150279.1, on the reverse strand, counting down.
TCGCCGTGCGAGGAAGAAATTCCCTGAACTTGAGTTCGTGGAAGGAGACGGTCATCAGTTTGAGACGAATAGACTGTATGATGCCGTCTTCTCCAATGCAGCCCTGCACTGGATGCGAAGCCCGCGATTAGTGGTGGATAGTATATGGAAATCTTTGAAGCCCGGAGGGCGTTTTGTCGCAGAGTTCGGTGGTAAAGGGAACGTGCAGACCATTGTGAATGCATTAGAGCAGGTTATGGAGCGAAACACGGGCATTCGTGCATCGGAACGCAACCCTTGGTACTTTCCTTCGATCGGAGAATATAGCCATATTTTAGAGCAACGTGGATTTGTGGTGCGACAGGCCTATCACTACGACCGTCCTACGAGACTAGCAGATGGTGAGCAGGGTATAGTAGGCTGGTTGGCTCATTTTGGAGGGGACTATTTTGAGAGTCTCAGTCATGAAGAGATACAACAAATATGCCATGAAACCAGTCAGATCGTGATGTCTCACCTTTGGAAAGATGATGCGATGTATGCCGATTACAAGCGCCTGCGTATTGAAGCCGTGAAGCCAGAATAAAGTAAAATTTCGCGATATGTAGCAATTTTATCGATGTTAAACGAATTCCGGTATTCTTTGTATACTAACCACGCTTCCCCTATACACCAAGAGCCTCTTTCGGATAAAGAGGCTCTTGGTCTTTTTTTTGATGTATTATTTTAAAAATGAAATATTCAAACGACAAATAATTACAAATGGATATTTTTATCATACTCAAGACCCATATAAGTAATTTCTATATCATATTTGTAAGTATTTAGAAGGAAAATGTGGTATTTTGATAGAATAATTTACCAAGGGTCAATCTTCTTGCAGATAGGCGGTGAAATTGGAGGCGTATTGCAGTACGCACAAACACAGCAGGAACCCATCATTTGGTGACGTATTCACATTTAAAAGGAGGGGCAAAGCCTTGAGTAAACGATTGATATCCACGTTATTAAGTGTTCTGATGGTCTTTTCCATTATTCTCCCCGCGGCTGGAGCCGCTCCCGCAGATTCAGTTATTCAGCTTGACAACTTACCCAGTACAGCCGAAGCCAAACAATGGAGAGAGATTCTTGCAGGACGGGAAGCAAAAATTGCCGCAGATCCATTTTTGGATAAAAGCTTGGAAGGTCTGGGTGGAGAGAACACCCGAGTGATCGTTGAGCTTTCCAATAAACCTGTTGCAGTAGCGCAAGGTGAATCAACCCTCTCCGGAAAATCTTTTACCTCCTCTATGGAAACAAAGGCTGTGACTCAAGTTGAGCAACAACAACAGTCATTTGTACATAGCCTCACTCAGAAGAAAATCAAACATGAAGTATTGGAAGAATATGCATATGCCCTGAATGGTGTAGCGATTGAGCTTAAAGGAAACCAGGTGGGACAATTGCTTCAAATACCTGGCGTGGTCAGCGTATATCCAGACCTTGAAGTTACAATAGCGCCCGAGACAGATGAAGTGAACCCGTACATGAAAGACACAGCGCCTTTTATTGGTGCACCTGAAGTATGGGATCTGGGTTACAAAGGAAATGGCATTAAAGTCGGCGTCATTGATACTGGGATTGACTATGAACATCCTAATTTGCAGGAAGCTTACAAAGGCGGATGGGACTTTGTTGGAAACGACAATGATCCGTATGAAACAACATATCAAGAATGGAAAGGATCGGGCGAGCCTGAGCTTAACGAGCTTGGAAGCCCCTATTACACATCTCACGGTACACACGTAGCGGGTACCATTGCTGCTCGCGAAGCAGGGGACTACGGTATTGTTGGTGTGGCTCCTGAAGCAGATATCTATGCTTACCGTGTACTTGGACCGTATGGTAGTGGTCAAACCTCATGGGTACTCGGCGGAATTGATCGTTCTGTTCAAGATGGCATGGACGTAATTAATCTCTCGTTAGGTAACGCCGCCAACGACCCGAGTTATATTACTTCGGTTGCCCTGAATAATGCGATGTTGTCTGGTGTGACAGCGGTTGTGGCAAGTGGTAACAGTGGACCTAACCGTTATACACTCGGTTCTCCGGGTGCGTCTGCAATGGCCATTACGGTAGGTAACTCTACAGGACCTAGCCAGCTGATTACAGCCGATACTCACTTCTGGATTGGTGAGGAAGGCGAAGAGGCACAACCTGAACAACAACCGGCGCCAGAGGTTGAACAATCTCCTGAACTGGGTACGGCACCTGGAACAGAAGCACCAGAAGTTTCAGAGCAAGGTGTACCTGCAACTACTGATGAGGAAAGTGCAACGGCTGTGGAGGACACAGTTTCTAACGAAGCTGAAGATCTGAATGTAGAAGAAGCTACAACAGAAGAAAATACTCCATCTGCATCACCTTCTGCACCCGTTGAAGCTTCTCCTGAAGCTGCTCCTGTGGAAGAAGAGTCTGTAATTGCTCCGACTGAAGCTCCACTGGCTATTACAGAGTCGGTTTACCGTCTGGATCTGATGGGATGGAGCCTGTCGGCAGACCCTGAAACTGTTTTGACAGGGAAATATGAGCTTGAATATGCAGCACTGGGTAAGCCAACTGATTTTGAAGGTAAGGATTTTACAGGTAAAGTGGCATTAATACAGCGTGGTGAAATCGCATTTGTAGAGAAAATCGCCAATGCTAAAGCAGCCGGAGCCTTGGCTGTTATTGTATATAACAACATTCCCGGTCCAATCGGTGTAAGTCTGGGAGATAACTTTGAACTTATTCCAACACTGAGCATGTCCAAGGAAGATGGAGATGTGATCAAGGCTGAGCTGGACGCAGGCCAAGCCGTTGAAGTGAGCTTTAGTGATTTTGAACGTTCGCAAACTCCGGGCGATGAAATGAGTTCATCCAGTTCACGTGGACCTGCAAAGGTAACACTGGACATCAAACCGGATATTGTTGCACCAGGTACAAGCATTTTGTCTACGATTCCTGCCTACGGCAAGGATGAGCCAGACGCAGATTACGCACAAGCTTATGATCGTAAATCAGGTACAAGTATGGCTACACCTCATGTAGCAGGTTTGATTGCTTTGCTGATCGAGAAACATCCGGAATGGACACCATTTGATATCAAAGTTGCACTGATGAACAATAGTAAGGTGCTGGATACAACCAAGTTTGATGTATTTGATCAAGGTGCTGGCCGTATTCAGGCTGTTAATACCATTGATCCTGCGGCTTTTGTCAAAGTGCTTGATGTAACTCAATACACAGAAAGTGGCTCTGTTGTTGAAAAGGAGAATATCACCGGAAGTATCAACTACGGTAATTTCCTGAGCACAGATGAAAAGACGATTACCAAAACGATTAAAGTTGAAGCGCTGAATGGTAGTGGCGGGGATTACACCGTAAATGTGAATCCAACTCGTAATGTTGCTGGTGTATCCGTTGCGGTAGACAAGAGTTCCTTCACACTGAATGGTGAGGAAGAACTTGCAGTAACAATCACCGTACCACGAGGGGTTACTGCGACTACAGAAGCACAAGGATACATTGAGTTCTCAAACGGAACCAATACTTTTACTGTTCCATATGTTGCTCATTTCAACGTTACGTTGAGTGGAGTTAAGTATATTGAAACCGTAAAAGGGACTGAGAAAAATCCATTCCACTATCCATTGAAGGCTGATGGTACGTTGGATACGCTGAATGTTGCGATGGAATTCTATAATCCGATGACATTTGCCCTGATTGAGATCTATGATGGTCTTAATCCGGAAGGTGGATATTATCAAGATGGTTATATCGGCTCCATCTTTGGTAACTATTTTAACTTCAATGCCAATGCAAGATACAACCTTGCTTGGGACGGCTCATATGCAGATTACACAACCGATGAAGTGACTGAGATTCCGGATGGTTTATATACGGTAGACATCACTACTATTGGTACGGACGGCAAAACCTATAAGGAAGACACTTCGCCATTTTTGGTGAAAAAGACAGCTCCGGCTGTAACTGCACCAGAAGCGTTGGAGTTCAAAGAGGATGAGTCTGCTGTCCTTAATGGTAGCGTGGAAGATTTGTACTTCCGTGTAGCTCCTGCGCTTGCCAGCGGATGGGACATCACGTTTGATCCGGCAGCTTCCCTGGAAGCAACGTATGTTGTGAAAAAAGAGGATGGATCGGTTTATAAAGAAGGAGTCTTTGAAGTACAAGCTGATGGCAGCTTCAGCCTTCCTTTGGAGGGAATTGTAGCGGGTGAGTATGCTGTTGAACTTACCGTAAAAGACCAACAGGGGCTTTCGGGCACAACCAATACGGCACTGAAATTGGAAGCCGTGGAGACCGAACCTGAAACTCCGGCAACCAAGGCCCCAGGTACGCCTGTATTGTCTCACAATAACTGGGTAGGCAACGGCCTGCCAGAGGGCGCGTATATCGTTACAATGAACCTGTGGTGGGGTGAGAACGCAACTAGCTACAAGTTATATGAGGACGGGGTTTTGGTAGATACGCAGAAGTTGACTTACAACGCGCCTTGGGCGCAGGTTGCTCAGACGAAGATCACGGGCAAAGCCAACGGCACGTATACGTACGTGGCTGAGCTGACCAACGACAAGGGAACAACGCGTAGTCAGACGTTGACTGTTCAGGTTACCAACGCAACGCCAGGCAAAGCGGTTCTTTCTCACGATAACTGGGATGGCGATGGCAATTATAAGGTGTCTATGAACCTGTGGTGGGGGACCAACGCTACAGAGTATCGTCTCTATGAAAATGATAAGTTGATCGATACGCAAGAACTCCGTTCGGCTACACCTTATGCGCAAAGTGCTGTGACTACACTGTCCGGGAAAGCATCGGGCACGTATACGTATCGGGCAGAGTTAATTAACGCAGCCGGAGTTACCAGCACAGACACGATTAAGGTAAAAGTGAAGTAAGTTCATTCCTCATAGAAATTAATTAAAATGGATTCAATTAATGAAGGAATTGTTCTATGCATAAACGGCCTCCATCCTGATTTGCAGGATGGGGGCCGTTTTGTTTTTTTATAAATGAATTATATGACTAACCGATCATCCTATTTTTGCTGGCTTGAATCCCTGCGATTAACAAAGCGATGGCCAGAATGACCTGTATTAGCAACGGCAGGGTCCATCCTTTTGTCCAGTCATGAAGCATACCGAACAGTAGAGGTCCAACTGCGGCCAGCATATATCCGAAGGATTGGGCCATACCGGACAGGCTGGCAGCTTGTCTGGCATCTTTTGTGCGAAGGACGAAGAACATCGTTACCATGCCAAATGAAGCTCCAGCGCCTATTCCTGCCAACGTGACACCAATGGTAACGAGCGAAGCAATGCCACTTAACAATAAAGCATACCCAACAATTAAAGAAGAGCACGTTATCGCGGTTAGAACACGCTGATCTCGCGTTCGGCCGGCGAGGATTGGAACGATAAAGGTAGCTGGTACACTAACCATCTGCATCAGGGAGAGCATCCACCCTGCTGAGGTGGGGCTGAATCCTTGCTCAGCGAGAATCTCGGGAAGCCAGGTAATCGTTGTATAGAATATTAGAGATTGAAGACCCATAAATAAAGTAATGAACCAGGCCAGGGAAGAGGTCCGTAGACGTACAGGTGTCCCTTCACTCTGTGTGGCTATGAATAACATTCGCTGACGTCCTGCGGCGATCTGGGGGAGCCACAAGAGAAGCGCCAATATGGACAACAAGGCCCACATGCCTAACGAAGCACGCCAACCCATAGATGTGGCTCCTGCTACGGGCACACTCACACCTGAGGCGATGGCGCCAAATATATTCATGGATACAGAGTATAATCCGGTGACGATACCTACCCGCAATGGGAAATCACGTTTGATCAAACTTGGCAAAAGCACGTTGCTTAATGCAATGCCGCACCCCAAAATTGCGGTTCCTGCATATAAAGAGAGAACGGAAGGCAACAAGCGTAATGCCACCCCAATGGTTACAATCATAACAGCCAATAGCAGAGCAGATTCGAGTCCTAACCGCTTGGCAAGACGTGGTGCAAAAGGAGAGACTGCTGCAAAGGCGAGCAAAGGAAGTGAGGTCAGAAGCCCGACCATTGTATGGCCGATACCTGTATCTGAGCGAATCATCTCCACTACAGGTCCGGTTGCGGTAATTGGTGACCTCATGGTAGCTGCTATGACGATAATGCCTGCTAATAACAGGCCGAATCTTTTGGATGTCGAAGAATGTTCTTCCTCAGTATGGATAGATGAGTGTTGCTGTATTGAAGATGACATTGATAAAATCTCCTGTTTCCTAAGAAGTTAATATGTATGGATTGTTACATTATCCACTCGGTAAGCATAACATTCTATGTCAATATTGAGCAATGAAATGAAAAAACACCCAATCGACAATGGGTGCCTTGACTACCCTGTGAACTCTAACGAATCCACGTGGTCTTATAATGGGTAAAACCGCTATTTTCAGATTCTAGCTATGATGAACGTAACCGCAAAAAATAGCCCTCCATATTGCTGCACATCGTAGGTTAAAATGGACAGTAAGAAGACCACCATTTCAGAGCTACACAGCAAAGGAGAGCTATCCCTATGAAGTCTACCACAAAATTCATTGGTTTAGATGTATCCAAAGAAAAAATTTCTGTCGCTATTGCTGACGAGGGTAAAGACAAGCCGCGGTATTACGGTACCATTGCTCATGCGCCTGCTGCCTTACGCAAACTCATCAAAGAGTTGGGTCCGGCAAGCTCCCTCTCGTTTTGTTATGAGGCCGGTCCTACAGGATACGAAACCTACCGCTGGATCGAATCCATGGGGGCCCATTGTGTCGTCATTGCTCCTTCACTCATCCCCAAACGCTCCGGCGATCACGTGAAAACCGATCGACGGGATGCCGAGCAACTGGCACGTCTGTTCCGTGCAGGCGAGCTTACGCCGATTTACGTTCCAGCACGTGAAGATGAGGCGCTTCGTGAATTGGTTCGGGCACGCGAATCGGCAAAAGAAGATGCTCACCGGGCTCGTCAACGCGTGCTCAAATTTTTATTGCGTCACCAGATCCATCCGCCTGAACAAATCAAACGTCGCTGGACGAAAAAATATCGCGTATGGCTTGGACAACTGACCTTCCCGAATGCGCCTATGCAGATTGCGTTTACGGAGTACCTTCATGCCATGGACGAGATCGAGCAACGCATCGGTCGACTGGAAAAAGCCTTGATTGAAGAGGCAGCGACCAGTTCCAAAGCCGATTTGATTCAGATTTTACAGTCTCTGCGTGGCATTGGATTTCTCACGGCCGTCACGCTTGCTGCGGAGATCGGTTCCTTTGCCCGGTTCCGTTCTCCTGCTCAGCTCATGGCTTACTTAGGCCTAGTTCCGCGTGAGCATTCGTCTGGAGTCCGTACCCAACGAGGCTCGCTCACCAAAGCGGGAAATGGACGATTGCGTCGCACCTTGATTGAATCGGCATGGAGTTACCGCCATCAGCCTGCGATTAAAGGGGATTTGGCCCGCCGTTTGGAAGGTCTGCCTGCGGACATACAGCTCATTTCCTGGAAAGCCCAGGAACGGCTGCACCGAAAATTCCGTCGTTTAGTTTATGGATTAAACAAACACAAAAATGTCGCGGTCACCGCGGTGGCCAGGGAACTGACCGGGTTCATTTGGGCGATCGCCCGAACGTTGGAGCTACCGAACGCTCAGTAATCTGTTATTCATCTTGAAGAGACGGATGGTTTAAACGGAAAAAGGGGAAAACCCCGGAGCCCTAAGCCCGGGAGTTCATGGAAGGTTCAGGAGAGAATGTGCGAGGTTCGTTTGCACTAGGCTTTTAATGGGCTGAACGTGCGTGGCTAGCTTGTAACAGCTCTCCTTGACGAAGGCATACCATGTGGTAACCAACCCACGGATAGCAGCGTGCCAACCGTCGCTCGCATATGGACTCCCGCGCTTAGGGCTTCGGCGAAAAGCAGCATTTTGTGATGGGCTTGACAAAAACGTTCATAGCAGCTAACCTCAGCAACGTTAATCAGGCTATGAAGTGCAGATAAGTGAGTTAACACCCCGGAATGGCGAAATAAGCTCTCTCAGATTCGTTAGAATTCCACAATGCTGAATTTGGAGCAAATAAAGTGTCCTATGTTCGTTAGAATATCGATACTTCAACGTGTTGCTAGAGTGATCAAATGTGGGCGCTCCAATACAGCGACATAGAGCATGTAACGAAGCGAATGCTCCGACGAACTGTTGGGGTTCTCATCCCTAGAACGCAAAAAAACTTCCCGAAGGAAGTTTCTTTTTAATACGTCCCAGGAGGGGTACTCTCCTTGCAGTCGAGACTGCGAAGTGGTGCTAACGAAGCGAATGCTCCGACGAACTGTTGGGGTTCTCATCCCCAGAACGCAAAAAAAGCTTCCCGAAGGAAGCTTCTTTTAATACGTCCCAGGAGGGATTCGAACCCCCGACCGACGCCTTAGAAGGGCGTTGCTCTATCCAGCTGAGCTACTGAGACATGAATTTTTTCAAGCAAAATTGATTTTATCATATGCATACAGGAATATCAAGCATTTTATTTTAAACTATTTTTCGTATATGATATTTGGCGGCAGTAACGTTTTTTTCATTATATTTAAGGTTATGTTAGAATATCAGGAGAACTCAGAAAATAGATCATCAATCGTTTTAATATATACATCTATTTATGTTGATTCCGACTGGAGATTCAGGATATAGAGGAGGTGCTCCCATTAAGGAATCCACGACCCCGGAAACCGAGCATAACAACAATATTGTGCTGTTTCCTAAGACGCTGGACTATTACCAGATTCAATTGACAGTTATGCTTGAAAATGAACGGTATGGTGAAGCGATGAAATTGCTTCACTTTTTGCTGCAATGTCAGGGCCAGGAAGAGCGCCACTATGATGAATGGCGGGCTCTGCTCGAATGGCTTCAGGCTGCGTTTCCTCAATATGAAGAAACCTCGCCTGCCATTCTTGAAGAACGAGAAGAGGAAGAAGAGATTAGTGAGGAAGACATGGCACGGCAGCATGCCCGAATGAAGCTTGAACAGGATGATGGTTATGCAGATAAGATGCTTCGCACAGTAATGGAGGAGCCGCTGTCTGAACAGACGATGCTGGCTTTGGAGCAGCTGGCCTATCTTGACCTACCGAAGATTGACGAGGCACTTACGAGTTGGTTAAAAGATAAGTCGCTTCACCCTCTGCTTCAATTTCGGGTGTTGCAAACCTTGCGTCGACGAGGTGTTCAAGGTATGATCCTGTTTACGAGAGGCGAAGAGCAGGTTGAAGTCGAGATCGACACCGTGCCTCTTAGACCAGAGGAATTCCCGCTCCAAATCGTTCAGATTCTGGAACGAGTGGCAGATCAGACGGAGGTTCATGAACCTACGCTCTTTTATTTTGCCCAGGAACTGTGGATACAATATGTCATGGCGGTGTATGGAACCCGTGATTATGTATCGATGCTGGAAGAAAATGATTCCATGACAGATATATGGGCAGCAGCTCTACATATGACCGTTGCAGACAGTCTGGGTGGTTCGCATGATGAGGAAAATACCCGCTCAATGTATGCTGTGACAGGCGCGATGCGCTTTCGACTGGAACAGGCTTATCGTTCTATGAAACAGTTTGTATCTGCCGGTTTGGATGGTTAATCGAGGCCGGAAACGTTTTCCTTAAACTGTATCAAGGGATTCCCCTTGAAAAAGAATCTAATCTTGTTTATACTAAAATGGTTATTTTGTACGTGATTGCCTACGTGAACATGTGAATTTTGGAGGGGAAAGTATACAATGAAAGCAACTTGGGAAAAGATAGAGAAGAACCTTGGGGTTCTTGAGGTTGAAGTGGATGCAGATCGTGTAACTGCAGCACTCGACAAAGCTTTTAATAAAGTGGTTAAACAAGCAAACGTACCTGGATTCCGTAAAGGTAAAGTACCACGTTCCATTTTCGAAGCACGTTTTGGTGTAGAGAGCCTTTATCAAGAAGCAATCGACATTTTGCTTCCTGAAGCTTATACAGAAGCAATCGACCAAACGGATATCTTCCCGGTTGATCGTCCTGACGTAGATGTTGAACAATTCGCTAAAGGACAAACATTCAAGTTCAAAGCAAAAGTAACTGTGAAACCTGAAGTTACTCTTGGTGAGTACAAAGGAATCGAAGTTGCTGTAGCAAAAGGTGAAGTAACTGACGCAGAAGTGACTGAAGAACTTGAGCGTCTTCAACAACGTCACGCTGAACTCGTTGTAATTGACGAAGGTTCCGCTGCTAACGGCGACGTTGCAGTAATCGACTTCGACGGTTCCGTTGATGGTGTACCTTTCGAAGGTGGACAAGCTGAGCGTTATTCCCTGGAACTGGGTTCCAACACATTCATTCCTGGATTTGAAGAACAAGTTGTGGGTCTGTCCACAGGCGACTTCAAAGACGTAGAAGTGACTTTCCCGGAGAGCTACCATGCAGCAGAACTTGCTGGCAAACAAGCGGTATTCAAAGTGAAAATTCACGAAATCAAACGCAAACAACTTCCTGCATTGGATGATGAGTTTGCTAAAGATGTTAGCGAATTCGACACACTTGAAGAGTACAAAGCTGATCTGAAAACACAATTGGAATCCCGTAAAGCTGACGAAGCCAAAGCTGCTCAAGAAAATGCAGTTGTAGAAAAAGTGGCTGAGAACGCTGAAGTGGACATTCCTTCTGCAATGGTAGAGAGCGAAGTACAAAACATGATGCGTGATTTCGACAACCGTCTGCGTAACCAAGGTATGAACCTTGAAATGTTCCTGAGCTTCTCTGGCCAGACTCAAGCTGACCTGAGAGGGCAAATGCAAGAAGATGCTTCCAAACGTGTTCGCAACAACCTGGTGCTTGAAGCTGTAGGTAAAGCGGAAAACATTGAAGTATCTGACGAAGAAGTGAATCAAGAACTCGAGAAAATGGCTGAATCTTACAAGCGTCCTGCTGATGAGATCCGTGGCATCCTCGAAGGTAATGGTTCCTTGGACAGCCTTCGCGATGAAGTTAAACTGCGTAAAACGATTGACGTTCTCCTTGAGAACAGCACAGTTGTTGAACCGGTTGAAGCTCCAGCTGAAGAAGTTGTTGCAGAAGCTGACGAAAAATAAGACAAGCTGTTATCAACTTGTCAGTTGAATAAACGATAAGGCACGTGAATTATTGCGTGCCTTATTTTTAAATTATGACATCCATTTTATAGAAAATGAAGTAATTATATGGATGAACACTAATTTTATTGATCCGCGTACACTTTTTACATAGCTATGTACTTCATGCAAATAAAAAACGGCAAGACGGCATAGGATGGCTTCAATTTGCACATACATAGAAAACATGGTTAAATATGATCAGGCTAAAAAAGTAAACAAATTGATGTCTCACCCCTCTTGTGAAAAATGACATTGTCACAGGAAAGTGTTAGAATGAATTTGGGTTTGCTTTACAGGTGGCCTATGTCTAATTACATGTAGAAAAGAGGTTGGTCTCATGAGTCTGGTGCCAATGGTTATAGAACAAACCAATCGAGGCGAGCGGTCTTACGATATATATTCACGTTTGCTGAAAGATCGCATTATCTTTCTAACCAGTGCGATTGATGACGATGTAGCCAATCTTGTCATAGCACAGCTTTTGTTTTTGGCAGCCGACGATCCTGAGAAGGATATCAGCTTGTACATTAACTCACCTGGTGGTTCTGTCACCGCAGGGATGGGTATATACGATACGATGCAATTTATCAAGCCGGATGTATCTACCATTTGCGTAGGGATGGCAGCAAGCATGGGCTCGTTATTGCTGACAGCCGGTGCACCTGGCAAGAGATATGCGCTGACAAACAGCGAAGTAATGATTCATCAGCCGCTTGGCGGCATTCAAGGACAGGCTGCGGATATTAAGATACACGCAGAATGGATTATTAAAACACGTCAGAAACTGAATCAAATATACGTCGATCGTACGGGTCAGCCTCTTGAGAAAATTGAGCGGGATACCGACCGTGACTTCTTCATGAGCGCTGAAGAAGCTAAGACGTACGGCATTATTGACCAGGTGCTCAGTAGACCGATCAATTCCTAAAGGGGTGGTTTCATGTTTAAATTTAACGATGAGAAAGGGCAATTGAAATGCTCTTTTTGCGGTAAATCTCAGGAGCAGGTACGCAAGTTGGTCGCTGGACCAGGCGTGTACATCTGTGATGAATGTATCGAACTTTGCACCGAAATCGTTGAGGAAGAACTTGGTCATGATGAAGAAGTAGACCTGAAAGATATTCCGAAACCAAAAGAAATTCGTAATATTCTGGATCAATATGTTATTGGGCAGGAACAAGCGAAAAAATCATTGTCTGTTGCGGTGTATAATCACTACAAACGGATCAACACACAAAGCAAAATTGAAGACGTTGAATTGTCAAAGAGTAACATTTTGCTGTTAGGACCAACAGGTTCTGGTAAAACGTTGCTTGCGCAAACGATGGCAAAAATTTTGAATGTTCCTTTTGCTATTGCGGATGCTACGTCATTAACAGAAGCGGGTTATGTGGGTGAGGATGTAGAGAACATCCTGCTCAAACTGATTCAAGCTGCTGATTATGATGTGGAAAAAGCAGAGCGTGGCATTATTTATATCGATGAGATTGATAAAGTAGCGCGTAAATCCGAAAACCCATCCATTACTCGTGATGTATCGGGCGAAGGTGTGCAACAGGCTCTCTTGAAAATTCTTGAAGGAACTGTGGCTTCTGTACCACCACAAGGTGGTCGCAAACACCCTCATCAAGAATTCATTCAGATCGATACAACAAACATCCTGTTCATTTGCGGCGGTGCCTTTGATGGTCTGGAGCAAATGATCAAACGCCGGATCGGTAAAAAAGTCATTGGCTTTAATACCGTTTCTGAGCAAAAAGATCTGAAACCAGGTGAATACCTGGGTATGGTATTGCCGGAAGATTTGCTGAAATTTGGTCTGATTCCGGAATTTGTAGGCCGTCTGCCAGTCATCTCCACTTTGGAGCCACTGGATGAAGATACGCTGGTACGGATTCTTTCCGAACCAAAAAACGCGCTTACCAAACAGTACCAAAAACTGCTTGAGCTGGACAATGTGAATCTGGTATTTGAACCAGCTGCATTGCTCGCGATTGCAAAAGAAGCAATTAAACGTAACACAGGTGCACGTGGATTGCGTGCCATCATTGAAGGTATCATGCTGGAAATCATGTATGAAGTGCCTTCACGTGAAGATGTTACGAACTGTGTCATTACCGAAGAAGTTGTTGAGAAAAGAGTCGTGCCTGAACTAAGCCAATCGAAGGACGATAAGCAGGAAGAGAGCGCCTAATAAAGGCCTGAATCCCGTTGAACTCTGAAATATAGACTTGTCAGTTCTCCACTTTGGCAGAAGGCGAATTCATGTCTCTGTCAGGGTGGAGCTTTGACGTTGTGGGGAGAGAAATCACTCATGTATTTAAGACAGGATACACGTCCCGTGAAAGTGGGAAACGTAACGATCGGTGGCAGTAACGAAGTCATTATCCAAAGTATGTGTACAACCAAAACGGCAGACGTTGAAGCAACGGTTGCAGAGATTCTGCGACTGGAAGAAGCGGGTTGTCAAGTGGTACGTGTAACGGTGAATAATGAGGAAGCTGCCGCAGCCATCAAGGAAATCAAAAAACGCATTAATATACCGCTCGTAGCGGATATTCATTTCAACTATAAGCTGGCTTTACTTGCGATTGAGAACGGCATTGATAAAGTTCGGATTAATCCAGGTAACATCGGTAAACGTGCCAAAGTGGAAGAAGTGGTTAAGGCTTGTAAAGACCGCGGCATTCCGATTCGGATTGGAGTAAATGCGGGGTCTTTGGAAAACCATCTCCTTGAGAAGTATGGGTATCCTACGGCAGATGCTATGGTAGAAAGTGCATTGTATCACATTGGTATTTTGGAAGAGCTTGATTTCCATGATATCATCGTGTCTCTCAAAGCATCGGATGTGCCGATGGCGATTGAGGCGTATACCAAAGCAGCTCAAATCATTCCGTATCCGTTGCATCTCGGGATTACCGAAGCAGGTACACTGTTCTCCGGTACGATCAAAAGCTCCGCAGGTATGGGAGCTCTATTGTCCATGGGTATTGGTTCAACGATGCGCATCTCACTGAGTGCGGACCCGGTAGAAGAAATCAAGGTTGCTCGTGATCTGCTCAAAACATTTGGACTCATTACAAATGCAGCCACATTGATCTCCTGCCCAACGTGTGGACGTTTGGATATCGACCTGTTCTCCATTGCCAACGAAGTGGAAGAGTATATCTCCAAACTGAAGGTGCCGATTAAAGTATCGGTGTTGGGTTGTGCGGTTAATGGTCCAGGTGAGGCCAAAGAAGCGGATATCGGCATAGCCGGTGCTCGTGGAGAAGGTCTCTTGTTCCGTCATGGTAAGATGATTCGTAAAGTGCCTGAAGAAATCATGGTTGAGGAATTAAAAAAAGAGATCGACAAAATCGTCGAAGCCTATGAAGAGACAGGTGTTATTCCTGGTCGTTCGCACTGATTGATTCATATCTTGTTACAGCAAAAGCTCGCCAGCGATGGCGGGCTTTTTATTTTCTCGCATACAAATTCCGCATCGCCCGTTTACGTCGCGTTGAAAAGGCTATACTACCAAGTATTAGCATGATCTCATATGAGAATAGCGACAAAATAGGAGGATGTGAAGACATGGAATTTGGTATGGTCATCATGTTGATTCAGTTATTTTTTGGAGTGGTGATTGGTTTGTATTTCTGGAACCTGCTGCGTGGCCAGAAAACAAACCGCAGTGCCGTTGAGCGTGAATCTCGCAAGGAACTGGAGAAGCTGCGCAAGCTGCGTTCGATCTCACTCACCAAGCCGTTGTCGGAGAAGACGCGTCCAGCTACCATTAACGATATTGTTGGGCAAAAAGACGGGCTGCGTGCCCTTAAAGCTGCTTTGTGCAGTGCTAATCCGCAACATGTTATCATTTATGGCCCTCCCGGAGTCGGGAAGACAGCTGCCGCAAGGGTCGTTTTGGAAGAGGCTAAGAAGAATCCAACATCGCCTTTCAAGCCAGACGCGAAATTCACGGAGCTGGATGCAACAACAGCCCGTTTTGATGAGCGTGGTATTGCGGACCCCTTAATTGGTTCGGTCCACGATCCGATATATCAGGGAGCAGGAGCCATGGGCGTTGCAGGTATTCCCCAACCGAAACCGGGCGCTGTCACGAAAGCGCATGGGGGAATGCTTTTTATTGATGAGATTGGTGAATTACATTCGATTCAGATGAATAAGCTGTTGAAAGTGTTGGAGGATCGCAAGGTGTTTTTGGAGAGTGCGTACTATAACTCGGAAGACACGCATACTCCTGCTTATATCCACGATATTTTTCAAAATGGCCTGCCGGCCGATTTCCGCCTTGTTGGAGCAACGACACGTTCGCCTCATGAACTGCCACCAGCTCTGCGTTCCCGCTGTATGGAAGTTTATTTCCGTCCTCTGTTGCCTGAGGAGATTGGGCGAATTGCAGAGGATGCTGTTCAGAAAATAGGGTTCAGTCCATGTCCGGATGCCGTTGATGTGGTCAAGCGATATGCAACCAATGGACGTGAAGCGGTCAATATCATCCAGCTGGCTGCTGGACTTGCGCTGACAGAGAAGCGTGAGACGCTTCAGGCGTCCGATGTGGAGTGGGTGGCGGGTAGCAGTCAGATTCAGCCACGGCCTGATCGGAAGGTCCCTACACAGCCGCAGGTGGGTTTTGTTAACGGCTTGGCGGTATACGGACCGAATATGGGAACCATTTTGGAGATCGAAGTGTCTGCTGTTCCGGCTCTTAAAGATCAAGGCCGAATCAACATTACAGGCGTTGTGGATGAAGAAGAGATTGGAGGCGGTTCGCGTACACTCCGGCGAAAAAGTATGGCCAAAGGCTCGGTTGAAAATGTGTTAACCGTATTAAAAGCCATGGGTATTCGTCCGAATGATTACGATTTACACGTGAATTTCCCAGGTGGGACGCCTATTGATGGTCCATCCGCCGGGATCGCCATGGCGACTGCCATTACATCAGCCATTCAGAGGCGTCCTGTGGATCATGAGACAGCGATGACTGGCGAGATCAGTATTCATGGTCGGGTTAAACCTATCGGTGGCGTGCTGGCCAAGGTCGAGGCTGCATTTCAGGCAGGAGCGAAGACCGTTATTATTCCCGCGGAGAACTGGCAGTCCATTTTTGAGAATCTGGATGGCTTGCGCGTTATCCCGGTAGATACGGTACAGGACGTATTCCGTGAAGTGTTCGCCTGGGTTCCGGAATCACAACAAATGGAACAAACGAAGCTTGCAGAGGAGACAGTTGCACCTGCACCGGAGATTTTTCCACCGGCATCCGCTTCCTATTTGCGTGCGGACGTGCCTCGTCCAGGACAGGTTACAGATTCGGGAAGCTGCTAAGCGCTTCCCTTCATTGGTTTTTTATGTGAACATTTGATAGAATAATGAATGACTACAACCTGAGAGCCATTGGAGGTGCGAAAGCGATGGGACCGAGCAAAGCGAAAGGTCGTCGTTTTCCTTTACTGCCTTTAAGAGGACTTCTCGTCTACCCGAGTATGGTACTGCATCTCGATGTGGGCCGGGAGAAATCGGTCAAGGCTTTAGAAAAAGCGATGGTAGAAGAACATCTGATTCTCCTATGTTCCCAAGCCGAAGTAAATATTGAAGAACCAACACAAGAGGACATTTTCAGAATCGGAACCGTGGCCAAGGTCAGACAGATGCTGAAGCTTCCGAACGGTACGATTCGTGTACTCGTTGAAGGCTTGGAACGGGCTGAAATTATTGAATATACGGACAACGAGGAATATTATGAAGTACTGGCTAAAGAGCTGCCTGAAGAGGAGAATACCCATCCGGAGACGGATGCCTTGATGCGTACCGTTCTGAACCAGTTCGAGAATTATATTAATCTGTCCAAAAAAGTGACACCAGAGACACTCGCAGCGGTGTCTGACATCGAAGAACCAGGGCGTCTGGCCGATGTCATCACGAGTCACCTGTCCTTGAAGATCAAGGATAAACAGGAAATTCTGGAGACCATCGACGTTCGGGAACGTCTGGAGAAATTGCTGGATATCCTGAACAATGAGCGCGAAGTGCTGGAGCTTGAACGCAAGATCAGCCAACGTGTGAAGAAACAGATGGAGAAAACGCAGAAGGAATATTATTTGCGCGAGCAGATGAAAGCGATCCAGAAAGAACTGGGTGAAAAAGAAGGCCGTGCGGGTGAGGTCGAGGAACTTCGCACTCAGATGGAAGAACTCGGCTTGCCGGACAAGGTGAAAGAAAAGGTCGAGAAAGAAATTGATCGACTGGAGAAAATGCCTGCAAGTTCAGCCGAGGGCGGAGTCATTCGCAACTACGTGGATTGGCTGCTTGGCCTTCCTTGGAGTCAGATGACAGCGGATGATCTGGATATCCAAAAAGCGGAAGATGTGCTCAATGCAGATCATTACGGACTGGAAAAGCCGAAAGAACGTGTGCTTGAATATCTGGCTGTCCAGAAGCTCGTCAAGAAGCTCAAAGGGCCAATTCTCTGTCTGGTCGGACCTCCAGGGGTCGGTAAAACATCACTTGCTCGTTCGATTGCTAGATCGCTGGGTCGGGAATTTGTAAGAATATCTCTTGGCGGCGTGCGGGATGAAGCCGAGATTCGTGGTCATCGGCGCACCTATGTAGGGGCTATGCCTGGGCGTATCATCCAGGGGATGAAAACGGCAGGGTCACTTAATCCGGTATTCCTGCTGGACGAGATTGATAAGATGGCTTCAGACTTCCGCGGAGATCCTTCCGCAGCGTTACTTGAGGTACTTGATCCGGAACAAAATAATACGTTTAGTGATCATTTTGTAGAATTGCCGTTTGACTTATCCAACGTTATGTTTATAACAACTGCCAACACGGTACACAATATTCCGCGTCCATTGCTGGATCGGATGGAAATGCTCAACATCCCTGGTTATACGGAACTGGAGAAGCAACAAATTGCGAAAAACTATTTGTTGCCCAAACAGAAGCAGGACCATGGTTTGGAAGAAGAGCAATTGGAAATCCCGGATGACGCGTTGTTGCGTGTAATTCGTGAATATACACGGGAGTCAGGTGTGCGTAATCTGGAACAGCAGATGGCTTCGTTGTGCCGGAAAGCTGCCAAGAACATCGTATCGGGTGTGGAAGGTCAGATTAACATCTCATCCGATGAGATCAAAGACTACCTTGGACCTGGCAAGTTCCGTTATGGTATGGCCGAACTGGAAGATCAGATTGGTACCGTAACGGGTCTGGCGTGGACTGAAGTGGGTGGAGATACCCTTATCATTGAAGTGACTGTTGTGCCTGGAACAGGTAAATTGACTCTCACAGGTAAACTGGGGGATGTCATGAAGGAATCGGCACAAGCCGCATTCAGTTACACCCGTTCCAAAGCTACACAGCTAGGAATTTCGCCTGACTTCCATGAGAAAAACGATATCCATATCCACGTTCCGGAAGGAGCGATTCCGAAGGATGGTCCATCTGCCGGGATTACGATGGCAACAGCGTTAATCTCAGCCTTGACGAACAAACATGTGTCCAAGGATATCGCGATGACTGGTGAAATAACACTGCGTGGACGTGTGTTGCCGATTGGTGGTCTGAAAGAGAAATCACTGGCAGCCCATCGTGCCGGCTATAAAAAAATATTATTGCCTAAGGATAACGAACGGGACCTGCGTGACATTCCAGACAGCATCAAGGAAGATGTGGAGTTTGTCCCTGTAGCCCATATGGATCAGGTATTGCAGCATGCACTTGTTGAGCAGACAGGAATTCACCTGTAATCCACGTATCCGAAAGGTTCGTATGAAGATTAGACCGTTCTGCGGAGGCTTCGGCGTCCGCTGGAACGGTTTTTTTGGTATGATAGAACAATCCATGGCATAATACCTTCAACAGGTGATGCATAGCACAGGTTTTCAAGAGAGGAAAGATACAATATGAAAGTAAATCAATCTGAATTTATTATCAGTGCCGTTCGGCCTGAACAATACCCCGAGGACGGTCTGCCAGAGATTGCTTTGGCGGGACGCTCCAATGTGGGGAAATCTTCCCTGATCAACCGATTGATCAATCGTAAAAATTTGGCTCGGACGAGCTCTACACCGGGTAAGACACAGCAACTCAACTATTATAAAATTAATCAGGATCTCTACTTCGTCGATTTCCCGGGATATGGGTACGCTAAAGTTTCCAAAGAGCAACGCTTTGCCTGGGGAAAAATGATGGAGAAATACTTGTTGGGACGCGAGGAATTGAAACTGGTCATGCAGATGGTGGATATGAGACATGAACCGTCCAAGGAGGACAAGATGATGAACGAATGGCTTCGTCATAATGGACTGCCTTTGGTTGTCGTAGCAACCAAGATGGACAAGATTCCAAAAACCCGCAGAGCCAAATATATCAAAGTCATTAAGGAATCACTGGGTCTTCGTTCAGGGGATTTGTTTGTGCCGTTTTCATCCGAAGAGGGATTGGGGAAAGAAGAGTTATGGGACATCATTACCCGCCATGCCCGCATAGATAAGTATGCACCAGTGCTGGATGCAGAGGGTGCTTCTGATGAGGAAGAAACCAACGGAATTAACGGATAACCGAGATAGTATACCGTTTTAGTGCAGGAAAGTGAGCATGCTAAATGAATCTTTAATGAGATCCAGATTAATCCGGTTTTTTAAGGAATTTCGTGACAATTCATCATCTGGGTCTGGAGAAAAATAACGTTAGGGTAGTGTATAATGAGCATAGGTGCATATTGCCAACAGTACCAAAATTACCGGCCATGCCGGCCTGAAGAATTTTGAGATGACTGCTACATGTGCAGGAAGACAAAACAATCGGGAAAGAATTGAGGGATTTGTATGGCTCAGCGGTTAGCCACAGAGTACGTTAAGGCCACTATGAAATTGTCAGAACCCCAGATGCATCAGTTTTTGCGCATGACAGAAGACGGCAGGCTTCATCACCGGGTTAAGGTGTTGGACAATGGTTGTCAGGAGGTTGTGCTGGGGGATGTAAGTGGAGAAGAAGTGCATTTCCCTTTTGACCGCATAGAAGGGTTTTATATCTGTGAGTTATCTTGCCGCCTGGTGAATCTGCATCTGACCAACGTTGTCCGGAAGCTCTTTGTGACTTTTAAGGGTGACGGGGTCGTTCATCGGATCTATAAAGGGTTCACCATGACGTATGTTTATGCTCAAGGCACTGTCCGCAAAATTGTGGAGAAGACCGGGGAGAACACCCGAGTGATCTATGAATACAAAAATACGTTACTTGAATTGCAACATCTGTTCCAGGCCAGAGATGTAGAACGCGAAATCAACCGTGTGTATGCCGAGATCGATTCACTACTGGACACTAGAAAAGATGCGACTGCTGATCAGCTCCATCAGATTGATGAGACCCTTGCTCGTCATCAAAAACGGTTGTTTGAGCTTGAAGCTTATTAGCTTTAAATTGTATGTTTATAAACGTATATGTATATAATGAATTCCCTTGTATCTTCCGTGCAGTGGCACTCGCCAATGTGGAGGTTTCAGGGGGATTTTTTGATGTGAGATCGAATATTCCGAATTGGAAATATTTATTTTACAATCTTCTGGAAAAGGGTTGATTTCACTCTGATTCAATGTTATTTTTAATCTCGTTGAAAACAATATAGGAACCAGGATTCACTCAGGACATTATATGTTGCGAGAGATTTTTCCCTCGGGAAGTGAATGACGTAGGTCCTAGCGGATGAAATTTTTCAAACATTTTATTCCTAGGAAGGGGGAACCGAAGGATGGAATATTCAACTTTCGGAAGACACGTTGCTGTTGATACTTGGGGTGTCGACTTTAATCTACTGAACAATGCAGAGTATCTGGAAGCCCAAATGGTTGAAGCAGCGGAGGCATGTGGTGCGACAGTGATGTCCGTACAGTCCAAGCAGTTTGATCCACAGGGAGCGACCGTACTTGTACTATTGTCTGAGAGCCATCTCTCCATTCATACGTATCCTGAGAGAGGTTTTGCAGCGATTGATTGTTACACTTGTGGGGAGACTGTAGACCCACAGCTTGCTATTGACTACCTGGTATCCGTATTAAAGCCTGAAAAAACGTATGCAAAGAAGTTGGTACGTGGTTTGGGCGAATTGCAAGTTGAAACACCAGACATGAACAACCAGATTGAACGGGTTTAAATAAAAAGTATATTGCATACACACAAATGTTCACATATCGGGATGGACACATAACCTCCCAAACTCTAATAGTCATGGAATAATTCCATGGCTATTTGTTTTAATATGCGTATCGTTATGAATATTCATAATCGACACTTTTTAACGCATAACGGTGAACTTTGGTGAGACACTACAATAAATGACAGTGCATATGATGATGAACATGGTGATTTCATAAACATTTCATAAAAATGACCCGGTCATGGCTATGATGTGTGATATAATTAACCTTGTCAATCATAAATGGATAGACATATGCAGTAAGCACTTTGATTGGAAATTTATTAGGCAGGTGAACTTGCAATGCACATCGTTGTCGTTGGTTTGAATTATCGCACGGCGCCTGTAGAGGTTAGGGAACGATTCACATTTGCAGAAAAGGATTTGTCTGAAGCGCTGCAGCAGCTCAAGCTGACCAAGAGTGTATTGGAAGGTGTAATCGTAGCCACATGTAACCGTACCGAGTTGTATGTTGTGGTGGACCGTCTTCACATGTGTGGTTATTTTATTCGAACATTCATGGAACAATGGTTTAACGTACCACGGGAAGAATTTACGCAACACTTATATATATATGAAGATGATCAAGCCATGCGCCATTTGTTCCGCGTCATCTGCGGACTAGATTCCATGGTCATTGGTGAGACTCAGATTCTTGGACAGGTGAAACAGGCTTTTCTTAAAGCGCAAGAAGAGAAATCAACAGGTACCTGGTTTAATATGCTGTTCAAACAGGCTGTTACGCTGGGCAAACGGGCACATTCGGAGACTTCCATCGGGGAGAGCGCCGTATCTGTCAGTTATGCTGCTGTTGAACTCGGTAAGAGGATTTTTGGCATGTTCACAGACAAGAAGGTGCTCATTTTGGGTGCCGGCAAGATGAGTGAACTAACCGTGAAACATCTCTATGCCAACGGGGCATCCGAGGTCATCGTGGCGAATCGCACGCTCGCAAGAGCTGAAGAATTGGCAGCCAAGTTCCGGGGGACACCTTGTACCATGGAACAGGCACTAGATCGACTGAATGAAGTTGATATTGTGATTAGTTCGACTGGAGCTGAACGTTATGTCATGGATGCAGCAGTGGTACGAGAGAGCATGAAGCGTCGTCAATCTCGTCCATTGTTCCTGATTGATATTGCGGTTCCACGGGATATTGATCCGGCGATTGGTGAATTATCCAACGTATTTCTCTATGACATTGATGATCTGGAAGGAATCGTGGAGAGCAATCTGGAGATGCGTAAGGTGGAAGCTGCCAAAATTGAGAGAATGATTGAGCTTGAGATGGAGGATTATTACCATTGGCTCAAAACGTTAGGTGTTCGTCCCGTTATTCGCGCTTTGCAGGAAAAAGGTGTCTCCATTCATGAAGAAACGATGGATAGCCTGTTTAATAAGCTGCCTGAGCTGGATGAACATCAACGTAAAGTCATTCGTCGTTTGACCAAGAGTATTGTGAACCAAATGACGACAGATCCGATTAATCGGATTAAGGAAATGGCAGGCACGAAGCAAGGTGATGAAGCTCTGCGCATGTTTACTCAGATTTTCGCTCTGGAAGATGCAGTAGAGATGGCCGCTGAAAAAGTGAGTCAGAGTGATGCTACAGCTCTGGCGAAACCAGCCGCTCACCTTAACGAAAACCGGCAAGACCCCGTGCCGGCTTATGCTCCGGCAGGCGTATAAGGCGGGTGGGCAGCTTGACCCTTGCTGAACAAGTTTATGAAGCTCTAATCTATATGTATGCCCTGAGCCTACTGTTCTATTTCTCGGACTGCATTCGACGCAATGCGGGGGCGAAGCGGACAGGCACAGGGTTTCTTGTCGTTGTTTGGGGATTGCAGGTAACGCATGTCATATTGCGCATGTGGACTGAAGGCCATTTCCCCATCTATACCACCTTTGATTTTTTGTTTATATTTTCATTCAGTATTGTGCTGATGTCTCTTGTCATGACTCGCATCCAGCGTTCCGAATTTGTGATTTTGTTGCTGAATGTTGTAGGTTTTTCCGTTACGGTATTAAACCGACTGTGGTTTACGGCCGGAGAGATATCACTGCATAACTGGCAAACGGTACATGGATTACTCATTATGCATATTACCTTGGCGAATCTTGGTTTTGCAGCGTTAACCGTTGCTACGGTATTTGCCATGTTATATCTGTTCCTGCACCGTAAGTTGAAGAAAAAAAAGTGGAATGATACGATGCGACGGATGCCAAGCCTGGAAGTGATCGGCAAATACATGGATGGTGCTAATTTCATAGGTACACCGCTCCTTGGTGTTTCTGTGATGCTTGCCGTATTATCTATTGTGGCGGAAAGACGCTGGATTCTACTCTTGGATCTCAAAGTTATTGCGACAGGTCTTGCTATAGCCATCTATGTGGGGTACTTCGTATCCAAGAGAAGGAAACAGTTCTCTACAATTATCATGGCAAGATGGACACTGATTGGGTACGGATTTGTCATTATAAGTTTTTTATCCAATGCGTATTCAGCGTTTCATCGTTGGACGGGAGAGTGAAGGGGATGGACCGTTACACGCCGATATTTCTGAATACTTCAGGCAAGAAATGCTGCGTGGTTGGTGGTGGACGTGTTGCCGAACGTAAAATTAAGGGATTACTACATGCTGAGGCACAGATTACGGTCATTAGTCCGGAGCTTACTCCCATATTAAAACAACTGCATCATGAATCCCGAATTCAATGGATAGACCGGTCCTACCGCAATGGAGATTTGCGGGGGGCCTTTCTCGTATATGCAGCGACTGACCATTCAGAGGTCAATTCAACTGTGGTTCGGGATGCGGGGGCTGCGGGCATATTGGTGAATAACGCAATGTCTTCGGAGCACAGCAGCTTTATTACGCCAAGCGTGGTAAGGCGTGGGAGATTAAGCATAGCGATATCCACAGCAGGAGCGGGACCGGCAGCAGCAGCGGAGATACGTGCCACACTCGAACGACAGTTCGGTGATGAGTATGAGACGTACCTTGAGTTTTTGCACCAGATGAGGACTGAGGTGAAGTCACGCGTATCTTCTTCAAGTCTCAGGAGTACGTTGCTTCGGCAATTAACTGAAATGAACATATTAGAAGATATTCGTACAGGCCATTTTCGGTGGTGGACCGAAGAAGAAATCGGGGACTGGATATCCCGTAATCAGGAGGAAGTGTAGATATGCGTACAATTAAAGTTGGAAGTAGACAGAGCGCGCTTGCGCTAACCCAGACAGGTCATGTCATTCAGGATTTACGCGATATTTGTGAGCGGGAAGGATTAGCTTTTGACTTTGAAGTACATAAGATTGTTACCAAGGGAGATCTCATTCTGGATGTAACGTTGTCAAAAGTGGGCGGCAAAGGTCTGTTTGTCAAAGAGATTGAACAGGCGATGCTTGATCGTACGATTGATATGGCTGTGCATAGTATGAAGGATATGCCTTCCGAGTTACCCGAAGGATTAATCAATGGTGCTATTCCCCGTCGTGCAGATCCACGGGATGCGCTGATCTCCAATGGTGGACTTACTCTGGATAAACTGCCAGAAGGAGCTAGAGTCGGAACAAGCAGTCTGCGCCGGTCGAGTCAATTAAAGGCCTATCGTCCAGATTTGCAATTGGAATCGATTCGCGGCAATATTGATTCCCGTCTGCGGAAGCTGGAGACTGAAGGATTCGATGCGATTATTCTGGCAGCTGCAGGATTGTATCGTATGGGCTGGGAAGACCGGATCACAGAGTACCTGACGGAAACAGCTTGCCTTCCGGCAGTGGGTCAAGGCGCGCTTGGTATCGAATGTCGTGAAGACGATGAGGAACTGTTGCACTTGCTGCAGCTGTATAACGACCCCGAGACAGCATTTCCTGTACAGGCGGAACGCCGTTTTCTCAGTGTATTGAATGGGGGCTGCCAGGTTCCGATCGGTGCTCATGCGGTGTGGGTGCCTCAGCAAGATGCAGATTCCCTGAATGGTGAAAACACGTTACAATTAACAGGTATGGTCGGCACGCCGGATGGTGGACTGATTCTTAAGGAAGCCATGATCGGCAAGGACCCGGTTCGTCTGGGTGAAGAAGTGGCGTGGAGATTGATCGAACGGGGAGCAGAGCAGATACTGGCAGAAGTTAGGGGATGAAGACATGGTGGGAAAGGTCTTTTTGGTAGGGGCAGGTCCTGGGGATGCAAAGCTGATTACGGTAAAAGGGTGGGAATCCATCGGGAAAGCCGATGCGGTAGTCTATGATCGTTTGGCAAGTCCGAGATTGTTGAAACAAATGAAACCCGGCGCAGTCAAGATCTACGTGGGCAAGCGCCCGGATCGGCATACGATGAAACAGGAAGAGATCAATCAACTGTTGGTTGATCTGGCTCTTGAAGGCAAGGTTGTGGTTCGGCTTAAGGGCGGCGATCCAACTATCTTTGGACGCGTGGGCGAAGAGGCGGGTTTGCTGCACAAAAACGGAATTCCGTTTGAGATTGTACCTGGGGTTACCGCTGCAATAAGTGTACCTGCGTATGCCGGAATTCCTGTGACTCACCGTGACTATGCCTCTTCCATCTCTATTATTACGGGGCACGAGAGTCCGGACAAGCTTGATCGCAGTATCCATTGGGATAAAGTGACGAATGCGACGGGCACACTTGTATTTATGATGGGGGTTGCCAAAATTGGATATATCAGCGATCAATTGATTCGTCATGGTCGTCCAGCGCAAACACCGGTAGCTCTAATTCGTTGGGGAACACGAGCGGAACAGGATACCCTTACAGGTACCCTTGAGGATATAGAAGCGAAAGTGATCGAAGCCAATTTCCAACCACCAGCTGTTATTGTGGTGGGAGATGTTGTCAATCAGCGGGAACAATTGAAATGGGCAGAAGCGCTGCCGCTGTTTGGCAAACGAATTCTGGTAACCCGTGCTCGCAGTCAGGCGAGTGAACTGGTGAATCGCATTGAGGAACTCGGCGGCGAACCGTATGAGTTTCCGGTTATTGAGACGGTCATGCCATCCAGTGAATCTGCCAAGCAAAGTGTCAAAGACGCCTTCAGTGCTTTAAATACCTATGACTGGGTGTTTTTCACAAGTGTGAACGGCGTGGAGTTTTTCTTCCGCCATCTGGAACAGGAAGGCAAGGATATTCGCTCGATTCATCAAGCGAGAATTACTGCCGTAGGACCTTCCACAGCGGACGCTTTGCGCAAACATGGCATCGTAGCTGAAGTTGTCAAAGGTCCTTTCCAAGCCGAAGGCATGCTTGAGGCTTTTGAAAGCGAATTGAAGGAAGGTCAGAGAGTATTGCTTCCGCACGGTGATCTGGCACGTACGTGGTTACGTGATCAGTTGAGAGAACGAGGACTTCAGGTCACCGAAGCCATCACCTACGATACGATCCTTGCTGGTGAGGATGATGACGAACTGCTCAAGCTACTTGAAGAAGGTGGAATTCATGCGGTGACCTTTACAAGTTCATCGACGGTTACCAACTTCATGAGTATGTTGAAACGTATGGGGTTGCAAGATCCACTGCCTCTATTGAAAGATGTGGAGGTTGCGTGTATCGGGCCTGTTACAGCGAAGACGGCAGAAGCCGCTGGACTGAAGGTTACACTGATGGCAGAGGAAGCAACCATGGATAGCTTGATCACAGTGCTATGCGACTGGAAACGGACAGGCACCAAAGAAGGCGCTCTTCGAAATTAATACACATGTAACCATGTCAACATATGAAGCGTGCTGAATTCGATAGGATACCAGCGCGCTTCCCTTTTTGCTCTATTTAACTTTCAAGGAGGTTTTACTCGTATGAGTTTTCCAATTGTACGGCATCGCCGTTTACGTCAATCCACAGGTATTCGCAATATGGTCAGAGAGACCCATCTAACTGTGGACGACTTTATTCAACCGATCTATGTGACGTATGGAGAAAATGTAAAATCTGAAATCAAATCCATGCCTGGCGTATTCCGCTTCTCGCTGGATCGTCTTCAGGAGGAAGTAACGGAAATTGCCGAGCTGGGAATTCCAGCCGTGTTATTGTTTGGTATTCCCGAGACGAAGGACAGTGTGGGTTCATCTGGCTTCGCTGAAGATGGCATTGTGCAGGAAGCGACGAGATTGATCAAATCCTGGTACCCGGAACTGCTGGTTGTTGCGGATACTTGTCTGTGTGAATTCACGGATCACGGTCACTGCGGTATGGTACACACCGTGGAGATTGACGGTCACATCTGCGGAGATGTGTTAAATGACGAATCACTTGATCTGCTCGTGAAAACGGCAGTGTCTCAAGCCAAAGCAGGAGCGGACATTATTGCACCATCCAACATGATGGATGGATTTGTGCAAGCGATCCGCGCGGGGCTGGATGAGAATGGATTCAGTCATATTCCGATTATGTCTTACTCTGTTAAATATGCATCTGCATTCTATGGTCCATTCCGTGAAGCTGCGGATTCCACACCACAATTCGGAGACCGCAAGTCATATCAGATGGACCCGGCGAACGCGCGTGAAGCCTTGCGTGAAGCAGAGACGGATGTGCTCGAAGGAGCGGACATGTTGATGGTAAAACCATCCCTTTCCTATCTTGATGTCATGCGTACGATTAAGGATCAATTTGATCTTCCGCTTGTTGCCTATAATGTAAGTGGCGAGTATGCCATGGTGAAGGCGGCGGCGATTCAAGGCTGGATCGATGAGAAAAAAGTTGCCATGGAAATCCTGCTCAGCATGAAACGTGCAGGTGCAGATATGATCATTACCTATTACGGAAAAGACGCTTCACGCTGGTTGGCTGAGAAATAAAATACATTACATTAAGGAGGATATTCATGACTGCACAACAAGGTAATCGTCGCAATGATGAGCGCTCACGCAGCGCGTTTGAGGAAGCGAAGCAGTACATACCCGGGGGTGTGAACAGCCCTGTACGCGCATTCAAATCGGTGGGACTTACTCCGATCTATGCAGAACGCGGTGAAGGGTCCAAAATCTACGATATTGATGGCAATGTTTTTATTGACTATGTAGGATCGTGGGGCCCACTCATTATGGGACATGCACACCCTGACGTTGTAGAAGCTTTGCGTGAGACAGCCCTCAAAGGAACAAGCTTTGGTGCACCTACCTTGCTGGAGACCGAGATGGCAAAACTGGTCTGTGAGCGTGTACCTTCTATCGATATCGTGCGGATGGTTAATTCTGGCACGGAAGCAACGATGAGTGCCATTCGACTGGCACGCGGGGTAACCGGACGCAGTAAAATTCTGAAGTTTGAAGGATCATATCATGGACATGCGGACAGCTTGCTGATCAAGGCGGGTTCAGGTGTTGCAACACTGGGTCTACCGGATAGTCCAGGTGTACCTGAAGGTGTAGCTGTGAATACCATTACGGTACCTTATAACGATCTGGAGTCCGTTACGCTTGCTTTTGAACGTTATGGTGAAGAACTGGCCGCTGTTATTGTGGAACCTGTGGCAGGTAACATGGGGGTTGTTCCTCCGGCTTCCGGTTTCCTTGAAGGCCTGCGCAGTTTGACGACCCAATATGGCAGCCTGCTTATTTTTGACGAAGTCATGACCGGTTTCCGCGTAGGGTTGAACTGTGCTCAGGGACGATATGGGGTTACACCTGACCTGACTTGTCTGGGTAAAGTTATCGGTGGCGGACTCCCGGTTGGTGCTTATGGTGGTCGTCGGGATCTGATGGAACAGATTGCTCCAACAGGACCGATCTATCAGGCAGGTACACTTAGTGGGAACCCGTTGGCTATGGCAGCAGGATATACCACGCTCAAATTGTTAACACCAGAGGTCTATGACCGTCTGGAGACATTGTCTGCACGTTTGCAAGCCGGATTCGAGAAAAATGCAGCTGAGACGGGTATTGCGATAACCATTAACCGTGTGGGTTCCATGGTTTGTCCATTCTTCAGTGCCGTTCCAGTAACCAATTATGATATTGCCAAAGAAAGCAATCTGGATCAATTCCGTCGTTATTTTGCGGCCATGATTGATCAAGGTGTAAGTGTTGCACCTTCGCAATATGAAGGCATGTTTGTCTCTGGTGTGCACACAGAGCAGGATATTGACGATACGATTGAGGCGAATCGTAAAGCTCTTCAATCGCTATGACCATCAAAAGTTGGAAACGCCGCGGGGAATGGCTTGAGCTGATGCCAGGGAAAGCCGTAACAGGCAGTTCGGACAAACCGATGGCTGCAGAGCAATGGCTATTGTCTGAACTTCAGTTTCCGGAGAAACTGCTCCGTCAGCTGAAAGCAAACCGAGGAATACAACTTGCAGGGGACCGGCTTCGGCTGGCCCTTTTTGCGTCCCAGCCAATCGATGTTGAGCCACGCTGGGCTGATGTGGATGTATTGTATGAGGACGATTTCTGTCTGGTTATGCACAAACCGGCAGGCATGAAACTGCATCCAGATGGAAGTCGTGCCGATCAGGCCATCACGCTGGATCATGTGGTTGCCTCTTATTATGAAATGAACGGAATCCAGGCGAGCGTACGCCATGTTCATCGACTGGACGAGGATACAACCGGACCTGTCCTGTATGCCAAAAATGCTTTTGCCCTCGCCAAACTGGATGAAGCGATGCGTCGCAAAGAGATTGGCCGCCATTATGTAGCCATTGCAGGTGGACAAATCCCCCCTGAACTCCACAAAATTGATGCTCCGATTGGCAAGGATAGACATCACAAACAGCGCAGGCGTGTCTCGGAAGGTGGACAGGAAGCTGTTACTCATGTGGAGATCGTCGAAGTGTGGGAACAAGCAACCCTTGTACGATTAAAGCTGGATACAGGACGCACACACCAAATTCGTGTACACCTGAGTTACGCGGGACATCCGCTCATTGGTGATTCGTTGTATGGTGGTAGAGCGGATGCCATTGGTAGGCAGGCTCTTCACGGAGAGATGCTTAAGTTTAGTCATCCGTTAACCGGAGCGATGATTGAAGTGAATGACCCTTGGCCATTCGATTTCACACAATTGGCAGAGCGAGAGGGGTCTTACTAATACACTATATAAGTTCGACTAACTATTTACACGAAAACGGAAAGGACAGAAACAACCAGAAGAAGTAAAGCGTTCGCCTAAAAGCTTTCTGAAAGAAAGCTACTTCGGAAGCATAAGCTATCCCCGGATTTTCCCTTTATAAAAAGGAATAAAAAAATCTGGGATAACAGCGATCAGAAGGTTGTTCTGTCATTGGAGTGACAGTGTAAATAACCATGAATTGAACATATATAGCAAGGTTTTTCAAAAGGTGGCATGCTCCCCTCATTCAAGGCATATAGATGGGGTAACGAAGGATTTGGACCATGGATCAGTCCCATGAGAAGGATCATGGTGAACATATGCCGAAAGGAGGACGCCACCTTTGTTGAATCAACCTTATGGTTTGCGGTTCGATATTTATGAGCGCGTTCATTTGTCTGAGGGAGTTCCTGCGATTGAGGAATTGGAGGAGATTGAACTATACCCGCGCATTCAAGTCATAGGGCAGGATGATCATGCCACATTAAGAGGGCATCTTTTACTTACAGGTGCGTACAGAGGAGAAAATGAGGCTTCAGAGGAGCTCAAACATTTCATTCCCGTGGAGATTACAGTGCCGCTGAACCGGGTCAGATCGATTGAGGATATTTCCATTGAGATCGAAAATTTTGACGTGGATCTGTTATCCAATCGCAGTCTGAACATTACAGGTGTATTGTCGCTGCGAGGTATCGAAGGTTTTCCTGTTGAAGAGCCACAAGTGTGGTCAGCAGATGAGTTTACAGTTGTTCATTCACCTGATGCTCAGCAATCCAACCGTTCCGATGAAGCAGCACAGACAGGCAGCGACCCCAACACATTTGCACAAGAGTACCTGCTCCAGCGGAGTGAGGAAGAGAGACTTGCGAATGCAGCAGAACTTGCATATGGTGCTCCGGAATTCGCTGACCTGTCCACAAGGGAAGAGACATTAAGGAATAGCGAAGAATGGCAGCAGGAATATGCGGATTCGTCATCGGCCGAGCCACTTCAATCCGAGGAGCAAAGCGCGGAGTACGCTAACGAAAACAGACAACCTGATGCAAACGAAGATCCCGCATCTCTGACAGCGAATGGAGATGAATTGGCATCTCATGAGCAAGACAGCGAACCTTCTCCGATCTCGTCATTTATGGCTGAGACCGCAGATCGATTAGCTTCTTACCCTGAGTCGGAACCATTGTTGCCTCTGGAAGATGAGTCTTTGGGTTGGTCCGAGCCTTCCGTGGATGCATTGCCTGCGAACTCGAGAAGTGCAGATCAAGCAGTCTCAGAGCCTACTGCTCAATCATCTAATGAGTTGGCATCACCGGATGTACCGGACGCACCAGAGGTATGGCACTTCGAATCCGCGAGATCTGTACCTCAGCAGGAGAATCAGGCAGTTGCCGATGTCCCGGGCGAATCACAGGCGGAGAACTGGCAAGGTGTATTTGCTTCGTCCGAACCAGGCAACGCTGAGGAAGACCGGCCGTCTTTTGAAGCGACTGGGGTAGACGAGTTTGTACAGAACGAAGCATTTGTTCCTGAACCTGTGGCTGAGACGGAAGACAAGCCGGAGCTGAAGGTTGCTTTTGGCAGCAAAAAAGAATCCGCACCACGGCAAGAAGAGGGCGTAGGTATCTCTTCTTTGTTATCCTCCGGTAGAGCGGCACGCGATGCTGAAGTGGAGCGAGGCGATGAGGTTCCTGCGGGTGTGGTACAGGAAGAAACGTATCCAGCTGATGATGTGGAATGGAAGAACCTGTTCCTGGGAACGATCGTGGACCAGACCCCGTTCCGCAAGGTGAAACTTTGCATCGTTCAGCGAGAAGATACACTGGATGCTATTGCAGATCGATATCAATTGAGCACGAGGGAACTTCAGTTGTATAACCGATTATCTGAGCAGGTTGTGGAAGAAGGTCAGATATTGTACATCCCTTAATCCGTAGTTAAAGCCTTCGTTACGACCCGTGATCCCCTTGAGGATTGCGGGTTTTTGCATGATTCGTCCTAAACCTGCATTCCAGCGCTCTTTATCCGCTGTTGTCAGGTTGACTATCGCGCACGAGCAAGGTATGATGTGTGTAGGTTTTTTGAAGAACAACGTGGAACGGGAGTAGTAGACAGTATGACCTTTCAGAGAGTGGAATTGCAGCGCTGTGAGATTCCGCAGGAACCAACTGATCGAAGTCGCCCGGGAGTTGCCTGTTTGAATACAAGGGATGAATGAGATCTATCGTCATTTATTACTGAGGTAGGATGGGCCGGTAGCAGCCGTTATCTGCTTGAAGTGTCACGTCATGTACAGAGGGTGAAGTCTATCTTGCTGTAGGCGTGAAACAAAGGTGGTACCGCGAAAGCTAACCTTTCGTCCTTTGATGGATGAAAGGTTTTTTTGTTTTTTTTGGCGAAGATGATGAAGTAACGGAGGAATGACACATGTCTGAGGAAAAAAAATCAGCTGCAACAGAAATGCCGACCACTTACGATCCTAAGGCGGCAGAGGATAAATGGTACTCCACCTGGATGGAGCGTGGATATTTCAAAGCCGGTCAACGTAAAGATGCCGAGCCGTATACAATTGTAATTCCACCCCCAAATGTGACCGGGATGCTGCACATTGGGCATGCGCTCGATTTTACACTGCAGGATATTCTGATCCGCACCAAACGGATGCAGGGCTATGATGCGCTGTGGCTTCCGGGTTCCGACCATGCAGGTATTGCTACTCAAACCAAAGTGGAGCAGAAGCTGCGTGAAGAAGGTCTGACTCGTTATGATCTGGGACGTGAGAAGTTTCTGGAGAAAGTATGGGACTGGAAAGATCAATATGCCACCACCATTCGTCAGCAATGGGGCAAAATGGGATTGTCGCTTGATTACTCACGTGAACGTTTTACGCTGGATGAAGGTCTGTCCCAAGCGGTTCGTAAAGTATTTGTTCAACTGTATGAAAAAGGCCTTATTTACCGAGGCAAACGCATCATTAACTGGGACCCGGTGAACCGGACAGCTCTGTCCGACATTGAGGTTGAATATAAAGAGGTTCAGGGTCACTTGTATCATCTGCGTTACCCGCTCAAAGACGGAAGTGGCTACGTTACAGTGGCAACAACGCGTCCTGAAACGATGCTGGGTGATACAGCGGTTGCGGTTCATCCGAAGGATGAGCGTTATGCAGATATGATTGGTAAAGTACTTGTACTGCCTATCATTGGACGCGAAATTCCAATTATCGCTGATGATTATGTGGATAAAGAGTTTGGAAGTGGTGCAGTTAAAATCACGCCTGCGCATGATCCAAATGACTTTGAAGTAGGTCTTCGTCATGATCTGCCTCAGATTACGGTAATGGATGAGAGCGGCACAATGAATGCTGAGGCAGGCAAGTATCAGGGACTGGATCGCAGTGACTGCCGCAAGCAGATTGTTGCTGACTTGAAAGAGCAGGGCGTATTGATCAACATTGAGGATCACACGCATCAGGTTGGACACAGTGAACGTACCGGAGCTGTTGTTGAGCCGTATCTGTCTACACAGTGGTTCGTTGAGATGAAGCCACTTGCAGAGAGAGCGATTAAAAAACAACAGAGCGGCGAAGGGGTTAATTTTGTTCCAGATCGTTTTGAGAAAACCTATCTGAACTGGATCGAGAACGTTCGTGACTGGTGTATTTCCCGTCAACTGTGGTGGGGACATCGTATACCTGCTTGGTATGATGAAGAAACAGGTGAAATCATCGTATCTGCTGAAGATCCAACAACGCTGCCAGAGTATGCTGGACGCAAGCTCAGACAGGACGAAGACGTACTCGATACTTGGTTTAGCTCCGGCTTATGGCCATTCTCCACACTAGGCTGGCCGGAAGATACGGAAGACCTGAAACGTTATTATCCGACAAGTGTACTTGTGACAGGGTATGACATCATATATTTCTGGGTTGCACGTATGATTTTCACTGCACTGGAATTCACCGATGAGATTCCGTTCAAGGATGTGCTGATGCATGGTCTTGTTCGTGATGCAGATGGACGCAAAATGTCCAAATCATTGGGCAACGGTGTAGATCCGCTGGATGTGATTGAGAAATACGGCGCAGATGCAATGCGTTACATGATCTCAACCAGCAGCACGCCAGGTCAGGATCTCCGTTTCCGTTGGGAACGGGTGGAGCAGGCTCGTAATTTTGCCAACAAGATCTGGAATGCTTCGCGCTTTGCATTGATGAATCTGGAAGGATTCACCTATGAGGAACGTGACATTAGCGGAGAGCTTGGTACAGCGGATTATTGGATTTTGCACCGTCTGAACGAAACTTCCCGCGATATTACGCGTCTAATCGAAGCGTATGAATTTGGGGAAACGGGTCGTGTGTTGTATAACTTTATCTGGGATGACCTGTGTGACTGGTACATCGAGTTTGCTAAGCTGTCCTTCTATGGGGAAGATCCGGTTGCCAAGAAGAAAACACAATCCGTGCTTGCATATGTGCTGGATCAGACCATGCGCCTGATTCATCCGTTTATGCCATACATCTCCGAAGAGATCTGGCAGCATCTGCCGCATGAAGGTGAGACCATTACGCTGGCATCATGGCCGGTATATGATCCTGCTCTTGAGAACCCAGAGGCTGTTGCCGAGATGAACCTGCTCATGGATACCATTCGTGCAGTGCGAAACATTCGTGCAGAAGTGAACGTGCCGATGAGCAAAAAGATCGAGCTGATGGTCAAAGCAAATAGTGCTGAGACGTCCAGCATCATTGCGCGTAACAGTCACTACATCAAACGTTTCTGTAATACGTCCGAGTTCGATAGTGGGCTGGATTTAAACTCACCGGATAAGGCAATGACTGCGATCATTACGGGGGCAGAACTATACTTGCCGCTCGCAGGTCTTATTGATATCGAGCAGGAAGTGGCTCGTTTGGAGAAAGAGTTGGAGAACCTTGAGGGCGAAGTTCTCCGTGTAGAGAAAAAGCTGGCGAACGAAGGCTTTGTAGCCAAAGCTCCTGCCAAAGTTATTGAGGAAGAGCGCGCCAAACAAGCAGATTATTCCGATAAACGGGATAAAGTGATTGCACGAATCAAGGAACTTAAAGGTTAATATATGTGGGTCGGATGGAGAGCCATTATGCCATCCGGCCGCTTTTTTCACTCAAACTCGGGACCGAAGGTGAATCAGATGACGGAATTAGACGGGACAGATGCAGCAGCTCCTTTACTTACGTACAACGAGGCCGTGGACTGGATCAATGGCCTTATTCCTTTTGGCATCCGACCTGGATTGGAACGAATCGAGAGTCTGATGTCCATGTTAGGCAATCCACACCAACGTCTCAAATTTATTCATGTCGCGGGAACGAACGGCAAAGGTTCGACTTGCGCTTTTTTGACGTCAGTGCTTCTTCAGGCTGGATATGATGTGGGTACCTTTACGTCGCCTTATATCACCAAGTTTACAAACCGTTTTCAATACAACGGTGAGGATATTCCTGAAGAAATCCTGCTTAAGCTCTCGAACCGATTACATCCACTGGTCAGGGAAATGGCCTCCACTCCGCTTGGATCACCCACGATGTTTGAGGTGTCCACGGCTCTGGCGCTTCTGTACTATGCAGAGGAGTGTTACCCTGACGTTGTGGTATGGGAGACGGGGCTAGGGGGAAGGATGGACGTAACGAATATTGTCGCACCTGTTGTGTCCGTCATCACGAACATTGGTATGGATCATACGGATGTGCTTGGAGATACGATTGAGCAGATTGCTGGAGAAAAGGCAGGTATTATCAAGCCGGGAGTACCCGTTGTGACTTGCGCGACTCAACCCGAAGCTGTGAAGGTGATTCAGGAGAAAGCACAGCAGCTTCAATCAAGCGTGTATTTGGCTGGAGATCAATTCTCTTATCATAGACTGGACAGCAATGAGAACGGACAATCTTTTCATTTTACAGGCCCGTTCCGTGATCTGGACGTTCGCATACGCATGCAGGGCTCACATCAATGTGACAATGCAGCGGCCGCACTTATGGTGCTTGAATTGCTTAGACAATACATGGCATTTATGCTGGATGACAACGATATTGCACTTGGACTGGAGAATGCTTTCTGGGCAGGAAGATTCGAAAAAGTCGTCGATGAACCCCGAATTGTGCTCGATGGAGCACATAATCCGGAAGGGGCAGAGTCACTGGCCAAGAGCATTATGGATGTCTATCCGCACAACAAGTTAATTTTGATGATGGGTATGTTGGCAAATAAGCATCACGAAGCGTATTTGCAGCATATACTGCCACTAGTGGATACGCTGATCCTGACCGAGCCAGATTTCCGACGCAAAATGGATGCAGCCGAATTGCTGCAGATTGTCGAACGGGTACGTCCCGCCATTGCGAAGCAGGAACTGGAAATCATCGTCGAGCCCGAATGGGCAAAGGCACTTGATCTATTGAAGTCACGGACGGAAGCGGAAGATCTGGGGGTGGTCTCCGGCACACTGTACCTGATTGCAGATGTGCGGGCAGCCCTTTTGCATCAAACCGATTCTGAAAAAGGTTGGTGAAAGTTTTGTTAAATACATCGGAACACGTTCATTTTATAGGGATTGGCGGATATGGCATGAGTGCCATCGCAAGAGTTATGTTGGAAATGGGATACACCGTTACCGGATCGGATGTCGCTTCACAGGAGTTGACCGAGAAGTTGGCAGCCAAGGGAGCGAAAATATATATCGGACATACGGCAGAGCACGTCACTGGAGCAGATCTTGTTGTCTACTCTACGGCAGCGCCTGCTGATAATGTGGAACGGGTAGCAGCTGCAGAGCTGAACATTCCAATTCTGCATCGTTCCCAGATGCTTGCACGTTTGTTGAACGAACGTAAAGGTGTGGCTGTGGCCGGAGCTCACGGTAAAACAACCACCTCATCCATGATTGCACTTGTTATGGATAAATGTGATACGGACCCGACATATATCATTGGCGGAGAAATCATGAATGTGGGCACCAACGCCAAGGCAGGCCAGGGCGACTGGGTAGTCGCTGAAGCGGACGAGAGCGATGGTTCGTTTTTGCAGTACCATCCATGGCTCGGTATTGTAACCAATATTGAGGCAGATCATCTGGAGAATTACAACAGTGATTTTGAAGAACTCAAAAGGGCTTATGTGCAATTCCTGAGCCAGATTCGCCCGGAAGGAACAGCCATTGTGTGTTCTGACGACGAGAATGTTCAAGCAATTTTGCCAGAACTCAAGTCACGGATTACAACCTATGGTATTGATCGTGCTGCGGATTATACGGCAACGGATATTGTACTGGGCGATCGCCGGATCTCCTTTACGATGAATCATCAGGGTGCTGCTATGGGCACGGTGGAATTATCAGTGCCGGGTAAGCATAACGTTTATAATGCGATGGCTACTGTGATTACCTGTCTGGAAGCAGGCATTCCATTTGAGAAGATTGTGGCAGCTATCATCCAGTTCCACGGAGCCAAACGTAGATTCCAGGTATTGGGCGAGGCGAATGATATGCTCATCATCGATGATTATGCTCATCACCCGACTGAGATTGAAGCTACCATTAGTGCCGCCAAAGCAACAGGCAAACGTATTATTGCGGTATTCCAGCCACAGCGTTATACGCGGACGTTCTTCCTGCTGGATGCGTTCAGTCGTGCTTTTGCGGAAGCGGATGAGGTACTTATTACGGATATCTATTCTCCTGCGGGCGAAAAACAGATCGAAGGGGTAACCTCAGCCAGACTGGTTGAATTGATCGTTCAAAACAGTAATGCTTCTGCACGTTACCTCCCAACGAAAGAGGAAGTTGTGGCTGATTTGCAGCATCGTCTGCAGCCAGGAGATCTTGTGATTACGATGGGCGCAGGTGATATTTGGAAAGTCGGCGATACACTTGCCAAAGGTTTGAAATAGATCAATTGAGAAATCGCCTGTCTTCGATACGAAGCAGGCGTTTTTTGCGTTATATGGAATGTATTCTCCAGTCTCTGCATATAGCTTATATAAATGGGACAAAGGAGAGGGTACGGGTGAGCAATGCTAGAATGACGTTTCGCTTCGGGGATCATGAGTCGGACAAGCCTGAAAACAAGAGGATATCCGCGTCCAGTCCATTGGTGACGTTAAGTGAAGAATTACCGCATAATCAACCGCTAACGCCTAAGATGGATACAACCCCATCATGGACGCCTGAGGATATCCCCGGAGACTGGGGAGAGACGGTGCTGACAAGCTCTGCTGTACCTGAACCTGACGAGCGGGTGAGTCATGATTCGAACTTGAACTTGGATGAGGCCCATTATTTTGGGAACCGTTCCGGTTACGGTTATGTTAATCATACCGATAATCCAGAGGAAGAGCGTCGTGATCTGTCCAATACCCATGATGATCAAGGCCACGACTGGCTTGCAGATTCGGAGAACTATTCCTATAAACGCAATCGCCCTCCAAGGGGATGGAAAATGATTGGTTCTGTTACTGGGGCACTTGTTACCGGAGCGCTTTTTGGTATGGTTATTCTTTCATTTTTTAATAAAGAAGGAGCCGCGAAGCCAGGCGATCTTCTGCCCGTCAATCAGGCAGTTTCTACTGTGACAGGTCAGGAGGGGGCTGCAGGTACAGAACAGCAACTTCAGACAGCTACGACTGGCAGCACGTATTATGCACTTCAATACGGTGTATTCAGTTCTCCTGAACGTGCTGAGCAGGCCAAGCTTGAGCTCGCTCAGGCAGGGATAGCCGCAGGTTCTGATCCTGAAGATGGCAATCGAGTATATGCAGGCATTTCGGCTGATCGTGAAGAGGCCAAGCTACTTAGCTCCAGGCTAAAAGCCCAGGGAGTTGAACTGTATGTCAAGGAGATTGTGAACCCTGAGATCAATCCGGCTATATTCGGTGGCAAACAAGAGGATGTGCAGCTTTTCTTCACAAACAGTTCTGCACTGGTGGAACAATTATCTACTTTGTCCATTCAGCAGCTGGGACAGTCTGCTCCGGCAGCAGTTTCTACAGAAACGATGACCGCGATTCAAAATAAGCACGAGTCTTGGCTGACGGGATTGAATAGTCTTACACCTGGCCTGACCGCAGATGTACAACCTATTATTGGTGGAATGGAGAAATCAATGAACAGTGCAATTACGGCTATCGCGGAGTACAACAAAAACCCGGATGATGTACACATGTGGTCCGTGCAGTCCGATCTGATGGAATATGTACTGCAGCAGAAAAAATGGCTCGAAGCGATAAAGCAGTAACATGCTCTTTCCCATAACAACGCTTGGAAATACCCATCCGGCAAGGAACTGGAAATAGTTCCCCTTGCCGGATTTGTGTTTGTATTGACGTACAAAACCCCGTATAATAATGTGGGTGTCAAAAAATGGCGAGGGAAGATTACCGATGAAAAAAAACTTCGGCATGTTATTGCTGTTTCTGCTGCTCGGCTGGATGGCCGGAGCGTGGATCGCCAAGGCACTGCAGCCTGTAAAGGCAGTAGCCTTTCTTACGAAAGCCACGACCATACGTTGGTCGCCACAGGCTGATCTGGATATTATCAGTTATAATATTTCACTTCAATTTCAAATGAGCCTTCTGAGTCTGATCGGTATGATTGCCGCTGTGTGGCTGTATCGCAGACTGTAGGAGAATGACGAGTTATGACGAAAAAAATTAAACCAGTGACATCTATTATCGTGATCCGGACAGGATGTTGCCGTGGCATAAGGAGCCGTTCATTTTGGATAACACTCAACAGCGCCCTATTATTCTGGCCTCCACATCGCCTCGGCGCAAAGAACTGATCGCATCACTCCACCTAGCGTTTGATGTAATACCAAGTCATGCCAATGAAGATACACCACCAGAGTGGACACCTGAACAGACGGTACAGGAGCTTGCATTGCGCAAGGCGCTTGCCGTGTATCGCGGGCTTGAAGGCCGCGAGCAGGAAGCCATTATTGTTGGCAGTGACACCGTTGTTGTTCTGGATGGTGAGATTCTAGGCAAACCCTTAGACGAAGCGGATGCTGAACGTATGTTATCCCGGCTGCAGGGCCGCGTACATCGGGTGTTTACGGGCGTCGCTTGTATTGATGCGGGCAATGGACAGTCGTTAGTTCATTACCGCCAGACTGATGTAACGATGAAAGAGCTGTCGGGTGCTACCATCCGTGCTTATGTGCAGACAGGTGAGCCTTCAGACAAGGCAGGATCATATGCCATTCAGGGCATTGGTGCTTCACTGATCGACCGCATTGAAGGATGTTATTTTAATGTGGTTGGCTTGCCGCTATCTTTGCTAAGTGATATGTTGGACGGGTTCGGCGTACATGTGTTGCCACGAACATGAATGAAGCCAAATGTTGTGAAATGAAAAGAGGGAACATATGGAGTCGCCTCAATACATGATGCGCGACATCCCCCAGGAAGAACGCCCGAGAGAACGCATGATGGAATACGGGGCGGGCGCCTTAAGCCATGCTGAATTGCTGGCAATTTTACTTCGAACAGGCACAAGACAGGAGTCCGCAGTGCATATGGCACAGCGGATTCTGGCCGAAACGGGTGGCATTCGCTCGTTGATGGATTTGAGTCTGGAAGAACTGACCGCGATGAAAGGGATCGGCAATGCCAAGGCTGTGCAATTGAAAGCTGGCATTGAGCTGGGTCATCGGATTGCCAAGAGCAGACTCACACAGTCGACTTCAATTCGTACACCGCGTGATGCTGCTGATATCCTGACCGAACAATTGCGTTACTTGCAAAAAGAACATTTTGTGTGTCTCTTTCTGAATAGCAAAAATCATATTATTGCCCAGGAAACACTCTCCATGGGCAGCCTTAACGCTTCGATTGTACATCCACGTGAAGTGTTCCGGGCTGCCATCAAATGCAGCAGCGCATCAATTGTGTGCGCACACAACCATCCGAGTGGTGATCCTACGCCCAGTCCGGAGGATATCCAAATAACCAAGAGACTGATTGAAGCAGGCGCAATTGTCGGCATTGACGTGCTTGATCATATTATTATCGGAGATGGAACGTACGTAAGTTTGAAGGAGAAGGGCTTAGTATAATATAATGGTTGGCGTTGATGTTTTCCTATGAATGTTAACGGCGTTGTCCGTAAAAGATAGGTTCACTCTACAAATGCAAAAAAACAAATGCGAATATTAGCTCCACGTATTGCGTGGGAATATAATTATTACGCTCTGGATCAGATAGAGCGGCTATATGAGGCAGAAAAGGAGATTATGTTATGTTTGGTGGTTTTACGAAAGATTTGGGTATTGACTTGGGGACAGCTAATACGTTGGTTTATGTACGAGGAAAAGGAATTGTGGTGCGAGAACCTTCGGTTGTCGCTATACGGACAGATACAAATAGCATCGAGGCAGTAGGTGAAGCCGCCAAAAAAATGATTGGTCGTACACCAGGCAACATCCGTGCCATCCGTCCAATGAAAGATGGCGTTATTGCCGATTTCGATACAACGGCAACGATGATCAAATATTTCATCCGTGAGGCACAGAAACAACGCTCCATGTTCCAGCGTCATCCAAACGTGATGGTATGTGTACCATCCGGGATCACGGCAGTAGAACAACGCGCGGTTGAAGATGCAACCAAACAGGCTGGGGCACGTGAAGCCTACACAATTGAAGAGCCTTTTGCTGCTGCAATCGGTGCAGATCTGCCTGTATGGGAACCAACGGGTAGTATGGTTGTCGATATTGGTGGCGGTACAACGGAAGTGGCTGTTATCTCTCTTGGTGGTATTGTAACGAGCCGTTCGGTTCGTGTAGCAGGTGACGAGATGGATGAATCCGTTATCCAGTACATCAAACGCCAATACAATCTGATGATCGGTGAGCGTACATCGGAGCAATTGAAGATGGACATCGGATCAGCAATGCCATTGGAGCAAGTAGAAACGATGGAAATTCGTGGACGTGACCTAGTTACAGGTCTGCCGAAGACAATTACGATTACTTCGGACGAGATCAGTGAAGCGCTGGCTGATACCGTGAATGCAATTGTTGAAGCGGTAAAAGTAACACTGGAAAAATGCCCGCCTGAACTTGCTGCTGATATCATGGATCGGGGTATTGTTCTTACAGGTGGTGGGGCGTTACTTCGCAACCTGGACAAGCTTCTCGCTGGTGAGACAGGAATGCCTGTCATTGTGGCTGAGAACCCGCTGGATTGTGTAGCAATCGGAACAGGTAAAGCGCTTGAGAATATTCATTTGTTCAAAAGCAGAAGCAGTTCGGCAGTTCGTTCCAAACGTTAATTGGTATTTGCCTAACTTGGTATAGCGACCAAGTGGCAAGATATCTTTATAGAGGACCCGGTTAACCCCGGGGATGAGCTATTACCCGCTTAACAGGGGAGGATCGGCTGATATTCTCGCAGGGACTACAGGTCTGACAGTCTCCCCGCCGGGCATGGCTCGGAAGAGAATATGGATGTTAGAGGGTGTTCGAACTGTTTAAACTGCTAGGCAACAAAAGACTTTTTGTTTTGCTGGTGGGCCTTGTTACATTTATCGCGTTAATGGGCTTTACGCTCAGTCCGCGAACCACTCTATCCTGGCCGGAGAAATTCCTGAAGGATTCAGTTGGATTTGTACAATACGTATTTTACAAGCCCGCTTCCTATGTAGCGGGCTTTTTCAAAGATGTAGCGAACATGCGTACGGTATATGAAGAGAATGAAGAGCTCCGCATCGCGATGGGTCACTATACCCGGGATCGACTGAAGTACAATGATATGGAGCAAGTGAATGAGCAGCTTCAGAAAGCGCTCAATTTCACAGAAGAACAGAAGAATCGCTATAATTACGGTTCACGAATTGCTCAGGTTATCAGTGCCAATTCGGATCCAAATAGCAGAACCATTAACATTGATATCGGTGAAAATGCGGGAATCAAGCCGGGGATGGCCGTTACCTCCCAGGAAGGGCTGGTCGGCGTGATCAGTCATGTCAGCTCATATACATCAACGGTTAATCTGTTAACGTCCATGGACGCCAATGATCCGACATCCAATGCCATTGCAGCAACGGCGGTAGGTAAAGAGAAAGTGTTTGGTATGATTGAGAGCTACGATCCGAAGACGGGCATGCTCAAGATGACCAAAATCTCGGAAGATTCTAATATCCAAAAGGGTGATGAGATCATCTCTTCGGGGATCATCAATAACTTTCCCAAGTATATGCGGATTGGTGAAGTGAAGAGTGTCGAGAAAAGTGAGTATGGTTTAACCAAAACAGCTACAATTGAGCCATATGCAAGTTTCCTTGACTGGAAAGAGCTGATTGTCATTATCCCGCCTGAGGTAAAAGAGTAATGGTGACACGCAAGCAAGTTTTGTTCCTGTTACTATTCGTTTTGTTCATTGCGGAAGGCACAATTTTACCGCTGCTCATCCCTTCTGGCTGGCAGATGCGTATTTCTGCCAATCTGGTCTATATCGTAATTTTGTTTATCGCTGTATATCATCATCGACACACGGCACTAGTACTCGGTATATTTTTTGGACTATTGCATGACGTTGTATTCTACGGCGAGATGATTGGACCTTATGGATTCTCGATGGGATTATCGGCATATATGATGGGACTCATTTTTCAAGCACCTCGTGCACCCTTGCCGGTTATGGTATCGGTTGTCATTTTGGGAAGTCTGCTTAATGACACCATGCTATTTTTCCTGTACAAGCTCTTCCAACTTAACCACGTGACCTTTGACTGGGCGTTGATTGAATACATGATTCCTAATTTGTTCATTCATTTTGTGTTTGCCTTGATCATTTATGTCCCCCTTCGGAAACAACTGGAGCGGATCGGCAAGAGACGGAGCAAGACAGAAGAAGCTTCCTAAATACATTTATGGAGCGCAAAGCAGGAACTTGGGGCCCCGGGCACGAAATGTAATGAGATGGGAGGGACAGGCTTATGACGGTAAAATCGAATCACGTAACGATTAAAGGCATCCGAGACGGCCTGGTTTTCCTGTTGGACGATCAATGTGAATTCGAGGAATTGCTCTATGAGCTCCGCTATAAGCTGGAACACAGCCATCAAAATATTTTGACCGGACCGATTGTTCATGTGGATATCAAGTTGGGTGCCCGCGAAGTGACAGAGGAACAGAAAGAAGCAATCCTCGATATATTGAAGCAAAAAGGGAA
This sequence comes from Paenibacillus sp. FSL H7-0942, assembly GCF_045040715.1. NCBI lineage: Bacteria > Bacillati > Bacillota > Bacilli > Caryophanales > Paenibacillaceae > Paenibacillus > Paenibacillus sp. FSL H7-0942. The sequence goes on along the minus strand of NZ_CP150279.1, from coordinate 5,474,072 downwards.
TCTGCTTATTCGATCCATCGACTCACCTGCACTCCAACCGGAGGTTAAAGGACCACCGCCGATTGTAACCATGTGTGGTATGGTGCGTTCAGGTCAGGTGCTTCATCATGAAGGAAATCTCCTGTTTCTTGGGGATATCAATCCGGGGGGCACAGTGACGTGTACCGGAGATATATATGTGTTGGGTTCACTCCGAGGTATGGCTCATGCCGGAATTGGCGGGGACGAGGAAGCAATCATTGCCGCTTCGGTATTTGCACCGACGCAGCTACGGATTGCGGATATCATCAGTCGTCCTCCCGATGAATGGGAGAGCCGAGAGACCGGAATGGAATTTGCTTACTTACAGGACAATCAGATGCAGATAGACAAAATGAGCAATATCGTTCGGTTACGCCGAGATTTTAATGTGTTTAAAGGAGTGTAGCTCATGGGAGAGGCGATCGTGATCACTTCGGGTAAAGGCGGCGTGGGTAAAACAACCACCTCGGCAAACATCGGGACAGCGCTGGCGCTGCTCGGCAAAAAGGTTTGTCTGGTAGATACCGATATCGGCCTTCGTAATTTGGATGTCGTGATGGGACTCGAAAACCGTATTATTTACGATCTGTGCGACGTTGCGGACGGCCGCTGCCGTCTGAATCAGGCTTTGGTCAAAGACAAGCGTTTCGAAGAATTATACATGTTGCCTGCGGCGCAGACGAGAGACAAAAACTCAGTGTCGCCAGAACAGGTCAGAGATATTATCCTTGAATTGAAAAAAGATTTTGAATACGTCATTATTGATTGCCCAGCCGGCATAGAGCAGGGTTTCAAAAATGCGGTAGCAGGAGCAGATCAGGCCATCGTGGTCACTACACCGGAAAATGCTGCAGTACGTGATGCGGATCGTGTCATCGGCCTACTGGAGAGTTCGCACATTCAATCACCAAAGCTGGTGGTGAATCGAATTCGCAATAATATGGTTAAATCGGGTGACATGTTAGATATCGATGGTATTTTACAAGTACTTAATATTGACCTGATTGGCATCGTGCCTGATGATGAACTGGTCATCAAAGCGGCCAATTCAGGAGAACCTACGGTCATGAATCCGGATTCACTTGCGGCAATTGCGTATCGCAACATTGCACGACGCATTCTGGGAGATACGGTCCCATTGATGCAGCTGGAGCAGAAAAAGGGTGCTTTTACTCGTTTCAAAAAGTTCCTCGGAATGGGTTAACTCATTTAAATGGACTTATTCATTATCTGATTACATGACAGCCGTGGCTTATAGCCCGGCTTTTTTTGTTACCTGCGGGCAGGCTTGTTCATATTATCGACCACCTCTTCATAGGATGTAGTAAACAAGCCTCGGCGGGAGGACATTCCATGAACACGAAACTCAGAATCAAGCAGAGACGAGAAGAACGCATTCGGCGACTGATGGATGGTGCCACTGTGGAGGTCTTACAGGAGCAGAAATTAGGTTCACTGTTGGACAAGAATGAGATCATACACCCAAAACCATTTACGCCGCCTAGTGAGGGGACACAGGAAAGAGATCCGGAATGGTTGTGGAAAAAAGAGAATGGTCATTTCGTTCCAGGGGGGCATTCGAGATTTAACCTGTTCAAGTCACTTCTCAAACGGACGGTTATTAGCGCTTTGATATTTGGCGGAGTATGGGGTCTATTTCAGTTGGATACATCGTGGACGACATCACCCAAAACAGTAATTGCGGATGCACTCCATCGGGATATGGATTTTGCCTCAGCAGCGGCTTGGTATGAACGGCATTTTGGAGGAACGCCTTCGTTTCTTCCGGTCCTCGGACATACGACGGATGCTGTGAACGGATTGAAAGTAAGGCAGTTGCTGGGCAAACCGATCTCAGGCACGGTGGTTCAGCCATTTGCGCTGAGCATGAAGGGAATTGAGATCGTTCCGGATGCCGCAGGTGCAGAACTTATACAGGTCGCAAGTTCTGATGCTGGGCGTGTAATGGAGGTTATCGGAGATGCAGCAAGTGGATTCACAGTTGTCATCCAACATACAGGCAATGTCACGGCAATATACGGTCGGCTGAACGAAAGTGAAGTGAGCGTGAATGATTGGGTGGAAGCGGGGAATCCAGTGGGTAGTCTCAAGGCTACGGGTGGTGAACAACCGGCCACGCTCTATTTTGCAGTCAAAGAGGGGGAGGAGTACGTAGACCCGGCGGAAGTTGTTGCCCTTGATTAGGGTGTGGGGAGTCCGTATTACGTTTCATCCGTTTTTTGTAATTATCATGATGGCCTCCCTTCTGACTGGACATTTTATTGAACTTATTACGTTGTTTGCTATCGTATTCATTCATGAATGTGGACATGCTGCGGCAGCGGCACTTCTGGGCTATCGTGTCTTGTCGATCCAGATGCTTCCTTTTGGAGGAGTTGCGGTTATCGAAGATGGAGGTACGATCACGGCCTACCGGGAAATCATGATTGCTCTGGCTGGTCCATTACAAAACATCCTGATGGTTGGCGTGGTTATGCTGTTGCAGTATGGCAATCTGGGCGATCCGGTATTTCTCAACTATATCATTCAGGGGAACCTGCTCATTGCCCTATTTAATCTGCTGCCTGTACTTCCTCTGGACGGAGGTAAAGTTGTTCAGGCACTTGTCAGTCTGTGGGCACCTTACTATACAACATTAATGTGGACTTACAGAATTAGCATTCTGTGTAGCGTAGGGGTTATTTTATATGCTATCAGCCGATGGTTTACTGGAGACTACGGCCTACCGCTCAACATTCTGTTAATCGGCCTTTTTTTGTTCTATTCCAACGTAACGGATTACCGAAATGTGCCCTATCGCTTTATTCGTTTTCTGATGAATCGAGAGGGTGCGTTTGCTCGTCACGCGGCTACTGGCAGTTTGGCGCAGCCAATAATCTCATTCCCGGCGAAACCTTTGGACACTATTTTGCGTCTATTAAAGAGAGAAAGATACCATATGGTATATGTGATGAACAGACAGGGTCGAATTATGGCCGTCTTGCCTGAGCAACGGATTATCGGTTCCTATTTTCAACAAAATGGTAATAAATTGTAGTGTTCTGGTGGACCTGTTCTGAAATGGGTTAATATATGTACAATGAGAATTGAAAAGATACTGAAATGGATGTGGATGATTTGAATTGTCTTCTAGAGGTGAAGCCATGAAACAAATGATAGTACATAATGAACATAACCTCATGCAAATGGCGCTTCTGGAAGAAGGCAAAGCTGTGGAATTTACGGCAGAGCGTACACGCGATCGTGGACTGCTGGGTTCCTTTTTCAAGGGACGGGTCGTGAATGTGTTACCAGGTATGCAGGCTGCTTTTGTGGATATTGGTCAGAAAAAGAATGCGTTCCTCTATGTGGACGATGTGTTGCATCCCCATCTGGAGAAGCAGCCCAAGGTGAAGCCTTCCATCTCGGAGTTGCTTCGTCCGGGTCAGGAAGTCATTGTTCAGGTTCTGAAAGAACCGGTAGGAGGCAAGGGAGCCCGGGTGACGACTCATTATTCACTCCCGGGCCGTTGGCTTGTCTACATGCCTGTTGCTGACTATGTAGCGGTATCCAAGAAAATTGCCCGTGAAGGGGATCGTTCCCGTCTTAAGGCACTTGGGGAGCAACTGAGGCGGGATGAAGAAGGACTTATTATTCGGACCGTATCTGGAGAAGAGCAGCATGAAGCCATTAAGTCGGACTTGGAAACATTACGCGCGCAGTGGTATCTGATTCGTGAAAAAGCGGACAGTTTGCCTTCACCAAGCCTCTTGCATCGGGATCATAGCATGGTACAGCGAATCATCAGAGATGTGTATACGCCAGGGAGTGACGAAGTCATCACTGATAGTGAAGGACAAGCCCGTGAAGTAAAAGCATTGCTCGAAGAGATTAGTCCTGGTCATCAACCTAAAGTACAGGTGTATCGGGGAACAGAATCCATCTTTGCTGCCTATGGTGTGCAGGAACAGTTGAATAAGGATTTTGCCCGGAAAGTGTGGTTGCCCGGAGGCGGATACATTGTTATTGATCATACTGAAGCTCTGACTGTAGTGGATGTGAACACAGGCAAATATACGGGAGCTGGCGGTGACAGTCTGGAAGAGACCGTGACAGAGACCAACATACAGGCAGCAGTGGAGATCGCTCGTCTGATGCGCCTGCGGGATATCGGTGGCATGATTATTGTCGACTTCATTGATATGGAGGAAGCCTCGAATCGGCATGAAGTCGCGGCAACCTTGGAGGGTGAGCTCAAGAAGGATCGGACCAAAGCGTTTGTAATGGGTTGGACCAAGCTTGGATTGCTCGAACTTACCCGTAAGAAAGTGCGGGAAGAGAGTACGTTGCCCTATGTGGAGCCGTGTTCTTCCTGTCATGGTACGGGAAAAAGATATATTTCACCATTGCATTGATTTTTGATATATTGCGTGATATAATCTTCAAGTATGTGTTTAGCCTAATGGTCTTGCACATGCTGTAACCGCACTGGCCGGGTATAAGAACAGTTCCGCAAGGACACTGTCACCTGAGAACGGGCGAGTCTGAGACATGAGGAGGTGCAAGGCAAATGTACGCAATTATTGAAACAGGCGGCAAACAGTACAAAGTCCAAGAGGGCGATGTTCTGTTCATCGAGAAATTGACTGCGAACGATGGCGAAAGCGTAACGTTCGACCGTGTCCTGGCTGTATCTAACGATCAAGGTTTGACAGCAGGTACACCATTGATTTCTGGAGCTACTGTAACGGCTAAAGTGGAGAAACATGGCAAAGGACAAAAGGTTATCGTATACAAATACAAACCTAAAAAGAACTACCATGTGAAGCAAGGTCACCGTCAACCGTACACTAAAGTAACTATCGAAACAATCAAAGCGTAAAGAAGGTGCGATAAGTGATTATCGTTCAAATCTTTCGTGATGAGGACGGGAACATCGAACGTTTTTCCATTGAAGGGCATGCTAATTTTGCCAAGCGGGGAGAAGACATCGTATGTGCCGGGGTATCTGCTGTTACAGTGGGTACGGTGAACTCGATTGAAACATTGACCGGTGTCGAAATGGATGCCAAGATGAAGAATGGCTTTTTAAGCGGTTCTTTACCTTTGTTAGAGAGAGGGGAAACCTGGTCCCAGGTACAATTGTTACTCGAATCCATGGTGGTTATGCTCTCTAATATTGCAGAGTCATACGGGAAGTATATTAAAATACAGCAATTCAAATAAGCAAAGAAGGAGGACAACCAATCATGTTGAAATTAAATCTTCAGTTATTCGCATCGAAAAAAGGTGTAGGTTCCACGAAGAACGGACGTGACAGTAATGCTCAACGTCTGGGTGTTAAACGTGCTGATGGTCAAACTGTAACTGGTGGTAGCATTCTCGTTCGCCAACGCGGAACGAAAATTCACCCAGGAACTAACGTTGGCATCGGTAAAGATGACACTTTGTTCGCGAAAATCGACGGCGTTGTAAAATTCGAACGTTGGGGACGCGATCGCAAAAAAGTAAGCATCTACCCTGTTAATGTTGCTCCTGTAGCAGCAGCAGTAGAAGCGTAATATCGGCATTCCGCCTAAGGAGCCTTCGGCATTTTTGCCGAAGGTTTTTTGTATTCAACGGTTATTCGATAATGAACTGGCAGAAGAGACATGTTATACTTGGTTACGGTGGGTGTAGACCAACCGAGTTTTGTAGAACGGGGAGAAGCCATGAAATCTTGGAAAAGAGTGCCGTGGATTGCGGCATGTTCACTTCTGATTCCTTTGGTTTTCGTTATGTTGTATCCGGCGATGATCTCAAGCGTCGTGTGCGCATTGTGGTCCGTCGCAGTATTGCTCATTTCTGTGAATGCGATGAAGAAACAGGCGGAGGCGGAACGCAGAGCCATCATACAATCCATGGAAAAAACAGCAATTGCTTCATTAAATCATCATCGACACGACTGGATGAACGACCTTCAGGTGTTATATGGATATCTTCGACTGGGCAAACTTGATAAATCCTTGCAATGTGTGGAAAGAATAAAAGAGCGGGTTACAGAAGAAAGCCGAATCTCCAGATTAGGTATTCCTTCCCTCGTATTTTATCTTCAGTCTTTTCGTGCCAGTGGAATTGCGCTGGACTTGCATGTGGAAATAGAAGATGAGTTGCAGCTTAGTGCTCTGGTCTCTCCCGAGGATGGCGAGTCACTTACCGGGGCGATTGCTGATGCAATCAGGGCCTATCAATATGGCGGAGGCCGGTCTTCTTGGGGAGAGGTTCGCAAACTGACCTTAAACTTCGGACAGGATCATGGAGATGTGGTTGTCCGACTGGATGGGGATCAAACACCCGATCCGGAAACACTGCGGCAGCTTACTGCCGTACTCAAAGGAAAAAAAGTCAGAACGGAGCAGTTTCCGTCTGAGGATACGTTTATACAATTCAGAATGCCGTGTGGAATATAGGAAGAAGGGGTTAACCAATGTTTGTAGATAAAGCGAAGATTTATGTAAAAGCCGGAGATGGAGGGGACGGAATTATTTCGTTCCGTCGTGAGAAGTATGTACCAAACGGCGGACCTGCCGGGGGCGATGGAGGCAGAGGAGCTGACATCATTTTCCGCGTGGATGAAGGTTTGCGTACGTTGATGGATTTTCGTTACCAGCGTCACTTTAAGGCCCCACGTGGTGAGAAGGGACGTAACAAAAGTCAGCATGGTGCAAACGCGGAGAACATGATTGTGCGCATTCCACCAGGAACTATCATCTTGGATGAAGACAGTGGAGAAGTACTGGCGGATATGACACGTCACGGTCAACAGGTTGTTATTGCTCGTGGTGGTCGGGGCGGACGAGGGAACATCCGATTTGCTACACCGAACAATCCTGCACCTGAACTTGCTGAGAACGGTGAAGAAGGACAAGAGCGATACATCGTACTCGAACTGAAAGTTATGGCAGATGTTGGTCTGGTTGGTTTCCCGAGTGTCGGGAAATCCACATTGCTTTCTGTCGTTTCGTCAGCCAAGCCAAAGATCGGGGCATACCATTTCACAACCATTACACCGAATCTGGGTGTAGTCGGTGTAGGAGAAGGCCGAAGCTTTGTCATGGCTGATCTGCCTGGACTGATTGAAGGTGCGCATGAAGGAGTCGGACTGGGACATGAGTTCCTGCGTCATGTCGAGCGTACTCGTATTATTGTTCATGTCGTAGATATGTCGGGTTCGGAAGGACGCGATCCTTTTGAAGACTGGCAGAAAATCAATGACGAATTGAAGTTGTACAATCCGCTCCTCGCCGAGAGAACGCAAGTTGTAGCAGCTAACAAGATGGATATGCCAGACTCTGAAGCGAACCTGGAGCAATTTTTACAGCAAGTTCGTGAAGTGCAACCTGATATTGAAGTGATGCCAATTTCATCCTTGACTCGTAAAGGGATTCAAGAACTTCTGTATCGTGCAGCTGATCTGCTGGATCAGGCTCCAGACGAGCGAGTGGTTGAAGAGGTAGCAGATGTATCTGAACGTAAAGTATACAGTCTGGACAAAAAAGAAGACGATGGTTTCAAAATTGTGCGTGAGAACGAAATGTTCGTTGTCGAAAGTGCCAAGATTGACCGCATGATGAAACGGATGCAACTGAACTCGCACGAGGCTATACTGAAACTCGCACGTACACTGCGTTATATGGGTGTGGATGCTGAGTTGCGTAAGCGCGGAGCTGTAGAAGGCACCATCGTTCGTATTGGAGACTTTGAATTCGAATTCGTGGAAGGTAGCAGTTACTACTAAGTAGCCGTCTTCCGTGGAGAGACAGATTGATATAGGAACGCAGAGAAGTGGGAAGTTGACCCGCAACTCTGCGTTTTTTTTGTTTTTTCCTGACATGGGAGAGGGATAAACTTGTATACTGTGAGGAACGTATTTCAAAAAATAGGCGTGTCATGTATTGCCCTTTTGTTATAGATCCTATATAATGTCCACTATATGAATACATGAGTCTTTGAGGAGAGGACGTTCTGTGAACGAACGCTATTACTTAGTACGGGAAGATATTTTACCAGAGGCAGTGGTGAAGACCATGCAGGTAAAAGAACTACTGGCTTCTGGGGATGTTAAAACAGTGCATGAGGCGGTTGAACAGGTCGGATTAAGCCGGAGTGCCTTTTACAAGTACAAGGATGGGATTCATCTGATCAACCAGCTTGAGCGCGAGAGAATTGTAACGATCTCCATTGATCTGGAGCATCAGTCGGGGATCTTGTCTCGTGTGCTTGGACATGTAGCTGGTTATGGAGCTAACGTACTCACGATTAATCAGAGTATCCCGCTTCAAGGAAGAGCCAATGTTGTCATTTCGGTGGAAACGACACATCTTCATGGCGAAATTGGTGAAATGCTGGATCGAATGCAAGATATGCCTGGAGTAAGACGTACACGTATTGTAGGCCAAGGGTAATTAGGCTTTAACATACAGGACTGACGGACAAGAATAGACATTAGGGGGTAGATCGTTAGTGAAACCGGTAAAAGTCGGATTGTTGGGTCTGGGAACTGTCGGAACGGGAGTCGTTCGCATTGTGGAAGGGAATCAGGAGGATCTGAGCAGTCAGGTTGGATCGCCGATTGTCATCGAGAAGATCGCAGTGAAAAATACAGAGAAAGAACGTGTTATTGCTGTAGACCGTGCCAAGCTTACGGAAGATCCTTGGGAAGTCATTCGTCATCCGGATATTGATGTCATCGTTGAAGTTATGGGCGGCATTGATCAGACGAAGGAGTATATTCTTGAAGCGTTGGAACGTGGGAAACATATCGTAACAGCAAACAAAGATCTCATGGCACTACATGGTACAGAGATTTTGGCGAAGGCACAGGAAAAACAATGTGACGTGTTCTATGAGGCGAGTGTTGCTGGAGGGATTCCGATCATTCGTACGCTGATTGAAGGTTTCTCTTCTGATCGGATTACCCGCATTATGGGGATTGTGAACGGAACAACGAACTTTATTCTGACCAAAATGAGTCAGGAAGGTGCATCCTATGAAGAAGTGCTGGCTGAAGCACAGGCTCTGGGATACGCCGAATCCGATCCAACTTCCGATGTGGAGGGACTTGACGCAGCTCGCAAAATGGCGATATTGAGTACACTCGGTTTCCGCACCAATGTGGAGTTGAAGGATGTAACCGTTAAAGGAATATCCTCCGTAACTCGTGAAGACATTATGTATGCCAAAAGATTGGGCTATGAGATGAAGTTACTTGGTATTGCGGACCGTATTGGCGATGAGATCACGATCAGCGTTCAGCCGACAATGGTTAGACAGAATCACCCGATTGCTTCAGTCAACGGTGTGTTCAACGCAGTATATGTACACGGTGAAGCTGTAGGGGAGACGATGTTCTACGGTGCGGGTGCGGGAGAACTCCCAACGGCAACTTCGGTTGTAGCTGACATTGTGGCGGTTACCAAAAACCTTAAACTTGGCGTGAACGGTCTCAAAGCAATTGTGCCTTATAAGATTAAGCGACTACAAAGCGACGAGCAAATCGTGTCGAAAAACTTTATTTTACTACACGTAGACGACAAAGCCGGTGTATTGGCACAAATCACACAAATTTTCGCAGAATATGATGTCAGTCTGGCGTCGGTTGTTCAACAGCCGAATGAGCACAACCCGGATGCCGAGATCATTATCGTTACACATAATGCAAGTAAGGCAAGCATGGATAAAGTGTTAAAACATTTTGAATCACTCAGCGTCATTCGCCGCATTAAGAGTGTCTACCGGGTCGAAGGATAATTGTCCTTATCCCATACGGCATCTCAATTATTTCAGTTATAACGTACAAGTTAATCATATCCGGTTCAACAGGTCATCATTTCAGATTATTAAAACATAAAGGAGTTTACCCACAATGAGATATCAAGGACTTTTGCAAACGTACAGAGAGCACCTTCCAGTTAATGAAAATACACCCCTGCTTACACTTCAGGAAGGAAATACACCGTTGATTCATGCAGAGAATCTGTCTGAGGAGCTAGGTTTGAATGTTTACTTCAAATACGAAGGTTTGAACCCTACGGGATCTTTCAAAGACCGCGGTATGGTTATGGCTGTTGCCAAAGCTATGGAAGAGGGCAGTCGTACGATCATGTGTGCATCCACAGGTAATACGTCAGCAGCAGCAGCGGCCTACGCCGCACGTGGTGGCCTCAATTGTATCGTACTGATTCCGAATAACAACATTGCACTGGGTAAACTAGCCCAAGCCATGATCTATGGAGCCAAAGTGATTGCGATCAATGGTAACTTTGACCGTGCACTGGAGATTGTGCGTGAGATCACAGCCAAACATCCGATCACGCTTGTAAACTCTGTGAATCCGTTCCGGATTGAAGGACAGAAGACAGCGGCGTTTGAAGTGATTGAACAACTTGGCGAAGCGCCTGACGTTCTGGCTATTCCAGTCGGTAATGCGGGTAATATCTCGGCTTATTGGAAAGGTTTCAAAGAATATAAAGAGGCAGGAAAGTCCAGTACACTGCCACGTATGGTTGGTTTCGAAGCTGAAGGTGCGATGGCCATTGTCAAAGGTGAGCCGATCCTTGAACCTGAAACGGTAGCAACAGCAATTCGAATCGGTAATCCTGCGAGCTGGAAAACGGCGGTAGCTGCAGCTGAGGAATCTGGTGGACAGATCAATTATGTAACGGATGAACAAATCCTGACAGCGTATCGTACACTTGCTTCTCGGGAAGGAATTTTTGCTGAACCTGCTTCTGCGGCTTCCCTTGCCGGTGTATACAAACTGAAGAGTGAAGGGTACTTTAAAGGCGGAGAGACTGTAGTTTGTGTACTGACAGGTAATGGCCTGAAAGATCCTAATATTGCGATCAAAACAGTAGCGACTGAGCCACTTGTTGTTGAAGATACGGAAGAAGCGGTAATGGCAGCTATTGCACAACTGGAGCAGCAATCTGTATGAGTTTGCGTGAAAAGGTAACCGTAAAAATACCTGCAAGCACAGCCAATCTCGGTCCGGGGTTTGATACCCTGGGCATGGCATTGTCTTTGTATGCCTGGTTGGAAATGAAACCTGCCGAGCAGACGTCATTTCATCTTCACGGCAATCATTTGACAGGTCTGCCAACAGATAAATCGAATTTGGTTTACGAAGTTGCACAGATGGTATTCAATGAAGCTGGGGTATCCATCCCTGAATTGGAGATTTCCATGTATTCCGATATTCCGCTTACGCGGGGACTTGGGAGCAGTGCATCAGCCATCGTTGGTGCATTGGCAGCAGCGAATGCATTAATTGGTGCTCCTTTATCTGATGCCAAGCTTCTGGATATGGCCACATCCCTCGAGAAACATCCTGATAATGTGGGAGCATCTCTGTATGGCGGTATTATTACGGCTGCATGGAATGGTCAACAGGTAGATCATATACGTATTGAACCACACCAGGATATGCAGGCTTTGGTTATTGTACCTGAATTCCAGCTGTCTACTTCAAAAGCAAGGAATGTAATTCCAGAGCAATTTGGCATGTCTGATGTGGTGCATAACATTAGCAGATCTTCACTGCTCGTTGCCGCTTTGGCGAGTGGACGACTGGATATGATTCAGAAGGCGATGTCAGATCGAATTCACCAACCATATCGGGCATCATTGGTGCCAGGCATGGCTGAAATATTGGAACATGCTGTTGATCATGGAGCGTTGGGAGCTGCCCTGAGCGGAGCTGGCCCGACCGTATTGACTTTGGTAGATCGTCATGACACCCGGAAAGCGGGATTGGAACAATATTTGCTGGACACTATGGAGCGGGAGGGCATATCTGCTTCTGCACTGTGGCTCGATCCGGATTTGGACGGTGTAACCGTGCTGCCTGATCAAGACGAACGTCCTTTTCTGGACAGAATCAAAGGGGAAGTTAATGCATGAAACGAATTGCAGTATTACCTGAAGGCTCAGTCTCTCATGAGGCAATTGATTTCCTTTTCAACGGGGAACCATTAGATTTGCTTCATTCCAAGCTGATTTCGGATGTGTTTAGAGCAACGGATAGCGGGAATGCACAATACAGCGTCATTCCGATTGAAAATACCATTGAGGGTTCCGTTAGTCTTCATATGGACTGGCTTGTAAATGAAGTGGACATTCCGATGCAAGCGGAGTGGGTATACCCATCCATCCAGAATGTCATTGGACATGGCTCGGAATTTAAGACGGAGAGCGGCGAGTATGATTTTAGTAAAATTACCAAGATCATGTCTCACCCTGTGGCTATTCCGCAGTGTCAGAATTTTATTCGGCTGCATTCACCCGGGGCCGATCTTGAAGGTGTGAACAGTACAGCCGAGGCTGTAGAAATTGTGAAAAAAAATCCAGGTAAGGGCTGGGTAGCGATTGGTACCAAGCTTGCTGCTCAGAAGCATGGTCTGGACATTATGGCTGAACGGGTTACAGATCATGACAACAACTACACCCGTTTTGTGCTCATCGGCCATGAACCTGTGAACATTCCACGTGAATCGGATCATGTAAAAACCAGCTTGCTGGTGACGTTGCCAGAAGATGCACCGGGTGCGTTGCATCAGGTACTGTCAGCTTTTGCTTGGCGGAAGCTGAACTTGACCCGTCTCGAATCTCGTCCAACGAAGAAACGATTGGGCAGTTACTATTTTTACATTGATGTTGTGGAAACGGTCGATTCGGTATTGCTTACCGCAGCCATGGCAGAGATTGAAGCGTTGAATTGTCAGGTGCGTGTTCTGGGTAGCTATCCTTGTTATACATATCCTTCGAGATAATTGACCTGATGGTGTTTGGGAATGTTAGAAGGTTGTCATAAGTCGGGGTAGAATGAGCGAGTAATGGCTTGTCATTTGGTGTACAATGGACGGGTTAATAACGTTTCGGAGTACAGGGAATGGATATTTTATGGAGGTGCAGTCATCAGTGGCAGAACAATGGATCTATTTGGATGGTCAGTATGTGACCAAGGAGAACGCAACCGTTTCGGTATATGATCATGGATTTTTGTATGGAGACGGGATTTTCGAAGGTATTCGGATCTATAACGGAAATATTTTCAGATGTAAGGCCCACTTGGATCGTTTGTATGATTCGGCAAAATCCATTAGTTTGAACATTCCGCTGTCCATTGATGAGATGCTGGAAGTCATGGCTGAAACGGTGCGCCGCAATGATATGCGTAATGGTTATATTCGTCTTATTGTATCGCGTGGCCCTGGTAATCTGGGGTTGGACCCGTTACGTTGTCCTAAGGCATCCGTAATCATCATCGTGGAGCAATTAGCGATCTATCCGGAGGAAGCGTATCTTACTGGATTGAAAGCCGTGTCGGTATCCCAACGCCGGAACATTCCAGACGCATTGAATCCAAAAATTAAATCGTTAAACTATCTGAATAACATCCTGGTTAAAATCCAGTCTAACTATTCAGGTGCTGGTGAAGCAATTATGCTGAATTCCCAAGGTTACGTTACTGAGGGTTCAAGTGATAACATCTTCATCATCAAAAATGGTGTAGTGTACACGCCGCCTTGTTATCTCGGAGCACTTGAAGGGATTACACGTCAAGCGATTATCGATCTATGTGGCGAACTGGAGCTTGAATTAAAAGAAGTGCCATTCACCCTGCATGATGTGTATATCGCAGACGAAGTCTTTTTCACCGGGACAGCTGCAGAAGTTATCGCTGCATATGAAGTCGATGGAAGAACAATTGGCACGGGAGTAGCAGGTCCGGTAACGCTGAGACTGCTGGAAGCATTCCGTCAGATTGTTGACAAAGATGGATATAAAGTGTGGGAATCTTAAGTTAGAATTGCATAACATAGGGAACAGGAATCCTCCTTGTCCGATAAAATTTTGCATACCTGGCGTATGGGGATTTTAGAGACAGGAGGATTTTTTTTGTTTAGTTGATGTCATTAGCCCGGTTTCTGCATAGGATGTAGTAACGGTATGGGCGAATGTACTGCCCAAGTATGACGTCTAGGAGGTTAGTTCCCTGTGAAAATACACATGGTGAAAAAAGGCGACACATTATATCTGCTGTCCCAAAAATACAATGTAGCGCTGGACAAATTGATCGCGGCTAATCCGCAAATCACAAATCCTGACAAGTTGGATATTGGCATGAAGGTCAAAATCCCTGCAGAGCCAGTAACACCGAAGCCGGAGGGTGTGCTCCACAGTCACAAGGTGCAGCAAGGAGATTCGTTATGGAAGTTGGCACAAGCCTGGGGAGTTCCTTTAAAAGATATGGTCAATGCCAATCCACAGTTGAAAAATCCGAACGCTCTGCTGGTGGGGGAGACAGTTTATATTCCATCTATGCACGCACAAGGAAACAGCACATCTAATTCGGGTGCCGGCAACATTGCTGCTCAAGAAAAGTTGTCACCTGAGGGTAAGGAATATACGGGAGTCAAAGAACCGGAACCACCGGCTCCAGTAGCGCCAACTCCCCCTGCTCCGGTAGCAGAGGTTCCTGTTCCGGTCCCGGTGCCTGCTCCACCACCAGCCAATACGGAGAAGCCGAATGTGAAGCCTGAACTGGAGGTACTGCCGCAGTTACCGGAGCTTCCTGAAGTGAAACCCGAAAAGGAAACGCATAAAAAAGAAGAGGTTAAACCCGAAGTTTATGTAAAACCGGTAGCAGAATCCAAGAAATACACAATGCCTAATCTATCGCCTGAAATTATGCCTTTGCCTGTAATGCCTAATACAAAGTCTCCAACTGAGGTTGCACCAGCAACGAAAAAACCTTGTGGTTGCGGTAATAAGTTGCATCATGCGCCAGCCGAGCACCCTTATGTTCAAATCCCGGTTCCTGTACAAGAGGTGTATGGTGCTCAGCAAGACATGTACACGGCAGGAGCGAGTAACAATGCGTCGTTTCCAGGGATTCCGGAAGTTAGTCCCTATGGTGGCAGTGATCTGCCTAACAGTCTGTGGACTGGCGCGGAGCAGGGTTATAACCACAATAACGTTATGCCGAATCTGTCCGCAGAAATGCAAAACAACTCATTTCCGATTGCGCCAGCTGGCGAAGTGAATAGTCCATTCCCAACGTATGCAGCACCTAGTCATATGAATCATCAGCCGCCTTTCATATCTCCATACTCAATGCTTCCGTACCCTCCATGCGGATGTGGCTCACATACACCTATGCCTCAGTATACTTATCCTTCTCATGGTTATCAGGATCCGGCATGGAATATGTATGGTCCTTCGTACGGTATGCCGCCTGAAATGTCCACATCAACGATGCCAAACCAGCCTATTGAGTATGCTTATCAGAATCCGTACCCTACTCAGAACATGGTTCCCCCGTCCCCGCTTGGAGCATTTGGTGAAATGTATCCTCCTCAGGGGCAAGGGAAGGGTGGCAAAAAAGGGGGGCGTGAAGACGCTAACTTAAGTCAGGTAGCAATTGAAGAGGTTGGATCAGATTCGGAAGGGAAGTCTAAGCAAGCAGGGAATAAGCCGGCCGCTGCAAAACGCAGAACAAGCAAGGCTCCTCTGAAGAATAAATCCAAGGTATCCGTGTCCGGGAAAACATCCAGAGAGGGTGCAGCTACTTCCAACCAACGGAAATCCGATAAAAAGCGTCGTAATCCATGGATACAAAACTAACCTGGGGATTGCGATTGATGAATAAGTGAGGTACCTGTTATATAAGCGGGAAGCCAGCTCTGTAATAGAGAGCTGGCTTCCCGCTTACCTGAGTGAACATTGAGTTGCGCATAACGGAGATATAGTTGCTCAGGAAATAATAGAAAGTATTTTATTAAGAAGTTATTGTAAACCCTTTCATGAATATGTTAAAATATTTGTACCCTATGAGCATGACCTAATATGATAGGACAAGATAGGGTACGGATATTGATAGCTTTAGCTGTTGTAAAACTACTAAAGAAAAGAAATGAAAAAACTGTTGCATTACATTCAGCCGTATGATATATTATTTAAGTCGCCGCTGAAACACAGTGCTGACACGGGAAACACAAGAGATGATGAAACAAGTTTGATCTTTGAAAACTGAACAACGAGTGAGTAAACATTCTGCTTGCAGAATGAACGCGAAAGTTGGAGACAAGCCTTGGCTTGGATCGACTGGAGCACAAATGAGATTTTTAATCTCGTCAGATTCAAAATGAGCTTATCGCTCTTTTCAATACTTTATTGGAGAGTTTGATCCTGGCTCAGGACGAACGCTGGCGGCATGCCTAATACATGCAAGTCGAGCGGACTTGAAGAGAAGCTTGCTTCTCTGATGGTTAGCGGCGGACGGGTGAGTAACACGTAGGCAACCTGCCCTCAAGTTTGGGACAACTACCGGAAACGGTAGCTAATACCGAATAATTGTTTTCTTCGCCTGAAGGAAACTGGAAAGACGGAGCAATCTGTCACTTGGGGATGGGCCTGCGGCGCATTAGCTAGTTGGTGAGGTAACGGCTCACCAAGGCGACGATGCGTAGCCGACCTGAGAGGGTGATCGGCCACACTGGGACTGAGACACGGCCCAGACTCCTACGGGAGGCAGCAGTAGGGAATCTTCCGCAATGGGCGAAAGCCTGACGGAGCAATGCCGCGTGAGTGATGAAGGTTTTCGGATCGTAAAGCTCTGTTGCCAGGGAAGAACGCTTGGGAGAGTAACTGCTCTCAAGGTGACGGTACCTGAGAAGAAAGCCCCGGCTAACTACGTGCCAGCAGCCGCGGTAATACGTAGGGGGCAAGCGTTGTCCGGAATTATTGGGCGTAAAGCGCGCGCAGGCGGTCATTTAAGTCTGGTGTTTAATCCCGGGGCTCAACCCCGGATCGCACTGGAAACTGGGTGACTTGAGTGCAGAAGAGGAGAGTGGAATTCCACGTGTAGCGGTGAAATGCGTAGATATGTGGAGGAACACCAGTGGCGAAGGCGACTCTCTGGGCTGTAACTGACGCTGAGGCGCGAAAGCGTGGGGAGCAAACAGGATTAGATACCCTGGTAGTCCACGCCGTAAACGATGAGTGCTAGGTGTTAGGGGTTTCGATACCCTTGGTGCCGAAGTTAACACATTAAGCACTCCGCCTGGGGAGTACGGTCGCAAGACTGAAACTCAAAGGAATTGACGGGGACCCGCACAAGCAGTGGAGTATGTGGTTTAATTCGAAGCAACGCGAAGAACCTTACCAGGTCTTGACATCCCTCTGATCGATGCAGAGATGTATCTTTCCTTCGGGACAGAGGAGACAGGTGGTGCATGGTTGTCGTCAGCTCGTGTCGTGAGATGTTGGGTTAAGTCCCGCAACGAGCGCAACCCTTATATTTAGTTGCCAGCATTTCGGATGGGCACTCTAGATAGACTGCCGGTGACAAACCGGAGGAAGGTGGGGATGACGTCAAATCATCATGCCCCTTATGACCTGGGCTACACACGTACTACAATGGCCGGTACAACGGGCTGCGAAATCGCGAGATGGAGCCAATCCCAACAAAGCCGGTCTCAGTTCGGATTGCAGGCTGCAACTCGCCTGCATGAAGTCGGAATTGCTAGTAATCGCGGATCAGCATGCCGCGGTGAATACGTTCCCGGGTCTTGTACACACCGCCCGTCACACCACGAGAGTTTATAACACCCGAAGTCGGTGGGGTAACCGCAAGGAGCCAGCCGCCGAAGGTGGGATAGATGATTGGGGTGAAGTCGTAACAAGGTAGCCGTATCGGAAGGTGCGGCTGGATCACCTCCTTTCTATGGAGAATCGTTTCCTGCAACGGAAACATTCAAATACGCAGCTTAGCTGCAAAACACTCACTCGTTGTTCGGTTTTGAGAGCTCAAACTCTCAAACAGCTTGCTTTTGCATGGAGCTTGTTCTTTGAAAACTAGATATCGAAACGAAACAAACGCGAATTAGAACATTCCTTTTTAGCTGAACTTGTGCAAACAAGTCAAGTGTATAAAGGTAGTTAAATTGCTTTTGTGATGGTATCGGGTGAGAGCGACTTTTGGCTTTGCGCAAGCAAAACAAGGGAAGCGAGCGACCGAAACCGGAACAAAATGGTTAAGCTACTAAGAGCACACGGAGGATGCCTAGGCGCTAGGAGCCGATGAAGGACGTGGCGAACAACGAAACTGCCTCGGGGAGCTGTAAGCAAGCTTTGATCCGGGGGTGTCCGAATGGGGAAACCCAGCTGGGGTAATTTCCAGTTACTCATAACTGAATACATAGGTTATGTAGAGGCATACCAGGGGAACTGAAACATCTAAGTACCCTGAGGAAGAGAAAACAATAGTGATTCCGTCAGTAGCGGCGAGCGAACGCGGAGAAGCCCAAACCAGAGAGCTTGCTCTTTGGGGTTGTGGGACGTCTCACATGGAGTTACAAAGGAACCGGTTAAGCGAAGAGGTCTGGAAAGGCCCGCCAAAGAAGGTAAAAGCCCTGTAGTTGAAAGTCTGTTCCCTCCGAGACGGATCCCGAGTAGTGCGGGGCACGTGAAACCCCGTATGAATCCGGCAGGACCATCTGCCAAGGCTAAATACTTCCTAGCGACCGATAGTGAAGCAGTACCGTGAGGGAAAGGTGAAAAGCACCCCGGAAGGGGAGTGAAATAGAACCTGAAACCGTGTGCTTACAAAAAGTCAGAGCCCGTTTTAGGGGTGATGGCGTGCCTTTTGTAGAATGAACCGGCGAGTTACGTTCCCGTGCAAGGTTAAGGTGAAGAGCCGGAGCCGCAGCGAAAGCGAGTCTGAATAGGGCGATGTAGTACGTGGACGTAGACCCGAAACCGGGTGATCTACCCCTGTCCAGGGTGAAGGTGCGGTAACACGCACTGGAGGCCCGAACCCACGCATGTTGAAAAATGCGGGGATGAGGTGGGGGTAGCGGAGAAATTCCAATCGAACTCGGAGATAGCTGGTTCTCCCCGAAATAGCTTTAGGGCTAGCCTCGGAAAACAGAGTCGTGGAGGTAGAGCACTGATTGGGTGCGGGGCCCGCAAGGGTTACCAAGCTCAGTCAAACTCCGAATGCCATAGACTTACTTCCGGGAGTCAGACAGTGAGTGCTAAGATCCATTGTCAAAAGGGAAACAGCCCAGACCATCAGCTAAGGTCCCCAAGTGTGTGTTAAGTGGGAAAGGATGTGGAGTTGCACAGACAACCAGGATGTTGGCTTAGAAGCAGCCACCATTGAAAGAGTGCGTAATAGCTCACTGGTCGAGTGACTCTGCGCCGAAAATGTAACGGGGCTAAACACACCACCGAAGCTATGGCTTGATGCTTTGCATCAGGGGTAGGGGAGCGTTGTATAAGGGTTGAAGGTGTACCGTAAGGAGCGCTGGACATTATACAAGTGAGAATGCCGGTATGAGTAACGAAAAGATCAGTGAGAATCTGATCCGCCGAAAGCCTAAGGGTTCCTGAGGAAGGCTCGTCCGCTCAGGGTAAGTCGGGACCTAAGGCGAGGCCGAAAGGCGTAGTCGAAGGACAACAGGTCGAAATTCCTGTACCACCGTAAGCCGTTATGAGCAATGGGGGGACGCAGTAGGGTAGTGACGCGGACTGATGGATGTCCGTCTAAGCAGTGAGGCTGATGTGTAGGCAAATCCGCACATTGTAAGGCTGAGCTGTGATGGGGAGCGAAAATTATAGTAGCGAAGGTCATGATCTCACACTGCCAAGAAAAGCCTCTAGCCAGGTGATGGTGCCCGTACCGCAAACCGACACAGGTAGGCGAGAAGAGTATTCTAAGGCGCGCGGAAGAACTCTCGTTAAGGAACTCGGCAAAATGACCCCGTAACTTCGGGAGAAGGGGTGCCCCGGTAGTGTGAATAGCACGAGGGGGCCGCAGTGAAAAGGCCCAAGCGACTGTTTAGCAAAAACACAGGTCTGTGCGAAGCCGTAAGGCGAAGTATACGGGCTGACGCCTGCCCGGTGCTGGAAGGTTAAGGGGAGTGGTTAGGAGCAATCCGAAGCTGTGAACCGAAGCCCCAGTAAACGGCGGCCGTAACTATAACGGTCCTAAGGTAGCGAAATTCCTTGTCAGGTAAATTCTGACCCGCACGAATGGCGTAACGACTTGGGCGCTGTCTCAACGAGAGATCCGGTGAAATTTTAATACCTGTGAAGATGCAGGTTACCCGCGACAAGACGGAAAGACCCCATGGAGCTTTACTGCAGCTTGATATTGAATTTGGGTACGATCTGTACAGGATAGGTGGGAGCCTTTGAAACGTGAGCGCCAGCTTGCGTGGAGGCAACGTTGGGATACCACCCTGATCGTATCTAGGTTCTAACCTGGTACCGTAATCCGGTGCGGGGACAGTGTCAGGTGGGCAGTTTGACTGGGGCGGTCGCCTCCTAAAGAGTAACGGAGGCGCCCAAAGGTTCCCTCAGAATGGTTGGAAATCATTCGAAGAGTGCAAAGGCATAAGGGAGCTTGACTGCGAGACCTACAAGTCGAGCAGGGACGAAAGTCGGGCTTAGTGATCCGGTGGTACCGCATGGAAGGGCCATCGCTCAACGGATAAAAGCTACCCTGGGGATAACAGGCTTATCTCCCCCAAGAGTCCACATCGACGGGGAGGTTTGGCACCTCGATGTCGGCTCATCGCATCCTGGGGCTGAAGTAGGTCCCAAGGGTTGGGCTGTTCGCCCATTAAAGCGGTACGCGAGCTGGGTTCAGAACGTCGTGAGACAGTTCGGTCCCTATCTGTCGTGGGCGTAGGAAATTTGAGAGGAGCTGTCCTTAGTACGAGAGGACCGGGATGGACGTACCGCTGGTGTACCAGTTGTTCCGCCAGGAGCACCGCTGGGTAGCTATGTACGGACGGGATAAACGCTGAAAGCATCTAAGCGTGAAGCCCCCCTCAAGATGAGATTTCCCAGTATGTAAGACCCCTTGAAGACGACGAGGTAGATAGGCTGGGGGTGGAAGTGCAGCAATGCATGGAGCTGACCAGTACTAATCGGTCGAGGGCTTATCCAATAGCAAGTTGTAATTCGCATGTTTCGTTTCGAATCTAGTTTTCAGAGAACGATCTCTGAAATGTAAGCTAAGCTATGCGTTTGGTGGCGATGGCGGAGGGGTTCCACACGTACCCATCCCGAACACGACCGTTAAGCCCTCTAGCGCCGATGGTACTTGGACCGCAGGGTCCTGGGAGAGTAGGACGCCGCCAAGCGAACTCTTTCATCATACATAGAAAACAGGCTCTGCATGTTGATGTTGTACGATGAATTGCATTTGCAGTGCAAATGCATATATTCCCTGATAGCTCAGTTGGTAGAGCACTCGACTGTTAATCGAGTTGTCACAGGTTCGAGCCCTGTTCGGGGAGCCATTAGGGCCCGTTGGTCAAGGGGTTAAGACACCTCCCTTTCACGGAGGTAACAGGGGTTCGAATCCCCTACGGGTCATATTATGGAGGCTTAGCTCAGCTGGGAGAGCATCTGCCTTACAAGCAGAGGGTCGGGGGTTCGATCCCCTCAGCCTCCACCATATAAACTTTATAACGACGCGGGGTGGAGCAGCCCGGTAGCTCGTCGGGCTCATAACCCGAAGGCCGCAGGTTCAAATCCTGCCCCCGCAATTATACTTTCCTTTGAGAAAGTGATCTGGAACCGTGGTGTAGTTGGCCTAACATGCCTGCCTGTCACGCAGGAGATCGCGGGTTCGAATCCCGTCGGTTCCGCCATTTTTATATTAATAATACCGTGTGCGGAAGTGGCTCAGCGGTAGAGCATCGCCTTGCCAAGGCGAGGGTCGCGGGTTCGATTCCCGTCTTCCGCTCCAATATTTGCGCCCTTAGCTCAGCTGGATAGAGCGTTTGACTACGAATCAAAAGGCCGGGAGTTCGAATCTCTCAGGGCGCGCCATTATAACTTCAAATTTGCCGGCGTGGCGGAATGGCAGACGCGCTCGACTCAAAATCGAGTGGGAAACCGTGGAGGTTCGAGTCCTCTCGCCGGTATATATAACGGGATGTAGCTCAGCTTGGTAGAGCACCTGGTTTGGGACCAGGGGGTCGCATGTTCAAATCGTGTCATCCCGATCTCTAAAAACACTATCTATAATTAGATAGTGTTTTTTTATATTTATCTATATAAGATTCTATAAATGCAGGTTCGATATTAACTATGACAAATTCTCTAAGCTAACACATGCGTGTTCCTTCTTCAGACAACAAGTTAATTGTGCATAAAGCCTCAATCTTTAGGTCACAATAGGTTTAAAAAGTGATAGAAGGGGTTCATGTGAACACGTTTAACTTCAGAAAACAATTCAAGAGACGCTGGAGACGGTGGAAACGAACAGTATGGATGACGGCGGCTCTGCTTGCAGTTACGATATTGGCTTACAGCGGGTTGTCTATCTCATCGGCGATAGAGCGTTTGCTGACAACTAATTTTAGTGAGGCAACCAGTGTGATGGGGCCTGTTACGCAGGAAACAAGATCTGAACAGGAGATTCAGGCGTTAGTAGAGCAACTTGATTCTGATCCGGATCATTTAACAAGTGTGGTTTTGGAAACACAGTACATCTGCGGAGTGGAGACAGAGCAGTTAGGCAAGATGGCTAGACCGCAGTTGAAGATGTTACTAGCTCAACATCCGGAATGGGATGCTACCGTTGGAACATCAGATGAGTTGCATCTGAAGCAACGTGTAGATGACCTTTCACCGCTTTGTAAACAGCAGGCTTATATCAGCATAGATGCTGTAGGGAACCTTAATTTGTACGAGGGTAAGCCTGCAGAAGAGAAGGTTATTCGTACGTTCTTTCAATTGGATGTTGGGACGTTGGAAAGTTCTTTGCCTGAAGGGGTGCTCGAGCAATTGCAGCAGGGTATTCGGATTCAGGACAAGGATGAATATGATAGCGTAATCTCTACGTTCAGTGACTATGCCGTGGATGAAGACCATCATTTAATCCGTAATGGCGGGTAATCCAAACGTCTTCACCTACGGTATTAAAATTGTGAAGTACTGAAACGATGCTGGCAATAGCAATAACATTGGTGGTTTACGTAACCAAGCGATTGAATCTAAAATACGTGGAATGTGGTGAAGGACATCGAAGAGATGTCCTTTTTGTCGTTTGAACTGAAATACATGAAAATACGAATAAACATGTAAAAAATCCGCGAATAAAGACGAGTAATCAGTTAGACAAAGTTTTTCCTGCCGCAGGGTCTATCTTTTGTTATAATGAAATGAACGATACATATGTTCGCTTTTGTGAGGGAGAGATGGTTTTGCGTTTTTTGGGAATTGACCCGGGGATTGCGATTGTTGGTTTTGGTTTTGTGGATAAAATCGGCAGTAAGGTGGTACCCGTACAATATGGATGTATTCAGACGGAAGCTCATACCCCTGAAGAGGAACGGTTGCTTCACGTATATGAAGGTATGGTGCAATTGATTGATAAATACAAACCGGACGCAGTAGCGTTGGAGAAACTTTTTTTCAATCGGAACGTTACAACAGCGATGTCTGTCAGTCAGGCGAGAGGCGTCATGGTACTCGCTGCGGCACAGAAGGGTTTGCCTATTGCAGAATATACGCCAATGCAGATCAAGCAGGCTGTTGTGGGGTACGGTAAAGCGGAGAAGAAGCAAGTACAGGAGATGGTCAAAATGTTCTTGCGTCTTCAGGTCGTTCCTAAGCCGGATGACGTAGCGGATGCATTGGCTGTAGCGGTGTGCCACGCACACTCTTATACATTAAATTCCAAGTTGAATGAGGTATTGCGAAAATGATTGATTTTCTAAGAGGACAGTTCATTCATGTAGAGAATGATTATATTGTGCTGGATGTTCATGGTGTAGGGTATCGCGTATTCTGTCCAAATCCATTTGCGTTTGCGAAGCAAGAAGGCGAAATTACCGTGTACACTCACCATCATGTGCGTGAGGATGCGATGTTGCTGTTTGGATTTGTTACACGGGATGAGCAGCGTTTGTTCCGTAAACTGATTGAAGTATCCGGTATTGGGCCAAAAGTAGCTCTGGGCATACTCGCTGGAGGTACACCAGAACATGTGGTTACGGCGATTTATCAGGAGAATCTTACGTTCTTGACCAAATTGCCAGGCATCGGCAAGAAGACTGCACAACGCATGATTCTGGATCTCAAGGATAAGCTGGATAGTTTTGGCGCGGCAGCGTATGCAACAGGGTTGTTCGCTCCTCCATCGGAAGAGTCGGGAAGTGGTTCAGCCTGGGATGAGGCACGTGAAGGTCTCAAGGCACTTGGGTATACTGACAGTGAGCTTGATAAAGTATGGCTCAAATTGAAAAAGGATGTTACTACAGCAGATTCCGTTGATGTGTTGATGAAAAAGGCGCTGCAAATGCTGTTTACGGGATAATACAAATTGCATATTATAATATAGCTGTAGCCTGCAAAAAAAGGTAGGGATGAACATGGATGACCGGATTATTTCCGCGAACCTGATGATGGAGGACCAAAATGTTGAGTTGAGTCTTCGTCCCCGGTATCTGAATGAGTATATCGGGCAGAATCAGGTGAAGGAAAATTTAAAGATATATATTGAAGCTGCCAAATTTCGTAATGAGGCATTGGATCACGTTTTGTTATATGGCCCACCTGGGCTTGGTAAAACAACACTTGCCAACATTATTGCCAACGAATTGGGCGTTAATTTACGAACTACGTCAGGCCCGGCCATTGAACGCCCGGGTGATCTTGCAGCATTGTTAACCAATCTGCAGGAAGGTGATGTCCTGTTTATTGATGAGATTCATCGTTTGCATCGTACGGTTGAAGAAGTCATGTACCCCGCTATGGAAGATTCGGCATTGGATATTATGATTGGTAAAGGTCCAAGTGCACGTTCCGTTCGGCTGGATCTGCCACCATTCACTCTGATTGGGGCTACAACGCGTGCTGGCTTGCTGTCTGCTCCACTTCGAGACCGATTTGGTGTTATCAGTCGATTGGAATTCTACACGGTTGATGAGCTGGCTTATATCGTTTCACGCTCTACCGAAATTTTGGGTGTGGAGATTGTGGGAGATGCTGCGCAAGAGATTGCATTGCGCTCACGTGGGACACCGAGGATTGCGAACCGTTTGTTAAAACGAGTACGCGACTTTGCACAGGTACGTGGTGATGGGATTATAACGCAGACACTGGCGGAAGAAGCGCTGCAACGTCTCCAGATCGATCCACGTGGCTTGGACGACATTGACCATAAGATGCTTAAATCGATGATCAACAGCTTCCGGGGAGGCCCGGTAGGGCTCGATACCATTGCTGCTACGATTGGTGAAGAAAGTCAGACGATCGAGGATGTTTATGAACCGTATCTGCTTCAGATTGGTATGATTCAGCGTACACCAAGGGGCAGGATCGTAACAGATCTCGCCTATCATCATTTGGGTCTGCCTGTTCCACCAAGAGACGGTAAATAGTCGAACCTGTTGAACATGCTCATTTGGATATTCATCATAAACATTGGAATAATCACGGGTTAACCCGATATAAAGTGAAAGAAATGCATGGGGAGGAGTCTGATTGTGGGAAAAGCAATACGAACGAAGAAGTGGAGTCGTCGATTGAAGGTACTGGCGGCAGCTCTTTTGACAGTGGGTTGTCTGCAAGTGCCTGCATATGCAGCAGGAAATGATGGACAGACGATCCGGGTAGCCATGTTTGCGAATCTGGGCAGTACGTATAAATCAACTACACCACTCATTACGCTTGAATCGACGGGACAATGGAGCATCCAATCGGAGAGTGGCGCAAATGTAAGCCTTCCGGCAGGGCAAGTCCGTTTCAGTGCAGATGGATTCCGAGTGAAAGTGTTGGAAACAGCGGATTTCAAGGCAGCATCTGCAGCAGCAAAATTGTTGCAAGCAACAGCGGATAAACCTTTGCTGTTTACAACGTCTGTGAATGGAAATGCCATTTATCAGCTCTACACAGGCAACTATGCAACGGAGGCACTTGCTGGACAAGCTGTTACACGGGTACAAAAGGTAGCAGCAGCTCAATTGGCTGGTCAAAAGCCAGCTGTAACGGGAAGTAAACGCCTGTCTGCTGGAACCTATGGTTCGATTCAGGAAGCAGAGGCAGCACAAGCCAATCTTTTATCAGCAGGAGTTAGTAGTGTCTATCCAGTCCTTCAACTGAGCGGGGGAAGCCAAGCATACGCGGTATGGGTGGGTGAAGCTTCAACGGATGCGGAATTAACCGCATTGAAGAACAGTGTGGAAACCAAAGCTCTGGGGGTAAGCCTTTCACCTGTCAACAATAGTGCAGGACTCATCATCCGCCAGGACGCAGGATTAAGTACGGATGCACTCAAAACAGCTCCGCATTACACCATTGCAGGTACTGAATCCAAAGCATTGGTACAAGGGAATGGCAATGGTATCAAGGTAGTGGAACGTTCTCAGCGAACATATCGTGGAGATATGGAAATCAGTATCGTAAGTGGTGATCTGGCGTTGGTCAACGTCGTTCCACTGGAGCAATACCTGTACTCTGTCGTAGGGGCAGAGGTGTATTCCTCCTGGCCTGCTGAAGCTCTGAAAGTTCAAGCCGTAGCTGCTCGATCCTACGCGCTTCAACAGGGTGAACGTTTCAAAATTGCGAATGTCGTGGATACAACGCTCAGCCAAGCCTACAACGGGATTGGTTCGGAGAACGATAAAGTAACCAGTGCAGTGGATGCAACTGCTGGAGAAGTGGTCAAGAGCGGTGGGAAAATCATCGAAGCTGTATTCTCCTCTAATGCTGGCGGCCAGACGGCTCATCCTTCTGAGGTATGGAACGGCGGAGCAGGTGTGTTCACCAATGTGGTTAGTTCAGGAGATACATCAGCCCAGGCAGGATTACATACGTGGTACCATGTGCTGCTGAGTTCAGGTGTTAGTGGGTACATTCGTGAGGATAACATCAAAGAATTAACGACCAAGACCAATGCGGGACTGGCAAAAGTAACGGTAACGGCTCAGAACACCAATGTGCGTGCCGTTCCGTTAATTCAATCCACCGTTGAACCTGTAGCCAAAATGAATCCAGGCAACGAAGCTGTTGTACTGGCAAAAGTAGCTCAATCCAACGATTATGCTTGGGTGAGAGGACCTTTCACGTCTGCCCAGTTGGTTAAATCCCTTCAGGGTAAAACAACAGCGTCTGTTCCTGCTTCAATCTCAACCTTGGAAGTGACCAAGCGTGGACCTTCCGGAAGAGCACTTGAAGTCACTGCCAACGGACACGCTATGACGGTGAAATATGCCGATACATACCGCTCTGCACTCGGTGGATTACCGAGCACTCTATTTGATATTGCAGGGACCGGAAGTTATACTGTATTAGGCGCTGACGGCAAAACAGCCAGTAAAACCGGCTCAAATGGTGCCTCTGTATTGTCTTCTTCTGGCGCAGGAACATCATCCGGTAATGCACTTGTGGTTATGAGTGGTGATGGTCAAGCGAGAGCGGTAACGCAGGGTCAGACCTTCATGTTCATCGGTCAGGGCAATGGCCACGGATTGGGCTTGTCCCAATGGGGAGCCAAAGGCATGGCAGATGAAGGGTATGATTACCAGGCAATATTGAAACACTATTATCAAAATGCGACTATTGTTAAGGAATGAAAATAAATGAATGTGAACTTATATGATTTTGAATTACCAGAGCAATTGATAGCACAGACACCGTTGCTTGATCGCACGGCATCCCGTTTGCTCACCTTGAACAAAGATAGTGGTGAGATTAATCATCAAACGTTTCCTGATATTATCGATTTTCTGAATCCCGGTGATACATTGATTCTGAATGATACACGTGTTCTACCAGCCCGTCTGTTCGGTACAAAAGAAGATACCGGAGCAAAAGCGGAAGTGTTATTGCTCAAAAATGTGGAAGGCGACAAGTGGGAAGCACTGGTTAAGCCGGGTAAAAAGCTGAAAGCCGGTTCAGTCATCGTATTCGGTGATGAACTCAAGGCAATCATTGAAGAAGAGGGCGAGATGGGGGCACGTACGCTTACGTTTACGTATGATGGAATCTTCCAAGAGATTTTGGACCGTCTGGGTGAGATGCCGTTGCCACCTTATATCAAGGAGACATTGGATGACCGCGAACGGTATCAGACCGTGTATGCCAAGCATGAAGGATCGGCGGCTGCACCTACAGCGGGACTGCACTTTACGGATGAATTGTTGGATCAGATTCGTGCCAAAGGTGTTAATGTGGCCTTCATCACGCTTCATGTAGGACTGGGAACATTCAGACCAATGTCGGTTGACGTTGTTGAAGATCATGTTATGCATGAGGAGTATTACTCCTTGTCACAAGAAACGGCAGATCTGATTAACCAGACTAAAACGAATGGACACCGTGTTTTTGCGGTTGGAACAACGAGCTGTCGGACTTTGGAAACGGTAGGCAGCAAATTTGAAAATGGAATACTGCAAGCGAGCAGCGGATGGACCAGCATTTTCATCTATCCGGGCTATTCCTTCAAAGTGATCGATGGGATGCTTACGAATTTTCATCTCCCGAAATCCACGTTGGTTATGTTGGTTAGTGCACTAGCAGGCAGGGAACATATTATGCAGGCATATGAGGAAGCCATCCAAGAGAAATACCGGTTCTTCAGCTTCGGCGATGCCATGTTGATATATTAGTATAACGATTAACTTTTAGAGGATGATTAAAACCAATGGCAGCAATTACGTATGAACATATCAAAACTTGCAAACAATCCGGTGCACGTCTGGGACGTGTACATACACCTCACGGTATTATTGAGACACCAACCTTTATGCCAGTAGGTACACAGGCGACTGTCAAAACAATGAGCCCTGAAGAGTTGAAAGAAATGGATGCTCAGATTATTTTGAGTAATACCTATCACCTGTTTCTGAGACCAGGACATGAAATCATCCGTGAAGCTGGCGGGTTGCACAAATTCATGAACTGGGATCGTCCAATTCTGACGGACAGCGGCGGATTCCAAGTGTTTTCTCTCAGCGAGATGCGCAAGATTACGGAAGAAGGCGTTAACTTCCGTTCTCATCTGAATGGAGACAAGAAGTTCCTTTCTCCTGAAGTGGCGATGGAAATCCAGAATGCACTTGGCTCCGATATTATGATGGCGTTTGACGAATGCCCACCGTATCCGGCTGAATATGAATATGTAAAAAAATCACTCGAAAGAACGAGCCGCTGGGCAGAACGTTGTCTCGAAAGTCACGCTCGTCCGCATGACCAAGGTCTGTTTGCCATCGTACAGGGAGGCATGCATGAAGATCTTCGCCGTCAAAGCGCCGCAGATTTGACTTCCATGGATTTCCCGGGGTATGCTATTGGTGGACTGAGTGTTGGAGAACCGAAACATTTGATGTATGGTGTATTGGATTATACGTTACCTTTGTTGCCATCCAATAAACCACGTTATTTGATGGGGGTAGGTTCGCCCGATGCGTTGATTGAGGGATCAATTCGTGGAGTGGACATGTTCGACTGTGTTCTGCCAACTCGGATTGCCCGTAACGGAACAACGATGACCAGCCAAGGACGTCTGGTAGTTCGCAATGCCAAGTTTGCAACTGATTTTGGGCCACTTGACCCTGAATGTGATTGCTACACTTGTCGCAACTATTCCAGAGCTTATCTGCGTCATTTGATCAAAGCAGATGAAACATTTGGCCTGCGTTTGACAACGATCCATAATCTTCATTTCTTGCAGAATCTGATGCGTAATGTACGTAAAGCCATTATGGAAGATCGTTTGCTTGATTTCCGGGATGAATTTTTCGATCAATATGGTCTTCATGACAATGACAAAGGTTTCTGATTGAGTTTTTGAGGAAA
This sequence comes from Paenibacillus sp. FSL H7-0942, assembly GCF_045040715.1. Taxonomy (NCBI): domain Bacteria; kingdom Bacillati; phylum Bacillota; class Bacilli; order Caryophanales; family Paenibacillaceae; genus Paenibacillus; species Paenibacillus sp. FSL H7-0942. Next base: position 5,444,183 of record NZ_CP150279.1, on the reverse strand, counting down.
CCGGCGTAACAAGCAATATCTGTATGTATAGTCGATAAGGGGGAGTTTGAATGTTTCAAGGAATGCCTCTAGCAGGAGCGCAAGGCGGTGGGATCGTATCTTTGATTGTACCTTTAGTACTCATGGTTGCGATTTTCTACTTCTTAATGATTCGTCCACAGAACAAAAAGCAAAAGCAACGGAATTCCATGCTAAGCCAATTGAAAAAAGGCGATAAAATTGTAACGATTGGTGGCCTTCACGGTACGATCGCTGAGATTACGGACGATGTGGTTGTATTGCGTGTAAACGATGTAACTAAGCTTACATTTGACCGTAATGCAATCAGCACGGCTGTAGCTCGTGATACGGCTGTTGAATAGTTACTGTAACATAGAATAACGAGGGTGCGTTTGTGGCGTATTCCCTAGTAGAGAACCGGATCTCCTTGGAGACCCGGTTCTCTTTTTTGATTTATGAGGGAAGGTCGATGTTCTTTACCAGTCAGTTAGGAGCGATGCGTATTAACACCGAACATGCCACCGAGAGCTGAAATGAAGAACGCGCTAAGCAGTTGTAAACTATCCTTCCAATTAAACGAAGCATCCAGCGCGAGAAATCCGATCAACAGCACAAGCAGTCCATATACGATTCCGGTAATCCCTCCGTAGTACCATCCTTTTTCACCAGAACGTTTGCCTGCGACAAAACCACCAACCAATAATGACAAGCCATGAACAACATAGGTATACAATGAGAGGTCCTGTTCCCGCATTCCGCTCATCCAGAGAAACAAGGAGAGAATAAATGCCCCGATAAACATCCATACAAAAGCCTGACAGAGGCCTGACAGAATCGGATTGGACACTCGAAACGAAACCAAGCGGCGGATCAATTGCATGAAGCAACCCCCTTGTACAAGTTATAAGTTAATACAGTGTATGGTCAAGCCTTCGGACTTATGAACTGTTTTCCATTAAATGAACGGATTATTTCTGCATGAGCATGTAAGGTTCAGGTCAAAATAGGGATTGCACTACCCAGCTAACTGTTAAAAACTCAGTTTCGAAGGAGGACCCCTGTTGTGAACTTCCCAGATGTCGGATCACATATCTTTCGAACCATTCTCATGTACTTTCTGGTGTACTGTGCAATGAGGGTTATGGGTAAACGTGAGATTGGTAAGCTATCCATGTTTGATCTTGTTGTCTCCATTATGCTTGCTGAAATGGCTGCTTTTGTCATTGAAGATATTGATAAACCGCTCTCTCACGGGATTGCCCCCATGCTTACCTTGATCATTGTACAGATCGGAATGGCCTTTATAGGCCTTAAAAGTCGGCGTCTTCGCCTGATGATTGATGGGAAACCTACTGTTTTGATCTCCAAAGGCGTTCTTCACCGGGATGAGATGCGGAAGCAACGATATAATCTGGATGATCTATTACAACAACTCCGTGAACAGAATGTAGACAGTATCGGTGAGGTTGATTTCGCTATTTTGGAGACCACAGGCAAGCTGACCGTTTTTCCCAAGGATGAGAATACTTCTAACGGCAGCAGTTCTTCCGGCTCTGATTCAGAAGGGGTTTCTTCCGGTAAATCCAAAACAGAGAAAAATCAGATTGACGGATTTCCAAATATCAAATATGAAGGTCTGCCACTCCCCTTAATTATGGACGGAAAGGTCCAGGATCAGAATCTGGAGATCATCCAGAAAACGAGATTTTGGCTGAAAAATCAAATTCAACAGAACGGAATTATGGATTTCAAAGATGTATTTATATGCTCCATTGACCACAATGGGAAGATATATGTCAGTCCAAAAGATGATAAAAAATGAAAATCATTTGCCTGAGCGGCGCTTGAACCATGAACCAATTAAAGGAGCACGGGACAGATCATGAAAGTCAATCATTTTGGTCCAGCCCATGACGATGAAATACACGATAAGCCCGACAAAAGGAGCGAGAAGCATCCTCACCCAAAAAGGCAATATCATGGCAGTCTCTTCGTATACGAGTAGGGTTGCTGCTCCCATAATAAACATTCCTGCACCCGTCTTGACCCAATCCATCATTTTGAAGCGGAACTGTAGCAGACTGCGTACGCTTTGGGCATGTAACAGGGTAACTACCGTAGAATTCGCACAGATGGCGATGACTGCACCGAAGATGCCATATTCAGGCCGGGAAGCAAGCGTTAAAATCAACGTAATTTTGATAACAGCACCGATAAACGTATTTAGCAATGCTTTACCCGGACGGTCAAGAGCTTGTAATGCAGCTTGAAGAGGAGCTTGAATATAAATGAACAAAGCAAAAGGAGCCATTAGCTTCAGCATGCTTCCGATCGATGCATCATTATACAGAACAAGACACATCGGTTCGGCAAGCACATACATAAACACGGAAAACGGAGCACCTGTCACAAGTGCCAAGCGTAATGCCTGATGCATTCTTTTGTGAATCAGTGCGCGATCTCCCTGAGCAGAAGCTTCGGACAGTGAAGGCACAAGTGATGTCGCGAGCGATGAGGTTAGTGCCCCCGGCAGCAGCAGCAAAGGAATAATCATACCTTGTAATGCACCATATTGTGCTGTAGCGAGCCCTTTGGATATGCCTGCCAGAGCCAGACTCTGGGCAGTAACGATGGTTTCGGCCAAATAGGATAAGGAGCCAACCAATCGGCCTGCTGTAACAGGAATAGAGATTGCAAGCAAACGCCGGATTAATCCGGGCTGTGGAGTACCCGCCTCTTTCAGAACTGAAGGTATTGGGTTTAAAGGTATGGCTGAAGGTTTGGTTGTGAGATTGGACATGTTCTGTTGCATAGCGAGCGGTAACTCTTTCTTCTGCCTGTTATACTTCCACAAGAGTACAAGCATACCGCCGAATTCTCCAACGAGCGCTCCCAGCATGGCACCAGCAGCAGCTTGGGCAATACCGTGGGGGAGGAGAAGCCAGGCAAACCAAATGACACAGACGATACGAATGATGGTTTCAACAATGGATGAAATGGCAGTAGGCATCATGTTTTGCTTACCTTGGAAATACCCTCTGTAGACAGCAGATACGGCGATAATGGCAATCATGGGGCTCATACTAACGAACGTATGGTATACCCGCTCATCTGTGAGCACGTACTTGGTAACCCAGGGTGCAAATAGGATGCATAAAAACATGAATACTACACCCAAGGTCAACGTAAAGCTTAAGCTTACTTGCAGGATTCGCTGGGGGGAATAACGATTGGCACCGGTATCAGCTTCGGCTACGAGCTTGGCTACGGCGAGCGGAATACCACCCGTAATTAATGTCACCAGTACGATAAAAAAGGGATAGCTCAATTGGTAGATGCCAACACCTTCTGCACCAATGACTCGTGGCAGCGCAATGCGCGGGATGAAACCAAGTATTCGATTAATTATGCCTGCCGCGAGCAGGATCATGGCCCCCTGAATAAATGTCTGTTTCTTCAAGACTACCCCTCTTTCCCGGTTGAAAGTACAGGCTATCAACATAAACGGGACAAAGCCGTTGTTCTTCATCCTATGCCAGTCCTTTATCTTCTCATGACAACTTGGACACGATTAACAAAAAGAACCATATTCAGCAAGAAGGAATATGATCAGGCGAAGTCGAATCATGTAATATTGATGCCGCATAAAGGCTTGGATGTACGAAGGGAGGCTCCCCGTTGGAAGAAATGAATGATGTGGAGTTGGAACAGTCAATAGAGATGCTCTGCCGTAGCAAAGCGGAAGAATTAAGGCTTGTCGGTTACGAATATGTCACCAGCAAAGATGTCTGGAATTGCGTCAGTCATAAATATGAAAAACAGGGCATTCCACCGCTTCACCAGCTGGTGAACGACATTTTGTCACTGAAAGCAACAAGCTTTATGAACTTTATGACCGTGTCTGCATACCGGGGGTCCTCTTTCTAGACGAAAGGGATCTTTTTTGTTGAAAATTGACTGCTTTTTACGGCATCGCTATAATAGGAATATTGAGAACGAAAGGGGATCTAGGAACGGCATGAAAAGAATTATCAGTTTCATTCTGGTCGTGCTTGTCACCACAGGGGTAATGGTGGGAACAAGCCCGGAACTGCTCAAAAATATACGCTTGGGCCTTGATTTAAAGGGAGGCTACGAGATCTTATATGAAGCAGAGCCGCTCGAAGCAGGTCAACAAGTCACCAAAGCATCTTTGGTGCAAACGGCCAAAAGTCTTGAAAGCCGCGCCAATGCGCTCGGAACAAGCGAACCGGAGGTAACCACTGAAGGAAGCAACCGGATTCGATTGAAGTTGGCAGGGGTTACGGATGAGGCTGAAGTTAGAGCCAAAATGAAAGAACCGGCTGTTTTGACCTTCCGTAGTAAAGCTGAGAACGACAAGGAAGGCGAATACACCAAAATTGAGCTTCGCGGAAATGAATTTGTTGAGAATGCAGCCAAAGTTGTGTTCACTCAATTGAATGAGCCGATGATTGACATTCAAGTGAAAGACAAAGCCAAATTTTCCGAGATTACCAAACGTTTGATCGGACAACCTCTCGCGATTTATTTGGACGATGAGCTGTTATCTGCTCCAACCGTTAGACAACAGTTGACAGATGGTTCCGCTCAGATTTCGGGTGCTTACACACGTGACGAAGCAAACCAGCTTCGTGACACCATTAACCTGGGTGCATTGCCACTAAAACTTACAGAGAAGTATTCACAAAGTGTTGGTGCAACACTTGGTAAGCTTTCTTTGGATCAGACCATTAAAGCGGGATTGATTGGTTCCGTTATTATTCTAGTGTTCATGATTGGGCTTTATCGCATTCCTGGTATTATTGCGAGTTTTGCCTTGATCACACATACGTGGCTGGTACTTGCAATCTTCTATATGGGAGAATTCGTACTTACCCTTCCAGGTATTGCGGCGTTTATCCTGGGTATAGGGATGGCGGTCGATGCCAATATCATCACGTACGAACGGATTAAGGAAGAGATGCGAAGTGGTAAGTCGATTTTGTCATCGGTTAAAGCGGGGAGCAAACATTCCTTCCGTACAATCATTGACTCCAATGTCACTACCATTATTGCGGCCGCTGTTATGTTCTTCCTGGGTACAGGTGCGGTTAAAGGTTTTGCACTCGTGCTGATCTTTGATATTGTCACCAGTATCATCACGAATATTTTCTTCTCCCGCTTCCTGTTGACCCTGCTCGTACGGGCTAACGTGTTGAAGAAGCCTAAGTACTTCGGAGTGAAGGAGAGTGAAATTCGTGCGCTTTAATTGGAATTATGATTATGTTAAAGGTAGTAAGATTGCCTATATCTTCTCGATTATTCTGACGATTACGGGGATCATCAGCATTCTGGCTTTGGGTTTGAATTATGCCGTTGATTTCCGTGCTGGATCGAATGTGGATATCTCGGTATCCAAAGCAATCACAGCGGAGCAGATTAAACCTATCGTTAAGGACATCGGTGTTGATGAGGGTGATGTTACCATTACACCGGGGGCTGACCGTGTAAATGTTCGTTTCTCCAATGAACTGGATGAGACCCAAGAGAGCAAATTTAAACAGGAATTTAGCAAACTGGATGCATCGGCTTCCTATGAAGTAAATACCGTTGATCCAGAGATGGCCAAAGAATTGGAGCGCAACGCGATCTACGCGGTACTCATTGCAAGTATCGGGATCATGATCTATGTTGCGATCCGGTTTGAGTGGCGCTTTGGTTTGGCTGCGGTTATCGCACTCTTCCATGACGCATTTGTCGTAATAAGTGTGTTCTCCATCTTCCGTTTGGAAGTCGATCTGACCTTTATTACTGCAGTATTGACTATTGTCGGGTTCTCGATCAACGATACGATCGTTATCTTTGACCGGATTCGTGAGAATCTGCGTTTTGCCAAAAAGACAACCAAAGCCGACTTGCGTGAGGTAGTCAATCGCAGTTTGGCTCAAACGATGACACGTTCCCTGAATACAACATTCACCGTGTTTGCAGCTTCAATCTGTTTGTTCATATTTGGTGGAGAATCCATTCGCATGTTCTCGCTTGCGATGGTTATCGGAACACTGTTTGGTGCATATTCTTCAATCTATATCGCCGCTCCACTATGGCTGATGCTCAAAGGTAAACAAGTGGATAAGCCAAAAACAGTAGCTAAAGAATCTAACTAAACATCTTATTGTGAAGCCGCGTCTGCCAGGCGCGGTTTTGCAACTTTATGTACAGAATTAAGGGGGAATATTCATGACCAGAGAACATATCCCATCTGTTCAGGCTGCCACATGGAGCGGTATTGCCGGTAATATGGGACTTGCGGTGATCAAAGCGGGAGTCGGTTATATGGCAAACAGCAAATCATTGCTCGCTGACGGCTTGTATTCTGCTACTGAAGCTGGTTCTGCCCTGGCTGGTCTCTTTCCCTCCAAGTCTGTACGCGATAAGAGCAAGGCTCGCAGGGGACGGTATAAAGAACATTCAAGTGTTGCTAGACCCGGAATCTCAGTATTGTTATCTGTGCTGATTCTAATGGGTGGATTACAGCTTGCGATCTCCGCATTGGGTAGTCTCTCCGGAAGTGAACCGGAAGCACCCGGCAAGTCGGTACTTTTGGTGGCTGTTGCAGCTTTGGCTGTGAAAGAAGCGATTTTTCAATTTCAGTACAGATATTTCCGTAAACGAAACCAGTCTCAGGCGCTGGCCTATGCACAGCAACATCGCCGTGCACTCTATTGTTCGCTCACCGTGTTAATCGGCATTATAGGATCGATGGCTGGTGAAGAGACGGGTTTGAGCATGCTGCTCTACCTGGACCCCACGGCTGCGTTGATTGCTTCCTGTTTTGTGCTTCACAAGGGTTACCGAATGATTGTGGACACAGTCTATGGTTCACTCGTTCAGGAGCTGGAGCAGGAAGAAGCGTCCGATTTTAAAGAGACCGTACAGCGGGTATATGGCATCATTACCATTGAGCATTTGGTTGCACGTGAACAGGAACATGACGTTACGATTGAGCTGGTCATTAGTGTGAATCCGAGGATCTCGATACTGGAAGCACAGGAGATTGCAAATCGTGCCAAGACATTACTGCTCACCCGTTTCAGTCATGTGAAAGAAGTACAGATTCAAGCGATACCTTATGATCCAGGTTATCCCTATAAATCCAATCATGAACTGCCCGATCACGAAGCGACATTAATTCAGTAGTGAAGCGTGGGTCCAGTAGATCAGGAAAGGAGCGTTATCATTGCTTTATTCGCAATACCGGTGGAATACACCGAATATCGATTTGGAGGCGGCTGCGGGACTCTCGCAGGCGCTTTCCGTTTCACCCCTTGTTGGACGTTTGCTTGTGAGTCGAGGAGTGCACAATGAGAAGGAGGCCGAACGTTTTTTGCATCCTGACCTGAATCAGATGCATGATCCCTATCTGCTCCTCGGCATGAATGAAGCTGTGCCACGTATCAAGCTGGCATTGGAGCGGGAAGAACATATTTTGATCTACGGGGATTATGACGCTGATGGCGTATCCAGCACATCGCTCATGATCCATTTGATGCGTCATCTTGGGGCTTCGTACGATATATATATCCCTCATCGCTCGAATGAAGGGTATGGATTGCACAACCATGCGTTGGATTGGGCGCATCAGCAAGGCGTTTCATTGATTATTACCGTGGACACCGGAATCAGTGCTGTTGAACAGATTGCCTATGCGGCCACGCTGGGCATCGAAGTCATTGTGACAGATCACCATGAGCCGCCTGAAATTTTGCCCGAAGCCTTTACACTTATTAATCCAAAACTTCCGGGATGCCCGTATCCTTTTAAAGGTTTGGCAGGAGCGGGAGTAGCCTTGAAGCTCGCTCAGGCATTAATCGGGGAAGTGCCCGGTGAATGGATGGAGATTGCGGCCATCGGCACCGTTGCCGATCTGATGCCTTTGGAAGGGGAGAACCGGGTTATTGTCAGTTATGGAATAGAATCGATGCGTGGTTCACGTCTTCCTGGTGTAAGTGCATTGCTGGAAATCAGTGGTGTGGATCAGAGTCAGGTGACTTCCATTAATATTGCCTTTGCCATGGCACCTCGTATTAATGCCAGTGGACGTTTGGATCATGCCGGGAGAGCGGTATCGCTTCTCACCACCGAGAATCTGGATGAAGCTCATACGCTTGCGGGCCAGCTTGATCTATTGAATCGGGAGCGGCAGCAAGTCGTAGAGGGCATATTACAAGAAGCAACTGCACAGTTGGAACAAAAGATACAGCTTCGTTCAGGATCCGTTCCAGATGTAATCGTATTGGCTGGTGAGGGCTGGAACGTTGGAGTGGTTGGTATTGTGGCTTCCAAATTGCTGGAGCGTTATTACCGACCTACACTTATCCTTGGGATCGATCCAGAGAGCGGTGTCTGCAAGGGCTCTGCGCGCTCCATTGAGGGCTTGGATATCTATCAGGCACTCACAGTCAATAAACACACTATGGACCATTACGGGGGACACCCTGCAGCAGCAGGTATGACCTTGCATCGGGATCAGCTGGAGGAACTTGAGGCTGGTTTGAATGAGTTTGCTGCATCTGTATTAACTGAAGAGGACTTTGTACCTCAACGTCTTGCGGATGATGAATGCAGAATCAGTGATGTTCCGCTGAAAGTGATCCAGGAGATCGACAGATTGCAGCCTTTTGGAATGAGCAATCCTTCGCCACGGTTTGTATTGAGAAGTGTAACTGTGAAGGAAACCAGAACAATGGGACGAGAGAAACGCCATCTGAAACTGGTTCTGGAACAGGATGGTCAGCAACTGGAAACCGTCGCTTTTGGCAAGGGAGCGTTAGCAGATTTTCTTCTCCCAGGTTCCGTTATTGATGTGATGGGAGAACTGTCCATCAATGAATGGAATGGGATGAGAAAACCTCAATTGATGCTTCAGGACATTCATGTTCCTCAGGTCCAAGTGTTTGATTTGCGCGGTAATGCCGAGCCATTAAATGCGATGAAACATTTCTTGAGCTCACTTGAGGTGCATCTGCGATATAAATCTGGTTCTGTTGGTGCTATTGTTCGGAAAGAAACAGATGTTTCCGAGGGAAATTCATTGTATGAACCTTGCCTTTGGGTATATGATAGAAAGGTCGGGTTATTTCCGTGTAATGCTGCTGCACAGCATTATGGACAGGAACAAGTCCGGACGTTATTTGTGTTTGATACGCCGGAAACCCCGGAACAACTTAATGCCATGCTGGCTTTGTTCAGTGGAGCTGAGAATATCATCCTTCTGCACGGATCAGGCAACCGCCGAGATCGCCTTCAGATGCCTTCCAGAGAACTCTTTAAGCGTATTTATATGCAGGTGTTGAAATGGAAAGCTGAACCCGTGGAGGAACAAGAGATTACTCCTGTGCTCAGTCGTCAGTGTGGTTGTTCGCCGCGCATGATTACGATGATGTTGGATGTATTCGAAGAGTTATCCTTCATTACCCGTGATAACGGCAAAATTGCGTTTGTGGATAACCCGCCTAAGCGTGAACTAACCGCTTCACGTCACTATCAGGCGCTCGAAAATATGGCCGAGATAGAACAGGTGATGCTGGATGCAGCCACACCGCAACTGACACAATGGATGATATCCCGGATGAAGGGCGTATCTTAGATGGAAGTTTGTGTATTTATTTTAGGAGGAGATTATTTTGGATTTTAAAGATTATATTCGTGTCATTCCTGACTTTCCACAACCGGGAATCAGCTTTAAGGACATTACAACATTGTTGAAGGATGGAGAAATGTACCGCAATGCGATCAATGAACTGAAAGTGATGGTTTCTGATCTCAAAATTGACGTTATTGCTGGACCTGAAGCACGTGGTTTCGTTGTGGGCGCCCCTCTGGCATACGCTCTTGGTGTCGGTTTTGCTCCGATTCGCAAAAGTGGAAAACTGCCTGGAGAGACGATTGAAGTTGGTTATGATCTCGAGTATGGCAAGGATACACTCGCGATGCACACAGATGCGATTGAAAAAGGTCAAAATGTCCTGATCGCTGATGATCTGCTCGCAACGGGTGGAACGATTGCAACTTCCATCAACTTGATTGAACAATTGGGGGGTAAAGTTGTCGGAGCTGCCTTCCTGATTGAGCTGTCTGATCTGAATGGTCGTGCTAAATTGCCAGAAATCGATGTATTCACATTGATGAATTATTAAGCTGAAAGCTCCACATGTACCGCTGTGACGAAACATGAATTGTTTTTTCCGTTTCCCGGGAAATAATATACAGCATTAATGATTATCAAAAAGCCTGTTCTTCCAACTGTAAGGTTAGGGAGAACAGGCTTTTTGATGTGTATACGATGGAAATTAATCGGGCGTTTTTTCAGTGATAGGCTGTTTACGCGAATCGTCATTCAACCAACCTAGCACTTCAAACAGTTTGAACAACAAGCTCATCAGGATTCCGACGATGGTTGCCAATGCCATCCCTTTCAGATGAACGCCATAGAAGGTAACTTCTGTACCACTCAGTCCAATGACCAATACAAGTGTAGTAAGCAGCAGATTGGTCGGTTTGGCAAAATCGACTTTCTGTTCAACCAGAATACGCAGACCAGATGCTGCAATAACCCCGAACAGAAGCAGGGATACGCCACCCATAACTGGCACAGGAATATTGGCTACAAGCGCCGAGAATGTTCCTGAGAAGGAGAGTACGATTGCAATGACTGCTGCGCCACCAATGACATATGTGGAGTATACGCGAGTCAGGGCCATTACACCGATGTTCTCACCATAGGTTGTATTGGGAGTTGATCCCACAAAACCGGACAGAATGGTGGAGACCCCATTACCAAGCAGGGAACGATGAAGCCCAGGGTCTTTCGAAAGATCTTTGCCTACAATGCTGCTCGTTACAAGCAAATGTCCAATATGTTCAACGATAACCACAAGCGCTACAGGTAAAATGGTGAAAATAACGGACCAGTCAAATGTAGGCGTTGTTACGGTTGGTAGTGAGATGAAATCAGCATTTCCAATAGCCTGTTTATCAACCAGACCCATAGAATAGCCGAGGATATAACCGACTACAATACCGATTAGAATATGAATGATTTTGGGGAATCCACGGAACGTTACGGCCCCAATGACAGTGATACCAAGCGTGGCCATGGATAAAATAATGGGTTTGGCCTGCGGCACCCAGTTCGGGTTGGCAACAGGATCAGAGTTAATCAGACCTGCCATACCGGCAGCCACGGGTACAAGCTCCAGTCCGATCAGAGCAACGATGGCGCCCATAACCGCTGGTGGGAAGACTACGTTAATCCATCCGGTACCCGCAAATTTAATAATGAGGGCCACGAAACAGAAAACAAGTCCTGTTATGATAAAAGCTCCAAGTGCCATGGAGTAGCCATTCTCAGGATGTTGTTTTAATACCATTGTGACAGGAGCAATAAAGGCAAAACTGGACCCGAGATATGCAGGAATCTTTCCTTTACACATCAGTATGTACAACAGTGTTCCAATTCCGTTCATCAGCAGGATCATACTTGGATCAACACCAAACAGGTTTGGTACAAGCACCGTGCTGCCAAACATGGCGAACAAATGCTGAAGGCTAAGCAGTGAACCTGAGCCAAGTGGCATCTTTTGATTAACCTGAATTTCGCGTTGCAATGAATTTCATCTCCTTTTCCGAAACACAAACTTTCAATAGATTACAGAGTTTCTCTTAATTAATCAATAACATTTTTGACGTAACAGAGCGATAGAATTAATATTTTCATGAATTTTCCTTCTATTTCAGCAAATAACGGCAATAATACATAAGAAATAAGAAATACATCCAATCCCCTGTGAGTCATAGGGAAACGAGATAGAAGTAATTCAGATCACCAATATAAAAATTGGATAAGCGCTCTTATTCGTCAGCAGTTGACGGGAAACGGGCGAAGCGTCATAATTATAGGAAATTACTTTTACGGGGAACCTGTGTTGCAGCACTGTCACGGGTTCCATTTGGTATAGAAAGGACACGGAACAGATCAGAATGGGCATAGAGCAATTACTCGAGAAGGCCGGGGCATATATCAAAGAACCCGATTTGGTGCGCATACGAGAAGCTTACGAATTTGCTGATCAGGCCCACCATGGACAGACGCGAAAATCGGGAGAACCGTATATTCTGCATCCGCTTGCGGTTGCCGACATTGTTGTGAACATGCAGATGGACACCATCTCCATAATAGCAGCGCTTCTTCATGATGTAGTAGAGGATACTACGGTCTCACTTGAAGAGATCCGCAATCATTTCGGCAATACGTGTGCCATGCTTGTTGACGGCTTGACGAAGCTGGAACGTATTCAGTTTCGCTCCAAGGAAGAACAGCAGAACGAGAACTACCGCAAAATGTTCATCGCCATGGCGCAGGACATCCGTGTCATCGTGATTAAATTGGCTGACCGTCTGCATAATATGCGGACACTCAAGTTTCAGTCGGAAGAAAGCCAGCGCCGGATTTCATATGAGACGCTGGAAATTTTCTGTCCGATTGCAAACCGTTTGGGTATCTCTGCAATCAAATGGGAAATGGAGGACATCGCCCTCCGTTATTTGAATCCGCAACAGTATTACCGAATTGCTAACCTAATGCACAAAAAACGTGCGGAACGGGAGCAATATATTGATACGGTTATGGATGGAATTACGAACAAGCTCGATGAGATGGGAATTCAGGCAGACCTCTCGGGCCGCCCGAAACATATCTACAGCGTGTTCAAGAAAATGACCACCAAAAACAAGCAGTTTAACGAAATTTATGATCTGCTTGCCATTCGTATTATTGTGGATAATATCAAGGATTGTTATGCTACCTTGGGAATTATACACACGCTATGGAAACCGATGCCTGGACGCTTCAAAGACTACATTGCGATGCCAAAGGCGAATATGTATCAATCGCTGCATACAACGGTAGTTGGTCCCAATGGCGAACCAACGGAAGTACAGATCCGGACATGGGATATGCACCGGACTGCTGAATTTGGTATTGCTGCCCACTGGGCCTACAAAGAAGGCGCTGCGAACGGAAATCATTTTGAAGACAAGATTACGTTCTTCCGTGAAATACTTGAACTTCAAAACGAAGCACAGGATGCATCAGAATTCGTAGAGTCACTCAAAATGGATTTCTTCTCGGATCTGGTATTTGTATTTACGCCAAAAGGAGAAGTCATCGAATTGCCGATCGGCTCTGTTCCTTTGGATTTTGCTTATCGAATCCATACGGAGGTGGGTAATCGGACCATTGGTGCCAAAGTAAACGGTCGGATTGTTCCGCTCGATTATCATCTGAAGACAGGTGATATAATCGAAATTTTGACGTCCAAACATTCTTACGGACCGAGCCAGGACTGGATGAAAATTGCGAAATCTTCTCATGCACGAGCGAAGATCAAGCAATGGTTCAAGAAGGAACGCCGTGAAGAAAACGTTGAAAAAGGTCGGGAGAGCTGTGAGCGCGAACTGAAGCGTATGGGGCTTGACCCTTCTGCGTGGATGACGGATGACAAGTTGATGGAAGCTGCCAAAAAATATGCGTTTAACGATATTGATGACATGCTTGCGGCTGTTGGATTCGGTGGGATTACTGCTGCACAGATTGTAACCAAAGCAACCGAAAAACTGCGTAAAGAGCAGGAAGAGTCCAGTTTGCTGGAATTAAATTCCGAGATGCGCGAGCTGAAACCTGCGCCTGAGCGCAGAAATCGTCCAACCAACGGTATTCGTGTTAAAGGCATCGATAATCTGCTTGTTCGATTCGCACGTTGCTGTAATCCTGTACCTGGGGATGACATTATCGGATACGTTACACGTGGACGCGGCGTTTCCGTACACCGTAGTGACTGTCCGAATATCCCGACAAGTGCAGACGGTGAGGAAGCAGCACGTGTTATTGAGGTCGAGTGGGAAGAGAATATCGAAGCAAGTTACAGTGTGGATATTGAGATTACAGGCCATGATCGGAATGGCTTGCTCAACGAGGTACTTCAGGCTGTATCTGAAAGTAAAACCAATATATCTGCCGTTACAGGACGGACAGATAAAAATAAATTAGCATTGGTGCACGTCACAATTCTGATTCGTAATACGGATCATCTGCAATCCGTTGTAGAACGGATCAAACGTGTGAAAGATGTCTATTCGGTGCATCGGATTATGCAGTAAGGAGCCTGTAAGATGAGGGTGCTTGTACAACGTTGTAAAGAGGCTCAGGTGACTGTGGGAGACGAGCTGACAGGTAAGATCGAATCCGGATTAATGCTACTCGTGGGCATTACCCATGAGGATACCGCGAAGGATGCCCAGTATCTGGCTGACAAAGTTAGTGGGTTGCGGATATTTGAGGATGATCAGGAGAAGATGAATCTCAGTCTGCTTGATGTAGGCAGTGCTGTATTGTCTGTTTCCCAGTTCACCCTATACGGAGATTGTCGCAAAGGAAAGCGTCCGAGCTTTGCGGCTGCGGCCCGACCTGAAGCGGCAGAACTGTTATATGAAACGTTTAATCAACTGCTACGGGATAAAGGTATCCAGGTTGAAACCGGGCGTTTCGGAGCGATGATGGATGTAACATTTACCAACTGGGGACCCGTGACTTTGATGCTTGAAAGTCCGGTTCGTCAGGAACCACGTGCATAATTCCATGGGGTTCAGGCCATAATAAGGGATAATTCGTTGATGACCATTTCATGATCAAAGGAGTATCCATCCAATTATGCGCCAATCTGCGAAAGAAACACGTACCAGTTCAGAACCTTTGTTACTCCCTGGCAACCTGTATGAATCATTGCACCTTGCCCGTTCGGCTGCTGAGTATGTTGCAACGATCTGGGCACTTCAGGATTCGGACAAAGGGAAGCAGAGTCATCTTCCGCGATCTTGAATGTCTACACAGGGATATAAACATCCGATATTTGGATTATACAGATTTTGAAAAAGTCCTGATTCCTTCCCGAATCAGGACTTTTTGTCGTGAGTTGATCTTTTTAACTATTCGTTTGAAGACTTCGTTACAAAATGAAATTACATTGAATTGTTATAAATTGCTCTGGTGAGGGTAATAACAAAACGAGGCACAACGAAGTGCCAATGTACTGCAAGACCCGATTTTATAAAGAAAGTTCGAACACGGAAAGGAGAACATACGTTATGAGTAAAGTTGCTTTTTTATTGGCGAATGACTTTGAAGATTCGGAGATGCAGGTCCCGTATGACGAAGTAAAAAAAGCTGGACATGAAGTGGAGATTATCGGATTAAAAGCCGGTGAGACCCTTAAAGGTAAAGGAGGAAAGGCCTCCTATACCACAGATAAGGCGATTGGTGATGCTTCCGCTTCAGATTATGATGCAGTCGTGATTCCTGGTGGATCATCCCCTGAGAATTTGCGAAGTGATGCGCATATCTTGAAGTTTGTCACCGAGATCAACAGTGCGAAGAAACCAATTGCTGCGATCTGTCATGGTCCGCAAATTTTGGCTAGTGCCGGTCTGTTGAAAGGCCGTACCATTACATCCTATCCACCACTTAAGGATGATATGGTAAACGCAGGAGCAGAGTTCAAGGATCATGAGGCCGTTGTGGATGGAAACTATATTACATCCCGAACACCTGAAGATGAGCCAGCGTTTGTACGTGAACTGCTAAAAGTTATATAACTTCAGTTAGTGCAACTGACATATATTGATGTATCTTAACTTCGTTACATCGTGGGGTTACGAAACTTCACGTTGCATTTCATTCCGAAAAAGGAGGGTTTGACATGACAAAACATATTCAGGCGTATTTTCGAACCGAGGACGAGGCAGAGGGAGCAAGAACTTCACTTCAGACGTTCCGTACAGAGCATTTGGAAGTAGGTCAACTGGACAGTGCGGTAGGTAGAGACACGCGTGTTATGGTGCCACTGGTGCCTTATAATACAGCAGGTGGCGTAGGCACCAACGGAGCAATGGGTGTAGGTGCAGCCCCTGGTGTTCCAGCTAGCGAAAATGTGATCCCTGTAGTAGCCAATGTGGACCGTGATGCAGAACGGGATACTCGTGACAGAGTGAATGAGGATGGAGACCTGCTGAATGCTGCAGATGTGTCTTCGGCCGATTATGATGATCTGCATTATGTTCTGTCTGCCAAAGTAAGAGATGAAGATTATGACGAGATTGTTCATAAGCTTCGTTCCAACCATGCCTATGTGGAAGATTTGAATTAACGTGTAGATACTTCTTGGCCCTTGCACTGCTCGACCACACAGTCGAGTGATGTGCAAGGGCTTTTTGATCATGAGGATATTAAAAAACTAATTTATAAAGCGCTATCATTTTTGTAATATTACTGTAATATTAGATACATAAGCCTTTAACATAGTGGGCTTATAATAACACACATGACCCCCTTTTTTTATATATCCTTTGAGCCTGCACACCGTGTGCAGGCTATTTTTTTTGAGATGTGAATGTGTATGTTTTGGGCAGAGCTTACCCCTTTATTCAATTTTTGCTAGAATAGAGAGATGGGTTTATATATTCTACAGCGAATTGTTTTCATAGTTGGGCTACATTGGACGGTAAATCTAGCTCCAGTGATTGGGTTCAGGCGAATTCAATCCTATGACAGAGAGTATGAGGAACTCATCGCCAGAGTGATCCGTCATATTCCAGATGAACATATACTCGCTGAAACGGCCCCGCCTTTTTTATATAAGTACGGGGCAGCGGTTTCTGCTTGATCGATGGAATTTGAAAGTTATATAGAATGCCTCGTTTGAGAAATGACACCTACAATGCTAAAGCAACAGAGTTCTCATGCGAATGGCTAGAGACAGATTTAAGGGGGAATTAGTTTTGAGTAAGATTGGAAGAAATGATGTATGCCCATGCGGTAGTGGGAAAAAATATAAGAAATGTTGTCTGAACAAGGAGTCCTCTGCAGTAGCATCCATACTGGGGATAATATCAACGGAGCAACCGGTCCGGGAAGCCTCCATTCAGCCTGAGAGCAAACTGACCTTGACCAAGCTGAAAAAGATGGTGGCAAGCGATTTGAGATGGGAGCACCCGGCTCACGAACAGCTGGCCCTGCAGACTATTGAGAACATGAGGAACCAATATGAGCCAGAGGTAATTTTGGAAGCTCTGGTGTTATGGAACGGCTACTCCCGTCAGACCCGCCCTACTGTGAAGAAGACAGGCTCGTTCTCTGCTGCAATTGAGTTTTTGCTGTCCGAGGAATACGGCTTCAATGTCACAAAGGCTGAGCTGGCTGATAAATATGAGGTAACGACAGGCACGATCTCCCGGAAGGTTAAGGAGATGAATAGTTACATCGAAGAATACGGCATGGGCGGTGAAACGGACGAGCTATTGATGCTGAACGGTCCAGGCACATCGAAAGACAAAGCACAGGCTCTGCTGTCTAAGGCGAGGGAAGCGAGCTCTTCCAAACGGAGAGTACATCTGGCGGAAACAGCGCTGGAGATGTATCCTGACAGCTCTGATGCATATCTTATTCTAGCTGAGGAATCGGACAATGAGAATGATGCACGATCTTACCTCAAGGAAGGAATCGCTGCTGGCAAACGTGAACTGGGCGAACTGTTCTTTGAGGAGAACAAAGGGGACTTCTGGGGGCTTCATGAGACTCGTCCCTATATCCGGATATGCAAAAGTTATGCGGAATCCTGCTGGTTTGGTGGAGATACCAAAGAAGCAGCACAGATTCTGGAGCATATGCTAGAGCTTAATACGGAAGACAATACCGGAGCACGTTACCTGCTCGTTGCTGTGTATTTGTACAGCAACCAATTGGATCAGGCAGAGCAATTGCTGGAGGAGTATGGAAGAGGTGACGCCGCAACGGCCTTTGCCTATGACAAGATCATTCTGGAGTATAAGAAAAACGGAATCACCTCCCAGCTCAAAATGCTGTACCGTGTGGCCCGGGGTGTGAACAAACATGTGCCTGATTACCTGTTGGGTTTAAAGCGGTTGCCGCATAACCTCCCTGATTTTGTCGGCATGGGCGACTCCGACGAAGCGATTGAATATGTCATTATGCATTCCCGTTTATGGGCGAGCGCGCCGGATCTGTTGAAGTGGATGCTGCAACAATAGAGGAATTAGAAGCGAATAGAAGTTGGAATTCATATGATGAATCCAGCTTCTATTATCCGTGATTTCTGTGACTTCCCCATCCGGTGTAGCCTGTGAGCAAAATTTTTTAGAGCTATCTTTTCGTGTTAACCCTTGACTTTAGCACTGCGGTTCATTACAATCAGAAAATAATACGTTGACTATAGTCAATACAAGTCGATTTTTGAACTATATTACTGATTTGATGACGGGACCAAGTACTCCGTGCCCACATGACCAGAGAGGAATCCCAAGGCTGTAAGGATTCTCTTGATGAGCGGACGAATGACTTCCCCGAGAACAGACGGCGAACACAGCAGAGATGATCTGGTGACCAGTAGCTGGCCTGCGCAGGACGTGCGTTACACGTAGAGCGGAATATCTGCTTGATCACAGTGCCCTAGGCAATGTTGGATCACCAGAGATCACCTGAACGGCTAAAGTGTCAGGTTTCCGGAATGTGGGTGGTACCACGGGTGAATGTATATTACACAATCTCTCGTCCCTTTGTTTGCTGTATACACAGCGACAGGGCGAGGGGTTTTTTTGTTATATAAGTTGATTTAAAAGAAATACACGAAAACGGAGAGGGCAGAAAAAACCTGTAAAAGCGAAGCGTTCGCCTAAAAGCTTTCTGAAAGAAAGCTACATCGGAAGCATATGCTATCACCAGATTTCCACATTATAAAATTAATTCAAAAAATCTGGGGATAACAGCGATTGTAAGGTTGTTCTGCCCGCGCAGTGATCACGTGTAGAATTTTTTAACTTTTAGAGAAAAAAATCAATGCTGGAGGGATCAAGATGGCTTTTCAAAAACCGACTGGAACGCAGGACTTACTGCCTGGAGTTGTCGAGAAATGGCAGTACGTAGAAGAAAAAGCACGAGATCTGTGTCGACGGTTTAATTACCGTGAGATTCGTACACCGATCTTCGAACAGACTTCTTTATTTGTACGCGGTGTAGGAGAGACTACCGATATCGTTGAAAAAGAAATGTATACCTTTGATGACAAAGGAAATCGTAGCATGACTCTTCGTCCGGAGGGAACAGCGGGTGTTGTCCGTGCGTATGTAGAGAATAAAATCTACGGTGAACCGGATGTGAGCAAGCTCTATTACATCGGTCCAATGTTCCGGTATGAGCGTCCCCAGGCAGGTCGTCAGCGTCAATTTCACCAGTTTGGTGTAGAAGCCATCGGTGCGCTGGACCCTGCGATTGATGCCGAAGTAATCGCACTAGGTTACCAGTTGTGCGTCGAGCTCGGCTTGAAGGATGTCAAAGTGGAGATCAACTCCGTTGGTAACTCAACCAGCCGTGCAGAATACCGCGAGACGTTACTTGGGTTCCTCAGACCGATGAAAGACAGCCTGTGCAAGGACTGCCAGTCCCGCATGGAGCGTAATCCGCTGCGTGTACTCGACTGTAAAGTCGATCAGGACAAATTCGTTGGGGCACCGTCCATACTGGATAGCCTGGATGAAGAGTCTTTGAATCACTTTGCCAAGCTGCAGGCATACCTGGATGATTTCGGTGTGGATTATGCTGTGAACAATCGTCTTGTACGGGGCTTGGATTATTACACACTGACTGCGTTTGAATTAAAAGCCCAAGGTATTGGAGCAATAGATACGGTTGGCGGCGGTGGTCGGTACAATGGTCTCGTTGGAGATATCGGCGGACCTGATCAGCCGGGCATCGGCTTCGGTATTGGTCTGGAGCGTATTCAATTGATTCTGGAGCACCAAAACATTGAGGTTACTACCCTGGCTCCACTGGATGTATACTTTGTTGCTCTGGGAGAGGCTGCTGATCGTGAAGTGAACCGTCTGTTGTTCAAACTTCGTCAGTCTGGACTGTCTGGGGAACGTGATTATCTGGGCCGCAAGATGAAAGCACAGATGAAATCAGCTGACCGTTTCAAATCCCGCTACACTGCCATCCTTGGTGATGACGAGCTGGAGCGTGGTGAGATCGCCCTCAAATCAATGGATACGGGTGAGCAACAAACCGTGAAACTTGATGACCTGGTAGCGACAATTCGCGAAGGTAAATAAGCACGAAGTGTTACATTAAGATCAAAACTTTCGAGTAAAACAATTGATCCGGCAAAAGTACTGAGGTTCACCGACGATTCCAATTAAGCGGAAGTTGGCGAGCCAGAGGTAACATGCCTTTTCGAATACATGGTCTACACGTAACCGGACTGTTGAAGAGCAGGTACTAACTGCCCACACAGAACGGAAATTCACATAATGAGGAGTTTGGTTATGAAAAGAAGTCATCATTGCGGCGCATTAACACCCGCACACATCGGTGAAACAGTAACATTGAACGGTTGGGTTCAGACCCGCCGTGACTTGGGGGGCGTACTCTTCATCGACCTGCGTGATCGCAGCGGGATTGTACAAGTTGTCTTTAACCCGGCTTATTCCGGTGAAGCTCTGCAAATCGCAGATCGCGTACGTAGCGAGTATGTTATCGCTGTAACGGGTAAAGTTGTTAAACGTGATGCAGAAACTGTTAACAAAAACCTGCCTACAGGCGAAATTGAAGTTCAAATTACAGAAATCGAAGTGCTGAACGCAGCTAAAACACCTCCATTCTTCATTGAAGATGGTGTCGAAGTTGATGAATCCCTTCGTTTGAAATATCGTTACCTGGACCTGCGTCGTCCGGAAATGTTCGAAACATTGAAACTGCGTTCCAAAGCATCCAAAGTGTTCCGTGACTACCTGGATGGAGAAGAGTTCGTTGAAGTGGAAACACCAATCCTGACCAAGAGCTCCCCGGAAGGTGCGCGTGATTATCTCGTACCGAGCCGTGTGCATGAAGGTGAATTCTTCGCCTTGCCACAATCCCCACAAATCTACAAACAGTTGCTGATGGTGGGTGGCGTTGAACGTTATTATCAGATCGCTCGTTGTTTCCGGGATGAGGATCTGCGTGCAGACCGTCAACCAGAATTCACTCAAGTCGACATCGAGACTTCTTTCTTGCAACAGGATGACCTGCTGCCAATGATGGAAGAACTGATGGCCAAATTGCTACGTGAAACCAAAGGAATTGAGCTTGAACTGCCTTTCCAACGGATTACGTATGCAGATGCAATGGGTAAATACGGTTCAGACAAACCAGATCTGCGCTTTGGTATGGAACTGGTTGAAATGAACGATATCGTAGCAAACAGTGGTGTGAAAGTATTTGCTTCTGTCATCGAAAAAGGTGGAGAAGTGAAAGTGCTGAACGCTAAAGGCTGTGGTACATGGAGCCGTAAAGAGATCGATGATCTCGGACCATTTGCTGCACGTTACGGTGCGAAAGGTCTGGCTTGGATTCAAGTAAAAGACGGCGAGTTCAAAGGGCCAATCGTGAAGTTCTTCACGCCTGAAGAAATCGAAGCTGTCAAAGAACGTACAGGTGCTGAAGATGGCGACTTGCTGCTCTTCTCCGCGGACACCAAAAAAGTGGTTGCTGACGTTCTGGGCGCTTTGCGTCTGAAAATCGGCCGTCAACTGGGTCTGATTGATGACAGCAAATTCAAATTTGCTTGGGTTGTGGACTTCCCACTCCTCGGATATGATGAAGATGCGAAACGTTATGTGGCAGAACACCATCCGTTCACACGTCCAAAAGACGAAGATGTACATCTCTTCGACACTGATCCGGGTGCAATCCGTGCTCAAGCCTATGACCTTGTTCTCAATGGTTATGAAGTAGGTGGCGGTTCGATGCGTATCTACAAACGTGATGTTCAGGAGAAAATGTTTGCTGCCCTTGGACTCTCACCAGAAGTAGCGAATGAGAAATTCGGCTATCTGTTGGAAGCATTCGAATATGGAACTCCACCGCATGGTGGTATTGCCTTTGGTCTGGACCGTCTCGTGATGTTGCTGGCGGGTCGCACAAATCTGCGTGAAACGATTGCCTTCCCGAAAACGGCAAGTGCAACGGATCTGCTCATGAATGCACCTTCCGAAGTGGATGACTCACAATTGGAACAACTGCATATCCGCGTAGCCCGTAAACCGGTAGCGGAAAAGAAATAAAGGAGGCATCGATTCTCAATGCTCCATCAATT
The DNA here is from genome assembly GCF_045040715.1 of Paenibacillus sp. FSL H7-0942. Classification (NCBI taxonomy): domain Bacteria; kingdom Bacillati; phylum Bacillota; class Bacilli; order Caryophanales; family Paenibacillaceae; genus Paenibacillus; species Paenibacillus sp. FSL H7-0942. Next base: position 5,421,921 of record NZ_CP150279.1, on the reverse strand, counting down.
TTCAAGAACAGAACTTGCGATCGGACCTGAAGGTCTGAACACATTGAAGAATAGTACAGTCGCTGTGCTCGGTATTGGCGGCGTAGGTGGAATTGCTGTAGAAGCTCTTGCCCGTAGCGGCGTTGGGCGCATCATCCTGATTGATAAGGACGTCGTGGATATCACCAACATTAACCGCCAGATTCATGCGCTGACCACGACAGTAGGGCAGAAAAAAGCGGACCTGATGGTGGAACGTGTGAAACTGATCAATCCGGAATGTGATGCGATTGCCCTGAATATGTTTTACACGGAAGAAACGTATGAGGAATTGTTTAAATATGAACTGGATTATGTGCTGGATGCATCCGATACGATTATTTATAAAATCCATCTCATTAAAGAGTGCCTGAAACGCAAAATTCCGATGATTTCCAGCATGGGTGCGGCGAATAAAATGGACCCTACGAAATTCCAGGTTGCGGATATTTCGAAAACGACCATGGACCCGATTGCCCGTGTTGTGCGTACGACACTTCGTAAAGACGGCATTAAAAAAGGCGTGAAAGTGGTCTTCTCGACTGAAAAGCCGATGAAACCGCGCGAGGACGTAACACAGAAAATCGTTCCCGAGAATGCTCCGGAAATTCGTAAGGCTAAACAGCCACCTGCGAGTAACTCATTTGTGCCTCCGGTAGCCGGACTGATTATGGTCAGTGTTGCGATCAAGGATTTGTTAGAAATTGCAGAGAACGAGCAGCAGTAACTTGCTGCCAACTGAAGAAGCGTGGATGCTGATAAGGCATCTGCGCTTTTTTTGTGATCATACTTCGCAAGACCGGAGTGGATGGGACGTCAATCGTCTATGATAGCCGAACTGTATTCCTGATTAATGTCAGAGTTACGTCATGTACTTCAAAGTCAAAACCGTGTATGATATTCACTGCTGCGCGAAATGATGATACATACATAATGAATTTGCGGCTACAGAGAGGGGAATAGAACAAAATGAAACACGGATGGATGACCAGACGTCTTGGCATGGAGCCAGGAGACCAGTGGAAGAAGGAAGTTGTGGCGGGAGCCATTTCCTATTTTGCCGTGGTCTATATCGTTATGGTCAATGCTACAATTCTTTCCGATGCCGGGATGCCATTACAGGCAGCCATGGTTGGAACACTACTAACGTCCATTGCAGGCTGTTTGCTCATGGCATTTGGCGGAAAATCACCGATTATCGTAGTACCCGGAATGGGGATTAATGCATTTTTCACGTATACACTTGTACATTCCATGAAATTAAGCTGGCAAGAAGCGCTGGCCGTTGTAACCGTTACAGGTATACTGTTTGCCATTGTTGCGTTTACGTCACTATACAAAATGATCAGCGAAGCAATCCCGAAAAATCTGCAGCATGGCATTACGGTCGGGATTGGTTTGTTTCTGACATTTATCGGTTTGCAAAAAAGTGGAATCGTTATCGCACATCAGACCACGTTTGTTGCGATTGGGCATTTCAATGATCCCAATGTCATTACAGCCTGCGTTACGCTGGTGCTTGCCTTGATTTTATTTATACGTAACGTACAGGGTGGACTTCTGATCAGTATTCTGGTCGGGACAGGCCTTGCCTATGTACTTGGTGCAGTGAGCCCAGGTGAATCCGTATCAGCGATGGATGCGCTGCGTCAATACGGTGGGTTGTTTGGCGAATTATCTTTGATGAAACTGGCTGATGTTGCGTTCTGGATCGCGGTATTTTTGCTACTGCTAATTGTGGTGTTCGAAAATATCGGATTAATTACCGCTCAGACACAGATGATTGGTCGTCCAGAGCGGTTCAAAGGAAGTCTACGCGCACTATCCATTAGTACCGTATTGGCAGGCGTATTCGGAAGCAGCCCTCCAGTTGCTGCAGCCGAGACTACAGCCGGAATTGCAGCAGGCGGTCGCACAGGTTTGACTCCGCTCGTTACAGCCGTGTTATTCGGAGCTACTTTTTTCTTCATCCCGCTCCTCGGTTACATTCCGGACAGTGCAATTGCGCCCATTTTGATCATTATTGGTGGCCTGATGGTACAAGGTGTGAAAGATATGGATTTTGGTGACTTCACAGAGGCATTTCCAGCATTTCTGATCATGGTCATGATTCCATTTACATATAGCATCGTGGACGGTATGGCGTTTGGATTTATTGCCTATCCATTAGCGAAGCTGGCAGCAGGTCAAGGTAAACAGGTGCCTGTGGTCATGTATGGCATTTCCATCCTCTTTTTAGCCAACTTTGTGTTGCATGGAGTTTTGTAATAACAAAAGGCAACGTCATGTAAGTTCATACGTATGATCTCTGGTGAGCAGATGGAGAACGGGAGGAACGGGAATGGAAGAGCAGCAACAAGCAGGGCAGAATGAACCGAAGGTAGGAAAAAAGGGATTTAAGGACTTCGTCAAGCTTATCGCCTCCACGAACCCGCCAAAACTGATCTTGATTCTGGCCCTCATCTTAACCCTGATTCAAACAACAGCCGGACTGATCGTGCCATTGATGACCAAAGGTCTGATTGATGGATTAACCACTTCGGCATTGAACAAATCTGTTATTTTGTTATTGCTTGGGGCATTTGTGATTCAGGCGATTGCCTCGGGTATTAGCATTTATATGTTAAATTACGCCGGACAACGGGTGGTCGCAACACTTCGCACCAAGCTGTGGAACAAGGTATTGTCGCTGCGAATGCCGTATTTCGATCGGAATCGTACAGGCGATACGATGAGCCGGATTACGAATGATACAAGCCAGATCATGACGTTGATCGCGGATTATCTGGTTTCCTTTGTATCCAACATCGTTGCTGTTGTGGGTGGCGTGGCATTACTATTTTACTTGGATTGGGTGATGTCGCTCATTATTCTGAGTCTGGTGCCGCTTACGCTGTTGATTCTGTTGCCGGTCGGGAAGAAAATGTACAAGATCTCCAAGAAGCAGCAGGATGAGATGGCTGGTCTTACGTCCGTGCTCAGTCAGGTTATTGGCGAGATCCGTTTGGTGAAAGCTTACGGAACGGAGAAACAGGAAGTGGAAGCAGGAGATTCCCGGATTCGTAAAATGTTTGCTTTTGGCTTGCAGGAAGCGCGCATTCTTGCTCTGATCGGTCCTTTGTTTACATTTGTCATGACTGCCGTTCTAGTCGTTATTCTGGGTGTGGGGGGAATGCGCGTAGCGTCTGGACTGTTGTCGCCTGGTGAACTGGTTGCGTTCATTTTACTGTTGTTCCAGGTCATTATGCCAATGGGACAATTCACGACGTTATACTCTCGTTTGCAAAAAGTCGTAGGTGCAACGGAGCGCATACAAGCGATCCTTGCCGATGAGGAAGAGCCACATGACAGCACTAAGGTAGCGCCAAAAGGAAATGAGACGATTGCATTCCATGATGTACATTTTTCCTATGTTACAGGTGAGGAAGTGTTGCACGGAATCAATTTGACGGTACCTACACAAAAAGTGACAGCCATTGTCGGTCCAAGCGGTAGCGGCAAATCAACACTGTTCTCTTTGATGGAGCAGTTTTATATGCCCGATTCAGGCCATATTTCATATGGAGGACAAGCCATAACGGATTATTCTTTAGCCTCCTGGCGCAGCAAGATTGGGTATGTATCTCAGGAAAGTCCACTTATGGCGGGTACGATCAAAGACAACATCACGTACGGATTAGGTCGTGAGGCCACGATGGATGAGATCCGACGAGCTGCTGAGATGGCCTATTCTGCCGACTTTATCAACAAGCTTCCACAGGGCTATGATACGGAAGTGGGCGAGAGGGGAATCAAGTTATCCGGGGGCCAACGTCAGCGGATTGCTATTGCTCGTGCCTTACTGCGCAGTCCGGATATTCTTATGTTGGATGAAGCGACATCCAGTCTGGACAGCACCTCGGAGTATGAAGTACAGCAAGCATTGTCCAATCTGATGGAAGGAAGAACTACGATCGTGATCGCGCACCGATTGTCCACAGTGGTGGATTCCGATCAGATTGTTGTATTGGAGCATGGGCATGTTACCGGAACAGGAACGCATACGGAATTAATTAGCAATCATCCGGTATACCGTGAATTAGCGCAGAAACAGTTTGTGGCACAGGAAGGCAATGCAACTACAGTACAAAACGAAGAGTAATTCTCATTAATGCAGGGTCTCCGTAATACCCATGAGGTATTTCAACGGAGATCCTTTTTCTTTTTCTAAAATTCCTCATATTGACAGTAAGACCAACATACTCTATATTATAGATACCGACCGTTGGTATGTATAAGGAGGAACTTATGGCCAGAAATAAATATCCTGAGCAGACACTGGACCTGATTCTGACTGTCTCAACTCAAATGTTTACCGAAAAGGGATATGAAAAAACCAGTATTCAAGACATTATAGATGAATTAGGTATGTCTAAAGGTGCGATATATCATCATTTCAAATCCAAGGAGGATATCCTTAGTGCAGTGATGGAGAAGGAGCTCGGGCGGGCAGAAGACATGTTTATGGAACTCATCCAGAACACGCATGCTCCGAATGCCAGACAGAAGCTCATCAGTATTTTGGAAAATATTATCGTTGATCCTGGAATCCAGTCTAACTCAATAGATCAGGTTCTTAGCACTCAGATCAAGAATCCGCAGTTTGTACTCGGTGGAATCAGAAAAGGTGTTCTGAAGGATGCACGAATTATTGCCAATATTATGGAACAAGGCAAGGAAGATGGGTCCATTTCAGTCGAATATCCGCTGGAGTGTGCTGAAATCTTCATGCTGCTTGTTAACATTTGGATCAACCCTCTTCTATTTGGCAGAGATCAGGAGCAGACATTGGAAAGGCTTAAGTTTTTGCAACACATGATGAAGCTCTTGGGAGCAGATATCGTTAGCGAACAGCTCATTCAGCGAATTACGAATCGCCATGCCGGCACAGGAGGCTATGCGGAGGCGGAATAAACATACACCTGATTGTTTGAAATGGAGAGGGAGAAGATGTTGAAAAGTAGTGAGCTTGCCATATGCAAGAGCATAGACATTGATCAATCCATTCATGATATACAGTTAAATTGGTTGTCAGGAGATATCAGAGTTCTTCCGAGTGTGGATGAACTGATCCACGTCATACAATTTGCGGATGCGTGCTTTTCCAAGCGGAGGCTGATGCAAGTTAACATACGAGGGGATACCTTAATCATTGTGGACGGGAGAAAAAGGAGAGGCCTCGTTGGAATAAATATTGGTAGAACAGCATTGGAGATTCAGCTTCCTGATCGGGTTTTTGATCGTATTTTACTAAACTCCACAGGAGGACACCTCCGGTTGAATCGGCTTCTGGCCACTCGCTGTCAATGTAAGATCACCTCAGGTCGTGTAGACCTATCAGGGAGGATGGATGAGCTTGAACTGTGCGCATTGGCATCGATAGTGAAAGGGCAGCACCTTAGTGCAGATAAATTCAATCTTCAATCCAGTTCAGCCAAGATCGACATATCAGGGGAATTCCGTCACTTGCAGTATACAACTACAGGCAGAGGATTGAATATGGATTGTCTCAAGATGCCGGAGAGCTTGCATTCCGTATCCACAGGATCAAAAGTAGTGGTTTCCATTCCAGATAACGAAGGTTTCCGAATTTTACTTAAAAGAAGATCAGGAGCGTTAAAAAGCGAATTTGATTTAACTCCCCTTCATGGGGACAGCAACTGTCTAATACACAAAAGTGGAAAAAGTGAATTCCAAGTGGATATTCGAGGAGGAGCTTTTCATCTAAAATCCAGGAAATGAGAGACTGTTCGTGTGTACTGAAAACAAAGGGGGGCGGTAGGTATAATGGCTGGTTGGATTGTAGGGATTAGTTTTTCCACCATCGTACTGCTAATCGGGATTTACGGCGCATTAAACAGCAGGCGCAGGCTGGCCAGAAACAATTGGGCCTGGTGGTTTATTCTGTTTGGTTGTTGTGCGCTTGTCAGTGCCATCATTAATTATCAATTCAGATGAGCCTCATATAATACAAAAGTAAGCCTACAAAAACGGATGTGGCTTTCAATTGCCCTATGTGATATAGTAAGTATCCTTTTGTATTTCCAGATCTAGGAGATACAGAGCAAAACATATTCTTAGGAGGTAACTGAAACATGTCAGACAGCTTTCAAAGTGCCTATCAAGAAGAAGAGTACAGGTTAGAGCGAACGATGGAGGAAGTGGATAGTCAGCTGGAACGACTGCAGAACATTCCGGTGTATACCGGCCACGACTTCACAGAACAAGTGCTGGAAGCTGGACGCGAAGAGCGCCGCACCGCCTTGTCCAAGAGCGCGCAGCAACCCTATTTCGGACGCTTGGATTTCGAAGAACAGGGCAGTGGTGCACGGAAACCGCTGTATATTGGCAAAATCGGCGTAGACCGCGAAGAGGTGGGAGAGCATCCGCTTGTCATCGACTGGCGTGCTCCTGTCGCGAGCCTGTTTTACTCATTTACCGGAGGGGAAGCCTCCGCTACGTATGAAGCCCCGGAAGGGCTTATTGAAGGTCTCGTATATCTGAAACGAAACGTTGTCATTCGGCAGCGGATATTGGAACGTGTGGCGGATACATATAACCGTGACAGCGACCAGCCAGCGGTATCTGATGAATTCCTCGTTTATCGTCTGGGAGAGAACAAGGATAACAAACTGCGTGACATCGTATCCACGATTCAGGCGGAGCAGGATCTAATCATTCGTGCGGCGCGAAATACCGCATTAATCATTCAAGGTGTGGCCGGATCAGGGAAAACAACGGTTGCCCTGCATCGGCTTGCCTTTTTGCTATATCAGTATAAGGAGCAGGTATCTGCAGAGAAAATGGTTATTTTTGCACCCAACCACATGTTTCTGGATTACATCTCGGATGTGCTTCCGGAACTCGGAGTAGGTGATATCCAGCAACGGACATTCCCGGATTGGGCGATGAACCTGCTGGGGTTGGATATGCCTTTGGCGAATACGTCGGATACATTGAACACCTGGTTCGAAACTCCAGATGCACGACCTGAATTGAATGATGATGTACCTGGACGTTACAAAGGATCCATCCGTTTCATGGAGCTTATTCGAGAGTGGCTCTCGGGCATGGAAGCGGATTCCGTACCGGATATGGACTTCAGTCCATGGGACGGTAAGGTGCTCAGCAAGACGGAGATCGAGAACTGGTTCGGTGAGGAATATAAACATTATCCGCTGGCCAAACGCAAAGAACGGGTCATGGCGAGAGTTCACCGCTGGATTGAGATGGAACTTAAGAAACCGATGCCAGAAGCTGTGCGCAAAGAACGCAAGAAAAAAGCGTCTACTCGTGAGAAAGCCTATGCCAAAAAATGGCCTCAATACGAGCCGCTTACGTTATATAAACAGTTGTTCAAAGCTGCAAAGGGTGGCTCTGTGCCAGCCTCGCTCAGCGGGCTTATTCCAAAACTAGTCATGAAACAAACGGCAGCAGATCTGAAGCAGGATATCGTCCGTGAAGAGGATCTGCCTGCATTGGTATACATTCATACATTGGTCCATGATATTGAGGGTTCGGAGCGGTTTGATCATGTCGTGATTGATGAAGCGCAGGACTTTTCCCCTTTTCATGTGGCGTTATTGGATCAGTTCGTCAAAGGGCATTCCTTCACCATACTGGGTGACTTGTCTCAAGGCATTCATGAGTACCGTGGTGTTCATGCGTGGGAAGAGATGAGTTCTCTATTTCCTGAGGAACAGAATGCATACTTTGCATTGACCCGAAGTTATCGTTCGACGATGGAAATTATCGATTATGCCAATACGATTCTGGAACGTGGCGTCAAGAGCGGAATTACGGCGATTCCTGTTTTCCGTAGTGGTGATCCGGTTCGGACGTTGGCTTATGGAGGCGAAGGGCGGACGGCGAGTCTGGAGCAGGCTTTGAAGTTGTTAACAGTCAAAGACTACCGAACCGTCTCCATCCTGACCCGTACACTGCATGAAGCAGAGGTACTTCACCGTGACCTACAGGCCGCAGGATGGGATCTGAACCTGATCGATGGTGGCAAAAAGCAGTACACGGGTGGACACTCCGTTTTGCCGGTCTATCTGTCCAAAGGGTTGGAGTTTGATGCCGTTATTGTGGCAGACGTAGACCAGAAGCATTATTTGCCAAATGCGGGTGATGCAAAGCTGTTGTACGTTGGTTGTACACGGGCCTTGCACGAGTTGTGGTTGTTCCATGACGGTGTACTGCCGATCTATGCGGCTGCAACACATAATCCCGATGGCGAACCCGTAACCATTCAGGGTTGGCCAGAGCTTGGTTAGATAGAGTTTACTTATACAACAAAAGGCATGACGTTCATGGGAAAGTCCCATAAGCGCATGCCTTTTGTTGCTTTTGTGCGAAAATCGCTTGAGTTTCCAAGGAAGAACGATGGGGGAGTTCAAGTTTATGTTACGCTATTTCTCATTCTGGATGAGCGACGGTTCACCAGGAATATGCCAATACCAATAAATAAACCGCCTGCTAATGCAAACCACTGAACGTGTTCTCCTAGTAAAATCCAACTCGATAATACACCAAAGAACGGTGCCAGAAACAGATACGAACTGGTCTGGGCTGGGTCACTATTCTGCAGCAGATAAAACCAGAGTGAGAACTGAATGATGGAGCAAACAAGCGTTAACCAGAGCAGCGCCATAACCGAGGTGGTATTGATCGTAAAGTGAGGCTGTTCAGTCCATACGCTCAGCAGAAGCAACGCAGCACCTCCAGCAAGCATCTGATAGGCTGTTAAGACAAAAGTATCGTAGCCATTGCCCCAGCGTTTGATGAGCAATGTGGACACGGCAAAGGAGATCGCACCACCAAATCCAATCCAGGTTCCAGGACTAAAGCTCATCTGCCATCCAAAAGTTAACATTATCCCGATGAAACCGAGTATAACACCGATCCACTGACTGAAACGGTAGGTCACTCTATATAAAAGAGCACTGAGGATAATGACCAGCAGCGGATTGGTAAACGTAATAATGGCGGATTCACCGGATGTAATCCAGTTCATGCTGTAGTAGGCGCAGCCCATCACTCCTGCGGATTGGAACAGGCCAATGAGGATTATTTTCAACCAAGACTGCCATCCAGTAGGCAAAGGACGTTTACGAAGGAACAAGGCCATCAAGCCACCTGCCAGTATATAACGTATGCCCATGAGCAGGAAAGGTGGGGCATATAACATGCCGATCTTGCCAACTGGAAAAGAAGTACCCATGATTAGCGTTGTCAAAATGATCAATAGTGTATATTTCAATGGTTTGATGATCCGGGTATCTTTATCATGAATGGAGCTCATAACGTCTGTCCGCTATCTATAGTAATTAGCTGCCCGGTCATAGATTGCTGTTCCAGCGCAGCACAGATCATGTGTGCGATATCTTCAGGTGAGGCAATATGCTGTAATAACACTTCTCCGCCGAGACGATACATTCGCTCCTCGTTTCCAGCCCACCACCTTGTAGCAACTGCGCCAGGGACGACGGCATTCACCCGAATGTGTGGTGAGAGTGCGTGCGCAAGTGATAAAGTTAGACCGTGAACGGCCGCTTTGGAGACGGCGTAAGGGAGGGAGGAACCCGAGCCCGTACTGCCTGCGATGCTGCCCAAATTCACGATAGAACCACCGCCAGCCTGTCTCATGCCTTCCGTCACTGCACGAGCGCAATGAAACATGCCTTTCACATTCACATCAAGCAGCTCATTCCAGACGTCATCTGTAACAGACTCCAGATCGTGCATGGGGATATGGTGCGTGATTCCAGCGTTATTTACAAGTGAAGTGATCGGGCCATAGGTTTCAGTTATTGTAGTGACCATCCGCCGGACATCAAGATCATTGGCAACATTAGCTTGAACGGCGAATGCATGGCCTCCCGTATCCAAAATGTGTTGAACAGTCTCGTTTGCTGCATCTTGTGAGCGGGAATAGTTGACAGCGACCAAGGCTCCGCGTTCAGCGAGCAACTCACTTACAGCACGTCCTATACCTGTTCCACCACCTGTGATCAGAGCAACTCTATTTTTCCAGTATGTCATGCTGAACACTCCTTATCATCATCCAGTCAGATGACTGGTTTGGGATCTACATGAATTGTAGTCCGGTTTACACATGAAGTATAATGATTGGTAATGAAGCGGATATCATTTTGAATGATGTCAGAGTGGGGGGACCATGGAGAGCGGGGATCTTAGAATATTTCAGTGTGTTGCACAGGAAGGGAATCTGACCAAAGCTGCTTCTAAACTGGGGTATGTTCAATCCAACGTAACGGCACGAATCCGGCATCTGGAAGCAGAAGTAGGTACAACGTTGTTCATTCGTCATAACCGAGGTATGACGTTATCTCCAGCCGGAGAAATGTTGCTGACCTACGCAGATAAAATTATTGGTTTGCTGAATGATGCTTCCAAGGCACTTCGGGCGACGAGCACACCATCGGGTCCAATGCGAATAGGGTCTACACAAACTGCAGCGGCCGTGCGACTACCTGAACTTTTCGTCAGATATTATAAACAGTATCCAGATGTCTCCTTGTCACTGGTTACTGGCAATTCGCAGATGCTTATGGATCAGGTTATTGGGTATGAATTGGAGGGAGCATTTATAGGCTGTCCCTGTGATCATCCTGATATCGTTTCTATTCCCGTATTTGATGAGGAACTATTTGTTGTCTATTCTGGTATGGGTCCTACGGATGAAGATCTAAAGAGTAAACCTATTCTTGTCTACAGCATGGGGTGTTCCTATCGTCAGGTTTTGGAGGAATGGTTAGAGGTGGGTGGTGTTACCCGTCCAGTAATTATGGAATTCGGAACCCTTGAAGCGATTATTAGTGGAGTTACGTCCGGTATGGGAATTTCCTTATTACCAGAGATTGTGATTAGGCATCAGATCAAAAATGGATTATTGCGCACGCATACACTCCCCGTAGGTATGAATCGCATGATGACTCATTTTATTACTCGCAAGGATGCCTTTGTCAGCAGTGCGCTTCATGCATTTATGGCTATGTTACCGCGAGAGTATGATATGATAGAGAGTGGAGAACCATCAGAAGTATAATTGTATGCAAGGCAAGGCAATCCGTTAAGGAAGTGATGAGCAATGGATTTATTTTCGTTTCAACAGGACTCAAAACCACAAGCTAGACTGCTCGCGGACCGCTTGCGGCCAGAGCATCTGGATGAATATATTGGACAGGAACATATTATTGGACCGGGGAAATTACTCCGGCGCGCCATCGAGGCTGATCAGATTTCGTCCATCTTGTTATACGGCCCTCCGGGATGTGGCAAGACAACCTTGGCACATATTATTTCCCAGCAAACGCAAGGACAGTTCGTACGTCTGAATGCAGTGGAAGCTTCCGTCAAGGATGTGCGTGAAGTCATCGAACAGGCCCAAACGAACAAACAGCTGTATGGAACCAAAACCATTTTGTTCCTCGACGAGGTACATCGATTTAACAGTTCACGTCAGGATGCGCTATTGCCAGCGGTAGAGAAGGGCACGATTATTTTTATCGGCGCAACAACAGAGAATCCCTTTCATTATGTCAATGGAGCCTTGATGAGCCGTTCCACCCTGTTCCAGCTAGAATCGCTAAATAAGGATCATTCCCTAATTGCAATGCGCAGAGCATTGAGTGATGCGGACAAAGGTCTGGGGTTCATGGAGCTGCAGGCGGACGATGAGGCGCTTGAACATATTGCTACGATGGCCAACGGGGATATTCGGCGTGCGCTTAATGCGCTTGAACTGGCTGCTTTGACCACGCCACCGGAGAAGGATGGGTCCATTCATATTACGCTTGGTGTGGCTGAAGAGTCTATTCGACGCCCCATTGTGAAGGCGGATGAATCCACCCAGTATGATGTGCTGTCTGCATTTCACAAGAGTATTCGGGGTTCCAGTGATGCGGCGCTGTTCTGGTTTCTATACGCGGTGGAGAAGCTCGGCATGGACCCGATGACCTTCATTCGGCGCCTGATTGCAGCAAGCAGTGAAGATATTGGACTTGCGAACCCGCAAGCCATGACTCAGGCGATTGGAGCACTTGATGCGTACCGGAATAACGGCTGGCCCGAAGCCAAGCTGAACATTGCACAAGCGATTTTGTTCGCGGTCGAAAGTCCAAAATCCAATGCGGTGTACACCGCCATTTCCAAAGCCATGAACGCGATTGATGAGGTAAAATCGGCAGAAGTTCCGCTTCACTTGCGAGATACGCATTACTCGGGTGCCGTGAAGCTTGGACATGAGGGTTATCAATATCCACACAACTATCCGGGGCATTACGTGAAACAAGAATATTTGCCAAAGCAGCTCTCACGGAGAGTATTCTATGAGGCAACGGAGCAGGGTAACGAATCGAAGATCAGGCTGAACCAACAGCGGCGCAGAGATCTATAAGATCAGTCAGATTACTCGGGAGATGCACACAACATGAAAGAGCTTTTGTATATAGGGGCGGGTGGATTTCTCGGCACATTAACCCGATATGCTATACAGTTAGCGATACCAACTGTCCATGGGGGGTTCCCATGGGCAGTGCTGTTAATCAATGCGATGGGCAGCCTTTTTTTGGGTTGGTTCTTTACCATAGCTGTTCCAGGCAAAATAACACCACAACTTCGACTGGCGATTGGTACAGGTTTTACTGGCGCATTTACGACATTCTCCACGTTTACACTGGATATTGTTCGTTTATCCGAAGGGGGCGAATGGATCAGTGCCGCTATTTATATGATCGTGAGTCTGTTGGCAGGATTGTTGCTCTGTGCGCTGGGAATGAGCCTTGGACATCGTATGTTGGGAGCACAAAAACAAGAGGGTGATGCCTCATGATCCTGTGGATTGGTTTTGCAGGTGTGCTGGGTGCGGTACTGCGTTACAGTCTGGGAAAATGGGTCTCTGGCTTGCTGGGAGCGGCTTTTCCGTGGGGAACATGGATTATCAACATCAGTGGTTCACTGCTGCTTGGGTTGTTATACGGGTGGCACCAATCTGCAATGATCTCAGATGGAATCTGGGTGATTTGGGGAACCGGATTTTGCGGTGCGTACACCACGTTCTCTACCTTTGGTTATGAGACGTTAGGACTTATGAGTCGACAACGATATGCAAGCGGGGCACTCTACGTTGTCAGTTCGGTTCTAGTTGGGGTGTTGGCCGCCTGGGCAGGAGTCTGGTTGACTGCATAACGAACTATTTTTTATTTTTTTGCAAAAATAAGCAGGAAAAAAGCCATCCTTCATGGTATACATGAAAGACGGCTTTTTTTATAGGGATACACGGTATTGTGTATAATCCGCATTTTAATGGACAAGCTCTATTATTGCATTGCGGGTACAGGTACTTTTTGCACCTGATCGATCGTACCCCCACCCAGGCAAACCTCTCCGTCGTAGAAAACAACGGCTTGTCCTGGCGTAATGGCTTTTTGCTGCTGGTCAAATTGTACATCCACACTTCCATCTTCTTGCCAGGTCAATGTTACACCTTGATCCGGCTGACGATAGCGGAACTTGGCAGTACAACGGTATGGTACATTAGGCATGTGCTCTGCACCAGCAATCCAGTTCACACCCGTTGCGGTTAGACCTGTGGAGTACAGGCTTGCATGGGCATCGCCCTGAACAACAAGCAGTTGATTCTCCTCCAGATTCTTGTCTGCAACGAACCAGGGTTCACCATTGCCGGAACCACCAATGCCAAGACCTTGGCGCTGTCCAAGTGTGTAGTACATCAGACCGTCGTGGCGACCTTTGACTTCACCGGTTGCGATATCAACCATGTCTCCGCCTTTGGCAGGCAGATAGTTACTCAGGAACTCTTTGAAATTACGCTCACCGATGAAGCAGACACCTGTGCTGTCTTTTTTCTTGGCGGTATACAAACCAGCCGCTTCTGCGATTTTGCGTACTTCCGGTTTGGGCAGATGACCAATCGGGAACATGGCTTTGGACAGCTGGTTCTGATTGAGTGCGTTAAGGAAATAGGTCTGATCCTTATTGTTGTCCACACCACGAAGCAACTTGAGTGTGCCATCTTCTTCAATCAGGCGAGCATAGTGTCCTGTAGCTACATAATCTGCGCCGAGATCCAGAGCTTTGTTCAGGAATTCACCAAATTTGATCTCACGATTACACATGACATCCGGATTTGGCGTGCGACCCGACTTATATTCATCAAGGAAATAGGTAAATACTTTATCAAAATATTCTTTCTCGAAGTTGACAGTGTAGTAAGGAATGCCGATCTGTTCACATACGCGGCGTACATCCTCTGAATCTTCTTCAGCGGTACAGTGGCCGAACTCGTCGGTGTCATCCCAGTTTTTCATGAAAATGCCGATGACATCGTACCCTTGCTCTTTCAGCAGCAGTGCGGTAACGGAAGAATCGACACCTCCGGACATGCCAACGACGACCCGTGTATTTTCAATTGTTTTGGACATCGTTATCACCATTTCTATATATAAATGTGTTTCGTTTCTTATTCTAGCATAACCGGACTCAAGATACGATACACCCGGCCAATTTTGGATAGTGTCCACCACAGACGCACATTTTGGAATATCGTCAATCTTTCTTTTCCATAAAGCATGCAGATATGTTAACATTAGCTGAGGGTTATGATCGGAATACGGAGGATTAGAAGGTTTATGCTAATCTCAATGCATCTCCGCTGTGGACAGATCGTGAAACAGACGGTCATGGACCATAGGATTAAATATAAAGTTTCCAATCGTTTCTGAAAATTGAAAGAGGTGACTCCTTTGAAAATATCGACAAAAGGCCGTTACGGCCTCACAATCATGATGGAGCTTGCTGCCAGAATAGGCGAAGGCCCTACATCACTTAAAAGCATTGCTGAGCGCAACCAGCTCTCGGAGCATTACTTGGAGCAACTGATTGCTCCACTGCGTAATGCAGGACTGGTGAAAAGCATTAGAGGTGCTTACGGCGGTTATATCCTTGCGGGTGATCCTGCAACCGTGACTGCAGGCGATGTAATCCGTGTACTGGAAGGGCCAATCTCTCCAGTAGACTTCACGGAGGAAGATGATCCAGCGAAGCGTGATCTGTGGTTGCGTATTCGTGACGGGATTGCGGAAGTATTGGATTCCACAACACTGAAAGACCTGATTACCTTCCAGGATCAGGACAAAAAAGACAGCTACATGTTTTACATTTAACAATGACTGCGATGAGCATGACATGGTAACATACTTGAGCCCCCATTTGGGGGCTTTATCCATGCCATAACAGAAAAATAAGATAATTTAACATATAACGGGGTGAAGATAAATGAAACGAATTTATTTGGATCACGCCGCATCGACACCTATGCATCCACAAGTCGCAGAAGCGATGATGAACGTCATGACAGGACAATTTGGCAATGCATCAAGTATCCATGCCTTTGGGCGTGAGGCCAAACGGACTGTCAGCGGAGCAAGGGATGTCATTGCGGCGTCTTTGGGCTGTTTCCCGGACGAATTGGTATTCACCGGAGGCGGCACGGAGAGCGACAATCTGGCAATCTTTGGAGCAGTCTCATCCAGGCAGGATAAGGGGAAACACGTCATTACAACCGCAATTGAGCACCACGCTGTCTTGCATACGTGTCAGGAATTGGAGCGGCAAGGTTATGAAGTAACCTATCTATCTGTGGATCGTCATGGACGAATAAATCTGGATGAGTTGCGAGAGGCCATTCGACCGGATACGGTGTTAATCACCATGATGTATGCCAACAATGAAGTAGGCACGATTCAGCCGATCCGCGAGGTGGGTGAGCTTGCCCGTCAGCATAATATCCTTTTCCATACCGATGCAGTTCAGGCTCTGGGCAGTCAGAATATTTCCTGTAAGGATCTGCCTGTGGATCTGATCAGCTTCTCTGCGCATAAAATCAACGGACCTCAGGGCGTGGGTGCACTCTATGTACGGCGAGGAATTGTGCTGGAAGCAAGAGCTCACGGTGGGTTGCAAGAGCGTCAGCGTCGCGCTGGTACGGAAAATATCGCAGGTATTACCGGATTTGCAGAGGCTCTCAAGATTGCATCAGCACAGACGGAGGCGCATCGCCAGCATGATTTGGAATTGCGTA
This sequence comes from Paenibacillus sp. FSL H7-0942, assembly GCF_045040715.1. NCBI lineage: Bacteria > Bacillati > Bacillota > Bacilli > Caryophanales > Paenibacillaceae > Paenibacillus > Paenibacillus sp. FSL H7-0942. Next base: position 5,405,738 of record NZ_CP150279.1, on the reverse strand, counting down.
AACTTTTGTTGGAACAGCTTGAAATTCATGTGGGGACGGAGCACTTTCACGTGAATGGACACCTGGAGCATACGCTGCCAAACATCCTGAATATCAGCTTTCCGGAAGTGTCCACAGAGACGATGTTAATGAATCTGGATATGGAAGGGATTGCTGTTGCAAGCGGTTCTGCCTGCACTTCCGGTTCACTTGAAGTCTCTCATGTGCTCAAAGCGATGAAACTGCCTGAAACATTTTTACACTCTGCGATTCGATTTAGCTGGGGATTGGGTAATACTACGGAAGAAATCATGATAACCGCCGAAAAAATTGGAACCATTCTTGGACGACTGCGTAATAGACCCTAAGGGGAACTTTACACATGGAACAGAAGGAGGGAAGAAGTTCCATTTCATCGGTTGGATAGAAGCGGTTTTGATGAACGGCGTCTGATTGCCACTCATCAACTTTGGGCATACCTAGCAATAGCGCCGCGCCTATTTAATGATAAGAAGATGAGGGGGACCCAGCGATGAAGCTTCAGGAAATGATCGGACTTGCCGTTTTTGATGTTGAGGACGGGAAGCAGGTCGGTAAAATCCAGGATTTCATTGTGAATGATGATTGGGAGATCGAAGGCATTGAGCTTGAGAACAAAGGTCTGTTTACCAATCATGTCAAAATCGTGCAGTGGCAAGATATCGTTGCCTACGGCGAAGATGCCGTCATGATCCGTAATCAACAGGCTGTCCGCAAGACGGGAGCCGACGACATAAAATACACGTACCTCCTCGGTCGGTCTAAATTGAAGGAGATGTCCGTGCTCACCGAAGAAGGTTTGCTGCTCGGGCGTGTCTCCGATGTTTATTTTGACCAAGAGTTGGGAAATACAATAATAGGGATTGAAATTACGGACGGTTTTGTGTCCGATCTGATCGAGGGCCGCAAATGGCTGCCATGTACAAGCGATATGTCCATCGGGGAAAGTGCCATTATGGTGCCGTCTCTGAGTGAACAACGCTTGGAAAATGCCATTCATTCTGTTAATGGATAGGTGAATGAATATGAAATGTCCAAACTGTAGTTCCAAAGATATCGGGAAAATTGGTTCCCACCAGTTTTATTGCTGGGGATGCTTTATCGAATTAACGGTGAACGGTGAGAAAATGTCTGTATATCAGGTGGAAGAAGACGGTACGCTGAGTTCCCTGGATGATCTGTTTTTCGGGGACGAGCTGCCACAAGACTTCCCTCATCTTCACGCTTCTTCTTAATAAGCAGAATAACTTCCTCTATATGCGGTTTCATGACAATGTCTGTCATGGGAGGCTGTCGTTAATTGTTGGCAGATGTATATAGATGCGGTTACATAGTGGTTCGGCTGGTGTATGGTTGATTATATGCTAACCCGTACTGCAAAATGCGCTTCCTTTTCTGATGAAGGAGGCGTTTTTTTTGGTTTAAGAAAAAATGTTCGGATTACTCCTTTCCACTTTTGCGCTGGGTTAATAAATATTACCTTTCCTACATATACTGACTCTCAGAGCCAGTCCAAAAGGAGAGATGCAAGTGGAGCAATTAACCAAAAACAAGCTGTTCCGTTACGCGATCTGGCTGCTGCTCGGATTGATCATTTTATATTTTATCTGGCTGCTGCGGCCTTTACTGCTTCACATATATGTGTTCCTGAAAACAGTGCTGGCACCCTTTATCGTAGCCCTTATCATATCCTATGTACTTAATCCGATTGTCAGCATGCTGGGAGGGCGCAAGGTGCCGCGTACGATTGCGGTACTACTCATATATGCCTTTTTCCTGACCTGCCTCGGTGTCATTCTGATGAATGTCATTCCGGTATTGATTGAACAGCTAGGGGAACTCAACGAGCATATGCCGGAACTGTCCATGCGTGCCCAGAGCCTGATGAACAATATGGATCACAAATTAATGCCGCCAAGTGTGCGAACAGGCATGAACAGTTGGTTTTTTCAGATGGAGGATCGACTAACTCAGGGAATTACTGTGCTCATGGACAATATCGGGGCGACCATTAATGTGTTATTCAATGTGTTTATCGTGCCATTTCTGATCTTTTATATGTTAAAAGACTTTGAGGTATTTGAGCGCACCATTGTGGCGTATCTGCCGCGTTCACGTCGTAAAGCGATTGTCTCGGTGATGAAAGAGATCGATACTGCACTGGGGAACTACATTCGGGGACAGTTTATTGTCTGTGTCATTGTTGGTATCTTTGCCTACATTGGTTATATCATCATTGATATGCCGTATGCCCTGCTACTTGCAAGCATTGTAGCTGTGTTTAACATTGTGCCCTACTTGGGGCCGTTCCTTGGAGCTGCTCCTGCTGTGGTCATGGCATCAACTGTATCGTTTAAAATGGTACTACTTGTTGTCATTGTGAACACACTGTGCCAGGTGTTGGAGAGTAATGTTATTTCTCCTCAGGTGGTGGGACGTACGTTGCATCTGCATCCACTTTCGATTATATTTGCACTGCTCGTCGGAGGTGAACTGGCAGGCATTGTAGGTTTAATTTTGGCAGTACCCGTTTTTGCCGTGCTGAAGGTGATTGTGCAACACTTTTTCGCCTATTACATCAAACGAAGGACCGACTAAATAGCAGGGTTAAAACATCAACGAGGCCGCGTTGACACCCGCTTGTGCTACCGATATAATGAGTGTGTATGTTGAGAACATGAAATCGATGATGAAATAAAGTACGCCGAGGGTTCCTTTCCTCAGAGAATAGACTTCATCGGATCAGGGTGAGCCTGAACTGATGGCTGGAAGAGTCTTGAAAGATGAAGCGGCGGAAAGCTAATTTCGGAGTGCAGGACAACCCTGCCGGGAGCGACCGTTATTTCGCATGAACGAGGAGATTGTTTGTTTGTCCGGGCAGCAAGGGATGAACAGCAATAACCAGGGTGGTACCGCGATAACATCGTCCCTGATTATTCAGGGGCGTTTTTTGTGTTTATTTTTACAAAAACAATGTTGACCAACCGGAGCGAATACGCAACGGACTATTATAATTTAATGGGGGCATCCAGTATGAAAGCCAGTGAAATCCGGTCCAAATGGATAGAGTTTTTTGCAAGTAAAGGTCACAAAATCGAGCCAAGCGCATCGCTCGTACCTCACAACGATCCTTCCCTTCTGTGGATCAATGCAGGTATGGCACCGCTCAAACCATATTTTGACGGACGTGAGAAGCCGGAGAACCCGCGTCTAGCGAACTCCCAAAAATGTATCCGTACCAATGATATTGAGAATGTTGGTAAAACGCGTCGTCACCATACGTTCTTCGAAATGCTCGGCAACTTCTCTATTGGAGATTACTTCAAGGAAGAGACCGTAACATGGGCTTGGGAATTCTTGACCAGCAAAGAGTGGATCGGATTCGATCCGGAACGTCTTTCCGTAACGGTATATCCGGAAGATGAAGAAGCTTTCAAACTGTGGAACGAAAAAGTAGGACTGCCTGCTGAGCGTATCATTAAATTGGATGAAAACTTCTGGGATATCGGCGAAGGCCCATGTGGACCTTGTACCGAGATCTTCTATGACCGCGGCGAAGCTTACGGAAACGACATGAGCGATCCTGAAATGTATCCAGGTGGGGAAAACGAACGTTACCTGGAAGTATGGAATCTGGTATTCTCCCAGTTCAACCATAACAAGGACGGCAGCTACACACCGCTTCCTAACAAAAACATTGATACAGGTGCAGGTTTGGAGCGTTTTGCTTCCATTCTGCAAAATGTGGATTCCAACTTCGACACAGACCTGTTCCAACCGATGATTCAAAGAACAGCCGCTCTTGCGGGTGTGAAATATAACGACAGCGTAGAGATTGATGTTGCATTGAAAGTCATTGCCGATCATATCCGTACGGTTGCTTTTGCAGTAGGTGATGGCGTTCTGCCAAGTAATGAAGGACGTGGATATGTCATCCGTCGCTTGCTTCGCCGTGCAGTTCGTTATGGAAAAGTGCTTGGACTTGACCGTCCATTCCTGTATGAATTGACAACAACCGTTGGTGAAGTGATGGGCATGTACTACCCTGAGGTAGTAGACAAACAGGAGTTCATCGCCAAAGTAATCAAAACCGAGGAAGAGCGTTTCCACGAAACACTAACAGATGGTCTGGCTATTCTGGCTGATATCAGCGGCACAGCCAAATCCGAAGGACGCACCGTTATTAGCGGACCTGAAGCTTTCAAGCTGTATGATACGTACGGTTTCCCGTTTGACCTGACAGAAGATTATGCAGCAGAGCATGGTCTGACTGTGGACCGAGAAGGATTTGATGCTTCCATGCAGAAACAACGTGAGCTTGGACGTGCTGGGCGTCAAGAGAACGAGAGCATGAAAGTTCAAGGCGGACCACTTGCTGATCTGGAGGTTAAAAGCGAGTTTGTTGGTTATACTGACCTGTTGACGGAAGCAAAAGTGGTAGCCATCGTAGCCGGTGATGCCCTTGTTGAATCTGTAGGCGAAGGACAGACGTGTCAGGTTGTTCTGGACAAGACTCCGTTCTACGCGGAAAGTGGCGGTCAAGTGAGTGATCAGGGCTTGCTGCGAGGTGCTGGTGTATCAGCGAAAGTACAAGGTTTATTCAAAGCTCCACTTGGACAACATGTACATCTGGTGAATGTGGAGTCTGGTGAACTGCGTGTAGGCGATGTGATTAATGCCGAAGTAGACTCAGCGAAACGTGGCGACATTATCAAAAACCATACGGCTACCCACTTGCTGCACAAGGCACTCAAAGATGTGCTCGGAACACACGTAAACCAGGCAGGATCGCTCGTAGAGCCACAGCGTCTGCGGTTTGACTTCTCTCACTTCGGTAGTATTACGCCGGAAGAGTTGACAGAGATTGAACGTCAGGTGAATGAACAGATCTGGAATCGTCTGAACGTGAACATCGAGCTGAAAGCTATTGATGAAGCTAAAGAAATGGGTGCAATGGCCCTGTTTGGCGAAAAATATGGAGATATTGTACGTGTTGTTCAAGTCGGAGACTACAGTTTGGAACTTTGTGGCGGCTGTCACGTAAATAATACTTCAGAGATTGGAATCTTCAAACTGGTGAGCGAGAGCGGAATTGGCTCCGGCGTACGCCGGATCGAAGCTGTAACTGGTCGCGGCGCATATCTGTATGTGGAAAGCCAGTTGGAACTGCTTAAACAATCAGCAGCACTGCTCAAAGCAAATGTGGCTGATGTACCTAAACGGATTGAAGGTCTGAACCAACAACTGAAAGAAGCAGCCAGAGAGACTGAATCCCTGCAAAGCAAGCTCAGTGCCATGGAAGCGGGTCAATTGACCGATCAAGTGGTACAAGCAGGAAATACACAATTGCTGGCAGCACGCGTAGATGCTCCGAACATGGATGCGCTGCGTACAGTGGCAGATGAGTTGAAAGTAAAATTGCCTAACGCGGTACTCGTATTGGGTGCTCCAGCGGACGGCAAAGTGAATTTTGTTGTAGCAGTACCTGCTGAACAAGTGAAACAAGGATTACACGCAGGCAAAATCGTCAAAGAAGTCGCAGCAGTATGCGGCGGCGGTGGCGGTGGACGTCCAGATATGGCGCAAGCCGGAGGTAAGGATGCGACCAAGCTGGATGAAGCGCTGAAACTGGCGGTTTCGCTGGTTAGCGGGCATAATGCATAAATCCATTGAACGGCTTTCAATCGTCAAAAAATAAATCGAAATGGTTCTGTTCGTTTATTTTTTGTACCCGAGAGCGTGTGGAATCGAATGATGCAATATGCTGAAGCCAGTAAAGGACAAGCAAAAAACACAATTGCCTTATCCTTTGTTTACTTGTGGCAGTCAGAATATGTTATTATATAAACAGAAATCAATTCGGCAGGACATGGTCCCCATGTTCATGCAGGAGCGAGGTGTCATCAATGGACTCCATGGATAAGACGGTTAAATTTAATGTGAAAGGTGACGAACAGGAAGCATCATCCAAAGAGATTCTTCTCACGGTATATGATGCATTGGTCGATAAGGAGTATAATCCGATTAACCAGATTGTTGGGTATCTGATTTCCGGAGACCCGGCATACATTCCTCGTCACAACAACGCACGTAGTCTGGTCCGTAAAAAGGAGCGCGATGAGCTGATTGAAGAGCTTGTACGTTCCTATCTGGCCAATCACCGGTAATGTACGCCGCTTCCGCTGTGTTGCAGCCTTGCAGGCAGCGGGAAATGAACCGACAGAAGACAGCCTGAAGCTTGAGAAGGCGATTATTCGTAATCGACCTGAGCAGGCCCCAGGATGGGAGAGCATGGATGAAAATATTAGGTTTGGACTATGGGGACCGAAGAATCGGAGTTGCCGCGAGTGACGCCTTCGGTTGGACTGCCCAGGGATTGGAAGTGCTAGAACGCCGCCGTGATGAAGGCGAGTTCGCTCGGATTGCCGAACTTGTGCGTGAGCATGAGATTAGTGAGATCGTAGTCGGACTTCCCAAAAACATGAACGGCACCGTAGGACCGCGCGGTGAGATATGCATTGCTTTTGCCGATCGCCTGCGGGATGAACTGAATTTACCTGTTCACCTTTGGGATGAACGGCTGACAACCATGGCAGCAGAACGTACGCTGATTGAAGCGGATGTCAGTCGGAAAAAACGCAAGCAGGTTGTGGACAAAATGGCCGCAAGCTTGATTTTGCAAAATTATTTGGATGCCAATAGTAGAAGGTGAGGGGGATCAACAATGGCTGAAGATCAACTGGGTATGGAAGAAGAAGCGGAAATTATTTACATTGCGGATGACGAGGGTAATGAAGAGGAATTTGAAGTCATCATGAAGTTTGAAGTAGATGGTTCGGAGGCCAAGTACATGATGGTTGCTCCGGTTGAACCTGAAGATGGCGAAACGGATGTATATGCATTCCGTTATGAAGAAGAGGGCGACGATATTAAACTTTTCGTCATCCAAGATGATGCCGAATGGGATATCGTCGAGGAGACGTTTAATACATTTCTTGCTGAAGATGAAGAGGAAGCGAACTAAATGACGGAATATAGCCGCAAAGACCTGAAATGGACAGATTCACTGCGTCTGGCATTCGGTGCTCATGTTGAGCTCGAGGAAGAGAACGGTAAATCACAACCGTATGACTTGTTGGCTGAGTTCGAAGTGAACGGTCAGCAGTACGCGGTGCTCCGCAGTTCGTTGCGACCTTATGACGAGGTTGAACTTCTGCGGGTATCACCTGGAAGTGAAGACCAGATCATGCCAGAGTTAGTTACGATCGACGATGACGATGAGTGGGAGAACATCTCGGAACTGTATGATGAGTGTACACTCCCCATTGACGAAGATTAAATCAGCTTCAAATTGAAGAAACCGGGAGGGCGGAGAAGTCCGCTCTTTTTGGTTGTGTAAAGGAGTTGTTTCTTTTTTGAAAGGGAAAGCAATTGTAGTCATACTGCTTATCATTGTAGTTCTTGTCGGAGGCGCAGGCGGTTACGTGTGGAGTATGATGCGTCCTGTGGAAGCTTCTACAGAACCGGTCGTATTCGAGATTAAGAGCGGATCGGGAACTTCGAAAATCGCGGATCAGCTTCAAGAAGAAGGCCTTATCCGAAGCGGGTTAACCTTCAAAGGGTATTTAAAGTGGAAGAAACTAGGTTCTAATTTCATGGCGGGTACATATTCAATGAATCCTGGCGTGACATATGATGAGATTGTTAGCAAGCTGAGTAGTGGTGAAGTTGTACCGGAAGAAATGGTGAAATTTACGATTCCGGAGGGTTATAACGTTCTGCAAATGGCGGGTAAGCTTTCTTATGAGCATGTTGTAGATCGGGATGAATTCATCAAGCTGGCCAATGATCCTTCGGCCTTTGATGTAGATATCATCAAAGACATTCCAGTGGATGAAGAACTTCGCTACGTATTGGAAGGGTATCTATTCCCGGAGACGTATGAGCTGAAAAAGGGAAGTTCCACGCATGATGTGATGCAACGGATGCTGGAAGAATTCCAGACCAAGATTAATTCCATTCCTGATTTGGAAGCCAAGCTCCAGGAAAAGAACCTTTCCCTACATGAACTGCTGACGATCGCGTCACTCGTGGAGAAAGAAGTTGTAGTGGACGAGGAACGTGCTCTGGTTGCAGGTGTAATCTACAATCGGATCAATCAGGATATGAAGCTGGAGATTGATGCTACCGTGCAATATCTGCTCGACAGACCGAAGGAACGATTGTTTTTCAAGGATCTAAAGGTGAAAAGTCCCTATAATACGTATCTGAACAAAGGCTTGCCACCCGGTCCAATTGCCAGTCCAAGTCTTCCGTCCATTGAGGCAGCGCTAAATCCGGAAGCTTCGGAGTATCTGTTCTATGTGACAAAAAAGGATGGCTCGTCTGGACATCTATTTGCCAAAACGTATAAGGAACACCAGCAAAATATAGCCAAAAGTAAGGCTGCGCAATAAGCGGAGGGGATTATATGAGTAAGAAACATGAACTGCTCGTTACAGCAGCGAATGTGAAAGAGGCAGAAGTGCTGCTCCAGGCTGGAGCAGATGCTCTGGTCATTGGAGATGATCGATTCGGCATGCGTCTTCCAGGCAACTTTAGCGTGGAAGAGACAGCAGAGGTGGTTGCCATTGCAGCCAAACATCAGGCGCGTGTGTATGTATCCATGACTAATCTGATGTCCAACGAACTGTTGAAAGAATTGCCTGAATATGTTCAAGCACTTGGCAGAATCGGTATTGATGGTGTGGAGTTTAATGATCCATCCGTGCTGGCTACCATGAAGGAATACGCTCCACATGTGAAGCTGCACTGGAATGCGGAGATGACTTCAACGAACTATGCGACGGCTAACTATTGGGGAACCAAGGGAGCTAGTCGAGTTGTACTTGCCCGAGAGTTGAATATGGACGAGTTGACGGAAATGGTTCCTTTTTTGAAGGTGGAAGCTCAGGTTCAGGTGCATGGCATGACGAATATTTATCATTCCAAGCGCAGTCTGGTACAAAGTTACATGGCTCATCAAGGGCGGCCGGTTGAGGGACATCTGGGGAAAGAGCGGGGATTGTTCCTGATCGAGGCTGAACGTCGGGATGAGAAATTCCCGATCTACGAGGATATTAACGGTACACACATTATGAGCTCAGAGGATATATGTATCCTCGAAGATCTTCATCTGTTGATGGAGGCGGGTGTGCACAGTTTCAAAATTGAAGGTATGTTAAAATCACTCACCTACAATGAAGCTGTTGTACGTGCATATCGGACAGCGATTGACAGTTATGTAGCCGATGCTGATGCATATGCGTTCTCTGAAGAGTGGCTCGCTGAGGTGCGGAAGTTACAGGACCCTGAACGTGAATTGTCGTTTGGATTTTTCTATAAAGAACAAGTGTATTAATAGACGAGGTGAACAGAATGGAAACAGTGGCGGTACAGCGGAAGTTCTCGGGGAAACGTAACCGTCTGGACAAACCGGAGCTGCTAGCTCCGGCGGGTAATCTGGAAAAACTGAAATTTGCAATCCATTATGGTGCAGATGCCGTATATATCGGTGGACAGGCCTATGGACTGCGTTCCAACGCGGATAACTTTAGCTTTGAAGAGATGCGTGAAGGTGTGGAGTTTGCCAAAAAGTATGGAGCCAAAGTGTTCGTAGCGACGAACATCTATGCACATAATGAGGATGTTGAGGGTATCGAAACGTACCTGCAAAACCTCTATAATGCGGGGATCTCTGCGATCATCGTAGCCGATCCGGCTATCATTGAAGTAGCCCTTCGTGCTGTGCCAGGTCTTGAGGTACATCTAAGTACTCAACAATCCACACTTAACTGGCAAGCCGTGAAGTTCTGGAAAGATGAAGGACTTCCACGTGTTGTTCTCGGACGTGAGACCAGCTTTGAAGAGATCGAAGAGATCAAGGCCAATGTGGATATCGAAATTGAAGCCTTTATTCACGGGGCGATGTGCTCCTCGTATTCCGGACGTTGTGTGCTCTCCAATCACTTTACGGATCGGGACTCCAACCGCGGCGGCTGTTGCCAATCTTGTCGCTGGAAGTATGATCTGTTTGAGGATGCGAGAGAAGATACGGTGTGGGTCAGCGAAGAGGACATGCAGATGAAGGCCCCTGCGCCATTCAAACTAGGTGAGAACCAGCTTCCCCTTTTCCAGGAACAAGATAATTCATTCTCCATGGGATCTAAGGATCTGTGCATGATTGGCCATATTCCCGAGTTGATTGATGTGGGTGTGGACAGTTTCAAGATCGAAGGACGTATGAAATCGATCCACTACGTGGCAACTGTGGTTAACGTCTACCGTCAAGCTATTGATGCCTATATGGCGGACCCGGAAAATTATGTTCTGAAACCTGAATGGGTTGAAGAAATGAACAAAGCGGCAAATCGCCCGCTGAATACCGGATTTTTCTATGATACACCAGACCATGAAGATCATATCTATGAACCGGAAGAAAAGGCCGTACCTTTTGACTTTGCTGGATTGGTCATGGGGTATGATGCTGAAACAGGAATGGCAACCATTCAACAGCGCAATCACTTCAAACCAGGACAGGAAATCGAATTTTTCGGTCCGGGAGGTCACTTTTTCAAACAGGTCGTCGGTGAAATACAGGATGAAGAAGGCAATGTTCTAGATGCTGCTCGTCACCCGTTGCAACTGATTAAAATGAAGGTAGATCAACCGGTTTCGTACTTCGATATGATGAGAAAAAAGAAGTAGGCTCAAATACCTACAATGTGTCAATATTGTATTATGATTTAACAACATAGTGTTATGAAATTTACATGGGGACCTCCGTTTATCGGCAGATGGGGGTCTTTTTTTTATAGAAAAATAGGAATAAAGTTGTAAAATATTTCTGGAAAGTGAAAGGGGAACGAAGAAAGCTGTCGAATACTACATATTTATAGGGGAGAGAAAGAAAAATCCAACAAGTAAATAACTGGCAGGTGAATGGGAATGGTTCAAAAGAAGCAGAAAGACAGTGGGGAGCAAGTGATAAAATCCGAGCAGGTTAACCCTGAGCAGGTTCAGAAAGTGAAGAAAGAAAAAGTAGGTAAAAGTAAAATTACAGGGAATGGGAAAAAATTACTTAAGTTTGACCGTAGTAAATTGAAGCTGGGCTGGATCAAGACTGATTGGGTGAAGAAACAATTTAAAAACCGGGATTGGAAAAACCTTGGAGGGTCTTCTTTCCAACAGATTAAGAAGGCAAATCCGGTTAAATCCGTAGGGGTTAAACTGTTTTTAATCTTTTTTGCGGGAATTATGATTTTTGTAGTAAGTTTAGGTCTATTATCCTATTCGAAGGCGAAAGGTACGATAGAGAAAAATGCCTCGCGTGCCAATCAGGAGACCATTGATCAGACCAAACAAAAAATGGACATTATTTTGGAGAGGTTTGTGGATACATCCACACAGATTTTCTTTGATCCGGAAATGCAGTCCTTGCTACAAAAAATGTCAGATACGAATTTGACTGCGTATGATACATTCGTGAACTCAAGTTCAATCAACAAGCAACTGTCCAATGTTGCATTTACAAATAAATCTATGGAAGCGATTTATTTGGTACCTACGGACGATACAAAGTCCATTATGGGTACCGGCAGCAACAGTTCATCCATGGGCAGCATTCGCCAGGAAGCATGGTACAGTGAGTTAATTGAGGCGGGCGGTTATCGCTGGCTTCCAACAGAGGTCAAAGAAGATGGCTCAACGCCAACGTTTAAAATTGCACGTTCCATGAAAAACTTGCAGGGGACGACTCAGTCGTATGTTCTGGTTATTGAACTGAAACTGGAAGTTTTGGAGGAACAATTGAAATCGCTTGATCTTGGGCCAGGAGCTATTCTTCAACTAATTGCTCCGGATAATAAAGTGGTTGCATCCTCCATCTCGGATCGTACAGGACAAGAAACAGAGCTTGCATTTGTCAAAGAGTTGACCGAACCAGCAGGTAGTACAAATACGGAGTATACGGTAGATGGCAAATCTACGGAAATGCTGGCTGTATACAGTACGATGGATACATCCAGTTGGAAACTGGTTGGTATGATACCTACCTCTGTTTTGGTTCAGGACGCAAAAGGCATTCTGACTCTGACCCTGTGGATGGCGCTGATTGATGCGGGGATTGCAGTATTGATCGGGATCTGGATGGTGCGTATGATCGCTCGTCCACTCGGCAAATTGAAAGACCTGATGCAGGAAGGTGCGAAAGGTAATCTTAAAGTTCGTACACCATATAGCTCCCAAGATGAAATTGGTCAGCTCTCGACCGCCTTCAATCTGATGATGGAGCAGATCACTAAGCTGGTTGAACAAACCAATCGTTCTGCACAGGAAGTATTGGATACGGCCACTGAGCTGAGCAGTGCATCCAAGAAAACGGCTGTGTCTGCTTCGGAGATTGCTGTAGCTACAGAAGAGATCGCAGGCGGTGCAGGCAGTTTGGCAACCGAAGCGGAACGTGGCAATGAATTAACTGACAATATCTCTCGTCAGATGCAGAGTGTAATCGCTGCTAATGAACAGATGGGTGATTCTGCTCGTCATGTAGAGAAGTCCAGTCAGACAGGAACACAACATCTGAATCAGTTGATGACCAAAACCCAGAAGACAGAAGAAATGATTGGTGCACTGGTGAATAAGGTTGATTCGCTGAAAGAGAGCACTTCCTCTGTTCTGAAAGTGCTTGAAGTGCTGCAAAACATAACGAAACAGACAAATATCCTTTCCTTGAATGCAACCATTGAAGCAGCACGTGCCGGTGCAGCCGGACGCGGATTCATGGTGGTTGCTGATGAGGTTCGTCAGCTCGCGGCTCAATCCAGACAATCCATTGAGATGGTTGGAGAGATTACAGACAAAATCATGACTGAAATGAATGAGACCGTGGATGCTTTGTCGGCAGCCTATCCGTTATTCAAAGAACAGATGGATGCGGTTAAAGACACCAACGTCATCTTTGCTTCCGTACAGGAACAGATGGGTGCCTTTGTGGAACGTCTGGGCATGGTGACAGGTTCTATTGGAGATTTGAACAAATCTCAAGGTACGTTGTCTGAAGCCATGAGCAATGTCAGCGCTGTAGCTGAAGAATCTTCTGCAACGTCCCAAGAAGTAGCTTCCTTGAGCAGTGAACAGCAAAATATCAGTAACCAGCTGGTCAATCTGTCTGGCAAACTGGAGAATGTTTCTACTGAACTGAAAGAAACTTTGTCACGCTTTACGGTGTAACAAGCCAAGGTTGAAATGAGGAGAACCTGTCCCGCACATGGGACAGGTTTTCTTTTTGTTTACCGGATAATTCCAAGCCATATCAGCAATAATATGTCAAAACGACAAAAGGTGAGATTGGGATGCATCTCCTTGCGAAACGGCGAATCTATATAACTTGTATTCTTCTAACTCTTGTCTTTGGATTGCTTATATTACGATTGGGATGGGTTCAGATCGTTCAGGTGAATCAGACGATGCCTGGATTTCACCGAACGGTACGTGAAATGTCTGTATTGCAGCGTGAACGCGGGGTGATACTTGACCCGGGGCGGGGACAATTTACGGATTACAAGGGTGAGGCGTTGACCGGTAAGCTGCAATGGGGACTGGTTCTTTTTCCAAAGGCAAGTCCATTAGAGAAATTACGCAAGGATGGGGCATTAGAAGGCTCCGAGATGATAAAGTTGGCAGCTATATTACATACCGATCCGGATCAATTGAAGAAGGAATGGAATCAGGAAAGTATACCTCATTTTTGGACAGCAGGTACACATCAGCCTGTTCATTTGACCGCTGCTCAGGTGGAGCGCCTACGTAGTTTGCACCTGCAAGGAGCGGGCATCTATCCGATGATGACAAGGTACCTTCAGGGGCATACAGGAATGCAGTGGATGGGTTATCTGGCTGAACAGCCTGAGTCCTCCAAAATTCTGACTGGGCATCAGGATGAAGTGAAACAGCCATTTGCCATGAAATCAGGAGCAGCTGGACTGGAGAGGACACTTGAACCCCTTTTAAGGGGAATTGGTCCTACGCTTGTATCACGCATGGTTTCGGGTGGTGGGGAGATTATCCCTGATATTCAGCCGCACGTCATTGCACCGGCCAATAGCCATTATCCTTTACGTGTAGAAACCACAGTGGATGCTGAGTTACAGCGTGGGTTGGAGGAGTTGACGCAAGAATCTGGATTACAAGAAGGGGCCATTGTTGTGTTAGATGCTGCTAACGCAGATGTTCGCGCCATGATCTCCCGTCCTTTCTATCAGCCACAACATGTGGACCCCAAGCAATCGGCCTGGGGGAATCGTGCAGTACAGGGAGCCGTACCGGGTTCCATTTTCAAAATTGTCACTGCGGCTGCTGCTTTGGAGTATCATGCGGTTTCTAACGGAGAAGAATTCCATTGCGGTGGTGAGTACGGAAGATACGGGTTGTCTTGCTGGAAGGAGCATGGGCATGGAGACCTGAATCTGGAGCAAGGATTCGCTGAGTCTTGCAACATCGTATTTGCGGAAACGGCGCGCAGGCTGAGTATGGAACAACTGGAGAACACGGCTGATCGTCTGGGACTCGCGCGTCCGATTGGCTGGGAGGGGAAGCAGATGGCAGGAATGCCTGTGTTACGACACTTTGATCATGAGGATCACGGGCGTGTGAGAACAGAGGCTGTTTCTTCTGCTGATGAAGGTGCGAAAATACAGACAGCAATCGGCCAGCGCGATGTCTTGGTCACGCCGCTGCAAGCTGCCAATCTGATCGTTACACTGTTACATGATGGAAAAGTTAGTGCCCCACGTCTCGTTAAGCGCATTCGATATGCGGATGGTGGCACCATGCTGGAGATGCCCTTGCATGATTCACCTTCAGCATCAGGACAGATTGCTCCCGCAACAGCGCATAAACTGTTATCCTGGATGAATAAGGTAGTCCGTGAGGGAACAGGAAAATCCCTGCAGCGTGCACGGTGGCATGTTGCAGGGAAATCAGGTACAGCTCAAGTACAGAAACATGGAGAGAAGCGCAACAATCAATGGTTCATTGGTTATGGACCGGTCGAACAACCCAAATATGCTGTAGCTGTTCTTGTCCAAAATGTCTCTCCTGACAGCCAACATCAGGCGACGGCTCTCTTCAGGAAGGTGATGGACTATCTGGCGGAGTCCTCATGATCCTTCGCAGGAACGGTACGTTGTACAGTAGACTCGGCAGAATTCGCTGAAGCCTTACTAACGGGTGGGTCCATGACCAATGGAGAGGATTCAAATTCATCTTTTGGCAGGTGAATCCACTTTTGCAAGTATCCTTGTTGTAACAGTTCTTTCAGAAGGATCAGAAGCACTGGAGATAACACTACACCAGCCAGGCCAAAGATCGAAAGGGAGATCAGCATAAACGAAAGCATCAAGTACGCCGAGGATACACCAATCGAGTTACCCGATATTTTTGGTTCCAGCAACTGCCGTGTCAGCATCGTTACTGCCAGAATCACAATCAGGCCAATCGCCAGGCTACTATTGCCAATAATGAATAAGTAGACGATCCATGGAATAAACACAACAGGAACGCCAAGCAAGGGTACCAGATCAAAAACCGCACAGACTGCTGCGATGGTAAAGGCGTTAGAGGTTCCCAAAATCAACAAACCTGCATAAATCAATACAAACGTAATGAGCATCATGATCATCTGTGCCTTCAGATACGAGCGGATTGTCTTGAACACGTGATTACGCATGAATTCAATAGCTAACTTTAATGTTTTGGGCGTTTTCGCACGGGCGAACTTGCGCCAGGATTCAATCTCGATACTGAGGAAAAATGCCAGAATAATCGCAATTCCGAAGTTCGTAATAAACGAAGAGAATGAACTGAGGAAACCTACGACGAATTGCGCTCCGCTAGTTACCCATTTGGACAGGAACCCGGTCAGTGTTGCAAAATAATCATTCGCTTTTTCCATAACTCCATCAGGGAGAGCGTCTGACTTGTCCTGAATGAATAACACCAGATTGGTGAATTCACGTTGTATCATTTCAATGTATACGGGAAAATTATCTTGAAGATTGGAAATTTGTGAAATGATAATCAGGCCTACCCCAAAAAAGGCAGCGACAATCAATGCAAGAAACAACAAGACGGAGATGGCGGCTCCAAGCGTCTTGGGCAATCCTTTGCGATGTAAAAATTTGGCCAGCGGTTCAATCATCCAATACACAATGAATGATAGAAAGACCGGTGCAGCCACATGGTATAATTGACTGAAACCGTACATGATCACATACACGGTTAATACGAGCAATGCGATGTCAAAGACAGTTCGCCCGTATTTTTTGTAAAGCGGTAGCATGGACATGGCTCCTTTGATGGCAATAAATAGATTGTATTTATTGTACACGATAGCTATCTTTTTGGGAAAACAGGATTCAAGAAAAGTCTGAACTATGATAAAATTAAAGGCGGTTTATTTTTGATAGTGCCATAGTGCACCGTAATTCGGCAGGAGAAGTGGGGAGCTTGCAACATGACAACGATACTTCATAGTATTTTACTGTGGTTATTGTATCTTTCATCTTTTTACGCCTTTATTCCAAGTTTGATCAGTAGGCTTTTTGGTTTTCGTGTATTTCGACGGGGAAGAAGTGATACACAATTTGCATTAACGTTTGACGATGGACCAGATCCACATTATACGCCAAGACTGCTCGATCTGCTTCGTCAGCATCAAGCAAAAGCCACATTTTTTGTCGTTGGAGAACATGCAGCGAGTCATCCTGAACTCATACAGCGCATACATGAGGAAGGTCATCTTATTGGCATTCATAATTATATTCACAAGACGAACTGGCTCATGCGGCCACGTACCGTTCGCGATCAGATTCAGCGAACAGGTCAGATTATTCATGAAGTAACCGGCGTGAAGACTTGTTATTATCGTCCACCGTGGGGGATTATGAATTTGTTTGATTTTTTCAGCAAGAAAGAACGAAAGATTGTACTGTGGTCTTCCATGTTTGAAGATTGGAGAAGCCGAGTAGGTGCCCAGAGATTGACTGAACGGATGCTGAAGGAACTGAGAGGCGGAGAGGTCATGCTGCTGCATGATCGAGGAACGACCCTTGGTGCTGATGCACACGCGCCGGAGCAGATGCTTCAGGCGCTGGAAGTCGTATTACAGGAAGCTGAACGGCTAGGCCTGCAAAGCGTACGCGTTGATACGTTGATGGGAGGTATCATAGTGAGCGAATCTCAGAACAAAACGCAATTACAGACACCACTGAAGCTATGGAAACGAATCGTTGTTGCCTTATGGCTGGGCTGGGAGAAGTTGTTCCACTGGGTATATCATCTACGGACGGCTTCGCCAGAGGACCCAATGCTACACTTCAGATCACGTGTATATCACGGAGCACGGGTGGAGATGAATGATGGCCATGTCATTCAAAATGGAGATCCGGTAATAGAACTACATTTTGACAATCAGAAATTGTTTGAACTTGGAGTGACGTCACGTTCCAGTATGCATTTGGCTATTCGCATGATTCGGACGATGGAACAGCAATTGCCGGATTTGGCACGCATGGTGGCACTCGAACCTGAGTTACGCTCTGCCAAGGCGATATACGGTGTGAGTATGATTAACAGAGGCCCAGAAAAATTCGGATTTACCATACAAGAATTGCCTCCTGGACCGTTCAGTGCTGCATCCAAAGTATACTTGAAGCTGCTGTTAAGTGTAATCCACCCGGCAGGAACCAAACGTTTGAAACAGCGTACTGAACAACTGGTACCCAAGATGATTGCCATGCCGCTGGATCTATTATTGGAACGTTACGGTCAACATACGATGCAGGTGGCAGCAACGGTAGAAGAATCCAGAGATGAATCGTTGTTAATTGAACAAGAGATACTGCCAGAGCGGAACTAAACGGACTGATCACACTTACCAGCAAAAGAAAAGGGTTGCCCTTCGCCAGATTTGGCAGAAGAGCAACCCTTTATTTATTAGTGAATTAGATACTCAGTACGCCACCGTTGCTTGCATTGGTAACCAGTTTGGAATAACGAGCCAAGTAACCGGTTTTTACTTTCGGTTCAAAGCCTTTCCAACCTGCGCGACGACGTTCAAACTCTTCGTCACTGATGTGCAATTCGATGATACGGTTGTTCAGATCCAGCTCGATGATGTCTCCTTCTTCAACAAAGGCGATTGGACCACCCTCAGCTGCTTCCGGAGAGATATGTCCGATACTGATTCCGCGGGATGCTCCAGAGAAGCGTCCATCGGTGATCAGACCAACTTTGGCACCCAATCCCATACCTACGATCTGGGAAGTAGGAGCCAGCATCTCAGGCATACCTGGTCCGCCTTTTGGTCCTTCATAACGGATAACAACAACATGTCCTTCTTTTACTTTGCCGTTAGCAATACCTTCGAGCGCTTGCTCCTGGGAGTCAAAGCAGATGGCAGGACCTTTATGGTATCCGCCAACCGAAGCATCAACTGCACCAACTTTGATGATAGCGCCTTGTGGTGCAAGGTTACCAAACAATACAGCCAGGCCGCCTTTTTCGGAATGCGGGTTATCCAGGTGGTGAATGACATTTGTATCCTGAATTTCTTTTCCTTCAACGTTCTCACGGATTGTTTTACCTGTTACTGTAATGCAGTCACCATGAATTGCGCCTGGTTTCTTGAGCAATTCGTTCAGCACTGCGCTTACTCCGCCTGCATTATGAACGTCTTCGATGTGAAGATCGGAAGCAGGTGCAAGTTTCGCCAGATGTGGAACGCGGTTCGCTACTTCATTAATACGTTCGATTGGATACTCGATACCTGCTTCATGAGCCAGTGCCAACGTGTGCAGTACTGTATTCGTAGATCCACCCATCGCCATATCCAGTGCAAACGCATTATCGATCGCTTCTACAGTTACGATATCACGTGGTTTTAAGTCCATTTTGATGAGTTCCATCAATTGGGTAGCGGATTGTTTAACAAACTCACGACGCTCAGGAGCAACGGCAAGGATGGTTCCGTTACCTGGCATAGCCAGTCCCATCGCTTCTGCCAGACAGTTCATGGAGTTTGCCGTAAACATACCGGAACATGATCCACATGTTGGACAGCCGAACTGTTCAAGTTCAAGCAAGCTCTTGTCATCGATTTTACCTGCTTGGTAAGCACCTACACCTTCAAATACGGATGTCAGGGAAAGAGCTTTACCATTGCTGTCACGACCAGCTTTCATTGGTCCACCACTTACGAACAGGGTAGGGATGTTTACACGAAGTGCACCCATCATCATGCCTGGTGTGATTTTGTCACAGTTCGGGATACATACCATGCCGTCGAACCAGTGTGCAGATACAACGGTTTCCACGGAATCCGCGATAATGTCACGGCTTGGCAGCGAGTAACGCATACCAATGTGTCCCATGGCAATACCATCATCTACTCCGATGGTGTTGAATTCGAATGGAACGCCACCGGCTTCACGAATAGCATCCTTTACAATTTTACCGAATTCCTGAAGGTGGACGTGGCCGGGCACGATATCGATGTATGAGTTACATACGGCAATAAACGGCTTGCCGAAATCCTCTTCTTTAACGCCCGCTGCGCGGAGCAAACTCCGGTGTGGTGCACGGTCAAAACCTTTTTTGATCATATCGGAACGCATCTTCTTGGCTGACATGGTGTATTCCCCCCAAATATATAATATTGAGCAACATGAATGGAAAAGTAAATGGCAGTGCATCTGTCGTTTAATTTCATCCGTACTCTAAAAAAAAGGACCGGCATGCCGGTGTCGAGCTCCCCGTAGTTTGTGAAATTCTTTGCTGCTTTAAACCCGTGAACACCCGGTTTTTCTATTGAGTCTATCACAACCGTCGTCATATTTCTACAAACAATAGAAAGAAGCCTCAAACCATTTTCATGGAATTAGACTTCTTGATTTGCGGGAAAGCTATGATCATGTTTCGATGTGGCGAGCGGAATTCATTAGTTGCTTCCGCCTTTGCGTCCAATCTCACGATAGAATTCCTTATTATGAGTTTCGGAGGTTGCTTCTCCGCCCTTGCGACCAATCTGCTTGTAAAAGTCAGTATCATGGGCATCTGAAGTCGCTTCGCCACCCTTTTTTCCAATCATCTGGTAGAAGCTTCGATCATGGTTCTTGGAAGTCGCTTTGCCACCTAATCTGCCAGCTTCCTCACGGCTCATCTTGTGTTCTGACGTCGGTTGACGTGCCATTACAAATCACTCCTTACAACGATAAGTTGTTTTTTGTAGCGCGTATCCCTAATTTACCACCTTATTTCCAGCCTGAAACAATTCACTAGGATAGAATCGATGGTGAAGAGATCCGTCAGAGCATTAGGCCGACCGTTTAAACACCTCATGTCGATTGAAAGAAAATCGGGATATATCCGGTTCAATTAAGGGTTGGAACGTGTGACGTACAGCCGGCAGAGCCAGTGTGACTGCGAAGAGTATGGCAATGACAAGTATGACTGGAATATACGCCGAGCTTCCCATATAACTGTAGACTCCGGACCAGATTGCGAGACGAACGAGAAACCCATGCAGCAGGAACACATAGAGTGTGCGTCGTCCAAGGTCCGTCAGTCTGGAAGTCAAGGAAGGTACCCAAGCCAAGAACAGTGCTGCAGATGCGATTTCCAGCAAGTAGACACCCACCCGGAAGATGCCGGCATACCATTCGTGGTGACCCAATTCGGCGTACGTCATGCTGCCGAGTAACCATCCGGATGAAATATTTAACCCCCCATACCCAATCCATACCAACAGTGCTGCAGAGAGGATGGCTGCGGTTTTTCGCCCCCAACCGGATAATAAACGTGAACGGATAGTTGCTCCATAGTCATAACCGATGACAAAAAACGGCAGAAATACAAACGTACGGCTGAAGCTGAGCCAGAACCCGTCGATGGGCAAATACCCGGCAATTACACCGAGCGCAATCGATACAATCAGCCGATATATCGGTTTCCAGGAAATCGTCAGACGAAGCAACAGTCGCCAACAGAAATGACTCGCGAGAAACCATAACAGCAAGTAAGGTGCAAAGAAGGATAGCCGCATATGGGGTGTGTGGAATACGGTAAAGTCCATCAATGCGTATAAGGACTGAAACAGTACATACTGTAGTGCAATCTGCTTCAGGACGTTTCGTCCAGATGCACCTTGGAGTGAGTGTGTCGCAAAATACCCGGTTACCCATACAAAGAGTGGCATGTGAAACGTATATATCCACAGGAACAGAGCTTCTGCACCTGCAAAACGTGTAATGAGTGGTTCAAGTGCATTACCAGCTAGGACACAGACGATAAGCATAAAGCGCAGATTGTAAAAGAAAGATTCCTGATCATCCCGGATCAGTGTCTGATTTTTCATGGTGTAGCCCCCTTATAGACCCTGTTTGCAAGGTCATTTGCATCTGTAATAAGGGTAATATGGATGTTCATTATCTATTGTGATTTAATTCACATTAGTAAGCGTTATCTTTTATCAAAGCTGTGACAACAAAATGAACGCAACGGGATTGACAACGGTTGCATAGAGGATGACAATAGAAAAAGAAGATGAGGGAATGTAACTATAAGGAGGGAAGAAATCATGTCAACGAGTCCCTATCCAAGCCCGGAAATTATTACGTTTGGGGAGAGTATGGGTTTGCTGACTGCCAAGGATACAAGAGGGCTGGAATATGCAGCCTCACTGGACAAGTCTTTCGGGGGTGCTGAGAGCAATCTGGCTATTGGCGTATCCCGCCTGGGGCATACCAGTGGTTGGTTTGGACGTTTGGGCAATGATCCGATCGGCAGTATGATTCTGAAAGCCATTCGCGGTGAAGGCGTAGATGTATCCCGGGTAAGGTTGAGTGATCACGAGCCCACTGGTTTGATGATTCGTGAGAACGCTTCCGGGAAAGCCTCGGTGCATTATTATAGGAAGTTATCTGCTGCAAGTGCGATCACACCTGATGATCTGGATCCTGATTATATTGCCGGGGCGAAGATATTGCACGTTACGGGTATAACGGCAGCGATAAGCCCGTCCGGACTTGCTACGGTAGAGGCTGCCATACATATTGCCAAACAGGCAGGTGTGAAAGTAAGCTTTGATCCAAATCTGCGTCTCAAACTATGGTCTGCGGATGAGGCCCGTCCGGTTATACTGCGTTTAGCTGAACTGGCGGACTACTTTTTACCGGGTCTGGACGAGATGAAACTTCTATATAACGAAGAAAATGATCAAAAAGTACTTGAGCGTTTATCTGCCATGAATGCTGTGTGCATCGTGAAGGGTGGCCCTGATTTGACCTACGTATTGGCGAATGGTACCCTAACTGAAGTTCCGTACTTTAAGGCGGATAATGTTCTGGATACGGTAGGAGCAGGAGACGGATTCTGTGCGGGATTTTTATCGGGTTTATTAAAAGGATACTCCCCGCAGGAAGCAACCCGTCTCGGCAATTTGACCGGTTCCATGGTTATACAGGCTATTGGCGATTGGGAGGCGCTCCCGACGTGGGGGCAGGTCGAGGCCAAGCTGAACAACGTTGCTCATGTTGAGCGTTAGTCGCTGCTGAAATCATATATGGCTCATCTTCGTTCTTAAATGTAAGGCTTGTATACACAACCACCACATTGACAAGGGAGAGAATGAAATGAAGAAGCTTCAGCTATTGCAAAAGATTACGGACAATGGGGTTGTGGCAGTTCTGCGTGCAGATTCTGCTGATCAAGTCATTGCCATGGCCGAGCAAGCGATTGCGGGTGGCATTAAAGTTATCGAGATTACGATGACAGTACCCAGTGCACTCAAAGCCATTGAAAAATTAAGCCGTGTATACCATTGGAACACACAAGATCCAGAGAAATTCGCGATTATTGGTGCGGGAACGGTGCTTGAACCGCAAACGGCAAGAGCGGCTATCATGTCTGGTGCCGAGTTTGTAGTCGGACCTTCCCTGAACCCGGATACGGTTCAGATCTGCAACCTGTATCGAATTCCGATTCTGCCTGGTGTGATGACGATTGCTGACGTTCAACGCGCATTGGAACTCGGCGTGGACATTGTGAAGTTGTTCCCGGGTAACCTGTATGATCCTTCGATTATCAAAACGATGAAGGGCCCTATGCCGCAGGCGAATTTCATGCCAACTGGCGGGGTATCCTTGTCTAATCTGGGGGATTGGATCAAGGGTGGAGCAGTGGCTGTAGGGATTGGTTCCGACTTGACATCGGAAGCTGTGAAGACGGGTGACCTGAGTCATGTCCGTCGCAAAGCGGAACAATATATGGATGCTTACCGCAAGGCCAAGGCTGAATAATATTTTTCAATTCGTAGAAGGGGAGCCTGATAAACAAAGGCTCCCAATTCTGTGAGCCGCGGCACCTGCGGAAGTGAAGAAAGGTGATTAACGTTGAGAAATCGGTATAATACAGGGCGCAAGAAGAGGGGCATCGGGAAATTCCTGCTCGTACTTCTGGCGCTCATTGTCATTGGATGTGGATTTGTTGCGTGGAAATTATTCACACCATACGGTCCACAGGAAACAGCCCAAACGGCTATGGAAACAGCCAATCCGGTGACGGTGAGTGAACAAGAGAACTGGATTGATTTTGTGCCAGACAAACCGACGGGGAAAAGTGTACTTTTCTATCCTGGTGGACTGGTAAAACCGGAAAGTTATGCACCACTTGCGCATGAGCTGGCTGCTGCGGGTCATCACACGATTATTGCCAAGATGCCAGTTAACCTGGCAGTGCTTAAGCCAAACTTGGCAGATGAGATTCTGGCCGCATATCCAGAAGAACAATTTGTTATGGGTGGACACTCTCTCGGCGGGGCCATGGCTGCACGTTATGTAGCCGCACATCCAGATGCACTTCACGGGATCTTCTTCTTGGCATCTTACCCGGATGAAAAAGGAAGCGCAAAGTCACTTGGAATACCTGCTTTATCTATTCTGGGTACTAAAGATGAGGTCGTGAATGCTACGAAGTATCAGAGTGGACGAATGTATCTTCCAGAAGACACGGTATATTACACCATTGAAGGTGGTAACCACGCCCAGTTCGGTGATTATGGTCATCAAAAAGGAGATGGCGAGGCGGAAGTGAGTGGAGAAGAACAGCTGAATCAGACGGTCAAGACGGTACTGGCTTGGTTAAGTACCATCAAGTAGATTTTGATTATTCTGCATTAAGGGTTGAATGCATTTATAGCATAACTTAATGGAGGTGATATGGATGACCATGCTTCAAGTGAATGGAGTGCAGATCCCATGTAAAGGGATCCTGTTCGATAAAGATGGAACACTGCTGGAATTCCTTCAGCTATGGGGGCCGTGGGCAGAGACGTTGCTGAGTCAGTTACAAGCACGTATGAATGAGCTTGGAGCTTCATTTACGGTTGAACGGGAGCACGTCTTAGGCACCATTCATAATGCAGAAGGTCACATTGTCGGCTATGATCCGCAAGGCCCGCTGGCCATTGCGACTGTGGATGAGTGCACGGGATTGCTTGCCGGGCAACTATATGCAGCAGGCATACCATGGAATGAAGCGATCACAACGATACGCAAATTTTCAAGTGTAGCCATGAGATCGGTAAGAGAGCGCAAATCCGCTGAACCAATGTCAGGATTGCTGGATTTCTTGCAGAAATGCAGGGCAGCAGACATACCACTGGCGGTCGTCACTTCAGATAGTACAGCGGCAGCAGAAACACATCTGGATTGGATGGGGATTCGTTCCTTTTTCATATCCATTGTGGGCTGTGATCGGGTGACCCAGGGCAAACCGGATGGAGAAGCAGCACTCTTGGCTTGCCGTGAATTACATATCGATCCTGCGGAGGCAGTTGTAATTGGAGACAGCAATGGGGATATGCAGATGGGGCGGCACGCAGAGGTATCCTATACGCTCGGTTACGGTCCGCAGTTAGATCAAGGATCTCACCTGGTTGATGCCCATGCCATTATTCGTCATTATAATGAGATAAGCGTGATTTTATAAGTCACCCTGGCTTGGTTGAACGATATAAAAGGAGGAGAGAGGATGAACGCAACAGAACAACTGGCTGCATGGATTCAGGAAAGCTCCCGGATTGTTTTTTTCGGAGGGGCCGGGACTTCAACGGAAAGCGGGATTCCCGACTTCCGCTCGGCTGCGGGTCTGTATCAGACGGAGCAGCATTCGCCTTATCCACCGGAAGAGTTATTAAGCCGGCATTTTTTTGATCAACATGCCGATATTTTTTATGATTTTTATCGAGGTAAAATGCTTCATCCAGATGCGGAACCGAATGGGTGCCATCGACTATTGGCCCGTCTGGAGCAGGCGGGAAAACTTCAGGCAGTGATCACGCAAAATATCGACGGACTACATCAGAAGGCAGGTAGCAGCAATGTTTTTGAACTTCACGGCTCAATTCATCGTAATGCCTGCATGGATTGCAAGCAGTTTTATACGCTGAATGATATTATACAGTCCCAATATACCGTGCCTCGCTGTACCACATGTGGTGGTGTGATCAAACCGGATGTGGTGTTGTACGAAGAGGAGCTGGATCAGACGACTTTGTATCGTTCCATTGATGCACTGTCTTCTGCAGATCTGTTACTCGTGGGAGGCACGTCACTGACGGTATATCCGGCGGCCCAGTTAATTACGTATTTTCAGGGAAAACATACCGTTCTGCTCAACGCTACACCTACCGCTTACGACCGCAGGGCTGATTTGCTGATTACAGAGCCGATTGGCGAGGTAATGAATAATGTGGACCAGCTTCTTGGTTGAACGTATGGACTGAATAACCGCATTCTCCGGTATAGACTGGATACAAGAGGCGGAACCTGGGGAAAGAAGGGATTCATAATGGTCTACGTAGCAAGCGATACTCGCTATGAAACGATGAAATATAACCGCGTTGGACGTTCAGGTTTGAAACTGCCAGCGATTTCACTGGGGCTGTGGCATAATTTTGGCGGTATTAATAACGCTGAGAATGGCCGTAATATGATTACCCGATCATTTGATCTGGGCATTACACATTTTGACCTTGCCAACAACTATGGCCCACCGGCAGGTTCGGCAGAGCAGTTATTTGGACAGGTACTGGCCCAGGATCTGAAACCTTATCGTGATGAACTGGTGATCTCCACCAAAGCGGGGTATTATATGTGGCCCGGACCGTATGGCGAGTGGGGTTCACGCAAAAATCTGGTATCCAGTCTGAATCAGAGCTTGAAGCGTATGGGCCTGGATTATGTGGATATTTTCTATTCACATCGTTATGATCCCGAAACACCTTTGGAAGAAACGATGATGGCACTGGATCATATTGTTCGCTCAGGCAAAGCCCTTTATGTAGGGATCTCCAACTATCCCGCAGAGCAGACGAGACAGGCTGCCGAAATTCTGAAAGGTCTGGGTACGCCCCTGTTAATCCATCAACCGAAATACTCGCTGCTGGACCGCTGGATTGAAGATGGTTTGCAGGACGTGCTGGATGAGTATGGAACAGGCAGTATTGCATTCTGTCCATTGGCACAAGGTGTGCTCACGAACAAATACTTGAATGGTATCCCGGAAGACTCACGTGCCAAAGGACCGTCGGTATTCCTGAATGAAAACAACATCTCTCCAGAGACGCTCCGCAAAGTGCGTGCGCTGAACCAGATTGCAGCAGCCCGTGGTCAGAGTTTGGCCCAATTTTCACTCTCATGGGTGCTGCGTAATGGCAGGGTAACTTCCGCGCTTATTGGCGCAAGTCGTCCTTCCCAGATTGAAGAGAATGTGGCTGCACTCAGCCAATTGGATTTCTCTACAGAGGAATTGGAACGGATTGAATCCATCCTGTCTCCAGAGCCTGACGACAAATAAATAAAGTGTAAAAGGTGCATCTTAGCCATAATGGCGGAATGCACCTTTTTTTGTCGTACGTGTTCCGTCCGTTGTGTTGCTCACCGTTTGATTTGTTGAGCATTCTGCTGTAACCCCTGATGTAGTGGACGGGACAGTATTTTCTCTCGATACAAGCTAGGCGCTTCACCGTGAAATCGTTTGAACTGTTTGGAGAAATATAGTGCGTCTGGCAGTCCAACCGATGCAGATACCTGTTCGATGGACAGATCCGGGCGTTCTCTCAGGAGTTGGCGCGACTTGTCGATCCGTAGTTTTAGCAGATAGGTGACTGGGGAAAGTCCAGTTTCCTGTTTGAAAATACGGGATAAATACGCGCGGTTGTATCCAAGACTCGCAGACATTTGTTCGATGGAGACAGGGTAGGCATATTGGGTAGACATATATTGAATCATCTGTTTCACCGTACGTCGGATGGAGGATTCACCGGGAATTAAGGTTTGACCCTGCGAAAGGTGATTCTGTGCTTCGGCTAGAATCATATATAACGTACCCAGTGATGTGAAATGGGAGCTTTCTTTGCGCTCCGCAAAAGCATCCTGCATCACGGATAGCCAATCGGATATTCCACAGGATGGTCCAGCATGAAAAACGGACTTCTCCGGGCGGAATCCAGCCTCCTCGGCATGCTGGGCAGCCTGGCTGCCTGTGAAGGCGATCCAGCGGTATTGCCATGGGTTGCGGGCATGGGATTGGTAGCTCACCAGTTGCCCGGGATGAATGAGGAAACAATCACCTGCGGATAACTCGTAGGTGTGCAGTTCGGTACGGAACGTACCCGCCCCTTTTTCTACATAATGCAGCAGATAATAATCAAACAATTTAGGACCGAGGGCGTGACCCGGAAGGGTCTGGCTTGCTCCGGCAAACAGGACATGCAGTGCGCCTTGTTCATAATAGACCGGATTGGAGGCAACCGAATAACTGAGTGCTCCGCTTTTACCGGAAGGTGATTCCTGTATTTTTTCGTTAGAAGATGCAAGGGATTCTTTCTTGGGGTTGGATTGATCTGACATGGTCGTTTCCTTCTTTCCGGGATGCTCCGATCATTATACGCCTTAAGGTCACATTTATCCATATGAAACACACATGGTTGCATTACAAGAGGCACCGCTTTCTTATATAATAACATTAAGAAAACCACAACAACGAGGCGAGGTGCACCAGCAGTGAACGTAACTGAATTGAAACAAAAGTTTATTGAGAAGTACGGAGAGAGTGAAGCGGACATCCGTGTATTTCATGCCCCTGGGCGTGTGAATCTGATCGGTGAGCACATTGATTATAACGGTGGCTACGTGCTTCCGGCAGCACTTGAATTCGGAACAACATTGATCATTCGTGAGCGTGAGGACAACAAGTTGCAACTGGCTTCCACGAACATGTCTTATGAAGGGGTACTAGACACTTCCTCCATCGGTAAGGAAAAAACCGGAGAATGGACCGACTATCCTGTTGGTGTCATGGTTGAATTGCAGGGCAAAGGCGTGAATGTAACAAAAGGCTACGACTTCTTGTACCACGGGGAGATTCCGAACGGGGCAGGACTTTCATCATCTGCATCTCTGGAGGTACTCACCGGATTTGCGATTCAGTCTCTGGAGGGTGTATCGGATATTGATACGGTTCAACTGGCGCTTTTGTCCCAGAAAGCGGAAAATGAGTTCGTAGGCGTCAACTGTGGAATCATGGATCAGTTCGCTGTCGCAAACGGTGCTCAGGATCACGCGATCCTGCTGATGTGTGACACACTGGAATACGAAAAGGTTCCTTTCCGTACAGGCTCCTACAAATTGGTCATCGGTAACACGAACAAACGCCGCGGTCTGGTGGATTCGGCCTACAATGAACGTCGCTCCCAATGCGAGCAGGCACTTGCCATCTTGAAGGAACAGCTGCCTGCACTGAATTACCTGGCTCAATTGACGCCGGAGCAGTTCTTAACACTACAGGATCAGATCAAGGATGAGAAAGTAAGACAGCGTGCACAACATGTTGTGGAAGAGAACGCTCGTGTGCTCGCATCAGTCGAAGCATTGCAGGGTAACGATCTGGAAACCTTCGGTAAGCTGATGAACGCTTCTCATGAATCGCTTCGTGACTTGTACGAAGTAAGCTGTGATGAGCTGGACGTTATGGTTGAAGAAGCTCAGCGGATTCCAGGCACGCTTGGTGCTCGGATGACTGGCGCAGGATTTGGCGGTTGTACCGTATCACTTGTGCATGAGAATGATGTCGAGCGTTTTGTAAGTGAAGTGGGCGCTGCATATGAAGCGCGTACCCGTCTCAAAGGTGATTTCTATGTATGCGGTGTAGGTGATGGTGTTAAAGAATTGAAGGAGGCGAAGTAAAATGGCAATTTTGGTGACAGGTGGAGCAGGGTATATTGGATCTCATACGGTAGCAGCATTGTTGGAACGTGGGGAAGAGGTTGTTGTACTGGATAACTTGCAGACAGGGCATCGTGAAGCGTTGCTCGGCGGTAAGTTGTATGAAGGGGATCTGCGTGACAAAGAAATTCTGGCGAAGCTGTTCGCTGAGAATTCAATCGATGCAGTCATTCACTTTGCAGCCAACTCACTCGTAGGCGAGAGTATGAAAGACCCGGTTAAATATTATGACAACAACGTGTTTGGTACACTCTGTCTGTTGGAAGCGATGAATGCAGCGAACGTACGCCGCATCGTCTTCTCCTCTACAGCAGCTACCTACGGTGAGCCTGAGAAAGTGCCAATCGAAGAGAGTGATCGTACAGAACCAACCAACGTATACGGCGAAACAAAGCTGATGATGGAGCGCATGATGTCATGGTTCGATAAAGTTCAGGATATCAAATACGTTTCCTTACGTTACTTCAATGCAGCCGGTGCTCATGACAGCGGCAAAATTGGTGAAGATCACCAACCAGAGAGTCACTTGATTCCACTTGTACTGCAAACAGCATTGAAACAACGCCCGCACATCGCCGTGTTTGGTGACGACTATGCAACAGAAGATGGCACATGTATCCGTGACTATATCCACGTGAGCGACTTGGCTGATGCACATCTGCGTGCAGTAGATTATCTTCGCAAAGGTGAGAACAGCAATGTGTTCAACCTGGGTAACGGTACAGGATTCTCGGTAAAACAAGTGATCGAAACAGCTAAAAAAGTGACTGGCCTGGATATCCCGGTTGTACAGGAGCCACGTCGTGCAGGTGATCCGGCTGTGCTGGTAGCTTCATCTGCAAAAGCAAGATCTGTCCTGGGTTGGAATCCAAAATGGACCAATCTGGAAGATGTCATTCAAAGCGCTTGGAGATGGCACCAATCACGTCCTGACGGCTACGGAAAAAACTAGGAGGCGAACACCTTATGTCACAGACTCATATTGCAGCAGGTGCCACAGAGCGGACACCGGAGCAGCAGGAAGCACTGCATGCCATTGAACGTCTGGTTGCATTTGCCTTGCAGAAACAATTAATCGAGGAAGCGGATTGGGATTACAGCCGCAACCTCTTGCTGGAACAATTCGGATTCTCAGAGCCTTATGCCGGAGCGTTGGACACGACAGTGCCCGATGGCCCACAGGCGATGCTGGATACGTTGATCGATTATGGATTCACTATTGGACTCATTCCTGAAAATAGCGATACATTCCGTGATTTGCTGGATGCCAAAATCATGGGCCATTTGATGGCACGCCCATCTGAAGTGGTACGCACATTCCGCCACACGGAGCAGACGGAAGGCATTGAGGCGGCCACATCTCAATTCTATGACTTGTCGATTAACTCCAACTACATTCGGATGGATCGGATCTCGAAGAACGTCTACTGGACACAGGACACGGCCTATGGAGACATGGAGATTACTATCAACCTGTCAAAACCGGAGAAAAGTCCAAAGGAAATTGCCATGGCGAAATTGCTTCCGCCTCCGGTATATCCAAAATGCCAACTGTGTCGTGAAAATGTAGGTTACGCTGGTCGGGTGAATCACCCGGCCCGCCAGAATCTGAGAGTTATTCCGTTGGAGCTTAACAACGAGCCTTGGTTGTTCCAATACTCGCCGTATGTGTACTATAACGAGCACTGCATCATTTTCCATCATGATCATGTGCCGATGAAATTAACCAAAGATACACTGCGCAGACTGCTTGCCTTTGTCGGGGAGTACCCACACTACTTTATCGGATCTAACGCGGATCTGCCGATTGTAGGTGGGTCGATTCTGACACATGACCATTTCCAGGGTGGACGTCATACATTCGCTATTCAAAATGCACAGCCAGAGGCGGTCTTCCGCCATGCGGATGCACCTGGACTTACATTGAGTCTCGTGAAATGGCCAATGTCCGTAATGCGTCTGGCTTCACACGATCCTGCAGAGTTGCTTGAAGCGGGTAACGCCGTATATGAAGCGTGGAAGGTCTACAGTGATTCTGCTGTGGATATCGAAGCATTCAGTGAAGTGGACGGGGAACAAGTACCACACAATACGGTAACACCAATCGTTCGTCGCAGTGCAGATGGTGGTTATGAGATGGATCTTGTATTACGTAACAATCGTACGAATGATGTGCATCCAGAAGGCATTTTCCATCCGCACCGTGAAATGCACCATCTGAAGAAAGAAAACATTGGTCTGATCGAAGTGATGGGGCTTGCCATCCTGCCAGGTCGTTTGAAAGAAGAACTCGACAGTATCGCGGATATTCTCGCTGGAGATGCCAAACTTGCTGAAGCCGCCAAAGCTTCTGATCATGTGTTGAACAAACATCTGGGCTGGGCGGAAGAATTGATTGAACGGTTTGGTCCTAACCTGGACAAAGAACAAGCCGTTGCCATTGTACAGCAGGAAGTCGGCTTGAAATTCGCCGAGATTCTGGAACATGCAGGGGTCTACAAATATGATGAAGCAGGACGCCAGGCTTTCCGTCGTTTTGTGAGCAGCATGGGATACACTGAATAGACAGGTAGAACGATGAACACCAGCCCATAATACAAGGGCTGGTGTTTTTTTGAATATGATTTTTAACGGAGTTGTGAGCCAGTCGTTTGTTCTGTTGGAATTGAACGATAGATCAGGGCAGCCAGCTCGGCTCGGGTTAGGGAGTCATCCGGCCTGAACTGTCCGTGATATCCCACAACCATTCGAGTCTCGGCCAGTGTGGCTATGTAGTCGTGAGCCCAGTGGGAGGAGGGCACATCCTCAAAAGAACTCGTTTGGATCAGCGGCAGGTCCAGCGCGAGTACCAGAATTTTTGCTGCCTCAGCACGTGTAAGTACAGCATCCGGATGGAAGAAATCATTTAAGCCGTTCGAAATATGGAATCCATCAATAAGGCCAACCTCCTGTAGTCGAGATATAGCATCAAAGTAGGGATGTGTCGGCTCTACATCTTCAAAGGGAGTAGCCTTTCGGATTATTGGTAGCTCAAACGCTCCGTTGATTATACCAGCCATGTGTTTACGCAAGATTGGCTGATTAGGCCTGAATGTGGCATCGGGATATCCCTCTATCAGTCCA
The DNA here is from genome assembly GCF_045040715.1 of Paenibacillus sp. FSL H7-0942. Classification (NCBI taxonomy): domain Bacteria; kingdom Bacillati; phylum Bacillota; class Bacilli; order Caryophanales; family Paenibacillaceae; genus Paenibacillus; species Paenibacillus sp. FSL H7-0942. The sequence goes on along the minus strand of NZ_CP150279.1, from coordinate 5,373,216 downwards.
CGTGCAGCGATACTTTCAATCATCAAGCGTGCCCAATGGATTGAAATATCACTGAACACAACTGGGGTCAAAGGTGTTGTTGGTTCTTTAGGTTTAGGTTCAACTTTAAGTTTAGGTTCGGTTTTAAGTTCCGTTCCTGTATCAGGTTCCTGGGATGATGCGTCAGTAATAGAGCTACTTGTCCAGAAAGAAGGACTGCCACCATGGTTTTCAGAGCTATCAGTCTTTACCCATTTGGCATATAGTGTTATGTCCCGACTTACAGTATCTCGGTCAAAATTCCAGGGAAGAGATAATGCCGAATCTATGTACCATCCATCAAATGAAAACCCGCTCTTGCTGGGCTGAGTGGGAGGCGCTATTGCTTGATTATTCCTAGTAATAGTAGAGGAAACGGGGCTTCCGCCTTGAGAATCAAAAGAGACGGTCAAAGTTGAAATGGGATCGTCCTTATTCGTATCTTTGGACGCAGTTGTCACTGAACTCGTCCACTTGGCGTATAGCGTGATGTCCCCAGTCACGGTATCTCTGGCAAAATCCCAGGGAAGGGAGTATACCGAATCTATGTACCAGCCTTCAAACAAAAACTCGTCCTTGGTAGGCTGAGTGGGAGGTACAATGGTTTGCCCATAAGTGGCTTGAGTGACCGCAACCGGGGTCCCTCCATTGGAGTCGAAGGAGACGACCATATTCAATTTTTGAAAGGGAATGCTATAAAAGTTAGCGAAGTTTTGAGCCTCTGAAGGATCAAAACCCGTAATAATAAGGGATGAGTTACCATCAAACGCTAAGAAACCAATTGACAAGACACTAGCTGGAATGAAGACAGACGCCAACCGATTGTCCGCAAATGCCATCGCCCCAATAGAGGAGACACTATCCGGAATGACGACAGAAGTGAGTTGATTGTCCATAAATGTAGCATGTCCAATGGAAGAGACACGATTTGGAATAACAATGGAAGTCAGCTGGTTAGATGCAAACGCCCAGTATCCAATAGTTGAGACATTCTCTGGGATAACGACAGTAGTCAGTTTATTGTTTGTAAATGCACTATTTCCGATCGACATAACAGTTTCGGGAATAACGACAGAGGCCAGTTGGTTGTTAGTGAATGTGGAGTTCCCAATTGTGGATACACTGTCCGGAATGACGACAGAGGTCAGCCGGTTGTATGCAAATGCCAAGTCTCCAATAGTCGTGACAGTCTCTGGAATGACGATAGAAGTCAGTTGATTGATTTCAAATGCCCTTTCTCCAATAGTGAAGACGGTATGCGGAATAACTACAGAAGTCAAATGATCGCTGTAAAATGCTTTTTCACCAATAGAAGTAACTGGTTGACCGCCAATGGTTTCGGGAATAATGACATCTTTCGAAGTGCCCACATAGTCGTTTATTGTGATTCCATGAGCATTAGCGCTCGTTATGAAGTCTTTTTCTTTATTCGGCTCAGCATACATAACCATCTGTCCCCAGGGTACGAGGAACATTAGCAGAGCAAAGACGAAGATGCTTGCTTTTTTCAATCCAATAACCTCCTTATATTTATATTAAGAATTTTGAAGTTCTTTTGGTTACAGTACAACTGTTAGATGATATTAACAATACTGAATCTCCAATAGGTGACCCGAGGGGACATGGGGGCGCGGTATTTGAATGACGGCACTCATATTCGTTCTCAGAAATGGAAGATGTCAGTTCCCGCATGTATAATGGTGGAAAGCCATTGAATACATAACTCAATGAAGAAACGGGGACGAACAATTGGAAAAGAAGGCATTGAATATTCCGTTGATTACAGATGCTGAGGAACTGCAAGGCATGGTGGGTGAACCGCATGAACATGTGCGTAACAAGGCAATTTCATTTGTGGATTCACATGTTCAGAACTTTATATCCATGTCACCATTATTTTTCCTCTCCACCTCCGATCGTGATGGAAAAAGTGATGTGTCACCTCGGGGTGATGGAGCAGGATTTGTGAAAGTCTATGATACATATCGGCTCGTTTATCCCGAACGCCCAGGCAATCGGCGGATAGACTCGTTGTTGAACATGTTGTCGAACCCTGGTATTGGTATGCTCTTTTTGATTCCGGGTATGAATGAAGTGCTGCGTATTAATGGCACAGCATCCATTACCAAGGATGAGGAATTCATCGCCAGTATGGGCTGGAGTGGTAAAACCATAGGTGCGGCTGTCATTGTAGATGTGGAAGAGTGTTTTATCCATTGTCCGCGGGCATTCAAACAGGCTGGATTATGGGCCACAGAAACATGGGTGGATGCTGAAAATTTGCCTTCATCTAGCGAGATGTTTCGAGCTCATTTGGAGATTAACGGGTTGTTATAAAGTGAGCGACTATCGATTTGTTTTTCTATAAACAGGGTACTATAATTGGAGTTGCACAAAAATACTAAACTCCATTGGAGGCGACAATAGATATGAGATCTTTCCAATTCTATAATCCAACCCGGCTGATTTTCGGCAAAGGACAACTGGAAGCATTAAAGACAGAAGTGCCGAAATACGGTAAACGGGTTCTGCTTGTATATGGTGGCGGCAGTATCAAACGCAGTGGTCTGTACGATCAAGTGATCGGTTTGCTTAAGGAAGCTGGAGCAGAAGTGACTGAACTGGCAGGTGTGGAACCTAACCCACGTCTTTCTACGGTGCATAAAGGGGTAGACCTCTGTAAAACAAATAACATCGACCTGATCCTCGCTGTAGGTGGCGGCAGTGTACTGGACTGCTCCAAAGCTATTGCTGTAGGTGCCAAATATGATGGCGATATGTGGGATTTTGCTCAGCGCAAAGCCGTTGCACAGGACGCTCTTCCACTCGGTACCGTATTGACCATGGCGGCAACTGGTTCGGAGATGAACTCCGGTTCGGTTATTACGAATCAGGATACACAAGAAAAATTGGGCTGGGGTAGCGCATACTCATTCCCTGCATTCTCTATCCTGGATCCGGTGAATACATACACTGTTCCGCTGGACCAAACGGTATACGGCATGGTGGATATGATGTCCCACGTATTGGAGCATTACTTCCATCTGGATGCCAATACACCGGTTCAACTCGGCTTCTGTGAGACGATTCTGCGTACTGTCATGGAAGCAGCGCCACGTCTGGTTGAAGACCTGGAGAACTTTGAACTGCGCGAAACAATTCTGTATTGCGGAACAATGGCACTGAATGGCGTGCTGAATATGGGTCTCGCAGGAGATTGGGCAACACATAATATTGAACATGCGGTTTCCGCAGTGTATGATATCCCACACGGCGGTGGACTTGCAATCTTGTTCCCACACTGGATGAAACATAACCTGGACGTGAATGTGGATCGATTCAAACGTCTGGCAATTAATGTATTCGAAGTGAACCCTGAAGGCAAGTCGGACAGACAGATTGCCGAAGAAGGTATCGATGCGCTCAGCAAATTCTGGACATCCATTGGTGCACCTAACCGTTTGGCTGATTACGATATCGATGATAGCCAGATCGACGTAATGGCAGACAAAGCGATGCTGTTTGGCCCATTCGGTAATTTCAAGAAACTGCAACGGGAAGATGTTGTATCCATCTACACGGCTTCTCTGTAATTCTATAATCACTGACAAGTGAACGGACACATCCTGTTGTCCAATAAACCGCAAGTCTCCTTCATGGGGGCCTTGCGGTTTTTTCATGTATTCGGGCTGTACACGTGAATGATGGAGGAACATGAAGCAAGAAGAACAGAATGTCGTGATAATACCCATTATCGGGTTCAGAATACATTTGAGGAAAGATTTTGAAACATTTTGATGTTAGCTACGTATTTATTTACATGTGGAATGCCCAGTTAGGATGAATTTGCGGCAGAGAGAGGAGGAACAGGGGATGGAGACAATTTATTGGGGGTGTCTGATCGGAGGAGCAATATTTGCGGTTGTCAGCCTTGTGCTTGGTGACTTGATTGACGGCTTGCTGGACGGAGCCTTCGAAATGCCAGGTCTTGATTTTTTCAAACCCGTTGTGTTAGCTGGTTCCATTACAACCTTCGGTGGGGCAGGCATTATGTTAACACGTTATAGTTCATTAAGTGCGATGTCGGGTCTAATATTATCCCTGCTTATAGGTATTGCTGCAGCCATGCTGGTATTCTTCGCATATATCAAACCGATGCGTAACAGCGATGTCTCGATTGCGTTTTCAATGAAAGAGTTATCTGGGAAAATTGGGGAAATCACCATTCCGGTGCCGGAAAAAGGTTTTGGCGAAGTGATGATTCGTTTTGCTTCCGGCAGTACGATTCAAACGGCATCCAGTTTTGAACACCTCCCCATTGCGGCGGGAGCCCGTGTTGTCGTAGTGGATGTTGTAGATGGTGTACTGCGTGTGTCGGAATGGGATGAAAATGTACTTAAAGATTTATAAAGTATTCTTATCACCTAAGTAGTTTAAGCACTCATCATGAATGAATAAGGGGAGAGATGTGGAATGGATAATTTGAATTTGAATTGGGATGTATTGCTGATTCCTATAGTTGTAGTCGGTGTCATTCTAATTTTAGGTTTGGCTTTCTGGGCGAGATACAAAACGGTTGGACCGGATGAGGCGATGATCGTTACGGGATCATTCCTGGGTAGCAAAAATATCTCCGATGATGATTCTGGACGGAAAATTAAAATTGTTCGTGGTGGCGGTGCATTTATCCTGCCGATATTCCAGCAATCCGAATTTATCTCCTTGTTATCCCATAAGCTGGATGTCTCCACACCTGAAGTGTACACGGAACAGGGTGTTCCGGTTATCGCTGACGGTGTCGCTATTATCAAGGTAGGGGGCGCTGTAGAGGACGTTGCTACGGCAGCTGAGCAATTCATCGGTAAACCTGTAGAAGCGCTGAGAAGCGAAGCACAGGAGGTTCTGGAGGGACATTTGCGGGCCATCCTCGGTACAATGACGGTGGAAGAAGTATATCGGAACCGGGATCGGTTTGCGCAAGAGGTTCAAGGCGTAGCAGCTAGAGATCTGAAGAAAATGGGCCTTCAAATTGTCTCATTTACCATCAAGGATGTTCGTGATAAACAGGGCTACCTGGATGCTCTCGGTAAACCGAGAATTGCGGCAGTGAAGCGAGATGCTGAGATAGCTGAAGCGGAAGCGATGCGTGATGCACGTATTCAGAAGGCCAATGCAGAAGAGCAGGGTCAAAAAGCAGAGTTGCTGCGTGATACCAATATCGCTGAGGCAGCCAAAGAGAAAGAACTGAAAGTAGCCACGTTTAAGCGGGATCAGGATACAGCCAAAGCGGAAGCCGACCAGGCTTACCATATCCATGAAGCGCGCGCGAGACAGACCGTGGTGGAGGAAGAAATGAAGGTTGAACTCGTTCGTAAAGAACGTGAGATTGACCTCCAGGAAAAAGAAATCGTCGTACGTGAGAAACAATACGATGCTGAAGTGAAGAAAAAGGCAGAAGCGGATCGTTATGCGGTAGAGCAGGCTGCCGAAGCGGATAAAGCCAAAAGAATGCGTGAAGCTGATGCAGTACAGTATTCCATCGAAACACATGCCAAAGCAACAGCTGAACAGAAGCGACTTGAAGGTCAGGCCATGGCGGATGCGGAACTTGCCAAAGGTACAGCAGATGCAGAAGTTATTCGTTTGCGTGGTCTTGCAGAAGCAGAAGCAAAAGAAAAACTGGCCGAAGCGTTCCAGAAGTTTGGCGAAGCAGCTGTACTCGATATCATTGTCAAAATGCTGCCTGAACTGGCTGGTAAAATTGCAGAGCCAATTGCATCCATTGATAAACTGACGGTGGTAGATACAGGTAAAGGTGAAGGTGCAGCACGAGTGAGTAACTATGTTACTGAACTTATGGCGACCGCTCCAGAGATGCTCAAAAGTGTATCCGGCATCGATGTAGAGCAGCTGATTAAAGGCCTTACGAAGTCTAAAACACCTGCGCCAGTTGCAATTCAACAGAGCGAGGCTGTTACAACTCCTTCTATAATCGACAAGATTGTGGAAAGAGCTGGAGTTGACGAGTAAGAAGCACTTCGAATCTTGCATGGTTGCTCTATTGACCTTAAGGCGAATTTTTGTTACTTTTTAAGCGAGACGTCCGGCGCGGTTTGCCCGCTCCGGGTGTCTTTTCGTTCGTAACAGGGTGTGACTTAATCACACCTAAGATGGTGTGAAAAAGAGGTGCAAACAATGAGCAACTTGCATGTAGATAAAGCGCTAAATAATAATGTAATCATTGCACAGCATCCAGAACACGGGGAAGTCGTTGTTATTGGTAAAGGCATTGGCTTTAACCGAAAACCGAGTGATCACATTCCATTGATGGCTGTGGAGAAAATGTTCATTTTGAAAAACCAGCAGGAGCAAGAGCAGTACAAACAGCTTCTTCCACAGGTGGATGAAGCACTGATCGAGATTATTAACGAAGTTATTACGTATATTGCAGAGCGTACGGACGTTCCTCTGAATGAACATATCCATATTGCATTAACCGATCACATTTCTTTCGCGTTAAAACGCAAGGAGCAGGGCATTATCATACAAAATCCATTTTTATATGAAACCCGCGAGATTTATCCTGAAGAATATCGAATGGGAGAATACGCTGTTCGTCTGATCAAAGAGAAAATGGGTGTAGATCTGGGGATGGATGAGATTGGTTTTGTTGCCCTCCATATCTATAGCGCAATGACCAATCAAAATATATCCCAGGTACGTGAGCATTCACAATTGATCACTGATTTGGTGAACCTGGTGTCTGATCAACTCGATTATTCGTTTGAAACGGAATCGCTGGATTACTCTCGTTTGCTGACGCATCTTCGTTTTGCCCTTGAGCGTGTTCGCCGTGGAGACAAAGTGGAAGAGCTTCATAAGTTGGATTCCCTACTTAAGTTAGAGTATCCCGAAATGTACTCGCTTGCATGGAAACTGACCAAAGTAATGGAGAAAAGACTGAAACTGCCGGTTTATCCTGCAGAGGTAGGTTATCTGACCATTCATCTGCAAAGGCTGAATCAGCGGAAGGAAGAAGAGAATAAGTGAGATCATTCCAGTGATGGAATGTGGAATTTATTTTTTTGGTGTAAAGGCTTGCAATAGATTAGAACTGGTGCTACAATGGTTTCCGTAATCAAGCAACTGAATAAACATAAGCGACGTGTTACTGACTCGATCAGGCATGAGTTAATTAAAGTGTGATTGTTCTTTCCTTGCACAGGGTATGCTATACCCCAAGGTTGGCACAGTTTACTTTATTAATTCATGCCTTTTTTGTGTTCCCTTGCTTGCATCACAACATATAAATTAGACGAAAGGGAGAAACGACGCGATGTTCAAAAAGCTTTTTGGTGTATTGCAAAGAGTAGGTAAAGCTCTCATGCTGCCTGTAGCCATTCTACCTGCGGCAGGTTTGCTGCTCGGAATTGGTAACATGCTGGTTAATCCAGATTTCTTGCAATATGTAACGGCGCTCGACACCCCTTGGGTGAACTCGATCGCAACAATTATGATGAACGCAGGTCAGATCGTATTTGATAATCTGGCATTGCTGTTCGCCGTCGGCGTAGCTGTCGGATTGGCTGGTGGCGAAGGCGTTGCAGGTCTTGCAGCGATCATCGGTTACCTGGTCATGAATGTTACATTAGGATCTGCAGTAGGTGTTACTCCGGCAATGATCGGTGAAGTACCGGGTTATGCCAGCATCTTGGGTATCCCAACATTAAGTACAGGCGTGTTCGGAGGTATTATCATAGGTATTGCCGCCGCGCTGTGTTACAATCGATTTTTCAAAATCGAACTGCCGTCTTACCTCGGTTTCTTTGCAGGTAAACGTTTCGTTCCGATTATCACATCGGTAGTATCCCTTGTAATCGGGTTGCTTCTGGTGATTATCTGGCCTCCGATTCAAAATGGACTGAATGCTGTATCTCACTTCATGGTAGATACAAGTCCGACCTTGTCGGCGTTCATCTTTGGAGTTGTGGAACGGTCATTGATTCCGTTCGGTTTGCATCACATTTTCTACTCCCCATTCTGGTTTGAGTTTGGTGAGTATGTGAATAAAGCCGGAGATGTTATTCGTGGGGATCAGAAGATTTTCTTCAGCCAGTTACGTGATGGCGTTGCTCTCACAGCAGGAACATTCCAAGTTGGTAAATTCCCGTTCATGATGTTCGGTTTGCCAGCAGCGGCACTTGCGATGTACCATGAAGCAAGACCGGAGCACAAAAAGTATGTTGCAGGGATCATGGGTTCAGCTGCGCTGACCTCGTTCCTGACAGGGATTACAGAGCCACTTGAGTTCTCGTTCCTGTTTGTAGCACCAATCCTGTTTGCAGTACACTGTATCTTTGCAGGTTTGTCTTTCATGACCATGCAAATTCTGGGTGTAAAGATCGGTATGACCTTCTCCGGTGGGTTCATTGACTTCCTGATCTTCGGGATTATTCCGAACCGTACACCTTGGTGGGACGTTATTATTGTCGGATTGGTTCTTGCGGTGATCTATTACTTCGGTTTCCGGTTTATCATTCGCAAATTCAATCTCAAAACACCAGGACGTGAAGATGCAACGCCTGAAACCGAATCTGGCGGAGGCTCTGGTTCAACGGATGACCTGCCACATAACATTCTCGAAGCTTTCGGTGGCAAGGAAAATATCAAACATCTGGACGCTTGTATTACTCGTTTGCGGATCGAAGTTAATGAGAAATCCAATGTGAAAAAAGATCGTTTGAAACAATTGGGTGCATCTGGTGTCCTTGAAGTGGGTAATAATGTTCAAGCCATCTTCGGAACACGTTCCGACACGATCAAATCTCAGATGCAGGATATTATCGCAGGACGAACACCAGCACCAACGCCAGCAGCTGCCAAACCAACTCCTGAAGAGGAAAAGGCACAAGGTGAGCAAGGCGAGCGCATTGTTGCTGAGGATATCGTCATGCCAGTCAATGGTGAATTGCTGGACATTACAAACGTACCTGATCCGGTCTTTGCTGAGAAAATGACAGGTGATGGGTTCGCAATTTTGCCACATGATGGTACGATAACTTCTCCTGTGTATGGTAAAGTGTTTAATGTATTTCCAAGCAAACATGCCGTGGGCATCATGTCCGATGGTGGCAAGGAAGTGCTTGTTCATATAGGTGTTAATACGGTGAAGCTGAAAGGTCAAGGCTTTAACGTACTGGTACAGGAAGGTGATCTGGTATCGGCAGGTCAGCCGATTATGGAAGTGGATCTGGAGTATGTCAAAGCAAACGCTCCTTCGATCATTTCTCCAGTTATTTTCACCAACCTGCCAGAGGGCTCCACGGTAACTCTGAAGAAGAGTGGAGTGCTGAAAGTTGGCGAACAGCCAATCATTGAGATAAAATAAGAAGTGTTACGACGATGGCAAGCAAGTGTAAATATATGCAATGCCTAAACCAAACTACCGAAAGTGAGATGATTGTAATGCAACAAACATTCAGAATTACAGACGAAGATGGTATCCACGCACGTCCGGCGACAGCCCTGGTTAATACAGCAAACAAATTCAAAGGTGCAGAATCCTTTGCAGAAGCTAACGGTAAAAAAGTAACTTTGAAATCTATTCTGGGTGTTCTTTCCCTCGGATTGGAACAAGGCGACACCATCAGCATCATCGTTGAAGGCGAAGGCGAAGCTGAAGCTCTTCAAGCTTTGACTGACGTTATGGTTAACGAAGGGTTGGGCGAAATTAATGCTTAATGTCTCCGGGATCGCGGCTTCGGCGGGCATTGCTATCGCCAAGGCGTTTATCTTGGAGCATCCTGACTACTCTGTAGAAAAACGCCAAATTAACGACGTTGACGCAGAGATCGCGAAACTCGACTCAGCTCTGGGTAAATCCCAGGCTGAGCTTGAGGCGATCAAAGAGCGTACTTTACAAGAGCTTGGCGAGAAAAAAGCTGAAATTTTTGCTTCGCATTTGCTCATTCTGAATGACCCTGAACTGATTGATCCGGTTAAAGCTAGAATTGCGGATGACATGATCAATGCAGAATTTGCTTTGAACGAAACAGCATCGCAATTTATCTCCATGTTTGAGAACATGAAGAGTGCTTACCTGCAGGAACGTGCTGCAGATATGCGTGATGTTACCAAACGTGTGCTAAATCACTTGCTTGGTATCGACTTCATGAGTCCAGCTGAGATCAATGAAGAAGTGATCGTGCTTGCGGAGGATCTAACACCTTCCGACACGGCTCAATTGAACCGTCAATTTGTTAAAGGTTTTGCAACCAACATTGGTGGACGTACTTCTCACTCCGCGATTATGGCTCGCTCTCTTGAAATTCCGGCTGTTGTTGGAACCAAGGACATCTTGGCTCAAGCGAAACAAGGCGATATGATTATTGTTGACGGTCTGGATGGCCACGTCCTGGTTAACCCTACTGATGAAGTTATTGCTGAATACCGTGCCAAACAGGAACAGTATGATGCACAACGTGCAGAGTGGAGAAAACTTCGTGATGAACCAACGGTAACGGTGGACAACGTTCATGTTGAACTTGCAGCCAACATCGGTACACCGAATGATGTAACAGGTGTTCTGGAGAACGGCGGCGAGGCTGTAGGCCTGTACCGTACCGAGTTCTTGTACATGGGCAGAGACAAGCTTCCTTCCGAAGACATTCAGTATAATGCTTACAAAGCGGTACTGGAAAAAATGGAAGGCAAACCTGTCGTTGTTCGTACACTGGACATCGGTGGAGACAAAGAGCTTCCATACCTGGATCTGCCAAAAGAAATGAATCCATTCCTCGGCTTCCGCGCAGTTCGTCTGTGTCTGGACCGTCTGGATATCTTCCGTACACAATTGCGTGCATTGCTGCGTGCAAGCGTACATGGAAACCTGCGTGTCATGTTCCCAATGATCGCAACACTCGGTGAATTCCGTGAAGCAAAAGCTGTCTTGCTCGAAGAGAAAGAAAAGCTGGTTGCTGAAGGTATTGCTGTTTCTGACAGCATTCAACTCGGAATCATGGTCGAAATTCCTTCGACTGCAGTTCTGGCGGATCAGTTTGCAAAAGAAGTGGATTTCTTCAGTATCGGAACGAACGATCTGATTCAATACACGATGGCTGCTGACCGTATGAACGAACGAGTGGCGTATCTGTATCAACCTTACAACCCGGCCATTTTGCGTTTGGTTAAAATGGTTATCGATGCAGCGCATCGTGAAGGCAAATGGGTTGGCATGTGTGGTGAGATGGCAGGAGACGAAACAGCAATTCCATTGCTGCTTGGTCTTGGATTGGATGAGTTCAGCATGAGCGCAACCTCCATTCTGCCAGCTCGTAGTCAGATCACCAAGCTGTCCCGTGCGGATATGCAGGAACTGGCTGCTAAAGCTCTGGATATGCAAACGGCTGAACAAGTTGTTGAATTGGTTCAAAGCATTCAAGCGTAATTTTGCCGGGGTTTCCTCCGGATTTGAGGTTTTTCTTTTTCCGATAATGAGCTGCATTGATGCAGCGATTTTTGCCGATATCCGCGATTCATTGTGGATATCGGCTTTTTTTGTTATAAACGTTGAGAAATACTCTAACAGGATGATGGCGAGCTGTAAGATTGACATGACATCAGGAAAAGGGAAGGCAACACAAAAAGCTCTTGCTGATTGGAATATCAGCAAGAGCTTTTTGTGATAACAATGATTTAATTAACTGCAAGCGCAGTTCAGTACAGGTTTGCGAGCGGCGGTGGTTTCATCCAGACGAGTGACCGGTGTTCCGTAAGGTGCGTTGAGTACCAATTCTGGTGTCTCTTCCGCTTCTTTGGCAATCCGTATCATCGTATCAATGAAGCCATCCAGCGTTTCTTTACTTTCGGTTTCTGTCGGCTCGATCATGATGCATTCCTCCACGTTGAGCGGGAAGTACACCGTAGGTGGGTGATATCCAAAATCAAGCAATCGTTTGGCAACATCAAGTGTGCGCACACCGTATTGCTTCAAACCCCGACCAGACATGACAAATTCATGTTTACATACGCCTGGATACGGAATCTCGTAGTAAGGTGCGAGACGGGCCATCATATAATTAGCATTCAGTACCGCGCATTCAGAGACTCGGCGTAACCCTTCCGGTCCATAGGTACGAATGTAGGCATAGGCACGTACCAATATACCGAAGTTACCGTAGTAGGCTTTCACCCGGCCAATGGATTGATCGCCTTCACGATCGAATGCATACATACCATCATCATTCTTGATCACCATTGGTTTAGGCAGGAATGGAATCAGGCGATTCTTCACACCAACTGGTCCGGAACCTGGTCCACCACCGCCATGAGGCGTACTCATCGTTTTGTGCAAGTTCAGATGCACCACGTCAAAGCCCATATCACCCGGACGGGTAATGCCCATAATGGCATTGGAGTTGGCTCCATCGTAGTACAACAAGCCACCAGCCTGATGTACGATGGATGCAATCTCCTGAATGTCTTTCTCGAACAAACCAAGTGTATTCGGGTTGGTCAGCATCAATGCTGCCGTATCGGAACCAACGGCCGCACGGAGCGCGTCCAGATCGACCAGTCCGTCTGCACGGGATGGAATTGTCACAGTCTCAAATCCTGCAACGGTTGCACTTGCCGGGTTGGTACCATGAGAGGAATCAGGCACGATGACTTTGGTACGTTGTTCGCCACGACCTTCGTGGTAGGCACGAATCATCATAAGTCCAGTCCATTCTCCATGAGCACCAGCGGCTGGTTGCAGGGTCACAGCGTCCATACCTGTCAGACCTGCAAGGTCGTTTTGCAACGTATATAACAGTTCAAGTGCACCTTGAATGCTGGATTCATGCTGGTACGGATGGATTTTGGCAAAACCGTTGTAACGGGCAACATCCTCATTAATCTTTGGATTGTATTTCATCGTACAAGAGCCCAGTGGATAGAATCCGTTATCTACGCCGAAGTTGCGGCGGGACAGGGCGGTATAGTGTCGAATAACATCGACCTCAAACACTTCCGGCAGCGCTGCTGCTTCCGAACGGAGCATTTCCCGGGGAATCAACGTATCGGCAGCTTGACGAGGAACGTCACATTCTGGCAAGGAATAAGCGACACGCCCCGGGCTGCTGAGTTCAAAAATCAATGATTGTTCCGAAGCAGGAGATAAGGTCTGTGCACTAAATGTTGTATCCGTCTCAGGTTGAACCGAAGTGGAGACAGAGGTACCTGTTTCCGATTGTCCTTGTACCGATGTTGTCGTCGTCGTTTCCTGAGTCACAGCGATCCCTCCAATACTCGTGCGAATTCGTCAATCTCTTCCTTACTGCGTCGTTCGGTAACAGCAATCAGCATATGTCCGGCAAGCTCTGGATAATCACGTCCAAGTTCGTAACCACCAATGAAGCCCCCATCCAGCAGTTTCAATTGAAGAGCATCCACATCTGTTCCCTCAGGAAGCTGAATAACAAACTCATTAAATGTTGGTGCATTAAAAGTAAGGCTAACTCTAGGAATCGCAGTTAATGTATTGAGGGTGTAATGACTCTTTTGCAAATTCAGATCCGCGACATCGATCATTCCTTGTTTACCCATGATGGACATATATACAGATGCGCTGAGTGCAAGCAAAGCCTGGTTGGAACAGATGTTGGATGTCGCCTTTTCGCGTCGGATGTGCTGTTCACGTGCTTGCAATGTCAGTACAAAACCACGCTTGCCATTGCGATCGGTTGTTTGGCCTACAATTCGGCCAGGAATTCGGCGCATATGAGGCTGGGATACTGCGAAATATCCGCATGTCGGGCCGCCGAGTGAAGCGGCGATGCCAAGGGGTTGCGCATCACCTACAACGATGTCGGCACCCAGCTTGCCTGGGGCTTCCAGCAGACCCAGCGATAGCGGGTTTGCACTTACAACGAGCAGGCCCTTGTGCGCATGCACGAGGTCGGCAGCCTGCTTCACATTTTCCACAGCACCAAAGAAGTTCGGACTCTGGATCATGACAGCAGCGGTATCGTCCGATATGGCGGCTTGCAGGGCATCCCAATCAGTGACGCCATCCTTATAACCAATCTCGACAATCTCCAGACGGAGTCCGTGCGCATACGCCTGCAATACCTGACGGGCTTCCGGATGAACGGTACGGGATACGATGAGCTGTTTGCGACGAGTTGCCGCTGCGGCCAGATTACCTGCTTCCGCAAAAGCTGTTGCGCCGTCATACATACTGGCATTGGCTACAGCCATACCGGTTAATTCACAGATGTAGGATTGAAATTCGAAAATGGCCTGTAGTTCACCTTGGCTGATCTCGGGCTGATAAGGTGTGTAGGCAGTGTAGAACTCGGAACGGGAAATGACATGATTGATGACGGAAGGAACATGATGATCATATATGCCAGCGCCGAGGAAGCTGGCGTGTGTTTCGAAATTGGCGTTGGCGCCAGCTTGTTTGGACATGTGACGTGTCAGCGCATATTCATCAAGTTTGGAGGATACGGGCAGCTCGCCCTGATAACGAATCTCTTTTGGAATGTCCTGAAACAGATCCTCCAGCGTATCCACACCGATGGTTGCGAGCATGGCGCTCTGATCTTGTTCAGTCATGGGAATGTAACGGTGCTTGCTCATGCTTGATCAGCTCCTTGAGTAGGTGTCTTCGACGTACGTGTCCGTTTATGAAAAGGGGTCTTCACGACCTCGGCTCTTAATTTCTTGCCGCGGATCTCAATCTCAAGCGGGGTTCCCAGCGCAGCGTATTTGCTGTCGATGAGGGCAAGCCCCAGATTACGTTTCAATGTAGGTGATTGCGTACCTGTTGTCACTTCACCAATCCGTACGCCTTCGGCGTAAATCGGATAGTGGGGGCGGGGAATACCGCGCTCCAACACTTCGATGCCGACCAGTTTGCGGGCGGGCCCGTCAGTTTTTTGCTGTAACAAGGCTTCGTGTCCGATAAAAGGTCCGGCATTCAGCTTCACAAACATACCTACGCCAGCTTCGAGTGGAGAGATAGTTGCCGACAATTCCTGTCCATACAGAGGGAGCTTTGCTTCAAAGCGCAGTGTATCCCGGGCACCAAGTCCGGTTGGTACGAGTCCGTGACCTTCACCGGCTTGCATTAATCCATTCCAGACCACAGCAGCCTGGTCCGCAGGAACATATAGTTCAAAGCCATCTTCACCGGTATAACCGGTACGGGACAACAGTAATTTTACTCCACATACTTCAGCATCCTGCACAAAACGAAACGGTTCAATCGAGGATAGATCCGTATCTGTAACTTTCCCGATAATGTCTACAGCCAGTGGACCTTGCAAGGCGAGCAGCGCTGTCTGCTCCGAATCATTGGTCATGCTCACGCCAGGGATCAAGTGCTCTTGCAGCCACGCCCAATCCTTGTCGATGTTGGAGGCGTTAACCACAAGCATATAATGCTGATCTTCCAGCTTATACACGAGCAGATCATCCACCACACCGCCATTTGGATAACACATCAGGGTGTACTGGGCTTGACCGGGAACCAGCGTGGTCACATCATTGGTCATCATTTGTTGCAAAAAAACTTCAGCCTGCTCACCCTGTACCGTGAATTCGCCCATATGGGATACATCAAACAGCCCGGCACGCTCACGCACCGCTTCATGTTCTTTCTGGATTCCGCTAAATTGCACCGGAAGCTCCCAGCCTCCAAAATCAATGCACCGTACGCCTTCGTATTGCTGATATAGTGGGAAGAGTGGTGTTCTAAGCAAATCGGACATCAAATCACCTCGTCATGGGCCGTCAGCCGGCCGGATATACAATCGTGGATCAATGAACCAGGGTATTTTTAAATTTTCAGCTAGATATTTTCATCACATAAGTATGGTAAGGGCAGCTATGGCAGCGCCGTTCTACATCCTGTTTTTCGTTTTTTGGGAAAAAGGAAAAGGACAGGCCAAAGAATCGGCATGCCAAGTAGCACGCTGTATTCTAAGGCTCTGTCCCTTGTACCTGAGAGTTACCCCGCTACGTTGTGCAGCAGGTTTCCCCTTGGGTGATCATAACGCCCGCACAGGGCGAATAGATGCTCTCCAGAGTTGCGTCCCGTAAAAGTCCTTTTGCCTGAGAGATTCACCCCCGCTTATCGGTGGTTTACTCCTTCGGCGTTACCTCATGTACATCCCGAATCGGGTGTCACGGGTAATCTCTCCCTTTACATTCATCCGCGGGTATAACATAGTCCAATAAACACATTTACTCCTCTCATTAAAACGTGAATCCACTACCGATGTCAAGAACGATATCATAGATAATGATTTAAAACCGAATATTTAATTTAGTTTTTATGTTATTGTTCGTGTATTTATAAAGAGTGCGCTTACTATTCTAATATTCACCAGTATATGAAAAAAGAGTGTAATCCGGTTACAGGATTTAGAGGTGTTCAGCAAATAAATTGTGAGGTATCTTGACATTTGATTCAAAAATATCATACGCTATGTTCTGGGAAAAAGGTTAAGGTCAAAGAACGCATGTACTCATTAATGAAAAGCGAGGCGGATATCGATGAGCGAATTGAAAAGTGATTTCCTGTACAGTGAAGAGCACGAATGGGTGCAAACCGTAGGGGAGGATACTGTACGTATTGGCATTACCGAGTTCGCGCAGCATCAGCTGGGTGACATTGTGTTTGTGGAATTGCCTGACCTTGAAACCAATGTAAAAGCAGAAGACAGCATTGGAACGATCGAATCGGTCAAAACGGTTTCGGACTTGTTCTCTCCCGTCACAGGTTCAATTACTGCAGTCAATGATTCGTTGCAGGACTCACCTGAACTTGTGAACAGCTCTCCTTACGAGGAAGGCTGGATGATTGAAATCCGTGTTGAGGGAGATCTGACAGTAGCATTGTCTACATTGATGAATGCAGAAGCGTATCGGAAACATACGGAAGAATAGTATCAACGAACTTGTACTTATTAACATATATTCTATAACCAAATGCAATAAGTTTCATATTGTTTCGACCTGTGTGAGCCGGATGCTTGCACAGGTTTTTTGTGCTTTCCAAAAATGGTTTTGAAGGTGGATTTGAGCAGATTGTGGATGTGAGCAGATTGTGGATGTGAATCGTCTGATTGGACCAAGCTATAGGTTGGAAAATGATTCTGGAAATGATAAAAGTCATAGGCAAGAAAAGCCTTGTGTACCAATGGGTTCAGCCATTATGCATCAATTAAAACGATTACATAACCTAATGTTGTCATCATTGTTCATGACGAAAGTACGCTTTCATTTCATTGAACAGGAGAGCATTCTCGCTTAGGATTACAGCAGGGGAGAAATGATACCCCTTTCATAAATCATAATCACTTGATCCAAGGAGGATAATACAATGAGTAATTTGGACCGATCGTCCAATTCCAAAGGTGGGCTACGGGTTGGTGTTCAGCGTTTTGGCCGATTCCTGAGTGGTATGGTCATGCCAAATATGGGAGCGTTCATCGCCTGGGGATTAATTACGGCTCTGTTCATTCCAACAGGCTGGTTCCCAAACGAGACGCTTGCACAGCTAGTTGATCCGATGATCAAATATTTGCTGCCACTGTTAATTGGTTACACCGGAGGTACGATGGTGCATGGTCAGCGTGGTGGTGTCGTGGGTGCCATTATGACCATCGGGGTCATCGTGGGTAGTGATATCCCGATGTTCCTCGGTGCCATGATTGCCGGACCACTGGCAGCATGGATTATCAAAAAGTTCGATAAATCCATTGAAGGTAAAATTAGAGCCGGATTTGAAATGCTGGTTAACAACTTCTCAGCCGGTATTATTGGCGGAATCTTGGGGATTTTTGCGCTACTGGGCATCGGACCTGCTGTAGAAGCGATTAGCAAAGTATTATCTGCCGGGGTACAAGGGTTAATGAATCTTGGTTTGCTGCCGCTGGTCAACCTAATCATCGAACCAGGTAAAGTATTGTTCCTGAACAATGCAATCAACCACGGGATTCTGACACCGATTGCAACAGATCAAGCGAGAGAATTAGGGAAATCCGTATTATACATGCTTGAATCAAACCCGGGTCCGGGACTTGGTATCTTACTTGCTTACTGTTTCTTCGGACGCGGAATGGCCAAATCTTCTGCACCGGGTGCCGTTATCATTCATTTCTTCGGGGGAATTCATGAGATCTACTTCCCTTACATTCTGATGAGACCGATTCTGATTCTTGCCGCAATTGCGGGTGGCGTCGCAGGTACATTAACATTCATGCTCACCGGAGCAGGACTTGTTTCAGCACCATCACCGGGTAGTATTATCGCGTATTTCTTCTTAACACCAAAAGGTGGGTACCTGCCGATGCTCGCAGGGGTGCTTGTAGCAGCCGTCGTTTCTTTCCTGGTTGCAGCAGTGTTGCTGAAAACGGGTAAACAAAAGGACGAAGATCTGGAGTCCGCATCCAGTCGGATGAAAGACATGAAGAGTCAAGGAACCGTGCCAAACGCTGGTATTACGGCTAATCAACGTGAAGCAGACAGAGCCGCAGATATGGCTTCTTCTACAGTCAAAACAGACGTGAAGAAAATTGTCTTCTCCTGTGATGCAGGCATGGGGTCAAGTGCCATGGGTGCTTCCATTCTACGCAAGAAGATGAAGGCAGAGGGAATTGACGTTACGGTGACCAATACGGCTATCAGTGATATCCCGCCGGATGCAGACGTGGTGATCACACAACAAGTATTGACCGATCGTGCCCGCTCCGTTGCACCGAATGCAGAACATATATCCATCGACAACTTCCTAAAAAGCCCGGAATACGATGCGCTCGTTGAACGTCTAAAGTAATTGCACGCATTTGTTTTCCCTGAGCCGGAGGCTGAGATATGAGTATTACCAAAAGACAACGTGAAATCGTGGAGTTCCTGCTAGAGCATCCACATGAAGTAACTGCCGGCGAAATCGCCGTTGAAGTAAAGGTCAGTACCCGAACGGTTCACCGGGAGCTACAAATGATTGAACAATGGCTTGAACCTTTGGGCATGAGGCTGGAAAAAAAATCAGGAACCGGTATCCGAATCGATGCCAGTTCTCATGATCTGGCTGTATTGCGCCAGCAACTAGAGGGTAAAGAATATGTAGAGTTTACGCCAGAAGAGCGTAAGCTCTTCATGCTTTGCATCCTGCTGGATGAACCGGACCCTGTAAAGTTACTCGCCTTGGCTTCGGATCTGAAAGTGACCGTATCCACCGTAACCACTGATCTGGACGATCTGGAGTCACGGATTCGTCAGGCGGGACTAAAGCTGGTTCGCAGACGTGGATATGGCGTCAAGATTAACGGAAGTGAGACGATTCATCGCACAGCCATAGCTGCACTTGCTCTCGAATTTTTGGATGAGTCGGACCTATTCGGAAGACAGCCAGAACAGGGAGGCTCCATCGTAAACCAAAAATTGTTGGATATGATTGGACACGGTGATGTGCTTACGGTCGAAAATGCATTATGGCAACCAGACATCGAATGGCTGGAGAACATCCCGGAACGCCAATACATGAAGTTGCTGATTCAATTATCCGTAGCGGTTGTACGTATTCGTAAAGGCTTTGGCATTGGTCGTATACCTCCCCTGGAGAACAAGGGAGATGAAGTCGCAGAGCAGGATGAGATGAAGGTTCCACCTTATATGGCTTCCCGCTTGTGTGGTGTGTTATCGACCCAGCTGGGGCTTACATTCTCCCAAGATGAGCAAGCTTATTTTCACAGACTATTAGTTGAGACAGAGCAGCGGATTCATTCTTCGCGGCTGTTGCCAATAGACGATTTAATTTTACTGGACAGGGTACATTCACTGATTGATCAGATGCAGGCGAGAACACATTACGCCTTTCATGAGGATCGTTTGCTTCGTGAAGGTCTGCTTGGTCATATGCAACCTGTCATGGAGCGAATTGAAGGGCAACAGATGATTCGTAATCCGCTACTGCAGCAGATTCGCAAGGATTATGATTCCCTCTTCGAAGAGGTCAAACAATCCGTGCATCAAGCTTGG
Source organism: Paenibacillus sp. FSL H7-0942 (assembly GCF_045040715.1). Taxonomy (NCBI): domain Bacteria; kingdom Bacillati; phylum Bacillota; class Bacilli; order Caryophanales; family Paenibacillaceae; genus Paenibacillus; species Paenibacillus sp. FSL H7-0942. Next base: position 5,353,164 of record NZ_CP150279.1, on the reverse strand, counting down.
CCAGGCACAGAGGTTCCGGATGAGGAAATTGGTTTCCTGGTCATGCATTTTGGCGCTTCCATCGAGAGGTTACGTGCACTGAAACGTGAGATCAGGGCAATCATCGTGTGTACAAGCGGAATTGGATCATCACGCATGCTTTCCAGCCGACTATCAAAGGAGATCCCTGAGATTCGGATCATGGACAGCGTGTCCTGGTATGAAGCTGCCCGAATACCTACAGATCAATATGATCTGGTGTTATCCACTGTTGATCTGCCGATGGATGAGCATCAGTATTACAAAGTGAGTCCACTGCTTACGGCAGAAGAGAGCGAGCGTCTGCGTCATTTTATCCGAACAACAACATTACAACGACAGCATAATAAACCCCGTGAAGCCGAGGTTCAGACGACAAGTCGTTACTCGGACCCGGATGGAATGGAAGCTATTTTAGTTGAAATCGTCCGAATTATTGGCAAGTTTCAGGTGTATCCGTTGGATAACCAAGATATCGGTTTCTATAAAACCGTATATGCGATGTGCAACGTACTCCATGGATCTGGTGTGCTGAAGGAACCGGAGGAGGTCGCAAAACGGTTGGAGGCACGTGAGGCAGTGGGGAGTCAGAAGATTCCCGGCACAAGACTTGCGCTGTTTCATACACGCAGTGAGGGAATCTACAGGCCGTCTATTAGTTTGTTTCAACTCACTGAGCCGCTTCTTCGTACGGCGGATGATCCGGCAGGAGTTACCCATGTCCTCTTGATGCTTGGTCCCAGAGAATTATCCAAGGAAAGCCTGGAGGTTCTCAGTGAGATCAGCGCCCTGTTATTACAGGAAGAAATGATTACATTGCTGGAAAAGGGAATCAGGGATGAACTCATTCATTACCTGTCCCAGGAACTGGTAGGATTTTATCGCAGTAAAACCGAAATTGGAGGTCAACCATTATGAGTATGTTAACAACAGATAAAGTCATCATGAATGCGACGGCTCAGGACAAATACGAAGCGATTCGCATGGCAGGGCAGATTCTGAAGGATGCGGGACATATTACCGCTGATTACATTGAGAAGATGATTGAACGTGAAGAGATTGTCTCGACCTATGTAGGGAACGGCCTTGCTATTCCGCATGGTACAAAGGAATCCAAAGCTTTCATTTTATCAACAGGTATCTCTGTCATTCAGTATCCACAAGGTGTTGATTTTGGCGAAGAAAAAGCCTATATGGTCATTGGTATCGCGGCTCAAGGCGGGGAACATATGGAGATCTTGACTAGTATCGCGGTGATCTGTGCTGAGGATGAGAATATGGAGGCCCTGCGTCTGGCGAAAACAGCCGAAGAAGTAATCGCTATTCTGGAAAGTGAAATGGAGCTATGAAGGCCCTACACTTTGGCGCAGGTAACATTGGACGCGGGTTTATCGGCTTGATCCTCTCCCGTGCAGGGTATGAGGTTATTTTCTCCGACGTGAATCAGACCTTGGTAACAGCTCTCCAGCAACGGGGGCAGTATACGGTGGAACTGGCCAACGAAAGCAAGGATCAGGAGACCGTTACAGGTGTAAATGCAATCGATGGAACCCAGCTGGAGACGGTTGCCCAAAACGTGGTGGAAGCTGATCTGATTACAACCGCGGTGGGCTTAGGCGTGCTGAAACATATTGCACCAGGTATTGCAAAGGGACTGGAGAAAAGACTGAATTCCGGTCCTGTTCAAAACCCTCTTCACATTATCGCTTGCGAGAACGCCATTGGAGCCAGTACGCAATTGAAAGAGCATGTATATGCTCTGCTTAATGAAAAGGTACGTTCCCTTGCAGATCAGTTTGTCTATTTTCCAGACTCGGCCGTAGACCGGATTGTGCCTATTCAGCATCATGAAGACCCGTTGCATGTACAGGTGGAGCCTTTTTACGAGTGGGTGGTGGATCGTTCCCAGATGGCTCCTGCATTCAAACCGATTGAGGGCATTGTATATGTCGATGATCTGGAGCCGTATATCGAACGGAAGCTGTTCACTGTTAATACAGGACACTGCGTTGCTGCGTACATCGGTAATGTGCACGGGTATGACACGATTCAGAAGGCTATTGCTGATGAAAAGGTGAAATCCATTGTATACGGCGCTTTGCAGGAAACTGGAAAAGTTCTGGTGAAGCGATTTGCATTCAACCCGGAAGAACATGAGCAGTATATTGTCAAAATATTGGGACGATTCGTAAACCCGTATCTTACCGATGAGGTTACTCGTGTTGGTCGTTCCCCGCTGCGCAAGTTGTCTCCGAATGATCGTCTGGTTCGTCCGGCCCTTCAGGCATATGCGGATGGAACTGATACGACTTATCTGGCTATGGGTATGGCAGCAGCCTGCAAGTTCGATGTCTCCGATGATCCGGAAGCAGTTGAACTACAGGACATGATCCGCGAGAAGGGGATTACAGCTGCCCTCCACCATTATACGTCCATGGATGAGCATCATCCGGTGCTTGAACAGGCTGTTGCCCAGTATAACCAAATGTAAGAGCAGTGGTAGCCAGCTAGCAGTATAGATGAGGCATAATGAAGAAGAGCCATACAGTTGTTAACTGTGTGGCTCTTCTTTTGGTTGGCGTTTATCGGCATATTCGTCCAAACAACGTTGACATATGCACGATTTTCGGCGCTGCTCTGCCGGAATGCGGTCAAATACACCTTCGGGAAAAGTAGCCCGGTTACACCAGCATTCCGAATGAGGATGTCCTGCGGCATAGGAACAGCGATTAGCTTCCCCGCATAATGGGCAGACAAGAACATCGATATGGATGTGCTCTTGATCGTCTTGTTCTGCAGACATTCAGTTCTTCCCTCCCTGTGCAATAGCTACGAGCTGAAGTTAAACATACTGGTCCCAGTATAACAGAAATGTGCCGGTGATTATGGATTTCACTCTGTATATATGACTTCCAGTTCACCACATCTGTTTCTCCCATCGGCTACTCTTCAGACGGTAATTCGATCTGTAGGCCTTCCACATGTTTGCGTCCCATCAATTTACGTTTCTTACGATTTTCCTTTGTTTCTAGCACAATGTCCAAATCATAATCTTCACCTGGATAAAGCTCATTGGCAGATATATGCAGGGTCAGGCGTTTCTTATGGATTTTGACTTTGCGTCCTCGCAGCATGACCCCGATATCTCCACGGCTATCCTCGACATCACAGACGATGCCCGACTGATTGAGATAGGCCGCATACACTCGATCCCCTTTGCGAAAAGTTTTGGCAGGAGAATCCGACTCTCTGGTTGTTGTCTTTTTGTGGAGACCGATTGAATCCTTTGACTGCTTCGGCTGATTCAGCTTGGATAACTCTGCTGGGCCGTCTGCTTCTGCAACGGAACGATCAGGCGTCAGGATCGGTGTTTCCAAAGGAGGTGACGTGAACACGAATGTACGATCTCTTGAAATACTTTGATCTGACAGGGATTTGGATCGCTCGATAATTCGCTGTGGCATGCCCAGCTTTAATGCGATGGAATAAGCATAGCTCTCACCAGCTTCTCCGATACGCAATCGATACAGCGGCTGGAGAGATACGGTATCAAATTCCATACGGGCATTTTCGAATCCTGGTGTGGCAGCTGCAAAATGTTTGATTTCACCAAAATGTGTTGTCGCTACAACGGTTGCTCCGCGGCTGTGAAGTTCCTCCAGCATGGCGATAGAAAGTCCAACACCTTCACCGGGATCTGTGCCGGAAGCCATCTCATCAATGAGCACCAGAGTTGAGGTATCAGCCTGTTCCAGTATGCCAATCATATTGCGAATATGTGCAGAGAATGTACTGAGTGCTTGTTCCAAACTCTGCCCATCACCAATATCAACCGCTACCTCGTTATAAACGGCCATCTCGCCACCTTCTTCCACCGGAATAAGCAAACCGGATTGCATCATCAGGGTTAGCAAACCTAGCGTTTTGAGTGCGATCGTTTTACCCCCGGTATTCGGGCCAGTAATAATGAGCGACGAATACGTTCTGCCGATTGCAAAATCAAGTGGAACCATGGAAGAACCCATGAATGGATGACGTGCACGTTGAAGGCTGATGTGGCCTTGTTTATTGACTCGAACGGTACGCCCATCCATGGTGGCCGCATATTTGGCTTTGGCAAACAGGAAGTCCATTACACCTACCGTTTCGGTGTTCAGAGCGATTTCACGGTTATACGATTCGGCCAGAGAGGTTAAATCACCGAGAATTCTCATCTCCTCTCGGGACTCCTCCGCTTGTAGAGCGGCCAATTCCATCTGTAAACTTACTAATTCAACAGGTTCGATATATACGGTTTGCCTGCTCCCGGATTCATCCAGCACACTGCCTTTCACCTGTTTGCGAAACTCTTTCTTAATGGGCAGGACCGTTCTTCCTCCCCGTTGGCTGATGACATGTTCCTGCATAATGGAGCGATGTTTACTCACCAGAGAATCAAGCTTTCGTTTCATGCGCTCCTCATTCACCGTCATTTTTTTACGAATTCGAATCAATTCTTTGCTTGCCTGATCCTGAATGCGTCCACTATGGATGCAGCGCTCGATCTCACTCAGCAAAGGTTCGATTAGAATCATGGATGCTGCATAACGACTGACGGTGGGAGCGGCCCCGGATTTGCCCTCCATGTATTTCATAAGTTGTGCACAGCTCCGCAGGAACTGAGCGAGATGACTGAAGTCACGTTCACTGAATAGATAACCGGTGCCAAGCAGATCCATAATGGTTTCCATTCCGTCGAGTGAAGGGAGGGGGATACTGGCCCCGAAGCGAATCAATGCAGCAGCTTCTGCTGTTTCTTCCAGGCGAATCTCGATCAGGTGAGCATCTACCATCGGTTTTAGTTCTCTCGCATAACGTTTGCCCAGATAAGACAGGGCGCAGTCTGCAACATTTTTTTGAATTTGTGGATAGCCCAAACTGTTTAATGTGTTCTCATTCATGCGTAATCTCTCCTTGAATTTGAATTGGGATTTCAGTTGACGCGCTGAAACATATTCCTGGAAAACGCAAAAAGGGCGGAGAATGAACAAACGTCATTCTCCGCCCTAAACGTATGGGAAAGCAAAGTCCACTACAGGTCTATATTAAAAAATCCGCGCTGAACTCAGCGCGGAAATAGACCCGGACAATTACAATCCCGGAGGCGATTTATGATATCCGCTGTTCTTAACTAAGTACAGGGATCTGGCGCATCATGAAATACACGTATGCCATATGGGCACAAGCGCAATGAAAGGCCAAACTCCTGAATATGAAACTTGGTTAGTTAAGAACATTCACCGACATTAAAAATCTCTCCTTTGATTGAGGAATATGCAACCAATATAAACTGGAAATTGGTTTGAAGTCAACCTTTAGAATAAATGAGTGGACTTGAATAAGAATGGGTTTTAAAATAACAATAGTAAATTAATCCAATGAAAGCGATTTATTTTAATAAACATACGTATAAAGGAGGATGCTCTTCTTGCCGAAGTATTTACTGCGTTTGCTCTGTTTTACCCTGATCCTCGGAGCCCTTCCGGTCATTGTTATTGGTTCGGTCTCGTATACGATTGCATCACGTGACATTGAACAGAAAGTGCGTGAGAGCAATCTTCAGATATTACATCAGACCCAAATGAGGGTAGAACAAGTTCTGCGCAGCCTGCAATTATCCTCCATCCAGTATGTTAATTCGCCCTTGGTACTACAAGCGATGAAGAAACCACTAGACAGCAGCGAGTTTCAGGAGATTCGTGATCTGACCTCCGGTTTTAACAACTTGCAAGCGGTTACGAACATTGACCAAGCCTATCTGGTTAATCTGGATGAAGATTGGGTCGTTTCGATGCGTTCTTTTGGCAAATTGGATGATTTCAGCATTCGAGACCGAATTGGCTCCTACCTAAGTTATACCAACAGCCTGTTCTGGGTCACTCAGAATGCTAGTTCAGCCAAAGAAAGTGTACCTGTGTCAGCAGGTATGGGTGAACTAACAACCGAACAGGCACCTGCTCTTATATCATCGGATAATGTGGTAAGTATGGTATTCAAAATTCCGATGATACCAACCAATGTGAAACCAAAGGGATTTCTTGTGATTGATATCGCCGATACGGAACTGAGTACCTACTTGAGCCGGAATACGAATTCTGGAGATATGTACGTTCTGGATCGGGAGCAGAAGTATTTTCTGAACGATATGCAGCAAGGCGGAAAATATGACGCGCTGAATAAGGAAATTCAGGAAATGGTGCAAACGACGGGCCAGCCAGAGGGTTTCTTCAGTGCGGAGGTGGAAGGTAATCAAGTGGCAGTTAGTTATAGGCAATCTCCGCTCAATGGCTGGTTATACGTGTCCGTTGTATCTCTTGGACAGATCACGGCCCAGTCACAGAAAATTGCATTGGTTACCGGTATCGCTACACTGGTCATGTTATGTGTAACGGGATTGTTCGCCATATACGGCAGTCGGCGGATGTACTCACCGATCTCCAGACTGCTGCAATTTACGAAGGGGTTGGATTCCCCAGTTGCTCCGTCAGGACGTCGTCAGGATGAATTTATCTATATTGAGGAGCAATTGTCAACCTTGTTCAGTTCGGAGAAAACGATGCGTGAGCAGATGAAGGGGCAGCACGTGCACCTCCAGGAGTTTTTTATGACCAAACTGCTGACAGGTAAAATCTCGGAAGAAGATTTCAGATATCAGGGAGAATTGTACGATTTCCCGACAGGGTGGGCGAGTCTTGGTGTACTCATGCTCCAGATCGATACCTTGGAAGGGACCCGATATGAGGAACAGGATCGCGATCTGCTGCTGTTTGCTGTCAACAATATGGTAGGTGAGCTCCTTCCTTCGGCAGTTCGGTTCACCCCGGTCATGCTGGATGATGCTCAGGTCACCGTACTTGCCTCCGAACTGACGGATGAGGTGCAGCTGAAGGAATGGATGCATACCCAGGCAGACTGGATTCGTGAACGTGTCGTAACTTATCTTAATCTGCCCGTAAGTATCGGCATCAGTCGTTCTTACGCTTGTATCGGAGATACGCCAAGAGCGGTTCAGGAGAGCCGCGAGGCTCTGCAAGGTCGGGTCAGTCTGGGCAGCCGTATTATTTTGCATTACGAGGATATTCAGCCCCGTGGTCAGATGGAGGCTGCGTTGTATACCCAGTTACGTATGATAGAGGATCAGCTTGCGTCTGCGCTCAAGCAAGGAGATGAGGAGAAGACGGACGCCTACTTTAAGCAATATTTGGGGCTGCTTGCAGACAAAAAGCTTCATTTCAGTGAATACCCCGTCATTATGGTTCAGTTATTGTCTCGTGTATATCAGCTTGTGCAGGAGCAAGGTGGAGATGTAGCCGAAGTACTGGGTGAAAAAGCATCCATGTCACATTTGCTGAAGTTGTCCACATTGGACGAAATGACCAATTGGTTCCGCAAGCGGCTGTTCCTGCCCGTCATTCGTTTCTGGCGAGAGCAGGAAGAATCCCAATACATGAATATTGCGAGACGTATGATTCGTTTGATCGAGGAACGTTATGATCGTGAATTGTCGCTGGAAGCCTGTGCCGCTGAGCTTAATTTTCACCCTGTCTACCTAAGTCGGGTATTCAAGAAGGAAGCTGGAGTCAATTTTACGGAATATCTCGCAGAGTATCGTATGGAAAAAGCAAAGACATGGCTGCAAACAACAAATCTTAAAATATCGGAGATTGCCGAGAAATTAAACTATACCAACCCAACCGCATTTATCCGTACGTTTCGCAAAATCACAGGAACCACCCCCGGCAAGTACCGGGAGCAGCAGCGATAAAACAAACCTGCTCTGCCCGCCATGGCAGGCAGGCTTTTTTATGTTTGGATGAAGGAAGAAGACCACTTTTCTCTATGAAGTTAAGACAGGAATATAGAGGTTGAAAGCAGTTCATTGCGCCTTTGAACTCTGTGATGTAAATGAGCTAAACCGTTGCTACATAAGGAAAAACAAAAGGCTAAAACGAGACGATAGCCAGTCATTCGTTTATCCTCCACAATGAAGACATGAATTCAGGAAGTGATATTTTGTAATCGTTTCCAATGTGGGGAGGAAGACAATATGAAAGCCGAAACGGCGGCTCGAACACGGCCCGCTACCCGCAGTGACAAAAACCTGCTGTGGAGGGACATTATCAAAAACCGGTGGCTGTATATCATGTTAATACCGGGTGTGCTTTACTTTGTTATTTTCAAATACATACCCATGTATGGCATCACGATGGCTTTTCAGGATTACACGCCTTACAAGGGCATCTTGGGAAGTGACTGGGTAGGGTTCAAACATTTCCAGCGTTTCTTCGGAGAACCGCAGTTCTGGACATTATTTCGAAATACGTTTTTGCTTGCCATTTATAACATCGTGTTCTTTTTCCCACTGCCGATTGTACTAGCACTGATGATGAATGAAGTTCGCCGTGAACGATTCAAACGATTTGTACAAACTCTTGTTTACGTTCCACACTTTGTTTCCTGGGTTGTTGTTGTCGGTGTGTTCTACATGCTGTTCACAACCGAGGGTGGTGCGATTAATGAATTGCTCTATAACCTGACTGGGCAAAAAGTGGCGTTCCTGCTTGAACCCGGTTGGTTCCGAACGATGATTGTCGGACAATCCATCTGGAAAGAAGTTGGTTGGGGCACAATTATCTTCCTGGCGGCGCTCTCCGGTGTTGATACACAGCTCTATGAAGCTGCACGGATTGATGGTGCCAATCGGTGGCGCCAAACCTGGCACATTACGTTGCCGGCCATTCGCAGTACCATCGTCATTTTGCTCATTCTGCGTCTGGGCAATTTCCTGGATACAGGTTTTGAACAGATCTTCCTGATGCTAACTCCGACAAACCGGGATGTGGGCGAGGTATTTGATACCTACGTGTACACGAAGGGTCTTACCCAGGCACAGTACAGTTATAGTGCTGCTGTCGGGTTGTTCAAATCGGTTGTCGGGCTGGCGCTTGTTCTTGGTGCCAATACGCTGGCCAAAAAATTCGGGGAGGAAGGCGTCTACTAACCCTCGGGAGTAGACGTTCTTCACCAGACAGGAGTGAACATTAAAATGCAACAGGATAAAACGTGGGGCAACCGGATCTTTGATTTTCTCAATCACGGCTTGCTGCTGTTGATTGGAATCGTGACGGTCATCCCGTTCATTTATATTTTGGCTGTCTCATTTACCAGTCCGCATGAAGTGGCTAAGGGAGGATTCATTCTTTTTCCAAAAGAGTTCTCTCTGGCTGCGTACCGTTACATTTTCTCTACAGATACCTTGATTCGCAGTCTGGGTGTATCGGTCTATATTACGGTGATCGGTACCTTCATTAACCTGCTGTTTACATCACTTATGGCGTATCCGCTCTCTAGAAGATATTTGCGTGGACGCCAGCCCATTTTGCTGGGTGTATTGTTCACGATGCTCTTCAGTGGCGGAATGATTCCAACATACTTTGTCGTGAAATCTTTGCATCTGACGGATACGTTATGGTCGCTGATGCTGCCTACTGCTATAAGTGCATTTAACTTGATCGTACTGAAAAACTTTTTCCAGGCCATTCCCGACGAACTGGAGGATGCAGCCAAAATTGATGGATGTAACGATGTCAGCGTATTGTTCCGGATTGTACTGCCGTTGTCCATGCCAGCCATGGCGACATTTTCACTCTTTTACGCGGTGGCCCACTGGAACAGTTTCTTCAGCGCTGTTATCTATATCAACGATAGTGAGAAGTGGCCTGTCCAAGTCTGGCTACGTGAGATTGTCATTCTGGCACAGAGCCGAATCGGAGACACAAGTATCGAAGAGACCGAGATCCAGCCGCTTACCATTCGCATGGCCGTTATCGTGTTCTCCACGATCCCGATTATGCTGGTATACCCATTCCTGCAAAAGCACTTTGCAAAAGGAGTGATGCTGGGTTCGGTGAAAGGTTGAGTCGGCACATGGTTCGAAGTCAGTTCAGTATGACTGCATAAAAAAAGGGAGGTTTTCATGTTATGAAAGCAACAAAAAAGAAAGCCGTAGCTGTCTTGAGCACACTGGCACTGGTGACAGGTTTGCTGGCAGGATGCGGATCAGACGAGGGTCAGGCTGCCGAGGGCGGCGTACAAAATGTGTCCATAGCCATTGCACAGGTGGGTGATGTGCCAAGCAAAGGCAATGAAGTTCAGCAAAAGATTGAAGCGTATACCAATACCAAACTGGATATCCAGTGGATTCCGGCTTCGGCCTATAATGACAAAATTAACGTAATGATCGCTTCAAGCGATATGCCAAAAATTGTGAAAGTGCAATATAACCCAACGGTGACCAGCGCGATGCGTAATGACGTGTTCTGGGAAGTGGGGCCTTTGCTGAAAGACTACAAAAATCTGTCGGCACAGAACGAGCGTTTTTTTGACAACATCAAGGTAGAGGGCAAAATCTACGGGGTTCCTGTATTCTCTGATATTGCGCGGGCTACGGTAATCTATCGCAAGGATTGGTTCGAGAAGCTGAATCTCAAGGTGCCAGCCACACCGGATGAATGGTATGAAACGATTAAAACACTGGCAACCTCCGATCCGGATGGAGATGGTCAGGATAATACGTTTGGACTAATGCTTTTCAAAAAATATAATGAGGATCAATACTCCTTCACAACGCGCCTTGGCGTAAGTTTTGGTGCACCTAACAAGTGGAAGGTCGAAGATGATGGCAGCTTCACGCCGGAATTCATGACACCGGAATATATGAAGGTGCTGGATCTGCTGAAACGTTTGTACGATGAGAAACTGCTAAATCAAGATTTTGCCGTATTCGACTCTACGGAAGCGGAGAAAAAGTATGATTCCGGTGTTGTTGGTATCCGTGTTGGTGTTGCGCAGAACGGAAAAAGTCAGCAAGAGCGTCTGTCCAAAAACAATCCGGATGGTGTGGTAGACATCGCTGGTTTGCTTGGCGCGAACGGAGATCGTGTTGCAGGACAGACGGGTAACTCCGGGATTCTGGCATTCCCTAAATCAACGGTGAAATCGGAAGAAGAACTCAAAAACCTGCTCTCCTTCCTGGATAAACTGATGGACCCTGAGATGGCGACCCTGTTGATGCGTGGTATGGAAGACAAACATTACACCAAAGTGGGCGAAGATCAGGTGGAGATGAGTGACTTCGATGCATTCCAGCGTGAAGTGAAGCCTTACCGTGACAACCTTCCTTATGTCGAAGGGTATAACGTACCGAAATTGAAGGATACCGAACTGGGTGAAAAAGGTACTGCACTTGCCAAGGAACTGGCGGAGCACGCTGTGCCAAACCCTGCGCTGACGTTATATTCTCCAACGTATGGTGACCGTGGGGCAGACCTGGATCAGGTGATTGCCGATGCACAAACCAAATACATTATGGGCAAGATCGATCAAAGTGGCTGGGAGAAGGAAATCGAGAATTGGGGCAATGCGGGTGGAAACAAGATTCGTGAGGAATATGCCGAAGATTATAAAAAACAGGCTCAATAAGGAGCCGGAAGCGGAGGCTTGATTATGAAGGAAACAATGCAATTCACATCCGTGCGCATGGCACAGCAGTTCATGGAAAGTTATCGCAACCATGAGCTGTATTCCACTTGGCATTATGAGAACGGCTGCTTACTGAAAGCGCTGGAGGAGCTGTATACGCACACGGGGGAGCAAAAGTATTTTGACTATATCCGTGAGCTGATGGATCATTTTGTTCAGGAAGATGGCTCCATTCGCTCCTATACAATCGAGGAATATAATCTGGATCAGATCAATCAGGGGAAATCACTATTCCTGTTGCATGAGAAAACGGGAGAAGAGAAGTATCGCAAAGCTGCGGAGTTGCTTATGACTCAGCTTAAGGGACAGCCACATACGAGTGAAGGCGGGTTCTGGCACAAAAAGATTTACCCTTTCCAGATGTGGCTGGATGGATTGTACATGGCTACTCCGTATCTGACCCAGTATGGCGCAGTGACGGGTGAAGAGAAGTGGTTTGACAAGGCGGCTCTGCAGCTCTTGCTGGTGGAGCAACGTACACGTGATCCGCGTAGCGGTCTCTTGTACCATGCCTGGGATGAGAGCAAAGAGCAGCGCTGGAGTTCGGGTGAGACGGGATGTTCACCACATGTCTGGAGTCGGGCGATGGGCTGGTATGTGATGGCGGTTGTGGATACCTTGGATTATCTGCCAGTAGATCATCCGCAACGGGGGCAGATTGTGGGTATCTTCGAACGGGTAGCAAACGCACTATTGCATGTACAGGATCAACAGACCGGACTATGGCCACATTTGTTGGATCAACCGGGACGTGAGCGGAACTATCTGGAGGCTTCCGGGACCTCAATGTTTGTCTATGCATTGGCCAAAGGTGTGCGTAAAGGATATCTGAGTGGCAAGTTCAAAGCGGTTGCGGAAAAAGGGTATCAGGGTCTGCTACAGCATCTGCTGCAAACGGACCGTGAAGGCGTACTGTCCTTGACGCAGTGTAACGGCGGAGCCGGTCTTGGAGGAAGCCCGTATCGTGACGGGTCCTATGAGTATTATGTGACCGAGTCCATTCGGATCAATGATCCAAAGTCGGTCGCTCCGTTCATTTTGGCGGGAGTGGAGATTGAACTGGCGTAATGCTGGTTCTTCTTTTTAGAACACTTATGATAGCGCATACATGGTTGGTTTGAGTAAAGTGAGGCAAGATTGCTGAACAATTTGGCTATCAAAAAGGAGAGATGGTTCATGAGTCCAAAAGGTCCAATGTCCCGTTTAGGCGGAATCGTTGTAATTGGTGCAATGTCCGCTGGATTGCTTGCAGGTTGCGGGGGAGAAAAAGCACCTGCTGCAGGGGAAGGTAAACTTCCCATTTCCATCTCTTTAATGCAGGTAGGAGATATACCGGCCAAGGAGAACGGGATTGAAAAGAAGATTGAGGAATATACAAATACGGATGTCAATGTACAGTGGATTCCGCAGTCTGCTTTTGATGATAAGGTGAATGTTATGGTTGCTTCAGGCGAGATGCCGACCATTATGCGTGTGAATTATGTACCGACCACATTTAATGCCGCCAAAACGGGACTGTTCTGGGAACTGGGGCCTTACTTGAAGGATTATAAGAACCTGTCTGTCCAATCCGAAGCTTATTTTAACAATATCAAAATTGAAGGCAAGGTCTACGGTATTCCGAACTTCCGGGATATTGGACGGACTGCGATCGTATATCGCAAGGACTGGTTTGATACGTTGAAGCTGGATATACCAAAAACGCTGGATGACTGGTATGAAGTGATGCGCTCTATTCGTAAGGATGACCCTGACGGGAATGGTAAGGAAGATACGTACGGTGCACTGCTTTTCAAAAAGTATAATGAGGGTGTCTCGTCCCCACTGACGCGGATTGCTGTAAGTATTGGGGGCGTCAACAAATGGGGTGTGGATGATGCCGGGAAACTGACCCCGGAGTTCTTGACCACCGAATATGTGGATACAATGAAGCTCTTCAAGCGACTGTTCAGCGAGGGACTGATTAATAGTGATTTCCCTGCCTTGGACCCTTCTGATGCGGACAAAAAAATGGATTCCGGCTTAGTTGGCATGAAGCTTAACGGTGTGGCTCAGAACGGAAAGTCCTCTCAGCAGCGGCTTACACCTAACGCTCCGGATGGAGAAATTGATGTAGCTCCGTTCCAGGGAACCGACGGTATTCGAATCGCCGGTGAGCCAGGAAACTATGGAATGCTAGTCATCCCGAAGGCATCCGTAACGGATGAGGAGCAATTGAAGCAGGTTCTCACGTTCCTGGATCAGTTGATGGATGAGGAATTGAGCGCTTTGCAGCTCCGTGGATTGCTCGATGTGCACTACACCAAGACTGCTGATGGGAAAACCGAACTTAAGGATTTTGACGCTTATCAGCGTGAAGTGAAGCCATACCGGGATAATCTGTTAAGTATTGAAGGTTATAATGTGCCTGAACTGGTCGATGTTCCGATTGGTATGAAAGGTACAAAGATGGCGCGTGAGAATGAGCAGTATGCCATTGCCAATCCGGCACTCACCTTGTCTTCGGCGATCTATACCGAGCGTGGTCAGGAGTTGGATCAGATGATCTGGGATGCGCAGACCAAGTACATTATGGGTAAAATCGATGATGCAGGTTGGGAGCAGGAAATCGCAAGCTGGAGAAAAGCCGGTGGTGATCAATTGATCACGGAATTGGAAGCATCCTACAAAGAATTAAACGGAAAATAAAGCTGGGGGAAATAAAAAAGGTTGATCAAATGGAATGATATGGTTTATTCTATGAGTGAGTTCATTTTTCAATATCATAAGAAAGACCACACCCTTAAAGCATAAGGCTATGAATCTGCGGATTCATAGCCTTTTTTTGTGTTTTAGGCGAATGAAGTGGGTCTATGGAAGGAGGGGCGCACGCCTTGAAGTGATGGGGATGGACGAAAAATAATACCAATAGCCTAGTACAACATGGTAGAATATTGATTATTATGGCAAATTTAGGTTTTGGTTATGAAGAGAAGTAACTAGGTTGACCAAGCAAAGCATCCCCATACTAAGGTACATAGGAGCGTGAGTAGATTGAAGAAGCAGATCAAAGGACACGAGAAGAAGAAAAAACGGAACGGTTGGATCGTCGGGTTGTTAACGACAGCTGTATTGGCAGGAACACTATTGCCCGTTGGACCCGTACATCTGACGTCAACAGCGAATGCCGCATCGGGAACAAGTGACACTGCCCTTAGCAAGTTCAAGGATATCAAAGGCCACTGGGCTCAAGCAACGATTGCCAAAGCGTATGAAAAAAAACTGATCTCTGGTTACCAAGACGGAACGTTTCGTCCTAATGGCAAAATCACGCGTGGGGAATATGCGACCATACTTGCCCGTGCGACTGGACTGGAGAAGGTAGAGGGACAGAATCCCTTTGCTGATCTCAAGGGACATTGGTCTGAAGCGGCGGTTAGCCAACTTGTCGGACAAGGATTCATTAACACTGATGATTATGCCAAAGGGTTCAATCCGAATGCGGAACTGAAGCGTTACGAGATGATGAAATGGATTGCCAATGGACTGATTAAGTCCGGGAGCAGCTTTCAGGATGCTTTTAACGATACAAAAAATACGCTGCTCCCCACACCGGAAGTGAACCGCGGCACCATTCGTGCTGAGCAGATTCCGTATCTTGCCCTTGTCCGTGGGACAGGCATTGTCGGTGGATTCCAGGATGGCACATTGAAACCTGCAGATTCCACCACTCGTGCAGAAGTATCGGCCATTTTACTGCGTTATATGGATGTGGAGGGCACGGATGCGGGGAAGTACAGTGATCTGAATGAGATGAGAGAGGTCGGCACGACGGGTACGAATTTAACGACTATTAGTAATTATTTTTATACTAAGAACTCAGTCAAAGTAAGTGATATATCGAAAGGAGATATAAAACTTTCTAACAAATCAGGAGTGCTTACACTTCATAGGTTTATTGTGGTGAAGGTTCAGAATGGTAAACCTCAAGGAGTATATAGCAAACTTTTTGTAGAACCCAATATTTCGAGTGGCGATTATTATCTAACATTTGCTGATTTATCTTTTATATCAAATACAGATAAGTCAGATTTGATTACCTACAGTGGTGGTTTAAATAACGGATTACTAAGTTTTAGACGTCTAGATTTAGAATTTGCTGATAAGAACGGATTCAAAACTATTCCTAATAGCCCTAAAGAACTCATCATAAAAGGGAAAAAGGTTAGATTTTGGACAAGGTCAACTCTAGATTTCAAAAATGGATCGTATCATGTTAAAGCTGAAGATGTAGGAGAAATGAAAATACAAAATATGTACCAGTAGTGAGGTGATAGCAAGTCTATGAGAAAACGAATGCGGCTGTCCGTATTCATTTGGTCGAGAACATTGCTTGTATTATTCATTATAAGTTCTTACGTGATTGGGCTATCTATAAATGATTTTGTTTACGCTGCTGCTAACGATCCGTACGGTCCAAAATCTATGAAAAGTCCTATTCTAAAATCTATTCAAGCTGAAAAGACAGTTGGTACACCTGGAGTTTACTGGTATCAAACTGATGATGGGAGATTTAGAGCAGATCACAGTGGTGGTCCAACGTATTCAAACAATGCAGGAAGTTGTACAACCCCTTATCCTGCTTTGAAAGAGGTACCGGATAGTGTTGACTTTTCACGATGGCCTGCGGTTTCTTGGCCTCAATATAACGGAAATACGCTAACATCCTCTAGTTTTAAGGAAGTAAACATCAAAAGTGTGGAATATAAAACTCAATTTGAACAGGCAACATATACAGGTGTGGGAAGGACAGTGATCACACCTCCAAGTACAGTTGTTGCTATTAAGACCTTAACTGGTGGAAATCACGAATGGACTCAGAATGATCCATTTGAAAATGGGGGAAGAACAACGGCAGGATGTCCTAAGCATAATGTTTCTTATTTTACGCCCATGGACATCATTTGGGAAGGTGATTTGGAGGAAGAAAAAGAAATCGATGTAACTCCAAATAAAACCCTTACCCTAAGTCAAACCCAGCAGATGGAAGCCAAGGTTAAGACGAAAGGTTATGGTGCGACAGCTTTTGGTGAGGGCATTGACGTATCCCGCAGGGAAGCAGAGATCAAATGGTTTTCTTCTGACGAGACAATTGCGAGTATAGAGTTGAAAACAGGGATGTTAACGGCCGAAAGTCCGGGCACGGTCACTGTGCGTGCAATCTGGAACAATGGTACATATCTGATCTCGGATACAGCCACCATAACCGTTACGTCTGAGCCAGGACTCGTGGTAAATCTGCCGAACGCTTGTAAAGCCAATACAACACCACTACAGGCGGAAGCAGTTCTAACCAAACCGGATCGCTCTGTTCATAAACTGACAGCTCATCCTAAATTGACGTGGCAAAGCTCGAATCCGGCTGTGGCAACGATTGGCGCTGATGGAAAAATCACGACAAAAGGGATCGTGGGTAGCACTACCATCAAAGCTCATTTTCTTGATTCTGCTCAGCAACTGGATGAACAAGGGACTCAGGTGCTTGAGGTGAAGGACTGCACGGATAATGGAGAGGGTGGTAATGATGGCGATCCGGGGGGTGACCCTGCGAACACTTGCCCTGTGACCATCAGCCCACCGAGGAGAGGCACGGTTATTGAAGCATCGGTTATAGACCCGTCTGTTCGAGGTGTGTTGAAGGCAGACGAGCGTGGATCTGAGAAGTTCGATGTTACCCGTGGTATTCCAACTTCGGAAGATCTCTATGCCAATGTTTTAGCCAAGGAATATCTGTTTCAGCACCGTTGGGTTAACATGACAGGAACGGTGACTTACACCGTTAAGGTGAAAAGGGTTTATCATAAAACCTGGACGATCCCGGGCAGAGCGTCTAGTGGTGAGGGGGATCCAGGAACACCTCCTGAGCCCAAAGAACTTGATGTGCCTGGGGATAAAAATATGCAAGTAACACGGACATATAGCTATTGGCAGATCGATAACCTGGAGGTATACAAGTTAAATGAGGCAAAGGTATCTAACTATGCGCTAGGCGGTTATGGTGACACCGTGACCCTTATGCCCAATGCATATACACCACCGACTTTGCAATCGGCTATGGATACTGCGGTTACCAATCATGTGAAACCTGCGCCATGTCGAGAAATTGATCTTGGCATCAAAGGGGTTCCTGGTGGTTCGGATGAACCGCCTACGCCAGATGAGACATCATTGTTTCAATCCAAAGCTGAAGCGGAGGTTAGAGAGAACACCGTTAATAACGACAAGGTAACCTTTAATGGAGCGACAATTATGGATTCTGCCCCGGTGGAAAAAACAGCTCCAAGACCTGGGACGATCCCCCAGCCTGGCATGATCGGAGACGATGTTCTGTATCAGAACCGTCTGACGATCAAAAACACATTGATGAACAAAGCTAACCAGCCGACCACGGGTGAGATAACGTATGGACTGCTCCCTGGCAATGTTAACGGAGGGCAGGATCAGAAGTTCCCCATTCTGGGCATCAACTCGGTGACGGTACACACTCCAGTTGTGAACTATGCCTGGGTGTCAGATGATCAGCCGCATAACCAGAAGACCACGCCTGATCCGACCAGAGCTGCACTTATTTTAGAACGTCCATTCATTGTGCGGATACCAACCTCAGGTCAACATTTGGATGTAGCGAGTTACCCAGGTTATGGAAACCATGATTATGCGAAATATTTCCGGATCAAACAGGTTCGTTTCCCATTTGATGTCTATAACGGTGCCAGAAGTCAGTTTATTCCGGCCCTGACATGGGTGGATATTCCGGTAAATCAGTTGGACACCCCTTTTTATCTTCCTGTATGGGTAGATGAAGGAAATTACCAGATCGAGTTTCGTAATATCGCCGAAAATGCACCGGCAAACTTCACAGAACAACAGGATGCCAATACGAATCTGAGCCATCATGTCGCAGCAGATACCGTTGCTGTAGAGGTTATCGGAAGGTTGTATGATTTTCACATTACCGATATTTCAGACTACAACTGGGAGGATGTGTTCCGCAAGCGGATGGGCAGCCCGGAACCAACGGGTGTGAGCTATTGGACCGGAGGAAACGGTATTGACGGAGATCCCCGAGGTAACTTGGCTCCCTATGTACTGCCTATTCGTCCCGGCAGTCATCCGGTACAGGGTTTCCGAAATGCTGCAGTGAAGACAGGTTACCATTTCAAGTTTGATCTGAAAACCAAGGGCAATATGTTTGGGAAACAGGATGGTATACGAATCACGCCGACGTTCTCTTTTGTGAGTAAAGATGGCACCACCCGGCAAGAAGTGGATTTATACTACCATCGAGGACAGGATCGACTCATTCGTATCGGATCGGCACAAGATTTAGAAAAACGTTTTGTTGTCCTGAACTCACGGTTGCGGAATGTCCCCGGTACGGAGTTGGGTGATACAGCGCGTTATCAGTATACCTATGAACTGTCGGCGGAGGAACGTAATCAGGGTACAATGGCGGAACATATGGTTCGTTTCGTGGATCAGACCTCTCATCATAAAACGTGGGTAGGTCGTTATGACTGGATGATTCTTCCTTCACAGATCCGCACACTCATTGGCCCAAAAACAGATATTCCCTCCAGTGTTAATGTAGATCGGGCGAATGCAGCGATTCAGCGCTGGTATGGGGAATATAGCTTGCCAGCAGATGTATATGCAGTGCCCAAAGGAACCGATCTCGAGTCACTTGCCAGACAAAATCAATTGGATGAGAAGGCAACGGTATTTCTGAGGGACGGTTACATTGTGGTTAACTTCAATATCGAAACTTTGCGCAGCGGCAATACGAATGCACCACATCTGCAATATATTCATGCACCGTTGATGAATCAATGGCAAATGGAAGGTTTCGATAACAGCCCGGTAGATGGTCAGGGGAGAAGCTGGTCGATGCAAGATGGGGACGTGGTTTTGTACCATGCCGATCAATCCAGCCGTAATGATTTCCAATCCCAGGTACCACATTAGAGAGATATCGTTTTACTTATAAAGAAGGCAGGCGTAATGTGAATCTACATGACGTTTGTCTTCTTTTGTGTAATTCGGATTATGGCTGGGCAGCAGAACGGGTATAAAGGGTAAGGAGCATTCTTTCCATCCATATTCATTAATTTTCTCAACGAGAGGGGAACCACACATATGATTGAAGAGAATAAGCAGGAACTATTGATTTCAGAAGATACATACGAAGGAAGAGATCTGGGTGTCACATTAGAAGCACAAGCCTGTCGCTTCAAAGTCTGGTCACCGTTAGCAGTTCAGATGGAACTACTTCTGTATCCACCTTTGACAGGGGGGACCCCGGAGGAAGAGCCCAATCAACGGAAACAGCAGGCGTTACCTATGCAAAAGAAAGAACAAGGCGTCTGGGTTCTGGAACTGGAGGGCGATTTAAGTAGCTACCGTTACATGTACAAGCCTACTTTCGAAGATGGACATTCAACCCATGCTGTAGATCCTTACGCACGAGCAGTGACCATGAATGGAGAAATGGGTGTAATTGTAAGACTGGAGCAGACACATCCGAAGGGATGGAGTGAGGATATTCGTCCGGAATTGACCAGTCCTGTAGATGCAGTCCTGTACGAACTGCATGTACGTGATTTTTCCATTCACCCATCATCGGGTATAACGAATAAAGGCAAATACATGGCTTTCACCGAGACGGGTCTGCGTGATTCGGAGGGCAACACACTGGGGATCGATCATTTGGTCGAACTCGGGATTACCCATGTGCATCTGCTGCCTGTATTTGATTTTGCGACGGTGGATGAATCCAGGGTGGATGGTGATACGTCTGATGCCTCCAACTATAACTGGGGATATGATCCACTTCATTACAATGTCCCGGAAGGTTCCTATGCATCACGTGCAAATGATCCGGAGACACGAATTCGTGAGTTCAAATCAATGGTGCTTGCCCTTCATAATAAGGGAATAGGTGTCATTATGGATGTGGTATATAATCATACGTTTGATACGGCAGGCAGCTCTTTTGAAAAATTGGTACCCGGGTACTACTATCGACAAAACGCCGATGGGACTTATAGCAATGGTTCAGGTACGGGTAATGAAGTGGCTACTGAACGCACCATGGTTCGTAAGTTTATCATCGACTCTGTCCGTTACTGGGCAGAGGAGTACCATGTGGACGGTTTTCGATTTGATCTGATGGGCCTGATCGACACAACTACGATGAAACAGCTTGCAGCGGAATTGCACACCGAAGTGTCACCTTCCATATTGTTATATGGTGAACCATGGGGCGCACTGGATTCGCCGCTTGGTGATAATATGACTCTAAAAGGAACGCAGCGCGGAACGGGGTTTGCTGTGTTTAACGATAATTTCCGCGGAGTGATCAAGGGAGACAGCGATGGTGTGGGTTCGGGATTTGCGACGGGCGCGGACGGGAAAGAAGATGAATTGTGGACTGGGGTCCGGGGAGCCATTCAGGATTTTACGGATGGTCCATCCGAGACGATTAACTATGTAACAGTGCATGATAATCTCAACCTGTGGGACAAAGTTGCACGTACACAAGGAATCCACGATACCTTGAATTTCCTCACCTATGACGAGGATGGAAGTATTCGTGGATGCCAGAGTGTGGAAGAGGCCGTAGAGAAGGCTAAGCCTTACCTGCAGATCGATCCAGAACACATTCTGGAGAATGAGACCGTTAGGCGTTGTCTGCTTGCCAATGGTATCGTTTTAACCTCCCAGGGTATTCCCCTGATCGCGGCCGGAGATGAGTTGCTTCGCAGCAAATATGGGGACGCCAACAGCCACCAGAGTGGAGACGTAGTCAATGCCATACATTGGGAGCAAAAGCAGCTGTTCAAGCCGGTATTTGATTATTATCGTGGGCTGATCCGTCTTCGGCGAGAACATCCAGCCTTTCGGCTTCGTACACGGGAAGAGATCGAGAAGCATGTTCGTTTAATAGAAAAAGGTAATGGGCTGTTAGCGTATGAACTGAACGGTACAGCAGCCAGCGATTCATGGGAACGTATTGTTGTCATCTATAACGCGGCAAAAGAAAACCGTGACATCGCTGTTCCCACAGGGACATGGAATGTGATTGTAGAAAAAGGACAAGCAGGCGTTGATACGATACGTACCATACAGAACGGACAGGTACATGTGAATGCGATATCCCTAACGGTGATGTATTCGAATTCCTAATGAACGGAATGCTTGCCGAGAATAGAAGGGTACCAACAAACCATTAGTAAACATTAGTAAAATCGCTAACAAGGCCACGTTCTAGATATCCAATCAAATCTAATCAAATAAATTGAGATAAACAAATCCCCCTTTTCGATCAGAAAGGGGGATTTGTTGATGCGTCAGAAACCATTGCCTTGTCGGAGGGCTATACATTGTCATGTCTGGAGCTTTTTTATGCTGTGCACCTGTTGGTGCATTTTAATCTCAACCAAATGACATCCTGCATTATATTCTTGTATATTCCAAACTTTTTTTGTCGGGACAGGTACAAATGCTGTCAATCTATGGCGCTTGTTTTCATATCCTATATTTTGAAAGCGATTGCTAATTGAATACGTAAATTGGACCGATATGATGAGTACAGACAACCCCGGGTTGACAAACAACGTCCCACTCCGTAACATCGGGACAACACGAAATCAATGGATATAAAGGCGGTGGGAACGATGCCGGAATGGACTTCTTTTTGTTACGAAGGCAACGATCTTGGCTTAACATATACTCGTGCAGCAAGTACTTTTAAATTGTGGGCACCTACGGCACAGCAGGTTTATATATTGATTTTTGACGATGAAGGGCATTACAACGATATTGGTAAAGTACAATATCATGAAAATGGGCAGGAACATACTCTGACACGAGATGCGGACGGAATATGGAGTCTGAAGCTCAGCGGCGATTGGGCAGGACATTATTATATGTACCGAATTATCCATGATGATCAGCGGATTGAAGTAGTTGTTGATCCTTATGCCAGAGCGGTAACGGCTAATGGGCAACGAACGGCTATTATAGATCCGGAGACCACCAATCCGGTCGATTGGGACCTGGATGTCAAACCTGCTTTTCTGCGTCCTGTTGATGCCGTGTTATATGAGTTACATGTCCGTGATTTCTCCTCAGACCCACATGCAGACATTCCGTATAAGGGAAAATATCTGGCATTCACGGCATCCGGTCTGACGGATAGAGCAGGCAATAGTATTGGCGTAGACCATCTTGCCGAACTGGGAGTTACTCATGTACATCTTCTGCCTGTGGCGGATTATCAGACGGTGAATGAACTTGCTACGGCAGAAGTGGGTTCAAATGTCAGAGCACCATACAACTGGGGGTATGATCCCCAGCATTATAACGTTCCGGAAGGTTCGTATGCGACAGATCCTCGTGATCCTGCTGTTCGAATTCGGGAGCTCAAATCACTCGTTCAATCGCTGCACAGACAAGGCATTCGCGTTGTACTTGATGTTGTCTATAATCACACGTATAGCGTGGAAGAGGGACCTTTTGAACGGATTGTACCAGGCTATTATTACCGTTATCGGGAGGATGGCACCCTCAGTAATGGTTCTGGTGTAGGAAATGAATTGGCGACAGAACGTCCAATGGTGCGAAAATATATTCTGGATTCTCTCCGATATTGGGCAGAAGAATATCATGTGGACGGATTTCGATTTGACCTCATGGCCCTGATTGATACGGAAACGATGAATGAATTGACACGCGAATTGAAGGAACAGATCGATCCGGCGTTTCTGATCTATGGGGAACCCTGGATGGGTGGAGATTCACCTTTGGACCGTAAAACATTAAAAGGAACCCAGCGAGGTCAGGGGTTTGCTGTATTTAATGATCATTTTCGCAGTGCAATCAAGGGTGATAGTGATGGCAGTGGCAGAGGGTTTGTCACGGGTGCCGGAGGACAGGAATATGAGCTTATTAGGGGATTAGCGGGAGCATTGGATGATTTCACATCTTCACCTGTTGAAGTTGTCAATTATGTAACTGCTCATGACAATCTCAATCTGTGGGATAAAATTGCGACAACAATGAACCTTAGACATGAATTAGGATTTCCCGTATGGAAGGACGGACAGCCCGTGGGTGGAGGGAGTGCTGAGTCCGCGGTAAAAGCAGCAGATCCTTATCGGTATGTGGATGCAGATGATGTTTTGAATCATGAGATGGTTCGTCGCTCGTTACTGTCCTCTGGCATTCTGCTTACTTCTCAGGGAATTCCGTTTCTGCATTCAGGGGATGAGATGCTCAGATCCAAAGCCGGTGATCATAACAGTTATCGGAGCGGGGATGCGGTGAACGCCATCACATGGGCCAACAAATCACGGTTCAGACCAGTGTTTGATTACTATCGTGGTCTTATTCATTTGCGGAGAACACATCCCGCTTTTCGTATGATCGATGCTGAACAGGTACGAAATCACCTTCGTGTTATTCGTGCGGATGGCAATGTAGTTGCCTTTATACTTCAGAATGGTGCGAATCAGGACACCTGGAATCAGATTATGGTCATCTATAACGGAACGGAACATGAGCAGCATGTCGACCTGGGGGAAGGGGACTGGCATGTTGTGGTCAATGATCATCAGGCAGGCACAGACGTGATCGAGACTGTTCGTGGTACTGTTCAGGTAGAACGATGGTCTTTAATGGTACTGTATGACACAGAGCATGCTGGAGGCGCTGAACCATCAACAGTGGAGATTAGTTTTCCTCGCCAGGTATATAGTCCGAAGGAGACCACTCAACTACGAGCGATCGTACGGGACAGTATTGGCAATGTGGTGGAAAAAGCTCCAGTTACCTGGACTTCTTCTGATCCGGATATTATTCAGATCCAGCCTGATGGAACAATCCATGCACTGGAACGAGGGGAAGCTTCGATTACAGTCCACTGTGGGGACATAACGGCAAGCTGTATGTTACAAGTGGATTATCGTCATGCTGAACGAATTGAAATTGTGGGTGAACCTGTCATGTACATGACTCGAATCAGTCGCTTCCGTGCCTTGGTTCTGGATCAATTTGGTCAGCCGCTTCAGGATTCCAATATACGCTGGAGCTCTTCTCATCCAGAACTTGCAGCGGTGAGTGCAGCAGGGATCGTACGTGCGATGACACCTGGAGTAACCCATATTATTGCTGAGGCTGGAGGAATTCGGGCAACGCTTGGCGTAACGATTCATAAACAGATTTCGCGAACCGTCACGCTTCGATACGAACGGGAAGACCAGCATTATGAAGGTTGGGATGTCTGGGTATGGGGCACAGGTATGGAGGACGGAGCCGTACGGCTGGAACAAGTCGGTAATGCCGCCGAAGCCCGCTTCCGCGTTGCTCCGGGTCTGCATCACCTGGGATTGATCATTCGATTGAACGAATGGGAAGCTAAAGATACGTGCGGAGACCGTTACGTGGACATTGTACCTGAAGACGGGGATGTACACATTATTGTCCGTAGCGGATCAGACGAGATGCAGATCATTCGTGAAAGTGAAAAAACAGAGGATCGTAACAGCGCATAGTTTCTTTATTTATAACTTTGAATGTAGTTCGTCAAAACCTTGATAAATCAGCAGTTGGAAGAGATTCCGACTGCTTTTTTTGGTCTGATTATAAGCCGCATAACTTGCCAAAAAAAAATTATTTGTCCTGTTTCGTGTTTGAGATCCTCTATCATTGGGGTAAATATAGATATGGCCCACGATTCGGCCAAAGGAAAAAAGACCATCATGGTCTATGAGATAAGCCTCAGCGCTTTCCAACAAATATAATGTAGTGATCCCTTGAAGGAGGATGTTCAATCATGAAATCCAACGGAAAAATGGCTCAACTTACAGCAACGCCAAGAACGGAAAAGAAAGGTGCAGCACTGCGCCTGTTAAGACAAGGCGGACGAGTTCCCGCAGTCGTTTACGGCCCGGGACTTGAAGGTGCTTCAATACATGTAGATGAAAAAGATATGCTGAAAGTGGCACGCACAGGCCGCTCCGAAATGTTCAATCTGAATGTTGAGGGCGGTAAAACGCTTCCGGTGCTGATCAAGGATCAGCAAGAGCGTAACGGACGTTTGTTGCACGTAGACTTTTTGCAAATTTCCAAGAACAAGCCGATCAGCGTAAGTGTATCGATCGACTTCCAGGGTACAGCGGCCGGCTCGAAAGCTGGCGGTGTATTCCAGACACAGGAGACACAGCTGGAAGTAGAAGGATTGCCTGCGGATCTGCCAACGTCCATTGAAGTGGATGTGAGCGGATTGGACATTGGTGATCGCTTGACTGCTGCGGATATCAAACTCGATAAAGGTTTGACACTCGTAACATCACCTGAATCCATCATTGCTTCCGTCATGCCGCCACAAGCGGCTGAGGAAGAGCCAACGGCCTCTGCTGAGGAAGCTGAGCCGGCAGCTGAAGAAAAAGCTACAGAAGAATAAACCAAGCTACGGGATCTTGCCAGATCTCATGCTTAACCAGAGCCCAGTCCTAGTGACTGGGCTTTTTTTATTTTCCGAGCAAGAGAGTTCAATAGACACATCGTTCGCATGAAAAATGAGAATGTACTACAATACATGTTAAAGGGTAAGAAAGTAGGTTTAATTCAATGTTTGATCCAACGGTGTATGACAATCTGAAAGTCGGGTTTGAGAATTATCTCTATGATATGGATAACCTGGACGAACGTATTCAGATTACGGGGCGTAAAGATCGGCTGGAGATGGCAGTGATGTCCAGAGAGTTCACATTACAATTCTGTCTCAGGGATCGTCCGGAAGTAACAGGCGAGGTTGTGTTAAGTAGTTCCCTAAATGAGCTCGCAGCGGAGATCCTGGAGACGCCTGGCGCTCATCCAGGTTGTCGTTTGGAAATCCGGTTTGGCATGGTTATGAAAGAGCCTGAGAGGCAGTGCCCAGCCATTCGTTCGATATTACAGGAGAGCTGGCCTGAGCAGAGGATATGCCAGACTATCCAGTATATCTTTGATGAACAGCCAATCATTTATAACGTCATGGCTCACGTTTGTTTTGACCGCAGTGTGAATGAAGACCAGATGGGGGACATTGCTGAACTCTGTGAGCATATGGCAAATGTGATGAATCAATTATTACAGTTGAATAATTAGTATTTCCGAGAAAAGCCTTGTCTCTTTGTGGAGATCAGGGCTTTTTTGTATTATTTTCAGAAAATTGTATAGGCTTTCAGGCTTAGGTTTAAGGTCTTTTAGGTTAATGTTTTACGCAAGCGAGTAAGAGAATGTATATTAAAAGGGGGTAAGAGTGCAATTGGACTATACAAAAATGGTGAAATTGCGAAAATAATATTGGGACTAAAGATTTAGTTCTGTACTAAAGGAACTAGTTTTCCTTGCCGATAAAATATCGAAGGGGAGAAACTACATGACAGAGAAATTAATTCGTCTGCTGCGTATACTTCAGGCTATACAAGCAAATCCTGGAATTTCGGCCAAGGAATTGGCGCTGAAATGCGGTACGACTGTACGCACGATTTATCGTGATCTCCGGATTTTGGATAGGGTCGCCCCGATTATGAATGAAGGATACGGCAAAGGTTACCGATTTATTGGTGAGTTTGCGATGTATCCATTAGATTTTACTGAACAGGAAGCAATGGTTTTCTCCTTGCTCCCGTCCGTAGTTGATACCTCCAAGTTACCTGCTGAGTTTGATTCAGCGTTTGACAAGGTTATGTCGGCTCATACCAAATTAAAATCAAGAAACAGTGACATTGTAGAGAATATTGCGGGAATTATTCGGATGGGCACGCCAGCTTATCGTGAGGAAGGAAAAGACCCTAATTTGCTGATTCCCATTATCGAAGCTATTCTAAGCCAGCAAACCATTCGTACTCAATATCATACGCTGACAAGAAATGAGATCACAGTCCGGGATATCGATCCCTATTATCTCATTCCACGTGATCAACGTTTTTATTTGATTGGATACTGTCATTTGCTGCAAAAAGTTCGATTGTTTCGGATCAGCCGTTTTTTGGATGTGACACGAACAAATGCCGGTTTCGACAAGGGTGATTTCAACATAACACAGTACATGAAGAACACATGGTCTATTGACCGTGGCGACGAAAATATCCATTTCAAGGTAAGATTCTCTGAGAAAGTGGCCCCCTACATAAAAGAAGAAGAAATGTTTGTTCGCCCGCGAATGACGAATATGTCGGATGGGGGATTGTTATTTGAAGTGACACTGAATAGCAGCAGAGAATTTTTGAAATGGTTGTATCAATTTGGACCCGAGGCAGAGGTACTTGAACCTCGTGAGTTCCGTAGAGAGATACGCAGGCAACTTGTCGAGTGGTTGGAACATTATGAAACCGATGTATCTTTGTAAAAATTTTAATCATGGAGAAGTACAGGAAAAGGAGCAGGTAATATGAGCACCAAATTATTCGCAGCTATGTATGGGATGGACCACTACGATGGAGTACAGGCTCTACATGTGGGGGATACCGTGTATCTCGTCAAAGATCCAGATAATCGTTTGGATCATCAAGCAATTAAGGTTGTTATTCCCCCGATTGGAGCCGTGGGTTATATCGTTAATGATCCGCTGGTCGTACCTCATGGATGTTGGGCCGGGACGGCATTCTACGATGTGTTTCATCAACTAACGTGTGCCAAAGTACGATTCATGATGAGAGATATGGTGATTATAGAGTTAATTGAGATGAGTCACATTCCTGTTCCGCAGATGGATTCTTTGATTAAGGGATGGCAATTTCGTGAAAAAGCTTGATCATCGTAACAAAAGAAGGCTCATTTACGGATGAGCCTGGTATAGGTCGCTTCCAGATGCATGGCTGTTCTTGCCCAACTGAAATATGCCCTTGCGCTGTCTCGGCCAGCCTTTCCTAACTTCTCGGCAAAAGTGGGATTGCTTGCAAGTTTGTACAGGTAAGAGGTGAAACGTTGAGGGCGCTTATAAGCAGTGACAAGGTATCCATTGATACCTGATTCAATAATCTCGCGAATACCTCCGTTATCCGAAGCAATGACGGGTAATCCTGAAGCCATCGCCTCAACATTAACCAGGCCAAAAGCTTCATGTTCTTGAGACGGACAGACCAGACAATCCACTGCCCGATACAACTGATCGATATGCTCATGGTTTATCTGACCACGGAAGGAAACATGGACTTTTTGTTTTTGGGCAAGTTCGCGAAGTTTACGCATGTAATACGGAGGTCCTTTGCCTGCAACAACCAGTTGAACAGATACCTGTTGCTGAAGGAGGGCAGTCGCACGAATTAATACGTCTACACCTTTTCCAGGGATCAGCCTGCCGACATACAGAATAGAGAATGGTTTAGTTACTCCAAATTGTGTACGCAGATGAATCTGTTCTTCGCTGGATTCAACAGGTCTGAAGCGGCTTAGATCTGCACCCAATGGAACAACACTCATCCGGTGTTTTACCAACGGAAATCTGCGGCCTAACCTTTGTCGTAGGGAATGACTGTTGACGGCAATCCAATCAGCTTTTTTCATTAATGTGAGTTTGGAAGGCCCGGGCTGAGCAAACGTTAATGAGTGAAGATAGAGTACAACGGGAGTGCGTGGAAAGGCTCGTTTGATGGTAGCCATACTTCGTGGCCTGTTATCCACTTGAATTACATCATAGGGTTGTTGGGATAACAAACGTATGACTGCTTTGGTGTACATGACAGGACTCGACGCAGGGACACGTTGAATGGTGATCCCATCGATCTGTTCTGTGGCGGCGAGACCTTGCATTTGACGACTTATAATGGTCACCTGATGGCGATGGGCTAGTTCACGAGCGATGCCCAGGATACAGATTTCCACGGAACCATTACCGGGCAAAGGCAATTTCTCGGGTGCAACCATAGCTATTTTCATGATCCGGCTCCTCCTTGTCCGACATCTGTAACAATCTTCGTCATATATCTTATGAGAAGTTAAAGCATTTGGCTCCTGCGAAATGGTAGGTGAGCCAACCATATAAGCGTGCAGGAATAATCTGCTACATGGCATCAAGCGAGATATTCAGCTTTTGTGATATACTGTACGGGAACAATTGAATTCGTTACATGTATAAAAGCAGGAGGAAAATAATGTTACATTCTACGCTGGGGCGCTTCCGGCTGATGTTGTGGTTGCAGGGCATTTCGTACGTGTTGTTACTGTTTGTTGCTTTTCCGTTGAGAGATGCCGGGGTTATGCCGCAGGCTGTCACATGGTTTGGGAATCTGTACGGTTTTTTGTTTTTAATGTATTTGTTATTTATGGTGACTATGTACACCTCACAGAAATGGCGTCTGCGCCGTCCAATTGCTCTGTTCTTTGTTTCTTTCATTCCACTGGGGAATATGATCTACGATGTTGTCGTATTCCGTAAGCTGTATCGTCAACTAAATAAAGCTTGACTTTATTTAACGTTATGAAATATGATGAGTACAGGTTAAACAACCCGTTCCAACTAAAACTACATATTCCTGTTAAAGGGGAGTAGCTTTTACAGTAAAGTCGTCAATTCGGGATTATATCCCCGGCTTTATTGGCAGCAATTTTGTTGTTAGCGAGACCTTTACCAAGTTTTCATGCTCGGTAAAGGTCTCTTTTTGTGGATATAAAAGGACCTTACCAGTGATGGTAAAGGTCCTTTTTTTTGTACATCATAAGAATATTAAGGAGGAGTCAATTTTGGATGTTTCATTATTATTAGAATATGGGTGGGTGCTTGCTGTCTTAGTGGTCCTTGAAGGATTACTCGCAGCAGATAATGCATTGGTACTCGCAATCATGGTTAAACACTTGCCTGAAGATAAGCGCAAAAAAGCGTTGTTCTACGGTCTGATGGGTGCATTTGTTTTCCGTTTAGGTTCATTGTTCCTGATCTCTTTCCTCGTCGATGTATGGCAGGTGCAAGCGATCGGTGCCCTGTATCTCCTGTACATTTCGATTAACCATATCGTTAAAAAGATACTGGGTAGTCGCAATAAGACAGATGAAGCAGCTGATTCAACGCCTAAGAAACCGAAAAAACAATCCGGTTTCTGGATGACCGTTTTCAAGGTCGAAGTAGCGGATATCGCATTTGCAGTTGATTCCATTCTGGCTGCTGTTGCTTTGGCCGTGGCGTTGCCACCAAGTGGATTGCCTCCAATTGGCGGACTCGACGGTGGACAGTTTATCGTTATCTTCCTCGGTGGATTCATCGGGCTTGTGATCATGCGTTTTGCAGCCTCATACTTTGTGAAATTGCTTCATTCCCGTCCAGGACTTGAAGTTGCGGCATTTGTAATCGTAGGTTGGGTAGGGGTTAAGCTGGCAGTTATTACACTCGCACACCCTTCATTGGGTGTTCTGGATGAGCATTTCCCGGAGAATAAAATTTGGAAATTCGGATTCTATATTGTACTGATCACCATTGCGGTATGTGGTTGGTTCCTGTCTTCCAAAGTTCCTGAAAAAGAAGACGAAAATCCGGTTGAAGAGTTGGAAAAACAAGCAGGACTGTAATAATCATGTTACGCTAACAACATCATTATTATTTGGAAAACAGGAGATTGTCCTAGGACAATCTCCTGTTTTTGTTTACATATGCAATCTACACCATGGACAATTTCCAAGAAAAGGGTTGACACATGAATTCTAGTCCCCTTAATATAAGACTAACATTAACGAAGGGAGGCCGAGAGACATGATGCTTGGTTATGATTTGATTCAAACAGGGCGTAACGTAGACACAATAGCATATCCGGCTCATCGTTTCATTGGCCTCATACGGTCGACATAGGGGATAGGCATATCGTTTAGCAGGTTTTATAATCGATATGCGTTCTTCGCTTATATTATAGCGATGGATGACAGACACACAGCATGTTTATGCTGTTCTGTTCTCCGTTATTGTCATTCAGTAGAAGTCATGGGCGACTAGCCTATGGCTTTTTTTAATATTTATTTTACAGATGAATCAGCAAACCGAATTTGCTGAACGTACAGGAAGGAATAATACACTTTTATGAATACAGAATTTAATTTATTTACTAATCCAAATGAAATCGCAGGTGGCTACCGGCATGAAGTAAAATTGCCTGCAGGCGACCTAACCGTATATGCGGCGCAACAGCTCTTCTCCTCACTCGATTACAAGGTATTCGAGATGGCAAACAATAATCTGCAGATTCCGGGAATCTCTTATATGAGTTACACGCCAGACGTACACGTCGGTGTAGGTACATGCATTGGAACGACAGCCGTGTGGGATGCGCAGAGCGGATACGTTTCTCCCTCCATCGTCGGCAGTGACATCGGCTGTGGCATGCGAGTGCATATGACAAACTTGCACAAGGACGAATTGAAAGACATCAAGCTCCGCCGCAAACTCGTCAAGGCCATTGAGAAAGTATTGCCGATGGAGGCGAACCAGCGAGGTCATTACTCGGATATCAGACTGGAGCATATTGTTCGTAAAGGCCTGCATGGTTTACCCAAAAAGTATATTCCGGACAGCTATACACCGAAAAAATCAACCGCGATGACACATGTGGAAAGCAGCAAGTTCAGTTACGATGAGGATGTGTTAAACCACGTTCCTGATATGACATGGCATCGTTCGCATCGTCAGCTCGGAACACTGGGTGGGGGGAATCATTTTGCCGAGATCCAGGCGATTGAGATCGCAGAAGAGAATCGTGAAATCGCCGAAGCCTGGGGATTGTATGATGGACAGGTCGTGGTCATGATTCATTCCGGCTCTCGTGCATGGGGTGGGTATGTAAGCCAGACGAGTTCGTCAGCGATTGCCAAAGTCATGCAGCGGCTTAACCTGGGTACTTCCGATCCCAGACTGGTATTTGCTCCACTTGAGCATGCGGAAGGTCGTTATTATGTGAACATGATGTATTCTGCATTGAATTACGCTGTTGTCAATCGTCACCTGATTGCGTATGCTATCCGCGAAGCATTCCGGGATGTGTTTGGCTCCAAATGTGAATTTCGTACGTTATACGATCTGATGCACAACTATGCCTGGGAGGAATCTCACGCAGACCAAGGTTCCGTTTTTGTACATCGCAAAGGGGCGACACGTGCGTTGCCGGCAGGTCATCCGGACAATCCAAAGCCCTATCTGGCAACAGGGCATCCGGCGC
Organism: Paenibacillus sp. FSL H7-0942; assembly: GCF_045040715.1. Lineage (NCBI taxonomy): Bacteria > Bacillati > Bacillota > Bacilli > Caryophanales > Paenibacillaceae > Paenibacillus > Paenibacillus sp. FSL H7-0942. Next base: position 5,320,345 of record NZ_CP150279.1, on the reverse strand, counting down.
TTATTCCCGGTTCCATGGGAACTGCTTCATATATCATGGTAGGTCAGCCGCAGGGTGCTGATAATTATTATTCAATATGTCACGGTGCGGGTCGGATCCGTTCACGGACGGCAACAAAACGATTGATTAGCGTGGAAGATTTTGCTACGGCACTGGGTGTGGGTACAGAAGATGAGATCGTGGTAAATCAACGCTCACTTGAATCCATTATTGATGAATCACCTCAGGCTTATAAAAATGTAGATGAAATTATAGACAGTGTTATCGGCGCAGGCCTGGCTCAAGTTGTAGCCAAATGTAAACCGCTTGTAGCGGTAAAGGGAGCGAAATAATGACAATAAACGAAAAACAAACAGATCCAACCCAGGCGATCTATACCTATGACGAACAACATGATACCCGAATTCGAGTGGAGGGGTACGCCATCTATTCAAGGCTGATTCGTGGAATCAGTGAGGCGCTCCTTCAGCGCTATGGAGTTGAGTACAAGCTGTATGCCAGTTCTGACCCGAACAATGAATACTGGGAGTTACTCCGGGAAGATCTGCAAAATGGCAGTGACGAAGTGGAGTTGGTAGCCCGCATATTCGAGGATTTGGAACTTCAGACGTTGCATTACGACGATGATGGAGATGTACCCACTTATGGTGTGCATTACTCCATTCGCAACAACGTATTTGCTTATCCGAAATGGGGCGTAGCACTTGTGCGGGTTCCATTTTTCCGAGAGAACGGGATCTACAGTGAAGACTTTGTCTTTGCCATCGGTGATGAGGAGATGAAGCAATTTCTGGGAAGTGTCCGGGAACGGGAACGTCAGCAAAATATGAAAAAAGTAACGGTCTACACCGATGCCCGCAATGGCAGCGATCGTCATGTGGAATCCATCACTCGCTCCGTGGGAAGAGAGGATGTTGTTCTCTCGGCGCACATCAAGCAGGATATTTTCCGCTCGCTGGATCAGTTCTTCGAAGCGGATCGTTCTTTTTACAGAGATTATGATATCCCGTACAAACGGGGAATTTTATTGTATGGGCATCCGGGGAATGGTAAGACCACGTTGGTGAAATCCATTGCGGGAAGTATCCCGGGCCCGGCTGCGTATTGGCAGATTACGGAGTATACCAACAGTGAATCGGTGCGTGAAGTGTTCGAGGCTGCCAAGCGGTTGGCACCGATGGTACTGATCATTGAGGACATCGATTCGATGCCGGATGAAGTCCGTTCCTTTTTCCTGAATACATTGGATGGAGCTACGTCAAAAGAAGGAATTTTCCTGATTGGGACAACGAATTATCCGGAGAAAATAGATCCTGGCCTCATGAACCGTGCTGGGCGGTTTGATCGAGCTTACGAAATTCCGCTGCCAGATGAAGCGCTGCGCCTGCAATACTTGCGCCAACGAGGCTTTACCGTATTTGCGGGTGAAGAAGGCACAGTAGAAGCAGCTCGTCTGACCGACACGTTTTCTCTTGCACAGCTAGGTGAGTTGTATGTGAGCGCTGCGCTGGAATGGCATCAGAATGGACAGACAGACATTGTGAAAGTCATTCAGTCGATGCGTGGCGAGCTGGACAAGAGCCATAAACATACTTGGCTGGCGCAGCCAGGTAAGGGCCGTGCAGGCTTTTATTGATCAGACCTGACCCATCCATCTTATAATATGACGCAATTTTATAAATAATCCTACCTCAATTGGTGATACTAACCTTGTCTGCTCTAACATACAATGACTTTCGGGAGGTACATAACTCAGCCCTGAGCTGGTGAGATGCCGGAAAGTAACGCGATCTGTTTCCATACCTGACTAAGGCTTGTTTTGCAGAGAAAGATGCATGGGGACAAAAGGTAATATGCAAAAATTTTTATGCCAATTGTTTAAATGCTTCTGTAGCGGTTAATAGTAGACAGACAACAACAAAAACTTTAATTAGAGGTGAATGATATGGGTTGGTTATGGTCATTAATTATCGGTGGTATCATTGGATGGTTGGCAGGTTTGATCGTTGGTCGTGACATTCCAGGTGGTGTTATTGGTAACATCATTGCTGGTTTTATCGGTGGATGGTTAGGTGGAGTAATCTTGGGCGATATGGGTCCTGAGATGGGCGGATTCTACATTGTACCTGCATTGATCGGTGCGATCGTTCTTGTAGCCATCGTAAGCTTGATCTTCCGTTCGATGGGACGTAGTCGCGGGTAACTTAATCAAGATAATTTCTTGAATTAGTTGTCAGCTAAATGTTTTACCAATGAAGAGGTTGATTGAGAGCCATAATCATGGCTTTCAATCAACCTCTTGTTGTTTTAAAATATAAGAAGGTATGCGTAACTTAGTATCAGTATTCTATAGATAATTTAGATAAGAGGGGATGAACGGAATGGAAAAAGCTACATTCGCCGGCGGATGTTTCTGGTGTATGGTTACACCGTTTGAAGAACAACCGGGCATTCATGGCATTATATCGGGTTATGCCGGCGGTCACGTCAAGAATCCAACATATGAGCAAGTCAAAACCGGGGAGACCGGTCATGTCGAAGTGGTTGAAATTACATTTGATCCAGATGTATTCCCTTATGAACGACTGCTGGAGCTGTACTGGCCACAGATTGATCCGACGGATGACGGAGGCCAGTTCCAGGATCGGGGGACACAGTATCGTACGGCGATCTTTGTGCATAATGAACGTCAACGTGAGCTTGCTGAACAGTCCAAACAGGAACTGGCAGCCAGCGGACGATTCAATCAACCCATTGTTACGGAAATTCGGGATGCAGCTGTATTCTATCCGGCTGAAGACTATCATCAGGATTACCACAAGAAAAACGAGAAACATTATAAGGAAGACCGTGCGTTATCCGGACGGGACGAATTTATAGACGAGAATTGGAAATAGGATGATATTCTAATTTGCCAATGTAATAAGCCGGGAGAGCTCCTTATGGAACTCTCCCGGCTTATTATTAAATCGAGTATTTATTTTGCAGAATTGGACTTCAGTACATATTTGGACAATGTCTCATCGTTCAAGGAATAGATGACATCATCGACATAGGTTGAAACACCTTCTAATGAAGGAACCGAGGCACTGGTCGTGTAGATATGTACGTCTTCCAGCGTCTGTGGATCAAGAATGTATCCTGTTTTGGAAAAATCAAGCTGATACTGACCATCCTGTGTCTGGTCGACATGCATCAATGCAGGCTGTGCGTCCTTGAATGTACGCTCAGTCACTTTGCCTTTCATCGTGTACAGTTCCAGCTTCTGCCCTGTAAAGACTGTATAACCGTTGCCAGCCGTCTGAATGTAGGCATCACCAGCAATGGCACGTCCCCAAGCAAGCTTGCCATCGATGCCAAAGCCCATCAGTCGGTTACCGGTGTTCTCAAAATTGGCGCGCATAATGATGGAACCATCGTCGAGAATGGCCAGCGATTCACCGCCTCCATCTCCTAATGTATTTGCATTGGCAGGGAATTGGTAGAAGGACAGACGATTCAACGTACGATCATAGATCTCTACTTTGGGATTCGCAGCTTGCTGCCAGAAGTTTCCTACCTTGGTTTGTTTACTGGCATCCACTACAATTCGACCATGGTCAGCCTTAAGTACGTTACCGTTGATGGTCTTTTCGGTAATCAGCTTGCCCTTTTTGTCATATAACGAGATGGCGGAGCGAACCGAACCATTTGATTGCACGCCCTGACTTGAAGCAACCATCAGCGTATCGTTATCCAATAGGGATATGCTTGCAGGTGAATTCACCGTTTTGATCCAGTTGGTTTTACCGGATGTATTGAATGAGTACAATTTTTTGGTTTTGTCCGAATACTCCATATACACATAAGCTGTACCGTTGCTGGCATACACCGAATCGGAGTAGGTGGTGTAAGGACCACTTTTCTCATGGAATATCGTATTCCACTTCAATTGTCCAGTTGTAACATCGAATGCTTGGAGAGAGTCCAGTTGCCAGTCGAGTGTTGTTTTGCTGCTTGTTTTGGTCACGGGCTGGGAGGCATGTACATATACAAGGTTTTTAGATGGCACGGCATAGATTCCCTTGATCAGGACATCTTTCTCAGTATTAGCCTCAGATAACATCAGGGACGATGACGTCCACGCCGGTTTGGGCATGGATTCGGTTGAAGCAGCGGCGTAACCTGTTGTATTCATGGTGAAGAGGAGCATGCCGCTGAGAATGAGGGCAGCCCATGTTTTGGACTTGTGTTTGGTCAATGTATGCAAGTGATAAACCACCTTTCTTCTTCGGTTCAAAATAGAACCGATTGTTGAATTTTACCATTAAAGTCAAGCTGAATTCAACCGAACGCACTGTAACCTTTTATCATTGATTTGTCGAAATGACCATGTTTGGGGAAGAATAACGGTTACAGGGAATTCATCTTCTTTCGATGAAGGTGGAAGTCTGATATATTTAGTGCGGTGACAAGCCATATCTGCGTAAGACGTTGGATAGAACATAGGAAATGAAACAAGGAGAATAGCTATGAACTGGAGTGAAAATGTGACCCTATGGGTCATTGGATGTATCATTATATTGTTGCTGCTGGCCTGGATTATTCGGAGGGTTATCGGGCGCGGGCAGCGGATCAGAAGTGAAGCGAATCCTCGTAAGATCACAATAAAGGACATCGACAAGATGGAGGATGGTTCGGAATTTGAATTATATCTCTATCATTTATTCGAAGAGCTCGGGTACGATGAGGTGCATAAGACAACAAGCAGCCGGGATTTTGGGGCAGATCTGGTGTTTGTTGATAGACTTGGCAGACGAAGTGTGATACAAGCGAAGCGATATGGTGCGAACCATCCCGTAGGGTTGAGTGCTGTGCAGGAGATATATACATCGATGCGTTATTATGAAGCCGACCGGTCCATTGTATTAACGTCCGCTCGTTACACCGAAGCCTGTCGGACGCTTGCAGCGGTTAATGGAGTGAAGCTGCTGGACCGGGAAGACCTAATGGAATTAATCCTGTTATTCAAAGCCAGAAGAGTGGAAGAAGCATTGGAACTGATCGAAGAAGATGACCACGAACCAATCGAGACGTGGCAGTCCCGACGAAAGCGGCAATCCCGCTAGGTTGCATTGTGTTACTGTGCTAGATTTTTTAAATATAATCGAAAGTAGTAATGTAGTCAGGATTAACGTTTTAAAAACAATTATAACCAATTGCTAGGTAAATACCCGCGACTGGTTATTTTTGATAGGTATTTCGAGCTCCGTTTGTTCATCTGTTGGTTTTAGCATTCCGAATATTTGATTCAACCCCCCGGGTATCGACAATGTTCACCTCAAGGCCGTGACATTTAAAATTGTGGTTAGGATTTTTCCTAACCTCATCTTTTTGAAGTTCATACATAGCTAATTTATAATTTATTTCTTCCATATGTTTCAAACTCTCTTCGATTTTCTTTTGTAATTCAATTTTATGTTTCTTTAACATTTCCTCTCTTTCTGAATAGGTGGAGTTCCCCATCTCATAAGATTCCTTGTAGTCTTTAATTTTAGAAAGCGGCATTCCTGTTTCTTTGAGACAAAGAATAAAAGAAATCCAATCGATTTGTTGTTCGGTATAAACTCTGTTCCCTTTTTCGTCGCGCGAAATATTCGGTAATATCCCTTGCTCTTCATAAAATCGAAGTGTCTTTGCAGTTATATTATAATTCTCCACCACATATTTCATTGAAAAAAACATCTGACCGCCTCCATAGTTACAGTTACTGTAACTGTTATTTTATCACAATAGAAAATTATTAAAAGTAAATCGTCTTAAATTACGTGTCAAATTCCTGCTTTACTTCCCCTTAGGTTAACCTGATATTCTTGAGTAGAACTTGTGGTTGGGATGAATGAGCGTAGGGTTACCTTCATCTGTTCCATAAATAAGCACTTAGAAATCAAAATACAAAGGAGAACGTACAATGAGTAAATTTAATAACTTGTTTGAACCTTTTACATTCAATAAAGGGATTACCTTAAAGAATAGAGTGGTTATGTCTCCGATGACGACATGGTCAAGTAATGATGATTACACGATTTCCGATGAGGAAGTTGCATATTATAAAAAAAGAGTGAATGGTGTAGGTTTAGTTATCACGGGCTGTACTCATGTCCTACCCAATGGGATTGGATTTACACATGAATTCGCCGCATATAATGATTCATTTATCCCTAGTCTAAAAAAATTGGCAGATGCTGCTAAGAGTGGGGGAGCTCCAGCAATTCTTCAATTGTTCCATGCTGGAGATAAAGCGATTGCTGAATTAGTTCCTAATGGTGACGTGGTAAGTCCGAGCGGTGTTGCTCTGACTGAAGCAGTATCCCCTAGAGCACTCACACATGAAGAAATTTTGGAAATTATACATGCGTTCGGTGAAACTACAAGACGTGCAATTGAAGCTGGTTTTGACGGTGTTGAACTCCATGGAGCCCACGGTTTTTTACTTCAAAGCTTTTTATCTCCATTCTTCAACAAACGTCAAGACCAATGGGGGGGATCACTGGAAAAACGTCTGAGTTTTCCAATAGCTGTTATTCGAGAGGTAAAAAAAGCTATTGAGAGATATTCGACAAAACCATTTATTTTAGGTTACCGCATTTCCCCAGAGGAACATCAACAAGATGCCCTTAGAATGAAAGATACTTACGCACTGATTGATAAACTGATTGAAGAAAATGTTGATTATGTTCATGGTTCCTTGGTACAAGCCCTTACGTCAAAACCAAAATATAACCAAGATAACAAAAAAACGTATCTTGAGCTGATTGTTGAACATGCCAACAATCGGATTTTTGTAATTGCAGCGGGTTCCTTGGAAAGCCCAGAGGATGTCTCTGAAAGTATGGAGAGAGGACTCTCTTTAGCGGTAATTGGACGTGTATTAATCTCCGATCCAGCGTGGGTTGAAAAAGTTCAACAAGGAAGGGAGGCGGAAATCCAAGACGTGATTAAATCATCTAACGTTAGAGATCTTGTGTTGCCAGCGAAACTATGGGGTGTCATACAAAATGCAGGTCCATGGTTTAAAGTTGAACAATAAAGAAGATGAAAGATCAAAAAAGGACGCTAATAATAGCGGCCTTTTTTGATTTCAAGAACTTTTGTATTAATTTATATATTACAACAGGTTGTATTCACTCTTCTTGAGGAAAATGGGCAATTTACGTTGCATTTTCCCTTTGCCATAGCTTAAATAATTTTAATTTGGATGACATAGTTTATTTATCCGCTTCAACAAAAAAGCTTCACCTTCACTTGCGTAGCTGCACATGATATATTGAGTGTATATCAACCAAAGGAGTGTGTGATCCATTATGGCACGTACACAAACACAAAAAGCATTACGCAAAGCAGAGCGGGCAGGTCAATGGTGCTCGGAACAGAGCCGAAGAGTTAACGGAGATTATGGTGCGTTATCCCAGCATGTACGGCTCATGCCTACGAAGCAGGAAAAATTGCAAAAGGTCAAACACAAGAAGCAGATCATCCAGGATGGTGGTGCTTCTTTTTATTTTGTCCATAAGGAACGGATTGCTGGATAAGTAAGACATTGAATTCTTTCTTTGGTTGGAAAGTAATCATGTGGACTGTTAAAATCAAGGTATCTTGATAAATTGGACTATAAATCCTTGTATATTTAATGAAGGGAAGAACCTATACATATGACAACAGCGCTGCACATGAATAAAAAAATCGTTCGGCGTTTTTTGCTGCAAACGCAAGCTTTACTTGGACGTTGGCCAGCGGTTTCCTTACCTTCGGGACCCGACCAAGTTTTGAGTTTAATTCGCTCCCTTGGTTGCGTGCAGATCGATCCTGTGGCTGCTGTAACTGGAAACCAGCAATTGGTGCTGGGGGCTCGTGACCCTGGTTATACTGCTGACAGCTTAAATACACTGCTGAGTGATCACAAGGTGTTTGAATATTTTGCAAATGCTGCCTGTGTCATTCCAATGGAAGACTATGCTCTCTTTGAACCTGTGCGTGCCCGATTAAGGGAGCGTCTGGCTCCGTCCTTGCAAGGTCTGGAGAAAACAGTGCAGCATGTGTTACAGCGTTTGAAGGAAGAGGGTCCTTTGCCTTCAAGAGCTTTTCGTGCTGTTGAAAGGGTAAGTGGTTATTGGGACAGTGCGGATGTGCCAAAGACGAAGGATACCACACTTGCTCTGAATCTACTGTTGGACTCCGCTGTGATTCGTGTGGTGGCGAGGCAGGGGAATGAACGTTATTTTCATATTACCGAATCCGAATTGCAACAACAGGGACTTCCGATAAAAGGAGACATCGATGTGTTGGCCCAGAGACAGGCTCTGCTGGATAAATACATTCATGCGTATCGTGTCGTAGATGCCCGTGATCCCCGTCTGGGTTGGTTAAAATCTACAGCGGCTGAACAACGCGCCGATATTGCTGCCCGTGTGTCAGATGGGCGAATGATCCCACTTAAGGTGGAGGACGTGGCCACGCCTTATTATATTCGTGCTGAAGATGAGGATTTGCTGCTGCATATGGAAAGGGAAGAGCCACACTATGATCCGTCTGGCCCGGTCCGTTTCCTGCCGCCGCTGGACAACCTGTTATGGAGAAGAGAACGTATTGTTGATTTATTTGATTTTCATTATAAATGGGAGATTTATACGCCAGAGGTGAAAAGAACCTACGGTTATTATGCCATGCCTATTCTTTACGGTGATCGGTTGATTGGACGTATGGACCCACGACTTGATCGCAAAACGGGAGTACTTACCGTTCGTTTGTTATCAATGGAGGAGACTGCTCCACCTGTGGAGGAATGGATCACGGATTTTCGGGAGGGGCTTCAATTCTTTGCGTCCATGCATGGAGCACGTTCCATTACTATCGAGAAGACGGTACCAAAAGAGTTGAAAAAGCTGCTTAAATCGATTTGATTAGGGGATACATGAAAGAGTGTATGGACACGGGAAAATGGAATTGTTAAGGAGGGGTAGGATCTAAAAAGGACAAAGAAGGAGGAGCCAGAGGGCCCCTCCTTCTTCATTTGATTTTAATATCACATCTCTAGTATTACATCAGAAGTGCTAACGAAAACAAAAAACCTAAGCTCACGTCCACGCCAAAACTTCTTTAGTTCACCAGATGAGGCATTTCAACGTTGGGATCAACATCTGCTTCATAATCCACACCATCGGTTTCAAAACCAAACAGCTGGAAGAATTCGCGACGGTAACCTTCCAGATCGGACAGATCGTAGATGTTCTCTGTGGTCAACTCATTCCAGAGCTTCGCCACTTCTTCCTGAACGTCAGCTCGCATCTCCCAATCGTCAATGCGAATACGGCCTTCGGCATCGGTTGGAACTTCTCCTCCCGCATACAAGCGATCAGCGAACAGACGTTGCAATTGCTCGATACATCCTTCATGCAAGCCTTTTTCTTTCATGACTTTGTACAATGCTGAGATGTACAGCGGCACGACTGGAATCGCAGAACTGGATTGAGTCACCAGCGCCTTGGCTACAGTTAAGTACGCACGTCCACCTTTGGCACTCAAACGATCATTCAGCTTGTGTGCAGTTGCTTCCAGATGATTCTTGGCCTGACCTATGGAACCATCACGATAAATGGCATGGGTAAGTTCAGGACCGATGTAGGAGAAAGCGATCGTTGTTGCATCGTCGGCAAGCACGCCGCCTTGTTGCAGGGCATCCATCCATAGTTCCCAATCATCTCCGCCCATAACAGTTACCGTCTGACGAATTTCCTCTTCGTTTGCCGGTTCAAGGGTAACGGAGCTAATTTCGCCTGTGTGGAAGTTCACCGTTTTGTTCGTGTAGGATTGTCCGATAGGCTTCAGCACAGAGTTAAATACTTCACCCGTGTTCGGATCGGTACGGCGTGCCGAGGCTACGCTGTATACAACCAGATCGACTTGACCGAGTTCACTGCGAATCAGTTCAACGGCTTTGTCTCGTGTTTCGTTTGCAAATGCATCACCTGTAACGCTGTACGATTTCAGGCCTACTTCCTCCGCGGCTTTTTCGAATGCAGCGGAATTGTACCAGCCTGCAGAAGCCGTACGTTTCTCTGTGGAACTGCTTGGACGATAAATGCCGACTGTATTCGCTCCAGCTCCAAAGGCAGAAACAACACGTGACGCCAGACCGTATCCGGTGGAAGCACCGATCACGAGCACATTACGCGGTCCTTTCAGCTCAGGCTGGGATTTCACATAATCAATCTGTTCCTGCACTTGCGCAGCGCAACCTACAGGATGGGAAGTGGTACAAATAAAACCACGTGTTCTTGGTTTAATAATCATTTATTTGCATCCTTTCATATTCAGCTCATGTTTCAGCATTTCGATAAAATGCTCTTACACATACTTTCTTATTGTAAAACAATTACCTTGGAAACGGAAACCGTTTCGTTGATTTCGCCGGAAGGGTGGCGTTATATCTCTAATTTTGCGATGATGTGAATAGAATGTACTCGCTTGTTAGGATAGAAAGGACAGGGATACCATGCTGAAGGAACGCATTGAACTGCTAAGCAAAAGAAAACAGATCTCCCGAAAAGACCTTGTGGAAGGTCTGGTCACGCAGGCCCACTTTGCCAATATCCTGGCGGATCGTTATCCTCTACCTGAGGACTTGGCAGAAGCCATCGCCGGGCGTCTTGGGGTATCTCCTTCCTATATTCTAAAGGCTGCGGCTCAGGACGAGGAAACACTCGAACGGGCAGAGGTTATTTTCGAACAAATGTCTGTTCCAGCGTCGGCGATATCCGAAGATATGGTGCATGCACTGGCAGATCGGGATGACACGCTGACCGTTGAGCTGACAACGGCCTTGATGAAGGCGGTCTATTATCAGCAATTAAACGATGCAACGGCTCATGAGTATATACATACGTTCTACCTCAATTTTTACCTGGAGAAATACGGTCGTCCAGACGATGTTGATCTGCCACACCCGTTAGTCAAGGCACTTTTATTCTATAAAATACAATATTATCGCTCCAAAATGGCTTTTGTGGATGTATTAACTCATGCAACCAGGCTTAGTGAGCTCGCGCTTCCTGGCAGTGAATTCTGGTTGTCTGTGCAAAATATCAAGATGGAAGCCTACATCCAGGTCAAACAGTATGAAGAGGCAAAACAGGTATTTGAGCTTACAATGCGTCATGTATATGATCAGCGGATGTTCCATCGGTTGTCTGGATTATATGTGGCATATAGTGGGTATTGTTTCGCGATGGGGCTGGTACAGGAGGCATTTTCGGCATTAACCATGGCGGAGGCAAACCTCGTGTATGCCGAAAACCAGGGAGATCTGGTGACGGCGATTGCCAACAATCGCATTGTCATGTTAACAATGACAGGTGAACTGGATCAGGCACAGACAGAGATTGAACGATTTGAATCGTTATTGCAGCAGGAAACGGAAGAAACACAGCAGGCCATGCAGCCGCTCGTCAGTGTGTATCGATGCGAAGTGGCTCTGGCACGGAAGAACTGGGGCGTGCTCGCGCAGAGTGTAGATCAACTCTTGAAATGTGCAACAACACAGGACCAGCAGATGAGCGCAACCTTCTACCAGAGCCATCTGGCTCTTGCGCATGGAGATCGCGAAGTTTTCATGGAGCGGGCGCTTGCGTGTCTGCCCTATTTTGAATCCGCGCAGCATGTCATGCGGCTTGAACCGTTATATGAGGGGATGGCCGTAGTATCGGAGGATCAGCGGAAATACAAAGAAGCCGCGATGTATTATCGGAAGCTGGTATATTTGTTACGCAAAAAATAGAGCGGAAATCAGCTTGGATTTACCCATAAGAGTATATTCATGCTGGCAATGGACCACGCTTAAGGTTAAATATTATCTTATGCGGGAGGTCATCGCTTCTTGAAATTTGAACTAGGACGTTGCTTACTGAGTGAACGATTGATGGAATCCGGAAAGTCAGCAGAATGGTTGGCAAAAGACTTACTTTTTAAACCGGAACGAGTTTACGACTTTATTGAAAACAAAAGAGTGATGCCACTCAAAATTGCCATATCGATCGCCGATTCCATCGGTTGTGATGTTCGTACCTTGTATGAATTAATACCGAACGACAATGAAATAAAAGGAGATTAATGGAGTAAGTGGCAGGTTGCATTAAGGCTATCACAGTCCATCTGGAGGTTCGGGAAAGCTTAAAGTTATGTTTTTGGCATGATTTTGTGTATTGCCGATGGATTTGGCACAAAATATGGCTACCAATCGTGAAATGAAGATCGGATCAGTAGATCTTTTTTTGTGAAATTAGCATCATTCCTTACTAAAGAGGCGATCATCCCGTCATTCAATGACCGGATTTTTCGTTTCTTTTGTATGCCGCCAGAAGGGTATTCAAGGACAAGCCGCGGTGTTTATAATTTAATTATAAATACGTGTTCAAAAAGTCTGGTTTTTAGTACCGAGAAGATGGAATGAAGCTAGAAATGGAGTAGCGGAGCGTAGGAGACCTACGTGAGCAACGGACATTTCGGCTGAATTTCATATTCGATGCTGATGATGCCACTAGGCATGATTCGTAATCAAAAGTGGACTTTTTGAACAACTTCTAAAAACAAATAAAACAAATGAGGTGCTTGATATGGGATGGTTCGGTAAAAAGAATAAACAGGAAGATGCAATTGCTAAAGCGGATAAAATGATGAATAAAGGACTCACTGGCATGATGATGAAAGGTTTTGTATCAAAGGAACATCGGGAGGCCATCAACCAAAGTCTGGATTCCGCAAAGCAGGCACAGTTGGCGGCAAGTGGTTCTCTGCCTTTAACAGCAACAGCTACGGTGGTGACAATCACCGATACAGGCAAACTGATCAACTTTGATCCGATTGTTGTGCTTGTATTGGATGTGACAGAAACGAATGGCAACCAGTATCAGCGAACATTAGAGACACTGGTATCCAAAATGCAGATTCCACGAGTAGGCGATCGAGTGGGACTGGGCCAGAATCCAGCGAATCCCTCCGAACTGATCTACATGGGGCTAATGTCCATCTAGAAGGTATTTGGTTATAAGAGAGTCATAATCTATTTATATAATGCTTATAACAACGCTAAATAGATATATTGATAGAGATATTAAGAGAAGGATTAAGAAAGGGTGGATCATATGGTAGGTTTCCTAAGATTCATTGGCGTATTAACGGTATTCGGGGTGGGGTTCTCCCCATTTCTGGCACAGCAGCTGTGGAATGATCCGTTTATGATTATGCAGGCATGGTGGTACACTCCGGCGATCTTTGCCGGGTTTGCACTGATCTTTGTTCCTGCGATTTTGAGCAATATTTTTGGCGTAGGTCGAGTGAAGACAGGTTTACCAGCAGTTGGGGTCATTAAGACTATACAACAGACGGGGACGTATATTAATGAACAGCCTGAGGTTCGATTGGGTCTGACGGTGTCGCGTAAGGGGCGCGAGAAATACGATACCGAGATGAAAGCCGTCATTCCGCTGACCTCCATGGCACAGTTTCAGCCGGGCAGTTTCATTCCGTTAGTAGTCTCCGTAAAGGATGAGCGCAAGGTAGGGCTTGATATGAAGGGGCAATTATCACAGGAAGATATGCAGCAATTGCTGGATGAAAAGATGGTACAGCAAGGGGTATCACCTGAAATGATGGATATTGCAAGAACAGGGGAAAAAGCAATGGCCAAGATCCTTGATGTCACTCCACTTGGAAGTGGTGGCAATAACAAGATCAAGCTTCAGCTCAAACTCAGCATAACGAAAACGAACGGTGAAACCTTCAATGTGACAACGCAAAAAGAAATTTTGTCATCTGCCCTGCCGCAGGTGCAGCAAGGTCATATCATTAATATCATTTATTCAAGACAAGAACCAACAAAATTGGTGTTGGCATTGAATGTACAGGAGCGACAATTAAGTGACTTATTCTCTTCCTGAGGATGTAGACAAAAGGAGGTCCTACAGATCATGTTTATGACGTGTAGGACCTCCTTTTTCATTTTGGTATGTATGAGAGATACAAGCAACGGACGGTTTTCAAACAATACCAAGGCGCATGCGATAAGAAAAAAGTACTTTTCTGGATTCTCCATCAAATACACGATTAGCCAGCGCTCTGAACTCGTCAGCAGCTGTTAATAGATCATCCGCTCCCAGCTTCAACGCCGTTTGCAGGCCGCCTTGGCTCAGGGCGAGATTGACATATCGATCGGCAGTGAATGTCTCGTGGTGATGAAATACGATTTCCCGGACATATCGGAACAGCCCGGACTGCTGAATCTGCTGCAAATGCCCATCCTTGCTCCATTTGTGTGCCTGACTATCTTGGGGAGCCAGACTGGCTGCTCGTTGATCTGCTTCCTTATTCAGCTGCAGATAGGCTTGTTCTAACTGCCAGTCTAACATTGGCGGCCAGTCGCAATCGTAGGCTGCAAATATGCCCCCTGTACGAAGTACACGTGCAAACTCGCGTAGTGTGGGTTGCGGCTCCATCCAGTGAAACGATTGGGAGCAGGTCAGCACATCCACACTGCCATCTGGTAGTCCGAGGTCGTGAGACAAGCCGGACACAAACCGCAGGTTATCCGGCTTCCCGGCAGATTCCCACTTGGATTCAGCTACAGACCTCATGTCATCGCTGGGTTCAAAGCCGATGATACGTTCAGCTTCATTAAGCCAGATCCACGAGGATAAGCCGGTGCCACAGCCAATATCTGCGACCATACGCGGTGTGCTGCCAAGATATGTCGTTAGAATATCCACCACTTCAGTGGGAGCAGCTGGTCGGTTCTGATCGTATAACGTACCAAAACCTTTGAAACGTTCCACATTGTTGCGTCTAATGTCTTGCATGGATAAACCTCCTTCGGGCAGATGGATGACGGAGAGTCAGCTGTGATCAAAAGTTGTATAGGCCTATATTATATCATTCATTGTTGGGAAGTTTGTTCATGACGTTCTGCAAATGTTCAACGGCTTTGATATGACGTCTGAGCAATTCCTGTCCAACATGAACAGGCTCGATTACGGTCAGCTCGGAACCAAACGACAGCAGGAAGGAGTAGAGCCATTCCCCTACATTCAGTTCGAGAGACACACGGAGCCTGCCATCAGGCTCTTTTTTAATGAGGGAGGGTTCGAAAAAATCATACACTCGGTATGCAATATTGCTGGAGAACGAGAGTGTAAGAGGAATCAGGACAGGAGTTGCCTCTGATTCAGGATCGTTTGATCCGGCAGTAACAGAGTGATCGTGTTTTCTCGCCAGAAAAGTCAACTGGGTGATCCGTTTCATCTTAAATGTCTCGAATTCTTTCCGATCAGGGTCATCATGGATATATCCTTTGAAGTACCACGTACTGTTTTTGAAAATAAGCTTCTGTGGCTCCACAGTCGGCATGCTTTTCTCGCCATCCGAATTAACATAATGAAACGTAATCAGTTGATTCGTTAATATAGCCTGCTTCACCTGATTGAACAGTTCTCTCTCCTGCAGAGGGATGCTACCCCATGGTGAGAAATTGAATTCGATCCAATCCAGTTTGTGATCAAAAAGGGCGGTTAACCGTTGCAGCATATGGGCACTGTTAAGATGGGGGATCGCACTGATGCTATATAGTCCCATCAAAATTTCATTCTGGTCTTCTTCCGACAACAGGGACTTGTCCATGACATAGTTGTCCATCAGATGGATACCGCCATGCTTGCCGGTCGTTGTATAGACGGGGATGCCCGCAGCGCTCAGCCGGTCGATATCGCGGTACACCGTACGTACAGAAATCTCGAACATACGGGCGAGTTCTGGTGCAGTGGCTTTCTTTTTCTCCAATAACAAAAGCAACATTCGAAATAGTCGGTTATTTTCCATGCTCTGATTATACCATGACAACAGGTGTCAGGGTATGGGTGGTACACTGGTGTAAAAGTCTTACCAAGACATTTTGACTCAGATTTATAATTTGTTCTTCATTTATTGGGGAGTAGTGAAGGAGACGATATCGATTCTGAAGAAACGAAGTGTTCGCTAAAAGCTTTCTGTAAGAAAGCTACCTCGGAAGAAAACGCTATCATGGGATTTTTCCATTTAGAAATGGGAATAAAAGAAATCCGAGGATAACAGCGATCAGAAGAACGATTCGTGACCGGAACGGCTACTCGCATAATATCAAGCACTTTATACCGAAATGAGTTAATTATTAAGGAGGAACTGGTCATGACAATGAAAGAAGGATTTTACTGGGGTGGCGCTACGGCTGCCAATCAATTCGAGGGTGGATGGAACCAGGGTGGCAAGGGGCCAAGCACGTCTGACATGATGACAGGGGGAACCCACACGATTCCACGCCGGATTACGCCTGTATTGGAAGAGGGCACGTATTATCCGAGCCATGAAGCGGTTGATTTTTACGGACATTACAAAGAAGATATTGCCATGATGGCAGAGATGGGCTTCAAAATGTTCCGCATGTCCATCAACTGGTCCCGGATCTATCCGAACGGTTATGATCTGGAGCCAAACGAAGAGGGATTGCAGTTCTACGATAATGTTTTTGCCGAGTTGAAAAAGTACAATATTGAGCCGCTCGTAACGATCTCCCATTATGAAACGCCATTCGGTCTGACACAGAAGTATAACGGCTGGGCTTCCCGTGAAGTCATCGACTGTTATATCCGTTATTGTACAACCCTCTTCAACCGTTACAAGGATCAGGTCAAATACTGGCTGACGTTCAACGAAATCAACTGTCTGACGATGCCGATGGGTGCATATATGGCTGCAGGTATTCTGTTTGAAGGCAAAGAGACACTGGTCGACGGAGTGGATGATCCACAGACTCGTTTCCAGGCATTACATCATCAATTCATTGCGAGTGCCAAAGCGGTGAAGCTGGGACATGAGATCAACCCTGATTTCCAGATCGGCTGTATGGTCGCTTTCATGACCACTTATCCCAACACATGTAACCCGGACGATATGTTGCTTGCACAGAAGAAAGATCAAATCTCCAATATGATCTGCGGTGATGTACAGGTTCGTGGAGCGTATCCTGGATTCGCCAAACGTTTCTTCGCCGAAGAAGGTATCCAGATCGAGATGCAACCAGGAGACGAGCAGACTTTGCGTGAAGGCTGCGTAGACTTCTATTCCTTCAGTTATTATATGTCTTTGGTTGAAAGTGCGGATGAGTCCCTTGAGAGAGCAGAAGGTAATCTGCTGGGCGGTATCAAAAATCCATATCTCGAAGCTTCCGACTGGGGTTGGCAGATCGATCCAAAAGGACTGCGTTACACGCTGAATCATCTGTATGATCGTTATCAGATTCCACTGATGGTGGTTGAAAACGGTCTGGGTGCTGTCGATGTGGTAGAGGAAGACGGCTCCATTCAAGATGACTATCGCATTGATTATTTGAAAGGTCACATTGAACAGATGAAAGAAGCGGTAGCTGACGGCGTAGATCTGATTGCCTACACCATGTGGGGATGTATCGACCTGGTTAGTGCATCCACTGGAGAGATGAAGAAGCGTTATGGCTTCATTCATGTCAATAAAGACAACGACGGTAACGGAGACTTGAGCAGAACACCGAAGAAGAGTTTCCACTGGTACAAAAAAGTCATTGAATCCAATGGTGAAGAGTTATAAATTGGCTAAAAAAAACCAGACCCGTCTGTTCCCTTAAATGGGACAAGCGGTCCATGTGGTCCTGAACGAGTTCAGGACTACAATATATGAATATAAAAATACCCGGCGATCCTTATCCTTCAGTTAAGGAAAGCCGGGTATTTCTTTGTGTAGTTCAATAGCGGGCCGCCTATGCCAGCCTTCTGCTTTGCAGTTGGGACATGCGCTCCAAGTGCCGCCGATAAAACCATATACATGTGGAGAGCCAGCAACCACTCAAGAAGTATCCGCCTACGATATCACTTGGATAATGCACCCCCAAGTAGATACGACTTATCCCAATGGTAAGTATAAATACGGCGCTGGCAACAATCATCAGCACACGTCCTGTGACGGTGGGTACATGTTTCCAGATTAGAAAGGCCAGTCCACCGTACAGGCTAAATGCTGCCATAGAATGCCCACTGGGGAAGCTATAGCCGCTCACTTCGATAATCCGGTTAATGGTAGGTCTGGCACGCTGGAATACCAGCTTGAGCAATGCATTTAACAGGGTTGAACCTGCAAGCACACAAGCCAGGAAGAGCAGTTCGCGTTTGTGTCGCAGGCAAACGTACAACACAATCATGGCGATGATGGTAATGAAGACCACTGGCATTTCGCTGCCGATCCAGGTGAAAAGGTGCATGAATTGTGTCATACCAGGGGATTCCAACCCCTGAATCCAGCCGATCAGCGTGTCATCAAATCGATGAATTTGGTTGTCGCTGATGGACAAGGCGATGCTTATAAAGGCGATCATGCATAACGCTGCAACGAGCAGCGGGAAGGAGATATTCTTTTTCCAGTTGTGCATCAAATGTTGAGTTCCTCCGTGATGGTTGATTTCGTATGTTGTGTCCTTGTGTATGTCGGACATAACGATATTTGTATTGTGCTATAATTTTACAATAAATATAGCAGCAATAAAAATATGTAACCTTAACAACGCTTATTCAAGCAGAGAATGTAGGAGGGGAGCGGTCGGAATGAAACGACGTTTGGTGATGTGCATGTTGATCTTACTGTTGGTTACGTCTGGGTTAGCTCTATTTCCAGGAGAGAGAGTGTATGCTTGCAGTTGTGTCGAGAGTGATGTTCAGGAGAGATTGAAGACAAACACAACTGTATTTACAGGAGAAGTGGTGGAGAAGGGACGTTCTCAACAGTCGAAGCATGATGGCTTATTAAGAGAGTATACCTTTGATGTAGATACTGCATGGAAGGGGGTTAATGCCAAAAAGATGAAAATCCTCGCGAGTGACGGTGGATCTGAATCCTGTGGCATTCAATTTGAAAAGAATCAATCCTACCTGATCTATGCTTATCAATATGAAGTGGATCATAAGCTTCATACGAATCTGTGCAGTGGCAATGTTCCAATTGAACAGGCTGGAGACGATCTGAAATTGCTGGGTGCGGGAAAGCTTGTAAGTAAAGAAGATTTTGGAGAAACCACCGATGGGAGAAGTGAATATATCCAACTCATATTATATGGTGGAGTCATTTTATTGGCAGCGTTGGCAATCGTGTGGATATGGAAACGAAAGAAAAGAATCTGATTGCAGGTCTGATGAAAATTGAAAGTTGGATTGTATAACAAAAGGTTTGTATGATTGAAAAACAAGTCAATCCCCGTAAGAACGTCGAGGTACATCCGCGTTCCATACGGGGATTTTCAGGAGTGGCGTCAAAATTTCACCCATTTGGAGTCGAGATTATCGATCCGATGCAGCTAGTTCAGCTGCAACATGTATTCATAAGCTGTGACACCAAATACCCGTTTGAAATGACGGTTCAGATGGGTCAGATCAACGAATCCACAATCGGCAACAGCAGTATATACGTCCTTCTGCTTTTCGATGGATTGACGGGCACGCTCCACTTTGCAGTTTAAGAAAAACTGGTAGGGGGATATGCCTGCTTGTGCTTTGAATTCACGGATAAATTGAAACTTGGACATGCCAAATTCGGAGCTCAGGTTGTCCAGCTTGAGCACATCTTCGGTGCTGCAAAACATGATTTCCTTGGCTTTGCGGACCAGGTTGTCCTGAGGCAACCAGAGCTTGGTGTCCATTTCCTTCTGAGCCAGCAGGTGAACGAGATCGAAGACCCGTTCGCTGCACTCGGCTTCGTCCTGTCTGAGTTGAACGGCATCGTTCAGCATCAGGATCTTACGTGCAAGCTCGGGATCATAGACGATGGGACTTCCAAAACGCAATTCCTTTTTGCCTATAATCTCCTCTACCAATTCAGGCTTCAAATACAGCATCACATAGTCAATGCCAGCCTTATCATAGGAGCTTCCATCATGAGACTGTTCACGGTTAAACAACATGACACCATTTTGGTGAGATGCCTGATATTGTCCGTCCAGGTTGTATTGTTGAATGCCACGCAGGGTTACGCCGACCGCATACTCTTCATGGCAATGTTTTTTGTATGCAAAATCAGTAAAGCTGGCGGATAGTGCCAGCACGTCTTGCGACTTTTTATAGTTAAACCGTTCCATGCAGCACACCTCCCAAGCTTTAGATTAATCCGGATACTATAATGGCTGAGTATAACAAAAAAAGTGCCATGAGAATACTCAGTAATTTTTGGTGGCGATTCAGCAACGTTCTGAAAACCGTGCCAAAAACAACCCAACTGGAATAGGCCAGAAAACCAATGAAGGTAATGAGCAGCACGAACAGGAACGAAGAAAATAAACTTTGATAAAAGGGCAATACATAACTTGGAATGACAGTGAAAGTAAACAAGACGACCTTTGGATTCACAAATTGCATGATGAAACCGTTCCAGAATCCGGTAACTTGTTTCAGTGCATCCTCGGTGGTACCCATCTTGTAGATCTGGTACGCCAGATACACCATGTACAGGCCGCCGACAATCTGCATCACCTTCAGAATTCCGGTTAACACTCCCGCAAGAAGCTGATTAAGAAAAGCTGAAGCGGTAAGCAGCAGACCAAATGCCAACGTAGCTCCCCAGACATAACGCATTGTTTTTCGCGCGCCAACTATCTGTGTAGAAGAAAGAATTACGATATTGCTGGGGCCGGGGGTAAATGTTACGACGATGCAGTAGATTAAAAAAGATGCAAGATTCATAAGGATGATGCTCTCCTCTGGTTGTAGTTTAGTCCCATGATCATACGTCCAGAGGGAGAAACCATATAGTACATTATTGCAGCAGGTACACGGTTGGCAACAGGAGCGTGCTTATAAAAACTAAGGGGGAGTTTTCTTTTTGAATGATTGCGTTTACAATTTAGACGATGTACAAGGTGATCAGACGACTTGAGGAAGTGAACGGAATGAAAAAAATGCTACTTGTTTACATTTTGCTAATCTCAGCATTTGCGTTGTATGTATTGAGATTCGAATACACCAGTCAAGTAAACAGTTCTTGGGAGGACCGGGGGCTGCGCGGTGATATCGGAGAGACGTATATCATGATTACATTCCAGTCCGGGCTGGAGTATTGGAAGAGCCCGCTCAAAGGTTTCGAGGATGCCGCGGATGCACTCGGCGTGACCGTAGAATATCGCGGGGCTACCCGGTATGATGCGAAGGAGCAGACCATGGTGATCGAGCAGGCTATCGCTCGTAAACCCGCAGGCATTGCTATATCTGCAATCGATCCTCAATCGTTAGTTCCAGCGATTAACAAGGCAATCGACGCAGATATCCCTGTTGTATTATTTGACGCGGATGCACCCGATAGCCAGGCCTATTCTTTTCTTGGGACAGATAATTACAAGTCGGGTGTAATGGCTGCCGATAAAATGGCTGAACTGCTGGGTCGTGAGGGAGAGGTCGCGGTATTAACCTTGCCTGGGCAACAAAATCATGAAGAGCGAACGAAGGGTTTCCGCGATACGATCAAGGAGAGATACCCTTCCATGCAGATTGTTGAAGTTGCAGACGGACACGGTGATGCGATGGTATCCAGAGACGAAACAATCAGAATGATGAAGGAACATCCCGAGCTGGCGGGAATTTTTGTGACTGAAGCTACCGGAGGGGCAGGAGCGGGGGAAGCCGTTCAAACTGCCGGGGACAGACATCCATTGCAGATTATTTCGTTTGATACAAATAAGACTACATTGGATATGATCAAGAACGGTACGATCTCAGCTACAATTGCACAGGGAACCTGGAATATGGGATATTGGTCACTCCAATATCTGTTCCATCTGCATCACCAGTTAACGGTTCCTGCCCCATCCTCATCCGGTGAAAATGCACCGCTTCCCGTGATGGTGGACACAGGGATCTCTGTGGTGACACGCTCGGATGTGGATGATTACTATGCCAAATAACAAGGAATATTTCAAGAGTCCAATGCCTTGGAGTAGGAGAGCAATTCTCTCCACTTTCAGGAACGGGATTCGGCGTTTACGCTTGCGTAATATGCCCCTTCGGTACCAGCTGATGCTGCTTTTTCTGTTATTCGCCATTGTGCCTTCCGTAGGGCTTGGGTTGCTTGTGAACTGGACGGTGGAGCGGGTTGTTGAACGACAGGTTGAAGGGCATACCATGCAACTGATTGGCAAAGTGAATGAAGCTCTGAACAGCAAAATGGAGAATTTGCAAAACATGACCTATCTGATTGCATTTGACCCGGATATTGATGCTTTTATGAACGACAAAATGCCACTGAATGATGATGCAGGTATCGAACCGATGAACATGGACACCAATGCCGAAACGGAGCAAAATCGGTTATATGGCATCAAACAGACCTTGCAGGGGTTCACAACATTGTATCCTGAAATTGCCGGGATTGTTCTTGTCAATGCAAGTGGTGACTATATTAGCAACGAGATGTATCCCCGAGTGGAACAGAGCCTGATCCAGGAACATTGGTACCAAAAAGCTTCGGCCAATCCGGGCATCTTCATGGTATTGGGTCAGCCGAAAGAGCGTAATCTCACGACACATGTACGCTACAAGGATGATGAGATTGTATCGGTTGCACGTTCCATAACGGATGAAGCGTCAGGACGTGTGCGAGGCGTGATTATGATTGATCTTAAACTAAGGTCCGTCTCTCAGGCTGCCCGTAATGTAACCTTGGGGAAATCCGGTTATGTGATGGTGACGGATGCAGAAGGTCAAAGTGTATACAAGCCGGAGCACCCGCTAATAGAACACATTCCCACAGACTGGTTCCCCTCTGGTGAGAGTGGAACATTTACCGCCGAAACAGAAGGTGGAACGTTATTATTCATGTATCAGTCGTCTACCTTTACGGGTTGGAGAACGGTAGGGGTATTTCCCACAAGAGACTCGATATCCGAAGTACGCCAAATCCAGTTTTACGTGGTTAGCTTTGTATTTGTGGTGTGTTTGTTTGGCCTGAGCGCCTCTTTATGGTTCTCCCGTTCCATTGCTCAGCCCATTTTCCGGCTCATGTCCTATATGCGCAGGGCGGAGACTGGCAATCTCAGACCAGGCCGCTGGAGCGATCGCGCTGATGAGATTGGCATGCTTGGCAACAGTTATAACCGAATGCTGGCACAGATTCGACAACTGATATCACTAAATGAATTGCGGGAGCGGCAGAAGCGCGACGCTGAAATGCGAAGTTTGCAGGAGCATATCAAACCACACTTTTTGTACAATACCTTGGATACGATTCATTGGATGGCACGCAAAGAGGGTGCGGAAGATGTATCCGGCATGGTTGGCGCGTTATCTCGATTATTTCGCATAGGGCTTAGTAAAGGACAGGATTACATTCCACTGCACTCCGAGATTGAGCATATGACCAGCTATATGCAAATTCAGCAGACACGATACCGCGATCGTCTTCAGTATACATTGAATATTCCAGAGGAACTGCGGGACCTTTTTGTGTTAAAGCTGCTGCTTCAGCCCCTGATAGAGAATGCAATCTATCATGGAATCAAGGGCAGGCGTGGGCCGGGACACATTCGGGTGGAAGCCAGATTGGAACATAACAGACTGCTGCTGACCATTCATGATAATGGAGCAGGAATGTCCAACGAACGGCTTGCCGAGATGCAGCAGTTGCTCGAAGCTCCGTTAGCAAGTTTGGAAGCGTCTTCGCCTGGGATGACAGGCAAAAGTTATGGAATGTTGAATGTGCAGGCCCGTCTCCGGCTGTCCTTTGGCGATGAATACGGTATTGTGCTGGAGAGCCAGGAAGGTGAAGGAACGAGTGTGACCATCATTCATCCGTTGATGCGAGAGCTCCCACCAACCAAGCAAATCAATAACGAAGAGAGGCAGGAGAGTGAATGGGAAAATTCATGAAATCGGCCGTGACAACTTCCACTGAAACAGATGAGACATCCGCATTGACTACAGTAATGGAGATTATGCCGGATAGCCATGTGGCGAAGAAATACCGCGTGCTCATCGCTGATGATGAACCGATCATTCGTGAGGGAATTCGGGATGCCATTGACTGGACAACTCTCGGGATGGAGGTTGTTGGTGAAGCGGAAGATGGCGAGGAAGCGCTGGAACGGGCGGCTGATTTGGGTGTGGATATTGTTCTCGTTGATATGAATATGCCATTTCTGAACGGAATCGAACTAATCCGTGCCCTTCAGCAGAAGTGTCCAGGCTGTCGTTACCTGATCATCTCGGGACATGATGAATTTGCATATGCGCAGGAGGCGGTTCGTCTTGGCGTAGAGGATTACATTCTAAAACCTGTGCAAGCAGAACAATTATATGCTGCACTTGAGCGATTGCATCAGCGACTTACTGAAGAGCACCAGAGGACGGCATATGTACAACAGGCAGCTCATCAGATTGAACGTAATATCCCGTTGCTTCGCCAGCGATTTATGCTGGAGTGGCTGGAGGGGCAGGCTGAAGGGAGGAATCTGACGGAGCAGCTTGTGTTTTTGCGGCTGCCCCCCGTCCCACCTGTGCAGATCGGGGTCGTACGCTGGCCTGCCGCTGAAGCTCGTCAGACGATACTGAGAGAGAATGATCGTCAGTTGTTTCTGTTTGCAGTGGAAAATATAATTAGTGAACTGCTGGGGGACGTGCCACATGTCCTGTTTCGGGACGTAAGCGGGTTGATCGGCATGTGTCTGTGGCAGGAAGCCCCTGAAGAAATAGAGTCCCTTCTGGAACAACAGATCAGTTCTTGCCTGAATATTGCCATTCATGCTCATGTGGAGACACATGCAGGGACACTGGAAGAAACGCCGGATACGTACCGTCATTGCCGTGAACGGGTATTCGGGGAAGTACAGTTGTCGCCTCTGGTTCGCCGGGCAAGACAACTTATTCACGAAGAATATGCCGAGCGGGAACTGACCCTGGAATCGCTTGCTTCCCGTCTACAAGTATCTGCCGTATATCTTAGTCGTGTGCTGAAGAAAGAGCTGAATGATTCCTTTGTCACGCTTGTCACGCATGCTCGCATTCGCAAGGCTATACAGTTATTAGATTCAACAACACTGCCGATCCACACCATAGCTGATCGTGTAGGTTATGATACCCAACATTATTTCAGCACTGCATTTAAGAAAACAATGGGCATTTCACCAGTGCAATATCGAAAGAACGGGGGGACAGCCTATCATCCTTCTGCGAATTAAATATCGTATTACAGTTATTCACTTAGACATGTGATAAATGAGATGGATGTGTTCTACTTCGTGTGAAGCGAAGTGGAGCATGTCCTTTTTTTTGACTCTGGAATGGTATCTCGTGGATCAAACTTATACTTTAAGCGTTTCCATCAAAAGTTAAATTTTTATAAAAAAGGTTCAAAACGTGCAAAGACCTTATGGCTTCTCCAATGCTACGATTGGTCTCAGATAGGAACAGCAAGCAACAGGATGCACTACATGTATTGTAAGCGTTATCTTATAACTCATTCAGAACCGTATGACGTGAGGAAAGGGGAACTTCATATGAAAAAAGGAGCAATGCTCATCTGGCTTCTGGTGATGACCTTGATGCTCTCGGCCTGCAATCTGGCAGAGAGTGGCCCAGGCAGCAAAGAAAAGGGATATGTCGGTATATCGATGCCAACCAAATCATCAGAACGATGGGTGGGAGACGGGGAGAACATGGTCCGTCTGTTTCAGGAGCAGGGTTACAAAACCGATCTTCAGTACGCTGAAGATGTGGTCGAGAATCAGATTTCACAGATTGAAAACATGATCACCAAAGGTGTGGATGTGATGGTGATTGCGTCCGTGGATGGCAACACATTAACGGATGTAATCAAGAAAGCGCATGACGAAGGGATACAAGTGATCTCGTATGATCGGCTCATTCGTAATACGCCATATTTAACCTATTATGCCACGTTCGACAATTTTAAGGTGGGTGTGCTTCAAGCCTCCTACATCGAACAAAAGCTTGGGCTCAAGGATGGAAAAGGACCGTATAACATTGAGCTGTTTGGTGGCTCTCCTGATGATAATAACGCCTATTTCTTCTTCGACGGTGCGATGTCTGTCCTGAAGCCGTACATCGATTCCGGCAAACTGGTGGTACGCAGCAAGCAGATGACGATGGCCCAGATTGCGACCTTGCGCTGGGACGGGGCACTGGCCCAGTCACGGATGGATAACCTGCTGAGTGCGTATTACTCGGGTGATAATCTGGATGCAGTATTATCTCCTTATGATGGAATCAGTATTGGTATCATCTCATCCTTGAAAGGGATTGGTTACGGTACTTCGAACAAACCGCTGCCCGTTATTACAGGACAGGATGCCGAACTTGCCTCGATCAAGTCCATTGTGGCCGGGGAACAGACGCAGACGGTGTTCAAGGATACACGGAAGCTAGCGGAGAAGACGGTAGAGATGGCCAATAGTATTTTGCAAGGAAAACAGGCGGAAGTTAATGATAAAACATCATATAACAATGGAATTGAGGTTGTTCCGGCGTATCTCTTGGATCCCATCTCGGTGGACCGTACAAATGTGGAGCAGGATATCGTTGGTACACAGTATTACACGAAGGAAGAAATCGGACTGAAATAATAAATGAAAGGAGCACATCCCATGGCCGGAATCATTCTGGAAATGAAAAACATCACCAAAACCTTTCCTGGCGTCAAAGCGCTGGAAAATGTCAATCTGAAAGTCCGTGAAGGCGAAATTCATTCCATATGTGGTGAAAATGGCGCAGGTAAATCTACGTTGATGAAGGTACTGAGTGGTGTATATCCACATGGCACGTATGAAGGCGACATTTTATTTCAGGGCAAAAATTGTGAGTTCAAGGATATTAAGCAGAGCGAGGATCTGGGAATCGTCATTATCCATCAGGAGTTGGCCCTTATTCCCTACCTTTCAATCGCGGAAAATATATATCTGGGCAACGAGCGTGCGAGCAGAGGAATTGTCAACTGGAAGGAAACTTTTGTAGGTACACGAGAACTGCTCTCGAAGGTGGGACTGAGCGAAAATCCAAACACGCTGGTATCCAGCATCGGGGTAGGCAAGCAGCAACTGGTCGAAATTGCGAAAGCGCTCTCCAAAAAGGTGCGGCTGCTTATTCTGGATGAGCCAACCGCTGCGCTGAACGAGGACGACAGTGAAAATCTGCTGCAGTTGATGCTGGAATTCAAGAAACAGGGCATCGCCTGTATCCTGATCTCACACAAGCTGAATGAGGTATCCAAGGTATCCGATTCCGTGACTATTTTACGGGATGGCAAGACAATTGAGACGTTGGATATGAAGAAGGAAAAAGTGACGGAGGACCGGATTATTAGCGGAATGGTAGGACGTGATCTCACCAGCCGTTATCCGGAGCGTCATGCCACCATTGGTGAAGTTATCCTAGAGGTAAAAGACTGGACGGTATATCACGAACATCATGCCGAGCGGAAAGTACTGGATCAGATCGATATGAATATCAGACGTGGTGAGATTGTAGGCATTGCCGGGCTGATGGGCGCTGGGCGTACCGAGCTTGCCATGAGTATCTTTGGCAAATCCTATGGCCGGAATATTTCGGGGCAACTCATTAAGAATGGTAAACCGATCCACAACAATACCGTCACGGAGGCCATTCAGAACGGCTTTGCTTATGTGACAGAAGACCGCAAGGAATACGGACTCATTCTGATGGATGACATCAAGCGCAATATTTCCTTGACGGGTCTGAGCAAGCTGACGCGAAACGCGGTAGTGAACGAGCGTGAAGAAGTACTGGTAGCGGAAAAGATGAAGAAAAGCATGAACATCAAAGCACCAAGCATTTTGCAGAAGACCGGTAATCTGAGTGGAGGCAACCAGCAAAAAGTGGTGCTCAGCAAATGGATTTTTGCCGGACCAGATATTCTTATCCTGGATGAACCTACCCGCGGTATTGATGTGGGAGCAAAATTCGAAATCTATACGATCATTCATCGGCTTGCTGCTGAAGGCAAGGGTGTACTGGTAATCTCATCCGAGCTTCCGGAGGTTCTTGGCCTGTGTGACCGGATCTATGTGATGAATGCCGGACGAATCACCGGTGAAGTCAGCCGGGAGCAAGCATCGCAGGAAACGTTGATGAGATATATGACCAAGTCTGGAGGCGGCAAGCATGGAAATGATAACAAAACTGTTCAAAAATAATATCCGTCAATACGGCATGATTATTGCCTTGGTAGTGATTATGCTTTTGTTCGAGGTACTGACAGGCGGGCTGTTGCTCAAGCCGATTAATATTACCAATTTGATTTTGCAGAACAGTTACATTTTGGTGCTGGCAATCGGAATGGTGCTGGTCATCATTACCGGGCATATTGACCTGTCTGTTGGTTCCATTGCAGCCTTTGTTGGTGCCGTTGCCGCGATTATGATGGTTGATTGGCAGCTTCCGGCTTGGCTTGCGGTCATCGCTTCCTTGCTGGTTGGCGCTTTGATCGGTGCATGGCAGGGCTTCTGGATCGCCTATGTGCGGATTCCGGCATTTATCGTGACGCTGGCAGGGATGCTGCTATTCCGCGGCTTAACGATGATCGTGCTGGAGGGGCAATCGATCTCTCCTTTCCCAGGTGGATTCCAGAAAATAAGCTCTGGCTTCCTGGCGGACATTCAATTCTCAGGTTTTGGTCTGGTATCTATCATTGTGGGTCTTGTGCTCACCGTCTGGTACATTGTCAATGAACTGCGGGAACGCCGTTCCCAGCGAAAATATGGATTCGAGGTCGTGTCACAGGGACTGTTTTTGCTCAAGTTGATTGTGGTGGCTGTTGTGACAAATCTGTTTACGTTTGTACTCGCAAGTTATGCAGGTATTCCGAATATCCTGGTCCTGCTGTTTGTCCTGATCGTTGTGTACTCCTTCGTTATGAATCGTACTGTCATGGGACGGCATGTGTATGCGCTTGGAGGTAATGAGAAGGCCGCAGGTCTGTCTGGGGTCAAAACAAAAAAGGTAACCTTCTGGGTTTTCGTGAACATGGGTACACTTGCCGCGGTATCCGGGTTGATCTTCGCCGCACGTCTGAATGCAGCTACGCCAAGAGCGGGTACCAACTTCGAGCTGGATGCCATTGCGGCCTGCTTCATCGGTGGTGCTTCCGCTTCAGGGGGCATAGGTACGGTATTTGGTGCCATCATCGGTGGTTTAGTTATGGGTGTGCTGAATAACGGGATGTCCCTGATTGGTCTCGGTATTGACTGGCAACAGGGAATTAAGGGATTGGTACTGCTGCTCGCGGTAGCGTTTGATATCTATAATAAAAATAAAAGATCAGCGTAACACTTGGTAAAATGAAAAAAACAGACCTTGATCTCAAGATCAGGTCTGTTTTGCTGTATGCACAACTTATTTACATTAAGGCAACGAGGAAACGTGTGGCGATGCCAAAATAGATAAACAGGGACAAGATATCATTCAATGTGGTGATTAACGGGCCAGAGGCAACAGCCGGGTCGACTTTGAAACGACTAAGCAGAAGCGGGATGCATGTACCGGTCAGTGTACCAATGACAAGAGTGAGGAACAGAGATACCCCAATAATGGCACCCAGCAGCCAGTCCCCTTGCCAGAAATAAGCGATGACAGTAATCAGCAATCCACATACCAAGCCAATCATTATTCCTACCTTGATCTCCCGACCAATCAGTGCGAGTACGGTGGCTTTGTCGAGTTTGCGTCCGATCAGTCCGCGTACCACAACAGCCAGAGACTGCGTTCCTGT
Organism: Paenibacillus sp. FSL H7-0942; assembly: GCF_045040715.1. Lineage (NCBI taxonomy): Bacteria > Bacillati > Bacillota > Bacilli > Caryophanales > Paenibacillaceae > Paenibacillus > Paenibacillus sp. FSL H7-0942. Next base: position 5,290,489 of record NZ_CP150279.1, on the reverse strand, counting down.
GTTACCGGTCATACCTGCGATCATCGGCATGAAAAATGCCAATGCCACAACCTGATTGAGTGTATCCTCAAAGAAATCCACAATACTTCCCGAGATTAGACCAATCAATAGAAGCAAGATGAGCCAGGGAAGCCTGCGTCTGACGGCCACGAGTGGTTTGGTATCAAAGTCGATATCCTTGCTACCGCCCCCCATCTTGGCCAAATCTTCACTGGCTTCATCCATAATAATATCGATGACATCATCCATCTGAATGATACCGCATAATCTGTGATTTTCATCCACCACCGGAAGTGCAATAAACTCATAACGCTGTAGAAGCTGTGCTGCTTCTTCCTGGTCCATATCTACCGTTGCATGGATCACCCGCCGGGTCATCAGTTCTTCAACCTGGGTCTTATCGTCAGCCAAGGCAAGGGATCGATAACTCACGACACCGACCAGTTTGCCTTCATTATCGGTTACATAGAGATAACTGGAGGCTGAGATATGCATGGTACCTTGTGATTGTCGTAAGGCTTCCTTGGCTGTCTCATGAGCGAGCAGGGTCCGATATTGATCTGTCATGATGCGTCCTGCCGTTTCCGGCGGGTAATTAAGCACGGATCGGATAATGGCAGAGTGATCCAGATTCATATTGGACAGCAATTCTTCTCTGCGTTTGGCGGGCAAATCGTGCATGAACCGAATCAGATCACTTTTGTCCATCTGCTGCATGACTTCAAGTGTTCGTTCCGGCCCAAGTCGTTCAAACAGTTGAATCTGTTCGTGTAGCTTCAAGGTCTCGGCGAGATCCGCCAGAGCATCAGGTTTGAACAGGAGCAGAAACCGATTGGTTTCTGCTTCAGGGAACTTTTTATATACAAGTGAGAGGTCGTAGGGATGCAGTTCTTTCACCAATTTATAGAAATCGGGAAGGTTCCGGGATTGTACATGTTGCACGAGTTGTTCGGTGATCTCCTCCACGGAGAAATCTTTCTTGGTATGAGGTCTGTTCATATCGACACTCCTTTCTGAATGGTCAACTTCATATTTTTAAACGGAATGGGTTGAAAGTCAAACAACGAAGGGAAAAAGGGAGCGCCAAAAATAATATTGTAATCTTGCTCACCTATTCGATATGGGCTTACAAACAGCCGCTTCAAGGATATACTTGTTGTACAGCAACAGACGAGGAGGACATGCGCTAGTGGAAGTAGATATCAGAACACAATTGCTCAGCATGGTTGAGCCGGAGTATCAAAAATTCTCGGCCGCACTTATTCCCAACATCACGAATGTACTTGGTGTAAGGTTGCCAGCCTTACGAAAAATTGCCAAGCAACTTGCCTCCGGGGACTGGCGCACGTATCTGGAAACGGCAGAGGATGAATATTTTGAAGAAGTGATGTTGCAAGCGATGGTCATTGGACATGTACAGGCTGATCTGGACGAGCTGTTAAAGGCTATTGAAACATTTGTACCGAAGATTGACAACTGGTCGGTGTGTGACAGCTTCTGTGCGGGACTGAAATATACGAAGGTCCATTCGGAGCCCATGTGGGCGTTCTTGCAACCGTATCTGAGATCTGATCAGGAATATGAAATCCGGTTTGGTGTGGTAATGCTGTTGAATTTTTATCTGAATGAGCGATATATCGATCAGGTTCTATCCGCATTGGATCAGATTAGGCACGAGGCGTATTATGTGAAAATGGCAGTGGCTTGGGCCATCTCAATGGCTTATGTGAAACAACCTGAGGTGACTATGCGTTATCTGAACCATAATACCCTGGACGATTTTACGTATAATAAGGCACTTCAGAAAATCACGGAATCTTATCGCGTTGATCCAGAGAGCAAGCAAATGATCCGCAGTATGAAACGTAAGGTGAAGAAGCAGATTACCTCCTAGTTCTAGCATTAAGCATTCCACCGGGGAGAGGACGATAAACGAATGAGAAAAAAGTTGATGTACACCACGATGCAGTTGGACGGTCGTCCATGGGTGCTGCTCGCTACGGAACAGGGATTGTGCCGAGTGGTCATGCCAAACGAAACATTGGAAGATTGGAACGGCTGGATACAGAAAGTTGCACCTGGCGTGGAACTGGAAGAGAACGAGGATGCTCTGAAACAAACAGGTATGATGGATTGGTTGCAGTCCTATTTTGCAGGAGAACCCATGGCTTATACAGATGCTATCCCACTGGACTTGATCGGAACGAACTTCCAACAGGAGGTATGGAGAGAGCTAGGGCGTGTGCCTTATGGTGAAATCCGGACCTATGGTGATATAGCTGCTGCGATTGGAAGACCTTCAGCTGTGCGAGCAGTTGGGGCTGCAAATGGGGCCAATCCAATTCCGGTTCTGCTACCATGCCACCGCATTATAGGGGCTAATCGCAAGCTGACCGGGTTTCGTGGAGGTCTGGAGATGAAGCGCAGACTGCTGGATATCGAACAGATTGAAGGCGTGACCGATGGAGGACATGCGCGGTTTCATTTTTAATAGACTCGCGTAATCAAGAAGATTAAGGTGAGTGGACGGGGCAGGCACGTATTGTGCCTGTTTTTTTACATGTATTAAGTAGAGTAATACAAACGTTCCGCATATGGAACACCAACGTTTTACGTATTTTTGCCCTGTGAAACCGTATGGTACCATGGATCATAGATCAATCTGTATCCGGGGGACGTAATGCCGGGTAAGAAAAGAGGGATGACATGATGAAGCAGGCTTATTGGTTAACAAACGTGACTGTGGAGCGGGGTTATGTTCGGGAGGGAGAACAGGTGACGGGGACACGGACAAGCCCCGCTCATCTGCGGATTAAAGATGGAGTGATCGCGGAGATTGTGGAAGGAAACAACCGGCTGTCTAGCGATCTACCACAAGTAGATGGCAAGGGACTTCTGCTGTTGCCTTCGTTCGAGGAGGCACATATTCATCTGGATAAAACCTACTACGATGGGCCGTGGACAGCCGTTAAACGTATCTCCAGTATTTTCGATCGTATTGAAGAAGAAAAGGTTCTGTTGCCCAAGTTGTTACCAGATGCCCAGCGTCAAGCGGAGAGTATTCTGACCTTGATCCAGGGGTACGGTTCCACTCATGTACGTAGTCATTGCAATATTGAACCTGTCAGTGGCTTGAAAAGACTGGAAGCGACGCGGCAGGCTCTGGAATCATTTTCGGGCAAAATCTCTTCGGAGATCGTGGCTTTCCCGCAGCATGGACTGCTTCGCTCCCATTCAGTGGAGCTTATGGGCCAAGCGATGAAGGAAGGTGCAACGCATGTGGGCGGACTTGATCCTCATACGGTGGACGAACAGATCGAGAAATCACTGAACGCTATGGTTGAACTGGCTGTTCAGCACCAGGCGGGCATCGATATTCATCTGCATGATGGCGGGCAGGCTGGCAAACAAACGCTGTTGGAACTCGCAAATCTGACCGAAGCAGCAGGGCTTCAGGGTAAAGTTACGGTAAGTCATGCGTTCTGGTTCGCCCGCGCAGAGCAGCAGGAAGCAGAAGACATGGCGCAGCGAATGGCCTCGCTTGGGATGAGCATTGCTTCCACGGTGCCTATTGGCAGAACGATGATGCCTCTTCCCATGCTCCACCGTATGGGTGTGAACGTGAAGCTGGCCACAGACAGCCTGACGGATCATTGGTCTCCCTTTGGCAATGGGGATATGCTTGAGAAAGCGGGACGATTCGCAGAACTGTACGGGTATAGCGACGAACTGTCCTTGTCTCAATCTTTGGCATGGGTAACAGGCGGGATTACACCGCTGGATTCACAAGGGGAACAAGTCTGGCCGAAGGTAGGCGACACCGCGAGTTTTGTATTGGTGCATGCGAGTTGTTCGGCGGAAGCTGTTGCGCGGCGATCTGCGCGGCAGGCCGTATGGTACAAGGGGCAATTGGTCAGTGGATCAACAGCGGATTGAGGAAAATAGAGCGGGTGCAGCCACGGGAAACCGTGGTTTTTTGGCATGGGAGAAAAAGAGGAAAGAACTGTTCGCATATACCACATTTTGGGTTATGATGGACGTAGTTAATGAAGGGAGTATTACAAATGAAGATTGAGTATGCAACGGAAGCTGACTACGACTACATCATTGAAAGAGATCGGCATATCCATCAGCCACTTGTGAAAACGAAGATTAGTGAGAAAGAAATATTCATCCTGTGGGACGAGGACGAGGGATCAAGAGTTGGATGGATGAGGTACGGGTACTTTTGGGACAACCTTCCCTTCATGAATATGATCTGGATTGATGAACCCTATCGAAACGGCGGATATGGCAAAAAAGTGGTGCATCACTGGGAAAATTTAATGAAGCAACAAGGCTTTGATACGGTGATGACTTCAACACAATCAGACGAACATGCCCAACATTTCTATCGAAAGCTGGGGTATGTTGATGCAGGGGATCTGTTGTTGGATACACAACCTTTGGAGATTATATTGATCAAGAAAATCTAGTAAATAAGCTGCAAGGAGAGAGGATTGTGGATGTGAAGAAAGTAAGCCTAGAACCTATAACCAAAGAAAATGAACTCGAGTGCATCCACCTTAAACCACGGCAAGATCAGCTGGATTTGGTTGCAAGCAATGCGGATTCATTGATTCATGCAACGAAGGAGATTACGTCCAAACCATACGGTATTTTGGCAGAGGATCAGATGGTCGGTTTTATTTTATTTGATAATGAGATCTACAATGACGGGTATTACTGGATTCTGCGCTTCATGATTGATGAGAAGTACCAGGGGAAGGGTTATGGCAAACTTGCCATTCAAGAAGTGGTTCGTATGTTGCAAGAGAGAAAAGACTGCCAGCAAATCAGGGTATCCCATGTTCCACATAACATTGCGGCAAATGCGCTGTATAAAAGTTGCGAATTTCAGGACACGGGTGAATTCGAGGACAACGGTGATATCATTTTAAGTTATCAAGTGAGGTAACAGGGAGGGGAAGCTTGATGATAAGAGAGGCAGAAGCTAGAGATGCAGCGGTTATTGAAAGGCTGTATAAAGAATTATTGCCGAACAACTTAAACACGAAGGTACTGGCAGAACGGATTGAAGAGGTTCGGAATAACCCAAACAGTTTCTTGTTTGTGTATGAAATGGGTAATCAGGTAATTGGCACGGCTCATTTACATATTTGTCTGGATGCTTTGGTGGAAAATAGACCATTCGGCGTAGTTGAGCGGGTTATCATTACGGAACATGTGCAGAGCGAGGGATATGGTACTGAATTGATGAAATATGTAGAGCAAGTGTGTGTGCAGAAAAATTGTGTGAAGGTGTTTCTTACGAGCGGATCATCCAGAAACGAAGCACATCACTTTTATACGAAATTGGGGTACAACGGAGAATCCAGCAAGGCATTTAAAAAGTATTTATAACTTATAACATTCATCAAGGAAAAGGAAGTAGAAGCAAAGAAATGAAAGATAACAAACATCCAGTTCAAGATCTCCGACTCATCGTTACCTTGCTCGTGGCTACTTTATGTTGTCTAGGTGTTGTGATGTATTTACGTGCCCAATCAGATACAAATATGTATCGATTTTTAAGTTGGGATATGTTCCTGGCATGGGTACCATTTATCATCTCATCCTGCATTAGATACATATTCAATAAGAAATTAACCACAACGAGCATGATATGTATGGGGCTGATGTGTGGAGTATGGCTCTTTTTTCTGCCCAATGCGGCCTACCTTTTTACGGAGATTCTGCATTCATTCAGATATTTTGATGCTCAAGGGGAGGTTAGATTTTGGGTTAATATTGATTTTTGGTATGGACTCACCCTGACGTTTGCCGTAGCGATCATCGGATTGCTGCTCTCAACTTGTTCAATCATTCAAATCCATGGCATGTTAAACAAATTAATAAATAAGTACATTAGCATGATGGTTGTCGGTGTTATTTTGCTATTGAGCAGTATAGGGGTTTACATTGGTAGATTTAATCGGTGGAATTCGTGGGATATATTATCCCGACCTGGGAAGATCTTCGTGGATCTTGTGAATGATTTTAATGCAGCGAACAGCATAATGGTTGAGTTTGTTGTCATTGTATTTGCGGTTCAACTTTTTGGATACGTTATTATATCCTTGCTAACCGCAAGGTCGGGCAACTAATTATTCCATTTGAAAGGGTGAAGGAGGCAATATCACACGATGGGTAATCTTAATTTTATTGATAAACTTCCTCACATTAGTGAATGCAAACAGATTCTAAAGGCAGCAGCTATGCTGGATGCCATTTTGATGCCGGAATGGGAGTACAGGTATTACTCGTATAATTCCCAGTGGGACACGAATGAGCAAATGGCATCCATGAGAAATGGGCAAGGAGATCATTATTTTGCAATATTCAGTCCGAATGGGCTGATTATTAAAGGCTTTGATAAAGAGTATACACTTCAGCATAAGGTTGATAGGAGTGAGGTGGTAAAAAGCGTTCCAGAAGCATTTAATACTTTTGTGGTAGAGCCGGCATTTGTAATGGATCAGACGACGTTCTGTATCTGGAGTGTGGCGGATCAGGAAGGGTGGTCTGCAGGCACGGAGCTTGGGGATCATGAATACGAACTGTTAGAGATTTTGGTAGGCGGCGCGAAATATTATCATGCTTGGGCACAGGATTACTACGAGATAGCGTTGGATATCAATCTGGTTGAACAGGTATTTGATATGAAGCCGATCGATGAGGTCTTACTACAGCAATTAAATGATGAACTGACATTAAGTGATATCGAAGGTGAAATTGAAGAAATTGGATACCCGGATAAGGATATGAAGGTATGAAGGCGATAGCCTAGGAAATCACGGAAGAATTATTGGCTGTGATGGATATGTACCAAAGAATCGCGCGGCAATTGATCGACCAACCGATATTGGAAACCGATCAGCCTGATCGGGCGGAAATTCTCGAAGGTGCGTACCATTTGCTGACCAATGCGGATGTAATCCACGGAGAAGAAGAATTAACGGGAAATTGGTATTTTGATGTTCACGGCGAGCACTGTATGTTCAAGAATACAGAAACAGGGCAGACATTAGAGGTTTTCCTTGATAGTCTTCGTATTTCGAGAATCCGTTTAAGGACATGTTGGATTTCTTCGAACGTATGGAGGCACAGCATGTGTTAATTCATGTTCACGGGGTGGCGTATAGAAAAATGATTTGATTGCTTGCCATTTAATTAAAACTGAGGAGGAATTACATATGGGTTTAACTGAGTGGTCTACAGATATTCTTCAATATGATCTGTCGGATGAATATTCGATTCGCAAAGCTGATTTTGCTGAATGGGGATTATATTGCACGGTTTATTATGATATGCGTTATGTCGGATTTTTCAGGGAAGAAGAGTTCAGTTCTTCCAAGATCAGTGCGTACTGGATTTACAAAGGGGAAAGCAAAATAGGTGGCGTGAGAATGGAGCCTAACCAGATGTATCATTTGTTTTTTATCCCGCCATTCCAGCAGTGCTTTGAGGTATTGAAGCTCCTGAAGCATAAATTATTACAGTGGTCGGATCGCACCAAACGTATTCTGACCTTTGAGATTCTTCCAGACCAAGTCGATCTATATGCAAGAGCTGGATTCTGGCCAGTGGAGTTCAGATGTCGCTGGATGCAGCGGCCTACAGATCATTTTGAAATCGAATGGGACAGCAGGGTAACTGTGAAGAGTCCAGAGATTATTGAAAGTGAAACCGGCAATAGAAAATATGTGAATGAAGATGAGATTGCTCAATGTGACCTGGAGAGTTTTGCAGGAAGTCTTGAAGCTACACGAAGAAAACATACCACGCTTGCAGATTTTATACCAAGCGATGACCCTAATTATACCAATGAGATTCTAACTCAAGCTTCCACGCTAGTATACGACAAGGAAACGGGACAGCTTATTGCAAATTGTCGCTTGTGCTTGCAAGATAATCAGGCTGCTGTGTATAGCATAGGTGTTCGGCCGGCATATAGAGGAAGAGGGCTTGCTACACTGATGTTACAGAGAGCATTAAATGAACTTAAGGGTAAGTATCCCGTTCTACGATTGTATGTGATGCAAGGAAATGATGCGGAGTCCGTGTATCTGAATCTGGGCTTTATTCCGGGTGTGCAGGAGATTCAGACGATGTATGTTCCTGAGGAGGAATCACAATGAAGGTTGCCATTTATTTTGAAGGCATTCCATGGGAATCAGTTGGAGAGAGAGGATAGTGAACGTTCGTAGCAATGTGCTGCTACTTTGGAAAGGAGAGATATACATGGGAATGATCATTATGTTGGTGGTGTATCTGTTCCTCGGTATTTATGTTGTGAAAGTTGGAATAGATAACTCCAAGAATAGCCAGCACACCAAAGAAATATTATCAGAGTTAAGGGAAATTAAGGAACTGTTAAAAGAACGAGGGTAAAGATTGATTAGGCTTGTGCTTCAAAAGTAACTGAGGAGCAGCATTTTCGATGCCTCCCTCTCCTGTAGGTCAGGAAAGGGAGGATTCTTGTGCAGCACAGCTAGCCACTTTAACCCAATACACGAATAACAATATCCTGATCATGGTTACCAAAACCGGCACCATAGATTGTTAATCCACCTACGTTGGAGCTTTCCTCGTCAACCGTAAAACGAAGCGTCCAGAACGGCTCGCTAAGCTTAACATCCGCAAGAGTAATATCCGACATCCACTCACCATCCATATAGGTACCGGAACCATCAATACGAATGGTCTTTAATAATCCATACTGATTCACATTGCGATGCCACCATTCTGGTGTGTATTTCCCGCGTGCTGCTCTGCCAAAGTCGGCAGGGCTTGTCCACGTTCCGAGAGAAACGCCATTGAAGGTGAAACGAATATCCGAAGGCCAATGATCTCGCAATCCCGGAGCTTCAGAGGCTAGTTCCATCGAAATTTCAATAGCATCGGTGGTCTGATCCGGTAGTACAAAGTTAGGTGTTTTATATTCAACATAGCCCTTCCCAAACCACAAGATAGCGGCGTGAACACGCTCGGGATCAAGGAAGTAACGCGGATCATCCCATACGCCGATCTCTTTCTCAAGTGTTCCTAGCCCACAGGTAGGGTGGATATCAAAAGCAGTGTAGTGTCCCACGGCTATCGTCTGTTCTCTGGTTCGTGAAGTTTGGCTTGCGGACGGCAGCTCGATCTCAATCTGATTTTGCTTGAGGTAACATAATTTGTGCGTCCCTCCGTTGATCCGAACTCTTCTGCTACCAATTAGACCCGCATCCTCTAGTTTGCGAATATGCATCGTGACAATGGAGGGGCTAAGCTCTAATACTGCCGCAATATCCTTCACATTCATTTCGCGATCTGCAATCATATCCATGATTCTCCATCTGACTTCACTTGCCAGCGCCTCATATAAAGGAAGGAACTGGGGCTCCCCATTTGCTTTGATCATCTGTACAACTCCCTATCCTCAATCTTCTAAAATCACATATATATTAATTTAATAAAATTAACTCCAAGATGCAATTCAGATTCATTGCAAGTTTACACCCAATGGTGTTTAATTTTTGTAGTTGTTAAAAAGTTGAATTCTTATATTTGTGAATTTTATGATAAGAGATGGAGTGGAGTAATGAAATACAATAACCCTGTTGTAAAAGGTTTTTATCCAGACCCTAGTGTGATTAAGGTGCACGATACATACTATATGGTGTGCAGTTCTTTTCAATATTTTCCGGGCGTACCGCTCTTTGAAAGCAAGGATCTGCTGAATTGGAAGCAGATTGGTCACTGCCTGACTCGTAAAAGCCAGATTCAGCTCGAGACGGTGAACAGCTCCGGGGGTGTATTTGCCCCAACCATCAGGCATAATGACGGGCGTTTTTATATGGTCACAACGAATGATACGACGCATCAGAACTTCTATGTCTGGACGGACGATATTTACGGAGAATGGTCTGAGCCTATTTATGTGGATCAAGGTGGGATTGATCCCGATTTGTATTTTGAAGATGGAAAAACCTTATTTATGAGTAATGGGGTGGATGATGAAGGCGTTGGCGGAATTGTCCAGTGTGAGCTTGAGATTGAAACTGGTCGCAAACTTAGCCCAAGTCGTTCGATATGGAACGGAACAGGTGGACGATATCTGGAAAGTCCGCATCTCTATAAAATGAACGGTTATTATTACCTGCTTGCAGCTGAAGGCGGCACCGAATATGGTCATATGGTTACCTATGCTCGGGGGACTTCTTCTTCGGGACCGTTCGAAGCCTACGTGCACAATCCGGTTCTAACGAATCGCAATCTGGGCGGGTATGAGCTCCAGGGTGTGGGGCATGGTGATCTGGTTCAGGATGCTCGGGGGAACTGGTGGCTCTTTCACTTGGGATTCCGACAGATCGGCAGATGGGCTACGTACCATCATCTGGGTCGTGAGGTGTTCTTGACTCCGATTACGTTTGATGAAGACGGATGGTTTACAGCCGGGCATGAAGGCACAACACTGACAAGTTTTGAGACCAATCGTATCCCAGATACGGTGATCCAGCAGGATAAGAAGAATTATACGTTTGAAAATACAGACTGGAACCTCGACTGGTGTTATCTTCGTCATCCAAATACAGAGCATTATCAGCTTGAATCAGATAAGCTTACGCTAACAGGAACCGACGTAACGCTTGACGTTCCGGCATCCCCAACGTTCATCGGGCTACGTCAAAAAGACTTTAATGCAACAATTTCAGTCGATGTTAGTCTGACGAGTGGAGAAGCCGGGATCACGATCTACATGGATGAGAATCATCATTATGAAGTGGCTATTCGTGGGCAGCAGGACGGTTATAAGGTGGTCGAGCGTCTAAATATCGGTGATATCAAATCGAGAGAACATGAAGTGGATCTGGGAAATAAACAGCATGCAACGCTGGTGATCCGCTCAAACCAAGATCGCTACAGTTTCCTGTTTCAAACAGATGGTGAAGAGATTCTGCTAGGCACGGCACAGACGAGATACCTATCCTCGGAGGTGGCAGGAGGTTTTACAGGCGTACTTATTGGGTTATACGCGAGCGGGCAAGATACTTCAGCGGAGTTTACAAATTTCAAGTGTGATTATCATTAAGAAGTTAAGGGAAGGGCCTAAGGGTCCTTCTCTTTTTTTTAATTTGTGTCAAAATATAGATATATTAATAAATGCCAATAGAAGAGAGTGATTTAAACTTGCAAGTACATTATAAAATGCCAGAATCCTTAGTAGACATCGTTCGAATAGATAAGAAATTACGTGAACAACATGTTGGAACCATCGACGATTATATGGGTTTTTATATTAGTTTTAACAATGATGATGATAGATACTATTGTACGCCAGATGATGCCATCATATTTGGAAGAACAGGGGCAGATGGTGACCATTTTGCTTTTTTCACGTTCAACAGATCCATTAGTGATTTGGAAGAAGCGCCTATTATCTTTATTCAACCTACGGCATTTGGGAATCAAGTAACGTTAGTGGCCAGAAACCTTAAGGATTTTATAGCATTATTTATTAATCTTAAAGAAATTTATGTGTTGGAAAGATTTCGGTTTTATAAGAATAAATTAGATTTTACGAATGACTATAACGATAATTATATGGAAGATATAAAGATGCGAGAGAGTGATAATCATTTAATTATTGAACTGCTAAAGGAGAATATAAAAGGAATAACAGAAATTGATGATGTATACGAATACATTATTGAATCCAGAAAACAAATAGAACTCGGAATAAATAATGATGACTTCGGATGATCTCTCTATTGAATCTTTAAAATAGTCTGAATGTAACAAAAGGTCAAAAGAACGTGTTATTTAATTATATAGCTTGATTGGATAACCAAGGAGGAGTTGTATGGAGGATCAATGGAGAATTGCGAAGTATGACCCGGCATGGCGTGATTTGTTTCTCGAAACGAATTCGAAATTAAGAGAAGCTTTAGGAGAAAAGGCTCTGCGGATTGACCATGTTGGGTCCACTTCAATTGTTGGAATAGACGCCAAACCTATCATAGATATACAAATATCTGTTTCTAATTATGAGAATCTGTTGGACTACAAACGTGAGATCGAAACAGTCGGATTTGTATTCAGAGCAGAAAATTCAGATAAGACTAAACGTTACTTTCGTGAAGAACCCGGAAACAGAAGGATACATATACACGTTAGACAGGCAGGCAGTTTCTCCGAACAGATGACCTTGCTGTTCAGAGACTATTTAAGGGAGCACCCAGAAGATTGTTTGAAATATGCGGAAGAAAAGCACAGACTCATGTCATTGTATAAAGATCAGCGTCCCAAATATGTTGAAGGAAAAGGACCAATGGTGTGGAGCATATTACAGAGAGCACATCGTTGGTCTCAAGAAATCGGATGGCAGCCGGCAAAATCTGACGCATGAGCACATCCAATGAATAGAGATAACTGTATTGGAGTGATGAGATGAACATGGGAAGAAAGCTGATGACAACCGTTCTAACCATCATTTGTTTTACTTTGGCGGCAAGTCTCATATCGATGAATGAAACCTACAGTTTTGATTTTTACATTCTTATTTATCCGATATACGCGACTCCCTTGATCCTGTTGATCGGGCTACCTTTATCGATATTGTTAGACTATCTGCTCAGCCGAATACAATTCCCTAATCATGTGTTGTATCTAAGTACGAGGATATTAGGCTATGCCTGTGCTGGAGTTCTAGGTATGTATATTTATTATCTGGTCATGGGCGCAGGAGAAGCAATCTTGGATTTCAAAGAGACGTTAGTTCTGACCTTATTTGGCGTTCTTGCTGCTATTCTATTTGTATTGATTGATATGGGATTGGAAGTTTTGTTAAAAAAGCAAAGAAGAAAGAGTTGAATTAAATTGATTTGTTAGGAGGAAAGCAAAATGACAACGCATTGTGCACTTCTAATCATTGACGTACAGGTAGCGATGTTTGATGAAGCAGATCCCGTATATCAAGGGGAACGATTGCTTCAAAAGATCCAGATGTTAATGGCCAAGGCCCGTGAAGCAGGGCATTCCATCATATATATCCAGCACTGCGAAGGGGCAGGGAGTCCACTGGAACGAGGAACTCCGGGGTGGGCCATTCATCCGTCCATTGCACCTATAGCTGGTGATCTCGTTATTGAAAAGGAGACACCGGATTCGTTTCACAAAACCGATCTGCATCTGAAATTGCAAGATAATGGCGTGAAGGAGTTAGTCCTTACGGGAATGCAGACCGAGGTATGTGTAGACACGACATGCCGCAGAGCGTACAGTCTGGGATACACGGTCAATCTGGTTCAAGATGCGCACAGCACATGGAATTCAAAGACACTTCAAGCGGAGCAGATTATTGAACATCACAATACGGTACTGAGACTGTTTGCCAACGTGGTGGATACGGAGAATGCGCTGTAATGTTAGGAAAACGTAGGCGTTTCTGGTTTTTCATAGGTGCGGCAATCATGTTTCTGTATTTTCTAATCACGAGTAACCCTGATCCAAATAAGCCGATTTCAAGAAATCAAGTGATAAGCACAGAGATGAGCTTAGTCGTGTACACCAGGACAGGCGACGGTGGAGCACACACTAGGATTGACAATGTTACGTTAAGTAAAGAAGACATTAGCCGTATAGTCGGCTGGCTGAATGCAGCCCCGGAAAAAGCCAAAATACCAGTAGATGATGTCACAGGAAGTATTAGTGCGGGAATTGCTTTGAGATTAAAGCATAAAGCTGAAATTAAAATTCAATACAATCGGAAACAGATTATAGTAACCAGAAAAAACAGATTTAATAGAAGTTCGAGATATATAGTTGATCAAAAGGACTTAAGAGACTTTATGGATCAAAAGTTGGAAGGGACATATTTTGGTGAAGATACCGTTAGTGTTGAATAAGGGGGAGATGTATTGACGATTAACAAAAGAATAATGAATCTATCAGCCTGGCTTGCTGTATTAGCCATCCTATGTATTCCTGGAACTTTACATACTGAAGATGGACCGCTCCGAACAGAGTATGGTTTCCCGCTCCGATTTTTTACGGATTATCATTATGCTAATTCTGAGGGAACTATCTGGTTTATATCTGGCATCTATTTAAATGTACTTCTATATTTGTTCAATGTCCTGTTTATTTATGCAGGAATTCATGTAATCTTGTATATAAAAAAGAAAATAACTAAATAAATTGAACTGAATATTTACACGAAACGGAGAGGACAGAAAAAACCTGAAGAAGCGAAGTGTTCGCCTTTATCTCCGGAGTTTCCCATTATAAAATGAATCAAAAAAATTTGGGGATAACAGCGATCGGAAGGTTGTTCTGTCATCGGAGTGGTAAGTGTAAATATTCAATAGTTTAATTTATATAGATATAAAGATGGAGTGATTACGATGAAGCAACTTCCAGTAGAATGGAAGTCAGACCGACTTATTGTCTCGAATGTGGAAGAATCCGATATTCCTGAACTCGAGTCCATATATGAGACCAGTAGGTACTTGCATCAATGGGATGGACAAGAGCATGATCGGAACTATGTGAAAGAATGTTTTGAAGAAGGCCACCTTCCGCCGGGAGGCAGACTGGAGAATTATCGAATTCAATCCATTCGCACAAATGAGGATGACCGCTATATTGGTTTGTTAAGTGTGTACCATGGGTATCCCTCCGAGGATTCAATCTATCTCGAATTTTTATATATCCAGAGCGAGATCCAGAAGCAGGGATATGGACAAGAATTAATTCAGGCACTGACTCTTCACATCTCCGAGCTTGGTTACAAGGAAATTCGAATCAACGTAGCGCTCAAAAATTGGACTGCATTACGCTTCTGGATCAAATCCGGATTCAATCAGATTAGTAGAATTTATGGTGATCTTGAACATTCGGAGGATACCTTTGCCAATACAGAATTGATCAAATCTCTATGAAAAACATCGATAAAGGGGAATATACCAATGGAAACATTCTTTCGTTATAACTGGATGGTGCGTGAGCAATGGTATGTGTGGTGTGAAGATGTACCGCTTGAAGAATTGCTTCGGCCTCGCACGGGCGGAGTAGGCAACATATTACAAACATTATTTCATATCATTGATGTAGAGTGGAGCTGGCTTCAGCTGCTTCAGGGCAAACCGGATGATGCAGAAGATTTTGCAAACTACCAGAAACTTGAGGCAGTAAGGCGACTCGATCGCAAGTTACGTCCTGATGTGGAGGCATTTGTTACAGCATGGGATTCGAGTATGGAAAAAAGAGCTTTTATTGATCATCGCTCAGCTGGCAAGGCCAGTACATATTCATGGGGAGAAGTAATGCGACATGTGATCGCCCATGAGATTCACCATATGGGACAGCTGTCGGTATGGGCCAGAGAATTGGGCAAACAGCCAGTATCCGCCAATGTCATTGGCAAAGGCCTGATTATACCTGACTAACAGGGAGAGAGCGGCATGACATGAATGAACGGAGGAGAAGTGATGATTCATTGCAGGAGAGCTACGATTCAGGATGGCGAAGTGATGAGCCAATTATCTCATCAACTGGGTTATGTCAGCACAACTGAAGAAATCAAGGAGAGACTAACTCGTCTCTCTTCCTTACCAGACCATTATGTATGTGTAGCTGAGATTGATTCGAGGGTCGTAGGCTGGGGCCATGTACAGGGAAGACATTCCATTGAGAGTCCATCTTTTGCCGAGATTGGTGGACTAGTTGTGGATGGGAATCATCAAGGGATGGGGATTGGTAAGACAATCATGAGCGAATGCGAGGAATGGGCTCAGGTTAATGGCTTTGATAAGATTCGGGTACGTTGTAACGGAAAAAGGGAATCTGCACATCGGTTTTATATAGCTATCGGTTATGAAGAGAAGAAATGGCAGAAGGTATTTGATAAACGATTATAATCTAATCTTGTGTATCATGGAAGGAGGAGAACGATGACGATTCAACTTAGCCAGATGAATTGGATAGAACTGGATGAACGTATCCAGCAGGTGATGGAACAGGAGTATCAGATCATTCCCTTGTCACCTGGACTAGAAGCGAGTGTGATGAGAATTGAAATGGGAGATCAGCGGTACGTCTTGAAAGTCTGGGACAAGGATTCTAAACCGGATATCGCCAAACAATATCGACTATTGTCCAAGCTTTATCAAAGTGGAATTCGTGTTTCCAAACCCTACGGTTGGGGATTAGACGAGCAAGAGAATCAAGTGCTGTTAACGAGCTATGATGGAGAGCGGATTACCCAAATAACACAAACCAAACTGACACATTTGGCTGAGCGATTAATGGAGGTCCATCGTTATCCGGTGAATGAAGTGGGTACTGGAGCAGATGAAGAATACATATTCAGGTACGATTTTGTTCAATACTTTTTTCCTCAAATTGAGTTACATGACGATATAAATGATCTTCTGGCAAAATTGATCCAGCAGGTCCAGATCAGACAGGATCGCTTGATTCATGGCGATTATAATCTGGGAAACATTCTTGAGATGGACGACCATTACACCATCATCGATTGGACTAATGGGCAGTATGGTGATCCAAGATACGATATGGCATGGTCTGTGTTTCTGATCACCGTCTATAATGGGGAAAGTTATGGCGAGATGTATCGCGCTCAATTTGCACGTTCTGCAAGTTATACGTACACGCTGGAAGAGGAGCAGGTTTTTGAAGCTGTAGCTTGTCTTCGCTGGATTCTGTTAAAGCGCGTTGGGGATGTCCCCATGGGGCCAGATGTAATGGAAAGGGTTCACAACATGGCTGTCCATAATCCGTATTTGAATGAACATCTGCTGTAATCGTAATACGGGGATACACAATGACGACAGTATACGATTAAGTAATAGAAAGACCACTTTTTTTAAATAAAATAAACAGTCAGTCCTAAACTAGCGATCCTCGCATACCTATGATAGTAGAGGAGCGTGATTGATATGGAGCAGAAAGTGCAAACTTACTTTGAACTGAAACAGCAGCAAAAAGATATTGAGCAGCAGTTGTCTGTACTACGAGATGAGATTGTCGCGTATTGTGCAGAACAAGGGGTCTATGAGACGCAGGTTGGTGGTTACACCGTGAAAACAGTGCTTCAGAACCGGAAGGAATACGATGATCAGAAGCTGTATGCTTCTCTTCCAGACCCGGACATCTGGCGATTGTTGTCCAAGGTAGACAGCCATAAGCTGAAAAGCCTGATCAAGCTGAACATTCTGTCCGAGGAGCAAATTAACCCGGCATGCACAGTGAAACAGGTGACCTTGTTACAGGTGGACAAGCTGTAAGGCTTCATATCCTCTTTGTATATGAGTTGAATTTAATTGAACAGCCCGATCACAAAACACCTTCCGAGAAATGATCTGTTGCGATGAGCAGTGGAACATACGTGGAGGTGTTTTTGTTGTGTAAACAGGGCCCGGGATCATAAATAGTTAAATATGAGGGGGAAGAAGTATAATTTGTTCATTGTAAGCGTATTCAACAAACGATATGATGGATAAAAAATGGCAGGGAGGAATTGTAAATGCCAACTGAAATTCCATCACTACATGCTGCGTACGCTAATACGTTTAAAATAGGTGCTGCTGTACATACCAGAATGTTGCAGTCCGAAGGGGATTTCATTGCCAAACACTTCAATAGTATCACGGCTGAAAATCAGATGAAATTCGAAGAAATTCACCCGGAAGAGGATCGTTATTCATTTGAGGCGGCGGATAAAATTGTTGATTTTGCTGTTGCCCAAGGGATTGGGGTTCGCGGACATACTTTGGTCTGGCATAATCAAACATCGAAATGGGTCTTTGAGGATACCTCAGGTGCTCCCGCTTCCAGAGAGCTGTTATTATCTCGCTTGAAGCAACATATTGATACGGTAGTAGGTCGGTATAAGGGGCAAATATATGCGTGGGATGTCGTCAATGAAGCTGTTGAAGATAAGACTGACCTGTTCATGCGGGACACGAAGTGGTTAGAGCTGGTGGGGGAAGATTATTTGCTGCAAGCGTTCAATATGGCTCATGAAGCTGATCCAAATGCTCTTCTTTTCTATAATGACTACAATGAGACGGATCCGGTCAAACGGGAGAAGATCTACAATCTGGTTCGGTCTTTGCTGGACAAGGGAGCGCCTGTACACGGGATTGGGTTGCAGGGGCATTGGAATATTCATGGTCCTTCAATTGAGGAGATCCGAATGGCTATTGAGCGTTATGCTTCACTGGATGTGCAGTTGCATGTTACGGAGCTGGATATGTCCGTGTTTCGTCATGAGGATCGTCGAACGGACCTCACCGCGCCAACTTCAGAGATGGCTGAGCTACAGGAGCGTCGATATGAAGAAATCTTTAATTTGTTCCGTGAGTATAAATCATCCATTACCTCTGTGACGTTCTGGGGAGTAGCGGACAATTATACCTGGTTAGACCATTTCCCGGTACGCGGACGCAAAAATTGGCCCTTTGTTTTTGATCAGCAGTTGCAGCCTAAGGAATCATTTTGGCGTATCATTAATTCTATGTCCTAAACATCAGGGAAGTGGAGAGAATCGGTCACGATGTGGCCGATTTTTTGCTGTAGTCAATATAGATTATACAGTGCGGTTATCTCGTGCATGATTAGAGGCGTTGATTTGTATGGATGATAAAAAATATGGTATTAAATGGGATTATGTGATAGGGTTGAAGAAATGGTGAACCAAATTCTTTCCTGAAATGAGATGAGAAGATGGATTACATCCGAAATTATTTAATTACTTTTGCCGGAAATTTTATATTTAGTTATTGTATCTTTGAAGAAGGTACTTTTGCCAAACCGCTGATGTTTGCTACATTGATGCTGTTACTGATCATGACAATCGATTACATGAAAAGTAGAAACAAATATACATTGGAATAGGGTATGTCCATGTTTTTAAACGATTCTGGAGCATAGGGTCGTTTTTTTATTGTATATAGAACAGCTTCCATTTACATCATGACCATTGTTCATTACACTTGATGAGTAACACCTCATTAACTCAGTTTTTGTTAACTCAATTCAGATCATCAGGAGGATATCATTATGCATCAATCCGCACATATTCAGGAAGCAAGAGATTACATATTAAACCGAATCCATACCAAACCTGCCGTAGGCATGATTCTGGGTTCTGGACTGGGAGCGCTCGCGGACGAGATTGAAAATGCGACCGTTATTCCGTATACAGATATTCCGTATTTCGCCCAATCGGAGGCTATCGGTCATGCCAATGAATTGGTTATTGGTGAACTGATGGGCAAAACGGTTGTAGCGATGAAAGGCCGCCTTCATTATTATGAAGGTTTTACATTGGATGAAGTGACTTTTCCCGTTCGGATCATGAAGGCGCTGGGTGTCGAGCAATTGCTTATCACCAATGCCTGCGGAGCCATCAACACAAGCTTTGAGCCGGGTCAACTGATGCTCATTACAGATCATATTAACCTGGTAGGCAATAACCCTTTGATGGGGCCTAATAATGCTGAACTGGGTGTGCGCTTCCCAGACGTATCACAGGTATACAATTTCGAACTGCGCAGCATTGCCCTTAAGGTTGCAGAAGAGCAGAATGTTGGCCTGCAGCAAGGTGTCTATGCATGGTGGAGTGGCCCGGCATATGAGACACCAGCGGAGATTCGCATGATTCGTACGATGGGTGCGGATGCAGTGGGTATGTCCACGGTACCTGAAGCCATTGTTGCCATTCATGGCGGTATGAAGGTACTAGGCATTTCCTGTCTGACCAACATGGCCTGTGGTATTCTGGATCAGCCGTTAAGTCATGATGAAGTTATTGAAGTGGCTGCGCAAGTGAAAACAACCTTTATCGGACTTGTAAAAGGCATTTTGAAAGAGATCTAATCGCGAGATAATTTTTTATCTAGGCCACGATGGATAGGATAGAGTTTTCATCCAACCCAATCGAAACCACAAAAAAACGTATGTTTCACGAGTTATTACTCGTGAGACATACGTTTTTTTATTTTGCAGAACTATGAACCATCTGAGAATGATCGGCCATGATTGCTGGTGTGGACTCCCTGATTATGGGTTTGGTCACAATGTGAGAGACCTGATACGGCTGTGTCGGGCTATTTATCCGGGATAACAGCATCTCCGCAGTCTTAATGCCCATCTCATTGCTATAAATATGAACCGTTGTTAATGCTGGCTCAATAATTCGAGATTGGGGTGCATTATCGAATCCGCATATCGCAATATCCTGTGGCACAGCGACATTTCTGTCTTTTAACGCCCTGATCAGATCAACTGCTATAAAGTCATTAGCGCATACGTAAGCGGAAGGTAGGGATGCCAGCTCTGCCACTCGCTGGTTCAACCATCCTGGCTTGGAGAAACACAGGCGATCATTATCTACGATGCAATGGGACAGGTCGACCTGCAACCCCGCCTCCAGCATAGCACGCTGATATCCAACCCATCGTTCATTAAAGCTCTTGCAGTGATTGTAATCTCCGACGAATCCAATACTTGTGTAGCCGCTCTCAATTAATTTTGTGGTTAACTGATAGATGCTATGTTCATTCTCCATGAGTAGCAGATCTGCTTTGAATTCGGGATAACATATGTTGGAAGCGCAATCGATAAAGATGGTGGGAATGCCCAGATCGGTAATCAGCTGTGTATATTCCAGATCAAATAATTCAATGCAAATGATGCCGTCCACTTTGGCTATATCAAAATTGTTGGGAAGTGTAAGTGTATCTTGATCGTCTTCACGCACGATATGAATCGAGAGATTGTATCCCTCTGCACTGATTCTTTTCTCCAGACCGCTGATTAACAACGAACCAAAGTGAGATGTATTAGGCAGGTTTTCAGTTAACAGGGCGATATTGCCCGGAGCCTTGGTTAGAACATGCTCATTGTCCATATAGGCAAACTGTTTATATTTAAGTTCAATTGCTTTTTTAATTACACGATTTCGGGTTTCATCCGGGATGTTTCCGCTATCATTTAATGCTTTGGAAGCCGTATTCCTGGAGATCCCCAAAGCATCAGCGATGTCTTGTATCGTGACTTTTTCCTTTGCCATCTAATGCTTCACCTCTAATCCTCAATAGTCATCCATATTCTTCTCTAAGTCAAATGTATAATAGAACGGGACAAATAGCAATCTCTGTTTTACAAATGCACAATTACATTTACATTTAGATAGTCGAATCCTATTTTCATAATTGTTCCAGAAGTTTTGTTAATTAGTGTAACAATGATAATCTATTACAGTCATGATATAGAAATATCAATGCGGGTATTAACGATTCAGTGCTGTATATATGCAAATTTAATCCTCTTTAGTTACATTAATGCAAAGATAAAATGATCAAATGCACAAATATTTTTTTACAAAACGTATTGACTAAATCCGTTGAAACCTGATAAATTGTAAATTATTAAATAGGCAATTGTAAATCTTGAAAGCCCTTACTGAAAACAATTGTCAACTTCTAGAATGAACGGGGGTATCGTGTTGGATAACATAGCCGACAGCAAAAAGGGCGAAGGAAGGGTACTGAAAGTGAGGACGACAAGCGGTCATAGGTTACAGCAGCTCAAAAAAAATTACTTTTTATATATGTTGCTTGCACCAGCCTTAATTTTGACTCTTATCTTCAAGTACATTCCGATGTACGGAGCCATCATTGCGTTTAAGGATTTCAGTCCGATCAAAGGCATCATGGGTAGTGATTGGGTAGGACTGAAGCATTTCGAGAAATTTATAGCTTCACCCAATTTCGATATCATTTTAATGAATACGCTTAAACTCAGCTTTTTGGGATTGATATTCAGTTTCCCGGTGCCCATTTTACTGGCACTCATGCTGAATCAGGTACGCAAAGCTGGCATCAAGAAAAATATTCAATTGTTTCTGTACGCACCCAATTTCATCTCGGTTGTTGTGGTTGTGGGTATGCTGTTCATCTTCCTCTCACCGACAGGGCCAATTAATCAATTAGCCACATGGATTACAGGTCAGCCGATCATGTTCATGTCTGAACCGGAATATTTCCGCTGGATCTACATTTTGTCCGATATCTGGACCGGAGCGGGCTGGGCTTCCATCATATACGTCGCGGCTTTGGCCAATGTTGATCCGGAGCTTCACAATGCGGCTAATCTGGATGGAGCGAATCTCCTTCAGCGTATTCGCCACATTGACCTTCCAACGATTCGTCCGATTATGGCCATCGTCTTTATCCTTGCAGCTGGCGGGATTATGTCCATTGGATTTGAGAAGGCCTATCTGATGCAGACGTCCATGAACCTGCCTTCCTCCGAGATTATTGCCACGTATGTCTACAAGGTGGGACTACAGTCTGGAGATTACGCTTATTCTGCGGCAGTTGGATTGTTCAACTCGGTTATCAATGTGATTTTGCTGGTGACGGTGAACCTGATTGTGAAGAAATTGAATGAAGGCGAAGGCCTCTATTAGGAAAGGAGTATTATCCATGGTTGTTAAACACACGGGAATGGATCGGTTGATCCTCACACTCAATGCCATCTTTCTCACCTGTGCTGTACTGGTTGTGGTTGTTCCCCTGATTTATATTGTTATCGCCTCATTCATGGACCCCACGGTGTTACTGAATCGTGGACTGTCCTTTAATGTATCGGACTGGAGTCTGGACGGATATCAGATGATTTTGTCCAATCCAGCCATGATCCGGGGGTTTGCAAATGCGGTATTGTACTCGGTTTCCTTTGCACTGATCACCGTGACCGTATCCATATTTGCAGGTTATGCATTGTCGGATGATAGGCTCGCGGGACGTGGATTTTTCATGATTATCTTTATCATTACGATGTTCTTCGGCGGGGGATTAATCCCTACGTATCTACTCATACGTAATCTCGGCATGCTGGATACGGTGTGGGCGATCATCATCCCTGGAGCCGTTAACGTCTGGAACATCATTCTCTCCAGAACTTTTTTCAAAGGAGTCCCTCGAGAACTGAAAGAAGCTGCAAACGTGGATGGCGCCTCTGAGATGAAGATTTTCTTCCAGATCGTCATTCCGTTGTCGAAACCGATCATTTTTGTACTCGCACTTTATGCGTTCGTTGGGCAATGGAATTCCTATTTTGATGCAATGATCTATCTCGATAATCCGAACCTGCATCCGTTACAGCTCGTTCTGCGTTCCATTCTGATTCAGAATCAGGCTGCACCGGGCATGATCAGTGATCAGCTCGCGATGGCAGAACTGAAACGGCTCTCCGAGATGATTAAATACTCAGCAATTGTCATTTCGAGTCTGCCACTCATCATCATGTACCCGTTTTTCCAGAAGTATTTCGAAAAAGGTGTCATGGTCGGTTCCCTCAAATAGTGAACAGCCTGCGATACAGTAAGTTGATCCAATCCAACTCATGGAGGTCATTATTATGAAAAAAGTAAACAAGTCCAGAAAAGCCGTTACAACGGCGTCCATTTCCATGTTATCTGCAATGCTCTTTTTAACCGCCTGTGGCGGAGGTGGAGGCGGCGCGGCAAGTGAGGCGCAATCCCCTGATGGCAAGGTGACATTGAATTTTATAACACAGAGCTCTCCGCTGGCTCCCGCTGATCCAAACGACAAGCTGATTAACAAGCGACTCGAAGAGAAAACCAATGTGCATATCAACTGGAAGAACTATACGAGTGATGTGTTTGCAGAAAAAAGAAACCTGGCGGTTGCCAGCGGTGATTTGCCGGATGCCATTTTTGATGCAGGTTACGGGGATTATGATCTCCTGAAACTGGCGAAGGACGGGGCGATCATTCCACTCGAGGACATGATTGAACAACACATGCCCAATCTGAAAAAGGTGCTGGAGGAAGCTCCCGAATACAAGAGCATGATCACGGCTCCAGATGGACATATCTATTCATTCCCATGGATTGAAGAACTCGGAAGTGGCAAACAACGGATTCAGGCAGTGGATAACTTGCCTTGGATTAATGTGGAATGGTTGAACAAGCTTGGACTGAAGATGCCAACGACAACCGAAGAACTGAAAGAAGTATTGATCGCGTTCAAAACTCAAGATCCAAATGGCAATGGTAAGGCCGACGAAATTCCGTTATCTTTCATTAACAAACCGGGCGGAGAAGATCTGACATTTCTCTTTGCGGCATTTGGACTCGGAGAGAACTGGGATCATACCGTGGTAACCAATGATGGGAAAGTGGTCTTCACGGCAGCTGATGAAGGCTACAAGGAAGCGGTTAAATACATTCATGAGCTGGTTAAGGAAGGGCTGATCGATGTCGAATCGTACCAGCAGGATTGGAACACGTATCTTGCGAAAGGCAAGGATAATAAGTACGGCATGTACTTCACATGGGATAAGGCTAACATTACAGGCATGAATGATACGTATGATGTTCTGCCTCCGGTTGCCGGGCCTAATGGAGAGGTCAATGTCACAAGAACAAACGGAATAGGACTTGATCGTGGTCGCATGGTCATTACCAGCAGCAATAAAAACCTGGAATCTACAGCGAAGTGGGTAGACCAACTGTACGATCCGCTCCAATCTGTGCAGAACAACTGGGGTACCTATGGAGACGAGAGTCAGCAAAATATTTTTGAATTCGATGAAGCCAAAGGGATGCTGAAGCATCTTCCACTGGAAGGATCTGCACCTGTGGAACTTAGACAAAAAACCAGTATCGCAGGACCATTAGCCATTCTCGACAGTTATTATGACAAATACACAACCAAACCGGAAGATGCGGCTTGGCGGATGGAACTTCTCGACAAAGTTATGGTTCCGCATATGAAAGCAGAGAACGTATATCCAAGTGTGTTCTTCTCCATTGATGAACTGGATCGATTGTCCACGATTGAGACCGATCTCTTCGCCTACGTGTTACGTCTGCGTACAGAATGGTATCAGAACGGGAAAATAGATCAGGAATGGGATGCTTACTTGAAAGAGCTGGATCGTCTTGGATTGCAAGAATGGCTACAGATTAAACAAGCGGGATATGACCGTAATAACAAATAAAGAAAAGTACGGAGGAGAAACCATAATGTCGACAATTCTTAAACAAGATTACAGAAATGAATACCATTTTTCACCAAAAGAGAAGTGGATGAACGACCCAAACGGCATGGTGTTTTTCAATGGGGAGTATCACTTGTTCTATCAGCATCACCCACATGGAACTACATGGGGCCCCATGCATTGGGGCCATGCAGTGAGCCGGGACCTGATCTCCTGGGAGGAACTTCCGATAGCCTTACTCCCCGATGAGAATGGCACTATATTCTCGGGAAGCGCCGTAGTGGATTGGAATAATACGACCGGATTCTTTGAGGGTGAGCCAGGATTGGTTGCTATTTTCACCCATCATCTTGAAGTTAAAAACCAAGATGCCATACAAACCCAGAGTCTGGCGTATAGCAAAGACAGCGGCAGAACCTGGACTAAGTACGAGGGTAATCCGGTATTAAAGCATGAGTACTTTATTGATTTCCGTGATCCCAAAGTGTTCTGGCATGAGCAATCCAAGGAGTGGGTTATGATTATCGCTTGTGGTCAAACGGTATGTCTGTATCGTTCTCCCAATCTGAAGGATTGGACGTTAGGAAGTGAATTTGGCGCCGGGATTGGTTCACATGATGGCGTATGGGAATGCCCCGACCTGTTCCAGCTTGCAGTAGATGGAGATTCAGGGCAAGAGAAATGGGTTATGCTCGTTAGCATCGGTGCAGATCCTGCTTTTATTGAAGGCTCCAGAACACAATATTTTACCGGAGATTTTGATGGAACTACATTTGTCCCAGACGAGGCATCCCAGACGATTCGCTGGATTGATTATGGTCGGGATAACTACGCAGGAGTTAGTTGGTCTGACGTTCCTGAGGAAGATGGAAGACGCCTCATTATCGGCTGGATGAGCAACTGGATGTATGCCAACCAGACGCCAACCAATAATTACCGTGGAGCAATGACCATTGCCCGGGAGTTGACACTGGAGACAAGAGCGGGAGAAGTTATATTGATTCAACGTCCTGCACGTGAACTTGAGCAAGCCCGTACGCCAGTAATTTCCCTACAGGATGCTTCGATTCAGCAAGTGAGTGAACAGTTGAATGCTTTGCAACTCGTGAACTATGAGATCCATGCAGAGTGGGCTCAGGATCAGTCGTTCCATTTTGCGCTAAGAAGCGGTGCAGATCACGAGACGGTCGTTGGTGTAGACTCGATCCGAAGTGAAGTGTACGTTGATCGTAGTCGATCGGGCATCGGCAATTTTCATGAACTTTTCCTGAGCCGTCATACAGCTGAGTTAAAAAAAGTGAACGGAAATCAAAGTTTGCGTATCTTTGTAGATCATTCATCTGTGGAGGTATTTGCAAATGATGGTCAGGCGGTTATTACGGATCTGATCTATCCGGAGGCGGATTGCCAAGGCATCTCTGCTCATGCAGAAAATACAGATCTGGTCTTCTCTTCACTTCATATCTATGAGATATCATCAACCAAGGCTAAAGGTTAATTGTAATGAAGGAAAGGAGCCCAAACGATGCGTATTGGAGCCATAGAAGCGGGCGGAACAAAGTTTGTATGTGGTGTAGGTAATGAACATGGACAGATTGAAGGTCGGATCAGCTTTCCAACAGAACATCCGGAGACCACCCTTGCCAAGGTGATCGAGTATTTCAGGGATAAAGATGTGGAAGCCATAGGGGTCGGCTCCTTTGGTCCGATTGATCTGCAACCGGATAGTCCCACCTATGGTTATATTACGACCACACCTAAGCCTGGGTGGGAAAACTGTAATGTGGTTGGAACCTTGAAGCATGAATTTCCGGTTCCTTTTGGATGGGATACGGATGTGAATGCTGCCGCGCTCGGTGAAGTGACGTGGGGAGCGGCTCAAGGACTGGACAACTGTGTATATTACACGATTGGCACAGGAGTTGGTGTCGGACTTGTGGCAGGGGGCAAACGAGTACACGGATTGTTACATCCCGAGGGTGGACATATTCGCACAAGACGCCATCCAGACGACCACTTTGCCGGATTATGCCCGTATCATGGCGATTGTCTGGAGGGTATGGCAGCAGGTCCAGCCATTGAAGCCCGTTGGCAGATCCCTGGCAGTGAACTGCCGGCAGATCATCCGGCGTGGGAGATTGAGTCCTTTTACATTGCGGAGTCGATTACAACGGCCATCTTGCTTCATTCGCCGCAGAAGATCATCCTGGGCGGTGGTGTGATGCAGCAAGATCATCTGTTTCCTATGATCCGGGAGCAGGTAGTGCGGAATCTCAATGGTTATGTAAATGCTGCCCCAATTACGCAACATATCGACCAATATATTGTGCAGCCCGGATTGGGCCAGCATGCAGGCCTATGTGGTGCGTTAGCATTGGGTCTGGAAGCATTACAACATGCGGCACAAGTTTCACATGCTTCATAGTTTTCTATAATAATCTACATCCCAGAAGGGATGGTTGCGGGTTCGCTTATTTGTATAAGCAAGACTGCACCGTCCTTTTTGGGCTTTTTTTATTTTTTGCGGAGTTCAATAGGATTGAAAAAAATAGTGCGTTCTAAAATCCGGTGTTGCTCAAGTGAGTTGCCAAAGGTATGATTTTTAGTGTTCTATAGTGCGATATGACATTCAAAAATTAACGTTTCTCCACTGGAAAGGAATTCAACAAATGAACCCAATAACAATGCGTCAAGCTGTACAGGCAGACCAAGAGCAACTTGCTGATTTGCGAGCCTTGGTATTATACGATGATCTAACCAGACTGGGAAGGTACGATGATGTGAAGGTGCGTGAACGTTTCCGGAATACATTCAATCCTGCCCAGACACAGATTATTGAAGTGGAGGGTTCAATGGTAGGTTGTGTAGCGTTAAAGCCCAAGGCTGAGGCATATCTATTGGAACATTTCTACATACATCCCGATTATCAAGGCCAGAGAATAGGAACTCAGGTACTGAACATGCTGCTGGAACAGGATGAAGTTCAGGGGAAACGTGTTATTTTAAATGTTTTGCAGGGAAGCCCTGCTCGGCGATTGTATGAACGATTTGGATTTATATTGGACAGTGAAGATGAGGTCGATGTATTTATGTCGGTTCAATTGAAGGAATAGTACGATTACCATACGTAGTAGACCCATTCATTTAATTCTTGAATGGGTCTATTGAACTTTTCTATTATACTTTCCAGTAGTCGTACACTAATATGGATAATAACCTACTTTTTATATAGGAATTATATAGTATGGAGAATGCCAAGATGCCACAATGGAAGCGAAATCTGTATATTCTGTGGTTCGGCCTGTTTTTCAATCATATGGCGTACTCGTTGTCCGTTCCCTTCTTTCCTATATTTCTGCAAAATGATCTTGGTATCCAGAGCGGTCTGGAAGCTTGGTCCGGTATTTCGATCTCCATCAGCTTTCTGATCAGTGGATTATGCGCACCCTTCTGGGGATCACTGGCTGATAAATATGGCAGCAAACTGATGCTCGTCCGTTCAGGAGTGGGGTTAGGTATTGCGCATCTCGCTAACTTCTTTGTGTACGATCCATATACGTTTATCGCGGTGAGAGTCTTTCAGGGACTCATGGCTGGTTTTCATCCCGCCTCGATTACACTGATCGGTACCAATACTCCGGAGAAACAGGTGGGTTATGCACTTGGCGTAATCTCCACGGCCAGCGCTGCGGGTGGGATTCTTGGTCCTCTTGCCGGTGGTGTATTGAGTCACTGGATCGGACTGCGGGGATGTTTCATTGCATCCGCTGTCATTACATTACTCGCGGCACTGATGGTCCTCGGTGTTAAGGAGTCACGACAAGCTCGTACGATAGTTCCAACGAAGATCATAGGGGATTTGAAAAGAGCGGCTTCCACGCCGGGTTTGATGCGAATCTACGTTTTGATTCTGCTAGTCTCGACCTCCGTGCTCATCATCGAACCGGTGCTGACGCTCTATGTCGTCCAGATTGGCGGAGATGTTGGCAGTGCAACACTTAGTGCAGGGATTGTCTTCTCGGCGATTGGTGTGGCAACGGTCATTATGGGGCCGCGCTGGGGGAAGATTGGTGGAAGGATCGGATACGAGAAAACCCTGTTTATTGGTCTGATTGGCGGCGGAATTGGCAGTCTGCTGCAAATGACAGCAAATAATCTGATTTATTTTGGCAGCCTGCGATTTGTTTATGGTCTGTTCTTTGCCGCGGTTTATCCGGCGCTTAATGCGCTGATCATCAAGTATGCTGATCACGATTTTCGTGGGAGGGCTGTCAGTCTGAGTCAAACGGCGAGTCAGTTCGGTATTGTGCTTGGACCGTTAATCGGTGGTTTGCTCGGTGGATGGATCGGCATTCCGTTTATTTTTCTCTTCACAGGAATTGTATTGCTTGGAGCAGCTTGGGCAGTGTCATCATCACAACATAGGGAGGAATATATATGTCGCAACGACAATTGAAGTTGGGAGCTAATCTGAACGGAGTGGGTAACAGCATTTCCTTTTGGCGTCACCCGGATATTCCCATTAACGCGAGCGTTAGTCTGGAGTTCTACAAGAAGCAGGTGCGTATCGCGGAAAAAGGGAAGTTTGATCTGCTCTTTATTGCAGATGGCCTCTTCATCAACGAGAAGTCCAATCCTCATTTTCTCAATCGCTTCGAACCATTGACGCTTCTGTCCGCACTCGCCGGGGCAACTTCCCACATCGGGCTGGTTGCTACATTATCTACTTCCTATAGTGAACCCTTCACGGTTGCGCGGCAATTTGCCTCACTGGATCAATTAAGCGATGGGAGAGCCGGATGGAATGTGGTCACTTCACCTCTGGAAGGATCGGCACTTAACTTTGGCAAAGGCGAACATCCGAACCATGCGCTACGCTACGAAATTGCGGAAGAACATCTGAATGTGGTCAAAGGCCTTTGGGATTCCTGGGAGGACGATGCCTTTGTTGGAGACAAGGAGCAGGGCGTATTCTTCGATCCTGCCAAGCTGCATACGCTGAATCACAAGGGAGCGCACTTCTCGGTACAGGGTCCGCTTAATGTGGGGCGTTCGAAGCAAGGGCATCCGGTGATTTTCCAGGCGGGCTCATCCGAATCTGGTAAAGATCTGGCTGCCCGATCGGCAGATGCCGTGTACACAGGACATGAGACGTTGGAGGAAGCAAGGGAGTTCTACCGTGATGTGAAGGCAAGAGCGGTTGCATATGGACGTCAGGCAGCGGATATCCTGATCTTCCCGGGCATCGGCCCGATTGTGGGTAGAACAGTGGAAGAGGCGGAGCAGAAATATCAAGAAATTGCCGAACTGGTTAGTATTGATCAGGCGTTGAACTATCTGGGGCGGTACTTCGATCATTATGACTTCTCCCAGCACGCGCTGGACGAATCTTTCCCCGAGATTGGGGAGATTGGCAGCAACAGCTTCCGCAGTACAACAGACAAGATCAAGCAGCAGGCACGAGAACAAGGGCTAACCCTGCGCCAAGTGGCATTGCTGGCATCCACTCCACGTACATCGTTCATTGGTACACCGGATCAGATCGCAGATCGGATTCAGGAATGGTTTGAAGGCGAAGCGGCAGACGGATTCAATGTTCGTACCGTGGTACCCAATGGCTTGGAAGATTTCGTGGAGCTAGTTGTCCCGGTTCTGCAAGAACGAGGGCTGTTCCGTACGGAGTATGAACATGAGACGCTACGGGAGAATCTGGGTCTTAAGATCCCGCGTAACCGGTATACGTTAGAGAGTGTAAGATAGAAAAGATAGAGCGGTAATGACGTTAATATAACGTTGTTGCGGCTCTTTTTTGATGGTTTCTTTTTCGGAGAGTACTGCTATTATAAAATGATAAAGAAAATGATACACAATCTGTAATTCCAGACGAGTCACAGGAGGAGATTGGGATGATTAGAGGGTTAACGAATGCGGGACTGGGCAACATCGAGTCTGATGAACAATATATCATAGATGCGGTCAAACACGGATTCGGATCTGTAGATTTGAATCCGCTCTCATTGATTGAAACGTATGGCAAGGAACAGGCGCAACATCTGCTGGAAAGCAATCAGGTGATCATCGGTTCATCGGGTCTGACGGTAGAGTGGCGGACGACAGATGAGCAATTCCGTGAGGGATTGCAATCGTTGGTCGCTATGGCAGAAGCTTCTGCTTCGCTGGACTGTTACAGCTGTTGCACGTATATTTTACCCTCAACGGATCAACCGGCAGCGCAATTTATGGCCGCGTCTACGAAACGTTTGAGACTCTGCGCAGATATTTTGGACGCTTACGGGATTAAGTTGGGTCTGGAGTTTGTGGGATGCCACCATTTGCGGACGCAATGGAAAAATCCATTTATCTGGCGTGTGGAAGATACGCTGGACTGGATCGAGACGATTCATGCGCCTAACGTAGGTTTACTGGTGGATTCCTATCACTGGCATACAAATGGTTTACCGATGGAAGATCTGTTGAAGTTGAAGAAAGAGCAGATTGTTCATGTACATATCAATGATGCCTATGATCTGCCTGTGGAAGAATTACTGGATTATGAGCGTTTGTATCCCGGCGAAGGGGTCATTGATCTGGGTGGATTTCTGAGAAATCTGCAGGCGATTGGCTACAATGGCGTGGTGGCTCAGGAAGTACTGGCCCCGGCATCGAATCTTGGTAGGAATGAACTATTGGCTAAGTCGAAAGCAGGTTTTGACAAGGTGTTTGCGGCAATCTAAGTTACTGAAAAAAAGAGGGGGTGTTCCTAGCTATGTTTGTGGCTTATGGAACACCCCTGTTCTTGTACAATTAATCCAGTACGCCGTGATCTTTCATCAGTTGTGTCGTAACGATCCACAGTCTGTTTTGCATGGCCTCATCTCCGCCAGGATGGATAGGAACAATAGATGCTCCAGTTCCGACATTAAAATATCCTCCTGATACCTCGCCATACTTCGAATCCACAGCCAACTGAGTAATGATATCCGTACCCCGGCGCGGGTCGCCAATGTGCAAAAAGGTTAACATGCGTTCAAGCACACTTGCAAACCGTAGCTCTCGTCCTAGACCCGTAACATTAAAGCCAGGATTCAAGGCATTTACGCGAATTCCGGTTCCACGCCATTGTCTGGCTAGTTCACCAGTAAACATAATATTGAGCAGTTTGGTTTTGCCATAGATTGGAGAGGAACCGCGTGCAGTAAAAGGAGTGATATCCGTTAAGTCATCTGGCAATACCAGTGTGCCGTGATTTCGCGAAGCTTCAGATGCAACATTGACGACACGGGCATGGCCCGACTGAATCAGGGAAGATTGCAATGTGTGCGTTAACAGCCAAGGTGCCAAATAGTTGACGGCAATCATCTCGGCATATCCTTCGGACGTGACTCTCTGTTCAAAAGCATGAAGTCCGGCATTATTCAAAAGTACGTCTATACGCGGATAAGCGGCTGCAATCTCAAGCCCAATACGTTTTACTTCACTCAGTAAGGACAAGTCTCCATAGAAAAATTCGATTTTGGCAGAAGGCATGATTTCCTTAATTTTGTACCTGGTAGCCTCGGCACGTTCCTTGCTTCGGGCTGTGAGTATAAGATGTGCCCCGTGTTTGGCGAGTTTCATTGCTGCAAGCTGCCCTAAACCGCTTGTTGCTCCGGTAATTACAATAATGGGATGTTTAGTTTTCATGAGAAGATCTCCTTTTGACACAAATAGATTCGTAATTATATAATGGACATAAATCAACTATAAATATTAATTGATATTTGTCAACCATATTTCCAGAAGTCTACTTTCATATATCGAGGAGAGGGAGTTAACAATAATGAGTGAAAATCCAGTCCAAACCAAAGATAGAGCAACCCTCGAGCTAGCGCTGGGTGAGCAGATTCATGCACTGATCAGTGCTTCGCATGCGCTTAACGTTCGATCTGCCGAGCGTTTTGATGCGAACCTGCAACCTGCCGCTTTTCAACTGGTACGGTGGCTCTACTCCTATGGCCCAACAAGTGCCGCGGCTTTGGCAGAAGCGAATGCAATGGACCGCAGCTCGGTCAGCCGATTAATCAAACAACTCGAAAAGTCGGGATATGTTAGCAAAGAGCAAGACCCCAAGGATCGGCGCGGGGTGTTACTATCTCTTACGGAACTTGGTCAACAATCGACGGTTGGTGCGCTCAAGGAGAAGGAGTCAGCTTTTTATAACCGTATATCCAGATGGGATGATAAGGAACTGGAGCGTTTCACCGCCATGCTCAGGCAGTTTAATGGATTGGAAGAAAAGTGAGAGGAACAATAGTGTGGATTGTATTTGATACCTGAACCATAGGACATGTCACCCTTCAGCGAGTGAGACTATAAAATTCATAGCAAAAGCGGACATCTGGTGATGTCCGCTCGTGAAGTTCCCGGATCATTTTATAGTTTCCAGGGAAGCTGCGGGATTTTATATCGGAAACCCTGATGGTTTTCTTTTCTCACATATATCCAAGGTGGGGGGACGGGGGTGCCTAGTGCTTTATACAAGACCGTTCCTTCATCGCTTACGGAATATTCTTCGATACTACTTTGGATATCCTCCCAATGAACCTTACCTTGGTAAGACAGTGTTTGCCCTTGAACGATAACATGAGGTGCACCTGAAATAACTCTCTGCGTTATGTTGAGAACTCCAACCTTTCCTGAGGACAATATCATCAATTCGCTCATAAAAAGTATGATAATCAAAATGACTATGCTCACAATCCATCGCTTTTTTCTCATTTTGTGACCCCCCTACCTAGGAATCATTCCCTCATAGTTAATGTCTTTTAATGACATAATCTCGTCAGAGATGGTATTGATTTTGACTGAATAGGGCTTAATAGCTTGCAGGAATTCATTAATGGTATTCTTCCGATCTTTATGAAAGGCTGTAGATGTTATGTGATGCTCCTTTAATACGTTATCGTTCATTATGACTTGTTTAGAATAACTAACTGAATCACTATAATCGATTAGATGCGTAACCCCCGTGAATTTGCCACTAGTTAATGTACCTTTGGAGAATTCGGATGGTTTAATCCCAATATATTTTTCAGAAGAACCGTGTTTCTTTTTATAATTGATAATCGTGTCAAAAAAGTCCTTATCTCCGGTTAACTTTTCGTTGAAATAATCATTTTTGAGAGTAATCGTAGTTGTATGATCAGTATATCCTAGTGAGACAGTATCTGAAGAGTGGATTGCGTAATATCCCTGAGACATCTTGCCCTGATTGAATGTTCCATCGTTAATGGTGTTGTTGTAACGGTCATTTACAGGGTAAACCTTGCCATCAGAAGTAAGATACTGTACTTCTAACCATTGCGTAATTTCTTTTCCTTTACCATGATATGTATCATTAATCCATGATCCGGTGTAGGTTTTTGTAGTGAATTCACCTGTTCCATGGCCCATATTAGATTCATTGTAATCCTCAAAGGGGACACCTCCACCTTCAACTAATGTATATGTATACTTGCCTTTTCCTTGCCGCTTACCACTCACCCAATCTCCAGAGTAAACTTCGGTTTCTCCCCATCTTGCGGTTCCTTTACCATGAGGTTTCCCGTTTAAAATTTCACCATAGTACGTCGCTCCATCTGATAATTTTAAGGTTACTTTCTTCGATGCTGCTTCTGTTGGAGTAGAGCTTGATAATAGTACAATGATAATGGTGATTGTTAATCCAAAACCTAGATAGAATCTTTTCAAAAGTGTGCAACTCCTTCAATGTATATGATCTTTGCGTTGTTAGCCATCTTCAACATTATCGGTTTATATATCGTATTTTTCCAGTTTAATTATAAAGTGGAGATAGGTCGGATTTCACAAATAACTCATTCCCAGTTCACAAAAGTAAAGATGTAAAGGCTGAATCAAAATCCTGCTCAATCCAAAGTACCTACGGCTTCAGGGCATATTATGCCTGTAGTTCGTGGGTGCTTTTTTTCTATGCTCAGCGTATACGCAATCCTGATTTTTTTTACAAAACCCACTATCTTCTCCACTTCATCATTCCTCCTACGCTAGTTCTCCTCCTAATGATCCACAGCAGTGGTGGAACTTTCCTGAATCGTGAACAATCTCTGAATTTTGTATCGTCTCCTATTTGCAGCGTTATCCCTAGATTCACTCCCCCAATATGGAGCAGTATAGAGTATAACTTCGTTAGGATAAGTTAGAAAAACCTTTAACGGAATATGAAAGAATGCAGCTATATGTAAAATTTTAAATATATACTTCCAGGCCGTTGACCCTGCCCCCAAAAGTCTCTTATATTTACTCCCGACACAACAACTCAGAACGGGTGGTGGGATGATTTTGTTTATTAATAAAGGCAAGAAAGTGCTCGCTATGCTTACACTTATACCCTTGGCTACAGGGATGGTCATGGGGGCTTTCCCTGCTGCGATAATGTATGCAGATGCGGGAGATATCTCGCCAGTCAACAGCTCGGCAACAGGTTCTTGGCAAACGGGAGATTTGCATGTACATACGTTTGAGTCCGATGATGCACAGGTTTCACTGGAGAACGTGCTCGACGCGGGTTTAACCAAATATGGGCTGGACTGGATCGCGCTTACGGATCATTTGCGGTTATCCAAGCGAGATCACAACGGGAACGACATTTCGGGTGGACCAATACCGATGTCCCAAGGAATGAATGAATATCAGGTACCACAGATCAAGGCACTTCAGGATGCAGGCAAATACGCAGGTAAAACGATCTTCTCCGGTTTCGAATGGGATATGCCTACACATGAACATGTTGGGGTGGGGATTCTTACGGATGAGCCGAACTCAACCGAAGCGCTGAACGCTGCCAAGGAATTCGAATACCGTTTCACGAATCGCGCAGCGAACTTGTTTAATGCGGCTGACGTAGCCAAATGGGATCAGAACGGAGCGCGTGCGTACACGACTCATCAGGATGCCTTAACCGCCATCAATTGGCTCGCAACGAACTATCCAACGACAAGTTATGCGATGATCAACCATCCTTCACGGGGCAAAAACAAATATACCATCGCGGACTTCCGTGAGTTCAACGATCTGGCTCCACAAGTGGTATTTGGTATCGAAGGCATGCTGGGTAACCAGATGGAACCGGATCGTGGAGGGTACAACACAAGCTACAATGTAGCTAATCCGACCGCAGATGATGGATACAAATACCGTACATACGGCGGTGTAGACTATATGGTCGCCAAGGTTGGCGGACTATGGGATGCATTGCTGGGAGAAGGACGTCACTTCTGGAACTATGGCAATTCGGACTACCACTTCAAGACGATTGGTACGAATTCCAGTGGTTATTTTCCTGGCGAATATGCTAAGACCTATTCGTGGGTTGAGGGTACAGGTATGCAGGCTGTTCTGGATGGACTGCGTTCGGGAAAATCATTTTCCGTATTCGGCGACCTGATCAACGCACTGGACTTTACAGCTTCCGGAGCGGGTGCTCAGGTTGAGATGGGCGGAGACCTTAATGTGACTCAAGGCGATGAAGTAGAGCTGCAGATTCGCTTCAAGAGTCCAACGACGAGCAACAACTATGAAAATCCAATCAACAGTGGTACGTCCGCTGGACAAGTACCCGTGGTGGATCACGTTGATCTCATCGCTGGGGATGTGACAGCCAAGGCCCAGAAGGGTACAGCCGAATATAATAAAGACACCAACGACACTACCAAAGTGTTGGCTACCTTCACGTCTAACGATTGGACGACAGACGCCGAAGGCTATAATGTCATCACAACCAAGATCAAAGCCACAGACCAGGACAAGTATTTCCGCCTGCGCGGTACGAATCTGGGCATGAACGTGACAGGTGAGACTGTAAATGGTGAACCACAACTTG
Source organism: Paenibacillus sp. FSL H7-0942 (assembly GCF_045040715.1). Taxonomy (NCBI): domain Bacteria; kingdom Bacillati; phylum Bacillota; class Bacilli; order Caryophanales; family Paenibacillaceae; genus Paenibacillus; species Paenibacillus sp. FSL H7-0942. Next base: position 5,253,525 of record NZ_CP150279.1, on the reverse strand, counting down.
ATCCGAAGATTACGACAGCTGATGCAACGACTCGTTTTAATCAAATTAACGATAGCAACTATCGCGATCTGTGGTTCTACTCCAACCCAATCTTCATGAGTGCCACACCTTACAGTGATGCACAGGCGGTAACCGATACGCTTCAAGCAATCGATCTGGGCGATCTGAACGCGGTCCATTCCGATCTTACCCTTCCTGTTGAAGGGAAGCATGGTGCAACGATTAGCTGGTCCAGCTCCAACCCGGAACTAATGAATAACGAGGGCAAGCTGCTAACGCAACCGGACAATAATGAGCGATTGGAACTGACGGCAACCGTGCAACGTGGCACGGAGTCACAACCCAAAACGTTCACTGTCATTGTGGAAGGCAAGAATAATCAGGCACTGGTATTAAAAAGCAACATGACTACCGCTGACGGCCAGCCGTATCACACGGATACATGGACGAACCATTCCGTAACGGTTAGTGTAACCAGCGCAGTATACGCACCTTCTACTTCCGCGATCATCGAGTTGTCCCGTGATGGAGGGCAGACTTATGAACTTTATACAGAGAATACACCTTTGGAGGTAACGGAGCCTGGAGAACACAACCTTTTATTCCGAGCAACAGACGATCTGGAACAAACGTATACTTTACCTCTGGTCATTAAAATAGACCGTGAGATTCCCGTCATCACCCTGCAAGGTAGCAGCCAGATGACGCTGAACGTGGGAGACACATACAACGAGCCTGGAGCACAGGCTTCTGATAATGTCGGCATCCGTGGTTCCGTGCAGATGGATGGCACGGTGAACACACAAGCAGCAGGGATCTACACCCTTCGGTATAACGTGAAGGATATCGCTGGCAATGCGGCACAGGAAGTTATCCGTACCGTGACTGTACAAGCCCGCTCAGGCAATGGTGGCGGGGGTTCAGGTGGAGGTAATGGAGGCAACTCAGGTGGGAATTCTGGAGGAAACACACCAAGTGTGCCAACAACGCCTACCGTTCCAACCACACCAACCAATCCGGAAACGGGGTCAGATTCATCCACTGAAGTGAAGGTAGAGGTGGAAGCGAATCAGCCGGTCCAAACGGGTCTGAAAGACATCGTGCAATTCAATGTTCCATCGGGAGCCATTGGTTCCAAGGATACGCTGCAAGTGTCTGTAGTTGCCAAGGACAAGTTGCAGAATGCAGCTTCCCTGAATGTACTTGGACAAGCTGTACAGATCAGCCGCAGTGGCGGAAGAACGTTGAATGATCAGGCGGCATTGAGCCTGAATGTGGATTCGGCAGATCTGCCTAACGGTACCCAACCTGCAATCTACTATTATAATGCAGCTCGACAGAGCTGGGTATTTATCGGTTGCAAGATGAATGCAGCAGGAAGCATAACGGCCAATGTTAATCATCTGGGTACATTCGTTGTGTCCAGTTACACACCGGTGAATCTGTCTGACCTGAATGGACACTGGGCTTCCGACTACGCAGATCGTTTGTTGGGCATGAACGTGATTCAAGGTTACACAGATGGTACGTTCCAACCATCGAAGAAGATCACACGGGCAGAGTTTGTTACGTTGCTCAGTAAGGCACTGGCATTGAAGTCCGTGGATTCGGATCTGACATTTGCAGATCAAGGTAGTCTGCCAGACTGGGCAAAAGGTGATATTGCCGCAGCCGTGCAAGCCGGAATCGTGAAAGGCTATGGTGATAACACATTTAAGCCTGATCGGACCATTACCCGTGCCGAGATGGCAGTCATGATGGCGAATGCGCTGAAAGTAAGTTCAGATGCACAAGCCGGAATGTCTGGTAATACATCCGTTAAACCAAGTTTCACTGATGCATCGCAGACGCCATCTTGGGCACAAGAAGCACTGGATGCAGCGGTGCAGGCCAAGATTGTGAGTGGATATACGGACCATACGGTTCGTGCAGGAAGTGAAACGACTCGAGCAGAAGCTGCGACGATGATCTACAACTTGTTGCTGGCCATGTACGTGTAAGAGGTAACGAAGAGAATTAACCGTATATAAAGCAGATATAAAGTAGATATAAAGCAGATAAAAAAACTGATATCCTTTTGGGGTATCAGTTTTTTTGGGATTAAGACTATCTCATCTTGGATGGTATTTAAGACGTTCCATAGCTTTAATTCACGAAACGAAAGGGCAAGTTACTGTGATAGAATGAGTTAGGTTTGGATGATGAAACGGTGGGGGCTAGAAAATGAACAAAACGGAGCGGCAGCTTGCGATTACGCTTGAATTGCAGCGAAGAAAGATGTTAAGAGCAGAAGATTTAGCTGCTCAATTTGAGACAAGTGTACGTACGATATATCGAGATATTCAGGCATTAAGTGAGGCTGGTGTTCCGATTATGGGTGCTCCGGGTCATGGGTATTCCCTCATGGAAGGATATTTTCTGCCCCCGGTAAGCTTCACCGCAGAGGAAGCCGTATCCCTGCTCATGGGAGCTGATTTTATCGAACAGAGAATGGATACAGAATACGCGATGGAGGCTAAGTCGGCTCAACGAAAAATTGAAGCAATCTTACCAGAATCCGTTCGTAATGAATCCACACGTGTACGGGAAACGATGCGACTGCTTCATACGGTTGAACCTTTAACCCGAGCACGGGTGAAAACATACCTTAACCAGATACGTAATGCCATTCTGGATCAACGTAAAATCAGCTTTATGTATCTGAAAAAAATGCCAGGAACGGATGGCAATCGGTATAATATGCGTGAGGTTTCACCCTACGGACTCTCACTGGTTCAGGAGAATTGGATGTTAATTGCACGTTGTGATATGCGACAAGACATCCGTCATTTTCGTTTGTCACGCATGACTGAACTTTCCGTGATGGAGGATCAATTCCTTTTGCCACCGGATTTTGATCTTAACAGTTATCGACCTCCTGACGACCGTAACGAACAAGTATTAATCAGGGCTAAACTTGAAATCACTGACAAAGTTATGGAGGCTCTGCATTTTTATATGGATGCATTTGAGGAGCAAGAGGAGGGTGTTGTTTTTCATTTTCGTGTTCGCTATCCGGAGGAAATATTGCATTATTTACTTGGTTGGGGTGGAGATATCGAGGTCTTGGAGCCAGAGTCTTTACGCTTCCGAATGAAGGAAGTAGCCAAAAACATCTTAAAACACTACTGACATACACCTGTCAGTAGTGTTTTTTTATACTTTGATATATCACAGATCAAGAGGAGTGGGTTGAAGGATGAGAAGTACAACGGAAGTATTGACATCATTTGAAACGGCAGTAGAACGATATTTGGCAGAACTGAACAAATTGGATATGGGGAGCTTACTTAAAAAACAAAGTGAAGAGGAATGGTCCATTGGACAGATGTATGTACATTTGATTCAATCAGCGCTTTTCTTGCATCTGCATAATATTGAGCAGTGTTTGAGCAGTGAGGATTCGACGTTAAAGTCGGGGGAGGAAAAAACAGAACTGGGTAGGCAAGTATTTGAATTAGGACAATTCCCTCCCGTGCCTGTTAAAGTCCCTGCTTCCCCGCAGTACACCCCGCAACCACCCGAGAGCATGGAGTCCTTGAGCGATGGGCTTCACATGGTCGTGGAACGGATGAGGAGTACAGAACCCCTTTTACACCAAGCGTCCGAAAACAACAAAATACGTCATCCAAGGCTTGGCGCTCTAAATGCTCAGGAGTGGTTTTTGTTGATAGAGATGCACTACAGACATCATTTTTTGCAATTAGATCGATTGAAATCAAATCTGGAAATGTAAACGAGAGAAGGGAATGTAATATATCCATGAAACCAAATCAGGACAGCAGATATTGGATTGGCGTTGTATCTGCTTCTCATGTAAATGTAGCCGTAGAGGGAGGGTTTGCTCAGTTGTGCCATGGCAAGTCAGCGCTGTTGCGACAAATGTCCCCTGGTGATTGGTTGATATACTACTCTCCACGTACTGACATATCAACAGGCAAGCCACTCCAGGCTTTTACCGCTATTGGTCAAATTACGGACGACAGGATATACCAATATCAGATGTCGGAATCCTTTATACCCTTTCGCCGAGATCTGCGTTATCTTCCGTGTCGAGAAGTAAAGATCGCAACGTTGTTAGACCAACTCAGTTTTACACGCGGGAATCGCAATTGGGGGTTTCCATTTCGTAAAGGTCACTTTGAAATTGGGGCTGAAGACTTCATGATGATAGCTTCCTCCATGTTGGAAGATGAGACACAGTCACTACTAAATATTAGCTTAAGCCAGAAATGTTAACCAAACCAAAAGGTCCATAGATTGTCTATGGACCTTTTTGCTTTATGGATAATCATATCCTCCACCGTTGATATTACATTTGCGAAGACGCTGGATGCCCAAGGAAAGACCTTTAATTGCCCCGTATTTCGTAGTTATGCCGGCAATATAACTGAAGATGTATACACCTTTGCTAGAGAACAGGAATTTAATAATTTTTTATTTTAAAAATTGTATTATCTGATCCTCAGGGCTACAGCTATTAGAATGAGGAAGAAGTTAAGAGTGTTACTTTGGGTCATGATTTTGAAGTACATTTATTCAACAGGTTTAAAAATGTATCTGGTAGTCTGATTGATGTGTCAAAGCCGACAATACAGTATGATTTTATTGTGGAATTGGGCGGTGTTGGAAAGTCATTTCTTAGTATAGTAAAATTTGAATGCTGAGGGCTGTCGTCCCTTAAAAGATCAAAGCACAGACTAGGATCAGTATTTCCACCTGAATGGTACGAATCTGGACATGAACGTCACAGGTTAGATTGTAGATGGTAAACTACTGCTTTATTGGAACAGGTGATGCAAACACCCAGGCGGAAGCTGAAAGATGATTTATAACCTGTTGCCGGCAATGTTCGTGTAAGAAGTAAAGAAAGAGAATTAACTATTATAAAGCAGATGAAAATAACTGATATCTTTTTGGGTATCAGTTATTTTTTGAGTTTAGGTTTTATTTACTTCGTGCTCTCTGTTTTTGTATGAATTTAAGAGGAGGAATAATAGTTTTGAATAGTTTAATTGAAAGAATGAAGATAGGTTTTTAATTTATTCCAACCCTCACTCTCATCATTGGAAGCAATACGGAATTGCATAAATTCAGCATAACTGCAAAGCGAATCTTTTTTTCGGTCATTGTCTATTGTTTTGGCATCACGTCTGTGATAAAAACCATCATATTCTATGGAGCATAAAGGTTGGAGAGAATCCTTCTCGTAGATTACGAAGTCCATATGACTGGTGAAATAATAAGATTTTAATTCAGCATCTAATCCAATTTGAATAGAGAGTACATCTTTGATAGGCACTTTGGGAAATACAATGAAGGGCATGCCTTCGAGAAATATCAATAACTTGTTATAAATCATACGTTCTCCCTGATGCATTAAAGTTTTGCGGTTTTCTTCACGTATGAGTTGATTGAATTCAATGGATAACATGATAGCAGGACGATAGAAACTATTGGCCTCTATTGTATATATATATTGACTTAATTTGGTTAGATAACCCTTACCGTTATCAATCTCGGCTAGGTTACCAACAAGGATGAAATAATCAAGTGCTCTGGTTAGTGCAACATTTATTAAACGATAACTATTTTGAACAAAATCAATCTGGAAAGCGGTTGAACCACTGGAGATAACAGTGCTGAAAATGATAGCTCGGCATTCCCCACCTTGAAACGTATGGACAGTTCCAATCTTGATGTTTGGCTTATGTCTGAACATCTGCAGCAATCTCTTTTTTTGTGCACCAAATGGTGTGACAATACCAATTTCTTTGATGCCGTTCTGTTCTAACCTTTCAACGATGGATATGATTTCCTTCAGTTCGTGATCATTGGAAGTACCAGTAGCTCTCCCGTATACATTCGTTGAAAAAATCCCTGTATGGTAAGGTTTCCGCTCAGGCTCTTGACGCATCGTGAGTAGACGCCCGCGATAGAAATGTTGATTACTAAAAGATACAATAGAAGGAATACATCGATAATGGTAATTGAGTAAGTGTTGACCATGTTCATTCTGTTCACAAGCATGTGCCGCTCTTTGAAAAGCTGAGACGCTCTGAAAGCAATACGGTGAATACTCAATGCCGCTCGCATGCACATCAAACAATGATTTACTATGTTCATCTTGCAATGTGACAATATGATTTAATTGATGAACGTCACCAAAAAAGCAAGCTCTTCTTGAAACTTGTAATAGAGAAAAAACGCTTGCGATAGAGCACTGAGATGATTCATCTATGATAGCTAGGTCTATGGATGCCCCAGATGGGATACAACGTCGAGCCGATAAACTGCTTACGAGTAGAACAGGGAATAACTTCAAAAAGGCAGGAAAGGCAAAAGAAGTTCTTTTAATTTCCCCTTTTTCACTGAGTTCTTTTATAAGTTGGGCAATATTGTTCATTTCCGTTTGATTACGAAGGATGGGTTCTGCTTTTCTAAGCCACTGAGAGCGAACAATTGTAAGATCTATATCGTTTTTTTTCGTATACAACGTTGCTAAGCTTGTTGACTGATCTTTTTGTTGATTCTGCAACTGTAAAAGCTGATTTTGATATTGCTGCAAGCGTTGTTCGAGATTGATGACTTTAATAATTTCTTCGCATAGAGCAAGTGAATGTGTTGGCATGGTTGTATCGACAAACTCCCACAATTGCGAAGCATCAATCGACTGCAAATATTTTTGAATACGTCTCTTCATGTAAAATTTGAGTTTACTTGCGATGTAGGCTCGGAAGTTACGAAAAACATCATTTCCAAATAACTGTAACGGTTCATCTACAAGCTGACGTAATCTGTGTTCTATCTGTGCATGGGGAAGAGTAAGGGTTTCGAAATTATTTTTCATAGTCATCAGATGGTTTACACGCAATCGGTTGTTTAAAACACCTATTAAATCTTGAAGTTGCTTTATGGTGTTCTCCAAGTCAATAATCTGTTGTTCTTGTAGTTCGACCTGATTAATCTGATCCAATAATAAATGACTTTTATGTAAATATGAATCGTAAGTATTGTCTGATAACAAGTTATTCATTTCTTGTTTCATACGCTCAATCGCTGTCTGAATTGCTAACGCCTGATTTTGATTGTGCGTTTTATTTCCTAGGCGTACAAAGCCAAAAAATGAATTTGAGATTCCTTTTCCTTCTAATTTTTCAGAGATATTATCAACTGCCTGATTGTTAGTACTAGCTACAATACATGTCTCTAGGCGATCAACTTGGTTAGCTAATAAGTTGATAATAGTTTGCGTCTTTCCAGTTCCTGGAGGTCCCTTAATGATGCTAATAGTGTGCTGAAGATCAGCAAGTGCAAGATTTTGAGGATAATTACTGGGTACAATATGTAGCTGCGTTCTCTCAGGTTTTGAATCAGATAAGGCATAACTGTGAGTAAGAAAGCTGCTAAGTACAGCGCTTGGCTGGTTTTTATCCGTTAAAACATCTTCAATCTCTTTTGAGATCAAATAATTAATGCCAGTTGTATTCTTAGCTAATAGGATCACATGACTTGGAATAATATCCTGCAAGTTGTATTCAGATGAATCTATAAGCTTCTCAAGATTCTGCTGATTATGTAGGAAAGCATCGGGTGAAGCAACAAATTGTTCATGTAATTTCTGTAGCATATCCATTGATTTATAATCTGTAAAAGACTTGAAGATCTCTTGATGGAACCCTGCATAGTCCGCTTTGAAGAGGTTTCGATTCGCTAAGAAGCTTGAATTACTCCATAAACATAATGGTATATATGAAGTTTTATTTCCTTGAACTGTTCTAATAAGTGGATAACCAAACAGAATCGTTTCCTCTGATGTTAACCTAGCACTTAGCTTTTCATAGCGTGTAATAATGTCCTCTATATCATTAGGATAAATCTGCGAATGTACAAGTTCTTCTTCTTTAATATGTATAGAGTAATAGCTTTCAAATTTAAGACAGTCTAGATAATAGTGAAGCAATTCTTTTATTAGCAAAGGGTCCTCCTATAAATCTCGTATTTATGAAGCGAAGATAAAAGTTAAATGCCGGAATGAAGAAAGGCCCATATTCTAGACAGTCTATGGGCTTTTTCGATTTTACGGATAATCATATCCTCCACCGTTGATATTACATTTGCGAAGACGATGAATGCCCAAGGAAAGACCTTTAATCGCCCCGTATTTCTCAATAGCTTGAATCATATACACAGAACAGCTTGGTTCAAAACGACATTTGTTCCTCACTTCAATAGGGGCAAAACGTTGATAAATTCTAATACTCCATATCAGGATTGCTCTAACACGTCGTAGAACTATGAAGAACATACTTGCTATGAAAATAATCCGGGCACTTAGCAAAGCATATACTGGAATGAATGGATTCAAGAGATAAAAACAGATCATAGAGATGATTAGCCCTGCGAATAATGCAAGTGTAACGTTAAGCAAAGACTTCAACCAATCGATTTCTGGAATAACATGAGTTCTTATATAGAAACTGCTTCGAGGGTCGTTTTTTTCATGATGTGTATGTAAGAGTCTAATAAGTTCTTCTTCGGATGGCATGTTATTATATATCAGTTCCTCAGATTCTGAGTTTCTCATGATTGTTGTACTATTATTAAATCTCTCTGTAGAAAATCAGCATATAATGATGCGTTGTAACAGGTTGCTGGAGACAACCGGGTTTCTCAGTGACGGATAGCGACTCCATGGATTGATAGGTCCATCCAGATTGTGCTTTGTGATTGATGATATCCGCAAATAAATTAACAGCAGCCTGAGTATCACCTCGGTTTACTTGAACATTTTTCGGACCTGGAACAACTGTGTACTCTCTCATTTAAATCATCCTTTCGTATGTTGGAATTATGGCAATAGACATTCCATTATTTTACTATGGGGATGGTAAACTGTCGATTGAAACTTATTAGATGGGATTGGATTAAATGATAGGCCATCTAACAGGATGGTCTTTGTTGTTATTAAGGTTTAAATTCAAGTGGAAAAGTCAATAAAAGCTCTGTAAGCAACGCTGTACAATCCACTGAAAACCAGTACAATTGAACCTATAAAACCATGAGATAAAGAGAGGTATTTCTCCATGACGGATACAAGTGGGAATCGCAAAGTTGACGGCTATTTAAAAAAACTCAAAACGTGGAAGGAAGAGTCCACAAAGCTGAGAGAAATTATTCGGGATTTTGAACTGACAGAGGATATGAAATGGATGCATCCTTGTTACATGCTGGATGGGAAAAACATCGTTTTAATCCATGGATTCAAAGAATACGTGGCCATTCTATTTTTCAAAGGTGCTCTGCTGAAGGATACACACGGCATTTTGGTCCAGCAAACGGAGAATGTACAGGCAGAACGCCAGCTTCGCTTCACCAGTCTGGAGCAGATTGAGGAGCAGGAGGCTATGATCAAATCCTATATCCAGCAAGCGATTGAAGTGGAACAGGCAGGATTGCAGGTGGAAATGAAAAAGACTACCGAATATAGCGTTCCTGAGGAACTTCAGCAGCAATTCGATGAGAATCCTGCTTTCCGAGATGCATTTGAAGCACTGACACCCGGACGTCAGCGGGCATATCTCTATTATTTTTCACAACCGAAGCAATCCAAAACAAAAGTGTCACGAATCGAGAAGTATATGCAGCCGATCCTGGAGGGCAAAGGGTTGAATGATTAATCTTATAACAATATATTTGAGGGAAATTAAGAGTTAAAACGAGTGAAAGCCTTTCAGATATAATCCGAATGGCTTTTTGCTGTTTTTGCTAAAAGTATAGATAACAGGAGAGTGTCCCATATGATTCGAACTTACCAATACTACGCAATTTTTAATTTTGCTGAGGATGGAATTAATGTTACATTTCCTGATCTGCCTGGATGTATCACCTGTGGCGAATCAATTGATGAAGCATTATTGATGGCGAAAGAAGCACTTGAATTATTTTTGGATGGAGAACCTGTTGAAGATATTCCGCCTTCTCAAAGCATAATGCCTGAATTATTGAATCCTAAAGATAAAGCATATTTAATTGAAGCAAATATCTGAAGCTTCAGCAGAAAGATCGGAATAAATAACTGTGAGTTGTTACAATTAGTGAAAATATTTTCATAATAGATGGGAAAACTTTGAGAATAATGACTAGTAACGGCAATGGACTGAATTAAAGCATCATTTCTACAAGAATCGATATCTCGATCAACAATTCGCTGGAGTTGTTATTGCTAGGTCAAATTTCCAATGAGATGGATAGCCAACCTGGTAATGTTATTAGGTAAAAAGATTCAAACCGAATGTATTACTGAATCCATCTCTGAAAGAGAAGTATCGAACTTTGATGTAGATCTTGGAGATAAGGCGGAACCTTTTAGAGTAAATCCTTTTAATCGCATAGATTTTGATTTGCAAGATGAGTTAGCTAAGGAGTCTCGAAAGAAAGGTCCAAAAAATCAAATATGAGTGAGAAGCAAAATTATCGTAAAAGTGCTAATAAATAAGTACATCACTGATCATAGCCCCATCACGTAGAGACAAATAAAAAGATTTTCACTAAGCGGCGACTTTTTCCCTAGAATTCAATCGGGGAGAGGTCGCCAATTTTTTTTGAAGAAACTTCAAACCAAAATAACTGACTTCGCAACTTGCTCATATTATCTGAATACACCTTTTTGGTTTCAGGTCAGACGCGACAGACTAAGTTTAAACATCGCTGAATCTCTGGGAACATAGGTAATTGTAAAAAAATAAATATCGTAAGAAAGTAGCACATCGTTGCGGTTTTTTTGTGAATCAAAAAAAAAGGGGGTTGACTTTCTCTTTGGTTCAGGGGGGGCCTTGACAGGCGTATGTTATGATCAAAAAGTTGAAAGTTCTCCTGCAGATTTTGAACGAGAATCAGATAACTTTCCAAAAGGAGGTTTATATATGAGCAAAACACAATGCCTTTCCTGCTATTGCAGTTCTGGTTAACATATGCAGACAGAGGTATTTTGTTCTACTTAATTTCTAACATGAATCAAAAATTTGAAAGACACTGAGGAGTGAAGGTTTTGCAATCAGGTACTATTTCTGAAAATCAAAAAGTTCCAAATGTTAAGGTTTTCCCTATTATGTTTGCATTGATGCTTGCTGGTATCATAGGTACTTTTAATGAAACGGCAATTAATATTGCTATAAGTGATATTATTAATCAGTTCGCGATTACGGAAGCTAAAGTTCAATGGTTAACAAGTGGTTACTTACTTACTCTGGGAATTTTAGTTCCTCTTTCTGGACTATTAATACAATGGTTTTCAACACGTCAACTTTTCCTGACATCAGTCAGTATGTCTATCGTAGGATCTGCAATTGGTGCTATGGCGGGAAGTTTTGATATCTTGCTATTAGGGAGGATACTTCAAGCAGCTGGAGCAGGGCTATTATTCCCATTGATGCTTAATACGGCTCTTATTATATTCCCAGCCGAGAAACGCGGAAAAGCGATGGGACTAGTCAGTCTTGTGTTCACAGCGGGACCTGCTTTAGGCCCAGCCATCTCAGGTCTTTTAATTGATTATCTAAGCTGGAATTGGATATTCTGGGTATCGTTGATGGCTCTGGTGCTTGCTTTGTTGGCAGGCGTAGCGTTTATGAAAAATGTAGCACCTATAACCAAACCACGTATTGATATATACTCTCTAGTCTTGTCGACAATTGGTTTTGGTGGACTTGTTTATGGTATTAGTAGTGCAGGAGAGGGAGATCATGGTTGGAGTAACCCTGTTGTTATTGTACCCCTGATTGCCGGGGTTATCGCATTAATCCTATTTGTCATTCGTCAACTGAACATGAAAAAACCTCTAATGAACTTAAGAACTCTACAGAACCCTATGTTTGCTATAGGTACTTTGCTGGTATTCATATGTATGATGGTTTTTCTATCGTCCATGTTCATTCTTCCCATGTTTATGATTCGAGTTCTTGAATTAAGCGCACTGACGACTGGACTTATTCTTCTACCAGGCAGTGTAATTTCAGCTGTACTTTCTCCTGTCGTAGGGGCACTATTTGACAAATTCGGACCTAAGTTTTTGGTAGTCCCTGGTCTTATCATAGTTGCAGTCACTCTATGGTTCTGTTCTAATATTACGGTTGCTTCGTCCATTGCTTTGATTATGGTCATGCATACCTGTCTAATTGTCGGAATTCTGATGGTATGGATGCCTGCTCAGACAAATGGTCTGAATCAGCTACCTTCTGATATGTACCCCGATGGTGCGGCTATATTGAACACACTTCAACAAATCGCAGGAGCTATCGGTATTGCAATGGCAGTAAGTATCATGACAACCGGAACCGCAGACTTTATTAAGAGTGTGGCTGATCCTACGGAGCCGGGAAATGCAACATTGGCGTTAACCGCTGGTATGCAGAACGCATTATTCTTCACGATGTTTGTAGCTCTTGCCGGACTTGTTCTAGGTGTATTTGTAAGACGAGTGAAAGTCCAGAAGTGGTCTGGAAACTCGGAATAGTCATAATATAGCTCTGCCAGATCAGTGGACTACTATTATGAGACAACTTTACCGAATACTGATTTGATGATGATCTAATAAGTTGAGATACAGATTATCTTTTAAAAGACTAAATTGTACCCTATAAGATAGACACTTTGAAAAAGTCCATCTTGTAGGGTGTTTTTCAAAAGGTTGTAAAACTACCGTTGACCCAATAATCATAGAGGATAACAATATACCAAAGCATGATTTCACCCCTGAATTTACCAAACTGAGTTTAGAACATCGTCGACTTCTTTGATTCTTGTGACAGATGGTGTTTGAATTAGATTTCCTTTGACCATGACCATAGAGATGTCTGACAAGGCCTCGATATGTTCCAGTGGATTTTGCTCCATGATAATCAGATCGGCATGTTTTCCGATATCCACCGTCCCTGTAACATCGTCAACACCGAGGATCTTTGCATTGGTTCGAGTCACTATGTCGATGACCTGTTTGTTGTTCAGGTTGGCCTGTCTCATGTAGTGGTCCATCTCTCTCCACATATCATAGTGAGTCACGTAAGGCATAGCGGCATCGGTGCCAATCCCGATGGTGATGTCGTTTTCGATCGCTTGTATTACGCCCTTGAGCATTGAATCGTAGACGAGTCTGGAATTCTCTTTTACCGTTGCACTTACCTTCGTTACGCTCGTATCCAGTGAAGCGGAGGGATAAGCGGCTTGCAGGGTGGGGATGAGTGCGGTGTAGCCATTCAAGGCATTGGGATTATTTTTGTACAAACGAATGATTTCGTCATCCATCTCCGAACCGTGCTCAATGGTATCGACGCCACCTTGTAACGCAACCCGTACGCCTTCCGTGCTCTCCACATGCGCTACCACCCGCAAACCAATCTTATGCGCTTCATCGCAGATCGCCGCAACTTCGTCCACCGTCATCTGTAAACGGCCAGCCTCGCCGACTATTTTCGCATCCGTCACACCACCCGTCACACAGATTTTGATCAGATCCACGCCGTGTTTCACATTAATGCGTACATTTTTTCGTGCTTCCCACGGAGAGTCACCAACCAGAGCCAGAAATGGAGCACCGTGCCCACCCGTGACACTTAGGAAAAACCCGGAGACGAGCAGATTGGGGCCGACAAAGTCACCGTTGTTAATCTCATCCCGCAGCTGGACATCCGTGTAAAAGAATTCCCCCACACTGCGCATCGTTGTTACACCCGCATGGAGTGCGGTCAGTGCATTGCGTTTCATTCGTTTTTTCAAAACGTTTCTGCCAAACTTCGTGTTCAATATTCGATCATAGCCAAACTGCAACAAGCCTTCACTGACCGAGAGACTGAACGGTTTTCCATCTGCAAAGAGGTGTACGTGTGCATTGATCAGTCCTGGCATTATGTATTTTCCTGAGAGGTCGATGGTTGTGTAGTGACTTGGGATATGCAAATCGTTATCTCGGCCGATATCCTGAATAAGTCCTTGTTCATTGACGAGAATGGTCATATTTTCTTGCAAATTGCGGCTTGAGTCGCCGTGGATCAGATTGACGTTTTTCAATGCGTAAGCGGTGTTCATGTTGTGTTCCTCCTTAGAATGTGGATGGGATTATATAAGTTGAAAGAGGGTATGTACACTTGCCACTCCGATGACAGAACAACCTTCGGATCGCTGTTATCCCCAGATTTTTTTGATTCCCTCTTAATAGGGAAAATCCGGTGATAGCTTATGCTTCCGATGTAGCTTTCTTTCAGAAAGCTTTCAGGCGAACGCTTCGTTTCCTATGGTTATTTCTGTCCTCTCCGTTATCGTGTAAATGTAGGTTCAACTTAAATAGTTTGGTAAATGGTAAATATCCAACTTAAAAATGAATTATAAATTCATTTTTGGGTCAAAAAAATAGAGTGACTTAATATTAGTGTTTTTTTGCGTGCAAACCAAGTGAAGTTGATCTGATCTGCACGCTTTGTCTACCTGGCATAAGTGATGAGATGAAGCGTTATTCGTTGAGACTCTTCATACCGTACAGTCTGTATACATACAACGCCTCAAAGATTTGCTTCCGGCTGTCCTCACTCATCTCTCGCTTCAATAGATCCAGGTTCATATCAATCACGTTGTGCGCGAGAATGTTCAGCAAGATCAGGTTCTCCTCGGTGCCGATCTCATATCGTTTATATTGATTCTTCAGATAGGCCTTCTTGGTTTCGATCATCAGCTCAACAAGCTCATTCTTGGCGTTGGTGTAGATGGTGCCTTTATTCTTTTCAAAGATAATGACAATCTGATTCCGGTATTTTCGTAATACATCCACCTGTTCCTGCAACAGTGCCGACTTTCGCTCGCTATCCGTTTCCTCGAACAAGGTCTGATTATCAAAGTGGATCGTCTCCACCAGCACATTTTTTAGATAATCCACGAGATCCGGCGGCACAACGGCGTAGAATAATTCTTTCTTATTCTTAAAATAAGTATAGATATTGCCCACGGAAATATTGATCTCATCCGCGATATCGCTCATCTTGGCATCCACATAGCCTTTTTCAAAAAAGACCTTGAGCGCTGCGTATTCAATCTCTTTCCTGACTTCGTCTTTCTTGGCTTGCACCATCGGGAACGACTCCTTAATAGTGAATGGTTGGTTCGTTATTAGGATAGACCTTTTTGAGGGTGGGTGTCAAATGGGGGAGGGAATGCCAATAATAATGTAACAAATATGCTATCTAAGTTGTAGCCAAGTGGATATTATTTATTTTGTCGGACTCGAATACAAGAAAAATTAAGCATCCATAGTTCAGTCGAATATTGAACCAAGGCTGCTTAGGGATTTTTGGCAACTGTCCTAGAAGACATAATTGATGTGTTCATTCCTAGAGTCCAAGCATATAAATTTCCGTTAACGTCAGAATAATAATTACCAAAGTAAGCAATGGTACTCGTGTTCGGATCAGCGTATTTAATAACTCTTCCGTTAGTAGACTCAGTATTAGTTTTTGTAATATTAACTACACCAGTAGTATCCCACCTTGAGGCTCCGTTACTGACATATCCAGCGTATGTTGAGTCAACATTTTGGAGATTATAAGTGAAATTTGAAGAACCTTGATGATTGTTACAATCAACAGAGTATCCAGAAGATTCTCCATTCTGGTGACAAGTATTAGGAGACTTATGTGCATATGCATTTATAGGAACAAGAGTTGATAAAAGAAGAGATGATACTGACAATTTTACTAGGAATTTTCTCATAATCTATACCCCATTTCTTTCTCATTGTTAATAACTACTTAGTTACTGATTCTATTTTCTTAATGAATTCTTCTTCGTTGAGCACTTGGGTGTTAGTCGTTTCATTGAGATTTAAAGTATGGTTATTCTCAATATCATAAAGTTCTTTGTCAATATAACCTAATTTTTCAACATTGTTATTTCTAATATTTTTATACATATTAGTCTCTTCACCCAGTATCCAATAAAGGTTTGGATATTCTTTTGCCACAGAACCAACAGCTTTTTTCAAGAATAGAATATATTCTTCATTTTCTTGGAATAACGGATTATCATTAAACAAGACTTCATTATTACCTTGTTGCATGATACTAATAGTTTCTGATACTAGTGTAGGGTCACTTTTTTGAGTACTTAGAATTTGAGCATTAAATATACTTTTAGGGACAGGTTCGGTAAGTTCACCAAGGTTTTCACGTAATACTACTTTGACAATTAAATCGGCTTGTTTAACCCCATCCTCGAAGGGAAATACCTCTAGTTGACCTCTGAAGGTTTTCTTTTCATTCGTTTCTTGAATATTAATAGGTCCTGAAGTCTGAGCATCCCCATTAACGACTGTCCCTGAATTCCTTTGATCAAGTGTACCTGAGTAAATCATTCCACCTGTCATTAAAGAGAGTATGACTGTTGAAAAAACTAATTTTTTATTCATAAAGCTAACCTCCAATCAAAATTTATGTTCTTTCCAATAATTAGACAGTGGAATTTATTGAAATGTTTCAAATATGTATATAAAAAATTGAATTAATGATTGTTTTATGTTGGAAATCTAAAATAATAATACTTTATAAAGCCGCATTTGCTTCTGGCAACGTCAAAGTTTTCATTTACACAAAAATCTTGATGCTACCTGCTACACATGCAAAGCTTAAAAATTACTATAAATTCAGTCAAATAGATGATTACTTTTAATAAACAATGATGTGAGTAGGAATACAATGGTACGTTCTCACGTACCACATCTTTTCTAGTGAGATGTTACCCTCTCCTTAACAAAGGAGTGGTGACATGACAAGTACCAACAGCGAAGACCTGAGTTCACAGTACGCACAACACATTGAACAGGAAGACGACTACGTTAACCAACTGGTCACATGTAACAAACTCATATTAGACGCCATGGACATCATCGCAAAGCAGGCAGGTGTGCTAGAGATGGATACCGTGAAACAAGCAGCGTATCACCTTCATGCCATGGAACAGGATCTGAACCGAAAGTTATTTGAAGTTCGACTGGAGAAGAGCATCTTGGCAAATCAAATGAGCCAGTCTACATAAAATCACCTTAACAAAAGGACAGCGCAGGATCATACAAGATGATCTTGCACTTTCTTTTTACCTTCCCGTCCAAACGATTTTTGCTCCCAATTAAGCATTGACTTTCCCCACAAATCCCCCTAAACTTCAATTATTAAAATACTTTTAAAAACTTTCATTGAATGGTTCGAAATGAACGAAAGGAGGCATATAACTAACCATGTTACCTACATCACACAACACCCAACAGGTGAAGCGCATTAATGTCGAACTGGTGAAGAACACGCTCCGATCCATGGGAGTAGGCACGAAGGCTTCGATTGCGAACCTGACCAAACTCAGCGTGGCGACATGCGGCACGATCCTGAATGAGTTGCTTCAGACGGGTGAGATTATCGATCTGGGTCCAGACGAATCGAGCGGGGGAAGACCAGCGAGTCGGTACCAGTTTAATGCTGACTACGCGAGTGTGCTCTGTCTGATTATTCGAACGGAGGGTGGCATTCACTCGATTACACATACATATGCCAATCTGAACGGAGAGATGGCGGACGAACAGACACTCTTTTTGGATGAGATTAATGTCCCGGTGGTAGAGGATCTAATTGCAAACCTGATCGAACAACACCACAATGTGCAGGCGATTGGTATCGGCATACCTGGGGTGGCGCTCAACGGCGTTATTGGCATTTGCGATGTACCGGAGCTGATGTATCAGCCACTCGGGCCAAGGCTCAAGGAGCAATATGAAGACGTGGAAGTGGTCATTGGCAACGACATGAACCTGACCGTTTACGGTCTGTACAACCAGCAGCAATTTGAGGAAGAGAAGAACTTTGCGGTGGTGACTTTTCCGGAGAACCATTTTCCGGGTGCAGGTTTTATCATTGATGGTCGTCCGCTGACAGGGAATACGCAATTTGGGGGCGAGGTGTCCTTTTTACCTTTTGGCGTGTCACGAGAAGAGCAACTGCGCATGTTGAAAACGACAGAGGGTTTGCAGGAGCTCATCGTACAGACGCTTGTATCCATCATCGCGATCATTAACCCCGCTACGATTGTAGTCACTGGGGATACGACGGACCCTGCTATGAGGGATGACCTGATGCAAGGTTGTCTGGATCGAATGATTCCACTGGAGCATATGCCGGAGTTGATCATCCAAAGAGACACTCGTCGCGAATATGTCACGGGGCTGGTCGCGGTGACCCTGGAGAGCCTGACCTACCGTATTCAGGTAATTGAGAAGCAATGGTAAAGGAAAAAGGAGCTTTTACGAGTATTCTATTTTTAGGAATAAAGCTTAACCATGTTTCCTATTTCAAATGTACAAATCATTGACACGATAACGTAGAGGGCAGAACCAATCTGAAGAACGCCTTTATCACTGTATTTTCACCTTTAGGAACAAATCAAAAAAATACAGGGATAACAGCGGTCGGAAGATGGTACTGCAATCGTAGTTATAACGTGCAATCATTTTCCTGAACACACTGGAGGAACTTATTTTGAATCAGCAAGCTGGTACACAAGGGAACAAACGAAAGTTCAACAAGCTCTACGCTATGCAACTGGCAACGATCTTTCTGGGATTTATCGTATTCGGGATATCGGAAAATATTAAGGGGCCGGCCATTCCGCGCATTCAATTCGACTTCAATCTGGATGAGAAACAGCTCGGGACGTTATTGTCCCTGAATGCATTGGGGTACCTGATCGCGTGCTCTTTCACGGCTATTCTGGTTCGCAAATGGGGCATCAAGGCGGTTAGCATCATATCGTTTGCATCGATGATCCTCTCGGGTGTGTTCATTTATGTGTCTCATACCTATCCACTCTTTGCTTCATCGTACTTCTTCATGTACATCGGTAACGGCATGCTGGAGATTGCTTTGGCGATTCTGGGTGCACGGATTTTTGTGAAAAACACAGGTACGATGATGAACTTGTCCCATTTCTTCTATGGGCTGAGTTCAACGGTGGCGCCTTTGCTGGCGACGGGTGTCATGTCCTTGAAAGTGTTTGGTCACGAACTGGACTGGCGCGGCATGTATCTGGTGATGTTATCACTCTGTCTGCTGCCGATCATTGCGGCGCTGCGCAGCAAATTTCCGGGGGATGATCTTCCTCATGAAGATCGGACTTCACTGAGGACGTTAACACGTGATCCTGCCCTTTGGCTGATGGTGCTCATTCTTTCTTTTGGCGTGGTATCGGAGCTGGCGGTTGGAGGTTGGCTGGTTAATTTCCTGGAAAAAGCCTACACGTGGGACACGGTCAAAGCTTCCGGGTTATTATCTGCGTTCTTCCTCACGTTCTCGCTGGGACGACTGCTGCTTGGACCATTGACGGACCGGATCGGATTTGTATTGTCACTGATTATGTTCTCAGCTTTCTCGGGAGTATGTACGTTCGTGGCGCTTGCAGGGGGAGAGCGACTTGCGATTTTCTTTGCGATATCTGGCGCGGGAATAGCGATGATCTATCCAACAGTTATGGCGTTTATCGCACGCAGATATCCGAATGGCAGTGACACCGCGATTACATTCACGGTTACCTTGATGGGGGTTGGTAGTGTTATCGGTAACTATGTGATTGGCTGGGTGATTGAAGGTGTGAAGAATCTGTACGGTTCAACGACTCAGTTGGGACTGCTGCGCGGACTTCAAGCGGGATATGGATTCATCGGTTTATGTGCGGTGATCTGTGCGGCATCTGGCGTAGTGTTGTATGTGTATTTGAAAAGACGACAGGAACTGATTTAAATACTTATAAACCAAAGCAATAAATAATTTTTAATGGCTCTTTTCTCACTTAAACATTAGAGTGGGAAAAGAGTTTTTTTATGAACAAGGAAGGAAATGCAAAATGAAAAGGATAGTATTATTGTTTTTAATTTGTTTATGTCCCCTTATCATTGTAGCTTGTAATCAAAAAAACAATGACGATGTTGTGGCAGAGATAGAATATCATAAGGAAGGAAATGTAATCAAAATCACTCAAAGAGACACTGTTAATCAAATTCTAAATATTTTAGAATCTGCTCAAAAGAACAAGAAGGTTATTGATGTAGGGAAAACAGACGAAAAAATAGTTGTTAATTACAGTAGCAATGATATCAAAATTTTTGATCTATACATCGATTTTGATAAGAGTGTCGGTATGGTCGTAATGGAATCTGACAGTAATTATGCTTATGAGCTATCAAGTCAGTCTATAAAAGACTTAAAAACAATTCTAAAAGGGACTTAAAATAGAAATTAATTTTTCTATCAGTATCTTATTAGTTAGATAGTCATTAAACCGATAAAACCCCACTGATCCTTAGGATCGAGTGGGGTCTTACATATAATCAGATGAATTTTAGCATACGACTTATTTCAAAAAAAACATCAATCTGCGCATCTCTTTTCCTTACTTAACAAACCTATGACTTGTTCAAAGCCGTTCTTCTTTTCCAACGTTTCAAAAGCACGTACAATCCAAAGGCGCCTAAGAAAACCAAAGCTGCCGGAACGATATAAGGCTTAACAATTTCATCCACATGCTCCCATTGAGAGCCTAATTTGAAGCCTAAGTAAATGTACAATGATGTGATCGGAAGCATGGCCAAGAATGTAAAGATACTGAATTTAAACACATTCATCTTCGCCATACCACAAGGGATGGAGATCACGGTCCGAATGCCGGGTACAAAACGTCCATAGAAAGCTACCCCGCTGCCATATTTCTCGAAGAACTTATCGGAAGCGTCCAGATGGTGGGGGCGAATCAAGAAATACTTGCCGAATTTTTCGACCATCGGTCTGCCACCGTATCGTCCCAGGGCATATAACGTCAGAGGTCCAAACGTACCACCTACGGTACCAGCCAGAATAGCCAGCCACAGCTTCATATCCCCAAGATACACCCAATATCCCGCCATGGGCAGTACAAGTTCAGCGGGTACGAATTCAAACGATAAGGCAATGACCAGACCTGAGTATGACAAATCTTTAAAAAAGAGTATAAATTGCGTGATCCATTCTGTCATGCTTTCCCTCCATGAATCTATCTTTTTTATATATAAAAGAAACACTCCTATACAAAGAGTAACAATAGCGAATAGAGCTTGTCAAAGTTCACATGAAAGTCCATTTCAGGACACACTGCGGCAATATGTTTACCCGTACATAAGGCATGGATTCATTGACACTTCATACAGAAGTGGATACCAGGCAATGATATAATCATCTGAAAATGCTTCCAATTATAGTATGATAAGACTATCACTAGCTTCTTCACCATCCTGTACATAAAGAGAAGGAGATCAGAACATGACCGAAACTTCGATTATCGACCAGATCCATATTATTGAATACGCCCCCTCTTACGCTGCTGTGCGCAAGACCGTGGAGGCCGGATGGCCGACGGGAGTTGTGGTTTTGATTTCTTTGACTATACGTGGAAAAAGGGAGATGTCTCCCTGCGGGCTGAATTTGAAAAGTCGGGTCGCGGGCTGACTGCCCTCGAAACACCGGATTACGAAATCTCTACAGAGGTCGATGATCAAGATCTGGTTTTCGGTTCCAGCTATAAGGTTCGCTATCGCATTAAGAACACTTCTGCGTCCGAACTGGCAGTCGAGATCAAGGCACATTATACAAGGGTAAGCTACCGAGGGACTATAGCTCCATAAAACAGGGGCAGTCTGGACTTCATTTTTTCGTCTAAGGCTTACAGCTGTTTTTCATTGTTGGGGATGATCTGACTGTGAAACCTCGTTTCGACCAAATGAGGTTTTTTTATATGCTTATTTTGCTTTATACCAATGGTATATCTATTCATAATCATAGGCTGTACAATCATTATTTTATGGTTGTATACAATGTATCCTTTTATTGTTTTATGTATATCATATAGATATACAACTGTAAGGAGGTGAGGTATAATTGGAGCATCAATCAAACGAAAGGCGTGGGATTGCCATGACTACAGCCACACTTAGCAAATGGGGAAATAGCAGTGCAATTCGCATTCCTAACCAATTGCTTAAGCGTCTTAATCTGGAAGAAGGCTCGGAAATCGAGATTTTGGTGACAGAAGATAATGAATTGTTGTTGCGTCCAAAAACCAAGCCTGTAGAGTCCAATGAGGAACTACGTAGCCATCTAAAGACTTTGCTCTCTAAAGTGAAACAGGATACAAGACATGAAGAAATAGACTTTGGTACTGAAGGGAACGAGTTACTTTGATTATTCCCAAACGAGGCGATCTGATATGGCTTGACTTTGATCCTCAAGAGGGTCACGAGCAAACCGGGAGACGACCGGCTATTGTTCTATCGGAACTTGAATTCAATGAAATAACGGGTTTTGCCGTTGTATGTCCCATAACGAGCCAAGCCAAGGATTATCCTTTTGAAGTTACACTACCAGAAGAGCTGCCATTTTCAGGTGTTGTTTTGACGGATCAGTTGAAGAGTCTTGATGTGCGGCAACGACGTATCCAAATTGCGGGGCATGCCGAACCAACCTCTGAATTTATGAAATCAGTTCTACGCAATGTCCGTTCTATATTGGCATAATTGAAAATTAGTAGCTGATCATATTCCTAAATCCACGTCTAACTAAAAGACGTGGATTTTTTCTTTCATGCCTAAATAGATTCGTCCATCCTTGACGCTTCTAACAAGAGCTTCCGAAAGGCACATATAAGTTGGAAAGAAAGATTTTTAATTCTCTGAAAATGCTTCCATTTATAGTATGATAAGACTATCGCTAGCTTCTTCAAACATGGCCTGTATTATCTCTGCGGCTATCGGGCAAAGGCCATATCGAAAGTTCACAAAGACCATCCTATAGATAAAGATAAGGAGATCAGAACATGACTATAACTTCGATTATTGATCAAATCCATATTATTGAATACGATCCCTCTTACGCTGCCGCACTCGCGGATATGTGGAACCGTAGTAATGAAAGCTGGGGTGGCGGCACCAACCTTAGAACAGAGGAAACAGTTCGCCGGGAGATGGAGAGTTCGTCCAATCTTTATGCATTTCTAGCTGTTCATGAGAAAGAGGTTGTTGGCTTCTGTAGTTTTGCTCATTACCGCTATGACGAGAGAGCGCTATATGTACCGCTGCTTAACGTGCGCCCCGACTATCACGGTTATAAGGTTGGACGCAACCTGATCCTGAATGCTGTGCGCAAGACCGTGGAGGCTGGATGGCCCCGCCTGGATCTGTTCACATGGGCAGGAAATACAAAGGCTGTACCGATGTACAAAAAATGTGGATTCTTCTGGGAGAAAAAAGACGATAATGTGCATCTGATGAATTTCATCCCTACCATTTTGCAGACCGAAGCACTTGCTCCTTATTTCGAGGAGTTGGATTGGTATGCAGACAGCACCCGTGAACTTGTCACCGAGCCAGATGGCCGACGGGAACGTGGTTTTGATTTCTTTGACTACACGTGGAAAAAGGGAGATGTCTCCCTGCGGGCTGAATTTGAAAAGTCGGGTCGCGGGCTGACTGCCCTCGAAACACCAGATTACGAAATCTCAACAGAAGTCGATGATCATGATCTGGTATTCGGTTCCAGCTATAAGGTTCGCTATCGCATTAAGAACAATTCTGCGTCCGAACTGGCGGTTGAGATCAAGGGTGAGGATAACAAAAACATTCGATTTGCGCTGGACATTGCACAAGCAGTCGCTCCGGGAGAAACCATCATCGTGGAAGGTCAGTTTCACCTTGATCCAATTACAGAGGAACAGAATAACAATAAGACTCATCCCGTGGTTGTCAGCACATGGTTGATTGGCGGTAAGAAAGCGGAGTTCAGGTTAGGTATTGCCCCGAAATTCCCGGCCAAGATCAAGACCATCTTGCCTGTGAAGGAACTCTATCCAGGCATCCCGGCGGAGTTGGTTCTGAACGTGGAAAATAATGTGGATGCCGAAACGGAGTTCAGCTTGGACCTGCCAGAGGATGAATTCCTGGAATGGGCGGAGCGTTCGGTGCGCTTTACGGTGCCTGCCAAAGGTAAGATGTCTGTGCCAGTGCCTTTCACCTTGCGTTCATATGGTCTCTATTCCCAAGAAGTAGAAGTGACGGCTGTCCCAGTGGGGAACCATGCGATCTCTTTTACAAGCAAACTTTCTGTACTGATGAAGGGAATCGAAGGGAAATATGGCGGGCAGATTGAGGATCAATGGGTGGCTGTTAACGGCGCATTCTCGCTCCATATGAACAAGCAAGATAATAACATGTGGATTGAATACCCGGGCTCCCGTCATTCGTTCTGGTGGACTTATCCGAAGCTGGGTAAGCCGTTTGCCGAAGAGTTATCCAAGAAACAAGCAAAAGAAGTGAATATTTATCCCGAAGGGGAACGTCAGGTTCTTGAAGCACTGTATGACTCGGAGGATTTCCCTGGCTTGCAGATCAAGTCTGTGGTCAAGCTGTCTGCGAATGGAGTTGCCGAATTTCACCACGAAGTCGAAAATACAAGAGATACTGCCTGGGAAGAGGACCTGTATCTAATGAATAACTTTGGGTTCTATGGTAGCAGGTTAATCCTTCCTTACCAAGGTCGTTTTGTGGATATGGGGGATTCTTACGCTGGCGATCCGAGCCATTGGAATAGCTCACAGATTACGGAGAACTGGCTGTTCTGCAAAGAAGAGTATGGTGCCAGCGGTATCTATTGGGACCCTTCTCTGAAGCTGCTTCGCCCGGAATACACGCTGGGGTTTCAGCATGACCTTGGCCGTATTCCCGCAGGAGCCGTTGTGCGGACCAAGGCAACTGTATATGCCCTGAACACGTTTGCCAAATGGTCGGATTTCCGTGCGTTTGCACGGAAGCAGCGTAACCCTGTCATTCCGTTGCTGGACAGCCATCTGGATCTGACACTGAGTGAGGGGAATCCATTTGCCCCGGACGTGCTGCAAGCAACGTTGACTGAACACAAACTGGTTCCGCTTGCGGGCAAGCTGGAGCTGTATGTGCAGGAGGGTGGCAAACCGGAGGTTATGGCCAATGCTAAGGAATTCAATCCGGAGCAGAACCTAAACTCCGCCAAGCTGACATTTTCACCAGACGAAGCGGACCGAGACCAGCACGTGAGTGGTTGGAAAGTTCGTGGGCTATACCGGGGCGAAGATCGGATTCAGGAGCGAACTGCCCTTTGGTTCCCGCAGAGCGGAACAGAGGTGAAGCAGAAGATTGAAGAAGGTTCTGCTGGACCTTTGTACACTGTAGACAATGGAGTGTTGTCGATCGCTGTTGCTCCTGTATTCGGGAGTGTAGTACATTCCCTGCAATATGCAGGAGAAGAATGGCTGGATAGCTCGTACCCTGAACCGGCTCCACGCTCGTGGTGGAATCCGTGGTATGGCGGGCTGGGTGTCGGGGTTCCAGGCATGAATGGTTTCAGCCGCCAGTTGGAACAAAGAGCCGCTTCCTGGACAGAGCAGAAGGATCAATACGGCAACGTCTGGAAGGGTATAAAGCTGACTACCCGGATTGAGAAGCATGAAGCGAATCGTGGGATCACGATCCACCAGCATTATCTGATGCTGCCGGGTGTCCCTGTACTCTGCACGCTACTTGCCGTGACAAACGAAAGCGGCCTGACGCTGACGGATTACTCGCTTGCGGAGGAACGTTTCCTCCGGCCTTCATCTGTCTTTGCGGAAGGTTGGATAGAACAACCGGGTAAAGATCGATTCCCGCTAGGCAAGGTGGATTTGGGCCTTCCACTTGAAGACCTTTTGCGAGTAGGATCGGTTTCGCGTGAAAACATGCTGCATGCGGTACATCGTTACCCGAATCAGAGTGCATGGGGGTTTGCCAATAATCAGGTGACGGGTCTGAATGTTCATCATCATCTGACACTCCAGCAGGGGGAGACGGTCTGGACGGAGCCGACGTATCTGGTTCTGGGACCAATCCCGCTAAGTTCACCGGATGTGCAGGACCTTCTCAAACTTAATTTTGCAACTTCTACCGATGAAAAGGAGGCTTCACATGCCGATCATTGATATTCATATTCACCTGTCGGACATCGACAGCTTTCACCGAACAGCGATTGATCTGTCTAAAGTGGATTACTCTGCCGCTGGTCTTAAAGCGGAGTTTGATAAAAACGACGTCATTATGGGTATCGGAATGGGGGTTACGGAGCAGACGAAGGGAGCGTTCCCGGATTCCAGTTCCCCTAACCCGATGGGACTTGATCTGGAAGAGAAGGTTCCCTCATTCCTAATGGAATGCGTGGGGATCAATCCCAATGCGCTAGACGGTAAAAACGCTCAGGACGAACTGGACCGGATTGAAGCGAGACTGCAATCCCCTGAGGTAGCCGGAATCAAACTCTATGCTGGATACTATCATCACTATGTGTACGACAAAATCTATACCCCGGTCTATGAACTCGCAGCCAAGTATAACTTGCCTGTGGTGATTCATACGGGTGACACGTACTCCATGAATGGGTTGCTCAAATATTCGCATCCGTTGACGGTGGATGAATTAGCCTTGCAACAGCGCGGTGTGAACTTCATGATCTGTCATCTGGGTGATCCTTGGGTGATGGATGCAGCTGAAGTGGTGGCGAAGAATCCTAATGTGTATGCGGATTTGTCTGGTCTTGTGGTGGGGGATCGGCCCCATTTTGAACGGTTCATGAACGAGCCTTTGTTCATGGATCATTTCCGCCGGGCCTTGGTCTATTCGGATCATTACGAGAAAATGCTGTTTGGCACCGACTGGCCGCTTGCGCCCATCGATCTGTATGCCGAATTTGTCCGTCGACTTGTACCGGAACAGCATCATGATAAAGTCTTCTATGAGAATGCCTTCGGGCTGTTTCCGCGTATTGGACAGCGGATTGCCGATCTGGGGTAGAACCTAAGTACCGAATTATTAATATCTGAGGGGATGTAGACCATGCATGTTATGGAAGCATGCGATGGTTATATTGAATCCCTGTGATGTAAGCTCCTGCCACTTTGCTGGCAGGAGCTTTTTTTGTTCAGGAAAACAGTGTTTAGCCATGACAGACTCCATACTCATCTATTATCTCCTTCTTGCCTGTATTTGTTTTTACGAATAAAGAGAACTATAATGGTGGATGCACAAAATTTCAGATTTCTTTGGAGGAACATACGTTATGAGATCTTTTCAGTTTTATAATCCGACCCGGCTGATTTTTGGCAAAGGGCAACTTCAAGCACTACAAACCGAAGTTCCAAAATACGGAAAGCGTATTTTGCTTGTATATGGTGGTGGAAGCATCAAACGTAGCGGGCTGTACGATCAGGTAATCAGCCAGTTGAATGAGATCGGAGCAGAGGTTACGGAACTGGCTGGTGTAGAACCGAACCCGCGTCTGTCTACGGTTCATAAGGGTGTAGAACTATGCAGAACACATAACATTGATCTGGTTCTTGCGGTTGGCGGCGGCAGTGTACTTGACTGCGGGAAAGCCATCGCAGTAGGAGCCAAATACGATGGAGACATGTGGGATGTTGTTGTGCGCGAAGCAACCCCAGAAGGCGGCCTTCCACTGGGTACAATTCTAACGATGGCAGCGACAGGCTCCGAGATGAACAACGGTTCAGTAATAACCAATCAGGACACGCAGGAAAAATGGGCATGGTTCAGCGAGTATTCTTTCCCGGCGTTCTCCATTCTTGATCCGGAGTACACATACACCGTACCACTGGATCAGACTGTATACGGCATGGTGGACATGATGTCTCATGTGTTTGAACATTATTTCCATCTGGATACGAATACACCAGTTCAGCTTGGATTCTGTGAGACGATTCTTCGTACCGTCATTGATACGGCCCCTCGTCTGATTAAAGATCCAGAAAACTATGAACTGCGCGAAACCATTCTCTACTGCGGAACAATGGCGCTTAACGATGTCCTGAATATGGGTCTTGCCGGAGATTGGGCTTCTCACAATATAGAACATGCCGTTTCGGCTGTGTACGACATTCCGCATGGGGGTGGCCTTGCAATCCTCTTCCCACACTGGATGAAGCATAATCTGGATGTGGATGTAGATCGATTCAAACGTATGGCCATTAATGTATTTGATATTAATCCTACTGGAAAGTCGGACAAACAAGTTGCTGAAGAAGGCATTGAAGCGCTGCGTACATTCTGGACTTCGATTGGTGCCCCTAGCCGTCTGGCGGACTATGACATCGACGACAGTCAGATTGATGTAATGGCTGATAAAGCTATGCGATTTGGTCCGTTCGGATTCTTCAAAAATTTGCAGCGTGAAGATGTAGTACAAATTTATCAAGCTGCACTGTAATTGTAAATCTCACAATCACTTTGTATAATGAGTCACATTAAACAAGGACCTTCCTTTAATACTAAGGAACGTCCTTGTTTTTTTATTATGACATCATATCTTATGCGCTCCACCGTTTATCTGGACTTCAATATCATGTGATCCCCTTTTCGAATTAATTCTTCGGTTCAACTACGGCTTCATTGACGGGGGTATCCTTTCGTTTCAGATACAACTTGCTTGGACGATGCAAGAGCACGATAAGCAGGGCAAAGAGATGAATCAGGGTGAACAGGTTACTCTCATTTGGAATGGAAACGAATAGCGCCAGACTCAGAAACGTCACGGTGAGCTTGAACTTTCTTTTGGTGATGAATATAACAGCGAGCAGGCTGGGACCGATGATAAACAACATTCTGGCTAAGATTACGCCAGAGGCGTAAGCCAGATCATCTCCTTTACGTAAGAAACCCAGATAGGCCTCCATGTTCTGGTTGAAGTCAATGAGGAACACGATAAAGGACACAATCACGTAGATCAGTTTCACACTCAATAAAATACGCACGACATTTAATAGCGTAGGTAATGCTGTTTTTGCCATATCACTTCTCCTATTCGACATTTAATAAAGTAGGCATTTTCGGATTCAATGCGTTGTCCCTCTTCCTGCACGATATGTATTTCATATATTATACGATGTTGATGTCATATTTTGTATTAACCCAAAGTCTTCATTTTCCAATCGTTTGCAGTGGCCTTTGACCTAGTATAACTGGCGAAACAGCTTACAGATTATTTGATATCGACCGATATAAAGTAGATACATAGAATTTGGACTTCATAATGATGAAAATGAAAATGGATGGTGAATGTAATCATGGTATTTAGCAAGGCAAGAGAACGCATGCGCAACATGTCGTTCAGAGTCAAACTGCCACTTATGATCAGTCTGCTGGTGTGTATCGTACTGGCGGTAACTGCAGTAGTATCCTACACTGTAGCGGCTGTAATCACACTCGACAAAAGCAAAGATGAGATTAAAGCAACCTCGGACCGGGTGGGGGCAGGTTTGTATGCTTCACTAAGTTTGGAAGAACAATCCACCTTTTTGATCACAACACATCGGACCTTCCAGGATCTGCTGGAGATTCGGAATACGGATGGACAGGAAGGGGAGAATTTTTTCTCGGAAAACAATGAACTGCTGGATAAGGCAAGTGGTATTCTCGCAGACAGTCTGGCAGGTATGGAAGGTAACAACAGTCTGATTTTGTTGGATCGGAATGGCATTATTATTGCAGCGAATGATCCGGCAGTTATCAAGGCAGAACGCGGAGATCGGGCATATTTTCAAGAAGCAATTCAGGGTAAAAACGTGATTAGTGAAGGGATTGTAGCCAAGTCCTCAGGACAACTAGGTACGGCTTTTGCCATGCCAATCTACAATGAGAATCAAGAAGTACAGGGAGTGCTCGTATCTGCAGCATCCACCTCGTTCTTCGTTAATCAGCTACAAAATATCAATATTAATGATGAGGGAAAAGTGATCATTCTGGACCGTGTAGGTACGGTCATCTACGATTCAGCGGATGAGAAGTTGGCAGGCCAGAAGATGGAGTCCGGCGAATACCAATCATTGGTAGATCTTGCTCCTGGCGCTGAACTACAGCAAGGGGATATTAGCACAGATGAGAAAGTGGCATATTACTCCAAAATTCCAAGATCGGACTGGACCGTCGTTGTTGAAGATAAACTGAGTGATGTGCAGAAACCTTTGCGTGCGATGGCAAAACAGATGTATATTGTTCTGTTTAGTGCTATTGCGATTTCCGTCGTAGCGGGTATTCTGATCTCTTTGCTGGTAACCAGACCAATTACAAGACTAACTGTGTTGTTCAGACAGCTTGCAGGCGGCGATCTGACGGTGCAGGCTCAAGGTAAATATAGCGGAGAATTCAAACAATTGGTGGACAGCTTCAATACCATGGCAGCAGGCAATAAACAGCTGATCTCCAGCATGAACCATTCCATCGGCATCCTGAAAACAAGTACATCCGAGCTGGAACAGTCCACTCAGCAAACTTCGACCACGATTGCCGAAACAACGACAACAGCATTTGAGATCTCACGAGCGATGGAGTCCCAGGCGAACGATACGGAAGCCATTGTGGACAAATTCATGAATGTTGGTAACAAGATTGCCAACGTGAATGGAATGTCACAGGCAGTGAAGTTCAAGGCAGATGAAATTACGGATGCATTCAAAAATAATCATGAAGTTATTGATGCACTCATTGCGGTGAACGGGCAGAACGAGATTGAAGTTGGCAACATCTCCAAAATTACAGTGCAACTCGCCGAAAGCTCCTCGGGCATTCACCAGATTACAGGTACGATTGCCGAAATCGCAAATCAGACGAAATTACTTGCGTTGAATGCTTCGATCGAGGCGGCGAGAGCTGGTGATCAGGGACGTGGCTTCGCAGTCGTTGCTTCTGAGATCCGCAAGCTGGCAGAGCAGACGACAGCTCAATCGGAGGATATCAACCGAATTGTAATGCAGACCATTGATCACGTGGAGCAGAATAACCGAAGTGTTCAGGCTATTGAAGCGATTGCGGAACAGCATAAGAGCAGCGTTAGCCAGACCAAGGAGACATTCAATTTTGTCACCGAGAATATGAATGAGATGATGAGCCAGGTTCAAGCTATTGCCACAGAGATCGAATCCATTGAACGTGATAAGGATGACGTCATTGGGGCGGCACAGAACTTGTCTGCTTCCGGTGAAGAGGTGTCGGCTTCTGTTGAGGAAGTCACAGCAACAATGCAGGAACAGTCCGGCATGACGGAACATTTGACGGATATGGTGCAGAGAATTGATGAACTGACCAAACAACTGGCCGAGGAATCATCTCGCTTCAAAACAAAATAGGAATACGAAAGGAAACCCGTTTCTCAAAAGAGAACCGGGTTTCTAGAACAAAAAGAGCACCTGTACCCATCTATGGCTACAGGTGCTCTTTGGTGATGTGTTACTCTCCTCGAATGGAAGGCGCATACGCCAGCACTTCCATTTCAATTAAATAAGGGCCTAAACCGCTGAATACGGTAATACGGGCGGGATAGGGTTGTTTAATCATTCGCGCATACACTTCGTTGTATTCGGGTTGATCCTCGACTCGGGCCAGATGAGTGGTTACCTTCACAATATGATCGAGTGTAAGTCCGGCTTCTTGCAGGATCACCTCAATATTACGAATGCACTGCTCCGTCTGCTCCTTAATGCCGCCAATGGGCTCAAGCGTCTGTGGATCGACACCTACCTGACCTGCGACGTAGAGGAAATCTCCTGCGCGGACAGCATGGGAGAAAGGAAGCGGGAACTTGGGTGCTGCACTTGCATGTATGATGGTAGACATCGTAGCGGTCATTCCTTTCCTAATGAATGTGTATGATTGGTGTTAACTGATGCCAGTTCGTAGCCTGCTGATAATGATGAGCGATGGACAACAGGCGGTCTTCTCGCATGAGTGGACCAGCAAGCTGCATGCCGATAGGTAATTGCTTCCCTGAGGTGGTATCAAACCCGATGGGTACGGTGATGGACGGTAGACCCGTATTGGTGAACGGTCCGTTAAAAATCGGGCTCCCCGTCTTGTAGCCGTATGGGGCCACATAGGGTGTTGATGGAGTCAATAACACATCCACTTCATCGAAAAGCATCATCATCTCGCTCCGGAATATCGTTCGGATGCGTTGTGCCTGCAAATAATCAACGGCACTCGTCTGGTAACCGAGTTCAAGCTGCTCCCGCATCGTGTGGCCGTAACGATCAGAGGCTTCCGCGAAGCGTTCCTGATGGAAGGCGGCAGCTTCTGCCCGCATAACCGTACGATGAGCAGCAATGGTCTCTTCCATATAAGAGGGCAGGTCAACTTTCTTCCATTGCATGCCCAGCCTCTCAAGTACAGCGATTGCTGACTCCACTGCTAACAAGATCGCCGGTTCATCGGTTTGGAAGAAGCTGCTCGGTAGCCCGACCATCATTTCTGAAATAGGATGCTCAAGAGCATTTGTTAAATCTGGCTTGCCATGAGGGAGCGTGAAGGGGTCCAGCTCATCTTGTCCGACCATTGTTTCCAGAACGATTGCGTTATCTTGTGCCGATCGAGTGAATGCGCCAATATGATCCAGGCTCCAACTGGCTGTGATGACACCATTACGGCTAACTCTGCCGTAAGTGGGTTTCATACAGGTTAATCCGTTGTAAGCTGCGGGTCTAAGCAGAGATCCAAAGGTCTGTGTCCCGAGTGTGAAGGAAGCCATGCCAGCCGCTACTGCAGCGGCAGAGCCGGAGCTGGAACCGCCTGGGGTATGTTCTAAATTCCATGGGTTGCGGGTTGGCGGTTCTCCTCCCTGAAAGGCGTATTCCGTCGTTGTTGTCTTGCCGAGCAGGATAGCACCTGCAGCTTGCAACTTATTAATTACAGTTGCATTCGTTCCAGGTACGAAGTCTGGAAAGGTACTTGATCCAGCCGAGGTGCGTATGCCAGCGGTATGGATGATGTCTTTGGCTCCATAGGGAATGCCATGCAGAGGACCGAGATATTCGCCATTCATCAGTTTTTGTTCAGACTCTCTTGCGGCCTGCAAAGCCTGTTCGGCGGTGACCGTAACAAAGGCTTGCACAGCAGGCTCTACTTTCTCAATGCGATTCAAATAGGATTTTGTAAGCTCGACAGGAGATATCAACTTATTTTTAATCAGTGTTGCGGCTTCAGCAATCGTCAGCTCGTTAAGTGGTTTCGTAATCATCGCAGAGGCACGCTCCTATGCGGGGGATTGGGCCCTACTTCTTCTGGCAACTTGAAGTTTCGAATCAGCTCCAAGTCTGTTGTAAATAGGGCAAGCTCCTCGCTTGTAATAACTCCGTCCGCATATTTGGTGCTTTCTGTACGGCGGTGTGTGAGATATTCGTCCTGGTTCAGAGTAATCACCCTTTCTCTCTCTATTTGGTGGTGAAGCTTGAATCGATAATCTCCTCGTAAGCGAGGTCTTCCTTCAGATTGCCGATGAAGCGTTGCATATCGATTGCGGTCTCGAAAGCTGATTCATTGATGAGTCCTTCCGCAGGATATACCTTGCTGTCGATCATGCGTTGTACCGCTTGCTCCACGACGTTTTTGTCCAGATTCGGAAATTCCTTCACGGCAACTGCTTTTGCGCCTTCAGGATTCGATTGAATGTAGTCCAGGGCTTGCTCAATAGAGGTGACAAAGCGCTGGGTGAGATCAGGATTCTTTTCAATGAAGCTTGCAGTTGTATTCATGGTTGCAAAGGCAAAGTCAGGATAATCCTTCGTAAAATCATGGACAATATGCAGTCCCTCAGCAATGCCTTGATCCAGCTGCGGCTCGTAAACGATGGCAATGTCGGCTTTGCCGGCTAATACAGCACCAAGCTCGGAGCCATTCTGAACCTCAGTGATCGTCACATCCTTGTCGATATCGATGTTATTGTCAGCGAATAGTTTCCGCAGTAAGCTGTTCGAGCTTGTAGGTGCCAAGCCCACAACGATGGTTTTACCTTTGAAATCCGCTGTCGAGTTCACGGTTACTCCTTCTCGCGCAACTGCCCATACTGGAGCACTGCCGGATAGAAGGACCAGTGAGCGAGTATCTCCGCCCTTTGCATTAGCAAATGCGACATGCTCAGGACCGTGGAAGGAGAATGCAGACTCGCCTGAGATCACCGAAGACAATGCTGTTGGGCCACTTCCGGCAGCACGGATGGAAGATAGCTCAATGCGATTCTCCTCTAGAAAACCTTGGTTGTTCGCTACATACAAGGGAAGGTAGAGCAGGTTGTGATACACCTCGGAGACCATAATTTTGTCTACCTGCGTATTTGCTTGCCCCCCGCTATCAGATGCACCTGCGCCACTCGCAGGAGTTGTGGCATTGCTGCCGCATGCACTGAGCAGTGAAGTCAATATAACCGTCATGGTTGCTAGAAAAGCTATCTTTTTGAATGTACGCATTAGTCATCAGTCCCCTTTAATCGTTGTAGGTCAGCTATACAGATGTGGATTTGCTGCTGGTCTTGTTGTCATTCCATGGAAGGAGACGGGATTCAATATAACCGACACAGGTGTAGAGGAGCATGGCGACCAGCATAAGCATGAACACGCCGACCCATACGGCCGGAAGGTTGAACAGGTTACCTTCGACGAATACCATGTGTCCAAGTCCTTTATCTGAAGAGATGAATTCTCCACCTACGACAGACACCAATGCCAAACCGATATTGATCCGGAAGGCTGAGATGATCCATGGCAGAGAGGAAGGAACGATAATTTTGCGGAAAATTTGTGATTTCTTTGCACCGAAGGATTTCATCAGATTAATCTGGGATTCGTCGATTTGATGCGTCGCTTGGTAGGCGGATAATAGCGCTACGATAAATGTTGCTACGGAGGCCAGAGCAATCTTGGAGAAGATGCCTGAACCAAACCAGATGATAATCATAGGAGCTAGGGCAATCTTCGGGATGCCGTTCATGGCTACAATGAATGGATCGAGCACACGGGCAACGGACTTGGAATACCACATGAGCAGTCCTGCCAATGAGCCGATTAAGCTTCCGACTACGAATCCGATAACGGTGGCATTCACCGTCGCGAACGCGTCTGTAAGCAGTTGCCCTGAGCTAGCCATGGTGATGGCGGCATCAAGAATGGCGCTTGGCGATCCCATGAGGAATCCGTTAACCAGCTCCAAACGAACAGCGGATTCCCAGATCACCAGGATGACCGCTACAATAATGAACCGCCACAGCATCGTCATCAGCCATTCTTTGGAGAAGGTGGACTGTCTGCGTTTGCTCTTGCTCTTCGTAACTCCAGCAGGCTTTCCGGCAAGGGTAACTTCAGGTGATGTGCTCTTCATTAGCTGATCCTCCCCATTTGGATATCAAGCTCTGACCAGATCGATTCAAAATACTGCTTGAACTTCTGGTCAGAGCGGGCTTTCAGTGCTGAGCCATATTGCGAGGCGAGACCAATGTCATACACCTGTTTCACGGTTGTTGGTCGTTTACTCATAACGGCAATACGGTCGGAGATGGCGATGGCCTCCTCAATGTCATGCGTGATCAGAACGCCTGTCTTGCCCTCGGATTTGAGAATGGATAAGATTTCATCTTCCAGAATGAGTCTGGTTTGATAATCAAGTGCGGAGAAGGGTTCATCCAGTAATATAATATCGGGCTGGGTAACGAGGGTACGAATGAGGGCTACACGTTGGCGCATACCACCTGATAGTGTGGAGGGATAGGCTTCTGCGAATGAGGCCAGGCCATAACGATCCAGATAATCCATGGCAATATCGCCGCGATCCTTTTTGGACATGCCCTTCACTTCCAAGCCTAACGTGACATTATCCAGGATGCTTCTCCAAGGAAGCAGCAGATCCTTCTGCATCATATAGCCGACATGCCCGGTGGTCTGATCGATCTCTTCGCCACAGACAATAACCTTGCCATTTGTTGGCTTAAGCAGACCTGCGATAATATTGAAAATCGTACTTTTGCCACACCCGCTCGGTCCCACGATACTGAAGAACTCCTGTTTCTTGATTTGCATTGAAACCTCAGCCAGGACCTGAATATCTTCTCCAGTTGCACTGACAAATGATTTGGATACGCCTTGTATCTGTATAGCCATGATAGGTAGCCCCTTTCCTACAGCCTGATGGTAGTTCGTTTCTTGATGTAATTGATGTTAATTAACATGACATTAATGAATATATTCCTAATCATATAGACTGTTTGCATCATTGTCATTAGTTACTCTGAACATAAAAATAGAATTAAATCAGTTAAAATGCACAAATGAAGATTGAACGTGAATTGAATATGAAAAGAAAACAAAAGAACGTGTCATTATACATGACATGTTCTCGATTTAAGACGTATGATTAGCTTCACTAGGAGCTGGATTAACATTCAAAAGGGACTCAAGTGCGAAGGCAAGTCGGAAGCGAAGGCTCTCCATTGGGTCCTTAATGTTCCTGCCGGTTAGTTTCTCGCATTTCTCCAACCTATAGATCACTGTATTGCGATGAACAAAGAGCTCTTTCGCTGTATCGACGATCTGGCAATGATTCTCATAGAAGGAGGACAAGGTTTTCATCAGTTCGCTGCGCTCGTTTGGATCTCGGTCGTTGAAGGGCTTAAAGGTTTCTTGATGGAACTGCAGCATCTCATCGTGGGGAATCATGCGCAGCAGACGGCTTATATCCATGGTTTGATAGGAATGAGCGAAGCGGGTCTTTCGCATCTGATAACCGGATTGGAGCGCCTTGACTGCTTCTTTATAGGAGAGTCCAATATCCAATACATTGGTGTAGGAATTACCTATGCCGAAGGATAGGCTGAGCTGCGACTCTGTATACAGCTTGCTCGCCATCCGCTCAAGCTGCTGAACAACGGTGTGTTCGTCCCAAGACGATTCAGCCAAAAAAACGAGTATGCCGAACTGGTCGTTCTTAGTGAACATGACAAAGGAGAGATCCAATCTGGCGAATTCCTGTTTAATCAGCTCATAATTAGCGTCTCGTTCCGAGATGAACCGCTCTTCCCCGGAGGAAGTAGAGTTCTGTTTAGGTATGCCCGCTAAGGATTCATCTTTTTTGGCGATGATCAGAACTGAACTTCCTTTGGCTTGCAGCCCATATTTTTTGCCGCGATGCAGCGCTTCTTGTTCCGAACGAATGAAGCCTTGAATGAGATCGGAGAAATATTCATTTTTGTAACGGCGGGAACGTTCCTTGACGGCTTGTTTCTTGGTTAACTCCAGACCGATCACATTGACGGCTTGCTCCAGTGCCAGAGTGGAGAGTTTAGAGGTTGCGGAACTGTCATATAGTGCGATCAAATAGCCCTCGTGCCGATCCGTGAAGATGGGATGAAGCTCGGCGTGTCGATATTTATCAGCAGTAAGCAGGCAGATCGAGATTGCGGTATGGAAGGAAGAATGCTCATCTATAAATGTCAGTATGGGCGCGGCAAG
The DNA here is from genome assembly GCF_045040715.1 of Paenibacillus sp. FSL H7-0942. NCBI lineage: Bacteria > Bacillati > Bacillota > Bacilli > Caryophanales > Paenibacillaceae > Paenibacillus > Paenibacillus sp. FSL H7-0942. Next base: position 5,216,055 of record NZ_CP150279.1, on the reverse strand, counting down.
GGACTGGTGATCCATCTGTTGTGCATAATGGGAGCTTGCCGTAATCTGCTTCTTCGAACCAAGCAGAAGTACAGGTGAGGATAGCAACTGAGACAACGTATCTACGATGGATGGTATGCCTTTTCCCTGCATCACCATCGTGGAAAATTGCTTGTGAATAGACAAGGCGTAGTGGAGCTCATGGGTTTTGTTCTGAAGGATGGCACTGATCGAATGTTGAAATATCTCACCGAGTGTATTGTCTATCTCAGACAGCTCGATGATCGGGAAGCCCAACCTGTCGGCTGTTTCAAGCAGTTGCGGAGATAATTCAAGAGAGAAACGCTGTGTCTTGACAGCAAGCGCCGCACAACCAATTGCATGCATGTCTGTAATGAATGCAAGATGAGCATCGGGACGATCTTTTAGGATATAACCGTTTGTCAGCAGCATATCTCCCGACTTCAGGAATTGTACAATATCTGGTGCGTCCATAATATTAATCGATTGCACCAAGCGATCAAGGCCACGATGTCCGGCAATAACCTTTGCTTTGGAGAGAATGGGGATAGTCAATAACTGTTGCAGATCCATCTTCAACCCACTCGCTTTCATAATGATATGTTATAAAATCTAACATTAAGTGAGGTGGGCGTAAAGAAGAGTTTGGATAAAGAGGCTAAAAGATAGATGTAAACATATTTCTCATAAATATAAAAACTTTCCAATAATTCAATGCGTTATACTAAATAGATCTAAAGAAAATTTGATCACTATTACCAACTCTATCACTAAAAAGGAGTTCTCAATCCATGAAACGAAAAGGATTAGTATCGCTTTTACTTGCCAGTGTTGTTGCTGGTTCTATTTTAGTAGCATCGACTACTACTGCGGAAAGAGTCGTAGCCCAAACTCCCATGGAAGCAGCAACGGAGTACTTTCAGGCTTACATTGCTAGGGATGTTGAAGGAATGATGTTCTATTCTAAAGATACCAATTATTTGGATGAGAAAAGTCGTGAAGAAGGATATGTGAAGGATTTTAAAACCAATCCAACTACAGGATATGAAATTGTGGAAAGCAAACAAATCAACACGGATGAAGTTCAATTTTATGTAGTTCAAAAGTATGCAGGACAAGACTACGAACAGTCACCACCACTCCCGTATAAAATTTTCGAAAGCGAAAATGGATGGAAGGTTTTAGTAGAGCCACTAGAAATCAATACATTGACAGGTGAAGTCACTAAAGGTACACCGATTCACGCTTTGCAGTATACAGATCATTAGTTGTTGTATCTGGTATCTACTAAAACAAAGGCCCAGTTGAACTTGAAGGCAAAGAATTTATGAATGCACACACATTATAGAAACGATTGAGGGGTGATCTCCAATGAAAAAATTCTTTATCAGTACGGCATTTATAATGACTGTTTCGGCAGTGACTGCTTTGAGTATTTATGCGAGTAATTATTATGATGATGCTAAAGCGGATAATCCAAACTATCCGGATTTTGGTCCTGCAGTAAAATTATCAGAAGAGGAAATTAATAGAGCTCTAGAAAATGTCAGTAGTATAACGACATCTTTTGGAACATTTAATAGGGTAACCGAGAAAGATGCCTTCATTTCCGAGAAGGAAACGGTGGATAACTTAGATCATTTAACTGCTGATACCAAACAGATTTTTTCTCACGGTAATTACTTTGTAAAAAGCGATTCCGAGGAATAAATTTATCAGAAATTAAGCTCGGAAAGGCGGTGTGGCAATGCCAGCGACCTGGACATTTAGTGCAAACAAGAATAGACGTGCTCCCTTTTGAGAAATAATCTTAGACAAGGGGGATATTTGTATAATGAAAATTTCAGACCGACTATTAAGACAATATTTAGATCACGTTTATTGGATATGTGGAGGCCCTTGTGGCGGCAAAAGCACGATGACAAAGTTACTTTCTTCAAAATGGGATATGAATTATTATTCCTCAGATGACCACACTTTCGATTATCAAAAAAAGGCTAATCCGCAGGATCATCCAGCAATTTTACGACACTTCATTGATTGGGAATGGTTCTTTTTAGGGCGTGGGAACGATAGAAGTCACTGGTTAAATTCAGTGTTTGATGAAAGCGTTGAGTTTATTATTTTGGATTTGTTACAGATGGGGAAAGAGAAGCCAATCGTAGTAGATACTTTTATGGAACCTGCTTATCTAAGGGAGATTGTTAACCCCAACCGCGTTGTTTATATGTTTGCAGAAGATGACCTAATTCGAGCGGAGTATCTGGATCGAGATCATCTGAGAGGCATGGAGGATGTGTTCCCTAATTTATCAGATCCACAACGTGCACGGGACGAAACATTAAACACGGTGGTTCGAGCATCGAATCATTACCTGCAACAAGCAGAGCAGTATCAATTAAAATGGTTTATGAGAACATCTCAGTCCAATAAAGATCAGATGTTATTGGAAGTTGAAAAGCATTTCGGTTTTCGATGATACTGAAGTGTTAATTATATCAGTCGTCATTTTGTTAGACTAGAGGAATACGATGGCTCAATAAACCTCAGACAGCAGTCGATAAAGCGTGAAACTCACCCTTCTTCTATTATATTGTAATATTGGCATTTCTCTGAATTGCGTGGATTGAAAATAACTAAATTGTTATCAATACAGAAGCTTGGATTACGTCTAGGGGAAGCTTTTGGAAATAAAGCTTTTGCCTTGATGATCGGCCTGACTGGTAAAGCTCATTTGTCTCTTCGACGAGACAGACAGACTAATTTCTATCCTATCATCGGATAATAGAATGTAACCTGTAGTTATGTTTTCTGAGAACTCTATAACTTTTGAATTATAATTTCCTCATGGGAAAAAAAGCGTCCATGCGGGCAGCCTCTTTCCTATATTTATTGTATTTTCTTAACCACGCGAAGGGAATCCGCCTTGCAAACATATGATAAAATTCTGAGTTATAAATAAATGGTTGCATATTGTTATGCGGTTGATAACCGCCGGCTCCTGAGAGACTTTCTGAATTCATAGTTTCTTGTCCAGGGGTGGATCCGAATGAATTCGGGACAGCTGCCCAAACGTTATTTAGTGGAGTTGCCACCGATGGATTGGTTTCAGAAGCTGTTACTTGATGGTTATGTATCGGCATCTCATTAATGGTTAACGTGTGCGCTGCTTCACCCTGTTTAGTGCCCAGAGGAATTGTACTTGACACATGTATCGGTACTCGTCCACGATAGTCTGGAAGTGCGAAAGTAATGATACCATCTCCTCCGTAGACGTTGCCAAGCAAAGAGTAGAGAGCTTGGTTGCTGTTGATCTGCAAGATTTGTCCTTCGCAATAAGCCCAGTTACGAGGGGCATAGTTGTTGGCGAACAATCGGATCTCGCCCAAAAATGGTTCTGACATGAGGTGACCTCCTCTATATTTTTATTCTTTTTAAGGTTGAGACGGGAATATGCCCTCTAGACAGATAATGAACGAAATGACAGTTGAAGGCATCATGCTGTCATGAGCCTGGTTTCCACCGACAGAAGATACAGCTGCAGTGTTCATATTTACAGTAGTGGCTTTATCTGAAGTGTAATAGATTTTTGATGGTGAGTTAGACCAGGTTGCATTACTTGGTGTTGATGTAATTGTAGAGGAATCCGATGCTGTGTACACCGAATGCGTATGTATAGGGAGTTGATTAGATACCAATGTAACCGTCTCATTACCTGTTTTTTGTCCGCGAATAAACGTAGGGTTTGGATGTACAGCCACTCTACCTTGCAAATCAGGCAAAGCAATCTGTGGGCTATCCGATCGTGGGTGAAACTTTCATCATGCCAAGCGGGGATGTTACCATTAGTGCAGAGTTCGAAGATATCTCAGAAACAATACCTTTTTAGTATCGTCGCTCCATTATTTCACCAGTAACCTTGTACTTACTGTCAATTCTTCCAATAGTTCAGGCGGCGGCGGCGGAAGTTCAGGCAATAGTGGCAGTGGAGGTGGCTCAGAAGGTGGCGGAACACCATCGGTAAACCCGCCTCAGCTAGAGCCAAGTGGTGTCCCTGTTATAATAAACGGTAAGTCAGAGAAGATAGACAAGTTGGAAACAAAAATCGTTGACAATAGAACCATAACAACCCTTACGCCGGATCCTAGCAAATTTCTAGAATGGTTGGCGAGAGAAGGTCAGAATGCTGTAGTGACTATCCCTGTGAATGAGTCATTTGATTCCATTGTGGGAATATTAACAGGGGATGTCGTTAAAAAGATGATAGAGCAACCTACCGTCTTGGAACTGGTCACCCCACTTGCTACGTATAGACTACCTGCGAGCCAGATCTCAATTGAGGCGGTAGCGGGTCAACTTGGTGCGGATGATACACTATCAGACATGACGATTGAGTTAACAATCTCAAAAGCTCTTCCTTCGGAATCAAGCATTGCAAAGGACTCGGCGATTTCAAAAGGTGCTTTATTTTTAGTGGATCCTGTCCATTTTACGTTAATGGCTGAATTTAATGGTTTAAGAAAGGAAATAAATCGCTTCAATACGTACGTTGAACGGTATATTTCACTTCCGGAGACCGTCGATCCAAATCAGATCACGACAGGAATTGTTGTAGGTTTGGATGGTTCCACTCATCATGTACCAACTTATGTCGAGAAAAAAGATAATCGCTACCATGCAGTGGTTAATAGCTTGTCCAATAGCTTGTACACACTGGTTTGGCACCCAGTCGAATTTACTGATGTGACGAACAATTGGGCAAAAGACGCAATCAATGACATGGGATCACGAATGATTGTTACGGGAGTTAGGGAGGATATTTTCGAACCGAATAGGAGCATTACACGTGCAGAGTTCTCTGCTATGGTTGTAAGAGGGCTGGGTATAGTACCGATAACTGGCGAAAATTCATTTATCGATGTAAATAAGTCCGATTGGTTTGCTGATTATATCTATACAGATCACGAATATCAATTAATTGAGGGTTATAGTGATGCTGAATTCGCTCCTATGGATACCATCACTCGTGAACAAGCTATGACTATCATTGCGAAAGCGATGAAGATCACAGGCATCAATCCGGATTTATTGCCTGATCAAGTAGACACGTTGATCGGACAATATAAAGACGATTCATCGATTTCAAGCTATGCCAGAGATCATATAGCAGCTGGTTTAGCAATGGGTATTATGAATGGTAGAACAACGACTACGATTCAACCGAAGGACCAAATCACACGTGCTGAAGTGGCTACGTTACTACAGAAATTACTCAAGAAGTCGAATTTAATTCAATAAAAGTAAAAGTGTGAAAGCAAAGGATCAGACCAAGAGGATCTGATCCTTTGTTTATTGAGATACCAATAAGCCAATACTATCGGATTTCAGTCTTCAGTTTCTATAAGGTGCAAAAACACTAAAACCCAGTTTTAGTTATTCTCATGCAGATGAAACTCTTTGCACAAATATCTTATCAGTGTAGAGCTCAACTTATTTTCTTTTATAAATATACACCAAGAAGCCGTTCCTCAATTGGAACGGCTTCTTCCTTCATTGAAGCGAAAATTCGTCGTCTTTTCTATAAACGATTAATGCTCTGACACTGTGGTGTAATTCATTATTGGCTATGTAGAAAAGCCTGAGAGCTCAAAATTACGAATAAGCTTATTCAAGATAGTTTTCTCTTGAGTTATTAAGACATCAATAGAGGACACAAGCTTTAATAATAAGCTATCATCCTTAATCAAGGTATACTTTAATATAATATTTCTTTGATCTTGAGCTAGTTGTACTATCTCTTTATATTCTTTATCAAGATTAGAATTTGTCAAAAAATTGTTCTCTTCCAAATATGCTATTCTTTCAAGCATACATATTTTATGTTCTAATAAGAGGTGGAAGGGTCTAATGTCTGCTCTAGTACTGTCTTGTTTAATTGTTTCAACATATTTCTTGAGATAGTCATATGCCTTAATACCAAATATAGGATTAAGGGGAAGGTAGCTATTTCCATGAACAGTATTAACGGACGAAAGATAATCCTTTATAGAACGTATAACATTATAGATATTAAACTGAGGGATAACATAGTTATTGTAATTATACAAAATAGATAATTTATAATTTGCGTGTGCGTATCCCTCACTAAATTCCTCAAAAGTAACTTGGGTTGAAGCGAAATTTTGATTCTCATCAAACCCCAATACATTAAAATTACCATTTTCATAACCGTAAACAAAAATATTATGTGTATGATGAAATTGATTATGTACATTCCTATGGGGGATATAGAATTCGTCAACATGGGTATAAACATAGCAATCTTTATTAATACTATTGATTACAAAATCAACAATGTTTGTCTGAACATTTGAGAATTCCGGTTTAGATGCATAAGTTTCTAAACAAGGATAGCTAAATAACGGATCATTTGGGAAGTAAAAATCAACAAGATGATCATTTTTATTTTCAAAATATTCAGTATTACAAAGGATTTGAATAAAATTATTATGTAACCAAGGGATATAGTCTGTATAGTTTCCAATTATGGACAAAGGAAAAGCATGATGTAAAAAACCAAGAACCTTTGGCTTTGCAATAGGAAGTACTTTAGTATTCATTTTTACAATCTCCCACTAGTTTATTATAATATTGGACTTATTAAGGGGATAAAAGTAAACATATACTAATTTCACCTAATAAGAAAAAATATCGATAAGCAATAATACTTTTTTTTTGTGAAAAATTCAATCTGTTGTTTTATAAATATTCATGTTCGAATACAATATACTTCTTTCTTGTAAAATCTGCATGTGTCTCTGACAGAATTTATTCGAAGAATTAAAGAATATGAGAATTATAGTGTATTTTAGTTCTACTAACAATGAATTGTAAACACTTTTTTTTGAAAGTATATTCGGACTAATGAGATAATTATAGAATGAAATATAAATAATATGATTTGATGGAAAATTATGATTTTGAGATTGACTATTCACTTAAATTCCAATATCATCAAGTTAATAAGCAATATTTCCCTAATTTATTCTTTCAAACGAAAAAATCGAAACGATTCGAATTCGTAATAGAACGAATTCAAATTTGAGATCACTCTTTTAGTTATATATAAAAAGTGATCAATTTGCAACTTTTTACAAATATGATATAAGCAGTCGAGAAATCACCGAATAATTTCATAGTGATTTTTTGAATTAATTGAATTTCAAAAAAAAAAATATTCTCAAAATTAAGTAATTCGTCTAACAAGGTGTATTCGTGTATTTCTGTCATGAAACCAATATTCCTTTTAAAACTAAAGGAAGCAGAATAATGTAGTGCTACTTTAATGAATTGGAATAATTCATCTCGATCTGTTAAAAAGGAGCAATGATAATGTCACAGCAGGATGAAATAAAAAGCCACTTGAAACAGGTATTAACTGAAGTTCTCGAATGGAATAAGGAAATTGATTTAAACTTGAGCTTTTATCATGCAGGAGGAGACTCTTTGAGTGCACAAGTGCTTATTTCCCTTATTCAACAGCACTACTCCGTTTTAATATCGCATGGCCAACTTGATTCTTTTGAAGATATGGGGACTTTGGTAAACTATGTTGCTTCATCGGCGGGTGATCTCGCTTCCGAAAAACTCCCCAGAGCACCGGTATTGGAATCGTATGCAGCATCTTCAGGACAGAAAAGAATGTACTGGATATCTGAACGGACTGAATCTAATACAAGTTATAACTTGCCGCTTGGATTTAAGATTAATGGTCGACTAAATCCAGAAAAGTTGGAGCAAGCTTTTCTGCAACTTATCCGAAATCACCAAGCTTTCAGAACATCCTTTGAGCTTGTTGGAGGTGAAGTTAGACAAAGGATAAAGCACGACGTTTCTTTTGGAATGGAAAGAATTAATGCATATGAAGATAAGTCATACAATAACGAGTTCATTTCAAGTATTATTCAAAACTTTATTCGACCATTCGATTTAACAAAGGCACCTTTGATTCGGGCTTGTCTCGTTAAAATGAATCAAGAGAATAATATATTGTTGGTCGATATGCACCATATCATCTCAGATGGTGTGTCAATTACGAATATATTGAAAGAGCTTTCATCTTTTTATAATGAGGAGAGGGTACCCAAACAGTCTTTGGACTACTGTGACTTTTCCGAATGGCATAATCAACTTATGGAATGTGACACCTTATTGAAGCAAGAGAGGTATTGGTTGGAACATTTAGAAGGCCACTCTTCCATGATTGAATTACCTTTTGATCAGTCTAGGCCAGCACTCCAGAATTTTGAAGGTAGTCGTTTATGGTGTCAGCTAGACGAGAAGACTACTACCAAACTACGTGAACTTGCTAACCTCACAGGCTGCACGCTTTACGTTATTATGATGACTGCATATCAAATATGGCTTAGTAAGTATAGTGGGAAAGATGATTTGGTCGTTGGAACTACCATAGCTGGAAGAGGGATTCCAGAAACTTGGTCTATGATTGGAATGTTCGCCAATACCGTAGTGTTACGGGGAAATCCTAGTGCTGAAAAAAGCTTTCTTAATTTTTTGAACGATGTTAAAACGCTAACCTACAATGCATTCGAAAATCAAGACTACCCATTTGAGCGTTTGGTCGAAAAAACACATATTCAAAGAGATATGAGTAGCAATCCAATATTCAATGCACATCTAACCCTTCAAAATGTTGGAGAATGGAAATTGAATTTTGATGGTTGCGAAGCGAAAAAACTCGAGATTAATAATCCTGCTTCAAAGTTTGACATTTCGTTAGAAGTCGTGGATGAAGGTGCAACGATAGAGTTCTGTTTGGAATATGCCACTAGTTTGTTTGAAACTCCGACTGCTGAAAGGATGTTGAATCAGTGGCTGTATTTATTAGAACAAGTTGCTGCAGAACCAAACAAGCAAATCGCTAACATTACTTTGGTTGATGAGAAAGAACAGGAGTTGTTATTTGAGGAATTCAATAATACAGAAGTGATTTTTGATAACCTAAGCCTGATTCCGGATGGTTTTAAAGATAAAGTGAGGAAAACTCCAAATCATATAGCCATCATCTCTGGCGATAAAACATGGACATATCATGAATTAAACCAAATGGCAATTAGCATTGCAGAGCGACTTAAAAAAAGAGGTATACAACAAGGTGATATTGTTGGAATATCCTTAGAACGTTCTGTTGAAATGCTTGCAGGAATTTTGGGGATATGGATGGTCGGGGCTGCCTATTTACCAATAGACCCTCATTTTCCAGTCGATCGCATAGAGTATATGGTAGAAGATAGCGGGACCCGATTGATGTTGACTCAATCTAAATTCATCATTCGTTTTACAGAACTTGGTATTCCGTGTATGGAATTGAACTTTAATTCTTTTGTTGCAGCAGAAAGTGAAATCGAAATTAACTCTTGTACGTTGAAATCAGAAGATCTAGCCTATGTAATTTACACCTCTGGTTCAACAGGGAAACCTAAGGGTGTCATGATTGAACACGGTGCGTTAGCCAACCGCATTGAATGGATGCAAAGGGAGTTTCCGTTAACAGAGAGCGATGTCATCTTACAAAAGACAACTTTTACTTTTGATGTTTCGGTGTGGGAATTAGTGTGGTGGATGGTTGCTGGCGCAACAGTTTCGATGTTAAAGCCGGGTGGGGAAAAGGATCCGATCGATATTGCTCAGGCCGTGGTAGATCAAAAAATCACGGTAATGCATTTTGTGCCATCCATGTTCAATGCTTTCTTGAGTTACTGTGAACATTCGCGGAATGATCCTTTTACAGGGTTAAAGTACATTTTTACGAGTGGAGAAGCTTTGCCATATTCAACCGTAAAAAGGTTTGAACAATTAAATGGTTTTAGGGAAACCTCACTGATTAATTTATATGGACCGACAGAAGCGACGATTGATGTTACATACTTTGACTGTAGCGAATATCACCAGTATGAATCTATTCCAATTGGTAAACCGATTGCGAATACAGAGATTCTCATTTTGGATCAAAAAGGGCAACTCCAACCTATTGGTGTGGAAGGAGAACTTTGTATTGCTGGGACAGGATTGGCTAGAGGTTATTTAAATAAAGATACGCTTACAGCAGAGAAGTTTGTCGCACATCCGTTTAAACATGATAGAAAAATATATAGAACCGGTGATGCTGCAAAATGGCTGAATGATGGGAACCTTGAGTATATTGGAAGAATGGATAATCAGGTCAAAATAAGAGGATACCGCATTGAGCCTGGTGAAGTGGAATCTGCCCTTCTTAAACTTAAAATCCTAGAGGCTGTTGTTATTCCAAAACAGGATAACAAGATGCAATTGTTTCTTTGTGCATACATCGTCCCTAAATCGGGTGCAACGTATTCGATATCAGAACTAAGAAATGGATTATTGAAACTTTTACCTGAATATATGGTGCCGACACAATTTGTATTAATGAATAGTCTTCCACTGACGTCAAACGGCAAGATTGATCGTAGAGCATTACCTGAACCAGATGAGGTTATAGCCACAGGGCGAGAATATATTGCTCCTCACACCAAGCTGCAATCCCAGTTAGCTGAGATATGGGCAGATGTACTAGGTCGTGAGCGGATTGGTATACAAGATCACTTTTTTGAATTAGGTGGAGATTCTATTAAAGCCATTCAGATCTGCGCTCGACTGTATCAGGCTGAGTTGAAGCTTGAAATGAAACAGTTATTTAAGAATCCAATATTGGAAGATGTAACTGCCTACATTCAACCTTTAACTTTTGTTGCAACCGAAGAGGAAACTACAGGTTTAGTTGATCTTACTCCTATCCAACATTGGTTTTTTGAGTTGTATTTACAAGATTCAAATCATTGGAATCAGTCAATCATGCTTCACCGTAAGGAAGGCTTCCATACTGAAGGCGTGAAGTTCATTTTGGAACAGTTGGTAGATCATCACGATGCTTTAAGATTAAGCTTCAGGTCACACAATAATTTAATTACACAAGAGTATCAAGAAGACTTCACGTACGAAAACCTTTTGCTTGAGGTTAACCTGAAAGATTCAACACTTGTGAACGAGCGTATTGATACTGAAATAAGGCACATTCAAGAGGGGGTTCATCTGAGTAGTCCTCCCTTAATACGTGCGGGGTTGTTTCGAACGAATGAAGGAGACCATCTGTTGTTAACGGCACATCATCTTGTAGTGGATAGTGTTTCATGGCGTATCCTTTTAGAGGACTTTATCTATGGATATGATAAATGGCTGAAAGGTGAGAAAGTAATTTGGCCCCAAAAATCTAACTCATTTAAAGAATGGTCTACGATGTTACATCGTTATGCAAATAGCAATGAACTGCAGCAAGAACGGTCTTATTGGGAAACGATAGAAAAAGTTTCGATGATCCCTTTATCCAAAGACGGGGTTTCCATCAGTAATACTGCGCGGGACAAAAAAGAGGTAGTAGTTGAAACAAGTATTGATGTAACTCGTGAACTTCTCACTAATGCGCACAAAGCATACAACACGGAGATAAATGATCTTTTATTGGCCGCTCTTGGAAAAGCAATAAATCTTTGGTCGCCTGGCCAACAACATATGAAACTGATGCTTGAGGGGCATGGGAGAGAAGAGTTTAACGAGAGAACTAATGTGACTCGGACCGTAGGGTGGTTTACTTCGATGTTCCCTGTTAATGTTCCGCTCAATCATGAGAAGTGGAGTGAGTGGATCAAGACGACAAAAGAAACACTCCGTTGTATTCCGAATCGAGGCATCGGATATGGAATATTAAAATACTTGTCCAAATCAGGCTTGAATACCAACATTCCTGACGGAACTCCTCCAGAAATTTTGTTTAACTATTTAGGGCAATTCGATTGGAAGCAAAATAGTTTAGGTATAGAGATTAATACTGGTGGGACTAAACATCTTATTGGTCAACAAAATAAAAGAGCATTTAGTTTGGAAATTGTTGCATGGGTTGAAATGGAACGTTTGAAGATTCGTCTCGAATATAACAATGGAGAGTATACCGAAAAAAGTATTAGCAGTTTTGCAACCGAATATGTAAATCAGATTAATGAATTGGTCAATCACTGTCTTTCTAAAGAGGTGATAGAGTATACACCGAGCGATTTTGGAGCTCAAAATCATTTAGATGATGATGAACTAGCATATATTCAGATCCTCGCACAAGGATTACAAAACTAAAAATGTAGGAGACATATCATGAGCAAAAAACAAGGAATCAAGACAATCTATCCGTTAAGCCCTCTCCAGGAAGGGATTGTATTTCATACACTTTATGATCAGAATCCGAAGGTATATTTTGAACAAATCTCGTTCGCAGTTGTTGGGGATTTTGATCATCAATTGTTTATAGAGGCTTATAAGGCTCTCTGTGATCGACATGATATTTTACGAACTATTATTGCCCACGAGAAACTATCTAAACCGATGCAAGTGGTGCTCCATTCACTAGAATTCGATATATATGAGAAAGATATTAGTGATTTATGTGATGAAGAATGTGAAGAGTTTGTAGAATCTTATAAAGAAAATGATATTAATAAAGGTTTTCAAATGGTCGGTATAGCGTTACACAGATTGGCTCTTTTCACACAACAAGGGAAATTCCACGTGGTATGGAGTCATCATCATTCTTTGCTTGATGGTTGGAGTGTGGAACTCCTTCTTAAAGAATGGTTCCAAATTTATTGGGCGAAAGTAGAAGGAGGTAATGCTCTCCTCGGTAAGCCTGAACCATTCCGGTCCTATGTGGACTGGCTAGAGAAGCAAGATAAAAATGGAGCGGCAGACTATTGGGAAAAGTTCACCGCGGGATATGAAGAAAAAGCTTCGCTTCCTTTTCGAAAGATGAGTTCCGAAAGAGAAGGTAGTCATTTCAAACGAATTGACTTTGCGTTTAACGAAGAAGTGACAAGTCAGCTGAAAGATCTCTCAAGAACTACCGGGGTTACGCTTAACACCGTTATACAAACACTTTGGGGGATTCTGTTACAAAAATATAGTGGTCATGAAGATGTGATTTTTGGAACGGTTGTATCGGGCAGACCAGCTAGTGTAATTGACATCGAAAAAATGGTAGGTTTATTCATTAATACTATCCCTGTGCGTATATCCGCTGAAAGGGATGCCAGTTTACCCGAGGTAATGAGGCTTATCCAAGAGGGATCATTAGAGTCAGAAGCGTACAACTTCTTCCCACTTTATGAAATTCAAGCGCTTTCTTCGTTAAAGCAAGATTTAATGGATCATGTTTTAGTTTTTGAAAACTATCCTAACCGTTTTAACTGGGAAGGGATTAACGATGATGAGCATGGATTTCATATTGAAGGGGTCTCTAGATTTGAAGAAACAAACTTCTCATTTGGCCTTATTGTTCATCCATCAGATCGTTTAGAATTTTCTATACTCTACGATACATTGAAATATGAGAGTGACGGAATTGAGAATATTCCAAATCATATGCTTTGTTTGGTAGAGAGCATGCTTGATTCTCCAAATGGAAAAATCAGTGAGTATGAAATTGTTCCGCAGTCAGAGCTTAAGCAACTTGAAAACTATATGGGAGAAAATGAGTGGTTTGATCGTGATGTCACAATTCAAGAGTTATTTGAAAAACAAGTCGAGAAGGCACCAGATCAAATCGCTTTAATTACTGGAGATATCTCTTGGACTTACTTCGAACTTAATAGAAAAGCCAATTGCATTGCACATCATTTAAGACACGATATTGGAATTAAACCCGGAATGTTAGTAGGGATAATGACAGATCGTTCCTCAGAAATGATAGCAGGGATTTTAGGAATATGGAAAGCTGGGGGAGCGTACTTACCTTTAGACCCGGACTATCCAGAAGATCGACTGTCGTACATCATTTCAGATAGTGGAGTGGAGTGGGTTCTTTCCCAAACTAATATGAAAAATCTACTCCAAAGTCTTGGTGTAAATGGACTTTATCTGGATGAGGCGACTTTTCAAAAGCAGGAGATAACTTTTGAAAACTTATCTGTTGTAAATCAGCCAGATGATCTAGCATATATCATTTATACATCTGGATCTACGGGTAGACCCAAAGGGGTCATGGTCGAGCATCGTGGTGTATCAAACTTAAGTGAAGCATTCAAAAAAGAATTACAAATTGTACAAAATGATAGGATCCTTTTGTTTGCGAGTATTTCGTTCGATGCATCGGTGTTAGAGTTGGCAGAGAGTATTTTACAAGGGGCAACACTCTGTATTCCAAATAATGAAACGATCCACGATCCATGGGAGATGACACAATGGATGACTACACATCAAGTTACAATAGCCACCTTCCCACCCGGATTTGCAGTGTACCTTGATGTTGAACAAATGCCTTATTTGCGTGTGTTAATAACGGCCGGTTCATCATCTTCTATGAATTTGGTTGAAAAGTTTAAGTCTATCAGATACATAAATGCCTATGGACCTACTGAATACACGGTTTGTTCAGCTCTTTGGAATTTTAATTCTGATGAAATGCTAGATAAGAACGTACCTATCGGTAAGCCCATTGCCAATACAGAGATTTTCATCATGAATCGCTGGGGACAACAACAACCTATTGGGGTAGTTGGAGAATTATGCATTGCGGGAGTAGGGTTGGCACAAGGATATCTTAATCGGTCTGATCTCACCGCAGAAAAATTTGTGGAGCATCCATACAAACCGGAAGAGCGAATGTATAAGACAGGGGATTTAGCTAGGTGGTTACCGAATGGGAATCTGGAGTACTTTGGACGGGTTGATCATCAGGTGAAAATACGGGGATTCCGTATTGAAATTGGAGAAATCGAGAGCGCCATGCAACGGCTATCAGGCGTACAAGATGCAGTTGTATTGGCAAGAAACGATAAGGAAGGCCAGCTTTACTTAGTAGCTTATGTGGTCATGGGCACTGAAACAACATCAATGGATGTGAACATGATTCGGAGTGGTTTAAAAAAAGAACTTCCGGATTTTATGGTTCCCGAACGATTTATCGCACTGGAGAAGCTCCCGTTTACGCCTAATGGAAAAGTGGATCGTAAAGCCTTGCCAGAACCAAAGGATGGGATGACAAGTGGAAGGGCTTATGCTGCACCGCGTGATGAATGGGAAACCAAAATGGTTCAGGTTTGGCAGGATGTATTGGTGAGAGAACGGATCAGCATCTATGATCATTTCTTTGAGCTAGGCGGACATTCATTAAAAGCGATGGCTTTAGTGTCAGCCCTTCAAAAACAATTGCAGATCGAGATGCCTCTTCGACAGATATTCAATACCCCGATTCTCCATGATTTAGCTCAATATGCAGCGCGAGCAGCTCAGAGTCGGTTTGAGCCCATTCAACCGTTAGCGCCTAAAACGGCATATCTTGTATCATCTGCCCAGCGTCGATTGCTGATTCTCAATCAAATTGGTGAGAAACAGACAAGTTATAACATGCCTATGGCGGTTCGGCTTCAGGGTGACCTGGATGTGGAGAAACTCGAAACTGCCCTTCAAAGGATGGTCGAAAGACACGAAGCTTTGCGTACTTCATTTACATGGGGCGACGGCGAGCCGCTGCAGATCATCCATGAGAACGTCCCGTACCGGTTAGAGCGGCTCGGACAGTTGGAGGCCAGCGAGAAGTTAGGGAGTTCCCTGCGTCAGAAACTGAGTGAACTCATCCAGCCATTCGATTTACAACAAGCTCCACTCATGCGAACTTGGCTTGCGGAACAGGGGCAGTCGGATTATGTATTAGTGATGGACATGCACCATATTATTTCAGATGGAGTATCTACGGCATTATTTTGGGATGAACTGTCCCGGATATATAGGGGCGAAACTCTAGAACCGCTAGAGCTGAGCTACAAGGATTACGCGGCGTGGGAACAGGCACAAATGGATAGTGAGTCCATGAAAGATCAGGAATCTTACTGGCTGGATCAATTATCCGGAGAGCTTCCCATACTGGAACTTCCTCTTGATCGACCGCGTCCACTGGTGCAAAGCTTTGAAGGTGACCGAATCACATTCGAATTGGAAAAAGAAACAACAGATCGACTGCAAGAACTGGCAGCGAAGAGTGGCAGTACACTGTACATGGTACTCATGGCCGCGTTCCAAGTGTGGTTAACCCGCTACAGTGGTCAAGAAGACATCGTAGTGGGTACCACTATTGCTGGGCGTCGTCACGCTGATACGGAACAGATGTTAGGTATGTTCGTAAACACGATAGCTCTGCGGGGAGCACCAACAAGAGAGAAAACATTCACTGCGTTCTTGTCGGAAGTGAAGACAACATTGTTACAAGCCTATGAAAATCAGGAGTACGCCTTTGATCGGTTGGTAGAAAAGCTGGAAGTTAGACGGGATGCGAGCCGTAACCCTCTGTTTGATGCTTTATTTTCGATGCAAAACACAGCTATAGGTGATTGGGGGTTGTCTGAATTAAAACTGGATCCATTAGAGATTGAATGGAGTATTTCTAAGTTTGATTTAACTTTAGAAGCCTGGGAAACCGATGTGGGTATTGTCTTTGGCTTAGAATATGCAAGTCAGCTGTTTGATCGAACGACCGTACAGCGGATGGGGGATCACTGGTTAAAACTCCTTCAGGAGATTGCATCTGAAATGGAGCTAACTATCGGGGCCATCGAAATGATATCCGAGCCTGAACGGGAAGAGCTACATCGATTTAATCGCACGGAAGTTCCGTTAGATATCGAGAAAACGGCAGCAGACTGGTTTGAAGAACAGGTGGCAGAAAGACCGAAAGCAACCGCACTGATCTTCAATGAAACTTGCTGGACGTATGATGAATTGAATCGGTTGGCGAATCGAGTGGCTTGGCATTTGCAAGCAACGGGCATTGGCGCAGGACGTCTCGTCGGCATTATGGCAGATCGGTCGGTCGAGTTGATTGCAGGAATTCTAGGGGTTTGGAAAGCAGGAGGGGCTTACGTTCCACTGGATCCTGATTATCCAGAAGAACGCATTGCCTATATGCTGATGGATAGTGGCGTGGACGTGGTGTTGACGCAAAGCCATCTTGAGGAACGGGTCACTCAGCATGGTGTGAGCAGCGTTTGTATGGAAGCATTGGCCGAAGAAGCGGAAGAAGTAGTCAATCCGATGCGAACGAATGCAGCTGGAGATATCGCTTATGTCATCTATACATCGGGATCGACTGGAAAGCCAAAAGGTGTGATGGTAGAGCATCGAGGTGTTGTGAATTTAAGACAAGCATTACGTAATCAAATGAATATCACTCCTTCGGAACGTATTCTTCAATTTGCGAGCATTTCTTTCGATGTATCGGTAGCAGAAATTGTGCAAAGTTTGTTATCAGGCGGCGTGTTATGTATGCCAGACCGTGAAACGGTGCGGGATGCATGGAAACTAACTCAATGGATGGCGGAGAAACAGGTGACGATAGCGACCTTGCCACCGGGTTTTGCACTGTATGTTGATGTTCAGCACCTACCCAAACTACGGATGCTGATTACAGCGGGATCCGCTGCGACCGAAAGTTTGTTGGAGCACACCAAAGGAATCACTTATTTCAACGCCTATGGACCTACCGAAAGTACAGTATATGCAACCATGTGGCAAAGACCTGCTGGTCAAACGCAAGGATCTGTACCGATTGGTGGTCCCATCGATAATACGGAAATTTATATCATAGATGAGGCCGGACGGATGCAACCCATTGGCGTCGTCGGGGAACTGTGTATAGCCGGGATCGGCCTTGCTCGCGGGTATCTAAATCGAGCAGAGCTCACGGCGGAGAAGTTTGTAACTCACCCGGATAAACCTGGGGAACGGATGTATAAGACCGGAGACTTCGCGCGTTGGTTGCCGGATGGAACTCTGGAGTACCTTGGTCGGAAAGATGATCAGTTGAAAATTCGCGGATACCGCATTGAAATTGGTGAAATCGAAGCTGCGCTGGACCAGATGGATGGTGTGCGTGAGGCGGTGGTTGTGCCACGGAAAGATCAGGAGGAGCAAGTATACCTGTGTGCTTACTGCGTACCCGTAGAAGAGGGAACAACCGGATCACAACTGAGAAGTGGTTTACTGAGAATCCTGCCTGAATATATGGTGCCTAGCCGAATCGTCATTATGAGCCAGCTACCGCTGACGTCGAATGGAAAGGTAGATAAAAAGGCACTGCCGGAGCCGGAAGAGGCGAAGGCAGCAAGAACATCTTATGTGGCACCAAGAACTCAAATGGAAGAAGACATGGTGGAAATTTGGCAGGAAGTGCTGGGAGTCAGCCAAGTCAGCGTCGACGATCACTTCTTTGAGCTTGGTGGGGATTCCATAAAAGCTATTCAAATTAATGCTCGATTGTACAAGAAACGATTGAATTTAGAGACGAGACATTTATTCAAGCATCCGATTTTAGAAGACGTGGTGAAATACGTCAAAGCGTTAGAACGGAAAGCAGCTCAGAATGTTGCAGGTTCTATACTACCAACACCAATTCAAAGCTGGTTTTTTGAACAAGAATTTGATCAACCAGAGCATTGGAACCAAGCTATCATGACTTGCAAGAAAAGTGGATACAATCCGAAATATTTAAGCGATAGTTTGTCTTACTTAGTTGCTCAGCACGATGCTTTAAGAATAAGTTGTCAAACAGAAAGAAATTCATTTGAACTTAAATATGAAGAAGTCATTGACACAAGTACTGTATTCAACATATTCGATTTTAGAGACGAAGTAGAACTACACGAGCGCATTCGAGAAGAAGCCAACAAACTGCAAAGTAGTTTTCAATTAGATAACCCGCCCTTGTTTCGAGTAGGGTTATTCCAAACTAACGCTGGAGATTATTTACTTCTTATTGCACATCATCTCATTATAGACGGTGTATCATGGCGTATCATCTTAGATGATTTACATGAGATTTATGATCAAATAGAAGCGGGTAAATCACCTGTCTCACCGGATAAGACAGACTCGTTTCAGGCATGGTCACATTTACTGAAACAATATGTGAACGATCCTAAATTTGAAGAGGATTCTACGTATTGGAAAAAAATGGCGAACTATGAGCCACAGCGGTTACGTACGGAAGGACAAGCATGGAGTGGTTGTTGGAAGGATAGTAGAACGGTTTCCATCCGTCTGAACTATGAGGAGACTCAGGGGTTAATGACGGAAGCTCATAAAGCGTATAACACAGAGATGAACGATCTGCTACTTAGCGCTCTTGTTTGCACAATGAAAACTAAAATGGGATTAGATCGTTTTGGAGTTATGATGGAGGGCCATGGAAGAGAAAATTTGGATGCAGACATTAATGTTTCTCGGACAGTAGGTTGGTTTACCTCGTTATTTCCTGTATTTTTATCTCATTCTTCAGGAGAATTGGGAGAACTTATAAAAGAAACAAAAGAAACAATAAGGCAAATACCTAAACATGGAATTGGCTATGGGATGATGAAATACTTATCCAGTTCAGAGTCGAGCTTCCCGTTCAAGTCCGACTTGGAACCGGAAGTCTGCTTTAACTACTTAGGTGAGTTCTCTTCAGGAAAAGGGTTTGAGTTATCTTCTTATGATGTAGGAACAGTTATAGGTGGAATCAACAAGCGATCATTTGTATGGGACTTCGTTGCTATTGTAGAGGATGGAGAAATGAAGATAAATCTGACATTCAATGGTGGCGAGTTCCTTGAAGAAACGATGATGGGAATTCTAAAGGAATATAGTCAACAGTTACGTGAGGTTTCTCAATATTGCCGAGAAAAAAATGAGACAGAACATACACCAAGTGATTACACGATGAAAATTTCCCAGTCTGAGCTCGATGAATTAGCTCAAGAAATAGAATTTTCAATCGATTAAAGAAGTGGGAGTGGAGTTATGGCTACGAAAATTGTTAACTTGTATCCTCTGACAGCCATGCAAGAAGGCATGTTCTACCAATATGAATTAGAGAGAAAGTCTGAAGCATATTTTGAACAAACAAATATTACAATACAAGGAAAACTTGATCTTAACATTCTTCAAGAAGCAGCTAACTATATGATCCATCGCCACGAAATATTCCGTTCAGTGTTTAATTTCTCAAAATTAAACAAAATGGTTCGTGTAGTTTTGGCAGAGCGTTCAATTTTAATTCCATATCAAGACTTACGAATGTACGATGAAGCAGAACAAAAACATTTAATAGAAGAGTATTGTCGGAGTGACAGGAAAAAAGGATTTGATTTAACTAAGGATTTGTTGATAAGAATGTTTGTGTACCAAACTGGGGAGCAATCATTCAATATCATCTGGAGCTTCCATCATATTCTTATAGATGGTTGGTGTGTGGGCCTGTTTCTGCGAGAATGGTTCGCTACCTATGAATCACTTCTTCATGGGTTAGAGCCAAAGCTTCCTTCAGTCGCACCATTTAGCAATTATGTGGAGTGGTTGGAAGCACAAGATAAAGTTGCATCTTCTATTTACTGGGAAAAAAGATTGAAGGGGTTTGAACAGAAAACTTCTATCCCAGAGAATAAATTTGTAGAGCAAGTGATAGATCAAAATAATAACCAACAATATTTATTCTCATTCAATTTTCAGTTAACCAAGAACATTCAATCCCTAGGTTTATCTAGTGGAGTTACCTTAAATGTAGTTATTCAAACATTATGGGGTCTTCTGCTTCAACGATATAACAATAGTCAAGATGTTGTTTTTGGAGCGGTCTATTCAGGCCGTTCCTCCCAAGTAGCTGATATTGAGCAAATGATGGGTTTATTTATTAATACAATTCCTGTACGGGTGAAATGCGAACCACAAGATAAATTAATAGATGTAATGCATATGGTACAGACCTTGTCCATTGAATCTGAACCTCATAGTTACTATCCCCTTTACGAAATTCAGTCCAAGTCTGAACTGAAGCAAGACTTACTGGATCACGTACTGGTTTTCGAAAATTACCCTAGTCATGGATCCCTTGCAGACAGGGATAAAGTAGGTTTTGAAATAACCGACATCCATGCTTCAGATCGAACAAATTATGCACTCGATATCATTGTGGTTCCTGGAGCAGAATTGACTTTTCGAGTGAACTATAATTCTAGCGTTTATGATGGGGAATTAATCAAAGAAATATCGGAGAATCTGAAACAACTTGCTCAGCATGCATCTAATCATCCTGATTCACAAGTATGTCAGCTCGAGATGATCTCTCATTCTACTCAAAGGTTATTGTTAGAGGAGTACAGTGGGGTATCAGTAAAGTCTGAAATTAATCATTGTATTACGGAATGGTTTGAAAGTCAGGTGGACAATAATCCGAATCATCTTGCAGTTTCATATGGTGAAGTTAGCTTAACTTATGGGGAACTTAATAAAAAGGCAAATTGCCTTGCTTGGAAACTGCGTAATTATGGTGTCGTACAAAACACTGTTGTTGGATTAATGTCAGAAAGATCTATCGAGATGATTGTAGGTATACTAGGTGTACTTAAGGCAGGAGGAGCCTATGTACCGATTGATCCGGAATATCCTTCAGATAGAGTGAAGTACATGTTATCAGATTCGGGTGCAAAATTAGTCCTAACACAACAGCATCTAATTCCCAAATTAGCTCCTTTCAAAGTGACTTGTTGGGACTTAGTTGAGAGTATGACTGATAAAGACCAACGGGTATACCACAATCCACCGGTAATCAATGCAATTAATGATCTTGCATACATCATGTACACATCCGGTTCTACTGGAAAACCAAAGGGTGTATTAACATCCCACCGTAATATTATTCGAGTTATTAAGAACACAAATTATATTGAGTTCAACGAAAAAGATAGAATTCTACAACTTTCAAATTATTGTTTTGACGGATCCACCATGGATATCTATGGTGCTTTAACAAATGGTGCAACTTTAGTGCTAGTAGATAAAATGAGAATGCTAAATTTGAATAGCTTGTCAGAGCTGATTAGAACACAGGATGTCTCTGTGAGCTTTTTCACTACCGCGTTTTTTAATGCGATGATAGATGAAGATCCTACTTGCTTTAATGGGATGAGACACGTGTTGTTTGGGGGAGAACGGGCTTCAATAGCACATGTTAATAAGGTACTAGACCATAACCCTGAGACTCGTTTTATTCATTGCTATGGTCCAACAGAAACAACAGTGTTTGCAACTTATTATGAAATTCCAAGAGACAAGCCACTATCTAACTCTCTCCCTATTGGCAAGCCATTGACCAATACTGAAGTTTTAATACTCAACAATGATGGGAATTTACAACCTATTGGAGCAGTTGGAGAGCTGTGTATAGCAGGACCAGGACTAGCGAAAGGATACTTAAATAGAGAAAGTCTTACATTAGAGAAGTTTGTCCAGCACCCTTTCAAAACCGATGAAAAAATGTATCGGACTGGAGATCTTGCGAATTGGAATCGTGACGGGAATATTGAATACGTAGGACGTATGGACAACCAAGTGAAAATTCGGGGATATCGAATTGAGACTGGTGAAATTGAAGCTTCTCTTCGGCTGTTGGTTGGAGTGAGTGATGCCGTAGTTGTACCAAAGAGTGACCAAGGCAATCAAACAAGTCTTTGGGCGTACATCGTCCCAAAACAAGAATACTTATTGAGTGTAAGGGATGTCCGAGATAGCCTTTCTACTTTACTACCTGATTATATGCTACCTAATTACTATGTCATTATGGATGCAATACCATTGACGCCTAATGGGAAAATCGATAAGAAATCGCTTCCTGAGGAAGCGACGTTTGAGAAGTATATGTCGGTACAAGAAGCACCTCAAAATGAGCATGAAACAAAAATGGTAAACATCTGGAAGCGTGTATTGGGAATTTCGTTAATCAGTAGAAATGATCACTTTTTCACTCTTGGCGGCCATTCCTTAAAGGTCATGAATCTTGTATCTCATATTCATAAGGAATTAGATGTATTAGTGCCATTCAAACAAGTATTTAAAACTCCAGTCTTGCATGAGCTTGCTACTTATGTGGCAAATTCAGTTCCAGAACGTCTTGAACGAATTCAACAGGCTTGTGAACAAGATAGTTATCCGGTTTCTTCTGTCCAGAAGCGAATGCTGATCCTTAATCAATTTGAGGGTGCGAATGAAAGTTACAATATCCCTACTGCTGTTAGCTTAAAGGGTAAAGTTAATTTTGACAAATTAGAAGAGGTATTATCGAAACTAGTTGAAAGACATGGAGCACTTCGAACATCGTTTGAGTGGGTTAATGGTACTCCAATTCAAAAAGTGCATGCTGCAGTATCATTTTCGCTTGGAAAATATGATCTGCAAGATATTAAACTCTCAACTCAGGCTGGATTAACGCAAAGTGAAACCACCGACCATAATGTTTTATTGGAAAAAATACAAACTCTGATTCTGCCATTTAATCTTGGTGAAGCACCATTAATGAGAGCGAGTCTTTTGCAGTCAAAAAAAGATGAGTCTATTCTTTTCGTTGATATGCACCACATCATTTCAGATGGTCTTTCAATGAATGTATTTTGGAAAGAATTCTCCATCCTTTATTCAGAAGGGCAATTAGAACCTATTGAACTTGAATATAAAGATTATGCAGTATGGGAGCAATCTCAACACGACTCAGAGGATTTTAAAAAGCAAGAGTCTTTTTGGTTAGATTATCTCTCTGGAGAACTTCCTGTACTGGAACTTCCAACTGATCATATACGTCCAACCGTTCAAAGCTTTGAAGGGGATCGTGTCCGGATTCAACTAGACAAAGAAAAGACAGCTGGTCTCCGACAATTGGCAACTAAGAATGGAAGTACACTCTATATGGTATTAATGGCAGCATATCAGGTCTGGTTGAGTAAGTACACTAGTCAAAAAGATATTGTAGTTGGTACACCAATATCAGGCCGTAGGCATATTGACGTTCAGAAGATGATGGGCATGTTTGTCAATACGCTTGTTTTAAGAGGAGCTCCTAGCCCTGATAAGAGTTTTAATAATTTCTTAGAAGAGACTAAAGAGGCCGTCTTAAAAGTCTTTGATAATCAAGATTATCCCTTTGAATTTTTAGTGGAAAAGTTACAGACAAACCGCGATGTTGGACGAAATCCATTGTTTGATGCCATGTTCTCGTTAAATAACGCATCGGAGAAGCAATTTCTGAATGTCGATGGGACAGTTGGCGAGATAATTGATCTCGATTATAAATTTGCAAAATTCGATCTTTCCATGGAAGTCATGGAGTACGAATATGGAATTTCGTTCAGCTTAGAGTATGCTACTAAGCTATTTGAGCGGAGCACTATAGAACGTATGGTTCTTCATTGGATTCAATTATTAGAACAAATCATTATTAATCCAGATAATCCTATCGGTTTCATTGAAATGATGACAGATAGTGAAAAACATTTTGTATTAGACAAGTTTAATACGTTGCCTACTAAACGAGAGAGTCTGGGTACAGTGTCTCAACTGTTTGAAGAACATGTACGACGAACGCCAAATCATGTTGCAGTCGTGTTCAATGATCAACAATGGACCTATGATCAGTTAAACAGGATGGCTAATCGTGTTGCTTGGAAGCTTTTACAACATGGTGTTGGTAGAAATACAATCGTTGGCTTGATGACTGAACGTTCCATTCACATGATTACAGGTATTCTAGGGGTTCTCAAAGCGGGCGGTGCATATATGCCAATAGATCCTGAATATCCGCAAGAAAGATTGGAACTGATGATTGAAGATAGTGGTACCGAACTGATATTGGTACAGGAAGAGTTACGTGTACGCTTAAGCGATTTTGAAGGTATTTGTTGGGATTTGAATTCCCTAGTAAGAAATCATGTAGATAGAGATGAGTCTAAGAATCCTTCAATAGCACAATCAATGGATGATTTGGTTTATATCCTCTATACGTCCGGTTCTACTGGGAAGCCTAAGGGTGTAATGACAACTCATCAAAATATTATCCGAACAGTTCAAAATAATAATTGTATTGATATTCATGATACAGATCGTGTTCTTCAATTTTCAAATTATTGTTTTGATGGATCTACGATTGATATATATGGAACATTAACCAATGGAGCAACTTTAGTATTGGTGGACAAAGTGACGATGCTAGATATGAAAAGCTTACCAGCACTTATCCAGGCCCAAAATGTGTCGGTAAGTTTCTTCCCTACAGCATTTTTCAATGCAATTACTGACGAGGTTCCTTCTTGTTTTGTTGAGATGAGACTCATTTTGTTTGGCGGAGAACGCGCATCGGTGACTCATGTTAAAAGAGCTTTGGAACACAATCCGAAAACGCGTTTTATCAACGGATATGGTCCAACTGAAACGACAGTGTTCGCAACTTACTATGAGGTGCCTAGGGATGAACCTTTATCAGATCCAATTTCGATTGGTACACCGTTGACTAATACTGAAATTTTAATTCTAAACGAAAACAGACGGCTCCAACCAATTGGTGTTGTAGGTGAAATATACGTTTCTGGAGAAGGTCTGTCCAAAGGATATCTTAATCGTACAGAGCTAACCCAAGAAAGATTCATCCCTCATCCTTTTAAAGAAGGAGAAAGGATGTATCGAACGGGTGATCTGGCTAAGTGGTTGAATGAAGGGAAT
Source organism: Paenibacillus sp. FSL H7-0942 (assembly GCF_045040715.1). Taxonomy (NCBI): domain Bacteria; kingdom Bacillati; phylum Bacillota; class Bacilli; order Caryophanales; family Paenibacillaceae; genus Paenibacillus; species Paenibacillus sp. FSL H7-0942. Next base: position 5,190,408 of record NZ_CP150279.1, on the reverse strand, counting down.
ATAGAATATGTTGGTAGACAAGACTCACAAGTTAAAATTCGCGGATTTCGCATTGAACCAGAAGAAGTTGAAAATGTTCTTTCAGGTTTGGAGAAGGTTCGTGAAGCTGTTGTCCTGACGAAGCTTGATATGGATGAGAAGTTATATCTATGTGCGTATGTGGTACCCGAACAGGAATACACTCTGAATCATTCTCAATTGAGAGAAGAGCTCCTTAAGATGTTACCTGAGTATATGGTACCTGGACGATTTTGCATAATGGATCGATTCCCTCTCACGTTAAATGGCAAAGTAGACCGCAGAGCATTACCAGAACCGGAAGAAACAACAGACACAGGACGCGAATATGAGGCGCCACGGAATGAAGTAGAAACGATATTGTCTACAGTTTGGCAGGATGTGTTGGGTTACAAAAAGATCGGTATTCATGATCATTTCTTCCAACTCGGAGGGGATTCAATCAAGGCAATTCAGATATGCGCTAGATTATACAAGGCGAAAATGAAACTAGAAGTAAAACAACTTTTTCAAAATCCAATCCTTTGTGACGTAGTAGCTTGCATAAAGCCTTTGGAAATCAAAGCTGAGTCAGCACAAGTAAGTGGGGAGGTTCAACATACTCCGATACAACAATGGTTCTTTGAACAAGAGTTTGTTAAGCCTGAACATTGGAACCAAGCCATGATGCTCTATCGGAAAGATGGATATCAGCCTGATCTTCTTGAAAAGACATTAACGTACTTAGTCCAACACCATGATTCGCTTCGTTTGAGTTTTCACGAAGAGGCAGGACAGGTAGTACAAAGATATGAAGCGGATTTTAATGTTGAAAAAATCCTGACAGTTGTAGATGTAAAAGGTGAACCCGATCCAGAATTATTTATTCAAGAGGAAGCTGAAAGGTTGCAGGCTTCATTTTACTTGGATAAAGCACCGTTGTTCCATGCAGGACTATTTCAAACGGAAGAAGGCGATCATCTCTTATTGATCGCACATCATTTGGTTATAGATGGCGTTTCGTGGCGTATTCTTATGGAAGATTTATCGGTAGTTTATAAGCAGTTAGCAGAGGGATCGTTACCTGAGTCCTCAGGGAAAACCGATTCATTCCAGGAATGGTCGGTTGCTTTGCAAAAATATGCAAAAAGTCATGAACTAGTTGGTGAGATTGAATATTGGAAGAATATATTGAATCGTTGCCAAGCCTCAAATCAGGAGCAAACGGTTGGTACATGGATGGAATCTGATATGGTTATGGCTAGCCTAACTTCTGTAGAAACGAAGACATTATTAACTGAAGCACATAAAGCTTACCATACTGAAATGAATGATTTACTTCTCAGTGCCCTTGCTCGAGCCATGAAACAATGGAATGGTCAAACAACATTAGGGATCACCATGGAAGGGCATGGAAGAGAAGAAATAGATAATCAGGTTCAAGTAACTCGTACAGTTGGATGGTTTACATCTATGTTTCCAGTTTCTCTAACCTCAGAATATCTCGGCTGGGCGGAACAGATTAAGGAAACGAAGGAGATGCTAAGAAAAGTTCCTAAAAGAGGTATTGGTTTTGGGATTCTGAAATATCTGAGTGAAGATAGAGCCTGCGCAGAATTGCAAGAAACACCACTCCCTGGTATCAGTTTTAACTATTTGGGTCAGTTCGATACAGATTACGGAACAGAATATAGCTTATCTCCTTACGGATCTGGAAGTACTATAGCTGGATCTAATGCTAAGAGTTTTCAATTAGATATCGTGTGTTTGGTAGAACAAGGGGAATTTACAATCCAACTAAATTACCTGAAAACTGAACATGACAAAGAGAGTATTCAGCTTCTAGTAGAAGAGTATTTGAACCAACTGCGTTCTTTGATCAATCATTGTACAAATTTAGAAGAATCTGAGTTTACTCCTAGCGATTACGGTGATAGCGAATTGTCACTTGAAGAGCTCGACAGCCTGTTAAAACAACTTTAAAAGCGGAGGGGCTATCTTGAAAATTAAAAAAATATATCCGTTGACACCCATGCAAGAGGGCATGCTATTCCATTCCATCATGGAAAAGAAAGACGATGCGTATCATGAACAGGCATCCTTTACCATCAAGGGAACTTTAAATATTCCTTATTTTCAGAGAAGTCTGGACGAACTTGTGCAGCGGCACGATATTCTGCGAACTTCTTTCGTTCATACTGATCTTCAAAAACCAAGGCAAATTGTACGTGAGCAGAGAGAGATCCAGATTTCGTTTCATGATTTATCGAATATGAATACTGAAGATCAGGAAGAGGAAATTCGGTCTTATAAAGCAGAGGATCGATGTGCGCCTTTTGACATGGCCAAAGATCCATTAATTCGATTGAAGTTATTCCAGACGGAACCCGAGTCGTTTAACTTAGTATGGACTTTCCATCATATATTGCTAGATGGCTGGTGTATTAGTTTATTTTTCGGTGAATGGTTTGAGATTTACGAGGCGACACTTAAAGGGCAAAAACCTAAACTTGATCCTGTCGTTCCATACCACGTATATATACAGTGGTTGGAAAAACAAGACAAAGAAAGAGCACGTAAGTATTGGAGAGAGCTTATTGCGGGCTATGAAGACAAAGCGGAGCTCCCCCTACGAAAATCTAATGTTACTGGGGAACTGTATGACCACCAGTGTTTCAATTTTAGCTTTAATGAAAATTTGACAGGTAGATTACAGGAGCTTGCTAGAATCAATGGAGCCACCATGAATACCTTACTACAAGTATTATGGGGTGTGTTGTTACAACGTTATAATGGTACCGATGATGTAGTTTTTGGTGCTGTTGTTTCAGGCAGGCCTTCGAATTTAGAAGGCGTCGAGCGTATGATGGGACTGTTTATTAACACAGTCCCCGTACGGGTCCAGAGTTCAGAAGGCGACACGGCCATTCATTTGCTTAAACGACTTCAACATGCTGTTCTAGAGTCAGAAACTTATAGCTACTATCCTTTATATGAGATTCAAGCAGAATCTGCCTTGAAGCAAGAATTGTTCGATCATATTATGGTATTTGAAAATTATCCGATCGACGAAAAAATGAAGCAAGACGAGACACGTACTGCAGTTATTACAGGTGCCGAAGTAATGGAACGGACAAGCTACGGATTTGATTTAACGGTCCTACCTGGGAAATCACTCGGATTTAAGTTCAATTTTAACGCGAAGATGTATGACTCTATGATGATACAACGAATCGCCCAACATTTTACTCAACTAGCTGAACAAATAGTTGATCAACCTGATGAGCTTCTATACAAATTTGAATTGTTGCCAGAAAAGGAAAAGATAGTTCTGAATAATTGGGGTAAAGGGAACGTAACCCCCCTCGATTCAATGAAATCTATTCCTGAGTGGTTTGAGGAACAAGTTGTAAAGTCACCTGAGCATACAGCCATACTTTTTGAGGATAAAGTAATCACGTATAAGCAATTGAACGACGCAGCAAATCGAATTGCAAATTACTTGAGAAGTGTAAAGGTTGGACCAGAAACGTTGGTAGGTCTTTTATTAGAACGTTCTGAATTGATGATAGCCGGTATCTTGGGAATCTGGAAGGCTGGAGGAGCTTATGTTCCCATTGACCCTGATTATCCTCAAGATCGGATTCGCTACATGATTAAAGATAGTGGGGTTAAGGTTGTTCTTACCCAAGCTCGTCTAATACAAGAGGGATTGTTTGAAGATGAGACAAACCTTATTGCATTAGACCAGCTTGAAACGGAAACGGAACCTAGTGAAGAAGAGCCTGAAAACTCTCTGCCAACAATCCTGCCTGAGAGCTTGGCCTATGTTATCTATACATCTGGATCTACAGGTTTGCCTAAAGGGGTAATGGTCGAACATCGTAGTTTGTCCCATTATATCAACACGTTTTCGGAGTATTTTGATGTTAGCGCACGTGACTGTATGTTGCAGCAAGCTTCTTATGCTTTTGATACTTCATTGGAAGAGATATTCCCGGTGTTAGTTAATGGTGGTACGTTATTCATTTCGGATAAAGATACGGTATTGGAATCAAGAAAACTAGTAGAACTTATGGTGTTGAACCGAGTCACAATGGTTTCTTGTTCCCCTCACTTGTTGAATGAATTAAACCGAAGCTTGGAGAACGTACATCATCAGATTAGGGCATTCGTATCCGGAGGAGATGTCTTAAAAGCACATCATTTTGGAACGCTTATGGACAAATCCATGGTTGTGAATTCATATGGACCTACGGAAGCAACGGTTTGTGCTTTGTATTATGAATGTACATCTGTACAAAACGATGCTATTTCTATTGGCAAACCGATTGCCAATACGGAGATTTTCATCATGAACCGCTGGGGACAACAACAACCTATTGGAGTAGCTGGAGAACTATGTATTACTGGGGCAGGTTTAGCGAGAGGTTATCTCCATCGAGCAGATCTCACCGCAGAGAAATTCGTTCAGCATCCATACAAACCAGCAGAGCGGATGTACAAGACAGGCGATTTAGCCCGGTGGTTACCGAATGGGAATGTGGAATACATGGGACGGGTTGATCATCAGGTGAAGATTCGAGGCTACCGTATTGAAACTGGTGAGATTGAAAGTAATTTACAACACTTGCCAGGGGTACAGGATGCATTCGTGGCGGTACAAAGTGATAAGGAAGGCCAACCATACTTAGCAGCCTATGTAGTTATGAATTCTGAAACAATATCCCTTAATTTGAGTATCCTGCGCAGTGGCTTGCAGGAAACTCTACCGGATTACATGATTCCCGAAAGGTTTGTTGCAATTGAGCAACTTCCGCTTACACCTAATGGAAAAGTGGACCGCAAAGCTCTGCCAGAGCCCTTAGATGTGATGGCCAGTGGAAAGGCTTATGCTGCACCGCGTGATGAATGGGAAACCAAGATGGTTCAGGTTTGGCAGGATGTGTTGGAGAGAGGACGGATCAGCATCTATGATCATTTCTTTGAGTTAGGCGGACATTCATTAAAAGCGATGGCTTTAGTGTCAGCCCTTCAAAAACAATTGCAGATCGAGATGCCTCTTCGACAGATATTCAATACCCCGATTCTCCATGATTTAGCTCAATATGCAGCGCGAGCAGCTCAGAGTCGGTTTGAGCCCATTCAACCGTTAGCGCCTAAAACGGCATATCCTGTATCATCTGCCCAGCGCCGATTGCTGATTCTCAATCAAATTGGTGAGAAACAGACAAGTTATAACATGCCTATGGCGGTTCGTCTTCAGGGTGACCTGGATGTGGAGAAACTCGAAACTGTCCTTCAAAGGATGGTCGAAAGACACGAAGCTTTGCGTACTTCATTTACATGGGTCGACGGCGAGCCGCTGCAGATCATCCATGAGAACGTCCCGTACCGGTTAGAGCGGCTCGGGCAGTTGGAGGCCAGCGAGAAGTTAGGGAGTTCCCTGCGTCAGAAACTGAGTGAACTCATCCAGCCATTCGATTTACAACAAGCTCCACTCATGCGAACTTGGCTTGCGGAACAGGGTCAGTCGGATTATATATTAGTGATGGACATGCACCATATTATTTCAGATGGAGTATCTACGGCAATATTTTGGGATGAACTGTCCCGGATGTATAGGGGCGAAACTCTAGAACCGCTAGAGCTGAGCTACAAGGATTACGCGGCGTGGGAACAGGCACAAATGGATAGTGAGTCCATGAAAGATCAGGAATCTTACTGGCTGGATCAATTATCCGGAGAGCTTCCCATACTGGAACTTCCTCTTGATCGACCGCGTCCACTGGTGCAAAGCTTTGAAGGTGACCGGATCACATTTGAATTGGAAAAAGAAACAACAGATCGACTGCAAGAACTGGCAGCAGAGAGTGGCAGTACACTGTACATGCTACTCATGGCAGCGTTCCAAGTGTGGTTAACCCGCTACAGTGGTCAAGAGGATATCGTGGTGGGTACACCGATTGCTGGGCGTCGTCACGCTGATACGGAACAGATGTTAGGCATGTTCGTAAACACGCTAGCTCTGCGGGGAGCACCAACAAGAGAGAAAACGTTCACTGCGTTCTTGTCGGAAGTGAAGACAACATTGTTACAAGCCTATGAAAATCAGGAGTACGCCTTTGATCGGTTGGTAGAAAAGCTGGAAGTTAGACGGGATGCGAGCCGAAACCCTCTGTTTGATGCTTTATTTGCAATGCAGGACAATACAACTTCGGGCGGTTGGAACCTAGTAGAAGAAGAGGTCACTCCGCTAGAGATTGAATTCCCTGTAGCCAAGTTTGACCTATCGATAGAGGCAGTTGTAAATAAAGTGGGAATTGTCTTTAGTTTAGAATATGCAAGTCAGCTATTTGATCGAACGACCGCACAGCGGATGGGAGATCACTGGTTGAAACTCCTTCGGGAGATTGCATTCGGAATGGAGTTAACTATTGGAGCCATCGAAATGATATCCGAGCCTGAACGGGAAGAGCTACATCGATTTAATCGCACAGAAGTTCCGTTAGATATCGAGAAAACGGCAGCAGACTGGTTTGAAGAACAGGTGGCAGAAAGACCGGAAGCAACCGCACTGATCTTCAATGAAACTTGCTGGACGTATGATGAATTGAATCGGTTGGCGAATCGAGTGGCTTGGCATTTGCAAGCAACGGGCATTGGCGCAGGACGTCTCGTCGGCATTATGGCAGATCGGTCGGTTGAGTTGATTGCAGGAATTCTAGGGGTTTGGAAAGCAGGAGGGGCTTACGTTCCGCTGGATCCTGATTATCCAGAAGAACGCATTGCCTATATGCTGATGGATAGTGGCGTGGACGTGGTGTTGACGCAAAGCCATCTTGAAGAACGGGTCACTCAGCATGGTGTGAGCAGCGTTTGTATGGAAGCATTGGCCGAAGAAGCGGAAGAAGTAGTCAATCCGATGCGAACGAATGCAGCTGGAGATATCGCTTATGTCATCTATACATCAGGATCGACTGGAAAGCCAAAAGGTGTGATGGTAGAGCATCGAGGTGTTGCGAACTTAAGACAAATGTTCTGTAATCGAATGAATATCACTTCTTCAGATCATATCCTTCAATTCGCGAGCATTTCCTTTGATGCATCGGTGTGGGAGATCACCCAAAGCGTGCTATTAGGCGCTGTGTTATGTATGCCAGACCGTGAAACGGTACGGGATGCATGGGAACTGACACAGTGGATGGCGGAGAAACAGGTGACGATAGCGACATTACCACCAGGATTTGCACTGTATGTTGATGTTCAACTCCTACCTAAACTGCGGATGCTGATTACAGCGGGATCCGCTGCGACTGAAAGCTTATTGGAGCACACCAAAGGAATCACTTATATTAATGCCTATGGACCTACCGAAAGTACAGTATGTGCAACCATGTGGCAGAGACCGGCTGGTCAAACGCAAGGATCTGTACCGATTGGTGGTCCCATCGATAATACGGAAATTTATATCATGGATGAGGCCGGACGGATGCAACCCATTGGCGTTGCCGGGGAACTGTGTATAGCTGGGATGGGTCTTGCTCGCGGGTATCTAAATCGAGCAGAGCTCACGGCAGAGAAATTTGTAGCTCACCCAGATAGACCTGGGGAACGAATGTATAAGACCGGAGACTTGGCACGTTGGTTGCCGGATGGAACACTGGAGTACCTTGGTCGGAAAGATGAGCAGTTAAAAATTCGAGGGTACCGTATTGAGATTGGTGAAATCGAAGCTGCGCTGGACCAGATGGATGGTGTGCGTGAGGCCGTGGTTGTGCCACGGAAAGATCAGGACGAGCAAGTATACTTGTGTGCATATTGCGTACCCGTAGAAGAGAAAACAACTGGCTCACAACTGAGAAGTGGTTTACTGAGAATCCTGCCTGAATATATGGTGCCTAGCCAAATTATAATTATGAGCCAGTTACCGCTGACGCCGAATGGAAAGGTAGATAAAAAGGCACTGCCGGAGCCGGAAGAGGCGAAGGCAGCAAGAACATCTTATGTGGCACCAAGAACTCAAATGGAAGAAGACATGGTGGAAATTTGGCAGGAAGTGCTGGGAGTCAGCCAAGTCAGCATCGACGATCACTTCTTTGAGCTTGGTGGACATTCACTGAAGGCAATGAATTTAATTCAACTTGTTCGTGCTAAACTAAAGGTCGAATTAACACTTCAAGTGATTTTTAAAAATCCTGTATTAGAGACCTTGGCGGATATTGCTAGTCATTCGATAGAAGTTGCTTACGAACCAATCTCTCGTAGTGAGCATAAAGAAGTGTACCCGGTTTCTTCAACTCAAAAAAGGATGCTCGTTTTAAATAAGATGGAGGGCAAGCAAACAACCTACAACATGCCTGTGGCTGTGAGGCTCTATGGGGAGTTGAAGCCTGACCAATTGGAACAAGCTATACTCCGGGTTATTGAACGCCATGAAATTTTACGAACGTCATTTGAATGGTTGGACGATCAGCCTGTACAACGAATTCATGAAAAAGTACCATTCTACTTGGAAAAAAGAGATCTTCGTTTCCAAGGGGACAATCAGACACTGGAGAAACAAATCTATGAAAGTATGTTTGGCTTCATCCATCCATTTGAACTGAATGAGGCTCCATTAATTAGAGCGAGACTACTTCAATGCAAAGAAGCGGAATTTGTTCTTCTCATTGATATGCACCATATCATTTCAGACGGTACTTCTATGCAGATATTCTGGAAAGATCTTTCTAGATACTATGAGGGATCCACATTGGAAACACTGGAGATAGGTTACAAGGATTATGCAGTGTGGGAACAAAAGCAACTATCCGCTAAACGTATACAGCACCAAGAGACTTTCTGGCTGGATACCTTTAGTGGAGAATTACCTGTATTAAGTTTTCCTACTGATTATCCTAGAACTGCCAAACAGAGCTTCGAAGGTGATAGTTTATTATTTCATCTGAACAAGGAATTATCTGATGGACTTAACAAGCTTGCTACAGAGACTGGAAGTACACTATATATGGTATTACTTGCCGCTTTCCAAGTGTTGTTAGGGAAATATAGCGGTCAAGATGACATTATTGTAGGGACTCCAATTGCTGGGCGAAATCATGCTGATGTTCATGATATGTTTGGGGTTTTCATCAACACCCTAGCGTTACGAGGACGTCCGAATAAGGAGAAATCGTTCCTCGACTTCTTAAGTGAAGTTAAAAGTGACACCATAAAAGCATTTGAACACCAAGACTATCCGTTTGAAAGATTAGTTGAGCAATTAGATCTAAAAAGGGATTTAAGCCGAAATCCGTTGTTCGATGTTTTGTTCTCTATGCAGAACTTGGAAGTCTCAACTAACTTAATAGGAAATTTGGAATACGAAATGCTTCCTTTGCCAGAAAGTGTAGCGAAGTTAGATCTTTCAATGCAAGTGACAGAGATCAAGGATGGCATTGAAGTTGGTGTTGAATATGCAAGTAGATTATTTGAGCGGGCTACAATGGAACGATTCGCAGAACATTGGCGATTACTCTTAATTCAGATTGCATCAAATCCATCTATTAAATTGGCTGATGTGGACTTAGTTAGTTCAAATGAGCGCAGACAGTTATTGGAGACTTTCAATAATACTGAAGTTTATTTTGAAAAAGATGAAACTATCCTGGTACAGTTTGAAAAGTACGTTGAATTGACCCCGGATAAGACAGCCATCATATGTGGTAAAACTTCTTGGACTTATCGAGAAGTGGATCGACATGCGAATCGAATTGCAAGATTGCTTTTGGAACAGGGGCTAGAGAAACAATCCTTAGTTGGTTTAGTTTCCAAACGATCTATTGAACTGCTTTCTGGCATGTTGGGGATTCTGAAGGCAGGTGCAGCCTATGTTCCGATTGATCCGGAACATCCAGAGGATCGGATTCAATACATGTTGGAAGATTGTAATGCTCGTTTCATAGTGACTGATGGTAGTCTTTCAGGTTATATCAGTGAGTCAATTCACCAAATAGAAATTGCTGTACATTATGATGAAGATTTACGGGAAGACAACATTGAACTTTCCAATTATCCTGAAGCAGGCGATCTAGCTTATGTGATTTATACATCAGGGTCAACTGGTCGTCCCAAAGGAGTCATGCTTGAACATCGAGGTCTGAAGAACTTCTGTGAAGGAATGAGAGATCGCTTACCAATTTCTTCAGAAAGTACTGTATTGAGCTTAACCACTGTATCCTTTGATATTTTTGTTTTAGAAAGTCTTCTTCCACTGATGTTGGGGGCAACAGTAGTACTGGCGACGGAAGACGAAATCCAAAGTCCAAAGGTATTAAGTGAATTAGTTTCGTCGCAATACGCTGACATCATCCAACTAACTCCGTCGCGGCTAAGACTATTATTGGATGCAGGAGTTGGTCATTGCTTTAGCAATTTATCGGCCATATTGCTTGGTGGGGAAGCACTACCTCCAACGCTTATGAACCGCTTGTCTCAAGTAACTTCGGCTAGAATCTACAATATGTATGGACCGACTGAAACCACAGTTTGGTCCACTGTGCAAGAATTGACAGATGGAAGTCACATATCCATAGGCAAACCAATTATCAATTCTCAGATTTATATTCTGAATGAAGAAGAGAGGTTGCAGCCAATAGGGATTGTTGGGGAGTTGTACATAGCTGGGGCCGGTTTAGCAAGGGGGTATTGGAACCGTGAGGACCTTACCGCTAAGGCGTTTGTTCAAAATCCTTTTAACCCTGGCGCTCGGATGTACAAAACGGGTGATTTAGCACGTTGGCTGCCCGACGGAAATCTTGATTACATTGGACGTGCCGATAATCAAGTGAAAATTAGGGGGTATCGAATTGAACTGTCAGAGATTGAAGCGGTTCTGTTGCGTCATGAATCGGTTATAAATACTGCAGTAATTGTAAATACAGATCCTAGCGGAGAAGGTATGGAGATGTTGGTTGCTTATTTGGTTATTAAGCAAGACATTTCTACTAAAGTAATCCAGAAATATCTTCAAAACATTCTTCCTACTTACATGATTCCTGCCCAATATGTTGTGGTCGAAGCGATGCCATTAAATGCTAATGGAAAGATTGATCGAAGAAAACTTAAGGAAGTTCCGATTGAAGTTCAGTTGCATCCCGACCAGGAGTCGTCTGAACCTTTAGGTAAGTTGGAAACGTTGGTTTATGACATATGGACTGAAGTTTTAGGGAGATCTGATTTTGGAGTAGAAGATGATTTCTTTGAAATTGGTGGGAACTCCATTAACGCTATTCATGTCGAGATTAAATTGGAACAACAAAATATTACAATAGAGGATTCGATGGTTTTCAAGTATCCTTCTGTACGCAAGATTGCTGAAAATGTAAGTCTCAAAACTTTAGAAAAGTTATAAGATTAAAGTAAGTGGCATTCTTTCAGACAATTTAAAGCGGGAATAAGGTAGATAAAGCATGGGGCGTCTCCATCGTCATCAAGATTACGAGGAGCACCCCATGTTTCTATTTATGAACTTCTCGTGTGTGTAGAAGTAATAATTCTTGGATACAACAATATTGTTATTTTGCAGGAGTAGACAAAGGTGAGTTGTTTCTATTGAGAAAGGGGAATTAAGCTATGGTTTCAGGAGTTAAGACTCAAAAAATAAAAACAACTCAAAGTTAAGGGCAGTGCCAAGTAGAGAAACGACTTGAGCACTGCCACCTAAGCATTTATGAAATTAGTTTGCTGAAGCTAAGTTTTTGTTGTACAAGTTGAAGTAATGTGCCTGCCTTTTTAACAGTTCATCATGATTACCACTCTCAACGATTTGTCCGTCTTTCATTACAAGAATTCGGTCTGCACTTTGAATGGTTGATAAACGGTGTGCAATGACTAAAGTTGTCTTCCCAATCATCATTTTATTCAAAGCTTCCTGAACAAGGCGTTCTGACTCGTTGTCTAAGGATGCCGTAGCTTCATCTAAAAGTAAGATCGGTGCGTTACGGAGAATTGCTCGTGCTATAGCGATGCGTTGCTTCTGGCCACCAGAAAGGTTTGAGCCTCTTTCGCCAACTTCAGTTTGAAATCCATCTGTCAAGCCAGTAATGAATTCATAAGCATTCGCGTGAATTGCTGCCTGAATGACTTCTTCCTCTGTTGCATCCGGATTTCCGTACTTGATGTTTTCAAGAATAGTTCCGGAAAAGAGATAAGGCTCCTGGGGTACCATAGAGAAGTATCTTCTGACATCTTCTTCACTCAAGCTTTCATAAGACTGGCCATCGACTGAAATGCTTCCTTTTGAACTAGGATATAGACTCAGTAATAGTTTAAATAAGGTTGATTTTCCGCTACCACTTGGCCCGACAATAGCGACAAACTCACCCCTGCTAATATTAACGGATAAGTCATTTATTACAGATTCATTCTCGTACTCAAAGTGAACTTGTTTCAAGCTCAAATTGTTAAACGAAGTTTTAACTGGTTTTGCAGCGTGTGGTACGATTGATGGTTCTTTCGAAACGTCCAAAATTTCAGAGATCCGGTCTGCGGCACCCATAGAGTACTGAAAATGTCCCCATATGCCTGAAAATGCTGTGAACGGCATAATTAAGTAATTCATAAGTTGGATAAAGGCAAGTAGGCTTCCTATAGTCATATCGCCTTGAGAAACGAAATATGCGCCAAGAATGAATGCAATAATGAATGCAATGTTTGCAACAACTTGTGTAGTAGAATCTAATGCGCCGTTCATTCTACCGTTTTTAAGTTCCAATTTGAAAATTTTTTCTGCTTGTTTCACGAATTTTTTATGAAAAATGTTTTCTAGTGCAAAAGTTTTGAAGATAATACTTGATCCCAGAACATCTTGTAAATAACTAGAAGTCTGCCCGTTTTGATTTTGTAAATCATTCGAGAGTCTTCTCATAGCTTTACCAAACAAGGCTGCAACGGCTAAGGTAATTGGCCCAATTAACAAGCATATAATTGCCAGTTTCCAGTTTATCGAAACTAAATAAATGAAGGAAAAAATAGCGAGAAGAGGGTTTTTAATTAGCTCTATTAGCGTATTCCCGAGCGCATCACCTACCATTGAATTGTCATTAGTCAGTCGGGTAACCAATTGTCCAGAATGATTCTTATCGTAGAAGGATTGTTTTAATTGAAGGAGTGTGCTCATTGTTTTCTTCTTGAGATCATTACGAATCATACTGGCCACTTTAGCTTTTAAATATGTATCAGTGTAAGCATTGAAACCGAGTACACCTACGATAATACATCCTGCATAAATCATAAACATCCATTGTGAGGAGTCTTGTATTACAGCTACATCGGTTATTCTTGAGATAAACCAAGCAAGGGATAAATTTAGTGCAATACCAATAAGTGTCGTAATGGCTAAGGGTACATAGAGATACCAGTATTGCTTTAAGTACGATCCTATAAACTTCATGCGTTCCACCTCTTATGAAAATTCATTAAGTTTCTGAAAAGTTTAAAAAACTATTTCTTTTTTATCGCTTCCAATGCAGCTTTTACTTGCGGGCTAGCTTTGATAACACCAAAAATTTTTGCTACTTTTACTGTTTTGTATATCGCTTCTGGAGTAACATCTGGATCCAAGATGAGCATACCAATTAATCTGATCTCCAGACTTTGATTTTTGTTATACAGCTCCACTAGATCAGATTGGTTATAGTGAACTACGCCCGCAGCTAGCACCTTGCTGGATATCTCGTGTTGTATGTACTGTTGATGCGTTGAAATTTGATTTCGCACCGAAGTTTTAATGAAATCGGTTCGATTCGAATAAAATCCTTGTTCAACTAGAAGATCAATGTGACCAAGATCAACAACACCAATATTAATGGTTATTTTCTCTGTTTTATCAATATTGTCCATTTTAGATTCAACTCCTCAGCACTATTAGTATGGTTAAATATAATTGAAATCGATCTATGGAAGTGTAAAAAGGAAATTACCATCCACACACCATCCATATACCATCTATATAGATTATATGATAGAGAGGGTTAAAATTCAAGTTCAATAAAACTATGTTCTTTAGAAGTGTAGGAATATTAATTTTGTATAGTTGATTGTTCCTTTGTTTTTGAAGGAAAGGTAGATGGTATTTTTGGAACGTCTAAAAATATTACTGAGTAAAGGTAGTTTCTCAAGGTAATGAAAGCGAAGAGCGCTACCGACTGTTAGCAGATAACTCGCTCGATTTATCCGATACGTTAACAGCGCCGATACTTTCAAAAGGAACGGTGCTATTGTTGTGTTTAATTATTGCAACAAAGATAAACTCTCAACGTGGATGTCAGAATACCCTGATTAATGGAACTATTTCGTAAATAAAATCGTATTCTTCAGGTGCGCTACAATAGAAGTATAAAAGCAACCCATTAACTGTTAATTCTAACTTGGATAGACTCATAATATATATCTTTTTAAGTAGTAAGTTCTCCCAAAAATACTATATATCATTACAAGAACGTATCAAATTTGAGTACAAGGCTCGCTCAATTCAGAAAAAGAATAGTGCTGAGTAAAAGAACCTAAGTAATAAGTATAACTCGTGAACTAGTGTAAACCGATATAATAAGATAGCATTAAGAAAAAGGCGGATGGTTGAAGCTTATACCTTAATTCAAATTCGCTTTAAGGAAGAGTAACTGGAGGGGAGGCACAGACTAATCTATTCTATTGAGTAAATAAATAGCTTTATATTTGAACTGGAGGAAGTATATGTTTTATAGAAAAGTGATTCAAAAAGTAAGCACATTCATATTAGCAACCAGTTTGGTATCCGTCTTGAGTGGGGTAGCATATGGTCAGAAAACCAATTTAGATATTGAAGGACATTGGGCCGAGTATATCCTTAGCAAATGGCTCTCAGAAGGGTTGATTAAAGGATATTCCGACCAAACACTTAAACCCAACGATGTAATTACACGTGGAGAATTTATGGCATTGGTTAATCGTCAGTTTGATTTTAATGAGGTAGAAGAACTACATTTCACTGACTTGTCGTCTTCAAATTGGAGCTATCTAGAAGTGCAAAAAGCGGTAAAAGCAGGTTACATACAAGGTTATAAAGATCAAACTATACGTACTTCTAAACCGATAAGCCGTCAAGAAGCTGCAGTTATTGTAGCAGACTTACTGAAATTACCTAGTAATGAAAAAGCAGCTTTAGCATTTAAGGATTCTTCAGAGTTTACATATTGGAGTAAGGGTGCCATAGGTGCTACATTCTCAAAATATATCATTACTGGTTATACAAATGGTTCATTCAAACCGGCATCTCCAATTACGCGAGCTGAGGCAGTTGTGATGTTGGATAAAGCGATAAGCTTGATTCAAGAACAAGAACAAGAACAAGAAACAGAAAGTGAAGATAAAGATAATATACCTTCACCATCTATACCTACTGCGAGTTTAAATTCAGATTCAAACACTACATCTAATGGATCCGGTTCACCTTCGATTACTACTGGAGTGAAGACCTCCACATTAATCGCCACTGAAGGAGTCAAAGCCGTTCAAGGTATATCTCAAGTTGCCACTCTGACAATAACAAGTGGTGCAGATACGGCAGGTTCATTGAGTGCCACATTTACGGATGGAGTCAATCCAGTGACCGTTTACGTAGAGCTTGATGGAACTGAATTGGATACTGAGGTAGCTGCTAAAATCGTACAAGCGTTTGATAATGCATTAACAGGATGGAATGTGGATGCTGAGCGTGCAAACATTTATTTTACAGCATTAAATCCAGCTGTTAACAACGATCACGTTAAAGCCACCGTTGAAAGCATTATGACAGGGGTGGTTTCGAGTGGAAGTGTCATAACTGTCCCAGGTAGTATTTATAACAACGTAGGTACGGCTCAGGTAGCAACACTAGTGATAGAGAACGGTGCAACGGCTCCGGGTTCATATAATGTTTATTTTACAGATGGAGGAGTGCCAGTTCAAAAAAATATCTACATGTTGGGAACAGAAACAGCGGCTGAAGTAGCATCAAAAATAGCAGTCGCGTATGGAACATCCGTAGCGGGTTGGGTTGCAGATGCTGATGGGACTCGAGTACATTTCACATCGCAAACGGCAGGTACTAATAACGAAAATGTTCGAATATACGCTTTGGAAGCCTCAGGAGTAGGGGCACCTTCAAGTACACTTGAAGTTCCAGGAAATCCTGCGACAAACACATCCCAAGTAATTAAGCTGCGTCTGCCCAATTCAGAGAGTGACCATGGGCCGATAGGCGTCAAATTCACGGATGGAGTCTCCTCGTGGACAGCCTATGTGTCTATGATGGGAAGTCCTGAAACAGGAAGTGATCTTGCTGACAAGATAGTAGCAGCATTCGGGAACACGATTCCGAATTGGATCGTTTCTTCACGGGGCTCAGAAGTGATTTTTACAGCCGAGTTTCCAGTAGAGAATAACATAAAAGCTATGGCGAGACTTTCAGGATTAAACACAGGAATTGGTATGCCAGATAGTTCGATTACATCTGTAGGAACAGAGCCATTACAGGGTACAGCACAAGTAGCAACACTAGTGATAGAGAACGGTGCAACGGCTCCGGGTTCATATAATGTTTATTTTACAGATGGAGGAGTGCCAGTTCAAAAAAATATCTACATGCTGGGAACAGAAACAGCGGCTGAAGTAGCATCAAAAATAGCAGTCGCTTTTGGAACATCCGTAGCGGGTTGGGTTGTAGATGCTGATGGGACTCGAGTACATTTCACATCGCAAACGGCAGGTACTAATAACGAAAATGTTCGAATATACGCTTTGGAAGCCTCAGGAGTAGGGGCACCTTCAAGTACACTTGAAGTTCCAGGAAATCCTGCGACAAACACATCCCAAGTAATTAAGCTGCGTCTGCCCAATTCAGAGAGTGACCATGGGCCGATAGGCGTCAAATTCACGGATGGAGTCTCCTCGTGGACAGCCTATGTGTCTATGATGGGAAGTCCTGAAACAGGAAGTGATCTTGCTGACAAGATAGTAGCAGCATTCGGGAGCACGATTCCGAATTGGATCGTTTCTTCACTGGGCTCAGATGTAATTTTTACAGCCGAGTTTCCGGCAGAGAATAACATAAAAGCTATGGCGAGACTTTCGGGATTAAACACAGGAATTGGCATGCCAGATAGTACAATAACGACCGTAGGAGCTCCATACCCTACTGGCGAAGCACAAGTGGCTACCTTAGTGATAGATTCAGGGGCTACAGCTGCCGGAACGATTACTGCTACATTTACAGACGGTAGCACAACCATTCTTAAAGATATTGAATTAATAGGTACAGAAACTGCTGCCGAAGTAGCAACGAAGATAGCTTGGGCATTTAACACGTCTTTAGTTGATTGGAACGCTACGTCAAATGATAGAAATGTTATATTTACAGCCCGAGCACCTTCGGATAATAATCCTAAACTATCCGTGGCAATCGTGGAAGCGACAACTGGTATTGGATTTCTATCAAGCTCAATTACTACACCAGGATCGGAGACCTTTGCAGGCGTAAAGCAAGTTGTAAGTTTAAAAATTGATTCTGGCCCCAGCGCGCCAGGGATTATTAGAGTTGTATTTCGAGACGGTACGAATGAAGTTTCCAAACGTTTAAGATTGTCAGGAACAGAGACATTAAATGGACTGGCTGAGAAAATTGGTTCTGCATTTGAGAATTCAATGCCTGGGTGGAATGTCACCACGATGGATCATAATGTCATACTTACAGCAAGTACGCCAGAAGATAACAATTCTAATGTAAGTATAGTTGTCTATCAGGAGTAAATGAATAAACAAAAAAACATGTCATACATGGTCATACCCCTGTCAAGTAGACAGATGAAAAAAGCTATGCTGCCAGCGCGCATCGATATTCAATCGGTTCGCGCTGTTTGAGTTTGGCTTGAAATCGTCGGTAGTTGTAATTGTACATGTAATCTTCCACAGCTTGTCGAATCTCTGCTTCTGAATTACACTGGTTAAGGTACAGCTTCTCTGTCTTGAGATGCGAAAAGAAGGATTCGATGCATGCGTTATCTAGGCAGGTTGCTTTGCGAGAGTGGCTGCCCTTGACGCCAAATTCTTCTAATCGTGTGTTGTACGCCTGAGACGTATACTGGAAGCCCTGATCCGAATGGAGCACGGCTTCCGAAACGTCTCTTCTTTGTGTCCATTGTTCTACCGTATCCAATACGAGCTGAACATCGTTCCGTTTAGACAACTGCCAAGCTACAATTTCGTTGTTGAACAAGTCTTGAATCACGGACAGGTAGACAAACGTGTTTCCATCCGAAATATACGTAATATCCGTCACCATTTTTTGCTGAGGTGCTGTGGCATGGAATTTACGCTTCAGGCGATTTGGATAGATGGCAGATGGCGTATAGAAAGACTTCTTTCGCTTCCTGCGAATCACCTATTGGATCGATAGTTCCCGCATCATGCGATGTTCGGATTGCCGGATACTGGAACATAAACGGAAATAGGGAAAGAAAATTCAATCCTTATAGAACTCTAGTGATCTATAACAACCCCACAAGAGCGAATGCTAGAGATGACTGAATTAGGGAGGGCACTTTCGTTTTAAGATGCGAGAAGATGCTCGTTGGCCGGGCAGTTAGCCCGACGAGACAAGCTGGATCTAGACGCAACCCTTTTGATAGCATGTCTTGATAAACGTGATTGAATTTGTCGCTGTGAACGACAAATTTAATCACGTCTTTTTTTTGGCAAATGCTCTGGCAAAAGTCTGTGATATAAAAGCTCATTAACGTTTCGTTCCTCGATCCGGTAAACGACAATTACGTTGATATATAAGTCTTTACTAGTGAAAGGTACAACCAGCGCTTATCAATTCGGTATTGCTTAACGCCGGTCACAAAATTCTGGTCTGGCTTCTTCGCCTTTAAAATTGATAAAAAACCTCCCGTCCCGCATGAAATCTGGGCTTGGGAGGTTTTAATTATAGTGCTAATTCAACGTTTATCGTACAAACCATCCAGTGGGCTGAGGGGCTACGTCTGCGGTATCTCGTAAATCATGGACTTTGACATTACTGCCATAGATCATGGAATCGCTACTCAGTCGGAATGAAGGGAAACTGTGCTCGGATTGCAGACGCAGAGAGGGTTCAAAGTAAATCTGCTGCTGTTTGTTGATTACAAAGGGAAGCGACCCCGCTTCTACGGTAACATCATCGCTATCCGGTTCGTTCAAGATCAGAAGTACCGCAATTCCGTCACAACCGCATCCATCGGTATCATAAAACAATTTGAAATAGCCTGGTCGATCTCCCAGCTTTTCAGTAAGTCTTGCTTCTGCCAGCGGACTGACTTGAATGATCATGACGTTGTTCACACTCCTCTAATCTCCAATGAATTCGCTTACAATTTAATATATGGACCATAAACGCAGATTAGAAGGTGAAATAAAGAAAAGCAAACATGTCCTGTATATATTGACGCTAATGCGTAATGCAAAGAATAATTTACGTATGAATGTTATACCCGGAATTTCTATGGGTTCAGTGTGAAATCATTCGCCCGTCAATGAAACCCATTTCATCGCCATTCCTTATCTGGTATGATAAGCAGGGAAAATAGGGAAAATTAGAGAAAAAGGAAGGTTCCGCTATGACACCGATCACCATATACGACATCGCCAAAGAAGCAAATGTATCTGTAGCGACGGTCTCCCGGGTACTGAATGATACGGCACCTGTGCGTGCAAGCACCCGAGAGAAGATTATGTCCATCATTGAAAAACACCAGTTTCAGCCCAATGCGCAGGCGCGCAGTCTGATCAAAAAAGAGACGGGCACCATTGCCATCATCCTGCCGGACATTACAAACCCGTTTTTCCCGGAAGTGTTCTGGGGCGCGGAGAATGAGGCTCGCGGATTGGGGTATACCTTCTTTCTGTGCAATACCGCAGGCGACTACAACAGGGAATCTGAATATTTGTCCATCCTGCGAGAGAAGCGGGTAGACGGGATTATTTTTCTCGGCGGGCGTATTAACATGCAGGTCTGTCCGGATGACATGGCTCAGGAATTGATTGATATGGGCAAACGTATGCCAATCGTGCTGGTCAATGGCAATATTGCCAAAGGTGGGTTCCACCGGGTGTACACGGATGAAGGTGCAGGGGCAGCCCTTGCAGCTGAGCATTTGCTTGAACTGGGGCATCGCGATATCGCCTTTGTTGGCGGTCTGAAAGAGTTGTCCACCACCATGGTCAAGGTCAGAGCTGTGCAGAAGAAACTTCGGGAACATGGGCTCGAAATACCAAAAGAACGGCAACTGCTCGGTAGCTTCTCCATCGACGACGGCAAACGGGAGATGTCCAAACTGCTGGATCGTGACAATCCACCCACCGCAGTTATCTGCGTCAATGACAATACAGCGATTGGTGCCATTAAGTCAACGATTGAGCATGGACTCTCGATTCCAAAGGATATATCCATTGTGGGTTATGATGATACGCCGCTCGCCAGTGCCGTTATACCGGAACTGACAACCGTATCCCAGAACACGTATCAGCTTGGCAAACAGGCTGTGGATGTGCTGCATGAGTTGATTAACCAAGGCAAACCGAAGAAGCAGATCGTTCTGCAACCGGAGCTAATTGTGCGTCAAAGTACAGGACCTGCTGCAAGATAAAGGGGCCTGTAATTGGAAAAGAAAGCGTTGACATTTCCTCGAAGGGTGAAATATAATGAGTGCGTGAATGAAACCCCTTTCATAAAGTGGAACGGGTTTTATGTTTCAGCTTAATGAAACCCATTTCATGAAACGGGTTTCAGTGTAGTCATCCATTCATTATATCAAGGGGGCGTAACGTATGAGAAGAGGTCTAAAGGTCATTTCGTTATTGATGCTGGTCATGGTAATGGGTCTGACAGCCTGTAGCAGCGGGAGTAAAAACGGTTCTTCCGGTGAGTCCGGTGGCAAGGTTGATTTGAGCATGACGATCTGGGGCTCGGAGGATGAGAAGAAGATTTATCAGGAACGACTCGACATTGTGAAACAGACGTATCCCGATATTAACGTGAAGCTGAACGTGGTTGCAGGGGATTATGACCAGAAAGTACAGACCATGATCGCCGGAGGAACGGCACCGGACATCATGATGATTGCCGAGAACTATCAGGCTTACGCCTCCAAGAATCAAATTATACCGCTGGATGACATGATTAAGGCCAACAATGTGAACATGTCTGAGCGTTATTCCGATGATATTGCAAACCTGATGAAGTATGATGGCAAACAATTTGGTTTGCCGGATCGGGCAGGTGCGATGGTCCTCTTTTATAACAAAGATCTGTTCGACAAGGCTGGGGTGGAATATCCAACCAAAGATTGGACGCAGGATGATCTGATGGCGGCAGCTCAGAAGCTGACGGTGAAGGAGAACGGCAAGACGACTCAATGGGGTTACTATCCGGGTAGCTGGTGGCCGCAATGGATGCAGCTGATCTACCAGAACGGTGGCTCACTGTTCGATGAGAGTGGCAAGCCAATCTTCAATACAGAGCCTGTGCGGAAAGCATTACAATTCATGAATGATCTGACCTTCACACACGGTGCGGGACCAACGCCAACCGAGATTGCCGACATGGGGAATATCGGAGCTGATCCGCTGTTCGCTCAAGGCAAGATCGCCATGGAAACGACAGGGTTCTGGAACATCGGTTCACTTGCCAAGGTGGAAGGCATTAATTGGGATATCTCTCCGGTATGGGGCGAAACAAACGCATTCTTTAACGGGTTAACGATTACCAACGCTTCCAAACACAAGGAAGAAGCATTCAAAGTAATTGAAGCACTGACCACACCAGAAGCACAGATGCCAATGGTCAAAGCCGGTCAGGATGCTCCTGCAACCAAAGCAGGTCTGTCCAGTGATGAATTCCTGAATGCTGAATACGGTGGCAAAAAAATCAACATGGCTGCGTTCAGTGAATCAACGATCTATGCAGAACCATTCAACCCGCAATGGAACGAAATGATGAAGCTCATTAACGATAAGTTGGGTGTCTACTTCAACAACAAAGCCTCGCTTGATGATACCGTAACCGAAATTCAGAGTGGACTGGAAAGACTCTACAAATAGAGGATTTTTCTGAACATGCACAAATAGCAGCGACAGCAGGACAGGTGGAATCGGCGTGAATGCGGGTTCCATCTGCTCTCTGCGTCATGGGAGGGCTTAACGTGAGAAAAAAGGACGGGAAATGGTTCTACATCTTCATCTCGCCTTGGCTGATCGGATTTCTGGGGCTGACTCTGGGTCCGATCCTGTTTTCCATCTATATGAGCTTCACGAATTGGGATCTGTTCCAGTCCCCTGAATTCATTGGTATCGACAATTACAAAACATTACTGACCGATGATCCGATCTTCTGGAAATCCGTCGGCAATACATTCTTCTATGCGCTGATATCCATTCCGCTGGGCATGTCGATCTCGCTCTGGATTGCATATTACCTCAACAAAAAAATCAAAGGGATCACCTTCTTCCGTATTCTGTTCTATCTGCCGTCGGTTGTTCCGGTGGTTGCGAGTTCATTGCTCTTCATCCACTTGCTTGCACCGACGGAAGGGTTGATCAACCAGGCACTTGCGATCTTCGGTATTCAGGGTCCCGCCTGGCTTCTTGATCCGAACTGGGTTAAGCCTGCATTGATTCTCATGTCCTTATGGGGTGTAGGTGGTGGCGTGGTATTGCTGCTTGCAGGGATGAAAGGCATTCCGCAGGAGCTGTACGAGGCCGCTGCCATTGATGGAGCGAAGAGTACACAATCGTTCTTCCATATTACATTCCCAATGCTAACTCCCGTCATTTTCTTCAATCTCGTGACTGGCATGATTGGAGCGCTCCAGACCTTCGCGCAGGTATTCATCGTTACTGCCGGGGGACCTGACAATTCAAGTCAGATGGTTGTTCCCTACCTATTCCAGAATGCGTTCCAATTCTACAAAATGGGATATGCATCGGCGATTGCCTGGGTACTATTCATCATCATCATGGTGTTGACACTCGTTGTATTCCGTTCATCGGCGCTATGGGTGCACTACGAGGAGGGAAAAGCCAATGAGTAATCCATCCACTGTGGAGAAGACGATATCCTATATTTTTCTGATTCTGGTCGGGGTGCTGCTTGCTTCGCCTTTCCTGTACATGATCTCTATTGCACTGGCAAGTGACGCAACAACCGTCAAATCAGCCTTTACCTTCGTTCCAATGGAGTTCCAATGGTCGAACTTTTATACGATTTTTACGAATAATAATCTTGGAACATATCTCAAAAACTCGGTCATCATTACCATCTTTACGATTGTCGGATCGGTATTATCAGCTTCGATCGTATCCTACGGCTTTGCCCGAATCAAAGCAAAAGGCAGCCGTTTCCTGTTTATTGTGTTGCTCAGTACGATGATGATTCCGGGTGAGGTGACGATGGTACCGCAGTTCATCATCTTCCGTCATCTGGACTGGATTAATACATTTTACCCGCTGATCGTACCGAGTTTCTTCGCCGGAGCGTTCAACGTATTCCTGATTCGGCAGTTCGTCATGAGTATTCCAAAATCACTGGATGAAGCCGCCATGATCGATGGTATGGGGCACCCGGGAATCTACTGGAAGATCATCATGCCACTGACTTATCCGATACTTGCGGCTATTGCGATCTTCTCGTTCTCCTATAACTGGGGCAACTTCATGGGACCGCTCATCTATATCAATGATCCGGAAAAAATGCCGCTGGCACTCGGAGTGCAGCTGTTGACTACGGTAGGTGGCGGGCAGATGCCACCATGGAACCTTGTGATGATTGCTTCCTTGTTCCTCACCATTCCGATGGTGTTGGTATATCTGTTTGGACAACGTTATGTCTACGAAGCCAACATTAGCGGCGGAAGCAGCGGAATCAAGTAACCGAAGTGTCTGTAATGTGTGTATGTACTGAACCTGACGTTGAAGGTCAACGAAGTAATTACCGTACATGGAGAAGGGATTGTATAGCCCATGGCGCATAAAGAACAACGCAGCAGAGGCAAACGGAGTTATATCCTCATGGGTGTCGCTCTGATTGCCCTGCTGGCAGGAGGAGGAATTGTTATCAATCATTTTGCCAATGAATCATCCAAAACACTTGTATTTCAAGGGGAACCGGTACGTCTGAAGCTGGATCAGTCCTATGATCATTTTGAAGGTTGGGGTACGTCACTTGCCTGGTGGGCCAACGATCTTGGCGGATGGAAGGATCAGGCGAAGGTGAGTGAAATGATGGATCTGGTCTTTGATCCGGAGAAAGGATTAGGTCTGAACATCGTTCGTTACAATATTGGCGGTGAGGAAAATCCGGAGATGAAAGCTCTTCGTCCCGGCGGGGATGTACCTGGCTTCCAGCCTGAACCTGGAGAGTGGGACTGGGATGCTGATGCAGGTCAGCGTGCTGTATTACAAGGTTCGATGGAGCGTGGTGTGAACATTGCCGAAGCATTCTCCAATTCACCACCTTACTGGATGACGATCAGTGGATCCGTTACCGGAGCTGTGGATGGCAGCAATAATCTGCGTGACGACCAGTATGATGCGTTTGCCGATTATTTGACTGAAGTCGTGAAGCATTATCGGGACGAGTGGGGGATCACCTTCCGCACACTGAATCCACTTAATGAACCTTCCTCCGACTGGTGGAAGAAGGGCAATATGCAGGAAGGTAGTCATTTTACCAATGAGAAACAGGCCGAGATTATCAAGAAAGTTGCTGCATCGTTGAAGAGCAAAGGACTGGATGGAACCGTCATTAGTGCCGCGGACGATAACAGCATTGATGAGACGGTGTTTAATTTCAACCTCTATGATCAGGACACGCTGGACGTAATCCAGCAGATCAATACTCACTCCTATAATGGTAGCAAAATGGAAGAGCTGCGCACGCTGGCAGAACGCCAAGGCAAAAAGCTGTGGATGTCCGAGTACGGAACCGGCGGCAGCGAGCCGCACAGTCATGAGGATATGACCTCGGTGCAAGAATTGGCGGAGCGGATCATGTTTGATCTGAAAATCATGCAGCCATCCGCCTGGGTATACTGGCAGGCCGTTGAAGATGAGGGCGCCAATAATAATTGGGGCTTCATTCATGCCAATTTCAACGGAGAAGAGCAGTACGAGATGACCAAACAGTATTACGGCATGGCCCAGTTCACGAAGTTCATTCGTCCTGGCGCGACAATTATTCCAACCGATGGTGGACGCACGCTGGCTGCCTACGATCCGGAACACCAGAGATTGGTGCTAGTGATTCGCAATGAATTGTCAGCGGGTACAACGGCGTTTGAACTGGAAGGGTATGCATATGGAAAATCATCCACCGCTCAGGTGTATCAGACTTCACCGGAACGGAACATGGAACAGCTTGAAGACATCCCGGTGTATGCCAACGGACTTGAAGTGCCTACGGCCGACAACTCCATTACAACCGTTGTACTGGAAGGCGTGACGTTGCAGGCGAACTGATAGCAGCACTCGGAAGGATTTTGTCATCGTAGTGCCGGTGTAGATTGTCTTTTAGTTCAACGGATTTGTTTCGCCTTATATTTTAAATGAACAACAGGACATATGAACCTATATAAATTAAACTAAACATTTACACCAAACGGAGAGGACAGAAAAAACCTGAAAAAGCGAAGCGTTCGCCTACAAGCTTTCTGCAAGAAAGCTACATCGGAAGCATACGCTATCCCCGGATTTTCCCTTTGAGAAAAGGGAATCAAAAAATCTGGGGATAACAGCGATCGGAAGGTTGTTCTGTCATCGAAGTGTGCAGTGTAAATAATTTTAGTTCAATTTATATCAATAAAGAGAAGGAGGGGATAACTTTGACAGAGAAAGCATCCCTTTTGCTGCAGGAACAGGAGAAGAACATCGCAAGGGCTGAGAACGGTGTTCAATCTGAATTAACATACGATGCACGCAGCTTTTTCCTAAACGGAGAGCGTGTATTTCTGAACAGTGCCACGGTCCATTATTTCCGTATGCCAAAGGAGGAATGGCGTGAGGTTCTGCTGAAGGCGAAGCTGGCAGGTATGAACTGCATCGACACTTACTTTGCGTGGAATGTGCATGAACCGGAAGAAGGACAGTGGTCCTTTGAAGGGGACAACGATTGCGGAGCATTTCTGGATTTGTGCGCAGAACTGGGCATGTGGGTCATCGCGCGTCCGGGTCCGTTTATCTGTGCAGAATGGGATTTTGGCGGTTTTCCATACTGGCTTGGTACGAAGGACGGCGTAAAATTCCGGGAAAATAATGAGACGTATCTGCACTATGTGAATTTGTATTTTGACCGGATTGTGCCGATTATTCGGGAACGCCAGCTGTCCGCTGGGGGCACGGTCATTCTGGTTCAGGTGGAAAATGAATACGGGTATCTGATGGATGACGCTGCTGCAAGTGACCATATGAATACGCTGAGAGATGGATTGTTGCAACGTGGCATTGACGCTACGCTGATCACTTGCGTTGGCGGGGCGGAAGGCACAATTGAAGGGGCTAATTTCTGGTCAGGTGCTGACGGGCATTATGAGAAACTCCGAGCCAAACAGCCGGACACCCCGAAGATGGTCACGGAATTCTGGACCGGATGGTTTGAGAATTGGGGAGGACCTTCAGCCATTCAGAAGACAGCCCCTTTACTAGAGAGACGTATCATGGAGATTCTGCGTGCCGGGTATACCGGAATCAGTCACTACATGTTCTATGGTGGCACGAACTTTGGTGGATATGGCGGCAGAACGATGGGTAGCAGTGACATCTTCATGATTACGTCCTATGACTATGATGCACCGCTGAACGAATATGGACGGGTGACACCGAAATATGCAGTAAC
The DNA here is from genome assembly GCF_045040715.1 of Paenibacillus sp. FSL H7-0942. NCBI lineage: Bacteria > Bacillati > Bacillota > Bacilli > Caryophanales > Paenibacillaceae > Paenibacillus > Paenibacillus sp. FSL H7-0942. The sequence goes on along the minus strand of NZ_CP150279.1, from coordinate 5,163,488 downwards.
CAAGAATTTGTCCTATTTCGTCCATGCTTTCGGGGCCCTTCTGATGGAAACAGAGGAAATTCCAGAAGAACAGATCGTTGTACGTCGTCCTGAAGGCATAACTGTACGAGGCAGACAAGCTAACAAACAGAAGATTTGGTTCCTGGAGAGTCACAAGGATGAACGCGAAACGATGCACATTACACTGGAAGAAGGCCGTACTCTTCCCGTATCTCTGAATCCAGGACAGATTGTTCCGTTGCTGGATCGAGTACAGGTTGCTGAACACGTATACCTGACTGCGGGTACGATGATTACGGGCAATGAAATGATAAACGGAGAATTGACCCTGTTCATCGTGGCCGCTACGGGACAGCGTTCAGTTGTCGAACTGGAAGCCAGGGCACTATACGTCACGGGCAGTACGGTGCAAGTGCTGGTTGAACATGATTCAGCAAGGAACGTATACCGCTTCGATCTGTTCCATTTCCAAGAGCCGGGAATGATCCAATTGGAAGCAAACGGCACACCGATCCGTTTCGTCATTTTGGATCAAGAATCGATGAATCGAACATGGCGATTGGAAGCAACAGATCAGAAGGGACTACGTTATGTGATCGGGTTTGATGACGTGGACGTGTTACCATCTGGTCAGGTCAAGGGTATGATTACTGATCCCGATCGCACAATTACGCTGCTTGGTGACTGGACCGATGGAGAACAAACGTTAACAGGTCGGGAATTCTATGCCAGCGAGGAGTCTATTGCAGGTATACAGCAGCAGCTTCCATGGACATCACCGAGTGCGCCGACGTTGTCTGATTCTCCTGAGCTGTCACGTGTTACGTTAACTGCGAAGCAACGCTCGGCGAGTGGACAACCGGAAGACTTTTCCCGGTATGGACAAGATTTTGGTTATCTATTGTACGAATGTGATTTCGAGAGTCCAACCGAAGGGGTCACTAACCTCATTTTGCCGGATATCCAGGATACTGCCAGAATCATCGTTAATGGTGTTCAGCAGGCACTGGTTCGTCAGGTAGGGGCAGCAGGTGTGCAGTTGCAGGTGGCCAAAGGGAAGAATACACTTCAGATTCTGGTACAGCATATGGGCAGATTGAACTTCTCCCCGTATTTGGGTGAGAGCAAAGGTCTGGCTGGTGCTGTGTATCTGGATGGCAAGGTTCAGGATATTCGTCGGGATTGGCGTATGGAGCGTGGACTTGTGCATCTCGATGAGGTGAACTCTCTCCAAGGATCGCCACTTCTGAGCAGAAGTTTTACGCTGGATGGCATGGATCGGGCGATTCTTGTGGGTGCTTTGAGTAAAGGTCTTCGTATCAATGGCATGGAAGTTCCGATGGAAGGATATCAGGATTGGTTTGCCTTCCAGACGTTAGACATATCCTTGTATATCAAGACCGGAGAGACAAATACACTGGAAATGCCGTATAGCCGCTCTTCGCTGAATCGACTGGAACTAATCACATATCCGAGTCAGGGAGAACTGAAGGATTGGCGTATGGCAGGGACGGATGCATTGCTTCCGCAACAATGGGAGAGATACGAGGTAGGACCGGAATCGATCCATCCTGGAGCACAGGGGTCAATCCAGCCTGCAGGACAGCCTGGTATCGCCGCAGGTGGCAATTGTACTGCCAATCTGGTGCCCGACACCACGAATGAATCGGTCAATAGTGCTACATTGAGTGAGAAGTCTCACCCTGTATCCAATCATACTCTAGTCCGAGGATCGTATGGTCAGCCGGTCTGGTACCGCTGGCGTTTCGCGAAACCTTCTATTTCCGAGCACCATAAGGTGAACCTGATGCTTCGCCTGACCGGGATGAGCAAAGGAACCATTCACCTGAACGGACATCATCTGGGCCGTTACTGGCAGATTGGTCCGCAAGAGGATTACAAAATTCCAGTAGCTTGGCTACAGGAAGAGAATGAATTACTTTTGTTCGATGAAGAAGGCAGAACACCAGAACGTGTACGATTTCTGTTGGATGCGTTATCCCGTTATCCTTGGGTTGTAGTGGAATAGTTCATGTATGGATCGATAGCTGTCTTACCGATCCAACTATGGTTGAGAACAAGAACTGAATCGAGATAGTTCGAGTTAGACGCAGCATTTCACCTTTTACAACAGTCACACTACCTCATTTTCTTAGTCAAATAACCCGAGCTTGTGAATCTTTGGATTCAGTCTTGTGAGTGAATTAGCTAAGGGAATGGGGGAGCTGTGGTGATCAGGTTGGTACAACGAACTAAGGTAACACTTGTAGTTTAATTAATTGTAACCGTTTACATATATAAAGAGTGTTCATCCATGATCTGTGAAGGGAGTGATGCTTCATGTAATTGGAATTTGAACAGGTAGTTGTGAGGTATTGCTCATCAGTGGCAGTCCCAGGTACGCTTTGTCATTGGTAATACAGTAAGGTATTCCTCTGTTCATCACTCATGAATAAGGAGATGACCCAATGTTGACGAAGAAGGAAGAGGGAATAGGAGCAGGAAAGTCCAAAGGTTTCAAGGCCGGAATGATTCTGCTGCTTGGAACATTACTTCTATTAACGATGTTATTCCCCAATACAGCCAGAGCAGCGACAAGTGTATATACGATATCCGCCTTTACGAACACAAGTGAGTCCAATATGTATATCTACGAATCCTATAATGCGACCCAATATGGTTTGCTGAAAGGGCCAGCTTATACACCTCCGGCCGATCTGATTCGCGATCCCAGCATCATGAAGCACACCGATGGTCTATATTACGTTGTCTACACCACGAACTGGTCGGGTAACACCATCGGCATCGCCTCCAGCCCGGATAAGGTAAACTGGACATTTGTCCGTAACATTACATTATCCACACCTACCACAATCGCACACACCTGGGCACCAGAATGGTTCAAAGACAGCAACGGCAGTCTGAACATTATCGTGTCCCTCTCACCAGGCAACTATCAGAATTTCAAACCTTATGTACTCACAGCTTCAGGTAGCAATCTAACATCTACCTCATGGTCTGCACCTACTGAACTGGCAGGCATTGCTCCCAATTATATCGACACTTTTATCGTGAAGACAGGCTCAACCTATCATGCTTTTACCAAGAACGAGACCACCAGATACATTGAATATGCGACAGCCACCTCTCTAACGGGTCCTTATACCTTTAAAGGTACAGGGGATTGGGCAGGTTGGGGTTCTTGGGTGGAAGGTCCGGCGCTTGTTCAGCTGGATAATGGTTCATGGCGAATCTACTTTGACGGCTATGCAACACAAAAATATTATTACAGCGACTCTGCTGACAACTTCCAGACTTGGGGGGCCAAACAAGAGATTGCAGGTCTTACCGGACTCGTCCGGCATATGACCGTATTGAAAGAGTCCGGACAACCGGGGGATATCCGCAAGTTGGAGTCATTCAATGTGCCTGGCAACTTCATTCGTCACTACAACTATCAGGCACGGATTGATGCAAGTGTCAGTCCGGCGGAAGATGCACAATTCCGTATCGTTCCCGGGCTGTCGAATGCAACAGGCATTTCGTTTGAGTCCATGAATTATCCGGGTTATTTCCTGCGCAATAATAATGGTAGCATCACACTTGTGAAAAATGACGGCAGCACTACATTCCGAAATGACGCCACGTTCAAACGTGTAAGTGGACTTGCTAACGCTAGTTGGACATCGTATACCTCGTTTAGTAACCCGAACCTGTACCTGAGACATTATAATAATGTGCTGAAACTGGAAGCTGTCGTTACCGCACTCGATAAGTCAGACGCGACCTTCAGAGAGGTTGCACAATAATAGGTGTTTATTTTCTAAGTTTAACTATACATTTACACGATAACGGAGAGGTCAGAAATAACTTGAAGAAGCGAAGCGTGCGCCTAAAAGCTTTCTGAAAGAAAGCTGCATCGGAAGCATATACTATCCCGGATTTTCCCCTTTTTAAGAATAATTAAAAATCTGGGGATAACAGCGATCGGAAAGTTGTTCTGACATCGGAGTGCAAGTGTAAATTCATAAGGAGTGAAGCGGATGAAGTGGTTAAAACGAATGAGCTCGCTGCTGCTGGCAGGAAGTCTGTTAACAGGAAGTTTAGGTGTGGGGACAGAGGTATCTGCTGCAGGAGCCTACACGGCTGTTGCCGATCCATCGAAGCAATATCAGACGATGGAAGGATGGGGGACATCCCTCGCGTGGTGGGGAAAAGTGGTTGGAGAATATTCCAATCGGGATGAGTATGTGGAGAAAATGTTCAACGCGAATACCGGACTGGGTTTGAATATCCTGCGGTACAACATTGGAGGCGGGGATAATCCATCATCCAATATCCTCGAATATCGCAAAGCCGTTCCTGGTTACCAGCCTTCTCCCGGCGTGTATGACTGGAATGCAGATGCAAACCAACGATATATGCTGCAAGCTGCCAAAGCGCAAGGCGTGAATGTCATCGAAGCTTTTGCAAATTCCGCACCTTACTGGATGACCATCAGTGGTAATGTGTCCGGTTCGGCCAATGGTGGTAACAACCTCAAGCCCGATTACTACGATGATTTTGCCGATTACTTAACTGAGGTTGTGAAGCATTTTCGTGATAACTGGGGGATCACATTTGATAGCGTAACTCCGCTGAATGAACCGATCTCGACGTGGTGGAAGCAGGGCAATGACCAGGAGGGCATGCACTTTGACCGGGCGGATCAGAACACAATTCTGAGTCAGGTACAAGCTTCGTTGAATGCAAAGGGCCTGTCCACAAAGCTGAGCGCACCGGAAGAATACAGTATCGATGATTCCAATGTGTCGTTCAACAGCTACAGCAATGCGGTTAAATCAGCGATCACTCAGATCAACACTCATACGTATGGCGGAAGCAATCGTACTGCTTTGCGCAACACAGCGACGTCTGCGGGCAAACATCTGTGGACCTCGGAATATGGAGACGGGGATGCAAGTGGACTTACCATGTCACGTACCATCCTCAAGGATATTCGCAATATGGGCGCAAGTGGATGGGTGTATTGGCAAGCCGTCGATAGTGCAGAAGGATGGGGATTTTTCAAGAACGTGTTGAACAATACACAAACGACCAGTTACACCGTGAACCAAAAATATTATGTCATGGGTAATTACAGCAAATTTATTCGTCCTGGGTACAAGATTATCGGCATGAGTGATGCCAATACCCTTGCAGCCTATGATGCAGCTTCCGGCAAAGTAGTACTGGTTACAACCAATTCGGAATCGACGGATACAACGGTAACCTATGATCTCAGTCGTTTTACGAACACAGGCACGTCTGCTCAAGTATATCGGACCTCTTCAACGGAGAAGTTGCAGCAACTGACCAATATTTCGGTGCAAAACAAAACCTTTACCGCTACGGCAAAGGCCAATTCGGTCACAACCTACGTCATTTCCGGTGCAACTTACAATGGCGGTACAGGATATGAATCCGGGGCCATCTACAAATTAATCAACCGCAATAGTGGACTTGCACTCGATGTTAACGGTGCTTCTTCTACGGGTGGGGCAACAATCATTCAGTGGAATGATAATGGAGCAGCCAACCAGCAGTGGAAGCTGGAGTCCGCAGGTAACGGATATTACAACATCCGCAATGTGGGCAGTGGGCTTTTGCTGGATGTGAATTCGGGTTCCACACAAGGCGGAGCCGCTCTGATTCAGTGGCAGGATAACGGGGGCAACAATCAGCAATGGCTGCCAATTGATGTGGGAGGATATGTGGTACTTGCGAATCGAAACAGTGGCCTGACGGTTGACATCAATCAAGGGTCTCTAACCGCGGGTGCCTCAACCATTCAGTGGGCCGACAATGGCGGGGCCAATCAGCAATGGAGCCTAGTCAAAGTTAATTAGTGTGAGTACGCATGAATTAAACGTTATTACGTGTCCTTTTTTCTTGAGGGTGCAGTGCTCTAAGCAACACTGCACCCTCAAGGAAAGTAGCTATTTTAGACATACATACATATATTCATCCACCCAGCTGGTACTTAACGAAAACGGGATAGGGCGAACCTGCTAATATCCTGATCGGTGTGCCCCGTTTGCACCAAGTCGGATAGAATCTGCCCAATGGCACTTGCAAACTTGAAGCCATGACCGGAGAAACCGCCTGCGAGCCACACACGTTCATGGGCAGGGTGTCGGTCGATAATAAAATCTTCATCCGAAGTGAATTCATACTTGCATACACTACCACGCTTCAATGCTCCTGCTGCCTGAGGCATATGAAGTTCGAGCAGCCTGCGCAGATCCCCCTCGTCCGTTTCTTCCGTACCAAATGGAGCCATTGTACTTCCTGGTGTCCACACCTGGCCCGTATCATGACGACCCATCTTCAGACCTGATCCGCCAATGCTTGGAAATCCATAATATGTACCTTCTTTTCCCGCCAGTGTAAAACCGGGGAAGTGTGCCTCGCCATACAAGGCTTCTGGTGCATCAAACCATCCAACCGTTTTACGTACAGCCTGGATCGGGAGATCCACGAAAGGTTTCAATGTCTGAAACCAGGCGCCAGCGCTCAGGATGATTTGATTTGCATGGTATGTCTCACCACCTGAAGTCTGAACTGCCACGGAATGTGGTCCGTATTCGATATGCTCCACCCGTGTGTGTGTTAACAAGGTGGCACCATGAGCCTCGGCCGCCTTGCGAAAGGCACGAATACAGGGTTCACTATACAAATAACCCGCATCAGGCTCATACATGCCCTCGTAATGTTCAGGTACTGTAATACCTGGCCAGCGTTTCATCACCTCGGCTGCGTGCAACGTTTCATACCGAATACCTGCATCATCTGCATGGCTCAATCGGTTGTGGAAGGAATGAATCTCCGGATCAACCACATTTATTACACCGGAAGGAACAAACAGTTGGTCTCCGGTCGTTTCCTCCAGCTCGTGCCATAACTTCTGTGCAAGTAATGCCATGGCAATATAGTCAGGCCCACCACTGTACACATGACGCATCAGTCTGCTATCCCCGTGATGACTTCCTTCCGTATGCGGAGGATCAAAGGCATCGATTAATAAAGTTTTGCATCCACTGCGCGATAGATAATACCCAGCACTCATACCCATGGAGCCGGCTCCAACGATAATAACGTCATATGATTGTGTGATAATAGCACGTCCTCTCCTATGTATCCTTTTCTACAGTAATGCCTTAATAGAACATATTAATAGTAAAAGCTTGATGAAGGCAAGTGTAGTAAAATGGACTTCTACAATGAATGTTGCAAAGGAGACCTCGCATGAGTGAGCAATTTAGGTTTGATCTATTTCCATTAATTCAGACAGAACGATTCATCCTCCGGTCAGCCGAGGCTGGAGACAGCCATGATCTGCTCGCGTTATATTCCGATGAAGCTGTGGTTCAATATATGCCATTCACTCCCTTTGAATCCGTGGAGGATGCACAGGGTGAGATGAATTGGTATACGAAGATTTTCAAAGAACACACGGGTTTACGCTGGATGATTGAAGACCGTGAAACTCGTAAAGTGATCGGAACCTGTGGGTTCTTGAACTATGAAGATGTACATAACCGTGCAGAAATTGGATACGATTTGCGTTCATCTTTCTGGGGCCGCGGTGTTATGACGGAAGTGGCCCGTGCAGTGTTACATTTTGGATTCACAAGCATGCAGCTCAACAAAATTGAAGCAAAGGTTGAACCGGAGAACGAGGCGTCAATTCACCTGTTACATAAACTTGATTTCCAACAGGAAGGTGTACTGCGGCAGCATGAGTTTGAGAAAGGCAGATATATTGACCTTGCGGTGTTCTCTAAGTTACGAAGCGAAATATAGGCAAGCTAGCCCCATCAGGATTCCAATGACTCCATCTCATTCCAGAGCCGTAAGGCTTGTCCCTCTGAATGAGCCCGTGCTATATTGGAGAGATGTGAGGAGATGAGGATATGAAGCTGGTGTCCTGGAATGTGAATGGCTTAAGGGCATGTGTGACCAAAGGATTCATGGATTATTATCAGGAGAGTCAGGCGGACATTTTCTGCCTTCAGGAGACCAAATTACAAGCCGGACAGATTGAGATGGACCTGGGGGAAGATGTTTATCAATATTGGAATTATGCGATCAAAAAAGGTTATTCCGGTACGGCTGTATTTAGCCGAATCAAACCTTTATCCGTTCGTTACGGGATGGAGGAGGACAGCGAGCCGGAAGGCCGGATGATTACACTGGAGTATGATGAGTTTTATCTGGTGAACGTCTATACCCCTAATGCGAAGCGGGATCTGACCCGGCTGCCTTATCGTCTGGAATGGGAGGATCGATTCCGGGGGTACATTCTGCAATTGGAGCAGACTAAACCGGTTATCGTCTGTGGTGACCTGAATGTGGCTCATGAGGAGATTGACCTGAAGAATCCGAAGCCCAATCTGGGCAATTCCGGATTTACCCTTGAAGAGCGTGGCAAGATGACTGATTTGCTTGCTTCCGGGTATGTAGACAGCTTCCGTCATCTGTATCCGGATCGTACGGATGTATACAGCTGGTGGTCTTATATGCCGAAGGTTAGAGAACGGAACGTGGGCTGGCGCATTGATTATTTTCTCGTATCCAATCAATTGGCACCTAAGGTGGCAGATGCGCATATCGACTGCCACGTGATGGGCAGTGATCATTGCCCGGTGGGTCTTACTTTGCAACTATAGGTAAGGATCATCGTGAGATAGATTGAGGTAAGAGTTTTAGAATACAAGTATAGATCAACTGCAAGTTTCCTGAATGGGAGATTTGCAGTTTTTTTTGCGTCACAGGTAGGGGAGGGACACTGGACTTTGGTTGGGGAAAGAACTGGACTCGGGATTGTTTCAATCCCGCTATTTCTTGGGTACGATTGAAGCATACATATATAGATGAACCTTTGGGGTAAGGGGTAGAGAAGATGAAGAAGGGGTTACGGAGAGGGTTAAAAGTGCTGGGAGGCATCATGCTTGCCACAGGACTTTTGCTGCTGGCAGGTACAGCGTATGAAGCGTATCAATCCACGCAGGATATGAAGTCCTATCCCCCGCCAGGCAAGTATTATGAAGTGAGTGGTCGCAACATGCACCTCTACACCGCCGGCAAAGGAGAGGTAACCGTGGTGTTTGCCTCAGGCTGGGGTACACCCAATCCGTATGTGGATTTCAGTCCGCTATATGACAAGTTGAAATCACAGGTGAAAATTGCGGTATATGATCGGTTCGGGTATGGATACAGCGACTATACGGATGACCCTCGTGATGTTGATACCATCTCGGAAGAGATCCACCAATTGCTGCGAACATCCGGTCAACGTCCACCTTACATCATGGTCGGTCACTCCCTGGGTGCGCTGGAGACACTGCGGTTTGCGCAAAGGTATCCTGATGAAGTGGCTGGCATGGTCATGATCGATGGCGGAAGCCCAGAGTATTACAGTCGTACGGATCTGAATACACCGGAATGGATGATGGATGGGTCCCGTTTTCTGGTGAAAACAGGCATCGCACGAACATTGCTGCAATCGGATCGCATGATGGCATCTCTGGTCATTGACCCAAGTCTGGTAACGGAACCGATGAAAAAAGCCGTCACGATATCCACGCTGAGACATGCGTACAATGACAATGTCATGGAAGAGGTTCGGAATTCCAGAACAAATGCAGCGTGTGTGCTTGAGAACAAAACGAAGTTTGGCTTTCCCCTGACGATCCTCACAGCCGGTTCGGAGGAGTTGGATGAGGACAGTCATGCATGGCAGGCCGACCAAGCGAATTTTGCTTCATGGTCAAGACACGGAACACAGCTGACAGTTCCACAAGCGACACACAGTATCCACAACAGTCAACCGGATATTGTCGCCGCCGAGATCATGAAATTAGTGACACCGTCCAGTGACCTATGAGTAACATGATTCCACAAACACATGATGAACAGGATGAGGAGGAGGGATGGATGAAAAAGTTTAAAGTAATCACCCGCTTCCTGTCCATTCTTGTAGCCAGTTGTCTATTGTCTTTAAGTGTATTATCTGTATCTGTGATATGGGTTAAGAATAACGTTCATGCGGTGCCTGTGATCCAGCCGTTTGAACGTGATTAGCACATAAAATGAAGATGAAGGAGTGGTAACGGATGGTAAAGAGAAGGAAATATGTATTGGCTTGTGCGGCACTGGCGATGGTAGTGGCCTTGAGTGCTTGCAGTAGCGCGGCAGACGAACCGAGTGATACGGAGAAGGTGGACACTGAAGTTTCCTCCGGAACTGGTGAACAAGCGACTGATGAAGGTGCAAGCGAAGCAACAACAAGTGCAGTGACCGAAACGGAGGGTACGACTGCACCAACCGACTCGGACTCGGATAGTGGTGAAGAAACGTCTGCTGGAACCAATGAGTTGCCGGAGAACTTGCCAAGTGATTTCCCATTGCCGGAAGATGCAACAATTCGTTTAGCCAATTCTGGTGAGAATGAAGGCAAGCAATCGGCGATGGTGATTTTCTCCACTGAACAAGATATGAAAACCGTATCTCAGCTGTATAAAGATTACTTCAACGCCAAAAAGTTGACGGATGCAGGTCAGACGATCGATGACAAAAATATTATCATTCAGGGAACCGATCCAGAAACGCAGGATGTCTGGTCCTTGATTGGAGGAACATTGGCGGGACAGGAAGGCGTCATTGAACTGACGTTGACCTGGACAGAATCATAAGCAGAAGATAAGGGCTATTTTTCTTTCCTGCTTTTTTTCTTCCTAAAATAACGAATGAACGCCATAATACCTTGCATACGGAGCCGCATTATTGCTGCACCGCTGCAAGGTATTTTTATTTCGAACTGGAAACCTGACAGGTTACATGTTATGTTATATCATTATAAACAGAGTAATAGACAACTATAGAAGAAGACAGGAGAGGATTGAACATGATTAGAGTGGGTATTGTTGGTTACGGTAACTTGGGTAAAGGTGTAGAGAAAGCCATTTCCCAGAACGAGGATATGGAACTGATTGCTGTGTTTACACGTCGTAATCCGGAGCAGATGGTCGCTGAAAGCACAGAAGTACGTTTTGAGCATATCTCTGCAGCGGAGCAATACATAGGCAAGGTTGATGTTATGATCCTCTGTGGTGGTTCTGCAACCGACCTTCCAGAGCAGACACCAGCCATCGCCAAGTTGTTCAATACGGTAGATAGCTTCGATACACATGCGAAAATTCCTGAATTCTACAAAGAAGTTAATGCTGCGGCAGAGCAAGGCGGTCACGTAAGTGTCATTTCCACAGGTTGGGATCCAGGCTTGTTCTCCATGAACCGTCTGCTTGCACAGTCCATCCTGCCAGAAGGAAAAGAGTACACGTTCTGGGGCAAAGGTGTGAGCCAAGGCCACTCGGATGCTATTCGTCGTGTTCCAGGCGTTAAGGCGGGTGTACAGTATACTGTACCTGTTGAAGAGGTGATCAACCGCATTCGTGCAGGGGAGACACCAGAGCTGTCTACACGCGAGAAACATCTGCGTCAATGTTATGTGGTAGCAGAAGATGGTGCTAATCAGGATGAGATCCGTGAGACGATTGTGTCGATGCCTAACTATTTTGCAGATTACGATACAACGGTAACATTTATTAGCGAAGAAGAATTGAAATCCGAGCATGAAGGTATGCCGCATGGTGGATTTGTTATTCGCAGTGGGGTTACAGGTGCCGGTCAAAAGCAAATTATTGAATTTGGTCTGAAACTCGACAGCAATCCTGAATTTACAGCAAGCGTACTTGTAGCGTATGCAAGAGCCGCACAACGCTTGAGCGTGGAAGGACACAAAGGAGCGAAAACGGTATTTGATATTCCGCTCGGTCACTTGTCTCCGAAATCGGCTGAAGATCTTCGCCGCGACTTGTTATAATTCTGATTCGTTCCAGTGATTACTATAACAAACAGCTCGTCCTTGGATGTATAGGACGAGCTGTTTTTTTTGGCTGTTGCTGTATACGATTCATACATTCATATGAATTGGCAGGTACTATATTGCCTGTATCCCTGCTTATGCTCTTGCGGAAATGGCACCCTACACCCAGTGTGAGGGAATGTTAAGATGATCCGGCAACTTGGTATTCACATTACCTTTGGCTGCATTAATCTGGGATTGCGTCAGGAAGATGCCACCTCTCAGGTCTGCATCGCCCAGATCCGTATCCCGCAAGTCCGCACCAATCCAATCCGCATTTCGTGTATCTGCATTTCGAAGATCGGCTGCGATCATTAAAGCCCCTCGGAAGCTTGCGCCCCGCAGGTCAGCTCCTTTTAAATTGGCACCAAAAAAGTCACTTCCGGTACGTTTTTTACTCTTCTTCGACTTCCCTTGTCCATGAGCGGTGGGTGGCACATTCGCGCGTACCATCTCACTTGCCTGGACCAAGAGTTGATTCACACTGGACCGATAATTGGCGATGTCCAGACGGAGGAGTGCCGCAGGCTCCAGATTGCTCAAGTGCTCAATCTCCTCATATAACTCACCAAATGCCGAGTGAAGGGATGACGTCTCCGGTCTCATCATCATTTCCTTCATATAACTGAGCAACTCGTGAAGTTGTCGCAAGGCAGGTAGACAATCGAACATCTCGTTTGCAGACTCTGGATGATCACGCCAATCTTTGCCCGCGTAGGTCACTTGGGACAGCTTCTGTCCAGCTCCGAAACAGTCGTATACCGTGCAACCTTTGAACCCTTTCTGCCGAAGCTGGGTATGGATACCGCAGCGATTGTCCGTGCGCAGATTGGGACAGGGTGTGCCGCTGGCTTTATCAAAAGCAAAGTCAGATGACTTGCCATAGGGCAAGGCAACACAGCACAGGCCAAAACATTGCTCACAGTCTGCGCTAAGATGAGGACTCGCAGTGCTGGCAAATGGTTGGTTAGACAATGTAAACACTTCCTTATAATAGTACAAATAGATGGAATTACGTCAGTACCACTTTACCATTGCATTGCGATTAGAGCAATTGAAGACAAGGAAAAAAGGGCAGTTACCCAAATGGATGGGAACGCCCTTTGATCGTGGAGAATCACGTATTTAAATTAAACTACACCTTGAGCAATCATGGAATCCGCTACCTTGAGGAAACCGGCGATATTCGCTCCGGCTACGAGGTTGCCTTCACAGCCATACTCTTCAGCAGCTTCTACACAGCTGGTGTAGATGTTCTTCATGATGTCATGCAGCTTGGCGTCTACTTCTTCAAATGACCAGGACAACCGCATGCTGTTCTGTGACATTTCAAGAGCAGACACGGCTACACCTCCGGCATTAGCCGCTTTGGCTGGACCGAACAGCACGCCTGCACCGTGGAAGACGTCAATGGCAGCCAGGGTGGAAGGCATATTCGCCCCTTCGCCAATGGCCTTCACGCCACCTTTGATTAGAAGGGCCGCAGCTTCTTCATCGATCTCATTTTGCGTTGCACATGGAAGAGCAATATCACAAGGGATAGACCAAATGCCTTCACAGCCTTCGGTATATGTAGCATGCGGATGTTCGTTGATGTATTCGCTGATGCGAAGACGATCAACCTCTTTCAGACGTTTCACGGTATCCAGGTTGATGCCTTGTGGATCGTGTATATAGCCACCTGAGTCACTACACGCCACAACTGTAGCTCCAAGCTCCTGTGCCTTCTGAATGGCATAGATGGACACATTACCAGAGCCAGAGACAACGACTGTGCTGTCTTGGAAGCTGAGCCCCTTGGATTGCAACATCTCCTTCACGAAGTACACACAGCCGAAGCCAGTAGCTTCCTTACGTGCCAAGCTTCCTCCGTACAGCAGACCTTTTCCTGTCAATACGCCTGCCTCATGCCCGCCATGGATACGTTTGTATTGGCCGAACATGTAACCGATTTCCCGTGCGCCTACACCAATGTCACCTGCCGGTACATCCGTATCGGAACCGATATATTTGTACAGCTCTGTCATGAAGCTTTGCGTGAAACGCATGACTTCCAGATCCGATTTTCCTTTGGGATCGAAGTCAGAACCACCTTTACCACCGCCAATGGGCAGACCGGTCAAAGCATTTTTGAAGATCTGTTCGAATCCAAGGAACTTGATGATGCCCGAGTATACAGAAGGATGGAAGCGAAGTCCGCCTTTGTAAGGGCCAATGGCACTGTTGAATTGCACCCGGAATCCACGGTTAACCTGAACTTTGCCCTGATCATCTACCCATGGGACACGGAATGTGATTACACGTTCGGGTTCAACAAGCTGTTCCAACAGACTATGGTTCTTATACTTGGGGTGTGCTTCAATAACAGGAATAAGGGAATCCAGAATTTCTTTGACAGCCTGATGGAACTCGTCTTCGTGCGGATTTCTGGCGACAACCGACTCATAAACGGAATGAACATATTCTGCGGCAGTAACTTGAACGGACTCTGTAGTTTCTTTTGTTATCGTGGACACTTTTTCGATGCACTCCTTTATTGTGTTAAAGTCTGTAGAGGCTTATTTGCATAAATTGAATAAAAGTTTGTAGTTAAATATACAGGAAAGCAAATAAAAATACGAGATGAAAATTCATAAAATGTTTTTTATGCAGTAATTAAAATGTTCTATGGATCTACCATATGATGTGAAGAATTAAGTTATTAAATGGAAGATATGACCACAAATGATAATAAAAAAGCAAGTTAGACGAATATACTGGATTAAAATATTAGTTTTGGTAAGATGGTAAGAAGGTCTCGTATTCCGGGATCTTTTTAAAATATAAAGGAGGAAAACAAGATGATGAAGAGAAACATGCCAATCAACATGGAGAACAAGGCTTGTATAGGGGGTGAAATTTATTATGAACCATAGGACCTCCCGCCATAATTGCAGAGAGAAGCTGGTGAGCCAGCTATTTACATTCGGTGAAGAGAAAAGAACATTTCTCGACGCCTATTTCGACGCGCGTGATCCAGAGCGGATACAATTGGAAAAACAATTGTCCGCATATACAGAGTATGTGGAAAAACTGCTCCTGGGTCCTGATGAAGATCTGGACTCAGCTGTATTGATCGGCAGTCATATTGATTTTGAATATCTCGATTTTCATACGTCAGATTCTTTCATGATTGTCATGCCAGAGGATACTAATCCTGATGAGGGTCGTATTTCCTTCCTCTCTCCAGTAGGGAGTCAATTACTGCTTGGCAGTAAAGGGGAAGTTAAGTCTGTTCATACACCATCAGGTTCCATGAGAATCCGCATTACGGGGATCGAGCTGAAAAGCGAAACCTTGAACGAGCCGGCGCTAGGGGGTGCAGATCATGCACTTTAAAGAGACGGACTTACCCGGGATTGGACGTAAATACTGGCTGCATACCCGTAGTGGTGAGCATTTGGTCATAGTGATTCATAACGACGAGCGACGTGACCTGTTCCATATGGAGTCAGGAGATACACCTGAAGAGGTGGGTGATATGGTATCTCTTGTCACCCTGGACGATGATGAAGCCCGGGCGGTAGCCGCTATTGTTGGTGGTATGACCTATAAACCGAAGTTTCAGGATGAGCGTGAAGTGATGCTTGAAGGGCTGTTAATCGAATGGCTACGGATTGAGCCTCACGCCGCAAGCGTAGGCATGACGATTGGTGAACTGGATATCCGTCAGGCCACGGGCGCCGTAATTCTCGCTGTTGTGACCAAGGATAAGGAGAAGCATTTTAATCCAGGCCCGGATTATGCTTTTACCGCTGGAGCTACAATTGTAGTTGCCGGTGAACGGAATCAGATCAAACATCTCAAACAATTGTTAACTGATGGACGGACTTAGCCTATGGATATGCTCATATTCGAAGTGGGAATTGCCGTTGCGCTGATTACACTTACTGGGCTGATATCTTCACGATTACGATTTTCGGTCATTCCTTTCTATATCCTGATTGGTATGGCTGTTGGACCACATGCACCACAAATTGGCATAGTGGATTTACGTTTTATCGAAAGTTCGACCTTTATTGAATTTATGGGCAGGCTTGGCATTCTGTTTTTGTTATTTTATCTGGGTTTGGAGTTCTCGGTCTCCCGGTTATTAAAGTCTGGCAAAGCCATTCTGACCGGGGGCATGTTCTATGTGGGCCTGAATTTTGTCTCTGGATTGCTGTTGGGGTGGTTCATGGATCTGCCCCTTCAGGAGACACTTGTTGTCTGCGGGATCATGACCAGCTCTTCTACAGCCATTGTAGCTAAAGTGCTCGTTGATCTGAAACGCACGGCAAACCCTGAAACAGAGATTATTATGGGCATGATCATGTTTGATGACTTGTTCATCGCGATTCATATCTCCATCCTGACCGGGCTTGTGCTCAGCGGGGCAACTTCATTCTTAAGTGTTCTGTTAGTATCGCTGTCTGCCCTGCTGTTTATTGTGCTGTTCCTGATTATTGGCAGGAAAAGCATCAAATATATTGATAAGGCACTGAATATCAAGTCATCAGAGTTGTTTCTGCTTACCGTCATGACACTGCTCTTCCTGGTAGCCGGTTTCTCGGAGACGCTGCACGTAGCGGAAGCTATTGGAGCGTTGATGATGGGGCTTGTGTTGGGCGAATCAAGACATGTGAGTCGGATTGAACATCAGATCATGCCTTTCAAAGATTTTTTTGGTGCAATTTTCTTCTTCAGTTTTGGCCTGACCATCGAGCCGGCTTCACTTGGCGGAGCTGTTGGGATGACGATTATTGCCGTTATTCTGACGATTGCCAGTAACTATGGTGCAGGTATGATCGCTGGCAGACTGGCTGGAATGAGCCCTAAAGCATCATTGAATGTGGGCTTTACCCTGGTCTCGCGGGGTGAATTCTCCATTATCATGGCGAACATCGGCAAGGCCGGAGGGCTGATGGCATCCATCCAATCGTTTGCCGTGTTGTATGTGTTAATTCTGGCTGTGCTGGGGCCTATCCTGACCAAAGAATCTCCGCGGATTTACGCATCGTATGCGCGGCTAAGGAAGCGGATGAAACGAAGGGAAACGGGTTGAGTCAAACGCTGTCTGTCCTAGGACAGATAGGGTATTCTGACCGTAGTGTTTAATAGGCGCCACACCATTTGGAGAGCGAAATTACTCCGGGGTGTGGCGTTTTTTTATTACGGGGAACCCATCGAATACAGCCTTGTTATTATACCTATTCCACTAAATTATGGTATGTATCCATATCTTGTGCGTGGTCGTGAATGTTTAAGTCTAGAGGCAGGACTATAGTTGTGATTTGGTAAAGAGGGATTGAAAATAAGAAGTTATTATGTAAAATAATGTTATATTCAAATCTAGTAGTTGAACCAACCATTTACACGAGAACGGACGAGGAGGAATAGCTCATGAACAAGAAAAGTAGATTTCAACGGTTAAAATGGGCCGGTACAGGAATATTGCTCAGTCTCGTATTATTTGCTCTACCTGCATCTGCCGCATGGAACGATACATATCAGGGTTACGCGACGTATACAGGCTCAGGTTACTCGGGAGGTGCAGTGTTGCTTGATCCCATCCCGGCAGACATGAAGATTACTGCACTTAATCCGTTCCAACTCAATTATAACGGTGTCAAAGCCGCTTTAGCGGGAGCCTATCTCGAGGTGCAGGGTCCTAAAGGTAAAACAACCGTCTATGTAACAGACCTTTATCCAGAAGGCGCCAGCGGAGCGCTGGATCTCTCACCGAATGCCTTTAACTTGATCGGTGACCCAAAGGCAGGCAAAATCGATATCAGCTGGAAAGTGGTCAAAGCTCCAATTCAAGGCAACGTCTCCTATCGGATCAAGGAAGGCAGCAGTCAGTGGTGGGCAGCCATTCAGGTTCGTAATCACAAATATCCGGTGCTGAAGTTCGAAGTGAAACAGAAGGATGGTACGTGGCTCAATCTTGAAAAGCAAGACTATAATCATTTCCTCGGAACTGGACTGGGCAAAGAAAAACTAAACGTTCGTATTACCGATATTCGCGGTCAGGTATTAAATGACACGATCCCGGCTCTGCCTAATGATGGGTCAGGTGGTGCATATATCGTACCGGGCAATGTACAGTTTCCCGATTGACAGATATACGGAGTTGTTATAAAAAGAAGTATGGTCATAGACGTATTTTTAACGAAAAGTCGTACACTGTACGGCTTTTTTTGTATACGAATAGAGGAGAATATAACGTATGAAAAAAAGTTTGCCTTCATATCAGACAACACATCCCTATTGGAAACAGTATCAGGGCTTTTTCCCGGAAGAAGTGAGGTTAGGGGAGCATACAGCTCCTAAGGAAGAATGGTGGGAGTCAAATGGGGTTCATCTGCATATCGATCGCTTGCCTGCGCCGGAGTCTTCAATCAAAATTCTGTTCATTCATGGTGCGGGAGGCAATGGCAGGTTGCTCGCTCCGTATGCCCGCATGTTGCAGCGACATGGATACGAGGTGGTATCGCCAGATCTTCCGCCATATGGGTTAAGTTACGCAATGTCTGGTACACGTATTAACTACGAACTTTGGATAGAGCTGCTTGTGTCACTCATCGAACGGGAATACAAAAAAGACGGCAAGCCAATCGTTGTATTGGGAAGTAGCATCGGCGGTATGCTTGCCTATCACACCAGTGCACGCAGCAAGCGTGTTAAGGGTTTGATCGCAACTACATTTGTAGACACGAGTAATCAGGAAATGCGAGATCAGCTTGCACCGAATCGTCTGGTGAGTCGGGCGGGAAAACGGATGATGGATCTGTTCCCAGGTCTACTGGATCATGTACGTATTTCGGTCAAACAGGTATCCCGAATGCAACTGATTACTAATAACCAGGACTTAACCCGGCTTATTATGAATGATCCACAAGCGGCAGCTACACGTATTCCGTTGAAATTATTAAGAACATTCCTTAATAAAAAACCGGAAATAAGCCCGGAACAGTTCAACCAGTGTCCGGTCCTGTTGGTTCACCCTGAACTGGATCCCATGACACCGATCAGGTTCAGCCAATCTTTTTTTGATCGTCTGGTGGTGGACAAGGAATGTGTGATCTTGGAAGGGGCAGGTCATTTTCCTATAGAGCAGCCAGGACTGAACCAGTTGGAGGTAGCGGTACTACGATTTTTACAACAAATTCAATGATGACCACAGGCTACTACACTGCTTCGCATAAGATAGTTTACATATCCTACGTACATAAAACACCTCCCATTAAGGGAGGTGTATTTGAATGTTTTCGATATGAATTGCATTACCGCCAACCTGAATCTGTGTAATTTCATTAGAGCTGCCCAGCGTTAATCTGGCTCGGATCTCGGAGGGGCGGTTCATGGTATACCCTTGTCTGATCGTGTACGTGTGAAGATGAGGATCTGTAAGCTGGTTGTACTGGAATAAATAACAGAGCATTGCACCATTGGATGTGCCAGTTGCGCTCTCTTCCGGTATATCATAAAGCGGTGCAAAATTACGGCATTCTGCCAGAACGTCCATATCATCTGATTCGAGTGTAAACACGTGATAACCTATGGCATGATGAGCCTTGCTTATTTCAGTGATACGCTGGAAGTCAGGGTCGATTTTGGTCAGAACATCAACATCCCTAACAGCTATCAGGATATCGGGTAGCCCGGTAGACACAATCTGTACAGGTAGCTCGGAATGCAAATCCTCCATAGAAATACGTAACGAATCGGCAATCTGCTGTCGATCCACGATCTCCCCATACTCCGGCAACGTCTGAGACAGATAGACTTCTCCATTGACTTCGATATCAACTTTAAGAATTCCGGCCAGTGTCTCCAGTGTGTATGTACCAACATTAACGAGCAGCTGTGTCTTCATTAGATAAAATAAAGCAATTGTGGCATGTCCACATATATCGACTTCATCACTTGGGGTGAAATAACGTACTTTGAAATCAGCCTGATCCGACGGCATAACAAACGCAGTCTCTGAAAAACCGACTTGTCTGGCAATCTCCTGCATCTGGGTTTCAGACAAATGCGCTGCTTGTAAAACAACACCTGCGGGGTTTCCGCCATGAGCCTTGTCCGAAAATGCATGTAATGTACTTACTTCTACTTCCATCGTGTTACCTCGCTTGTTCAGTTATTGGGTTAAGATTTAACGTAATCGATAATCGACATTATATCACGATTGTTGAACGGGCTTGTGAATCCCAGATTGCTGTGAATTTTGAATGAATAGGTCAAGTGATCGCCGGGAAAGGGTAATGAAGGGAGAGAGAGTATAACGATAATCAATGGAAAGGCTGGGATTTCTAATGAAAGCAATTGTGATTGAGGAATTTGGTGGAGCGGAACAATTGAAGGAACAAGAAGTAGCCAAGCCAACATGTGGAGTGAATCAGGTATTAATTCGAACACATGCCACGTCGGTGAATCCGGTCGACTTCAAAATCAGACAAGGTTATATGAAAGAAGTAGCGGAGAATTTTCCGTTGATTCTGGGCGGCGATGTTGCCGGTATTGTGGCTGAAGCAGGCTCAAATGTCACGAGGTTCAGAGAAGGTGATCGGGTATTTGCGCGTCCGCGTCAATTCGGAACCTATGCAGAATATGTTGCTGTTGATGCGGATATTATTGCCCGTATACCGGAGCAACTGAGTTTCGAGGAAGCAGCAGCGATCCCGCTAGCGGCGATGACGGCATGGCAGGCACTTGTGGATCACGGACGTTTAGGCAAAGGACAGAAGGTACTTATTCATGCTGGTGCAGGTGGTGTGGGAACGTATGCCATTCAGATTGCCAAGTCCCTCGGCGCTGAAGTGGCTTCCACGGCGAGTGAATCAAACGAAGCGTTGCTTCGTTCGTTGGGTGTGGATCATTTTATCAACTATAAAAAAGAAGATTTCTCGGAGATTCTCTCTGGTTATGATGTTGTGCTGGACACCATGGGCGGTGATATTCAGCGCGATAGCTTCAAGGTGTTAAAGTCTGGCGGGCATCTGGTATCCTTGGTGGAACAACCGGATGAGAAGCTTGCCAAGGAAGCCGGAGTAACGGCCAACGTCTTCATGATGGAGCCCAAAGGGGATCAACTGGATCAGCTGGCTGAACTGGCTGCGGAAGGCAAGCTCAAATCGATTATTGATGGAACATACCCGCTAACTCAACAGGGAGTAAGGGAAGCACATGAGAAGAGTGAAACCCATCATACCCGCGGGAAACTGGTTATTCAGGTGCAATAGAATTCATTAACTCGTAGAAGTATTTGGACTCATGAGTCTGATATAGATTGTACCAGGCCTGTAAGGTTTCTGGTGTATAGACATTCAACAGCTTCAACACATGCATTGTAAATTCTAACGGAGCTATTCCAGATGCAGTAACTAAATTTCCATCGGTTACTGCAGGCTCCGTTACATAATAGGTTTCTCCAGTATAATCTGGGCATATCATCTTCAGGTATTCTAAATCATTGCTTGTATGCTGTCTGGAATCCAGGATTCCTATTTTTGCAAGTGCAACTGTCGCACCGCAAATCGCCGCAATAACCGTACCCTCTTCTATAGAGGCAGCAACTTTTTTCAATAGGGGATCATGGATGGTGTCCATCCAGGTGTTTCCTCCCGGAAGAATGATGAGGTCGTCACCTTTCAATGTACATTCATCAATAGAAATATGAGGAAGGATGTTCAATCCGCCCATGGTAGTTACCGGATGTTTATCCACGCCTACGGTTACGACCTGTAAAGGCTGGATCTCTTTCCTGAAATACCTTCCCGAGTTCAATTCAGCAGTTAGATATCCTACCTCCCAGTCTGCCATCGTATCAAATACATATAGATATACGTTCTTTGTTTGCATCATACATGCTCCTTTTGTTTTCATGATTGAATGGATTACTTTTGTATTATAAATTAACTTCACTGACATCTACGGTCAGTGAAGTTTTTAAATTTGAAAATTAACAGCCCTAAGAACTAATAAGGGACTGCTCCCCAATTGTAGTGGAATAAGATATAATAGGGGAAATTTATTCCATTTTGTGCATGAGGTGATTAGGATGTCCAACGAACTCATTCAAGCCATTCAATTGTTAAAAGAAAAGAAATGGGTGGATCTGACCCATACGTTTGGTCCAGGCTCTCCACATTTTTCAGCTTTTGAGGCAGCACAATTCGATACACTGTTTGATCACGATCAAGGTTTCTTTGCCCAGAGCTTCAAGTTCCCGGGTCAATACGGGACACATCTTGATGCGCCGATCCACTTCGTTCGGGATACCCGGTATCTGGATGAACTAGGTTTGAAGGAGCTTGTATTGCCACTTGTGGTCATTGACCAGTCCGCCGAAGTAGAGAACAATCCGGACTTTACACTGGATGTGGAGCATATTCTTGAATTTGAAAGAGAGCATGGCGTGATTGAAGCTGGAAGCTTTGTAGCCTTACGTACCGATTGGAGCAAACGCTGGCCTAACCATGAAACATTTGATAACAAGGATGATAAGGGCAACAGTCATGCACCCGGATGGTCGGTTAGTGCGCTCATGTTTTTATTTGAGGAGAGAAAAATACAAGCGATCGGTCATGAAACCTTTGATACGGATTCAGCGGTGGATTATCAGAAGAATGGAGCACTTCTCGCAGAATATTATGTACTTGCCCAGGATACATACCAGGTCGAGCTGTTAACAAACCTGGATCAGGTGCCGGCCAAGGGCGCTGTTATTTTCAATATTGTACCCAAAGCGGAGAAAGCTTCTGGTTTTCCAGTTCGATCCTTTGCCATTCTGCCGTAATACGGGGTAGATCAAAAGCTGAATTAGATAAATCAGGCACAGAACTCATAATGATACTCAAGTAGACAGCCGGCTGAATAGTCGGCTTTTTTTCAGTTAACGGGCAGGATAGTTTGAAAAAGGTATTTTAATTTAAACCTCGAATATTTAATGTAATCGGATAGCTAAAAATTTGATGATAAACAGGACTTAGATACGATGATAAACGAGACTATGAAGCAACTTGAATAGATTAGTGTACTTCTTGCAAAGAAAAAAGAGACTAGTGAATTTGGAAAGTTTATTTTGATTGAAGTTCCTGAAGGTCGACTGGTCGAGCTTTGGGAGAAATAACGGCATTAATTTTAAGATTAGAACAGGTATTCCATAATTTATATTATATATAAGGGGTAAGTGTATGCAGATTAGAGCTTTTCAAGAGTCCGATAAAGATTTCATTGTAAGTCTGGCTTTACGATTTATGGACTTTGAGCTGATGAGCTGGCGTGATCCAGACAAAATGGAAGAATCACAGCTCAGCCTAGCCCAAGAATCAGTAGACAATCTTTCTCCTGGTACTGAGATTTTTGTGGCGGAAGATGAAACAGGAGAGCTACTGGGTTTCCTTGAAGTACAGCCGCATAAAGATAAATTGAACGATATAGAACAAGGCTATATTGTGGCGATTGCGGTTTCTCCACAAGGAGAAGGAAAAGGGGTCGGCAAGGGACTCATGACCAAAGCAGAAGAGTGGTCAAGGCAAAAAGGCTATCGACAGCTTATACTGAATGTCTTTAACAATAACCTTCGTGCCGTAAATTTCTATAAGCATTTAAATTATGAAATTGAAGTTGTGAAGATGGTAAAAGAGCTATAGAGACCCTTACTTATAAGCTAACGGGAAACGTTAGTTCATAAAGCACGGGGCAGACTGCAGGTTGGTAGGCTGCTCTTTTTTCATTTAGCTAACTGGTAACAGGTAAGTAAGCTTATCAGGAACCAAGTCCAGCTAGGATTTGACCTATTGAAACAAAAAATTGTATTTTGGCAAACTTATGGGTTAAGTCACAACTAACAAAGTCTAAATGATTCAAATATGTAAATAGCAAGGGAGGCGTATTCCGCCTCCTTTTTATGTTGTTACTTTTGATCCGAGTGAGGATCTGGATTAAATCTTTGAGAGATTTTTTTCTCTGTTTTCTTACGCCGTATCCAGCGCTTGAGTATGCCTTCTTCTTTGCGTTCTTGCAGTGTTTCCTTCAAGCCTTGAATCATAAATTCCGATCTTCGTCTGTCATCCCGACTAATCTCGCGTAATTCCTTAATAAATTTGTCGTCCATATCTGCCTCTCGCTTATTCAGGATAATCCCATTATACCGAACGTACGTTCTTTTATCAAGTTTTTCCATTACGAATGATTTTCGAGATCTATATAGTGAAAAGAAGCACAGGAACAATACGTGGCATGTGTGAGAATGGTACTAGAGGGTTTGAGTATAATCCTCTTGCCAGTTTTTTGTTCCCGGGGATCATCCTATTGCTGGTTCTTGGCGTGATGCCTACAACGATTGCTATTTCGCTCATCCGCTACGTTCATTGGGGGATGGGTGAGAGAATGAATCTCTATCCTGACCGCTATTGGGCTTGGACTTTTTCGTTGTATACGGGGTTTGCTCTCATCATCTGGATTATGGCGCAGGTGTACTGGATTCAGGATGTTTCTATCATTCACTTGGTCTATTTTGCATGGGGAGTGGGTATTCAAGTTGTGACCTTATTGCCCGGGGTACAGCGAATATATTCAAGATAAACTGCTTGTATATTGAACAAACGGCTGCCGAAAGAATCGTTGAATGATTCTTTCGGCAGTTATTTTTTATGGGCATCGAGATAATACGCGTTGTTGTAGTCATGTTGTTCACATCTTCCTTGGACTGAAAAGGGCTCGGTTAAATCTAAATCATATTGACAAAGAACTATTATCCTCGCATACTTACGTAATATACTTTATAAAGTTTGTTTATTAACTAAAGGAATAGTCACATGTGGTAAGTATCGCAAAATCATAATCCACATGAAACGGGGAGGTAAGTATGGATGGTCTACGTTATTATGGCAGTTATAATATGGGCAGGTACCTATGCATGTATGGTCTTGTCAAAGCAACCGATTGAAGTGAAGCCTGTGAAATCGATGGATGATTTGTTTGAGTGAACAAAGTAGCTCGGCCGATTTCGATCCTTTTCCAGCACGATGGAACTCATGTGTTCGAGTAAGGCATTATGTTATGATATGGTGTGAATGACATCCATACCATTGCTTTGGCTCAATTGAACCAGAGTAGAAACGAGAGGGTTATGAAAAAAGCCAACGCTACAATGATGAAATACATCAATTTGAATAATGTGCGTGAAGTCATGCAGCAGATTGAGACGGCGACCAAACCGCAATTAGCTTTATTAACCAATCTTAGTGTTGTTACCATTAATGCGCTGATTCAGGAATTATGTGATGGCGGAGAGTTGTTCCAGGATAAAGTGGTTCCCTCTAACGGCGGTCGTCCTGCTCAGGCATATCGATATAATTATAACTTCAAGCTTGCTTTGGTTCTTTACATCAAAGAGATGAAAGGCCAGGAGTTGATTTCGGCGACGGTCATGAATCTGGAGAATAAGGTTGTGTTGAAGGAAGAGCGCATCTTGCCTGCTTTTGATAAACAGCATATGCTGCAACTTATCGCGCGTTTCATTAAGGAGTATCCCTCCATTGATATGATCGGCATCGGTATTCCGGGGCAAGCCGTGGATGGGGACATCACGGTGAGCAGTCATGAAGAGCTTATCCATTCACATCTGATACGGGAGATCGAGAGCGAGTTTCAATTGAACGTTCTCGTGGAGAATGATGTTAATGCAGCGATTAGCGGATACTGCACACAGCATGCGGATATGAAGGAACGGAGTGTAGCGGGAATTTATTTCCCGAACCGATACCCGCCGGGTATGGGCATGATGTTGAATGGACAGATGATCCGTGGGAAAAACGGGATGTTTGGTGAGATCAAGTATCTTCCTTATTCACCTGATTGGAAACGTGACATGAGCAAAGATGATTTTGTAGTGCAGGTATGTCATATCTTGCAAACGATTAATGCCGTCGTTGCCCCGCACCAGATTGTCATTTATCAGGAACGGGTGGAGAGAGAAGAGCTGGATATGGCGTGGAAACAATACGGGAAGGATCACCCCATGCCGTCGTTGCCTGAGATCGTACATCAGGATTCGTTCCAACATGATTTTGATGCTGGGTTACGAGGAATGGTGCTTCAGGCGTTGAAGTCAGGCATTCTATCAGAAGCCTTATAACCCACAGTTCATGTCTGTGGCTTTTATTTGATAAGCTAACCCTTGTAGAGGAGGATTCATGATGCGTGAAGAAGAGAGAATCATGAAGGGCGTATTGTTCAGTCCAAGTGATCCCGAATTAAAGATCATCAAAAGGCGGGCCCATAATCTCAGTCAGCGTTACAGTCAGACCTTTGAAGAACAGACTGAGGAAAGGAATCAGATACTACAACAGTTACTGGGGCAGATCGGTGAAGGTGGATTCATGCAAGGCCCCATCTTCTTTCATTATGGTGTGCATACCCGGATAGGAGAGCATTTCTTCGGTAATTATAATCTGACGATACAAGACGACGCGCAAGTGACGATCGGGGACTATACCAGTTTTGGACCCAACGTGACGATTGTTACCCCCATTCACCCCATGATTGCCAGCGAGCGGAGACAGATGGTGGACCAGAACGGTGATGTGAAGTCACTATGTTATGCCAAACCGGTCACAATTAGTAACGATGTATGGATCTCGGCAAACGTCACAGTGTGCGGGGGCGTAACGATTGGAGACGGTTGTGTGATTGGAGCAGGTAGCGTGGTGACTCGTGATATTCCACCGCATTCTTTTGCAGCAGGCGTACCGTGCAGAGTTATTCGCAAAATTACTGATGCGGACAGCATGCGAAACTATCCCGATGTTCTGGCAGATTGCCGTGTGCTGGAAGAATAAAAAAGGCTGCCATCAGGATCAAATAGATGATCCTGGTGACAACCTTTTTTTGTTATGCGTTTACTTGGAGGCGTTGTAGTTACTCAAGAATTCTTTTACTTTTGCAGGATCAGCTTTCAATTCATTCCCGGTCTGAACGAGCGGGCTTACTGTAGAGTATGCTTTGAGTTTGTTGTTCTTGTAGAAACTCAAAATCTCATCCTGATTAATGGAGTACAGCACGGCTTTTCTCAGGTCACTGCTCTTGGCAACTTCACGATTGGCCGTGTTGAACAACAGATAGGAGACAGCGTTACTTGGCAGACTTTGCAGTTTCAGTTTGCTGTCATTTTCGATGATGTCATACTTGGTTTCAGGTACACCGTAGTATAAGTGAATTTCACTGCTGCGAAGAGCAGAGAGGGCGCTGTCTGCATCCGCGATGAATCGGACGTTAACCTGAGCAATTTTCGGCTCATCTTCCGTGCCTTTACGGTAAGCCGGATTTTTTAAGAATACACCTTCATAGTCATTTTTATAAGACAAAATATAAGGTCCGCTAGTATAAAGGGTGTTATTGTATGCTGCACCTTCAGTCACCGTGTTCTGATCACCGTAAGGAATATCTTTGTTGACGTCAAAGGAAGCTACATCATATGTGTTGATGCTCTCCACCTGTTTTTTGGACACGATACCCGCAGATTGGTGAGCCAGATAGTTCAGAACTTGTGGGAAAGGTTCAGTTGTGGTCAGTTTAACGACCTGATATTTACCTGCGCTATTATCTGCTTTGGTTTTGTCCGTCACGAGTTCTGTAATTTTGCTGCCTAATCCTTGTTCCAATGCTTCGAGGATTGTGCCATTACCGCTGGATTGTTTGATGGATTGCAATGCACTCAGATCCGTTACAACTTCAGCTTCTTTGATGTGTTCATGCAGACTGTACGTCCGGTGATCTGGAACGGAATCTTTATTTTTAGCACGATCCAGGGAGAAGATCACATCATCTGCACCGACACGTTCTCCTGTATCTACAGCTTTTTTGTTATCAATCTTCGCAAAGTTGATATCGTCTCTGAGAATGAAGTAGTAGTCCGAATTACCTTCAGCAATACTAAAGTTATGGGACAGTGATCCATCTGCTGTCAGCTGATCGTCATCCGTCAAGTTAACGAGACGTACATACATATTGGTGTTCAACTGGTTGATGGAGCCGTCGTTTCCTTTGATTGGATCAAGGGAAGTCAGTACGGATGCACTTTGCGTCAGAATCAACGGATCTTTGGCATTTTTGGAGCTGTCCTTGAACTCAATCGGTTCCCAAGCCATGGCGCGGGATTTGGAGAGACGAACGGTGTCGACATTCAGAATGTCTTGGTTCACAGCCTGACTTTTCAGGGAAATGTACAAAGGAGCGATATACGCCTGATCCGTTACCAAGCGATCTTCCAATTGTTTGTACGTGTCTTTGTACTCATCCGGAGTTTGAGTAGCTGCCTGATCGATGAGTTTATCAAGTTCCCCATCCGCAAGGATACTGTAATCTCCACCTGTTTTGAAAAGGGAACGCACCGCATAATCGGGATTTCCCGTTACCGTTGTCCAGCTGGACAAGGCAATGTCATAATTCCCTGCATCCTGCTGGGATTTGAAACTACCGTAATCCGGCTGCAGGTTCAGCTTCACATTGAAGCCGTTTTTAGTCAGTTGGTCGCGGACAATGTTTACATCATTTTCGGAAGAACTCATGGCGAGCAGTTCAATGTCTGCCGGTTTTTGTGCAGTTTCTGTTGCGTCCGCTGGTGCGGTCTCCGCCTGGGATTCAGTTTTCGTTTTTACGCTGCAGCCGGAAATCACAATGACGAGAATTAATAGTAATGAGATCAGTGTACGTTTTTTCATGGGATTACCCTCCATATCTTGAATGTGTGATGTGTGATTTCTTTTTTCTATATCATTCATTTCAACGACGAATCAGTTATGCCTTTTCCAGCTTGGGATCAAGCGCATCACGCAGACCGTCACCGAGAAAGTTAAACGAAAGAACCAGCAGAATAATAGCCAAGCCTGGATAAATCGCCAGATAAGAGTGGGTCTCCAGGTATGTACTGCCGAGCTTCAGAATGTTACCCCATTCCGGAATATGCGGCTCCACGCCGAGTCCCAGATAACTCAAACTGCTGGTAGCGATAACCGCTCCACCAATCGTGAGTGTGGACTTGATAATCATGGGCGCAAGGGAGTTGGGAATAATGTGTTTGAAAATAATCGTACGATTGTTGTACCCCAGTGCACGTGCAGCTTCCACAAATTCAAAAGTAGATACATAGAGCACACTGGCTCTCATGGTACGGGCGTAAGTTGGGATCGAACCCAGACTCAGCGCCAGAATAAGATTGACCGTATTGGCTCCAAACGCCGCAATAATGGCAATGGCGAGCAGAATTCCCGGAATCGCATAGAGAATATCCAGCAGCCGCATGATGATGTTATCCGTATGCCTTCCGTAGAAGCCGGAGAATGCTCCGAGGACTCCACCGATCAACACAGGAATGATGGTCGACATGCAACCTACGATTAAGGAGATCCGGGCACCAAATACAATCCGGGAAAATAAACATCGTCCGAAGTCGTCCGTTCCCAAGGGATACGCAAGGGAAGGGGGTTGAAGCAGAGCGGAGTAGTTGTTTTCCACAGCCATGCTGTAATCAAAAGTAAAGAAGCTGCAAATCGATATCGAGAACAGAAAAATGATAAAAAACAAACCGGACATGGCAGTCATATTTGGAGCAAGTCGCTCCCACAGATCATTCCAGAAGTTTGATTTTTGTTTCCCCTGTCTGCGAATGCGCCCAATAATGGAAATGCCGAGCAATAGGGCAAATACATTACCTGTGATTGAGGTCAGAATCAGCACTACACTGACACCGATCATCCAGCGAGGGAGGATAGAGGTCGCGTTATATCGGGATACGATAATCAGTACGACCAGGTCGATGACCAGAATAAATATGAGCACCGCCATAGCTGGCAGAAAGTTGTCAGCCACATAAGGTTTGAAAACATTTAACGCAGATACACCGATGACGAACAGCTGGGTTAACAGCATATATACCGCAAAGGTGTACTCCACATTCCTGGCTTTTCGAATCAGATGAAAGGCTGCCGTTACGATAAATATATTGCCAGAAATGATGGCAAGTAGCTGAACCCAGGCTAACCTGCGGGTCAAAGTAGAGATCGTACCCGTACGGATCAAGTCTTTTCGAATCCGAAGGGTGATGACACTTTGGACCAGTGTGAAGAATACATAGATCCCAAGTATCGTTAGCAGAAATGGTTTGAACGTCTGCCCGCTCCAGTCATAACTGTTGAACAGCAACAAGGCAGTCAAGAGAAGGGACGTGATCCAGGCGAAGCTTGCCTGACTATATTCTCGAGAAGACTTAAGCCGGAAACGCATTTCTTGTGTTAAGGACGAGTTTGTCATAATACACCTGCTTTAAGAGGTAGTTCAACACACACTTTAATATTGTTTCATCTTGGAGCGCACTCTTGGATCAATAAAAGCGTACAGCAGATCAACCGCTACATTGATAATGGAGATCGTAATTGCTGTGTAGATTACTCCGCCCATGATACTCGGAATATCGGGGATGAATTGTTTATCCACAATATAGCTGCCGAGACCGCTGATATTAAACACTTTCTCCGTCACTGCTGCCCCGCCAAGCATGGCTCCGAATTGAAGTCCAACCACAGTTACGATTGGAATCAATGCATTACGTACAGCGTGTTTCAGCATGACCTGACGTTCGCTTAACCCCTTGGCGCGGGCGGTCATCACATAATCCTCATGAATGACTTCCAGTGTAGAAGACCGGGTCATCCGTGCCACCGCAGCCGTAAGTCCTGTGCCCAGCACAATGGTTGGCATAATGATCGACAGCCAGTTCTGCGGGTTGAAGGTGGCGGGAAGCCACTGTAATTTGATCGAAAAGTTCAGAATGAAAATAAGTCCTTGCCAGAAATTCGGGATCGATAATCCAATCAGAGCGATGAACATAAACGTATAATCGAACCATGAATTAGGCTTAATCGCTGAGATGATACCGATGGGCAATGCGATGACGAGTGCTAGCAGCAGGGAGATGACCGCCAGCGTCAATGTAATTGGAAACTTTCTTGCAATCGTTGCTGTTACGTCTTCATTTCCTGCAAAAGACTTGCCAAGATCGAAGAGAGCAACTCCCTTAATATTGTTCCAGAGCTGTGTAAGATAAGGCTGATCCAAGCCATACACCTGATTGAATGCTGCGATCTGTTCCTGCGTTGCTGTCTCTCCGAGAATGTTAGCTGCCGGGTTGAACGGAGACATATACAAAATCGTAAATACGAGTGTGGCTACGCCCAGAATGACAAATACCGTCATCAGTATTCTTTCAAATATGTACTTTAGATAAGGATTTCCATACAAAAAGAGGATGCCATACATCAGACAGCCAGGAATAATGGATATCGCGAAAAACCACGGTTTGTCGATAAGGGTGTGGAATGTATTGGCCATCGTAAGACGTTGACTTCCCTGTTCCTGAAGTATGCGAGAAGTCCGCTCCTTCAACTCTTTCTGAACCGTTTCTTCCAACCATTCCTCGGTCTGACGTCTGAATTCTTCCTCACTGACCTGCTGCTGGAAAAAACGATGTTTGCGTCGCAGCTGTTCTTCGACTTCCAACTTCAGCTTGTTCCGATAGGAAGAAGCGAGCAGTTCTTGCTCAGCCTTCTGCCTGGCAGCTACCCAGCCGTCATTTTTTCGATTCGAACGCCATATTAGAAACACGACCAGATTGATCGGTAATCCAAGAATGAACAGAACATATCGGTAGGAAGGATGAAGTAGCATTTTGCCATAAATAAAACTTAAATTGTGCACCAACCGCGTGAGTCTGCTGCCTTCTGCAAGATTCAAACCAAGCGTGCCTCCTTTCATTCAGGTTTAAATTGCATTATTCCGATTGATATAGTATATATTATTTAGGGTCTAAACAATTGTCAAGGAATTAAATGGTATACATATGAGATAAGTGAATGTGAAATACGGATGAGAGCTGGTGATAACATGGAACCTTTATTGAAAGTTAATGATCTATCGGTCTCTTTTCATTCTGGAGAGAGTGAGTTTCATGCAGTACGAGAGGTAAGTTTTGAAGTGCGCAAAGGAGAGACACTAGGCATTGTAGGCGAATCGGGTAGTGGCAAGAGTGTAACCGCACGTTCCATTATGAGGCTTCTTGCATCGCCGCCTTCACAGATGAAAAATGGAGAGATTCTGTTCAAAGGGGTCGATCTGGCGAATAAAACGCAGAAAGAGATGGAGAGCATTCGTGGGCGTGATATTGGCATGATCTTTCAGGACCCGATGAGTTCTCTTAATCCGACTATTAAAGTGGGTAAACAGATCTCCGAAAGTCTAATCAAACATCAGAAGGTGTCCAAAAGGGAAGCCAAGAAACAGGCGATTGCCATGATGGAGCGGGTGGGGATAACTCGTAGTGAAATACGCTACAACCAATATCCACACGAATTCTCCGGAGGCATGCGCCAGCGGGTCATGATCGGTATTGCACTTGCTTGTCGTCCTGAATTACTCATTGCCGATGAGCCGACAACCGCACTTGACGTTACGATTCAGGCACAAATTCTTAATTTGATGAAAGATATGCAGGACCAACTGGGCACATCGATTATCCTGATCACGCATGATTTGGGCGTAGTAGCAGGCATGTGTGATCGGGTTGTTGTTATGAAAGAAGGACAGATTGTGGAAACCGGGACAACAACAGAGATTTTTGCTAATCCCAAACACCCGTATACGATCAGACTTCTGAATGCATTACCACGTCTGGATCAGAAGAAAAAGCCCAAACCGGTATCGTTGGTCCAGAGAGATCTCGAGGATGATCAGCCGTTGCTTGAGGTGAAATCACTCAGACAACATTTTAATCTGGGGAAAGGCAATACCTTAAAGGCCGTGAATGATATTAGCTTCCATATTCGTCAAGGAGAGACACTCGGCGTTGTAGGGGAATCTGGCAGTGGTAAATCAACCACGGGGCGTGCCATTCTGCGATTGCATGAGCCAACAGGTGGAGATGTACTGTTTAAAGGAGTTCCGCTCAATCGCTTGTCAGCTTCGGAGATGAAAACGATGCGTAGACATATGCAGATTATTTTCCAGGACCCTTATGCATCTCTGAATCCCAAAATGAGGATTATGGATATCATTGGAGAAGCCCTTGATATTCATCAACTTGCAGGTACAGCATCTCAGCGGGAGAAGCGGGTAGAGGAACTACTGGAGATGGTGGGTCTTGATCCTACCCATGCGCAGCGTTATCCACATGAATTCTCTGGTGGACAGAGACAGCGGATCGGTATTGCACGAGCTCTGGCTGTGGAACCTGAATTCATCGTATGTGATGAGCCGTTGTCTGCACTGGATGTGTCGATACAGGCTCAGATCGTACAATTGCTTGAAGAGTTGCAGCAGCGACTCGGATTGACGTATCTCTTCATCGCGCATGACTTGTCCATGGTTAAACATATCAGTGACCGAGTGGCTGTGATGTATAATGGGAAAATTGTGGAGCTTGCAGAGAGTGAAGAACTCTATTCCAACCCGCAACATGCCTACACCAAGGCTTTGCTATCTGCTATTCCCGTGCCTGATCCGGCGGTAGAAGCGAAGAAAAAGAGACATGTTGTGAAAGAAACAACAAGAGAGAATGTTGAAGTAGAGGACCGTTATAATCTCGAACATTCCAAGTGGGTAGAAGTCACGGAAGGGCACTGGGTAGCCATATCTAGTTAGATAGTGCAATATATAGTCTTTTTAACTACAAAAGAACCCCGACGATGATCTTCACAGATCGTTATCGGGGTTAAGTTATATGTTCTTCGTATAATGGCAGTAATCAAAAGCGATTATTTGAATTGAACCGATTTCTTGATGGTATCAATCTCGGCTTTGGTCTTATCATCCACGTAAGTGAATATGAAGTTGAAAGCATATCCTTCAATAATTGTACTATAGTAATCTTGAGTAACGGTTGAACCGTCACCTGGATCCATCGTGATTTGCATCAGATCCATCTCTTTACCACCGATGGTTTCCGTTGTCATTTCCTTATAATCGTAAGGGAACTGGCTATCCACCATGAATTTTTTGGTTGCTTCCAGGTAGTCTTTACCTGTACGAATGCCTTGCAACAAGCTTACTTTCTCAGCAACCGCAATTGCGGAAGGACCAACTTGGCCTGCATCTAATGGATACTTTGAAGCCATAAGCAGATTCAATGTTTTGGTCTGAGACAGTTCAATTTGTTTTTTCTTTGTTTCATCATCACCAGCAATCGCTTCGGATGAAGCACTTGTCAGCTCATTCATGCCTGCAGCATCCTGGAACTCCCAAGCTTCCGGAAATTTCAGAGATACGCCAAAATAGTCATTGGTGTAAGAACCTTTTTCCGTAGTCCCCAGCTCAACGTCTTGGGAATTATCAGTTTCCTTGGACTCTTCGCTTGCTGGTTCTGTGTTCTCTGTTTCTTCTGTAGTCGCTGTATCAGAATCAGTACCTGTCGTTGTTTCTGTCGGGGTAGGCTCTTCTGTTGCGGCTGTGTTATCTGCTTTGTCACCGCAAGCGGCTGCAACCAGCATAATCATAATGAGCATGGCGAATAAAGAAGCTTTTTTTGGAATTGTCATATTACCCTCCTGAAATGTGTGTGTTTGTTTCTCTCTCTACATGTTGCCTGCTTCCTAAATTGTAGCACAAACGTTCTCATATACTACCTATAGGAATCTATAGGGGTCTTCTATACATAAGACATTCGGCTGGCAATTGAAACAGCTTCTGTGCTGGATTGCACACCTAATTTGTTAAAAATCACTTTTTTGTGATGATTCACGGTGCATTCCTTGATCTTTAATTTCAAAGCAATGGCTTTTACCGTGAGGCCTCCGGCTATCATCTCCAGAATGGTTAACTGACGCTCGGTGAACTCCACCGCCGGTTTGTCGCACACTTCAGCAGTCTGTTGACTCTGGCAACAGTTCTGCATGTACGCTGGAATTAACTTGGCAATGGCAATCAGTTCACCTTGCATATCTGCATTAATGGTGGACACATCCAGATAACCTACATGTTGCGATCCCATGAACAGAGGTGCGGCGTAACAATGCCAGCTTTGAAAATAAGGACTTTCATGCTGCTCGGGCAGCAGCACTACAGGCTCGTTGCTGTCCATCGTTACAGATATGGCGTTAACTCCACAGCTCTGTGCAGTGAAGAACATGCCCGGACGAATGGGGGAATCTTCTACTACAGCTTTAAGATCTGAACTGTAATTCATCGAGAGGAGCACACCGTTGCTATCTGTGAGTAAAAAAAGATAAGTGCCCGTTAAATTCTCTTGTATAACCGAGATACTGTTCTGGAATGCATGAATCAGGAAATGATTGATTTTACGAAGCCTGTCCAGACTGGGTTTTGGTAAATAGTCAAACGGTGCCGTTCCTGCTGAATGTGAGCAAGTCGGAGACTCTTCGTGGCGTGAGGTAAATGTAATGGCAGGCATGTTGTTTCCTCCTTGCTGCACAGTTCTCATCCAATCGTTTGAATGACGTGTCCTTCCTGGTTCTTAATCTCTGTTCTAACAATCTGAACGATAATATGATCCAATGAAGTTATCTCAAATGTTCCTTCAAACGGGCGAAGGTTCTCTGCCAGCTCATCAACAATTTGTTTGTTCACCGTCAGGGTAACTTGTCTGTCCGATTCCAATACAGCTGGATGTTCTCCTGCTTCGAACAGAATATTAGTATCCGGTCCGATCAAGGATAGAGAGGCACCTTTCGAAATTCGGCTACGAAGGATGGTGCCAACTAATACGGCTTGTTTGGCTCCAAGCTGGAGTTTGGCCGGAACCGATTTTTGCAGCAATTTTTTGCGAGGAGATTCCCAAGCCAGTTGTTGTATGAATAAAAATGCTGTGCTGGACCCGTCCTGTTCCATTCCATCCTCAACCGCTTGTATAACCGAAGGAATATCTGCGTACGAATTTCTCATCAGATCCGTCACATATTTGGGCATGAACATGGAGGAGGCAGACAGGAAGCCACGAGCATTCCAACTTTGAATCATTTCCAGTTCCCGGCCTGTAATGCCAACCATCTGAATAAATTGCACTGAACCATTAGGCGTTGAGACCGCGGGTAGGTCCGGATCTTCAATAAACGAGAGAGCAGTCAGCAAAGTATCGGATTCCAGACAGATGGGGCCATTGGCGTCCATGTAATCTCCTGGCTGAAAGATATTTCCGCTGTTGAACACGTAACGTCCTACATTCTGTAGCAGATTCAGCGCCCAGGCTGGCGGATCAGTCTCTACTTCACTGCGTGTAAGACGAAAGGTGATTTCAAATCCATACCCGCTTTTGGATGCATCATGCATCTCTTTTTCATATAATTCTGAGAAACCGTAGGTAACAAAATGCCAGTGAGGCATAGGGTCATCGACAGCATAAACGCTAATGCCATCGAGTGGATCGGGACCTCCAAGAATATACGGAAGGGCAGTGCCGTAGTGTTTTGGCTCTTGTTCCCCATACAATTCACGCATGGATTGATCAATCGCATCCCAACCGGATGTGTTTTCTTCCTGAGTCATTATTGAATCCTCCTTGACTGTTCTTTCCCCCGAAAAACATTTAAAATTAAGTCTACCTGTTACAGAAACGGATTCAAGCGGCTTAAGGATGAATTGTGTCAGATAGGACTTCGGTGTTATTAATTGCAATTCAGGGAGTGAAATTACATGAGTATGAAAGGTATCTATTTAAAGTGGGGGAGTACGCTTTTGAATGGATGGCGAAAGATATCCCGGCTTTAGGGGACCAAAGTCCCGCTGTTTACCTGGAAACGGAGAAAGGAGCGCAGGCATTAAGGGCAGCGATTATGCGTATGCCGCGTTAATTTTTTCGATGGTGAGAGTGTGCGAACGATCATATGATCCAGTGAAGTTGATTTTGCAAAATAGATATGTTACGCTTACATTACAAGAGCAAACACAACAGAATATGCAATAACATCTTTTGATGGATTGTAACTGTGAAGACAGGCAAAACCTAAACTGATGGTGAAATGAAAGCTCCTTTTTTTTGGTGCTATTTTACCTTGAGTTTAGGTTTTTCTTGTTTTCTGCTCTAAATCACACCATTTTTTACCTGGAAAAACCAAAATAAATTTCGAAAAGAGGTTGTTGTTCATGACCACGGCAAAAAAAGGATTCCCCGAAAACTTCCTATGGGGCGGCGCTACAGCTGCCAATCAATTGGAGGGTGCATTCGATAAGGACGGCAAAGGCCTCTCCACAGCGGACATGATCGCTCATGTTCCCAAAGAGAAGCGTACAGGCGGACATGCTATGGAAATTTCCTCTTCCCGAATCGAAGAGATCCTCTCCGGCAAATTTGAAGAACGTTTCCCGAAACGTTTTGGTATCGATTTCTACCATCACTTTAGAGAAGATATTGCATTGTTCGCTGAAATGGGCTTCAAAGTATTCCGTTTGTCCATTCACTGGGCACGTATTTTCCCGAACGGTTATGATCAAGAGCCAAATGAAGCAGGTTTGAAATTCTATGATGAAGTATTCGACGAATTGTTGAAATATGGCATCGAGCCGCTCGTTACATTGTCTCACTATGAGACACCGCTTGGCTTGACGCAAAAATATAACGGCTGGGCTGGCCGTGAAGTAATCCAGCACTATGTTCGGTATGCAGAAACGGTGTTCAACCGTTATAAAAATAAAGTGAAATACTGGCTGACGTTTAATGAAATTAACGTCATGCTGTTCAGCCCATACACTGGCGGCGGCATTCTGATCGATAAAGTGGACAACAAACTGCAAACCACTTATCAAGCGCTGCATCACCAATTTGTAGCAAGTGCATTGGTAACGAAGCTTGCTCACGAGATTATGCCTGGTTCCCAAGTGGGTTGTATGCTTGCTCGTATGGAAACTTATGCAGCAACATGTAATCCGGTAGATGTTCGTCTGGCTCAACACGAGAATCAGATTAACCTCTTCTTCACGGACATGCATGCTCGTGGTAAATACCCGAACTACATGGCTCGTTATTTTGAAGAAAACGACATCGTGATCCAAAAAGAAGCAGGCGATGACGAGATCTTGCTGAACAATACCGTTGATTTCATCTCCTTCAGCTACTACATGTCCGTAACCAAATCTGCATCTGCAGACAAGGAAGAAACATCGGGTAACCTGACTGGCGGCGTGAAAAACCCTTATCTGGAAGCATCCGACTGGGGCTGGGAGATCGATCCGATCGGTCTGCGCGTAACCTTGAACAACTTCTGGGATCGTTACCAGAAACCATTGTTCATCGTAGAAAATGGTCTGGGTGCATATGACCGTGTTGAAGAAGACGGTTCGATCCATGACTCCTATCGTGTGGATTACCTGAAAAAACACATCGAACAAATGAAAGAAGCCATCAAAGATGGCGTCGATCTGATTGGATTTACAGCATGGGGCCCGATTGACCTTGTGAGCATGTCCACTTCCGAAATGTCCAAACGTTATGGTTTCATCTACGTGGATCTGGATGACGAAGGTAACGGAACACTCAAACGTTCCAAAAAGGATTCATTCGACTGGTACAAAAACGTAATCTCCAGTAATGGTGAGCAACTGTAATTCTCACGTTTTCTGAGCGGGCAAACCTGATATAACAGTTAGTGTTTAATGGAATTTAATGTTCCTGAGGGCCTGCTGATTAGCGTTTGTCCGCTTTTTTATGTGCTGCAAACATTACATATGGAGGGATATCTTTTGAAAAGATGGAGTATGAACACAAAAAGTATGGGATGGATGCTTGCCCTGACACTAAGTCTGAGTGTGATCTGGCCAGCAACCGTTGGTGCGGAAAGCACCCAGGTTACTCGAATCCAGGCCAATACCTATGTTGGTGATCCTGGAGAGATGGTAGAGTCCTTTGACATTACTGTAGCGAATCCGGAGAAATATCAGAATCTGAAAGCTTCAGACTTCGAACTTACTGGCAATTATGATGGCTATCCTTTAAATGAAGCGGAAGAGATCATACAGAATGAGTATGAAGATGACGGAATAAAATTGACAATTACGGATCATACCATCCATATGGCGGTAAAGCCTTTTAAATATCCAGGTGGATTTAAGTCAGCATTTGCAGTCACAAGCAAGGCGTATCCTGAACTTTCTTTTGACGATAAAAATGTAAATGTAGTCAAAACGCGTACGGTCGATGAGTTTGAAAAAGGACAATTTACAGGCAGTAATGGTGCGAACTTGTTCTATCAACTGAAACGAAGCACGTCCGAAGAACCGAAGCCGCTCATGGTATGGCTCCATGGTGGTGGCGAAGTTGGTACGGACGGGCGCAGCCATCTTACTGCAAATCGTGGAGCTGTAGTCTGGACGGAATCGGGGTATGATACTTCCGTACTGGCCGTACAGTATCCTGAGAATTACAGCTTCAAAATCTATGATAACCCGGAGCAACTGGCCCAGATGCAGGCGTACTTCGTGGCGCAGTATGAGTTGATTCAGAAGCTGGTTGCTGAAGGTGAAGTTGATCCGAATCGGATCTATCTGTCTGGTGTTTCCAGTGGCGGTGGTGGTGCCTTCCGTTTCTTGACACAATATCCCGATCTGTTTGCTGGAGCGATTATTGTAGCGGCCAAGGATACGGTAGCGGATTACACCGGATCTGTAGAAGCATTCAAAAAAGAACTGAAAGATATTGTGGATGTCCCAGTATGGATTATGCATGCCAAAAATGATCCAACCACTGACAGCCGGACAAGCTCTTTGGCTTATCAGGCTTTGACTGAGCTTGGAGCCAAGCATGTCAATATGACGCTGTATGACGATGCATACATGGATAGCCAAAGACTGTACGGTGGCATGAAGCATTGGTCATGGGTACCGGCTTTTGACAACAAAGAAGTACTTGCCGACCTGTTCCAACTAAGCAAAGGGACTTCAGGGGAACAGGATGGAGGTAACATAGAGCATGGAACAAAACCAACTGAGCCTGTGACAAGAGCGCAGATCGCCCTCGTGCTTGCCGACAAGTTAAATCTTCCTGAAGTATCCGAATCTGCTTACCCGTACACAGATTCTGCTCCTGAATGGGCTCGTCAGGCCATCGCAACAGTGACCAAGGCAGGATTGATGAAAGGTGTCAGCAATCAGATATTTGCCTCGGGAGAGGAAGTAACACGTGCACAGATGGCAGTGATCGTAGACCATATTTTGACGAGTCGCGGCTGGAATGATGCAGACGAGTCAACTGTAGTATTGTTCAAGGATTTGAATGATAAGCATTGGGCTTATGAAGCCGTTCAAAATAGTGCCAAAGCCGGTATTATGTCCGGTATGTCCAAAGATCAATTTGATTCATCGAAGTCGGTTACAGGTGCTCAGCTGGAGCTGATTCTGCAACGATTGGAACAATTGCCAACAAACTAAGTTCAATAACCAACTTAATAATGATAAATAATGAGAGGAATGATTGATATGACTACACCATTTCCGAAAGACTTCCTATGGGGCGGCGCTGTAGCAGCCAACCAACTTGAAGGAGCTTATAATACAGATGGCAAAGGTCTGTCTGTTCAAGATGTAATGCCACACGGGATTACAACGCCTAGAACGGAAGCACCTACAGAAGATAACCTGAAACTGATCGGTATCGATTTCTACAACCGCTACAAAGAGGATGTTAAACTGTTTGCTGAAATGGGCTTCAAAGTGTTCCGTACATCAATCGCTTGGTCCCGTATCTTCCCTAAAGGTGATGAATTGGAGCCAAATGAGAAGGGTCTGCAATTCTACGATGACCTGTTCGATGAGTGTCACAAATACGGGATTGAACCACTCGTAACGATCTCTCACTATGAGACACCGCTGCATTTGTCCAAAACATATGATGGCTGGGTTAACCGTAAAATGATCGATTTCTACGAGCGTTATGTAACAGTTCTTTTCAACCGTTTCAAAGGCAAAGTTAAATACTGGCTGACATTCAATGAAATCAACTCCATTCTGGAAGAGCCATTCATGAGTGGCGGCATCTATACGCCAAAAGCAGAACTGTCCAAACAGGATCTGTACCAAGCGATCCATCATGAATTGGTAGCCAGTGCGTTAGCTGTAAAACTGGGACATGAAATTATGCCTGAAGCCAAAATCGGCTGTATGGTACTGAGTATGCCTACGTATCCGTTGACTCCGAATCCGGATGATGTGGTTGCAGCGATGCATGCGGAACAACGCAATGATATCTTTGCTGATATCCATGCACGTGGTTATTATCCGAAATACATTAATCGTTATTTCAAAGCGAATAATATCAATATTAAGTTTGAAGATGGCGATGCTGAAATTCTGAAGCATACCGTAGACTTTATCTCGTTCAGTTATTATGTAAGTATCTGTGAGACTGGTGATCCCGAGAAACGTATCGAAGGCAAAGGAAACCTGTTCGCAGGTGTGCAAAACCCTTATCTGAAAGCGAGTGAGTGGGGCTGGCAGATCGATCCGCAAGGACTGCGCGTAACCTTGAACAAATACTGGGACCGTTATCAAAAACCATTGTTTATTGTCGAAAATGGTCTGGGCGCAGTCGATGAGCTGATTACGGACGAAAATGGAAATAAAACGGTGAACGATGATTACCGTATTCAATACTTGAATGACCATCTGGTACAGGTTGGCGAAGCTCTTGAGGATGGCGTAGAAGTGATGGGTTATACGTCATGGGGCTGTATTGACCTGGTAAGTGCTTCAACAGCAGAGATGAAGAAACGTTATGGTTTCATCTATGTAGACCGCAACAATGACGGTTCAGGAACATTGGATCGTTACAAGAAAAAATCATTCCATTGGTACAAGGAAGTTATTAGTACAAATGGCACAAGTCTTAAGAACAACAACGAGTAAATACTAGTTCTATAAGCATAGTTGTGCAAGCACCTTTTGATGTCACATTAACGCACATTAACCGCTTTCACAAAAACATTGTCATATGGATAATTATATGGTAAGATTGGCCTAAGGCTAATGAATACTGGATTGTTACTGTTCAATCAGGCAAAACCAGAGGCGGGGCATATTTCGTGACCTGCTTTGGTTTTGCCTTTTACTACTTTGACGGTGCAAGGTGATGTGGAGAAATGAAAATTGAGAAGGTGCTGAACAACAACGTAGTTACCGTAATTGATCCGGGAGGAAACGAACTGGTCGTTATGGGACGTGGAATTGCCTTCAAAAAGCATACTGGTGAATCGATTGACGAGAGTCTCGTCGAAAAAATATTCTCGCTTGAAAGTAAGGAAGTATCACAGAAACTCAAAACGCTTCTGTCTGATATCCCGGTTGAATATGTCGAGTGCTCGGATGAGATTATCCGTTATGCCGAGACGGTGTTAGGTGAGAAGCTGCATGAGAGCATCTACATTTCACTGACGGATCATATTCATTTTGCCATTGATCGACATCGTCAAGGATTGCAGATCCGTAACGCATTGTTCTGGGAGATCAAGCGCATGTACCGGAAGGAATATGCCATTGGACTCAAGGCGCTACAGATTATTGAGGAAACGTTAGGTGTCCTGCTACCCGAAGACGAATGCGCATTCATTGCAATGCATCTGGTTAACGCCCAGATGAACGGTGAGATGAGGGAAACGATTAGTATTACGAACATCGTTAAGGACATACTTAACATCGTAAGACGTAGCTTTGTGATTGAACTTGATGAAGATTCATTGAGTTATTATCGATTTTTAACTCATCTGAAGTTCTTTGCTCAACGTGTGTTGCAAGGAACGGCGATTGAAGATAAAGAAGTAGATAATCCGCTTCATGACTTAGTGAGCAAGCAGTATCCGGAAGCACATGCATGTGCTGTAAGGATCAGTGACTATACGCGTAAGATCTATAATCGGGTATTGTCCAAGGAAGAAATACTGTATCTGACCATTCATATTGAACGGATTGTCAGAAATGAACAAACAATTGAATAAAGTTGGGATTGTTACTGCTAAAAAGGCAAAACCTAAACGTTGAATAATGATAAGCTTTTCTGCTTTGTCATTATTCAGTGTTTAGGTTTTTTTTTAACCTTCATTACACATAAAAGGAGCAAAACACAATGGATAAACAACAATTGTCCAAGGACATTTTGAAGCTTGTTGGTGGGGAAGAGAATATCGATCAAGTCACTCACTGTATGACAAGACTCAGATTTAACCTGAATGACAACCAAAAAGCGGACAAAGCGACGCTGAAAAATACACCAGGCGTTATGGGCGTGATGGAGAATGGTGGACAGTTCCAGGTTATCATCGGTAACGATGTGCCTATCGTGTATAACGCACTCGTTGGCAACATGTCCAAATCACCAAACGCAGATAATGCAACCTCAAGCGCTTCAACTGGGGAGAAGAAAAAGAGAAATCCAATAAGTGCGCTGTTCGACTTCATCTCAGGTATGTTTACACCAATCCTGCCTGCAATTACGGGTGCAGGTATGATCAAAGGGATCGTGGCTATCCTTGTCGCACTTGGATGGTTGTCCGATACTAGTTCAACCTATATCATTTTGTCGGCAATTGGTGACGGTGCCTTCTACTTCCTGCCAATCATTCTGGCGATCAGTGCTGCACGTAAGCTGGGTAGTAATATGTATATTGCCGCGGCGCTTGCTGCGGGCATTATGCACCCGACCATTACAGCATTGCTGGCCGATGGTCACAATTCATCCTTTATGGGGATTACAGTCATAGCGGCAACGTATTCTTCTACAGTTATTCCGATTGTTCTGGCCGTTTGGATTGCTTCATATGTAGAGAAAGCCGTTGATCGTGTTATACATGCTTCACTTAAGTTACTCATTGTTCCAACAGTTACCTTGTTAATTATGGTTCCACTGACGTTGATGACAGTAGGTCCATTGGGTACGGTTCTTGGTAATGGTTTGTCCGGTGGTATTTCATGGTTGTTCGACAACATGTCCATCTTCGCAAGTATCCTGATTGGTGGTACGATGTCACTGCTGATCATTACAGGTATGCACTATGCGTTGCTGCCAATCGTTGTTGGTTCAATGACAACACTGGGTTACGACTTTATTATTCCACTGATGTTTGCAGCTAACTTGGCACAAGGTGGTGCAGCATTTGGTGTAGGTCTCAGATCGAGAAATAGCAAAACCAAATCCCTGGCCTATTCCACAGGTCTTACGGCTATTATGGGGATCACGGAACCAGCGATGTATGGT
The DNA here is from genome assembly GCF_045040715.1 of Paenibacillus sp. FSL H7-0942. NCBI lineage: Bacteria > Bacillati > Bacillota > Bacilli > Caryophanales > Paenibacillaceae > Paenibacillus > Paenibacillus sp. FSL H7-0942. Next base: position 5,119,257 of record NZ_CP150279.1, on the reverse strand, counting down.
ATCAACATGAAGTTCAAAAAACCATTTATCGCAGCTCTCAGCGGGGGTGCTATTGCTGGTGCATTCATGGGAATCTTCAATGTTAAATCGTATGTTATTACAGGACTTGCAGGTCTGCCGAGTATTGCGGCATTTGTCAGTCCAGCAATTAGCACATTGATTTATGCTTTGGTTGGTGGTTTGATTGCCATCGTAGCGGCAGCAATCATTACGTATATCTTGGGCTTCCAAGAAGAAAATGCATCGGAGCCAGTAGCTGCACCAGCAGCAGAGCCGGCAACACCAGCAGCAACAACTTCTGCTGCTGTAACTGAAGAAGCAAAAGCACAAGATGAGCAAGTATTCAGCCCGATCACAGGTGAAGTTAAACCGCTGAGCGAAGTGCCAGACCCTGCGTTCTCTGAAGAGATTATGGGTAAAGGATTCGCGATTCAACCATCTGAAGGTCGCGTCGTATCTCCGATCAACGGAACCGTGTTCTCGTTATCGAAGAGTGGACATGCCATTGGTCTGGTAAGTGATACAGGCGCAGAGATGTTGATTCATATCGGGATTGATACCGTGAAGCTGAAAGGTCAATTCTTCTCTCCTAAAGTTCAAGCAGGTGCGAAGGTTGCTGTAGGTGATGTACTGATGGAGTTTGACCGGGAACAGATCGAAAAAGCCGGTTACACAACGATTACACCAGTCATTATTACAAATATGCATCAGTATGAGTCGATTGAGTCTGCTGGTCGCACTACGATCAAAGAAAAAGACTTGTTGTTCACAGCTAAAGCTTAACCATAAAAATGAAACAGCAGCTTCACTGGAATGTAATCCGGTAAAGCTGCTGTTTTTTTGCTTATAGCCTTTTACACGGGAAGCATCCCCTGAACCAATTGCACAAAATGTTGTGCAGGCTTGGACAGATAGCGGTTCTGCAGCCAGACCAGCGCCGAGCCAACCGTGGAATGCTGGTCCTGAATGCGATATACGTGAAATGGGTGCTCGTGATATAGCTGTAGTACCGTGTGAGGCACGATGGAACTGGCAAAGCCGAGTCGGACCAGCTCGAGCAACATATTAATGTCTGAGCACTCACCCATGATGGAGGGGGTAACCTGATGCTCCCGAAACTTGTCCAAAATTAGCTCGAACATACCGAGTCCTTCTGTGCTTGGAAGCAGTAGAGGGATACCTGTAAGCTGCTCAAAATAAGTCCCCATCTCCACTCCTGGTCCCATCTCTGTCGGACTATCAAGCGGTGTTGAAGAAATGTAGAAAAGGGGTTCCTGTGGCAGATGCAGAACCTCATAACGTTCAGTCTGGACAGGCATGCGTACACAGGCAAGTTCAACTTTGCCATCTTCCAGCAATCGGCATAATTGCGCAGATTCATTTTGTTGAATTTTATAGGTAACCTGTGGGTGGGTGGTGCGAAACTGTTGCAGTGCTTGCGGGATCAGGCGATCCGATATGGTATTGATGCCGATGGCGAGTTTGCCCCGTATGCCGTGACGGAAACTTTGCATCTCCATTACAGCTTCCTCCATATATTTGGTCAAGGTAACCGCATAATCATAGAAGCTGCGACCCGCCTGCGTTAGTTCCATCATACGTCCTTTGCGTTCAAACAAAATTACGCCAAGCTCTTCCTCCATTAACTTTAGTTGCTGACTTAAGGGTGGCTGAGCCATGTGCAGTCTTCGAGCTGCGGCTGTAATCTGTTTCTCCTCAGCAATGGCAATGAAATAGCGACATTGTTTGATATCCAAGTGGTTGTTCTCCTTCGCCTGCAATGTATATGTAATTCATATGGAAAGGCAACAAAACATGTATTTTTAATATACTACGATCTTATGTTACCATACATTAGATTTGCATACCTGACTAACAGGGTTTGGTTTCTATATGAATATTACTGCATGAGAAAGACCTTGAATTGGAGGATAAAACAACGTGGTTAGAACAATACATGATGCTGCTCAAGCGGGCCATACCGATGAGGTCATTCGATTTATCACACAACAGGGTAGCCGGTTGAATGAACGGGATGCATTGGGGCGAACATCTCTGCTGGCTGCGGTGCACGGTAACAAGATAGACACGGCAAGGATGTTAGTGGACGCCGGAGCCGACATTAATCTTCGGGATGCACGATTGGACAACCTGCTGTTATACGCGAGTGCTGAGGGTATGTATGACATGGTCGAATTGGCGATCACAGCAGGTGCAGATACGAGGTTAACGAATCGTTTTGGCGGCACAGCCCTTATCCCAGCAGCGGATCGGGGCCACGTGGACATTGTGGAGCTTCTGCTGACACGCAGTGATGTGGATGTGAACCATATCAACAACCTGGGGTGGACAGCCTTGCTGGAAGCGGTCATTTTGGGAGATGGTGGGCCGCGTCACCAGCAGATTGTTGCCTTGCTTTTACAATATGGTGCAGATCCAAAGATTGCGGATCGGGACGGGATTACACCGCTTGCACATGCGAACCGGCATCGGTATACCGAGATGGAACGACTATTAACCCAAGTCTGAAAAGGCTATACATTTATGATACAGAACAGTGAAAGGATATTCCAAACGAATGAACAGACATCAAGAGCATTTTTTACAAAAGAATATGAAGGACGTATCTTCACTGATTTTGGCAGGTATACAGTGGTTTTTCTTCCTGTTTACCAATACCGTTGTTGTTCCGCTATCCATTGGACATAATTTTCATCTGTCTCCGGATGCCATCGCTGCCTCCATGCAGCACGCATTTATCCTTACCGGAGCAGTGTGTATACTTCAAACCGTATTTGGTCATCGATATGCGATTATGGATGGTCCGTCAGGGTTATGGTGGGGATTGACGCTAAGTTTGACGGTATCTGCTTCATCGGCCGGTATGAGTCTGGAGCGTATCGGCGGTGGGCTGGCTGCAGGTTTTCTATTAGCGGGATTAACGATGGTGATTCTGGGCTGGCTGGGAGCGGCGCAAGTGCTGCAAAAGCTGTTTACACCCATGGTGAAGAGTGCCATGTTGTTTCTAATGACGATTCAATTAACCATGAATTTTTTCAAAGGTATGATTGGATATACGGAGTTTGGCCGCTTTAATCTGCCTGTTGCCGCATTGTCCGTTGTCATTGCATTTTTGGTGGCATGGATTCAATTAAAGGGTAGGGGGAAACTGGGGAACTACGCGATCCTGATTGGGATTGTGGCAGGCTGGATCGCTTATAGTCTATTGTTTCCTGGACAGCATAGCGGACAGCCTAATCAGGCCCCGGCTGGTCTCGAACTGTTTCCGTGGGGAACACCCAGATGGGAACCGGGTATTGTCATTACTGCATTTTTCGTGGGACTGGTAAATATGACGAATTCGATCACCACATTAAGCACAGTTGAGAAACTATACCGGACAGAAACAACAAGTCGTCAGTATAGGCATTCCTATGCACTAACGGGTCTGTTCACGATGGTGTCAGCCTGTGTAGGTGTGCTGCCCTTTGGTTTATTTGCATCATCGATCGGATTCCTGGAGAGTACTCGCATTCTGCGTCGTGCTGCCTTGATAATTGGAGCGGGCATGTTGTGTGTGATAGGTCTTACACCTTCAGTGACAGCATTTTTTGCACAAATACCACCAAGCGTCGGCAGTGCGGTTTTGTTCGTGGCTTATCTTCAGATGTTCGGCACGGCACTTAGAACGCTTGAAGGTACGACGTTTAATTCTAAAACGATCTATCGTGTAGCGTTGCCGGTCCTCACGGGAGTTGCGGTCATGAATATTCCTGCTGAGGCCTTTCAAACTTTGCCCATGTACCTCATTCCGATCATAAGTAATGGTCTCGTCATAGGGGTATTGGTTTCACTGGTTCTTGAAAAAACCGTGAACTGGTCCAAAATGGAACAACCAGCGACAGTTAGTAAAGCGGCATAAAGAGTTTCATCTTGCGACAGTCCAATTTGATTGGGCTGTTTTTTTGTTTTTTTTTGTTATCAGGCTATAAGGCTATTTAACTATTTCACGATAATTTTGCCTTGTCCTGCAAGCATTCGCATCTCTCTAGAGAGACGGTCCTGGTTCCCATCCTGCATTTCGAGTTGAACACCATAATGCCATGAGGTATTTTTTTCTTGACCCCAGCGGAGAGTGCCTTCCATATATAGAGGGTCTTCAAAGAGCAGCATATTCATTCCAATCCGAATATCGTTGTTCTCTACAGGAAGGGATAGCGGAAATGACAGCTGACAGCCGGATCGACTGATATCGCAGAGTTCGGCCTGAATGGGTTTGGCTGGTGCGTTAACCCCGTTGATGCTGAGAATATAGATCTCAAAGTGGATCGGTTCCTTCAATGTGTATCGAAAGGGTTCTTTTCTATTGTTAATTGACATGGCTTGGCTTCCTCCATCAGGTTCAAAAAAAGTCAGTTATGCTTATATCGACCATTTGGAGCGAGAAATGAAGAGTTGTGAAAGCAGAGATGGTCCATGGGTTCCTTTTACACGTGGATCAGGCTTGATATAATGATGGAATATATTTCTGAGGACAGACCTGAATCAGACAGAAGGGACGGAGGAATATGAGAGGAACATTTCAAATGGTTACAGATACGGCAACATTGTGCCTATATGATCTAGCAGCGTTAAAGCATCGTACCCAGGATACTTCGGATTGGTGGTCCATTCCAGAAGATGAGCTGACTGAGGTGAACGCAGGCCATTGTCTGTTCCTGAATCTGGGTGCGGATGGAGTGTATGAGGTGGAATGGAGCCTGGAAGATGCAGAGGTGAAATCAGATTCAGATCACGCAGCGGAACGGGAAAAGGTGTATCATTTGCAAGTTCCGTCTGGGCACGTCTATCTGGGAGCGGCGGATGATGTTACTGGCGGTGAACTGGAGCCGGATGAGACGTGTGAAGGGGTCCTGCTTCAGTTAAAGCCCGGAAACTATGCGTGTATCTTCTCCAGAGAAGCCAGTCGGATCACAATTGTCATGACACCAAGTATTCAGGGAACTAACACGCTGGATGAATTAATCCGGATTTAGTGCACATCTACGATATACGAACAGGAGGGATTCATATGCAGGTTTGGAATGACACAATCATGATGAATGCAGATGCCCTGCGTAAACGGTTGAGAATACTCGCCGCACTGGACATCATCTTTTCGGAGGAAGAATGGCTACGCGTTCATCATTATGAAAATGAACTTCAGCCAGGTGTGGCATGGGGAAGCATCAATAACGGTGCAGGTGATCATCTGCATGTCTTGTTTACGAACTCAGGCACGTTGATCAAGGGATTTGATCATGAGTCACCTTTAAGTCCACATGCTCGTGAGGATGGTGAGATCTACCCGGGTATGTACGATGAAGTGCCAGAGGCGTTAATGGCTGTTCTGCGAAGTCATGAGGAAACATTGGATATGGAGGATGTGACCTTTTGCCTGTGGCAGGAAGGGAACGACTTGCAGTGGAAGGTTGGTAACTGGATTCAGCTGGCGATGACCGAGGAAGACAAAGCGGACGCCAGAGGTGGTGCAGAATTTTTACTTGGATATATAGAGAAGAACTCGGAAGATTACGTTGATTGGGCAAAAGGGTACTACGACTTGCTGGATCTGTCGTTGAAAGCCGTAGCTGAGATATATGATGAAAAACCGGTGACAGCGAGCCTGATTAAGCAGTTGTGTCCTGAGCGAGATGTGGCGGCCGCATTGAATGAGTTGCAGCAGCGTGGGTACGCGGTGGAACAAACATAATAGAGTAGCAAAGGAGGAGCGGTAGATGACGTACACTGCACAACTGGAGCGAATACGTGAAAAGTTGATCACTCTTCGAAGCCTGGACCCGGATCTGGAGCTGTTTGGCGCAGAGAACCACGAATATGAAATGGCACCTGTATGGACGCAGGAGGATATTACGCAATTTGAACAGAAATGGCGAATTGAGTTGCCGGAGGACTATAAGGTATGGCTTCTTCATATGGGAACGGGTGGTGCAGGGCCTTATTATGGTCTGGAAAACCCGGATGACGGCGTATACGCTGTGCTTGGTTATGACGATGAGCTGAACGCGGTCTCGGACCCTTTCCAATTCACGGAAGCATGGAACTGGAACTATGACTGGTTCGATGACAGCAAGGAAGAAGAGGAATGGGAAGCGCTGGAACATAAATATTTTGATCCAAAATGGTCGGCAGGCATGCTGCGCATCAGTGATTTTGGCTGTGGCATATCCATGAATCTGGTTGTTAAGGGGGCCTCCTACGGAGAGATCTGGGTTGATGACCGGGCTAACCGCAATGGAATCTATCCTGATCAGTATTGGGGCAATACGAATCGATTACATTTTCTGGACTGGTACGAGTTGTGGTTGAATCGTTCGATCCATCAAATCCATGAACAAAAGCAACAATCTGGAGCGAACGAAGTCTGAAGGAGGTTGTACATATGGGCTGGGAATATGGAATTAGAACAACGGAGCCTGCGATTTTACCTGAAGTTGTGAAGCGTTTGGCAAGTGCATTAACGTTTACTGATATGTACATCCTGGAACGTTTTTCCAACGGCTTTGTATTGAATTGTGAAGATCCTTCCTGGCCTAGAGCCCTTGAAGTGTGGATGGAAGAGGCTTCCGGGTTAGAAGAGATTGTCGATGGGGATTCGTATATCTACTGTTTGTTTCATATCTGGGGTGAAGAGGCGCGGAGCTGGATGCATCAGATGGAGCAAGAAACCAGGCAGTTTGATGGTGGTTTAATCTGGTTTGAACTCTGATCGGTAAGAGATTTGCCTGAAACAGGGGGAGCATATGGCTAAAAAATCAAAGAGAACAATTCCTGCGCTCATGTATCAGTATCAAGGTCCACAGCGGAATGTGGGTTTTGTTTTATCCCCTTTATACATAGAAGAATCGGTTGAAGTAGAGATGGAAGACATGCTGTTCATATATAATGAAGACTTTGACTACATTCGTCCTGCATTGGATCGCGCATTTCCCTTAATTGACCCGCGAACTGGAGAAGAGATGAAGGTACTTGATCCCTGCTGGGAGAATCCGATTACGAAGGAAGTGTGGGTGGGGATTTTATCAGAGCTGGATCAACAGGTGGTTGCAGAGCCAGAATTACGGATTTTTTTGAATCGGTTCACCACTTGGGTGAGAAATCATCTGCAATTGGCCGACGGGATCGAAGTCACCGGCAATTTGTAAGTTAGTTGATCTTGAATTGTTCATGCGTGTACGTAATTCAGTATATCGGCAGACGAAGTCCTATGTAATCAAGCTCCTTCATGATGATGGCGGAGCTTTTTTTGATGAATAAAAACCGTTTGCTTCACTCACCCGTCTTATACCACAGAAAGAGAGAGAAGGAGGGATGCGGGGTGGAAACAAAAGCAGAGATGAACCAGAGGATCTATGTACAGACCGAAGACGAGACGGAATTTGTGCAATCTATTATGGAACATCAAGATACGCTCATTTCCATTGCCTACAGTTATCTGCGTAACCAGCAAGATGCGCTGGAAGCGGTACAGGAGATGACGTGCCGAGCTTGGATCAAACGTCGTACGCTGAACAATGAGAAGGCGTTCAAGTCTTGGATCATTCGGATTCTGATCTATGTCTGCATCGATGAACAGAGGCGCCGCAAGCGGGCAACACCTCTGGCGAAGGAGGATATGGAGGGCAGTATTCCGGCATCATGGATGATTAGCGTTGACGATAATCGAATCGCTATGAAATCTCTTTTGCAAAAGGTGAAACCGAAATATCGCCATGTATTATTGCTGAAATATTATAACGACATGACACTGACGGATATTGCCTCCATCCTCGGCAAACCGGAAGGGACGATCAAGACCTGGCAGCACAAGGGGCTCCAGCAGTTGCGCAAGTTGATGAGGAATAGGAGGGATTGGCATGACCACTAACCCGGAGGAGAAAGCACTTCTTGCAGATGCATATCAGGTGAAAAGAGAGAAACAGCAATGGAATCCGGCGGATACGACTGTTGCAATTCAACGTGGTCTCGCGATGGTTAGAACAAAAAGATCAGGTAGGACCTTTCGTGTCAAATGGATCACGGCAGTGCTGGTCACGGTTCTGGCTGCGGGTTGGTTTCTCTTAGGTCCGCTTGGGAGTTATGGTCAAGAGCAGGCAACATATACTGAGCCTGTGACCCATTGGGGAGTACTTGAACCCTTTCGTGAGTTGGCAACCGATGTGGAAAAAACCACGATAACATCAGCAATTAATAATGGGTATGTGCAACTTGTAGATCAGACGGTTACATCGGGCATATATGCGTTTACTGTGAATGCAGTTATGGCAGATGAGAATAGAATAACGGTATTGTATACTGCCAAAACGGATGCTTCGCAGGAGATGTATTCGACTGTCAATATGAAGATGACGGATGCATTGACAGGCGATTTGCTTGACAACGGAAGCTCAGGCGGTGTGTATTTTTCGAAGGATAAGCATATAGTGTATGGTCGAAGTACAATTGATCGAAATCGAAATAAACCATTGCCTGATCAAGTGAATCTACAATTCCAGCTGTCTTCAGTTGTGCCAGATGTGGGGGATTATACAGACAAGGGGGAGAAAGAACGAAAATATCAATTTTCCAAAAAAATGAATGTTTCTTTCCCTCTGGATCCCAAGTTTTCTATCCCCAAAACGGAAGTCATTAACGTTAATCGGACTTTTACTCTTGGAGGGTATGAGGTCTTTTTGTCGGAGGTGGAGGTGTCTCCGTTGGTAACTCGGGTCAAATTTGTCCATGCACCTGATCAAGAAATTGATTACAAAACGAAGTTGTCGCTCAACGAGATTGTTCGGCCTATCGAGATCATTTCGACCTCCCGTAATGGGAAGCAGACCAAGTTATCCATGGTAGGTGGAAGCGGATCGGAAGATGGAATGATGTATTCTTTCAGTAGCAATCTGTTGGACCATCCAGAGTCCATGGTATTAAAACTTAGTGGTAAACCAGATAAGGTCTATGATGATTTGCAGGAAGCCAAGAATGATGAACTGGAAATCAAAATCAAATAAGATGAACTAACTGGCAATACTCTTATTCAGATTAGGTGAATGTTAGTGAAAGCAGAGAAGGGATGTCCCTCAAGGTCGTAAGCCTTGTGAGACATCCCTTTTTAAATATGAAAACGGTTGATCTTATACAGTTAAAATATCTACTCCCAGAGTTGGAAGGGTCAACTTCTGATCGAACCTCTCGCTGGTCAACAAGCTGCGATAAGGAACGTCCAGCGTAATCTCTCGTTGCTCATTCGTCAAATTGATCAGAAACAGGAAGTTTTGCTCCCCCTTCGTTCGAATCGACAGCTCGACACCTTCCGGCAACTGGATTTTGGCCGCCAAATCCCTTTCCTTCAATATACCTTCAAACAACTGATAGAAATACGATGGCTCCGGCCAAGTGCCGACATAATACACTTCACCTTCACCAAACTTATTGATAGTAACCGCCGGTACACCCTCGTAAAAGTCGTTGTCATACCAGGCGATCGGCTCTGCACCTCGCAGTTCCAGTAGATCACACCATTGCTTCGCAGCGAAAGTCTTGCCCTCCGCGTTCCGTATCCGATGCTCACTGTTGCCGATGGCATCATATTCACTTACGACAACACCCGCCGCTTCACCCAGTAGCCCCGGCAGAGGCAGCATCTCACATACATTCCTCATGTTCTTCACGCCAGTCCGATTGGTAAGGACAACCGTACCACCCTTGGCTGCGAATCGCTCCAGCCGCTGTGCTACTTCTTCACTTAACAGGAAGAGGGAAGGGACAATGACCAGCTTGTACCCATCGAGCTCCTCAGTCCAGTTGATAACGTCTGTACCGACGCCCATTTTCAGAAATGCATTATGCATAGAGGACAAGTTGTCTAAGTAGTGCATTCCCCCTTCCGCCTGCGGCTGAAGGGAAAGCGCTGTGTGCTGATCATGCGAATGCAGAATCGCAACCTGGGTAACAATGGTTGAGTCGGCCAAAAGTTCTCCTAACTGGTTCACCTCGCGAGTAAGCTCCGCGAACTCCCTGAACCTGCGTCCAGGAACATTACTGTGGTCGATCAGCCCATGCCAGAACTGTTCCGCTCCGACGGTAGCACTCCGCCAGCGGAAATGGACAACCATATCCGCACCGCGAGCGATTGTCTGCCAGGAGCGAGCTCGGATCAGTCCAGGATAGGGCGTGCGCTGAATCGGCATCCAGGCGCCCTGTGCCCCGCTGAGTTGTTCCATTACCCAGAAATTCCGGCGTTTGATGCCGCGAACCAAGTCCAGCGTAAGCGCTCCGTTCCTCGGAAACCGATCGCCATAATCGCGATACAGCTCATTCGGATAATAATCAACAGAGACGAAGTCCAATTCGTTGTGCATATCATAATAGTCCAAGCTATTCGGATATTGCCACATGTTATGCGTCGCAAATTGGCCTGGACAGTTACGGCGTAAAATCTCAAGCTGCCATCCCAGCAGATAGCCTACGCTGTCAGAACAAAATCGCTTGTACTCCAGAAGATAGGAAGGATTCATCGGTTTGCTGGCACCGAGTGGCGTTGTTACCTCAGCCCAGCTGCTGTACTCACCACTCCAGACGACCGTACCCCACTCCCGGTTCAACTCCTCCAGATTGGAATAACGCTTTTGCAGCCAAGCGACAAACGAACGATTACATGTATCACAATGGCATTCCTGGTAGTGCATCTCGTTATCGATTTGCCAGCCAATAACGGCGGGATGCTTACCGTAGCGCTGTGATATCGCTTCCACAAATTTGGAGCCCAGCATTCTCAAGGAAGGGCTGTTGTTGCAACGATGTCCACGCACACCTGGCCGAATGATGTGGCGTTGTTCATCCATGGGCAGCACATCCGGATAACGGGTTGTCATCCAGTTTGGCGGGGTATTGGTGGGGGTGCATAACACAATTTCCATACCACGTGAAGCGAATACTTCTATGGCCGCATCCAGCCATTCAAACTGATAATTACCCTCAGTCGGTTCCATTCGGCTCCAGGCGAACTCCGCCATTCGCACAACTGCAACCCCTGTCTGTTGCATAAGTATGGCATCTTTCTCCCATAACTCCGGGGTCCATTGCTCTGGATAATAATCAATTCCGATCTTAATTGTCATCCTGTGATCTCCTTTATTTATCAATATATTGCGATTATATGTTATATTAATTCGAGTGAATATCTTAAATAATTAATATGATATAACAATATTAAGATCAGGAGAGTTAGTCGTATGCCTCATCCCAATCGTAATTTTCCGGTGTTATCTGCCCGAGACAAGTTGCTCCCTTTTTATTTACTTGGCATCGGCCTGCATCATGAACAGGAGCATATCCGCCGAGACCAAGGCATTGAGGATTATCAGTGGATACAATGCCGCAGCGGTGTGGGTAAGCTCAAGCTCAGTGAAACGGAACATATTGTCAAGCCAGGTATGGGCATGCTGTTATTCCCTGGACAGAAGCACGAATACTATGCGCTATCCGGCAGTTGGGAAGTCGACTGGATCATTTTCGATGGCAACGGGACAGCAAGCTTGTTTGAAACCGTTGGCATTGTCCACACATGCGTATACACGCTTGCACAGCCTGAATACCTTCTATCCCGAATGCGGGAGCTGCTACAAGCTGCCTTAACACCACAAGAGCAGACATTAAGCAATTACGCCTGCTCCGCTGTCCTCTATACCTTATTGACAGAGATTATTCAACGCGTATCTGTTGAGGGCAGCGATACCGTCGGACAGCAGTATGAGCGAATAAAGCCGGTTCTGGACTATATTGAACAACATTATGCTGAAGAGATTACTTTGCCAACGCTTGCCGGATTGATCTGTGTCACACCAGAATATTTCTGTCATTTGTTTAAGAAAACGACAGGTATTCGTCCCATCAGCTATGTTAATCAGGTAAGAGTCAACAAGAGCAAGGAACTGCTGCTCGATAATGTGCAACGCGGGATGGAGGATATCGCTCGTCAAGTCGGTTTCGAATCGACCAGCTATTATGGAGCCATCTTCAAGAAGCTGGAACGAATCACACCTGGCGCCTTCCGCCGCAGCTATCAGAAGTCGTGACATATTATTATCCGCAAGCAAATGGTTTTTCGTCAGAGGCTTTAGGAACTGATCCAAGGGTGGATCAGTTCCAAGTTGGATCACATAGTACTCGTTAATAGAGCCGCTAATTAGCGGCTCTATTTTGTGTGAACGAATGGCCTGGTTTTATGTTTTTTCACTATATCTGATCTGCTGTTGCATAAAAATGATAATTGTTGTCTTTTTGCAATTTTTGTATTGTCACAGCCAAAGTTACACGATATAATCGAGTTGTCTTTGAGGATAATATTATAAAGGATGGTGAAATTTTGAAGAAATTTTCGATGCTTTTACTCGCTGTAACTCTATTGTTGTTAACTGTCTCCACAGCCCCGTCTACATATGGTGCGGCCAGTTATCCGAACACAGGTACGAACGGGTTGACTGGTTTTGCAGGCAGTGCCAAGAATGAAAATGGTGTATCCAAGTCAGCTACGACAGGTGGCAAGAACGGTCAGGTGGTTTATGTTAGTAATCTCAATGACTTGAGAACACATATGGCGGGCTCTACAGCCAAGATTGTCGTTGTTGAACAGAATATTTCTTCCTCTACGCTGCAAAAGGTTGAATTTGGAGCGAACAAGACACTTGTAGGTTCCTTTGGCAAACATACATTAACGAATATTCATTTCAGATCCACAAGCAGTTCAAGCAATGTGATTTTTCAGAATCTGACTTTTGAACACGCTTCCAATATTAATGCCAATGATGATATCCAGATGTATATCACTTCAGGCTCCAATTACTGGATTGATCATGTGACGTTTGCTGGTCACAGCTACAGCTCTGGCGGTAATGATCTGGACAAACTTCTGTATATTGGCGATCGCGCCGACTATATTACGATTAGCAATTCCAAATTTGCGAACCATAAGTATGGCGTCATCCTCGGTCATCCGAATGATGGTAACAGCAGTTACAATGGAGTACCTCATGTGACGATGTCCAACAATTATTTTGAAAATTTATATGTACGTGGTCCTGGACTTTTAAGATATGGTTACTTCCATCTCAAAAACAACTATGCAAACAACTTTAATCAGGCCATCACAATTGGTGAAAAAGCACGAATTTATTCCGAAAACAACTACTTTGGTGCCGGCGCTGAAAAGGGAGGCATCCTGGATGACAAAGGAAAAGGTGAGTTTACGGATACGGGCAGTACACCAGCGCTTAATAGTCCGACTTCTCCTAAAACGAACTGGAGACCAAGCTCCAATTACAGTTATCAGGTAGAAAGTGCCAGCTACGCGCGTGAGTTCGTCACCAAGTATGCAGGCTCCTCCAATACAACACTTGTATTTGGAAAGTAAGAGCTGTTGCACATCCTTTCACGACCCAAAAGGCCTGTCTTGTGCGCCATAACGCATGAGACAGACCTTTTTTTGTTTGTAAAATGATATGCTTACATATCATTTTACATTTCATATTCATTTTAAATGTTGAATACCGATATACATAAAGTAGCGCTGGTTTCATACTTATGAAGTTAATATGTACTATGCTAAGGCGCTGCGTATTTGCGATTTGCACATAAGCAGGACCAAAGACTACTAGATGTAGTACAGAAAGGCCCTACAACTTACATTTAACCTACATAAAAGGACGGGGTATGCATGGATCGTATGGACGAAATTATTTGGAAAAGGAACAAATTAATCGGTATCATTTTGTGGATTATTATTGCCATTGGTATGGGGCTGGCCTTTACGATGCCGAAGTTACTTGTGTCCAATGGAGTAGCTCTGATCTTTGTAGTTTGGATTACATACGCTAATGCGAAAAAGAAACATATTCATCTCATTCCATGGCTGATTACTGTATTACTTACAATATGTGGAGTCTATGTCGGTTGGGGAACGGTCAATTTTGCGTTAAGTTTGGTCATAACCGCAGTTCTACTGTTATTTCCTAACAAGAAATTTTTTGTGGTTGGATTTTCGGTATTACTAGTCAACAGTGTTCTTCAATTATTTGTTATGAATACCGTTGACTCTGTTGAGCTAATAGGTAATATCGTAAATGTGGGACTATTCGCTCTCACGGGGGCCATTCTGATGCTGGTCTCCCAGCTGAATCAAAGGCTCTTCCATGAAAGTGAAGTACGCCAGAATGAGGTGGAGCATTCTAAGCAAAGAGTGGAAACCATGCTGGAGCGTGTGAAGGAATCGGTCGAAGGTCTATCACGTTATACAGATCAATTGAAGCAAAAAGTAAATGCGACTGGTTCTATCACCAATGAGGTGACGCTTGGGTTCAGTGAGGTTGCAAAAGGTGTTGAGTTCCAGGCGACCAGTGTGGCCGAGATCTCGGAATCCTTATCTGTATCGGATCAGCATATCAAGGACGTTGCTTCGTATTCGCAGCAGATGAAAGAGTTGTCCGCAAGTATGGCAACGAGCACGCAAACTGGAAGCACACAGATGGACCAGCTAAACATCCAGATGCAAGATCTATATGAAACGATCAATACAACTGCAAATGACATGCGAAAGTTCAACGAGGAAAGTGAATCCATGACGCTTATGCTGAACAGCATAGCGGATATTGCGAGTCAGACCAACCTGCTCGCGCTTAATGCAGCCATTGAAGCCGCTCGTGCGGGTGAGCATGGACGTGGGTTTGCTGTTGTATCAGAGGAAGTTCGCAAGTTGGCAGAGAACTCAGGTCAGTCCGCAAGTGATATCGGAACCATCCTGTCTCGATTAAAAGGACAGACGCAGGCACTGACAGATCGATTCGAACGTATTCGTCTATCTTTACAACAAGGAAGAGATAGCGTCCATACAGCAGAGGAAGTATTCCGTACGATCAACAGCAACTCTCAGCATGTGTTGAATCAAGCGACAGATATCGAGACTAGTTCGGCTACAATGAAGGAATCTTCCACCAGAGTTGTGAATGAAGTTTCCGAAATTTCGAGTGTAACGGAGCAATCCAGTGCAGCGACAGAAGAGATTCTGGCGAGCATGGAAGAACAACGTAACCTGACACAGAAGATGGTAGAGAGCTTTGGAGAATTGGAGCAACTGATTGTAGACCTGAATGAGTTAGTCTCGGATCATCAGGCTTCTTCCGTTGAGAATAAACTTTAATATTAATAGTTGAGGGCCTGTCGGTACGTATTTAGCGTACTATACGGGCTTTTTTCATCTGGAATACAGCTTGATGCCGACATTTTTTTCCTATACAGTGATGTGTAGAGTATGAAGAGCGTAGAACTGAAACTGTAAATGGTAGTTAAAAGAAGATGTAACCTCATGGGGGAGTAGAAGGTTGAAGGATAAAGGAATGAAAGATAGATTGGACTGTGATGACAGTACATATGAGGTTAGGAATGATAATAGGGCTGCACGCGTACGTTTTTATGATCAGCAATCGTTCAATGACATGGACTGGCCCGATACGGAGGATGGCAGATATGCCAGAGTCTATCTGGAACCTATGATGCTAGACGGGACCCAAAGCTTTATGTCCAACGTGGAAACGACATTGTTGCTCGCCCGAATTGATGATCTCGTTATTCCGCTGACGGTGAATGATACAGAGTATGATAATGCTTACGTTTGTTCGCCATATACGCATTATGTGAGTTACGCCAAGCAAGAATTGACCATGTTGCAGAAGCCTGTGTTGGAAAAAGGTCTTTCTGTGCTGCTCAGTCTAATAGGTTGGGGAATGAAGCAATCGCAAATCAACAAAGTTGTGCATGTGAACAACTGGTTGTTGTCCACCAATCTGTATCCAGCCATGTCCGGTGAACAAGCAGAATGTTTGCTTACAGCGGTACAAGAGCGATACCCTGAACATGTCATTGTGTTTCGCTCTTTGTGCCCTGGACTTCATCCCGATCTGACGGTGAGGCTAACGGAAGTGGGGTGTCGACTAATTCCGAGCCGACAAATCTACCTGTACCATGCGCATGATCCGAATTTTGGCAACTCGAAGTCACGTTGGCTGTTGAAGCGGGATTACGAATTATTGGGCAAGCATGGATACGAATTCGTTTCCGAATTAGATATGACGGATGCAGATATTCCGCGAATTGTGGAATTGTACAAGCTGTTATACCTTGAAAAGTACTCCTATCACAATCCGCAATTCACTGAGCGGTTCATTGCTGCTGCGTTGGCATCAGGAACACTCAGACTCTATGGACTGCGGAAGGAAGGGTGCCTGGACGCGGTGATGGGTTATTTCTGCCGAAATGGAATCATGACAACGCCGTTGTTTGGTTACGACACAGCGGTGCCCCAATCCGTCGGACTATACCGCATGTTATCAGCTTGTCTGATCGGACAGGCTCGCGAAAACGGGCATCTGTTACATGAGAGCGCCGGGGCTGCGCAGTTCAAACGCAATCGCGGTGCTGTGGCGGATTTTGAATATTCCGCTGTGTATGAGCGCCACCTTTCGTGGGGCAGACGCTGGTGTTGGCTGCTGCTTGATCGGTTGTTGAATCGCATAGGTGTGCCGCTGATGCGCCGCATGAAGCTGTAAACAGACACAAAAACGTGCTTACGCTGCCCGATGCAGGTATGAGCTTGCATCTGGTTTGACTGCAAACACGCACTAACAACTGGTTATTGTGATACGCACATTTGTGCGCAATCGCCTAATTAGACATGCTCTGCGAGTTGCACCTCAAAGCCATCTGGATCTGTAATGTAAATAAACCGCAGATGCGGATTGGGCTGGATGGGGCCACGCACAATCGGAATATTCAGTTCTGCCAGTCGTTCCATGGCTTCATCCAGCGAGTTCACCTCATAACCGATCGACACGCCAGCCTCTGGTTTAAGAATGGATTCACTGCCCTCAATCAGTTCCAGCTTGGCTTCATTCTCCATGCCGAGCATTGCAATCTGCCGTCCACGGCTTTCGAATCTGCGCTGAATTGGAAGTCCAAGCATGTCGTGGTAGAACCCGAGTGAAGCTTCCAAATTACTGACCCTCAGCGTGATCCAGTTTAATTTGATCAACATAGGTGAATCTCTCCTTTTGTTTTGCATGATATGTATTTTTGTTACGTTCATTATACGATAGGCTTAAAGTTGAATGAACATAGACCACGTTAATATGGAGAAGGGTTCGTTTGGACTATTTATTTCTAAATTTTTTTTCTCTTAATAGGAAAAAATAGGTATAATGAACTTGGTAATTATGATAATCTTGGTTTGCAAGAAAAATATTGAAGTATAACAAGCATACTTTGAGTTGGGTATTTAAATTTAGTATCAAGTGAAGACCGTAATTTAGTTAACTACTATATATCTTTAGGAGGAGCTATGGCAACATTTTTTACATCTACAGAATTCGCATGGGGTTACATAGGTTTAATGGTCTCGATTTTCGTACTATGTTTGTTTTTTGTCCTCATACCTTACTGGAACAGCAAAAAAGCTGAATCTGACATCAAGGCTAAGCTTGATGAATTATCTAATATTACTGAAATGACAGCAAAGTTTCATAGCTTCAATGATTGGATGGAAAATCAGGATAATAAGTACATCAAGGGACATTTACTCCCCGCATGGAAGAGTTTCTATGTTAAGTATATGAGTTATCAACAGAAAGGCATACTC
This sequence comes from Paenibacillus sp. FSL H7-0942, assembly GCF_045040715.1. Taxonomy (NCBI): domain Bacteria; kingdom Bacillati; phylum Bacillota; class Bacilli; order Caryophanales; family Paenibacillaceae; genus Paenibacillus; species Paenibacillus sp. FSL H7-0942. Next base: position 5,101,529 of record NZ_CP150279.1, on the reverse strand, counting down.
TACACACCAGATGTATATGACTTCTTTTTTGAAGAGCCTCTAGTACATAAATTTGGAAAAAGAAAGTTTGCAGAAGTTGTTGCGGGTATTTTTCTCTCCATGGGAATTGTAGGAACTTTCGTTGGGATTGCATTTGGTGTATCTCAAGTGCATGTCAATGGCGACTCAAGCACGATGCAAGACGGAATTAGCTCATTGCTTACGGGGATGAAAGTTAAATTTGCATCATCGATTGCGGGAGTTCTGCTGTCTCTCATTTGGCAGTTAATCGACAAAGGAATTTTCTATCCAAGGCTCACTAATGCATTTGGCAGTATTCGTCAACAGCTTGACGAGTCATTTCCAACTCAAGATCAAAGCACGTTATTGTTCAGCATGGACCAACGGCAAGAGAAGCAGATGCAGGATTTTCAGTCTTTTTTGTCAGATGTACTTATCCCTAATATGGTTAACGGTGTGGCAGATTCCATTCAGAAATCACTCGCACCTCAGATGGAACGAACTGAGAAAATGATGACAGATTTAATGCAGACATCGACAGTGAACCAATCCGAGGGTATGCAACAGATGGTTAATCAATTCGTTACTCAATTGAATGAACTAACTGGAGATCATATGAAGAATCTCGGAGAAGCATTGAACAATACCGTGGAATGGCAGAAAAAAGTGCATGAGGAAATGGGTGCGCTTGTGCAATCCATGCAGGATTCGGCTGCGGGACAGTCAGCGATGGTGGACAAGACCACCGTTCTTACGGAACATATTCATAATTATACAGAACGGATTACGGATTATCAGACAGTGTTGGAGAAAACCGTATCGGAATTGAACGAAACAACGGAGAAAAACAGCGAGCTTCAGAAGGTTACAGCAGATCTATTGGACAAAATGACGGAAGAACGCAATACGTTTAATGGTTATTTTGAAAACCATATGAACACGCTTAGAGAAAATGTAGATTCGATTGTGACCCAAACAGGATTACAAGTTACTTTCCAGCAACGTTTAGAAGAGAATTTACAACGGATATCCAGCATTACACAGAGTCAACAATCATTGGCTGTCACATTATCTCAGCAAGCTGAACTTAGTCAAAGGTCGAATCAGGAACTGGAACTTATCTTTGATAAATTCACAAATAATAATACAGAGTTTGTTCATATCCAAGAAGATATGCAATCCTTGATGAGAGAAATCCAACATGAACGTGAAGCAGTGGGAAATATATCAACTAGGGTGCAAGACCAATTAGCTGAACAACTGGAAAGCATGGATCAGCGAGTGGAACATTTGCAGCAAGTGTGGACTTCAGCAAGCGAATCGATGTCCAAGACGAATAAGCATCTGGAAGTTTCCATGAATCAGTTTACAGATGATATGCATCGTGGTCTTCAAAACACGTTTAATCAATTTGACCAAGAACTAACCAAGTCAGTTCAGCATTTGGCGAGTGGCGTTGATGCGATTCAGGAAGGTTTGATCGATTTGCCTGATGCCATGCAGACATTGAAGCAAACGGTGTTGGAGATTAATCGTCAATCCAAACGGATCATGAATCCGGTAACTTCAGAGTAAGGTGATGATGCATTTTGGCTAGAGGATTTCGCAATGAGCGGCATATGTCACGAGCGCATGAAGGTGAAAAGGAGAGTTTTTGGGTATCTTATACCGATCTAATGTCGGCGTTGCTTGTCATTTTTGCCCTCGTACTCATGATTACCATATATAATACGCAATCGGCGTATGAAGAGAAAGAAGCAGCAATCAATGAAAAAAATCAGATGATTGAGGAAGTCATCGGTGTCAAATCGGAAATTATTCAGGAATTAATCAAAGCATTTAAAGATTCGGACCTAGCTCTGGAAGTCGATCCCCAGACAGGAGCAATCCGCTTCTCTGGCGGGGTGTTCTTCGATTCGAATAGCAGTCAAGTTTCGGCTAAAGGAAGAACGTATTTGGAACAGTTCATTCCGCAGTATATCAATATTCTATTGTCCGACCGTTTTCGCGATGAAATATCGCAAATTATCGTAGAAGGCCATACGGATACCGCAGGCGGATACCTATACAATCTAAAACTTTCCCAAGACCGCGCACTTTCTGTTGTTGAGCAAGTATTCCAGCCTAATTTCCCGGATTTTAAATATAAAGAAGAGCTAAAATCAGTCATTACGGCTAATGGTCGTTCCTTTAGTATACCGATCTTGAAGAAAGATGGGAAAATTGATGCAAATAAGTCCAGACGGGTGGAATTCAAATTCCGTTTGAAAGACGATCAACTATTGGATCAACTTCAAGGGTTGGGTGAGAAAGATGGAAATTAACCAATACTTTTATCAATTCTCGTTTAAACCACAACTGCTTACCGAAGAAAGAATTAAAATGGAACGGAAATACAAAAACAAACAGGCGGATATTATCCGGCAGCGCAGTAGAATGTTGCTTCCGAAATTGCTAGAGATCATTCGCGCTACCCCCATGGAAAATGTTGAGGAATTGGCGCACTCACTGAAGAAAATGGAAGTGCTGATGCTGATCTATAGCGAATATCCATTTCCTAATGAAAATAAGGATACGAGGCAGAAAATTAATCGTATTTTAACAGCGCGTTACTCTGTGGAAGTAGGAAAGACCGCATGGGTAATTTTCCAGCATCAATATGAAGAACCTTACTTGCTGGATCTTTTGCGCTCAATCTATCAAGTCGATCAATTTGGGTTCCTGTTGCTAGACGATAAGATACAGCACCATATGGAAAATGCGATGTACCACGAGTCCGGTATGGTGCAGGGAATTACTTCTGCTCTCCTACTAACGGGAATCAAAATGACAGATACATTTCATGCACTGAAAATCGAAGAAGAATCCAAGCTTGAATCGACTTTGATGCGAAAAATATTGGAGCAAGGACTCTCGCAAGATCATATGATTAATCGGGATGGAACCGATTTTATTGTTCGACTGCTAGAGAATTATTCAATGCACGAATACAAACAGCTCATTAAAAACTATTTAGAGCCACGTAAATACACTCAATTTCATGTCGCAATTGTTCAGCAGGCCGTAGCCAGGTTGAGAGATCCCAGGGAACGCGTCACGGATTGGCAATTTCTAAGTTCCGGTGCTCTTGAAGAAGTCAAACGCTGGCTTATCCAGAAGAAACTGCAGATTCTATTCGAAAACGACCAAGATAACCAACGATTGAACTATTGGAAAAGATTCATTGATTATATGCAGGACGTAGAGCTTGTCCAGGATCCCATGATCGCTTTTATACACTTCGATAACTTCGTTGTGGTTGAATACGGTAAGATGGGGGCGGCCTATTTCTATCATCGTGAAGGATTTGAGAAAATCATTCGTCCGATAAGCACATCACCGACTTTTAGAAACAGCAGGAGCCGCAGCAATAAAGAAAGCATGCTTAAAGTACCTGAATCCAGTCGAGCAGGTGTCCAGCTATTTATAGAGAAATTGGGTCATCATGGTCGAAGCTGGGACGATAAGTTCGATAGCTATATGAGACAGTATTTAAACGGAAGATTTTAGAGAATAGGAAGGCGAAGGCAGATGGCAGGTCTCTTTGGTTTCTTGAGCAAGCGTCGAAAGTCGACAGATTCTATAGTTTCGGACATACAGGTTGAGAAGGAAATGGTTCCGAACGGGCTATTGTATTCCATTGTCAGAGAAGAAAAGGCACTACAATTTCCACTTGGTCTAAGAATCTCCGAACTTCGACAGATCAGTAACGCTGAGCTGTTAGAGACTCTGGAAGACATGTGGTTCGAGGGATATTTGGATAAACAAGATAGCAATTATGTATTAAATACAGATAAATTTGACGATGTACCACCAGAACTGCGGGAGAGATTGGGCATTCCTGCATCGAAGAAGCTTGACCTGAAGTTAGGCCACGAGAGCGCAGTGGGAACGGCTCATTTTAAATTCGTGCTGGAAAAGGCTTGTGGTTCGTGGAGTCATTTGGAGCGAACTGCAAAAAGGATTGGGCCATGGCTGGTGTTACCCGATCAGCAGGTATTGCTTATGGATTCGGAGCAATATCAATTTCAACAGCTGATTGATAAGGCTCCTAATCCATTGGATCAGGAACGTATCTTCAGCTATATTGCGGAAGTTCGTCATTGGGCAATACATCATGAATATCCTATGGATGACTATTTGCTGCATCAGGAATATCTGTTTGTTGATAAAGTGGATCTTGGATTGGAATACAATTCGGAAGGTGTTTCGTTTCATCCGGAGTACCACTCATCAGATCCAATTAGCCCCGATTTGTTAAATGAAATGGGTTCTTCCGCTAGTCGTTATGCCGTGGATCGTCAGCGGAGAAAAGTATTTGTGAAGCCCTCAGTTGTAGATCATGCCGATCGTATTCGAGAATTACCAAAGATTCAAGGAGCGGATATCCCGAAATTTGCTGAAAATCCTGAAGCATATGTACCTGAAATGGAAGGTATTGATTTGTCCCTGTTTGGTGAACGGGTAAAGTCACTAGGTATTCGAGTCTATAAAGCCCAGCCATTTGTGCATGCTACTGAACAAGAGCGAGGATGGTTCGAACTGGATTTTGGCTTTTCCGCGCAAGACGAGACTGGGGAAGTACAGCAAACGTGGGAAGCTTCTGACATGTTGGATTTGATCTCAAAGGCCAAGGAGCAAGGCGAGGACTACATAGAATGGAATGGCAGCTGGCTTAAATTGCCGCAAGATGCTGAGGCCTTTGTAGAAACTACGGATACGGCAAAACGAGAAATGTTTAGTGAAGGTAACTTGGTAGATATAACGAAGCTGCCGTATGTGTTGGAGATTTACGAGAACATCAGTCAATTGGAGTTTAATCAGCCGATTCTGCAAGCGCAGCAAGAGATGCAGGATCTGGGAGTGTTCTCAAACCAGCCGCCTGAAGCATTTATTGCTTCCCTGAAACCATTCCAGGCAGATGGATTCGTATGGATGAAATCACTCCATTATCGCAAATTGGGAGGTCTATTGGCTGATGATATGGGGCTTGGGAAAACGATACAAGTGATTTCTTTCCTGTCTTATCTCCAGGAAATCGGAAGACTTACGCCAACATTAGTTGTGGTGCCCAAGACACTCATGGACAACTGGGAGAAGGAAGTGCGCAAATTTGCTCCTTACTTGCTGAAGTCGCTGTACCTTCATAGGGGAACGGAGCGGTTGAAGGATGCGGTGGAACTGAGGCACATTGGCATCACAGTAACAACGTATCATACCTTAGTGAAGGACCAACTGTCGTTTGGACAAGTGAACTGGCAGGTGGTGATCTGTGATGAAGCACAGGCCATCAAAAATCCCTCAACGGCTGCCTCCAAGGTGCTGAAAGCGATGAAGTCCAAATTCCGTCTCGCCATGACAGGAACCCCTGTGGAGAACGGATTGAGTGAGTTGTGGTCTATCATGGATTATGTGCAGCCAGGATTATTAGGCAGTCTCAGTCAGTTCAAGGAAGAATTTGTGAACAAGCTTACTACAGACTCAAGAGACACTGATGTCGAGCAGCAGCTTCTGGCTCGAATTGCGATGGTGTACAAGCGCCGCACGAAATCAGAAGAACTCGGGGATCAATTGCCGACCAAGCAGGCTGTCATTACCAATGTGCCTTTGGGAACGGAACAGGAACGTTTGTATAGCGAAGTAATCACCTTGGTCAAAAATAAAACGATGGACGGTTTGCAGGCTATTCAAAAACTAAAAGCGTTGAGCTCTCATCCGGGATTGATTGCTGACCAATACATGAATATACCGTACCAGCAAGTACCCAAGCTTAGAGAAACGGTGGAACTGATTCGTCAAGTCAAAGCAAAAGGGGAAAAAGTCCTTATCTTCACCGAATATATCAAGATGCAGGACATTTTACGAACAACGGTACGTGACTGCTTTGAGATCACGCCAATGATCATTAACGGCATGACCGATCGCAGACAAGAGCAAGTGGATCGCTTTAACAGTAACGTTGGATTCGATGTGATGATTTTGTCTCCGAAAGCTGCAGGAACAGGACTGACCATTACTTCAGCCAATCATGTGATCCATTACACGCGCTGGTGGAATCCGGCAGTTGAAAATCAGGCTACAGACCGCGTATACCGAATTGGGCAGGACAAGCCTGTAACGGTATATTACCCTATTGTTGCGGACACACAAGGCATGACCAAACAAGGTTCAGTTGAAGAGATCGTGCATCGGATTTTAAGTGAAAAACAGGAGATGGCTTCATCTGTCATCGTATCCAGTAAGAAATTAAGTGTTGAAGATGAAGTGTTGAAGGGGATATAAACTGAGTTATTCTATTTTTATGGGCTTATTTTAACTGCATATTGTAGGTGGAATTTTATTTGGAAAGGATGTATCAGAATATATGATTAATACTCTCAATTTAACGGGGGATTTCTTTACATATTTACAAAAAAAGAATAGTTATTCCTCTGAGTTAATCGAATGTATGGAGCGGACAGTCAAAAATTTACTCGATATAAAAACAACGGTAGACCGGCCAGGGATGCTCCTTGGGAAAATTCAATCAGGAAAAACCAGGACTTTCCTCGGAGTGATGTCACTAGCCTATGATAATGGGTATGATATTGTTATTGTACTGACAAAAGGTACAAAGGCTCTTACACAACAAACTTTGGAAAGGTTAAAGTCGGAGTTTAAGGATTTAAATGATCAAGATTATATGCAAATTTATGACATTATGGTAATGCCAACATTGACAAGATATGAGCGTAATCAGAAGCTTGTCTTTGTAGTGAAAAAGGAAACAAAGAATATGGATAGGTTACATCAAGCGTTCTTTGAAATTTATCCTGATCTTGTAAATAAAAAGATACTCATAATTGACGATGAAGCCGATTTTGCTAGTATTGGTTTTTCTAAAAAGAAAGATGAAGAGCCGGAGATTAAGAAAATAGCAGGGAAAATTAATGAATTCAGAAAATTAGTAAAGGATTGTAGCTTTCTACAAGTAACGGCTACTCCTTATTCGCTATATTTGCAACCTGAGGATATTGTTGTTGACTCGGAGGTTTTTAAACCGATTAAACCTGTTTTTACAGAACTTGTACCTATTCATGACAAATATATTGGTGGAGAATATTACTTTAAAGAAAGTGAAGAAGAGGGCACTATTGCTTATCATCTATTTGAGAAGGTTCCTCAGGAAGAATTATCTGTCTTGAAAAAAGAAGATAGGCGTGTTTTCAAAACTGAAGAATGTTTATACAGTAACAAAATTAAATCGCTTCGAGATGCTATTGTCAATTTTATAATAGGGGGCTGTATACGTCGCATACAAGATAGACAAAACCAAAAAGTTATAAAAAAATTTAGCTTTATAATACACACAGAGCTGGGGAAATCTGCACATGAATGGCAAGAGAGCATTGTAGATTCTATTGTTTCTAAACTAGCAGATGAATCTAAAGAAAGTTCGCCTCTTTTTGATCGACTTGTAAAAGAGGCATATGAAAATTTAAAAGACTCAATTAAACTTTCTAATTTACTAATGCCAGATATTTTGCAAGTTAATACTGAAGCAAAACAAGCTTTAGATGAAGGTCACATTATGATAACCAAAGTGAATTCCGAGAAGGATGTAAGTGAGTTGCTTGATGCATCTGGACAATTAAAGCTGAGAACACCTCTTAATATTTTTATTGGAGGACAAATACTAGATCGTGGAATTACTATAGGAAACTTGATTGGTTTCTATTACGGGAGACGACCAAAGACATTCCAGCAGGATACGGTCTTACAGCATTCACGTATGTATGGGGCAAGACCTATCGAGGACCTAACAGTGACACGGTTCTACACAACAGAAGGTATTTATTCCGTGATGCAACGTATTCATGAATTTGATTCAGCTCTTCGTGAAGCTTTTGAGAAGGGGAGCCATGAAAACGGTGTTGTATTTATACAAAAGGATTTATGGAGTCAAATTGTTCCTTGTTCACCTAATAAAATATTACTATCTAACACTACTACATTAAGACCAAAGGCCCGGCTCTTACCGGTTGGATTTAAGGTCAGAGCTAAAACACATGTTTTAAAACCAGTTGAGGCAATCAACACAATCATTGAGAGATACTGCAAAGATGTAAGTGATTCTCCAGAACCTTTTCTTATGGGGGTGGAGGATGTATTAAAAATAATAGATTATGTTGGACAAACATTTGAAGAGGGACATTCTTGGAATCAAAATGCGTTCATGGCAAGTATTCAATACTTAACTTCTATACCGAAAAATGAAGAGGATAAAGGGAAGGTCTGGATCATATTAAGAAAAGATAGAGATATATCGAGAGAGAAGAAAGATGGGCGATTAGAAAACTCTCCAGATTCTTATCAAGAGAAAGGTCTTGCAAAAGAAATAGCGGTAAATATTCCCGCAATTATACTTCTTAAACAGAATGGTACAGCCGAGGGATGGAGAGGTCATCCTTTTTATTGGCCAGTCCTTGTGGCCCCTCAAAAAATGAAAACAGTTGTATTTGCTAATCATTTGTACACAGATTGAGAAACGTATCACTTTAACTTTAAAAGATGGTCATTACAGTTTAAGATGGTTTGAGATAAAGCGGAACCTAAAATTCTTCATAAGAATCTAGTAATAAAACTAAAGCCTTAAACGTAAAAACTGCCGAGATTTTACCTCGGCAGTTTTTAAAGAGGATTCTTCATAGGTCAGGCATGCTCTTTTTTTTATTGAATCAGATCAACGGCCGTCTGTGGAACAAATGCCTCTACACCGTTATAAACAATGACACCCTCCAAAGTTGTCTTTTTGCCGTTTAACAGTGCAATATTTTTGTAAATTTGCAGTTCCAGTTTGGTGTTACCTTTTGAAACGAGGATCTTCGGATTTTTGGCGTCCGTCAGGTCCAGTTTGTATGTCGCGCCTTTGGCTGTAAATGCCTGTTTGGCAGGTACAAACAATTGTTTGCTCACGCTGTCGAGATCCAGATCCAGTACACGTGCCATATATTTGGCGACATCCGTGTTATCAATCACACCGAATGGACGGTCATTGTTCGGAGCATACGTGTACAGCACAACATCTCCACCTGTATGACCACCGGTTGTCCAGCCAATCCCTGCACGTTTGCTAATCATTGGACCGATTGCATAGTTAAGACTGCCCGGCTCGGCCGCTTTAATGGTGGCAATCTCCTCGGAAGTAAGATCAGTAATGCCATAATATTGTTTCATCACTGCTTTGATGTTTGTACGCTTGGCATTCAGCTTCGCTTCAACGCCCTCGCCTGTCAGCTTGGCCTTTTTCAAAGGTCCGATAAATGTGGACAACGGCTCTTTGTCATAAGTGCCGGAAGTAGCGTTGTTACCAATGGTGAGTCCACCATTACCATGGTCCGTAACAGCCACAACGGCAGTCTCTCCATCCGCTTTAGCAAAATCCATGGCTACTTTTACGGCATCGTCAAAAGCCAGTACGTCACTGATAATACCAACCGGATCATTGGCGTGAGCTGCCCAGTCCACTTTACTGCCTTCGACCATGAGGAAGAAGCCGTCTTTGTCTTTGGACAAAACTTCAATGGCTTTGGATGTCATCTCGGCAAGGCTTGGCTGCTTCGCAGGATCACGGTCCATATTATAAGCCATGCCTGCGGGTGCAAACATACCCCACAGCTTGTTCGAATCGGATGCTTTCATTGCAGCTGGTGTAGTGACGTAATCGTAACCCAGTGCCTTGATGGACGAAATCAGATTCTCGCCGTCTTTACGTCCGGCTGGCTCAAGATATTTGCTACCTCCGCCCAATACAACATCCATGCCATTGTAGACTTGTTGTTTACTGAGTGCATCATAGTTTTTACGGTCCGGATAGTGAGAGGAGAAGTCCGCTGGTGTGGCGTGCATAATCTCGGATGTAGCGATAATGCCAGTTGCTTTACCCGCCAGTTTGGAAGCTTCCAGTACGGAAGCAACAGGTTTTCTTTCGTCTCCAGGCGCAATCGCCTTTTGCCCTGGCATCGTAGCCTTGTCCGGCAGTACACCAACAAATCCGGTATGAGATTTATAACCTGTTGCAAAAGCAGTTCCGGCAGGGGCTGAGTCCGCAATCGGCGCATCGGCGGAGTGTGTCCGAACCATGCCGCTTGCCATGGAGTCCAGTGTTAAGGATGAGCCCTTATACCAACGAGCCAGAGCGGTAGCATCGTTAGCCATACCGTCAGGAATCAGAATAATCACATTTTTAATCGGTGATGCAGATGTCGTTGAGGTGGTGTCTTCCACAGCCCACGCTGCACTGCTTCCTCCGAGTGTAGCCGTAACAATTGTTGTCACCGCGAGCATCATTTTGGCTGCACGGACATTAAACCGGTTTGACATGAATGCATCCTCCTAGAATATATGTATAGTTTGGTATCCCAAACCAAGTGTATACAACAATTGCTAAACTAACGTATGAAATGGATTAACTATATGTAAAATTTACGATTAGTGAAGGGTGCTGGAATTCAGGTGAACTGGACAAAATGAGGACCACTCTTGTATGTTAAGGAGAAAATCGGGCTAGGGAATGCCCCTCGTCTAATGATCGGCTTTGAGGTGGTTTGTAATGAAAGAATGGTCAGAAGCCATTAAGTGGTGGAATAAAAATCAGGTGAAGCTCATGGACATTCGTCATCTGGTCTTGAAGCCGGGACAGGCAATTAAGCCGTATGTTTTGCCAGCCCATGCTTTTTTGCTGATGGTCAGAGGAGAAGCCATTGTTCATTTGGGTAAAGAAAAGCTCAGGTCCAACCAGACGCAGGTTCTGCATGTTGGCAAAGGCACAACTATACATATCCATTGTCTGGATCTCCCCTTGGAATATTATCTTATTTTATATAAACCCCAGCCAAGCTCCACTGGTACCGACCCGTCGAGAGTAGAAAACGTACAACAAGAGTATGAATTTTCCCCGCAGCAGTATTATTTTGCAGCAACATATCCGCTGTTGCTAATTCCCATAATGGAGAGAATGCATGAATGCTGGGCAAGCAGCGAAGAATTGGACAGGTTGCAGGTTATAGGACTGTTGTATCAGTTTGTATACGAACAGTTTCGTCAATGGAAGCAGGCGAGTGATCAGGTAGCTGATCCTCCAGAATTAGCCGAGCAGATTGCAGCATACATTCAGGAGCACTACGCACATCCCGTGTCCATGGAGGAGATGGCGGCCCAATTTCATTACAGCAGTCATTATCTGGCACGGGTATTCAAGCGAAAATTCGGTTGCAGTCCGATGGAATACGTCATCCAAACCCGGATGAACCAAGCCAAAGTATTGCTAACAGAGACAGAGGCTCAGATTCGTGATGTGGCTGAGAGCGTTGGATATAAAGATTTGTACTACTTTAGCCGAATCTTCAAACGAATGATGGGAGAAACTCCTGCTCAATATAAAATGCACAGTCATCTGTTTAAAGGTTCAAATCGTACTAATAAGAAGTCGGAATCGTTCATTGCTGTAGAACTCACACAACGCTATATTGATAATAACGATAATCATTATCAATACAACACTTGGAGCGTGAATGACTTGAATGTTCGTTTTAAGCCTACTTTGGCGGTCAGTTTATTATTTAGTTTATCCCTTCTATTAGCAGCTTGCGGGGGAGGAGCTGATCCACAGTCAACAGCAAATGAAGATGCTTCACTGCCTGCAACCAAAATGTATACCGACGCATCGGGGAGAACGGTTGAGATTCCAGCCCAATCTGCCAAACCGGTTGTGATCACATATGGGGGGTATTTGCTGCCACTCGGAATGAAGCCGGCGGGTGCCAACAAGGAAACACTGGATCTGTACCCGGAAGAGATGGCTAATGTACCGGATATCGGATCAGGAACGGGGAACGTAGAAGTGGTCTCGGATCTGGAGCCAGATCTGATCATCGTACCTGATTATACAAGCACGGAAGTGATTGGCACCTATGAGAAAATTGCGCCTACGATTACGGTAGCCTGGGGCGGTGACCCAGATGTCATCAACACCCTGAGAACGATGGGTGAGATTATGGATCGAAAAGAGGAAGCAGAGCGATGGATTGCTACTTTCGAAAGTAAATTGAATGGGATCCGGGATGAACTGAACATCAATATTGAACCGGGAACAACGGCCATGTCCTTCGTTATCTACAATAAGGAGGTATTACTTGGGGGAGAAGGCGGCACATTGGGCAAGTTGATATACCAGGATTTCGGATTTGTTATGCCTGAACAGTACAAAGCCTATGCAGATGGTGGAACCGTGCTCTCATTGGAGAAGCTGGCGGATAAACCTGCAGACTACTTCTTCACCCAGATGGACGATGAAGAGATGGAGCAGATGATGGAACTCTTCAATGAGCCGGTGTATCAGAGTATTCCTGCGATCAAAAATCATCGGATCATTAATGTTTCTCGCAACTATTGGAATTATGGACCTTATCTGGTCGACAAGGGGCTGGATAGCCTGATTGAGCAAGTGAGCAAGCTACAGGAATAAAAAAACATTTCATTCTACAAATTTGACGCAAATCACGTTATGTCAGAGCAGGTTCATAGGAGGATGCGCCTATGGCCTGTTTTGTTATGTCGGCGGTTCTGTATGATTAAAGCTTACAACCGCTGGGCGCAGCGACCGCCATGCTCAATATTTATGGGCTTCTGGCTAGGCAGATACCCGAAGCAATGTAGGTTCCGATTCGATATGATATGGAACTTGCAGAGCTTGTTTTTAATTTTACCCTTTCAGAGATCATATATTGACGATTAAAAAAAGATATTGCGAACGCTTACATTATGTGCTAACATCACCATAACAACAGGATTGTAACCGTGTTTAGGGCAATACCTGTGTCAGTTCATTCGTTGTTCTTTGTTCATCAAACGATTGATTGCGTTTACATTTTCATATGGAATGAACCTCATTCCTCAGGGTTGTTACTGATTGCAGGCAAAACCTGAATTGAGGGCAGTAGACCACGCTAAAGCGATGTCTGTTTGCCTTCGATTCAGGTTTTTTTATATAAAAAAATGCCTGATGGCATTACCGCAAGCGCCGTAGCAGATATTTCGAGCAGAAAGGAGCGCAGCAGATTTAATTTTTCATAAATAGAGATATAGACTCATCCAGACATTGGAATACTGATTCTTAGATACGCATTTCAACTGAACATTTCCAATGAAATTATCCCATCACACACTATTCGACAGCGAGGAGATTTATGACATGAAAACCATTAAACGTTCGATTGCCGTGGCAACAATTCTGGGGTTATGTGTATCCGCTCTACCAGCTTATGCAGCAGGGAACACAACAACTTCTTCTTCAGCAGCGATGGACAAGCTGATCCAATCCGAGCTTATTCGCGGTAGCGGTCATGGTGTTAATGCAGCTTATCTGAACAAAAAGGCTACACGCATTCAGGCCGCAGTACTTTACTTGCGTTTGTCCGGATTGGAGAAAGAAGCACTCGCTTATCAGGGATCGGAAACGTACGACGATGCGGCTCAGGCAGGCAAAGTGTTGCAACCGGTCGTTGGTTACTTGAAGCAGCATCCATATGTGTCTGAGATCGTAACAGGAACGGAGAAGTTTGAACCTAATGCACCCCTTACAGCGGAAGGTTATGCCGAAATGCTGCTGAAGGTGCTTGGATATGAAGCAGGTACGGATTATGAGCAGGGATCGGCTTCCACCTATGCGGCTGGGAAAGGAATCATGGCGCTTCAAGGGAAGGGCGCGAGTCAACTTACCAACCGCCTAATGGCAGAGGCAACCGCACAGGCTTTGCAGATACAGCTCAAGAATGGCAGTGGAACTTTGGAGCAGAGTTGGTTGAAACATAAAGAAGCTGGGTCGTTCAAACCTCAAACGGTGCAACAGACCAAGTATGGCGCGATTGATGGCAAGACCTATGAGCAATATGGCACGCTCGGTTGGCTCGGTGTTCCTTACGCGAAACCGCCAGTAGGTGAACTGCGCTGGAAAGCCCCGCAAGAACCGGAATCATGGACAGGAACGAGATCGGCTAAGGAATTTGCAACGAACAGCTTGCAGATCTCTGGCAAGACTACAGCGGGAAGCGAAGATTCGTTGTATCTTAATATCTGGCGTCCCGACACAACCAGTTCGAAACTTCCGGTTATGGTGTTCCTGCACGGCGGCGGGAATATGACCGGATCAGGTAAAGATTTTCAAGGTGAACAGCTTGCACGGAGCACCAACAGCATTATCATTTCAGTGAATTACCGTTTGGGAGCCCTTGGATTCTTCGAGAATGCAGCGCTGAAAACAGGGAATGCCCTGGATGACTCAGGTAACTATGGTCTGCTTGACGCATTCCGTGCATTGGAGTGGGTGCAGGATAATATCGAAGGATTTGGCGGAGATACAGGCAATGTTACATTAGCCGGACAATCTGCTGGTGCACGTGATGTTCTGGCAACGCTGATCTCGCCACTTAGCAAAGGACTGTATCAAAAAGCAGTTGCTTTCAGTGGAGGATTGACGACAGCATCACCGGAAGAAGGCGAGCAAAAATCCGAGGATGTGCTTGTGAAGCTACTCGTGCAAGAGGGGAAAGCGGCTAATGCAGAAGAAGCAAAAGCATGGATTGGCAAGCAATCTCAGGCACAGCTGGAGAGTTACCTGCGTGCACTGCCTGCGGACAAGTTGGTCACAGCGTTTGGTGCAACGGCAATCCGTATGGACCCATTCCCGCATCTGTTCCGTGATGGCACAGTGATTCCAAAAGAAGGATTTGACGCCATCAATAATGGAAATTACACGAAAGTCCCTGTATTGCTCGGCAGCCTGGAAACGGAGTTCTCCGGTTTTGCCTTCGGTGATCCAAACTTCTCTCCATCCATCACGGATGAGACTCTGTTTACCGATAAAACCAAGGCGGAACAATATGCTGCTGCGTTGAAATACGGTAGCGAAGCTTATGCAGGCTTTAATGCAGAGCGTGTAGCGGAGCAATTGACCAGTGAAGCAGGTCAGCCACCGGTATATGCGTATCGTTTTGCATGGGGTACACAACCTGGGGTCATCTCTGAGCGTTTGCTAACGTTACTGGGCGCACCACATGGTGCGGATATGGACTTCTATACAGGACACGCAGACGGAATTGCTGCCTATTTCCCTGATGGGTACTTTAGCGATACAAACAAACCAGGACGTGATCAGTTGTCCGCCGCGATGGCAGCATATCTGAAGCAGTTCCTGTACACAGGCAATCCAGGCACGGGTGGATCACCTGATCTAGCGGCATGGACACCTTGGACGAAAGATGCTCAAGCCCCAATCATGCGTCTGGATGCTAGCAATACAACGGCAGAGATTGGCATGTCCACACAATATAATCAAGGCAAAGACGCCGTTATGGCAAAGATGAAAAAAGAATTGCCTGAAGAAACGTATAAACTATTGACGGAAAAAGTGTTCGCAGGTCGTTTTTTCTGGGAATAAGGATCACCGGATAGGAAGGTATATATAGATAAATTGAAAGCCAA
Organism: Paenibacillus sp. FSL H7-0942; assembly: GCF_045040715.1. NCBI lineage: Bacteria > Bacillati > Bacillota > Bacilli > Caryophanales > Paenibacillaceae > Paenibacillus > Paenibacillus sp. FSL H7-0942. The sequence continues at coordinate 5,085,971 of NZ_CP150279.1, read as the reverse complement.
GGGAGCATGCTCTCTTGGCTTTTTATACTGTTCGTTATGCTTAATTATGGTATTGTTGTAAATATAAATTAATAGAATGTCGAAAGGGGAAACGTAAAGTTATGATTAGCTCTATAGGTATTGCTGGGATTATAACGCTATTAATTTTCTTTATTATGATTGGTCTTGTATTATATCTGGTTTTCTATCTTGTGATGAAGAGGTCTGGCGTCAAAGAGGAAGTATCCGCATTAAGGATGGAAGTACAAGTGTTACAAGAGGAAGTAGAGCGGAACAGGAGGGAATTGGAAAATATGAAGCGTCGATAACCTTTGCAGCATTATATGTGGGTACGTGGAATAGTGCGTACAATAGTATGAGAGGACAGGGGCTCTACGCCCCCACCAACTCATTATAACGTGAAACCGCTCATTTCAGCCTTTAGATACTAAGGACATTTGATCTATTTCTTGGCAAAAAAACTAAGTGTTCCTGTGCTTTCATCTGCACTCACAAACAGGCTGCGTCCGTTAACACGATGAATTCCCTCTGGTGATTCTCCAGCTGTAGGAATCAGACCCAGGTAGTCCGGATTGACCGGATCAGCAAGATCAAAGAACAAAATGGCATCTGCCCGTTCGGAAGCGACCGCGGCATATGTTGTGCCGTCTACAGTAGCAACGGTCAGATTCTCCACTTCACTTCCCTTGTTGGGACTGCGATCATCGGGATACAAGCCGACCATAGCTGTTGCCTCGTCAATGAGGTTCTGGCTATCGTACATCCGCTGGCCTTGCAGATCCCAGACAGCGATATTACGTCCGCCTGCTTTTACACCATCCTCAAATTCATTCTTGCCCAAATCCCCTTCGTTAGCTGTCAGCAGGTATTTACCATCTGCCGAGAAAGCAATTCCATCCGGTTCATAACGAGCGGTCAACGTCTCTTTAAACTGAACGATACCATCATCTTTCAGATCTGCTTGATGTGAAGTAGTACCCAAAGCGAAGATTGAGCTGATTTTTTTTGTCTCCAGATCTACGAGGGCAACGACATTGTTTTCCTGTAACGTGATGGCTGCTGTTTTGTTATCTGGACTAATGGCAACATACTCTGGTTGTGGATCATGCGGATAGATGGCACCTTCTACATTTTCGAGAGATACCGGTAAGTTGGTGATCTCGCCCTCTAATACATTCCCGCCAGCAAAAGATACAACCATAATGCTACCCGGACGTTTGGTGTTGGCATAGTCAATTTCATCGGCAGCTTTATTCAGCTCTTCATCCTCTATGGCGATCACCGCATGCAGACCGTCAGGTGACAGTGCAATCGAGTCAGGACCAATGCCCAGTTCATACGTTTTGACGGTTTTGTAGGTTGTCAGATCCACAATGGCAAGCAACCCTTTGTTTGCTTCACTGTCTGTATCCCCTGTACGAATAACAGCAAGACCGTATTTGCCATCTTTGGACACGGTTACGCTTGTGACTTCAGCTTTGGCGGAGAGGTCCTGGAAGCTGACTGTCTTTAATAGGTTGACGTTTTTCAAGTCAGCAATGTCCAGTACGGAAATGCTGCCATTGTCTGCTTCGGTTACGAGCAGGCGTTGTCCATCTGGCGTAGAGGCTGATATTTCTGCTTTGCCACCAGGCATCTGAAACGTTGCGGTCTGTTCAAAACCGGTTTTATTTTGTTTCAGGATCAGTTGATCCGTAATTAATTTTAGCGTTTGGGAAGATACATACGTTGTACCTTTGGTGATGTAGCTTTTACTGTCCAGAGGAGTTTTCACACCGTTGATGGTGACCGATGACGTTCCTATAGGAAGTTGTACTTTAGTATCTGCGATCTGGATATCAACACTGCGACTGCTTCCGTTCCATGTGACCGTACCCTGCATATTTTGGATGGCTGTGCGCAGTACGACATGATCATTGGTGGTTTTAGTTGCGTCAGCGGCATGAATCATTGATGTGTAGCTGGTTGCTCCTGCGGTAAGAATGGCAGTCATCGACAGAACGGCAAGCCATTGATTTCTCTTTTTCAATGTTCCAGATCCCCTTTATCGTTTCGTGTGTAATGAGTTATACAATTGTTTTAGTATAGGGAGCTAATGTTAAGGTGAGGTAAGAGAAGTCTGCGATTTGTGTAAAAGGTTAGATAAGAGATATTTTTCCAAATTGGATATGTAAGTTAGCATATAAAATGATGTTGCCACATGAAGAAAAAAGCAGACGTGAGCCTTCATATATATAGGACTGGTCGAACGGGAGAAAATACGCTAGAATCATAATTGAGAATCATTATCAATTAATTCGGGCTTTTTTACTGACAAGTCTGATCAAGATATAGGCGAGGTGAATACCCATGCGCACGCATGATGCATTAGGCGTAGTATATCAGCATTACCTGACCCAGGAACCTTACAGTCAGCAAGATGAACACACGTATCTGCTCTCTCCCAAGGCGGGCAGTGGCAATATTAAAAGAGTAACGACATACAGTGGCATTGAGATTTTATATTCCCAGGTTGAATATCATCAGCCTTATCCAACGTATTTTGCATCCGAAACGCCCATTGTGGAATTGCAATTTGCCTTGTCAGGAGAGCGAAATGTGGATATATCCGGTCAGGATTATTCATTATCGATAGGGCAAGGGGCCCTTATTTTTATGCATGATTTCGAAGCGTGGTTTCATCCTCCGGCAAGGGAACTGTATACGTCATTTTCGCTGGGGATTCCAGTTTCTCTGTTCAATTATGCTGCGGCGCAACTGGGCGGTTTCAAGTCGATTGCGTTTAATCAGGTGTTGGGACGAAAAGTGTTCAAGCCGATTGTCTTTCAACTGGATAACCGGATACGAACGATGATCGACAGTTTGATTGTGGAATTAAACAACAGCTATCGATCATCCTTAATGATGGAAGCGACAGCCTTGGAAATCTTGAATCGATTTATGATCCAATTGTTTGATCTGGCGCCAATTCCCGCGGGATTCTCCAGAGAGGACATCCGGAAGTTACATACGGCACGGGAGATTATGGAGGCTTGTATGGTAGATCCTCCATCTTTGCTAGCATTGTCCAGACAAGTAGGTCTTAACGATTTTAAATTAAAAAAAGGATTCAAGGCACTTTTCGGAAGCACCGTCTTCGAATATTTGCGTCAGGTTCGTCTCGACAACGCCATGAAGTTGTTGCGCAATCAGGATAACAACGTCACCGAGGCCGCGATTGCGGTCGGTTACAGTAATGTCAGTGCCTTTTCACAGCAATTTTATCGCAAATTCGGCGTGAAGCCCTCAGAGATGAAAAAAATTTATTAAATAAGATGAACAGAAACTTTACACGAGAACGAAGAGTGCAGAACCAGTCTGGAGAAGCGGAGCGTTCGCCTTTATCAACGGATTTCTCCCTTTAATAGAAGGGAATCACGGAAATCCGGTGATAACAGCGATCGGAAGATGGTACTGTAATCGTAGTGGTCTGGTGTAAAGTTTTAAGGGTTGATCTTATTTAAAAAATAAGATTAATAAATCCGTCTTGCCGTGAATTGTTCCGTATAGAGGCAGTGGGGATTCTCTCAGCCTTGTATACTCCAGGTACAGTGGGTACTGTACTGAAATATAGAGGAGTGTACAAACATGAATAGAATCAGAGGAAGTATTTTTTTTAGCGTATTTGCAGCCATGTTGGGTCTGATGCTGATTGCACCCATTATGCCACCACTTATTCGCGAGTTGGGCATGAAAGAAAGCCATTCCGGTCTTATTATCTCGCTTGGGTCCATTATGATGGCTGTCATGGCTCCGCTATGGGGCAGATGGAGTGATATAAGAGGAAGAAAACCAATTATATTCATTGGATTCATAGGTATGTCCGTGAGCTGTGCATTATTTGCACTGGCATTGTACGGGGGATTAAATGCATGGATCGGAGGGGGGCTCCTGTTAACCCTTCTGATTGTGACGCGCAGTCTGATCGGCATGTTCATTCCGGCAGTGCTGTCTTCTGCCCAAGCCTATATGGGTGATGTGACAGAAGGGGAAGAGCGGGGAAGTGGAATGGCGATTATCAGTGCTGCGAATGGACTGGGCCTTGTATTTGGACCTGCGATTGCAGGAGCTTTTACCCTTATCGGTCTGCTCTGGCCGCTTTATTTTGGCATTTTTATAGCGATAGCTGCGTTTATCATTGCCTTGTTGTTAATCCCGTCAGCCAAACCGGTCATTCAGGCAAAACCGCCTAAAGTCAACCCGTTCCAACGCGGTTTACGAATGTACCTTGCTGCCGGCTTGGTCACGATGATGGGTATCATGACACTACAGGTTGTCGGGGGATTTTATTTTCAGGATCAACTGGCTCTATCCTCAGCGGCGACGGCCCGAATGGTTTCGTTTGGACTCATGTTCTCTGGAGCAGCGATGTTGATCATGCAGGTCATTCAGATGAAATGGTTGAAATGGCAGCCACGCCCAATGATTTTGCTCGGGTCCCTTTTCCTGATCGCAAGTATGATCCTGTTTTTGGTCTTTAATGTGTTATCCATGTATTATTTCTCGTTTTTCCTGTTTGGCATGGGTTCGGGTCTGATGATGCCGGGGTTCATGGCAGGTGCTTCGCTGGCAGTTAGCAAAGAACAGCAGGGAGGGGCAGCGGGATTGGTAGCAGCGATTCAGGGGATATCCGCCGTCATTACGCCTTTACTTACAACGACACTTTATCAGGTGGACAAACATGTTCCATTTATGCTCGTAGCTGTTCTGGTTGTCTTGCTGGCAATCATGATGCTAGGAATGAGGAAGAATCAATCCAATACTGTAGCGGACCCCATTCATTCGTTATAGTCAGACAAAGTCAGAAGATCAAACAAGGTCAAAATAAAAGAAAAAAGGATCTATTTTAAAATAGTGAACCATGATGAAAGAAAATCGGTTTTTTTGGTCTTTTACAGACTTTGAGCCTTATTTGCAAGGGTATTATAATAATCAATGTAAGCAACACCAATAAACCAACCACATAAAAGGAGCTGATTTTCATGTTTGATCTGATTCCGTTTCGTAAAAGAAATGAAGACCCGTTCGGACACATGTTGAAATCCTTCAATGACATGGTTGAGAACTCATTCCTCTCCCCTTTTGGAACTGGCTCCCAGCCATTCCGGACCGACATTCGTGAGGAAGAAGACAAATATTCGGTAGAAGCCGAGCTTCCGGGCATCGCCAAAGAGGACATAGACATTCAGGTCCAAGGTAATGAATTGATTATTCGTGCCAAACGCAATGATATAGTGGAGCAGAAGGATGACTCCAATCGAATCATACGGCAGGAGCGCCGTTCCGGCGAGTTTATCCGGCGATTCTATGTTGATCATATTGATGAGGAGCACATTAAGGCCAAATTGGAAGAAGGTGTGCTGAAGCTCGAGATTCCAAAACGTCCTGGTGATGATCAATCTCGCAGACGCATTCAGATTGACTAAACCAGATGCAAAATGTGTAGCTGAAGAAGTTGAGCTATCCCTTTATGGTAATAGGCATGGAAGAACATCTGTAAAGATGTTTTGTCATGTTGTCCCATGAAGGGATTTTTTACATAACCGGGTTAATGGAATTGAATATGAATTGTGCTGCATAGGAATGTAGCGGAGAAGCCGGATACGGCATCCAAGTTAACACGAATCTGATCGGCTGCATTAGTGAAACTTAGCTGTAAACAAACGTTAGATGCCTCCACAGGGGAGAACATCTCTTGCTGAATATGTTCAAAATGGAAGTGCACCTGCTGTTCCCATTCCTGATCAGCATTATGCGTTAGCACAAGAGAGAGGGATTGTATATTTTGGACTGTTTCCAGCTGCACATCCGTAATTTCGTCATAATGGAAGGGAGGGAAATAGCCCAGAGTTTCGATTACATGTTGCGCTCCGAGAATGGAAGCCAAAGGAGAAAATTCACGTTCCAACCTCCGAATATCCATTAACTGTGCCTCGTACTGAGGACTTGTATAGAGCAGGAGAGAGTCTGGTTCGCATTCCACGACTGTTCCGATAAAAGCAGCCCAGTTCGCGGTACCTTCCTCACCAACGGTAACAAGCAGTTGATCTTGAGCAAGCAAGTCGATTGCCCTATTGGTATGGAATTTCACTCGAAAACCTTGTCCCTGTATCTGCCAGGGAGTCTGGGGTGCATACCAGAATGGTTCCCGCTCTACGGATCGGACGCTGACGTTTAATGTCCATGCTCTGTTCATTAGACTACCTCCAATTGCCACAAGCTGCGTGGCATCATCTCCACCTGTCTGTATTATTTCTCTGCTGCTGCTTGCATCAGGGCATAAATCTTACGTGTGGTATTCACATTTCTAACCGTCATATAAGCATAGACTTTGGAACCCACAAGCTTGTTCATGCCACTTTTGGACGCATCTTCTCTGCTGACTGAATATAAAATCGCTCCGGGAACATAGATCAGTGTACCAATTTCCGGTTTGATGGGCAGCTGGTCCAGCACGGAGGGCTCATTGATCTCATCCCAGAGGAACATCACATCACTTTTGGCTGTGTCATCATTAACCCATTCTTCTGGCAGCGCCTGAATAACGGATTGAATTTCATCCATATTCCGCACCATTACCCTGATCTGTAAGCCAAAATCGGCGGCGATGGCCTGCTCTAACACATGGGATATCTCCACATTCGCATTGGCATGTTCCTGATGATCGGCAAAAATAATATTGCCAGAATTGATGTAGGTAACGACATCCAGCATGCCTGCTTGTTCAAACGTTTCTTTCAGCTGTTTCATATTGATTTTATTGTTCCCGCCTACATTTATGCCCCGCAACAAGGCTACATAGATCATATGGACGCCCCTCCAATTCCTTCAATTCACCGTTTTAACAAAAGGACAGATACTCGAAAAGATGAGCGGTATACTCTTCTCCCAACAGATCTTGCAATAAAGGTTCCACTTGTTCCAGATACTCGGGCTTAGTTTCATAGGTTTCTTCATCTTTTACTTCTCCGGCATAGGTGCGCGCCGCCTCAATCAGGATGGCTAGTGCACTGAAAAAGTCTGACAACGAATCAGCAACACGGTTTGGTTCTCCACCTGTAAAAGCGGCATATACGGGAGAGTTTGGTGCTTCTACATCTACAATTAACGGATCATCGTTAAAGTTTGCGATGACAACGTGATTTTTTGGCCAGGTGGAGGACTCCTCATAAGGTTCATTCATGCCAATCCAGCGGAAGCCCAGTTGCTGACGAAGCAGATGTTCAGGTGCGACAAAGGAGATCAGTGCGGCATCACCGATTTCGACGGCGGCATTTTTCATTTTGAGTGTACCTTCCGCATCCGCATCCATCATCTCATAATGACTGTACAGATAATGAAGTTCTGGAGAAAGAGCTATTCGTGTATCCACTTCCGGCTGGTGATGTTGTTCGCGTGGACGCAGATCATGATTTTTGAAAAGTCCATAAGCTTCATTATATAAATCCTGCTGTTCCACCAAACGGCTCAAGGCCGCATCCAGTTGTTGCATGATGTTTGAGTCCTCCTAATAACATTGATATAATAACAGGCCGATTCGTTTGATTCTTGGCTATAAGCATTATACTATATCAAAGATAAATTCAAAAAAACATTTGAATACGTTTACATTCATGAGTGGACATGATATACTTTCACTCAAATAAGGATTGTTACTGCTTCGGGCAGGCAAAACCTGAACATCACTATGCGTGGACTTTGTTCCATTCATAATGTTGTTCGGGTTTTTTTGCATTCTACGGTCCATATTAAGGATAGAAAAACAGAGGACGTACTTATTTCCAACCCAACACTAACATCACGCTGTACAGAAGAAAGGGGAGCATTATGAACAAGAGAAAATGGTTAAACGGTTTTGCCGCAGGTTGTCTCAGTATCATCTTAGTGATTAGTGGATGCGCATCCAAAGCGCCACAAACCGCGAGTGACACACCAAATCAGGCGACAGAACAGACAGAGAATGAAACCCAGGAACCTGCAAACAACCAAGCTGCCAAAGGCAGAACAGTGATTACAACCGACGGTGAAGTGGATGATATGAATTCCGTCATTCGTTTCCTCTTATATTCGAATGAGATGGACCTTGCCGGAATTGTACTAACCAGCTCGGTGTATCATTATGCTGGAGACGAGGAAGCAGGGATCAAGCCGTTCCGCTGGACAGGCACACAGTGGGTGTACGATATGATCGATGCCTATGGCGAGATCTACCCGAACTTATCCAAACATGCGGATGGGTACCCGGAGCCGGAACAGCTTCGAGCGATGACCAAGATCGGTAATATTTCCGATAAAGGGGAGATGGAGAAGGAAACCGAAGGTTCCGAGTTCCTCGAAACTCTTTTCCTCGATGATGACTCCCGAGACCTGATTGTTCAGACATGGGGGGGCACCAATACCACAGCGAGAGCGCTAAAATCGATTGAGGAACAGTACAAAGATACGGCCGAGTGGGATACGATTCGCAAAAAAGTCAGTGACAAACTGGTCCTGTACATCATCCTCGATCAGGATGACAGCTACAACGAATACATTGCGAAGAATTGGCCGGATATCCGCATTCTCAACGACCAATCGAACTTCTGGCATTTTGCCTATGCATGGAAGATGCATGCCGAAGAAGTGAACAGTAAGCTTCATGGCGACTGGATGGTCAAGAATATTCTGAACGGACATGGCAAGCTGATGGATATGTATGCATCGATGGGTGATGGTAAAATGATCGAAGGCGAACTAGCCGAAGAACAACGGGGAAGTGCTGAGTATCTGAAGAACAATCCACAATATGACAAGTACGATTTTATATCTGAGGGTGACTCTCCTTCCTTCTTTTATCTGATTGATAATGGGCTGCGCAGTATGGAAGACCCTTCCTACGGCGGTTGGGGTGGACGCTTTGGAGTTGTGAACGACAAGCTGTTTAGAAACAATGTGCTTGATTACGATCCGTACACCAAACGCTATGAAGCCGAATACTCTCTGATGAGATGGTTTGACGATGTGCAGGATGATTTTGCAGCACGTGCAGACTGGGCAGTTGCAGACACTTACGAAGGTGCCAACCATAATCCGTCTTTAACGATTAAGGAAGGGGTGGATCTTAGTGTTAGTCCTGGGGAGGAAGTTACTCTTCACGCGGAGGGTAAAGACCCGGATGGAGATCAACTGACCTATACGTGGTGGAGATATTTCGAAGCGGACACTTATGAGGATTCCAAAGTAACACCGAACAAAGTTAAGCCTGAAATGGCGGGTGACCTGCAGCTTGGATTACATCGTGAACTTGCCAAGGATGAGCAGGTGGATACGATAAAATTGCAGGGCAGTGACACTGAAGCGGTGACATTTACCGTTCCTGACGATGCCAAATCGGGTGATACTCTTCATATCGTTGCCGAAGTACAGGATGATGGAGAGCATCAGTTGAAGCATTATCAACGTGTGATCCTAACTGTGAAATAAAGAAATAGAGGGGCTGTCCCAAAAGTCATCAACATGGCTGGTGGGACGCCCCTCTTATTTGTGTAGTCTGATCGTAATTGATCCGTTAACGCTGGATGCCTGACCAGAAGACATTCCAGGTGATTGCCAAAGCTTGTTCATAGGATTGCCGTGTCTCATACACGAGCTGTACATCCAATCCATCCATCACGGTGACAAAAGCTACGGTGGCTTCTTCCGGACTCAGGCGTATATCGGAATGTCTGGTAAATACGGCTGCCAGCTCTTCTTTCAATGTCCCGAGGTACGTTCGATACTGGGCCAGTACAAAATCATGCACCTCCAGCGGTGTGATAAAGGACAGGATATACATAAAAGCAACGTTTGGGTGAGTCAGAAAGCGATTTTTGTGTTCATGCAAAAAGGCATATAGCTGCTGATCCAGAGTTTGGGTAACAGACTCACTGAAGAATTGGCGTACAAACTGTTGTTCCTCCTCCACAACTTCCTCATATAACTCCAGCAATAACGCTTTTTTGGATGAATAATGATAAGCCAGGGATTGCTTGCGAATGCCTGCCTCTTCGGCAATCTGCGCCATCTTTGTCCCCTCGTAACCCAGACGATTAAAATGTTGAATGGCAATTTCTTTGATTCGTTTTTTACTCAATGTCTACCTCCAGTTGGCGAGCTGTATACCTCTGCTGTTTTTGGGAGTATACCAAATATAACAAGATATATACCACAAAAATGCCTATAGAGATAGCATACACCACCGTATAGGAAAATGCAGAAGCCACCACGCCCAGGATCAACGAACCACCGCCAATTCCGAGGTCAAAGAAGTTAAAGAAGGAAGCCATCGCACTTTCGTGCTCATGTTCTTCTACAAGATTCACACACCAGGTCTGAATCGCCGGGAATATAGCACCAAAACCAAAGCCGTATAACGCACCGGCGATCAGGAATTGCACATCACTCTGGGCGATAATCAGAACCAGTAGCCCCGCGATTGCAAACACGGCAGAAGGTAACAACACGGAATCTGGTCCCCATCGATCAAACATTTTCCCCGAAAACAGTCGAACGGCGAAGCTGGCGATGGCAACGATGAAGAAATACCAGGCTATATTCTCGAACCCTCTTTCGGCGGCAAATAAAGCCACAAAGGACATGATTGAACCCGCTGCAATGCCAACGAGCATAATGAGAAGGGAAGGGAAGAGTACCTTCTTTTCAATCAGTTTCACCGAAGGGACATGAGTTTGCATAGACTCGCTACTACCTTCTGTTTTCGGCTTTCTGGATACAAACACTGTCATTAGGAGAGCTAACAGCAAAATGCACATACCTCCCATAAACAGGCTCTGGTAGTCGTACCTGAACAACAGGCTTGTTCCAATCAATGGACCGATGGATATAGCGACCGTCTCCCCTACGCCGAAATACCCCATACCTTCTCCCCGGCGATCTCTTGGTATGTTTTCAGTGGCAATCGTTGCAAAATATGTCGTTGCCAAACCAAATCCGAATCCGTGGATCACTCGAAATACAAGAATCATCCAAATACCTGACGATAGGTAGTATGCGCCTGTCATTAATGCACAGATAGTGATGCCGATAATCAATAGATATTTTTTATCTATTCGAGCTGCTAAAACAGAAGTGAAGGGTCGAATCAAGATGGCAGAAAACATAAATACGCCGGTAACAAGCCCAATTTGGGAGGCTTCGCCACCAAGACTTGAGACAAACAAAGGCAAGGTGGGAAGCAACATTTCAAATGCCATAAACAATAATGCGTTGGCTAACATGATAAATAGGAATGATCTTCCCCAGAGTTGCTGAGGTGTAGAGCTATGTGTTGAAGTACTCATGGTTTTCCTCCGTAATATTGATCTCTGTCGCGCGACATGTTGAACTGATTTTACCTGACGATCGTCAGATTGTAAAGCGCGTATTCAGAGCAGGAGTTCATGATTTATTGGTGGATGAGAGAAGTTATTAATTATTTTTAATTCATATTCCAACATTTTCCGGTATACTAATCAGATAAAATGATTCAAGTGAATACTACCTCGGAGAGGTGATATGTAGTGACTGTTGATATACTTGTAAGAAATAATGTTAAGGTACTTGGCTCGGGTAGCCAAACGATTGTATTTGCTCATGGTTTTGGATGTGATCAGGATATGTGGCGTTACATTATTCCAGGTTTTATGGAGAACTACCGTGTGGTGTTGTTTGATTATGTTGGATCTGGCGAATCTCAAATTAACTATTATGATGCTATCAAATATAGCAACCTTCAAGGATACGCCCAGGATGTGCTGGAAGTTATGGAAGCGCTCGAACTAAAGGACACCATATTTGTCGGGCATTCCGTCAGTAGTATGATTGGTATGCTGGCATCAATTCAGAACCCCAAATATTTCAAAAAAATTATAATGTTAGGGCCCTCCCCACGTTACGTGAATGATCTGCCTAATTATTATGGAGGTTTCGATCGGAATGATATCGATGAATTACTTGAGATGATGCAGATGAATTTTATTGGGTGGGCGAGTTATCTGGCACCCATTGTGATGAACAATCCGGAACGGAAAGAGCTGACGGAAGAGTTGGAGAAAAGCTTCTGCTCCAGAGATCCGCATATTGCGAGACAATTTGCCGAAGTGACGTTTTTATCTGACTGTCGTATTGATCTGGAGCAGGCAACTGTGCCAACATTGATTCTTCAGTGCTCGGATGACAGCATTGCCCCGGTAGAAGTAGGGGATTATCTACACGCTCATCTGAAGAATAGCAGGTTGCAACAGATGACGGCCAAGGGACATTATCCGCATCTAAGTCAACCGGAAGAAACCATCCGAATGATTAAGGATTATTTAACGAGCGCATAAAACGCGGAAGAAAGGCAGTTATTCCATGGATATACAATTAGATCTGGCTCCCTGTGGATACTTCTCTATCTCTGATTCGGGCGTCGTACAGTCGATTAATCAAACTATGCTTACGATGCTTGGATATGAACGCGATGAGCTCATAGGGCAACATATTGAATCCACCATGTCGGTAAGCAACAAGGTGTTTTTCCATACGTATTTCTATCCCTACATCCAGTTATATGGACATGTGGACGAGATGTACTTCACGTTCCGTACCCGTGATCAGCAGGCTGTTCCTGTTCTGCTTAACGGTGTTCGTCAGACACGTAACGGGGAAAGCGTGGTAGATTGTGTCGTTGTAGTCATGCGTAAGCGAATCGAACATGAGAAGGATATTTTGCATACCAAAACGAAGCTACAGGAGCTGTATCAAGCGACGCAAGAAGCGAACAAAGAGCTTGAACGACTGCATGAGGAATATAAAATTAAAGAGCAGGCGTTAATCAAAGTGAATGATCAGTTGGAGACACTGGCCTCCACCGACTTGTTGACAGGATTGAAGAACCGCAGGTTTTTCCAGGAAAAAATGCTTGAAAGTTTAATGATGTTCCAGGAGAAACAACGTTATTTCTCCCTTCTCGTTGTGGACATTGATCATTTCAAAAGCATTAATGATACGTACGGACATCCGATCGGAGATCTGGTGCTCGGCAATCTGGCAGGGCTGCTGCAAACGGTATCGAGAAGTACGGATGTGGTTGCACGTTACGGTGGAGAGGAATTTGTTGTCATTCTTCCAGATTGTGAAGAGGAGCAGGCGATCGGTATTGCAGAACGATATCGTTCACAGGTTGCTTCAGCCGACTGGGGTGAATATAACATTACTGTGAGTATCGGTGCGGCCACTGTAGTAGAGGAAGATACGGAAAAGTCCTTGTTCCAAAGAGCGGACAACGCCCTGTATGCCTCCAAAACCGGAGGACGAAACCGGGTGACACATGCAGCTCAGATGGTAAAAAGTTAAGAATTGGATTGCAACAAATGAAAGCAAAAAGGAGCCTGTGCATGATGAGGGAGATGATCCCACATGCACAGGCTCCTTTTATTTGCGTGAAAAAGATTGACTAAGTTGAGATGGCAGACTCAGGGTTAATTTATCGCGGAGCAAGGTAACCATACGCCTTAGCCGGAGAGTTCGCCTGAGGACGAAAATCTTCGCTCGGTTCATCCATAAATGCTGGGTTCACATATATGGAATGTGCATCATTGCCAGATCCCTTGATGTAGGCGGCGATGCCGGAGTAGGCTTTATTTTTCCAAACCCACAGGGCGTCTTCCTGCTCACCTGGTGAGTAATAGACATTATGGTCAAACACATTGCCGGTATTGCTAGTATATTCGTTGTAGATCAGTACTTCCGAGCTGCCCGATACGAGAATGTTATGCATGAACGTATTGTTCTTTGTCCGTGACTGCATGAATAACTGTCCATTGCCAGCATTCAGGGTATCATTTCCCACTAGCGTATTGTACATAATCTTGCTATCCTCGGTAGCTCCTCGTTCCTCGTCATAACCTCCCATGGCAATACCCGTCAATCTGTTGGAATAAATCAGGTTATCACGCACGGTAATGTTGCTGGTCGAACGTCCGGCATGCTCTGAGGCAATCTCAATTCCGATGTCGCTCCGGTATACCCGGTTCTGGTCGATGATATGATCTTTCCCGCCATCTACATAGATGCCGCCCGCCGAGTTGGTATCATTGGGCAGGTCTGTACCGTAGGAGGGATTATTATTGGACGTAATATCGTATACTTCGTTGCCTCGTACAATGCCGTTCCGAGCCTGATCGTACGTGTCGTCCTCGGACGTACCCTCGTACCCGATCAGATCAATACCAATATTATCGGAATCATGGATGATATTGTCCTGGATGGCAAAGGTATCAACATTACCGTTAACTGCGAGTGACTCGCTTGAACCAAGTGTAAGATCATACAATTCATTATCCTTGATGATGATATGGCGTAAAGCTTGAGGGTGCTCTGTGCCATAAATGGCAATACCGTGGGCATCCCTGCCCCGCAAATCGGGACCTTCAGGAGTTGCGTAACTAGCAATCGCGTGTATGGTGTTGCCTAACAGCTGAATATGTTCACCTGCTCCGTGGACATAGATCCCGGATGGAACTTGGCCCCCAAGTGTGGTTGTAAAATTACGAATTTCGAGATTCTGAATCGTGATATAACTGGCATTTTCAATTTCAATCAACCCTTCAATGCCCCGGACAGATAAACCTTTACCATCAATGATAACCTGCTCCTGAGGATAACTTGAAAATAGGGTTGGATTAGCGGAAGAATTACCGCTCCGGGTGATTTTGACTTTCTGATGATAGACACCTTCACGCAAATAGATCGTGCTTCCTGGCGAAGCATGGTCTGCTGCGTGCTGCAACGTTTTCCAAGGAGATTGAATCGTTCCTTTATTCGAGTCGTTTCCTTGGGGTGATATGTAATGGATGACCTGGGGATCAGATTTTTGAACAGAAACGGGTTCCTTCATGGCAGATGTATGATTCTGACAACCGGATACGAGCAACATCAGAATCGGAATCATAAGTATAACTACGCGAATCAAATCGTTTCCCCCTTGAATTTAGCTTTGAAGATAGATTATAGCAGATTTGAACGGGTTAATAACCCATGATATGCTCTTATAAAATCAGCGAGGAGACTGCTCATGAATACATTAACGATAGCTGAATTAGTAGATCGGGAGAATCACGCATGGGAAGAACTCAAGGAATTCCTGAATAGCGGGCAAAATACATATGTGTATGTTCCAGCAAAACAAGAGGCTGGAGAGGATACCCTCTATCGTCTGCAAATAAGCACCAAATCCTATTTGGGGGCTGTTGCTTATGAGACAGAAGGTATTGTACTGGACCATGGCTGGATCACGTTGCTTGGTGCGGGTGGTGACAGTACATCGGGGAGTCTCACCAGTTGGAATGGTGTGAGTGAGCAACCTTGGGTAGATGTGCTGGAAGGTATGATGGTCGTTGCATATGATGCGGCAGGTGGTTTCTTTGGACTGGACACAGGTAAGTATGGCCGCACGGGACACATATATTATTTTGCACCGGATACACTTGAATGGGAATCGACAGAACTGGCATATTCAGGTTTCATCAACTGGCTGGCGAATGGTGATCTAGAGCAGTTCTATCAGACCTTTCGCTGGAAAGGTTGGCAAGAGGATATGTCTCAGCTCCAGCCAGGACAAGTATTTGCGTATTATCCACCACTTTGGACGCAGGAAGGTGACGGCGAGAGCAGCAGTAAAGCCCCAATTAGCATAATGGAGGCCTGGAAGTTTGCACTGGACGGGAAATAGTTGGCATGCTGCTGTAGGATGAATTCAGGAAAGTAACCGGTAAGTTCAAGTTCATTGAGTGATCTACTTAAAAAAAACGGCATTTCTATTCCAAACTAAAAAAGGCTCGCGCTTGGTGCGGGCCTTTTTGTTCTGAACTTTAAACATCAATTATCAATTGTCCAATGTAACAGGTTTAATGCCTGAGCGTGAAGCTCTGCTATGCCAGACGGTCAACCCGAGTGAAACAAAGCAGACGAGCAAGAGACAAGCATACACCACATGATAAGCTTGCTCGACCGAGACTCCCGGAATGCTGTGCAGCAGCAGCCCACACACGGCTACAGACACCGAACCACCGAAGAATTGGATCAGTTGTAACATCCCCATACCTGAACCTATCTGGGCTTTGGGCAGCACTCGTGACGCTTCATTATTCAGGGAAGCCATGGAGGCTGACAGTGCCGGTGAGAAAAAGAGATAACCACTGGTAATGATCAAGGCGGATTGATCAAGTCCGAGCATGAATAAGGCAAGTACCGCTGCGAGCAGGGTGTGTCCGATGATCATAAATCGCATATTGCCATAACGGTCGATCCAGCGTCCAACGAAACGGGTGCAGAATGCTGCAACAATAGCTCCAGGTGCAATCAGCAAACCAATGGCGAGCGAAGAGCGTCCATATAAATCAGCGAGCACAAGCGGCATCAAAAACAGATTTCCCAGATTCACCACCAGCACGCAGAATCCGATAAGGATTAACCGGGTGTATCCTGGCGTTCGGAATACTTGTGGATTCACAAACGGAAGACTCGCTTTCCGAATATACAGGAGGTGTGCAACAAGTGAAATAACGCCAATGGCAAACCACAACCAGGACTGCTGGGTGATCGCGACCAGAAGTGTAGTGGCGTTAATGACGGTTAATATGGCGCCAATCACATCGAACGGCTGATCTGTTTTGACGGATTCACGGGGGAGAAAATAGAGCAATACAGGCAGAGCGAGCAGGACAAGCACGGTTATGGCAAAAAGTCCGTTCCAGCCCCAGTACTCGCTAATGAGTCCGCCGACAATGGGGCCAAGTCCAAAAGCCATGGCGCTACCTGATGAGATCAGCGCGATGGCAGCTCCGCGTCGTTCCAACGGGATGTAACGACTTGCAATGACGAGACCCAGCCCGGCCATAACTCCTGCACCCGCAGATTGCAGAATACGTGTCAGTAACAGGATTGCAAAGTTATGCGCGAACAACCCCAGCAATGAAGATAACCCCAGGATCAGAAGCCCGACTGTTAACAGTTTGCGTACCGGGATACGGTCTGACAATCGGCTGTAAATCACCGTCGACAGGGCGTAACCAATCGAATAACTTGAGATGACCCAAGACCCCAGGTCCGAGGTAATCTGCAGATCATGAATAATGACTGGCAAAGAAACATTGAACATGGTGGTATTCATCACAACGATGAACAAGCAGCACGTCCAGAGTGGCATGACAATTTTATCTTTCACGGTACCATTCCTGTCTTGGGTATGAATATGAATTCGGATTGAGCTTGATGAAAATGTGATGAAAAGCAATATATAATTTTACACCCAAATTTATCATATGGCAATAATGTCATACTAATTCATTCGGATGTGATGAGCATAGAAAGATATTAATAATAAACAATAGACGGATTTCCTGAATTTAACTAAAATGATCATTGAACATACATAAGCAGATGGATCAGCGGTTAGGTAACTAGATATGTAAGTAATTAGCATGTTTAAAATGAAGGAGATTATACCCATGACTCATGCATTATTAATGTCTCATAGCGTATTTCCGACGCTTGATATGAATCGAACCGCGCAGTTTTATGAAGAAAAGATGGGCTTTCGGGTCGTCGAATATCTCGATGCCGCGGAACCTCATATCTGCCTGTATCGTGATCTTACCGAGATTATTTTAACCCAAAGCAATGGACAGAAAGTTATACCCAACAGAGAATTATATGGCTATGGATATGATGCATATTTTATTACCCAGAACCAGGAAGAGCTTCAACAGGAATTGATCAACGCAGATGTGAAAATCGTACGTGCCCTCAATCATACAGACTATAATAACAAGGAGTTTGTGATCGAGGATATCGATGGACGCTGGATCGCTTTTGGCATCAAACAAGGGTAATTAGACGCAGAAAACGGACTTATTAATCGCTAATGATGTTCAAATTGATAGCGGAGTATGTGAGGGAGTAATCTAAATGGTAGAAGGATTTTTATTGTTGTTTGCCCAGATCGGTTTAATTGTTGGAATAGCTTTAATAGCATCCGGATTAACAAATGGTTCAAAAGGGAAAGAAAAGTTTAACTGGTCGGCGACCATCCCCTCGGTATCCTGGGGATTATGTATCCTTATCCTGTCCATCTGTTGGTTGGTATATAGATATCAGCTTAATGCTTAAACATTTTGCGAGGATGTTTTAGAAACATCAGTATGTGTGTGGACTGTTCTCTTTGTGTAAAAAAAAAACTGTAAATAAACAGGCGCTCCGATAACGGGCGCCTGTTTGTGCATGTTATAACTGCAGATCTTACGCCGCAGTAACTTGTTTGCTGCGATTGCGAATCCACTTGATGACATCCATCAGAATGACGGCGACAAGAGCAAGTCCGCCTGCAATCAGGAACTCATTCCAGCCGAATGTATCCGGGATGGCGAAGACACCGCGAACACCAGGAATCAGTGTGATTGCATAGAGACAGAGACATACCAGAATGGAGCCAAGCACGAATTTATTGGTCGTAAAGCCCACCTGGAAGATGGTTTGTGTATTGGAACGTGCTGCAAATGTTTGCAGACTGCGTGCGAGAATCAAGGTTGTGAAGGCCATAGCCACACTGATTTCCTCCGAAATACCAAGTCCAATATATTGGGATACGATAACAGCTGCACCAATCAGGACACCACGTGTAATCACGGCCTGCAGGGTTCCACCTGCGAAGATGCCTTCGTTAATGTCACGGGGTTTACGCCGCATGACATCTGGCTCGGGTTTCTCTGTACCCAAAGCAATGGCAGGCAGGGAGTCGTTCACCAGATTGATGAACAGTAGCTGAAGGGCCGTAAATGGATTAACCCAGCCGACAATCAAGGCAAACAAAATGGCGATAATCGCGCCGAGGTTACCGGCAAACAGGTATGCGATGGCTTTTTTGATGTTATCAAATACCATCCGTCCAACACTGACCGCATTTACAATGGAGACAAAGTTATCATCCGTCAGAATCATGGCAGCCGCATCCTTGGCGACATCTGTTCCGCTACCCATCGCTACGCCGATGTCGGCTTGTTTCAGCGCGGGTGCGTCATTAACTCCATCTCCGGTCATGGCTGCCACTTTGCCTTTACGCTGCCAAGCACGCACAATCCGGATTTTGTTTTCAGGAGATACCCTTGCGTAAACCGAGATATGTTCGAGTTGTTGATCCAGCTCCTCATCAGACATTTTGTCCAGTTCGGCTCCGGTAATGGCGAGGTCATCCGGTTCGGCAAGGCCGATATCCACACCGATCGCCTGAGCCGTTGTTTTGTGATCTCCAGTGATCATGATGGTGCGAATGCCCGCTTTTTTGGACTCTTCAATAGAACCGTATACCGCTTCACGCGGTGGGTCAATCATCGCTGTCAAACCAACCAGTGTCAGATCATGCTCGTCATCAATGGTGACCTGGTTTTTATCATCGAATTTTTTGTACGCGTAGGCCAGCACACGGAAGGCACGTTTCGAGAAGGCCTCATTTTTTTCTTCAAATTGTGTGCGAATCTCGGGTGTGAGGGGCTGAACCTCACCGTTGATAAACACATGACTACAGCGACTGAACAGCACATCCGGTCCACCCTTGGTCAGCAAAGCCGTCTGTCCCTCGAAGGTATGCACCGTACTCATGAGCTTTCGATCCGAGTCAAAAGGAAGCTCAGCTTCACGCGGGAACTGGTCACGGATTTCATTGTAATCCTTGTTCACCCGGTTGCTGAAGGCAATGAGGGCCACTTCGGTTGGGTCACCCAGTTCCTTGCCTTCCTGGTTAATATTTGAATCATTGCAGAGCACTGCAATATGTAACAGACGTCGTTCCTCTTCCGACCACTGATCGGGATCATCCGGGAATTCGTCCTTGGTGCCATGGGGAATGTAATAATCCACGACAGTCATCTTATTCTGAGTTAGCGTTCCGGTTTTATCCGTACAGATGATACTGGCAGAGCCGAGCGCCTCAACGGCAGGCAGTCTGCGAATGATCGCATGTTGTTTGGCCATCTTATTTGTTCCGAGTGACAATACGATAGTCACAATGGAGGATAACGCCTCAGGAATGGCAGCAACTGCAACAGCTACGGCAAACATCAGTGCATTTACGATGGAAGGCCCGATATTCTCCGTACCTTCGGTCAACCATACACGACCGGCTTCAATGCCAAAGATGAGAATCGACAAACCCAGGATGAAAAAGCCCAGTTTTTTGCTGAATGATTCCAACTTGCGCTGTAATGGTGTGTTCTTGGCTTCGGCATTTTCAATCAGTTCGGCAATTTTGCCGATTTCGGTTTTGAGAGCCGTACCTGTAATGACAAGCATGCCCCGTCCATATACGACGAGTGAGCCACTGAAGGCCATATTGCGACGATCTCCAATAGGCGCTTCATCCGGAATGGCATCGGCGTGTTTCTCCGCAGCTTCGGATTCTCCGGTCAGCATGCCTTCGTTGATTTTTAGACTTCCTGATTCCAGGATACGCCCGTCTGCCGGGACATAATCACCTGCATCCAGCATAACAATATCACCGGGAACGAGTTCCCTCGCTGGAATAGTCTTTTTCTGCCCGTCACGAATGACCTTGGCTTCGGGTGCAGACATTTGTTTCAGTGCGTCAAGCGAACTCTCGGCTTTTTTGGTCTGCACTACACTGATCACCGCGTTGAGCAAAATAACCAGGAATATGATCAATGATTCAATCAGATGTCCAAGTACAACCTGTACCGCGGCTGCAATCAGCAGCACGATGACCATCGGATCTTTGAAATTTTCGAGGAACAATTTCCAGACTGGTGTTGCATCTTTACCTTTTAACTCGTTATATCCTTCCGTTTCAATTCTCTTGGCAGCTTCGGAGGTCGTGAGTCCCTTGGAGGAACTTTGTACATCCTGAAGGGTTTCCTCCGCACTGTGTCTGTAATGTTGCAATTGACCAGCTCCTTGAATATTAGATTTCTCTGTGTATTACCCTTACGGGCAAAATCTAGAATCGTTTCATTTTCGTATTTTTTTAAGATTATGGATTTATACGTTTTTAGCTGTACACAGTATTTTTCATAATGATCCGAGATATGCCTTTTTTTGAATGTTATTATTTCCAGTTTGGATGATAGTCTGGAGAACCATATATAGATGTTGGATCAGAAACTGTGTGCACCATCACACTAGCTCATATCAGGGTCTGTTACGCTATTACATAACGAACTGCGTTTAATCTAAGTTTGGAGGGGAAACCATATGTTTTGTTATCAGTGCGAACAGACGCCGAGTGGCGGGTGTACCGTGGTAGGGGTATGCGGCAAAAACGAAACAATCGCAAGTTTGCAGGATACGATGATTTTTGCGTTAAAAGGCATCGCTGCTTATGCGACACATGCACGCCAGTTGGGATATTCTGATCCTGAGGTGGATCGGATTACACATGAGGCATTATATATGACATTAACGAACTCGAATTTTAATGTACAGGAACATCTGGAGATGGCGATGAAGGTAGGTAATGCAGCAATCCGCATTATGGATGTGTTGGATCGTGCGCACACGGACCGCTTTGGTGTACCGCAACCGATTACGGTTAGCCAGAACCAGATTGAAGGACAGTGCATCGTGGTAACAGGGCATAATCTGTATGCATTGGAGGAGTTGCTTCGTCAAACCGAAGGGAAAGGAATCAACATCTATACCCACTCGGAAATGTTGCCTGCACACGGTTATCCGGCGCTGAAGAAATATGCCCATCTCAAGGGTAATATCGGTAAAGCATGGTACGATCAGCGCAGACTGTTCGAACAATTCCCGGGTGCTATTCTCGCAACGACGAACTGTGTTATGCCGATCAAAGGCACATATGCAGACCGCTTTTTCTCATACGAAGTGGCGGGTCTGGAGGGCGTTGCCAAAATTACAGAGGATGACTTCTCACCCCTGATTGAACGCGCATTGTCACTGCCTGCGGCTAATGTACAGTCCGAGCAAGTTTTAACGACAGGATACCATCATGAGACCGTGATTGGACTTGCGCCCGAAATTATTCAGGCGGTGAAAGACGGTCATATCCGTCGATTCTTCGTTATTGCTGGTTGTGATGCGCCAGGCAAAGGTGGCAACTACTATCGTGAACTTGCGACATCCTTGCCGAATGATACCGTAATTCTGACGACTTCCTGTGGTAAGTTCCGCTTCAACGATGTGGATTATGGTACGGTTGGAGACACGGGTATACCGCGTTATATCGATCTGGGTCAATGCAACAATTCCGGTTCTACGGTGAAAATTGCAATGGCTTTGGCGGATGCTTTTGGCTGTACCGTGAACGAGTTACCTGTCAGCATTGTGCTGTCCTGGTTTGAGCAAAAAGCAGTTGCGATCCTCCTTGGCCTGTTCAGCCTCGGCATTCAGGACATTCGTATTGGACCAAAACCGCCTGAGTTTATATCGGAAGGTGTCTTGGATGTACTCGTAGATATGTTTGGTCTGAAGTTAATTACAACGGCAGAAGAAGATATGAACGCGATGTTGGCACTGTCATAGGATGAGGATGTATATTTACGTGCATCGCCATCTGATGACTGCGAATGTCGGTTGTGAGTATGAAGAGTATGACTCATAAGTACAGATGGATAAGAGCCTACATAAAAGTAGGCTTTTTTGCTTTTTCGACTTTCATAGGTCCATATACCTTGTATAAATGAACATGAAATGTCAGGGAAATTAGTTTTTTTATCCTATTGAAGTTTTTTCATGGAAATGTGTATATAGATAGAGGCATATTAGATCATAACACATCACAAAACACGGGTTTACCGTAATATGAGGAGATCGTACATAATGCATAACACACAGATTGAAAATTGGTTGAAACTCGCAGGTGGCAAGGAGAACATCAAGCTCGTAGAACACGATAAGGGTACAACGACGTTGGCGCTGAAGGAAAGTACAAAATTGAACATGTCGGCTCTTACCTCCGCAGATGTTGTAGCAAATGTTCGGGTAACAGGTGAGCAGTGCCATCTGGTAATAAGAGATGAATCTTCACTTATCTACAATGCGCTTCAGGGCGTGGGGGAAGAGGAAGGAACAGCGTTGCAGAACAGTTTCTCGATCTTACATTTTGTATCCGATGTGTTCAGGCCCTTGATGCCTGCAATTCTCGGAGCCGCTGTTATTAAAATTATAGTCGCCATTATTGCGTTAATGGATACGTACAGTTCTGCGGACTCTTCTGCGTTGATGGACAGCCAGACCTTTACGATCTTCAGGATCATTGGAGACGGTGTATTTTATGTACTGCCTATATTGGTAGCAATCAGCACAGCTTATCGGTTGAAGAGCAATATCTATGTTGCAGCATCTATTGGCGGACTCATGTTTTATCCGGAGATGACCATGCTGATGTCAGGGGAAAAAGAGGTGCATTTCCTGGGTTTGCCACTTGTGTCTCAGCCTGCTTTTTACTCTACGCCCATCTGGGTCATTCTAACGATCTGTGCAGCCGCCTTCTTGGAAAGAGTCGTTGAACGATGGAGTCCAAAATTCTCCAAAGGGATGGTTGCTCCATTCCTGACGTTACTGATTCTTGTTCCGTTAGTATTGATGATACTTGGTCCAGTCGGAACCTGGATTGATGAGTATCTGCTGGAGGCATTGGATTCACTAGTAGCTAATGCTCCAGTGTTGTCGGTGATGTTACTGGGAGCTGTCTTCTCACTGATGTTAATTATAGGATTACACTACTGGCTGATTGCCATCATCATTAATGAAATGGTTATGAATGGTGGTTCTATGGTGATCGCTGCCATGTTAGTGGCGATTGTTGGACAAGCGGGGGCCGCGTTCGCAAACGGAATCCGCTCGAAAGAGCCAACATCCAGAAGACTTGCTTTCTGGGCAACGGGAACTGCCCTCCTTGGAGTTGTAGAGCCTGCATTGTATGCGGTCAACATGAGAAAAAGATCCTCTTTCTATGCGGCATTGCTGGGTGGAGTAGCCGGTGGGCTGTATTTTGGATTGTTATCTGTCAAGGCATTTGCTATGGTGGGGAATCCGAGCTTGGTCAGCCTCCCGCTCTTCATCGAAGAGGGTGGCTTGAATCTGTTACACACTTGCATTGGTGTGGTTATTGCGTTTGGTGTCTCAGGTGGACTAACGTATTGGATGGCAGGAAAAGGACAGGAACGGGGACAGGGGTCACCGAAAGCTAGTATTGATTAATATGTAAAACGTAGCATTGAAAAGTAGCATTAAAGTTGTAAGAAAGAGCTTGTACCTTATGGTGCGGGCTTTTTTGTTGTGTTTTTCTGATTAATGTAAGTATGGAATGTACAATCGCTGTCCACCATTTTATTCAAGCCATAGCTTGTTGGTTATGGAGTTGTCATGTATTTTGATATAGTGAAACCTATAAATCTGGATTACTAATCCCTTTGAAAGGATAACCTATGTCTGACAACATGGAATGGATTGCTCAATGGAAGTCAACGAATGCACTAAGCAACACATGGATAACGAAAGGCGAGCTGCATTACTTTCCCAGTCACACCTTGATATTTATCATTGATGGAAAAGCGATCTGGAATATAAATGGACACCGAGTTCACGTCTCCTATGGAGAATTAATTGCGGTTGAAGAGAACTCCGTAATGGAGGTCATTGAAGGTGGCAACCTGGATCTGGCAGGCTGGCATGTTCAGTTCGATACATATTCGGTGCTGCATGATAGACGGGAAGCTGAGAAGTTCGAATGGCGGTTACCGTCAGGAGAGGCGTATCAGAAAGTGCAGCTGTCCGGTGGAGGTCTGGCAAGTATCATTCAGCATTGGAGTGAAGTGCATACACCGGATCAGAGTACAGAAAGAGTTGGCAATCAGCATTTGTTATATGAGTTGTTAAGTAATCTATATCGGAAACAGCCGGATAACGAGTTGAAGCCAGAACACGGTATACTTCGCTCCATTGACTACATGCAGCAGCATTATGATCAGGTCATTACACGTACACAGTTAGCTCAGATTGCCGGTATTAGTCCATGGCATTATTCCCGCAAATTTAGTGAGCGATATGGTAAGCCACCTCTGGATTATCTGGCCCACTACCGGATCTATCGCGCGCAGGAAGAACTGATATTAACCGCTGCAACCTCACAGGATATTGCCAAAAAGTCTGGATTTGAAGATGCTCATTATTTTAGCCGACGCTTCAAACAACTGACTGGCGTATCACCTAAGATATATAGGCAGACGATGACGCAGCGCAAGATGGTGTCACTTTCTCCAATCTGTGCAGAAATTATGATTCATCTGGGTGTCATCCCCCATGCCGTAGTGGTCACCCCAATCCTGCTGTCCCCACATCACCATGAACAATTTATAGCGCATGGAGTGCAGATGCTGGAGGTAACACAGTATGAGGTGGAGATAGAACTTGTTCGACAAGTTCAACCGGAGATGTTGATAGGAAACGTATTGACGGAAGAGGTTAAAAGGGAACTGCGCACAATTGCACCGATTCTAACCGGACTTCATCAAGATGTAGAACCAATGCTCGATCAATTGGCAGCCTGGTTTCTTAAAGAAGAAGATGCTCATAGACTGCATCAGCAGATGAAACACGAAGTCAGCGTAGCTAAGCGACAGTTGCAACCCTTCATCCAATCCGCGTCCACTGTCATGCTGCTGAGGGTAGAAGCGTTTGGTTATCGATATCTGGGTGGGCATTCACACGGGGTATCACACTTGTTATATGAACAGCTTGGATTAACACTGCCGCAAGCACTGGATTCAGGTACAGCATGGTTTAACCCTTGTTCGCTTGAACTGCTCACACAAGCCAATCCCGATTACCTCTTTGTGGAGAAGCGGATCATGCAGCACTTCAGTGCTGAAGAGAATATGAGGAAACTATGGGAGAGTCCGCAATGGAACGAGCTGAAGGCTGTGAAAAATAATCGGGTATTTTACGTAGATACTCACCTGTGGGTAGACGGTCACGGAATAACGGGACACACTCTGATTCTCAATCAGATCATTCGCCATTTTACGGAATCTTTTCATGAGAGAGCACAATAATCCAACTGAATACACACGATATGCTATGGAAGCAACACTTCTTATTTGATACTATTTGATAATAATTATCATTATCAATATACATAAGGGGCGAAGTATATCATGTCACGAAGATTTAAAGGGTTGGGTATCATGCTGTTGGTGATTAGTGTAATGCTGGCGGCATGTTCCGGTGGAACCAAGGAAGAGAACGCTACAGCTGGAACAGCAGGCGCTCCAACTGAAGGAGTAGCGAGTACTGCAGAACAAACAGCGACTGAAAGTGGGACTAAGGTGGTGAAGGATCAGTTTGGAGAAGTAATGATTCCAACTCATCCTCAAAATCTGGTTGTGTTTGATTCGATTTATGCCGAGTATCTGATTGAAATGGGTGTTACACCCCAAATCGTTTTGTTAACTCCAGAAGTTGAAGCGGAATACCGCCCTGAGTATTTGAAAGAACACGGGGTCCAAATCATTGAAGTCGAGCAATATCAATATAATTATGAGCAGTTGCTTGCGTTGTCACCGGATATGATCCTTGCAGCTGGCGAAGGAATGGAACAGGGCGTATATGATGAATTGTCCAAAATCGCTCCTACAGTGGCACTTGATGCCAACAGTGAAATGAAACGTGCTATGCCAAAGCTGGCTGCCATATTTGACAAGAACGAAGAATCTGCCAAAGTACTGGCTGAATTCGATGAGAAAGCCTCACAAGCGAAAGAGAAAATCGCGGCAGCCTTGGGAGAAAAGACCGTATTGGTTCTCCGGGTTGAGCACAATCGTTACCGTTTCATGGGTCCCAAAGGAGGAAGTAGCAGTGTTTTCTTCTATGATATTCTTGGTCTGAATAGTCCTGATGCTATTAAAGATTCTACAGATTGGTTTAGCCAGTTCTCTCTGGAATTCTTGCCTGAGATGAATCCGGATTATATTTTCCTGGAAGACAGAACCCTCGTAGGTTATGACACGAAGAAATCTATGGAAGATCTCAAAGCAAGCCAGGTGTGGTCGAATCTGGAGGCTGTGAAGAATGATCATGTCTTCCCGTTGAAGACAAGCCAATTCGTATCGGGTGTGGGTCCAATTGGCTCTGTAAAATTGATGGACTATGTTGTTGAAAAGTTGGTGCCATAGATGACGATGGAGACACAATTGGATATCTACGATATTACCATCGTTGGTGGGGGACCTGCTGGAATGTACGCCTCCTTTTATAGTGGCATGAGAGCCATGCGTACCAAGATCATTGAAGCCAAACAAGAACTGGGCGGATTCATGCGTACGTACCCGGAGAAGCTGATCTGGGATGTGGGCGGGGTTGATCCGATTCGCTGTGAGAAGCTGATTGAATCGCTGGAGAGACAAGCGAGAACGTTCGATCCAACGATTGTGTTTGGGCAGGAAATAGCCGAGCTTGAACGACGTGAAGATGGTGTATTTGTACTCATGTCTAAAACAGGGGAGCGCCATTACACACGTACCATCCTATTATGTGCGGGTAGAGGCATGACTCAGGTGCAAAAGCTGGATGTCGAGGGTGCCAATCGGTATGAGCTGACAAATCTGCACTATACGATAACCGACCTGTCCCGATTTGCCGGGAAGCGTGTTCTGATCTCGGGTGGTGGCGATTCCGCAGTCGACTGGGCGAATGAAATGGGCAAAATAGCAAGTGAAGTTACGGTGGCACACAGACGTCATGAATTTACCGGACACGAGTCGCCAGTTGCTCAGATGAAAGCTCAGGCCAACGTCATGACGCCATTTAGCATCTCACGCTTATACGGTACAGGTGACAAAATAGATCGTGTCGAGCTGGCCCATGTAGAAACTGGTGAGATCACACATGTTGAAGTGGATGAAGTTGTCGTAAGCCACGGATATGATCGTGATTTCGGTAACCTTGTGCAATGGGGACTGGCGCGTGAAGATTACGGCGTATCCGTTGATCAGCGCATGCGTACCAACATTCCAGGCATATTTGGAGCAGGTGACTTTATCACTTATGGAAGCAAAGTTCGACTGATCGCAGGTGCTTTTAACGATGCGGTGCTCGCAGTCAACAGTGCCAAGACGTATCTGGAACCTGCTGCTTCCGATATGGCGGGTGTCTCTTCCCATAATGCCCGTTTTTATGAGAAAAACAAAGCTCTCTCTAATACGTAGATAGGTTTGCACGGAGGGAAGGAAATCTGAAGAGCCCGACACAATTTCGAGATCTCCTCGAAATTGTTCGGGCTTTTTTCAATAGAATGATGAAGTAAGGAAATGAAATACAAGTTGAAGAAATGATATAATCATAACAAAGAAATATGAAAGATCACTATGGGAGGTAGCAGATGAAAAAGATAAACAAATTTATATCTTCTCCTCTTGAATTTGAGGTCTTGGAGCATGACCAGGTGATTGCCAAAGTGAAGTTGGATTATAGCAATCAAACGGTTGAAGTATGGCAAGATAAAAGTGTATCGCCTGTTTTTCTCCCTTTTCCAAGCAAGTCTAAGGTAACCGTTGGGGATGTACTGGATTACTTTGAATCCAGATGTTTCCCTCGCACCAGACATCATGCCGATAAAATTCTGCAATCATTAGGTCTGAATGATTATGTAGCTTCGGAGATCGTAAAACAAACACATGGTGTGTTATATGATGATTATGTCTGGATTAGATTTTCTAATGAGGAGTTGTCTTGTGCTGATGTCCATCCCCGTTTTGCAGGTGAGCAAGGATTCTCGTAAGACTTTTGTCAGTAGTAGCAAGATTTTGAGATAGTTGCTCAGATTCGAAAGTATGAACACTTATTTTTGTAACTAGATATTTATAGTCTTTCGGCTTATGATCATTGACGACAGCGAGATATTCATACCAAATAAAACAGCGCCACCTGAATCGTTCTGGTGGGCGCTGTTTGTGT
The DNA here is from genome assembly GCF_045040715.1 of Paenibacillus sp. FSL H7-0942. Taxonomy (NCBI): domain Bacteria; kingdom Bacillati; phylum Bacillota; class Bacilli; order Caryophanales; family Paenibacillaceae; genus Paenibacillus; species Paenibacillus sp. FSL H7-0942. The sequence continues at coordinate 5,056,949 of NZ_CP150279.1, read as the reverse complement.
AATCTTTTTTGAGCTGGATAAAGAGTCTTAAATCCCCAGACTGCCGATCTTGGCGAATGGATAGATGATTTTCTAAGGAACTCAGGACATCTTATTTGGCCTTCCGCTCCTCTTCTTAAATTCTAAGGAACCTCAGACACGTTATCTACCAAAATGCCCTTATAAAAACACTGAAAACGGCTTGTTAATCGGATATAGAGTGTCTCAAGTTCCTTAGATTTCTGCACGCGCTTCAAATCGTTGAATAAGACGCCTCAGATTCGTTAGCGCTCGCTCCATATTTTGATCTAACCGGCGGCGAGCCGAGAGAACGACCCTGAATCCCGCCCAAAGCGAAGCTTTTCATTGTAAGGAAGACAATCTGCTTTCACGACGTCTTGATCGCCTGCTCTCACTTGAAGGGTACGTTCTCATACATTCAGGATTCAGTGCGCTTGCCTACGCTGAACACGTTCAGGTTCGGTTTCGGGTCTCACTAGAATTGAAAACTTGCGCTAATTCAGCTCAGTCTGTCCACTTGCGAATCGATCTGCGATCTCTTCGGCTTGTAGAATGGAGGTATAGGGATCAGCAGTGAAATATTTATGAATATCCAGTTTGTAGATATGGTCGTTCTGCACCGCAGGCAGATTGTCCCAGACGGTAGGCAACAGGGAGTGATCTTTCGTGCCTTCTGTAACCATCATCAGCAGGTAATCACCTACATACTCTCCAAAGACCTCCGCGCTAGCTTCCAGATTTTCTTTGCCTTGGTCCAGAAGATCTGATTTTACCTTGGGTGCCGGAGTTAGTCCAAGCAATTCATAGGCTGCTCTTCCACCACGATTGGCGCTGTTGCCGATAATGGCCGGGTTCTTCAAAAAGTTAAAATCGGCAACGGTGAAGGTGGCACCATCCGGAATGACACCTTTAATTTTGGCCTGAGCTGCTGCGATCCGTTGTTTAAATGATTCGTTCCAAGTTATAGCTTCTGCTTCGCGGTTCAGAATCTCGCCCATGGCTGTCACTTCTGCTTCCATGGAATCATACTGATCGGGTACGAATACGACAGTCGGAGCGATTTTGGAATAGGTCTGAAATTTCTCCTGGTCCCATGTGATAATCAGGTCCGGTTCCAACTCTACCATTTTCTCAAGTGAAACCTCACTATGGTTACCCAAATCGGCGCTATCCACAAGTTTGTCACGCAGGAATACTCCATAATCCAGCAGGCTACTCGGCACACCAACTGGTGTTACGCCGACAGCCAGAACATGTCCTATATTCCAATCAACGACAACCCGCTCCGGGTTGAGGGGGACTGTAACGTCTCCCATCATCGTGGAGAGTGTTCTTGTTTGCGGTGCGGTGTTTCCTGTTTCTGTCGCCCCAGGTTTCACGGTCTCTTTCTGGGTACAACCACTAATGAATACGGCCATGATCAGCAAAACAGGCAGGGTGATACGATACCAAGCTTTCTTAAACAACATGACGAACCCTCTTTCTAATTGATAATGATTTTCATTTAATATAACTCTAGAGACAATCTAACGATTGCACAATAACCAATTCGGAAGCGGAAGCATAACCATTTCAGAACAGATCGACAGGTTGAATTGAGAATGGTTATCATATATGATGAGGCGAAGCTTTGGATGTAGTAACGAGGAAACACAAAGAAAGGTCCATGACGATGAACATAGAAGAATACGGGGCATTATGGGAGCATATAACAATCCGATTACTGGATATTCGAATCATGACCGTTAACATCAGTGAAGATCCTAATACGTGGACGCTTCCCTCGAATGCTTTTTTATTAATAACGGATGGCAAGGGGAAGATCTGGCTCGGTCAGGCAATGCATCACATCAAAGGGACATATATTCTGCACGCCTCCAAAGGAACGAGCCTGGATTGTCTGGCTAAGAAGCCGATGGAAATACATATGTTGTCTTATTCGTCACCAGAGTCAGAGAAGCCAAATACTGAAAGATCCCAAACATATACTGGGTCGGAGTCTTTGCAAGTAAGTTTTGGTTTTGAACCAGCGTGTCCATTGCCATTAATTGAAATCATGCAGTTGATATACAGACAATGGAATGAACTACAGTCAGCAGGCCGGATTCAAACCAAGGCGCTGTTCTACCAATGGCTCGCCGAGATGCTGAAACAAATGCAGGAGCAGAGGTTTAACGATGCTAAGCTGAATCGGGTAGATCAGGCGGTGCATTATATGAAACGTCACTACGGGGAACCACTCAAGATAGAACAGGTAGCTGAAATGCTGAATTGTAGTCCAAGGTATCTGAACCAATTGTTTCAGCTTCAATTAAATACGAGTCCTAGCCGTGTGCTGTCACGAATTCGGATGGAACAGGCATTAAAACTATTGGTGAGCACGAATGGGACCTTACAAGAAATCGCGGAGAGAGTAGGCTATGAGAACGGCTACACGCTAAGTCGTTATTTCAAGAAACATTATGGTGTATCTCCTGAGTTTTACAGAAAGCGTCGAGAGTGCGGTGCTCCAGATGTAGCCCTGCAAACATCCCAACCACTTGCCGTTCTGGAAAGTCATTATTCGGGATGGAGCGAACGAACGGTACCCATACTTGAAGCCGACCAGACCTGGCCAGAACAGGAGATTGTAGATTTGAAAGGAGTCCAAGTGAGGAAACCCCCAGCGCCCGCGGTACCAAGAGCCAGAACTCGGATGCTTGCCACAAGCATGGGCGAGATTACGATACCTAACAAGCCTAGCCGTGTTGTCGTCGACTGGAATTTGGGAGAAGTACTGGCATTGGGAGTGACGCCTCTCGGAGCGCCGCATTCACTCATTGAAAGTAACCAAATGCTGGAGCCTTATATCTATGATCAAGTACAGGATATCGGCAATCATAATTTTATCTCGCTCGAAAAAGTGCTTGAACTGGAGCCCGATTTGATTATCACCTGGAATCGTGCTGCTTACGCTTCCTATGCCAGAATTGCACCAACGGTGGTCTATGGAGGGACTGGTTACGGCTCTGTCGCGGAGGAGATTCGAGAGATGGGACGTATTCTGAATCGCCAGACAGAAGCCGAAACATGGATTAACGAATACGGGCGGAGAGTACATACTTTGCAGCAAACGATCCCGGGCAAGGTCTCCGCAGAGAAGACATTTACCGTCATTGATCCGAACTGGGGAGAACATATTACCCTTGTGGGAAATACGGGAACTCGTGGAGGTAAGGCAGCCTACGGGTTACTGAACTTGAAGCCAGCAGGCAAGGTTCGCCAGGAACTATTGGAGCCGGGCCTGGAATACCTGGATATTGCGCGGAGTGCGGTAGGTGGGTACCTGGAGGACTACCTGTTGGTGTTGGATAATGGTCCAAGACACGAACTTGATCAAGCTTCAGGCAAACCATGGCAGAAGTCTATCGAGACAGATCACTGCCAGATTATTAGCCTTGACTGGAATAGATATTTCCTCTCCGACCCGTTGTCTGCGGTGCTGCAAGCCGAGGAAATGGCAGACCGGATTATGGCACGTTGAGATGGAATACAGTATGAGAGTGAAAACAACAGATTGGTTTAGATTTGTGGATTAACTTTGACATAACAGACAAAAGGAAGCACACATTATCGGTTATCCCACAAAAGCCTGTCTATTTGCTGATTGAAAGAGCTTTCATTTCATCCGTATACTAAAGGTGTTAATAGATTGGGTGTCGTAATGAGGCACTCATCGTAATAGGAAAGGATGATATGAATGGGCAGATTAACTGGAAAAGTTGCAATTATAACCGGTTCCGCAAGTGGAATGGGATTGGCAGGTATTCAATTATTTGCAAAAGAAGGAGCCAAGGTAGTGGCTACCGATGTGGCAGTCGAAGCTTTGGAGGAACAGGTTAAACAGATCGTAGCTGGTGGCGGTGAAGCCATTGCGTTGAAGCTGGATGTGTCCAGCCCAGAGTCCTGGAAAGCTGTTGTGGAAGAAACCGTATCGAAATACGGCAAAATAGATATTCTGGTCAACAATGCGGGAATTCATATGGCCAAAGGCATTTTGGAAGCTGAGTTAGAGGATTGGGACAAGGTTATGTCCATTAATGGTACAGGTGTATGGCTCGGCATGAAGGCAGTCATTCCTTATATGCAGAAGAATGGACAAGGTTCGATCGTTAATACCTCTTCCATTGCAGCAATCATTGGTGGAATAGCGGATGCCCAGGGCGCGGCTTATAGTGCTTCCAAGGGATCTGTACGTTCATTGACCAAACACGGGGCACAGTGGTTTGCCAAAGACAATATTCGTGTGAACTCCGTACATCCGGGTGCTGTGTTTACGGGTATGGTGGAGAAAGCAGGCATCAAATCACAGGTGGAGATGGGGGAGAATTACAAAAATCTTGCTCCATTGCCTCCACATGCTGGTGAATCTATGGATATTGCTTACGCCTACCTGTTTTTGGCATCTGATGAATCCAAATTCATTACAGGTGTTGAGTTGCCTGTAGATGGTGGATGGATCAGCAACTAATTAAAATAAACGTTTCGACATATTAAAGAGGTACTGTATCTCAAGCTTCAAGGGAGACAGTACCTCTTTTTAACAACAGATCCCACTACAGAGTTATGGCGTAACGTTATCTTGATGGACTCGTTGCAGAATGGAGATTAGACCGATAAATCTCTTGGGATCGGTTCATGCGTGTGAATTCCAACAGTTGTTCAGCCATATAGGAGGCGCTGTATTTGAAATTGTTTTGCACCCAACCCGTAACTAAACCAAGAACGGCATTAGCCTGATAACAGGCGAGAAGTTCCTTATCCAACCGTGGATCAGGCGACAGATCGGTTACATCCTCCAGATACAAGTTCTTAAGTGTTATATAGAGTGTATCCCTGAAATCCAGTAGCACGTTAGAATTAACCAGCAATGTATAGAAGGAGGCATGAGCCAGCACATGGTCAAAAATTTGAATTGCTGAGGCGTTAAGGTCCTTAATATCGAAATCTCGGAAATGCTGATAGGGTGCTCGATAGGCTAATTTTAGATCGTCAATCACGTCATTTAACAATTCATCAAACAGGTCTTCTTTGTATACATAATGCTTGTAAAATGTGCTGCGGTTCAAATCGGCGGATTTGACAATATCGGTGATGGTTATACTGGCCAAGGGCTTACGGGACATCCATTCCAGAAGGGCTGTTTTCAGAGCCAGTTTGGATTTGTGTACTCTTCGATCGGTGTCAGATACAGATGGAGACTTAAACATATACACAACCTCCCTTACTTATCAATGATACAGTGCACAGGCAGCAAATTACTCTTGCTACAATACAAAAATGTGAATATATGGTGACTTTGGTGTCATAAACTGTCCGTATCACTGTGTTCTCCCTTATAATAAACCAAAACGGACGAGGAGATGGACTCCAAATGAAGAAACAAATGTGGATCATTGCAAGTGTTGCAGTTGTGATTGTAATCGGAACCTATCTGTTTGCAAGCAATACGGGCAAGGATGAGGCGGGTACAGCCAATGCGCCCAACATCCGAAAATTGGTGGAAGATATCAGCACAGGAAAAGAGACACCGGAATCTGCCTCCATCAATGCTAAACAGTTAATCGTCACCGATCAAGATGAAAAAACCATTACATATGATTTGCCTGAGAACGAATTTTTCCTTTCCATTGCACCCTATGTGGACCAGACCCATCCCTGTGCAATTCATAGCTTGACCGGTTGTCAGGGGGAAATGAGCAATAAGGAATTTAGCGTTACCATTCACGATTCTCAAGGCAACACTTTTATGAAAGATGCAGTGATGAAGTCTGGTGCAAACGGATTTATGGATTTTTGGGTGCCTAGAGACAGAACCTATCTGATTCGTATTGTTGGAGATGGAAAGGTTGCAGAAACGCAATTGTCTACATACGAAAATGATAATACATGCATCACTACGATGCAGTTGAGTTAACAGCAATCAATAGAAGGGAAGGATGGCTTTTGAGCTATCTTTCCTTTTTTATTTGATAAAAGAATGGGAATAAGGTACTTTCCATTGACAAAAATCCATTCCTACGGCATAATCCAATAGTGATAATGATAATTGTTATCATATAAATACATATTAACAGGGGAGAAAAGAGATATGAAAAAAGGGTTGAATGGACTGTTGATTATGCTGGCCTTTGTGCTGGTTTTGGCGGGTTGTGGTAAAAGCACGACTACAACAGATACAAGTCAAGGTAGTGACTCGGGTAGTGCTCCGGCTGAAGAGACAGCAGGTCCTGTTACCGTGAAGCATAAACGTGGAGAGCTTAAGCTGGACAAGCCAGCAGAACGTGTCGTTACGCTTGAATGGACATATACGGAAGATGTTGTTGCCCTGGGTGTTCAACCAGTAGGTAACGCAGATAACGCTAACTATAAAGTGTGGGTAACATCCGAAGCAGCACTGGATGACAGTGTAACGGATATCGGAACACGCAGTGAACCAAATCTGGAAGCTATTGCTGCATTGAAGCCAGATCTCATCATTGCTAATGCAGATAATAACACAGCGGTCTACGATCAGCTTAACGCGATTGCTCCAACGATTGAATATGATCCGTATGATGGTGACGGCTATGATTATGACAAGATGACAGAGATCTTTAATAACATTGCAACAGCTCTCGGTAAAGAAGACAAAGCAAAAGAAGTTCTGAGTGATCTCGATCAACACTATGTAGAAGCCAAAGAAAAACTGGCTGCTGCGGGGAAAGAAAACTTCAACTTTGCACTGACACAAGCGTTCACATATCAAAATGCAGTCAGCCTGCGTATGTTTACCGATAACTCGGTTGTGATTGGTACTTTGGACAAAATCGGACTGGTTAACGAATGGAAGCCGGATAAAGTTGAGAACTATGGCTTCTCTACAGTAGGTATTGAATCCTTAACCGATGTAAAGGACAGTAACTTCATTTATATTACACAACCAGACGATGACGTCTTTGGCACAGCCATGAAAGATAACTCGGTATGGAACGGACTGAACTTTGTGAAGGAAAAACGCACATATCAACTCGATAGTACAACATGGACATTTGGTGGACCGATCTCCTCCAAAGTATTGGTTGATGGGGTAGTCGAGGCGATTACCAAATGAGTTCGGTTCAAGGATCTAAGCCAGCTATGAATTGGCGCACAATAAGCATATATGGGGGCGGTCTAACCGCTCTCATCGTGCTTTTTTTTGTAAGTCTGTGTTATGGAGAAGCTTCCATTCCTTTGCATGTCGTTTGGGACGCTCTTACAGGCAGACAGGATTCATTAGAGCACAATATGGTCTGGGACTTGCGCATGCCGCGTACAGTAATCGGTATTCTTGCGGGTGGCGCACTGGCTGTTGCGGGCGCTTTGCTGCAAACGATTACTCGTAATCCATTGGCTGCTTCAGATACATTGGGCATTAATGCAGGAGCATATTTTGTGGTGGTACTGGGAGCTATCGCTTTTCCAGGTCTATTAAGTCAGTCGCCTTTTCTTTTCGCAGCCCTAGGTGGTTTGCTGGCAGCATTTGCGGCTTATTTCATGGGCGGCGGACGAACATCAAGCCCGGTTCGACTTGCGTTGTCCGGTATGATTGTATCGATGGTGCTTGGTTCATTTACGAGTGCATTACATATTTTTTTCTCCATGGAGACACAAGGGTTGTTCCTTTGGGGTTCCGGAACACTTGTCCAGAATGACTGGAGTGGAGTGTTTTATGCTTTGCCTTGGGTGGTTGGTATTACCCTTCTCGCGTTAATCCTGTCCAGACAGTGGGATATGCTGGAGTTGGATGAATCAACGGCTTCTTCCTTGGGACAAAAGGTTACATTGGCTCGTGCAGTAGGGTTAATTCTTGCTGTATTGCTGGCCGCTGTGATTGTCAGTGTAATCGGACCGATTGGCTTCGTGGGACTGGTTGCACCTCATCTGGTTCGATTGAGTGGTGTACGTTCTAACCGATTACTTTTACCTGGTGTGTTCATATGGGGCGCAGCGCTCCTGGTTGGAGCAGATGTCCTCGCCAAGATGGTGCGTAACTCCAGCATGGAACTGCCAACGGGTGCTGTTATGGCAATCATTGGTGCACCGTGGCTCATCTGGCTTGTTCTTACACGCATGAAGGCTGCGAACGGATCAGGCATGTCTACTTCAATGAGCACAGGAGGAGCTGCGCGTCGCTTTGCATTTGGCCCAATGGCTGTATTATTCTCAGTCATAACGGTCGTGCTTATCTTGCTCAGTACAATGTTTGGCGGTATGCGAATTCCTCTGGCCGATTGGTTACCAAGTCTGTTCCAATCCGATGGACTGTTCTCCGCGCTGATTCAGCTTCGGATTCCGCGTACTCTTGTTGCCGCAGGTGCAGGAGCTGCACTGGCAATTAGCGGTGTGCTCATTCAGATGGCGGTACGTAACCCGCTGGCAGATGCTTCAATTGTTGGAGTGTCCTCAGGTGCAGGGCTTGGAGCGATGATGGTCATTATCTTATGGCCGGGTCTTCCGATATACTTGCTGCCAATTGCGGCAATCATCGGTGCAGCCATTGCTGCAGTGGTGGTGTTCTCCCTCGCTTGGAAGAAAGGACTGAATCCTTCGGCGGTTGTGTTGCTGGGGATCGCGATGTCTGCCATTGCTGGAGCAGGTATTCAGATTCTGATTGTCCGTGGTGCGGTTTACGGTAGCAGCGGATATATCTGGCTGACAGGAAGCACCTATGCTCGTACCTGGGAACAGGTGAGGGTTATCGGATTATTTTTAGTTATTCTGGTACCGGTGGCTTGGTGGCTGGCACGCAGATTCGAACTGCTGGTATTTGACGACAATAGTGCATCCGGGCTTGGTCTCGGAGTACGTCGTACACGATTATTGGCCATGACAGTTGGTGTATTACTTGCAGCAGGTGCGGTTGCTTGTGTAGGAACCGTTGGTTTTATCGGGCTGATTGCACCACATATGGTACGGTTACTGACGGGGAACAAGTTAAGACGTTCGATGTTCCTATCCGCATTAGCGGGTGCAGTCATGCTGGTGCTCGCCGATACAATTGGCAGAACCGTCATGGCACCGACAGAGATTCCATCAGGCATACTCATTGCGATCATCGGAACGCCGTACTTCCTGTATCTGATGTATCGTTCCAACTGGCGCAAGTCTGTATAAAAAGTTCAAACCTGAAGCCTGCTCCCCGAGCAGGCTTTTTGCTGTCACGGTATGCCCTCCAGCCATGATCTTATGTTCCTGTTTAACCCGGTTGCATAGATATTGGATCATTGGACCTGACGTGTGGTACCCACAGATAACCTCACCCGATGAATGTCTACTCCCGCACCAAATGACAAAATCCCCTCACGTCTACAAGAAGTAGAGACCACGTTTATCAAACGTGAAACTCTTACTCCCTGTGGATCTTGAGGGGATTTTGGCTTGAACACATTCGAATTGTGCTCCCGTTAGCTGGATTTCAGAATCCCGCTGTCATCAACGGATTGTACCGCTTGTTGCAATATTTCATTATCCTGAACGAGGGCGAAGCGAACGTAACCTTCGCCTGAAGGACCAAAGGCACTGCCTGGCGTTGCAATGACTCCTGCATGTGTAACCAGATCCATGGCAAATTGCTCCGAGCTGTCGTAGTGCGCCGGAATCCGGCTCCAGACGAACATCGTTGCTTCAGGTTTAGCGATGGGCCAACCGAGATTGCTGAACCCATCACAGAGGATGTCTCTTCGCTGTTCATAGATTGCTCTGACCCGTTCAACCTCGGATTGATCACCGGTAATGGCGGCAATTGCTGCTTTTTGGACCGGTAGGAACATCCCGTAATCCATATTGGATTTCAGCTTTTTCAGCATGGAGACCATGGTTGCATTGCCCACACAGAAGCCGATTCGAGCTCCGGCCAGTCCGTACGTTTTTGACAGGGAATTGAATTCCACACCGACGTCCATGGCGCCAGGGAATGCGAGGAAGCTTCCACATGACTTTCCGTCAAACACGAGCTCGCTGTACGCATTATCGTGAAGCACGATAATATCATACTTCTTGGCAAAGGCAATCAGGTCAAGATAGAACTGATCCGGTGCCATTGCAGTTGTTGGATTGTTAGGATAGGAGACCAGCATGAATTTTGCTCGATGAGCGATATCTTCCGGTATATCCTGAAGCTGAATAACATACCCGTTTTCTTCTTTTTGCGGCATATAATAGAGTTCTGCACCTGCCAGTAACGGCCCATCCGCGAAGACGGGATAGCAGGGGTCAGGGACGAGCACCAGATCACCTTCATCGACAATGGAGAGGGATATATGTGCCAGCCCTTCCTGTGAACCGAGCAAGGAACAGATCTGTGTTGCCGGGTCTAACTCGACCTGATAGCGTTGCTTGTACCAATCGCTTGTAGCTTGCAGCAACTCACTCTGATCATTCACAGCATATATATAATTAGCCGGATCAGCAGCGGCCTCGCATAGTGCAGTTATAATATGCTGCGCAGGTGGGATATTCGGCGTACCCACACTGAGATCAATAACGGGCTGACCGTTCTCCAGTCTGCGGCGTTTGATCTCCAGCAACCTGGTGAAAATTCCTTCGTTGAAATGATCCATTCGTTTGGCAAAGTTCATGATGATGATTCAGCCTCCAATCCTCTTCGTACGCATATTCATTAATAATAAATGGACAGCGACTAAAAGAGAAGAGCAGGGGAAAGCTTGTGGATCATGACTTTACTTTAAACTGGCTTAGTTCGTCTTGCAGTTTGCCAGATAGCTGGTTCAACTGTTTCGACAGATCTGCTACTTGTTCGATACTATCCAGCTGATCCTGCGTGCTGGCGCTTACTTCTTCCGTCGATGCCGAGTTCTCCTCTGTGGTGGATGAGATAATCTCCAGTGCCTGGAATATCTCATCTTTGTGTTTGTGTACATTGGCGGTATTAGTGGTAATCTGCATCATACGTTGCTGTAGATCTTTCAGGTCTTTGTTAATACTGAAGAATACATGTTTGGTATCTTCTACGGATTTGGCATTCTCCTCCGCAATCTTCATACCGCGCATGGTATGTTCAACCGACAGGGTTGTTTTCTCTTCAATAACATTCACCTTTTTGTTGATTTCCTCTGTTGCCTGAGCCGTCTGTTCTGCAAGTTTGCGGACCTCTTCGGCAACGACGGCAAATCCTCTTCCATGTTCGCCAGCACGTGCAGCCTCGATGGAGGCATTCAGGGCGAGCAGGTTCGTTTGAGAGGCAATCTGTTTGACTGTATCCACAAAACTGGATATTTCATTCCGACTCAGGTCAATCTCCTGGATAATAGAGGACATTGCTTGGGTGGACAGGTGGTTTTCCTCGGACCATTTCGATAATTGTTCCACGACCGCAAGTCCTTGGCTGCTTTGATCAGCAGATGTCTGCACGACCGTTCCCATAGCCTGCGCATCGGTAGCAATTTCATCAATTTGGCTGGATAATGAGCCTGTTTTGCGTAAGATATTTTCCGTTTCGATGGACTGATAATTCGTTGCATTGGCAATCTCGTTGATGGCTGTTGATGTGTCATTCATGGTCACAGCCGTTCGTGAGGAGATGGCTTGCAGATCATTCGACGACTGGTTCAGGATTTGCGCCGAGCTGCCGACCATTTGCAGCATGCCCTGAATTTTCTGCACCATGGAATTCAAGCCTGTGGCGATCTGGCCAATTTCATTATTAGATTTGATATCCAGTTGGACAGTCAGGTCACCTTGTTCAATCTGTTTAATCTTGGCCAGCAGCTGTGGTATGGAACGTAACAGACGGCGAAGGGTAATGTAACAGATAATCACAAGCAGAAGGGTGGCTGCAGCAAAACCGCCAAGCGTAATCCACGTGAATGTTTTTAATTCCGCAAGAACTTCTTCTTCGGATATGGTCAGACCAACGGACCATCCCGTATCTTTGCTGGTAGCGTAGCCGATATATCGACGTTCCCCATTGTCGTTCATAAGTTGTACGCCGTTTTCACCGGCAAGCATTTTCTTGCCGATGTCTCCCATGTCCCCCGTACTGTTCAGGATGTTCTCCTTCAATACCTTCTCTTGATCCGGATGGTACAGAATTTCCCCGCTCTTGGATAGCAACATAGAATAACCTGTGCTTCCAAGGGAATAACTCTCCATAATCGCCGGGATATCCTTGAATGCAATATCCGCTGCGGCAAAGCCGATCGTGTTGTTGTTTTCGTCTTTGATCGGATAGAAGATACCCATGAGTACATCGCCTGCTGCAATATCAATGTACGGATCGGAGAAATAAAGTCCGTCTGCGTCGGTAACCGGCTTGTAGTATGGACGTGACTGGATATCAAAGTCCGGCGCAGATACGACACCATCATTTTGAATCCAAAAGCCTTTTCCATCCAGGCCCGCGACCCATGCATCGGCAAACGAAGGCTCTGCCTTAACGATAGCGGCGAGTGTCGCCTGTGTTTCCGCAGCGTAGGTTGAACTTTTCGCATCCGCAGCAGATGCTGTTGTTTCTATGTATTGCTGAAATAATGTGTTGGTGGACATTTGCTTGACCAGTGCACCTTTTTCCTTGAATAGTGCATCAAATTCACTAACAATGGCTTGTGTCTTGGTCTGGAGCATGGATTCCTGCTGTTTCACCAGAATGTTTCGTGTGCTTGCAAACATAAATGTTCCCAGCACGGCAAAGACAACTACGATAATGATGAGCAGCACAATGGACAACGTATTTGCCATACTGGATGTCCGTGCTCCCGTTTTCCCCCACTTGTTCAACATGTTCGACATATTCCATCTCCCCAGATGATTAATAAAAAGCTCAAAACGCCTAAGTTATATGTCGGCTTAATCTATAGTTTTATGTAGATTTCTGTCGAATAATCCTGAAAGCGACGGAAAGGAAAGGCATGAGTATGAGAAGGATGAAAGGGGAGGGATGAAAAAAGAGGAAAGGAATGAAAAAACGGGATCGGTAGTGGTTCATCCAGGCGATCTTGTTTATAATGGAATGAATTGGAACTATGGATGGAAAAGGGGGATTATTTGTGAGTGAGTTATGGCATGCTTCAATACAGGGGGTTCCATGGAATGCCGAAAAGATGCACCAGGCGGTGCATCTGTTGCGTCGCAGAGCAACGGTTCATTTTCGCGTTGACGCGGATACATACGAGGACCTTGCCGAGCTCGATGCCAAAGTATTCTTTGCCCGGCCGGATCTGATTCTACACATATCACATATGGACCCTAAAGGGGTATATTCATCCGGATTTTTGGGGCGACTGGCACAGTTGAAACATGTGTCTGCCTTGCAGCTTGATCTTTCGCAGGCTCAGGATTTGACGATACTGGGTGCGATGGAGCAACTGCAGTTTCTAAGATTGAATTCACCTGCAAAGGCAACCGTGCTCGATTTTATTAAACACTACAAACGATTGACCTTTCTTGAACTGCGTGGCAAATTCAACGGATTTGCTTCCATTGCGGCATGTCTCCAACTGCATACGCTCATTCTGAACTGCACGATCGAAAGTGCTGATGTGTTAGCGGAACTGCCTATGCTTCAGTATCTATCCCTGGATCACTGTGAGTTAAAAGGGGGACTAGATGTATTGACACAGTCGACCATCTCGATGTTGAAGCTCAGCTCTGTTCGCAAACTGACGAGTATTCAGGGACTCGAACAGATGCGCGGGCTGGAATATCTGCATCTGTCCTTGCCCAAGCTGGAGCAGTTATGCGACTTTTCCCTTCTGACCTCTCTCAGACAGCTCGAACTGGACTATATGAAATCGTTGCGGGATACCACACATCTATGGACAGCCCGTGCTTTGGAGTCTATTGAACTGAAAGAGATGAATACGGCGCTCAAGGCGGATTCGTTTGCTGGACTGACCGGGCTGGAGCATTTGCGCCAAATCGATTTTCGTTTCATTGATGTTAACAAAGGACGAATTGCAGCTATGCGTGATCACCTGGACAAGGCCGGAAAATCCCATTTGTTATATGAAAATATCCCTGAGCATGAACGCCTGAATTCCGCAGGTATTGCGCACTTATCGCATGTATTAATGTAAACGGGCTTCTGTCCAGCGTGTGTATACAGAGCGCACTCCGGTGAACGGACCGATTGAGGCGTGTAGATGTCATTGCTATCTAGGTGTTCGTATCCGTTAATGCGGGCATGTTGATCTCTTTCACGCAGGCCGCTTTGGACAAGCTGATGATACATCGAACGATGGAGACCATATCCTGCAGGGGAATGCGGGTCCCATCATACTCGGCCAGTGCACGTTCCATCCCGTCTTCATACGGAATTTCTGCCGCCAGTTCTCCCGGGTTGATGCATGTCACCGCGATGCGGTCATTCCTCGTATGTTCTCTTAGAGCTTCCGTAATACCCCGTATGGCAAATTTGGAGGCGACAAAAGAAACCTGGTTGCTGCCTGCATTGCTCAAACCGGCTGTTGAACCAATCAGGATGATCTTGCCTGCTTCAGACTGGCGGAGCTGAGGCAGTAAAGCCTGTATACATACAATTGTAGAAGTCACATTCACATGGATCAGCTGACTGATATCTGCGGGTTCATCCTTATCAAACGTGTAGTGCTCTTCAAATCCTTCCTTTTCCCAGATCCCCACGTTATAAATAAGCACATCCAACGTCTCGCCTTGAAGCTGGCTGGCAACTTGCTCTGCGGCCTGAAGCTCGGAAAGATCAGCCTGAATCCATATTCGCTCGACGCCATCCTCCACGGACAGACTTTCCGGCTTGCTGCGGGAGACCACCCAGACCTTATCACCGGATTGTGGCACACCTCTGACAAATGCATCGCCCAATCCCTTGCTTGCACCAAAGACAATTATATTTTTCAATTAAAGCCCTCCTTATCGATTAGAAATTAATAATATTTACATTAATCTATATCTTACTATAAAGGTGATATATGGAACATGAAGTTTACATGAGGTATGCTTCATCCTTATCAAGAAAAACCACCTCTGCCCCGCAAGGACGGGAGAGAGATGGTTGGAGAGATCATGATGACATTAATGGTAAAGTTTTAACTCGGCGATGGACCACCACCACTCGGGAGTGTCCGCGGTCAAGGCAATTTTGATGTATCGCGCCGTTTGTCTGGAGAACGTATGTGAGATGACAGGTCCTGTTCCCAGTGCTTCCGTAACCCCTTCCCAACGTTCGCCATCCTCAGAAGTGAAAAACTGGAAGTTGCGAGCATAATCGTTGCTGCTGCTGCCTGAGTCCATTGTCAAGCGGCTGAAGCTCTGCTTGCTTCCCAGATCAATCTGGACCCATTGATTGGCATATTGACCAGATGAAGAGGTCCAGCGTGAATTCAGATCGTCATCGAGCATCGCCGCAACATCTTCAGAGGTGGAGGCAGTCGCTGTCCATGATGTTCGATCCAGTTCAGCAGGTAACAGATGATCCTGTTCCCCGGATATCCAAGGTGTCTGATCAGCGGTATAGACCTCTAATTCAGCCACGGACCACCAATGAGAATCGGTGCCTGTCTGTACGACCTTAATATAACGTGCCTCATGCGGTGTAAAAGCGATAGAAAGTAGCGCATCTGATCCTTCACCCGAAGCCAAGGCTTTTCCCCAATGCTCTCCATCCAGAGAAGTATATATTTCATAGCCGCGAGCAAAGTCTTCCCGGCTGTGCGCGCTGTCCAGCACAATCCGATTCACTGGCTGCGAGGCTCCCAGATCAAGCTGAATCCATTCGCCGCCTGTTTGAGTCTGACCGGAGGTCCAGCGTGTTTGGTCCGAGCCGTCGAGTATAGCCACTGCATCGTCTCCGGAGGAAGCTGTCACGGACCAGCCATCTGGCAGCAGCCTCTTTTGTTTGCCCGTTCCATTATGATGAACAAACAACTCGGAGATCGTCCACCATTGATCGGAATCCCCGATCTGCACCATTTTCACATAACGTGCTTGCTGTTCAGGGAAAGTGATGGACATGCGTCCAGGCGTGCCTTCGCCGCCCGCAATGGATGTGCCCCAGTGTTCACCGTCATCCGAGACATAAATCCGATACTGTCTCGGATAGTCTTCTTTCGCATGGCCCGGGTCCAATTCTATGGCATCGAAAAAACTCTTTTGGCCGAGGTCAATGGTAATCCATTGTCCTTTGGTTTGCTTCCTACCGTTTGTCCATAGTGTATCTGAACTTCCGTCCAGCATGTTGGCTGTAACATCTGCTCCTTGAGTAGAGGAGGCGGTTACGATCCATGAAGAGCGATCTGGAGGCGCTACGGGCTGTGGGAGCTCTGGTGTTGCTTCAAGTTTGCCAAATCGGGCAAGCTTGAGTTCAGAGATCGACCACCAGCTGTCTGCAGAGGAAGTCAATACAATTTTGACATAACGGGCGGTTTGCATGCCCAAATCAACGGACAGACTTGGAGATGTTCCTGCTCCCTCTGCGATAGGCTCGCTCCAGTTCTCGTTATCTTTGGATACGTAGATTTCGTACCCGTGAGCATAATCACCGCCGTTGTTGCCGGAGTTCATGAATACCGTATCCATAAACTGTTCGCCACCCAGATCGATATGCAGCCAATCGCCAGGCTTCTGAATCTGTCCGGATGACCAGCGTGTAGTCAGATCACCGTCCACCATGCGCTCTACCGGCTCCGAACTGGAGGATGCCGTAATGGTCCATTGGCTCCGATCGAGATAGACTACACCCTGAGAGGCATCCGGCTGTTTAACGACGGAATGTTCCAGCGGGTTAACCTTTACTTGCGCTTTGGCATACACGGTAGCCGAACCCAAAGCGCCATGGGCATTGTAGAAATGAACTGTTTTGACAGTGTCGGACGGATTCCAGATTTGCGCTGTATAGACGCCGTCCTTTTCATACACGGTTGCTGCCGGATCATCTGCCCATATATCCATCGTGCGTGTTCCCGTAGAAGCCATGCTGTGCATGAACCAGTACGCGTTAAAGACTTCATTTTGCTGCATCTCACTCGTATTCCATTTGGCTAGAGCACCTTGCGGGTCTCCAATGGACTGGAATGGCCAGATAATATGCTGCCATGTGCGCTCCTGCTGACCACCCAGGTCCTTAATGAGACCATTGTAGAGAGCCTTAGTATTCTGCGGATCACGTCCATAATAGGTCATCCATTCCGCTGGCGGCAGCCAGTGAATACCGTAAATATGCTCCGCCTCATTAGAGAAGTACGTTCCATACAGGTAGGCGCTGCCGTACACATGACCTACCGTAGCGTGTTGGTAATCCTCCAGCCAGTTATCCCCGTCATAGTTAAACCAGTATTGCTCGGCAGCTTTCTCTTCGGTCATGAAGCCCCAGATCCCGGTGTCGCGATAGGCTTTGTTGCCTGTCACCTCACCCCACATATATTGGCCGACCCAACTAAAGAGCGCTTCTCCTGCGGCCTCCTGGTTATTCCCACTGCGATTATCGGCGTAACCACCTGCCCAGGAGTGACCAGCGTACGGGTCAAAATTGCGAAGCCATGGAAACTGATCATCTGTCCGTGAAGGATTGGCATAGTCCCGAATCAGAAGCTCAACCATGTCGCCGTAATCTTGCAAGAATGTTTTGTCATATGTGGCCAGTACAGCCGATGCAAAAACGTAATAACCGTAGGTGAAATGATGATCTGTCAATCCGGTATTAACACCAAATCCGCTACCGTAAGGGAAGATGGTTCCCCATTCATCCGAATAATAAAAATAATACGAGTGCAAAGGTTCGTCCGGCGAATAGGTATACCAATCTGTCAAAATGGTTCGAAGCAGGGACAGATAGTTGTCTCGTCGTACCGTATCTCCTATCTGGTCGCTGATGAGCACACCCAGCGCAAGCGGATGAAGCTTTTTCCCTTGCCAGTAAGGATCCTCGCTCATCAGATTGCCTGCCGTATCCGCGTCAAGCTGATCCAGATAGCTGATTAATTGTGCACGCGAGTAGGTTGGATTATCTGGCTCCACAAATTGCGGAATAATGCCATAGAATCGATCCTGTGTCGTAAACGTATTGCCTTCACTTACTTTCATCATGCCGCGAATGGAAGGGTAAGCAAGCTCCGTTACCGGAGTAGTCGCTAGTTTCCATTGGTGCGGCAACAAGGCCATCACTGTCTCGGATGAAAAGCCTGCCCGCTTCGTCCGGGTTACCGAGTTGAAGGTAGTCGTTACCAGTGAAGTGCTCTCATTATAATTGTAGTCCACTGTTGTATCGGTTACAAAGGCGTAGGCATGCCGGTAATAATAAGACAGTTCTGCCGCGGACGGCAGGGTAGCCAGTGACAGATAGTCTTCGCTCTGGCCCAGCTTGATTTTGAGCGTATTGCCAAGTTTCATAAATACGGTTCCTTCAGGTGCAAAGATCCCGTAGTTTCTTGTAAAGGTCTGAGGCGTGGGCGCTCTGTCCTGATTGGTTACTTCAACACCGATATGATCGGCCGTCAGCGATTCTCCATCATTCAGAACAATTTCACGGTTCTGATCATCGAAGAGACGTGTGATGTTGGGAGAACGAACAATAATGGTATCCGGGTTATCGAAGGTGTTGTACAGGAAAGGGGAACCTTTCACAAACGTGGTATTCATTTTGGCTGTGTCATCATCGCTCATGATGATCGTTGCGGAATAATCCCCATATCCCGCCACCTTGGTATTTACCTCCGCCGGGTTCATATTGCTGGTGCTCATGATCAGATCCGGTTCACCGTCAGCGTCCATAGAACCGCCATCAGCCGAAACGTAACCAGCTCCGGGATTCAGAAGTTGAAGTCCTTGTTTGGTATATCTACTTTTAAGCGGAAGTGTGACCAGACTGTTGCCATCCCCCAGATCGGATACAAGAATAGACTGCCACCAGTCATTGGAAGGGAGGGGCGCTGTGATGTCAGCCGTGCGATTTTTCGGGTTTTTCGGCTGCAGCATGGTGATGTCATTTACAGCGTAACTCCCGGAACCCACCTTTACCGAGGACGGTTCAGGGATATTCGGAATTGTATGCACAGGTTTGGCATCGCCTTCGATATACTCGTAGACGTCGAATGCGTACAGGGAGTATCCGTTGGTTGTTCCTCTGCCAAGTCCGGCTAATTTCACATACCGTGCTTCGGCGTATACCGGAATCTCATCCCGTCCACCGTCGCTGTGCAGTTCCCGGTATAATGTAGTCCACTGGTCTGCATCATTTGATACTTGAATATCGTATGCACGTCCAAAAGCGTTTTCCCATTGTAGGGATACGTTCCCGATTTCCCGGACTAGTCCAAGGTCTACAACATTCCATTCCTGATCCTTGTAGATGGAAGACCAGCGTGTATCCGGACGGCCATCCGTTACATTCCGTGCTTCGTAATTCCCTTTTTCCATTTTGGCTTTATCCTCGGCTGAACGGCTGGGCTCATCAATTTCTTCCGAAGACGCTGTAACCGGTTGTCCTAGTGCAAGGTTCATTGCTAATGGTTTGGGAGGTGGATTTGCTCCGCCCGTCCCATATACATTGAATTCGTATACAGAGACGCCATAGGCTGGCTGTGCTCTTTGATGACTGAACAAGCGCACATATCGTGCCTCCGCTGTGACCTCAATTTCTGTCAGGCCGCCTTGCCCCTTCGTTGTCGAGTAAACAGACTGCCAGTTGACCTCGTCGTTGGATACTTCTAGATCAAAGGCGGAAGCATACGCATTTTCCCACTGGATGGAGATGCCCGAGATGGAGGCCACCGTGCCTAAGTCAACATAGATCCACTGCGGATCTTGCTGCCATATGCTTTCCCAGCGGCTGTTTTTGTTGCCGTCAACCACAAGATCTGCCGTATTGCCGCCCAGAGATGAGGAACTGTACACAGGCCGGTTCAGGGATAACAGATGATGTTCCTCATCTGCGGCGTTCACTTTTGAGACCGGCCACAGCGGGATGCTGCTAATCAACAACAGAACAGATAACAGCAAGTTCATGTAGATGTTGCGTGTTTTTCCTCTTTGACTCGTTCGTACCTTCATGTGACTACTCCTTTGTTAGCCCTTGCCATCTCACCAGACAGAGCTTCTCTTCTTCTCTTACTCGCTACCGTATGTATCATTTTGTTTCTCGTGTTGCTTTTGTGAGATGTGAATCCAATGCTCAACACGGGATATTCAGGTGCCCCATTTTGTATATCGATCATTTTGTCTGGAATATAAAGGTTTTTTAATCGTTTTCGTGGAAAAAGAGACATATGTCCTACATAATGTATGAGGAATGTGCAACTGTGAAATCAAGATTCGGAATCGTTGTTCTCCAACAAAACGATATCTTCGCCCCGTTGTTGCCTGAAAGCAATATTGTCCCTCCCCCAAGCACACATGACATCCACGATGGTGTTGGCGGTAACGCCATATTCTGTAAGTCCATATTCAATTAAAGAAACCAACACCCTGGATGGGAAGAAAGGAACTTATGATGAAAACACTTGTTATTCTGGCACATCCCGATATCGAAAGTTCAAGAGTCAATCGTCGCTGGAAGGAGGAGTTGTTGCAGCATACAGATGATATTGTTCTTCACGAATTATATTCGGCCAACCCCGAATGGAAGTTTGATGTTTGCCGAGAACAAGAGTTGCTGGAGACGCATGATCATATGATGTTGCAGTTCCCGTTATATTGGTACAGTTACCCACCGCTGCTAAAGAAATGGTTTGATGACGTGTTTACCCATGGATGGGCGTACGGATCGAAAGGTAATCGATTGAAGGGAAAGCGGATGGGTCTGGCCATGTCCATAGGGGATAAGCAGGAGAATTATGCGAAAGATGGTTCCATCGGTTACAGCGTAGAGGAACTTGTTGCACCCTTCGTAGCAAGCATGAATCATGTAGGGGTTCAGGCGCTGCCGCATTATGCAGTCTATGGTGCCTCGTTCCAGGCTACGGATGAAGAGATTAACCGAAGTGCTGAAGAATACATGCGTTATATAAAGCAGTTCCGGGATTTTTGAAGTTAAAAGGTGAAGCTCTTCATAGAAAATGTACTGAAAAGGACCTGACTCCACACATGGTGAAGTCCAGGTCCTGATCAATAAACGAAACATTAATAACCGAATAAAACTACATTTATTCTACGCGGAAATAATCGAAATCTGCATATCCTCCGGTAGACTTCGTTGCATAATTGAATAGTGCAAACCGATATCCCATAAAGTGTGGCAGGGTGTAAGACATTTGAAGTGTATTGCCAATGGTTGTCCAGTTGCTGCCATTCAGGCTATAAGCAAAGTAGGCTTTGTCGGTTTGGTTCGTAAAATCACAGATGACGCGGAGATAGATTCTGTTCTGGTTGAATGGCACAGTTGCTACTTCAGTCATGGTGCCAGAACTGGCATTAGCCATAACGATGGATTTGGTGCTGCCCGTCATTTTTACGCCGACAAAACCATATTTCGCTTGAAAAGCAGCAAGTCCAGCATAATCACCATCCTTCATGCCGGCTGTATCCAAAGCGGTCATCCCCGTGCTTTTTGGACCAAAGGTTCGTTGTGTCAGGGTGTTGCGGGCTTCTAACAGGTTTTTGCTGATTTTGCCTGCGGTTAACCGCATGAAACCGGGCCGCTGGAGCAGGGACCAGTTGGCAGCATCAGGGTTATGATTCCACTGCCAGAAAGTACCGAGACTGGATGTACCAGAAGATGAATTGCTCGTCAGGGAGACGTCATCTACATAAAACGCCATCAAATCATTGGTCGGGTCCGGATTCGAGTTATACGGTGTTTCCACAAAAATAAAGCTTTGGGACAGGTCTGCATTCGACGGAACGGTATACGTACCTTGAATGGTACCCCACTGTCCACGGGTTAACGTCGCACTGCCCATAATGGTAATTCCGGTATAACTTGCACCGTTCTGGATGCTAAGATTGAACGTTTTGGTTGCAGGACCAGTAGTGTATTTGATCTTTGCCGAAAAAGAGTATGTTCCTCCCGGTACTAACTTCCCTGTAACCATCTGTTTGGCTCCGCCTGCTGTCTGCTGTCTGCCGCTGACGAGCAGGCTTTTTGTACCGCTGAATGCTTCGGCATTTGTTACGGTGATGTTCGCAGTATTGTTGCTGGTCCACGGCTGAATGCTGCTTTCCTCAAAGCCGCCGTTCACTAACAGTTGCGTTACTGAGGGTGTGCCTGATGTGGTTGCGTTGAACTCATCGGACCCGTAGATTTTGGCAGCAGGCTGACCTTCAACGGGCATATTCATGTTAAGGGGAACCTTGCCGTTCACCCCAAACACAGGCCAGTTATCAGACCACGTCACAGGAACGAGATAGGGGATGCGTCCAATGGCCCCGCTATCACGAAACAGCAAGCCGTACCAAGCGCCGGATGCGGTATCCACGATGCCTCCTTGGGCGATTCCCGAGTCTCTGAGTACAACTTTACCTGTGTATGGACCTGTCAATGTGTTTGCACGATAGGCAAGCTGAATGCGACCATCACCCGAAGGCCAGGCAATCAGGAATACATAGTACATACCATTGATCTTCTGAATGTGTGCTCCTTCTGCCTTTACAATCATGTTGGAGCCGGCAACACTGCTTGCGTTTGGAATCAGGACCTGATTGAGCCCGCCGGATTTAACGGCTTTGGCATCAGGTGTCAGCTCAACGATACTGATGTTATCACTGCCATGAACAAGAAAGGTTCGATTCCCGTCAAACAAAAGGGAGGGGTCATGGTAATAACTGTTCAATGTGTAAGGTGTCCATGGTCCTGTTTCAATATTGCTGGTTTGGTAAATATACGTCTTGCCCGTGGAAAGCGATCCAAAGGCCACATAATATATACCGTTGTTGTACCGCAAACTGCTCGCCCAGGAACCACGCCCATACTCGTTTTGTCCATTGTTCAGATTCTGTATATCCCCGTTTCCAAGCGTATCGTATACATAGTTTACGATGCTCCAGTTGACCAGATCATAAGACTTCATGACCGGGACTCCCGGATTCATATGCATCGTTGTGCTTGTCATATAAAATGCATTGCCTACCCGAATGACGTCACTGTCAGGAACATCCGCGTAAATAACCGGATTGCTGAACGTTGCGGCCGAAGATGCCGGACTTGTCAAAGGGAATGATGTTATAAGCAAAGGAAGAGCGAGTAGAAGAGCACTGATTTTTTTCCACATATTCTATCCTCCCAATTGATCATGTCCTAGGAATTAAAGCGAGTACTCCAGATAATCAATGTAAGCATCCCAAGTGCCATTATCCGTTGTTACGACCAGCTTGATTTCCTGATTGCCTGTACCGTGAGTGATGCCGGTGAGGGTTTGAACGGTCGGCTCCGTTCCCGTGAAGTAGAAAGAACCAGCGGTTACACCCCCGATGACCAGATCAACACGGGCTGTATTATTATTGTTGGAAGCGCCGCGGACAGAGAATTGATGGGTTGGGAATGCAAAATATTGATTGTATGCTGCATAATCATTGTTCCCGTAAAGAGCGACTCCATTAAAAGGGGAACTGACTACGCCAGCGTATTGACCGCCAAGCGTCATATTCTCGGCTTCGTAACGGGTAACGTTTGGATTGGGATTAGGATTTGGGTTAGGGTTGCCGCCCGAACCGGATGTGAACTGCCAGTAGTCCAGTTTGAACAGATTTCCATTGCCCGAGCCTGTAAACACCAGATACAAACGATGTACCCCTGTAGCATTGGTAACATTGGTCTCCATCTCGCGCCAAGTTTGCGAACCGCCAGTTGAACTTACGTTAAGTGTTCCAACTAGTGGGCCTGTCGGACTGTCCAGTCGAACCTCGATGTTGCCATTTCCGGTAGAAGCGACATTGGCCTTGAACTTGGAGGCTCCAGCTGAGCCAAAATCAACATTGCCGACCGCGATCCAATCCCCGTTATGAATATTAGTGACATTCTGATTGGCTACAGGTCCACCGCTCGCTTGACTCGGTTCAGTGTTAATTCCTGCTTGCCAGCCAATGGTTTCGGCTTCCACGCGGACATACGGGTTGAGGTTAGTGGTCTGAGGTACACCTGTCATATTCCCCTGAACTTCCTGGATTGTTCCATCCGCATTATGTGTCAGTTTGTTGATATGTGTGGAACGGTACCCTTTACCATCACCGAGGAATGCCTTGCTTACCGTTTGCGCATGGTACGCCACATACCATTCGTTGTTGAATTGGAACACGGCATGGTGGTTATTGCCGCCTACACCGAAGAACGTGCCGGGATTTTTCAGAAAGTGTCCTTTATACGTGAAAGGCCCCATCGGGCTGTCGCTGACCATGTATCCGATCTCACCTTTTGGATATGCAGTGGGGTGTGTTCCCGCGAAGTTGATGCAGTAGGAGTAATAATATTTGCCGTTATACTTGTGGATGCCAGAATCTTCGAACATATAAGGAGAATCAATAGTCACAGCACTGCCCACCACACTGGTCATGTCGGCACCGAGACGAATGACCCGAGCTGTTTTGGGATTGGCAATGGAAGCAGCATTGGTATCGTTCGGGATGCCGCCTCCAGCATACAAGTAAGCAGAGCCATCATCATCGACAAGTACAGCCGGATCAAAGAGCCATGTTACGCCGGACATACCCGGTGTACCGTGAGTCAGGAGGGCACGACCAATTGGATCGGACCACGGTCCAATGGGGGAATCAGCCGTGAGTACGCCAATACCTCCACCCGAGTTGGCAAAGTACAGGAAAAACTTTTCTTTGCCAGCAATGGTTTTCTTCGCCATGGCAGGAGCCCAGGACTGAGTAGCCCATTTGGCAATTCCTTGTCCATTATTGGCATTATTCGCACCTGCTACCGGGATGGAACCATGGTCTGTCCAGTTCACCATGTCAGCTGAGGAGATGACGTTAATTTTCCCGATCGTGCTGTACTGGTTCTCTCGGACAGAGCCGTCACTGTTGTACAGATATGCATCACCTGTCATGTAGACATAGACCCGATTGTTATGGACGAGCACATAAGGATCGGCTCCCAGTTTATGATCGATGAGGGGATTAGAGTTTCCAGGAAGTTTGGCAACGGCTGCATTGGCTGCATGGCTCGATTCAACGGGCAGGGTGACAAAGATTAGCAGACACGACAACAACAAAACTAGCGGTTTACGAATCATACGTTTCGCCTCCATGAGATTGGATTAGTTGGTGAGCTGAAATTCAGGATAGCTGAGATGATGAAATGCCGAAAAAACGAAAAGATTTTCCTCATGTCACCCCCTTCTTGAAATAATGGTTAGGTTGGCTGTTAGGATAAGTCTTCATGTTGTCATGTATGGTTTAAGCCAGACAACCTGTGCACCGGGTACGTGGTCACGGCAGCAAGGGGAGTGGCTATAACCCGAAGTAAGCCTGCATCTGTGGGTGCGATTAGAAAAACTATAATCTGTCAGGTTTCTTTTTGTAATCGCTTTCAATAAAATGGGCTAGAACACTGAAATTTGGCGAAGAAAGAGGTTTGGCCACATTTAAATGTAATTATCTTTCATATTTTCATTTAAATGTTTATTAACTTGACGATATCATATCACAATTTTAAGATAATACAATCTTTTTCTATTTTTTAGTAGAGGATGAAGAAAATGATTATTCTATGTGTTTAACATTGGGCTTGATGGTAAAATACGATCTCATATTCTATAAAACTACACTTTCAAGCATAGCTTTACCCGGCCAACAATTAGATACGAGAAAAAGACGTCTTAAGCTGTGACCGTTTCCCTGGAATCTACCAGAGGAACGGTTATTTTCGTTTTTTTCTGGAATCGATCCTGGTTATATAACAAAATCTACTCTTACTTGCTGACCAACTTTTACATTGCATAATTTCTTCTCTTTGTTGTACATATTCCAGTTTTTGTATAGCTAAAGCCCTGAGCGTAGAAGGTTGTTAAGTGATAATGGTGGGGTGCCCCCTGTGTTTTGTCCACACCGTTGATTGAGTGTTTGAATATTACTATCTAGTGAGCTTATGCCAAATACTGCTAGAGTCAGAGGTTCATAAAGGTGGGATGGGAAAAATGGCTATTTTGTCGACTGGGCCGATTGAAAACAATCCGGTTTCCGGGGTTAGACCGACCCAACAGGTAACGATTAGATTGGTAAGTCGGGCTGAGGTGGACTCTGTAACAGTATCCATTCAGGGGTATGTGCTAAGCACAACAAGAACGCTGTATGTGAGTGAAGTAATCAGTATTGCTCCTAATGAAGCAGTGACCAGAACTTATTTTGCAGATTTAGCTGCTTTTGAGTTTGTTTTTGGAACAGACGTGGAAGGTGTGGAGGAAGTAGGGATTTCATTGTGGGGCAAACAAGCCTCTGGGCAATTGGTAGATGCACACCGGGTGGTGGAGCACGAAAATACAGTTAATGACATCTAGGAGATCAGAAATCCCCAAAAGAGGAGATGTAGCGATGAGCTTTTTATCAACAGGGCCAATAGAAAATAATGCTGTTAGCGGTGTAAGGCCGACTCAGACAGTTACAGTTAAAATTGATAACCGTAGTGATGTGAGTACCTCAACCATACAAATACAAGGGTATTACATGAGTGGTGGAATGAGGGTTCTGTATGTCAGTGAGTCTTTTGACATCGCACCTAATCAAATAGTAACCAACAACTATTTTGCCAATCTGGATGCCTTCGAGTTTACTTTTACAACAACAGCGACGGTTAATGATCCTGTTCAAGTATCCGTATGGGGGAAGAGCAACACAGGCGCATTGGTAACAGCCCATCGTTTGGTTTCTTCCGAATTGCTGGGTGAAACCCCAAGCATCAACGGAGCTACAGGCGCAACTGGGGCTACGGGGGCGACAGGCACACCAGGGACAGCTGGAGTGACAGGTGCAACAGGAGCACAAGGCACAGCAGGTACAACGGGAGTAACCGGAGCAACAGGCACAGCAGGTACAACGGGAGTAACCGGAGCAACAGGCACAGCAGGTACAACGGGAGTAACCGGAGCAACAGGCACAGCAGGTACAACGGGAGTAACCGGAGCAACAGGCACAGCAGGTACAACCGGAGTAACGGGAGCGACAGGCACAGCAGGTACAACCGGAGTAACAGGAGCGACAGGCGCATCAGGTACAACCGGAGTAACCGGAGCGACAGGCACAGCAGGTACAACGGGAGTAACGGGAGCGACAGGCACAGCAGGTACAACGGGAGTAACGGGAGCGACAGGCACAGCAGGTACAACCGGAGTAACGGGAGCGACAGGCACAGCAGGTACAACGGGTGTAACCGGAGCGACAGGCACAGCAGGTACAACAGGAGCAACAGGAGAAACAGGCGCACCAGGTACAACGGGAGTAACCGGAGCAACAGGCACAGCAGGTACAACCGGAGTAACGGGAGCAACAGGCACAGCAGGTACGACCGGAGTAACGGGAGCAACAGGCGCATCAGGTACAACGGGAGTAACCGGAGCAACAGGAACAACAGGTACAACAGGTGTAACCGGAGCAACAGGTACAACCGGGGCTACGGGTGCGAGTGGTTCTGGAACAATTATTCCTTATGCATCAGGACTTCCTGTTGTGTTGACTACAGTTTTGGGTGGACTTTTGAATACTTCCAGTTTAGTTGGTTTTGGTAACAGTTCTACCGGAGTAAGTGTTAACGGAGGAATTATTGATCTCACAGGCGCTGCAGGCACGTTGCTTAACTTTGCTTTCTCAGCATCGCGTGCAGGAACGATTACTTCACTGGCCGCTTATTTCAGCACAACAGCCGGACTAAGTTTGGTTGGATCTACAGTAACCTTAACTGCACAATTATTCCGATCCACTACACCTAATAACTCCTTTACAGCTGTACCAGGTGCATTGGTAACCTTAGCTCCTCCACTGACCGGCATTTTGGCACTGGGCACAATATCCAGCGGGGTGACTACAGGACTGAGTATTCCGGTATCTGCCGGTGACCGCCTGCTTATGGTGTTCTCAGCATCAGTAACAGCCGGAATTGATGTGGCTACAACGGTAGCGGGATATGCAAGTGGCGGCCTTACCATCACTTAACGGAAAATGGGCTATATAACAAGTTTAAAGACAGGGACTCTTTCCAACATGGTGAGAGGTCCCTGTTTATGTGTGTGCTTTTGTTTTCAAACTCTCTTCAAATGAAAGATAAGGACTATACAAAAACATAAAAAGACGAGGATTGCTCCTCGCCTCGTACATACCGTGGCCTACTCAATTTCACTCTGTTTTGGTTAGGCTGTCTACGACAAATTTAAGTTGGGCTTCCAACGAAATTGGGTCACTAAACACGAAGCCACGGCTTTCCTCGCGATAAACGTGATTATTCTGGACAGCAGGGAGGTTATCCCAGATAGGACCTTCAAAAACGGAATCTCCACTCTCATCACCTGTCCATCCACTTACAAAGATATAATCTCCTGCATATTGTGGTAACAATTCAAGTGATAACTTGGCCCAACCTTTGCCGCTATCGATGGCTTCCTTCTGAATGATCGGCGGTGCCTTCAGGCCAAACTTTCCATAAATAATATCTCCACCTCTACCAAAGCTCCCGTAGGCATAAAATTCTTTGGCACTTCCCGTATCAAAAATCGAAACCGTGCGATCACCTACCGCTTGCTCCACGAGTGGTTTATATTCAGCGATCTTAGCATCCCACTCTGCGATCCAGGCCTTCGCTTGCTCTTCTCTACCAGTCATCTTGCCAAAATCCATCAATTGCTCCCGTAGAGGTATTCCATATTCAACAGCGACGGTCGGCGCAATTTTGGACAGCTCTTCGATCGTTTCAGGGTCATTCCAAACGACAATTAAATCCGGTTGCAACTCCATGATTTTCTCGTAGGGTACATCGTTACCGATGTTGACAACGTCATCGAGCTTTCCTTCTGTATAACTGTTAAAGGACTCATCACCAGTTCCAACAGGCTTAAGGCCAAGAGCTAGCAAATGACCGGTAAAGGCTCCTGCAACCATTACTACCCTTTGAGGTTTTTTGGGGATTTGTACTTCACCGTTAACCGCAGAATAGGTTACCATCTCCGAGCTTCCGTTTGTGGTGTTACTGATATTACTCTCTGCACCTACAGTTGGACTTTGCGTACTGCCAGTGCTTCCATTCGTGTTTGCTGGCCTGGAACATGCGCTAACCAATAGAGTTAGGCACAACAGTAGGGTAATTCCTACAGGTAGTTTGCTTCTATACATCCGTAAATCTCCTTTTTCGCTATGTTGATAATGATTATCATCTCTGATATCAATATAACGACGGAGTTTACGCGGAGCAATGGATGATCGAAGCCTAAGGATAGGACGATAAGAACCTTTTGTCACTTGTCCGGACTTATCCTTGAATTGCTTTGGTGTGACTCCCGTATGTTTTTTGAACATTCTTATAAAATAGGATACATCAGCATATCCGACGCTTGCAGCGACTTCTTGCAGAGATAACTCGGTCTTTTGCAACAGCGTTACTGCTTTGTTCATCCTAATACCGATTAAGTAATCGATTAGACTTGCGCCAGTTTCACGTCGGAAGTACTTGGACAGATAAGGGACGCTGTAATGGAATGTATGAGCGAGGGTTTCCCGCGTCAGCGGCTTGGCGTAGTGCTCCTGCATATAGCGTATAAGCTGAGAAGCAAGGTTAGGCCTAACAATGCTTACCTGCTGTTGATCCATTTGTCTGAGCAATTCATATACAAATTGATAGAATAGTGTTTTGGTATAGAGTCGCTCCAAGCGTCCCGGTTTATTCCACTCGCCCAGCATTCGCTCAGTGATTTCGTAGAGGATGGCAGGATGATATGGAATAAAACCGTACTGGAGGTGGAATGGCAATGGTTGATCCGGTTGTTGAAGTGTATGCTGCTTGCCAGATAGCGGTAAGGAGGCTTTGTAGAAAATTAGGTAATAATGAAAGGATTCGTCCGTTGGGATGATGTCCAGACGGGTGTTTTTGCCCCCATGAAGCATATAAAATGGTTTGGTAGCATGCTCATTTCCGTCTAAGATCACGGTTGCATTGCCATTCGTTACGTACAGAAAGGCGCTGGCAGGGAACAGGTAAGGACGTACGCACTCTTCGGCTTGTATGACAATATGTCGTACATCCATGATTTTGAGCGATGCACAATTCCAGATGAGTATGTGTTCTTGTACATTCAAGGTTGCTTTCAATAGAGAGTTGTCTTCCTTCCATGAGCTGTTGAAGCCAGCCTTTTATGTGGTGAGGTTATTATATAATAATATTAGTGGCTTTTTGTCACTTTCCAAAACGTTCCCCGTTTCCTTTACAGTCTTCCAAAGGCTACGATCAACGCAAGAACTATAAAAAAGATATTTACGCCGAGCTCCCGGTACTCTTTACGCCGAATATGAAACAGCATTCCAAGCAGTGTAACAACAGCCAAAGCGATTGCGGCGATCGGCGTAAGCACCGGAGTGATGTTCAGCGCCCAAGGCAAAACAAGGCCCAGCGCTCCGAGTAGCTCCGCGATACCGATCAAAATAACTAGACTTTTTGGCACATCATTGACCCAGGCCCAGGTCTTTTTTGACGACTCGATACGAATGGTTTTCATCCATCCTGAATATACGAAACCTAGCGCCAATATAAGTTGTACGATCCATAACGTTACATTCATCTTTTCTTATCCCCTCACTTGCTCGATTTAAATATCTGCCTCTATACTAAAGTGAGAAGGCCCAATCTGGAAGTAGGCACTTAAACCTAACCAGGTAACCAAAAGTATACCCGGGTATGGTCAGAAAGTGAGGAATAAGAATGACGGTATATTGTAAATTCGGAACGGCCTTGGATATCCTTACGGGTAAATGGAAATCTTTGATTCTTCTACGACTGCTGAGCAACGGTACAATGCGGTTCAGCGAATTACAAAAAGCCA
Organism: Paenibacillus sp. FSL H7-0942; assembly: GCF_045040715.1. Lineage (NCBI taxonomy): Bacteria > Bacillati > Bacillota > Bacilli > Caryophanales > Paenibacillaceae > Paenibacillus > Paenibacillus sp. FSL H7-0942. Next base: position 5,026,005 of record NZ_CP150279.1, on the reverse strand, counting down.
TTCCAGATATTTCAAAAAAAATGCTGACCCAGCAGTTAAAAGAACTGGAGTATCACGATATTGTGCATCGCGAAGTATATGCCCAAATTCCGCCTAAGGTCGAATACTCGATTACGGAGTACGGACAGCTCATGAAACCTGTGCTCCAGACAATGAGCGACTGGGGAGCCGGCCATATGCAGCATATGGAGAAGCTGTACAGCGAAGAAGACGAAAAAGGAGCACACCAATCCGAACCACGGAGAATCGATTCCTTGGGGGGATAGGGTGACAAGGGAGAGTTAGTTTTGAATAAACAAAAAATTGTGATCATTGGTGCAGGGATTGTTGGGGCGTGTATGGCCTATCATCTAGCCAAACGAAATCAAGATGTAACTGTTATTGAACGCCACTCAGCCGCGGCGCGTGAAGTCACGGAAAAATCATTTGCCTGGATACATACGACGCATAGAGTGGCTCCTGAATACTGGCATTTGTACGATGCAGCTGTGGAAGAGTATCACACACTTCAGCAAGAGTTGTCCGAACTGAAAATTCATTGGCATGGCGCGCTAACTTGGGACACTCCGCCTCTAAGGGAGCAACACTTTCAAAAATTAAACCGGGAGCAGCTTGAGGCATTGGAGCCCAATCTGAAGGAATATCCGGATGAAGCCATGTTTGTCAGCGAAGAAGGTGCGGTGGACCCTATAGCGGTAACGGAGCTGTTGTTGAGCAAAGCGCAAGAGTACGGAGCAAAGATTCAGTTCGACACCAACGTTACACAGCTGAAGCAAGAGGGTTCCCGTCTGGTTGGTGTTCATACGTCCAAGGGTTTTGTGGAGTCGGATGTTGTGGTATTGGCCGCAGGAACAGGTACACCCGAACTTTGTAACCCGTTAGGTTGTCACGTGCCGGTAACTTCGTCACCTTCAATTCTGATTCGGATGAAAACTGCTAATAAACGGATACACACATTAATCTCCAATGCGCAATTTGAAGCGCGTCAACTGACAGATTATACGCTGCTGGCTGCGGAAGATTATATCGACGAGTCGGAGGAAAACGGACCACAGGCGGTCGGTAAGCGAGCATACGACACATTGCGTCGCAGTCTCAAGCACGGAAAACAACTGGAACTGGAAAGCATAAAGGTTGGATGGAGACCCATGCCTGAAGACGGTTATCCGATTGTGGGCTTCCATGATCACATGAATGGACTTTATCTGACGGTAATGCATTCTGCAATTACGCTGGCGCCGCTGATTGCGAATCTGGCTGCAAGTGAAATTATCGATGGCAAATCAAGAAATGAATTAGACCCTTGTCGCCTCTCCCGGTTTTAGGATCACTACACAACGAAAAGTACATCGCTCAAGTGGCGATGTCCTTTTCGTTGTGGATATTTGTTGGAGTCTTCTATACTTCCCCAGTGGCCACCGGATTCTCCTCATAACTGTATTCGCAGCCGCTGGCGATTGGCAATTGCATGCTAGTTATTCATCTACCTGTGTGAATCTCGCTAGCGGATTTGGCACCTTGACTTTCAAGCCACGGGATCAGTTCGGATGAAAAATTACGTTTTGCTGTATCCAGTGGAGTCATTCCATCCCAGCTGGCTATCCAGTTCAGTTCGGCGCCGTGGTCAAGCAGGTATTCGGCTGTTTCTCTTTGACCTCCATGGCAAGCACACCAGAAGGCAACGGTTACTGCATCGGGAGGAGAAGGGGAGGTGCTTGTTCCCCAAGGATAACGTTCCGGGAGTTGGGCTCCTTTAAAATGTTCTTGTATGGCGTGAATATCTCCAAGGGCGGCCGCATGCCAAAGGGCAAAGATCGCGCCGCGCTCAACCAATCGCCGTGCTGTATCCCATTGTGCAAAAGCAATAGCATCATCCAGCGGCGTGCCACCGGCGATCACCGCGCCAGGCGCTTCAATGTCTGCTCCAGCATCAAGAAGGGCATCGAGCACTTGTACATCATTGGAGCTTGCAGCCCAATGCAAAGGTGTCTCGATGTTTGGACCGACAAAGGGAGCATTCACTTCCGCACCGAACTTGGTCAACACTCGCACGGTATCCGCTCCATTAGGGAAGTGCCCCGGCCAATCCGTCACCACGTGCAGCAGCGTTCGAGAGATACTAGAATCTGAATCTACGTCTTCAGGCTTTCTTTCCAATATTCTTATCTTTGCCAATCCCGGATTCTCTGCCAGCAGTTGCTCTAACGTTGGAATATTTCCAGTGTGAATGGCTTGAATAACGCTCACTGCAAGTTTTTCATCTTCGTAAATAAATTCCATGCGCCAATCTCCTTCCAGGCTTATATCCATATTCATGAAAGCATTTGAACTGCACATCTGGCATGATACTCTGCAAGCCCCCTAGCGAATTGCTGATCGGGGAATTGTCTGTGAAGCAGTTTCAGTCCTCCTGATATCAAGGACAAGTGATGGCAAAATCGATAAAATGTCATCCGCTCCGGGTCGAGATCGTTATTTTTTAAGTAATGATAGAAGTCTCCAAATCGAAACTCCAGAAAGCTATGCTCATGTTCGAGATCGAAGAATCCTGCACCCTCAATATCAATAAGGCATGGTTGCATAGCATGATCTATCCATATATGATCCGGACCTAACTCTCCATGAATGAAACTATAGAGATCTCTAGGTTGAATTGCTGCTTCCAATTCGTAAAGTTTCTCAAGCAACCTTTCGTCATTTTTCCTTATATCTGTCATGTGTTTGGATGCATAAGATAAGGCTGTTTCGGCATCTAACCGCTGAACTTGGTAGCAAGGCCCAGCCTTTTTGCTGTTATCGTTGGCGTTTCCATAAACGTTTCTTTGGATTCCATGCATATTAGACAACATATCCCTGATCCGTTGAAACAACTCATCCCGATCTTTGTGATTTTTATGCTGGAAATACGCTTCGGCTTTCTGTCCATCCACATACTCAACAAGAGCAAAATCATAAGAGTGCCGGTCTCTATCGTTATTTAGATCATACAAGATTGGTGTTCGAATTCCATGTTGAGCGAGAAAGCGAGTATTCAAAGAGAAAAGTTCGCTGCCATAGGAACTGTGGAAAGTGGGTTCATTCAAGATCTCTTCCTGAAAATAGTTGCTGGAAATATCCCAAACGTACAGCATACAAGTGAAACCATTCGTGCAGTCAATTTTGTAAATGACTTTTTGTGCGCCTCCATGTATTCTTGCGCTCTGCGTTATGAGGTAACTGGCACCAAATACATGTTGCACATAATCCTGTAATTCTTCACGAGTAAGATGGTTGTTGGACATCATCGACTTAAGCTCCGTTTCAACTGTATTTTGCCGGCCAGCAACCTAAATATATAGAATATTTTCCCGAAAATATAGACTGTTTCTTTTTGATCTGTTAAAGTGTTGATTAAGGTCTGTATATTCATATGTATATTAAAGAAAGGGGTCGGGTACTCACGTTAGTGGGTGATCCGGCCCCTATTTTGCATGCAAGTTGACTCTCTATTGACTAATATATGACCAATGATTTTAAGGAGCTGGAAAGCCATCTTACATTTCAATGAACATCTTTTATTATGGAACAAGGCATCTATTAAAATAATGGATATTCGCCATATAACTATGCAAATGAAGGAGGGACTTCACTCCTATCGATTCCCTGCGAGCTGTTTCTTATACACTGTGCGTGGCAATGCTGTTATGCAGTTGGATGGAAAAGATCATCAGGTCTCACGATTCCATGTTTTGCATGGTGGGAAGGGCTGTTGCCTGAACATTTTGCCTGTTGAAGAGTTCCTTGAATATTATATGATTTATTACAAAGCCATCATTCCGCTACCTGAGCGTCAGGATATTTTGGCTTTGATGGAGCACCGTAATCCCTTCAAGCTTCAATACGGCTTTGCACCTGATCAGCCTGTTTCCTTGTTAAGCAAAGTACAATACATGATGACAGCTTGGGAAGAGCAAGAGGCACTGGAACAGTTCCATGTAAAGTCATTATTTTATCAATTTGTATACGAGTTGTTATGGCAGATCCACAATGGGCGCGTGCCAACAATAAAGCCAGACCTGGTTGCCCAAATGAAATATTATATGCAGGAACACTATGCTGAACCCATTACAATGGACTTGTTAGCAGAGCTTATGGACAGCAGTCCACGTCATTTATCAAGGCTATTCAAAAGCCAGACTGGTTATAGTCCGATTGATTTTGTCATTCAAATCCGGATGAACAAAGCGAAGGAACTGCTGCTTGCTACAGATGCTACTTTACAGGAAATTGCCAAGGCTGTTGGTTATCCGTATGGTTATTATCTTGCTAAAATATTTAAAAAATATATGGGGATTGCACCTATTCGTTATCGTAAGCAGCATGAAAGTCCTAATGTACCATCGACTGTGGCACGATTAGGCATTGTACAGGATCTAACTTCCTTATATATTGATAATGATTATCATAATCAGCATATATTTGAGGAGGAATTATTGATGTACAGAAGTAGAAAGACACCCTTGGCTATCACATTATTACTTTGTTTAAGCCTATTGCTTAGTGCTTGTTCAACTGGTGGGGCAGGAAGTCCTGCAGCCAATGAAGGTTCTCAGAAGCCAACGAATCAGGTATCGGCCAACAACGCTAACCATACAGATACACAATCTCAAATGAAGACCGTAACCACCTTAAAAGGGGATATTGAAGTACCGGTTAATCCACAACGAGTAGTTGTCCTGTATTTAATGGGTGATTTGCTTGCTTTAGGCGTAAATCCTGTGGGGATCTCTTCTGTAGAAGAAGGAGCGGCTTTTGCGAGTGAACTGGAAGGTGCCACCTCATTAGGAGCATTTAATCCGGACGCGGAAGCAGTAACTGCGCTTAATCCCGATCTCATTATTGTTACCAATGAAGAAATATATGAAGGACTTAAAATAATTGCCCCTACAGTATATATTCCTTATGACCTGCCAGTAGAAGAACGTATGAATTTGCTTGGAGAAATTCTGGGTAAAGAGGGACAAGCTCAGGAGATGTTAGATAACCTTCATAAAAAGGTTGAGCAAAGCAAGGAAAAACTTGAGCAAGCAGGTATTTTGGATAAAACCGTCACAATTATGGAAAGTAACAAAGGTTCCATGGCTGTAATGACAGGCTTGGGTTATGGCCGGGGGTCGCAGATTATTTATCAATATTTAGGGATGAAAGCACCTGAAGTCTTGCAACGTGAAATTGAAAACGCAAGAAACGATGCGACAAGCAAGGATGTTTCTTATGAAGTATTACCTGAATACGTGGGTGATTATATATTCCGTTCTTCCTTTGAAGGAATGGTTGATCTGTCAGACAATTCAATTTGGAATAACATCGCCGCAGTCAAAGAAGGACGTCTGATTGATATGAGCTTTGGTTTATTTTTCTACAATGATATTTATTCGTTAGACAAACAGCTTGATTTTATTGTGGATAACTTGCTTAAAACCGCGGAGTAATTGGAGGGGCCGCTTAACCTGTATAATTGATTGAAAGGCACTTTATTTGGAAAGGAGACATCATTCTTTTGAACTATTATTTTCTGGAATCTCAATATCCACGTAGAGGGTTTATTAGTGGCGGAACAACTTTCACTCCCCAATTAGATATGAATTATTTGGCGATAGAGAATCCGTTGCCTGAGGGGACAACGGCAGAGGTTGAGTTAGTGCCTACGGTGCGTAACCTGAACGTAGATTATTTTGAGACGATCACAGGAACGAGACACGTATCAGATCGTTTTAAAACGCTGTTGGAGGAAACGAAAACAAACACACAGTTTATTCCGACAACGGTCTGTTACCACGATGGTCGTGCGGTTGAAAAAACCTATTGGACTGCACATCAGCTTGATCGTTTGGATATTTTTGATTATGAATGTTCGGAATATGGGCGCAAAGCGGTCATTGCTGCATCTGTACAACAACCTCCACGTAAGATCGTCAAAGTTGTATCTCAAATCTGCCTTCATGAAGAGCGAATTGGCGAGCATGAATTTTTTATGCTGGATTATATAAATATCTTCAAACCCATTGTTTCAAAAGATTTTTACGAAGTATGCCGAAAACATAGGCTGAATCTGAACGTTACAGAGGTCGGAAATGTAAGCATCTAAAATGCTACATGGATATAATGGAAGCACAAAGAAGCCCACGCAAAACGTGGGCTCTTTAGTCTTTATTTTTCCCCGGTAGCCACCGGACTTTCTTGTGTATTTTGCTAGGCGCGGGTCAGCTGGCTTAGCTCCCTGATCTATGCATCAAGTTTTCCTTTAACGTATAATCCAATTGATATAGTCTTGTATCATTTCTTTGCTTCGTGTTCTATTTATCTTATCCGGCTCTAGATACAAATTGAGAGCCATCCCATTCATAAAGGCATACAGTTTTTCTTGTTCCTTCTCTTCATCGGTTGTACGCAGAAGACCTTCATTTTTCAAGTACATGATGCAGTTCTTGATTGCGTTTTGCAGGTCCTCATAATTGGCGTCGAACCCTTTTTGCGTTTTTCCATAGCTTACAAATGCAAACCAAACCTCCATTTCCAATAATGTTTGTTCATCCGTCGGGACTAGTTCGAGCAAGTATTCAACAATTCTTTCTTGAGGCGCCAGTTCTCTTGCATTCAGATTTTTTATTCGAGTAAGTACCTTTTCCTTAACTAACTCAATTGCAAACGCTAATAGACTCTCTTGTTTTGAAAAGTAATGTCTTAAAGCGCCTTGTGATAATCCGGCCTCCTTCGCAATCGTTCTTGACGTTGCATGATGAATGCCTTTCTCACTAATGATTTTCCAAGTAGCTTCAGCGATAATATTCTTCATCTTCTCATGGTCCACGATTTTTGGCATACACACAGAATATCATATTATTTAACTCAACTGAAATAAATAGACGATGAAGAAGGGATGTGCTAGAATTTATTTAACTCAACTGAATTAAAAAAAGAATGGGGCAAACGCAACATGCCACTCAAAGGAGTGCAATTGGAATGAATCAGCAATTCAAAGTAATGCTTCCAGCATGGGGAAAGGCAATCGGCTTATTATGTATGATCATTATATTTGCTGCTGTATTGTGGTTAGTGTGGACCGGAAATTTGAATATAAGGTACACGGCTGATCATGAGGAAGTGATTCCAATATGGCATAGTATGTTACCGGCATTCCTTGGTATTTTTCTAATCGATATGATTCCTTATCAAAGTCATGATTCCTCAATTTTCCAACAAATGGAGAAACAGCACTTGGTCGTTCAATCGATTGTATTATTGCTGTCAGGCGTTTTATTTACGGTTTCTCTGATAACGATAGACCAGCAAGGATTACATTTCCAGCTATATTATTTGGCGTTCAAGTTAACGACATTATTGTTCATCCCGTTGATTTTATTGCTGATTTATCGCAAAATGACTGCCGGGCAACAAGACATTATATCGGCAAAGCCTCGCTCTCGCGGACACGTCATTGCACCACTGATCGTTATTGTGGTCTGGGGTTATCTAAAGTTTTATTCCCCAATTGCACAACCAGAAGGAGCAATCGTAGCAACCGATATGACAGAATTACTACTCTTGGTGTTGATTGGTTTTATGATCAATAGCGTATTGGAGGAAGTTTTTTATCGGGTATGGCTACAAACCCGATTGGAGGCGTTGCTTGGAAGATGGCCCGCCATACTACTAGTTTCAATACTATGGTCCATTTGGCATGTTGCCATTCAAGGAAATGGTCATTGGGATATTGATGTGGCAACAGTAATTGCAAATCATGGGGTTACAGGTCTGTTTCTTGGTTATTTATGGGCCCGCTATCGTAAAATATGGGTGATTATCTTGATACATGGACTCATGAATGCTTCTCCTCATTTTCTTTTGCAGATCCTGTTTCATTGAGCGAGAAAGGATTTGGTTGGATGAGTCTTCCCATGAAACATGCCTCTATCTCTCCCATATTCCCGAGTGACGCTCAGGCACTAGAAAATACACCGCCCCAGGCATCAGCCTGCATGGCGGTGTATTTGTTTTTGAGATCCTGCAGACTTGTGATCCGTACCTACTCTTCCCCGATAGCCACCGGATTTTCCTCATAACTAACAGTCAATACAGCTTCTGGAATACAACTTCACGTTTGAGCATCCCGCTTTTTCCAGTGCAATCACGTGCAGACAGGTATTAAGCCTGAACCGGAGTGTAGTAGTATTCCTGTAGCCCTTCATAAACATCAAAGACATACATAGTTTTCCTGTAACTTAATTTCGTTTGTTCAAATCTCTGAAGGAGAATCCTCAAGTTACTAGAAGTATTTTAGTTTTACATGTCTTTCATATGATAAGTATATTGACACGTTTTTTCTGTTTATAAGTTCATTCTTGATATTTAGCCCTATGATGTTATGTTTGTTAACAAAAAAATATTGTTGTAAATGTATTTATATGTTAGTGTTTATTTGTGTTAGAAAATATTACATAGTATAGAGGGGGAGCATAATGTTTATTAACCGAACGATTAGGAAATTTGGAGTTTCAGTAGGGATTATAAGTATGTTTACATTTGCTCTACCTTCAGTGGGTTTTAGTATGCCACTGCAACCAACAACCCTTGATAAGGTAGAAGGTAATTATTATGTAACGTCTGCGATTGAGAACATTCGCTGGGGATCACTGCCTAATCGAGACAGCTCTCCGATTCTTACTGTACCATCAGGAAGTGCTGTAACATTTGATACAGTATCGCATGAGGGACTGATAGAGGATCAAGGGAGAAATCCAGTGGAGTACTTCGGCAAATTCGGGATATCCCCCGATGGAGTGTTGGATGATGCGAAGGTGATTGCGGCTTCTGAGATTAAGCATGATTATGTAAAAGACGGACCTCATATTATCACTGGGCCAGTAGCGGTTGAGGGAGCGGAGCCGGGAGATGTTCTTAAAGTAGAAGTCCTTTCGTTGCAAACTCGAGTTCCATATGGTGTCATTTCTAACCGCCATGGTAAAGGTGCCCTTCCTAACGAATTTCCAGAAAATACAGGCCCACAAGAGGGAGCTAGCGCAACAAAACCAGAATTATATAATAATGTATCTATATTTACGCCTATTGAAGAAATCAACGGCAATTGGTATGGAGTATTACCAACAAAAGCTGGCAAAAATGTACGTTTCCCAATTAACCCGTTTCTAGGTGTTATGGGGGTTGCACCAAATACCAGTGAAGTTGTGAGTTCTATCCCACCTATTGAAACAGGAGGCAATATGGATATTAATGAGTTGGGTGTTGGTGCAACTATTTATTATCCGATTCAAGTTAAAGGTGGGCTATTCTATACTGGAGATCCACACTTTGCTCAAGGAGATGGAGAAGTAGCGTTAACTGCATTGGAAGCTTCCTTAAGGGGGACAGTTCGGTTAACGGTGTTAAAGAAAGGTGATCCATCACTACCACACAGCGGAGAATTCACGCAACCCTTTGCTGAAACCGAGGATTATTGGATTCCAATTGGACTGGACCCTGATTTGGATGAAGCCATGAAAGAATCCGTACGTGAATCGATTCAATTCTTATCCGATAAGCTTGATATGGATAGAGGTGTAGCTTATGCTTACCTATCGGCGGCAACGGATTATGAAGTATCTCAGGTGGTAGACCGAACGAAAGGGGTTCATGGACTCATTCGAAAGACCGATTTCCTCGAATATGTTGACGTTGCAATGAATGTAGGGGGGACGACAATCAAACCGGTTGTTCATAACAATGAGTTCTACGTACCGATTCGAACCATTTCCGAGCTATTGGGTGGTACAGTAGTGTGGGATAATAAGACGCGTACAACGCAAATCAAATTAGGCACGAAAAATATAAGTGCTCAAATTGGTTCAGATGTGTATTCAATTAACGATAAACTAGTGTTCAATAGTAACGTACCAAAGCTTTTAAATGGCGAAACCGTAGTTCCGGTTTCTGTTATTAATGAAATACTAGGTGCTTATGTCAACTGGACGACGATCGACAAGACGTTAACAGCTAATGTATCGTTGAGTAAAAAGCAATAATAGATTTCATTATTCAACCGTGGTGGACAGATGTCCATCGCGGTTTTTTCCATTATCATGAATCAAAAAAAGATGCCACTTGAGGTCTACTTCTGTGTGCTTGTAAATACTTACTGGGTTGTGTTGTTGAATCGATGTTGACTCCGAACATAGAAAAATACATCGCCGGGGCAGATAAGCCACCTAGCGATGTATTCAACATCGATACACTGTTATACGTCTTTGTGCGATTCCGCATCGCCTATAGCCACCGGATTTTCTTCATAACTAATCCAGTCGCTCCAGCTTCCGGAATACAATTTCACATTCGAGAATCCCGCTTCTTCCAGTGCAATCACGTTTGGGCAAGCTGATACGCCGGAGCCGCAATACACGATAATCGCACCATCCTTGTCCAGCTTACTGAAACGCTCTTCTAACACCCCAGTATCTGTCCAACGTCCATCCCAATCCAACACATCTTTCCAAAAATAATTCACCGCACCCGGAATATGCCCAGCCTTGGCATCAATCGGTTCCTCCAGACCCGCATAACGGCGAGCATCACGGGAGTCGATTAACACGGAGCTGCCACTTGTCGAAGCCTGCTGAACATCCTCAACACTTGCCAGCATAGCTGGCTGTACGTTCACATCAAAGGAAGACGGGATCTGAACCGGCACATCCGTAGTCACCGGAAATTTGGCGTTTTTCCAAGCGGAGAAACCTTCGTCCATGATATACACTTGTTCATGACCGATATAGCGAAGCAGCCACCATAGCCGAGATGCATTCATCCCGCCTTGATCGTCATAAGCAACAATACGACTATTGGAGCCGATGCCAGCTTTGGACAGACGACTTGCGAGCACAGCCGGATCAGGAAGCGGGTGACGTCCTCCGTGCGCAGACACAGGAGAAGACAGATCTTTTTCCAAATCGAGATAGACAGCTCCTGGAATATGTCCAGCTTCATAGGCTTGTCTTCCAGCCTCCGGCTGACCGAGCAAGAATCTGCAATCTGCAATAACTACATCCGGTTCATACATTCTGGCGAGCAGCCAGCGCATGGATACAATATTTTTCATCAAAATACACCGCCTTATGAGAGTGGTAGAGTCGTTTATAACTATGCATTACGTATGAATACGTTATACCGTAGTAGGTTCAACAGGCCCTTTGCCAGCGATAGGAGCATCAGCAGGAATGGGTTGAGGTTTGGTTTTGCCATATCGAATGAAGATCCATACCCCGAATATAATGACGACCCCGGCAGACATCTGTAATGCACTGAGGGATTCGCCGAGCAGCATCCAGGCCAGTAATGAAGAGAATACGGGTTCCCCAAGTACGCCCATGGATACCGTCGTGGCATTCATATATTGAAGCAGCCAGTTGAAGAGATAATGTCCAAAGATCGTTGGCACAATGGCGAGCAGCAGGAAGATTCCCCACTCTGACGCAGCGTAACCTCCGAACGGATGGCCCATGATCAGATTATATACCGCCAGCGTGCAAGCAGCTACGAAGAACACCCAGAAGTTATACGAAAATGCACTAAGTCCCGCTCGCAAAAATTGACCCAGCAGCATATGAACGGCGACTGCGATTGTGCCAAGTAAAGACAGGACATCACCTTGCAGGGCAGTACCTGCCAACTGGAAATCTCCTGCGCCAATGACGATTGATCCAAGCAGGGCGATGCCCATGCCGATGATCATCATGCGGTTAATTTTGGCTTTGAACAGCCATACCGAACCGGCAAGAATCAGTATTGGCTCCAGCGCGAGAATAACTGTGGAACTGGCAACACTGGTGAGCCGCAGCGAACCCATCCAGAGCAGAAAATGAAGGGCCAGCATCACACCGGATGCAAGCAGCAAGCCCCACTGCCGTAAGCTCAGACGCATCATCTCATGTCTGTATTTCCAGACAAAAGGCAGCATTAGCAGATTGGTCAGAAATAGACGGTACATGGCAATGACCGCAACATCTGCGGTAGACCAGCGTACAAAGATCGAAGAGAAAGAAATGGCGATAATGCCGACAAAGAATAACAGATAGATGGATCTGCCGGCACGGTTCAAGCTTGTCATGGGTGTAGCTCCTTCTTGAAGTCTGATAGCGTAAATCACTTCATTATACAGGAGAAGACAACCGCAGGAAAGATAAAGAGAACGAAGAGATAAGTAGATTGTAACCGGGCTTGTAACTATTCTGTCATTCTCCCGATCCATTTTTCTATTAATCTTCTATATAGAGACATGAAACGAGATAATATACCAATAATCGGGAAAAAATGAAAGTAAGGAAGTGGCATGACAGTGAGAGTTCAACAAGAGAGAGCGGGAGAGCGTGGCAGTATTCCGCCTAGCACAAGTCGCACGAAAACACATAAACGAAGAAAAATCCGGTATGGAAGGGTAATCATAGCTCTAATGCTCTTGGTACTGTTCGTTACCGGTATTACATATGTATTCTTTGGCATGACGCATTGGATCAAAAGCGTTGTGGCGCCGCCTCCGATTACTGTAATCGAACAGCCGGCCAAGCTCGGCATGATACAAGTTACTCCGGATGCGAAGGAGGAGCCGGCACGGTTCCAGGGCCAGGTTCGCAAATTGGCATACATAACGTTTGATGATGGGCCAACTGAATATACAGAACAACTGCTGGATATATTGAAGCAGCATGAGGCGAAGGCTACCTTTTTTATGATCGGACGTCAGTTGAATCAGCATCCAGAAGCAGTGAAACGGCTGTTGAAAGAAGGCAGTTATCCTGGACTCCACAGCATGACGCATAACTATAAAAAGCTGTATAAGAGCGGCAGTTCTGCAAATTTTGTGAAAGAATTCAAGAAGGAGCAGAAGATGGTGCAGGACCTGATTGGTTTTACGCCTCATCTGATTCGTGCACCTTATGGCAGCAGTCCACAGATCGGTGAAAAGTTCAGAGGGGACATTGCTGCGGCCGGGTTCAAACTGTGGGACTGGACGACAGATTCACTCGATTGGAATCTTCCCGGTCAGCCGGACAAGATTGTGGCCCGGGTGAGCAAAAGTGTACATCGGGATAAGGAAGTGATTCTGATGCATGAGCGGGAGCAGACGGTTCAGGCTTTACCACGCATTCTGAAGTTACTCGAAGATCGGGGTTACGAGTTCGAAGTATACGATCCGGATGCACACTGGGTAGCCAATTTTAGCGGAGATACCCGCTTGTAATATAACAACAAGATGATGCAAGAGAGGAAGGACTTTGGTGCTAACGAGTAAAAAAGTGGCGCTTGCGGCAGTTAGTGTATTGCTAATTCTGCTGGTGAGTGGTTGTGGAGATCCGCAGGAGCCTGCGGCAAATCAGATAAACCAATTGGTGCTCAGCGGTCAGGAGATCGATCAGAGTTTGAAGACGCTGACCAGTCATGAGCAGGAAGATATGAAGTTATACAAGTCTATTTTAGACAAAGGCAAGAACAAAAACAGTGATCTCGAAGCACTGCTGGATCAGGCAGCAGATCATATCCATGAACGAAGAACGTTGTTGAAACAGGCGGAAGAGGCCATGGAACAGACCAACGAGAAGACGGTGGCCTTGCGCAGTTCCCTTAAGGAGCTATCATTTGAAAAAGAAGAAACGTTGGCACAGGCAGAAAAGGTGCTGAATCAATATGGAGCAAGAGCACGTGCATTGGAAAATTTTGTTGCCTCGTATCAGATGAGTCTGAGTGCTGATGAACAGTTGTATGATCTGATGAGAGAAAGTGCAGAACCTAATCTGGTTAAGATTAAGCGAGCCATTCGGGTACGGAATAGCGAATATGCGAAGCTTGCTGAATTCCGAAAGCAATTTAACCTCCAGACCAAAGCGTTTAACGGAGCCAATGCCAAACTGGTACAGATGGATCAGGCCAGCTGAGCAGAGGATCTGAGCAACGATTCAGATATTTTGCATGATTGAGCTGCCTGTCTCCCGTGTAAGTACTAGTATACAGCCAAGCCAATGGATGAGAAGCAACATGGACAAGCATCATTGCGTATAAGCTAACGGAGGTGTTCATATGCGAAAAGGAAATACAATGAAAGTCAGTGCATCACTCCTGGTTTTACTTATGGGATTCTCGCTTGTGGCATGTGGGAACAGTAATCCTGCTGCACAGCCAACAGTGAATAATACGGAAGAACAGTCACCAGCACCGGAGCAACAACCAAATGAAAGTGCTGCAATAGAAGCAGAAGGTATTCTGACTGGATGGGCTGATCCGCATACCGTTGAGATTCGAGTGAATGAGAAGCCGATGTCATTCCAGGTGAGCGAAGATCTGCAGAAGTCTCTGGATGATATCGATGACGAAGATTCCGTTCGTTTCAAATATGTAGAGAAAACGATTGATGCAACAACGAAACAGTTGGTACTTACAGAGATTGCAAAGATTGAATCGAGTGATGACAATAACGGTTCCAATGCAGGCGGTACAGTAACGTCCGATCGTCCGAAGACATCGGAGCTGGAAGTGACGGTAGAAGGAATAACCGAGAAACGTCCAGTGAAATTGGCCCAAGCGAAAGGTTATTCACTTTATGTCTTTGAACCGATGGCTTTTGACGCTGAAGACCATGAATTAACAATGAAGATTGATCCGGATTATGAGGTAGAGATTGAGAAGCTGCCGGCGAATTACAATCTGGATGCACTGAAGATGGATGCCAAGGAAGAGTTGTCCGAGACCGGAGAAGTGAAGCAGTTAACAGCTGAACAACTCAGCAACGGCCCGATGAAGGATGCAAGATTATACATGATGTCCCAGAATGATAAGAAAACAGAGTACTTTATTGTCAAAGAACTGGACGGCAATGGTTTCATTTTCCACATCCAAGCACCTATTGGTGAACCTTCGGAAGGTTTCCTGCCCATGGCATATGCATCCCTCAATTCCATTATGAATGAGTAGAAAATTAAATTAAAAAGATTCCCTAAACAGCGTGTTTCCTTGAGAGAGGAGATGCGCTGTTTTATTAACGTTACTACAATACAGATAGATGTACCGTGCCGTGCCACGCCGTGCATAGACCAATAGCCGGAAGGAGCGATGCTGCTGCATAGGTTCCTCCCGGCTTCTTGGCCGTGCTTCTATTCAGTTTGCAGGATCGAACCCATGCCCTGATCCGTTACTCAGGTTAGTATGGTCGATTCCTTGCGCCCTCTGAGTTCCTGATAACGGGCGATTACATTCTGATGAACGGGATGTTCGTCGGGAATTCCCATGCGTTCACGGATGAAGGCGGAGACGCCATCTTCGCGAATCATGTTTTGTAGCTTCATGGCTTCCTCGTCGCGCTTGTCATTGAACAGCATTGCGGCCGCCATAGCAGAAGTTAAATGAGGAATTTCAATTCCGAATTCACTGGCCTGCATCGCTGGGCGAACAAGCCGATCATGAGGCGAAAGCTTGCGAAGGGGGGAACGTCCGACCCGGGTGACCTGATCCGTCAGGTTGGGATTGGCGAAGCGTTCCAGTATGGTGTCGATATATTTGTTATGCTTCTGAGCGTTGAATCCGTGCTTCTGGATAAGCATCTGACCGGTCTCTTCCATAACATGGCGGACTTTGGCCCGAAGGGTGGAATTACTCATCACCTGGCGGATCGTCTTGAATCCTTCGAGATAGCCGAAGTATGCGGCGGCACAATGGCCTGTATTGACCGTAAACATTTTACGCTCGATATAAGGTTCAAGCGAATCCACATAGTGGACGCCATCTATTTTCTTAAATCCATCCAGAAGTGCTGGACGATGAACGACCCATTCGTAAAAAGGTTCAACAGTGACCTGCAGCGGGTCTTTGTGGTTTTGAGCCGGAACAATCCGGTCCACAGCTGCATTGGGGAAAGAAACATAACGTTCGGCTTTTTTGCGAGTTTGTTCATCCAGAAACGGATAGATGCGTTTCTTCAACCTGGTGCTACCACCGATGGCATTTTCGCAAGCGATAATATGCAGTGGAGCCTGATTATTGTTTTTCATGCGAAGTTGAATGCCTTTGGCGATCGGTTCGGCGATATCTCCGAGTGCAGATACACCCACCGCGGTTGTGATCACATCGGCTGAAGCGATCTCTTCAGCAACCAGATTCTGCTCATTCACATTAATAGCCGTCACGTTGTTGACAATCGTAGTGTCCTGATCTCTATTGGCAAGTGTAATCGGATATTCCTGTCTCTCTTGAAGCATGGAGATTTTCTTCGGGTTACGTGCGACAAAGCAGACTTCGTAGTCGGAAGCGGACAACATATGACCGATAAAACCGCGGCCTATATTGCCCGCACCAAAATGTACAGCTTTCATGTGTGAACTCCCCCTTTAAGGATTAAATCGCGAAATTCGTGCAGACCTTAGACGGTAGTGACGAGTGGCTTCGAAATCAAATCGTTAAATGTAAGGTCAGTCAAGCAAGACAGCCGTTGGTGAGGCATATCGAATTCCAGTGTTCCTGTGATGGTATTCGATATGACTACGCAGTGCATACCAGCCGCAGCAGCTGCACGCGCGCCGTTAGGTGAATCCTCAATCGCTACGGCTTCGTCTGCAGTTACTCCAAGGGCTTCAAGTGCTTGAGTATAGAGTTCCGGGTCAGGCTTCACATTTGCAACATCATCTGCCGTACGAATGACTTCAAAATAATCTTTCAGTTTCAGTTGTTCCAGATGTTGTTCAACCCACTCCCGTTTGGAGCTGGATGCTACAGCGAGTTTCAGTCCGGCTTCACGTGCTTGTTCAAGATATTCCTGAATACCAGGACGCACCTTTTCTTTGTTCATCAATGCAGCGTGCTGCAACTGAACGGATTCCCTGAACTCTTCCCGATCGATCGGAAGATTCAAATCTGTGATGAGGTACTCATATGGATTAAATGTTTTCAGACTGGTACCGATGCATTGTGAATACATCTCCAGGGTTAAATCTACGCCGTGTTCCTTGTAAGCATCACGAAAAGCAATATACCATGCTGTCTCTGTATCAATAATCGTTCCGTCGAAATCAAACACCAGTGCCTTAATCATAAATTTGTTCCTCCTGTTTCAGAATTAGTTTGGGGATAAAATAAAAAAATGAAAATTTTCTGCAAATTCATTCCCTGTATTCATTAACCTGCGGGATATTAGTTGACGCAATAAACCGAAAATGAATATTAATTTGGGAAAAAATATGCGTTTGAAGCTAATAAAACCGTAACATAGGACAAACCGAAGGGTCAAGCGCGTCATGATTGTTTACATTGAAAATTTTCACGTGTATGATTTGTTTTCAGAAAATGATGAACGTTGCAAACCGTTAACCCTTTTGCATGTAAGCGGTGTACTGAATAAACTGTTTTTACAGTTCAAAAAAATAAAAATTTTTTTATGAAAATTGGATAGTCTGGCCGTTCAACAGCTTTCGACACTTTTATAATAGAAGAAATGGAGCTGAATTTATTGGATTTTATTAGCTTTACGCCAGATCAGGCCCTGTGGGAGAATGGAAGAAAGATTCTGAAAGTATATGGAGTAAGGGAGGAAGACAAGCATGTTGCAAAAGGACCGTTTCAATGGCTGCTTCATCGGGCTTGCAGCGGGTGATGCGTTGGGAACTACCGTGGAATTCAGCAGCCCGGGCACATTTGAACCCGTAACGGATATCGTGGGTGGAGGTGTATTTGGGCTGGAGGCAGGGCAGTGGACAGATGATACATCCATGGCTCTGTGTCTGGCAGAAAGTTTGGTACGTAAAGCAGACTTTGATCCTGCGGATCAGATGCGCAGATACACCAATTGGTACAAGGTCGGGTATATGAGCAGCACAGGCGATTGCTTCGATATCGGCGGGGCCACACGAAGTGCCTTGGAGAGGTTTGAGATAACTGGAGAAGCCTACAGCGGATCAACTGACCCGATGACGGCGGGCAATGGCTCTATCATGAGGCTTGCACCTGTCGTGATGGCTTACGCTAATCAACCAAACGAGGCGGTCCACTATGCCGGGCTGAGCTCCCGGACAACACATGCTGCAACGGAAAGTGTGGAAGCATGTGAAGTGCTGGCCGCCATAATTGTTGCCGGTCTGCGAGGAGCGAACAAGAGCGTCATGTTGATGCCGGAGACATGCAGACAGTGGAGGGAAGAACCTACTTTTTCGCCCGCTATTGAAGAGGTTGTTATGGGTTCCTATCAGAGCAAAGAACCGCCGGAAATTAAGGGTAGTGGTTATGTGGTTCGTTCACTTGAGGCAGCACTATGGGCGTTCTATAAGTCCTCAAGTTTTGAGGAAGGCGCGTTGTTAGCTGTTAATCTGGGTGATGATGCGGATACCACGGGTGCGGTGTACGGACAAATCGCAGGTGCTTATTATGGACTGAGTGGTATTCCGGCACACTGGCGGGACAAGCTGGCCATGCGTGGAACGTTCGAACAACTAACAGATGCCTTGTGGTTGAAGGCGACAGAAAATCGTTGATTAAGAGATAGGAGAAGAGAACATCTATGAGCACGACTGGACACACAGTACAACCACAGTTTTCACCGTCAGGTAAACGAGGGGCGTTTCCAATATCCCTGTTATGCCTGACGATAGGGGCTTTTGCGATTGGTATGACTGAATTTATTATTATGGGCTTACTGCCTAATGTAGCAACAGACCTGAATGTAAGTATTCCGCAGGCAGGACTACTCATTACGGGATATGCGCTTGGTGTAGCGGTAGGTGCGCCGATTTTGACCGTATTTACACACAAGATTCCGCAGAAAAAACTGCTGGTGCTGCTGATGTGCATTTTCATTATCGGAAACGCATTGTCCGTTATTGCTCCCACCTATGGGTTGTTAATCTCAGCACGGATCTTAACGGCATTTGCTCATGGTACGTTCCTTGGTGTAGGTTCAATCATGGCGACGCGGCTTGTTGCGCCCGAGAGAAGGGCAGGAGCGGTATCGGTTGTTCTCGCGGGGCTAACGATTGCCAACATTATTGGCGTTCCGTTTGGTACATTTATCGGGCAACAGCTTGGATGGCGGTCATCCTTCGGGGCGATTACGATCTTGGGCATCATATCGTTGATTGGTATCATTCGTTTCATTCCCGTCCTCCCGCAAGGAGCACCAGCGAACCTCGGACAGCAATTTCGGAATCTGGTTCGTCCACAAGTGTTGCTGGTTCTGCTTATTGGGGCGTTGGGGTGCGGAAGTTTGTTTACAGTCTTCACCTATATTACGCCGATGCTTGTGGATATCAGCGGCTTTGCAGAGCAAAGTGTGACCTGGATTCTGGTGTTGTTTGGCTTCGGTGTAACCTTGGGCAATTTGGTTGGCGGCCGTCTGGCAGACTGGAAGCTGATGCCTTCGTTAATCGTCAACTTTGGGATCTTAGCTGTTCTGTTAGCTGCACTTACGATTACACTAGAGAATCCTTATCTCGCGGTAATCACCATATTCTTCTGGGGTGTAGCCGCGTTTGGTATTATGCCGGGACTTCAGATTCGGATTATGAATATGACCCGCGAAGCGCCGCTACTGGCGACAACCTCAAGTCATTCGGCATTTAACCTGGGAAATGCCGCTGGTGCCTATATGGGTGGGTATGCAATTACGCATACAGGACTTATCTCAGTGCCTTTGTATGCCGCAGTAATTGCTGCACTGGGTTTGTTGGGTTTGTTCATCAGTCTGTTGATGAAAGACAGACTGGCTTCACCCGAGGGTGCAGAGGTAGTTAATCCAGTATCCGTACACTAAACAGATGTCAAGAAAGCCTCAGCCATCCTGTGTAACCAGGGGCTGAGGCTTTTTGGGCATGATGTTTTAATAGATTTCAAGCTCATTGATTCGCACATAGGTTGGCTGATGCGAAGGACCTTTACTCGCTACGACACGGATCTTGGAGGTACTGACTGCTGAAAATGTGTGTGAACGCGTTAACTCTTGATTGCCTGTAATCTGTACAAGATTCACCCAATTTGAGCCATTCCAGTATTGCAGATCATAATTGGCAAGCGGGTATCCCTGTGTGGTATACAGATCAATTCGCTGGATTGAACTCGATGCCGGCAAATCAATGACGACATATTGGGGAAGTGAGGAATTACGGTTATTGGCCCAGCTATAACTTTCCCCCAAGGCCGTGTTACGATCCCCGTCATTGATTCGGGCTGCTGAATACCCGGGATAGGTGGAAGTTACCGTTATGGCAGCATTTCGTGCCAGGTTCTGTCCGGTTCCCGGATTGGTAGGGGTTTTCACCAGATTCACCAAATTCCAGCGCAACTCGAAGAGTTTGAAGGACTTATTAAATACAGCTCCTTCTCCTTTGACGAGAGCATCAATCTTTAGAGACATGGTACTGGGTACATTATTGCTGCTTGTCCATTTCCCTGTGCCTTCAATGCCGGCAAAAACACTTACCTCAAGTATTTTTTTGCCGGCAATTTTCAGACCGACTTCCGCTTTGGCTCCTGCCCAAGCAGTGATCTGTCCTTCAATTTTATGGGTTACCGTAAGATATCTGTTCACACTGCTGTAAGGCTGGATCTTCACGGGAATAAAGACACGTGTTTTCCCTTTGACTCCCGCGGTAACCGTGTATCCCTGATCGACCTGAAATTCAAAGGTGACGTTGCCGTCAATACCAATGACCAGAAAAACGCCGACAGATACGGCTCCGAGATTGCCAGCACCAATGTTGAAGCCCATGATTGGAACTTTGACTTCTTTTTTGAACTTGGCATCACCTTTGATATAGATATTGGCTTTCTCACCAGCAGTAAATTTTAGATCATATTTTCCCCAAAATCCGTATTTCCCCGTAACTTTGGGTGCAATCAAGGTGAGCTTGCCACCTGCTTCAACGAACACTTTGTTACCGTTTGCATTTTGTTGATTTACAAGTACCTTCTTGAAATCACAGACAAACTCATTGCCGGATTTTTTGCAATTGGCAAAATCACCTGCTCCAGCAGCACGAATCACATCATTCAGATCCATATCATTTGTATCATTCATGTCCATGGAATTCACATCATTCAGATCCATGGGTGCGATATCCGTGGAAGCGATATCCATTGTTTCTGCATCCGCAACCATGTCCGTATTTGCATCTAAATCATTTTGAATCGTGTTGTCGATGTTGAACTGTCGCATTTCAGCATCGTCAGTTATATCGGTCTCTAACAAGGAAGGGGTTTCCTGAACAAGCCATTCCTTGCTATCCAATACCATCTCAGGATCGGGCATGACGATATTGCGCTCTTCGAACGAGACCTCCTGCTCGGGAATATCATAGTAATCGAACAATTCCTCCACTCCCGGAGTGGTGTAATCTACCCGCATACCACCAGAGCTTCTATTGACGCTTGTAACTTTGATAGCCCGGGCAGAGGACTGATCGAGAAAGATCTGACTAGGAGCTAGGTTATTACCGATCTGGGCAGCCTCTTGGGTGCTAAGTTCTATAGAACCTTTCTCTTCCACCGTTTCAAAGACGGCATTTACCACGGGAAGTCTCTTCACCATGGAAGCAGGCATGGGTTGGGTCGGTTTTAACTGATAATCGACTTGCTCGAATTGACCTGAAGAAGAAATGGGATTGCTAATAGCCAGTCCATCTTCGGAGACGTTAAATGAGATTCGAAAATATGCTTCTGAAACTGGAGCATTCACATTGGTCTTGCCTGCCCAGATCCAGCGTGCACTGGTCTCCTCAGGCATGCCACTAATCTGTTTCCAAGGATCACTGCCATACCGTCCGAAGTCAGTAGCACGTGACCATGACGAATCATCGAATTTGGGTTGCTCCCAACCTTCGATATATCGTTCAGATACTTTCCAGTTGAAATCCGTAACCAGATTCTCATCTCCGTAGCTAAGGTCTGCCAGCAGTCCCGCATAGAGGCCTATATCCTTCGCTTGAACTGCAATCACATTGATGCCAGATTGAATCGGCACAGGGAACGTATAGGCTTTGGCCCAGTCGGTGCCTTTTCCCGTCTGTCTGCCGTTTATAAAAAGTGTGAACTCATCATCTGCGGTTATGGATATCTTTCCTTCATTGTTAGATGCAGC
This sequence comes from Paenibacillus sp. FSL H7-0942, assembly GCF_045040715.1. Taxonomy (NCBI): domain Bacteria; kingdom Bacillati; phylum Bacillota; class Bacilli; order Caryophanales; family Paenibacillaceae; genus Paenibacillus; species Paenibacillus sp. FSL H7-0942. The sequence continues at coordinate 5,003,879 of NZ_CP150279.1, read as the reverse complement.
ATAGACATTGGATGGCCATAACCCCACAAGTAAAGGCAGCAATAATGTAATAACCAGGAATGAAGCCCATGCTTTTTTGATCGAAAAGCGTACATTGAACATCATCATTTTCCTCCCAGAAAATAAAGTAGTTGCAAAAGATATTGGTGGCCGAAACGTTGAAACTTTTGCGTAAGCATATCTCAGAAGAAAAATATTATGAATCTATTGAAATTGTTCATAGACACCCCCCTATGGAAGCTATAATAAGGTAAAATATTCAATTTAACAACAGTATTTTACAATTTTCAATTATGATTCGAGAATAAAGAAGAAAGAAGAAAAACTCTGATGCTATAAGATCATTGAATTGAATCGCTAGAAATGAAAATATTGTTGCAAAAAATGGATAAATAAGTTTAAATATACTATATAAGTAATTCTATGTCGGGAAAACAGAGTAAAATCTACATGTTTCAGTGTTTTTCTGAAGGGAAGGGAGGTGATCTAACTCGTTTGTTGTAAGGGCTTTCAATATTGGGTTGAGAGGAAGCTTGCTTCACCGCGTTAGAAAAAAGTTGAACTTCAGCATCAAGCGTAATCCAGTGAAACTTCGAGAAACGCATACTTAAGTTTGACAAAATTGAGAGGAGAAATTGAGATGAAAAAACGTATTACAATCCTTTTAAGTCTTTCGATGATCGTTGCCATGATTGCCCCAACAATGGCTTTTGCTACGGATTCCAGCGAGGTTGGTGCTCAGAACACAACGTATGAATCTATGAATGTATCCGGCAATGACGCAAACAATGCGCTTGCTAATACTCCGGTGGTGCCGGCACCACCGGGTTTTGATGGCTATCGAAACAATATTCCGCACGGAAATACCAATCTGATATCCTATTACTCCACAACGGTAGGCAATACACGGAAAGCCACCGTGTATACACCGCCAGGATATTCTCCGAATAAAAAGTATAACGTCTTGTATCTCCTGCACGGCATCGGCGGGGATGAGCATGAGTGGGTTAATGCAATGAAACCCAAGAACATTTTGGACAACCTGTATTCGGAAGGCAAGCTGTCCCAGATGATCGTTGTCATGCCGAATGGCCGTGCCATGAAGGACGACCGTCCAGTCGGTGACATTTTTGCTCCGGACAAAGTGGCTGCGTTTGAACGGTTTGAGCAAGACCTGCTCAAGGATCTGATTCCTCATATCGAGGCCAATTATCCGGTATACAAAGACAAGAATAGCCGTGCGTTGGCCGGTCTGTCCATGGGTGGTGGGCAGTCGCTTAACTTCGGATTGAAAAATCTGAATACCTTCGCTTGGGTAGGGGCCTTCTCAGCTGCACCGAATACGCAATCTGTATCACAGCTGGTTTCCAACCCGGGACAAGTAGCCAGCCAACTCAAATTGTTGTGGATCTCCTGTGGATCAAGTGACGGTCTGTTATGGGTCAGCCAGAACTTCAAAAACGGCTTGAGCAGCATGAATATTCCGCATACCTTTTATCTGGATGTAGGTGGACACGAACCATCTGTCTGGAACAGTGGACTGTATCAGTTCTCTCAACGCATTTTCAAATAACTTAATTTGAATTAGCTTCTTGAAGCAATCGACAGGAGAAACAGGAATTCATATCGATATGCAGCCTCAGTTCTGTTCTGCACAGGGCTGGGGCTTTATGTTGGTTAGTGTGCGAATATGACATGATGAATGAGAGAGAATATGTTAGCATGAAGGAAGCAGATCCACATGAAGCGGGTAGTTAATTACATAGGTAGATACATGAAGGAGAGAAATAGGATGTTCTATTACAAAGGTGTATTCCGGGAAACGGACAATGTGATTTATTTCAAAAGCGATGTTTCATTAGCCCAGAATGATGTTGTCCTATTTGGTGAAAAGAAGTATTTTATCGAAAGTGTGGAAAAAGAATTTCTCCTGCTTCAGCGGGTGGGCTCCATAGTTTCTGTGAGTCTGTGAAATCTTCGCAAGATCATCCCCTTTTTCAAGTGTACGTGCACTTCTGGGCCACTGCCTACATACAATAGATCGACCCTGTTCCCACATGTGCTCAGGCCAGATCGTTGTAAAACTGCAGGAGGTGTCATCTGTGCCCGGATTGTTTACCGCAATTGCTCTATTCATTAAAGAGTTAACGTTACTCGTCTCGTATGTCAAAAATAATGCGTTCCCCCAGCCACTGGCTGAGGGTGATGAAGCCAAACATTTACGCCTTATGGCTGAAGGCAATGCTCACTCTCGCAATCTGCTCATTGAACACAATCTGCGCCTCGTCGCGCATATCGTCAAGAAGTTCGACAATACGGGTGAAGATCAGGAAGACCTGATTTCCATCGGAACCATTGGTTTGATCAAAGCCATCGAAAGTTTTCAACAAGGCAAAGGCACGAAGCTTGCCACATTTGCGGCGAGATGTATTGAAAACGAGATACTTATGCATCTGCGTTCTCTGAAGAAAACACGCAAAGACGTATCCCTGCACGATCCTATCGGTACGGACAAAGAAGGCAATGAAATTACATTAATCGACATCCTTGGCACAGAAGCTGATGATGTTGTAGATCGGGTACAGCTCAAGATTGAAAAAAGCAAAATTTATCGCAATCTAGATATCCTGGATGACCGGGAGAAGGAAGTTGTAATCGGTCGATTTGGCCTGGAAGCAGGCGGGGAGGAACGAACTCAACGCGAAATTGCGAAGGAACTGGGCATCTCACGTTCTTATGTATCACGGATTGAGAAGCGGGCGTTAATGAAGTTGTATCACGAGTTTTATAAGCAAAAGTAGTTGTTGGATAGATAGCGTTTTTCGTTAAAAAGATGGTGCTTTCTGAACCTTCCGTATTTTTAGGGAGATGCATTAAGATCGAAAATTTGATACACCGCGCTCTCTGAAAATGGTACGGACAAAGAGGGCAATGAAATTACACTAATTGATATCCTCAGAACAGATTGGAAAAGAAAAAGTAGTTGCTGAACAGACCAGAGGGCGCCTTTATCGGGAGCCCTTTTTACTGTGAAGATACTTAAAACTGGATCTAAATAGTATTAATTATTTGGGGTTATGACCTAAATAAAGGAATTTCCATTCCCGTTGAAGAATATCTTGTACACAGACCAATTTAATATATAAGGAGTAAATCATAATGAAGCAGCTTTTTCAGAAAACTCCACTGTGGTTTTTGTTAATCTGGATTGTAGGATTTATGATGATCGTGTTCAACTCGTTTCAATCAAACTCGGGTACCATTAACTTGCTTGCATTATTCATAATTAATGTTGCTAATGCTATTCGAATTTGGAAAAACGAACGTTCATTAGCAATTACCTTTTTAGTTGTTGCCGCTCTATGCTTGGCTTATATTTTAATATACTTCTATAGATATGTATAATCAGCATGACATGGCATGAGAATAACAACAAAGGAATGTACATAGGCTGATGATAGTATAGATCGGATGCAACTTAAGATTAATAAAAGCCAAGGGCATGAAATAGGAGCATATGAAGTGGTCACCTTTTACAAAGGTGGCCTCTTTGCTTTTGCAAAAAAATATATAAAAGAGGGATATGTATTCTGGGCAGATTATTATATGATGAGTAATAATATTTTGCATCGTAGAGAGCATGTACAGAAAGAGAGTGGTGGTTGATCATGCAGCAAGAAACGTTAACAAGGGGATTAAAGAACCGACACGTGCAGTTGATGGCGATTGGAGGTGCGATCGGTACAGGTCTGTTTCTTGGAGCAGGCAAAACGATTCAGCTGACAGGGCCATCCATCTTGCTGGCCTACATCATTACGGGTGTTGTGTTGTTCCTGATCATGCGTGCATTGGGGGAACTGCTGTTAAGCAACTTGCAGTATCATTCCTTTATCGATTTTGTGCGTGATTACCTGGGAAATATGGCGGCATTTATTACAGGCTGGACCTATTGGTTCTGCTGGATATCCATTGCCATGGCTGATATTACGGCCGTTGGTTTGTATACGCAGTTTTGGTTTCCGAATGTACCTCAGTGGATGCCAGGGTTAATTGCGTTAGTCATTTTACTAATCATGAACTTGGCAACGGTCAAGTTGTTTGGTGAGATGGAATTCTGGTTTGCCCTGATTAAAGTCGTGGCCATTCTGGCACTCATTGTTGTTGGTTTATATATGATATTCAAAGGTTTTACCACGGATCAGGGTCCAGCAAGTTTCACCAATCTGTGGAGTCATGGGGGATGGTTCCCGAATGGACTGCATGGGTTCATCATATCGTTCCAGATGGTGGTGTTCGCCTTTGTAGGCATGGAACTGGTGGGACTCACAGCGGGGGAAACGGAGAATCCGGAGAAGGTTATTCCTAGAGCGATTAACCAGATTCCGATCCGGGTACTGCTCTTCTATGTTGGCGCACTGCTGATTATTATGAGCATCTACCCGTGGAACGCCATTGTGCCTTCTGAAAGTCCGTTTGTACAAGTGTTTGCCGCTGTGGGTATTGCAGCTGCCGCCGGCATTGTGAATTTCGTGGTACTGACTTCCGCAGCGTCAGCGTGTAACAGTGCCATTTTCAGTACAAGCCGTATGGTGTTCTCCATGGCAAAGGATCACAACGCACCTGAATCATTTGCAAGACTGAACAAGAGGAAAGTCCCTTCCAATGCGCTGTTTTTCTCCACGATCGTTATTCTGATCGCGATTGTGCTGAACTATATCATGCCAGAGGGTGTATTTACGCTGATCACGAGTGTGTCGACTGTGTGCTTCATCTTCGTCTGGGGCATCATGGTAATCTGTCACCTGAAATACCGCCGTACCCAGCCGGAACTGGCGAGTCGCAGTCGCTTCAAGCTGCCACTATATCCGTTTTCCAACTACTTCATTCTGGCGTTTTTGGTTTTTGTGTTGGTGGTCTTGGCGTTGGCTGAGGATACGCGAGTGGCGCTGTTTGTCACGCCGGTGTGGTTTATTCTGGTTGCTGGGGTCTACCTTCTCCAAAAGAGAAACTTGAGCAGTAACAGACTGTAGGATGTAGCTTCGTTTCTAAATAAAACCGCCCAATGAAATTGGGCGGTTATTCGTATTTATATTCTTGCAGCCTTTTGGCTTTCACGAATACCTGTGTAGATGGCATCACAGATATCGGTAGTATACTGGCCTGACATTCCTTCAAGTGCTGTATTGGTGAATGCTACGACACTAAGTTCTTTTTGTGGATCAACGAACCACGAGTGACCATAGGTTCCACCCATCCGCCACGTACCCAGGGATTCCGGTGTATCAGCTGCAACAGGGTCTTTAAGTACTGTAAAACCAAGGCCAAACCCTCTTCCTGGCCAGTATGGCATCACGAGATCACCGATTTGATTGGTAGACATCTCAGCCGCAACGGCTTCTGTAAGGAGAGGCTGTCCTCCTTGTCGTAATGCTTCAAGTAAAGTAAGAAAATCTCCGGTACTTCCAACCATACCCGCTCCGCCCGATAAGTAAGCAGAAGTACGATTCGCACGATTGGGTGACAGTCGGAAGCCAGCAGTGCCCTCAATAAAAGGAATCAGCTCCAACACCTGATGAAGGAGACGCGGTTCTTCAGAACCATTAGCATATGCGGCTGTTAATCGTTCCGAATCCACCGCAACAAAATCAGTGTCCGTCATGCGAAGTGGATGAGTAACCAGCGTTTGAACAGCTTCTCGTAGTGACATCCCAGTTACCTTTTCGATAACGGCACCAAGTACATCTGTCGCAATGGAATATCTCCACATGTTGCCTGGCTCATACAGAAGCGGAGCAGAAGCCAGCCTTTGCAGATTCTCCTCCAGACTAATTTCAGACCAATCCATTCCATCCGATACTCCTGCAAGCTCATAGGTTCCCTGATCTTCTTGGAAGAAACGGTATGTCAAGCCTGCGGTGTGTGTCATCAACTGATGTACTGATATTAAAGCGTCCTGACCATTAGCAAGTTTGGGCCGGAATGCAGGAAGCCAGCGTGTCACCGGATCATGCAGACTCAGCTTTCCTTGTGAGATTAATGCCAGAGCTGCTGTCGAGACAATAGGTTTGGTTACGGAAGCAAGTCGAAACAGAGCGTTTTCCGACATGCTGCGCTTTTGCTCCCTGTCTGCGAAACCAGCAGCCCGGCTATATACCAGTTCCCCTCTTAATGCAACCTGTACAACTGTTCCTACGATTCTTTTTTCGCTTAGAGCGCGGTCAATGGCTTCATTCACATAATTATGCAATTTCGTCATGTCTTTTTTACTCATACATATCTTCCTCTCACCAACTGATGTATTTGATTTCTCGTGATAACTGTGTTTATTATATAAATGATTGATCTTGTATTACATGGTTTGTTAAAGGCATTATAATGGATTAACGAATATACTTAAGGTGATTTATGAATATATCTTATATATTTAAAGGAGTGGATCACATGGACGAAATAGATCAGCATATTCTGTATCACTTGGAGAATCAGGCGAGATTATCCATGACCGAACTAGGCAAATTGGTGGGGTTATCTCAGCCCGCCGTTACTGAACGAGTCAAACGAATGGAAGAAAAGGGAATCATTGAGGAATATCGAACCGTAATCTCCCCCTCCAAATTGGGCAAGCAGAGCACAGCCTATGTTCTTTTTCGTACGCGGGATTGTTATCCTTTCCTGGATTTCTGTCGTGCGTCACCTGAAGTTGTGGAATGTTATCGGATAAGCGGAGAGTACAATTACTTGCTGAAAATCCTCACAGATACCATTCAGGGACTCGAGGAGTTTCAGAACAAGTGTGATCCGTACGGTACTTACATGACTTTAATCACCATGTCTTCTCCAATTGCACATAAGAATCTAGTGGAAGGACCAAATCTGTTGGCACAGGCAGAATAAGATTCTGGTCTTTAAAATGAAAAACAGAAGAGGAGTCCACATCAAGTGAACTCCTCTTTCCTCCTGCGTGTAACTCATGAAAAATGCCTTCCTGTTAATTTGCTCTGGTAAATCCATATTTATAAGCACGCCTAGCTACAAGCAACGCAGGAATAAGCAAGATAAACAGCGCCCCAGAAAGGTATCCTGCTCCAAATACTTCAAGAAGAATGGCCCCGATGATGCCTCCTCCACCAATTGCCAGATTCCATGCTGTAACCAGCATCGATTGGGCGACATCTGTGCTTTTGCCTCCGGCTTGAGCGATGGCAGTCTGTAACAGTGTCGCGGCCCCGCCAAACGTAAGTCCCCAGATCATGACGCCAAGGATAATAATCACAGGTTGATGAGTAGCGATTCCCATCGCGACAGAGGCTAGAGCGAATGATGCCAAGCTGATGATAACTAATCTCCTCAAAAATCGGTCAATGAGCATTCCGGTTAACCAAATTCCAACAATGGAAGTAATACCGAAAATGAGCAAAATCAAGTCGACTCTGTTAGCAAATGCGGTCTGGGCAAGGTAGGGAGAAATATAGGTATATAGGATGTTATGGGCAAGCATCCAGGCCAGAACAACAAACAGAATAGGCCTAACTCCCGGAATTAAAAACACCTTATGCAGTGGAAGACGTTCACCAGCTGGCTCTCCGGCAAAATCCGGCATTCTCCAGAGAACCCATACGATTAAAGCCACGGTTAGAAGAGATACCATCCCGAAGATGAGGCGCCAGCCGACATAAGAACTGAGAAAACTACCGATTGGGACACCCAGGGCTAATGCTACCGGTGTGCCGACCATAGCCACAGCCATGGCTTTACCTTTTAGCGAATCCGGGACCATCCGACGTGCATAACCTGCTGTCATGCCCCATAACACACCCGCAGAGACTCCAGCCATGAAACGAGCAGCAAGTGTCAGGATATAATCCGAAGATAAGGCGGTAACGGTGTTAAAGACAAGAAAACCACTAATGCATACTAACAGTAGAGGTCGGCGTCTCCATCCGCGTGTAGCAGCAGTCAAGGGAATGGCAGCAACAAGTGATCCAATGGCATAAAGAGTCACCAACTGTCCGGTGAAGGCTTCTGTGATCCCCAAGTCTTTTGCAATTTGCGGCAGCAGTCCCGCAGGCAGGCTTTCGGTGAGGATGCAAATAAATCCCGCCATGGCTAAAGCAAGTAGCCCAGCCCACGGAAGGCGTTCTGAAGATATGGAAGGCAGCTCCCTTTGTTTTGGGAGGGGTGTGTTAATGGCCATGAATAAAACCTCATTTCTTATATTTTAATCCTATCCAGAACTATGCATATAAGCTTATCTGAAAAAATCAAACTTTTGCATACAGGATTAAAGGTTAGAAGGAGGTTTTAACATGATATTTAATTTAATTTGTGAGTTTATCCGTTAATTTAGTATGTTCTAAAGTGAACTGAAAAAAGAGCAGTGAGAATGTCTTCTCCTGCTCATTGGCTCAAGTCATTACTTGATTGGATTAGCTTTCATTTCCTGTCCCATTTTCTCAATACCATCCAGAATCTGATATCCATAACCCCAGAACTGGCTGAAATCCGTGATATAGATCTGTTTATTCTTGATTGCGTTCATACTTTGCAGGGCAGGGTTGCCATACAGATTTTGAATCAGCTTGTCGATATCTGGTGAACCAGCATACGCGGACAAGAGCAGGTAGTCCGGGTTCGCTGTGATCAGTTGCTCAACACTTACCTCACCTTGCACACCATCAAACGTATTTTTCAGCCTCAACAGGCCAAGCGCATCAAGCTGATACGTATCATTTTGCATGCTGCTGACCGTAATGGTGTCTTCCGTAGCGGGTACGATATAGGCAAAACTATGCTCAGGCTGATCGGCTACACTTGCCTTAATGGCTGCAACACGAGTCTTCAGACTTTCCGTGAATGTTGCGGCATTATCTTGAACATCGAAGATCTGCCCAAGTTGTGCAATATCACTATACAGGCTATCGAGTGTGCCTTTGTGATTCGTCGTTTGCAGGAACGTACGGATATTCATGTCATTCAATCCATCGACGGTACCCACGCCCCAGTCTGCATCAGCGAACAGGTCGCCTCGTCCGAGTACCAGATCCGGGCTTGCACCTACAACCAGCTCTTTACCTACATAATCCTTGGACAATACCGGAATTTGGGCGAAATCATCAGCCACATCGGGTGTAACGGAACCATAAAGAGCAGCAACACCGACCATTTTATCGGTCAGACCCAATTTGATGAGCATCTCAGCCGCAGACTGGGTATTCGCAACAACACGTTCAGGTGCTTTATCGAATACTTGCACTTTGGGTTTCCACTCGCCACCCTCACCCGAGATCGTGAAATTCTCAATGGTGAGCGGGTACGTCGTTTTATTTGTATTCTCAGCAGGAGCTGAAGTTTCTGTCGTGTTAGTTGTTGAAGTTGTTTCTTCGGCAGGGGAAGAAGTTGATGCATTCGAACAGGCTGCAAGCAGCAGTAACAGGAGACTTAGAGCAGCGAAGCCAATGGTTCTGGATGTGAATTTCATTAAATGATGAACCCCTTTTCTATGTGTTTTAAATTGACAAAGATAATCATTCTCAATTATAATCCGAGAAAACACATTGTAAATAGCTAAATTTAATTTGTTCTACATTTTACGCGAATTGATGGGGGAAGAGATGGCACAGACGGTTCAGGTTCAGACACAGCGTATGGGGAAAAGAGAGTCTCTGATTCATAGTAAATCCGGGTTTGCTTTACTGATTGCAGCTTTAATCATGATTACGCTTATATCCGTAGGTATTGCGGTTTCCATTGGACAGGTTCGTATCCCGCTGGCGGAGTCATATCGTATTCTTTTATACAAATTAACGGGATTTCAGTGGGGGACAACACCCATTGAGGCAGGTTCCTTTACCGATATCATTTGGCAGATTCGTTTCCCGCGTGTGCTGATGGCGATGTTTATCGGTGCAGGCTTGGCCTTGTGCGGTGCTGTTATGCAGGCTGCTGTGCAGAATCCGCTCGCTGATCCTTACATACTGGGTATATCCTCAGGCGCTTCACTTGGAGCAACCTTTGCAATTCTTATTGGATTCGGTGCGATTGGGTGGCTAGGTCAGACGGGGGTGGCTTTCTGGGCCTTTGCCGGTGCGATGGGTGCGTCCTTACTGGTCCTGACTTTGGCAGGGATTCGGGGGAAAATGACGTCGGTCAAGCTGGTGCTTGCCGGAATGGTGATTAACGCGTTATGTAGCGCTTTTTCGAACTTTATTATTTATTTTGCCAACAATGCTGAAGGCATCAAAACGGTGACGTTCTGGACCATGGGCAGCCTGGCGGCTTCCGGTTGGAACAAGCTTCCACTCGTGGGTATCGTCGTGCTGGTGGCGATTCTATTTTTCCTTTTACAGTCCAGAGTTCTCAATACGATGTTATTGGGGGATGAAGCAGCTGTTACGCTGGGCATTAATCTGAGTGTGTATCGCAGACTGTACATGCTGTTAACCGCTTTGGTGACAGGCGTTATGGTGGCGAGCTGTGGCATGATTGGTTTTGTTGGACTCATTATTCCGCATATTGTCAGAGGTCTCGTGGGTTCCGACCATCGTAAAGTGATGCCTGTATCTGTGCTGTTTGGAGCCATTTTCCTCATCTGGACGGATGTTATTGCACGATCCCTCATATCCAGCGTGGAGTTGCCAATCGGTATTATTACGGCCATGATTGGTGCACCAATGTTTATGTATATGCTGGTCAAAAAAGGCTACGGTTTTGGAGGAAATTAAACATGAAGCTGAACGTAGAAAATGTATCCATCTCTGTGCTGAACACGGACATCATCAAGGATATTTCATTACAGGTGAACGGTAAACAGTTCGTTGGACTGATCGGACCCAATGGTTGTGGCAAGTCAACGCTGCTCAAGAGCATCTATAAAGTGATCAAACCGCAGCAAGGTAAGGTTTTTCTGGATAATACCGATATTCTCAAATCCAGTCCAAAGCTTGTTTCCAGACACATGGGCGTTGTTGGCCAGTTTAATGAATTGAGTTTTGATTTTACAGTACGTGAGATGGTCATGATGGGCCGTACCCCGCACAAAAAAATGCTGGAGACGGATAATGAACGGGATCACGAAATCGTGGAGCAGGCTCTGGAAAAAGTACATCTGACTGGACATGCAGACCGCAATTACGTGTCTCTGTCTGGTGGAGAGAAACAGCGTGTGGTCTTGGCACGTGTCTTGGCACAGCAACCCCAATTCCTGATCCTGGACGAGCCGACGAACCATCTGGACATCAAATACCAGCTTCAGATTCTAAATATTGTCCGTGGACTCGGCATTGGCATTTTGGCAGCGCTGCATGATCTCGAACTCGCCGCAGAATATTGCGATTATCTCTATGTGGTGAAAAAGGGCCAGATTGTGGTTCATGGCAAACCGGCAGATATTCTGACTCGCGAGATGATTGGTGAGGTATTTGATGTCGATTGTGAAATCTATACAAATCCAGTTACGGGTGGCCTGGGTATTGCATACCTGAGTACACGTTGATTGGGGCTATATCTTCGTTTGGATGACCTGGAGCAATCTTTCGAAGTAATCAATTGAAGTGAACATAGACCGTACCTGTTGGAGCGATGTTGATAAGTGCTCATAGGTGCGGTCTTTTTTTAGAGGGGAGGACGCATCTATTGAAGCTTAGGATCAACGGGATGAGCATGAGCACCTTTGCTGACTTCTTGGAAAATATCGGAGGAGTTATCGATATGCGTTGAAGACTTACTGCTCTTGTCTTGTTGGGAGTGTTCTCCCGGTGCTGGGCTACTACCTGTAATCGCATAACTTCGTAGGATCTCTTCCAGATCTCCAATCGTCACGGGACGAGCATGTCGTTTCAGGACATAACCAAGTTGACCATTGGGTTCCACCGTTGCTGTCTCCAGATCGTCTACACTTGTAATTCCGTGCTGTCGCATATGCATCTCAAGCTGATCCATCGTATAACGCATACGTTTCAGATTCGGGATAATGACCTTTCCGTCCTCTACCACGATTTTGGAACTGCCACTCATTAACCGTTCAAAAATATTAAATTTCAATTGCAGTTGTTCCACTACAAGCAATGTCAAAATGAATACTGATGCTGATCCAATCGCTTTGCCAAGCTCATGATTTGCGATGGGTTGTACAATCGTTGTTCCGATGGAGATCATGATGACCGTTGTGGCGACACTCATCTGTGAGATCGACTTGCGTCCTGCAATTCGCAGCAGAATCATGCCGATAAGTACAAGTAAAACAGATTTCCATATCCAGTCCATACGTATATTCCTTTCTATTCCAGTATGCGTTTTGCTTCTTAGACTGTTCTGGAGTTGGAGGAATTATGCAGATGGCCAAATCCATAGCTTTCATTCCGCCCACCAGATCGTTTACAATAGGGTATTGATGAAGGAACAAAGGAGCGGGTTACAGTGGCAAAACAGAAATATTATGTTGTCTGGGAAGGCAAGAAGCCGGGTGTGTATAACACATGGGCAGATTGCAAAGCGCAGACGGATCATTATACTGGAGCAAAATATAAATCCTATGAGTCCAAAGCAGCCGCAGAAGAAGCGTATCGTGCTGGATGGAAAGGGAACTGGGGTTCAAGTGCAGGCGGAGCGTCGAAGACAAAGTCGGCTGGTAGCGGAAGAAGTGCTGGCATGGAAACGTCAGAGGAAGTGGATTACGACAGCGTCTCTGTTGATGTGGGCACACGTGGTAACCCCGGACCTGTAGAATACAAAGGAGTAGACACCCGCACCGGTGAGGTTATTTTCTCCGTCGGACCGATCTCCAAAGGCACGAACAATCTGGGCGAATTTTTAGCCATTGTACATGCCCTCGCACATCTTAAGAAAGAAGGCAGTACCAAAACGGTGTATACCGACTCGGTCAATGCCATGAAATGGCTAAAGCAGAAAAAAGTAGCCACAACGTTGCCAAGAGACAACTCCACGGAAGAGATCTGGTTGATGATTGATCGTGCGGAGCAGTGGCTCCAGACGAATACGTACAGCAATAAAGTGCTAAAATGGCAGACCAAACAGTGGGGCGAAATCAAGGCAGATTACGGCCGGAAGTAGGAATTTTTCCAAAGGATGCCTCCTTTATTTCTGGTCTATTAGAATCGTTATTTACAATTTCCAGTTTCCGCTCTATAATCATCTGAATATGATTAGTTAAACATATGGAGGAGCCTGTCATCTGCAGGCCCTCTTTATCTTTTTGGTCCATTGATTAGCAAGTCCATTCAATAGAATGGGGTATTTGAGTATATATTGCAGGAGGCAGACATGAGTTCCATTTATAGAAGTGAAGAAGGCAAGAGCAGCATACTTGAAGAGTATGAGATTTATTTGAACGAGTTGGGTGAGGAATTTACTCGGGAGTATGTAGAGACGCGTTTTGGAAAGACACATGTTTTACTGACGGGTCCTCTAGATGGCAAGCCGTTATTTATTCTCCAAGGCGGTAATTGTGTGAATCCGATGACGTTGTCCTGGTTCTCTTCTTTATTTAAAGAATACCGGATTATTGCTCCTGATACGATTGGTCATCCTGGTTATAGTGAGGAAGCGAGTATCTCGACACGGTTTGATAGTTTGGCATTATGGGTATCGGATCTGCTGGATCACTATGATATCGAAAAGAGTGCATTTATCGGCCCATCGTTTGGAGGAGGCATTATTCTCAGACTGGCTACCTATATTCCGGAACGCATTTCGTGTGCTGTATTGGTTGCTCCTGCGGGTCTTGCGGTCAATTCCAAAATTAAAACAGCTCAGGATATCACGCTGCCACTCGTCAAGTATCGTATGACTTCTTCACCATCTTCTTTGCAAAAAATTACGGACAACATGTCGTGCAACTGCATGAAAGAAATGGATAAAAACATTATCGGCAAACTTTTTAAATACGTCAGCATAGATCAGGATCTGCCCAAGCTTACGGAGCGGGAAGAACTGGTGAATTATACGTCACCAACCTTGTTATTGGTAGGAGAGAAGGATGTCTTTTTCCCAGCGGATAAGTGTATTGAGCGAGCTCAAAAGATTATTACGAATGTAGAAGCCATCAAGTATGATACAGGACATTTTCCTTCACAGGACGTATTGGTTCAGATGAACGAGGAAATCGGGCGTTTTTTACAGAATAATTATTAATAAAAGCTGTAAATGAAGGATGAGAAATGTTATTCTCCAGTTTAATAAAGTAATTACATCCATCTGTCGATACTCTATATAAGAGAATGCTTTTCTTCTATAGAGTAGTGTGGATAGGGATTAGCAGTATATCGCAGAAGGCTTGATATCATTAATATTTAAATATTTCGCGTTAAGGTGTTTCAAATTGCATCATTTGGTTTATATGTATAGTTGGCGATGAATTGCTGACTGGTTAAACCAAGTGATGCATTTACGCGGAAAGTCTTCCGATCGACAAGGTTGAAAAGAGGTCTGTTATGAGAAAAGACAATTGCAAAATGGCATTGCAGCGCAATGTGATTATAAATGATACATATCAGGTAAGACAGGTATTAGCCAGCAGTGAGTTGGCTATTGTATATGCAGGGCGAGATCGTAACACAGGTGCAAAAGTAGCCATTAAGGAATTTTTCCCACAGAGAATGGCTGAACGGCAGGCAGACAAGCGAGGGGTGTTCTGCTCTTCACGAGGATACGGTGGGCAATATCAGGAGTTACTGGCTGCATTTCTGCTCGAAGGTGAACTATTATCGAAACTGGATCATCCCCATATTGTATCGTATATGGATCATTTTGAAGCAAATGGTACGGGGTATCTGGTTATGGAATACTGCACGGGAATCACATTGACCGAGTATTTGAATGAACATAATCATGCTCTTGATGCTGCTTTCATAACGGAGACGCTGCTTCCACTGGTGGATACATTGGATTACATACATAAGCAAGGCATTCTTCACCGGGATGTGAAACCTTCCAACATTATGGTTATGGAGGATGGTACACCCAAACTTCTGGACTTTGGCTCAGCTACCCGTTGGCCTATGCAATCCGGAGAGAAACAGGTGATATTTACATCGGCAGGTTATTCTCCGCTGGAGTTTTATTCGGAGAAATCTAGTCAAGGACCGATGTCGGACATCTATAGTTTGGCAGCTCTGCTCCATTATTGGACATGTGGGCAACCCCCTATGGACGTGAAACAGCGGTTGTTCCAGGATGAATTGCCATCTGTTCGCTCACATAATGAGTATGTGAATCCTTGGCTCGCTCGTGTTATTCATTGGGGGTTGACGGTTCGTTCTGAGAAACGCTGTGCTTCCTTAGCTTGGGTCAGAAGCTCGCTGCGAGTTCAAGCCTGGGTATGGAAAGTGCGCAAGCCAGGTACAGTGGAATGGTCTTTAGCCGAGAATCAACATACGCAGGTCTATGAAGTGGAGTCGAAAAAGCAACATGAGATGGCTTGAGTTATAACACCTCTTTTATAAAATGGTATGCTAGATGAGCATATTCGTACAATAAATTAAACCAAGTCGACTTATAAAAGAGGAGATTTGGTTTTTTTGTTATTTATTATGTTATAGGGAATCGGATGTAATTGAATGACGTTATATTTTATAGAGTTCGTCTCGAAGTTAGCCAGACGATAAATCATGCCGTGATTAACAGCTCCACCTATAGATAGAATTTGAAACGAACACCCCAACTCCGATACAATGTTCTCATAGAGTCTGAGAGAATGGATCAAATACGGTGCAGAAATGGAGAAAACCAATATGACTGATTTTATCAACGCTGACGATATTAATGACGTAATTCTGTCTGCGGCAGCAAACGAGCTGGAGCAGATGGTGGACAAAATGTGTGAGCTGATTGGCACGCCTTTGGAACAGACGACAGAACTGGAGCGTCAGGTCATGGCTGCTTTTGGTTTTGGCGCGGTGTATGGCATCACTCATCGGGATCAGCTGGCGGAGCCGCAGGCCCATGCCTTGAGCATTCGGATGCTGATTAAACCGTTTAATTACAGTGAACAGCAGGCGGTTGATTTTGCCGATGATCTGATTCGGGTGGCTTCCGATCGTGAGGTTCATCCGGTGATGAATACGATTATTCATCGTGGGATTGATGGACACCGCCAATTCAATCAGGAAGACGATGAAGGATTGGAACGTAACATTCAGGAGATTTTAACAGCGGTTCAATCGCAAAAATAGACGGTTTTATTAGATGTGGGAGATGATTGCATTGGATCTGATGAAATTAAGCAAGGAACTCTCATACGCTCTGCGACATGCACCATGGGAGTATGAACTGGAACTGGACGAAGAGGGTTGGGTGGAGATCTCGCAATTGCTGGTGGCTCTACATGAAAGTCCGCAGTGGAAGGAAGTCACGCAAGCCGATCTGGAGCAGATGATTGAAACCTCGGAGAAAAAGAGACATGAAATCCGTTCTGGCCGCATCCGGGCATTGTATGGACATTCGACTCCTCATAAGATATCGAAAATATCTGCTGAGCCACCGGAAACCCTGTACCATGGGACCCCGGCACGCGCAGTGCATTCTATTATGGAACATGGCTTACAGCCGCGGCAAAGGCAATATGTACATCTGTCCGCAGATATCGATACGGCCAATCAGGTGGGACGAAGACGGGATGATCAGCCTGTCATTTTGAGAATCAATGCTGCTCAAGCGGCCACAGACGGAATCCTCTTTTATCATGGAAACGAAAATATCTGGCTGGCCGATCACATTCCTGCACGTTATATTCTTGAGCAGTGAGCAGTGAGCAGTGACTGGTGAGCAATGAGTGATGAACTGTTGTGGACAACATAAATGCCTATCTCAAATTGCAACAGTCGCATTGAATGGATTGAATGTGCAGTCTTCCGTTCAAGTTGTATACCGTTGTATTGACCGTTAGCTACACAAAAAAAGGGACGCATCCAACATTTGTTGGTGTGTCCCTTTCTCATATCCAAAACTTACTTGCCTACAATTGCTTTAATACTTTCGCTAAGTGGCTGAGCCGGACGGCCAAGCAATTTCTCTAAAGTATCACTTTCTACAGCCAATGCGCCTTCACGGATGGCACTTTGCATATCAACAAGCATCGATACGACAAAATCCGGTAGACCTGCACCTTTCATGATGTCAGCGTAAGCGGCATCGTCCACGTTTTGCACGTTGATTTCCTGCCCAAGCACTTCACCAACAATGGCAGCCAGTTCAGCTTGCGTGCGTAGTTTGCCGGACAATTCATATACGGTATTCTCATGTCCTTCTCCTGCGAGAACAGCTGCAGCAGCATGGGCGTAGTCACTTCGGGTAGCCCAGCCTACTTGGCTGTTGTTGGTGGCATGAACCCAAGGTGCACCTTGGGTAGCTGCTTGCACACTGCCTGCTTCATTTTCCAGGTACCAGTTGTTGCGCAGGAAGGAATACGGAATGCCGGATTCACGAATAGCTTTTTCTGTAGCGCGGTGAACTTCCGCCAGGGAAAGGGTATTTTTCTCTGCATTCACAACGCTTGTATAAGCGATGAATCCCACACCTGCGCTTTTGGCAGCGTCAATGGCAGCCTGATGTTGGCGAATACGCGTTTCATTGTCACCATCAGTTGAGATGAGCAACAGACGATCTACACCGGCAAAAGCTTTCTTCAACGTCTCCGGTTGATCGAAATCACCGTGACGCACGTCAACCCCTTGAGTGCGGAGTGCTTCCGCTTTTTCCGGATTACGTACACTTACTGCCAAACCTTTGGCAGAATCCGTTTTTAACAATGCCTCTACAACCAGTGAACCCAATTGACCTGTTGCGCCAGTAACCAAAATTTTCATTTTCTTTTCCTCCTAGGATATGTGTTTTGTTTGCATATGGATGTAATCAAAATTGTTATAACAGGTGTGATTACAACGAAAGGGTTAAAAAAAGCTCATTATGAGCTTTTTTATTCAGAGACATGAATCTGATCCATCATCTGCTGTATGGTTACACGATTCAAGCGCTGTTCCATGGCTGTCTGAGCCTCAATGAGTTCGGCACGCAAGGTGTGTTCAATCATGTTGCCGACCGGACATTTCGGATTCGGATGTTTGTGAAAGTTAAACAATTCCCCATCCTCCACGACCTCAAGCGCTCGATATACATCAAGAAGGGTAATGTCGGCTGGATCTTTCAACAAGGAAGCACCACCCACACCGGGTCTGACGTCAATCAGTCCAGCCTGTTTCAGCTTGGACATAATCCGCCGAATAATCACGGGATTTGTATTCACACTCTGCGCGATCACATCTCCGGTGCATTCATTGGGCATAACAGCGATCAGGGACAGGGTATGAACCGCAATGGAAAAGCGACTGCTGATTTGTCTCATGGGATAATCACCACCGTTGTAACTATAATAGTTACAAAGAGATCGGATGTCAATTCCTTTATATTATATTTTAATGGATAGTTGCTGTTGTTCTGGAATCGTAGATAATCAAACAGATGATAATTGAACTATCACCTATGTCAAATAAATGAGTTGTGGTTCTTTTGAAGCGTTAAAAAAGAAGTAGGTTTCAAACCTTTTAATGTAATAATAGGGCTAAATTCCTATTATTTTCAAGTTAAATGGAACTATATGGTTTTCTTGTTTGCGTACAGAAGAAGAAAAATGACAAAAGCTTCGACAAACTAGAAAATTATGTATGAATTGACAAATGTAAAAGCGATTATATAATGTGTTTAACTACAAGATTGTACATTTAGTTACAAATGATTCCAAATAACAAACGGCGGGAGTGGGACAGGCATGTGGTTTTTGGTTCTATGGTTGTTAGGTCTAATTTCAGGGGGAGTACACCTATATGTGTTAGGTTTTCCCGGGGAAATGAGCGAGATTAGCAGAGTGTTGCTGCTTCATCAGTTTGTGGTTACGTTTGGATTGGTTGGAGTGATTGGTTATGTTGTCAATATTGCCAGAGCGGATCAGACAGCCAAAATGTTAGGATGGCCTGGTGGACCATTTCAGGTTAAATACGGTTTTTCCCAGGTAGGGCTTGGAGTTATGGGGATTATGGCCATCTGGTTCCAAGGGAACTTTTGGGTTGGTGTATTGGTAACGATGTACATATACGGATTAAGTGGTCTTTGGTCTCATACTTATGTGATGATTAAAAATCGCAAGGCAGATGGAGACAGTATCGGGAATCTCATTATGGATGTGGTGTATCAAACGTTTATCACGGTTCTCTCCGTATTGGCTGGTGGAATCTGGGTAATGCACTAAGCTGTAACTGATTTTTTGCCTTACACAGCTTGAATCTCAATTAAACGATGAGGTGTGGTCGTGATGGTACAAAAAACCGTTGAACTTTCCGAAACACAAAAGGGAATCTATTTTGATTGTCAGGTGAATGATCCCACTTCGTATAACATCTCAGCTTCAATGCAATTTGATCATCTTCAAATGGAGATATTTCGCCGGGCCATCGAATTGCTTATGTATGAGCAAGTGGTGCTGCGTACTCGGATTGAGATTCAAAATGATGTACCCGTGTTATCCGTTCATGAAGATATGGATTATTCACTTACCTTGTGGGACCTAAGTAGCGAGAATCAGGAGAATCCAAAGGAACAACAGTTAGAAGCATTGGTGGATGAATGCATCGGGACACCTTTTGATCTGGAGAAAGGTCCTCTGTTCCGTATAATGATTGTTCAGATGGATAAAAGCCGATATATTCTGACCTTATGTATTCATCATTTAATATGTGATGGCTTGTCGCTTGAACTGATGAAAAACAAACTTATCCAGTCATATACGTGTCTTCTTGAAGATCAGCCTGTGGATGTCAATTTGGATGAAGGATTCATCTCTTATGTTGAGGCAGAGAACAAGAAACTGCGCGAAAACAAGTACTCCAAAGAGCGGGAATACTGGTTAAACAAAATGAAGGGAGCGGAACCTCTTTCTCTAAAGCACGACTTTCCAGCAGGTTCTGTACAAGAAGGGATTGGTCATGAACTGCGATTTGATATTTCGGAATCGTTAATGGCTGATATTACACAGATGTCCAAAGATAATGAAGTAACCGTTTTTATGTTCTTTATGGGTGCCTTTGGCATTCTTATGAGTAAATATGTCGGTACAGACGATATCACCTTTGCCTCCCCATATTCTCATCGTCCCGGTATGGACTTGGAAGAAACGATTGGATGTTTTGTCCATATGTTGCCTATGCGATTCCATATTGACCTCGAATCAACTCTAAAACCTCTGCTGCAACAAGTAGCCACAACCTGGATGGATACGTACAGGAACATCGGATATCCCAATAACCTCATTGTCAGAGACAGCATGTTACAGGCTCAACCCGGATCACCATCGTTGTTTGATATCTCCTTTGTTTATGATTCCTATGAGGAAGATATGCTCGGAACTCGTATTCTGGATCAGGATAAGGTTACGTTCCCAGGAGATCTGATGGTGGTGTTAAGCCGTTTACCGCAAGGTGCTCAGTTGAAGCTGCAATATAAACCGAGCTTGTTCCGTGAAGATTCAATGGAGCGAATGGGCCAACGATTTCTATATTTGCTGAATCAACTAGTAACCAATTCTGAGCAAAAAATCAGGGAGTTCAGCCTCCTGATGCAGGATGAGAAAGAAAACCTACTGTACCGATTCAATCAAACTTCTTATTTTCCCTACACTCCACAACATATTATGGATATATTTCACGATAAAGTAGCACGTTTCCCGGAGCGGGTAGCTCTAATGGAAGGCAAGCAGCATCAGACCTATGCGCAGGTCAACGCAAAAGCGAATCAATTGGCTAGGCAGATCGTTGCGAGTAAAAAAAGTGATAACGCGGCAGTTGGCGTGCAGATGCCACGTTCCTCGGATATGGTCATTGCCCTATTGGCTGTATTAAAAGCCGGATGTGCTTTTGTACCTGTAGACCCTTCCTATCCTTTGTCCAGAAAGGACTATATTATATCGGATGCAGACATATCCATAGTGCTGGCTATGCAGCCCGAAAAAGATGACGAGACTCTGGATGTCCAGTACATCTACGTTGAGGGCGATCAGGCCTATACGGGGGATGTCTCAAATCTCGAAGAGGCGCTGAATCCGCATAGCCTGGCCTATATCATGTACACGTCCGGATCAACAGGCAAGCCAAAAGGAGTCATGGTTGAAAATCATAGCGTAGTCAATACACTGCTTGATCTGGAGCGTCGTTTTCCAATGCAGGCGCAGGATGTTTACTTGCTGAAAACGGCATATACCTTTGATGTGTCCGCCACGGAACTTTTTGGCTGGTTCATGGGTGAAGGCACACTAAGTATTCTTGAGCCTGGAGCAGAAAAAGACCCTGCTCGTATTGTGTCTACGGTGGCATCACATAAGGTTACACACATCAACTTTGTTCCAACGTTATTCCGTCTTTTTCTGGAAACGATGGAGCTTCGCTCCGATCTGTCAGCATTGGAAACGCTGAAATGGATGTTTGTTGGCGGAGAGGCAGTCACGCCAGACATCATTGAGAAATTTAACAGGTTAGGCATTGGAGCAAGTCTTGAAAATGTATATGGTCCAACCGAATGCACCATATGGGTTTCTCATTATCCATTAAGCCATTACGAAGGCTTGGGCAATGTACCGATTGGCTACCCGCTCAATGAGTCCAGATGGTATGTCGTCGGAAATCATGATGCGCTTCAGCCGTTAGGTATTCCAGGGGAGCTTTGTCTTAGCGGTGTTGGACTTGCACGTGGATATCTGAATCTGGAACAGATGACCCGAGAGAAGTTTGTCCCTAATCCTTTCTTTCAAGAAGGACAGGACGCAGAGCATTTCAGATACATGTACCGCACAGGGGATCTGGTACGTTCACTCCCAAGCGGTACGATCGAATATCTGGGACGCATTGATTTTCAGGTTAAAATTCAGGGAGCCAGACTGGAGACAGGCGAAATTGAGAATACCCTGTCATCCTATCCGGGTGTCATCCAGACCGTGGTAGTCATGAAATCATTTGAAGGTAGGTCCGGCTTGCTGTATGCCTACTATCTGTCAGAGCAGGAGCTGCCTTCTGTCGAATTGAGAGAGCATCTGTCTCGTTTGTTACCGGCATATATGATACCATCCGTTTTTGTACATAAATCCGAATTTCCATTGAATAGCAGTGGGAAGATTGACCGGAAGGCACTTATGGCAGATATCACGCATGCTCACGCTTCCAGTACGTTCTATACCGCTCCGTCTTCTGAGCTTGAGAGGATTATAGCCGAAGTGTGGGCCGAAGTGCTCGGTGTTGAGAGAGTAGGGCGCGATGACCATTTCTTTGAATTGGGCGGAAATTCATTTTCTGTCATTCAGGCTCACAATAAACTAAAGCATTATACCGATGTGGAGTTCCCTGTGCCTCGTTTTTTCGAATGCCCGACATTGCGTCAATTTGCCGCACTGGGTCCGAAAGATGAGGGAGTTCGGATACCGACTGAAAGGGAACAATTGTTTCAACGAAAAGACGGCATTATGCGTGAGGACATTGCAATTGTGGGCATGGCGGTGAATGTGCCGGGTGCTGAGGATATAAGGGAGTTCTGGAGTAACCTTGTTGAACGGCGGGAAAGCATTCACTTTTATAGTGATGATGAATTGAGGGAGCTTGGTGTCGAGGAAGCGTTGCTGCGTTCACCTCGTTATGTCAAGGCAAAAGGACGTGCCAACGGCATCGATGAGTTTGACGCAGGGTTCTTTGACTATACTCCCGGTGAAGCTAAAATGATGTCTCCCCAATTCAGACTTCTGTATCAGGGAATATGGGAAGCGCTGGAGGATGCGGGCTGCAGACCGGATGAAGCGGGTAAGGTGGGTGTGTTCCTTGGCGGGTCCGATGACTTCGAATGGTACCGTCAAGTGCTTTTTAACGATGCTAACTATAGCAGTAAATACGAAGCATTCACCCTCAGCACCAATCATTTTCTCGCTACCCGAATGGCTTATAAGCTGAACTTAAAAGGGCCGGCCTATACCGCTCTGACGGGATGTTCTACTTCATTGGTTACACCTCATCTGGCATGTCAATCTTTGATCGTTGGAGAATGTGATGTGGCCGTGGCTGGTGGAATTACCGTGGAGTTGCCCAATGAAGGGGGTTACATATTTGAGGATGGCATGATGTTCTCCACAGATGGACACTGTCGTCCATTTGATGCGGCAGCCAGTGGAACCGTCTTCTCCAATGGTATGGGAATTGTGGTGCTGAAGCGGGTAACCGATGCTCTGCGGGATGGAGATCATATCTACGGGGTCATCAAAGGCTCAGCAATTAACAATGACGGACAAGAAAAACTCAGTTTTCTTGCTCCTAGCGTAAGCGGACAGGCTGAAGTCATTCAGGATGCTTATAAGGTAGCCGGAGTAGACCCGGAAACGGTGAGTTATATCGAAGCACATGGTACGGGAACGTTGCTTGGTGATCCAATTGAAGTAAACTCGTTAACTCGGGCCTTTGCTTCCGACCAAAAGCAATTTTGCTATCTGGGTTCGGTTAAAGGCAATGTGGGACATATGGATACAGCCGCAGGTGTGGTTGGTTTAATCAAGGTAGCGCTCAGTCTTGGACAAGGTTATATCCCTGGAACAGCGAATTATGAGCAGCCTAATCCCAAAATTGATTTTTTGAATACGCCTTTTAAAGTTAATGCACAAGGGGTGGACTGGAAACAGGGCAATGTTGGAGTCATGCGCGCAGGAATCAATTCATTTGGTGTGGGGGGCACGAATGCTCACATGGTATTGGAGGAGGCTCCCGAGATGGAGAAGTGCAGTCCGGATGATGACGTAAATATATTGCTTTTTTCCGCCAAAACAGAGTACTCGCTGAACCGCACCGCTGAACGGATTATGGAACATCTGACTCAGCAGTCGAATCAATCTGTATCGAACGCAGCGTGGACCTTGCAGTCAGGTAGATCTGTTTTTGCGTATCGTAAGGCACTCATTCTGGATAAGACATGGAAGGATAATCCGGACAAGCTGATACAGCAGCTGGGAAAAGCACGCGTATACCATTCGGCTCAAGGCACTCGTCCCGTATACTTTATGTTCCCCGGACAGGGCAGTCAGTATCAGGGAATGGGTGCAGAACTATACAGATCTACAGAGCAAGCAGGCCTGGCTCCAATCTTCAGAAGTTATATTCAGGAAATATTGGACCTTTTGCCCGCGGAAGAACGAGAAGATATGCTTTCCGTTGTATACGGGGATCAGCAGCCTGAGCGAATAAACCAGACGGAGTACAGCCAATTCGCACTGTTCATGACAAGTTATGCGCTGGCCAAGTCGCTGCTGGATCTGGGCATCAAGCCAGATGGCATGATCGGACACAGCATTGGTGAATTGGCTGCTGCAGCGGTAGCGGGTGTGTTCGAACTCGGAGATGCTGTCAAGTTAGTTCGACTTCGCGGACGTCTGATGCAACAACAACAACCCGGGGTTATGCTTGCCATTATGGCGGATGCACAGCAGGTGAAGTCACAACTGGAGGAAGACATGTGGCTTGCCCTGGTGAATACTACAGGTTCCAGTGTGATTGGTGGGACAGCTGAAGCCATTTCACGGATGGAAGCCAAGGCTGAAGGACTGGGCTGGAAGTGCATTCGTGTGAAGACTTCCCATGCATTCCATACGCCAATGATGAATCAGGCCGCTGAGGAATTTAGACGTTATTTAGCAGAGCATTCACTTCATACGCCACAGATCCCTTTACTGTCCAACACCAGTGGAACATGGGCGCTTGGAGATGAAATCACACAACCTGACTATTGGTCCCGTCATATTTTACAGCCGGTGTTGTTTGAATCAAACCTGGCTGAAGTGTTGAAGGATGAGCGGGCTGTATTAATTGAAGTAGGTGCAGGACGAACGCTAAGCTCCTTTGCTAGACAGCACAGTCTATCAAGAGATTCCCAGACGGTACTGAATATGCTACGTCACGTAAGGGAGACGGAGCAGGACAGTATCTATGTGAACCGCAGACTTGCGGAGTTATGGTGCGAAGGCATTGAACCGGACTGGAAGGTGCTCAAAGGGCAGACGGTACGACGCAAATGCTCTCTGCCTACTTATGTTTTCAACAAACAATCCTATCCTGTCAGTGTTTCTCTTTCTGGCTCATCAGCGGCGGCAGGAATGGATACCGGGGATGATAGGCAGCATGCAGATCAGGGAAAGGGAAGTGGCTCTACTCTAATAAAAGGGACAGTTTATACTGGTGGTTCAGACCAACTGAAACAGATTGTCCTGGACGCATATCGAACGATTTTTGGCATCGATGATCTAGATGAAGAGGTTAATTTCTTTGCGGTTGGAGGAGATTCTCTCAAAGCAGTCAGCTTGTCTGCATGGATCCGATCTCATTTAGGAATTCAGCCTGAGGTAGCAGATGTATTCAATCATTCAACGCCTATTCAACTGGCGGAGCATCTCTATGTCATGGCGAAACCAAAAGTAGACCAACAGACCATTCAATCTGCACCCACTATGGACGCTTATCCAATCTCTTCTGCACAGATGCGTATGTTCACACAGGCGATGCTTGATCCAGGCAATACGGCATACAACCTACCGTCTGCAACCATTATTGAAGGTGAATTGGACCGTATAAGAGTTGAGGCTGCTTTGCAGAAGTTGATGCAGCATCATGAGGCGCTCAGAACATCGTTTGAGATACAGGGTGGTCAGATCGTTCAGATCATCCAACCTTCAGTTCGCTTAAGTATGGGCTATGCAGAGCAGCATGTGGCAGATGAGCAAGAGTTGCCTGCGATGATCGAGACATTGATTCGTCCTTTTGATCTGGGGAGTGCTCCGCTTATGCGGGTTGAACTGATTAAGATAGGCGAGCGCAAGCACCTGTTATTCTTTGATATTCACCATATTATCGCGGATGGTACATCTGTCGAAATCATTACTCGTGACTTCAATGATTTATATTTTGGCAAAGAGCATGCAGCCCGATTGCAGTACAAAGATTACGCGGTATGGCAGCAGCAGCGTCTCGCTTCAAATGAATACAATTTACATCAAACGTACTGGCTGGACCATCTTGGCCCTTCTTTACCTGTGCTGGAGCTTCCACTTGACCATGAGCGTCCATCACAGCGATCCATGCAAGGGGGACGACTTCATTTCACGTTGAATCGTTCGTTAACACAAAACTTGCACGAGCTGGCTTCCTCATCGGAAGCATCCATGTATATGGTAATGCTAAGTGTGTGGAATCTTCTTCTTGCACACCGCTCAGATCAGCAGGACATTGTGGTAGGAACGCCTGTTGCAGGAAGGATGCAAGAGGAGTGGAAAGAGACGGTAGGCATGTTTGTCAATATGATTGCGATGCGGAATTTCCCAACGTTTGATCGTACGTACACTGATTTTTTGCGCGAACTTAAACAACATACACTGGATGCTTTTGCGTATCAGGAGTATCCGTTTAATGAGCTTGTGGCACAACTGGGCGTGACACGTGAGTTGAACCGAAATCCGGTATTTGATGTTTGTTTTGATTATCAGAACATGGATTTGCATGGACTTGAACTTCATGGCTTGCAATTCAGTTCTTTTCCGGTGGAGACGGGTACGTCTACTTATGATCTGTTAATGACCTGTCAAGAAAACAGGGAGAAGCAGGTGATTGAAGGATATATCGAATACTCGCTGGATCTGTTCCGCCAGGACACAGTTGAAGGTATGATGCAGGAGTTTATCGGACTCTGCCAAGAGGTTGTACAACAGCCCAATCTGTCTCTGAGTGAACTGTTTGAGAGAAACGAACGTTCTCATGAGCACCCAGTCCATCGTCTTGCTGGTCCACGTCTGGATTACAATCCTACGGTGGGTCTGCATCGGCTGTTCGAGCTGCAGGCAGAACACACGCCAGACAAGAAAGCTCTCCTTGTATCATCCGGAGCCTCTTTTACCTACAGGGAGCTTAATGAAAAAGCTAATACGCTGGCTTGGAAGCTGATTGATCAAGGTGTGCGCCGGGATGAACCTGTAGGCATATTATCCAGACGAGATGAATCGTTGATCATTATGCTATTGGCAGTGCTGAAAGCTGGGGCGGCTTATGTGCCTCTGGACCCTGCTTTTCCGCCGCAGCGCATCGTGAATATGATCGAAGATAGCCGAATGAACGTATTGCTGTGTACGCCTGATGAAGAAGGCACAGTGACTTTTAGCGGAGAGCGATTTGTGTATGATCCCACTGCCCAGGATGTGCGCTCATCCGTTAACCCGGACGTAAACTTCCTGTCTTCGGACCTGTCCTGTGTGATTTTTACCTCAGGATCAACAGGGCGTCCCAAAGGGGTCATGATTACTCATGAGGCGATGGTCAATTTTGTTGAGGACATTAAGCACCGACATATTTTTGCACATGAGACAGATCGCATCATCAGTGTAACGACCATATCTTTTGATATTTTCGGATTTGAAGTGTGGACACCATTATGCACCGGACATTCGCTGTATCTGGCCAATGAGCAGGAGCAGCTTGACCCGGCTCTTGCTTCACGTCGAATACGTGAACATGGTGTTACACACATTCTTAGCACCGTCTCACGCATTAAGGCATTTGTCGAAAATCCGGAATTCGCTCAAGCGCTGGGCAATCTGCGGTGTGTTCTTACCGGAGGGGAAAATGTCCCTGTGGGACTCCTCACCGATCTGAAACGGCTTACGCCCGCTCGAGTCTTTAACATGTATGGACCAACGGAAACTACAATCTGGTCAACGACCAAAGAATTGAATGACACAGCCGCGATTACCATTGGCAAGCCCATTACCAATACAGAGATTTATATTCTGAATGATGAAGGTGAAATACTGCCACCTGGAAGTTATGGAGAGCTGTGCATTGCAGGAAAAGGGTTATCCCGTGGTTATCTGAACAATGCTGCTGAGACCGATGCCCGATTCATTGCAAACCCCAATGTTTTGGGAGGCCGTTTGTACCGAACTGGCGATCTGGCCCGTATACTGCCGGATGGGGATGTTGAGTTAATGGGACGGTTAGATCAGCAGGTGAAGATTCGGGGCTACCGGATTGAACTGAACGAGATTGAGCAGGCAGCGATGAATTATGAACGTGTAAGGGAGGCTGTCGTTAAGGTAGAAGGGGCCGAGCCACATTCATTGCAATTAATCCTTTTCTACAGTCTGAAGCCTGGGATTGGACCGTCCGTTATGGAAGATGAAGACGTACAGCTTCGAACCTGGTTAAAGCAGCGGCTCCCACAGTACATGATGCCTTCTCGCTTGATTCGTCTGGAGAATCTGCCTGTGCTGCCTAATGGCAAACTGAATCGAAATGCCCTTCGTCTGGCTGATTTTGAAACGGGAGAGAAGGCTAATCCGGCTTTGGTTTATGGCTCATCTATTCAAGGAATGGAGCGGGCAAAAGTTGACCTGGAGCAGATGCTCATTGCAACGTGGAAGGAAATATTGAATCTGGATACGGTTAATATCCATGATCACTTTTTTGACATCGGAGGCAACTCGCTGGGGCTTATTCTGATCAATAATCGCCTGAACGCCTATCTGGATAAAAGCGTTCCGCTGGTGCAATTGTTTGAGCATTCCTCTATTGCATCACTGGTCGATCATCTGGTGGCTGAGCAGATGCTGCCGATAGTTACACAACAGGTGCAAGAGGAAAGCCGGCATATCGCTTTGGCTGGATATCCTGTTACGAACCCGGACCCGACAACGGCTCCAAAAGAGTATGTGATGAGCACAGTTGGACACAGCAAAGTGGAGCAGAGCAGACCGGAACAGAGTATCCCGTTTGCTTCAGAACACAGTAGCAGAATTTCTTCTTCGTCGGATATCGCAGTCATTGGCATGGCAGGGCATTTTCCCGGCTCAAGAAATATTGAGGAGTTCTGGGATAACCTAATGGCAGGTAAGGATGGTATCACTCGTCTGAATGAGGAGGATCTAACCGCTGCGGGTGTACGACCGGAAGACTTCAAACATCCCGATTATGTACGGGCCAAAGGTGTACTGCAAGATACTGAGTATTTTGACTCCGGATTTTTCGAATATCCGCATCAGGAATCCAACATGATGGATCCGCAAATACGGCTGCTGCATCAGTGCTCATGGGAGGCACTTGAACATGCCGGATGTGATCCTTACAGTTATGAGGGATCTATAGGATTGTTTGCCGGAAGTGGACTGAGTTTACCATGGATGGTGCAATTTCTGGGTCGTTCCGGTAATTTGCTACATGCTTTTGAAGCCATGACTTTAAATGAAAAGGACTATATTACTACCCGAGTATCTCACAAATTAAATCTGAGAGGGCCGAGTATGGCCGTACAGACCGCATGTTCGACTTCTTTGGTCGCTATCCACCAAGCTGCTGAATCGCTGATTCGGGGGGAGTGTGATGTGGCACTTGCGGGAGGTGTCTCTATCTCCTATCCGCTCAAAGAAGGTTATCACTGGCATGAAGGCATGATTTATTCAAAGGATGGTCATTGCAGACCGTTTGATGAGCAGGCATCTGGTACGGTGTCTGGTAATGGATGCGGAATGGTTGTGCTCAAGTCACTCCGCGACGCGCAGAGAGATGGAGATCATATCTATGCAGTCATTAAAGGTTCAGCGATTAATAATGACGGCATGGACAAAATTGGATATACGGCACCTAGTGTGGCCGGGCAGGTCAAGGTTATTCAATCAGCCCTGCATCGTTCGGGAGTGTCTCCAAAAGAGATCTCCTATCTGGAGGCGCATGGAACAGGAACCAAACTGGGGGACCCGATTGAAATTGAAGCGCTCAGGCAGTCATGGGGAACAGATCGTAGAAATTATTGTGCTCTAGGTTCTGTGAAAGCCAATATTGGGCATCTTGATGCGGCAGCAGGCGTCGCCGGTTTTATTAAAACCGTACTGACGCTTTACCACCGGGTGGTTCCGCCACAGATTCACATGAATCGTGCGAATCCGATGTTGGAACTGGAGCATAGTCCCTTCTATATCAACAGGGAGCCACAGCCATTAGAAGACGCGAAGCGTATCCTGCGAGCAGGTGTCAGTTCGTTTGGGATCGGGGGGACCAATGCTCACGTCATTCTGGAGCAACCGCCCGTCCAAGAGAGCCAAGCCAATTATGAATCCTTGCTTCTGCTGCCCTTCTCGGCCAAAAGTGAATCTGCGCTGGAACGCACGTACGATTCGGTTCTACAGGCGATCCATACATTGCCAGAGCAGTTGTCCAATGCTGCGTGGACGCTACAGAAGGGAAGAAGCAGATTCGTTCATCGTAAAGCGCTAATCGTTGTAGACGGTTATATTCCGCCAAGCGAGCAGTCTGTAGAGTTTGAGGCACAGGCAAGTGTGATGAATGGGAAGCCTAAGGTCATGTTTTATCTCAGCGGAAATGCAAGTTGGGAAGCGCGCAAGATTCGGGAACTATATGCTTCTGTGTATCGCAGCCAGGTCTCAGAGATATTCAAACAGCACTTTGAAGAGATACTGAACCTCTTTGAGTCCAAGGAACAGTATGCCATCCGCCAAGGCATAGGGCGATCGTTAATCGATTCAAGGCTTGAGCGCATGCAGTGCTTTGTTGTGCAATATGCTCTTTATAAAACCGTGATGCAGCTTGGTGTCAAGCCAGATGCTGTCTGTGGACAAGGCGTTGGCGAACTCGTGGGGTTGGTTATTAGTGATGCACTTGATCCAGTACATGCCGTGGGGCTTCTATACAATCTGGAGCATTGGTCACTAGAAGAAGGAGCATTGTCAGATGCTTTGACAGGAAGGATGACAGATGCAACTGTAACAGACCTTGCGTCGAGTATTGCACCACTGTTATCTCCAAATTTCCTGTTTACGCTGCTAAATCGCAAGACGCTTTCTGAATCTGCTGGGCATACGCTGTGGATCGTTTCGAATCAGCTGCAGGATACAGAACAAATAGCCCCGGATTCATTTTCAGAGCCAAACATCATTGCTCTTACTGGAGATCGTCAGAGCTTGCTTGAGGCAGACGTGTATTTAATGAAAGTACTTGCTTTTTGCTGGTGCTCTGGCATGGAGTTGGATTGGGAACAGTTAAACGGAACGGGCCGTAGGCAAAAAATCTCCCTGCCGACGTATTCCTTTGATCCCATTGTTCATCAACATGATGTTGCGTTGTATCAGCTTGCAGGTATGTCGCAGGTTGCAGCGGGTTCTATCGCAGCATTAGACCAATCTCCATCCGGGAAAGTCAGGGTTCAACGGACTGATGATGAGATAAGGCATGTATTATCGCAATTGTGGCAGGAGTTGCTTGGTAATGGAGCAGTCGGCCTTGAAGATGATTTCTTTGAGCTTGGAGGTCATTCATTAAAAGCGATTTCCTTGGCGTCGAGGATTAAAGAAATGTTTGGATTAAATTTGGGGCTGGAAGAGGTTTTTGATCATTCTGTATTTGAACACATGGTTCAATGGATTGCTGAACATCAGGTTACAAGTGACTCTGATTCAGTGGACCCAATCTTGCCTGTAACTAAGAAAGAGAAATACAAGACCACTTCTGCACAGCGAAGAATGTATGTGGTGCATGAGTGGATGAAAGGTGAGAGTACGGCATACAATCTCGCCAGCTCTTATAGGGTAAGGGGAAAACTTGACCCTACGCAATTCAGATTAATAATGAATGCACTGGTAGAGAGACATGAAGCATTCCGTACCAGATTTGAAATGATTGATGGTGAGCTCTTCCAAATTGTGGAGGATCAGGTTCCAAGCGTGGTGGAGTTGCTGGAATTAGAAACGGCAGGATTAGAACAGGTCATGGAATGGATCAAGCCTTTTGATCTGACCAGCGCACCATTGGTTCGTGTTAAGCTCATTCGCCTTTCTCAAGAGGAACACATCTTATTCATCGACATGCATCATATTATTTCGGATCAGAGTTCCATTGCTATCCTGATGCAGGATTTTGCACGCATGTACAGAGGAGAAACATTGCAATCTCTTGACATTCAGTATAAGGATTATGCGGAATGGCGTGATGAAGCTGCGTCACATGGACAATCTGTTGAAGAAGCCGAGTTTTGGATACGGGAATTCGAGGACATGCCTGCACCGGTTGAATTGCTTACAGACTTCCCAAGACATGGCGCGTCATCCTACAGCGGAGACAGACGTTCCATTGAACTCGGTGAGTCGTTAAGCACACAGGTCAATGACTTCTGTACTCAACAAGGGCTTACACCTTATATGTTGTTTATGGCAACTTTGAATTTATTAATCTGGAAGTATACAGGTCAAGACGACTTGGTCGTTGGTACAGCGGTTGCGGGGCGTGATAAGCCAGAGCTCGATAACGTTATGGGTATGTTCGTGAACATGCTTGCCATTCGCACCAGCATGGACAGAGAATGGTCCACAGAGACGTATTTGAATGAGATGCGAGGCAAGCTGTTATCCTGTTATGAGCATCAGCATTATCCTTATGAAGCACTGGTGGAACAACTTGGTCTATTCGGTGATTTAAGCCGCAACCCCCTATTTGATGTGGTGCTAAATTACATTAATATGGGGACCGATGATCCTGAAGCCGGGGAACTGATACTTGAACCATGGGTCGAAGGTAAGGTGGATGCCAAATTTGATCTGACTTGGACACTGGTCGAGCATAAGCAATGTTACACGGTTGAACTTGACTATCGCTCAGATTTGTTTAAAGCGGAGTCCATGGAACTGATGCTGGATAAATTCCGGTATATCCTGTCTCAGATCACAACAGGGCATAATGAACGAATTGCTCAGATTAAGCTCACTACACCGGAGGAAGAGGAATGGCTGCTGTACGGAGTCAACGATAATGCCGCCCAGTATCCGCGAGATGCGACCATTTCCCAATTATTCGAGGAACAAGTTCATGTGCATGCACAGAAGACAGCATTGGTCTGGGAAGACGGTGAATGGAGCTATGCGGATCTGTATGAACGTGTTCAGTGGCTGGCATTCAGGTTGCTTGGACAAGGGGTAAAATCAGGCTCCAGTATTGCTCTCATTCTGGACCGTGGACCGATCCAGATGGTCAGTATTCTTGCTACACTCCAAGTGGGTTGCAGTTATGTTCCGATCGACCCGGCTTCGCCGCCATCGAGAATTGAATTTATTTTGCAAGATTGCGATTCGGCTGTGTTATTGACTGAAACGGCGTATGCCTCCACATGGCAATCTGTAGTTCCTTGTATCGTGCCGACAGATGAACTGGCAGCATTTGATTCAGGAGACATGCAGGAGCCCGTTGAACATATGAACAAGACTTCTCTTGACCCGGCTTATATCATTTATACATCAGGGTCAACAGGAACTCCAAAAGGGACTGTGATGAGTCATCGCAATGTGACCAAAGTTATGAAAAATAGTAATTTTGTCACCGTCGTGCCAGAGGATCGTATCCTGCAAATTTCTAACTATGCGTTTGACGGTTCCATTTTCGATATTTTTGCTTCATTAATAAATGGCGCTACTCTTGTATTAATCTCAAAAGAGACCATTTTGGATATGGCTCGTTTGGCCGATGTCATCCGACAGCAACGGATTTCAGTATTTTATATTCCGACATCCTTGTTTAATATGCTGGTGGATTGGGATGCTGATTGCTTGAAGAATGTGCGTAGAGTGATGTTTGGTGGTGAAGCTGCATCGGTGAGTCATGCCAACAAAGCGCTTGCATGCGTGGGGCCGGGCAGGCTGTTAAATGGATATGGGCCAACGGAAGCAACCTTTTTTGCCTCCTACCACTTATTACAGCAAACAGAGCCTTATACTGGCTCACTGCCCATAGGTTACCCCCTGTCTAACACAGCTTTGTATGTTCTGGATGATGAGCTGAAGCCTGTGCCATCCAACGTTCCAGGTGAACTGTATATCAGTGGGGATGCGGTGGGTATTGGATATCTTAACCGTGAGGATCTTACCCGAAAACACTTTCTTGATGATCCCTTCCGCAAGGGAGAACGAATGTATCGGACAGGTGACATCGTCAAACGTCTGGCTGACGGCAGTCTGATTTTTATTGAACGTTCGGATTTCCAGGTCAAGATTAGAGGTTTTCGCATTGAGTTGTCGGAGATTGGCAATTGCATGGAGCGTCTTTCGGGAGTACGTGATGCCTTTGTCATGACAGCTACAGAATCATTAGGAAGCCTATACATTGCCGCTTTTTATACAAGCAATACTGGAGCAGATGCTGAGTATATTCGAAGAGAACTTCACCAGCAACTGCCAGAGTACATGGTTCCTGCACGCATTATTCGAATGGATCATCTTCCGATTAATGCCAATGGCAAAGTGGACCGAAGAGCATTGTCCGAGCATTTGGTTGAAGAGCAGCAGAGGTCTCTGGAAGTGAGTTCACCTCGAACAAAAACAGAGCATGTCATTCTTGCCGCCATGCGACAGATCCTGGGTAATCCAGGCATTGGTGTGGAAGATCACTTCTTTCAAAATGGGGGGCATTCGCTCAAAGCGATTGCGTTCACTCAAATTTTGGCAAAAGAAGGAATTGCCATCAATGTGAACGAATTATTCCAATATCCGACAGTTAGAGGACTTGCCAAATTGGTAGATATTAATCCTCCGGCGTCAGTTTGGTCCGAAGATAGCCTGCATATTCAGTCCCCGATAGTCATACCACAGGACATAACACTTCATGAGAAACAACTGGACAGCCTGGTCCTGCATGTCTTAAACAGCTGCAATCAGGTTTCATCTTTTATGGTAGGCATGAACCCTATGGGTCAATTCCCACTATCTCCAATTCAACAAGCACATGCTTCTACGACTTCACGAGCAAGCGGATTTACAACAACGCTGGAAGGCGAATTGAATGAACAAGCTGTAAAACACCTGATTCTTGGGGTTATATCCCGGCATCAGTTGCTGCACAGCATGATATATGAGGAAGAACAATTGTATTGGCATCCATGTGATATGTCGTTAGCGGCGGACATGCTGCAACAGCTTATCCCATATCTTGATATTCGTCATTATGCTTCGGCTACGATTGAGCAGTTGGAGTACAAACTGGTTCAGTCTCTGTTACACAAAACGTATACGTTGAAGGAACTACCTTGGCGTCTGTGTATTTTGCGTACAGGAGCCGCAGAGCATAAGCTGATTTGGAGTTTTGATCACCTTGCGTTTGATGGTATGAGTGCCCAGATCATCAAGCAGCAACTTGAGTCGAAGGCATTATATAGACCGCAAGGTATAGAGATCGAGAGTGATCTTCTGTACCAAGTACGAAATTATGAGGATTATGTAAGTTTTCTGTCTCAAGGCCCCATAGGGGTATCAGAAGATGAAATGGAGAAACAATTTTCGCTTCAGGCATGGAATAGATGTAACACCATCGTCATGAACAAGTTGAAGGAAACAGAAACATTGTCGCCTTCAGCGATGACTGTCGAGTTGTCCCTTGCAGGGAAGGAGCCTGCAGATGTTTGGTGGACATGCTTTGAAACTTTTTCCAACATTATTGCGGCTTATCTGAACATAAGCCAATTGCCAATAGCCCTGGTGCATTACGGAAGGGAGTATGGCGAAGAATCCTACTATGATTATGTGGGAGAATTCCTTGATCTGATTCCAGTGCTGGTAGACAGTGAATTCACACAGGAAGATCTGTTGGAACGTCTGGAATTTACGAAGCGACACAGCATTAACTTTATGGCACTTACACATGATTCTTCCCTCTCGGCACAATATGATGGCATACAGGAACAATTGGGAACTGCCTACAGGCAAGCAGAACAGGAGCTGCGTCAGATGATTCTGTTTAATTATCAAGGCTTCATCTCCAGTAGCGAAGCGATCCCAATGTCGTCTCAGTCGTCGGATGACCAAGATTCGAATTCGGGACTCGCCCAATTCGAATGGGTTATTCGCTACGACGAAGAGTGTCTGTACGTACATCTGGCCTGTCAGACTGGTCTGGACATCAAACGTATGAAACAGCTGATTGATGACAAGCTTGGTAGCGATGTGATAGTGGTAGTTCACAATGAGGCAATGGAGGTGCAACATGTCCAGTAAATCCATACAGCGAGGACCCGAGCTGATTGTGCCAGAACATTATTCAACAGTGGCTGAGATGCTAATCTACATTGCAGATACTCATCCAGAAAAGGGAATGACCTATATCAGCTCTTCAGGTGACGAACAGTTTGAATCATATCCTGAATTACTGATGCAGGCGCGCAAGTACCTGCAGTCTCTTCAGGAGCAAGGCATTCAACAAGGACAGGTTGTTATTTTGGAAATTGACCAGTCACAGGAATTTTACCGTACCTTTTGGGCTTGTATGCTGGGGGGCATTATTGTTGCCCCGGTTAGTCCTCCGGCTGCCTGGGAACCAGGCTCAGCCGGTCTGGAGAAATTCACGAAAGTGTGGGAGGTACTCGGGCGTCCAGTCGTTATCGTCGAGGAAGCCTACATGCCCAAGTATAAGCAGCTTGGGGAAAGTCCGGTATTCAAAGGTCTTATGTTGATTAGCGTGAACCAGCTTCAAGCAGGCCAGCAGATGGCTGATCTATGCCCAACCTCTCCTGATGACATTGTGTTCCTGCAATTCTCATCAGGAAGCACTGGAATTCCCAAAGGTGTGCAGTTAACAAATCACAATATTATCGCCAACAGTATTGCATGCAAGACTTTTCTTGGAGCTGAAGAAGGAGATAATGTGTTTACCTGGTTGCCGCATACGCATGATATGGGGATATTTGGACAGCATCTGACACCCGTCCTGAGTGGAGCCAACATCATGGTGATGTCACCGTATACCTTTGTACGGTCGCCTTATCTGTTCTTGCGCAAGATTACGGAGCATCAGGGAAAATGGTTTTGCTGTACCAATTTCGGTTTCGAATGGATGGTTCAGAAGATCCCGGATTCCAAGCTCTCAACGCTTGATCTGTCTTCACTGCGTATGACCTTGAATGGTGCAGAGCCTATATCAACGTCTGTTATCGAGCGATTTGTCAAAAAATTCAGCTCTTGTGGCTATCGTTCCAATATGATGTTTCCTGCGTATGGCATGGCAGAAGCGACAGTAGGTGTATGTACCTCCAGACTGGGGGAAGAGCCGCGAATTGAACGTATTTCGCGTTCGCGGCTGGTGCAGGAAGGACTGGCTGTGCCAGTACAGCTGCCTAGCAGTGATAGCCATACTTCGGATGTGATCGAATTTGTTCATGAAGGATATCCCATGACAGGGATTCAAATCCGGATTGCGGATGAACAGGGTGAAGTGCTGGATGAGCGGGTTGTTGGCGAAATCCAGATTCGTGGGGAATCGGTAACCTCCGGATACTACAGTCTTCCGGAGATCAATCGTGAAATGTA
The DNA here is from genome assembly GCF_045040715.1 of Paenibacillus sp. FSL H7-0942. Taxonomy (NCBI): domain Bacteria; kingdom Bacillati; phylum Bacillota; class Bacilli; order Caryophanales; family Paenibacillaceae; genus Paenibacillus; species Paenibacillus sp. FSL H7-0942. The sequence continues at coordinate 4,966,474 of NZ_CP150279.1, read as the reverse complement.
TATGGATGGGTGGCTTCGCACTGGAGACTTGGGTTATATGGCTGACGGCTCCCTGGTTGTAAGCGGACGAATCAAGGACATTGTGTTTATTCGGGGACAGAACCATTATGCGCATGATCTTGAAGAAATTTTGTACCAGAATAGCAGCATTCCGAGAGGGAATCTGACGGTAGTCGGGCACTTTAACAGCCTCAAACAAGTAGAGGAGCTGCTTGTATTTGTTAAATACAAATCGAGCGCTCCACAGTTTCTGGAGGTACGACAGGATCTGATCCAACGTATGAGGGCTGGATTGGGTATTGAGATCACCCATGTTCTCCCAATCAAGGTTATTCCCAAAACGACGAGTGGCAAGGTTCAGCGCTTCATGCTGAGAAACGAATATGAGCGTGGAGTATTTACCAAGGACATCGAGGCCATTGAAGAGCTGATTCGCGAAAACACAAAACAGCAAGGACACGAGACGGTTTCCACATCGTCTTTGGAATATACCGTACGTAAAGCCTGGGCCGAAATTCTTCAATTGCCTGCAGGAAAGATTGAGATGGATACTTCTTTTCTCGCACTTGGAGGCAATTCCATTCTCTCTTATCAATTACTTGACAAGCTGTCTGCACATATGGGACGTGAATTAGGACAAGAACTACTTGTTTTTTGCAGTACAGTACGTGAGATGGTGGAATATCTGCAGGAACTTCCAGCAGACACGAAAGACTTTGAACAAGCTGAAACAACAGATAATCACCTGAATGTACATCGTGCTATTGCTATTACCGGACTGTCTCTGCGTCTGCCTGATGCCGACACCCAAGAGCAGTTCTGGAGCAATCTGGTTAACGGGTTAGATAGTGTTGACCGGGTTAGCTTAGAGCGTGCAACACGTTCCAAGCAACCCGGTTGGGATGACTGGATTGGGGAACTGAAGCAACCGGATACGTTTGATCATGAGTTCTTCGAAATCCCGTCTGAACAAGCTGCATTTATGGATCCGCAGCATCGCAAGCTGCTGGAAGTTGCTCATGAGGCGCTGGAGGATGCGGGTATGCTCGTGGACCATGAGGATAAGCGTGATGTGGGTGTGTATGTAGGGATTAACCCAAGCACATACTTCGATCTGGTTATTGATTATATGAACCGGAGTCTTGGAAAGGCTGTTCATTCTCACGCTATGGTAGGCAATATGTCCAATATAGCAGCGGCCTCCATTTCACACATGTACAATTTTACAGGGCCGGCACTGTCCATAGATACAGCATGTTCTTCTTTTCTGGTAGCACTGACACAAGCTGTGGCGGCCATTCAGGACAAGCGTATCTCTGGGGCAGTTGTAGGTGGAGCGAACATTTTGGCTACACCGCATGTTCATCAACTATCACGCAATGCTGGAATCTGTTCTTCCACTCAACATACGAAGGTATTTGACCGGGAAGCAGATGGTTCAGTCTTGGGAGAAGGTGCTGTTGTTGTATATCTGGAGCCGCTAACAGAGGCAATTCGCAACAATAAACATGTTTATGGTGTGATTCGCGGGACAGCGGTGAATAACGACGGATATTCCCTGGGCATTATGGCACCCAACCCTCAGGGGCAATATGAGGTACTCCGTGCCGCTTATCGCGACGCCAACCTAAACCCCAGCGAGATTTCTTATGTTGAAGCACATGGATCGGGGACAAGGATTGGAGATCCAATTGAGGTGAATGCCTTGCTCCGACTGTTCCGGGAAAAGGGAGATACAAGCGATAATTCGATTGGATTAGGTTCAGTCAAAACCAATATTGGCCATTTATTTGCAGCCTCCAGTGGAGCCAGTCTTGCCAAGGTTCTTCTCAGTATGCAGCATGGGGAACTGGCACCAAGTCTGCATATGGATAATCCGAATCCGGCCCTCCGACTGGAGCAATCGCCGTTCTATATCGTTAGCGAGCATAAAACGTGGGATGTACCTGAAGGAAAAACACGGAAGGCAGGCATCAGTTCATTTGGCCTGGGAGGTACGAATGCCCACATTGTGCTGGAAGAATGGAAAGCCCCTGTCCGTGCAGATGCCCCGGCACGCGGCCAGTTGTTAACGTTCTCTGCGAAATCAGAGCAGGCTTTAAAAAAGCTGATTGATAACACGGAGCAATATGTGAAGAAACATGCGGACCTGGCACTAGAGGATCTTTGTTTTACCCGGAACAGATATAGAAAACATTATCGGTATCGTGCAGCAGTAGCTGTCAGTTCAACCGGAGAGTGGAACATCGAAGAAATGGAATTTGGCTTCAAGCCTAGAAACCGAGCTGCTCGTGTCAATATTGTGGTTGGGGGGCATGAGATTCGCGGAGAAGATGAGGCTCAAGCTCGTAAGGTAATCAGGCCAGACGATTCTAATGAAGATACCGTATCAACCTTGAACTACTGGGTGACTTTGCTTGAGACACTTGTACGTCTGGTCCCTTCCATTCAAGAGATTCGAGGAATAGCTACAGGTGAGGAACTTGTATCCAGTTTACATCTGGATGGCGAGGAACATCACAGCGCTCATGCAAGCCAATCCATTCCAGTGTACAACAGAGTGACGTTAGACAGTCTGCAAGAAACACCTGGCAAGATGGCAAACGCCGACATTGTAATTATAATTGCTGCAGATCAGACAGTGCAGCAGCTCGAATACAGTGGCAAGGAGAGCTTCATCCGCCTGTCTGCCGAGCCGACACTTACCATGGAGGATCAGCTTGCTTTATTGCTGGGACAGCTTTATGTACGTGGTGCTGCGCTGGATTGGGAACAGTTACACCCGAATGGCTCTGGCCAGATTGTACATCTGCCAGCACATCCATTCGAGCCGTATGTACATTGGATAGATGTGAATCAGGGAACGGAGGTCATGATATGACAAAAGAAGAAATTGAGCTTTTTCTCAAAAGCGAGATTGCTGCAGCGTTGAATCAGGAGCCAGAGGACATCGATGAAGAGATGAATTTTTTGAAAATTGGTGTTTCATCTGTGCAGGCGCTCAAGATCATTAATCGTGCACGTAAGCATCTTCAAGTTGACATCAGTCCGGTTGCGTTGTTTGAATACAAAACAATTGCCGAATTCGCCGCTTATCTCAATGAATCTCTTCTTCAAGAGGGGGTTGCCGAATGATTGAAGCGGATATAGAGCAAGAGATCATTCATGAAGCTGAATTGTTTGCTGCCCGTGAAATTCGTCCTTATGCTCAACAGATTCAAGAGCAGCAAGCCATTCCCAGAACATTGATTCGTGCCATGGCTGAAAAAGGTTACTTGGCTGCCTCGATCCCGGCTGAATATGGCGGCATGGGTCTCGGCCCTAAGGCGTACGGGCTGTTGACTGAAGTATTTGGCAAGGCTCTTCCAGCCGTTCGCAGCTTGTTAACGGTACATACTTCACTTGTAAGTGAAACTTTGGTACGTTTCGGAACGCCTGAGCAAAAATCGTCCTGGCTGCCCAAGTTGGTGAAGGGAGAATGGATTGCTGCCTTTGGCCTGACTGAACCGGAAGTTGGTTCAGATGCCAAAAGTGTAAAGACCGAGTGGAGAGAAGAATCGGACTGTTATGTTTTGAATGGAAAAAAGAAGTGGATCACGTTTGGACATCTGGCAGATGTATTTATCATTATTGCCTCGAATCAGGGACGAAGCACTGCTTTTTGGGTCGAACGCCAGTTTGAGGGGGTACAGACCCAACCTATCGAAGGTGTCATGGTTGCGGGAGAGACAGGTATAGCTGAGATTGATCTCCATGAGGTGCGTGTACCAAAGAATCACATTATTGGACGTCTGAATGAAGGTTTTGAGTACATCGTAACCGGGGCGCTGGACCAGGGCAGATATAGCATTGCCTGGGCAGGGCTGGCGATTGCGCAGGAAGCGCTGGATGCCATGGTGACTTACTCAAGGAAGCGGAAGCAATTTGATCAGAAGCTGAGTCATTTTCAGCTGATTCGCGGCATGATTGGAGATGCGGTGACAAAAGTCCATGCAGCACGAGCATTATGTTTACGGGCAGCCGAGCTGAGAGAAGCCAAGGACCCGCAGGCCGCCATGGAGACAACGATCGCCAAATATTTTACGTCCAAAGTTGCTGTTGAAGTTGCAAGTGATGCGCTACAGGTTCATGGTGCGAACGGAATTAGTAACCAATATCCTGTTGCCAGGCTGTATAAGGAAGCCAAAATTCTGGAGATTATTGAAGGTTCCTCTCAGATGCAGCAGGAGATGATCTCGCATTACGGATTAAAAGCCTATTACAAGCGTGGCGGTAGCGTATGACGTTCTGTGCGCTATTTCCCGGGCAGGGAAGCCAGTATATCGGAATGTGCAGCGAGTTGTTGGACAGTGAGCCGGAGGCGAATCAGATCTTTGCGGAAGCGAGCGAGGTGATCGGATTTGATTTGAAGGCACTGGTTATGGAAGGGACCCTGGATCAATTGACGGTCTCTGAATATGCTCAGCCTGCTGTACTGACGGCAAGCTACGTTTTATTTGACTCATTTGTTCGCCGGACTGGAATGACTCCAGATTATACAGTAGGTCACAGTTTAGGGGAGATTTCGGCTTTAGTAGCGGCGGGAGCATTGCGATTTGCTGATGGAATCCGTTTTACAGCTCAGCGTGGTGCGTTGATGCATCGCTCCATTCAGGAGCAAAAAGGAAGAGCGGGTATTGTCGTTGATGTAACCCAAGAAGCGCTTGAAGAATTAGTCGAGAATATTCGTCAGAACGAGTATGTGACGATCTCCGGTTATAATTCACCGGGACAGTTTGTCGTCGCAGGTACTGCGAAGGGCCTTCAACTGCTGGATGATCAGGTGGATGGCTACGGTGGGGAATTCATTCCTTTTCGCATGATGCCAATGAAGGCAGATGCACCTTATCATAGCGAGTTGATGCAGTTCATTCAGCCTGAGCTTGAAGAGATGCTTGCAGGGATTTCCTTCTCTGCACCAGTGTTTCCCATCTGCTCTACAGTACATGGTGAGTTCATTCGCGGAGCCGAGGACATTCCTAAGCTGCTGAGCAGCCAGCTTTTGCAACCCATTCGTTGGAATCAGGCATTGGCACGTGTTCAAAATCTGGGAGCGACGGTATGGATCGATATCGGTCCAGGCCAGAGCGTAAGAAATATGCTGGCTGAGAATAAGACCTTGCCTGCAGCCTATTCGCTGGATGATCCGCAAGATCGGTCCAGGTTACTGGAGCGATATGAAGCAGTAAACCAGACAAATGGGGGAGGAGATAAGGGATGATCACGGAGATGATGCAGTACAATCAGCGGGTGAAACAATGGCTACCTGGAGGTGTGCACTATAATTTTCACCTTCCTTGGGAAGAGACGCCGCTCCATTTCAAGCATGCTTCCCGAAGCAGAGTGACGGACATGAACGGCAACGAGTATTTGGATCTATATGCCCGCTTTGGTGCCCTCATTGTTGGCCACGGCAACGAGGAGTATAACGAGTGTCTGAAGGATACCATTGACCGTGTTCTTTCCGTAAGTCATTGCGATCTGGATGCAGAGGCTCTGGAACTGATCCATCAATATGTACCCTCAGCAGAGATGATTCGTTTTGGGTTATCAGGCACGGAGATTGTCCAGAATGCACTTCGTCTTGCCCGGGCGTGGACAGGTAAAAATCGCTTTGTACGTTTTGAAGGCCATTATCATGGCAATGCGGACAATATTATGGGTGGCAAGACTGCACGTACAGGTCTGCCTGTACCTTCAGACTATCCTGGTGACATGAAAGGAACAAAGGGGAGGGCAAGGGATGCCATGGAATCTCAATCCTACCTCCTGCCATGGAATGACGCACCCCGTCTGGAGGAAGTATTTCGCCAGCATGGAGACGACATTGCAGCAGTAATCATGGAGCCGGTTTGTGTAAATGGAGGCGGAGTCATGCCTGCTCCAAGTTATCTGCAAAAAGTCAGACAGTTATGTGATCAGTACCAGGTCGTGCTCATTTTTGATGAGATTATAACAGGATTCCGTATGGGTCTCGGTGGTGCCCAACAGTTATTCGGTGTAACGCCTGATCTGACTACACTTGGGAAGGCAATCGCGGGTGGCGGAGTTCCAGTGTCAGCCCTGGTTGGCCGAGCGGATATCATGAAGTTGCTTGTAGACAAAAAAGTAATTCATGCGGGTACGTTTAATGGCTATCCATTAGGTACAGCTGCTGTAAAAGCTACGCTGGAAATGTTGGGACGCAATGGAGGACAGGCGATGCACAGCATGAACCGCCACGCTGAGATGATGCATGACATACTCTGCCAGGAAGCAGTGAAGGTAGGTCTGCCTTTAATTGTTCAAGGGCCGTCTGGCTGTGCTTCTTATCACTGCTGCACGGAGCCGCTTACGGATACGGCTGATTATACGTTTGAATTGATGTCTTTTGATATTTTGTTAAATAGCAAGCTTGCTGAGCACGGTGTTCTGGTATCTACGCTCTCGCGGATGTATCCGAATATCCTGCTTGATATGCAAGATGTTGCCTGGTTCCGTGAGCGTGTCCCTGCAGCACTTGCAGAAATGAAAGAGATCTACGACGAGCTGATCTGATGGTAGCTCAATAAGGAGGTGATTAGGTATGCATAATCGACTCATTGCAATCATTGGCGCAGGGGTGATGGGATGCGCCACAGCACTGGATGTCGCGAGGGCTGGTTATCGTGTAATTTTGCAGGATATTTCGGCGTCGGTTATCGAACACGCCCCTGATGTTATACGTCGTGAATATCGTTCAGCTTGCTTTCTGAAGCAAGGGTACGGTCAGGTGCCCCTGGATCAGATCAAGGAACGGATCTCGTTCCAGACACAAGATGAAGGGGTGGAAGAGGCAAGTATCATTATTGAAAATGTAACCGAAAACCTGGAGTTGAAAAAGGAAGTTTACGCACGACTATACCACAAGGTTCGTCCGGATGCTTTATTTGCGCTAAATACAAGCTGTATTTCCGTGACAAAGCTCGCTTCATTTTTGCCTGACCCAGGTCGAGTCATTGGGGTGCATCTGATGAATCCGGTTCCCGTTAAATCCATGGTGGAGGTGATCAAAGGACATCATACAACACAGGGTACGGAACATGAGATGGTAGCGTTTTTGGAAACTCTTGATAAAAGTCCAGTTGTCATAGAGGATCTGCCCGGGTTTGTCTCTAATCGCCTCTCGCACTTGTTAATGAATGAAGCGGCGTACATTGTACAGGATGGAATCGCTACACCCGAGCAGGTGGACGCCATTATGAAGAAGGGCTTCAATTATCAGATGGGGCCGCTGGAGACGGCAGATCTGATTGGTCTGGATACGGTAGTGCATTCATTGAAAGTATTGTACGACAGCTATCAGGACCCCAAATTCCGATGCTGTCCGATGTTGCAGAAAATGGTTGATGCAGGACAGTGGGGGCGGAAGACGGGTCAAGGATTCTATGCCTACTAATGATGAAGGGTGGCATGACCATGGAAAAGCTCAAGGATATCAAGTGTATCGTTTGGGATCTGGACCACACCATATGGGATGGAGTTTTGCTTGAATCTGCAGATGTACAACTGAAGCCGGGCTTAAAGGAGGTGATTGAAAAACTGGACCAGCGAGGTATTTTGCATTCTGTTGCCAGTAAAAATGATGCAGAGTTGGCTTGGGCGAAACTAAACGAACTGGGCATCGCCGAATATTTTCTGTATCCCGAGATCCATTGGGATGCAAAATCCGTCTCTGTTCAGCGGATTCAGCAGAACATTAATATCGGCATGGATGCCATTCTGTTTGTGGATGATCAACCTTTTGAACTGGAAGAAGTGCAAAGTGTACATGCTGACATCCAGGTACTTCATGCGGATCAATATGAAACCATGCTTGATGACCCAAGGCTGATGCCTCGATTCATTACAGCCGACTCTGCGTGCAGAAGGCAGATGTATCAGGCGGATACGCTCCGTAAACAGGCTGAGGAACAGTATGAGGGACCTTCAGAACAATTTCTGGCTACGCTTGGCATGAAATTTTCCATCTACGAGGCTACTGAGGATGATCTTCAACGTGCAGAGGAACTTACCGTTCGCACCAATCAACTAAATGCAACGGGAATTACCTACAGTTACGAGGAGCTGCACCAACTGATGACCTCGCAGGACCATATGTTATTGGTGTGTGAACTCGAAGACAAATACGGGACGTATGGCAAAATTGGGCTTGCACTTATTCACATGCAGCAGAAAGTATGGCGGCTAAACATGCTTCTAATGTCTTGCAGAGTGATGTCCAGGGGAGCAGGGAGTGTACTGCTAACGTATATCATGCGTGAAGCTCAGAAGCAGGGCAAACAGATGCTTGCGGACTTCAGGGATACCGGAAGGAACCGAATGATGAATATCAGCTATCGCTTTGCCGGTTTCAAGCAACAATCTGCAGATCAGGAAGGAAGAGTACTGTTTCATCATGATTTACAGCAGGCTGTAGAGTTTCCAGACTACATTGAGGTTTTAGTGCCCGAGGGGCAACATCAATAACAAGGGGGAAGGGCAGTGGATTATCGTCAGGAAATTCGGGAGTTTATCGGGAACAACCTCACCATGGATCATGAGGACACTCAAATTAATGATAATGACAATTATTTTGAGCAACGGTTCGTCAATTCGCTCTTTGCGATGCGTTTGGTGGACTTTGTAGAGCGTAGATTCCAGATTGAGATAGCAAATGAAGATCTGGATTTGGCTAATTTCTGCACGATTAACCGTTTGCATGATCTTATTGAGAGAAAGTTGACTGAGAAGGAGGCGGCACTATGATTACAGCTAATCAGGCATCCATTCGTCCAGTCACAAGTCCGGCAACCAGCCCGTCCAACAAATATATGTATTTGTTTTTGGGAATTTCCTTTGGCACATGTTATGGAATCGCAAGTTTGTTCATGTTCTTTGCGGATTTTATTGTACCCATAACAGGTGAGTTAACCTTGATGCATCCACTTGCGATCGTTGCTCTGTATTCACCTTCCATTGCCGGATTAATTACATGTTATGTGATGGGCGGAACGGAAGCACTAAAAGGAATGTTTATGAAGCTGGTTCCGCGCAGACAGGACCTGTTCTGGATACCGCTCATTATTGGAATTTCCATCATCTTTGCATCAACAATGCACTTTGGTTCCTTGTTATTCGGCATACCGGTCCCTGAACTGACATATAGTGTACCTGAAATGATCTGGTTGGGGATTGTGAATCTGATCAAGGAGACGGGGCTGATTGGTGGGCTGTTTGGCTGGATCGGATTTTTGCTTCCATTCTTGCAAGGGAAGTTAAAAAATAATATAACAAGTGGTCTGATTACCGGCCTGTTGTTCGGATTATGGGTGCTTCCGGGATACTTGATTTCCTCTTTTGGCACCTCAACCACTTACATATACTACGTTGTTCAGCTTATGGCATTTATCGTGTTCCAAAGTTATATCTTCAATGCAACCAAAGGTACACTTCTGTTTTATCTGCTTGCATTCTGGCTTGTAGCGACAGGAAGTCAAATTGATTTGTACTACTTTAATCCGCAAGTTCAAATTATGCAATTCTTCTTTTTTGCAATATCGGCTATTGTCATACATGTCATCTTCAAGCGTAAAAATGTGGATACTTCACTTCAGACATTCCCTGCATATGTTCTGGAAAGAAAGTAAGCCTGGTTATGGTGGTGGATAAGTGATGGAACCGATCTATTTGGAGCAACTACAAAAGGGGGAGGGAAACAGACAAATGGTCTGTTTTCCTTATCTCGGTGGCAACTCCAACAGTTTTCAGCCCCTAGTGCCGTACCTTCCTGACACGGAAATTTGGGCGTTTACGCCCCCGGGTCATGGTCTGAACACCGAAACTCCCCTGGAGCATATGCAGCAACTCGTAGAACTGTATACCAGCAAACTGCTGGATGTTATACAGCCCGGCAGTCTGTTATTTGGACATAGTCTGGGAGGGATTACAGCCTACTTCGTTGCGCAACGCTTATGTCAGGAACGTCCAGATGTAGCTAAAACGCTACGGCTTGTGTTATCTGCCTGCAACACGCCTGACGAATGCGGGATGCAGAATTATGATCGGATGTCAGACGAAAATCTGATTGATCATCTGTTTTCCTATGAAGCGCTCCCGCAAGAACTGATACATGAAAAAGAATTATTGAATTATTTTCTGCCCGTCATCCGGGCGGATTTCAGGATGCTGGAATCTGCAGCAACGCTTGAATATGAGCCGCTCTCATTGCCGGTATTGTATCTGTGGGGAGAACGGGATCGTACCGTTACCCTTCAATCAGCGTTGAGATGGGGCCGATATTTTGGCACATCCATGAAGCTTCAAACCATCAAAGAGGGTGCTCACATGTTCATGATGCATCAACCTTCAACGGTGGCGCATTGTCTGACAAGCTTTATGACTCCAGATAAATAGGAACAACTTGTAGATGAGAGGAGCCATGTTCGTTTATGCTGCTACGAATGCTGAGAAACGATATAACGAGAAAAAAAGGGATTACGGCTGCGTTGTTTATTTTTGTACTGCTGGCCGCCTTGCTGGTATCTTCGGGGTCACGAATGATTATGGAACTGACGAGTTCCATCCAATATCTATTTTCTGAATCCAAAACACCACACTTTGTGCAAATGCATGCCGGAGAACTCGATCAGGTCAAAGTGAACACATGGGCTGAAGAAAATGCTATGGTCCAGCAGCATCAGATTGTGGAAATGGTCAACATTGACGGCTCTAATCTGTTTCTCGGAGCAGAGTCCGAAAAGAACAGCGTTATGGACATTGACTTTGTTACACAGAATCAGGGTTTCGACTATTTGTTGAATCTGGACAGTGAGATTATTCAGGTGAACGATGGCGAGATCGCGGTTCCGGTATATTACATGCAGCAAAAAAAATTGAGCGTGGGCGACCAGGTTCGGATCGATAATGGTCAATTTGAGCGTTCTTACACCATCGTTGATTTTGTCCGTGATGCTCAGATGAATCCATCGGTTGTGCACTCCAAACGTTTTATCGTGAGTGCAGGGAATTTGCAGGAACTGAAGCAGAGCATCGGAGAGATGGAGTATCTCATCGAATTCCGGTTGACGGATCCCGGACTGACAAGTGAATTTACCCAGGCTTACCAAAATGCCGGACTTCCCAACGCGGGTCCAGTCGTAACCTATGGGCTGTTCCAGGTACTGAATGCGATGACCGACGGAGTTATTGCAGCCGTTATTATTCTGGTCAGTCTTGTGCTGATTCTGATTGCGATGCTTTGCATCCGATTCACGATGCTTGCGACCATCGAAGAGGATTATCGTGAGATTAGTGTCATGAAAGCGATTGGAATCGCAGAGAAGGATATTAAGAGACTGTATCTGATGAAGTATGTATTTATGGCCGGATTTGCATCCGTGCTTGGTTACATTGCATCACTTGGCGTTAACAGACTATTTGTTTCCAACATCATGTTGTATATGGGAAAAGCACCTGCAACCCTGTTGCATTTCGCGATTCCGTTATTAGCCGCTGGAATAATATTTGCCATGGTTGTTCTGTTTTGTCGAACAGTACTGCGGCGTTTTCGTTCCATCTCCGCGGTGGATGCTCTCCGTACCGGGAGCCTGGGAGATACACAGATCATTCGAAACCGGCTTAGTTTGTCCCGCAATCGCTGGTCTTCCGTACCTGTCTTTCTTGGTCTGAAGGAAGTGATACAGCGAATCAAGATGTTCCGATTATTGTTATTTGTCTTTGTAGTCAGTTCATTTATCATGATTGTGCCGGTCAACTTCCTGAACACTTTGCAGGCGCCAAGTTTTATCTCTTATATGGGTGTTGGACAAAGTGATATTCGCATTGACTTGAGGCACACAGACGATGTGGAGCAGCGTTATGACAATCTGGTTACCCAGATCCAAAATGATAAAGACATCAAAACGTATTCCCCATTGGTAACAAGTCAGTTCAAGATTAAAAATGCGGAAGGAAGTTACGACAATCTGAGTGTAGAAACTGGGGATTTCAGTATTTTCCCATTGTCTTATGTTAGCGGTAATGCGCCAACAACCGAGAATGAAATTGCTTTATCTGATGCCAACAGTAGCGAGCTGCGCCTGAAGACTGGTGAGCAACTTACCTTGCTCGTTAATGGCAAGGACCAGATAATGACGGTCAGCGGAATATACCAGGACGTTACGAATGGTGGCAAAACGGCGAAGGCCTTATTACCCTACAACAAGGATAGTGTGTTGTGGTACGTGGTCAGTTTGGATCTGAATAATCGCGGGGACATGGCTACCAAAATTGCTGAATATGAGGCGGCGTTCTCGCCAGCCAAAGTAACCGATCTTCAAGGTTATCTGGATCAGACGTTAGGCGGAACCATCCAACAATTGAAAATGGTGACGATGCTGGCCTTGGTCATCGGTGTCTTCATATCTATTTTAATTACAGCACTGTTCCTTCAGATGTTAGTAGCCAAGGACAACAACGACATTGCTGTACTAAGAAGCCTTGGGTTTGCCTTGTCTAAAATCAAGTTCAAGTATGTCGTGATGTCACTTGTCATATTAATCTTAGGGGTTGTTACTGGAACGATATTGTCCAATACGTTGGGTCCGTTGCTGGTTAGTGCCATTATGTCGACGTTTGGTGCTTCCAATATTGTCTTTGTTGTTAACCCGTTACAAGCATATATTTTGTGTCCATTGTTACTTGCAGGCACGATTGTACTGACAGCATGGATTAGTATCCAATCGATCAAGGAAACGAGCATATCCAAAATGATTGTCGAATAGGGAGGATCAACGATGACAACTATACTTGAGGCTAAAGACGTGAATAAATCCGTAGCGATCGGCGAGAATGAAGAACATAACATCTTAAAAGATATCAACCTTCAATTAAAAAAGGGAGAATTTGTTTCCATCATGGGGCCATCTGGCTCAGGCAAGTCTACCTTACTGTACAACATAAGTGGTATGGATCAGATTAGTGCTGGAAGTGTCTATTTTAATGGCAAAAAAATATCGGCATTTGAGGAGAGGGATCTGGCAAGTCTACGTTTGACCAAGATGGGATTCATCTTTCAAAATATTCATCTGCTCAAGAATCTGAATCTATTAGACAATATCGTACTTTCCGCGTATCTGGCCAAGAATAGCAGCAGAGAAACGATTAATACACGGGCGATGTCATTAATGAAAAAAATGGGGATTGATGAGCTGGCTGGGCATAACATCACCCAAGCCTCAGGCGGACAGCTTCAACGGATTGCCATCTGCCGTGCGCTGATCAATAATCCAGATATTTTATTCGGCGATGAACCAACGGGGGCGCTGAATTCCAAATCAACGTATGAGATCATGGATATTCTGGGCGATATTAATGCAACGGGTACAACCATTCTGCTGGTGACCCATGATGTGAAAGTCGCTGCCAGATCGGAACGTGTACTGTTTATGATGGACGGTAAGCTGGTTGCAGACAGAAATATTGGAAAATATGCAAGAGAGCGTCAGGATTTAAAAACAAGGGAAAGCCATTTGGCGCAATGGTTGACTGAAATGGGGTTCTAAAAAAAGAACTCCATGACTACAATAGACCGACAGTCGGTCGAACGTATCGGAGGCCAGGATATGAGACTGATAAAAAACCCGGAAGAACGCAGGAACGAGATTTTGGATGCCGCCGAGATTCTGTTCATAACAAAGGGGTACACCAAAGCTACGGTCATGGATATCCTTCAGGCGTGCAACATTGCCAAGGGTACATTTTATTATTATTTTCAGTCCAAGGAAGAGGTCATGAACGCCATCGTCATGCGTTTTATTCTGAGCGGGGAGGCATCGGCCAGGCACGTGGTGTCCGATCCCAAACTGAATGCCCATGACAAAATTTTTCGCATCATGATGGCGCAGAATCAGCCTGACGGCAGAAAACATGATCTCATCGAGCAATTGCACAGTGTTCATAATGTGGAGATGCACCAAAAGAGTCTTGTTGAGACGGTAATTCGATTAAGTCCCATCTTGGCCGAGGTGGTAGAGCAGGGCATTCAGGAGGGGGTATTTCATACACCTAACCCAAAGGAATCCATCGAATTCCTGCTCGTATCGTCACAATTTTTGCTGGATCGAGGCATCTTTCAATGGGAGGAGGAAGAACTTCAAAAAAAGGTTGAAGCATTCACACATATTATGGAACGTGTGCTGGGAGCAGAACAAGGAAGCTTCGCCTACGTCACTCGTCTTTATTTTCCGAATCAAGGTTAGCCGAGAAAGGAGTATCATCTATGGAACATACCGTTCAAAAATCATTTAAAAAGTTTCTGGTAGTATGGTTCGGTCAGCTCATCTCCATGATTGGGATTGGACTTACAGCCTTCTCCCTGGGGGTGTATGCCTTCGAAAAAACGAATACGGCAACAAGTGTTGCATTGATTACCTTATTCACGTTTCTGCCGAATATCCTGCTTCGACCTATTGGAGGGGTACTGGCCGACCGATTCGACCGTCGAACGATGATGATTATCGGCGACCTGGGGTCGGCAGCCGGTTTGATTTTCATTCTGTCCATTATGCTCACAGGTGATATCCAATTATGGCATATCTATGTGGGAGTAGCCTTTAGTTCCGTGTTTTCCGCGTTGCAGAGCCCTGCATATAAGGCCTCTGCTACGGACCTGCTGGATAAGGATCAATTCTCAAAAGGAAGCGGTCTTGTACAACTGGCTGAATCCTCGAAGTTTCTGTTTTCACCCATCATTGCGGGCATTCTGCTTAGTATAACAACCATTGAAGTCATTCTGGTCATTAATATTCTGACATTCCTGGTTGCCATTCTGGCTGTGCTGGTTATTCGGAAGAGCATGAAGGTGGAGCGAGAGGATCGAGAAGGAAAAAACTGGATCACCGATATTCAAGAGGGCTGGAGAGAAGTTGTAACCAACAAGGGAGTACTGTTGCTAGTGGTGATTATTTCACTTGTCACCTTTTATCTGGGATTCCTGGAGACACTCATTGGTCCGATGCTTCTGTCATTCACGGATGCAAAGACACTTGGAACGTTTCAGTCTGTTAGCGCCATCGGCATGCTGATTAGCAGCTTGTGCATCGGCATATTTACAATAACAAAGAGATACGCAAGTGTGCTTGTGATGGGTCTGATTTTGTGCGGTTTGTCCTTTTCGCTTCTGGGGATATCCACCAACATTTATTTTATTATCTTCGCAGGTTTTCTGTTCCTGTCATCGCTGCCGTTTGTTAATATGAGCGCAGATGTACTGGTGCGAAACAATATCGCCAACGATAAGCAGGGCAGGGTATGGGGAATCATTGGTATTCTGTCACAACTCGGGTTTATTATCGCGTACAGTTTGGCTGGTTTTCTGGCCGACCATGTGTTTAATCCGTTACTGATGGAGGGGGGAGCACTGGCTTCGTCTGTTGGTCAAATTATTGGAACTGGGCCAGGCAGAGGTATTGCCTTTCTGTTTATCATCGCGGGTCTGTTTGTTATTCTGATCGCAATAATCACATCCCGTTTGAAAATGATCAAATCTCTGGAGCAGAGCCCAGATATAGCGGCTCCATCCGATGTTGGCGGGTTGGCGCACGATTAATTCGAATCCAACAGCGTAAGCCCTTGTCCGCAGCAGCGTGTGATACTTCTTCTGTACGAAGAAGTTATTCACACGATGAGCAGACAAGGGCTTTTTGTGCTGAGGAGTCAGAAGATGTACTTAGACAAGAGTGTTTGTGTATTTGGATTGTCGGTGGAGCTTACCCTTTAACCGCCCCTGAAGTTAGTCCTCCTACAATATACTTTTGCCCAATGAGGAACACAATCAACACAGGCAATGACGTGAGCACGATATCGGCACTGACCAGATTCCACTGGGCACTGAATTGTCCAAAGAAGTTATATACAGCCAGCGTCATCGGCCACATCTCCACTGTATTCAGCATATAGAGTGGGGCAGTAAACTCATTCCAGACACTCAGGAAATTAAGAACAAATACCGTTACCAGCACCGAGGTTAACAAAGGTACAATGATTCTCAGGAACAGCTTGATCCCATTACATCCGTCCATGATCGCGGCTTCATCCAGTTCCTTCGGGATGTTAGACACAAACGCATATGTAATGAACAGCGAGATTGGAATGCCCATGGCCGTGTAGAGCAGAATCATGCCGACATGTGAATTGATCATACCCATGGACTTCATGACTTCCATCAGCGGAATGTAGTTAAGCGGTAGGGTGATACCAAGAATCAGGAAGAAGTACAGAAACTTGCTGAGCCTCGAATGGTTGCGAGATAACGTGAAGGCCGAGAAGGCCACAACAAACACCAGTAGCAGAGAAGAAGCCCCAGAATGCAGCAGACTGTTGAAAAAGGAACCGCCCAAATGTCCCTGTTCATAGACAATTTTGTAATTTTCGAAAATAAACTTCTCGGGCAACGTCAGTTTAAGCACTTTGGCCTCGGCGTCCGACTTGAATGAATTCAGTACAATGACGACAAAAGGAATCAGGACCACCAGGCTAAGCAGCCAGGCGAGTACATTTAACCCGATCGAAGCCAATCTTTTTCTCAATCGCATGTCAGTATTCCACCTTTCGGTTCATCAAACGAATGATGAAAAAGGAGATGATTGCCATGATGACAAACAGGATGGTGGATAGTGCACTTCCGAGTCCCCAATACCCTTTGGCAAAAGAGGAATAGACCGCTGTGTTAATCACATCTGTTGCGTTACCGGGTCCACCATTGGTTAACACGTATACGGCATCGAAAACTCTCAGCCCATATGTAATATTAAGCACCGTGGCGATAGTAATGGTAGGCATCAGCATCGGAATCGTGATTCGGAACAGCTTCTGCCCGAATCCGGCGCCATCAATGGATGCTGCTTCGTAATAATCACGGGGAATGGCGAGCAGTCCGGCGATGAACAGCACCATGATGTATCCCATGCCTTTCCACGTATCCACTGCCATAATGGATGGCATGGCCCAGGTCAGGGAGCCCAGCCAGTTCTGGGCGAGAACGTCCAGTCCCATGGAACGCAGGGTTACGTTAACGAACCCGTTGTTGGGGTCAAGCAGACTTTTGAACACGAGTCCAACAATCAGGAACGATAGCACCTGTGGTGAGAAGATAATCATCCGATGCAGATTGGCGGCCTTTACACCGCTAACCAAGAGTAGAGCCAGAAATAAGCCCAGCACGGTCTTGGCGATGGATGTAACCAGGGTGAAGAGGACTGTGTTTTTGATAAAAAGCAGATAGGTCGGATCCCCCGCCAGAATGGTGCGGAAATGCTCCAGACCGATAAAGTTCTTCTCCGAACTATAACTGTTCCAGTCGGTGAAGGAGTAATAGATGCCCAGCAGGGCGGGAGCGACAATGAACAGCAGATATAACACAATCGCTCCAGATGAGAAATACCAGGGATAGATTTTGTTCGCATTCATAACCGGTAACACCTTTCCTTCCTGCCAAAATACATGAGCGGGCAAACGCCCGCTGCATGTAACGTTGTTCAGCGTTTATATTTAACTGAGATGTGCGCTGTTACTACCACTTCTCATCTTTCAGCACTTTGGCTTGTTCAGCACGACGTTTATCAATATTTTGCAGAATCTGATCCGGTGTCATTGCACCGGCGAACATACCTGATAAGTCCTTGCCAATATCCATCCATTGTGGATCAATATATTTCACAGCGGCCTGCATAACCGTACCTTTTTCATGATTTTTCTCATAATCAATATAGTCCTGTGTCAGCTTTGGTTCGATTTCCGGCCAGCAGATCGTCAGATTGCCTTCACCTTCATCGAACACACGTTGCAGATGATCATGCTCGGTAATCCAGCGGAAGAATTTCAGCACTTCTTCAGGATGTTTACTGTTTTTGTTACCAAACATCGCAGCTGAACCGCCAGGATTCACACCAATCGTCTGATTGTCACCCCATGGCATGACGAAGAATCCCATATTGTCTTCCATTTCCGGATACGCTTCGGACACTTCCTTTTCCGTCCCTGGAACCCGCAGCAACATCGCTGCTTTCTCCTGACCAAACGCCTCAATGCCCGCTTCTACCGTATTGGACAAGAAGTCTTTGCCGAAATAACCGAGATCCGCAAATTCTTTCAACTGTTCAATGACCGTCTTGAGTTGCGTCATATCTGCGACTTTCATCTCATTGTTGTTTAATTTCTCGTAGGTTCCCGCTGTTGTTTGCTCATAGTTAGGTCCCGTTTCGAACAAAGGCAGAACCTGATACCACCCGCTGGCAGGTGCTTGATAGAACGGAATGATGTCTTTATCCTTAATTTTCTGGCTGATGGCCTTGAATTCCGCATAGGATGTAGGAGGCTCTATGCCGAGCTCTTGGAAGATACGTTTGTTATAGTACACATACCAGATTTTCGTTGGTGCAAAAGAAACCCCGTACACCTTGTCATTATGACTGACAGTTGGCAAAATCTCTTCAGACATCCGACCTGTGAATTCCTCATTGGTCAGGTCAATGGCATTCTCCTCCGGTCTTACGTTAGCCGGCATGCTCAGTGGGTCCACATCGACATTAAAAATATCAGGTGCTTCGCCAGAAGCGAGCTTCACCTTGATCAGGTCACGCCACTGTGCGTCAGGTACGACCTGGAAGTCAATTTTGACACCCGTCTCTTGCTCATATTCCTTGGCCATCGTCTGCATGATGCCTGTACGCGGAATACCGGATTGACTTGTTCCAAACGTGAGAGTCACCTTACCCGAACCTTCCGTACTTTTACCTGAGTTGCACCCGGCAAGCAGCAGAGTGGAGAGCAGGAGCACACTTGCAAGCGAAAATAGAAATCGTTTTCTCATCATTGAACCTCCCGGAATATAAAGAAAATTGTCACTTGCCGAAACGCTTAATGTAAGCGTATTCTTATGTGGATAACTTTACTGTGAACAGCAGATGTGCTCAATAGACAAAAGCGTTCTGTTGGGTGGACATTTTCGAATGGTGTGACAGATATCATCATAGGACGAGGTGTGTGGGGATTGCGATATCGATTTGGAACGCTTCAGCAAAGTCTGTTTGTCTATTACTCTGCGGTATTTATTATCTTTTCGCTGATTGTGGCGGGGCTTCTGTATGTTTTTCTCGCAAGTGACATTCGTCAGCGAAGTGAAGAACAGCAGAGACAACTGGGGGTATCAATCGTCAGTAACCTGGATCAGGAAGTGGTGAAAATGAACAACTTTTCCATGAATATCGTGTACTCCAATCTGGTCAAGGAACACTTCAGTCACTACTTGGCACCAGCAGAAGGCAGTGAGCAGACAATGACGAGTGATCCAGCATTGTATAAGGATACAACCACACTAATTGATGTCATTCTCGCGATCATCAGCAGCTCCAATACAGCCAAGCAGGCCAATATCTATGACGTGAATGGCAAGATGTTGGGAGCGGGTGCATTCAACGGTCAACTGTCGGTAGACCTGACTCAGCGACCGTGGTACAAGGAAACCTGGGAGCGGAGTGGCTGGCGAGTGATCCAATTGTTAGAGGGCGGAGCCTTGCCCATGCCGACCGGCGAGGGAAAATCAGATCAATCTTACATTTCGCTTACCCGTGTATACAAAGATGGCAATTATGTCAGCCAGGGTGTCGTTGAGATTTTGCAGGATGCCGGAACCCTGTTTCAGCATTTGAATGAATTGCAGACAAATAACGACGATCTTCGGATCTATGTAGTGGATGAACAAAATACAAGGTTGTTTCCACTTTCTTCGGCTGCCGATGCTTTTCAAGCAGGCCATTTCGATGATGTGGACTTGATTCAAAATCTTTCATTTCCGCCTGATACGATGCAGGAGATTAGCGATCCTTTGAGTCAGTCCAAACAGATGATGACATACATGACGTCACAGGAGACGGGATGGACCGTTATTGTCATGCAGTCCAAACAGTCCCTTTTCGCGAGTCTCAACCGGATGGCTGTGATGTTTATCGGTGCCACGTTAGCTACTCTCATGCTGATTCTGGTTCTCTCGTATCTGATCTCCAAACGGGTTACTTTGCCGCTACATCGATTGCAGCGCATTATTCTCAAAACGGGTGAGAATGATCTGGTATCGGGTCAGGATTCCGGTCAATTGTTCAAGCTGGAGCATCCCGGTTCTATTCGGGAGATGGATGAGCTAAATGATACGTTTATCCGGCTGAATCAACAGCTTGTGCAATCGTTTCAGGACAGGCTGGCGATGAAATCTCAGGAGACAGAAGCGAGATTACTGGCGTTGCAATCCCAGATGAACCCGCATTTTCTCTATAACAACATCACTAATATTAGCATCATGGCGGAAGAGGGCATGAATGAGCAGATTGTCGCGTTCTGCGCCAATATTGCGTCTATGCTGCGTTATATTTCTACTCCGGGTAAGAACGGGGTTCCCCTGTCTCAAGAATTGAATTATTGTGAGCGATATCTGGAGTGTATGAAGATTAGGTTTGAGGATGATCTGCACTACGAGTTTTATATTCCGGAAGAGATGAAGTATATCCAGGTTCCGATGCTGATGGTACAACCACTACTCGAAAATGCCATGAAATATGGACTGGGTGATACCCCTCCATGGAAACTGAATATTACTGGAGAGTTGGATGTGGTACAGCAGACCTGGCAGATCCATGTGGAAGACAACGGGCCTGGCATGGAACCCGAAGCACTTGCCAAGATCATGCATTACATCGAACAGTCACAGGAGTGGGAGCGTATGCCTGACCTCGAAATCAACGGCATGGGACTCAAAAATATATGGGTCCGATTGAAATTATGGTATGGCACGGCAGCCCACATGCAGATTACGAACAAGCCTTCCGGCGGTGTCCAGATTACAATAGGTGGTTCCATTCGAAAGGAGCATGACCGAACCCGTGACAATCAAATATAGAACGATTATTGTGGAAGATGAAGCCCTGATTCGCCGGAATGTCTCGCGCAAATTCAGAGAGTTGGACACCCGGTTCGAGGTGATCGGTGAAGCGCGGAACGGTCAGGAAGCGTTACAGCTCATTGAACATTCCGTACCTGATCTGGTTGTAACTGATATACAGATGCCGGTAATGAATGGATTGGAACTCGCCAAACATCTGTACTTTGCCTATCCGCATGTGAAAATTGTCATTCTGAGTGGTTATCATGAATTCGAATATGCACGGCAGGCGATCAGTTACAAGGTGGAGGATTATCTGCTCAAACCATTATCGGAAGAACAGCTTCGTACACTGCTGGATGCGATGGAATTGAAGCTTGGGAGCGCTGTGGATTCGCTTGCGCATGTCAGTGCCGTGCTGGATGAGCAGGTGAAGCCGGAGGATATCGCAGAGGCCGTTAAGTTGTATTTGAAGCAGAATTACATGCATGAGATTACACTCCAGGACATGGCGGGACAGATGCATTTTAGTGTGGACTATCTGGGAAAGTGTTTTAAGAAAGTAACGGGTGAGACTCCGCTAAAATATATGACAGGTCTGCGGATTAATGAAGCGAAGCGCATGCTCGTTACGCACGAGAATATGGATATCAAGACCATTGGTGGAGCGGTAGGGTATAGTGATTCCCACTATTTCAGCCGGATTTTCAAAAACAAAACGGGCATGTACCCTAGTGAGTACAGACTGCAACTGCAGGAACGAAAAAAAGCCCTGTCCATGGATGATGAGAACCATGTTGACTTGAGCTGATTACTGGGCAAGAGCTTCTTCGGTTATTTTGCGAATATCAAACGGGGAGCGGATACCTTCTTCAATCATGTCGGGGAGAATCTGTTCCAGGAAATACTGCACACAGTGGAGGTCGATATTTTTGATTTTGACCAAGGCGTAACGGTACATAACGATAAATTCTTTCTCCGTATTGCCACGTTGGAGCTCAGCAAAGGCTTCATATACCTGATCCATCTTGTCTGCGATTTCGAGAATCAGTCCTTCAACAGATTGGTCTTTGCCCTCACGCAGCTGTCTGCGGAAAATAGGCTGGAACTCTTCAGGAATATTTTCATTAATAAAATGTTCAACCATGCCTTCTTCCACCTTTTGCAGCATCGAACGAAGCTCCAGTGAATAATGTTTGACGGGTGTTTTGATATCACCGATGAAGATTTCGCCATAATCATGACTACTCGTAATTTCGTATAACTTCTTCCAATCGATTGTGGTTCCATGTTGCTCCTCAATATCTGCGAGCGTTTTGGCGTACTGTACGACTTTCCAGGAATGGGCGGATACGCTGTGTTCTTCGAATTTGAATTTGCCAGGTGTACGAATAATACGTTCAAGATCGTTTAGTGACCTGAAGTACGTGTGAATTCCCATATAAGCGTTCATCCTTTGCTGGTTGAGTATAAGTGTGAGTATCCATCGACTATACGCCAGTTATGTCAACTGTGGATTAACGTGGATAGCGACGAAGGTAAAATGAAGTTTTAATTCTCTATAGAAGGACGAGAGGATTACGGGAGAATTAAAGGTAACCGTACGAGAGAGTACGCAGGTTATCGACAAACAATAAAAAGCCACGATGTGTGACTGAACGTGAGTTCGGCTCCATCGTGGCTTCAGTGTGTGTAGATGTTGTGCTCTAGGCTACATAAGTGCAGTTGAATCAAGAATTATACTTTTTTTCGTACCGGAGAAGTATACCAGTACGCCATTCCAACAAAGAGGGCACCGCCGATAATATTACCAAGCGTTACCGGAATCATGTTATGGAACCAGCCTGCCATCGTGATTGTATCCGGGTGGTTTGGCAGCAGCCAGGATAAAGAGAGCAAAGTCATATTGGCAACACTGTGCTCATAACCACTTGCGATAAATGCGTACAGACACCACCAGATGAGAACAAGTTTGGCGATATCTTCTTTGGAGCGAGCTGCCATCCAGATCGCCAGACAGACGAGCCAGTTACAGAGAATGCCTCGGAAGAACAACTCAGACACGGGCGCCGCCATCTTTTTGGCAGAGACAACGAATAACAGATGTTCCGGTGTGGCCGTTTTGAACAGGCCGCTACCGACAATGAGTAGACTTAATAGAATTGCGCCGAGCAGGTTACCAACAAAGACGAGCCCCCAGTTCTTCAGCGTTTCATTCACTGTGGTTCGGCCTGCCAGTGTACTCATGGTAAAGAACATATTGTTACCTGTAAACAGTTCCGATCCGGCAAAGATGACCAGCGTGAGCGCGAGTCCGAAGGACATACCCATCAACATAGTTTGCAGTGGTGACTGTGCCGCTAGGAGCGGAGCACCAATACTGAAGATCAGAACGATGCCAAGCCCTACATAGGCACCAGCCATTAAGGCAGCAACCATATATCGTGGCAGGCTTGCGTTCATTTGATCCCGTTTTTTAACCGCAGCTTCAATAATTGCCTCAACACTTGGTGTATACATCACGGTTTCCCCCAACCATTATTTTGCATCAATCTTTGAACGTTTCAATGGAGCTATATTTCAATCCAGACCTGGCCGTTCTCTACCTTTACCGGATACATCTGTACTTGACCGTTGTCCGGTGCTTGCACAAGACCAGTAGTCAGGTCAATTTTCCAATCATACAGCGGATCGTACAGATAATGCCCGGACACGATGCCTTCAGCCAGCGGCCCACCCTTAGGGTGGGGGGTGTGATTATCCGCAGCGAAGATGGTACCATCCGATGCACGAAAGACAGCAAGCTGATGGTCCTTAATCTCAACTACTCTTCCGATTCGTGGCAGGAATTCTTCAACTACTCCGGCAGGGAAGTAGGTGCCTGATTGTTTTGTCGTCATCTTAAACCACTCCTTATCTATATTTAACATTCGGGCAGTATTAATCTGCAAGCTTACTTATGGACGAGCTGATACTTCGATGCCATGGAACATTTTACTTTGGCCTTCTTCATTGCGAATCGCTTTTTGCCAAGGTTCTTCAACATGCTCAAGTGCAAATTCAATCCGCTGCATCAACGCTTTACGTTCCTCAAGGTTATCCACAACAACCGAACGAATATGCTCCAGACCCATGCGTTCCACCCACTCGGACGTCCGTTCCAGATAGTTACCTGTCTCGCGGTAATATTGCATGATGGCGCCGCACAGTTCAATCAACTCTTCATCCGTTTTCACTTTGCATAAGGGATCAGCCAGTCTTGCTTTAATACCGCCGTTACCACCGATGAAGATCTCCCAGCCTCCGTCGTTACCAACGATACCGATATCTTTGGTACATGCCTCTGCACAGTTTCGCGGACAACCGTTGACGGCATATTTAAACTTGGCTGGCAGATCCAGACGTTCGAATTTACGTTCGATGCGAGCACCCATGGCCATGGAATCCTGTGTACCGAATCGGCAGAATTGGGAGCCGACACATGTTTTGACCGTACGCAGCGATTTGGCGTATGCATAACCTGAAGGCATATCCAGTTCAGCCCAGACTTTGGTCAGATCTTCTTTTTTGACACCAATCAAGTCGAGACGCTGACCGCCAGTCACTTTGACTGCTTTTACATCATATTTGACTGAAACGTCAGCGATGCGTTTGAGGTCCGCTGGTGTAGTCACCCCGCCGTACATCCGAGGTACAACCGTATACGTTCCATCTTTTTGAATATTCGCGTTCATCCGTTCGTTAACAAAACGGGATTCTTTCTCATCTTCGTGTGTGTCTGGTGCAATCATGCCAAGGTAGTAGTTGATCGCCGGACGACATTTGGAACAACCTTCTGGCTGACTCCAACCCAGTACATTCATGACCTCTTTGGTCGTTTGTAATCCTTTTTCACGAATCTCGGCTACAATCTCATCCCGTCCCATGGAAGTACATCCGCAGATGCCCTGTTTAGCCCCAGTACTGAAACTGTCTCCAAGTACATATTGCAGAATCTGTTCCACAACCGGTTTACACCCACCACAAGAGCGTGTTGCACCGGTACAGGCTTTGATTTCATCAACAGTGGTAAGGCCCTGGTTTGTAATTACATCAACAATGGCTCCTTTGGTTACCCCGTTACATCCACAGACGATTTCGTCCTCGGGCATCGTTTCAACAGAGGTTGCTTTCTTATGACCGCCGCAGCCTGTACCCATGAGTGAACCATACAATTCTTCGGTCATTTCGGTTTGATTTTTAATCAGTTTCTGCAATTCGGCAGAATCCGTAATGTCACCGAAGAGAACAGCGCCGACCATTTTATTATCACGAAGCAGAATTTTTTTGTAGGTCCGTTTCCAGTCATCTTTGTGCGAAATGACGGTGTGCTCGGGGCTGTCGATGAATTCACCAGTTGAAAACACGTCCACACCCGAAATTTTCAATTTCGTGGATACAACTGAACCTTCATAAGGAGCGGTCTCCACACCGCAGATATGTTTCGCCAGAATCATACCTTGTTCAAACAATGGGGCAACGAGGCCGTAACATACCCCGCGGTGCTCTGTACATTCCCCGACCGAATACACATTCTCAAGTGAAGTCTGCATATAGTCATTCACGACAATACCCCGGTTCACTTCCATACCGCTTTCGCGGGCTACAGCCGTATTGGGTTTGATGCCTACAGCCATGACCACAAAATCAACATTCAGAACCGTATCATCTGCAAAACGTATCCCTTCAACGCGTTCGCCGCCCAGCAGTTCGGAAGTCTGCGCACCCATCTTGAACCGGATACCCTGACGTTCGAGTTCTGCCTTCAACATGGATGAAGCTTGCGGATCAAGCTGACGCTCCATCAGATCTTCCATCAGATGCACTACGGTAACTTCCATGCCAAGTTGTACCAACCCTTTGGCAGCTTCAAGGCCTAGCAGTCCGCCCCCGATAACGGCCGCTCTTTTATACTGCTTAGCAGCTTTCAGCATGACATTGCAATCGGCGATATCGCGAAAACCAACAACACCCTCTTTGTCATGTCCCGGTACGGGGAGAATGAAGGAGTTGGAGCCTGTTGCAATGATGATTTTGTCATAAGGAACGCGAGTTCCATCTTCAGTCACAACTTCGTGTGTCTCGGCATCGATTCGTGTAACCGTTGTGCCTGTGTGCAGCGTAATGCCGTAATCTTCATACCAGTGAAGGTCGTTCAGCACGATATCGTCCAGTGTTTTGCTTCCTTCCAGTACATAAGACAACATAATGCGGTTGTAGTTAGGATAGGGCTCTGTGCCAAAAACGGTAATATCAAATCGCGTAGTTAATTTTAAAATTTGCTCAACGGTACTAATTCCTGCCATTCCGTTACCTATGATAACGAGTTTCTCTTTTTTTTCGTTCATGTGTGTATGCCTCCTTGGATAGACGCTGTACATTACCAACAATTTTAGTGGTTTATATTTGAAATTATACAAGTAGTTGACGATAGTTTATGTGATTTAATTCACTAATAAAGATAGAAGAGTCATAAATATAATAGTGTGAGCCCCATCACAGAAAGTTATATTTATTTTCATACAAATAAGAAATGCGAACTATTGTTCTTATTTTGTTTTCGTTGTAAAATCGGAACTGGGCCGTATTGTTCCCGATTTCTTCGAAAGGACGTTTTTGCATCATGATGGGAAGATCCCACCTTATTATCGGGACAGGCGTGTCGCTTTCTGTTCTGCAGTTGGCCGGTATGCCAGTGACCGCGCCAGCAGTTACGGTTGCTCTGATTGGTTCTTTATTGCCTGACATTGATGAGCCTAATTCGCTGCTGGTATCCAGAGCCTTGCCTAACAGTCTGATCAGGTTGTTACAGACGATTCTGTTGCCCACAGCTGTATTTGTGTACTTCTATGTTCATGCCAAACCATGGAACCTGTTGCTTGCGATCCTCATTGCGCTTGTGTCATTCCTGCCTTCGCGTTCGCTTCGCAAAGTGTTGATGTTTGCGATTGGACTTGGGCTGGTTTTCTATGGTCACGCGTTCGCACCGTGGAACTTGATTGCAGGCAGTTTGTTAATGCTCTGCACCACACTGACTCATAGGGGACTGACACATACCCTGTACGGAACCGCAATATGGGCGGGCTTGTTGTACAGCACGACCCAGCAGCAGGGACCGGAGATCTGGGTAGCGGGAGGCACGGCATATGCGATGCATCTATTGGCCGATTCACTAACCAATCGGGGTATTCGTCCGTTACCACCGCTCAAGTGGCGCATACGGGTGAATCTGATGAGTACAGGGACCAAGCGTGGGGCCGTTGTAGAGAATGTCTGCATTGTGCTTACTCTTATTCTGGCCTGGATTGCATTCTCACCGCTATTTCTATAGCCATCCAAAAACGCCAGCCCGCATATTGTGGGCTGGCGTTTACAGGTATGCATTTCATAATGAATAAATCGTAATAACTTAGCCAATTCAGGATTGAGAAGGAGAATCAGTCAGGTCGTCAATATCGGAAGAACCAAATACAAATAAAACAACAAGAATGACAATGATCAGTAGTTCAGCGAACCCATTTCCGTCAAAGTCAGACATCACTTCAACCTCATTTCTTGGCGTTTAGGAATTGATTCTCTGTTGGAAAGCCCGTATAACGTCATTCAACGTCATATCGCCACCGATCTCATCGAGGAATTGCACCAGTTTGTCTTGATTCGATGGTGTAATATTTTGTAGCGATTTATACTGCCCAACCAGTTCAACGACCAGTGTAGCTTCTCGAAACAACGTGACCGCATCCACTCTTAACTTCCCACTGACCAGTAATGCTGCAACGATAAGTTCCAGATTTCTTCCTTTAAGGTTGCCATTGAGAAGGGTGTTTGCGGCATTTGTTTTTTTGGAACCTTTATTCGATTTTCCATTCCTTCTCACTGCCATAACAGGTCCCCCGCTGCTTGGTGTTTAATTCATCTTCCGTTATTGTATCTTATGTGTAATTCCCTATAATGTTCGGCCTATTAATCTACGTGTCCAACTGATATAGTTGTGGATATAAAAAAGAGACCTCCCAATATAGTTAGGAGGTCTCTTGTCAATTGTTACGCGTTATTAATTATGGTATTCATCGTTGTTCGATCCAGACCTTTGACCAGCTTTACAATCAGCTCTTTGGCCGCATCGTAGTCGTCCGTATGAATGATGGAAGATGAGGTATGGATATAACGTGCGCAGATACCAATAACTGTTGATGGTACACCAATTCCACTCAAGTGTACTTGACCTGCATCGGTACCACCTGGTGAGATGAAATACTGCATTTTGATCTGATTGGATGAAGCCGTATCTTGAACATATTCCACCATTCCGCGATGGGTGAACATACCCGGGTCAAAAATACGAAGCAATGCGCCTTCTCCGATATGTCCAAACGACTGTTTGTCACCTGTCATATCATTTGCCGCGCTACAGTCAAGTGCAAAGAAGATATCAGGCTGAATCAGATTGGCCGCCGTACGTGCACCGCGAAGCCCCAGCTCTTCCTGAACCGTTGCACCAGCATAAAGCGTGTTAGGCAGTTTTTCCTTGTGCAGCGCTTCAACCAGTTCAAGTGCAAGTCCTACGCCGTAACGATTATCCCACGCTTTGGCCATAATTTTTTTCGGGTTCGCCATAGGCGTAAATTCACAGATCGGCACGATCTGCATCCCTGGATGAATGCCCCAGGATTCTGCTTCCGCACGGTTGTCTGCTCCAATATCGAGATACATGGAATTCAGATCCACAGGTTTGTTCCGTTGGGACTCGTCCAGCAAGTGAGCAGGTGTAGAACCTACAACTCCGGTAATCCGACGATCAGGTGTGATGATTTCCAATCGTTGAGACAGTACAGCCTGACTCCACCATCCACCCAGTGGACGGAACTTGATCATACCTGTTTCGGTAATGCCAGTAGTCATGAAACCCACTTCGTCAAAGTGTCCGGCTACCATAACTTTGGGACCGGATTCCTCCCCGCGTAATACACCAAATAGACTCCCCAGGCGATCCTGGACGAACTCATCGGTATAAGCGGAAAGCTTATCTTTCATCCAGCCGCGAAGCTCACGTTCAAAACCGGATGCGGAAGGAAATTCCGTCAACGTACGGAACATATCCATCGTTTTTTCATTCATGTGTCAACAACTCCTCTGTTGGTATGTATTTCAGGTCACAGTAGAACGGCTACCCGCCTGTTGTCCTTTTAAGATGTAGTTCAAAAAGTCTTTTATCTTTTTGAACATGCACTTTATTATGCTGAGGACTTGTTATTTAACCACTGGTCACATTACAGTATGAACCTTGCGCAAGTGATTGTCCATGTTTATGTCACGTATTTAAGGCATATTTTGGGCGCTTATCGTGTCCAAGTTTCATGACTCTATCCGCTGTAGTCGCAGTCCTGATGCTACTTCAATGAATATGAATATATGGAGGAGATGTCATCATTTTGTGAAGTTCTTTATTTCAATATTTGTTTGTCTGTTTACAGGAAGGAGCTAAATATCCAATGAAGCCTCCAGAAGAGGGCACGGAAAAAGTACTGTTTATCGTTCTTTTTATCTTGCTCGTGATTGTTCTTCTTTATTTATAGAAGTATCTAAAAGTCCTCAGATCCGGCGTATTCCCATCTTGCTTTCACAACATAATCTTGTTGGAAACATATGCTGTCTGTCGCCGGATACATAACCTTCCGATTATTAACAAACAATGAATATAGGATTACACACATTGGCATTCAGCCGTAGCTTTGAACCATTTTCACATAGAGGAGGTCTTGTATCTTGCCAGCTCAATCTACATCCGGAAGCGAAAAAAAATCGTCATCCCTGTCCATGGATGAAAAGGAGTACAAAAAAGTCGCAAAAAAACATGAGCCGCCTCGTCCAATCCTGAAAAATTGCCTCAAAGCATTTCTGGTTGGGGGTACCGTCTGTTTGATTGGACAGGCCATTCAAGAGGCTTTTATGGCCGGTTTCGACATGACATCGAAGGAAGCTTCCAGTCCTACGGTAGCGGTCATGATTCTCATATCGGTTATTCTAACGTGTCTCGGCGTTTACGATAAAATGGCTCAATGGGCAGGAGCAGGAACGGCTGTGCCGGTTACCGGCTTTGCCAATTCCATGTGTTCTGCTGCACTGGAACATCGTGCTGAAGGACTGGTGCTCGGTGTAGGGGCCAACATGTTTAAACTTGCTGGTTCCGTTATTGTGTTTGGTGTCGTGGCAGCATTTGTCGTAGGGATCGTTTATGCCTTTTTGGGATTTGGAGGTGGGCACCTGTGAAACGATTGGGTCGCCAGACATGGCAGTTTGAGAATCGTCCTCGGATCATTGGTAAATCCGCAGTTGTAGGACCAGAAGAAGGCGAGGGCCCACTGTCATCTGATTTCGATTATGTCTACGACAACCTCGAGATCGGCGAGAAAACGTGGGAAAAGGGAGAACGTAAACTGCTCGAACAGGCCTCCCAACTGGCTTTGGTTAATGCAAATATCACCAAGGAAGAGCTTCAATTTTTTGTTGGTGGAGATCTGATGAACCAGATTATCAGCAGTTCCTTTTCAGCGCGAAAACTGGGTGTGCCTTACCTGGGTGTCTTTGGGGCCTGTTCTACTTCCATGGAAACGTTAGCGTTAGCGTCCATGATTGTTGACTCGGGAGCTGGAGATTATGTCCTTGCAGGAACGGTGAGCCACAACTGTACGGTTGAGAAACAATTTCGGTATCCGACGGAGTATGGCTCACAGAAGCCGCCTTATGCGCAATATACCGTCACAGGAGCAGGGTGTGGTGTGGTCTCCCGTACGGGTGATGGTCCCGTTGTTACCAAAGCCACCATTGGACGCATTATGGATTTGGGTATCAAAGATCCCTTTAATATGGGTTCAGCCATGGCGCCAGCAGCAGCCGATACTATAATCTCTCATTTCAGGGATACGGGATTGGAACCCGGCTATTATGATCTCATTGTTACTGGGGATCTGGCTTCCGTCGGTCTGCCAATTACGAAAGAGCTTTTGCAAAAAGAAGGCATTCCCATGGAACAGACGGTATTTAATGACTGCGGCCTGATGATCTATGATCGGGAGAAACAGCCTTATGTGGTTGCCGGGGGAAGTGGCTGCGGATGTTCTGCCACCGTCACCTATGGTCACATTTTGAACCGGATGCAGAAGGGTGATCTTAAACGGGTGCTCGTCGTAGCTACCGGGGCACTGTTGTCTCCAATTTCGTACCAGCAGGGTGAAAGTATTCCTTGTATTGCTCATGCCGTAGCCATAGAAATGGAGGGATAAAGGTAATGCAGTTCTTGTGGGCATTTATTGTTGGCGGTTTGATCTGTGTTGTCGGACAGCTTCTAATGGATGGGGTTAAACTGACGCCAGCTCATACCATGAGTACACTTGTTGTGACGGGTGCGCTTGCGGATGCATTTGGCGTGTATGACCCCTTGGTTAAATTTGCAGGTGCGGGCGCTACCATCCCCATCACAAGTTTCGGTAATTCCTTGGTGCACGGGGCATTGACGGAGCTGGAAAAAGAGGGATGGTTGGGTGTGATTACAGGGATTTTTGACCTGACTGCGGCGGGGATTTCGTCAGCGATCATCTTTTCTTTTCTCGCGGCATTGGTCGTTAGACCAAAAGGCTAACATAGAATGAGAAATCTCCTTGAACATATTGCGATTCAGCAGAGGCTTCGGATAACTTCTATCCGGGCCTTTTTGTCGTATTCATGCGTGAACTGCGGTGAATCTGACGGGCTGGAAACAAATTGTGAGTTCCTTCGAGTGTACTCGTGACTCTGGATCATGTACAATAAAAGGAAATCTGTATGCTTTTTTAGGAGGTTAGACCACATGCCTGTGCGCAAAGAGTCGATCCAAATCATATCCGCAGTTCGTTCAAATCTGGAATCCTGTATTATGGGGAAATCCTTTGAAATTCAACTTTTACTTACAGCTTTGCTTGCAGGCGGGCACGTTCTGATTGAAGACGTACCGGGAACTGGCAAAACGCAGTTAATCAAGGCGTTATCGAAATCCATGCGTGGTGAGTACCGGCGTATTCAATGTAATCCTGATATTTTACCTAGTGATATTACCGGCGTATCTGTGTTCCATCCGAAGGATGAGCGTTTTTATTTCCGGCCAGGTCCTGTGATGACCAACATTTTGCTGGCTGATGAGATTAACCGGGCCACAACAAAAACCCAATCGGCTCTGCTCGAAGTGATGGAGGAGCGCAGCGTAACCGTTGATGGCGATACGTATGATCTGCCACATCCATTCATGCTCTGTGCAACTCAGAATCCGATTGATTTTGAAGGTACGTATACTTTGCCGGAAGCACAACTCGACCGGTTTATGTTGAAAATAAGTCTGGGTTATCCCGATAAGGAAATTGAGAAAATCCTATTGAAACAGCATCAGCTCGGTCAGCCTGTTGATCGTCTTGAATCCGTGACTCATATGGACCAGATCTCAGCAATCCAACAGGAGATTAAAGAGGTCTTTATCGGTGATCCGGTCATGGACTATCTGCTTGATGTTGTTCGTCAAACCCGCTCCCACCCATCTGTATTGCTGGGTGCCAGCCCACGGGCAGCCATATCGTTCATGATGGCCGTAAAAGCCTTTGCTTTCTTACAGGAACGTGATTATGTGCTTCCGGATGATGTGAAAACGATGGCCCCTTATGTGATCTCTCATCGTATTGTGCTTCGTCCTGAATCGAGACTGGACAGTATGAGTTCCGAGGCCGTTTTGAATGCCGTACTCCAGCAAGTACGCGTGCCCGTCTCCATGGGGCAATAGTTCATGAAGCCGCTTTTGAGAACAGTCAATAGAGGGTTACGCCACCCACGCGTATGGAGCATCGCAATGGTGTGGATGTGCTGTCTGGCTTATGTTTTGTTTCAGGGCGGGAAGACATCCCTTATGTTGCTGTCGATGGTGACCCTGCTCTGTATGTACCTTGCCATTGCTGGATTTAGCGGGGTAAGACGTGCTCAAGGAGTTCGTAGGTTATCTTCTGGTCCAGACCACGAAGAATTGCTGCATGCGGGTGACCAGGTTCAAGTACAGCTGAGTCTGACGATTCCGGGATTCCTCCCGCTTCCCTATGTTGTTGTGCGTGAAATGCTGCATCGGCATAACGGAGAATCGTGGTCGTTCAAGGAAAGTTTGATTCCCAATATGCGAGGTAATGGCGAGCTGTCATTCCAGACACCGCCACTTGAGCGGGGAAAGTATGTCTTTTCAGAAACGGAATGTGCCAGCGAGGACATATTTGGACTGATTGAACATCGAGGAAAGTTTAAGGCCAAAGGTGAGTTTCGCGTACTGCCAAGAACGGTATTTATTCCATATTGGCAGCTTTACGACCGCAAATCACGGTTATCCGGTCCTCAGACGGCGTTAACCCGCTCACGGAGAGAGACCACTCAGATCAATGGTGTACGTGACTACGTATACGGCGATCGACTTTCCCGCATTCACTGGAATGCAACGGCAAAGACAGGGAACTGGAAGTCCAAGGAGTTTGAACATGAGTCTGTGCCCAAAACCGTTCTGGTTCTGGATGCGCTGGCATTAAGTTATGAACATGGGGATGCATTTGAAATTGCCGTTTCCACGGCTGCCTCTCTGCTGGAGTATGGTGTCAGGGAACGAATGGGGATGGGGTTGTTGACATTGTCAGACCAGACATCCTTCATGGCCCCCAGTGAAAGTCTGATGGAACGACAGAAGATGATGCATCATCTGGTGGATATTCAATATAACGGTCAGGATACCCATCTGTTGCCCGGCGTGGAAAGAATTGCACGTCAACTGCCTCAGGGAGCTTACTTTGTTGTGATTTCTCCCCAGAAGGATGAAAAAATAATGGAACTGTTGCGCTGGGCCGATACGCGGGGCATGACTCCATGTCATATTCTGATCGATACCAGTGAATCCCGCCGGAGTGCCGAGTGGAATGCCATGTTGCGTGGAAGAGGCACGAGGTCATTCACTGTTTCTCACTTGCAGGAGCTTCCAACGGTGATGGGGGGAGGTTCTGTATGAGTACAAAAGGAATTGAAAGTGTTACAGGCAAACGATCCTGGTATCATGCAGCGTCATTGCTCTGGATTTTCCTGATTGGAATGCAGTGGATTTCATTTACGCAGGAATCGTGGTACACGGAGACAACTTCTCTGGTGTTATGGACACTTGCAGCAGTCAGTGTGCTGGAGGTCATTCTGCCCTTCAAAACGATATATCGCGCGATTATCAAGGCGGTCGTTGTTGGTTACATTTTGCATAAAACGCTGATCGATTATACGGTGTACATCCCTTATGGCTCTTTAACAGACAGAGCAGAGCAGTTCATATTACACATGACGCCGTATATCTGGTTCTCCCTGTGTGCATGGGTGATGCTTGAAGCAGCGCTTCGACTCGTGACCACAACACGTCGCATTCTTGTTTTTCTGGGTGTTAACATCATTTCGATGGGGATTCTCGATTCTTTCACCCAGATTCCACTCTGGATTGAAATCGCGTGGGTGATGTTTGCGGGGATGGGATGGCTCGTATGTCAGCATTTCCGTAACTATCAGCTACAGTATCCTCAAGGTTGGAAACGAATCATCCGGTATCCTTATAAAGTCCTGGCCAATATTGCTATTATCTTTTCTTTGATTATTGTAGCCAGCGTTAATATGCCGGAGATTCCACCCACCTTGACGGACCCATATACGGCGTGGCGTAACTATACCGGAACTTCCACAAGTCAGGCTGGTAACGGAAACCTTGATATTCCCGCGGCTACCGAATCGGGATACAGCAGGGAAGACAATCAGCTTGGTGGAGGATTCAACTTCGACTATACCCCTGTCATGTCTGTCACGACCAATGAGCGTAGTTACTGGCGCGGTGAGACACGTGCAGAGTATACAGGCACAGGCTGGGATGACCGTGGACGGGGTGCGACAGAGAATATTGAATCCGGACAGCCTCTGGAGAACCAAGAATCCGGTAATGTGAATACCAAACAAGTGACTCAGAATGTAACGATGCTGAATGATAATGTCTATCCGATTCTCTTTGGTGCTTATTCGATCTCGGAAGTGAGCTCAATTAATGGTGAGGACAGAACGGAACGGATGTTGTGGAATGCTGAACAGGCTGAACTGCATGTGGTGACAGACCGTCAGCAACCACAGTATCCCAAGACGTATACTATCGTATCGGAAGCCCCTGTGATTG
The DNA here is from genome assembly GCF_045040715.1 of Paenibacillus sp. FSL H7-0942. Lineage (NCBI taxonomy): Bacteria > Bacillati > Bacillota > Bacilli > Caryophanales > Paenibacillaceae > Paenibacillus > Paenibacillus sp. FSL H7-0942. Next base: position 4,931,228 of record NZ_CP150279.1, on the reverse strand, counting down.
TGGAAGATGAGCTTCGTACGAAGTCATTTGAAGATCTGTATAACAGTAATCCGGCAGATGATATGTACTTGCAGTTACCATCCCGTTTCCCTGACCGGGTGTCGAATCTGGCAGCCGAGATAACGGCATCTGCGAATACTCCGTATGAAAAAGTGGCATTACTGCAAAACTATTTACAAACTAATTTTGAATACACAAACAATCCGGATTTATCTCGAAAAGTAAGCAGCGACTTTGTGGAAGGTTTCCTGTTTGATATTATGGAAGGCTACTGTGACTATTTCTCCACTGCGCTGGTGATGATGGCGCGCTCGGAGGGCATTCCTGCAAGGTGGGTTAAAGGTTATGCGCCTGGACAATTGTCCCTGAATTCGGACATGCAGGCCCCACGTCAACCTGGTGCGGAGATTGAGACGACCTACACCGTTACCAATGCAGATGCACACTCCTGGGCAGAGGTTTATTTTGGTGAGTATGGCTGGATTCCTGTTGAAGCAACGCCGGGCTTTGATATGCCGCTGCTAACGGAACAGCCTGATGTACAACCTGTAGATGAGCCTGAAGAAGAGCCAGAAGAGGAGCCGGTACAAGAGGAAGAGCAGACTCCTGCACCTGAGCAGACATCGTCTGCCATCCCGACTTTTGTTATCTGGGCTGCAGGAGCCATTATTGTATTGTGGGTAGCATATATGTTCTGGCGTAATCGTTTCTCCATGCGATTCTTCCTGCTTCGTCTACGGACAGGTGGACCGCTCACCCCTGAACAGAAGGTAGTGGCAGAGACCGAGCGTTGGATTCAGTATGTGAAACGCAAAGGGTTGACCCGGAGCGGAGACGAGACACTTCGTGAATCGGTAGCCCGCTGGAGCCAGGCAAAACCTGCTGCAGAAGCAACATTCTATGAGCTTCTCACGAAGTTTGAACAGACTCGTTACAGTCCGGCGTCCGTAACTGCCGACGACTGGAAGGGCGTCTATCAGACCGCCTTGAAGCTGCGGAAGGAACTGAAAGCGGAACGGGCATAGTTGTTGCCCGTCCCGTTTTTCCTTTTTTCCTATGCCATCAGGCGCTGTATGCATTTTCAGGAAAGACGGATTTGTGATATAGTGTGTCGTATGAAACTGAGGTGACTTCTTTGTTTAAAATGTTAATGCCCAAGCTGCGTGTAGACACGGTTTTTGACATTAATCTGGAAGAGCTGTACGCTCAAGGCTACCGTGGAATTATAACTGATCTGGATAACACACTCGTTGGAGCCAAAGCCCCTGACGCTACGCCCGAACTGATTGAATGGTTTGCACGTGTGAAAGAGGCAGGTTTCAAGCTGATGATTGTGTCCAATAACAATTTGAATCGTGTATCCCTGTTTGCGACCCCGCTGGATATCCAGTTTGTGCATAGTGCACGCAAACCATCGAATGTACCGTTTCGTAGAGCAATGAAAATGATGGAGTTATCTCCTGAAAACACGATTGTAGTAGGCGATCAGATGCTTACGGACGTTTATGGAGGGAACCGAATGGGGTTATATACCGTTCTGGTACTGCCAATCTCCATTGGGGACGAAGGTTTTATGACCCGCTTCAATCGACGCGTGGAACGGATTGCTCTAACGAGTTTACGCAGGAAAGGCTTATGGCTTGAGGAGGAAAAGAAGAAATGACAGAACCGCATAACGGCAATCTTGCCGTAAGGTGCAGCGGATGCGGCGTGCATCTGCAAACAGAAAATTCGGAATTACCAGGGTTTATCCCCGAGAAGGCATTGGATCGTGAACCGGTTATATGCCAGCGCTGTTTCCGCATCAAAAACTACAATGAGTCATCATCCGTTACGGTGGATCAGGACGAATTCCTGGCGCTGCTTAGCAAAATCGGGGATAAGGATGCACTTGTCATCCATATCGTTGATTTGTTTGACTTTGATGGCAGTATTATCTCCGGTCTGCAACGTTTTGTAGGCAACAATCCGGTATTGCTTGCTGTGAACAAAACGGACTTGCTTCCGAAAGTAACTAACTGGAACAAGATTCGCAACTGGGTACAAAAGCAAGCCAAAGAACAGGGTTTGCGTACCGTGGATGTAGTCTTGTGCAGTGCAAAGCAAAATCAGGGCTTCGACCGTCTGCTTGAGCTTGTTGGAACCTATCGCGAAGATCGTGACGTATATGTGGTTGGCGGCACCAATGTGGGCAAATCCACACTGATTAACCGTCTGATCCGTGATTACAGCGATCTGGAGCAGGAACTGACCACATCCCGTTATCCGGGAACAACGCTGGACATGGTGAACATTCCGTTGGATGATGGAAAATATATTATTGATACGCCCGGAATCGTTTATCCATGGCGTTTCAGCGAGATTGTCTCACGTAAGGATCTCGCTGCCATCATGCCGGAAAAACCGCTTAAACCCGCTGTGTATCAGTTGAATTCCGGTCAGACGCTGTTCTTTGGCGGCATGGCTCGATTTGACTTTGTGGAAGGTGATCGCCAGTCGTTCACTTGTTTTATCAGCACTGCGCTTGATATTCACCGGACGAAGCTGGAGCGTGCAGATGATCTGTACCGCGACCATCTGGGAGAATTGTTGTCTCCGCCAACCCGTGAGGATGCAGCAGAGATGGCTGAATGGACCAGACATGAATTCCGCATCAAACGCGGCAGTCAATCGGATGTATTCATCTCGGGTCTGGGCTGGATTAAGGTTAATGGCGATATTGGAGCGCTTGTTGCTGTTCATGCTCCAAAAGGCATTCGTGTACAGATCCGCCCATCCTTGATCTAGTAATCTCAGAAGCTGTACATCAGATGGATCGGAGGCGGACCTATGTCTGAGCAGAACAAATTCAACTCTTCACTTCCCGTGTTGCTTGGTGTTATGGGTGATCCTATTGCTCACTCCAAGTCTCCGGCAATGCACAATGCGGCTCTGCAGGCTGCAGGAGTGAATGGAATGTATATGCCACTGCATGTTCATCCGGATCAACTGGAAGCGGCCGTTCGCGGAATTGTGGCACTGGGCTATCGTGGTGTTAATGTGACCATCCCGCACAAAGAGCAGGTGATGCAGTATCTGGATGTGATCGATGAAAGTGCTCGCCTGATTGGTGCGGTGAATACCATCGTTAATGAAGGTGGAACACTGACAGGGTACAATACGGATGGTATTGGTTATGTCCGATCGTTGAAGGAAGAGGCTGTGCCTGAGCTTGCGGGCAAACGTATCGCTGTCCTGGGAGCAGGTGGAGCAGCGAGAGGTGTCATATATGCACTTGCACTGGAGAAGCCTGAACGGATCCACATTCTGAACCGTACAGCGGACAGGGCTATTACACTTGCTTCGGATTTACGAGGCCATGGCTTGGGAGAAATCTCGGGCAGTGGCATGGAAGACGCTACAACGGTACTGGCTACGGCTGATATCGTGATTAACACAACGGCTGCCGGAATGCACCCGCATGTTGATGACGTACCGGTTGATCCTGCACTGATCCGTGAAGGCGCAGCGGTGAGTGATCTGATCTACAATCCGCAGGAGACCCGTCTGCTTCGAGAGTCGCGGATGCGAGGATGTACGGTGCACGGTGGTCTGGGTATGTTTGTATATCAGGGCGCAGTGGCCTTTGAACATTGGCTTGGCATCCCGGCTCCTGTGGAGACGATGAGACGTGCTGTACTAAACAGTTTTAAAGTGTGAAAATGATATTAAGAGTACATGCAGACGACGAGTGCAGAACCAATCTGAAGAAACGAAGTGGTCGCATTTATCACCGGATTTTCCCTTTGTGAAAAGGGATCAGAAAAATCTGGGGATAACAGCGATCGGAAGATGGTACTGCAATCGGAGTTACCTTGTGTACTCAGTGATCATTTTTACCATTGAAAAATAATAATTGAATGATCAGGTCCGGACAGTTTTTGCGCTGTCGATCAGGGCCTGCTCAACATAAGGAGTATGGAGTATTCATGTTAAACGGTAAACAAAAGCGCTTTTTGCGGTCACAGGCACATCACCTGACCCCTGTATTTCAGATTGGTAAAGGTGGAACCAACGAGCACCTGTTCCGTCACATCGAAGATGCGATTGAGAAGCGCGAATTGATGAAAGTGCAAGTGTTGAACAACAATGACGAGGACAGAAAAGAGATGGCAGAAGAAGTTGCCCGTGAAACGGGAAGTGAGCTTGTACAACTCATCGGTAACACAATCATCCTGTACAAAGAATCTCGCGATAACAAACAAATCGAACTACCTAGATAAGGGAGCGTGACGCAGGTGAAGATCGGCATCATGGGTGGTACGTTTGATCCGATCCACATGGGACATCTCCTGGCAGCTGAAGCGGCAAGGGATTCACATGCACTGGATGAGATCTGGTTCATGCCTTCCCATGTTCCACCTCACAAACGCGGAGCCGGAGCTTCGGGACAGCAACGTCTCGATATGACGGAAGCGGCTGTGAAGGGTGTGCAGCAATATGAGGTGCTGGGTATCGAGATGGAATTGGGCGGAGTGTCTTATACCATTGATACGATGAAGGAACTGTGGCGTCGCCATCCTGAACATGAATTTTATTTCATTATCGGGGCGGATATGGTGAACTATCTTCCCAAATGGGAGCAGATTGAAGAACTTGCCGAACGCTTAACCTTTATCGGAGTTGGTCGGCCGGGCTTCCAGTTACATCTGGATGATTTACCAGACGAGTTACAGGATCGGGTCTTGCTGGCCGAGATGCCCTTGGTCGATATTTCATCGACAGCCGTGCGCAGACGTCTGGCCAAAGGACATTCGGTACGCTTCATGATTCCTGATGAGGTGCACCAATACATTGTAAGGAGCGGTTTATATGGCACTAAGCCGTGAGGAACTGATTCAAGCCGTATCCGGACAAATGCCGGAAAAACGCTGGAAGCATACACTGGGTGTAATGGAATCGGCAGTAATGTTGGCTGAAAAATACGGGGCTGATCCTGTAAAAGCGGATCTGGCAGCGATATTGCATGATGTGGCGAAGTACTGGCCCGTAGCGGAGATGGAAGCGGTCATCCGTGATAACGGGTTAAACCAGGAACTTCTGCAGCATGACAAGCAGCTCTGGCATTCCGAAGTCGGTGCTTTTGTAGCCAAGCGTGATTACGGTGTGGAAGATTCCGAAGTTATTAATGCCATCCGGTGGCATACCTCGGGTCGGGTAGGCATGAGCTTGCTGGACAAAGTGGTATGTCTTGCCGATTACATTGAACCGGGACGAGATTTCCCGGGAGTGGATCACATTCGCGAACAGGCTGAACGTAGTCTGGAGGAAGGTTTAATTGCCGGATTCGATTCGACGATCAGCTTGCTGATTTCGCAACGGCGTGTCATTTATCCTTTGACCATGCTGTCGCGGAATGACTTAATTGCACAATTATAGATTATGGAGGTTGGTTCATGACAGTATCATCGAAAGAACTTATGAATATGGCGGTTGCTGCCGCTGACGACAAAAAGGCATCCAACATTGTAGCGTTGGATCTGATTAATGTTTCCCTGGTGGCAGATTATTTTGTTATTTGTCACGGGAATTCCGATACACAGGTACAAGCCATTGCCACTGAAATTCGCAAACAGGCTCATGCAGCCGGAGCGACGATCAAAGGTATCGAAGGTATGGATTCCGCACGTTGGGTATTGATGGACATGGGCGATGTTGTTGTTCATATCTTCCACCGCGACGAGCGTGAATACTACAACATTGAACGACTATGGTCTGATGCCAAAGTGGTGGAAACTGTATGAGTTTGATTGCTGGAACAGTCGTCTCTTTGCCGGTTTCACGTGAAGTGTCTCCGTTTGGCTTCTTTTTGACGACAGGATCGGAAGATGTACTGCTTCACTACACCGAGTTAACACGGGATATTAAAATTGGTGAGACGCTTGAGGTATTTGTATTCTTTGATACAGAAGATCGTCTGGCCGTAACGATGAAAAAGCCTTATCTCATGCTTGGCGAAATGGCACGACTGGTTGTGGCTGATGTTCACCCACGACTGGGCTGTTTCCTGGAAATGGGCCTTGGACGGCAATTGCTGCTTCCTATTCGTGAATTGCCTGAACTGGAAGAATTGCGTCCTCAAGTGGGGGATGAAGTCTTTGTCATCATGGAACATGACAAGCAGGGACGTCTGCGTGCCAAATTGGCCGGGGAACGTGAGCTTTCACCATTGTCTTTCCATGCGCCAACTTCATGGTTAAACGAGTGGGTTGAAGCGACGGTATACAAGCCACTGCAGATGGGTACTTTTGTGCTTGTAGAGGGCGGTGTACTGGGCTTTGGCGCGATTGGTATGATTCATTCATCTGAACGCAGTCATATGCTGCGTCTTGGTGAGAAAGTGAAGTGTCGGGTGACACTGGTACGTGAAGACGGACGTGTGAATCTGGCCATGACTCAACTCAAACAAGTTGGACGTAACGAAGATGCAGACAAACTGCTCGCCTTTATGAAAGAACGCCCTATGGGTGGCATGCCATACTCGGATGCAACTCCGCCGGATATCATCAAGCAGCGCTTTGGCATCAGTAAGTCTGCCTTCAAGCGTGCCTTGGGCAAATTGATGAAAGACGGATTGGTGGTCCAAAAGGAAAGCTGGACGTATCTGTCCGAATCTGCTCCTGCGGATCAAAGTGAAAACAAGTAATCTTCCTGATTAAATAGTTGTAATATGGAACTCGGATAAGGCAGGGATAGGCTGGGTAAACACCGGATGCCCCTGCTTTTTCTTTTGTTATATAAATTGAACTAAACATTTACACGAAACGGAGAGGACAGAAAGAACCTGAAGAAGCGGAGCGTTCGCCTTTATCCCCGGATTTAAACCTTTATAAAAGGAATAAAAAAAATCTGGGGATAACAGCGATCGGAAGGTTGTTCTGTCATTGGAGTGTCCAGTGTAAATATTCTTTGGTTCAACTTATATAGATCAATTCGAAAATGAAATTGAAAGTGCGGTGCCTGACATGTCTTACCGGAAATTTGCCTATGTGTATGATGAATTAATGGAAGATATGCCTTATCCGGACTGGATAAGGTTTGCAAGAACAGCATGGGAAAAGCATGGAATGCCCAAAAGTGTCGCTGAACTTGGCTGTGGAACGGGCTCCATTACGATCCCGCTCGTGAACTCCGGTTTCGAAGTTACAGGCATTGACCTCTCATCAGATATGCTGTCGGTTGCACGCAGCAAGATGGAGGCTACGCCTCAGGGTCATCGCTTGTATCGCGAGGGCAGTGTCCGTTGGGTGCAGCAGGATATGCGGGAATGGCGAGTTCCGGAACCTGTGGATTCGGTGATATCTTTCTGTGATTGTGTTAATTATTTGCTTGAACAAGAAGATGTCGTTCGTACTTTCCAGCGGACATACGAAATGCTGAAGCCTGGTGGAACGTTCCTGTTTGATGTGCATCATCCCAATACCCTTATTCGTTATGATGAGGAGCAGCCTTTTGTACTGGATGAGCGCTCCGTATCTTATATTTGGACTTGTGATCTGGACCAGGATCGCTGTGAGATTGAGCATCATCTCAGTATTTTTTCGCGTGTGGATGATGGTAATAAGGATATGTATCAGCGGTTTGAAGAAGTTCATGTCCAGCGTGCATATAATCCGGACTGGATGAAGCTGGAGTTATCCAAGGCAGGTTTTAAAGACGTGAAGGTATATGCGGATTTTGAATGGAAAGAAGCTGGAGACAGCGCACAGCGCTTGTTCTACGTGGCTGTGAAGTAAGATCGAGTAATGAAAACTGTCCTTATGTATGGTGCATAAGGGCAGTTTTTTGTTTGATTTTTTATGGAGAATGAATAGCAATAGTCTTAAATAGGGTAGAGGAATGCAAGAAAAGACATAACGACGTGACAAAAAGTATTGCCAGTTAAAGTAAAGGAGGCGATAATAGTCGGATAGAAAGCGTTTTCTGAGAAAATAAATCAATTGTCAATGTGAGGTGTAGAAATGGAAAGTACATATAAAACAAGACTTACGTCAGAACAGTTGAATGCCATAATAGAGCAGCATTTCTCTGCAAGTATACAGGACTACAAGGAAATGGTGGATGGCTGGGCCAATCATGCATATCTCATTACACTGAGTGACGCACAGCGAGTGGTACTCAAAATTGCACCGTCAGCTTCGACAAATCTGATGCGCTGTGAACAGGATCTCATGATTGCCGAAGTTGAGGCACTACGCCTCATTACGGAGCTACAGGATGTTCCCGTGCCCCAAGTGTTGGCTTATGATGATTCGTTAACTATGGCTTCAGCGCGTTATTTTATCATGGAGTACATGTCTGGAGCGCCCTATAATCAGGTCAAGGATCAATATTCTGCGGAAGAGCAGGAGGCCATTGAACACCAGCTCGGTCGGTACAATCGTCGAATTAATGAAATCAAGGGCGAGCAGTTTGGATATTTCTCGGAGCAAAAACAGCGATATTCCACATGGAAAGATGCATTTATGAATCTGATGGATGACATTCTTACCGACGGGGAAGAAGCCGGGATTACATTTTTGATCGATTACCCTGAATTGAGACGCCTGATTGAAGAAAAATCGGATGTGCTGGACGATGTCAAAGAACCTGTGCTTATCAGTTGGGATCTGTGGGATGGCAATGTACTAGTGGACGCGGGTCGAATCACAGCGATTATTGATTTTGAACGATCACTGTGGGCAGATCCTCTGATGGAGCATTATTTCAGTCATTTTAACTATACGGCTGGTTTTGTGAAAGGGTATGGGCGTGCGATTATGACTGAAAGTGAGCTAAAAAGAAGAAGACTCTATGACTTGTACTTTGATCTGGTGCTGCGCATTGAGTGCGCTTATCGTCAATATGATAATCAGGAACATGTGAATTGGACCATTCATAATCTGGAGGAAGGCATTGAGCGTTTTCGGTTATCCTGAACAGCAACCAGCGTTATGAACGGTACGTACCGTGGACTTCAAGATGGCGATTATAACGTGTAATATTGACTTTGGGCGTACTTTTTTATATAATGGTCCCGATATTGTATACATATTTCGATGATAAGGATCAGTAGTAATTCCTGTACATAACAGAGAGCCGGCGGTTGGTGCAAGCCGGTTGACAGTGATTTGCGAACTCGCCTTGGAGAAATGCGGTGATTACACCATTCTGTTTAACCTGCTTGTATAAAGCTTGGGTTCAGGAATGGAAATCCGCATCGGTTAACCGCCGTTACAGGTCCAAAGGGAGTGGATGACGAAGCACGTTCGTCCGCTAACTAGGGTGGTACCACGGGAATTCAACCTCTCGTCCCTAGCGCTGCAAACGCTACGGGATGCTGAGGTTTTTTTGTTGCAATTAAAGCTAAAGCGAATAACCTGAAGGAGGAATAATAGATGAGTGAGAATAACCAGCCGAAACACGGCTATCAGCCACAAGTCATGGAAAAAAGTTGGCAGCAATACTGGGATGCAAATAAAACGTTTAAAACGGGTGAGGACCCTGCTAAACCGAAATTTTATGCACTGGATATGTTCCCTTATCCATCCGGTTCAGGTCTGCACGTAGGTCACCCGGAAGGATATACGGCAACAGATATCGTTTCCCGTTACAAACGTATGCGCGGTTACAACGTATTGCACCCAATGGGTTGGGATGCTTTCGGTCTGCCTGCTGAGCAGCATGCACTGGATACAGGTGAACATCCACGAGATATTACATTCCGTAATATTGACAATTTCCGTCGCCAGATCAAATCGCTTGGTTTCTCCTATGACTGGGATCGTGAGATCAGTACAACGGACCCTGAATACTATAAATGGACACAATGGATCTTTATCCAGCTGTACAATAAAGGCCTGGCTTATGTGGACGAAGTTGCAGTTAACTGGTGTGAAGCCCTTGGAACGGTACTTGCTAATGAAGAGGTTATTGATGGCAAGAGTGAACGCGGAGGGCATCCGGTTGTACGCAAACCGATGCGTCAATGGGTTCTGAGAATTACCGAGTATGCAGAGCGTCTGTTGGAAGACCTGGAAGAGCTGGATTGGTCTGAAAGCATCAAGGATATGCAGCGCAACTGGATCGGTAAATCAACAGGTGCGGAAGTTGTATTTGCCATTGAGGGTCGCGAGGAAGTTATCAAGGTGTTCACTACCCGTGCGGACACATTGTTCGGTGCGAGCTTTGCAGTACTGGCTCCGGAACATGAGTTGGTAGAAGCAATTACAACCGATGACCAACGTGAAGCTATTCAGGCTTATCAGGAGCAGGCTTCTCGTAAGAGTGATCTGGAACGTACAGATTTGGCCAAAGACAAAACAGGTGTATTCACTGGCGCTTATGCAATCAACCCTGTTAATGGTGCAAAACTGCCGATCTGGATTGCTGATTACGTTCTTGCAGGTTACGGTACAGGTGCGGTTATGGCTGTTCCGGGTCATGATGCGCGTGACTGGGAATTTGCGAAGCAGTTCGGTCTGGATATCATCGAGGTTATTCAAGGTGGAGACGTTACACAAGAGGCATATTCGGGTGATGGCGCGCATGTGAATTCCGATTTCTTGAACGGACTGAACAATGAAGAAGCGGTTGCCAAGATGATTGCTTGGTTGGAAGAGAACGGTAAAGGACAAGGAAAAGTGACTTATCGTCTGCGCGATTGGCTGTTCAGCCGTCAGCGTTACTGGGGGGAGCCAATCCCGATTCTGCATCTGGAAGATGGAACGATGAAGACCGTACCGGAGGATCAACTTCCACTGTTGCTGCCTGATATCGACCAGATCAAACCTTCGGGTACAGGAGAATCACCACTGGCGAATGTTACGGAGTGGGTGAATACGGTAGATCCGGAAACGGGAATGAAGGCACGTCGCGAGACCAATACCATGCCACAATGGGCGGGTAGCTGCTGGTATTACCTGCGCTTTATCGATCCGCGCAATGACAAGGAACTGATCTCCAAGGAGAAACAGCAGCAGTGGCTGCCAGTTGATCTGTACATTGGCGGAGCAGAGCACGCCGTACTTCACTTGCTGTACGCTCGTTTCTGGCACAAAGTGCTGTATGATCTGGGTGTTGTGGAGACCAAAGAGCCTTTCCACAAACTGGTCAACCAAGGTATGATCCTGGGTACCAATAATGAGAAAATGAGTAAATCTCGTGGTAATGTCATTAACCCGGATGAAATTGTGAATGAATTCGGTGCAGATACATTGCGTCTGTACGAGATGTTCATGGGACCATTGGAAGCGACAAAACCGTGGAATGCAAACGGGGTTGAAGGCATGCACCGCTTCCTGTCACGTGTATGGCGTCTCTTCATTAACGAAGACACAGGAGCCATCAATGACAAGATTACGGTGGACGGTGGAACGGATGAGTTCAAACGGACTGCTCACAAAACGATCAAAAAAGTTACGGAAGATCTGGAACATCTGCGCTTCAACACATCCATCAGCCAGCTGATGATTTTCATCAACGATGCATACAAAGCGGACACACTGCCTCGTGAAGCGATGGAGAAATTTGTGCAGCTGTTGTCACCACTGGCACCACATATGGCAGAGGAACTGTGGAGTCGTTTGGGTCATGAAGGTGGAATCTCTTACGTGGCTTGGCCTGAATATGATGAGTCCATGACAGTGGATGCGGAAGTAGAAATCGTTGTTCAGGTAAATGGTAAAATTGTAACTCGTGCTACAATCGCGAAGGATCTGGATGCACAGGGTATGCAGGACTTTACGATGGAGCTGGCACCTGTTAAGCAGGCGCTGGAAGGCAAGACCATTCGTAAGGTCATTGCCGTTCCAGGCAAACTCGTTAATATTGTTGCCGGTTAATCTCACCGGTTCGGAATAGTTCATCCAGCTTTAACAAATCTTCATCATATTTGTCATGTGTCGTGTGGATCAGGCTGTCGAAAACGCCGTCAAGACTAACCTTCAGCAGTGCAAGTGCCTGAGCGGTAATACCGCCAGGTACAGCGACACGAGCCTGAAGCTCTTGCGGGGTGTATCCTCCTTCGGTGAGCAGCTTGCCTGTTCCCAGGAGCATTTCGCCAGCCAGAGCGCAGGCATCTGCCCTTTTGATACCTGTCAGCTTCACTGCACTTTCGATCCACTGTTCCAAAAAGAACGATATGAATGCAGGTCCGCAGCTGGAGAAGTCGGATGTGATTCGTGTACAGGCTTCATCCACTTGGTACGGCCTGCCTATATGACTGAGCAGACTTTCCAACACAGCGCGGTCTTCACTGGTCATTCGTTCGCCATGTATGCAGAGGGATGCTCCGCTGCCGACTTGGTGTGTGACGCTGGGAATTACCTTGGAGACTTTGCAAGGAAGTGAAGATTCCAGATGTCGCAGCTGCACGGGACTGGTGATCGAGACAATTATATGATTGGGATTCACGACAGGCAGGATGTCGTCAATAACATGTTTGAATTCAAGCGGCTTCACGCACAGGAAGATGATATTACTTCGGATCACCGTTTCCCGATTGCTCTGGGATTCATGCAGACCGGGGTAACGGAGGGATAACTGACGTACTTTGGACGGGGTTCGATTGCTGGCCGCGATCTGCCGGGGCTCAAGTGCACCCGATTGGATCAGGGCATAGATTAGCAGGCTGCCCATGCTGCCGGTTCCGATAAATCCAACCTTCATTGTTTCAGGCCTCCTTTCATGCTTTACGGTACTGGCGCAGTTCATTCCCTCTATTCTATGCGTGAGGACCTGTTTCACATGACATGAAAAATGCACAACTTGTTTCATCAGGAAAGTTCAACGGTTCGGAAGCACCGCCCGTGTTCGAAATGAATGATTTTGAATTCAGGGAGAGGTGTGGAAGAATGAGATGGAACAAAGGGATGACCATTGCTGCTGTGGTGGTTGGAAGTATACTTATATTATGGTCGGGCAAAAGTGAACAACCACCTAGTGGCTGGGAACCCTTGCAGCTCGGCACCGAGAAGCCGACGATAGAGCAGGAACTCCCTGCTGTACAGTCGGCTACTTCGGTTCAGGGCAATACAGGAGCATCTTCGGGAGCGGATGCAAGTGGGATGCAGACTGGGAATGAGACAAAGGCAGAAGAGTCTAAAGAGCTTGCGAGCGTTGGGGTTGAAGGTGATTCAGTTGTTCAAACTACAAGTCAGACGAATGATAATCCACCGGCCACCTCAAATTCGACTGAACCAGTTGTGCAGGGTACGAATTCGAATCCTTCGGTTACTTCCGAGACGGTATTAGGCAGTAATCCATCTGTAGTTCGTGAGGAAGTTAGCGACAATGGCAAGATTGATGTGAATACAGCGCCTGTCTCCAAGCTTACGGAGCTTCCCGGAATCGGAGAGAAAAAAGCTCAGGCTATTGTGGATTATCGGAATGCACATGGTCCTTTTGCGAAAGTCAGTGATCTGACAAAGGTCAAAGGAATCGGGATGAAGATGCTGGAGAAGATGGCGCCGTATGTGCAGATCCGGTAAAATTAAAATATAAATTGTATCAAGCGGGAGGAATGCAGCATGAGTACTGAGGTACGCAAGGACTGGGATACGTATTTTATGGACATCGCGTATATGGTTTCCACCCGTTCCCGCTGTTCGCGTCGTCATGTGGGTGCCGTTCTTGTTCAGGGAAAGAAACTGCTGGGAACAGCCTATAATGGTGCACCCACCGGCGTCCCGGATTGTTCTGAAGCAGGTTGCATGATATCGGAAGAGTATGAGTTGGTCGTGACCGATGGGCAAGATGAAATGGTGAAAAAGCAAAGATGTATTCGCACAATTCATGCGGAGCAAAATTTACTTTTATTCACAGATCGAATCGACCGCGAAGGCTCGTCCGTGTATGTGACCGACGAACCGTGCTGGACATGTGCCAATATGCTGGCGAATAGCGGGATTACAGAAATCGTGTTTCATCGTTCTTATCCTAAAGATACCGGCAAGGTTACCAATATGATGGAACAGAAGGGCATAACGTTCCGCAGGCTGGAGAATTACCAGCCCCCGCGGGAAACGATGATGACTGTGAGCAATTAATGTGAATATGGTCGAATATGTGAGGGAGAACCTCCGGCAAGCCTGAATTGGCTTTCCGGGGGCTTTTCTGCGTTCAACGGGTGAAATGAAGGAGGGGGAGAAATGAAAGGCAGACCGTTATTAAGTTTTACGATTTGTTGGTTGTGCGGGAGCGGGATAGCATGTGCGTTAACAGGCTGGGCATTAATCTGGGGGTTAATTGGAGCTCTGGCATGTTTACCACTTTTACTTCGTTTTATGGATGTGCGTGGATGGTCTGTTTTATTTTTACTTGCTGCCTTTATTGGAGGTGTTGCACATTGGGAGTGGAATGACGCACGCAATCATAGTAGTCTGCCGGAGACCATGCATATCGCTACTCATGAGTTGGACGGATGGTCAGCTGAAATTCAGGGTGAGCTGGTGTCAGATGTACGTATTGATGGAGATCGGGCTGACTTTAAGATACAGATGTCTTCAATATTGCCAACATTGGATTCGTTAGCAGATACAGATCTGGCAACAGTATTATCTGCATTCAACATAGATGAACAATTGATGGTACAAGTCAGACTGTTGGAGGAAGAAGAACAACAGATAGCAGCGGGCTGGAAGAGGGGCGATTTGATTACGCTTAATGGTTCTTTTGTCCTTCCTGGTGAAGCTAGGAACTTTGGCGGATTTGATTATCGCAGTTACTTGCGTACCCTGCATATCCACTGGTTGTTCAAAGTGAAAGGAGCCAGTTCGGTAACAGCAGTTGCTCCTGAGGGACTTGGACAATATAACATACTAAGGTGGACGGATTGGACTAGGCATAAGTTGGGCTCGGCGGTTGAGCAGTTATTTCCAGAGCCTCATGCTGGATATATGAAGGGTCTTATTATCGGGATGGCTACTGATATCGATCCAGGTACCTATGGTCAGTTTTCACAACTCGGTCTAACGCATATCCTGGCAATCTCCGGAACCCATGTCGCTGTATATGTTGCTTCGTTGCTTCTCATTCTATCTTGGCTAAGGCTTACCAGAGAGACGGCACTCACGATTGTTCTGATCCTGGTGCCAGCTTATGTACTGTTATCCGGAGGTTCACCTTCAGTGATTCGGGCAGGAATGATGTCCATGATTGGGTTGTACATGGCACGCCGTGGCCTCGCGAGAGACGGTCTTCAGATGATCAGTGCAGCAGCGTTGCTGATGATGTGGTGGGACCCGTACTTTTTGCTAAGCGTGAGCTTCCAGTTATCCTTTCTCGTGACCGCAGGTTTGATGATCTACATGCCATTGATTAACCGGCTGTTCAGCGGCTGGCCGAAATCTCTGGCTGCAACGGCATCCGTTACAGTGACCGCTCAGTTGATTTCGTTCCCAGTAACCATTCTGTATTTCAATCAGTTCTCATTACTCTCATTTGTGGCCAACTTTCTGCTGGTTTCTTTGATTAGTGCCATTGTATTACCTCTGGGGACGGTCGCCATGTTACTGTCATTCATATGGGTTCCCTTGGCGAAACCCCTCGCATGGATAGTGATGCAACTGAATCAACTGACTTTTGTAAGCGTGGAGTGGATGAACAGCCTGCCAGGTTTTGTATTGATCTGGGCAACACCGTCCTTGTTATGGATTGCCGCATATTATGCTGTGTTGTATGCCTTACTCTACCTGTTGCATCGTGGCAATGGTGAGCAGCAAGAAACAGCGTTTGTTGAGGAAGAGACGGCTCCTCTTGTGAGGGGGCAACCTTCAGTTTCAATGGCGAATATGGGCATTCGCTCTTCGATGTCTACCGTGGTACAGGATCAAGGTAAGAACCGTGTAGATGGAAAAGAAACTTCATTAACGACATTAGGAGCCAGTATTGCCTGGCCGGAGTATACAAGTGCATTTACTACACGAGGTGCAGGTTATTATGCACATGAACGAATGAGTAAAGCTCAGCAATGGTTGTGCGGGTTGCTCGCAATCAGCTTTATTGCTGGATTATGGTGGGCATATCAGACTCCCAAGCCTGCTGGAACCGGCATCGTGCAGTTTTTGGATATTGGGCAAGGGGACAGCACATTGATTACAACCCCGGAAGGCAAACACATTCTGGTGGATGGCGGGGGAACGGTTAGTTTTGGGAACACCGAACAATCTTGGAAAACAAGACGTGATCCGTATGAGGTAGGTGCCAAGGTGGTTGTTCCTCTATTGAAAAAAAGAGGTATCCATCAACTGGACACTGTAATTGTAACGCATGCCGATCAGGATCATGCCGGAGGACTACAGGCGGTGCTGGAACAGATTCCGGTTAAACGTTTCATGTTTAATGGCACAACCAGTGGTAAAGAAAACTTTGATAAGTTACTGAATACAGCCATGGAACGAAAAATTCCTCTATACGCCATTCAGCAGGGCATGTCCTATAAGGCTGATAAAGAGACAAGTTTACATTTTATAGCTCCGGATCTGGCACATATGGACGTAAATGAATCAGGCAATTTGCCTGTATCTGAACATCAGAATCATGATTCCGTTATCTTTTTGCTGGAAATGGCCGGGACTTCCATGTTGTTCACCGGGGATATGGATGCTGCGGCCGAGCAGGACCTGCTCTATATGATTCAGGATGGCTCGTTGGCTACCCAGTTTGAACAGAAAGGTGCGGACATTGGAGTTACAGAGGGAGTTGTACAAAGGGTACTTACACGTCCGTTGCAGGTTGATTCAAAAGATGCTTCAGCATCTGTCTCCATTGACGTTCTAAAGGTCGCTCATCATGGTAGTAAAACGTCGTCCACCGAAGCCTGGCTCCAATACTGGAACGCCAAAACCGCTGTGATATCTGCAGGAGTTAACAATACATATGGGCATCCCAATCCGGGAGTGATGGAACGTCTGGAGGCTACCGGGTCAGATATTTATCGGACAGATCAGATGGGAGAGGTTCAGATGAGGGTGAAAGATGGGAAGATTGATATCCGGTACAAGTTGTTTGGAGTTGAGTGAAGGCAGGCAATCTATTTATCGGTATGAAGATGAGTGAAGAAAACTCCGATTTAATACCAACTGGAAGGTTAAAAAGACAAGAGAACATACAACAATGTGGATAGTTTGAGCAGAAAAAGTATTGAAGTTACGTGTAAATATCGAGTAGATGATCCCACCTATGCAGCCTAATAGACCATATGCAACGATTGCAACGAGCAATCTTTTATACGTATTATCTTTTTTTCTGTATAAAAGTAATCCATCCACCAATATAGAAAGTGGCGTAAGTAAGAAAAGTAAAATAGCGAGGTTAATCAATAATCCAACCGCAAATTTATACCCGAATGAATAATAGTAAGTATTCTCTAATCTTTCATCTATAGGGACATAGTGATATATCCCCATTGCAAGTGAAATGAACACTGCAGTTAATACAGCTGCAACTATTTTTCCGCGTGGCCTATTGATTCTATGGGTTTTTGTCATTCGAAAATTGACCTCCCTAAATAACTATATTCAATAAGAGATAGGCTAAGACGTTACTATATTTTAACATACAGAGGTTGAGGAAAAGTGGGAATTAGAGAAAGAAAGTACTTAGTTGACCTATAAAAGAAAGAAGTCGTTTCGCTGCGAAACGACTTTTTTTTAATTGCATGGTGGTGACATATTTTTTGGTAGTGGCAGGGTAGGAAATGAGGGAGGGGAGCGTGGTTCCACCGGCGCAGATCAGAAGAAGACGGATTAAAAGTATGAAATATCGTTACTATAGAAAGCCTACAACGACAAAGGCGCTACAGACTACCAAATGACTTTTGGTTCCGAGTGATACATTGTTTTTTCGGAAAGAAACCTTCAAAAGTTTCAAATGAATTCGGTCATCGGTAGTAGACTGGTATTCGGCAAGTGAAGGATGGGAAGATTATTTTTAAAAGGACGAGGTGCATTTAATAGAGGCACCGAGGTTTACGCTGAGCTGCTTGTGAGGGCCTTGAACGATTTGCAGAAGTGAAAAAAAATTTTGGATGCCAAAACTTTTTGGGAACCCGTATACGTCTTACTTCTTGTTACGACAAAAGATTTATATAGAAAAGGAATAATCGGCCATGTTCAATAGGAAAACTGAAAAAATTCTGACACACTGTATTACCGAGCATAAAGAGAACGTATACCGACTTGCGTATAGCTATGTCAAAAATAAGGATGATGCCCTGGATATCGTACAAGACTCCATATACAAAGCGATGACGCATCTCGAACTTTTGAAGAACCCAGATGCGGTCAAAAGCTGGTTTTACCGGATTGTGGTGAATACCGCCCTGGATTTTCTGCGCAGTAACAAAAAGGTTCAGGCGATGGATCATGAAATGATCGAAACCTACAGCCCCGGGGAAGAAGATACGTATACGGACATTGATTTGAAGCGAATGCTCGAATCCTTGCCGGATAAATACAAGAGCGTCATTATACTGAGATATTTTGAAGACATGAAGATCGAAGAAGTTGCGGCTGTGCTGGATGAGAATGTGAATACGATTAAAACAAGGCTGTATCAGGCGCATCAGCTATTGCGAATCAAAATGAATGATGAAACAACCAAAGGAGATCGAGTAAGATGAACAATAACATGGAACAGCTGCGAAAAGAATATCAAGAAATACCCATTCCAGATGAATTGGATAGCATTGTAAACCAATCGATTCATAAATTCTCTAAGGAGGGAAGGAGGGGCCGCGGCTCAAATTACAGATGGTTAGCTGTTTCCAGTGCGGCTGCGGTCATGTTCCTTGTTGCGATCAATGTGAGCCCTCCTGTAGCGAAAGCATTGTCATCCATACCGGGTGTGGACCGGGTTATCCAAGTGCTCACGTTCAAGGAATACGTGGTTGACGAGTCTAATTACAATGCGATTATCAAAGTGCCTTCCATTACCGATATGGAGAATGAGCAGTTGCAAAGCGGGTTGAACGAGAAATATATGAAGGAGAACAAAGCGCTTTACGAAAAGTTCCAGGCGGAAATCAGCGAATTGAAGAAGCAAGGCGGAGGCCATCTGGGACTTGATGTCGGATATGAAGTAAAGACGGACAACGACGAGATTTTATCTATACAAAGATACGTGGTCAAGACCGCTGCTTCATCCTCGGAGGAGCTTCAGTTTGATACGATCGATAAGAAAAACCAAATCCTCATAACTCTGCCGATGCTGTTCAAGGACGATCGTTATGTACGGCTCATCAGCGACAACGTTAAAGAGCAGATGCAGGTGCAAATGAAAGCGGACCCTAATAAGATTTACTGGGCTCCGGGAGCTACCGACGTGCCGATCACCAGTGAGTTCCAGAGCATCGCGAAGGATCAAGGCTTCTATATCAACAACGACGGCAAGCTGGTGATTGCTTTCAACGAATATGACGTTGCGCCAGGCTATATGGGTTCTGTGGAATTCGTCATTCCCACGGATGTGTTGAAAGACGTTCTGATTAATAACAAATACATTAAGTAATGGAAGAGACCGGTGATGGGGTACCCCGCGCCGGTTTTTTTTGTTAGTACTTTGAATTCATAGCCCCGTCCTTTTAATTTCTCAATTATTTCAAGCAAAGCTTGGACTGTCATTGTCTTTTCATCACTATCATGCAGAAGGATGAATGGGGCAATCGCAAACGTCGAAGAGACATTGTTCTGTTTTTAATTTTCTAAAACTTTCTGTGCCATCTCATGCGTCTAGCCAATGAGTGTGCGTGATTAGACACTCATACAAAGAGATGGAGGATGAAAGCTATGAAAAAGAAAACGATAAAATACATGAAGATGGGGGCCATGGGCTGTGTAGCCATGCTCGGCGTGGGCGCAGCGAGCTTATCTGCAAATGCGCTGGCCTCGGCACCTGTTTCAGCGAACGTAACTGTCAGCTCTAAGGTACATTCAACCGTCCCTTTGGCTACAGGAGTGAAAATCGTGGAGAAGGTACTGAGCACAACAAGCAAGAACCTTATTGTGAACATCAAGGTACCGCAGCTGGACGGCATGCTGGACACCAGATACCAGAATGAACTGAATGGCATCCTTTTATCCCGTGCGCAAAAGGATCTTGCTCAGTGGGAGAAGGATGCCGCAAAAACGGCCAAAAAGGCAAAAGTAAATCACCAGAAGTTCCACCCCTATGAATTTTACGTCAGCTATAAGCTAAAGTCGGACGGAACTGGAAACCCGGCAGGAGTAGTTTCGCTTGAAGTAATCACGGAAGGTTACAGGGGCGGAACAAGCATGCCCCGGATCGATACCTACAACTTGAAAAATGCCTATGCGGCTCAGCGCGTGACACTGGAGGATCTCCTCGGTTCTAACTACAAAGAAAAGCTTGATGCAGATATTCTTGCGCAAATGAGAAAGGATCCCGATCAATACTTCCTGGAAGAATTCAAAGGGACGTTCACGGAACAGTCGTTTTATATTGAAAAAGGCGAACTGGTTATCGTCTTCCCGAAATACAGTATCGCGCCGGGATATGTGGGTTCACCGGAGTTCCGTTTCAATTTGAAGAATGCCAGCCTCTGAGGCAAAGCCGAATGATATGAAGCCAGAAGTCGCAGTAAAGTTGGATCTGAAAAAGGTGGCAGCTTACTAAGGGAGCCTATGGCGTGATGATCGTTTTGCTCGAAATTGCACAGAATCTCTTGTATATGAAGTGTAGTGAGGTTCAGCCGCAAAGTCTGCAAAAGTGCATAAAATGAGCAGTGGACAAGCGCGTCCTACGAGGAGGAGTCCTGCTTCTTCTCGAAAATGGCTCCCAAAGCGCTCGGCGCAGCCACTTCGATTCATAAAAATCAGTTTTACGTGCAATCCAATTTGTGTCCGACATTCTAAATGTACAAGTACAACATTAATTCAAGTCTTATGCTGGAAACATGACGATTATTCTGAATGTGGCATCCCGAAGACTCTCTTCTTACGGGATGCTTTTTTTAGTTCTAAAGGCAGAAGTTCCATGAAATTGTTTTGTTCTCTTCATTGATTACATTAATTGGAGAAAACTTTTTTCACAACCTCGGCGTCCTGCCTATGAGCGACAAATCAAAAAGATAAGGACGAAAGTAAAATGCATGATGGGCTTAGGGGGATTTGCGTGGCTCCTCATTATCGATCTGTCGAGAGTGCAGGCACTCAGTGGTGCCTTTCTGTCATCGATGTTTGATGTGAATAACTGATGGTTGATTTTTCATCAGGTATCGTATTTCGATAGTTTTGGGCCACCATCGCCGGAAGAAATGATAGACAATGACTTGCAGTTTTATGACTAGAATAAAGATAAGGATGATTTGAAATGAACAAAAGGAAGAAAACACGGTGGCCCGTTTGGCTGGTTGGATTTATTGTATTAGCTGGCGGGATTCTAGGAATCAATCTAATGGTGCAAAATGTTCTAGCTGGGAACCACAGCGTTACAGAGAACGTTGAAGTGTCGCCCAGTGCATACCCAGGCTTAAATATCGAAACAAGGACGAAGAATACGAAGCATTATATACTGTCGATTAGCAACGTTCTCTCAAACAGCAAGGAGATTAATACTCCTATTCAGACGTGGGTCAATGATCAGGAAAAGAAATTCTTAACCCAGGTTAAAACCGGTGCAAAAACGCTTCAAGGCGATCATCGTGCTGAATTGAATATTACAGTAGATACGAATAAAATTAATGACCATTTATATAGTTTAGTGTTCACTTCCTATCAAATCACCACAGGCGGTGCTAATGGACAATCGATAATAAAATCTTTTAATATCGACACAGCTGAAAATAAAATATTGAATTTATCTGATATCATGACTTATGACAAAGCAGCTGTTAACCATATTATGTCCATCGTGAAGGAAGAATTGAAGAAACAGAAAAACGTTCACTCTTATGTATTCGAAGCAGAACTTCAAAAATCTATAAAAAATCCATCTGGATGGAAATGGTCCATAGGTAACGGAGTCTTTACTTTATACTTTAATAAATACGAGATCGCTGCTGGTGCAGCCGGAACGGTCCAAGTGAACATTCCACTGAAATCCTTGCATTCCTACTTGAAGAAGGACCTTACTAAAAAATGGAATATTAATTATGAAAATAACGATGAACCAAAAGGGAAGAGACCAACTCAGCCTCCGCTTGATCCTAAAGGGAAATATGTTGCTCTTACCTTTGATGATGGGCCTCACCCAAAGGTGACACCTAGAGTTCTAAAGACTTTGAAGGAGTACAACGCGAAAGCTACTTTCTTCATGCTGGGCGTACAAGTAGAGTATTATCCTGATATGGCTAAAAAGGTTGCTAAGGCCGGCCACGAGATCGGCAATCACTCCAAGAGTCATCCAAATCTTGCGAATATGAGCCTGAGTGAGGTGCGCAAACAAATCATAGAATCATCGGACCGAATCGAGGATGCGACTGGGGAAAAACCAACCCTATTCCGTCCGCCTTATGGTGCTATGAATGAATCAGTCAAAAAAGTCACCAAAGAACAGAAAACACCCATTATTTTATGGTCTGTGGATTCGCTGGATTGGAAAAGCCGGAACGCTCAAGCTGTAAATAAAGAGGTTGCTAAAAACATCAGATCAGGTTCGATTGTACTTATGCATGATATTCACGCTTCTACAGCTGATGCGCTGCCCCACATGCTTAAATCACTAAAAAAGCAAGGCTACCAATTCGTAACGGTGTCTCAGTTGTTGTCCTTGAATAAATCCACAGGAAATGGCCCTTATTATAATCAATAAGTTCATCACACAAAAGAGGTACAAACCTTCGTTTTTCTAAGGTTTGTACCTTCTCTATAAGAATGGATTTGCACTATCCTATATAAACCGACCTTTATTTGGATTTGAAATAATTCCTTGCTGTTCCGATTTCTCCATAGTTTCTTATATTCAGATACGGATGTAAGAGTTTTTCTAACGAACATTTTGTCCATAAGCTGCTTCACTCGCTAGCGACAGATGGTTCCAGCGTTATAATATTTTAGTTATGCAGTCATCTTTTTTTCAACTTTTCGTACTAGAAGTAAGTAATACTTCATGAAGTGTAAGGACATCTAGACTATCACTTAGGATAGTTGACTAAAAATCAGTTACTCTCTTGCCTTTGATATGCCAACTATCAAGCTAATTATAGTTGCGCTGAATAAGTTTAGTATATGATCAATTTGATCCCAACTTTTATGCCAAATTATCATATTAAATGCAATGAATAACACACTACTGAGTAGAAAGAATCCCAGGAAGTATTTGAAAAATATTATTAGATTCATTTAATCTCCCGCATATCCATTTATAGTTTTGTTACGGTTGCACGCCCTATTTCGTTTATAATATGTTTTCTATTTTAGATTATTAAATGCAATCATTTGTATTTGGTTTGTTGTATATATGTAAAAATATGTTTTTAGTTACGGATTTGATTAATGTTATGTGATTTTTGTTGCAGGATTATGGTTGTTTTTACCGAATAATAGTTAGGCCCACCTTAGAGGAGGGATAGAGATACTTAGGGATCGTAGCACTATACATAATAATGAGGGGATCAAGAAAATGGAACTTGTAGAAATGTCGCAAAGTAAAAAGAACAGAAATGCAACTCAGAAGTTTAGAGTGAAATGGATTAGAAAAGCGATAGCCCTATGCATTGGACTTTTAGTTATCGGTTTGATCGTAGGACAGAACTCCGCTTTTGCATCATCTGGATCGGGTAATTCCATCACTTCAGTTCTTGACCGAAATGACTATTTGCTGGACGATGGTACACTTTGGTCTAAAGGGGCCACAAGTGGAGTATGGACACAAAATCGAAAACTGATTGGTATTTCAAAATCAGAAGACCATTCCATCTATGGGTGGACTGCTGATGGCCAAGTGATTCGGTGGAATAAGGACAATGCGCATATACCAGTAACGAAACAATTCAATGGTGTGATTAAGGTATATGGTCATGGATGGGTTCAGCTTCAGGATGGAAACCTTTATAATTTTGATGATCAGGCTAAGGTTTTGGAATCGATTATCGATGCGGATTCTTATAGTTTTGGAAGCGATTCTTCTTATAGCGCATTATCTTCATCAGGAGATATATATTATGACAAATACAACAAAATACGTAAAGCTGGAAATGTACCTGATGGTAAAGCAATTGCAACGAATGGTGTTTACGCAGCAGTGCTGAAAAATGATGGCTCGGTAGTGATCGTAAGTATGCTGTATGAGGATGATTACATCACGGTTGCGAATAATGTGCAATCTTTGATTTGGTGGGGGAGTACGCATAAGCTGCTCACAGTGAAACAGGATGGAACCGTCTGGAGCTACGATCGAACTGCCAAATATAAGGGCGAGCAACTGCCGGGTTTAAGTAACGTATCGCGGATGGTGTATGCGCCTAATCTGGATGAACTATATGCACAGTTACAGGATGGATCGTGGGTTACATATGATAATGGAAAGTTAACTTCTCTATCAGCTCCCGCGTTAAATCAAGTGACACTTACGGCATCTTCCAAGGAAGCTAATATTGGGGATACCATCACGCTTGCTGTTCAGGAGAATTATAGTAATGGTTTCAAAAACAAGCGTGCGCCATTGCCTGAAGAAATTATAGTGGAGCAGCCCCAAGTTGCACAGATTCAGGCAGGAGGCAAACTGAAGGTTACGGGCATGGGAACAACCAAAGTGACTTTGAAGATAGGTGATTTGGCCTCAAGTCTTCAACTGAACGTTGATTCACAGCAAAAGTTAACAGGCGCCACATTGTTGGATGGAAATGTATACTTGCCAGTACAGTCGGTGTTCAAAACATTGGGAGCCAAAATTGATGTGAAAGGCTCATCTTTTGAAATTCAATTTGGAGTTGACAGTATTACTTTGCAAAAAGGGAGTGCTGTTGCGCGATTAAACAACAAAGAGCTGAAGTTAAAAGGGAAAGTACAAATCATTGGAGGACAAACTGTATTTCCTGCGGAATTGTTAAGACAGGCTGCGGGTATTCAGGTTCGATGGGATGCTGAGCTAAAGCAGGCCAAGGTGCTGGTTGGAAATTCTTCTATTCTGGTGGAATCGAAGGATACACTTGCACTGATCAAGAAAAAAGAGTTGGGGAATCTTGCTCGCTTCATTGGCAAGTCCTACTGGATCAACAGTGATACGAGTTTAGGGCAACGTTTCAGTAAAGTGACCATATCAGATATCAAAATTGAAAAGATTAAATACGGTGATCGAAGTTACTCTATTATCTTCCGTAATGCAAAAGGAAAAACCGTTTCTGCCTACGCAGGAGGTGCACCTTCCAGTGTGACGGAGATGCTTGCCGATTCCAACCAATTCTTCTCTTCTGATCCGTATAAGAAATACAATTGGTCCAAGTCCACTTGGAATAAAATCATTGCTGGAGAAGTAGCTTTAGGAATGAACATAACTCAGGTGCGCCTTGCTTGGGGAGATCCATCGAGCATTACGTATGAAACGAGTTCAAAAGGCAAAATCGAGGTTTGGGTGTATGCCAGCTCCGCAGGCATAAGAGCTTTAGGGTTTCTCAATGGCAAACTGATGGCAATTTACTGATAAATATACCAATTAATCACTTCAATTGATTGCAAGTTACAGCACAGCACAAAAAAAGCCCGCTTTCCGTTACACCCCAGAAGGGAGAATATCGGAAAACGGGCCATTTTTTCAAAATGTAGAAGAAATATAAGAACTACTCTACGCCATCCTTAAAGTGTTTGCTCCAATGTTTGTCACCCTTGTGCAACAGATCTTCTACCGTTTTCTCAAGAGTCATCAATAGCTGTGCTCTGACATCCAGTACGGTTTCTCTGTACAAGCGTTCTTCCGATCCAACGATTTTATCGCCGTATAATGCCTGTGCAGCTACGTACTTCCGATGTTCCTCGACCAGAGTATCAATGGACTCCAATGCATGTTCAACAAAGTGGGAAATACTTTGATATTCTTTGGGCATTTGTTCTTTTAAAGCTTGAATTTTCGCAAGAGCTGGCATGCTCATCACCTCGTGTTTATGAATGTAAATTTACAATACACTATTTTCATGAAAATTGCATTAAAATCAGCTTAAATTTGGACAAATTTCGACTTTTTTTATTTTAGGAACCAAAAAAGTGTTTATCTATAATGTATGCCATTGCATTTGAATTGAGTCGTGTAAGTAATGGAATCCCTTTTGGATACGTTTGGTGACTCGTTATGCAATTTCTGTTATTCTAAGAGAAGATTTCAGCGGCCCTAATACATACGCCGTTATTTTGTTATGGCAAATTAAAAAAATACTTAACTTTGCAACAATTTTATTGATGATCACGTCTGTAAGGTTGCAGGGAGAGGGGGATCCTTTGTGGTAGAGCCGGAACTCATCAGAGCCGCTCAATCGGGCGATCGCGACGCTCTAATTACCCTATTGCGGGAGATTGAACAACATGTCTATCGGACCGCATATTACATTCTAAATAATGAACAGGACGCTTTGGATGCTGCTCAGGAAGCGTTGATCCGAATTTACACCAAAATCAATTCATACGAAGAAAAGGCCCAATTCAAAACATGGGTACAACGCATCGTCACGAACATCTGTATTGATAAATTCAGAAGAACCAAGCCGTCTGTCTCCATTGACGAACATGACATGGTTTTTCAGGATAATCAGGATGTGGAGTACGAGGTCATGTCTACATATGTGGCCCAGGACATTCAGGATGCGATCAACAAGCTTCCCGAGCATCATCGTACCGTTATTGTTCTAAGATATTTGCAGGACTTATCCTACAATGAAATTGCGGATTGTCTCGATCTTCCGTTGAATACGGTGAAATCTTATTTATTTAGAGCCAGGCAGCAATTACAGAATCTACTACAGGAATATCAGAAAGGTGGTGTGACAGGATGAAATGCGAAGAGGTGGTGGAATGGATGCACCGCTATCTGGATCATGATCTGGGCGAGGCGGAAACCGCGCAGATGCTACAGCATGTGGCGAAGTGTCCGGAGTGCGCCGAGAATTTTAGTTTACTCAGAGCTCTTTCCAGAGAACTGGAAGAATTACCGCAAGTAAGCCCGAAATTTAGTCTGGTTGATGCGATTATGCCACAGCTTGATGCCATTGACGAAGCGCGGAGGGAACAAAGTAGCACCATACAGGAAATGAATCCTGTCCCCGCTGCATTTGAGAATTTACAACGTTCAAGTGAGCGGAAAACGAAGCAAAAATGGCTTAACTCGATGGCAGGACGTATGTCCATGGGTGCAGCGGCTGCGGCAGTTATATTGGGATTTGCCATCTGGGGAAATCCGCCTGAACAGATTGAGAATGCCGATTCCATGCTGATGAGCTCTGGAGCTTCTCAAGAGAGCGGCAATGTGGACGAGAATCCATTAAGCAAGAATATTGAAAATTATGATCCTGCCACTTCGTCCCAACCAAGTAGCAACGATGTGTTTGTGGATCAATCGAATGTTTCACCAACTAAACCAGATAACCAAGACGTAGAAACAATGCCTGAAGAGAACGGTGGAGATGAGGTACAGGAGCCTGAAGTTCAGTCAGATCCGACACCTCAACAACCGGCTACTGAATCAACGCCTGCTCCGAATAAAGGACCGCAGGATAATTCGTCCAGAACTCCTTCGACCGATAATCAGAAGAATCCGGCTCAAAACCAAGATTCTGAGCAGAGAATTCAGGGATCAGGAGATTCTCCTAAATCTTCTGCAGATGGGGAAGAGAGTGGAGTAACAGAAACAGAAAATGGAGATGCGCAATCCTTCACTTCTCAGGATACAACACCTAATATGACTGAAGATGCTCCGGTTGAAGGTAACACTGTACCTGATTCCAGTGCAGGTGCAGACGCTTCTGGAGGAAACAAAGGATTCGCAGCAGGACCGGATCAGGGAATGGCTACAACAGCAGCACCAAAAGAATGGAAGTCACCTGACGGCTCCTATGTAGTTATGCTTATTGGTGATCAAATCAGCATATACTCCAAACCTGTGAGCGAACCGGATGTTCTAAATTTGGTTGAACAACGCAGTATAGAGGGGACACTGAAGTCAGCGAGTTGGTCAAAGGATGGTACCCTATTTAATTACGAAACGGACAAGGACGGAACAACGGCGAAGAACTCGTTTAATGTACCTGCTGTTTCAGGTGGAGCTCCTGCGAAATAATTAAAAATGGGGAGTGCGCTCCTCTAAAACGAAAGAACATTTTCAGTATGACAAGCATATAGTGGAAGTAACAAAACGTCCTATCTCAGTTCAAGCAACTGACGTCGTATGACCGCGCACCGGCTTTTTCTAGAACTGCTGGTGTCAGCGTTTATATAGATGTAGGACAGGGGACCTTCATCCATAACTGGATGTAAGGTCCCTTTGTTGTCTTGCGCTTTTTCTGGTAGGATAAGAGGGATAAGGAGGCGCCGTGAATGGATGTAAAAAGTGCAACAAAGGCAATACGTAATGGAGAAACGGCACCGATCTATGTGCTGTACGGAACGGAGAAGTACCAGATACAGCAATTTACGGATATGTTAAAAGAACAGGTTATTGAAGAAGAACATCGTGATTTTGCGATTATTCCATATGATTTGTCTGAAACGGCTGTGGAGGTTGTTATTGAAGAAGCAGAGACTGTACCTTTTCTGGTTCCACGCAAATTAATTATCGTAAGGGATGCGAGCCTGTTCACCGCAGGTAAAGAATCCAAGATTGAACATCAGGTTGATCGTCTGCTTACATATATGGAAAATCCGGCAGATTACAGTACGATTGTTTTCCTGGCCCAAGGGGATAAGCTGGATGAGCGTAAGAAACTGGTGAAAGCTGTCAAGAAACAGGCAGTAGTTCTTGCTTTTGCTCCACTCAGTGGAGAAGAGTTATTGAATTGGATAGTGAAACTTGCGAAGCAGCGGGATGTTTCCTTGGAGACGGGAGCGGCGGAAACGTTGATCAGCTATGCAGGAACAGGTCTTCAGACCCTGTCTGCTGAAGTAGATAAGTTATGTTTGTTTGCGGGTAATGGGGGGACAATCAAACGTGCTGATATTGAGTCACTGGTTGCCCGTAGTACAGAGCAGAATGTATTTTCACTAGTGGAGGAACTCGCTAATTTGCGACTGGAGAAAGCGTTGGCTCTTTTCTATGAGTTGCTGAAGCAGCGGGAAGAACCGATTAAAATTGCGGCTCTAATCGCACGCCAGTTTCGGATCATGATCCAGGTGAAAGAGTTGGGGCAACAAAGTTACTCCCAGCAGCAGATTGCCAGTCAGCTTGGTCTGCATCCGTATGCTGTTAAGATTGCAGGTGAGCAAGCCCGTAAATTTCAGCCGGAACGTCTGAGAATGATTTTGAGTCACCTCAGCGAACTGGATTACCAGATGAAAACAGGAGCGGTGGATAAAGTACTTGGTCTGGAGCTGTTCTTATTGAGACTTGGTGCATGAATGGATAGGAACGTAATAGATTACTAGTGTGAATAACAAACAAAGCGACCTTTGCTCCATGATAGTTAAATCATCGGAATAAAGGTCGCTTTATCTTTGTCTTATACTTATCGAATCAGATACTAAAAAATCCTGAAAGCCTATGCTGTTCAGGATTTTTCCATTGGATCGTATAAGTAACGCTTCTTACGCTTGTGCGGAAAGAGCGTTCAGTTTTTTCGCCAAGCGAGACTTTTTGCGTGCTGCAGCATTTTTATGAACCAGACCTTTAGTTACAGCCTTGTCCAGCTTTTTGGAAGCAGCTTGAATCGCAGCTTTTGCAGTATCAACTTCGTTACTTACCAGAGCAGCATCAGCAGCTTTAACAGCTGTACGGAGTGCAGACTTCTGAGAAGCGTTGAGTGCGCGGCGCTTGTCGCTCGTTTTTACGCGTTTAACAGCGGATTTGATGTTTGGCATTACATTCACCTCCTGTAAGGCATTTGCATGAATACAAACGTTTCACAACTTAAAATATTCTATCACGCTAGCATGTAAAATGCAACAGATATTCCTACGATGTTCGACATGCTGTATAAAGAAACCCTTTTTCCCACACAATATGCTCAAATGCGGTAAGGGAGGCAGGGACAGAATGACACTGGATTTGCAAAACTATACAGTTCGTACCGATTTGGCGATCGATTCCAAGGAAATGGCGCAAGGTGGACAGAAACAGACGATTCCCGGACTACAGGAAGATGTAGAGAAAAAAGAGGGCATTACGATTACACGTATTGATGTCCTGACTGAAGAAGCAGCCACGGCTATTGGTCGAGTAAAAGGCCACTATGTCACCTTGGAAGTACCTTCACTACGGAATGGTGATACCGAGTTACAGGAGCGAGTTGCTGCCGAGTTCACACGTGAAATGGAAGATTTTATGGTTAAGGCCGGAATCAACAAAACATCCAAGGTTTTAATTGTTGGCTTGGGCAACTTAAATGTCACCCCAGATTCACTCGGTCCACTTGTTGTGGAAAATCTGATGGTGACGCGTCAGTATTTCGAATTGGTACCAGATCAGGTTGCGCCAGGGTATCGGGAAGTCAGCGCGATTGCTCCCGGCGTGTTAGGTACAACGGGCATTGAATCCAGTGACATCGTACAGGGGATAGTAGACCGGACCAAGCCGGATGCCATTATTGCGATTGATGCGCTGGCTTCCCGTTCCTTGGAACGTGTAAATACAACGATTCAGGTAGCGGACATTGGTATTCACCCGGGTTCCGGTATTGGAAATAAACGGCGTGGCCTGACCCGGGAGATATTAGGTGTGCCTTGCATCGCCATCGGAGTACCAACTGTATGTTATGCGTCCACCATTGTGAACAATGTGATTGAGATGATGCGCTCACACTTCCGCCAGGAAACGGATCAGACCAAACAGATCATGGGTATGCTGGACGACATTGGTGAGCAAGATCGCTTGAGTCTGGTGAAAGAGGTACTGGAGCCCCTAGGTCATGACCTCATTGTTACCCCAAAGGAAATCGATGAGTTTATTGAGGGAATTGCCAATGTTATCGCTACAGGACTTAACGCCGCACTCCATGATGCAGTGAATCCGGATAACGTAGCCGCCTATACACATTAAAACTTAAAACTGCTGAGAAGAAGGTCCGAATCTATCGGACTTTCTTTTTTTGTTTCTGGAATCTTTCATTTTCCTGTTCTATCAAATTGGGCGGGCTCATAGAGTTGAAGTATAAGAGTTGTCCAGCAGGGAAGGAGACAGCAGAATGAACAAGATATTGGCCTGGAATATTGGGAAGTGGAAAAAAAGATGTCTGCACGTGCTGGCCATGGGCCGTACGTTGTTGTTGCTTATGATCATATCTGCCTTGTTTTTTGTCGTACTGGGTCTGGGGGGGATGGCAGAGAAACGCTTGAATAATTCACCCGTTTCTTCCATGAAAGGATTTGCGAGTGCCGTATCAAGCCGCTTTTTCGTCGATATGCTCGGTATGGAGATGCCCCATCTTACCCAGAAGGAACAGACGTCTGCTATATCCGGTGAAAACCTCACCTCATTTGTTTTCCAATTACTAACGAATGTAAATCCTCAAGATCCGAAGAGCCTGATTGCGAGAGAAATGCCGGGCATGGGTTCCAACCAACCTGTTCTGCTCCGTCCTGGATCTGGTAACGAAAAAGCCGAGGCTCCCGAAGATTATCAGCCCGGTCCCGGTCTTACGGACACAGCTTCCGCAGGTGGAGGAAAACCCGGTAGTGAGCTGCATGTTCCACCAGGTCAGGACAATACGGATCCACCTGAGTCGAGTGAGCCTGGAGATGGAGAAGGTAAAGAAGATCCCCCAGCGAAGAATGGTGAGAAAGACAATTCAGGCTCACCGACAACAGGCAAAAAGTCAATTCTTATCTATCATTCCCATCCACGGGAAGGCTACAATCCACTGCTAGGTACGAAAAGTGATAATCCATCATCAGGCAAATCAACAGGAAATGTGTTTCAAGTGGGAACCTACCTCTCAGATAGTCTGGAGAAGCTGGGAATCGGCGTAGAACACGCCAAGGATGATTACCCCACTAAAGTAAAGGACTACAACTGGAACTATTCTTATAAATACTCCCGTCAAACGGTAAAAGCGGCACTCTCCCAAAATGATGATCTGACGTATCTCATAGACATTCATCGCGATTCACAACGTCATGGCAAAACAACAACCACTATTAATGACTTGGGCTACGCCAAAGTGTATTTCATTATTGGACATGAAAATCCAAATTGGCGGCAGAATGAAGCCTTTGCAGCGAAAATTCATAAGAAACTGGAAGCCAAGTATCCTGGGGTATCCCGTGGTGTGTGGGGCAAGGACGGCGGAGGAGCCAACAACGGAGAGTATAACCAAACCCTTTCACCCAACAGCATTTTGATTGAGATTGGCGGCATCGACAACACAGGAGCTGAGCTCCAACGGACATCGAAGATTCTAGCAGACATGATTGCCCAAGTGTATTGGGAAGATCAGAAGGTGGACAAAGCCAGTGCCAAAACCTCGTCGCAGGGTGGATAGGAACCATATATGTAAAAAGGAAAAATAGTAGAGAGTGACAGGAGGCAATCCACATGTCCAGATTCGGTAAAAGAATGTTATCCATCGCTGTATTAATGTTGCTGGGTGTGCTGTTTGGAATGCAGCTGGCGGGCAGCAACTTTCATATGGGCAATCCATCAGGAGGCACGTCAACCGTTGTAACAACTGAGCCCACTTCATCGGTGACCGAATCTGTTCCGACTGCACCTGTCCAAAAGGAAATTAAAGAACCACCATTTGTACCTGTTCAGTCACCAAGCCAAGTGCTTGGGGCGGATCAAGATAAGGCTCCGGTTGATGTGTTGGCAGACAAAACGGCTGGACTACTGCAAAATCTCTCACATAGTGGAATCAAGTGGGTGGTCTCTCTTTTTAGCGGCGTTGCTGAATAAAATACCATAATTTTAAGGTACAATATAACCTCTGGGAGTGCATGATGACACTTTATTATAAAGTTGAGACATCACGGGATTGATGCACTGTGCTTCAACTGTTATAATGAAGTGATTGACACTAGGCTGTTTCTGGGGGTAAGGAATGACTGACATTCGGGCAAGACAACGTAAAATTCGTAACTTTTCTATTATTGCACATATAGATCACGGCAAATCAACACTTGCGGACCGGATCTTGGAGCACACAGGTGCGCTCACTTCACGTGAAATGCAGGAACAAGTTTTGGATAAAATGGACCTTGAACGTGAACGTGGAATAACGATCAAGCTACAAGCAGTAGCCTTGACTTACAAAGCGGACGATGGTGAAGAGTATTTATTGAATCTGATTGATACACCGGGACACGTAGACTTCACGTATGAAGTATCACGCAGTCTTGCTGCATGTGAAGGTGCTCTGCTGGTTGTGGATGCGGCTCAGGGAATTGAAGCCCAAACACTTGCCAACGTGTATCTGGCATTGGATAACAATCTTGAAATTTTACCGGTTATCAACAAAATTGACCTTCCGAGCGCTGATCCTGAACGGGTGAAGCAGGAAGTGGAAGATGTTATTGGTTTGGACACAAGTAATGCGGTTTTGGCTTCGGCCAAATCAGGAATCGGGATCAAAGAAATTTTGGAGCAAGTGGTGAAAAGTGTTCCGGCACCAACTGGTGATCCTGACCAGCCTTTGAAAGCGCTGATTTTTGACTCGCACTACGACCCGTACAAAGGTGTAATCGTATATGTGCGTGTTGTTGACGGCAAAATCAAATCCGGTTCCAAAATCAAAATGATGGCAACAGGTAAATCATTTGAAGTCATTGAAGTTGGAGCGTTCAAACCTCGTATGACCATCGTGGACGAGCTGAACGTCGGGGATGTTGGATTTATCGTTGCAGGTATCCGGCATGTTGGCGATACACAAGTCGGGGATACGGTAACGGATGCCAAAAATCCAACACCGGAACCTTTGCCGGGTTATCGTAAAATTAATCCAATGGTGTATTGTGGTCTCTATCCGATCGAAACATCGGACTATGTTGATCTGCGTGAAGCGTTGGAGAAATTGCAGTTGAACGATGCGTCTCTGAGCTTTGAACCGGAAACTTCCAGTGCTCTCGGTTTTGGATTCCGTTGCGGATTCCTTGGACTGCTTCACATGGACGTTATCCAGGAGCGGATCGAGCGGGAGTTTAACATTCCGTTGATCACAACGGCACCAAGTGTAATCTATCACGTTACCTTAACGAATGGTGAAGTGATGAAAATCGACAACCCATCCAACTATCCAGAGGTGGGACGGATTGATTACGTCGAGGAACCATACGTCAAGGCAGATATTATCGTACCGAATGATTATGTAGGTACCATTATGGAGCTGTGTCAGACTAAACGCGGTGAATATGTAAATATGGAATATCTGGACACAACCCGGGTTACCATTACCTATGAGATTCCATTGTCCGAGATTGTATATGACTTCTTTGACCAGTTGAAATCCGGTACCAAAGGATATGCATCCCTGGATTATGAACTGTCCGGTTACCGTCAGTCCAATCTGGCGAAAATGGATATTGTACTCAATGGCGAACAGGTGGATGCTCTGTCCTTCATCGTTCACCGTGACCGTGCCTATAACCGCGGACGCATTGTCTGTGAGAAACTGCGCGAGCTGATTCCACGGCAAATGTTCGAGGTACCAATTCAGGCATCTGTAGGTACCAAGGTCGTTGCTCGTGAGACGGTAAAAGCAATGCGTAAAAACGTACTTGCCAAGTGTTATGGTGGTGACATCTCGCGGAAACGGAAACTGCTTGAGAAGCAGAAGGAAGGTAAGAAGCGGATGAAGCAGGTTGGTAACGTTGAGGTGCCACAAGAGGCATTCATGGCGGTACTGAAAATTGATGACTAAACAATCTATTTTGAGGTACATCACAGAATGTGAGTATTCAAACTAGATTAAGGAGAATTCAATTTTGGGTACATCACAGAGTGTGTGTATCGAAATTGAATTGTAGGACGTTTGCTTGCAAACATGGTTATAACACAGAATATTAAATAACTAAGCTGAAAGGGAAGCCGGATGGCTTTCCTTTTTTCAAATAGAGGGGGACTTGCCATGACATTGGCAGCACACAGCCGGAAGACAGGTGCGCCCCAAGCGGTGTATCTTCACATTCCCTTTTGCACGAATAAATGTTTTTATTGCGACTTTAACTCATACGTTCTGAAAGATCAGCCCGTGATGCAATATCTCGAAGCGCTGGAACGGGAGATGGAACATACAGTTAAGGCCAATCCACCGGGCGAGATCAAGACGATATTTGTAGGTGGGGGTACGCCAACAGCTCTGAAACCGGATGAGATGGCCGTATTTCTTCGTTCCGTGAAGACGTATTTCCCAAATTGGGCGGACGATATTGAATTTTCGATGGAAGCCAACCCGGGAACAACGGATGCGGAGAAACTCGCTGCGATGAAAGAAGGCGGCGTCAACCGCGTCAGCTTTGGCGTGCAGGCGTTTCAGAATGATCTGCTTACAGGCATTGGCCGTATTCATAACACGGATGATGTATATCGCAGTTTGGAGAATGCTCGTAAAGCAGGCTTGAATAACTTGTCCATTGATCTGATGTTTGGTTTGCCAAACCAGACCGTTGGAATGTTGAATGAGAGTATCGACAAAGCGCTGGAACTGGATCTGCCACATTACTCCATCTACAGCCTGAAAGTGGAAGAGAATACACTTTTCCATACCCTGTATCAGAAGAACCAGTTACCACTTCCTCATGAAGATGATGAGCTGGAGATGTATCTTCTATTAATGAGACGTATGAAAGAAGCGGGCTATGGACAATACGAGATCAGTAACTTTGCCAAGCCGGGCTTCGAGAGTCGTCACAATATTACCTACTGGCGTAATGAGGACTACTACGGTCTGGGTGCAGGTGCACATGGATATGTGGGCCGCGAACGGCATATGAATATTAAAGGTATAAATCCTTATGTTGAAGCTTCACGAGCAGGGCTGCCACGTCTGGATCATTTTGAGATTGCTCGCCCCGAAGCCATGGAAGATTATCTGATGGTTGGACTGCGAATGTTGGAGGGAGCTTCGGCCTCACGCTTTAGCGAACAGTTCGGAGAGTCCATGGAAGAAGTGTTTGCGAAGCCTTTGGGCAAAATGTTGAACGCAGGGTTGCTTGAGCGGACGGCAGACGGCTTCCGACTGAGCGAGCAGGGTATCCTGTTCGGAAATGACGTTTTTGCGGAGTTTATCGGGTCCATATCGCTGAATTCATAGCTTGAAATTCTATACGCTCTGTTGTATATTTATTCATATTGATTTTACAGAGCGTGTTAATTTAACAACTACGAAGTCAGCTTTCCTCTGGAAAGCTTGGTAATAGGAGGAGAGCAGGATGTCGGTAATATGCAGAAAAGCCGTGCCGGAAGATGTTGAACCACTGTATGAAATGATTAAGGGCTATGCAGAGCGTGGGATCATGCTTCCACGATCACGGGAAATACTGCACCGACAGCTGGAGCACTTTGTTGTAGCCGAAGTTGATGGTGAAGTGGTGGGTTGCGGATCGCTTTGTCGTCTGGGGAATGATTTGGTGGAAGTCAGATCACTCGGTATCTCGGAAGGACACAAAGGGCTCGGTATTGGCTCCCGATTGCTGGACCGACTGGTAGAAGAAGCGGAGAAACAACAGATTCCTAAGGTTATGGCGTTGACATATGAAGTATCCTTCTTCCTCAAAAACGGCTTTGCCGTGGTGGAAAAAGAGATTTTCCCCGAGAAAGTATGGACCGACTGTGTTCATTGCAGCAAGCAGGATTGTTGCGATGAGATCGCGGTATTAAAAGAGCTTAACGTTTCAGCCTAACAACTGAATGGACTGCATGAATCGAGCCGAGTCAGCCTCTGCCCTACATGCAGTCCTTTTTTACTTCAAAGTATGTTCAATAAAGTTGTTAGGACTCGTCGACATTGGTCTATACTATAAATAGATGAGCCCACTCATCAAACTCACTTGACAATGTTCACGTCAGTTTGGTATTTTTGTATTACCGCTTAGCACTCATCTAACCGGAGTGCTAACGACATGGGACAGTACAGTCAGAAGGAGGGATACTCACCATGTTAACAGAGCGTCAACGAATGATTCTGAACGCTATAGTGGATGACTATATCCGTTCAGCTGAGCCCGTAGGGTCCCGGAGCATTTCCAAAAGGGGAGATGTTGGATACAGTCCGGCGACGATCCGTAATGAAATGGCGGACCTTGAAGATATGGGTTTCCTGGAACAGCCGCATACATCGGCAGGACGAATTCCATCCCATAAAGGCTATCGATATTATGTCGATCATTTGGTCCCTTGGAATCAGGTGGAGCCTCAGGAATTGGATGATCTCAAGTCGTTCTTCGCTGAAAAATTGAACGTCATGGAACAAGTTATTCAGCATGCATCCAATATTTTGTCACATATGACGAATTATACTTCGATCCTGCTTGGACCGGAAGTATTCCATACGTCCTTACGTCACTTCCAATTGCTTCCGTTGAACGAGAGTGAAGCTGTGGCAATTATCGTGACCAATACAGGTCAAGTGGAGAACAAGACGGTTCAGATTCCACCAGAAATCTCGGTAGCTGAGATGGAAAATGTGGTTCGCTTGTTAAATACCAAACTTGTGGGCGTACCAATCTACAAATTGAAATCCCGTCTTTATACCGAACTTGGGCAAGAGATGGAACGGCATATTACACGTTATGAGGAAGTTATGCAGGTGCTCAACAGTGCCTTTGACAATGAACATGATAATCGTCTGTTCCTCAGTGGTGCCACCAATATGTTGACTCAACCGGAGTTTAAAGATATCGAAAAGGTAAAAGATATTCTTGACCTGCTGGAAGAGACACCAACACTCATGAAATTGATGATGCCCGTGCCGGGTGGATCTGGTATTCAAGTGCGAATCGGCACTGAGAATGATCATGAAGCCTTTGCCAACTGCAGCCTGATTACAGCCTCCTATTCATTGGACGGTGAGGCTTTGGGTTCGATCGGTATTCTAGGACCCACGCGGATGGATTATGCACGTGTCATTCATATTTTAAATACACTATCCCGTGACTTGACGGCGATGCTAACACATCGTTTCAAATAAGATTCGGGAATGAACCATTTCATTCGTATAAGGAGGTGAACATCTTGAAAGAGGAGCAATCATTTACAGAAGAACAAGAGGTAACAGCAACTGAGCAGGAGCCTATTAATGAAGCTGGCGCTGCAGAAGCACAAGCTGAAGAGATGGCTGGTCAGGAGCAGGATGAGCTTGCACGTCTGAAGGCAGAAGCCGAGGAGCAACAACAGCGTTATGTCCGTGCACAGGCTGATTTTGATAACTTCCGTCGTCGTACGCAGAAGGAAAAAGAAGAATTGGCTAAATACGCTTCGATGAAGCTGGTCACCGAACTGGTACCGGTTATTGATAACTTCGAGCGCGCCATGGCTACTGTACCGGAAGGAGCAGAGGTCGAATCTTTCTCCAAGGGCATCCAAATGATTTTCCGTCAATTGGAAACCGTGATGAATAATGAAGGTCTGACGGCTATGGAATCGGTAGGACAACCGTTCAATCCTGAATTCCACCAAGCAATTATGCAAGTGGAGAGCGACGAGTACGAAGAAGGTATCGTTGTTGAGGAAGTCCAAAAAGGCTACATGCTGAAAGATAAAGTGCTTCGTCCAGCTATGGTTAAAGTCAGCTCATAAATTCCTGATAGGAAGGAATGAGTCGGCTCCATGGTTGAACAATGTGGGCGAAGTTTAATATAAAGGTTTGTACACATAGAGCACGATTAGCAACATGAACATCTAAATAAGGGTCAGATCAGACCCATTCATTTTAAATTGTTGAGGGAGGAAATTTTCGGATGAGCAAAGTAATTGGTATTGACTTAGGAACAACAAACTCATGCGTAGCAGTAATGGAAGGCGGCGAGGCTGTCGTAATTCCAAATCCGGAGGGCGCACGTACAACTCCATCCGTAGTTGGTTTCAAAAAAGATGGAGAGCGCGTTGTTGGTGAAACAGCAAAACGTCAAGCCATCACCAATCCGGATCGTACCATCATGTCGATCAAACGTCACATGGGTACTTCCCACAAGGAAACAATCGATAGCAAAGACTACTCCGCACAAGAGATCTCTGCAATCATCCTGCAAAAATTGAAATCCGATGCTGAAGCTTATCTGGGTCAAACGGTAACTCAAGCAGTTATCACTGTACCAGCTTACTTCAATGACAGTCAGCGCCAAGCGACTAAAGATGCGGGTAAAATTGCAGGTTTGGAAGTTCTGCGTATCGTCAACGAGCCAACAGCAGCAGCTTTGGCATACGGTATGGAGAAATCCGAAGACCAAACGATCCTCGTATATGACCTGGGTGGCGGTACGTTCGACGTATCCATTCTTGAACTGGGTGATGGCTTCTTCGAAGTTAAAGCAACTAGTGGGGACAACAAACTAGGCGGGGATGACTTTGACCAAGTGATCATTGATTACCTCGTAAGTGAATTCAAAAAAGATCAAGGCATTGACTTGAGTAAAGATAAAGCAGCGGTTCAACGTTTGAAAGATGCAGCGGAAAAAGCGAAAAAAGAACTTTCCGGCGTATTGACTACAACGATCTCCTTGCCGTTCATCACAGTTGCTGATGGCGTTCCTCAGCATTTGGAGTTGAACCTGAGCCGTGCGAAATTTGAAGAAATCTCTGAAGGTCTGGTTGAGCGTACGCTTGAACCAACTCGTCGTGCATTGAGTGATGCGGGTATGACGCCTAACGATATCGACAAGATCGTATTGGTTGGTGGTTCGACACGTATTCCAGCAGTACAAGAAGCAATCAAAAAACTGACGGGTAAAGAGCCACACAAAGGCGTTAACCCGGATGAAGTTGTAGCTTTGGGTGCTGCTGTACAAGCGGGCGTACTGACAGGTGACGTGAAAGACGTTGTATTGCTCGACGTAACGCCATTGTCCCTGGGTATCGAAACAGCGGGTGGCGTATTCACTAAAATGATCGAGCGTAACACTACGATCCCTACAAGCAAATCTCAAGTGTTCTCCACGTATGCAGACAATCAACCAAGCGTTGAGATTCATGTTCTGCAAGGTGAGCGTGAGATGGCAGCGGGTAACAAATCGCTTGGACGTTTCATGTTGGGTGATATTCCACCAGCTCCACGTGGCGTTCCACAGATCGAAGTCAGCTTCGATATTGATGCCAACGGTATCGTTAACGTATCTGCAACAGATAAAGGTACGAACAAAACTCAAAAAATCACAATCACTTCTTCCAGCGGTTTGAGCGATGCTGAAGTTGAGCAAATGATGAAAGATGCTGAGTTGCACGCTGAAGAAGATAAAAAACGCAGAGAACTCGTTGAAGCGAAAAACAGTGCAGATCAATTGATCTACTCTGTTGACAAAACGATCAAAGATCTTGGCGAAAAAGCAGATGCTGGCGAAGTTGAAAAAGCAAATGCTGCCAAAGAAAAACTGCAAGGCGTTCTGGCTTCCGACAACCTGGAAGATATCAAAGCTGCTACAGAAGAACTGACAGAGATCGTTCAACAACTGTCCGTGAAACTGTATGAGCAAGCTCAGGCGCAAGAGCAAGAAGCACAAGGTACTGAAGAGCAACAAGGTTCTGCTAAACGTGACAACGTCGTAGACGCTGATTACGAAGTTGTGGATGAAGATAAAAAACAAAACTAATTCGTAGTTCTACGCGAATTAAACATCGGTGACGTTCGAATTAGAGGGAAAGTCATAGCCGGGGCTCCCGCGCTTTGGCTTTCCTTTTGTCACGATGTGCGATATGGTGAATGATATGGGGGTGGAAGAGTGGCTGAAAAGCGTGATTATTATGAGGTGCTTGGCGTTAGTAAAACGGCTAACGACGATGAAATTAAAAAGGCTTACCGTAAGCTTGCCCGTCAGTATCACCCTGACGTAAACAAGGCTGCTGATGCGGAAGCTAAATTTAAAGAAGTTAAAGAAGCTTACGACGTAGTGAGTGACGGTCAGAAGCGTGCACAATATGATCAATATGGTCATGTCGATCCAAATCAAGGTGGATTCGGTGGTGGCGGTGATTTTGGCGGCGGCGGATTTGGCGACATCTTCGACATGTTCTTTGGCGGCGGTGGCGGTGGACGACGTGATCCAAATGCTCCGCAACGCGGGAATGATCTGCAGTACACGATGACAATTGAGTTCAAGGAAGCTGTATTCGGTAAAGAAACCGATATTACGATTCCGCGTACCGAAGGCTGTGATACATGTCATGGCTCAGGTGCCAAACCTGGAACGAAACCGGAAACCTGCTCGGTCTGCCAAGGTAGCGGTCAGCAGGAAGTCGTGCAAAATACACCGTTTGGTCGTATGGTTAATCGTCGTGCATGTTCGAACTGTAGCGGTTCGGGCCAAATTATCAAAGAAAAATGTACAACGTGCAGTGGTAGCGGTAAAGTTCGCAAGCAACGCAAAATCCATGTCCGCATTCCAGCGGGTGTAGATGATGGCGCGCAACTGCGTATGACAGGTGAAGGCGAGGGAGGCCTGCGTGGCGGACCAGCTGGAGATCTGTATATTGTCATTCGCGTGAAATCACATGATTTCTTCGAGCGTGAAGGCGACGATATTTATTGCGAAATCCCACTTACCTTTGCTCAGGCAGCTCTGGGAGATGAAGTTGAGATCCCAACGTTGACCGAGAAAGTCAAGTTGAAAGTCCCAGCTGGTACACAAACGGGAACGTATTTCAGACTCAAAGGCAAAGGCGTACCACGCCTGCGCGGTATGGGGCAAGGGGATCAACATGTGAAAGTGGTTGTAGTTACACCTAGTAAGCTGAATGACGAGCAGAAAGATCTGCTTCGCCAAATTGCTTCGCTGGATGGAGAGCAAACACATGAGCATGAACAATCTTTCTTTGATAGAGTCAAACGCGCCTTCCGCGGCGACTGAGAATAAAATAAAGCAAGTTCAAAAGGACACCACAGCGGTTTTTACCGCGGGGTGTCCTTTTTTTGTACGCCTTTTTTAGTGGTTCAGTGTTTTTTGTGAAATCCATGGATTTATGCTACAAAGAACGACAGCAATTTGTGGGAGCATTTCGGTATATTCTGAGCGAACTTGCGGAAAGATAGCATGGCGAGAATGATATGCATAGCTGATATGCGAGAAATTAGGGAAGCAGGTGAAGCGGATGACCGAGAAAAATATTTTGGCGTACTTTCACAGCCCGGAGCAGGCTCAAGGGGCAGCCAAAAAACTGGAGGCATTGCGAGTGGAGGACCTGTCAATTAATCGATTCAGCCGATATGCGGGAGTGGGACCAAGCGGGGCTTCCTACAAGCCGGGCGTTTCCGGCAGTTTTTCATCATGGGTGCCCGATTCGATGCAAACAAATGCCAGTGCTGGAATCATGGCTGCAGCGGACCCTTCTGCAAGTGGCATGAGTGATGGTGGACAGGGTGGACCTACAGGAAGAGATGTATTGCTAACTGTCATCGTAGATGAATCGGTACATCACCGCGCTATGTCTATTATCGAACAAGCCGGTGGAATGATCTAGTTTCAAGAAATCGATATAAGATGAACAGAGAATTACACTTTAACGGAGAGTGTAGAACCAATCTGAAGAAGCGAAGCGTTCGCCTAAAAGCTTTCGCAAGAAAGCTACTTCGGAAGCATACGCTATCCCCGGATTTCTCCCTTTAAGGAGGGAGTTGAAGGAATCTGGGGATAACAGCGATCGGAGGATGGGGCTACAATCGGAGTCTTACAGTGTAACAAATATTAGTTCATTTTAATTTGAAGGAGGAGCATTACAATGGCAGAACATGAACGTCCAGGCAAGATTTTAACGAAAACGGAAAAGATGAAACGTATGCAATCCGCGAAAAATGAGGACGTAGAATTCAGCGCTGAAGCTGCGGATCATGAAGATATTGAAGCACTACGCCGCAGTGAAGCGGCTGATCGAAGACAGGGACGGGAGCTTCATGACTGAAGATCGCTCGGCAGTGACCCTCGAAGCTGTTTTTACAAGCTGGACTGAGGCCGAGTCTGCACGCAGAGCCCTGGAATTTTTGCACCCGAACCAATTAAGCATTGAGAGCCTTGGCAATGAAGCGTCTGCATTGGACTCAAACGATGTTACGGGCTCCGATAATTCTCCTACGGCCGTCGTCGGAGGATTTAGTGGCGAACTGAATGTACTTGCCTTGATTAGTGATGAAACGGAAATGTTGTCCAATGGTCAGGTGTATGATACACCCAAAGAGGACTCGGCCAACAGGCTAAAACAAGAAATTTTGCTGACCGTGTCCGTATCCAATGATTCGCTCCCGCAAGCCGCAGAGATGATCACGCAGAATGGTGGGCGTTTTTGCTAACTGAGATTCAAATTATGCAATATGCTAAAGTATATGAAACAGATATGTATGAATAGATGACAGGATATTCGAGCAGTCAGGCTGCGGATATCCTGTTTTGTTTTTCTTTTACTGGTGCGGCTTTGTGCTCCGGCTAGCATGTGTAGTACAATAGTTGGGATGTTTGAAAAATGAGGAGGAAAAACCAAGTATGTTATGGCATGAACTAACAATACATACCACAGAAGAAGCTGTGGAGATGATTTCTAATTTTTTACATGAAGCGGGTGCTGGAGGGGTTTCGATTGAAGAGTCCGGTACTTTAAATAAAAAACGGGACACGACATATGGTGAGTTATACGACGTTCCTTTGAATGATATTCCGGAAGGTTTTGCAGTCATCAAAGGGTACTTCTCCGAAGGTACGGATATGGTTGCATTACAGTTAGAAGTTAATCCGAGAGTTGAGGAACTCTCCGAATTCGGAATTGATACAGGCGAGGTTCGTTATGAGACGCGTACAGTGGATGAAGATGACTGGGCAACAGCCTGGAAACAATATTTCAAGCCGGTACGTGTATCGGAACGTCTGACGATCAAGCCAACGTGGGAAGAGTATACGCCAGAAAGTCCGGATGAGAAAATTATTGAGCTTGATCCAGGCATGGCTTTTGGTACAGGAACCCACCCAACGACCTCCCTCTGCTTGCGCACACTGGAAACGGTTATTCAGGGCGGCGAGGAAGTTATTGACGTAGGTACAGGCTCTGGTATTTTGGCTATTGGAGCGATAAAACTTGGGGCAAAACATGTACTGGCGCTCGATCTTGATCCAGTTGCCGTAATTAGTGCCAGGGAGAATGTGGAACTGAATGGGCTGGAGCAACAAATTACGGTTAAAGAGAGTGATCTGTTGTCCGTCCTTGGGAGTCAGGACCCTGCACTTGGTGTACAACTGCCGGTTAAGGTTGTCGTGGCGAACATTCTGGCTGAGATCATTTTGTTGTTCGTAGACGATGTCTATAATGCGCTTGAGTCTGGTGGCACCTATATTGTATCCGGCATTTGGAAGAACAAAGAGCAGGTTG
The DNA here is from genome assembly GCF_045040715.1 of Paenibacillus sp. FSL H7-0942. Lineage (NCBI taxonomy): Bacteria > Bacillati > Bacillota > Bacilli > Caryophanales > Paenibacillaceae > Paenibacillus > Paenibacillus sp. FSL H7-0942. Next base: position 4,886,633 of record NZ_CP150279.1, on the reverse strand, counting down.
TGCATGATGCACTGGTAGCCTCCGGATTTGAAGTGAGTGCGATCCACCGTGATGAGGATTGGCTGGCGTTTGTAGCCAGAAAGGGGTAACGTATGGACTTCTGGAATTCGTTCTTTCGTTATCCGATCGATCAGCTTCCGTTTTTCCTGCTGACCATTCTGATCGCATTTACGGTGCATGAATTCTCGCATGCGTATTTTGCTAACAAATTTGGTGATCCAACAGCGAAGCTGTTGGGTCGGGTCACGCTGAATCCGGTTGTACACTTTGACTTGTTAGGTGTGCTGCTGCTCATTATTGCCGGCTTTGGTTGGGCACGTCCAGTTCCCGTTAATCGGGCTAACTTCGACAAACCTAGATTGATGGGCATCATCGTATCTGCAGCAGGGCCTCTGAGCAATCTTTTGCTCGCGATCATCGGTACAATCATCTATGCTTCACTGGTTGGTTCGGGAGCACTCGGTGGGATTGATAATGAGCGTCTGCTCACAGCAATCACGACGTTTTTTGCTATCTTTAACTTAACCAACTTTTTCCTGTTCCTGTTTAACTTGATTCCGTTGCCACCACTGGATGGTTATCGGATTCTAGAGGATCTACTGCCACCTTCAATCAGCCGCAAGCTGCAAGGGGTGGAGCAATGGTCTATTTTTATCTTCCTATTGATTCTTGTTATACCTCCGTTGCAAAATGTGACGATTCAACCTTTGTATGAGTTTGCGCAAACGATGTATGTGGATCTGGCAAAGGTGATTATCGAATTATATCGCTAAAAGCGCATTGTTTATGGACCGGAATACTGGTCAGAAACACGTAAAAGTTGTATGATCATCTGTGGCGATTGGATTCACGCCTGTCATCAGGCGGGGTGAATTCCAGTCATAACAGGACAGAATGGGTGGATTGACTAATGCAGCGATATTTTGTATCTGCAGAACAGTTTATTGAACACGCTGTGATTATCACAGGTGATGATGCACGCCATATTGGCAAGGTCATGCGTGGTAAACCTGGAGATAAACTGATTGTCAGTGACGGAAACTCCAGAGAAGCACTCGTGGAAATTGAGAGTATTGAAGTGGGCCAAGTGACAGCCAATATTGTGGAACCTCTCGAGATGGACCATGAAGCACGGATTCGTGTAACCGTGGCACAGAGTTTGCCCAAGGGTGACAAGATGGAAACAGTCATCCAGAGATGTACTGAGATTGGGGCGGTATCATTTGTACCCTTCCTATCAGAGCGTACGATTGTGCAATATGATGCCAAGAAAGAAGGCAAACGGTTGGAGCGGTGGCGGAAAATTGCCAAGGAAGCTGCCGAACAGAGTCACCGGAATCGTATTCCATCCGTCGAACAGTCGCTTTCCTGGAAAGGGCTATTATCTTCTTTTGAGGGCTATAGCCTGGTATGTTATTGTTATGAGAAAGAAAACGGTAAACAGCTGAGAGATGCACTGAAGCCGTTTATAGAGCAGCTTGCACCTGATGCAAGTGCAGAAGTTTTGATCGTGGTTGGACCGGAAGGTGGATTTTCTGAGAAGGAGACGGCAGAGGCTGATCAGGCAGGTGCTGTATCTGTTGGACTGGGCAAACGCATTTTGCGTGCTGAGACAGCTGGAATGGCAGCACTAACTTGCGTGCTATATGAATCCGGAGAAATGGGAGGAATGTAATTATGCCATCCGTGGCGTTTTACACCTTAGGCTGCAAAGTTAATTTCTATGATACAGAGGCGATTTGGCAATTGTTCAAAAACGAAGGTTACGATCAAGTGGACTTTGATGAACAGACAGCGGATGTATACTTGATTAATACTTGTACAGTAACCAATACCGGCGACAAAAAGAGCCGTCAAATTATTCGTCGTGCCATTCGGCGCAACCCGGAGGCGATTGTGGCCGTTACAGGCTGCTATGCGCAGACTTCTCCGGCAGAGATTCTGGACATCCCAGGGGTGGATCTGGTTATCGGTACACAGGACCGTGACAAGATTTTACCATACGTTAATGAAATTCAGGAGTCCCGTCAACCGGTTAACGCGGTGCGTAATATTATGAAAACCCGTGTATTTGAAGAAATGGACGTACCGGATTTTGCTGACCGTACCCGCGCATTCCTGAAGATTCAAGATGGTTGCAATAACTTCTGTACATTCTGCATTATTCCGTGGTCGCGTGGTCTCTCACGCAGCCGTGAGGCGAACAGCATTATTCAACAGGCGCATCAACTCGTACACGCCGGATACAAGGAGATTGTTCTGACTGGTATTCATACAGGTGGGTATGGCGATGACATGGAGAACTATGATCTGACCGATCTGCTGTGGGATTTGGATAAGGTAGAGGGTTTGGAGCGTATTCGAATCAGCTCGATTGAAGCCAGTCAGATCGATGACCGCATGCTCGACGTGATCAAACGTTCCGATAAACTCGTTCGTCACTTTCATATTCCGCTGCAAGCGGGTGATGATACGGTGTTGAAACGCATGCGCCGTAAATATACGACAGAAGAGTTTTACAAAAAAATGCTTCGCATTCGGGAAGCAATGCCAGATGTAGCGATTACAACAGACATCATTGTTGGATTTCCAGGTGAGACGGATGAGATGTACCGTAATGGCTATGAGTTGATGCGGAAGATCGGTTTTTCCGAAATGCACGTATTCCCTTATTCCAAGCGTACGGGTACACCAGCAGCACGAATGGAAGATCAGGTGGACGAAGAAGTCAAAAATGCACGTGTGCATGAACTGATTGACTTGTCTGAGCAGATGCAGCTGGAGTACGCTGAGCAGTTTGTCGGACAGGTACTGGATGTTATTCCCGAAGGGGAAGCCAAAGGCCGCGAGGGAAGTGGCAAGCTGCACGGTTATAGCGACAACTACATTCAACTGGTCTTTGACGGATCGATGGATATGGTCGGTAAAGTGTGCCGAGTCAAAGTGGTTGAAGCCGGCGTCAACGAGAGTCAGGCTACGCTGGTACGTGTGTTGGAAGAGAATCTTAAGTCCGCCGCGATGTGATCGAGGCGTCAGAAACAAGGATTTCATTTCCTTGGGGAGCTTACCCGGGGAGATGAGGTCCTTCTTTTGCAAAAAATAAGATAAAGATATCGAAGTTGATGGGGGAGAGCACGATGAACAAAAAAGAAATTTCAGCAGGCGGAGTTGTTTATAGAACAGGGGAAGACGGACGTCTTCAAATTCAGCTTATCGTAGATCGTTATGGTAAAACAACTCTCGCCAAGGGCAAAATGGAAGATGGAGAAACAATCGAACAGACGGCACTGCGCGAGATTTTGGAAGAGACAGGTATGGTGGGCCGCATTGTAGAGCCGGTTGATATCATTGCTTACACGTACCAACATGCAGACTTTGGCCCGGTGGACAAGGAAGTTCATTATTATCTCGTTGAAGCCGAGAGTGGTGATCTACAGCCTCAGATTGAAGAAATCAAAGGTGTGGATTGGTATGCTCCGGAAGAAGCATGGTCCTTACAGCAACAGAGCGGATATGATAATAACGATGATATCTTGCGTGTAGCCCTGAACAAGTTAGGCATTAACGTATAACGGCATTATTGTTCGAGTCAGTTAGCCGCGCGCTCTGTGGGTCTGGACAGGCAGATCATCAAGCCACGGGTGACTTCGCCGCGGGGGCGTGGACCGGTGGTTTTTTGTGCCAGATTGGCAAGTAACAGAACGGTAAAGCAAGCAGTGAACTGGTGATGTTAAAAAGGGTCTGGGCATGCGCAATCTGTGCCCCGTAGTCCGCTGACAGCCAGGCCGAAGCTGCATGCAGCTGGCCGATCAGCGGCATAAACAGCAGCGCTCCCGCAATGTTTAATACAACATGGGAGGCTGCGACAAATTTGCCTGCGGATGCTCCGCCCGCGGCAGCAATCACAGCGGTGATGCAGGTCCCCACATTGGACCCGATCACAATGGCGATGCCGATCTCCACAGGCAATACCCCTGTGGCTGCCAGCGTAATCGCCATGCTAATGACAGCTGCGCTGCTGTGAATGAGCGCTGTCAGACAGGCACCTGCCAGGAAGCCCCACCACAAGCTGTCGGCAGAGCGGTCGAGAAACCATTGAAATACGCCCATGCTCCGCAAGGGTAAGGCAATGGATTGCATCACCTGAATGCCTGTCATAACAAGTGCAAATCCCGCAGCTGCGAGGAAACTGTACTGGATGTTAAACAGAGTCTGACGCGTGCGTTCAGGAGCGGCCAGATTGCGTTCACCAAGAACAACAAACATGGCCCAGCCCGTTAGCGACAGGACGAGTAGCGGTAGGGAAGCACGTCCGATCTGCAGTCCCACCAGCTCCGTCGTCAGGCATGTCCCGATGTTGGTGCCGAGGATGATGCCAAGTGTTCGTCCATAGGTAATTAATCTGGCATTAGCCAGTCCAATGGTGAGTACGGTGACCGCAGTACTGCTCTGTAACAGGGCTGTTGCGCCTGCACTGAAGGCCATGCCTTTCCATGGAGCAGAGGTGGCGCGATTGAGCCAACCCGCCAACATGGGCCCAGCCATGCGCTGCAAGGCCGTTTCCATCAGCTTCATGCCACCAAAAAAGATAATAAGCCCATAGAGTAGGGGCAATATCACATCTCTAAACATAGAAACATCATTCCTTCCGTCCGGTTCCTTAACTCATCCTATGAGTAAGAAAAGACAACCATGACAAGCCTAAAGGAATTCAGAGGGAAGCGACCTAAATTACCCCACCCCAATTCGAAAGATACGGTGATTCGTGCAAACGTAGTGGAGGGGACGAAATTGAATCTGAAGAAGCGAAGCGTGCGCCTTTGTGTCCGGATTTTCCCTTTAGGAAAGGGAATCAAAAAAATCTGGAGACAACAGCGATCAGAAGATTGATTCGTAACCGGAACGTCACCTATTGCTGCACCCCAATTCGAAAGATACGGTGATTCGTGCAAACGTAGCGAAGAAGACGAAATTGTTACCGAAGAAGCGAAGCGCTCGCCTTTATCCCCGGATTTTCCCTTTGAGAAAAGGGAGTTCAAAAAAATCTGGAGACAACAGCGATCGGAAGATCGATTCGAACCCGGAACGCCACCTGCGCGCCGCACCAAACCTATCTTTTGAACTATTAAATTAAAGGAAGTGGATCTACCTTGCCATCAGTTACACTCGAACGCAGTCGCAAAAAGCGGCTTGAACATGCACATCCATGGATATTTAACAATGAAATTGCCTCTGTTGACGGAAACCCGGAACCGGGAGATCTGGTCAATGTATTGAATCATCAAGGTCGCTATCTGGCGACAGGATATTACAATCCCGCATCTCAAATCACTGTAAGAGTTGTAGCGTATCAACCTCTGGAGTCCGAACAGATGGACACCGCGTTTTTTGCAGCGCGTTTCCGCGATTGCTTGCGTCACCGGGAACGTTTTATCCAGGATGGAGAGGCATACCGTCTCGTTTACGGCGAAGCTGATTTTCTGCCAGGATTAATCGTTGACCGATTCGGCAGCATTCTCGTTGTACAGTTGCTTACACTTGGCATGGATCGTTGCCGTGAAGCCATCGTACAGGCACTCATTGAAGTAATGCAGCCGGAAGGCATATACGAGCGCAGTGATGTCTCGATTCGTGAACTGGAAGGTTTGGAGCAGACCAAAGGTCCGCTGCATGGAGAGTGCCCACGGCATGTCACTGTTACAGAGAATGGACTACTCATTAAAGTGGATATCGTGGAAGGGCAGAAGACAGGTTACTTCTTCGACCAACGTGAGAATCGTGCAGCCATCGAACCGCTCATGAAGGGTTGGGGCTACAAGAGTGGAATCACACTTCAAACGACTGAGCAGGATGGCACAGAGCAGCTCTTGCCTGTGAATAAAAGCGGTAAGGTAGTTACATTCCCATATTGGGATGGTGCCACTGTTCTGGAGTGTTTCTCACACACGGGTAGCTTTACGTTGAATGCTTGCAAGTATGGAGCCAAAAAAGTGACTTGTCTTGATATTTCGGAGCATGCCATTGAGAGTGCACGAACAAATGTGGAGCTGAACGGTTTCACTGACCGGGTTGAATTCGTAGTTGCTGATGCATTCCAGTACTTGCGTGAACAAGTGAAGGGACTGGATGAACGTACCGCACGTGCACGTGCAGCCGAACAGAAAGTGGATACATCCAAAGCGCTGGCAGCTGGCGGTAAAACATTTGATGTGGTCATCCTTGATCCTCCTGCATTTGCCAAAACGAAATCAGCAGTTAAAGGTGCATGTCGCGGTTATAAAGATATCAATTTGCAAGGAATGAAACTGGTCAATGAGGGTGGATATTTGGTAACAGCCAGCTGTTCGTATCACATGCGTCCAGACCTCTTCCTGGATACGATTGCCGATGCAGCGGAAGATGCAGGCAAAGTGCTTCGTTTGATCGACTGGAAAGCAGCCGGTAAGGATCACCCACAAATTTTGGGCGTGGACGAAGGACATTACCTGAAATTTGCTATTTTCGAAGTGCGCAGTAAAAAAAATTAAACGTATGATTTCCGTTCCAATCAAGTATAGATCAAGTCAAAAGTCCACAGTGTGATAGCTGCGGGCTTTTTGCTGTTTTGCTGTGTTAACGGAGATGATCTCCGGTTTTACCGGATAGTGGCAAACGTATGTTCCGAACCAAGTCAGATATGTTATACTGGGAATTAAAATCTTGTACGTGTGGTTTGGAGGATTAGACATGTCCGTTCGTTTTGTTATTGGCCGGGCAGGCAGCGGAAAAAGCTTGCTGATTACCCGGGAAATTACATCCCTGCTTCAAAAGGAGCCGCAAGGCACACCTTTGATTTTACTCGTTCCCGAACAGAATTCTTTTCGAACAGAGCAGGCATTGGTGTCTTCTGGAGCAATTAAAGGTACCATGCGTGCAGAAGTGCTCGGCTTTCGCCGTCTAGCCTATCGTGTAATGCAAGAAGCAGGTGGTTCTGCTCGTATTCCGATCGGAGCCGAAGGCAAAAAGATGCTGCTCTACAAGGTCATCCAGCGCCGTAAGGAAGAATTAAAGCTGTTTGGTGCATCCGGCAGCCAGCTGGGTTTTATAGGCGAATTAAATGACTTATATAGTGAATTTAAACGTTATGAAGTTGATCCATCATTGCTGGAAGACGGGCTGTCTGGAGGGAATACCTCATCCACTTCGCCAATTCTGGAGGACAAGTTGCATGACTTGAATCTGATATATCGTGACTATGAACAGGAACTGACCAATTTATATATTGATGATGAAGACACGTTGACCGAGCTGACAGATCGTTTGTCGGAAAGTGCATTGCTGCAGGATGCCCAGATCTGGATTGATGGTTTTCAGGGATTCACACCACAGGAGATGAGTGTGATTGGTCGGCTGATGTTGCAGTCCTCTTCCGTGACGATTGCACTGACATTGGATCGTCCTTATGATCACGGCGCACTGCCTGGAGAACTGGAACTATTTTATCCCACGGCAAGTGCCTATGCGCGCCTGAAAGGAATGGCTGACGAACTGGGTGTAACAAGCGATATAACCGTGCTAGATTCGGAGATTCCACCGAGATACAAGGATCGTCCGGGACTTACTCATCTGGAGGCTGGTTTCGACCGGCGAATTCATTGGAAAAGTGAAGGCCTTGATTCCGGAATCCAACTGGTTGCAGCGGAGAACCGACGAGCTGAGATGGAGGGAGCACTGCGTGAGATGCGGCGCTTGGCACAAAACGAAGGTGCGCGTTATCGGGACATGGCGGTACTTGTCCGGCAGTTGGATACCTACGCTGATATAGCTGAACCGTTATTCAGGGATTATGACGTACCCGTCTTTCTGGACCGGAGAAGAAATGAACTTCATCATCCATTATCTGAGTTTATCCGTTCCGCACTGGATATTGTTCGGCGCCACTGGCGTTACGAGGATGTATTTCGCTGTGTCAAAACGGATCTGCTGCTTCCGCGTGATGGTTCCATCACTCGTGAAGATATGGACCAGCTTGAGAATTATGTACTGGCTTGTGGTATTCACGGGTATCGCTGGACTGACGGCAAACCGTGGAAGTATGTACCAAGCCTGTCGCTGGAAGACAACGGTCAGGATGGCCGTAGTCGAGGACGGGATCAGATGCTTTCTTTAATGGAGAGCTGCCGAACGGTCATTACAGATTCCTTGGGTGCTTTTGAGAAACGAATGAAAAAGGCAAAGACAGCCAAAGCCCAGTGCGAGGCACTATACAGACTGCTGGAAGATGCTGAGATCGCATGGAAGCTGGAGAACATGTCTGCTGAAGCTAAGGCACAAGGTGACCTCGAACGGTCGAGAGAACATCGGCAGATGTGGGGAGCTGTGCTAGATTTATTGGATCAGATGGTCGATATGATGGGGAATGAACGGCTGGATATCACGCTGTTTGCCGGGATGATTGAGACCGGATTGACGGAACTGAAGCTGGGTCTGGTACCACCAGCACTTGATCAGGTTTTGATGGGTTCTATGGACCGTACACGCCTTCAGGACATCAAATACGTATTTATCCTTGGCGCCGTTGATGGTGAATTACCCGCCGTACCTCAGGATGATGGCGTATTAACGGAACTGGAGAGAGCGTTACTGACGGAAAGAGGCATGGCGCTTGGACCAGGTGCAACAAGGCAGATGCTGGATGAACGTTTTCTGATCTATACGGCACTTACAGCGGCAAGTAGCCAGTTGTGGCTGAGTTACCCGGTTGCTGATGATGAGGGGAAAGCACTGCTTCCTTCCGAGATTGTCCGCCATGTACGGAAGATGTTTGGTCTACAAGAACAGCCATTGCTCGCTCAACCACCGGTTGCGAACTCGGAAGAAGCGCATTGGTCCTATGTCACCCATCCGGGTCAGAGTCTGTCAACGCTCATTGGACAATTGCGCAAATGGCGTCGCGGAGAAGACATCCCTGAAATGTGGTGGGCGGTCTACAATTGGCATGTATCTCGGGAGACAAGCAGACCTCAATTGGAGCGGTTGATGGGATCGATCTTTTATCGTAATAGAGCATTACCATTACGTACAGCTACCAGTCGCAGACTGTATGGCACAGAGGTGAGGACGAGTGTCTCGCGAATGGAGCGTTTCGTAGCTTGTCCGTTCTCCCATTTTGCTTCGCACGGGTTACGCCTCAAAGAACGGCAATTGTACCGCCTTCAGGCTCCTGATATCGGACAGCTGTTTCATGCTGCACTAAGCCAGTTGGCTATGCGATTGCGCGAAGAAAATCGTAGTTGGGGCAGTTTGACTCCAGACCAGTGTCGTCAGGAAGCCGAGCAAACGGTGGAGCAGATTGCACCACAGCTGCAAGGGGAGATTTTGCTAAGCACCAAGCGATACGGTTATATTTTCCGCAAATTGAAGGACATTGTTAGCCGGGCATCGGTTATTCTTGGTGAACAGTCCAGACGTGGAAGTTTTGAACCGATTGGATTGGAGCTTGATTTTGGACCCGATAAAACACTGCCGCCACTACGTTTTGAACTGGAGAACGGCTGTGTGATGGAGATCGTGGGTCGAATTGACCGTGTAGATGTCGCAGAAGGAGAGAATGGTCTGCTCCTGCGTGTCATTGACTATAAATCAAGCCAGACGGACCTCAAGTTACATGAAGTGTACTATGGTCTGTCATTGCAAATGCTCACCTATCTGGAGGTGCTGCTTAGTGCTGCCGAAGAATGGCTTGGGGAAACGGCGATGCCGGGAGGAACGTTGTATTTCCATGTGCATAACCCGCTGTTGCAATCTGCAAACGGCATGACATCAGAGCAGGCAGGACAAGAACTACTGAAACGGTTCAAAATGAAAGGTTTGCTTCTGGCTGATCGGGACGCAATCGCTCAAATGGACAACACCCTGGATAAGGGATATTCAGCTATTATTCCAGTTGCTCTTAAGGCGGACGGAAGCTTTTATAGTAGCGCCGCTGTAGCTACGCCAGAGCAATGGGATACGCTGCTTGCTTCGGTTCGCAGTAATATCCGTGAGATTGGTACCCGAATTACGGATGGGGATGTGGCCATTGAGCCTTATCGTATTCAGCAGGAAGTGGCGTGCACGTTCTGTCCGTATAAGCCTGTTTGTCAGTTTGATGAGAATATAGAAGGAAATGAGTATAACCTGTTGTCCAAACCGGGCAAACAGCAAATCTGGGATATGTTATCTCACACCAAGGGAGGGGAAACATCATGACGAATATGCCAAAACCGGAGGGTAGCTTCTGGAGTGATGACCAGTGGAGTGCCATCTCGGAAAGCGGAGAAGACATACTGGTTGCCGCAGCGGCGGGATCAGGCAAGACAGCCGTGCTGGTTGAACGAATTATTCGCAAGATCGCAGATCCCTCCCAAGGATACAGTGTGGATCGTTTACTTGTAGCTACGTTTACCAAAGCGGCCGCCGCCGAGATGAAACAACGGATTCGGGAAGCGTTGGAACGTGCGCTGGAAGAACAGCCTGGAGAAGAGCATCTGCGTAAGCAGCTGTCGTTGCTTGGACGGGCATCTATTACAACGCTGCATTCATTCTGTATGGAAGTCATTCGCCGTTATTATCAGCAAATTCCGTTGAACCCGGCTTTCCGTATCCTGAATGAAAATGAAGCGGAAATCATGCGGCAGGAACTGCTTGAAGAACTATTTGAGGAAAAGTATGGCGAAGAAGATGAAGGGAGTACATTCCGCGAATTAGTGGACTGGTTCAGTGGAGAACGAAACGATGATGCGATGCATCGACTGGTGCAACGTTTGTATGATTTCTCCCGCAGTCATTCCTGGCCGGATCATTGGCTCTCAGAGATGGCGTCTGCTTTTCAGGTGGAAAGTGTAGAGGCACTTGGACATTCAGCATGGGTTCAGAGTATTTTGCGTGATGCGGCTCTTGCTTTAAGTGGTGCAGCAGGATTGCTCCGTCAAGGCATTCATATTTCCATGCAGCCTGAAGGTCCGGCACCTTATGCAGATACGTTAAAAGAAGACCTGGTGATGGTAGAAGAACTGTTGTCTGCAGCCCAGGTTATGCCATGGGAAAGGTTGCCTGAAGTGTTTCAACCCGCTACATTTGGCAAACTGAAACCCTGCAAAAAAGATCAGACGGACCCGGCTTTACAGGATCAGGTGAAGGAACTCCGTGAGGCCGCGAAAAAGGCAGTTACCGACCTGAAAGGTTCATTGTTCGGAAGAAGTGCGTTTGCGTTCTGGCAGGAGTTGGAGCAAGCGGCACCACTCATGCAGGAGTTGTCGAGGTTGGTTAGTACATTTGGAGAACGTTATCGACAGGCTAAACAGGAACGGGGGCAAGTTGACTTCAGTGATCTGGAGCATTACTGTCTTCACATTTTGCGACATGAGGATTCAACGCCTGAACTGTCGATGCCTTCCGATGCGGCTATGGAGTACCGTTCGCGATTCGATGAAGTGTTGCTTGATGAATATCAGGACACCAATACGGTTCAGGAAGATATCGTGAAGCTCATCTCCAGAGAAAACCCGGGTAACCGATTCATGGTCGGTGATGTCAAACAGAGTATCTACCGTTTCCGGTTGGCTGAGCCAGGTCTGTTTATGAACAAGTATCGCCAATATGGAGCGAGCACACGTGAAGATGGAATAGTGGAAGATCGTCTGCATCGTACAGGTCAACGTATTGATCTTGCGCGGAATTTTCGTAGTCGAGCAGAAGTCGTGCATTCGGTCAATATGATATTCCGGCAACTCATGAACGAAGGTGTGGCAGAGATTGCTTACGATGAACGAGCTCAACTGGCATATGGGGCTACGTTCCCGTCAGAAACACTTGGTGATGAGGCGTATACACCTGAACTCATGCTGATCGATCGTCAGGGTGGTGGTCCTGATCTGACAGAGAGTACGGATGAGAATGGGGATGCATCGGTCTCCGCAGAACTGGAGAGTGCCGAACTTGAAACAGCCCAGTTGGAAGCGAGGGCAATCGCAAGGCGTATTCGGGAGATGGTTGGAGACACGGACAAACCTGCCCTCCATGTATATGACAAATCCCTGCAAACGATGCGCCCGGCACGTTACGGTGACATGGTCATCTTGCTGCGTTCGACCTTGATGTGGGCTCCACTAATGATTGAGGAATTCAGACAGCAGGGTATTCCTGCTGGAGGAGAACAAAGCAAGGGCTATTTTCAGGCTACAGAAGTAGAAATTATGATGTCTCTGCTTCAGCTTGTTGATAATCCAAGACAGGATATTCCGCTCGCTTCCGTGCTTCGTTCCCCGATTGTTGGACTGGATGAAGAGGAACTGGCACAGATTCGGCTTGGTGACAAAAGACAATCATTCTATGATGCGGTTATATCGGCTGCGGGAGATTGGAGCGATTCCTCCACTAATGCTGTACAACAATCCCGGCAGGATAATCATCCTGATTCCAATATCGTCCAGTTGCAGTTGCAGTGGCCGGAAGCCTGGGCAGAGATGGAACAGGGACAGCGGGAGACAGCAGCTTCAGTCGAGGCAGAGATCCTGGATGATGTCTATGAATCCGATGTGCATACATTGCATACAGATGGAATGCAAGATGCTGGTGTTGCGGGACATGCAAGTGAGGATTTGGGCATAACGGAGATCTCAGGCTCGGAGTTACAGCAAAAGTTAATTCGTTTTATGCGTCAATTGCAGCAGTGGAGACTTGAGGCAAGACAAGGTAGTCTAAGTGAACTGATCTGGCGTATGTATCGGGAAACCGGTTATTTGGACTGGGTTGGTGGTCTTCCAGGAGGGCTGCAACGTCAAAGTAATCTTAAGGCATTGTACGATCGCGCACGACAATATGAGGAATCAACTGCAAATCGTGGCTTGTTCCGTTTCCTGACCTATGTTTCCAGACTACGGGAAAACGGGGGAGACCTCGGGACTGTAGCAAGTAGTTCTGGTGAGCAGGACAACGCCTTACGTATCATGACCATTCACCGGAGTAAAGGTTTGGAGTTTCCAATTGTCTTTGTCGGTGGCATATCTAAGATGTTCAATCAGCAGGATCTGAACGCACCGTTTCTAATGCATAAGGAACTGGGATTTGGTCCAAGGTTTGTAGATCGTGAGAACAGGGTTGCCTATCCTACATTAGCCAATCTGGCGATTCGTCGTCGGGCGCAATTTGAACTGCTTGCTGAAGAGATGCGTGTGCTGTATGTTGCGTTGACTCGTCCCAAAGAGAAAATGATTCTGCTAGGTACCGTAAAAGATGCCGCGAAAAAAGCGCTCGCGTGGTCTCAGGTCAAGGATAGCCCTGAACTGGCATTGCCAGACTATCTGCTTGCTGCAGGACGAAACTACCTGGACTGGATTGGGCCATCCCTGATGAGACATCCAGATGCGGCTGTGCTGCGTGAACTTGCAGGAAGCAATGATTCGTTCTCAGCCTGTCTTGCAGATGATCAATCTCGATGGGCGATTTCTATTATTTCCGCTGATCACGTGTCCCGTGACCATGTGGTGAATCAGACACTTGGGGAAGAAGATGGGATGACTGAGGTGCGGAAAGAACGAATTGCTGCACTAAAAGCCGTTCAGCCTGTGAAGTTGGTTACATCCTCAACGGTAGAAGAACTGACGAAGAGTGCACAAGTCACGGCTAACCAAAACATTGGAGATGAAGGTGCAGCTACAGTAGATCTTCAACAAGAGGAGGCACGGCTGATCAACGAGGTTGATCAACGACTTTCATGGACGTACCCCTTTGAAGCAGCAACTCAAGTAGCAGCGAGCACATCTGTCACGGAGTTGAAAACGTTACTTGCGATGCAGGATATCCAGTCCGTAGAGGTGATGGAGGAACTGGGAGAGCAGTCCGAGAAATTATTGGATTATAACACCTCAGGAATCAATAACATCAAGGATGAAACAAGCCATGCTCATCGTGATGCATCCAGTGAATCTATCAAGCATGAGGCTGGGTTAAAGTCAGATTCAAACCGTACGGTGAACGTTTCGGATGCGGGATCTGCGGGTACGTCTTTCAAACTGCACCTGCGTCGTCCGAAATTCATGGAGGCAACGCAGCTGACAGGGGCAGAACGGGGGAACGTGTATCATACGTTGATGCAGCATCTTCCTATAGATGGATCATCTGTTGATTCACAGCTTATTGAACAGACGATTGAGCGGTTGATTAAGCTTCAGATTTTGCTGGCCCATCATGCTGCGGCTATCGAACCTGAAGAACTGGCCGGATTTTTCAATACAGAACCAGGGAAAGAATTATTGCGTGCAGCGTGGGTGAAACGGGAAATTCCGTTTGTGTATGGACTTCCGGCACATCAGTCTCCTGTGGAATGGCTACATGAACGGGCGGCGAACTCAGATATGCAGATAATAAATGAAGATAGCAAAATGCAGGCAACGATTGAAAATGAAACCGTGCTTGTACAGGGGATTATCGATTGTCTGTATGAGGTGGACGGCGAGCTTGTCTTGCTTGATTACAAGACGGATCGGGTATTGGAGCATCGTGGTGGTTTGGATGAACTCACCAAAAATTATCGCTTCCAGCTGGATCTGTATGGACGGGCTATTGAAGATATATTGGGTCGGAAAGTTGAACGGAAATGGCTGTACTTTTTTGATGGTGGACATGCAGTGGAATTGTAAAAGAACTGGATCGGAATTTAAAACCATGGATTTCATATGGGAGAGGGGTGGAACGGACGATGCGTATTTTGCATACAGGGGACTGGCATTTGGGAAAAACGCTGGAAGGACGAAGCCGACTGCGTGAACAGGAAGATTTCGTTGATGAACTCGTCAGGGTCGCTGATGAGCAACAGGCGGATGCCATATTGATGGCCGGAGATGTGTATGATTCGGTGAATCCTCCCGCAGCGGCGGAACAACTTTTTTATGAAGCGGCAGCGCGTCTGACGGAGCATGGAAGACCCCTCGTGGTGATTGCTGGAAATCATGATCAGCCAGAACGTGTAGCTTCTGTAACTCCACTTGTGAACAGACAGGGCATTACACTCGTAGGGATGCCTACTTCAGAAGCGGTGACTATCCATGCAAAGCGAACCGGAGAAATTGCACAGATTGCCGCATTACCTTATCCTTCTGAAGCCAGATTGAATGAACTGCTGACAACAGATGGGGACGAAAATGTGCTTCGTCAGGCATACAGTCACCGGGTGGGCATGTTAATGCAGCGTCTGGCAGCTTCTTTTCGCCCGGATACCGTGAACTTGGCCATGAGCCATATCTATGTGCTCGGCGGACTTGAGAGTGATTCGGAACGTCCGATTCAGATCGGTGGGGCCTACACGGTGGATCCATCATCTTTAGCGACTGGTGCGCAATACACGGCGCTTGGGCATCTCCATCGTGCACAGGCTGTCAAAGGAGACGGTGTGATTCGATATAGCGGTTCTCCTCTCGCCTACAGCTTCTCGGAAGCAGGGCAGAGCAAGTCTGTCACGATGGTTGATCTGGCGCCGGGTGGAGCAGCACAGGTAGAAGAAGTTTTGTTAACGTCCGGGCGTCCGCTTGTACGTTGGCAGGCCCGTGGTGGTCTGGCAGAAGTATATCGCTGGCTGGATGAGGGGCGTGATCCACAGGCTTTTATCGACATGGAAGTGTGGCTGGACGAAGCGATGTCCCTGAAGGAGATTCAGCAGCTGCGAAAATCACATGAAGGTATCATCCATATTCGCCCGGTGTATCCCGAGATGGCTGCAGCAGGACTTTTGGAGCAACGATCCGAGCTGCCGGTCCACGAACTGTTCCGTAAATTTTATCAGCGTCAGACTGGTGGTGCACAACCGGAAGACAGCTTGGTACAGCTTTTCTTGGAACTTGTGGATGAAGCCGAGCCGGGTGTGCGAGAGGAGGTCGAGGAAAGATGAAGCCGATTTTATTAAAAGTTGCCGGACTGCAAAGTTACCGGGAGATGCAGGAGATTGATTTTACCGTGCTGACGGAGACGGGGCTATTTGGTATTTTCGGTCCAACGGGTAGTGGTAAATCTTCCTTGCTCGATGCCATCACACTCGCCATGTACGGAAAAGTGGAACGCGCGGTGAACGGGACGCAAGGCATTATGAATCATGCAGAGGATTCGTTGTCGGTTGCTTTTACATTTGAACTGATGTCGGCGGAAGGCACTCGAAGGTTCCGGGTAGAGCGACGTTTCAAACGAAATAATGAAGTTTCGGTGAGTAACACGATCAGCAAATTCATAGAGACGGTTAATGGCGAAGAACAGGTACTTGCCGACAAATTGGCAGATGTGAATCGCTGTGTTGAAGATGTGATCGGTTTGAAGATGGATGATTTTACACGGGCAGTGGTGCTTCCGCAAGGGAAGTTTGCCGAGTTTTTGTCACTCAAAGGCAGTGAACGTCGCCAGATGCTGCAACGATTATTCCATCTGGAGAAGTATGGGGACCAGTTGGCCATCAAATTAAGTCGGCGGGTCAAGGATAATGATATGGTTCACCAATCTCTTGCTGCGGAGCAACAGGGACTGGGCAATGCCAGTAAGGAGACGTTGGAAGAAACGAAACGGCTTCTTCAAACCGCTGTTCAGCAGTCTGAATTGTCCCGCAAAGCGCTGGATGAAGCTGCGAAGGAAGCTGAACAACTGGGCAAAATTCGTGAGTTAAGTCACGAACGGCATGCCCGGACGGATGAACAGCAGAAGCTGAAAGCACTGGAACCACAGATAGAGGCAGGCGAACAGCGGCTGAAACAATCCGTTGCGGCAGATGCAATACTGCCTGCGTTGCAGACGGTTCGAGATGCCATGGCTACACAGAAGCAGCGGCAGGATACTGCCGAGACAGCTCATCAGCAAGCATTGGAACATGAGCGTCTGGCTGTTCAGGAAGCGGAGAAGGCCGAGACGGCACGTAAGCAAATGACTGAGGAAGAACCGAAACTTTTGTTGCGCCTGGAGCAACTCGAACAAGCAAAAGAGCTGCAACGTGAACGGGACGGACTTCAGGCTGATTGCTCGCGCCTCGCGCAGCTGCTGGAACAGGGGCAGGGCCAACAAACTGCGCTGGGACAGCAGCTTGAGAAAGAAAAGGAATTGCAACAGCGCGGACGCAAACGGCGTGAGGAACTACAGGAGAGCCTCAAGCCAAATGAAGTGAAGTCAGAGGAACGCAGGCAACTTCAAGCTGCGCTTGAACTGAAACATCGTGTGGATACTGCCGCGGAGCAGTTGCAGCAAAATAAGGCTGACATGCAAACCTATAAGCAGTCGGCAGAACAGGGAGCCGACAAGCTGAAGGCGGCGGCTGAGGAAGAAAAACGCCTGAGTGATCAGCGTCAGCATCTGGTAGAACAGGCGTCAGAAGGTCTTGAGGCCTTGCTTGCCTGTGAGCAGGATATTAGCCGCGAACAGAGCCTGCTGGCCCTTGCGGAGGAACAGCTGCGTGGCACGATGCGTGAGCAGGAGCTGCACCGGCTGTCCTCCGCCTTGCGCGCCGAGCTGCGTGACGGCGAGCGATGCCCGGTGTGCGGCTCGCCGCATCACCCGCTCCCGGCTGCGCCGCCGGGAGAAGGTCCGCACGCAGGCGATGCGGACCTGGAACTGCTGCGCAGCCTGCACGCGGAGCTGCAGGAGCTGCGCTTTGGGCTGCGCCAGCAGCTGCACGAACGTCGCAGCCTGCTGACGCAGCTTGGCGCTGCGGCCGGCGAAGCTCCGGCCGCAGCCGAGGCCGCGCCTGCGGCAGCGGAGCCTGAGCCCGCCGGGTCGCCCGAACACGGGCGCTCCCCGGCAGGCTGGGCATCGCGTGCCGCTGCGCTGCGCGAAGCCGCGCAGGCGCTGGCTGGCGCAGCAGCGCCGCTCCAGACCGAAGCCGCCGCGTTGCAGCAGGCGGCTGTGGGCGCGCAGCAGCGCCGCATGGAAGCGGCAGCTGCGCAAGAGGCCGGCCGTGCCGGGCTCACCCAGGCGGAGCGCAAGCTGGCCGAGAGCGAGGCCGCAGCGGCTGCCTTGCAGGGCCGCTGGGCCGCGGAACTGCCCGGCATCGCTCAGGAGGAGGCCAAGGCCCTCTATCAGGCGATGCAGGAGCGCGATGCGCGCGCCGAAGACATCAAGGAACGTCTGAACAAAAGCGTGACGTTCCTTGAGGAAAAAGACCAGATCATCCAATCTCTCCAGCAGAAACTGGTTGAATTGGATAAACAACTGATTCAGTGGCAAACGGAGTGGCAGGGCAATAGCAAACAGCTGGCCGAGAAGGAAGAACGCTTGCGCCAGTGGGTTGGGGAGCAACGGGTAGAAGATCTGATTGCTGCGGCTCAGGCTCGTCTGGATGGACTGCGGAAAACAGCTTCGGACTCGGCACATCGCTTCAAAGAAGCGGACACGCTGAAGCAGGAATCAACGAAGAAAGACGTTATGGGTCAACAGGCAGCCGCCTCGGCCACAGAACATCTGCAGCAGGCACAGGAACGGTGGAAGCAATTGCTGGAACAATCCCCGTTTGACTCGGATGATGCTGTTGTATCTGCGGCGATTCCTTCCCAGGAAGCAGAGCGACTGGCAGGAGAGATCCAGCAGCACCGTGAACGTGAGCGTGAACTGGCATCCCAGTTGCGTGAATTGGAACAAAAGCTGGGTGGTGCTGTCGTATCAGAGGAACAGTGGTTAGCCTGCACCGAACGTTTGCAGCAGGTCCGAATTGAGGATGAGGCTGCCCTTCGTGCCAAAGCACGCGCAGAACGTGATCTGGAGGATGTGGAGCAGCGACATGTTCGCTGGACCGAACTGGAGAACAAGCGAGTGGAGGTAAGCCGTCAAGGTGAGCTGCTCAGCAAATTGCAATCCGCGTTCAGAGGCAATGCTTTTGTCGAGTATATTGCCGAAGAACAACTGATGCAGGTTAGTCATGCGGCATCTCAGCGTCTGCGTTTCCTGACCAAACAGCGTTATTCACTGGAGGTGGATTCCGGTGGTGGTTTTGTAATCTGTGATGATGCCAACGGGGGTGTCAAACGACCGGTATCAACGTTGTCAGGTGGCGAGACGTTTTTGACTTCGTTGTCACTGGCCTTGGCACTGTCGGCCCAGATTCAGCTGCGAGGTCAGTACCCGCTCCAATTCTTCTTCCTGGATGAAGGGTTTGGTACACTTGACCCTGAGCTGTTGGATACCGTCATTACTTCTTTGGAAAAATTGCATGACGACCGATTGGCTGTTGGTGTAATCAGTCACGTGCCTGAACTGCGTGCACGCTTGCCGCGCAAACTTGTGGTGATTCCGGCAGGTGAGGCCGGAAACGGCTCACGTGTGGTCTTGGAGACTCTGTAGAGGGCAATGTGTAAGCAATATAGATCATAGAAGCGCCAATAGTCCAAGCAAAATGAATATTAGAGGTTGTTCAAAAAGTCCACTTTTGATTACGAATGGTGCCTATTAAACACGCACGATTACGGAATGTTATTTTTGTGAAAATATTTCTTTTCTTGCTTTTATAACATAGCGGAGTGAGTTACATCACAGATACAGGTTCATCCCACTGTTATACTACAGTTAAGCCGACAAACTTTATTTAAGTACCCCGGCGGACATCTGATCAGGACGTTTCCTGAATAGATGTCCGCGCAGCAGACTTCCAAGGAAGCCGCTCACGGGGTGCTTCTTTTTTTGTGTTTTCTCATCAGTAGTGTCAATTCGCCCAGTTCTGAATACCATGAAAAGGTGATCAAGAGCTGAATCAGGGAGGCGTTGGCAAGTGGAAAAAGTGGAAGCGAAGAAAATATGTAAGGAACACATGCACCGTTATGTATGTGTACAGATGAATGATGGTATGCACTACGATGGCATTATGGAAAATGTGGATGACGAAATGATTTACCTGGCTGTTCCGGTTGGACCGGAAGCCATGGTGAATCATGCGAACTGGGCTCCAAATGCAATGCCTGGAGCAAACTATCCAATAGGTCATACTCGCGGATTTTATCCAGGTTACGGCTACCCTACGCCTTATCCGTATTATGGTTATGGCCGTAGACGTTTTAACCGACTGGTGCTCCCGTTATTTGCGCTTACAGCATTAACCCTTTTACCGTACTATTGAGATTAGAAAAAACAGTCATAACTGCAAGTGACACATTTTTATGTACCCTATGGGCATCCTATGAAAATCTTGAAAATAACAAGCTGAGGATGGATGTTTCATTCATGGTACCGTACAGCATGAAATAGAGAGGTCTTATCACATATGTAGTCTCAGCCTGATGTATCGCAACAGTCATTGCAATACAACGGGCAACATACCGAATATCTAAAAAGGTCATGCCTGTGCAGAAGCGAACTTCTGTAAGGTATGACCTTTTTTTAAACCTAATTAGTGTAAGAGCGAAGAAAAACGGGTAGCACATAACGTGTATTCAAACTTGCTGAAAGCAGAACCTGACCTGAACGTGTACGCAGCAGCAATCGGTGTACTGCATCCTGAATATGCGAGAACGTTTCTATGTGCGAGCTAACGATCAAGACACCGCATAGCTTTAATTCTCTATTCCATAAAAAGCTTCGCTTCGTGTGGAATCGATGCTGTTCTCTTGCCCGCGGTTGGAGGAGCGGAGCATGATGTGAGCGCTGACGAATCTGAGGCATCTTATTCAAGCCTTTGAAGCGCCCGCAGAATTTTAAGGAATCTGATACACGTTATAACCGAATAAACAGCCGCTTTCAGCATTTTTTTGAGTTATTTCGGGAAATAACGTGCCTGATGTTCCTTATAATTTCAAATGAGAGCCTGAACATCAAATAAGACGTCCTTGTTCCTTGGAAAATCGTCCATCGCTCACTACTCCTTCTCCAAGATCAGCCAGCATGGACTTCAAAATGCCCTTAATTTAATGCAGATTTCAAATCCTCAAGTAAATCTTCAACATCCTCGATCCCAACGGAGATCCGAATCAAACCATCCGTGATCCCCAATTCTTGCCGACGTTCATAGGGAATGGAAGCATGTGTCATTCGGGCAGGGACAGAAATTAAACTTTCCACCGCGCCCAGACTTTCAGCCAATGTGAAATAACGGATTTTGCTTAACACGTCATTTACTTTTTCAGCACTGCCTACATCAAAGGAAACCATACCGCCATATCCTCTCGCTTGCGTGGAAGCAAGCTTATGCTGTGGATGATCGGGTAACCCGGGATAATAAACTTTGCTTACTGCTGGATGTTGATTCAAAAATGTCACAAGCTGCTCTGTATTGCGTTCTTGCGCTTCCATCCGTAATCCCAATGTTTTAAGACCTCGCATTAATAGCCAGGAATCCATAGGGCCCAGGACTGCGCCAATTGCATTTTGAATAAAATGCAGATCTTCACCAAGTTGCTCGCTGTTGACAACCGCAAGTCCTGCCACGACATCGCTATGACCGCCGATGTATTTCGTTGCAGAATGCAATACAATATCCGCTCCCAGAGCCAGCGGGGTCTGCCAATAAGGCGTACTAAACGTGTTGTCCACAATGAATAACAATTCATGTTGTTTTGACCATTTCGCTACAGCAGTAATATCGGTGACCTTGAGTAACGGATTGGTAGGTGTTTCTACATAAATGGCCTTTGTATTGGATTGCAAAGCCTGCTCCAGTGCTTGTAGTGAGGTGGTATCTACAAAGGTAGACTCGATCCCCAGACGATTCAGCACCTTGGTGAAAATGCGGTAAGTCCCGCCGTATACGTCATCCGTCAGAATGACGTGATCTCCAGTTTTCAACAGAGATAGTACAGCGTGAATTGCAGCCATGCCCGAACTAAAAGCAAAACCTCGAACGCCATCCTCCAGTTCTTTAATGACTTCTTCCAACGCATGACGGGTAGGGTTGCCTGTTCGTGAATACTCGTATCCTTTGTGTACGCCAACCGATTCTTGCTCATACGTGCTTACTTGATAGATCGGTACACTCACTGCTCCAGTGTGTGTATCACCAACAATACCTGCATGAATCAGCTTGGTTTTTGGTCTCATTTCATTGTCCTCCATTATAGATATTTTGGCTTAAATACCGTTCGCTGCTATCCGGGAAAATAACAACGATGTTACTTCCGGGAGCTGCGTGAACAGCTTCGTTTAATGCGGCTTGCATAGCTGCACCTGAGGAACTTCCTACCAGTAAGCCTTCCAACAAGGCCAGATCCTTTACCCGCTCAAAGGCATCTTCATCTGAGATCGTATGAATGGCATCAAAGTAACTCACATCCATAAAAGAAGATAACGTTTCGACCCCTATTCCTTCTGTACGATGTGGTCCCGATGGACCTCCTGTGAGTATCGAACCTTCGGGTTCTACGATACATGTTTTAATTAACGGTTTTTGCTCCTTCAAATAGCGAGATACTCCCATGAAAGTTCCGCCAGACCCGGCTCCGGCGACATATACATCCACCTGCCCGTTCAGATCACGCCAAATCTCAGGACCCAGATGTTCATAATGTGCGAGTGGGTTATCTGCATTGGAGAACTGACCTGGAATATACGAACCCGGTATTTCTTTCGCCAGCGATTCCGCCTTGCGTATGGCACCAGTGATTCCTTCGGATGTGGGTGTGTTGACGACCGTAGCACCAAGGGCTTTCATCAACTGCTGCTTCTCAACACTGAACTTCTGAGGTACCGTGAAAATGACCTTTAAATTCAGGCCTACAGCCGCCATTGCAAGACCAATTCCTGTGTTGCCTGCAGTAGCTTCGATCACCGTTCCACCTGGTTTAACATCTCCTCGTGCCAAGGCCTTCTCCAATAAAAACTTGCCGATCCGGTCTTTCACACTTCCTCCGGGATTCATGAATTCCAGTTTGGCGAACAGGCGGATTCCTTCCGGTAATGGATAACGAGTTAATTCAAGCAGAGGTGTATTACCTATAAGTTCCTGCACATGTTGATAAACGGTCAAATTAACCAATCTCCTTTTGTCTGTCATTAACCATACATATTTGTTTAATTGGGAAAAGTGCGTGATAAAACCATATTTCGATAAAAGAGCTTGGTATACATCCAATGTTGTATAGTGTTCGGCTCGATGATAGATGGAGAGTTGACCTAGAATACCTGGTTGTGTGTCTAAAGATTGGACGTGGGTTTTTACTTTTAGTATGATAGAGGGGAATACATACACTGGAATACAAAGGAGGGTATGAACTATGGATTGCTTATTTTGCAAAATTGTAGAGGGCAGCATTCCCTCCAATAAAGTACTGGAGAATGACCATGTTATCGTTTTTCATGACATCCAGCCCGCTGCACCGACACATGTTCTTGTCATTCCGAAGAAACATATTGCTTCCATGAATGAAGTTACTGCAGAAGATCTGCCATTGATCGGCGAGATTCATCTGGCTGCTCAAGAAGCGGCGAAGCGTCTTGGCGTGGAGGAAACAGGATATCGATTAATCAACAATTGTGGTAAGGATGGAGAACAAACCGTTCATCATCTGCATTACCATTTGTTGGGTGGTACCAGACTTGGCGTGTTAACAAGTCTGTCCGATTCTCACAAATAAACGAGCTAATGGGTACTACTATTGAGGATTTAGTCATATGCATTAAATCCACGAATGTGTGACCAAATGCTTATATAATGAATTCATTTCATAATACCTTTGAGTTATAAAATGGATTCAAATAAGTGATCATTACATTGAGGTTGACACCTTTATTATCTTTCGCCTATAATGTAAGATGATGAACCGTGTTATTGCTCTTGGACGGTCTGGTCGGAGGGAGGGAAAACTGGTGTCTGAAACTAAAGTTCGCAAAAACGAGACTATTGATGCTGCACTTCGTCGTTTTAAACGCTCCATCGCTAAAGATGGCGTATTGGCTGAGGTGAAGAAACGTAAGCATTATGAGAAGCCAAGCGTAAAGCGCAAGAAAAAGTCCGAGGCTGCTCGTAAGAGAAAGTTTTAGGAGGATTTTAATTACATGAATCTTAGCGAACGATTGAACGAAGATATGAAGCAAGCGATGAAGAGTAAGGACAAGTTCAGACTCTCCAACATTCGGTTGATTCGTTCGACGATCAAGAATCTTGAAATAGATTTGAAAAGAGATTTGGATGACAACGAAGTGCTTGATATCCTGAGTCGTGAAATCAAACAGCGCAAAGATGCCCTCCAAGAATTTGACAAAGCGGGCCGTGAAGATCTCGCGGCAAATGCAAAAGCGGAAATTGAAGTACTCATCCAGTACCTTCCCACACAGCTTACCGAAGAAGAAATTAAAGTTATTGTACAGCAGACCATCCAGGAAACCGGTGCTTCTTCGAAAGCCGAGATGGGGAAAGTCATGGCGGCCCTTATGCCGAAAGTTAAAGGCAAAGCGGACGGCAAACTGGTAAATCAAGCAGTTCAACAATTTCTGCAATAAAGCAAATCAATAAACACCTTCTGACTTGTCAGGAGGTGTTTTTTCCATTTATCAGAAGGCATCATGTCCTTGGGATGACGAAATTTCTTTTTAATGGTTAATATATATTATTATGGATTTTTATTCTTGCAATTGATTGAGTTTTCAAATATAATTTTAAGATTTTGAAACGAAATGTTGCATTGCACGTAATAAATACCATAAGCTGGACAGTATAACATTAATGGAAAAGGGGGGACTATTGTGAAGGGAAAGCGCCGGAAGAAGCTTACGGGGCCATTGATGCTCTTAATGCTGCTGACGCTGTTGCTTCCTGTCTGGATTGGATCACCGTCAGCGCATGCAGCTGAGAAGAGTGGTGCCGTATATATTATTCCGGTTGATAAACCAATCGAGCAGGGACTTGGCAAGTTCATGGAACGCGGGTTCAAGCAAGCAGAAGAGATGAATGCTGGCCTGATCGTTCTTGATATCAATACGCCGGGAGGCCGTGTCGACACTGCAGAAGCATTAGGTACCCTAATTAAGGACAGTCCGATTGAGACTGTTGCATTTGTTCGTGGAGATGCTGCTTCAGCAGGGAGTTTTCTGGCTCTGAATGCAGATAAGATCGTAATGTCACCAGGCAGTATGATTGGTGCGGCAGCAATGGTCGACAGTACGGGTAAACATGTTGATGATCCAAAGCTTGTTGCATTCTGGAAAAGCAAAATGCAGGGAGCGGCTGAAATCAGTGGTCGTGATGGCAAGATTGCAGCTGGAATGACGGATGTTAACATCGTTGTTGAAATGCCAGAGATCAATAAAACCAAGCAAAAAGGTGAAATTATTGCTCTCTCGGCTGAAGAAGCGCTGAAAGTTGGTTATGCCGACCACATCAGTAACACACCGGAAGAAGCGGCAGCTTGGGCAGGTTACAGTCAAGATGACGTATTTAAGGTAGAACGAACAACAGCGGAGAATATTTCCTCTTTTCTTACTAATCCGGTTGTTATGACTGTGTTATTGTTCCTCGGAATCGCGGGTGTGATCATTGAATTGATTGTTCCTGGTTTTGGAGTTCCTGGTATTGTAGGTATCGTGTGTTTCGTGTTGTATTTCTCGGGTAATTACATTGCGGGATTTGCCGGAGCAGAGACATGGGTGCTATTTACCGTCGGACTCATCATGATGATTCTGGAGATGTTTATTCCGAGCTTTGGTATTCTGGGGATTTTGGGATCAATTGCGCTTGTGGCCGGTGTTGTAAGGGCTGCTTATGATACGAGTGATGCATTTGTATCTCTAGGTATCGCTTTTGGAGCAGCACTGGTAGTCATTGCGATCATCTCAATTATCTTTAAGGATCGAGGGATATGGAATCGCTTCATACTGAGTGATAGCATGTCTGCGGATCGGGGTTATTCATCAGCCACAGAACGTAAAGAGCTGGTTGGTCTGCAAGGAATCAGTCTGACACCACTTCGTCCTTCTGGAACAGCGATGTTTGAAGGGGAACGAATTGACGTTGTGACCGACGGAGATTTTATTCCCATCGATACTCCGATTATTGTGATTAAAGCGGAAGGTACCCGGATTGTGGTTCAGCAAGCTTTGCCGGTGTAACTCGCTCTGTTGTCGAAGCGGATTAACGCTTCGGCAATGTACATAACCACGTAGCTGAAGCTGCCAGCAAGGTGGTGCATTCTTTCATTTAGCAGCGGACTCAAGAGTGTATTCTCAAATATTTTTATCAAATTCAAATTGCAAATGGAGGAAATTAAATGGACACATCTATGATTACGATTTTGCTCATTGCGGTAGTAGGTATTATCGTATTGAGCGTATTCTTCAGCTTTTTCCCGGTTATGCTCTGGGTTTCAGCGATTGCATCCGGCGTACGCGTAAGTATTATTACACTGGTAGCGATGAGACTGAGACGTGTAACGCCTAGCCGTATCGTTAATCCAATGATTAAAGCAACTAAAGCTGGTCTTAAACTTTCAATGAACCAACTGGAAAGTCACTTCTTGGCCGGTGGTAACGTTGACCGTGTTGTAAACGCTCTGATTGCTGCACAACGTGCCAACATTCCACTCGAATTTGAACGTGCTGCTGCGATTGACCTCGCAGGTCGTGACGTATTACAAGCCGTACAGATGAGTGTTAACCCACGAGTTATCGAAACACCGATTGTCTCTGCGGTTGCCAAAGATGGTATTGAAGTTAAAGTTAGAGCACGGGTTACGGTTCGTGCCAACATTGATCGTCTCGTCGGTGGTGCTGGTGAAGAAACGATCATCGCCCGTGTTGGTGAAGGTATCGTAAGTACGAACGGTTCCTCCAATTCTCACAAAGACGTCCTGGAAAATCCGGATCTGATCTCTCGTACTGTATTGTCCAAAGGTCTGGATGCTGGTACTGCTTTTGAAATCCTGTCCATTGATATTGCGGACGTTGATGTAGGTAAAAACATTGGTGCCTTCTTGCAAACAGAGCAAGCAGAAGCTGACAAACGTATCGCTCAGGCAAAAGCCGAAGAGCGTCGCGCAATGGCCGTAGCCCAAGAGCAAGAGATGAAAGCACGCGTAGTGGAAATGAGAGCACGCGTTGTTGAATCCGAGTCCCAAGTACCTTTGGCAATGGCTGAGGCACTTCGTAACGGTAAAATCGGTGTGATGGATTATATGAACCTGAAGAACATTGAAGCGGATACTCAAATGCGCAACACATTGGGAAAACCTGGTGAAGGTTCGAATTCCAACGATCAGGGTGATTCCAAAAACGGAAGATAGGCGGTGAGTGCATATGGGCCTATTTGAATGGATTTTTGATAATTTGTATATTGTGGCCGTCATCGGTTTTGCACTCTTCTCCTTCTTGGGGAAAGCTGCCAAATCGGCTGATCCGAACAAAAAGCGTCCTGCCAACGGGATGCCTACATTTGGAGGCAGTGGTGATTCAGGCCGGGATGAACGTTCAAGAGACAATTCATCTCCGCAGCAGTCTTCCGGACCTACAGACCCCCGCTATGATGAACAGTATGATGATCGGTATGATGACGTGCAATATGAGAATCAGTATGATGAGCCGTATTCGGAGCCTGCTGCATCTTCTCGCCCCGCAACTGACTACAGAAGTGAGGGCACGATGAGTGCGATGGCAAATTCACTTGAGGAACAGATGAGAGGCATGGAAGAACAGCAACGTTTGATCGAAGAACGCTTGAATCGCATCTCTTCTGCGAATCGGCCAGTTGTGTCTGATTCCAGTTGGGATGAGACCAGCAGCGATGGATCGGGAGCGTCTCCGCTTCGTCCGGCAGACATTCGCACAGGTGTCCTGTGGGCAGAAGTACTGGGTTCCCCTCGTTCCAAGCAACCGTTTGGTACAAGAGGAAAACTGTAAACAAGTCAATTTATTGGACGGAAATAAAGCCGTCTCTGGTGAGCATAAAGCCGCCGGAGACGGCTTTTTCTGTGTTCTATCCTTTTTTCTCAACATTCGTCCCTAACACGCCCCGGAATTTTCATAAATTCATGAATCTGCGCATAAGTTGAACTGTAGAGGAAGGGGGAAGACCTTCGAATGACCCGGATCAGCCGCAAGCTGCGCAGATGGACCAGTGAAGTGTTGGATCTGCCGCAGGATGTGCTTTATGATATGCCACGGTTAACCCTGATCGGCAGTAAGCAACTGTATATAGAGAACCATCGCGGTGTCATCCATTTCACGCCGGATCGTATCGTGTTGGCTCTTTCCCAAGGCCAGTTAGAGATCAAAGGAACTGCCTTGGTGATACGTAATATTTTGCCGGATGAAGTAGCTGTCGAAGGAAGGATTCTGGATATTCATATGAATGGAGTGGAGGGGAACGGATGAAGCAGCCCAGTCTGTACAAACTGCGGGGAGCAGTCCGAATAACGGTCACTGGGGGAGACATTGAAACATTAATCAACACGGTGGCAGAGCAGGGACTGGAAGTTTGGGACCTGCGTGCTCACGATGGACGCGTGGCAGAGATGAATATTCTGCTGCCGCATTTTTTCAGGTTGCGTCCTGTGTTGAAACGGACAGGCTGCAGGGTGAAAGTAACCCATCGCAGCGGTTTCCCCTTTTTTGCGGCCCGATTATTGCGGAGGAAGTTCTTTCTTGGGGGTATGCTGTTTTTTGTGGCAGCTTTGTTTGCGTTGTCGTCCATGGTATGGAGTGTGGAGGTCAAGGGTAACGTCACCATTCCCACCGACGAGGTGCTTGCAGCAGCGAAGAAAGAGGGCATATATCCTTTGCAATGGGGGTTCCGTCTGCAAAGCCAAGACAAGCTCTCCAGGCAGCTTGCACTCGCTCTGCCGGATGTAACCTGGATTGGCGTGAGCAAAGAGGGGACAACCATTACCATTCAGGTCGTAGAATCTGCCCAACCAAAGCGCGAACCATTACTGAACCCCAGACATCTGATCAGTAAGTCAGATGCTGTGGTCACTCAAATCTATGCGGAGCAGGGACGCCCTGTTGTTCAGAAGGACATGCGTGTCAAAAAGGGTCAGGTATTGATCTCAGGGATTCTCGGGGATGAGGAGAACACCAAAACAATCGTTGCCAAAGGCGAAGTTCGTGGTCTGGTATGGCGTGAGTATCAGGTAGAGGTTCCGCTAGTGCAAAAACATAATACAATGACAGGTGAGAGCAAAGAACGTTTTTACATGGTACTGGGGAATTGGGCGATTCAACTGTGGGGGTACGGAAGTACACCGTTCAGTTCATTTGATACCGAGAGTAATCATAAACCATTAACGTGGCGATCCTTTACACTTCCTATGGGTTGGCTGACAGAGAAAGATCTGGAGACCCGAGAGCATGAGCAACAACAGACGATAGAATGGGCCAGAACGAAAGGATTGGAAGGAGCAAGGAACGATATTATCGCCAAAAACGGCAAAGGAACAAAAATTATAAGTGAAAAAATTTTGCATGAGAAGAAAGAGAATGGTAAAGTTTATATGAAAGTCTTATTTGAAGTAGAAGAAAGCATTGCGGAAGAACTTCCGCTAGTCCATAGTCAAGGAGAATGAGGATATTTGTCAGAGCAAACACGCAGCATACAAATCTCCCTCCAGAGTGCGGGAGAGGGCCAATCTCTTTTTGGACCCCAAGATACTTTTCTTAAACTGATTGAATCCGAGATTCCCGCCCAGATTGCATCCCGTGAAGCGGAGATTGTGATTTTTGGCAACGCACAGCAGGTGGAATCGCTTGAACAATTATTTGATGTGTTACTGCAATTGATACGCAATGGATATGTGTTAACCGAGAGAGATGTGAAGTATGCGATTGAACTTGCCAAGGATATGCGGGCAGACCAGCTATTGGATCTGTTCAAGGGCGAGATTACGACGACATATCGAGGTAAACCAATCCGTGTTAAAACCATTGGACAGAAGCACTATGTAACTACAATTAAAAAACGTGATATTGTATTTGGCATTGGTCCTGCCGGTACGGGTAAAACCTACCTTGCTGTTGTACTGGCTGTTGCCGCGATTAAAGAAGGTAGCGTCAAACGCATTGTACTCACACGGCCTGCTGTTGAAGCGGGAGAGAGTCTTGGATTTTTGCCAGGTGATCTTCAGGAGAAGGTAGACCCTTATCTGAGACCACTGTACGATGCCCTATATGACGTTATGGGACAGGAACAGACCGCTAAGGCACTGGAGCGAGGGTTAATCGAAATCGCGCCACTCGCCTACATGCGGGGGCGTACGCTGGATGACTCCTTCATCATTCTGGATGAAGCACAGAACACAACGCCGGAACAGATGAAGATGTTTCTAACCCGTCTTGGTTTTGGCTCCAAAATGGTCATCACCGGAGACGTGACACAGATTGATTTACCGCGTGGTAAGAAATCCGGGCTTGTGGAAGCGAATACGATCTTGAATGAAGTTAACGAGATTGGATTTGTCTATTTTGCCGAGCAAGATGTTGTACGGCATTCCCTTGTCCAGAAAATTATCGTGGCTTACAACCACGCCGCAGAAAATCAAGCATAGAAAGGGATTGTCTAAAGTGACCTCGAAGGAACCGTCAAAAGGCAAATCTTTTCAGAATAAGGCTACAGGATGGAAGTATAGCGTGTGGGCACGCTATCTTCTGTTTTTGTTTCTGGTGATTCTTTTCTACGTCAGTCTGGCTTCCAAACTGCTCCCTGAGCGCTATGATATTCAGGAAGGGACACGGAGTGAAGTGGACATTGCTGCGCCCATGCAGATTCCGAATAACAAGGCCACACTCAAAGCACAGGAAGAAGCTGCTGAACGGGTACAGCCGATATTTCAGATTGTCCAGTTGCGAAACGAAAATTTGATGACTACCCTGCTTGATCGTGTAGATCGATTAAATCAGGATGATCAGATTTCAAGTCAGGATAAGATTGATATTTATCGGGATGAAATTCCACAGCGCCAGAAGGATTTTGTGACCAACTATATCAATAATAATCGGAAAGCCGGTACATACTCCGAGACTCTTTTGGAAGAAATCAGAAATGTGGTACAGGAGCAAAGCTACCGTATTCCCGAAGAAACTTACATCAAAATCTCGCGTCTGACATCGGATGATATCCAGGAGATGAAACCGGTTGCGAGGGATATTGTTGCCCGGTTAATGACGGATCAGATCAGCGATGCAACCACTGCTCGTGCCAAAGTAGCCGAGATGGTGAGTGTCAGCTCTCTTGGTAAGCGTACGCAACGTGAGGTCGTGCAAG
Source organism: Paenibacillus sp. FSL H7-0942 (assembly GCF_045040715.1). NCBI lineage: Bacteria > Bacillati > Bacillota > Bacilli > Caryophanales > Paenibacillaceae > Paenibacillus > Paenibacillus sp. FSL H7-0942. Next base: position 4,855,489 of record NZ_CP150279.1, on the reverse strand, counting down.
AGCTTGCTCGCCTTGTGGTGACCGCGAACCGCTTCTACGATGAAGAGGGAACTAAGGAAGCCAAAGTACAGGCGCGTGAGAACACGCAAACCGTCTTTATCAAGCAAGGGGACACATTAGTTGCCAAGGGTGAGATGATCACCCCGGAGATGTATACTTTGCTGGGTGAGAATGATTTGCTGAAAAATGAAGTGAACTACTGGCCGCAGCTTGGACTTCTTATGTTTTCCTGCCTGTTGTCAGCAGCCATTCTGATGTATATTCAGCAAGGCAGCGGAACACATTTTAAGTATAATAATGCCCAGCTGTTGATGCTTGTTCTCATTTTTATTATTACGATTGTGGTTATGCATGTGACGGCGATTATCCAGACCAATGAGAGGTCTTATGTTGGCTTCCTTGCACCTGTTGCGGTAGGAGCGATGTTAATTGCCTTGTTACTGGATACCTCGCTTGCCTTTGTATGTTCGATTTTGATCGGTATGTTGTCCAGCATTATTTTGAATACACATCAGGGTCAACTTTTTGACTTCGAACTAGGTTTCTTTGCTGTATTGGTTTCATTTGTTGCGATCTTCGCAACTCATAAGGCTAGCCAGCGATCAACGATCCTGAAAGGGGCCATTATGGTCTGTCTGTTCGGGTCCATAGCCGTCTTCACCTTGGCTTTGATTGACTCGGGAGATTGGAATCGAACCACGACACTGTATGGCGTTGGGTTTGCATTTGCTGGTGGCGTGCTGACTGCCATACTGGTCATTGGGCTGATGCCATTTTTCGAAACTTCATTTGGCATTTTATCAGCGCTCAAACTGGTAGAACTATCTAATCCGAACCATCCGCTTCTTCGCAAGTTGCTGACGGAGACACCGGGTACCTATCATCACAGCGTTATGGTAGGGAATCTGTCCGAAGCAGCAGCAGAAGCCATAGGAGCTAACGGATTGCTATGCCGAGTCGGTTCGTATTATCATGATATTGGCAAGACGAAGCGGCCCATCTATTTTATTGAAAATCAGAACAATATGGAGAATCCACATGATTCAATTGATCCTAAACTGAGCAAATCCATTATCGTTGCCCATGCGCGCGATGGGGTGGAAATGCAGAAGGATTACAAGCTGCCCAGACCTATTCGGGATATTGCGGAACAGCATCACGGCACGACATTTCTCCACTATTTCTATCACAAAGCACTGCGCCAGGCGGAAGAAGCAGGCGTTGAGCCTGATTTCACGGAAGAAGATTTCCGTTACCCTGGGCCGAAGGCTCAGTCCAAGGAATCGGCTATTGTTGGCATTGCTGATAGTGTAGAGGCTGCTGTGAGATCTTTGCGCAAACCGACAGTGGAACAAGTGGAGTCCATGATTGAGAAGATTATTAAAGGACGATTGGACGATCATCAATTCAATGATTGTGACCTTACGATGCGTGAACTGGATATCGTCGCCAGAACATTGAAGGAAACGGTGATGGGTATCTTCCACTCCAGGATCGAATATCCGGAGGAAATTAAGAAACCAAAGCCAACTTCACCCGAAGCAGGCTAATTCAATAATAGTTCGTGTTCAAAAAGGCCGGTTTTCAGTACCGAGAAGATGGGATGAAGCTAGAAATGCTTTTTTTGAACAACCTCTAATATGAGCAGACAGGAGTTATGAAAGAATGAGTCTTAACCTGGCATGGAATAATGAACAACAGGACAAAGAAATTACAGAACCGATGATTGCAATGCTGGAACAATTGCTGAATCTCGCAGGAGAAGCGGAAGGTGTTGCAGACGGGGAAGTGGCTCTGACTTTTGTGAATGATGAGCAGATTCATGAGTTGAACCGTGATTATCGCGGCATTGACCGTCCTACGGATGTACTGTCTTTTGCGATGAACGAAACGGTGGATGAAGAACTAGATATTATCTATGAGCTGGACGAAGATGAAGAAATGGAAGAAATGCCGGATGTTCTTGGAGACATCATCATTTCCGTACCACGGACCATCCTGCAAAGTGAAGAGTATGGACACTCATTTGAACGTGAACTTGGTTTTCTGTTTGTCCATGGTTTCTTGCACCTGCTCGGATACGACCATCAGGATGAAGCGAGTGAGGCTGAAATGATGGGCAAACAAGAAGCGGTATTGGCCCAGGCCGGGTTGACACGATAATGAAAAGACGCTCCTGGGGTCTGGTATTCCGCAATGCTGCGGAAGGAATCGCATATGGGTTGCGGACTCAGCGTAATGTGAGAGTTCACACGGGAGTGGCTATTTTGATGTGTGTAGCCGGCTTTTTTTTCAGAATCTCAAGAACGGATTGGATGTTTGTGCTGACCGCTGTCTTTTTGGTCCTGGTGACTGAATTGATGAACACGGCTGTAGAGGCAGCGGTTGACTTGGCACACCCCCATATCCATCCGCTGGCAAAAGCGGCAAAGGATACCGCGGCCGGGGCAGTTTTGCTGGCTGCGGTATTCGCTGTCATCATCGGTTGTATCGTTTTCATTAAGCCGGTGATGAGCTGGCTAGGTTTGTACTGATTTTGTTTTAACCTTGTTTTGATTCGATTTTAATACTACACACTAATATAAATTTACTTGATGCAAACACGATAACGGAGAGGTCAGAAAAAACCTAAAGAAACGGAGTGTGCGCCTTTATCCCCGGATTTTCCCTTATTAAAAGGGATTAAAAAAATCTGGGGATAACAGCGCTCGGAAGGTTGTTCTGACAGCGGAGTGTCCAGTGTAAATGCACTAGTTTGATTTTATATTGCACCCTAAGGGAGAGAATATGAATGGATAACGGTTTGTTAATGCAAGAAGCAATTAAGGCACGCACGAAGGCGTACACGCCATACTCCCATTTTGGTGTAGGCGCGGCTTTGCTTGACAGTGAAGGTCATGTGCATCATGGTTGTAATATTGAGAATGCTGCGTATACACCAGGTAACTGTGCTGAGCGTACAGCGATGTTTAGTGCCATTGCAGGTGGTCAGAAGCCTCGCAGCTTCACAGCGATTGCCATTGTGGGAGACACGGATGGTCCGATTGCTCCATGTGGCGTATGTCGTCAGGTCATGTACGAACTGTGTGAACCCGATATGAAAGTCATCTTGGGGAATTTGAAAGGTGATCTGCAAGAGACCACCGTTGCTGAACTGTTACCTTGGGCTTTTGGGCCTTCTGATCTGAATTCTGCCAAAAAATAAACCAATACATTCCAGGCCTAGGCGCCTGAGGAGGAACATATGAAAAAACAAAAATTCAAATCCGGTTTTGTAGCCATTATCGGACGTCCTAACGTTGGTAAATCCACTTTGATGAACCAAGTCATCGGACAGAAAATTGCAATTATGTCGGACAAGCCGCAAACAACCCGTAATAAAATTCACGGTGTATATACATCGGACAATCAACAGATCGTTTTTCTGGATACACCAGGGATTCATAAACGTCAGTCCAAATTAGGCGATTATATGAACCAGACCGCTTTGAACACACTGAGTGAAGTAGAAGCAGCCTTATTCTTGATTGATGCTTCCGAAGGAATGGGCGGTGGTGACCGCTATATTGCGGAACAGCTGAAAAATATCCGTACGCCTGTCATTCTCGTTATGAACAAAATTGACAAAATTGAGCCGGAAGCGCTGTTACCACTTATTGAAGAGTATCGCAAATTACACGATTTCGCTGAAATTGTGCCTGTGTCTGCCAAGCATGGCAATAATGTCAGCACATTACTGGAACAGCTCGGCAAGTATTTGCCAGAAGGTCCACAGTACTATCCTGATGACCAAGTTACTGACCATCCGGAGCAGTTTGTATGTGCCGAGTTGATTCGTGAGAAAATTCTGCAAATGACTCGTGAAGAAGTGCCTCACTCCATTGCTGTAACGATCGAAGATATGAAAGTACAGGATAATGGTGTCGTTTATATCTCAGCCGTCATTTTTGTGGAACGTGATTCCCAAAAAGGGATCATTATCGGCAAGCAAGGTGCCCTTCTGAAAGAAGTGGGTAAACGAGCTCGACACGACATTCAGAATTTGCTTGGCTCCAAAATTTTCATGGACCTGTGGGTTAAAGTGAAAAAAGACTGGAGAAATCAGGATCGGGTTCTGCGTGACCTTGGCTTTGGCCGTGACTGATCGTCGGAATTGTATCCAGTAATTGCAACACATAGTTTACCTTGCAAGACTCCATCCTATTTGGTAGATGCAGACGTCATTTCCGAAGAGAGGATGAAATTCCGATGCGAGATTTTTCGTGGAAGGTTTTTGCGATGACGGGGGATGTGGAGTCCTATTTGTTATATACCGAGGCGTGTAACTCGTTAGGACAGGAGTCGGATAATGCAAGGGAAGTGATTGAAGATGAAGAAGCCGAAGGATAACTGGCTGATTCGGGAATGGTTAGGTGACGAGGCATGCTATACAGGGTGGAAGGGATTGTCATCCGCAGCATGGACTACGGCGAAGGGAACAAAATCATTACACTTTGCACCGAAAGCGGCGGGAAAGTAGGGGTACTCGTCCGCGGTGCCAAAAAGCCCAAGAGCCGACATGCTGCACTGGTGCAGCCGTTTACGTATGGTCAATATGTATATTTTCGCAATACGGGTCTAGGCACGCTGAACGCTGGAGAAATTGTTGAATCCTATCATGAGTTGCGTGAAGATCTGGTCAAGGCCTCTTATGCCTCTTATGCGTGTGAACTATTGGATCGGGTGCTTCAGGATGAGGAAACAGGTACATTTTGGTTCAAACAGTTAAAGGCGTGTTTGCAGGCGTTGAAGGAAGAGAAAGATCCGGTTGTTATTACAAGTCTGTACGAAATGAAAATATTACAGGCATCCGGATATGGTCCACAGTTCGATGAGTGCATCTCCTGCAACCAGGAGCGACCAGATGAGCAGTTGTTTATAAGTCCCAGACTTGGTGGCGTCTTGTGTCGAGCATGCAAACATTTTGATCCTCCAGCGATGTCAGTTAGTCCAAAGGCTTTGAAGTTGTTGCGTTTGTTCGCACAGTTGGATCTGCAGCGCTTGGGGAATATATCAGTGAGTGAATCTACCCGTGATGAGATCAAAAAGTTGATGCGTGCTTTTATGGATCATCAGCTTGGTCTGAATCTTAAATCCCGTTCTTTCCTCGATCAGATGGAGAAGTACGGGATTTGAGGCGTTTTGGTGGAAGTGAAACTATATCTTGACTTCATACTAGATTTTATATATTATGAAATATAATTTCTCTTTATGAGACATGCATTGAACGAGAAAGTAAAAGACTGGATTTATTACATTTATGGAGACAAGTCGTTGTATAACACTTGGGAATCATGAATGAGCGAGTCGGGGATGGTGGGAGCCTGGCTGAATCGGTTTTTGAAACGGCACTCGGGAGCATGAATGGACACGGAAAAGTGGGCTGGAACGAACAGGATCATCTTGTTTGATCTAAGCCAAGTAGGGTGGAACCGCGGGAATAGCTCTCGTCCCTACGTCTGTACAACAGGCGTAGGACGGGGGCTATTTATTGTTGTCTTCACCGTCCTAAGCTTGCTAACAAACCATTGAAAAGGAGCATGATTATGAATTTTCAGCAGATGATTCTAACGCTGCAACAATTCTGGGCCGAGCATAACTGTATTATTGTCCAGCCATACGATACGGAAAAAGGGGCAGGTACGATGAACCCGATGACCTTTTTGCGTTCGCTTGGACCCGAACCTTGGAAAGTGGCCTATGTGGAGCCTTCCCGTCGTCCTTCGGACGGACGTTATGGTGAGAACCCTAACCGGCTGTACCAGCATCATCAGTTCCAGGTAATTATCAAGCCTTCACCGGACAATATTCAGGAAATTTACCTGGAAAGTCTGAAACGTCTGGGCATTGATCCGCTCAAACATGATATTCGGTTTGTTGAAGATAACTGGGAGAATCCTTCCCTTGGTTGTGCAGGTCTTGGTTGGGAAGTATGGTTGGACGGAATGGAAATCACACAATTTACGTATTTCCAACAGGTCGGTGGAATCGAGACAAATCCGGTAGCTGTTGAAATTACGTATGGTATGGAGCGTTTGGCTTCTTACATTCAGGATAAAGAGAATGTTTTTGATCTGGAATGGGTGGAAGGCATCACTTATGGTGATGTATTCCGTCAGCCAGAATTCGAACACTCTAAATATACGTTTGAAGTATCTGATGTCAAAATGCTGTTTACACTTTTCAACATGCATGAAGAAGAAGCAAACAAGGCCATGGCGCAGCATCTGGTATTCCCGGCATATGACTATGTGCTGAAATGTTCCCACACGTTCAACCTGTTGGATGCACGTGGAGCCATCAGTGTAACGGAACGTACGGGTTACATCACACGTGTTCGTAATCTGGCTCGCCAAGTCGCTGCAACATATATGGAAGAGCGTGAGAAGCTAGGCTTCCCGCTGATCAAGAAAGGGGGAGCCGAGCATGTCTAAGGATCTATTGTTCGAAATCGGGTTGGAAGAAGTACCTGCACGCTTTATGCGCGCAGCAATCGCACAGCTGCAAGAGCGTGTCGTGAAATGGCTTGACGCATCCCGCATTGCTTATGGTGAAGTGAATGCATATGCTACACCGCGCCGTCTGGCTGTTTTGATTCACAATGTGGCTGAAAAGCAGGAAGATATCGAGGAAGAAGTGAAAGGTCCTTCACGCAAAATTGCCCAGGACGACAGTGGCAATTGGAGCAAGGCTGCACTCGGATTCGCCCGCAGTCAAGGTGTTGAACCGGACCAGTTCACGTTTAAGGAACTGAACGGTGTCGAATATATCTATGCAACAAAGAGCAGCAAAGGTGTGGAGACGGCTTCTGTAGTTGGCGAAGGATTACTTTCTGTATTACATGCCATGACGTTCCCAAAATTCATGCGTTGGGCTTCCTATGATTTCAAATTTGTACGTCCAATTCGCTGGATTGTGGCTATGCTCGGCAGTGAGGTTATCGATCTGGAAGTGACAGGTGTTAAGTCGGGTAATGTAACTCGCGGACATCGTTTCCTCGGTAAGGAGGCTGTGATTTCCACTCCGTCTTCATACGTGGAAGTGTTGCGTTCCGAACATGTCATTGCTGATATCCAGGAACGTGAACAGATGATTGTATCCCAGATTCAGGCACTGGCTGCGGAGAAAAAATGGGATATTGCGATTAAGGAAGACTTGCTGGAGGAAGTTCTGTTCCTGGTGGAAACACCTACCGTATTGTTCGGGACATTTGACTCTTCATTCTTGAACATTCCACAAGAAGTATTGATTACTTCCATGCGTGAGCATCAGCGTTATTTCCCTGTACTGGACAATGAAGGACAATTGTTGCCATTCTTCGTGACGGTTCGTAACGGTGGAAGTGATTCATTGGACGTTATTGCCAGAGGGAATGAAAAAGTTCTGCGTGCACGTCTGTCTGATGCCAAGTTCTTCTATGAGGAAGATCAGAAGCTACAGATTAAGGATGCATTGTCGAAGCTGGAAAGTATCGTCTTCCAGGAAGAACTGGGAACGGTTGGAGATAAAGTGCGCCGTATTCGCAAGATTGCCGATGGAATTGCTGCCAAACTGCAAGTATCCGGTGATGTTGCTGAATCCGTTAGCCGCTCAGCAGATATCTGCAAATTCGATCTGGTGACACTGATGGTGGGAGAATTCCCGGAACTGCAAGGTGTGATGGGTGAGGATTACGCTCGTAAAGCTGGCGAAAAAGAAGAGGTAGCTAAAGCGGTATTCGAACACTATCAGCCACGTTTCGCTGGAGATCAATCCCCTGCTTCTCTTGTTGGTGCCATTGTGAGTGCTGCGGACAAAATGGATACAATCGTGGGTTGTTTCTCCATCAATATTATTCCAACGGGTTCACAGGATCCGTACGCGCTGCGCCGTCAGGCTGCAGGTATTGTACAGATTTTGCTGGATCACAAGCTTCCGCTGACATTGTCTGACGTGTTCGGAGTAGCACTTCAAGTACATGCCCAGATGAACCTGTTGAAACGTGCAGATGAAGAGGTTCGTAAAGATCTGCAAGACTTCTTTGGTCTTCGTGTGAAAAAATTGTTGTCCGAAACAGTTCGCTACGACGTAGTGGATGCCGTAATTTCTTCCGGATTCGATGATATCAGCGCTGTGGTTCCAAAAGGTGAAGCGTTGATGGCGGCTGTTATGACAGGAGACGCATTCAAAACAACGGTTGAATCGTTCAACCGTGTGGGTAATCTGGCGGCCAAAGCATCCAATGCTTCCGTACATCCAGAACTGTTCACAGAAGATGGAGAACGTCAGTTACATGAGGCATGGAGCAAAACGAATGCAGAATATCGTCAGGCGTTGACTCAGCATCATGCTGCTGAAGCACTGGCTATTGCATCTGCCTGGAAGGATGGTATTACCTCATTCTTCGATTCGGTCATGGTTATGGCAGAGGATGAAGCTGTTCGGGCGAATCGACTTGCCTTGCTTGCGGCTATTGATCGTGACTTGAAAGGATTTGCTGATTTTTCCAAGTTAGTTTGGTAATTGGGCGTATTTGAGGAGTCCTTTTCCACAGACTTGGCGCAAAGCTAAAATTCAGTATTAAAGAAGGATATATGAGGGTATAAATATACGGAACGGGTTGTGAAATGTATTTTTGACAACCGCTCCGTATTTTAGCCTTTGATTTCCCTCGTTCCGGCAGAAGGATTTTGCCTGGCCGGGGTCGTATATAACAATATGCAGCTATTTTATGAAACCGGGTGGTCTGGGTTTGAGTGAGTTAAATATACGCCACATTGTTGTGGATGGTGATGCTTGCCCGGTCAAAACCGAGATTGCGCAAACCGCTCGCCTTTTCAACATCCCCGTACTGTTAGTCTCTTCATTTGATCATTTGCTTCAAGGAGGAGAAGGGGTACGAACCGTGCAAGTGGATCGCAGTGATCAGAGCGCAGACCTGTATATTGCTAATCATATTAAGCCATATGATGTGGTTATCACTCAGGACTATGGACTTGCGGCACTTGCGCTTGGCAAACGTTGTTATGTTTTGTCCTTTCGTGGTCGTGAGTTCAACGATCGTGACATTGATTTCATGTTGGATTCTCGTCATACTGCGGCCAAAGCGCGAAAAAGAGGCCATTACGGGAAAGGCCCAAAGCCTTTCACAGAGCAGGATCGAGAAATGTTTCAACATAAACTGACAAAACTTTTAAAAGATTTGCAGGAGAATGTGTAAGTTTATCGAATTATATTTACGTGTTGAAGAGATGAAGGTGGCCAGAGATGAGTACCGGACAAGGCGGTATACCCGAAAGTATTATTGAATCGGTGTTACAGCAGAATGATATTGTCGATACGGTGAGCCGATTTGTGCATCTGACCAAACAGGGGAAGTATATGAAAGGCCTCTGTCCTTTTCATTCCGAGAAGACGCCTTCGTTCACCGTTACACCTGAGAAACAAATTTTCTACTGCTACGGTTGCGGCACGGGTGGAAATGCCATCAAATTCAGGATGGAAATCGAAGGGTTATCCTTTCCCGAGGCTGTCAAAACGATGGCGGAAGAAAGTCACATCTCTATGGGGGACTGGCAAGGGCGTGAATCTGCTCATGTGAATCCCGAGACTGAACGTCTGTTGGAGGCTTATGAGCTTACCGCGAAGCTGTATCATTTTTTGTTGAAAAATACGGAGCACGGCAAGTCAGCCATGGAGTATTTACGCTCAAGAGGTTTTGGCGACAAGTTGATTGACCAGTTCCAGATTGGTTTTGCACCAAATCGTTGGGACACACTGGTACAATTTCTTGAGAAACGTAACTATCCGCTCGAAGAGATGGAAAAGGGTGGACTTCTGTCACCGCGAAATGAAGGTCAGGGATATGTGGATCGATTCCGAGACCGGATTATGTTCCCGATTAATGGCAGGAGCGGTAAGCCGATTGCATTTGCAGGACGCATATTGGGAGATGGGCAACCGAAGTATCTAAATTCACCGGAAACCCGGTTATTTAACAAAAGCCGTGTTCTCTATAATCTGCATCATGCCAAAAATGCAATTCGCAAACAAAGACAAGCCATTTTGTTCGAGGGATATGGTGATGTCATCTCCGCATGGGATCAGGATATACAGAATGGTGTAGCGGCAATGGGCACTGCGTTAACCGAGAATCAGGCACTGATGCTCAAAGGGATGTGCGACGAAGTCATCATATGTTATGACGGCGACAGAGCAGGACAGGCTGCTGCACTCAAAAACTTCCCTATTCTTGAGGAAGCTGGATTGCAGGTCAAAGTGGCTCTCATTCCGGAGGGACTTGACCCGGATGATTTTATCCGGAAGCATGGTGGTGAACGGTTCCGAAACCAGATTGTGGACGGTGCCGTGACAACTACAAAATTTAAACTTATAAACTTAAAAAAAAGCCATATACTGCTAGAGGGTGGCGGACAAATCGCCTATTCGAAAGAAGCAGTAAAGTTGATCGCACCCTTACCTTCTCCAACAGAAAGGGAAGTGTATCTTCGTGAACTGGCTGCAGAAGTGGACGTATCCTTCGAAACATTGAAGCAGGAGTGTAATGAAGAACGGGAGGCGATGAAAAATAACCTCCAGTTTGGGGATAATAACCCGAAAAGGTGGAATAATGGTAGGCAACAAAATAGGCAGGTGCCCACACCCAATCTGTTGCCGGCTTACCACGCTGCTGAACGCAAACTGATCGCCTGGATGTTGCAGGATGATGAGGCTGCCCAGTACGTGAATGAGCATCTTGGTGAAGCTTTTAACTTGGATGATCATGCAGCTATTGCTGCTTATCTATATGCCTACTATGCGCAAGGCAAACCGTCGGATACAAGCCGTTTTATGTCTTCACTGCATGACGATCGCCTGGAAAAGACGGTTAGTTCAATCTCGATGATGGATGGTCCAGGTGAATGGAGTATTCAAATGCTCGATGATTGCATCAGGGAAGTGCTGAAGCATCCGCGTAAGAAAGAGTACGATTTGAAAAAAGAAGAAATGATTGCTGCAGAGCGGGCAGGTGATTCTGTACGCGCGGCACAGATTGCAATTGAAATGATTGCCCTAGAGAGACAGTGAACGTCTGATGATTAGATGTTTCTAGGGAGGAGGGAGTCGAATTATGGCGAATGATCAGCATACTGAACTAGAAACAGAATTGACACTGGATCAGGTTAAAGATCAATTGATTGAATCAGGTAAGAAAAGAGCTTCGCTGAATTACAAGGAAATTATAGAGAAACTCTCTCCTTTTGAGCAGGATGCAGAGCAAATGGATGAGTTCTATGAGCAACTGAGCGATCTGGGTATCGATGTAGTGAATGAAAATAATGAAGAGGTTACACTTCGTCCTAGTGAAGATTCCGAGAACAACACCAGAGAGGGAGAGGACGAATTCCACTTTGATGATGATCTGAGCTTGCCGCCAGGTATCAAAATCAATGACCCTGTCCGTATGTACCTCAAGGAAATTGGTCGTGTGCCACTGTTGTCGGCAGATGATGAAGTACAACTGGCTAAACGGATTGAGAACGGGGATGAAGAAGCCAAGCGTCGTCTGGCTGAAGCTAACTTACGACTCGTTGTCAGTATCGCCAAGCGTTACGTTGGACGTGGAATGTTGTTCCTTGATTTGATTCAGGAAGGTAATATGGGTCTGATCAAAGCGGTTGAGAAGTTCGACCACAAAAAAGGATACAAGTTCAGTACGTATGCAACATGGTGGATTCGCCAAGCGATCACTCGTGCTATTGCTGACCAGGCGCGTACAATTCGTATCCCTGTGCACATGGTGGAGACGATTAATAAGCTGATCCGGGTATCCCGTCAGCTGTTGCAGGAACTTGGGCGTGAACCGACACCAGAAGAAATCGCTGCTGAGATGGATCTGAGTGTAGAGAAAGTTCGTGAAATTACGAAGATTGCACAGGAACCAGTTTCTCTGGAAACACCGATTGGTGAGGAAGATGATTCCCATCTGGGTGACTTCATTGAGGATCAGGAAGCACTTGCTCCGGCGGATGCTGCTGCGTATGAGTTGCTGAAAGAACAGCTCGAAGATGTATTGGATACATTGACTGAACGTGAAGAGAACGTGCTTCGTCTACGTTTTGGTCTGGACGATGGACGGACGAGAACGCTGGAGGAAGTCGGCAAGGTATTTGGTGTTACGCGTGAGCGTATTCGTCAGATCGAAGCTAAGGCTCTTCGTAAGTTGCGTCACCCGAGTCGTAGTAAACGACTCAAGGATTTCCTCGAATAATCGAACTATGGGAGACTTTCCGCAAGACGCTTTAGCGGCGGCGGGGTCTCCTTTATTTTTAATTTAAACGTCTTGATTTCTTGGTTTTGGAAATTCATCCTTGAAATGTTTTATTGGATTTTATTTTATCGCTTTTCCTTGTTCAATGCAAATCAATAAATTAAATGAATGGTGTAGGTGCTTCATGAAACTTTCGAATCGATTACAGCGAATACATGATCAAATTCCCGATGGCAGCCGGATGGCTGATATCGGTTCAGACCACGCTTTGCTGCCAGTAGCCGCAATCCGCAGTGGGAAAGCTGCAAGTGCAGTAGCCGGGGAAGTCAATCCTGGCCCTTATGATGCTGCATGCAAACAAGTCAGCGATGCTGGCCTGAAAGAAAAAATCACGGTGCGTCGTGGAGACGGTCTTGATGTGATCATTGCGGGTGAAGTGGATGTCATCACCATTGCAGGCATGGGTGGCGCCCTGATTGCCTCTATTTTGGACCGAGGTATATCCAAACTGGAAGGAGTCCAGTTACTTATTTTGCAACCAAATGTGGGTGAGGATATCCTCAGACGCTGGTTACTGGAGCATCACTGGGTGGTTGTAGCAGAACAGTTGCTCGAAGAAGATGGCAAGATTTATGAGATTATAACGGCGATGCCACAATCCGTAAGCCCGATTGCCAATGTAGAGGTGTATCGTGCACGTCCGCTTCAAGGCGGGGCAGAATTAACGGAAGATTTGCTGCTGCGGATGGGACCTTATTTGGTTGATCGTCCAACGGATGTATTTTTTTCCAAATGGGAAAGTGAGATCATCAAACTGCAAGGGGTTGTAAACTCGATCTCCAAATCCGATCAGGATTCTTCCCGAGACAAAGCGGCTGAGGTAGAGCGTCTTATCGCAAACTTGAAGGAGGTTTTGGCATGTTTGCCAAAGGTCAAACTGTAATTCAACTGATGGAGCAACTCGCTCCCAAACATCTGGCTGTACCGGATGACCGCATTGGTCTCCAGCTCGGCAGTTTGCAAAAAGAAATCCGTCACGTGTTAGTAGCTTTGGACGTGACGGATGAGGTTGTGGACGAAGCGATTCGTATCGGTGCCAACCTGATTATCGCTCATCACGCGATCATTTTCCGTCCGGTTAAGTCACTGAGTACAGATACACCTATGGGTAAATTGTATGAAAAGCTGATTAAGCATGATATTGCTGTCTATATCAGTCATACGAACCTGGATGTGGCCGAGGGTGGGATGAATGACTGGATGGCCGATGCACTTGGCATCGAGAGTAAAGAATCGCTGGAAGATGTACACACAGATCATCTGTACAAGCTGGCTGTCTTTGTGCCTCGTACCCATCATGAACAGGTTCTTCAGGCCATTCTGGAAGCCGGAGCGGGGAGTATCGGTCAATACAACAAGTGCAGCTTTAACACGGAAGGTACAGGAACATTTGTACCTGGTGAAGGGACTCAACCGTTTATCGGTACCCAAGGGCAGATGGAACGTGTGGAAGAAATGCGTATTGAGACCATCGTACCCCAAAGTCTGAGAAGTAAGGTCGTTCAGGCGATGCTTAAGGCTCATCCGTATGAGGAAGTGGCCTATGACCTCTATGCAATGGATTTAAAGGGCCGTACGCTCGGTCTGGGACGCTTGGGACCCCTTAGGGATCCTAAGACATTAGGTGAGCTAGTGGAGGTCGTGAAGACCCAATTCAATGTGCCTCATGTGCGGGTAGTAGGAGATCTGAACAAGCAGATCAAAAAAGCAGCGGTTCTTGGCGGCTCTGGCAGCCGTTACGCGCTGACTGCCCGCTTCAAAGGTGCGGATGTTATTGTGACCGGAGATATTGATTATCACACGGCTCATGATGCGTTAATGGCAGGTATGTGTATCATCGACCCGGGACATAATTCCGAGAAGATTATGAAACCAAAAACAGCGGATTGGCTTCGTTCCCGTTTGGAAGAAAAACGATATGATACGCAAGTTACAGCTTCAGAGGTAAATACGGAAGTATTCCAGTTTATCTAAAAAGATCGTTGATGTGCAGCTCCCAGTAATATTAAGCTTGTCTGGGAACCTAAATGCCTGTATACTATGTAATGTTGTTCGGAAAGCTTGACAGACAATCGCTGGTGGCCTTTGTTGCCACGAGAGGAAAGTCCGGGCTCCACAGGGCAGGATGCTGGATAACGTCCAGTCAGCGCGAGTTGAAGGATAGTGCCACAGAAATGGACCGCCGATGGCCGGATTTTCCGGCACAGGCAAGGATGGAACCGAGGTGTAAGAGACCCCGAGGAACGCTGGTGACTTCGTTCCTGGTAAACCCCATCTGGAGCAAGACCTAATGGGACACAGCCGCCTCTTCGGAGGAGGCAACCTTAGCCCGAGGTGTGTCTAGGTTGGTCGCTTGAGCTGTGCAGCAATGTATGGCCTAGATAGATGATTGTCGCTTCTGGTGGGAGGGTAGTTCCCGTATGAACCACGAAGAGCACAGAACCCGGCTTACGGTAAGCTTTCCTAACTGCAACAACAACACTATTGCAACACAATGTAGTCCACCTATCAGTCGAGGACAACTCGTATGAATTATCCGATGGCCTGACTGATCAGAAGGACCCATGAACATCTAAAAAAACTTAACTCCTGTTGATAACAGGTTCTATAAAATAAGGCGGCAGTTCCGAGATTCTCGGGCCTGCCGCCTTATTTTTGTTTCTCATATCAAGTTATTAATCTTCATACGCTAATGGAATAGTCAAACGTTTATGACAGTTCATTACAGTGTAACAACACTGTCCGATGTTAAGGAAGCATGCCAACGTTGGATGGCGCGATCCATTCTTTCCACGGCTTCCGGAAGGAGCTCAGGGTCCGTATGAGTAAAGTTGATCCGCATGCGGTTTAACTCCGGTGTACCTGCATAGAAAGAATCACCTGGAACAATGCACACTTTCTCCTGGATACCGTAAGTGAACAGATTGCTTGCAAGCATGTCTTCAGGCAATTGCAGCCACAAGAACATGCCACCTTGTGGTGAATTCCACGAGATGCCTTCCCAAGCTTTGGCTGCCATAAGAGTAGTCAGTGTTTTCATGCGTTGTTCGTAATCCTCTGAAATATGGCGGATATGCGCATCCAGATCGAAAGATTCAAGTAGTGCATGAAGCGCTCTTTGGTCAATGCTGCTGGAGTGCAAGTCAGCACCTTGTTTGGCTCGTGCTGCCATTTTGACAATATCGGGGGCAGCCAGTATCCAGCCCGTACGAAGGCCAGGTGCTACCGTTTTGGAGAATGTACTGGTGTATATAACGTTGGAAGGGCCGTCATAGGATACTGCATCCAGTTCTGCGAGAGCAGGGACATCCAATTGCTCCGGATTAAACCGAATTTCACCATAGGGATCATCTTCCAGAATGAGTACACCATACTTGCGGCACAGATCCACAGCCTGCTGTCTTCTTTCTCGCGACCATACTTTTCCCGTAGGATTGGAGAACGTGGGATTAATATAGACAAGTTTTGGACGATGCAACTGGAGCTGTTCCTCCAGAGATTCAGGCAACATGCCGTGATCATCACAGGCTACGCCGTGAGATTCAGCCTGATAGGAATGAATGACTTGCAGAGCAGCGAGGTAGGTTGGTGATTCAACCAATACGCGGTCACCTGGGTCGAGAAGGATGCGGCAAACCAAGTCAATGGATTGCTGTGAACCCGTAGTGAGAAGCATGTGATCGGGTGAAGCGGGAATGCCCTTGGATTCAAGACGTTCGGCGATTTTGGCGCGAAGAGGACGGTAACCCTCAGTCTCCGCATATTGAAGAGCGGCTGCTCCGCTCATAAATACTTTTTCATATGCAACGCGTATGGCTTCCAGCGGGAATGAAGTCTGGGCTGGTAATCCACCGGCTAGAGAGATCATTCCAGGTGCCTGAGCGGCCTGGAGCATGTCGCGAACGACAGAGGACGGGGTGTTTTGTGCCATTTTGGACCAAGGGATACTCATGTTATTCTCATCTCCTGTTATTCACTGTTATACTGATATTATAAACTATAATAGACGGACTGCACTATAACAGTAAAATGAAGATCATAACAGTTGGGGGAGCACATATGCATATTGAATTAAAGCGGGGAAGCAGTACCAAATTGTACGTGCAGATTGCGCTAACGATTGCCGATCGCATCAGATCAGGACTCATTGAACCCGGAACCCGACTTCCTTCTGTTCGCAAAATGACCGCGGATTTGGGTGTCAGCCTGGTCACTGTATCCAAAGCGTATGCTGAACTTGAAGCGATTCAATTGATCACCTGCTCCCAGGGGAAAGGTTGTTATGTGAGAGGTACATTGAACGTGGATCAGATGGAGGATGTGGACCGAACGCAGCGAAACAATGCCAACAGTGAATCCAGTACGTCATGGAATTGGCAGATGGCACTGGTGGATTATTTACCGCGAGCCCAGCTCTGGAGACATTTTGATACGTCACCTCAAGTGCGGTATGAACTTCATATGTCAGCGATTCAGCCTGAACTGTTGCCTACACGAGAGATTATCGACAGCGCCTACCGACTCTCCTCTGATCATACAGAGCGTATGGCAGCTTACGGATCTTTTCAGGGGGATCGGGAGCTTAGACAGATCTTGGCCGAACACTTTGCCGAGCGTGGACTACAGGCTGCACCTGAACGCATGTTAATTACAAGTGGTGCTCAGCAGGGGATCGATCTTGTGGCACGGACTTTTGTCGGACCTGGTGATGTTGTATACATGGAGGCACCAAGCTATACCGGAGCCATTGATGTATTTACGAGTAGAGGCGCGAAGATCATTACGGTCCCGATGGATGACGAAGGCATGCGTATTGATCTGTTGACCCGATTATGTGATACCTACCCACCCAAGCTGATCTATACGATCCCGACCTATCACAATCCAACAGGTATCACGATGAGTGCAAGAAGACGAGCACAACTTCTTAATCTCGCGCAAAGCTACCACTGCCTCATTCTGGAGGATGATCCGTTTGCAGATCTTTATTTTCGGGACCCTCCCCCGGCTTCCATTAAATCGATGGATGGGACAGGTCATGTCGTATATATTAAAAGCTTCAGCAAGGTGTTGTCTCCCGGTTGCCGTATAGCCTGCGCCATCGCAGACGGAAGTGTATTGACCCGGCTTGTGGCCGCGAAATCTACGGCGGATCTGGGGAGTCCGCTGCTTACACAAAAGGCACTGCAATCTTTCATTCAGAATCAGTACGGTGCCTATGTATCCCGATTGAGGGATGAATTGTATTCTCGCTTGTGCGCAGCATCTGAAGTGCTGGAAGAGCATGCTACTATGGGCGTGCAATGGCGCTTGCCAGAGGGAGGACTCAATCTGTGGCTCCAACTTCCAAGTAACTTGGATATGCGTGAGTTGCATCATCAGTCACTTGCTGCAGGGGTCTCTTTCCTCCCCGGTTCAGCCTGTTATGTAGGGGAGATGGATACACCAAGTCTGCGTATCTGCTTCACGGTAACAAACGTTGAGCTTTTGTGTGAAGGACTTCGTGTACTGTGCCAAGTCATTGACAGAGTAACACCTGGGCAGGGTGGGACAGTGGCGGACAGGCTACCGCTCATATAATTTTTCGGACTATGGACATACATCCAATCCACTTTCGCTCTGTTGCAATAGGTTATAGTATCACCAGAAAGGGAGTTGGTTTTGAAATGAACCATTACTGTCCACCGCTTTGCCCGATTGTCTGTGACCCGATCCAGGTTGTTGAGGATTATTACATCCCACAAATCGTGCCTGTAATCCACCCGATTGAAGTGATCAAAAAACATCACTGTGTTCCGATTCATCACCACATGTATCCTGTTGTTGTTAAAGAAGAAGACCCTTGCTATGTATCCAGCCATAATCCGAAGAAAAAATCCGTGAAAAAATCAAGCAAAACCCGCACATCTTCTCGCAAACGCTAATCGCAGCGGGTGCCCCGGGGAATTGGATATAAACCAAAAGAGCAGCGTACGCCCCGGGGCGCAGCTGCTTTTGTATTTTTTACAGATTATCCTCATTACGCTTACTGCGTATACTTTTTCATCGTATTATCCATTTGTTGTCTGACATGTTGCGGCCAGAACTGCAAAGGAGCGCTGTTGCCTGATGCGGCTTGCAGTGCCTTATAGACATCGATTTGGCCATAGCCGAAATACTTGTCGTGACCCGGATCACCGAGGTCAATAACACTTTGGCGCATCAAATCCATCACTTCCGTGTTGGTCAAGTCCGGGTTCAACGAACGAATCAAACCTGCAAGTGCGGCTACATGAGGGCTAGCCATGGACGTTCCAGACAAGGCCGCATACTGATTGTTTGGATAGGTACTGGCGATACTGGACCCCGGAGCCATCACATCCACATAGTCCCCGTAGTTGGAATAGGAAGCTTTGCTCATATCCGGGTCCGTAGCAGATACGGCAAATACTTCCGGATAAGCAGCAGGGTATCCTGGACGCTCGGTATTATCGTTCCCCGTGGCTGCAATCAGGACGATATCCCGGTCAAAAGCGTATTTAATGGCATCATGAAGAAATTGCGCATCAGCATAATTGCCGAGACTCATGTTGATAACTTTGGCTCCATGATCGGCTGCCCAGATGATGCCTTCGGCAACGGCATACGTGGTACCAGAACCTGAGTTGTCGAGTACTTTAACCGGTAGTACCTTGTTATACCAGCTCATGCCTGCCACGCCTTCATTATTGTTGACAATAGCGCCGATAATGCCTGCGACGTGTGTTCCATGTCCCACATCATCCATCGGTTGGCTTCCCGGCTCGACCACATTATAACCCTCAAGGAGCTTGCCCTTCAGGTCAGGGTGATTCATATCAACCCCCGTATCAACTACTGCTACGATGACATCTTTGTTTCCCTTGGTAATATTCCAACCTCTGTTTGTCTCAATCGCAGGCAGGTTCCACTGATAATCGGAGAACAAAATGTCATTGGGTATCGTTACATCTGTTTGTTCAGTTACAGTATCATTGGTTAAATACATATAGTGGGGCTCCATATAGAGTGGATTCCATTTGCTTTCGAAATAACTATGCAATTGTTTGTAACTCATATGTTCTGACCGAAAAACATACGTGTATCCCAGCTTGCGCGCAGATTGCGCTCTCAGATCGGATTTAATGATACGCATATCCCGTTCACCGGGATCTTGGCGAAAACGGATGACGATTTCATTTTCATAAAAATGACTGGCATTTGCATTATCATGTCCAGTTTTTACTGTGATTTCGTTAAGCGTATCCGGGTGAACAGACTCAATTTTGAATTTACCCTCACGCGGATAAGGGATCATGCGCAGATTTTTGCTCTGATGTTGTTCAACAGCATTTAATACGTTCTGACTGAACAAGGCAATTACAGCTCTTTTGCCATCTTTGGAGGGTTGCCCCATAACAAAATATTTTTCTTTTCCCAAAGGAAAAGAAGAGGATTCAAAACTTTGACGTTTGTTTACCGCTTTTTTGGCAAGGTTGAGCGAATGTTGAAGCTTCTGTTGTTCCAACTTGCTTCCTTGTGTGGAGGTGTGATCAAAGGGCTTGTTAAAAGAGCCATTGGTATTCATGAGATGAATGGATCTGATATGTTCATGTGAACTTTGGAGATCATTCACATATCGGCTAACCTGCGCAGCATTCATTGTGGCGGTTTTCTCCAGCATGATACTGAGATGTTGCTTGGCATCCATACGGTTCAGAAGATCGGTTGCTTTGACATCCTGCACTTTCAGACGATGCTTACTCGTGTGCTCCTCATGAGCAGAGTCAGACAGGGCACCTGGCTTAGGTTCGGGACGATTGGATGTTGGAAGCAGGAGTGTCAGAGCGAGTGCTCCTGCACCAGCTGCAAGGGCCCAGTTAATCCATTTCGGTCTGGACATGGTGGATGGAACCTCCTTCGTTCATTTTGGACAATCATTAACAGTGCTTCGTCGTTGTCACTGGTTATATCTATCGTTAGAAAAAGCGGATATTTTTATGCAGGCGGGTTCGAGTCTAACTGCGTATAATAGGCATGTTTAACGGCAGAAGCGGAAAGCATGATTAAGGGATACCGCTCGTCATCTTTTTATGGTAGGATTATAGCTGAGAATTCAAAGGTCAGGGGAAAACCACCGTTGGCCGACCTATATGTAAGGACTTATTTAAGGGGGAGCTACCTTTATGTCAGCAGCCAATGTACAGAAAACATGTGAGTCAACTAGGGAAAAGTTAAAACCGGCTATCGATCGGATTGAAAATTTTTTGAATGAGAATGCTTTGCCTGAACTGGATCAGAATCAGACGGAAGAATCAACAGCCTTCTACAAAGGATTTCTTTCAGATCTCCGTCATTTGCTCGTTTTTTCTGAAGTTTCTTACGAAAAACTTGGCGTTGTGCTGCGTCGTGCCAACTTTGATGTCGATTTTGCCGAAAAGGCTCTTTATAATACGTATCACCAATGCGTAAACAGCTTTTTCTATCCCAAAAATGAATGTTATTCCGAAGACGGAAGATACGCTTACACAGGACAAGATGCCATTCGTTTCCGTGACAAGCCAATCCGTGCAGTACGGGATGTCATTCTTGAGGTTTCCAAAACGTACGAAGAATTGCGCGATGATCTGGCATATTATGAAAGTGATTACCTGACTCAGCGCCGTATGCAAAATCAACGGAATCACGCCTAATTAACGTTTAAACCTGAATATGAAATTGGACGAAACCGCCCTTGTGGCGGTTTTTTTGTGTTTTTAGTGAGAATCAGACGAGGTGTGATCATGTCATCATCTGGCATTTTGACGGGGAATATCAGGTTTGTGGCGGGGAGACAATAGTAGTCGAGGTGATAAAAAATGAGCCAAGACAAACCAATTGTCAAATGCAGCGTCTCCAACTGCAACTTTTGGGGAGAGAACAACTTCTGCCACGCTGATGCCATCATGATTGACATCGACCAACATGCCACCCGTCGTCTGCATGAGGAATTTGCCGGTGAGACATTTGACTCCGATCACCATGATCATGCACGCACATCCTCTGCAACATGCTGTCACACGTTCAAACCCAAGTGAGCAGTCATCCCTATTCATAACGGAGGTGCTTCCCAATGAAAAATGACGATAATAAGTTTAATTTGCAGGATCGCCCTAAAATCAATGTTGACGGTGAAAAACAGCGTATGCGCGTCGATTATCCCAGAAAAGCACATCGGGAAGAATACGGGGCAGAGGTCGCTCCTCCGACTGTCGTAAGAACTGGAGGTACCGAACGGGCAGAGCCTGTACCTGAGAAGCATGAGGCAGACCGGGTCATGGAATCAACAGGCAAGGTCGCGGGTTACATGGGACTTGCCTTCGGGATCGCGTCTTTGTTCATGTGGTCAATCGTACTTGGACCGGCCGCAGCCGTACTGGGTTACTATGCCTATGTGAATGGTCGTAAGACAGCGGGAGCCTGGTCCATTGGACTGGGTGTTGTAGCTACGCTGAGTTATTTCTTCATGATTCCATTCGCTCGCTAACGTGTAAAATGATTCATTCAAAAGCCTTCTGTTCTCACCCAAATGTGGTGAACTACAGAAGGTTTTTTTCGTATATGCGCAGGTTAAGTGGAGAGATTCATATATTTTTTTGAAAACAATGGAACCTTGCTGTAAAACGATGTAGAATAAGGTCATAATACGCTTAAATTATACGGGAGTGGGTATAACTCATGCAGATTGATCCAAGCGGATCGCGACAGTTGTTGGAACTGCAATTGTCCAATGTGAATAACCAAACCAGTGGATCACAATCGGATGCTGGTTCAACAGTGGATTTCGCCAATGTGATGGACGGGCTGTTAGGTACGGGTGCCAATTCGACGAGCAATACAGATTCCACCGCGACGGTCTCCAAAAGATCCAGTGATGGTTTGTTGTGGCTGCAACTCGGAAGCACGTACAATCCGGATATAAATACGGCAGGATCGTCCTCTGTCTCCAATAACATCGTTGAGTCTTTATTATCTTCATCCAATACAGGAATCGTGGATTCCGGTGCATCTGTACCTACGGATTATGAATCTTTGATTGCCGAGGCAAGTGCGAAGTACGGTGTTCCTGAATCATTGATCAAGGCCGTCATTGACACAGAGTCCAATTTTAACCCAAATGTGGTGTCCTCTGCCGGCGCCAAAGGGCTCATGCAATTAATGGATGGCACCGCTGCAGGGCTGGGTGTGAGTAATTCATTTGATCCTGCCCAGAACATTGATGCGGGTACGAAGTATCTTTCCCTTCAGCTCCAGCGTTTTGGTGGAGAAGTGAAGATGGCACTTGCTGCATATAATGCAGGACCAGGTCGTGTTTCACGTCTTGGTGTGTCGAGTGATAGCGAACTGATGAGTGTACTTAACCGTCTGCCTTCCGAAACACAGAATTATATCTCCAAGGTGGAGAAGGCACAGTCGAAATATGTGATCTAAACTCACATATAGACAGTTGTGAAAACACATGATAGGCAGGATGAGATCAAATGTGGGAGCAGAAGCGCTTGAAACGCCTGTTCCCGGTTGGTCTTTTTGTGTTGTATGGGTATCGTGTTACAATGCTCACTGTAGGTTCAAGAACGAAGAGATAAGGGAGGTCTAACCTCATTTGAAATATTTTGATTATGCTGCAACCACACCTCCCCATCCTGATGTGATTCGTACGATGGCCGAAATTATGGAGACACAATTCGGTAATCCGTCCTCCATCCATGGGTATGGAGAGCGTGCCGATCAGTTGCTGCGTCGTGCTCGATCTGGATGCGCTGCTGCAATCGGCGTTAAGCCAGAAGAGATTGTATTTACTTCCGGTGCCACCGAGAGTAACAATCTTGCGATAAAAGGTGCGGCATTACGTTATCAGTCACGAGGCAGACACATCATCACAACAGCTACCGAGCATGCCTCGGTGTATGAAAGTGTTATGCAATTGCAGCAGTGGGGATGGAATGTGACATTAGTTCCTGTGAATTCCGATGGAGTAGTGAACGCTCAGCAGGTCGTAGACGCGATCAGGCCCGACACGGTGCTTGTAAGTCTGATGCATGTAAACAATGAAACAGGATCCATCCATCCGATTGCAGAGATTGGCAAACAGCTCAAAAAGAAAGCACCACGGGTGCTTTTCCATGTAGATGGTGTTCAGGGTTTTGGGAAAATGGAGGCGATACCTGCCGCTTGGGGTGCAGATCTGTACAGTCTGTCTGCTCACAAGATTCGTGGACCGAAGGGAGCAGGTCTCCTGTATGTTCGAAGTGGAGTGGAGCTTACGCCACTATTGTCAGGAGGATCACAGGAGCAAGGCCTAAGAGCAGGCACAGAAAACGTGGCCTTGCTGGTAGGCATGGCAAAGGCTATGCGAATGGCAGCAGAAGATCAGGTTGATTTTGCCCGGCGTACAACGGTGCTCCGTGATCGATTGATGGAAACGATACGTGCCATTCCTGAATTTGAATTAATAAGTCGCCCAGAGGGTGCACCTCATATTGTACACTTCTCCTATCCCGGGATGAAGGCAGAAGTGGCGCTGCACACCTTGGAGCAACTTGGCGTAACCATATCGACCCAATCTGCCTGTTCTTCGCGTTCGGCTGAACCGAGTCGGGCTATACTTGCGATGGGCAGAGATGCAGCTTGTGCTATTGGCGGATTGCGTATTAGTCTTGGAGATGAACATACAGAAGAAGATGTAGCCTTGCTTGAACAGGCTTTACATCAGATGGTGGCGCAGTTGCGGCCCCTCGAAAGGCGGATGTAATGGATATGAAATATGATATGCTGCTTCTCCGTTTCGGAGAGTTTATGTTAAAAGGGAAAAATCGTGCCCGATTTGAGAAAACGATCATTACACAGGTGAAAGCTTTGCTTAAACCTTATCCAGGAGCGAGCCTTCGCAAAGAATATGGCCGTGTCTATGTGGATCTTGGCGGTGAATCACATATTGAACTAATTAAGGTGCTGAAGCGGGTCTTCGGTGTGATGTCGATTAGTCCGGTTAAAGTTACTCCATCCGAGCTTGATGAGATTGTGAAAACAGCAGTTGCGTTTATGGACGAAAGGGAAGACGAATTCAAAGAAGGCACCACATTTAAGGTAAATGTAAGGCGGGTTTGGAAAGAGTTCCCGAACTCCTCCCATGAAATGAACCATTTGGTCGGTTCCCCGATCCTTCGGAAGTTTCAGCAATTAAGTGTTGATGTTCGTCAACCTGATATTGAACTGCGAGTGGAAATTCGGGATCAGGGTACCTATATTTTCAACGAAACCATTCCGGCAGTAGGTGGGTTTCCGCTGGGCACGAATGGAAAAGCGATGGTACTGCTATCAGGTGGAATAGACAGCCCGGTGGCAGCCTGGTCTTCCATGCGCCGTGGACTGGAAGTGGAATGTGTACATTTTTACAGTTACCCGTTCACAAGCGAGCGCGCCAAAGAGAAAGTCATTGATTTGGCACGTGCCCTTGCTGATCATGCGGGAACAATCAAGCTGCATCTGGTTCCATTTACGGAGATCCAAACGGCATTTACCCAGCTGGGTCAGGATAATCTGATTATTACGCTGATGCGACGTTCAATGCTGCGAATTGCATCCAAACTTGCCGAGCGTGAGCGGGCACTCGCACTGATCACCGGGGATAGCCTAGGCCAAGTAGCGAGTCAGACTCTTCCGAGTATGAATGTCATTGGTCGTGCGACGGATCTGCCACTTTTGCGACCACTGGTTATGATGGATAAACAGGAGATCATTACTCTGTCCAAACAGATCGGAACGTATGACATATCTATTTTGCCATATGAGGATTGCTGTACTCTCTTTGTGCCAAAGTCACCTTCAACCAATCCAAATCTTCGAATTGTGGATAAAATAGAATCAACAATGAGCCATCTGTCAGAATGGGTGGATCAGGCGGTGGAACAAACTGAAACGATCACACTGCACGCCGGTGAAACTTCTGTGGTAACGAATCCAACAGGAGACAATGGCATGAAGGATGACTGGTTCTAAACTCAATAAAAATTAGCATGGCTGACATAATAAGGGCTATGTTAACTGCAAAAAAGGACTGTCCGATGAAATATCGTTCAGTCCTTTGCTGTATTCAGATGAAATTGTTAGTTTAATTAGCCTACGAATAGGAGCGCTGCTGTTCCCCACCAGATCCCTTGTGGCTGGAACTGCTGGAGCGTTTGCGATAACCTGCAAAGACTACACCTGCAATAACCACAACGATAAAGAGAATGCGCAATGCCGGATGTTCCGTAAAGTAAGGCAAGAGTCGCTGTTCCTCAGTGATCATATTGGAAGCCGTATACCCGAGAACAATGGCTCCGACATAGATAATCCAAGGAAAGTGATTAATTAGCTTGATAAACAGGGTACTGCCCCAGACGATAATAGGTACACTAATCAGGAGTCCAAGGATGACAAGCACGAGATGCTGCTGCGCTGCTCCAGCAACTGCAATCACGTTATCTAATCCCATGGCTGCATCCGCGATCACGATGGTACGAATAGCGGTCCACAATGAAGTTCCCGCCTGGACATCATTGTGTTCATCTCCCTGATCCGCCAATAATTTATAGGCAATCCAGATCAGAAGTATGCCTCCCACAAGCAAGAGCCACGGAACTTTAAGCAACCATAAAACAACAACTGTTGCTAAAATTCGAATCAAAAGTGCGCCGCCAGTTCCATATAGAATCGCCTTTTTCTGCACGGAAGGGTGCAAGTTTCGAGCTGCGAGACCAATGACGATGGCATTATCCCCAGCCAGAATTAGATCAATAAAGACAACGTTCAGCAAAGCCAGCCAGAATGTGGGACTAAATAGCTCCATGATATATGTCACTCCTTATATACGGTTCAATCATTAAGAATAGCATGGACAACTCCGACATACAAGTTAATGTGGGGGGATGAGGACATGGATACACTATGGCTGTTAACTGAAATTTTAATGATCAATCTGGTATTAAGTGGAGATAATGCGGTTGTTATTGCGCTTGCCAGCAAGGATCTGCCACCAATACAACGCAAAAAAGCGGTATGGTGGGGAGCTTTTGGCGCGGTGCTGCTGCGTTGTGTGTTAACCTTTGTAGCGGTATTATTGCTGGGGATTCCCTTTATCCAAGCGGCAGGTGGGCTGTTGCTACTCTGGATTGCAGTAAAGCTGCTGCTTCAAAATGAGGATGAAGTACATATTCGAGAAGCTTCTACGACCTGGAAAGCCATTCAAACCATTCTGATTGCCGATTTTGTAATGAGCTTGGATAATGTTTTGGCCATAGCGGCTTTGGCAGATGGAGATTTGGCTCTGATCGTCATTGGTATTGCAATCAGTATCCCCATCGTCGTATGGGGGAGCGGCTTAATTGTTGGTTTGTTGAAGCGATTTCCGATTCTTGTATTCGTTGGATCAGGCATCCTGGCCTTCACAGCAGGTGAGATGGTGATGAAAGACCCCAAGTTAGGAGAATGGCTGGGAGGTATGGCATCAGAGGTGCATACGCTGCTACCCGTAGCCATGGCTTGTCTTGTGGTTGCGATTGGAGGCGCACATAAATTTGTGCGGAAGAACGCATAGTTTAATTTTGGATAAAAGCTTGAACATATGACCGTCTGAACCGTCCGGTTTAGGCGGTTTTGTGGTGAGATAATACGCTTGTCAATACAACAATCATTGGGCTGGTCATAAGTTGCACATTTTAGGGTAATACAGGTAAAGGACGCACGCAAAGTGCGACATAAAGTATAGTTTTTTGCCGAAACATCGGATACACTAGAAGCATGATTAAAGGTTTGATTATCAACAGTCAGCATGGAATGCGTATCGTTTATGAAGAAATAAAGTACATAGCCATAGTATAAGAGGTGATTTTAGATGAGGATGAGAAATGAAAAAGCGATTGGACTATTTATTGTAGCAGCGGGAATTATTATTCTGCTTGGCAAGTTTGGCGTGTTTGGATTTATTGGTCGTAATTTCTGGCCTTTGCTGATCCTGCTGCCAGGCATCGCCCTTCATGCGTTATATTATGCGCGTATTTCACCATCGTGGTCACTCGTTCCTGCCGGCATACTAACGGTGTATGGTGTTTTATTTAGTATAACGAATACCTGGGGCGCTGGACTTATGAGCAGGCTGTGGCCAGCATTCTTGCTTGGGATCGCCATAGGGTTACTCGAATATGGAATGGCTGAACGGCGAAGACCGGAATATGTGTTACCTGCAGCTTTGATCCTTGGTGCGGTGTCCATCATATTATTCGGATTTACCTTGCTGCAAACGGGAATAATCTATGTACTTGCTGTCCTTTTGATCTTGGGTGGAGTCTGGTTATTACTTGGACGAGGACGTCAAGGGAGAGGCTGGTAATATTCCCAGTGGTCTTTTCGTGCGAAATATCTTGATTTTTACCTATAATAAACTATAATATAAGGGATATAGACATGCGTCGGGATATCACCGACGCTTATTTTGTGAGTAACCTGCGAAATTGCGGGAAGTTTAAGTAGATATGATTTGAAATTGGAAAGGATATGGATACAAAACATGCATTCAAGAGAACACATTCGCAATATTGCGATTATTGCCCACGTCGACCACGGAAAAACAACACTCGTTGACAAGTTGCTCCAGCAATCCGGTACTTACCGAGATCACGAAACGGTACAGGAGCGCGTAATGGACTCCAACGATTTGGAGCGTGAACGCGGTATTACGATTTTGGCCAAAAACACGGCTATAACTTATAAAGATTACTTGATTAATATTGTGGATACACCAGGACACGCCGACTTCGGTGGTGAAGTTGAACGTATCATGAAAATGGTTGACGGTGTATTGCTCGTTGTTGATGCTTATGAAGGCTGTATGCCACAAACGAAGTTTGTACTTCGTAAAGCACTTGAGCATAACCTGACACCAATCGTTGTTGTAAACAAAATTGACCGTCCAGCGGCTCGTCCGACTGAGGTTATTGATGAAGTATTGGACCTGTTCATTGAACTGGGTGCCAACGATCAACAACTCGAATTCCCTGTTGTATATGCTTCCGCATTGAACGGAACATCCAGCATGGATAATGATCCTGCCAAACAAGATGACAACATGATGGCGATCTACAATACCATCGTTAGTCATATCCCACACCCTACCGAAAATGTTGAAGAACCACTTCAATTCCTCGTTACTTTGATGGACTACAATGAATACCTTGGCCGTATTGCCATTGGTCGTGTTAACCGCGGTGTGATCCGTCAAGGACAATCGGTAACGGTTATTATGCGTGATGGTAAGAGCAAAACTGCACGTATCGAGAAACTGTTTGGTTTCCAAGGTCTCAAACGTATTGAGACGGAAGAAGCAGGAGCAGGCGACATCGTTGCCATTGCAGGGATCAAGGACATCAACATTGGTGAAACCATTGCCGACCCTAACAACCCGGAAGCTTTGCCAGTTCTGAAAATTGATGAGCCAACACTGCAAATGACGTTCCTCGTGAACAACAGTCCATTCGCAGGTCGTGAAGGTAAATGGGTAACTTCCCGTAAACTTCGTGAGCGTTTGTTCAAAGAGTTGGAAACAGACGTTTCCCTTCGTGTTGACGAAACGGATAGCCCTGATGCATTTATCGTTTCCGGACGTGGTGAGCTTCACTTGGGTATCCTGATTGAAAATATGCGTCGTGAAGGATATGAGCTTCAAGTATCCAAACCAGAAGTTATCGTAAGAGAAGTTGACGGTAAGAAAATGGAACCTGTTGAGCGCTTGTTGATTGATATCCCTGAAGAGAGCATGGGTTCCGTAATGGAGAGCCTGGGCGCACGTAAAGCAGAGATGGTTAACATGGTTAACACAGGTAGTGGTCAAGTTCGTCTGGAGTTCCTAATTCCAGCACGTGGTTTGATCGGATATAGCACCAACTTCCTGACATTGACTCGTGGTTATGGTGTAATGAACCATGCATTTGACAGCTACGCTCCAGTAGTATCCGGTCAAGTGGGTGGACGTCACCAAGGCGTGTTGATCTCAACTGAAACGGGTACATCTACGTTCTATGGCATGATGGGCGTTGAGGATCGAGGTACACTCTTCTTGGAGCCGGGTACTGAAATCTACGAAGGTATGATTGTTGGTGAACATACACGTGACAATGATATCGTTGTTAACATCTGCAAAGAAAAACAACTGACTAACGTTCGTTCTTCTGGTAAAGATGATACGGTTAAAATTAAAACTCCGATTATCTTCTCGTTGGAACAGGCGCTTGAATATCTGAATGAAGATGAATATTGTGAGATTACACCAAAATCTATTCGTCTTCGTAAAAAGATCCTGAACAAATCCGAGCGTGAGCGTGCAGAAAAACAACGCAAAATGGCTTCTAAAGCCTAATAACAACAAAATAAACTATATAAGTTAGCATTTGATGGGCCCGGCAAGTAACGAGAGGGTTGTACAGCTAAAGTAGTGTAGGGATCAGAATCGATTCTGAAGAAGCGAAGCGCTCGCCTTTATCCCCGGATTTTACCATTGAAAAATGGATCAAAAAAATCTGGGGATAACAGCGATCAGAAGAACGAGCTGAGACCGAAACGGTCACGATGCAAGTACTGGCTCTCTAAGTTGCTAAAGGGAATTCCATCAATCAGTTAACTTATCCTAGCATGAACACGAAAGGAGCTGGCTGTGCATGCAAGCATGGTTCGCATCACACCCGATCGTAGCCTACATCGTCATCTTTGTATTGATTACTTACGTATATAATAAGGTGTTTCGGGTACGTCAGAAATTGCCACTTGGTAAGGAAATCGTTCTCTATATTTTGATGGCGATGGGCACATTCATGCTTCTTATTTTTCAAATCGACAAGCTTCCCATCATTCAATGTTTGCTGGTGGCGGTTGGTTTGATGTTATTAGTGAGAGTGCGTTATTTTATTGAAGGTCGTCAAAAGAAAAAAGCGGAAGCTGCCGCTCGAAACTCATAAATCCTGTCTTGTACAGACCATCCGTTTTCCTTAGGGAAAGCGGTTGTCTTTTATTTAGACAAAAACAGATGTGATAAAGGTGTTGAAGATATGAACTCAAATTCGAACGGACTGCCTCCACGGAGACAGGCACCAACGCAATCCGGTGCTTCTGGATCGAAGAATGGCAAGGGCAAGCAGCCTAAGAAGAAAAAGAGAATGAATGCTTTTGGCAGAATCCTTTTAAGTCTATTGGTTATTGCCATTGTGGTAGGCGGTGGATATGCGTACTGGGTATACAATCAAGTCGTGGATACAGGCATCGATAAACCGGTACCTCCCGGGATGTCAGCCACAACCAAACCGATCACGATGCTGTTATTAGGCACAGATAACCGTCCTGAAACTGGCACATATCTCTCGGATGTTGTTATGGTGGCTTCGTTGAATCCGGAGACCAAGACGGCAACCATTGTATCTTTGCCTCGAGACACGCGTATTCAATTGGATGGGTACAAATCCAACAAACTGAATTCCTATTATCCAAGATTCAAAGCACAGGAAAAAACCACTGGCAAAAATGCAGAGGATCAGATGAAAGAAATGATGGGCAAGTATTTGGATGTAGATATTAATTATACAACCGTCCTGAATTTCCAGGCATTCCGTGATGCTGTCAATGCCGTAGGTGGGGTGGATGTGACTGTGGATAAAAATATGTGTTATAGAGATACAGCCGATGGTACAGATATCAATCTGGTCGCAGGCGCACAACATCTCGATGGTAAAGCAGCACTAGATTTTGTTCGTTACCGCAAATCCAATTGTAATCCAAAGACTGATGAATCCAATGACTTTGATCGTAACAAACGTCAAAACCAAGTGCTGAACTCTATGCTGGATCAGATGAAATCTCTTGGGGGCATTACAAAGATCAGCAAAGTGATTGGTGCAGTTGACAAGAATATGACGACAGATGTGGAATCGGAACAAATGAAAAACTTTATCTCAACGTATTGGAACATTTCCACTTCGGATGTGCATTATACTCCGGTTACCGGAGAGTGGAGAAGTCCATATGTGTATATTAATGAGACGGAACTCGCCAATGCCAAGCAGGCATTACAAGATACACTTTCAGGTAAAGTAACAGCTTCACCTTCAGGCGAATAACCTTCATTCTTTTGGGATTGGAAGCACGTTAATCGGTATGCTATAATAACATAAACCAAGTACAAGAATTGCATAAAGAAGGTTAGGGGGCTGGTTGAATGTCCGAAGCCGTCACACAATTAACTGAATCTCTTTTACAGCAATTCAAGAATGAGACCTTTGTGCTTCTGAGCACTGTGGATGTAGAATCTGGAGGTCCGACTTCAACAGCCATCTCCTGGATTTATGCGGAGAATGCTTCTACTTTTCGTGTAGCAATTGATCATCGTTCACGTTTAGTGAATAACATGATTACTAATCCGCTTATTACGGTAACTGTCTTTGGAGAAGAGACGGTGTACGCAGTGAACGGACGTGCTGCAGTACGACAAGATCCGCTGCTGGACGTTCCATTTAATATGTGCTGTTTCGACATTACAATTGAAGCGGTGAGGAATGCTCTGTTTTACGGCGCTCAATTGTCCTCTGTGCCTCAATATGTCAAAATATATGATCAGCGTGCTGCTGAGAAATTAGATGAGCAGGTTTTTGCTGCCATGAAAAAAGCCTAGTGAGAGATCACTGGGCTTTTTGTTGTCTTTTGTCTGATGAATGCAGCTGCTGCATTTGTTGTTTTTGATTCACGTGTTCATCGGGATTTTGACGAACTTTGACGTCTTTCGGGAGTTGAGGGATAATTCGTCCCACCATGTCAGCGAGTTCTGAAGCAAAACCGGAGATTGGGTGCCCTTGACGAATATGTTCACCAATCTCTTTAATTCGTTCTGTGACATCTGCATCAGCAGTAACGATGGAATCTATACCTTCGGGGTCTTTGCGAAGTGCTTCGGCAACAGCGTACTTAATGGTACCCACCCGAGCACGTTCCAGTTCACCATCAACATCGATGCCAACTACGGCTGTATTACCGAGTATGACGCAGTTCGCATCTTCAACACCTTCTACTTGCTTGGCAAGGGCTTTAAGGTGATTGATTCGTTTTTCATTGGGCATCCGGCCACTCTGTGCATCATCAGCAATGTTGGTATCATGGACTTCACCTGTATTCTCATTGAGACGGTCCAAACGTGAAGGATTCATCCGATCTTCCTGTGCATTGAGCATGTGAGATCCTTTCCCTTGATCTTGCTGAGTTGTTACATTTCCTCCGTAACCTTTCGCATGTGTACCTTGATTCGGCGAAGCGCTGCGTGTGGAACTGTTGCAACCTGTAAGTATAAAGATCAGAAGCAGCGTGCAAACCCATATTTTCATAAATGTTCATCCTTTCTTGGAGTTTTTCAGAATGGTTGACAATTATTTTGCCCTAGTCGAATACATTTATGTATGGGATCATGATTGTCCATGCCGCTGCTGAAAGATCACACTATTCATGCCTTTAACGACGCCGCTTTGGAGGGGATTGAATGAAAAAGATTTTTGTATTGGATACCAACGTGCTTCTGCATGACCCCAATGCCATATTTGCCTTTGAGGAACATGAGGTAATCATTCCCGCGGTTGTACTGGAGGAGATCGACTCCAAAAAAAGAAATGCCGATGAAATTGGGCGTAATGCCCGTAATGTATCCAGACTGTTAGATGGCTTACGAGAGCTGGGTCACTTGCACAGTGGGGTACCTTTGGCTAATGGAGGTAACCTGAAAGTAGAGCTGAATCATCGGAGTTTCGTGAAAGTTCAGGAAATGTTTGGTGAAGTGTCCAACGATAATCGCATTTTGGCTGTCGCACTGAATTATCAGATTGAGGAGAATGAAAAGGAAGTAGTTGAACGTCAGGTCGTGCTTGTCAGTAAAGATGTACTTGTGCGTATCAAAGCGGATGTACTTGGTCTGTTCACACAGGATTACTTATCAGATCGGACGGCAGGACTCAGTGAGTTATATCCAGGTTATACGGCCCTAAAAGTTCATCCGTCAGTGATTGATGAGTTTTACACATATCGTTTTTTACCAATCAAACCATTGCAGTTGTCATATTCGTTGTATCCGAATGAATTTGTCATTCTCAAGGATGAGATGGGAACCAATAAATCGGCTTTGCTTAAAGTGAACACAGAGGGAACAAAGCTGGAGCCGCTTTTCCTCAGTAATGATAATGTCTGGGGTATTAGTGCACGTAACGCACAACAACGCATGGCACTGGAACTGCTTTTAAATGATGACATCCCGCTTGTTACTATCACCGGTAAAGCCGGAACAGGAAAAACCTTGCTGGCACTTGCAGCAGGTCTGCTTAAGGTAGAGGATGATCATAAGTACAAAAAACTGTTGATCGCTCGCCCTGTCGTTCCAATGGGGAAAGATATCGGTTATTTGCCTGGTGAGAAGGAAGAAAAACTTCGTCCATGGATGCAGCCAATATATGATAATCTGGAGTTTTTGTTTGACACCAAAAAAGCCGGAGATATCGATAAAATCCTAATGGGGCTTGGCAGTATTCAGGTGGAGGCCTTAACGTATATTCGTGGAAGATCGATACCTGGACAGTTTATCATTATTGATGAAGCCCAGAATCTGTCACGCCACGAAGTGAAGACCATTGTATCAAGGGTCGGTGAAGGCAGTAAGATTATTTTGATGGGAGACCCGGAACAGATAGACCACCCGTATCTTGATTCTGCCAGTAATGGTCTGACGTATATCGTGGAACGGTTCAAACAAGAGGGAATCAGCGGACACATCATGCTCGAAAAAGGAGAACGGTCCAAGCTGGCACAACTTGCAGCTGATTTATTGTAAAATTCAGGGGAATTATTTCCTGGAAAATGTTGTTATTGAAGCCGGCTCCTGGAGCCGGCTTTTTGCTGAAAAAATAAGTAAGCGTTATTACACAGAACTCGATATGCTCGTATTATGCAAAAATCCGAAAAAGTGTTTTTCGGCAGGGTAGGACAAGAGTACTACTTATTTGTTACAATAATTGCTGCAGGAAAAAACTAGGTGAACAGGGAGGGAAGTTAATGAAGCGTAGACATCAGGTTGTTTTATTCGCGGTATTGCTGCTTTCGTTAACGATCTTGTCACCGAGTTTTGACTTTAGAGGTTCGCAGCTCAATCAGGAACGCGATCAGGAGAAGGATGCTTTTCCTGGGTCTTCGTCCCGTAATGAAGATGCTCAAGCTCCGCTGGAGATTGTAGTGGCCATGTCGGATGAAGAGTTCCAAGCCTTTCAAAAAATAGCCAAAGAAGTTGCTGCTTCCCAGCTGGTAGAGATTAATCTTCGGAATGAGAAGCCGGATACATATAAGCATGTTTTGGATCTTGAATTTTCACTAGGAGAGAACGGTGATGTTATTCTGCTTGATAGTGAGGAAGTGCAATACTATGCCCAAAAAGGGTACCTGTATCCGTTAAACGGAACCACATTATCGAAGTCGCTAGGAGATACGGTAGTTGGGTTACGGGGAATGACAGAGTGGAATGGTTATCAGTGGGGAATGCCTTTTGATTTTGATCCGTACATTCTGGCTGCCCAATCTTCATTTCTGAAGAGAGCTGGTCTGGAGTCATTACCTCGCAATAAAGATCAGTGGGTCAAACTTACTCAACAAGCCATTGCGGAAGGCACCCCTTTAATTACAATGAACATCAATGATATGTACGGGACAAATGCGTGGCTGAATCATTTGGAACCGAAAATGGCACCAGACCAAGTTAAACGAACACAAATAGATTCGCAAACGGGGAATCTTCAGCAGGGGATTCAGTTGATGAATCAGATTCAGCCCCTTATTAAGCTGGAGTCTACCAATTCAGAGTTCTCTCCAACTGCTGACCAGAACGGCACACCGATGGTTATATCGTTGTTATCTCAATTATTAAGTGCGGATCAAGCGAGTGCAGTTGATAAAGATTCTTTGGAGCGGATTTTTTTCGAAACCTTGGAAACCTTAAACTCCAGAAGCCTTGTTATTACTGCGGGTTCGGTTGAGGCTGAGGAGGCCAGTAGATGGATTGAAGGAATGACGTCCGCTACGACACAGCTGAAATGGTACCAACAGGTTAACCGGTTGCCCGCAAAGCAACAGGAGCTGGATTTGGAGTCTGAGAAACTCGTTGGACGTTATGAAATGACAAAGGGACAATCCTGGTTCCCGACCACCCAAGATGTCCCTGATGCAACGACCGAAAGTCATGCTCTAATAACTCGTTTTCATAAAAAAGTACAACAATTCTTAAAGGGTGAAATTACAGCGAATCAATACGTAGACAGTATTAGAACGACGAATTAACTTTAAGTTTGTGTTCAAAAAGTCTGAATTTCAACTTGGATGCTGATGATGCCACAAGGCATCCTTCGTAATCAAAAAGCGGACTTTTTGGACAACCACTTTAAAATGATATAGCTAGTTTTACTTCCAGTATGCCTTCACTTGTTGAAACATCGGTTGCTTTCACAAACGAGAGGATTTTCTGTGGATAGAACCCAAGGTCAAATTCTTTTTCAAGCATTCGGCGAGTGGTGTCTGGTAATTCAAGCTGGTTGAATACAAGTTTGTCCACATGAAAACGAATGGAGTTTTGCGGTTCATTTTCTACCGTATAATGTCCTTCTATGCTTAATTGCAACTGATCCCGCTGACCGGAAGCTATAATCTTATCCTGATTAAACTGAAAGGCAAAGTCTTCAAAGATTGAATTTTGGGAACGAAGAAATGCATTAAGCTCATCCTGCCCAATTCTAATCGTATACGTTGTTCCAGTCGTGGATATACCTCCGTTTTGTTTTTGGATAAAATCGGGCAGGTTCTGCATGGCAGATGCCAATGCTTTGAAATATCGTTTCACCTCATAGATGCCGATATTCTCCCAATAAAGGGTTAATTCATCCATCAGTTTCTGAATCGCTGCGGCATCTCCGCTGGTGGCTATTTGGGCATCCACTTCTTTTTGCAAGGCGACTACACGTTCCCGCTGGTTTTGAAGATTAGTCTTCATTTCGGTTAATTCTGTTGTAGTCTGACGAATCTGAGTGGAAGTCTGTTGCAGATTGTGATAACGGTCCTGATACTTGTCCAGCACAGCCTGATCCCGTCCGATAATAATCTGGTAATAATCATACAGTACAAACAGGTCTTTGAATGATCTGGCTCCCAGGACCGTCATGAGGAGGCTGTCGCGTTCTCCTGTGTAGTAGGACCTCACTACAGCTCCGGCCCGATCTTGCTGAATATGTATCTGCTCTTCCTGTTCCTGCAGCTGGACGGATAATGTCTCGTGTTGTTGACCCAGCTGCTTCTGCCTTTCGGTGATGCGTTCGATTTCATGATCGATTTCAACGATGGATAGACTTTTTTGTAATATCTCACGTGTATCCTCAGGTGAAAACTCTCCATAGGCATAGGCTAAAGGTAGCTGGAGGAATAAAATGATGCATAATATAAAGGCGGAAATGCCGTGTTGACGTTTCACCGATCCATTCTCCTTTCCACTTCTTAAATGACAAACGTACAGGCTTGTTGTCTTCCAGACAATATATGAAACAAATACGTGAAATATCCTTAGTGGTTACATAACACCATGAACATTCATTTAATCTGAACACAACAAAAAAGCAACCCGACAGATATCGGATCACTTTGATGCTGCAGGTGGATTAGAGCGGCAAACCCATTTCGAATACGGTCCAGTAGCTGAAACCCGTGAATGTTACGATCATATAACCCCAGAAGAGCAATATGTACGTTCGCTCGGTAAATTTCAAGTATCCCAAAATGACAAAAAACGCAGTCTGCAGGAAAAAAAGCAAAGCCATTTCGACCAGATCTCCCGCAAAAGCCATCAGGCCAATTGCAAGCGTGAAGAACCCGAGTACCCGAAACATGCGTGCCACGGTAAATCCTCCTCTCCTAAGTACGTTCATAGATTGTCTACACAACATTATACCGGGAAAGGAAAAACGTGTAAACAAATTTGGATATGAAAGCGAATTCTTTTTTTTGCTCAAAGTAAGTATAGAGGGATATGTTTTACGTATGTCACGTATAAGCAAGCCTGAATGTGGAAATACATTTTAGTATGAAATCAATTCTATGAACTCTATGAGAGGCATAAGAATGAATGAAGCAGCTTTTATACCTAATTCACATACCGGGCTTCCGGTAATGCGGACGGTTATTTTAGGATGTTGTTAGGAGGGTATTATAGCATGACTGCAGTGAGACAGGATGCTTGGAGTACAGAGGACGATTTGATATTGGCTGAGGTTACTTTGCGTCATATTCGGGAAGGCAGTACACAATTGGCCGCTTTTGAAGAGGTGGGCGAAAAAATAGGCAGAACATCTGCCGCATGCGGTTTTCGCTGGAACAGTTGTGTACGTAAAAAGTATGATTCTGCCATCAGTAACGCCAAGGCACAACGACAAAAACGAAGTTATCTCAGAAAGCAACCAGCTATGCTCGGACCGCAGGTTGCAGCACTGTCTACACTGGACACTGAAGAACATCTGTACAAATCAGATGGGATCTCAGACGATTCATTATCGATGGATGCAGTAATCCGCTTCCTGCGACAATGGAAGGGAACGGTGCAGGAGAGTAATCGTCAACTCAAGATGCTGGAGAAGGAGCTTCGGGAGAAAGAAGATGAATTGCTTGAACTACGTCTTGAGAATGACCGTCTCTCCAAGGAAGTGAATGAAGTACAGACGGATTACCGTGTGGTGAATGACGACTACAAAGCTTTGATTCAGATTATGGATCGGGCTCGCAGACTCGCATTTTTGTCCGAAGAAGAAGAGGAACTTAAGACACGTTTCAAGATGGATGCCAACGGGAATCTGGAACGAATTGAATAACAAATTCAGACGTTTGATTTGTGAAAGTCAGGTATGAACCCGCCACACCTCCGTTACACAACGGCAGGTATGACGGGTTTTTAGTTTGGTGTTTTTGTTCTATTATAGATAATAGAAGGAGAAACTACTGAAGCGGAGAGGAGTGCATCATATGATCATTGACATCGTAGGAGCGGGGGCACTTGGTCTTTTGTATGGCGGGAAACTGCTGGCGTCAGGTAACCAGGTCAGATTTTGGACCAGAACAACAGCTCAGGCAGACCTCCTCAGCCATAATGGAGTAACCATTGTGGAACAAGACGAGGAGATACATATTCTACCGGATCAAATACAGGCGAAACCAATAAGTAAGCTGACTGACACATGGAAGAACACACAAGGAGAATGGTTACTGCTCATGGTTAAGCAGACAAGCATTGATGATTTCATTGATGAGATTAGTCCATTACAAGATCATGTGCTGAATGTCGCTTGTTTTCAGAATGGGATGGGCCATCTTACAAAACTTCAAGCAGCTTTGCCAAAGTCGCTTCTGTGTAGTGCGGTTACAACAGAAGGTGCGAAGCGAACACAAAGTCAGGTGACTCGTGCAGGTACAGGTGAAACTAGGCTGGGGAGGTACAACATACATATAGGAGCTTCTACCTCTATAGAGGAGCAGAGAACATTTACTCTGTCGGGATCGTTGCAGCAGGCAGGATTTGACTGTACAGTGTCGAATGAAATCGATAAGCTGATATACAGGAAACTATTGATTAATTCAGTCATTAACCCGCTCACGGCACTATGGCGAATCCCTAATGGAGAATTGATCGTCAAGGAAGAACGAAAGAGGCTAATGCGCCAGTTATATGATGAAGTATTGTTAATCTACTCTGCAAG
The DNA here is from genome assembly GCF_045040715.1 of Paenibacillus sp. FSL H7-0942. Classification (NCBI taxonomy): domain Bacteria; kingdom Bacillati; phylum Bacillota; class Bacilli; order Caryophanales; family Paenibacillaceae; genus Paenibacillus; species Paenibacillus sp. FSL H7-0942. The sequence goes on along the minus strand of NZ_CP150279.1, from coordinate 4,816,282 downwards.
TGGAATATGTTTGGATCAGGATATGTGGGATCAACTGATATCGGTTTGTCGTTCTACTGCCACGAATACTTCCTCCATGCTTGCAGATGTTCTCGCTGGACGTGGTACAGAAGTGAGGTCAATTAACGGTCATATTGTAAAGATGGCACAGAAGTTGGACCTTTTTGCACCTACACATGAAATACTGCTTCATCTGATTGAAGGAATGCAACCGGAAGGAGTGAATTAATGGGACTTTTTATTGTGTTGAGCATATTGCCCTTTTTTCCGTTCTTTCTTGTCTATTGGGGCATGTACGTATGGAAAAAAGACAAACGTAAAGCATTGCGAATGGCAATGGATGTAACCACTTTTTTTCTTGTATTTTCAGTTTCAGCGTTATTCAACTTAACATTTGATTCGAATTTTGGTTTTTATCTGACATTAATACTCATACTAGTAGCACTTGGATTCATCGGGGGTGCGCAAAATCGACTAAAAGGGAAGGTCGATAGGGGTAGAATGTTCCGGGCCGTATGGCGCATGTCTTTCGTTATCATGAGTTTCGGGTATGTTTTGTTTACTTTATTTGGATTATTTAGATACTTCATGCAACTGATGTAAGGTTACATAACGCAAAAGAGGCAAAAAATGTGTCGATTTTGTCGAAAACTGAAAAAAACATTACTTTCTGAAAAAGTAATGTAGATTTTTTTGACCGGTGGTTGTATAATCTATAAACATATAAACCATATCAATTTAGGGGGAACGTGTTAGATGAAAAGGAAAAGTCTATTAGTCCTTTTGACGCTGATTTTGGCGTTCGGTACCGTACTTGCAGCGTGCGGATCGAAAAACGAAGGCACAGGTAACACCGATACTGGTTCTGCAAACGAAGGAAATGGTCTTGCTAAAGATCAAATTCTGAAAATCAACCTGTCAGCTGAACCTCCTACGTTGGACCCGGCTCAAGCAAAAGACAGCCAAACCAACACAGTTCTGAAATTCTTGTACGAAGGTCTTGTACGCATTGATGCTGATGGTAAAGAACAAGCAGGCGTAGCTAAAGACTGGAAAATTTCCGAAGATGGTTTGAAATATGTTTTCAACCTGAACCCGGAAGCTAAATGGAGCAACGGTGATGCAATCACTGCCGAAGACTTTGTTCGTTCTTGGGAACGTGCTTTGAAACCGGAAACAGCTTCTCCATATGCATACCAATTGTACTACATTAAAGGTGCTGAAGGTTACAACCTCAGCAAAGATGAAACATACAAAGGTACTAAAGTCACAGATTTCTCACAAGTAGGCGTTAAAGCTACTGATGAGCACACATTGGAAGTAACGTTGGAAAACCCAACACCTTACTTCTTGGGTCTGACAGCATTCTACACGTACTACCCAGTACATGCATCTGCTGACACCAATGACAAATTCTTCACAGACTACAAAAACATGATCGTTAACGGACCATTTGTAATGGATCAATACTCTAAAGGTCAAAAAATTGTTGTGAAGAAAAACGATGGTTACCATGCAGCTGCCGATATTAAATTGGCTCAAATCGATATGTCTCTGACAAACAGCAGTGCTTCCGAACTGCAAGCTTACAAATCAGGACAATTGGACTACACTGGTGCACCTAACGGTGAAATTCCATCCGACCAAATTCCTTCTGTAAAAGCGGAATTGCCGGACGAGTTCAAAGCTACTGGTATTGCAAGTACGTACTACTATCAGTTCAACGTAAACGAAGCACCATTTAACAACGTAAAAATCCGTAAAGCATTTGCAATGGCAATTCAGCGTCAGCTGATTGTTGACAAAGTTACACAAGGTGGACAAATTCCAGCATTCGGCTTTGTACCTCCAGGTATCCGTGGTGAAAACGGCGAATTCCGTGATGAGCACAAAGACGATTACTTCACAGAAAATGTTGAAGAAGCTAAAGCATTGCTTGCTGAAGGTATGAAAGAAGAAGGTTACACAACATTGCCAGCTGTTACGTTGATCTACAACACTAGTGATGGTCACGCGAAAATCGCTTTGGCGGTTGCTGACATGTGGAAACAAAATCTTGGTGTTGATGTGAAAACAGAAAACCAAGAGTGGGGCGTATTCCTTGAGAACCGTCAAAACCAAAACTTCCAAGTAGCTCGTGCAGGTTGGTCTGCTGACTACAACGATCCATACAACTTCTTGGAAATGTGGACTACTGGAAACACAAACAATGATTCCAAATTCAGCAACGAACAGTATGACAAAGATGTTAAAGAAACTGTAAAATCTGCTGATCCAGCTGCACGTATGGCTGCATTTGCTGACGCTGAGAAAATCCTGATTCAAGATGAAATGGGCGTTATGCCAATCTATTATTACACTAACGTATCTTTGACTAAGCCTTACCTGAAAGGTGTACAACTTGATTTCAGTGGAGCTATTGACTACACTCGTGCATATCTGGAAGAGAAATAAGTTGTTCTGAAGTCTAATATGAATACTTCGGGATATATATGTGGAATTCCATATATATCCCGATTTTTTGTATGTGCACCGATTTTCCTTATAATTCTTGAAATTTCCGATAAATGGATTGGACTTTATTTCTGTCTAATTCTACAATCGATTTGTATACAAAATATTGTTTGTGGAGGTGTGCAAGGGTTGGTTAAGTATGTGTTGAAAAAACTATTATTTATGCTGCTATCGCTTTTCATACTCGCATCTGCAACCTTCTTCCTGATGAAGGCTATTCCGGGTGACCCTTTTACATCTGAGAAAAAAGTATCGCCTGAAATTCGGGTCTTGCTGGAACAGAAGTATGGATTGGACAAACCGATGTATGAACAATACCTGAAGTATATGGGTGGAATCATTAAGGGAGATTTCGGAGTCTCAATGAAATATCTCAATCGAGATGTAGCCGGAATGATCGGCGAAACATTCACCGCTTCGCTGAAGCTTGGAGTGTTTGCAATTGTTATCTCCATTATCGTGGGTGTTCTGCTGGGCCTTATTGCTGCAGTTTACCATCGTAAACTCATTGATGATATCACGATGATCCTGGCTGTCATAGGGATAGCTGTTCCGAGCTTCTTGCTTGCGTCACTATTGCAGTATCTCTTTGCTACTAAATTAGGCTGGTTTAACGTTATGGGCTTTGATGGTCCATTGGATTATGTTCTTCCGGTTGCAGCGCTATCTGCATCTCCGATTGCTTTTATCGCTCGTTTGACGCGTTCGAGCATGCTTGAAGTTTTACATGCAGATTATATCAAAACAGCTAAAGCCAAAGGTTTGAAATGGCCTGCAATCATGTTTAAACACGTTGTAAGAAACGGTATTCTACCAGTAGTAACTTATGTTGGTCCAATGACAGCGAATATCATCACAGGTTCCGTTGTAATTGAACAGATCTTTAACATCGGGGGAATTGGTAAAGTATTCGTAGAGAGTATCACAAACCGTGATTACACTATGATCATGGGGATTACGATTTTCTATGGTATCCTCCTGATGTTGGCTCGTTTCTTTACGGATATCGCTTACGTGCTGATTGATCCTAGAATTAAGCTGGAAAGCCGGAAGGGGGCATAACGTTGTCTGGCACGAATAATAAAAAGAATGAAACGGCGAACACGAACCTGACTAGTCAGGCAGCGGTTAAACCGCAAGAAAGTGTATCCCTTTTTAAAGATGCCATGTACAGACTTGCAACCAATAAGGCTGCAATGATCAGTCTGAGCGTGTTGGTTCTTGTCGTGATTTTCTCTTTGATTGGTCCAACTTCTTTGTTTACAAGTTATAATTATTATTCCAATGATTTGTTGAATGCCAATGCAGCACCGAGTGCGGAGCACTGGTTCGGTACGGACGAGCTTGGTCGCGACGTGTGGGTAAGAACTTGGGTAGGAGCACGTGTATCCCTTACTGTAGGTTTGGCCGCAGCCTTGATTGACCTTGTTATCGGGGTTATTTATGGAGCGATCATGGGTTTCTATGGTGGACGTGTAGATGGAATTATGAACAAGTTTTCCGAAATCCTCTACTCCTTGCCGTACATGCTTGTTGTAATTTTGTTGCTGGTTGTACTGGAACCAAGTCTGACAACGATTATCATTGCCCTCACCATCACAGGCTGGATCAGCATGTCATGGATTGTGCGTGGTGAAATTATGCAACTCAAAAACAGAGACTTTATTCTTGCTGCAAGGTCCATGGGAGCAAGCACAGGGCGTCAATTGTTCCGTCATTTGTTGCCCAATGCAATAGGACCGATTCTTGTAACATTGACGTTGTCCATTCCAAATGCAATCTTTGCTGAAGCGTTCCTGAGCTTCCTTGGATTGGGTGTATCAGCACCAAGATCTTCACTTGGTTCTATGATCAATGATGCACTTACAGGCTGGACGCTTTTCCCGTGGCGGATGTGGTTCCCAGCAGGTCTGATGGTTCTTACAATGCTTGCATTTAACTTGCTCGGAGACGGTCTGCGTGACGCACTCGATCCGAAATTACGTAAATAGAAACAGGAGGTGGGATTATGGAGCCGATTTTAACTGTCAAAGACCTGAGTGTGTCGTTCTCAACACGTTCTGGTGAATTTGATGCCGTTAAACATGTGAGTTTTGAACTTGGCAAAGGAGAGACGCTGGGGATCGTAGGTGAATCGGGTAGTGGTAAGAGTGTTACCGCCCAAACCATCATGAAATTGATTCCCTCCCCGCCTTCGAAGGTCAAAAGCGGAGAAATTACTTTTCACGGGCAAGACCTGCTGAATAAGACAGACAAACAAATGGAAGCGATTCGTGGTAAAGATATCGGTATGATCTTCCAAGATCCAATGACTTCATTGAATCCTACCATTAAAATTGGTAAACAAATTACTGAAGTATTGCGCAAGCATCAGAACATGTCCAAACAAGCGGCGAATAAAGCGGCTTTGGAGATGCTGGAACTTGTAGGTATCAAGAATGCGGCTATCCGCATGAATCATTATCCTCACCAATTCTCTGGTGGTATGCGTCAGCGTGCCATGATTGCGATCGCGCTTGCATGTCGTCCATCCCTCCTGATTGCGGATGAGCCGACAACTGCACTTGACGTTACAATTCAGGCTCAAATTCTGGATGTCATGAAAGACATGCAGCAAAAGCTGGGAACATCGATCATGCTGATTACGCATGACCTTGGTGTCGTAGCGGGTATGTGTGACCGTGTTGTTGTTATGAAGGAAGGCGAAGTTGTTGAAACAGGAACAACTGCTGAAATCTTTAGTAACCCTCAACATCCATACACCATTAAATTGCTGAATGCCTTGCCACGTCTGGACGAGCCCAAAAAGGAAAAACCAGCTCCGGCTGGTATTATCAAAGGCAGCAATAAGCCTCTGGTACAAGTGAAAAACTTGAAACAGTACTTTAATTTGGGTAAAGGTAACATTCTCAAAGCTGTCAATGACGTAAGCTTTGATATCTTTGAAGGTGAAACACTTGGCGTTGTAGGCGAGTCTGGCTGTGGTAAATCCACAACAGGTCGTACCATTCTGCGTCTTTATGAGCCAACTGGCGGAAATGTTAACTTCAACGGAACGGATATCTACAAGTTGTCCCCGCGCAAAATGAAAGAAATGCGTAAAGATATGCAGATGATCTTCCAAGATCCATATGCATCTCTTAACCCGCGTTTCAATGTTATGGATATTATCGGGGAGTCACTCGATATTCATGGTCTGGCTTCCAGCTCTAAAGAGCGCAAGAGACGAGTGGAGGAACTGCTTGATCTGGTAGGTTTGAATCCAAGTCATGCACTTCGTTATCCACATGAATTCTCCGGTGGTCAAAGACAACGGATCGGGATTGCGCGTGCGCTTGCTGTAGACCCTAAATTCATCATCTGTGATGAGCCATTGTCTGCACTGGATGTATCCATTCAGGCGCAGGTCGTTAAATTGCTTGAAGAACTTCAGCAACGTCTCGGCTTGACATACCTGTTTATTGCGCATGACTTGTCAATGGTTAAACATATCAGTGACCGTGTAGCTGTAATGTACATGGGTAAAGTGGTTGAGCTCGCAGAAAGTGAAGAACTATATGCGAACCCTGTCCACCCTTACACCAAAACATTGCTTTCCGCGATCCCTGTACCTGATCCGGAAGTGGAAGCGAACAAACGTCGCATCTTGCTGCCAGAAGAGCATATGAGCCCGATTCAGAACGGATCTGGCGGTCCTGCAAATGATCCGTACAACCTGGAAAATTCTCAATTGATTGAGGTTTCCAAAGGTCACTGGGTTGCAGAACCTTACGTATAATAGGAATATTAAAGCGATATGCTATTATTGATGTATTAAATGCCGCCGACTCGTTCGGCGGTTTTTTTCGTATTTTAATTACTTTCTTTTGACGAAGCGGCCCTGAATTCGGTACAATCAAGAAAGGCTCTTTGAAGCAGAATAGGAGGCAGACCTCATGAACGGTATTACCGAGGCACTCCGCAGCGGATCAAGACTTGCAGAAGATTATATCTGTTCAAGAGATGCTGCGCGTGGCCTTTACGAGTATGACATTCGCTGGGAATCAGGACTTCAGGCGCGTGCCGAGTGGCTGGACCAATCGGAAAACACACGTATTGATCGTCGTGATCTGGCAGAGTATTTACGTATATATAATAAGCGGGTGAACGACCATGGAGAGGTTCATGCGTCCATCACACGTCTTGCAGAACAAGATGCACTAGTGGTTACAGGAGGACAGCAGAGCGGTCTGCTCACCGGACCACTGTTCGTCATATACAAAGCCGCCAGCGTAGTGGCAGCTGCGCGTGAAGCGGAAGAAAGACTTCAACGCCCGGTAGTCCCAGTATTTTGGATTGCCGGTGAAGACCATGACTGGGATGAGGTTAACCACACATATCTACCTGATCGTCAGGGAGACATGAAGAAGGTTAAGTTACAAGGACGATTCGCAGGAAGGGATTCTGTGAGTAATGTTCATGTGGATACGCAGCAGTGGATGAATGTACTCGAACAGGTGGAACATCTTTTACCTGATACGATACATAAACCAGGACTGATGAAATGCATCACAGAGATCCATCAATCCAGTTCAAATCTGAGTGATGCATTTGCCCGCATGATATCTGCTTTGTTTGCCAGCAGTGGACTTGTTCTAATGGATGCATCGGATCCAGATTTACGCAGGTTGGAACAGCCCGTGTTTGAGCGGTTGATACGAAAAAATGAAGTGCTGCGCAGCGCATACACTCAAGGTGCTTCGCTGGTACAACAAGCTGGTTATGCTATGCCTGCCGAAGTGGCGGAGGATGGAGCCAATCTGTTCTACATTCATGAAGGTACGCGTCTACTCTTGTTGTTGAAGGACGGTTTATATAGTGATCGCAAAGGTTTGGTTTCTTTCTCAGAGGAACGTTTGCTTCAGGAACTGGGAGAACATCCGGAGCGCTTCAGTAACAACGTATTGACACGACCATTAATGCAAGATTCCGTGTTGCCTGTAGCCGCTGTTATTTTGGGGCAAGGTGAAATTGCATATTGGGGTTTGACTCGGGAAGCATTCCGTCAGTTCGGCCTGCAAATGCCCATTTTGTTGCCGCGGTTGTCTTTCACCATTATGGAAGATATTCATCACAAACATATGAAACAATATGGACTTTCTTTTCAGGATGTTCAATATCATATGGAAGAAAAGAAGGAGCAATGGCTCGCACAGCAGGAGACGTTCCAGGTAGATGAACAGTTTGACAAGGTTCAGGAAGCGTTTCTTGATCTGTATGGACCGTTGCTAGATGAGATCGCGGAGATTCATCCGGGGCTGGAACGAATTGGCGACACCAATTTGAGTAAAATCAACGAGCAAATGCAGTATCTGAAACAACAGACTCACAAAGCTATCGAAGATAAACACAATGTGAGTCTAAGGCACTGGAACGGCATTCAGAACTCCTTATTCCCAACGGGCAAACCACAGGAACGAGTACATAATGCACTCTTTTACCTGAATCGTTATGGCACCGAGTGGATCGATGAACTGATTAAGGCCTCAAGTGAATTCCTTGGAGAGCATAAGGTTATTGCACTGTAGAGCCCTTTATAATAGAAGAAACACATAAACGAGGAGGACGTGAAATGACTACACCTGCATTGCAAAACAGTATTGTTAAAGATATGGGACTCGCTTCAGAGGGTCACCTGAAAATTGATTGGGTAGAAGCGCATATGCCGGTACTGAACCGCATTCGTCGCCAGTTCGAACAGGATCTGCCCTTCAAAGGTTTGAAGGTTGCCATTTGTCTTCATCTGGAAGCGAAAACAGCTTACTTGGCAAAAGTGATCCAAGCCGGTGGAGCAGAAGTGACGATTACGCATAGCAATCCATTGTCTACACAAGATGATGTTTGCGCAGCATTGGTGGAAGACGGTGTTACGGTGTATGCGAAGTACAATCCGGAGCCTGCGGAATTCAAATCACTGCAACTGCGTGCGCTTGAGGTGAAGCCTGATCTCATTATTGATGATGGTGGAGACTTTGCAACCATTATTGCATCCGAGCGCCCTGACCTCGCAGCAACCATTCGCGGAGGAGCAGAAGAAACGACAACGGGTATTATTCGTTTGAAAGCATTGGCGAAAGAAGGCCAATTGAAGTTTCCGATGGTTGCGGTTAATGACGCATACTGCAAGTATCTGTTTGACAATCGCTACGGTACTGGACAATCTGCATTCGACGGGATTATTCGTACAACTAACTTGGTTATCGCTGGTAAAAACGTAGTGGTAGCAGGTTATGGCTGGTGTGGTAAAGGTGTAGCGATGCGCGCCAAAGGTCTTGGTGCCAATGTGATCGTAACCGAGATCGATCCAATCAAAGCGGTAGAAGCACACATGGATGGGTTCCGAGTCATGACGATGGTGGAAGCCGCCAAATTGGGCGATTTCTTTATCGCAGTTACAGGCAATAAGGATGTTATCACAGGGGAGCATTACGATGTGATGAAGGACGGAGCGATCCTGAGTAATGCAGGTCACTTTGATGTTGAAGTGAATAAACCTGAACTGGCTAAACGTTCGGAATCGATTCGCACAGTTCGTCGCAACATTGAGGAATATCGTTTCAAAGACGGTCGTAAAATGTACCTTCTTGCAGAAGGTCGTCTTGTGAACCTGGGTGCAGCAGATGGTCACCCTGCCGAAATCATGGATACGACGTTTGCTCTGCAGGCGCTTGGTCTGCGTTATGTAAGTGAGAATTATGAAAACTTGGGTAAAAACGTTGTTAATGTACCTTATGATATTGACCAGCAGGTTGCCAGCTATAAACTTGAAAGCCTGAATATTGGCATCGACTCCTTGTCAGCTGAGCAAGTGAAATACCTGGATAGCTGGAAATTTTAAGCACTATCCAATAATTACAAGCTGATGAAATGATTCAATAGGTATAGAATGGTTTATTGATGATATGGCTCATGTGCGGGTAGACATACGATTGCCCGTTTAAGGGAAGCGTCTTTGATCCTGAGTGACAGGATCAAGGACGTTTTTTTTATGCTGAAAAATTAAAAAATCAAGTCATGCAAGAAGGGTTTTGATTTTTTTGTGCGAATCTATTATGCTTAGGTGGTGGAAAGTGGGGCAAAGTGGGAGAAACGGGTGAGGAGTGAGTGGGCCAATGTTTATGGGGGAGTTCCAACATAGCATTGATGATAAGGGTCGGATGATCATTCCGGCTAAATTCCGCGAATCTCTGGCACCGTCTTTCGTTGTCACACGGGGTTTGGACCAGTGTCTTTTCGTGTACCCCATGGAGGAGTGGGGGGTCATGGAACAGAAGCTCAAAGCACTGCCATTGATGAAATCTGATGCACGTGCGTTTACCCGGTTTTTTTTCTCGGGTGCAACCGAATGTGAACTGGACAAACAGGGCAGGGTAAATCTGCCGGGCAATTTAAGAGAGTATGCCAAGCTGGACAAGGATTGTGTTGTTCTTGGCGTGTCGAACCGGGTGGAGATTTGGAGCAAAGGCATATGGGAGAGTTATTTCAATCAATCCGAAGAAGCATTCAACGACATTGCCGAAAAGCTGGTCGATTTTAATTTTGATTTATAAAGTCAGGAGGGGTGCAGGTTGTTTCACCACATAACCGTACTCAAAGAAGAGGCAACAGAGGGATTAAACATCAAGCAGGACGGTATATACGTGGACTGCACTTTAGGCGGTGGCGGACATAGCTCCGTGATTGCTTCCAAGCTCGGTCCAGGGGGACGTCTGATCGCACTTGATCAGGATGATTGGGCTTTGGATAATGCTCGCGAGAAGCTCGCAGCTTATGGAGAACGTGTAACATTGGTGAAAACCAATTTTCGGGATCTGGAACAGGTACTCAAGGATCTGGATGTACCAATGAAGGATGGTGTACCACAGGTCGACGGTATTTTGTACGACTTGGGTGTGTCATCCCCGCAATTTGATGAAGGAGAACGTGGATTCAGCTACAATCACGATGCTCCGCTCGATATGCGAATGGACCAGGATGCAATGCTGACGGCCAAAGAGATTGTGAATGAGTGGCCAGAAGAAGAGATTGCTCGAATTTTGTATCGCTATGGTGAAGAGAAGTTTTCGAGAAGAATTGCCCGTGTTATCGTGGGAAAACGAGCGCAATCTACCATTGAGACGACAGGTGAACTCGTGGAACTGATCAAGGAAGGCATCCCGGCGGCAGCTCGCCGTACAGGTGGACATCCTGCCAAACGCAGCTTCCAGGCATTACGCATTGCCGTCAACGATGAGTTGGGTGCGTTTGAAGAAGGCTTACATCAGGCTGTTCGTTGTCTGGCACCAGGAGGACGTGTATCTGTTATTACCTTCCACTCCCTTGAGGATCGGATATGTAAACAGATTTTCAGCAGTTATCTGGAAAAATGTACATGTCCACCCGATTTTCCGTTGTGTGTATGCGGCGGCAAGGGGACCCTGCGTTTAGTTAACAGAAAACCGTTGATTCCAACGGAAACGGAATTGACCGAAAATTCACGTGCTCGTTCAGCCAAGCTGCGCGTAGCCGAGAAATTGTAGATCAAGAGTGGAGGAGAGAATCGGAGTATGGCATATACACGTGGTAATCTCGCTGTAAAAGAAAAAGCGTCCCAGGAACGTGTGACCCAGCAACGATACAAAGAAACCACCAAAGTGGTGACCCGTCGTACGGGTCTTCCGGCACGCGAGAAGATTTTGTATCTGATTACCCTGGTTGCAGTTATCCTTGTTGGAGGAGCCTTGATGTCTCGTTATGCTCATATCTATGATCTGAACAAGCAGGCGCAGTCCACTATTTCGGATATCAAGGGGTATGAAAAGACGATTGCAGACCTGCAGGTGGAAAAAGAAACATTGAACAACCAGGTCATCGAAAATGCAAAACAACTTGGTTACGTTGAAGCTTCCGGTAAGGATGTCATTTATGTACCTCGCTCAACAAGTACGAAATCAACTGGCACTGAGTCGTCCTCGAATACAGCAAGCAGTAAGTAAAGAGGTGTTCCGATGATAAAAAGAATAAAGATGCGCACGTTGCTTATAGGGGGATGTATTACCCTCTTTTTTCTTGTACTCGTAACCCGAATCTTTTTCATTCAGGTTGTGAATGGCGGTGAATGGCAGAAACGGGCAGCCGGTTTGGTAGAGCGGGAACAGACGATTAAGGCTGCACGTGGAACGATTACGGATCGAAATGGTAATATTTTGGCTACCGATGCCCCTGCGTATACGGTTTCTGTTAATCCGTTATTAATTAATGAACTCGGAATTCAGGATGTTGTTACGGAGAAACTCTCTACCCTTCTTGGGAAAAATGAGAGTGAGATGCGTGCTTTGGTCACAGCGAAGAAAAAAGATGGTGAGTTTTTTCAGCAACGTGAAGTACGGAGTGAAGGATATAAGATAAGTCCAGAGCTTGCGGAAAAAGTCAACGAACTGCGTGAGGAATTACAAGAAGAGTACAAGGCTCGTAATGCAATTGTGATGGCTCAGGAGTCGAAGCGTTTTTACCCTGAAGAAACACTTGCTTCTCACCTCTTGGGATATATGAGCCGTGATGGGAAAGCTGTCAATGGACTTGAAGTCTCATATGATGAAGCACTGACAGGTACAGATGGATATTTGAATTATCAGAAGGATGCCAAAGGCATTAAACTTCCGGATTCACAGGATAACTATCTGCCACCTCAGAACGGTAATAACCTTACGCTGACCATCGATGATACGATCCAGTTCTACATTGAGGATGCAATGAAAGAAGCCGTTGCCAAGTATAATCCACTGAGCATGACGGTCATTGCCGCGGACCCAAACACGATGGAGATTCTAGGGATGGCGAACTGGCCAACCTTTAACCCGAATACGTATGGGAGTACACCTGATCAAAAGAATTTTATCAACCATGCTACTCAATCAATCTATGAGCCAGGGAGTACATTCAAAATAGTTACGCTAGCAGGGGCTGTTGAAGAAAAACTCTTCGATCCCAATGCAAGTTTTGAATCCAAACGTATGTATATCGGTGGTTTCCCGATTAGTGATAATGGTCATTCCTATGGTTGGATCTCGTATCTCGAAGGTGTCAAACGGTCAAGTAACATTGCTTTTGTTAACTTGGGTTACAACATGCTTGGCGGTGAACGTCTGCGTCATTACATAGACGAATTCGGCTTCGGCAAAAAGACGGGTATTGATCTGCCAAATGAGGCAGCGTCCCCGATCAAGCCACTGGTTTACAAATCCGAGATTGCTACTGCTGCTTACGGTCACGGTCTTGTACAGGTAACACCAATTCAACAGGTCGCAGCCATCTCTGCGATTGCCAACGGCGGCAAATTGCTGGAGCCACATCTGGTGAAGGAGATCAAGAACCCGAATGATGGAACAACGGAAGTCATCAAACCCAAAGTTGTTCGTCAGGTGATTTCCAAGGAATCTTCCAAACTGGTGAGCGGTTATCTGGAACAAGTGGTTGCAGACCAAACGATTGGTACCGGTCGTAACGCCTATATTGAAGGTTACCGTGTAGCTGGTAAGACAGGTACAGCAAGAAAGGTTGTTAACGGAGCATACAGCAAGTCAAAAGACGTTGTATCGTTTATTGGATTCGCGCCCGTGAATAATCCGAAGATTGCTATACTTGTTGTCATTGACCAACCGGATGGAACCAACATTGGGGGAGGAACCGCAGCTGCGCCGGTGTTCAAAAAGATTGTCAGCCAGACTCTTCAATACATGGGAATACCCAAAGATACAGCCAAAACTCCTGACAAAAAGTCAAAAGAAGTCTCTGTCGTGCAAGCCAAGGCGCCTGACTTAAGTGGCAAGACAGCCAAACAAGCCAGAAGCCAGCTTCTAAGCGCAGGTATTGCTTATGTGACTCTTGGTCAAGGTGATAATGTAATTCGGCAGTATCCGGTTGCTGGCGCTTCTATGAATCCAGGCCAACGAATCTATCTGCTAACGGAAGAAAGCAGCAAGATGAAGATTCCCGATCTAACAGGTGAATCTCTCCGTGATGCCCTAGAAGTACTTTCTCTCATGAAAGTGGGGGTTACAGTCAAGGGCGAGGGTTATGTCGTGAAACAAACCGAGCAGGTCGCAGGTGAGCAGAGAACTGTGCAGTTGAACTTGCAAACTGCCAAAGCTGCAGTGACAGGTATAGCCGATGAGGCTCCAATCTCTTCTGATCCGTCGTCAGAAGCTGAAGTGAAGGAACAAGAGGCTTCGGCCGGAGAAGTTAAAACCGACGAAACAGACGAAACAGATAACAACAAGGCTCCTGCCAATGAAACCGAATCCTCTGACGATCCAGCAACAAACGGAGCTACGCTTCCTTAGGGAGCTCTGACAGCTTGTTCTAACCCCCGGTTGTCCTGAATATTCATGAATGGAACGAATGTCATGATTTTGGGACGAGTGGGGGGATCTTTTCGTGAAGGGATCAAGCGTAAATCTGCGGCGCAGGTTGCTATGGAGTTTAATGATTTTAGTTTTGTTATTTTCGGCCCTGATGATCAGGCTTGCTTATGTACAGCTCGGGGAAGGCCCTGAATTGTCAGCAAAAGCAGAAGAATCCTGGCGGCGTAATATTCCTTACTCAGCCAAGCGAGGGGAGATCCTGGATCGAAATGGAACCTCTCTGGCCTATAATGTGACAACACCAACCATTATGGCCATTCCGGCTCAGGTGAAAGAAGCTGAAACGACGGCTAAAGCGCTGGCCCCATTGCTTGGGATGACGGAAGAAAAAGTGCTCGCAACCATCAAGAAACGAGAACTCATTGTACGACTACAACCCGGCGGCCGCAAAATTACGATGGAGAAAGCTCAGCGCATCCGTGATTTGAAGCTTCCGGGTATCGTTGTTGCTGAAGACAATAAACGTTTTTATCCTTATGATGATTTGGCTGCCCATATTCTTGGTTTTACGGGCATTGATAATCAGGGCTTAACGGGTGTCGAGAAGAAATATGATGATAAGCTGAATGGTTTGAATGGCAGTGTGTCCTACTTGTCCGATGCGGCCGGAAGGCTAATGCCGGGCTCATCCGAGAAGTATGTGGAACCGAAGGACGGCCTTAACCTCAAGCTGACCATTGATAAATCCATTCAGTCCATCATGGAGAGAGAACTGGATCAGGCCATGGTGAAGTTCCAGGCGAACTCAGCATTGGCCATAGCGATGAATCCCAAAACGGGTGAAATTTTGGGGATGTCCAGTAGACCGGGATACGAACCTGCCGATTATCAGCAATATCCAGCGGAGATATACAATCGCAATTTACCGATCTGGATGACCTACGAGCCGGGCTCAACATTTAAGATCATTACTTTGGCAGCAGCGCTTGAAGAGAAAAAGGTCAATCTGCAACAGGATCAATTTTTTGATCCCGGATACGTTGAGGTGGGTGGAGCTCGTCTGCGTTGCTGGAAAAAGGGCGGCCACGGAAGTCAGACCTTCTTACAAGTTGTGGAGAACTCATGTAACCCGGGCTTTGTGGCTTTGGGGCAGAGGCTGGGCAAAGAATCGCTCTTCTCCTATATTAAAGACTTTGGTTTCGGTACCAAGACAGGGATCGACCTCAGCGGAGAAGCCAGTGGAATTCTGTTCAAACTGTCCAGAGTGGGACCTGTCGAGCTTGCAACGACGGCTTTTGGTCAAGGTGTATCCGTAACGCCCATTCAGCAAGTAGCAGCTGTGTCAGCGGCCATCAATGGGGGTAAACTTTACAAGCCTTATGTTACGAAAGCGTGGGTCCATCCGGTCACAGGGGAAGTCATGGAAGAAGCCAAGCCGGAGCTGGTTCGTCAGGTGATCTCGGAGAATACATCCAAACAAGTACGTGAAGCACTCGAGAGTGTTGTTGCAAAAGGTACCGGGCGTCCGGCATTCATTGATGGGTACCGGGTCGGTGGTAAAACAGGTACAGCCCAGAAGGTCATCAACGGACGTTATTCCTCAACCGAGCATATCGTATCCTTTATCGGATTTGCACCGGCAGATGATCCACAGATTGTAGTCTATACCGCAGTGGATAATCCCAAAGGAATACAGTTCGGAGGTGTGGTTGCCGCCCCGATTGTACAGAACATCCTTGAAGATGCTTTGCACTATATGAATGTACCTGTTCGGAAGGATCAGGTCGCCAAAGAATACAAGTATGGTGAAACCAAAATCGTGACAGTCCCAGACCTGACAGGAGCTACTGTTGAAGATCTGTACGAAGACCTGAACATGAATTTTATGCTGGCGAAGTCTGGCAGTGGTAAATACGTGATTAATCAGGCACCTAAACCTGGGGCGAGGGTAGATCAGGGATCAACCATCCGCATTTATATGGGGAATGTACTTAACGATGCACATGATCACACAAAGGATGAATAACGGGGCTTAGGGGTAGTTTGAAGCTTCTAGCGCAACAAAATTCATCCAGGTGCGTTTCATTATTGGGTTGTATTGACGATATTAATAAATACAGACATATGTTAAAACAGAAGTATAATTGGAAAAGTGAGGTTATTCATGTGCTTTTAAAACAATTTGCATCGATGCTGACCACCGCCCGCCTCGTGGGCGAATCAAATACAGAATGCCAAAACCTTCAGACAGATTCCCGGCAGGTAAAACCGGGTGATCTGTTTATCTGTCTTCCGGGACATACAGTAGATGGTCATGATTATGCAGAAAAAGCTGTAAATGCCGGTGCAGTTGCATTAGTGGTTGAACGGCAGCTGGATCTGCCTGT